>CP147779.1:0-2808651 GCA_037308085.1 Promethearchaeati archaeon SRVP18_Atabeyarchaeia-1 | reverse complement strand
CCCTCGCACGACCAATGTCAGCACTCTAGGAATGAAACTCTGGGCTGGATTCAGGGGCGCGAACTAGTTTGGTAGGAAAGCGCAGGGCATTCTACATCCTCGCATCACTGATGACCATCGCAATGCTAGCCTTCTCCACGCCTAGTCAGATGCAGGTTCTACCCAGCGGAGGTTCCCTGCGCGACCAAGTCACTACTTCCAAAGCATTGGATACAAGCACCCTTCCAGGATCCACGGCGTATTATTCCACTGGGTTGGGAGCAACTTTAGACCAGTCGCGAATACTGTATTTGTCAAACATAACCACGCCTCTATCAATTGCCGAGCATATGGCGAAACTAGTCGATCCTAACACCATAGAGTCGATCGTGAGCTACTTGTCAGGCTTCGACAACAGGTACACCGGCTCTCAAGGCAGTCTTGGCGCAATCTCCTATATTCAGAAGTTCTTCAGAATCAACTGCTCCATCCAGGACGTGTTATTCGACAATTTCACGTTCAACGATCAGGGGGTGCTGCTAAGAGCAGTTAGCATCATAGCGAGGATCAACTCAACTCATCAAACAGCAGAGACTATACTTCTGACCGCTCACCACGACACCATAGGTTACCAGTATCCATTCAACATCTACAGTATCGGAGCAAGAGGCGCCGATGATGATGCATCTGGAATCGGAGCCATGCTGGAGACTGCTCGAATTCTTTCCATTTTCAGGGATCGTCTGAGGTACAATCTGGTGTTTATCGCATTTGCTGCCGAGGAGGGTAACAAGACTCTCGACCCGGATTTCATGTGCCAAGGTTCAAAGCACTGGGTCTCGTCAGGACATCCCGGCGTAACCGAGCTAAGAGACATAGTAGCAGTTGTTGACTTGGACGGAGTGGCATACAAGAATGGGGGCCCAATCGGGATATATCATCACAGTAGCGGCTCAAACGTCGCCTCTAACATATCGTCTGTAGCCTCGCTTCTAGGAATTCCAGCGAACGATGAGCGGGAACCAAGAAGTGATTCATACGTCAAGACTATCCGTTGCAGAACCGAAGATGTATTCGACGTAGCCAAAATTGCGGTTGCCACGCTGTCAAGTCACTATCCGAATCCATCTACGCACACTAGTCTCGACACCTTGTCGCAGCTAGACTTTGACGTGGCATGCAACTTCACAAAGGTTGTCATTTCCTACATTTTCCTTACGAGTGGCGTTATGCCCGAATGTGAAAGGATCTACTCACGAGACTGGAGTTCAGTCATCGACTTTGACGGGAGATTTGAACTCAAGGAATACAATTACATTACCATCAACTTCAACCCAAATATCGTGAGCAACTTCGATCTAATTGTTTTAGATCCCTCAATAGGCGGGGCACCTGCAGACCTTCTTCTCCAAGTAATCTCGCTGTGCAACACACAGGGAAGGAGATTACCTATAGTTTCACTTGGCAAAACTGGCCTCGACCTACTGAGAGTCCTTAACCTCAGGGACGTTGAAATCATCGAGGGGAACTCATCGAATAACGACCTAATCGCATACGTCGGCAGTTCATTAACTGACCTGGATTCTCATCCCGTCTACAACTCACCCAATAACGTCAGCCTCGCCATCGAGAACTCCACGCACCTAAGCTACACAATTCTCGATGGACAATCGGTCGATAATTCCTACTACCTTGTCAGAAACGAGTCGAATACTTACTCAGGGCTTCTAATGCTGGGCTACACTCCACTCCTCTCCAAACTCTGGGGTTGGCTCGCCCTGCTGCACGATGACAAGTGGAGCTGCGGTCCCATTTCTCTGGTCGGAGTAGAGAATGGATCGAGCATGACGAGCGTAGCCAGAAGCATAGTAGAGAACACGGTTGTCTGGCTGATCAATGGCTCAAGAACAGTCACGGTAACAAGACTATCAGAGAGAAGTCCGCTAGTAGGGGACTCCGTGAAGATTTCAGTCTCCGTCAGAGACTCTCTGACCTGGGAAGGAGATTCCTCGACCCCGGTAGACCTAAAAGTGTTTTCCCCTGGTGGATGGCTCATTCTGAACGAGACCCGCGTAACTGATGAGAATGGTGTTTCTGAGTCGAGCAGCCTACTAGTCAAGGAAATTGGGGAACACCGAATGATCTTGACGACTGATCTTGGAAGTCAAGGGGTGACCAGAATTGTTACTCTTTTCACATCGAGTCCCAGAATCAGGGTGGCCCAAGGGAACGACCAGATCACTGTGCCGCAAGGTGAATCACTCAGAATAGAACTCAATCTGACATTCTTGCCAACGCAGCCAGACATGCTGATCCTTGGCGTAACCGGAGAGCCTATCTCATCAGTAGTAAGCATGGTGGCAACCCTAAGACATGGATATAACAATGTGACCTTGGCGATCACGGCAAAAGAAACAATTCGAGTGGGAGAGTACAACCTTACCTTCACAGCCATGCCAGCGACAATGGAGTACGTGGCATGTAGCCAATTCATCAGAATCCGCATTGCCCCCGCTTACGAGGTGATCATCATAGAGGCACCTAGTAGGATAGACCAGCTCTCATCGGTTCAACTGCATGTCCAGGTCAAAAGCTACCGGTCAATAGTCGTCAATTGCTCTCTGAGAATTGACAGCCACGGAGCGATGCTGGTAGGAGAAGTCACCATGGCAATCTCCCCCGGAGAAACGAAGCAAGTCACCTTGCAGGTTGAAGAGACTTCTTCATCTCCCTACACATGGGGTGAAGGTGAGATTAGAGTCGCATTAATCAGAAATGGTTCCGTCATAGTCGAGTCGCAACCCGCCGCGGTATATGTTTCTCTGGGTGCTACAAACTTAGCTTTGGGATACCTTCTGCCGGCAGTATTGCCAGTAGCCATCTTCATCGAGAGATCGAGGAGAATCAAGGCTCAACTTGCAGCTTCAGGCACGCTGTTAGGCGGTTACGCGTTTTTTGCAGTCGGTTTGGTACTATATCAATCAATGTTCATGGTGGTTCCCCTAACTATGATGGTCCTTGGGGGTTACGTCGGAACGATGACCATGAAGCACATCTATGACCTCCCTCTCCCAAAGGGTTATGATTGGTTCATCTCTCAGGATACAGAGAAAGAGACCTTAACCTGTGATGATAATCCTGCCTGTGCCACGGCATCTGTCTCAGATCATGAATCACCGGAATCAGGAATTGAAGATATAGGCAGACTGAGAGAACTATACCGAATGGGATCCTACCGAGAAGTCGTCCCCGCGGCATATATGATAGCCGTAAATATGATGTCGGACCTCCTCATGGCGGTGGAAGATACAAGCCTCGCAAAAAACCCTGGGAAAGCTCCTGCTACCAAGGGTCGCAGTGATAGCATTCTAACGGGAATCATGAAGCAATTAACGCAGAAGCGAATCTCAGTCCCGTGCGAAACGGCCCTACACACACTCGAAGAAACCTATAAGAAATACGCGAGGCTTGGGCGGTTCAACAGAAACGACTTTGCAGAGTCCAATATGAGGTACTTGGCTCAGAGTTCAATAGATCTAGTGGCTAACCTTCTGAAACAGCAAAGCGGGGAACGAATGCGCGCTAGAAAATCATAATAGACGGACAGCGCCTTCATTCTAGTCAGGGCAGAACTATCAGAGAGAGGAGGACGTAACCTCGCTTGGGGAGGAAGGATAAGATTCTGGCGAGACTCGGCAGCGAGAGGGTTCGCGAGCTGGCAGAAATGTCTTCAGAGGAGCCAGTTGGCAACAACAAGGACATGAGTGAGTTGATTCGAGTCATAAAGGCCTCTCTCAGCATCGAGGAGATCATGCATGCACGCAAGCCCTCGAGGAACGGGGCGGCACCTCTTAAACCTTCAGAGTCGGTACCTGTGATCGTATTCCTCCCGAACGTTGGCCCTGTTGACTTCTCTTTTCCTCGGTCTCGCGAATCAAAGCCAAAACGGGAACTGAGATTCATAGGCGAGTAAGAACTCGAACACTGAGCATTCTCCGGAGAAACATCACTTTTCTGCTTCTGTTAGACGAGCCATCTTTTTTGTCTTATAAAGGATGACTAGCTGATACCTTATCGGCTGTCTTAAGATACCTCAACTGAAACAGAGGAGAGCTAAGCATGGTTCCCGGTATCAGTGAATTGTCTTCTGTGGCGCTGATCTTAGCTGCCCTTGGCGTTCTAGTTTACCTATCGTCAAAGTTGATCATCTTCATTCTTCATCTACCGCTAAGTAGATCAGTCAAGGTGGACAAGAAGGAGGAGCTACTCCAACTTCTCTTGCTTGGAGAACTGTTGGAATCCGAGAGGATCGAATCGATTCCCAAGTCAAGAGACTCAACAGAAGAAGATGAACATTCCAGTGAACGTTCTGACTAGCATCGCGAGTGAAAGGAGGAGAAACCGCCATTGAATGATGTCAGTCAGGAAAAAACCTCTGAGCCTTGGGCTTTAATGAGCAAAGCTGAGAATTGGCGTCACCTTGGTCTCCAAGAAGAGGCTGTGACTGCGGCCGATGAAGCCATCGAGGTACAGTTGAAGAACGCTTTTGACAGACTAGGCGTTCCAAAACCGACGAATCGCGAGGAAGCAATACGGGTCCTCGGAAAGAGGGGTATAAAGCTACCAGCGGCCAAGTTGATACGGCTGAGCAAGATAAGGGAAAAGGCTGGGCGAAGCGAGGAAGAAGGCCTGACGATGACAGAGGTGGAGGAAGCCATCTCGATAGCAGAGGAGTCCATCTCTAGGATCAGCGAACATCAGGAATCAGCAAAAGGCGCACGCGATTCTCAGTCTCTCCGATTCAAGTCTCTCAACGGAGGGAATACGTCGGACTCTAAGTTCTGGGCAGGAGGAACGACGACTCTCCGCTCACCCCAGGTCCACTCATCTGATCTTATGGAAATCCCATTCTCCCGCTATAGGGAATTTGGAGATGTCGAACCAGAATTCGTCACGAAACTTCTATTGGCTAGGGCGATTCTCAACTACAGGGAGAAGAGAATGCCCCGTTTGATTGGCTTGACTTTCGTGATCTTATCAATGATCGCATGTTCACTCTTCGGGGTGATCGGGGGTTCAGGTCTGCTCCTGATGCTTACTGGGCGCGTGCTCCTATCGGTTATCGGACTCGCTTTCGATTTCATGCTAGTACTAGTAGCCTACATCTTTCTTAGAATAGCACTTTACGTGAAACGCCAAACTCGCTGACAAAGACTTGGAAAATGGAGGCATACAAAGAGAAATGATCCTTTCACAGATGGAGGTGGAACTCAACTGAACAGAGATCACGGAGCCAGAGCACTCGAAGGCGCCGTCGAGCTTATCAGGTCAAAGGGTTACCGAGCCAACCTGAACCCGATCGGATGCATCGACATGGTAGCCTGTAGGCCAGTCGAAGTCACTTCCCACTTATGTATGATTGATATGCTGCTGCTGAAGTTCTACGACGGAGATGACGCTAAGGAAGCTGGTGGACGGAATGGTATTCCTCGGCTAGTCGTCGGGCGCGAGGACGATCTGAGTGACTATTGCGGGGAATTCTTGGAGGAAACACAGAGGATTAGTTCAGAAATCCCAGAAGCTGGAATTGCTTCGCAGAGTTATCATACTCTTCGCATTTCCTCCATGATCAACGGTCTAGAAACTTACTCGGTAAACCTGCTGTTACGCAAAGTCACTTATAGTAGGTTCAAAGGTAAGAACGTGGGGTTCTGGATCAGTTCCATATTCCTGACCTCTTTCCCATTGGAGAATGAACTGGGCGAAGAGAAAGCATGGATCCCCGCCTTAGGCAACTCCAAGGAGAATGACCTTGATGCTGTCCATGTCGGCAATCTCGCTTCATATCTGGACTTCAGGGATAAGGAGTTAAGGTCATTAGCAAAAGATTCGTTGGACGCAAAAGAGGAACCGGCAAGCTTTCCTCGAGCCCTCAGAGTTTTCAGAGCGCTGACTTCCGCGGTATCTCTAATGTTGCTTCTTAGTTTCTTCACCTTCGCACTCGGTCTTGAGTCCGCTACCTTTGTGACTGTTTTCATGTCTTTGCCGGCAGCCATGGTTGAGCTGGTCGGGGGATGGAGACTTCTCAAAAGCTACCGTGAGCTGGATGGGGACGCCACATTGAGGAGCTCAGCTTCAATGAGGATCACCCCCGAACAAGTTGTAGCCCATGAGACAGACTTCACGCCAGATGAACTATCCTACATGTATACAAGGTATGGCGGAAAGGAGTTATCGAAATTCAAGAAGGAGTTGAACAATAAGCGGATCGTTGAGCTCACTAAGAGAGCGAAAGAGCTTCTTGGGAAGATAACTAAGCTCGAGTCCGAGGGGTTCTATTCAGAAGTTGTATTATCGATTGACAAGGCAATCCGTTCCCTTATGATTGCGACCCTGCTGTCAGTAGGAGTCGAGACGCAAGGCAGGCAGACCACCGAATGGGTCCCGCTGCTAAGAAGGACCATTCCAAGCATGAAACTTGAGGACATCAGATCCCTCTCTATGCTCAAAGACAGAATCAACAAAGGGCATGACGCGAGCAAGGATGAAACCAGAATAGCAAGGCAAACAGTTGAACCTATAATAGACGAGACACTCGATTACCTGAATCACTTTCTGAGTGGGCAGTGTTCCTGCACCCACATTCCAATTCCAATGCGTCCACCGAGTGAGGAGTGTGCGGATTCGCCGGCGTTAGCCAGGCAATCCCATATGCGATCAGGAAATCGCAAAGGGATACAAGATAAGGCGATATCCAAGAATCCCCCCATTTCTTAATGGCAGAATCATAGGCGGACTCGAGGCACTCGACGAAGAACAGCATCAGGATGGCCCCTGATTCCCTTGAAAAGGACCTACCTGACTGAAGTTACCCTTCTGGACGTCAAAGTAGGAGAATCATCCAGAGCCCTACAATGATGAATAAGGCAGATGAGAAGTAATCAACAACATCTTTGCGTAGCCTCGCTAGTAACTTGCATCCAACAAAAGCCCCAACCGCCATTAATGTGGCTTCCGCAAGGATCGCGCCCAAAGCAACAGAGAAAGGCGAATCATAGGTCGCAGCCAAAGTTATAGTCGCTACTTGAGTCTTGTCGCCAAATTCCATGAGGCCGATGCCAGCCGCCGATCCTAGAAATATGCTCTTCCCCTTCCGCCCTATTTCCTTGCCCGAGTCGGAAATGCCCTGATCCTCTTGTCCCGAATGCCTGACAGTTTGGATAAGCGAGATAAGTCCAAGGGCTAAGAAGGCGATTGCCCCGCCTAGGCTTACGTACTCCATTGGAATAAATACGTCCAAGAAAGTTCCTATAGATACCCCAAAGATTATCACCAATGTGATTCCCAGCGTCGCGCCGGCCGCAACCAAACCCATCCTTCTTGTCCGCATTGCAACCGCTATCACTACAAATTGGGTTTTGTCGCCAAACTCGGCGAGAGCAATCAGTAGAAATGTGAACGCGAAGACAGAGAAAGAGAGCATATTGAGCCTGACCACACTACCTTCTCTTGAACTTGCTTTTTATGTTTACCCTGTGACTGTAAACAGAGGCAACGAAGACGACCGTGTAGGTCTGGGCTGAGCGTTATTTGTTCACTTATGACTTGCGATGTTCTCAACTTCGAGACAATGTTTAAGTGTTCCCCCGCATTCTCAAAAGTACTAGAAGTGAAGCTCCCGTTGGAGACCACAACTCTGGAGACCGTTGCGTTACTGCCTGATGGCAGACCCATGCTCTCCTTCGGGACACGGGGGCATGATCCGGCGCTAGCCGGAGGACTCACGAGTGCATTGTATACATTCACCCGTGAAATAGATCTGAGAAAAACCCCTGCTGACGGGCTGAAGATCGACGTTCCCGGAGGGGGCAAACTTGTACTTAGGCGAAGTACTCTCAGTGGACGCGAGGTTCTCGTGAGTGTCATTGTCCGTGGCGTGGTCGGCGAAAGTATACTGTCACTGCTAAGTGAGTTCGGACGCAGCCTCGGAGAAGTTCTGCTATCCATAAAAGATTGGAGAGAAATATCAAAGGGTAGCTTCTCGTCACTCTACGCCCAGAAGGCCGAGATATATCTTGAAACTCTGAGGCGCTGGAGAGCATCTACAAGGATGCGCCCTCTGGTTCAGATCGAGTTTAGGGACGTTGTCAGGAGCACCTTATCAGTTCTTGGAAAGTCTGTAAAACTATCAGAGCCCTTCTTGGAGTCAGTCTCAAACCCGGGCCTATCGCTCAGCGATGATGATCTTCTGGCGATTGTCGGCAAGGAAATAATAATCCTCACCTCCGATCAGGAACTCTTCTTGGCGCTAAACGCGAAGGATGACCAGATGAAGACAGCTCTAGCTGTGGCCATTGAGCTAAGGGGAATGAAACCCCAAGCCCTGGCCGAGGCCCAGAAGACTTTCGAAGAGGTCAAAAATAACTTTGTCCAAGCGATTGCAGGCTCAATAAACGGTGAAACGGCCTTCTTCAGAATTTCGGAAAGAAAAGAAGTATGGACAAATGAAATCATACGAGCCGTCTACCGTAGAATGAGCAAGCGAGCCCCCCACTTGATACTGGCCCACCCCACCATGGGCAGCGTAGGTGACTCTAAAGGCCTACGGGAGATGGTTTCCGAGTTCATAGAGACCTTCCTCATCGAGAACGGACCTTATGGCATGATGAAGAAGCTCCTATCGAACTTCAACTCAGATCCCGCTTTAACCAGAATCCTGACGAGGATCGTGGAAAAATGTGGGCCTTCATTTAATGAATCTGCCGCCTGTTTATTCGCAATCTTGGCAGGAGCCCAGAACTTAAAGGATGCTCTCGCAGCCCTAGCCCAGACAGACCCCCTGGCAAAATCCTTCGAGACATCACTCATCGAAACCCTATCGAAAGGATTGTCACCAAAGGATTCAAGCGACTGGGTCACACTCAAGGACAAAGTCTACAGGATCATAGCGGAAACCTACGCCGAGATCCTTGAAGAAATACTCATTGGCGGAGATCTATTTGTTGAGAAGGCCAAAGCCGTGAGAGACTACCTCTCGGGCGTCCTCTTCACCTATCAGATCATCACTGCCATAAACGCCCTTGGCGAACACAACTGGAGGATTACAAATACACGGATACAAATTCCGACCTACTCGGACCTGCTTTCAACTGGGCTAAGTAGCCAAATTGTCAAGAAAGAAGACACCACACTAACGATCGATGGAGAAAAACATCCAGAGACTCTAATGCACAAGGACATACTGCTAATGAAGAGGCTCTGGAGCAACTGGCCAATTCTCAGCACAGCTCTCAAAGAGAAAATGACAAGCATACTCAAGAACGATTTCTATGTGCCACTTCAGCTCTTCCTACAGACATACTCGCAGGCAGTTAAGGGTAACCTTGAGAAGTTTGGCGACTTCGCCAGAAGCGCAGGCAGTGGTAATGCGCTTCCCGCACTGAAACTTGAGAGACCTGAAGTCGATAGAAACATCTATGAGCCTATTCGAGAGGATTCAGAGAGACTCTACGACTTGATAGGAAACTTCTTCGAAAAGACTGTCGCATTCATCAACTCGACTACCGAGGAGATATCGAAGGCGGAGGGTGGACGAAGAGTCGCGCTCGCGAAGCGAGTGGTTTACACACTGGAGAAGATACAGAGAGACTACCTTCTCTCCCCCGAAGAGAATCTGAGGATACAGATTGATGCAGCACTAGACAAATCCCTCAAGCGGGTTGACCATGAGGTAGCACTCTCCAGAGAGAAGGTAGCGCCCTGCTTCAAAGCGGGTCCGCCGTTCTTGAAGCATGCCGGAGGTGAACTCGAGGACCCTATTTCTGCCGCGAAATCATACAGACCGCCACCAGTTGAGGCCTTCTTCCAAGGCGGATACAAGGAGATTCTACAAGCATACTCCACCGCCGTTCTGGGGTTAAGGGTTCCCGACTACATGGTCAGGCGAGCGGCATCACAGCTAAAAGAGAAAAAGCAGATATCGCCGATACTGAAGCCACTTCTAAAAGTGAAGGAATCAAACCTCGATGAACTTGTTTCCATGCACTTATCTGAGTATGTGCGGATATTCACTGAGAACGCCTTTTCATTTGCATCTCGCCACATCGATGAACGCTACATAGCTAGCATCGGCACCGAGACAGTTACGGTGGCCTTGGTGCGTTCAGAATACGTACCAGATCCAGCTGCCTACATCGGCAAACCCGCAGGCATCGAATGGAACAAGAAAGGCGATGATTGGATATTGAGAATGATGCATCCGGAACTACCAGTAGCAGAGCAGAATTCTCTCCAGAAAGTGCTTGACCAGCAGTTCTCCCATATCTTTCAGGAGAAATATGGGAAAAGCTTTGAACTCCTAATAAGAATAGGAAACTCCCTGGGACCAGATGAAGGAAAGAAGGTTGAAGAGAGTATACAGAGACTCAAAGCAAGCCTCCTATCAAGCACAACATAGCTCGCTGATTACTGCCAGTTCTTTCTCCTCATGGGGCCTCGGCCATCCGTGTTACGGCAAAATCCATAAATATCCAAGGCGACAGATATTTGCTCTAGCTTATGAAATCAGGTAAATGGAGATTAGAGAGGTTTGAAGAAGAAGGAGATCAAGAACATAGGGAGAATACTAGCACTTCTTGGCGCCCTTGTCTGCCTAATATGGGGAATACTAGATATCGTAAGCGTAGCCCCGCATTTTGCACAGTTCTACGTCATTCCTGGGCTCACAAGCATCATCTTAGGAATCCTGCTGATAATCCTGAGCCTTGTGGTATTCGCCAGCTACGGTTTCGTGGACATCTCGCTGAAGTTCAAGGTCAGCTGGCTCATGATACTGATCATTGGCATAGTCGCATACATACTCGGCGGAGACCTTGGCGCTTTGTTGCTGATCTTGTCGGCAATAGTGTACTTGATAGCGGAGCTGTAGCACTAAATTCGGTTGAGGAACTTGAACCACCCTCGACCTTTTTTCTTTATACACTTTCTGAAACACTGCAATCAGATCGAACCGGCAGTCAGCTACTTCTCAGCTCAGCTGGGCGAAATCCGAAAGAAGCACAATTTGCACACGCAGAATGCATATAAATCAGTGTCAAAGGGCTGTTCTTCAAATGAAGGCACCCAGCATCATATAAATAACTCATCTAGCCTACACTACAGCAGTGAACGAACAGCGAAAAACTGCTAGGCTTAGAGCGCTCTGCGCAGCTAGTTTAGTCATTCTTAGGATGTGAAGAGAGTATGAAGATAATGATCACGGGCGGCGCAGGATTCATCGGAAGCAACTTCGTCAGGCATCTCCTCACCCGCTACTCAACGGGCGACAATAAGATAGAGATAATCAACGTTGATAACCTAAGCTACGGCTCCAACATGGCCAACCTGAAGGATATCGAGAACAGTACCAACTACACCTTCGTGAAACTCGACATAACGGACTCGAATGGCATGCAGGATATAATTGGAGACGCTGACATTGTCGTGAACTTCGCGGCTGAAACTCATGTTGACAGAAGTATATCGAATCCTTTCTCCTTCTTCAAAAACAATGCATACGGCACCTTCTCTCTCTTGGAGGCAGTAAGAAAGAGCAGCGGGCATAAACGATTCATTCAAGTCAGTTGTTATGATGAAAAGAGCAGGGCGTTGACTTCAGACGGCTTCAAGAGGTACGATGAGATGAGGCAGGGAGATTTGGTTTTGTCTCTCAACCCGCTCACGATGTCTATCGAAGCAAAACCTGTGGAAAAAGTAATCGTACAACGCTACAAGGGAAAAATGATTCATTTCAAGACCAAACGAATAGACTTACTTGTAACGCCAAATCATAGGATGCTTCTTCTCAATAGCGCCAAGAAAGACCTGAGAGTATTACCTGCTGAAGAGGCTTCTCAAAAATCTATTTCATATCTGCCTAAGGGGTGCTGGGAAGGCAAAAACTCGGAATTCACAGAGATCAAAGATTATGGCCGAGTATCAACGGATGACCTGCTCTACATTCTCGGCATTTTCATTGGAGACGGATTTATTTCGTACCAGGAAAAAGAGGCCTCAACAAAATCAGGTATGCACAGGAAGCAATGGCTGCAAGTCGCAAGGAACTTAGGTACAGGTAGATTCTTCCGGGTCGCGAAGCTAACTGAGCAAAGCTGTACGTCCCACAGCTACAGGATTTTCTTTGATGTTCCGACATCAGATTCTTGTTGTAAAAGAGTTGTGGAAACTCTATCCAAACTGGGATTGAAGCCACATTTGCGGAAAGGCAAAGCTGGAGAACACATCTATGTAACCTCCAAGCACTTTCTTGAACTATTCAAAGAATGTGGCATGGGTGCAAAGAACAAACGTATACCATCTTGGGCTCTAGAGTATTCTACGAAACACCTACGATACTTGTTCCAGGGGCTAATAGATTCTGATGGATGCCTGGAAGGGAGGTCGACCCCAATATACTTCACGGCATCAGAGAGATTGGTCGCAAACCTCTGTGAACTAGCCATCAAACTAGGATTTGAACCGACCTTTGGTATTAGGCATTCCAAGTCCAGCTACTACCGAGATCATGCAATAAGAGCATCAGCTCATGAATACTACGTGGTATTAGGACATGAGATTAAATCGGTCGTACCAAATCAGATTCATGAAGAAGAATATGATGGAGTGATTTGGTGTTTAAAGGTCAGGGATAATAAGAACTTCGTCGTAGAGCGAAATGGTAGACTCTGCTTCTCTGGCAATACTGACGAAGTATATGGCGTCGCGGAAGGATCTGAGTCGTCGGCAGAGGATGACATCCTGAGGCCATCGAGTCCCTATTCAGCAGGGAAAGCGGCAGCGGATCTCTATGTCAAAGCTTACAATGTTACCTACGGCATGGACACGCTGATAACCAGGTGCTCAAACAATTTCGGTCAATATCAGTTTCCAGAAAAATTGATTCCCAAGACGATAATAAGGGCGCTCCGCGATTTGCCGATTCCGCTGTACGGCTCTGGGAACCAGGTTCGGGATTGGCTCTATGTGATTGATCACTGCGAAGCGATAAGGCTCGCTATGGAGAAAGGCAAAGCTGGCGGGATATACAACATCTCTTCTGGCACGGAGACACCGAACATGGAAACGGTGAAGACGATACTCGGGATACTAGGAAAGCCCGAAGAATTGATCACTCATGTTGAGGACAGACCAGGACACGACATTAGGTATAGCTTAGACTCATCGAGGATAAGAGCCGAACTCGGGTGGAAGTCGGAATTCGAGTTCAAGGAAGCTCTTAGGCAGACTGTGCAATGGTACGTCGACAACGAATGGTGGTGGAAGCCTCTAGCTACCGATGACATACTTAATCCTACGCCATGGAAACTAGGATGGTAGGGGACATGAGTGTATTGGTCGTCGGCGGAACCGGGTTACTTGGTTCAAAGCTTGTGGATTTCTGCTCGAGAAAAGGACTAGAAGTATATGCTACCTATCTGACTCATCCGCCATCCCAGGATTTCGTAGACAAACAAGTTTTCCTCAGACTCGACATAGCCGACGCCGAGTCAACAGCATCCATGATAGCCGAACTCAGCCCAGAAATAGTTATGAATGCTGCCGCAATGCTCGACACGGACCTGTGCGAAGTCGAAAAGGAAAAGGCTTGGAAGGCGAATGCTGAAGGCGCCAGGAACGTGGCTGAGGCATGTTCGAGAATCGGCTCTTATTTGATACAACTATCGACAAGCTACGTCTTCGACGGAGTGAAGGGGCAATATGATGAGGAAGCGACACCAAACCCAATCAACTACTATGGATACACGAAACTCAAAGGAGAGGAATTCGTCAGCGCTAGCGGTTGCAGCTATTCCATAGTCAGAACCGACGTCGTCTTTGGATGGGAAAGACCATACCGACCAAACTTCGCGATGTGGGTCATAAACAGCCTTGAAAAGAAAGAACGAATCAAGGTGGCAATGGATCAATACAATTCACCGACTCTAAACACTAGCCTAGCTGAAATGATCATTGAAACCGCACAGAAAAAGCCTCAAGGCATTCTAAACCTCGCAGGAACAACGAGAATAAGTAGACTGGATTTCGCCAACAAGATATGCAAGGTCTTTGACCTCAACAAGAAACTCATGCAACCAGTCAAGTCAGCCGAAATCAACCTCAGAGCAAAGAGACCTCGAGACTCTTCCCTAAAAATCGGCAAAGCTCAAAGATTATTTACCATCAAGCCAGTATCAATTGACGAGGCACTGAAAACTTTAAAGAGAGAAAGAAATTCCTATTAAGCAAAGGTGGGTCGACGAAATGAAAGGATTGTTGCTCGCAGGAGGATTTGGCACTAGATTAAGACCGCTCACTCACACAGGCAACAAGCATATGCTACCTGTGGCCAACAAACCAATTCTGTTCTACGGCTTGGAGAGCATAAGGGATGCTGGAGTAAAGGAGATAGGAATAATCGTAGGACCAATGAATGAAACCATAAGGGAATCTATCGGAGACGGCACCAAATTCGGCGTGAAAGTGTCCTACATCGATCAACCAGACCCAAAGGGGCTTGCTCATGCAGTCCTAGCCGCAGAGGGCTTCATCGGAGAAGAACCCTTTGTGATGTACCTTGGAGACAACCTCCTAAGAAAGGGGATAAAGTACCTAGTCGACGACTTCAAGAACTCGAAGTACGACGCCATGGTTGTCTTAACAAAGGTCAAGGACCCAAGGCTTTTCGGTGTAGCAGAGGTTGACAAGGGGAGACTCCTGCGGGTAGCTGAGAAACCAAAACAGCCAAAAAGCGACCTCGCAATCACCGGCATCTACATGTTCACCTCCTCTATCTTCGGTGTAGTTAGGAGGCTTAAGCCCTCATGGAGAGGCGAGCTGGAGATAACGGACGCTATTCAGATGCTACTGGATGAAGGTCGTACCGTCGGCTATAGGATGGTTGACGGGTGGTGGAAAGACACGGGCAAGCCTGAGGATTTGCTCGAAGCGAACCACCTAATACTCTCAGACATCAAACCCAACAACGAGGGAATTCTGGAAGAAGGCGTCAATGTGCTAGGGAACGTGGTGATAGGCAAGAACTCCACCTTGAGGAAGAATACGTGTGTAAGGGGTCCAGCCATAATCGGGGAGAACTGCAAGATCGGACCTGACACCTATGTCGGGCCTTACACATCCATCGGCAACAACGTGTCCATCTCAGGCGGAGAAGTTGAGAACTCCATCATCATGGATGGAGTGTCAATCAGCTGCGACAAGAGGATAGTTGACAGTCTTATAGGAAGAGACGCAAAGATCACAACCAACTCAGCCAAGCCATCCGGATGTAGGCTCGTCATAGGGGACAACACCTACATAGGATTGTAGCAGTCGGCTTTCTGTAATGAGCTCAATATTGGCTCACACATCCATTGATGCGTGATGCTAGAGGCGGAGTATACTTGTCTCGGTCACCGAATCTCTGGAAGGGTATAGGTCTTGGAGACGATAACGGTAATATTTGAGCCAACGGGGAAGCGGGGTCGCTTTAAGACCGGAACACGCATCCTTGACGCCGCAGAGGAACTCGGAGTCGGAATAAGATCCGAGTGCGGCAAAGAGACCACCTGCGGAAAGTGTAGAATCAAAGTCGTCTCGGGCTCAAGCCTACTTAATGATGCCACACCTCAGGAGAAAGAGCTGCTAACTCGACAGGAGATTCAAGATGGGTACCGCCTAGCATGTGCCGCAAGGATCAATCTCCGAGACCCCAACGCTGCGGGAGCAGTCGCAGTCTTCGTGCCGAGCGAAAGCAGGCTGGGCTTCAGGAGGATTCAGGTAAAGGGAATGGAGCAGCCCGTCCCATTAGAACCCGCAATTCGAAAAACCTACCTGACACTGCAGAAACCCACCATCTCCAATCCAGTCGCTGATGATGAAGGACTCTTGTCAAGGCTAGAAGCTGCCACAGGCGCACGAGGACTCAAGATTAGGTTCGAAGTTTCAAAAGACCTCGCGAATGTCGTACGTGCGGCCAATTGGAATGTGACCGCGACAACATGGAATGAAAAGGAAATCATCGATATCGAGCCAGGTGATACAACCGGGGATAACTATGGCGCAGCAGTAGACATTGGAACCTCCAAGATCGTCTGCTACCTAGTTAACCTGAACACAGGAGAGATCACCTCCGCCGGCATGATGGAAAACCCACAAATACAACACGGGGAGGACATTCTAAGCCGGATCTGCTACGCCACGCAAAATCCAGAAAACCGGCAGGCGATAATGAAACTGGTTGTAGATGGAATAGATACCGTAATTGAGTCAGCCTGCAAAGATGCAGGGAAAGCCCAAATTGGCAGGATACACGAGGTCACGGTTGTTGGGAATACAGTGATGACCCACCTTTTCCTGGGCATCGAACCGAAGTTCCTCTCCCTGGCGCCATACGTGCCTGCCGTGAAGAGCGCCATCGACGTTGAGGCAAGAAGAATCGGCTTAAAGATATGTCCAGAAGGGAATGTGCATGTGTTGCCCTGTGTTGCAGGATTTGTCGGGGCAGACGCAGTGGCAGACGTAATAGCCACCGCAATACACGATAAGGATGAGATGAGCCTCCTCGTCGATGTCGGAACCAACGGCGAAGTCTTTTTGGGAAACAAGCAGGAACTCCTCGCATGCTCATGTGCGGCGGGACCCGCATTCGAAGGAACCCAAATCAAGTACGGCATGAAAGCAGTAGCCGGAGCCATCGAAAAAGTCAGGATCAAACCGAAGACATTCGAGGTTGAGTATGAAACCATAGGAGACCAGAAACCGATAGGAATATGCGGATCAGCAATGGTCGACGTCGTCGCCGAGCTACTGAAGAGTGGAATCATTTCAACAAGGGGAAGATTCAACAAAGAAACTATCACGACAGACAGACTGGTTGTAGAGCAAGATGGAGAAGGCAGCGGAATGTCATTCATAGTCGCCAAGAGAGACCAGACCGCAATAAACAGGGACATCACAGTTTCAGCCAAAGACATCAGTGAAATACAGCTCGCCAAGTCAGCGCTACACACTGGATGCGAAATTCTGATGCAGAAGAAACGAATAAGAGAAGAAGACATTGGCCACGTATACATCGCAGGAGCTTTCGGTAACTACCTGAACCCAGAAAATGCGAAAACAATAGGTTTGATACCAGATATCCCAACCAGGAAAATCACGTTTGCAGGAAACACGGCGCTCGCAGGAGCGAAAATGGCGCTGACATCAAGAAGCACCAGAGGACTTGCAGACAGATTATCGCGGCAAATCAAGTACGTTGAGCTGATGGCTGAAGAGGGCTTCAGAAGAGAGTTCGTAGCCTCAATATTACTTCCACACAAGAATCTCAACAAGTACCCATCAGTCTCGACGAAATTGAGGAAGGTCGTTCAAACAGATGACCAAGTCTAGTCTGCCATCATATTGGGCAGCAAATGCTTCGAAACCCCTCAATTCAGGATGGAGCCCCTCCAAACCAAAACCCTTAATATACCTTCCTTCTTTGAAACACAACACAGGGTCCCGGCGTAGCTCAGTGGTACAGACTTGGTTAAAGAATCTTGGCTCAGTCTGCACTCCAGAGCGGGCGGCTGTAGTGGGATGCAGATGATACGTGATGTATCTCGCAAGGAAGTTGTTAGCTCCCGCTCGGACACCGTCTGGTACGGGAAATAACCCGCATCCGGCAATGGTCGCAGGTTCAAAGCTGACGATCATAGATCATCGGTGAGACTCCTGCCGCCGGGACCACTCTTCTCTGTTTCTACCGTTTCAAGAGGGAGTGCTGGGCAGAGGCATGGCTGTAGAAAGAGATCGGAGAGGGACAAGGCATCCGAAAGAAGCTGCATTTGGAGGTGCCGATAGGCATCAATCTCATGCGATTTATTCTCATGGAATATCGTTTCTTCGATGACAGCGAAAAGAAAGGCTGTGCTCTGGCCGTGGAACTTCCTCGGCTTCTTGGTCCCATGTCCTTATTGCTTTATATCCTACAGAGTCATGTGCTGACCCCTCTTAAGCTGCACTGCCACTTTGCGAGCTACCAACCCCTTGAAGGGTGTTGGCTTCCTGGTTCATGGACCGAGCTAGCCTCGGCGTGTCGGGTGCCGTTGAGGCGCGTTTAGGCTTCTGGTCTTTTCAGAGTCAACTTTTCGCCGCGGAGAATGCATGGAGAATGATTAGACCAAGGAAGCTACGTGATAGTACAGAAGGGTCCGCAGTACCAGATCCCCCGCCAGAGAGGGCTAAGCCTGTCCCGAATTGTCTGAGGCGCGCACGGCTAGGCTTAAGTAGCTTCTCAGGACAAATGCAATCCTATTGGAGAAGGGATGACTAGGTTGGCAGAAAGTCTTGCAAGAACATTCATGGCGATCGTCGGCGGCGAAAATGTAAGCACCGATCCTCGCGATTTGAAGGAGTACTCAGGAGCGAAAACCCTTAGCGAGACCAGAATACCCACATGCGTCGTCTGGCCGCGGACGGTGGACCAGGTGAAGCGGGTTGTGGAACTCGCTAATGCGAAGTCGGTTCCAATAGTGCCGGTAAGCTCAGGAGGCCCTAGACTTCGCGGCGATACGATACCACAGTCAGGGAATTCAGTTATCGTGAATCTGTCCAAAATGAATAGGATCCTTCGGGTTGACCGGGCTAACAAGGTGGCGATGGTTGAAGCGGGGGTCACCTACGCTGAGTTTGTGAAAGAGCTTTCGAAGCATGGGCTGAGGCCTCTCCTCCCATTACTACCGAGACGCTCAAAATCCGTTGTCGCTGGATGCTTGGACAGAGAGCCCATCACCGCGCCTCGGTATCATTGGGACTCATCAGATCCACTGTTGTGCACTGAAGTTGTGTTCGGAAGCGGAGATCTCTTCAGGACGGGTTCCGCAGCTGGACCAGGCAGCCTAGAGGAGCAGTGGGCTTCTGGCCAAGCTCAAAAGAACCCATTGGGGCCCTCCCAGTTTGATCCGTTCAGACTCATCCAAGGTTCGCAGGGCTCAATAGGAATCGTTACTTGGGCATCAGTGAAATGTGAAATAGCACCAAGTGTGCAGAAGATCCTGTTCGTGCAATCCAGACAGATCGAGGACCTCACAGGTTTAGTCTATGCCTTGCTCAGGAGAAAGCTCTCTGATGACCTCTTCATCTTGAATTCAATGAGCCTTTCTTGTGCCCTAAGGAAAACTCACAGAGAAATTGATGCCCTTCGAAAGACGCTTCTACCTTGGAACCTTATTATTACTCTATCCGGGCATGGTGACATGGCGAAGGAGGAGCTGGACTACCGGATTGCTGATACCGGTGACATTGCAGCCAGTTCGGGGATCAAGCTCCAGGAAAGAATCAGCAAGATAACCAAGAAGGATGTTTCAGGGCTTGTCGGAGTCACGAGTGAGAATCCCTATTGGAAGCTAAGGTTTTCGGGAGGATGCCAAGAGGTTTTTGCCCTTACAACCCTGGACGCTACTCCCGCGCTCTGGGCAGATTTCAGAAGCGTATCAACCAAAAAAGGTTACCCCGCTGAACATATCGGCGCATACATCCAGCCAACAAGCCAAGGCGCTAACGCCCATTTTGAATGTGATATCTTCTACGATCCGGCTAGCCAAGCAGATGTCCAAAGAGCTAAGACTCTCTACCTAGAAGGGAGCCAAGCACTGCTCAAATCTGGAGCCTACTTCAGCCGACCCTACGGCCAGTTCAGTGGTTCTGTCTTTCAGCGGTGCTCACGCGAAACGATATCGGCCATGCGGCGGGTCAAAGAGATATTCGATCCCAAAGGGATCATGAATCCAGGTCGGCTATGCTTCAAGGAGGTGCAACGATGACACTCGCAAGTCTAGAAGAAATGATGGATAACTGCGTCAGATGTTCGAACTGCAAGTTCTTGCCTCAACTACAAATCAAGAGTAAAAGGTTTTCTCACATCTGCCCTTCGATTGAGAAATACAACTTCCACGCATATTCGGGTGGAGGCCGAATGATAATGGCGGATGCCTACCACAAAGGCCGAGTACAGCTCACTCCCGAGACGCTCAATGCGCTCTACAGATGCACCAATTGTGGTGCCTGCGAGGTCTCCTGCAAGTGGGTTTACGACCTCGAGCCAAATGAGGCGATTCATGAGTTCAGAGTCGCGGCTGTCGAGTCAGGCGCGGGACCAATGCCAAAACACCAGGAGTACATAAACTTGGTTGAACGATACCACAACCCTTACGGTGAGCCCACTGAAAAGAGACCAGCTTGGCTCACTGACGACATCGTTGTGGACAAGTCCTCCTCAACCCTGTTTTTTGTGGGCTGCACGGCAGCGTACAGACGAGAGGAGATCGCATTGGCCACTGCAAAGATCCTCAATGCCGCGAAAGAAGGCTTCAGGCTCATGGGCTCCGATGAGTTCTGCTGTGGAAGCCCTGTCTACAGAGTAGGGGACAGGAAACGAGCCATCAAGATAATGGAAGACAACGTGGCAAAGTTCAGGGAAGCAGGGATCAAGCGCATTATAACAAGTTGCGCAGGCTGCTACAACATGCTCAAAGTTGAATACCCGCGCTTCGTCAAACATGATTTCGAGGTCCTACATATTTCGCAGTTAACCGAGAGTCTTCTCAAAGCGCAGCGACTCAAACTTAACAGAAAAATACCTCTCAAGGTCACATACCATGATCCTTGCCATCTAGGCAGAATGGCTGAGCCATATCTACCATGGCATGGACAGAAGGTTGAGGTACTTACCCTCGTATACATTTACAATCCACCGAAACCCGAGCGCCGAGGAGCCGGCGGCGTGTATGATGCTCCGAGGAATGTTCTCAAACAGATACCCGGCGTCGAGCTCGTCGAGATGGAAAGAATCCGTGAATACGCATACTGCTGCGGGGCTGGTGCAGGCGTCAAGGCAGCATACCCAGACTTTGCTCTCTGGACTGCGAATCAACGACTTGAAGAGGCGGAGTCAACGGGCGCACAAGCTCTCGTCTCAAGCTGCCCCTTCTGTGGGACAAACTTTAGGGATGGCCTTAAGTCTCGTGGCTCCTCGATGGAGTATTATGATCTCACAGAGCTTGTCGCAAAAAGCATTGGAGGTGGCGAGTAGATGCTGGAAGATGCAGTTTACGACGCCCTCAAGAAGATAGTCGGTGAGGAGAACATCTCAAGAGACCCTGGAATACTTGATACATACGCATTTCAGTGGGGCGTAGAACTCCATAACGTCCAACCCGGCAAGAAACCTTCAAGATTCGGGCAACGGCCGCTGGCTGTCGTGCTCCCGGCGTCAACGGAGGAAGTACAGGCGATCGTCCGGCTATGCAATGAACATGACTTGAAGTTCAAAGCTCTGAGCACCGGACTTGGTCGTTGGGCCGGCGTCAGCGACCCACGTGCCATTCAGATCGATCTCAGAAGAATGAACCGGATCTTGGAGATCGATAAGAACAACATGTACGCCGTAATCGAGCCGTACGTCACCAACGCGGAACTTCAGTCCGAACTCTTCAAGTACGGGTTAATGCACCACGCGCAGGGCGCGGGTCCGCAGACATCTCCCTTGGCGAGTCACACGTCCTTCGTAGGTCCAGGCTTCACATCTCCCTACACTGGCTTCAGTGCCAGAAACGTCCTTGGCGTGGAGTGGGTGCTCCCCGATGGTGACATCCTGAGACTAGGTTCTTTCGATCACAACGGCAAGTGGTTTTCCGGTGACGGACCGGGCCCCAGTTTGAGAGGGATAATGAGAGGATGGCTCGGAGCCTATGGAGGTCTAGGGGTATTCACCAAGTGCGCCATTAGGCTGTACTCGTGGCCAGCACAGAAGGAGTGGAAGTGGCGAACTGGAGGAACCATTCCAAACTACGAATGGGAAATCCCCCAGTACTGGAAAATATACGTTCTAAACTTTGAGAATTGGGAGGCCTACGAGAAGGCCTACTATGAGATTAATGACCGCGAGTTGGCCATGGTCGCGACCACCTCGGCCCCAGAAGGTCTTGCAGTTCTGTTCACCAATACCAAGACAGAAGCGATCAATGCGATCTTCGGAGGTCTCTTGACCAAGATAAAGAAGTACATCGTTGTGCTGGTGGCAGCCCACACATCACGGGAGTTCGAGTTTCGCAATCAGCTCCTCAAGTTTATCACAGCGAAGTACGGCGGTAAAGACTTGGTAGAGGCAGGTATAATCTCTCCGAGACCCATGCACTACGGTGAGACTGTAAGGAACATGCTCGGGGCTCACGCCTTCCGTTTCTCCAACTGTTTCCAGAGCACTCACGGTGGCATGGACTCGATATCGTTGGCAGTAAGAATTGCGCAGTTGAACAAGCCACTCAAACAAAAGTACATCAAGAAACATGTGATTGGAGACGACAAGGGAGAGGGAATCTGGATGACAGGGTACGAGGGAGGACACATGGCTCACCTTGAAGCCCCTACTATCTACGAGGCGACCTCAGCGGAATCATGTTCGGGGTACACAGAATACCAGGATGAAAGCAACAAGATGGATCTCGAACAGGCTCTAGGCATGCCATTCTTTATCGTCGGTGATGATGTGCACGACTATTATGCTAGTCGCACCATGAACTACCCTGATTGGCTGAGGAAGATCAAGCGCGCCTTCGATCCCAAAGGCGCTTCTGATGCAGGCTACTACGTCACAGGAGAGACGAGGAACAAATGAAAGAGGCAATCAGCAAGAGAGTGAAAGAAGGTTGGTCAGGTCCTGGAAGGCGGGATAGCGTAATAGCCCCGCTAACGCCTGAAGACGATGCACTTCACATCGACATGACAAAGAAGAATATGTATGAATGGTGGTACTTCGATGCCCATTTGGAGTCCGGGCACACCATTGTCGCATTCTTTTACGCATCAAACCCAAACCCAGGGCCAACTGCAGGCAAAGCAGGCGTGGAGCTTGTCCTTCTAAGACCAGACGGAAAGAAGACACAAAAGTTTATTCCGTACCAGAAGTCGGAGTTCCGCGCATCCCGAGAGAAAGCAGATGTCAAAGTCGGTCACAACTACTTGAGAATCGACCATTCAAAAGGAGGTCTCCCAGTTTACGTAGTCCACTTGGACGAAAAGGAGATCGGGTTTGATTTAACTTACTCAGCCGAAGTGAAGGGCTGGAAACCTGGTAATGGGTTTTCACACTTCGGCGAAATGGGTTACTTCGCGTGGGTTGTCCCGTTCGCGAGAGCTTCCGTCAAAGGCACCATTCGCGACGGCGGGCACAAGCTATCGGTGAAAGGTATTGGATATCATGACCACAACTGGCTGGACTTCTCGTTCCAAAAAATAATCGAATATTGGATGTGGGGAAGAATATATTCGAAAAGCTATACAGCCTGCTACGCCTTCATCCAGTGCAACGAGAAGGTGGATCGGCATGCCATTAAGGTTCTGATGCTTGCTAAGGGAGAAAGCCCCATTCTAAGCACCGGCGAGTTCGATTTCCGCAAGGAGAACTTCGAATACGATTCCCGGGCCAAGCACAGCTACCCAAAGAGCCTGAGAATCAGAGTACCAGGTGAAATGGAGGTCAGACTTAAAGTTGAGAAAGTTCTTGAGGCTGAGGACATGCTGGATCGCTTTGGGGCAGTGCTCCGCTTCCTAGCGAGACACTTTCTGAGGATGAAGCCGGGATACTTCAGGTTACAGTCTGATTTCGAGCTTGAAGTAAACCAAAAAGGTACCAAACACAAAGAGAGTGGCTCAACACTCCATGAGATAGTCCTATTCAAATCCGCAGAGTAAAGGAATCTGGCGGATCATCAGGACTGCATAGCGTGCAAAATAGGGAGAATTCACTAGTTGAATTTCGGTGCACGGGCAAACCGTCCGGGTGCACGCCTCAAGCATCCTTTCCGTTACTTGTCATGTCGAGACTATCTGGATTCCCCTGGTCCTGAAACTCGGGGAGATTGCTGCCATTCCCCAGTGCCCTTTTTGCTCAATTCTGTTTGCTATTCGATCCATCGACTTGAGGAGATTCATATAGGTGTCATAGATCCTGAAACCGTGGACCGGATACTTGAGTTCCCCATTCTCTATCATGAAGTTACCACTCCTAGCGTTCGCAGTGAAGACTCCAGTTTTGCCATTTAGCAGCCGCTCATATCTCGTCCAGCCCACCAGGATACCGCGTTTTGTATCTTCGACTAGCTCGTCTTCACCACAGTCTCCTGCCAGGATCATGAAGTTAGCGGAGGAACAGGTGGGTGGAAAATCATATCTCCTGCCTTCGAGTGTGCTGCCGCCGACTTGGGTCCAGACTCGAAGTCCATTTCCCGTACTCTGAACACCGAACTTGCTGGCAGTATACGAGTCATGGATGAATGACTTTAGCACGCCTCTTTCAATTATTGCGGTTCGTCTTGTTGGGAGTCCTTCATCATCCACTGAGCAGGTGTGCATTCCTTCCTCCAATCTCCCGTCTTCGACTATGTTTACCACTTCAGAGGCGACTTCCTTTCCCAGCGACTCCGTAAACATGGATAACCCGTCTCGAACTCTGTGCCCATTAGCCATCAAACCGAGATTCCTCATGGTTGAAGCCAGGCAGCTGGGCGTGAAAATCATGTCGTATCCCCCCGATGATGGCTGCCTCGATCCCAAGCTTCTAACACTCATGTCGGCAGAATTCTCCCCAGTCTTTCCCACCCCGTCCACCAAGCTAGAATACTTCTTAGTGACGAGTGTGTCGAAGCCTTGGGATGAGTGCTCACCGTCTTTGGACATCGAGGTGAGGGTGGCGTAGGCGTACCCTCCCTTGTCGCTCGCGTTTATGCCATTCGAGTTCATCACGCTGAATTCGTAACTCACTATAGTTATCGAGCCCGAGCAATCATAGATGCGGTTATCATGAGACAAGGCTGGGGAAGTCATTCTCTTTCCAAGCTCTGCCAGCTCTTCACCCTGTAATCCCTCAAGTTTTCCATCCAGGAAGCTTGTCGAAGTCATTTTGCCACCAACCGAAGGCTTTGCGAAGTCTACGTTCTCTCTTTCACCCATTCCCATCTTAGCGACTTTGAGCGCCCACTCGTAGGCTTCTCTGGCGCCATTGATAGACAAGGTGGCCAGCGAGGCATATCCTATGAAGCCATTCTTGACGACTCGTACACCCAGGCCCGAATCCACAACTAGCTTCGACTCATGTAGCTCGTTGTTCACAATTCGAAGTCCTGCTATCTTGTTCGACGAACAGTAGACCTCAAGCTGGTCAGCTTCGCTGCTTCTTGATAGGTCGGCGAAAGCCCTCTCCGCGAAATCATGCAGACTAGTACTTGGGCTCAATTCCCTTTATTCACCCCTCCCAACCACACTAGCCGTACCGCGCAGAGTTGGGCCTCCGTTGCCGACACATATAAGTTGTTCAGGGTCGCCTTTCCCGCATCCTGCCAATGGAAGTATGCTCACATCGCGACCCACTGCATCAATTGATTTGAAAAATTCAGGTGCGACTCCCATGACAACTGCTCCTCTATACGACTCGGTAACCTCGCCGTTCTCCACCAAAAATGCTTCCTGTGGGGTAACTGCCCACCTATAGCGCCTATCATCTATTGAGGGCGCGACGTAGTGTTGCACAAGTATCCCGCTCTTAGTCTCCTCTAGTATCTCTTCTTCGCTCCAGTCTCCCCCAAGGATATATGTGTTTGTCATTCTGATGAGCGGTGCATTACAGAAAGAGAAGGATCTTACCCCTCCTTTCGCATCGGTACCGAATTCCTCGGCAGTCTGCCTTGACTGAATATGCCCGACTAGCTTGCCTTCTTTGATCAAGTAGTTCCTGTCACACCTAACAGCTTCATCATCATAAGGCGTGTATCCAAGCGCTCCTTTGACACTGCCCTCATCGACAGCGTTGAGAACCCTGGATCCAACCTGCTGCCCGAGCATTCCTTGCCACCATGCACCACCGCCCCACGCATTCTCCCAGCCTAAGACCCTGTCGGCTTCAGAGGGATGCCCGATGATCTCATGAACGAGGAGAGCGACGTACGTTGGATCCATGATTACCTGTGTTCTCCCCATGTTCGGGCATGCTTTCGCCTTGAGTAGACGCGTAACCCTTTGCCCAACGTCCTGTGATAATTCGATGAGGCAGCTAGGCTCAACCATCTCGTAGCCACCAGATCCGCCAAACTCTACACTTGCCGCCTCTGATACGCCTGAGCTTGAGGCGAAGGCCGACATGCTTCCAAAGGCCATGGAGTGCTTGAATCTGACTTTCGATCCTTCGGATGTCGCGATGAACTTCTGGCTCTGAACCAATACCAAAGTCGCTACCGTCTTCATCACATCGTCTGAAGCCTTGAGTCTCTTATTGCACTCGACGAGTGATTCCACCTTCTCCTTCAAGCTTATGTTTCCGAATTCTTCTTCGACATTGGTTGCTACATCTTCTCGTACTGGTTTGACTTTGCGCAACATTACTGGTTTCTTCCGTCGGCTACCTGCTGCTTTCCCTATTCGAACAGCAGCAGTAACGGCATCTTCGACACTGGGGGCATCAAGACTTGTCGCAGAAGAGAAGCCCCAAGCTCCTCCGGCAATTACCCTGATTCCTGTGCCGGTGGCAAAGTAATTGTAGCTTGATTTCAGAAGACTACCTTCAACATTTATGGTCTCATTTGTCAGAGCCTCAGTCCTTGCCTCACAATAAGATGCTCCCAGCTTTGACGCCTTTTCCAAAACTAGTTCGGCTATGTCCTCGATGTGGCGCCCCTCCAAGTAAATCACCAACTGCCAGAAATTGGAAGCAGAATATTCCGAGCCATGTTCTTTGGAAGGCTCTCTCTACTTAAAGACTTTTATCGTGCATCACAAGAACCCCAGACAGAGTACAGGCTTGATAGGTCTTTCTACTAGAGGCTTATCCATTCATCCTCCGCCTTGCGTCCAATGATCTCATTAAGCGTCTTCTTAGGGATCCTCAATTCCTTCCCAGCTATTTCCCAGAATTCCTTGTATCTAACTCCGGCAAGAATCTTGGTCATGGTCTTCTTGACTTTCTCCTGGAATTCCGAGGTTATGCTGTCTTTCTCTTCTTCCCCTTGGTGCTCAATCCGGCTCTTGATGGCTTGGAGCACCCTCCCCACTTCCTCGTCACTCAGCTCGACCCCTTTCAGCTCCCTCTGTAGCACCGCCTTGACGCCTGCTGCTCCACTCATCTTCCCGAAGCTTATCTGTCTCTCTCTGCCGACAACTTTGGGATCTATTGGCTCATACGCTAGCGGGTGGAACAGCATGCCTTTCACATGAATCCCAGATTCATGTGTGAAGGCGTTTCCCCCAACGATCGCCTTATGAACAGGGATAGGGATGCAGAAGACCTTCTCTGCAAGCAATGAGAGCTCGAATAGTTTGTCAACTTTCAGGCCTGTCCTTCTATCATATAGAATCTCGAGGGCTAGTACAACTTCCTCAAGTGGCGCATTCCCGGCTCTCTCACCATACCCATTTACGCACACGTGTGGATAGTCCGCTCCTTCCTCTATCGCGGTTAGAGTATTTGCGGTTGCTAATCCCAGGTCATTATGGCAGTGAACAGAGACGGGCACATTGACCTTCTGCTCATGGAGTTTGTCCATGAGGCGTTTCATATAGACCTTCATCGAACCGGGTCGCATGAATCCCACGGTGTCGGCGACCACAACCCTTTCTGCACCAGCTTCGGCTACGCTCTTGAATACCTTCGCAACAAAATCAACATCACTTCTGGTTGAGTCCTCTGCCACGAAGTCCGCCTTCATCCCGTGCTGACGAACATACTCAACCGATTCAACTGCCCGCTTTACTACCTCATCTCGACCGCCCTTAAACCTGTAGTCGTATTTTATTCGAAGGTCGGAGGTTGCTAGGAAAATCGGGACCTCATCAACCTCGCATTCTATGCATGCATCGATGTCCTTTTTCAGGGCCCTAGCTGGAGCCCCAATGCTTGCGTGAGAGAAGCGCTCCTTGCGTATCGTCTTCACAACCTCAGCCTCGTGCTTTGAGACTGCAGGATAACCGACGACGATTATGTCGACGCCGATCTCATCGAGTAGCTTAGCGAGCTGAATCTTCTCATTCACATTCAAAGAGACACCCGGGGTCTGTTCGCCATCTCTGAGAGTCTCATCCCATATGTGAACCCTACTCGGCATCGTTGTAGGAATGGTCTCAGGCAGCAAGTTGTAGTTAAACAGAACCCCCCTATCATGCCACTGCTTCAAGCTTCTTAGAAAGTCGGTTACACCCATAGACATCAACCAATTTGAAGAGTAATGTACAACCTAAATTAAACTTGTCATTTCATCTAAAGGTTGCTACGTTGCCAGTCGGTCACTGGGCAAGCAATTTTGCGTTTCAAGGCTTAGCGCTAGGTTCAATACTCCGGGTGTCATAGATCATAGTACTGAGTAGGGACCGTTTAGGGGTGAGGAGCATATAAGTAAGAAGTGTGGTTTTGCTATCATTGCTCTTCTAGTTCTCGTGGCAGTCTCGGCGACAATAAATGGCTCCAGGGCTGCGGTCAGCCGGTATCCTGGCGTTCACGTAGGAGACACGGCAAGCTACAGCCTTGTCTGTTCGGCTGTCCCAGAGTGGGACAGGCTAACAATATCTATCACCAATATCAGCGGAACTAGCGTGTCGTACGACGTGATCTTCTTCTACTCAAACGGAGCGGCAGCTTACACGATACATTACGTCTCGGACGTGCAGCGTTATCATGGCTTCATTGAGCCTTATATCATTGCGGGAGATCTATTGGCAGGGGATCAGATTGCGGAGTATGACGGCTATCCCAGGATGATCAACAAGACCATTGTGATGGACGTTGCCGGTTCGCAGAGACTTGTCAACTATAGGCAGTTTCTGACCATCTACTACAACGCGGAGATAATGGATCTTCCGTATATATTCGGATATGAGATGTACTGGGACAGGGCTACTGGAATAACGGTGAAAGCCGATGTGTACTGGTGTACTGGGCTCAGCTTTCCTGGCTGGCAAGGATGGTTCAACTGGACCATGACCTCCTTCACGGCAAATAGCATGACTCAGGGCGCCGACCTGACCACAGCGCTGGTTCTGGGTGGCGGGGCTGTAATATTATTAGTCGCTGTCGTTGCGATTGCAGTCACTAAGGGTCGTAGATGAATCGTGCCTCGAAGCAGTGCGCCGTCACTTTTTTCTTTTCGTTGTCCGTCGGGATGCAGACATAGATCCTTTTGGCAAGCCTGACTGGGCAACAACCGCTTTATAGTTCCCTTGACTCCGGTTCCGGAGAGCCTTTCTCTCTTTGATACTACCCTTCAGATTCAGGAAAGTAAGGTTTGTTCGGAGGCTGTCCGTGTTTTCGGCCAGAACTGCATTCAGATTCCTCCAATTCCTGGAAACGCAAGGGAGGTCAATGGGGAAACTTTCAAATTGCAGGGCTTCATAGGTTGAATATGCGGCTACCAGGTCTTCAGACTCGGTCTCAAGTTCCAGATATTGAGAGATGTCTCATTACCGCAATATATGAGCAGTCCGTAATGTGATGTCTAAGAAGTCCCTGCAGGAGGCTTCATGACTGTGAAGAGGCGGTTACGGAAGATGGAGAAACTTGAAACTGAACCAAGGGCCTACCTTCGGACGATACAAAACGTTCTTCCTGGAGTAATGAGCAGAACTAGAGTTATCAGGGCACTGAGGGCGGATTGGAAGTCCGCCTCGAAGGTATCCAAGGAAGCTGGCCTCTCCTACAAGGTTGTTAACTACCACCTTCACTTGATGGAGAACGAGAAGATAGTGTCGCGTAGAAGTGGAAGACCTAGGGTGTGGCACTTGACAGGTTTAGGACAACAAAGGATAATTAGCAATGGCAAGTAATGATTAGCTGTCATTATCAAGAGATGAGGATAATGAGGTTGAAGGGTAAAGTAGCGATCGTGACTGGTGCGGGCGCAGGTATTGGAGAGGTGACTGCCATACTTTTTGCCAGAGAGGGAGCGTCCGTGTGCTGTGTCGACATAGCCGAATCCGCTTCCAAGATAGCACAAAAGATCAAGGACTCAGGTGGGAGAGCGCAGTTCATCCAGGGCGACGTCTCTAGGGCAGAAGATGCGAAGAAGATCGTCGACGAAGCGGTCGCAACTTATGGAAGAATCGACATCCTATTTAACAACGCCGGCATTGTTGTGTCAGGAAGGGTCGATAACACGTCCGTCGAGGACTGGGACAAGACAATGGGGGTCAACGTACGCGGCATCTTCCTTCTTTCTAAGTATGCCATACCACACCTCAAGAAGACAAGGGGGACGATAATCAATACATCATCATCTGTCGCATTAAAGGGAGTCAAGGATAGAGCCGCCTACACCGCGTCGAAAGGCGCAGTGTTGTCGTTGACCCGCGCCATGGCGATGGACTATATGGATGACCACATTCGCGTGAATAGTATCCTTCCAGGTACGACAGAAACGCCGTCTTTCAGACAAAGGGTAGCAGCAGCAGAGGACCCCGAGCAAGCGCTGAAACAGCTCATTTCGCGACAGCCCATGAAACGCTTAGGCAAACCCGAGGAAATTGCCGACGGCGTTCTGTTCCTAGCGCTGAATGATTTCTGCACGGGCACCAATCTATCTGTCGATGGGGGAATGACGACCTGAGCAGAATGAATCAATCTGGGATGCTTCTCGCCATAAGGTTTCTTCTTCTATCCTTGGCAACGCGACCATGAAGACAAGGCACGTTTAGGCCTTGAGTGGCAAGCATTTCAGGTTTCTCTTATGCCAAACAAGTCCAGATGGACCTTCTTCTGTAGCACTATTTGAGCGAGAAGTGTGTAGAAAGCCTTGTCAACATTTTCACCAGTTGAAGCCGAAGTGTCAAAATACTTAAAGCCATAGCCATCAGCAAGTTCCCTGATCTCGCTGTCAGTTACTGCTTTCTGATCGGCAAGGTCCTTCTTATTGCCCATAAGAACAACTGGAACTTTCTGATGCAAATGGTCTCTAAGATCAACGTACCACGTCTTGACATGCCAGAAAGTCTCAGGTCTCGTCAGATCGAAAACCAGGATGGCAGCAGATGTTCCCGCATAATACTGGTGCCTTACAGAACTTGAGAACTCCTGACCGGCAATATCCCATATAGAGAGTTCTATCGCGGCTCCTCCCTGAATCCTATAGGGCTTTGTGGTAATATCGACGCCGATTGTCGGTTTGGTATCATGCTCAAACTTGCCTTTGGCATGTCGCCTGATAAGGCTGGTCTTTCCAACAGCCCAGTCTCCGAGCACGACTACCTTGAACGAGTAACGCTGAAGGTTTTCTGTCATTAAGATCCCCTTACGAGAGTCAGAGATACTATTGGCACCACAAGCACATATGCTTTTTTTCTGCATTGCGAACTTCGAAGCAAGAAACAGTGCTCTGGGGGTAGCTGATCTCCTATGAAAGCCTCCCCGAATGTGGAACAACCGTATCAGGGAGTTCTCCTTGGCTGTGGATGACTCTGGCATTTCACCCAGCGAAATAATGGCAAGCAATAAAAGGTAATACGTAGATAGTCTCTACGGGAGACGGGAAGGAACCTTGGAGAAACAAGAAAAGAGCATTAGCGTGCCTTGCCCCAGATGCAAGGGCAAGCATACTGTGAATATGCTGCTTGAAAGGCCGTCATCAATGGTGGGTAAGGATTTTAGTCCACAGTTCTCCCAAGACAGGAACAGACAACTAGGTGCGATCCTCGTCTGCCCGAAGACGCACAGAAGGTTCCACACAGCCATAGTCCTCAAGGTCGAAGACTACTGGGACATAAAGATAGCCAACGTAACTTCGTGAGAGAACGCCTACGCAGAACCAAGTAGGGCGAACATCTGGTTTCAGTACCCATCCACGGCATAGGTGAGAATCCGCGCTATACCTTTGTTCGATTCTCTTTGAGATCAAAGCAGGTATTGGCTTTTTTCCATGATCTTCTTGTTGTCAGCTGTCACGGTACAGTCGATCATGATTCCATCTACATGCGTCTTAGATTTCCAATCTGCTCCTGTTTCATCGGAATATGGATCGCCAAAGGCACAGTGAACTGTCGGGAACTTCTCATCCTGCAGAAGGTTCCCTATTAGTTTCTTTAGAGACATGTTTGTTCCGAGTGCAAACTCTCCGAGCCGATCACTGTTTCCGTCAGTCTTCAGGTACGCCTGCAGTTCTTTCTTAAGTTCTTGATTCTTCGTTTCAATGCTCTCCACATCTGCCCTCGAATTCTTCACTTTGATCCGCAGTGGCGAGTCCGTCATTATCCCGTATTTCTTATCGAAGAAGTCTCCCAGCAAGTCGATGACCATCGTTCCGTTTGCTCTGTAAGCGGCAGTGAAGATCTCACCCTCAGGAAGGTTTCCCCACTCACCCTTCTCGTGGTACAAGCCATGAGCGAGCTTCCATCGCCAACTCGGGTTCAGCTCGACTTCCAGATCTGTTCCAGCGGGGTTCGTCACTCTGAACTTCCTAGCTTTCTTCACAACTTCATGGACCTTTGTCGTAATTCTGTATATCTCATTGTAATCGCTGCACATGCCATCTTCCATGACTTGCCTAGTTATGTTTGGCATGTGCCCGTGCCTAGCATATTTCAGGACCTCTCTGAGAAACTTCATTCTGCTTGTGACTTCTCCCTTCATGGAATCCGTCGCCCAGAACGTTACATTCGCTGACGGTAACTCTTTGAAAATCTGTTGAGGCAGATCCTTCATCGGTCTTGACACGAAGTCCTCCAAGACAAACAACTTTGTGTTTCCTGGGCTGAGGAACTCCGCCTCTTTTCTCAGTGCCTCTCCTATTTCGAGCCGTGGCCTGTCTGTCACGATGAGCACATGCTCACCCATCTTGACATTCATGCAAGTCTGAACCGCGTTCCTCGCGCCTTGTATAAGGGTTCCCAAGACGCATGCACCTCCATTGATTGCGTAGCTTTTCACGGTGATTCATGGATAGGGATTTCTGTGGTGATGGTAATTACAGCTTCACATTACCGGCGTATCTAAAGCTAGGTTTTGCCCGCTCTGGCTGCATTATTCGCAATGACTTCGCCAAGTATATTAAGTCATGCTCGCCAGATCTCTATGCAGACAAGTTCAGACAATAGTAGTGATACTAAGCTCTCTACACAGGGTTCTACGGAGGTCTACCGCAGGGTGAGAAAAACCAAGGCAGGAAGAATACTTCTTGGAGTAACGAATCTAGTATTCATTGCGTTGATTTTCACGGCAGTCTATTCCGCTATCCCGCCTGCGTACAACGTAGGAATATCGTCAGCCACAGTGACTTCCAAACCTTCAGCCTATGTTGTCACGGTAAGCTATACGGTGACAAACAACGGATTCTACGAGATAGACAACTTCTACGTGAGCATAACAGCGAATGATCCTTATAGCAACTTTGTCAACTCAACACAGACAGTTCCCGTATCAATACAGAGGGGCTATTCCCAGAGTGGGACTGTAAGCCTCGATCTAAACCTGACATACGTCAGTGCCAATCCCGGCAACTACAATATCGTATTTACAATCCACAGCGAGTTCGCCTATGGGCTGATAAAATTCTCAGTACAGTCACCTCAGGTAGTTCCCCTGTAACAAGCCGACTAGGTCTGGGACGAGAGCAAGCGACGGATACCCGGATTTGAAGGATCGAAGGTGGTTGCTGGCAAATGAGCAAGGCGAGATTCAGCTTCGCAAGTGGCGTGACTAACGCGATAATGACTGTTATACTCTTCGTGTTGTTGCCAAGTGCGCTCTTCCAGGTACTGCAACAAGCAATCCCAGGCTTGTCGCTGGGTGAGAATAGAACCGTAACCGTCACTGCAACTGGAGTCTTGGTTGCAATCGTCGCCTTCTGCAGAGGTGCGTTTCCGAGGCATTCGGTCATCTGGGCGCTTGCCGGAATAGGATGGTCACTCTTCTCCGCAGCCTATCTATACTTCCTTCTGGGTACCCCTGCCTCATACACCATTCTCGTAGGAGGTCAAACAGTTATAATCTTCTTTGACATCAGCCTATTCGCCCTTGTGATATCAGTCGTCATGGCTCTGAATTCATTGGGAAATCTTATCGAACTTTTCGAAGCCAGACGAAGAATCATAGAAAAAGGAAGACTTCAAGTAACGGAGATCGCCGCCTAACCCTAGATCTGTTCCAGACTCAGAGAAGACGAGAGGGCTAGATTCCAGACATCACGCGTCTGGCAAATTCCTTAGCCTTCTGCAAGTCTTCGACGCTGGGGTGCTTCTCCATTTCCCGTAAATGCTTCTCCCATTCAGCATCGGGAACATTCAAACCCTTTTTGACAAACTCCCGGATTTGCAGGGCGGGAACCCCTTGGCAATCATAGATACCTTTGAAGTCGATTTGCTTCTCCTTAATCGCTTTTTCAAATGTGGAGAAACATCTTTCGTGTCCCTCATGCTTTTCTGCTACCGGCGACATGTGGGTTATGAAGCCTGCAAGCTTGTACTTGGGCGCCTTAGGAATCGCAGCCAACATTCTCTTGACTGGGCTTGACAAGTCAAATGCATGACAAGGTGAGCCTAGGAAAACCAGATCGTACTGGTCAAGGTCTTCCGCCTTAGTTTCTTTGAGCTTCTTCAAATCTGCTTTGCCCTTTTTTGAGGCTTCCTCATGGATCGCCTTCGCGACTTTCTCTGTGTTTCCGGTATCAGAGTGGTAGGTCACCAAGATTCTCAAGATGAAAACCCCTTTCTGTATCAATTATTCTCTTGTTTCAACCTCCCTTTATCTTTGCTGGGCTCCACTGGCGAACCACATCGCCCGCATGTTGCTAGAGCAACCGCGAAAAGAGCCGGCACCTCATAACCTACTGCGCCAATTGACTTGCCAATATGGTATAGGCCGCATCCAATTCCATGACCCATTGCAGAACCTAGGCCGAAAGCGGCATCCCTGGCGTTAACGATATTTACTTGATCATCGCAATTCTAGCTAACTGTGCTCTCAAATGAGAAGGAGGCGCCGAGAACGTATGGTTAGAAGGCAAGGCAAGAAGGAGAACTCCAGTGAGAGTAGCAATATCAGAGGCTGGACTGGTGGAGAGATAGTAGCTGAATACTTAATCAAAGAGCGCGTTCCCTACATCGTTGGCATCCCGGGTCACGGAAATCTTGCGCTGGTCGACGCCCTAAGGGATAGAAGCGACAAGATATCGGTTATACAGGTTCGACATGAGCAGTCAGCTGCCCACATAGCTGATGGATACTTTAGGGCTAGCGGGAAACCACTTGCCGTATTCACATCTATTGGACCTGGTGCGGCTAATCTTGCGATAGGCGCTGCCACGGCATATGTTGATTCCACCGCGATGGTCATATTCACAGGGGAAACCCATACGTATTCGTATGGGAGGGGCATCTTCCAAGAAATAGATAGACAAGTCTGGGCGGACTTCTATGGCGTAATGCGCCCCATAGTCAAGCGTACCTGGAATATCAGTAGAGTAGACCAGTTGCCAAGGGTTCTGCCTGATGCATTTCGCTGGGCGCTGAGCGGAAGACCTGGTCCGGTGCATATGACTCTGCCAATGGACGTTCAAGCCGAATCAATTGAGACTGAGATACCTGATCCAGTTCAAAAGAGACCTTTTGGAAGAATTAGAGCAGACCCCGAGAGAATACTTGAAGCTGGCAAGCTTATCATGAAATCGGAGCGCCCAGTCATAGTTGCAGGTGGAGGAGTGATTCTTGCAGACGCCTCAAAGGAGCTCGTTAGCCTCGCGGAGTACATCGGTTCGCCGGTTATCACCACATTAATGGGAAAAGGTGCTATCCCTGAGGATCATCCTCTAGCGGCATACTATGGCGGCGCAAAGGGCTCAGATATCGGGAACAAGGTCACGCGGGAAGCTGACGTGATAGTGGCGGTTGGATGCAGGTTCTCAGATCAGTCCACGAGTTCATACAAGCCAGGAATTACCTACTCGATTCCACCCACAAAGCTGATCCACATAGATATCGATCCAGGTGAGATAGGAAAGAACTATCCCACGGAGATAGGGATAGTAAGCGACGCGAGAACCGCTCTAGCCGATCTGCTTGTGGCAATTATTAAGTTAGCTAAACGGAGAGAATACCAAACTTCGCCTTATTTCAAGGAATTGGCAAAGGGGAAAGAGGACTGGCTAGCGAAGATCAAGGGACTCCAGAAAGTTGTTGGTGGAAAAATAACGCTCTCACTTTTCTTGAAGGAACTCCGCGAATTGCTTGACCGGAAAACCATCCTAGTTGGCTCAGCAGGTCACTCCCAGGCCCAGCTATTTCAGGAGTTCCCAGTTTATGAGCCAAGGACGCACCTGTCGTCAGGTGGATTCTCAACGATGGGATGGTGCATACCGGCAGCGCTTGGCGCCAAACTTGCGAAGCCAGACCGCACAGTCGTAAGCATCGGCGGGGACGGAGACTTCTTCATGTGCGGTCACGAACTAGCAACAGCCGTTCAGAACGAAATATCGGTAATCCATTGCCTAATTAACAACCAAATGTTCGGCTCCATCCGAGACTTACAAATAGACAAGTATGGCAAAGGAAGAGATTATGCGACGGAATTCATTGACAAATCAGGCAAACGATACACGCCTGACTTCATGAAAATAAGTGAGGCATACGGATGCCATGCGGAAAGAGTGGAGAAGCCGGGAGAGCTAAAAGATGCACTCAGGAACTCCGTGGAGTCAGGTAAGCCATCAGTGATAGAAGCCATGGTTGCAGTCGAGCACCCATACTCCGAAGGTCTCAGCAGCGGCTGGTGGGACGTTCCGGTACCCGAGTACCTGCACAAACCCAGAAAGTAACTAAGACAGATAGAATCTACGTAGATAAGAGATTAGAGACTAATAGGAAAGTGGAGTGCCAGTCTTATTCAGAGAAAACACAGCACAAACCATCTCTTACCTAATCCGTCTCTATCTGCCCTGAAAAAGGGTTTGGTCTCTAATAGACATTTCGGCATCGAAAAACCTCTTCACTTCTGCCGCGCCCGTTAGCGTGTCTTGTCTCGCACAGTTCACTTCAAACCTTCAATGATCTCTGATCGCTTGCCACGGGTTTCCTTGATCTGCATTTCTAGATATTTCTTACACTTGTCCCTTCTTTGTAAACTTGTGCAAAGTTCACAGGTTCCTTATTTTCCTTGCAGATGTTTTCACGGCAGGAGTAATTATACCGCTCATCCCCGCAGACTTCTAAGTAAAACCCGAGTTGCAAGCCCACAAGCTTTGGCGGTGGGTAACTGACAAGGTAGTAAACACAGAAGCGCCGCAGAAGGAGATCCACCTTTTTCGAAAAAAAAGGAAGGGCTAGGTTAGATCGGCTCAGCATCAGGGTCTACTTGCCCATGAACCAACCGACTAATCCGCCTATTAACGCAAGTATCGAGCCGATTAAGACAATGTCGTAGCCAGCCAGAATGTTCACGATCGCGAAGACGATGATCAATAGTCCGAAGATCATCTTACTCTTTGGCTTCATGTACATCAAGAGGGAGAAGACTATGATCAGAATTCCCCAAATCGCACCGAAGACACCTGAGTATGGTATTAGGTTCAAGCTGCCAAAGATGATTGTAATGTTAACAGCTGCTAAAACGCTGGCGATGAGTATTATTAGTCCACCGATTAGGCTCAGCAACATTCCAAAAAGTGGTTTTGTCTCTGCCATTTTGTTATTCAGTCCTCCTGTTACAGTTAGAGCGCGGCAGGAGTTGATGAGCTCCTGCCACCTCGCTCTCATATGGGAGAGCGGCATATAAACCTTGCTCTGCGATTTACTTCTCTTGTGCTGAGTTCTTGGTACCTGATCGGAGTCAGAAGTAGGACAAGTTCGGAGAATCGAAGGGTGGAGACTGTGTTGTGCAGCTTCGACCTTGATCTACGACCAAGATCAGATGACCGTCAGGCATAGAGAGATTAGATGCCCCTCAACATGAACCATCTAATTATCATTCATAATACACCCGAAACTAGGCAAGTGTAATGCCAATGCTCCCGTCTCCAATCTCTCTGACCTTTGGTGTCAGATCACGCCATCTATTAGCCATAATCTCCAGCTCCTGCTCTCTGCCCCGCCCTTTACCCTCCAAAACAAGTCTGCCCAGAGTCTAGCCTAACTTGTCTCTCCCAATTCATAAGAAACCTAATGATGTACAGTAAGCAGTCATAACTCCGTCAGGATGTGCTAACAATTACTAAATTAGTAGGCAAAGGCTGATGAAAATAAGCGGTGGTGCAATGGGAATCGATCAAGTTCCTCCGCCGACTATTAATAGGGATCGTTTGATCCGTTTATCGAAGAAGAAAAGGAGTAAGACGAGATCATTGAAGAAAGCTCGAAAGCTTGAGGCTCAAATAAAGGAGCCTGAATCCTCATAAGATGGAAGATAAAGTCATCATTAGCCGAATTATGTGCAACATGCAACCGAATATCCCTAAACATAAACTAGGACAGGGATCAGTTCCTTGAGGAATGTCCTCGGATCACTCACCATGAAATCTCTTTTGCTTGAACGCTCCATTTCACGCTTTCTCTTTTCTCCGAACCCTCTTTTTCTGATTTCTCTATATGTTCTCAGTGAACACTTCAGACAGGTCTAACAGGACTGCAAAGAAACAAAGAAGGGTGTCCAACGTTACGGCGCCACATTAAATACAGCTTTCGACATTGGTCTAGTCGTTCGGAATTGAATTTTCGGTGTGAGCATTCGGTCAAGATTTATAGCCATTTGGAGAAGATACGTTTTAATGTGATCGCAGCTAAATGGTTAGTGAGCGACCCATAGATATGGAAGGTGGTCACACTGGAGAAGATTGAGAAAGAAATAAGGAAGCTATCACCCGAGGAGCAATTAGAACTGGTTGAAAAGCTTGCTCGCCAACTGAGAAGAAATGGCATTCCTCGAAGGAAGGAACTTGATTGGATTGAACTCTATGGGCTTGGAAAGGGATTATGGAAGGATGAAGATGCTCAAACCTACGTTGGTAGGCTAAGAGAGGATCGGGTATGACGCTATCTAAGGAACTCTCACGAGTGAACAGGTTATTCATTGATACGCCTCCGGTTATCTATTACATCGAGGCGCATCCGCAGTTTGGTCCTCTTGTCAAAGAGATTGTTGACTTATTTCAGTCAGATGGCGCAGTTGCGTTTTCTTCTGTTTTGACTCTTACTGAAGTTCTATCCAAGCCGATTGAAGCAGGAGACGAGAATCTCGCAAGGAAGTTTGCAGAGTTTCTGAAGTATGGGAAAAATCTTGGTCTGATTGAGATCTCTGTCGATGTGGCGGAAAGGGCTGGGAGACTCAGAGGGCAGTACCCCGACCTCAGGACGGTTGACGCCGTTCAGATTTCGGCGGCTATTGGGATTGGAGCTGATGCATTTGTCACTAATGATAAGAAACTCAAGCGGATAAAAGAACTGAATGTCATCGTCCTAAGCGACTATTTGTAGAAGAGAACGTTAACAAGCTTCATGGTCTACTCGTATTTTTCGCGAGGCATGTCAGTTTTCTTTTGAGAATTGGTATGTCCCTTTTGACCGCTTTCTCAAAGAGTGAATAGAAGTCAATGTTGCCGCGTTCAGGAAGGGTACTATTCGCGGAGAACATGGTTTCGGTTGAAGGTGATTGGCACAGATTTCCCTAAGGTGCATGACCTGGGCATGATTCTCTGGAAGGGAGTCAAGGAAAAAGGAGCGGTTTTCCCAGATGATACTCACTTTGGCGAGGATTGAACAAGCTCGAAATTGCTTGCGGAGGCGAGAGCTCCAACTTTCTAGGTGGAAAGGAGTTACAGTAAAGAAGATGCCTCGAAAGCTATGCGGGACGCGGTCTTCATCATGCAGGCAACCAAAAGCGCAATACTCAGGGGCATTAGGTAGAACCATACGCGACGTGAAAGCGACTGGAACGCTGATCCATGAAAGAAGGTGGCTGGAGGCAGCGTGTACTCTTGGTTGAGGTTGATCCCAGTTACAAGTCTCAGATGTGCCCCCACTGCGGGTACACGAGCAAGGCGAACCGGGTTGGCTACTACTTACTTCAGGCGCGCCGCTTGCAGACTCTCGTCCCTAGCGCGCTACAGTATCAAAGAAAGATGAAGACCTACTGAAATAGAGTAAGAAGCCATGCCTCCGTCAGTAGGCGCGTCTGACAAGGTGAAGGGTTTGAAAGGTCGCACCATACACAACCCCGAGTTTCTAGCCCGCAAGCTTCAGCGGTGCGTAACTGACTTCTCCTCTTCTGATCTCTTTACCCGTCTTAGCAGACAGGTATCCAAGGAGGGCTACTTCAACTGCTGCCTTACCATCTTCTCCACTTGGCTCTGGTTGCCTGTCCTGTAGTATGCAGTCCACGAAGTGTTCAGCTTCCAGTTTAAACGAGATCTTGTAGTATCCCGGATAAGGTTGATGCTCCACCTTTGGCGTTACCCACCTGTAGCTGTCCTTGCCAGGTTTGGTCGAGTAGACCCTTACAGGGTCACTCCACGAGTGATCTTCAAGTATCGTTCCATGTGTTCCATAAAGCTCAAACGCGTTGTTGTAGTAGGCTATGGGCGCGAAGCTGAGGAACAAGTCTCCTACCGCGCCTTTCTCAAACTTCAGAAACATCATTGCGGTATCTTCAGCCTTGTTGGGCAGCTTCATCATCTGCTGGCTAGTCCAGCAGTAAACGCTTTTCACATCACCGCAAAACCATCTTAGCATGGCTGCCTTGTGGACACCCTGATCCATCAGGGAACCTCCGCCAGCTCTATCGGCGGTCCCCTTCCATAGGTTAGGATTACTCATGTTGGAACGCTCATCAACGACTTCGTATGTTCGTGCCAAAATGATATCCCCGATCTTCCCTTGGTCCAAAGCCTCCTTCATCGCTATATGAGCTGGAGTCCACCTATGGTTCTCAGCAATCATTAGTTTGACTCCAGCTTTCTTTGCAGCACCAATCATCCTGTCGCAGTCTCCAAGAGTCGTCGCCATCGGCTTCTCACAGAGAATGTGTTTGCCGGCCTTGGCGGCAGCTTCGGCGACGTCCGCGTGCAAGGAGTGAGGCAGACAAATTGAGACGGCGTCGATGTCTTTCAGCTCAAGCATTTTCCTGTAGTCGGTGAACGTCTTCTCGGCTTTGTAGGTTTTTGCGATACCCTTGGCAGTAGTCTCGTTGGCATCGCAGACGGCTACAAGCTTAGCCTTCCCAGGGATTTGACTATACGACAGCGCATGAAGAAGACCGGCGCTTCCCGCACCAATCAGCCCAGTACGAATTGCATCCATTAAGAATAATCCCTCCGATCAAGGTAGCATTATAGACTCATTGAATCAGTCAATGGAAAAGTGACGTAAACACAGATAAAACCTCATGGTCTAGTCCTGCCGAGGTTGGACTTGGCATACCGCAGAATTCAAAAGGGTTAATCAGCTAGTATATGCTCTCGATTTGGAAAAATGTGAAGGCGTGTCTATGCTTTTTTGGAGTGGGTTAATGTATGGAGCCCATAGGTTATAACAAGAAGAAAGCTTCCAAGCTTATGCAGAGTAAGGGTGTTGATGTCCTCGTAGCATCTTCGCCCGAGAATGTCTTCTATGCAAGCGGCATGCCAGTTAGGCATGTCGAGAACAACCCGATCCTCTACGTCTTGGCCAACCAGTACCCAACGATAGTAGCCATCAAGAAAGACGGAGAAGAGTCACTCATATCCTGGCAGCTTTTCACTAGCACAGACAAGGCTACTTGGATCAAAGATGTCACTGGCATCGTGTCTGTCGGCGCTGCTTTGGAGAGTCTTGCCTCGATTGTTAGAGAATCAGGAATGCCTGACAGAGGGACGATTGGAATCGAATCCAAGATGCCATATTACCAGTATGAGAGATTGGCCAACGAGTTCCCAAGTGCCAAGTTTAGAATGTCGGACGACATCTTCTTGGAGATGCGGCTCGAGAAGTCCGAGGAAGAGATTAGAAGAATGAAGGAATCAACAAGAATAGCGGAGAGCGCCATAGAAGCAATGATAGACTCCGTTAAGGAGGGCGTCTCGGACAACGAGTTGATCAAAGTAGCCAAGGCGAAGATTATTGAGGAGGGCGGATGGGGTGTCGACCATGTCACACTTGGTATTGGCGGTAGCGACCCAGAGTACCCCGGCACTGGCGTGAGAATGAAAAGAGGCGACCTTGCTAGGTTCGATATTGGAGCAATTTATGGAGGATATAGCTCTGATGTGAGTCGCCACGCGTCAATAGGGAGCCCCCCTGAGGACATACAAGAGGCAAGCGACTTCATGATTGAGCTCCAGCAAGTGTGTGTAGATGCAATCAAGCCTGGAGTCAAACCAGAGCAGGCCTACATGGCCGCTGAGGCAGCACACAAGAAGTCTGGAAAGGAAATGCCTTTCTTCGTCACATTCCATAGCGTCGGGATACTAACCGAGGAATTCCACTTCTACGACCCTATGAAAGGCGTCTCGCCACTACCATTCACAAGGAATAATGTCCTTGACATCGAAATTTGGACGCTCTCGGCCAGCCAAGGTTTGTTGGGCATTGAAGACACTTACATGGTCACGGCGAAGGGTACAGAAAGAATATCCTCACTTGAAAGAAAAATATATTGTGTCTCCTAAGAGCTGAAAGGAAGGGCGAAGCGAGATGAAGCTGAAGAATAAGGTGGCTATTATCACCGGAGGATCTTCGGGAATAGGACGCGCCACTGCAGTCCTCTTTGCCAAGGAGGGCGCTAACGTTGTAATTGCAGATACCGACTTGAAAGGCGGAGAGGAGACGCTGAACCTAATCAAGAAAGAGCGCCTTGATGCGCTCCTCGTCAAAGCAGACGTCTCAAAGGCTGCTGAAGTACGGAACATGGTCTACAGAACAATCGAGAAATATGGCAAGATAGACATACTCATCAACAATGCAGGAGTCGTCAGAGTCGGTTCACTAGACGATTATACTGAAGACGACTTCGATCTTCTTTTCAGAGTCAACGTCAAGGGAGTGTTCCTCTGTTGCAAATATGTAGTTCCTCACCTGATTAAGCAGGAGTCAGGAGCAATAGTCAACTTGGCCTCTATTGCAGCTCATGTTGGACAAGTCAATCACTCATTGTACTGTGCCTCGAAGGCTGGTGCACTCGCGATCACTCGGGCCCTGGCGCTGGATCTCGCACCCCATCATATCAGGGTTAACAGCATAAGTCCGGGCGCCACAGACACCCCAATGCTCAGAAGCGATGTGGCGAAGCAGGCCAAACAGCGCAACATGGATCCAGAAGACCTCAAGAAGGAATTCGAAGCGCAGGGAGTCCTAGGTAGATGGGCTAAACCAGAAGAAGTGGCAGCTGGAATACTGTTCCTAGCTAGTGACGAGTCCTCGTATATGACGGGAGCCGATATCCTGATAGATGGCGGATGGGCAGCACGATAAGCACGTGGTAACTGCAATCTAATTTCAATAGATGGTGAATCTAGAAGTGGCATCCAAGAAGAATGAGATTGAGAAGCTTATTGTAACCGCAACGGCGAATTTCTCATGGATTAACCCCGAACTGACCAACTATCCGAAAACAGCGGACGAGATAATTGATGAAGCAGTCAAATGCTACGAGGCAGGAGCAAGCATTGCACACATACACGGGGTTGGCGGCTGGAAAGAAACGATAGGCGGGATCCGCGAAAAGTGCGACATCATTATTCAAGCAGGCATGTCAAGCCAATCAATTGAGGAGCGCAAGGAGATATTCGAGAACAAGCCTGACATGATCTCAATAATTCTGAACCATCATGACGAAGCATTCACTGGGAAGGACTTCCATAGACTGCACCCGCGCGAGGAGCTCGAAGAGTACTGCAAGAAATGCAAAGCCACCAAGATAAAGCCCGAGTGGGAGGTCTGGAACACGGGCTCGTTATGGAACCTCGACTACCTTATCAGAAAGAAGCTACTGGATCCGCCACACTACCAGACGCTATTCTTCGGATGGCCAGGTGGCACATGGAGCCCTCCGACTGCCGAGGAGTTCTACTACAGAGTGAAGTACCTCCGGCCGAACTCGGTCTACGCGATCAGCGTGATGGGAGCCGAGCAGCTGAAGATAGCAGTTCTATCGCTGTCTGAGGGCGGACATGTACGCGTCGGGACGGAAGATTACCCATACGTTAAGAAGGGCGTTCCAGCCAAGAACACTGCTCAGCTAGTCGAGAACTTGGTTAAGTTGGCCAAGGACATGGGTCGGGAGGTTGCTGACCCAAGCGAAGCTAGAAAGATAATCGGGCTGAAATAAGAAGAGGCTCGTGGATTTGAAGCTAGCAACCTTCAAGAGAACGACAAGCAGTGAACAGCGCCTAGGTGCGCTGGTCAAGCAGGGCAGCATCTTAGTTGACATAGGCCTGGCGAACGCCTCCTGTAATGGTCTGAGCGAGGCTGAAGCCGTTGAAGAGATTCCCGCAGATCTTGTGAGACTCCTTTCGTTCGGCGACTCTTCGATAAGGAAGGTCGGCGATCTGATTCATAGAATCGAGCGAGAAATCGCTGACGGAGTCTTCGAGATGAAAAGGGGGGAGGAGGCAATCGCATACAGACTTGGCGATGTCAAGTTGTGCGCCCCTATCACCAAGCCCCCAAAGAACATCATCTGCCTCGCCGTGAACTACCCCGACCACGCAAAGGAGGGCGGCCGAGAGCCGCCTAAAAACCCAGTCCTCTTCACCAAACCTTGGACCGCCATAGTGGGCACCGAGGACGAAATCATCTACCCCAAGACGGCAACCAAGCTGGACTACGAAGCCGAACTCGCAGTTGTAATAGGCAAGAAGGGTAGAAAGATCCCAGAGAAAGAAGCATACAGCTACATCGCGGGGTATACTGTTCTCAATGACATATCTGAGAGAGAAATGCAATTCAATGACAGGCAGTTCTTCAGGGCGAAGAGCTTCGACACCTTCGCACCCATGGGGCCATACTTGGTCACAAAGGACCAAATACCGGACCCGCAGAACCTGAAGATCCAGTTGAGAGTTAACGGAGAAGTACGACAGAATGGCTCCACGAAGAGCATGATCTTCAAGATCCCCTTCATCATCAACTTCATCTCGGACGCTATCACGCTTGAGCCGGGAGACGTCATATCTACTGGTACCCCTTCAGGGGTAGGCATCTACGCGAAGCCAAAGCCCAGACTGCTCGAACCGGGAGATGTGGTGGAAGCTGAGGTTGAGTCAATAGGGGTACTCAGAAACCCCATCAAAGCGGAGCAGTAGTGGCGACTCTGCTAGATTATTATGGCGCGATCATACAGAGGATCAAACGTAGCTGAGAGACCATTGCTGTTACGGCGATTCGCTCAGGTAATCTTCGAGCCTGCCCGGAAAAGAGACAAAGCCTAAAGACAATTCATCTTACCAGCTCACGAATACTGAGCTGGGACTGCATGCAAATCTCCGTTCCAGATCGCTCCGTCAATCCAATACAGTTCTGAGCTATTATCGAGATGTTTTCCATCATGAACAGAGACGCTATCAGAGTTGAAGGGGGACCAATACGATCCCTTATTGATGCAATCGCAGAAAAGCTCCTAGCCTACAGGTATCGTTCCATAACTGGGGACATACAGATTCTCCTTGCTGAGGAGGACTCAATGTGGAGTCGCTCGCACCCATCGGCGATCCTCGTATTTGAGTTCGAGGACAATGATTCGTGCAAGGTGAACTTGGGTGTTACCGAGGGATTTGGAAGGTGGATGGTAGGGGATATCCGAGAATTCATCGAAGACTTTGCAAGGAAAAATGGACTAAGAACCAGTAATCTAAACGCCGACTTCGAGATACCCTACTCCCCAAGCATTTACAAACCAACTCCAAAGTCATTCCTCAAGAGCTGTGTCAGATGTGGAAAGGATATTCCAATAGCTTCTGAGGAGTGCGATTTCTGTGGAGCGCACCAGCCAGACACAAAGTAGGTTTTTGTTCTGTAGCCACATTTGCGTATGATACTCTGGCTTACTCTAAGGAGGTTTTTTATTGGTGGTGCTTCACATCCTTATCCGGGTCCACGAAGATCAAGTGTACTATCTTGTCCCTATTTCGCCCAAGCTACCCGCCTCTTGAAACTCAGCTAGGAGTGTTTGAAAGCCTTGAGAAGCGATGTGATGAAAACCGGAATAGATAGAACCGCCCAGAGAGCTCTTCTAAAGTCTCTTGGACTTACTGGAAATGATATTGCGAGACCCTGGATCGCCGTAGTAAACTCCTACAGCGAGATCGTGCCGGGGCACGTACACCTCAATACCCTCGCTGAAGCCGTCAAGGCTGGAATCAAGAGCGCTGGCGGAACACCCTTCGAGTTCAACACTATTGGCATGTGCGATGGAATATGCCAAGGAACAGAGGGTATGAAGTACTCTCTTCCAAGCCGGGATCTAGTAGCAGACACGGTTGAGGTAATGATCCAAGGGCAACAGTTCGACGCAATGGTTATGATCTCATCTTGCGACAAGATAGTTCCAGGGCATCTCATGGCGGCTGCGAGAACCGACATCCCGACTGTAATTGTGACTGGCGGACCGATGCTACCGGGCACGTACCACGGGAAGAAGATCACTACTACCCACATTCGTGAGTACTCTGGGAAAGCAAGAAGAGGAGAACTAAGCATGGAGGAGCTCCAATGCATCGAGGATTCCGCATGCCCGGGACCCGGTTCCTGCGCCATGATGGGAACCGCTAACACCATGGCGTGCATCACCGAGGCTCTCGGAATGTCCCTGCCGGGGTGCGCGACTGCTCATGCAACGGGCGCGAGAAAGCTGAGCCTCGCCAAGGAAAGCGGAAGAAGCATAATGGATCTACTTTCAAAGAACCTCACTCCTTCAAAGATTATGACGAAGGCAGCATTTGCCAATGCCCTCACTGTTGACATGGCGATCGGAGGGTCCCTGAACGCGTGCCTGCATATCCCAGCTATAGCAAACGAGCTAGGCATCAAACTGACTTTCGAAGACATCGACAGAGCTGGCAGAAACACTCCACACCTATGTCCCATTGTTCCCTCCGGGGAATACACACTTGACGACCTAGATGAAGCTGGAGGGATACCTGCTCTAATGAAGGAACTCTCCAGTTCAATAAACTGGGAAGCAATGACGGTTACAGGAGAACCATTGAAGTCGTACATTGAAGGTGTTGAGCGGACCAGCAGACCTGAAGTGATAAGGCCTGTAGATAGCCCCGTGCACAAGGAAGGGGGCGTGGCGGTTCTGAAAGGTAGCCTCGCACCAAAGGGAGCGCTAGTAAAACAGGTGGCCGTCAACTCCTCGATGCTCGAACACGAGGGTCCTGCAATTGTGTTCGACTCGATGGAAGACGCCACCAGAGCAGTGGCTGATGGTAACCTAGAGCGGAGCTCAGTCATAGTAATCCGTTATGAGGGACCAAAAGGAGGGCCTGGAATGCGGGAGATGCACGCAATCACATCAATGCTGGTCGGCATGCAGCTCGACTCCAGCGTCGCACTCGTCACAGATGGTCGCTTCTCCGGATCAACGAGAGGTCCGGCCATAGGCTACGTCTCGCCGGAAGCTTTCGAAGGAGGGCCGATAGCTGCAGTAGAGAGCGGCGACAGAATATCATATAGCATACCTACAAGAAGAATCGACTTACTGATCCCGAGTCGGGAATTGAAGAAACGCCTTCAGAAGTGGAGTCCGCCTAACAAGAAGATCAAGGGGTATCTCGGAAGATACCTTGCTCTCGCAACTTCAGCAAGTGAGGGAGCAATACTGAGAACCCCAGATAAGTGAAGAACTAGTCTTAGAGAAGGTGGTGGCAGGAATAATCGCGCCTTCAAAGAGGTTAACGGTTCAGGAGCAGAGGTCACTCGACGCGACGAGAGGAGTTCTTGAGGAGATCAGGAAAAACCGACCTACTTCAACTGCCGCTTCTGGCAAGTATCCTTGCCCATTCTTGAGGCAAACTATAATAGCACGTTTCATAGACCATGACTTCGGCAAAGAGTCTTATTGCGTAGGCTGATCAGTGGAGGCTGTCTTTCGTTGACAGATGGCAAAGTTCTCGGTGTCGGGATCATAGGTTGTGGAAGGATCTCCGACTTACACGCACTGGCGTACAAGGATTTCAAGAAAGCTAGAATCGTCGCGACATGTGACTCAATTGAAGCCAAGGCAAAGGAGAAAGCCAGGGCATGGGGCGCTGAAAATCACTATGCTGACTACAGCAAGCTACTAAAAGATCCGAAGGTGGATGTAGTGGAAGTGCTTTTGCCACACCACCTTCACCACGACGTAACCATTGCAGCCGCAGAGGCAGGTAAACACGTATCAGTCCAGAAACCCATGGCCATGAACCTCGCAGAGGCAGATGAAATGATCTCGGCAGCCAAGAAAGCCTCCGTCAAGTTCAAAGTTTATGAGAACTTCGTGTTCTACCCCCCTCACATAAAGGCGAAGCAGCTACTCGAAAGGAAAGAGATCGGAAACCCCAGCATGGTCGTAATCCGGGTGGGGAACTGCGGCGTCGGAGGGTGGGAGATTCCAGGAGATACGTGGGCTTGGAGGTTCAACCCCAAGCTCTGTGGTGGAGGCCCAATAGTGTGGGATCATGGCTACCACGTTTTCTCCTTAGCCATGTATCTGTTGGGCGAAATAGACGAAGTCTTCTCGATGATAGGCTGCACCGACCTAGCAGGGCTGAAGATTGATTGCCCTGCCCTTGTCGAATGGAAGTACAAGGCAAAGGGCTCCTTCGGAACATTCATAACAACTTGGTCTCCGGGATGCGCGGTCACAAGTCGGTTCTACGGAGACGAAGATCGAGTTGAGATAACAGGGGACAAAGGCTACATTTTTGTTACTCGGTGCACTGGGCAGCTCCTCGATCAGGCGCCGCTAATACTCTACAAACCTGACGGCAGCGCAGTCCACTTCAACAACATCGAGTGCGAATGGGACGCATCATTCAGAGACTCTGGTCGGCACTTCATCAACAGCATTCTCGAAGACAAGGAACCCATACTCTCAGGAGAACAGGGAAAGAAAGTCCTTCAGTTCGTGGTAGCAGTTCACGAATCGGCTAGGGTTGGGAAGCCAGTCAAGGTCGACTCAATAACATGAAGAATCAACTAGAAGGTTGATCTCCCGAGACTGCCCAGAAGAAAGAAATATAGGCAACGTAGCTGCCGTGATCATCCGAGGAGTGGGCAACTCGGAATGGGTGCTGTCTCCAATCTCTCCCTAGTGGTGATCGTCACAATCTTACTTGTACCTTGTTTCGCAACTGTTGCTGCTACACCCATAAGCTTACCTGCAGATGATAATACCACTAATGCAAGTAGTCGACCCAGCGTTCTTTCACCATTGCATGTCTCCAGTGCTCCAGTCCCAGTAGACTGGGGGTCCTACCACGACTATACGAGTCTTCGAAATCTTCTTCTCTCCTTCAATGAAAGCTACCGCGGCTTCGCGTACGTTTTCTCAATTGGCAAAACGTGGCAGGGTAGAGACATTCTCTGCATCAGAATAACAAACGAGAGCGTCGCCAATTCCTCCAAGCAACAGATACTCATTGTTGCTGAACACCATGCAAGGGAAGTCATAACCCAAGAAGCGGCACTCTACCTAACATGGTATCTTCTGGCGAACCTTCAGACCGACGCAAACATCAGGAAACTACTCGCCTCAAAGGAGATCTACATCATACCTTGCCTCAACCCTGACGGGATGCAAGTCGCCTTGACCTACAACCCATTCCAGCGCAAGAACATGCACCCCATAGACGACGATCATGATTTGTTGGTCGACGAAGACAACATAACGGACGCCAACAGAGATGGCTTTCTGGAGTGCTACGAAATTGACACGAATCTCGGGACGGCGAGTAATCCTGTCTGGGTTACCACTGACCAGGCGTACGAAGGTATCGACGCTAACGGAAACGGCGTTATCCCGGACTTCGTGGGTGATAATCCCGGTGGAGTCGATCTGAACAGGAACTATGACTTCCACTTCAATGACACGTTTGAGATGAGTAGCAACTCAACAAACCCGAGAGTCGAAGACTACAAGGGGCCAGCACCGTTCTCCGAACCTGAGACACGGGCAATCAAAGGGTTAGTCGAATCGCATAGGTTCATCTTCGCCATGAGCCTTCACTCAGGTTCAGAGACGCTTCTGCGCCCGTGGTCGTACACGAATGATGTCGTTTCTCTGGGGGCCAACTTATCTCTCTTCAACATGTTTGGCGAAGCCTTTCAGCAGGCAAGCGGCTACTACTACTCACTTGGCAGTGGGGGTATCGGATACAACTGTTCAGGCGAATTTTGTGACTGGATGTACGGAGCGAAAGGAATACCAGCAATGACTTGCGAAATGTATGTGAACTACTCGGCGTACCAATACTACAATATTAGCCCATCCGGGGACAGGTACATCTGCTGGGGGATTTGGGATTACTTCAATCCTTCGAATCTATTGATAGATCCAGTCTGCAGAAGAGGCCTAGGGATGCTTGAAGAAGTTTGTGCAATCAACACTTATTCAAGTATCAGAGCGACCTCGGCATCTCAACTACCAATCATATTCAACGATAGATTCAATCAGCTGAATTTCACTTGGAACTTTGGTGGACCTTCAGACATTGCAGTTGGCAGCTACACGCTCTTGCCCTCTTGGCTGCGTTCAGCACAGAAGTTGTCACTAGTAAGCAATACTTTCTCACTACTTTCCGGCCAGACACTTACCAACCTAACTCTCTCAGTTAGATACACTGACCAGCAGCTAAACTCAACCAACACTGATGAGAACAGCCTGAACGTATTCATGTGGGACTCACAAGGACAGTTGTGGGCTAGGTTACAGCCTCTGCAGAGGGACACCAGCAATAACACCATCGTGGTACAACTGGCGCCAACCATTGCGGGCAACGCCGTATACTACTTCATGCTTGCATCCTACCCGTCTCCGTCTGGGCCTCCGTATCTTCCGCCTATTCCTCTGCAGGCAATCATCTTCTCAGCACTTGCCGCTGGAGTTGCAGTAGGAGCAATCGTAGCCACTGCTTTAAGCCGTGTCGAAAAAGGAAGCAGGAGCCTGAAACGACCGGTCGGACGAACGGTCATAGACTCTCGACAAAACTCTTGAAATTCTCCGAAAGTACCTTCTTCTGGATCATCTTGTCTTCGATTCCCTCTTCAACCTTTACTAGTTCTACCCTTGGGCTAAGATAAGGCCAGTCAGACCCGAACATGATTCTACCAGGGGCAATCTTTGCTGCGCTGCCTATTGTTGCTGGTAGGGATACACCGCTTGTCTCAGCCCACAGATTCTTGTGCTTCTCTATTATTGGCAGCATTGAACCATATAGGTGCCCAAGGCATATTCTGAGCTTGGGGTGCCGCTCAGCGACAACGGCTATTAGGTGGGGCTCCGCGAAGAATCCAGGTGAAGAGTGGAATAGTATTGGAACACCCAGGTCCTCAATCGCCTTGAAAAACGGGTCAAAAGCTGGGTGGTCCGGCCTGAAGCACTCCACTATTGGGTGAAGCTTGACTCCCTTCAAACCGAGCTCACTTATAAACCTCTGGACCTCTCTTATCGCCCCGTCACCCAGCCTAGGATCTGTACGACCAAAGCCTATAATCCGATGGGGATACTTCTTCTGGGCTTCAGCGATAACATCATTCTGCTTCGCGTAACCTTCGCCTACTCCAGGGTTGGGGAAGATTATTGCCCTTTCGATTTCATACTTCTCCATAACCTTGAGGTATTCCTCGATATTCCTCGCTGGGCTGACTTCCGGAACCCAAGGGGCTGAAGGGCCCACATGCACATGAGCATCACTAATCAATATTCTCATTTCTCCGTAATTCAATCCTAAGCCTTGTACTGCAATAGCCACGGACTCTTATTTCTATACCTCTGTCCAAACGCTCCAGTTCCAGAACTCCGCCTTACAATTTGGGCAGACTCCATGGCACGGGTATTGAGGGTTATATCGGTGAGATTCAACCTCAGCTATGGTCTCGCATCTTGGGCACTTGGAGAACCACTTTTCACCCAAACTTGGACACCGGGGGAACGTGGGATCTCCTCTGTATTTTAGATTTTCCCAACGGTTAGACTTGGTCAGAAAAAGAAAGGGAAAGAAGAAAGAGAACAACCCGTGGTCAATTATTGATATTCCCAGAGAATTCAGCCTGAAATGAAACTCCACGAAGCGACACTAGGCCAGTACTCGGTAAAACCTACTTAATCCCCAGCTCTTTTCTGGCCTCTGGTGCGATTCTATCTGGAGTCCACGGCGGATCAAAGACCATGTCTACCTTCACGTCCTTTACGCCCTTTATTGCTTTAGTTTTGCTGTTCACTTCCTTCTGCATGGAGGCATTCATTGGGCAATACGGTGTCGTGCAGGTCATCTTAATGTGGACATTGCTGCTCTTATCGACATTGACCTCATAGATTAGTCCAAGATCCACTATGCTCACGGGGATCTCAGGATCATAAACTGACTGAAGTACCTTCATAACTTCATCTTTGCTGACCATTTTCTGCAGTCACCTTCTTAGTAAACAGTATTCATCTTGCGGCGTCAGACAGTTAAAATCATGTTATATACTGGTCAAACACTCATCCATTCTGGCGGCTGGAACAACCCGTCACAAGTCACCCTGCAAACCTAATTAACTCTTCCTTATTGATATAAAAGGTGCGGTTTGAAGTGCAGCCCAGACCGCAGCCCCGATCCAGAACCCTGATCCATGAAGGATCTAGGTGCCCACGATCTGGCATGGTTTTCAATACGTGGCCCTGGAGGTACCTCCGCCAATGCGGGATGCCGTGGATCAAGTCAGGCTGGCAAGTCGCTGGTTTTCTCAACTGGTGTCAGGTCCCTGCAAATGAAAAGTAGAGGCGGAGAAATGATTTGCACTGTCTTCTCCTGCAAGGCTCACCTAGTTACCGCAATCTTCTTCATAGCTTCAAGAGGCTCAGGGTTCTCTGCAAAATAGTCTCTCACGGGTTTAAGCATAGTTATTAGCGTATCGGCAACGGCCTCTTTCAGATCCGTTGGGTGCAGCTTCCCCTCGAGGTATGCCTTCTCAAGCTCTGGGTAATCTTGCACCTCAAGTGGACCTCCATATTTCGTCGGCCTATTTATCATGAACTTAGCTTTCTCGTCTCCAAAGATTATTAGGCGTGCAATCTCCGTGATTGGATTCCCCTCAACCTGTTTTGGAGGGCAAAAGGCTCCTTTCACCTTTTCCTTCAACACCTCGGGTGAATCATGGACTGTGATCGTGCTTTGTGGAAGGCTCTTTGACATCTTGCCTGAAATCTTTGCCGCAATCTTTTCGTCCTCATCGTACTCCATTCTCTGCTTGGTCTCCGTCAATCCTGGAAGCAAAGGGGTATGCACGCATACTGGAGGACGCCACCCGAGTTTGCCGGCAACATCCCTAGCTAACATATGTGCCTTCCTCTGGTCGAGCCCTGATGCCGCAACATGGAGGTCAAGATCGAATATGTCAGCTGCCTGGAGAGCCGGGTACCATAGAAAGGCCGCTTCGACGTCATCCCCAGTCATCTCGCGTCCCATGATTGGAAGGGCTCGCCTCATCCTGTTAATCGTTGAGCTTCTTGCTACTTGTAGGGCTTTGAACCAGTACTCAAACCTGTTCATCATCTCGGATGCTCGGAGGTATCTAACCCTTTTCGGGTCTATGCCCAAAGCAATGAAACAATGCCTGAAGTACTCTGCCGCGACCGAGATGTTCTCCCATTTTCCGCCGAGCTTCTTGTTTATGAAGCTGTGCGTGTCAGCGAGGAGTATTGTGAAGTCAAAGCCCGCTTCAACGAAATCCTTGATCTTGTTCCCGCAAACAAGACCAGTTCCAAGGTGGAGAAAACCACTCAGTTCAAAACCCCAGTATGCTCTTGGTCTACTCTTCGTCTCAAGAAGAGTCTTGAGTTCATCCCTAGTTATGATTTCTTCCGTTCCTCTTGTGACAAGTTCCAATCTGCGCGCTGGATCCATAGGTGGAACACACCACATGCCGGCCAATTAGATTCAATGAGTGTAGCCTCATCAGTCTATATAAGACGCTACTATTCTCTTACCCTTTCTGCTTTCCTAGGATAGAATAACGCTTCAGCTGATAGAAAGTTCCTTCTTTTTCTCATGAAGCCTATTTACAAGCGACTCCAGATCGCTCTCGGTTGTGTACGGATTCATGATCCACGCTTTGATCCCCGTGACTTTCACCCTCTCGGAGCTCGAATGCCATGGTCTATCCCTAACCATCACTCCGGACAGATCCTCAACTTTCGCCAAGAGATACTCTCCATCAGCGACAAGCCTAGCATGCAAGTCACTCGTCATCCTATTCAGCTTCTTTCTGGTTTTGCCGTCATAACCGATTGAGAAGCATAAGGTGTTTAGGTCGACCTCGTGTAAGACTTGGAATCCCACGTCTACTAGGTGATTGGCCAGTTTCCTTGTCAAGTCAATACACTCACCTATTATCCTGTTGTAGCCCTCGCTTCCAAGTGTCTTCAGAGCGACCCACAGACCCGCTACGCCAGATCCCGGGCGAGAGCCTTCTATCGTGCTAGCGGAAGAATCAACATATGGCGCATCTGTGGATATTACGTCAAGATCCGACTTCTTGCGGAATATGACGGCGCTGCACGGATAGTGAAGGAAGCCGAGTTTATGAGGATCCATCGTGACAGAGTCAGCCTGTTCAACACCTGCGGCCTTGCATTTGACTTCGCTTAGTCCCAGTGCGAGACCGCCAATCGCCGCGTCGACGTGAAGATGGAATCCATACTCCTTTCTCAGGTCCACCAAGCGTTGAACCGGTTCTATAGTGCCAGTGCTTATCGTTCCGAGCGTGGATACAGCTGATATGATCAATTGACCCTCGGAATTTGCACCATGCGTTCCTTTCTCTATTCTTTCAAACGCCTCCGCGTAAGCCTCCTTGGTGGGCTTCAACTTGAGAGGTGTGCCTGATTTTTCGAATTCGGCAATTTCATTTTCGTCAGCCACGGGTACTTCAAGTACGCCGCCTTCCCCTAATCCAAGGATTCTGGCCGCTTTCTGAATTGAGTAATGTGCAGACTTCGAGGTCACTATTATGCCTCTAGGTAGACCAAACAACCCCAGTCCCTCTGAAGACTGTCCTCGATAGTGCTTACTGTACGTCTTTTCTCTAGCTACCATTAGAGCCGTCAAGTTTGATAGGCTTCCGCAGGACAATATGTTTCCTCCACATTTGACTGCCCCATTCTCCTCGTGGAATCCTAAGAGATCCGCTAACTGGCTGATGCACTCCTCTTCCAGAAGCGTAGTTGCAGGAGAGGTCGCGGGGGACAGATTGTTTGGGTTCTGAAGCATTGTGAATAATGAGGCAACAACGGCTGGTAGAAAAGGCGTTGGGTGAACGTTCATCATATTATGCTTATTGAAGCGGACGCTTCCAAACAGAGCTTTGATGCAAGGCCCAAGTTTCGTATATGGTTCTTTGAGAAGTGAGGGCTCGGGGTGTTCGTCAAAAGATGAGGATAGGTTCTTTACATCGCCGTCGCTAAGAAGAGGTGGACTCGCTCCATCAATGCCCTTCCACCATAAACCGAGCAACCTAATGGAAGCCGTTACGGCTTCATTGAACGGCTTAAGGTTGTTTCCGTCTGGATCCATGAACATAAATCTTGTTGAAATTCCATTTTTTTGGTTCATTATTTCCTTCCACCTATCATCTTCGCAATATAGTTAGCATTTCTTCATGAGCTGATTGGCGAACTTTACGAGATAACAAATGACCATGCAGAGATATGCCATAATTAGCTGAAATGTTGCGGATATCGCAGCACAGTTATGTCGGGCTACAATATGGATCGGTAAGATTCAAAAAGAGAAGAGCCAAATCCATTATATTGATGTAGTGCTAGCAAGCTATAAATTGATGTGCGAAGACTGGGCGAGTGGAGGTTCCGCTAACAGAAGGAGGAAATATCCAGATTTCCTAACCTCCCGAATGAGGGTGTGGGACAATTAGCAGCAAATCATCAGTTTTCAAGATCATCTTCATCGGGGACGAAGGTGTTGGAAAAACCAGTCTAGTCTCGCGCTATGCTACATCTCAGTTCAAGTCCGACTATCTCCCCACATTGGGCGCCAACGTTGTGGCAAGAGAGTACAGTCACGAAGGCAAAATCCTCACGCTTCTGATCTGGGACATCGCCGGACAAGAGATGTTTAGTCAGGTCAGGGACAAGTACTATGGGGGTACGTCGCTGGCCGTACTGGTGTACGACATAACTGTAAAGAAGAGCCTTACAAATACGAGAGCCTGGCTTAAGGATCTTGTAAGCTCAACATCATCGATTCCCCTTATTTTGGTTGGTAACAAGATTGACTTGCCAAACAGGAACATAAGCAGAGACGAAGGTGAGAAATTGGCCAAAGAGATCGGAGCCAGTTTTCTCGAAGCCTCAGCCAAAACCGGAGAGAACGTCCGCAAACTGTTCGATAACATAGTGCGACTGCTAGTGGACAGATATGGATAAGGTCCTGTTTACTCTTCCGGCAGCAATTCAATTGAGGAGCATCTGCTCGAAGGATCGCTTTTTCGAGGCTCCCTTCGTCACTTCACTTGCCGCCTACGCTTCAGGCTGACCCCAACCCCTGCGCCAGAAATACCCAATGTTGTATTCTCACTTCTGCCACGAGACTATCGCAGAATGGAAAGTGCATCTTTCTTCCTGAACCTCTGCTCATGCTGCGCAATCGTTCACCCTCTTGTTGTACTAGTCTAAGGGCTTGAGTAATTCGGGAGACAGGGGATAGCTCAACCTAGCAGCCTTAACTCCACGCATACCTGAAACCAGCTTGTCCCCAACTCAAAGCTGTCACCAAAAGGGTGAACAGAACGATGGTAAGCAAGCCGAAGACTCATTTCTGCGGTCACCGGCATCCAATTGCTTTAATAGAGATATCCCTATCAACTAGTTATCAACATTGATCACCGAACACCTGGGTGGGTGTGTCTCAGCGGCATGATGACATTTTGGCTTGACATAATGACCCCAAAACAGGTTTGGCTATTCGAAAGCATAAAAAAGGGTCTCGAGGCAAAAGGGCACAAAGCAATTGTCACTACTAGAATCCATGATGTTGTTGTTGATCTATTGAAATTGAAGGGGATCCCTCACTACGTTGCAGGTAAGTATGGGGGGGAAACACTAGAGGGCAAGCTCAGGGCAAGCACAGAGAGAATACTGAAGTTGATCGACTACGTTTCTCCCATGGCGGGAGAGATCGACTATTCAATGCACTTTAGTTCGCCAGAAGCTGCGCGTGTGGCCTTTGGTCTGGGAATAAAAGCCATGTGTCTCAATGATACGCCACACTCAACTGCTGTCTGCAAACTCACTTTCCCATTCTCCAAGTACGTTATCTCACCAGCTTGCATAGATCCTGTGAAACTGATAGCCTTGGGAGCGGGCAGAGATGGGATTGTGCAATATGATGGCGTCGACGAAGTAGCGTGGATACCTAACCTAAGGCCAGACTCTTCTGTCCTTGAGACGCTCGGGCTATCTGCCTCAGAACCAATAGTGATCATAAGACCAGAAGAGGCAAAGGCAGCATATCTGAGAGAGTTCAAAGGCATCAGCGCCCAGAACTTCCAGGCAGCTACCCTAGTGAAAAGGATTCTCAAAGAGTTTCGTAACGCACAAATTGTTGTGATGCCACGGTATGATGATCAGCGCGCAGCCATCACAAAGGAGTTCCACGGAAAAGTGGTCGTGCCACGCCATGCGATAGATGGACCGAGCCTACTCGCTTACTCAACACTGACTGTCAGTGGCGGAGGGACCATGACCTGGGAATCCGCCCTTCTTGGAATTCCAAGCATATCTCATTTCCCAATGGAGATGGATGTCGAGAAGTACTTGACAGCAAAAGGATTTCCAATTTTCTACTCGAGGAATATGGATGAAGTCACAAGCCATGCTCTGGCTGTACTACGCGAACCGGACAAATACCGGGTGAATGCGAAAGAGCTCACGCGAGATATGGAAAGCCCCTTGGATGCAATAAGCCGAATCCTGAACGAATCCGAGTCCCGCCAATGAGCTGAGGAGACAGCAGTTCTGCTCAGCAAGAAGGCAAAGGAAGAAGGGCATTGGCGGTCAGATCAAGATCTATCGTCAAAAACATCACTTTTCAGACTCAACCGAAGCGGAGTGCCTTTGAAGCTCCTTGGGTATCCCTATTATAGTCTCTCCGTTTACTATTGGAGGACCGTAGAGGGACAACAGAATCCTGTAAGACAGTTCTGAAAAGACTTCGTACACTCTCTCACCGGTCTTTGCAGAAGTTTCCCTGTATGGAGTAGCCATCCTTTTTGACATCGCTACTCCTTCCTCTAACGTCACGGCCCTGCTGGGCAAGTCTATCTTATTGCCGATGAGCGTGATCGGTATGTTCGTGATGTTCCTGCGGACCTCGGAAAACCACGTGGGGACGTGCTCAAAACTCTCCCGATTTGTAACGTCGAAGACTACGAGCGCGCCGAGAGCACCTTTGTAGTAGAGTTCCCGGATCGCGCTGAACCTCTCTTGCCCTCCAGTATCCCAGATCTGGAGTTTGATGTCCTTTGCATCTTCTCCGAACGAGATGGTCTGTTGCTTGACTCCGAAGTTGGCTCCAATGGTCATCAAGTACTCCTGTGAGAACTTCCCTTCACAGAACCTTATTGTGATGCTGGTTTTGCCGACTGAGCCATCACCGACAGCTATCACTTTGAACACTTGCAACTCTATCTGACTCCTCCACTTTTATCGTCGCCAAAGAGCAAGAGACTCTGGATTCCAGCATCCCTCGAACGGGACGAACGCAGATACGTCCGTCAAAGGATCGTTTGCTACCTAAATAGTTAATTCTATTCCTATGTTCATAAAGCTTTTTAAATCTACACCGCTCCATTGTGGAGATCGCAGTAACTCCGCAACAGTGAAGAGATCTCATTCTCAGAAATGCAGACGCGGTTTTCTCGTCAAATTGGATTCCGCTCATCACAATCGGACTGGTGAAGTCTCTTGAAACCAATCAAAGAGGAAATTAGAGTAAGGTGGAGAGAAACCGACTCCGCAGGCATTGTACATTTCACGAACTTCTTCGTGTACTTCGAGATTGCTGAACAGAAACTGCTACGGGACGTCCTCAAGCTAGACTTGACAAGGGCCTCGCAAAGCAAGAGATTCAGTCTGCCTCGAGTGGAGGCATACTGCCAGTATTCATCCCCTGCCAAGTTCGATGATCTACTTGAAGTAGAATTGAACATCGCCGCCGTAGGAAAGAGTAGTATAACCTACGCTTTTTCGGTCTTCAACAAGACTACTGGCAGGGTGTCGGCTAACGGTAGAGTCAAGGTGGTCGCCGTTGACGAAGGCTTTCGCGCAGTTGAGATCCCTTCAGATATTCTCGAACTTCTCAAGTGATATCGAGCAGACCCGCCATAAAGGCATAACTTATTAATAGACATGATACGCCTCTGCTTCATTGGAGCCAAAGTCTCCGCCCCTGTGACATGATTTTGCGGAGTCCGCAGGAGTTGTTGAAATTTGGGCATTAAGATCTTCACTGAAAAGGATGACTACAATATGGGTGAGCCCATAAGGTGCAGAGTCGCCGTCGACACTGACCTCAAGAAGTCTGGGCATCTAAGAGTCTCTTTAGTTTGCGTCGAGAACAGCACAGTATTGGCGAATGGTAAGAAGCAGGTTCAACAACGCATCATCTATGACTGGGGGGCCACCCTGGTTGAAAACAAGCCACTGGCTAAGAAGAGCTATTTCGACATTGTATTCCAGACACCGAAAGATCCTGAGCAACTCGTTGCCTATCCGCCGTCATTCGCCTCCAAGGGAAAACAGGGGCGAGTGGATCTCTCATGGGGATGGAACATTTTCGCAGTGTTCTCAAAACCCGTCAGAGAATCTGGCGAGATGGCCTGGCTGATGGAGAAGATGCCTGAGAGCGTCCGGGAGGACATGGGGCTCGCGGAAGATGACAAAGCTAAGCTGATTGAAGCTTCCCAGTTAGGCAATGGTTTCGTTTATAGCTTCTCGTTGGGCAAAGACTCCTCGTATGAACGTGTGTCCAAACCGATTACCATCAGTTATGCTCCAGCAGAGGTGTCGACTGGGGAATCTGTTGTCGCGAAGTTTACTCAGGTAGGAGAACTCAAGGCCCCCTCAAGATACGCCAAGCAAGGCGAAGGGCTTGACTTGTTGCTGAAGGTCTGGAACCCCACCCCCAAACCCGGCAAAGTGAACGGCTTCAGGGGAGTCGTAGAATGCTGGAACGCAAGCCCCTCGATCGGCGATAGAGTCTTCTCTGCCGGCTTCATACTCAAAGAGAGCGGGAAAATTGATCCAGGCGAATCGATAGAGATACCGCTGAAGACTCCTCCAGTCAATGGTCCTCCGTCAATCTGGGGTAAGGAAGGAGCGCTTCTATGGACCTGCAGGATGGAGACGGAGCTTTCGTGGTTTGGAAAACAGTACGCCGCTCTATCCTTCCACCTATTGCCAAACATGATGTCCAAGAATGCAAAGAAGATAAAACTCTGGAAGTTTCAACCGATATTCACGGACACAGGGGCTACCGAGGTGCAATTCTGTGAACCTGTGGCTCATGCCAGAGCTGAGCGAGGAATACCCCTCCTTAGATCTAGGATACTTGAGATGATACCGAAGCTCTGGTCAAAATAGACTCAGGGCACATAGAAAATAGAAGGACAAGCTGGACAGGATTGCTTCTTGTCTACCTTGTTTTCGCTTTTTCATTCAGTTCTGCTATCTCGTTCTTCTCTCTCGCCAAGCGCATCTGCTGTTCCCTCAGGCAACGTTCTGCCGTGTGCCGTGGGCTTCCTGAATCTTCTGTTTCTCTTCACAAGCTGAATGAATTCATACCTTAGCTGTCGAACGTCGCACTCCGGCAGAGTCCTAAGCTGTTCAGAAATCATGGCGCCTGAGCGCAGCCCAAGTCGATCTTTTAGCCATTCTTCGATCTCATTGTAATCCTGCTTCCCCAGTTCTATGGAATAGAATCTTCTTAGCCTGTCAAGTTCCACAGCGAAGAATTGCTCCCAAGATTCAGTCGTCACCGTGCTTATCATTTATCCATCATCCCCTTAGTTGCGGTTGTTTTTTCATACGCGCCAAGTTCATTGCGAAGATTGCAGGATTAGATTAACGGCTGTTGCACCAGAATATAATGAACTCTGCCGTTAAATAAGTGTTATGCGTAACACTTCCGGGCAAACAGTTCTTCAGAGTATAATCACAATAGCACAAAGACGGCGTCGTAGCCCGAGATAACATGAGATTCCGACAATGGACACATTAATAGCTTTACCTCTTTCTGTCGTCCACTGATTTCGCTCGCGCTATTATGTATGGGTGCCTGAGAAAGCAAAAAAAGAGAAAGGTGTTGGTGTTTTACGCGAATCCGAACATATTTGCCAGCTGCTCCATTGGACCATAAGATACGTAGATTTCAATGACTGCGGCGACAGCGAAGAATATTGTCACAAACAATATGGGGTACCAGATCTTCTTGGAGAAGAGAAGGTTCTTCCCTTCGGTCATGAACTTCCCTAGTTTTTTCTCGTCTGCGTCGATCACAGGTGTCATCCGCCGCGCAATGTAGAGTCCGATCATCCCAGCAAGCATGATAGCAGGTATTTCAATCAGACCATGGGGTACGAGGATCAATAGGTAGAACAGTAGTCCCAGGTTGCCTCCGGCAGCAAAGCTTTGGGTTGCGGGGGGAATAGGAAACATGTACCTGTCAGCAAAAGCTATCGCAGTAGAGTAGATCTCGCAGAGAATCAACGAGTAGAATGATATCTTCAGAAAAGTTGTCCTGAACCTTGTCTTAGGTGAAGTCCTTTTCACTAGGCGGTAGAATCCACGGTAGATAGCTGCAAAGACCAGAGGAATCGCTATGACCGCAATGTACGTGAATCTGTCAACGAAGAAGACGCCCTCAAGCACAAACAGGGCAATCGCCAAGAGATACCAGGGCTTACCCTCGACTTTCTCATTCCGTAACCACTTCCAGATACCCGTCAAACTGATCCAGAGTACTAGCGGCGTAAATACAGTGAGCAGAAATCGGATCACATTATGGAAGAAGATCCAGGATGATCCGACCGTCTGGAAGAGCCAGAGGTCTCTAGCATTCGGGAACCAGAGCTTGCTCAGAAGCGCATGCACCGCATCTCCGAAAGGCGTCACTGAACTTATCGCCATGAGAGAGGCGACTGAAGCAACCGCGACCGCACAGAAGGATATGAAAAGCTTGAAGAAGTCTGACGATATGAAGACGTCAACCTCTTCTTTCTTCTGGGGGACTAGTGGTCTTCGGAACACGAAGAAATACGTTAGCAGCAGGGATCCAAAAATCCAGATTGGGAAATCCAAGAATACCGCATAGAGCAAGACGGAAGGCGCTGGCACGACGTAGTAGATTGTGAAGAATTCTTGCTGCAAGGGTTGTGGAACGAATGCCATTGTTAGCGTTGACCAGGTCTGGCCATCCGTCGTGAGACTGGCAGGAAAGGCACCCAGCAGGAAGTTCGTGGCAGGCATAATCACCCAGATGAGTACTGCTATCGTAATCCCAGCGACAACTATGCTGTACTCTGGCGCAGTGTCCTTTCGGTGAGTTAGGGATCCGCCGATAAGGACCTTGATGAATTGAAATAGGAAAACGCCTATCAGTCCCCACAATGCTGGTAAGACGAGGACGTCATAGCGTGTTCCAAGGGTTGATCCTAAGCCCTGTATGAAGCTGTATATGTCCACGGCTCCGATCTGGTTGTTGAAGACTGGGGTGCTACTGAGCCCGTTGAAGAAGGTTGTTGCGGCCGTCACAAAGGATAGAATTGAATAAAAGAGAACGAAACACGCACCGCCGACTAAGATCCCCCGTGTCAACGAGTATAGTGCTGACTTCCACTTGATGCTACGCACTCTAGTTCCAAGCTTGGACCAGAAATGCCAGAACCGCATGAAGAAGAACGTGGCAAATCCTTCAACAAAGGGCAAGACCAAGATGGCGACTAGTAGTGATCTCAGCTCAACAACGAGATCGCCTGCAAGATAACCGAGTGCACCTGGGGCGGTGATTACGGAATACCCCAGGAGAACTACTGATAGCAGCAGGTTTAGCACTGTGAACCGTCCGAATATCCTCTGCTGGTACTTCTGTCCAAGATCCTCCTTCCCGTAGTGGAGATCAGCTCTCTTCGCAATCCTAGTATACGCCATTAGTGAGAATCTGTAGAAGAGAAGAACGTAGTACACAACGCTGTAGGAGAAAAGGGAGAGACTGCCATTTGCCTGGGCTATGTCCATGCCCATCAGGATTGAGATCATCGAAGGCATTGTCGCAAGTCCAATGATCAGGTAGCTCTGAAGACCCATGATGTCAAAGCCACTAGTTAACGGGTTTTGGACCGATCCCTTGAAGCTTACTTGGCTCATTTTTTCTGCGAGGGAGCCGCCCTTCTTGCGCATGCATGTTATTAGAAGATATATTGATCCAATGATTACGGCAAAGAAGGCGACGAAGCCCCAGAGCAGTAGCTGCTCAAGTACGTAGGCACCGGATTGAAATGCTGATAATGATAGTTGCGCCAGGAGGATTCCTTCATTAACTCCCTGCGCGCTTCCGGACCAAGCTAGCTCACCGCTTGTGACCAGCCACAGCAAAACCATGAATGCATTGACCCAAACTACCAACAGGAGCGTTCTTGCAATTCCTTTATAGATCCGAGATCGGATCCAGAGCAAGAAGAACAATGATATCAGTACGGCGGGACCGAAAACGTAAAGTAACGTTAGATCTGTCATCAAGGATTACTCTCCGATGAGTACATCCAGATTTCCAGCTTTGCCAGAACCAATTTGCTTTCTGGTTGGTAATATTGAGGTAGCTTTGCTTTATGCATGGTTCTTCAGCAGATAACCTTACAGCGATATCTATTGCTGTCACACAATACTTAAGCCTTGTTATCTCGAGTTGATATGAATTCCAGGGGATAAATAGAATCGCAACCCAGCCTTAACCTTCGAGTAGTCTTCTTCTGATTATTGGATCCTTTTCACTAATCTTCTTCAGAACCTCTTCAAAACTCTCATCAGGAGACAGATCTCGCCTGAGGTACACACCAGTTCTTCCTATTGAGTCTCTCCTCCTTAGCACCCTTACACGCTCCTCGACAAGATCTAGGCTTACGCTGAGTAGCTTAGCCACAGATCTCTCTCTGCCAATTATGGAGCTCTCATAGTGCCCATTAGGCTCTGGCTCAATTAGAAGTAGCCTCTTGTCGACGCCCAGGACCCTCTTGTCCTTCATAAGTTCGTGGAGCTCGATTACCCCACCAAACCTATAGAACTCCCACTCGCGTCGCTTGGGATTCACTAGCGGAAACGTTATCGTGCGATTCACATCGGTATCAATATGCGCCTTTATCGCGTGCTGAGGCGTGGCCAGCTCTATTCTTCGAGAAATGAAGTCAATATTAGAAGATCGCAGCGCTAGCTCTACCTTGAAGGAGGAGACCTGCATTGGAATGAATATGTCGATATCGCTTGTTGGAGAGACATCTCCGCGCGCGACACTTCCGTGCACAGTTGACGGGATGCCGTTCAGCCCGAGTATCCTCATCAGGTTGGAGGCTTCCTGTCGGATCTTCTTGAGCAGAATCCAGTCCTCATCAGAGTAGACAACTTCATGCCTATCCTTGATCTGTACGACCTTCTCGCGCATATCTAGGCCTCGCTTTCCTGAGGTTCATGATCCATGGAATATTTGCTGCACTTGAAACACTGTGTATTCGGTAGCCTGCGACGGCTCATTAATCTAACTCTGAAGGGTATTTCTGAATCATGGCTTCCTCAGAGCGCTAATCCTTGGGAAAGAGATAGCTCAACGGGCAATATGTGGCGCATATTGCCTGGCATGCCACATTTGAGATGCATTTAAGATGCAGGGGTCTCCATTTTGTAATGTGGGGATTCAAATGTGCGAGAACTTTGTATGCGCGAAGCTTTTAGGAAAGGAGTTCCCGGGAAGTTTAAATGAACGCACTCTCCCCGAGCCTTGCTTTGAACATATTAATTGCCAGATATGCGAGTTGGTGTATGACTGCGACTTCTGCGCAAGCAGAGGCATATGCAGGAAAGACTCGGTCGATACGAAGGAGAAAAGGAGAAGCTCAAGGACAATTTCGAAGAGGAACGATTAGGCCTGCTTGCTTTCCATTTCCTTGATGGCCCTCTTGAATCCTTCTTCAAGTTTGTCGACATGAGCGTCCCAAGTGAATTGTCTGGCCGTTGCAACGGAGTTCCGTGCCATCTGTCTCCGCTTGTTTTCATTGCCGAGGAGTTCGATGATCTTCTCTGAAAGCTCCTTGTCATCCAGAACATTCCTGAGGAAAAGAGTGTTGTACCCTTCTTTGAGATAGCTATACCTGCCGACTTCTACACCAGTTATGATAGGGACGCCAGTGCACATGGCTTCCAAGACGGTAAAGGACTGCGATTCTTGGAGGCTGGGATGAACGAAGACATCTCCTACAACATAGGCCTGAGGCAGATCCTCGAACTTGACTTGGCCAGTGAAAATCACCTTTGCGCGTGTCCCTTTTGCGGTGTCAATCGCCATCTTTCTATACTCGTCAAACTTCGGTCCGTGACCGACAAACACGTAGTATAAGTTGTGGAAATGCTTGGAGACTTCTGGAATCGTCTTGATTAGAGTGCGGGCATTCTTCTCTTCTGACATCCGCGCCAGGTAAAGCACAACCTTAGCATCTGGAGATATGCCGAGGTCTCTCCTTCCCGTTACCTTGTCTGCCGACGAGAAGAAGTCGTACTCTATGCCGTATGGATTGTAGACCAAGCGCTCCTCGGGTATCCTTAGCCGAGTTATCTTCTCTCTGAATTTCTGGATGGCGAAGAAGATCACGTTGCACCTTAGATACAGGCGTCGAACAATCCCATCGACGACTCTTTTTGGCAGAGGAAGCCAGACCCCTTTTCCTATCAGCACACTCTCATCGTGCGAGCAGAAGAAAGTAATGGGCTTCCTTCTTCTCCTAGCATATAATATGGAGTAGATGCCCAATGGAGCTGGGCTTGGCGTGAATATCACATCAGCCCACCTGAGTATCGTTGCACAAACTCGCGACGGAAGCGAAGGGTAGTATTCATTTAACCTTAACATCCTTAGAGTGGGGTTCCGTACTATTCCAACCCCGTGCTTGTCGTATTCGAACTTCCTATGCAGTGAAAAGCCTGGACCGAGAATGAGAACCTTGTGTCCTCTATCTGTGAGCACTTGCACGATCCTGTCAAGGTACCTTGCGATGCCATCAACGTAAGGCGCATAGCTGTCGGTTACAATAGCGATTTTCACGGAGGACACCACGCTAGAAACGAGACGATCTTAAACTGTATTCGACGTGATACGATAATCCCGCTGATTCTGATTTAAGCGTTATTCAAGATACGCTCGAACATTTCGCCCCCCTGCGAATCGTCGAGTTTATTAACAACTTGAAGGCAAATAACGCTACAGAAAGGTCTGCCTCCAGTCTGGGCTTGTGAGACGGTACTATTCGTGCCAAAGACCGGCAAGCTACCGTATAGCGAACCAGACGAAATCGGAGCGCAGATGATGGAGCGGAACTCGAGTGGTTTACGCAACCGACTTGTTTGATCGTCTAGCGAAGAAGATTGGGATGAAGACCGTTCACGAGTCTTTCGAGATGCTGAAGACGATAGTTGTTAATCCAGCTCCCGGCAAGTTGGTGGATGGCCTAACTGGTCTGCGCATAGCTTTCGTCGATTCCTCGTTCGTCTCGTACTTCTTGAAAAGCTTCAGCGACATCTTGGGGGAACACGTTTCCAACAGGATCATAAAAGAGGCGCACATCATACCGGGAAAACACATGGTTCAAATTGGAAAGAAGATGTTCGGGCTAAAGGAAGGGGATTTGGCTTTCGCGTTCTACTTCTGGCTCATCTCCGCCGTGGGCTGGGGAAAGTTAAAAGAACTTAAACTCGACGTGGGGACGCTGGCAGGATCGGCAAAATGGGAAGACTACGGCGACACTCTGCCATCGATGGGAAAAGTCGGTGCGGTTCACGTCAACATGGCTGGCATGATCAGTGGGGCGGCTGAAGAAGCCTGGGGACAGCCATTTGAAGCCGATGAGATCTCTTGCGTTGCTCAAGGAAATCCTTGCTGTGAATTCAAGTTCAATCCAAGGAAGGGGAAGTGAGAATGGAGGAATCGGTCAGAGCGAAATTCAAGGAGTTCCTAAAGAAGCTTCAAATGCCACAAGATGGACGAATGATGTCCGGCAAGCAACGGGTTGCAGTCAAAGATCTCATTAGCGTAGTTCAGATGCTGAGATATTCAGCTGAAAACATGAGCGCAGCCACGGTGGGTGTAGTTCTGACGAGGATCGGCGGTCTCATTGCTTCCAAAGAACTCGAGGGGTCCACTGCGACTGGCAAGGAACTAGTAAGTTCATGCCTTGAGGAATTGTCAGTTAAGGGGTGGGGAGTATTCACTGCGGATCCTGAAGCAGACGGCGGTGAGGTTGTTCTGAAGAACAGCGCAATAGCTCAAGAATACGCTGTCAAGGGAAAGGTTGACTATATTGCAGTCGGCATAATCACGGCACTCTACGAGAAAGCATTCAAGCGGAAATACATTGTTCATGAAGTCAAGTGCATAGCAAGCGGAGACGACGCATGCAAGTTCTCGGTTAAACCCAGATAGGAAAGGATCGAAACTAAAGGGAAAACTCCATAGAACGGGTCCTCTTCGCGACTGTTTCAGCAAACCCAACAACTAGACTTATCTTATGTGTGGACTTATTGAATATTCCAACAGCCGACCGGCTACAGTTAGATATCAAAGAGTTTGCAGAGGCACTTCTTATGATTGACTTCCACACGCATCCTGTTCTAATAGAAGAGGTTGTCGAAGAATCCGAGGAGCTGAAGAATGCAATAAGAAAGGTTTTCAATCTTCAGAATACTTTGCAGCCGATTGAAACCTTCAAGAGGCAGATGAAGGTCGCAGGAATAGATAAATGCGTCCTGCTCCCGATAGACTGCTCCACAGCGCGTGGCTGCAAGATATTCTCAAACGAGCAGATCGCTGACCTTGTCAAAGAAAATGATTTCTTCATAGGATTCGCCAGCGTCGACCCCCTTAGCGAAGATGCTGCTGAAAGTCTCGGGACGGCCATCTCGGATCTTGGTCTGAGGGGTTTGAAATTGGATCCAAGTCTACAAGAATTCTACCCAAATGACAAAGAGAAAGCGTACCCCATCTTCGAGAAAGCCTCTAAACTCGGCATACCCGCAGTCATACATTCAGGAATGACCTGGGAGGCAGATGCGATGATGAAGTACAGCCACCCGCGATTGCTTGAGGATGTAGCCCATGACTTCCCAAAGCTCAACCTCGTCATAGCTCATATGGGCTGGCCATGGGTTCTTGACTCTGTCGCACTTGCGCTGAAATACCCGAACATCTACTTAGACACTTCTTGTCTCTACGCTGATACCCCAAATGAATTCGTGGAATACGTTTTCACAAAGCAGATTCCGATAACCGTGGTCGAGCGTAGCCTTCACAGAAAGATAATCTTCGGCTCAAACTACCCGCGGATAGAGATGCACAAGATGGTCAAAGCTCTGAGGAGAGTCCTACACGAAGAGGACGTCGTGCAAAATATCTTTGGTCGGAACGCATTGAGACTTCTCGGGAACATCAGCTAAGAAGCGAGGAGGTAGGAGGTTGAAGACGTACACAAAACGCATAGGGATCGAGACGAGCGACTTCCAAGACATAGTAAACATCAATGGACTCGTCAAGCAAGCAGTGGATGAATCAGAGATCGGCAACGGCATGGTCTTCGTCATCACAATGCATACGACAACAGGAATAACGGTTAACGAGGATGCGGAGTGCATACGAAAGGACATATTGAGCCTTCTCAAGAACCTTGTACCTGATGAAGGAAGCTATCGGCACGCCAGGTACCTGGATTTCGACGGGCGACTGGGCGTGAACGCTCCAAGTCACCTTAGAAGCGTATTAGCTGGAAACCACACACTCATACCATTACAAGATGGGAAGCTTGTAATTGGCCAAAGGCAATCCGTATTCTTCCTCGAGTTTGACGGACCGCAGTACCGCGAGTTCACTGTATCAGTGGTTGGCGAGGACTAGAAGGACACAGGTCTTTTCCGCGATGGCCTGAAGAGCAGAGACTGGGAACTCTTATATAGTTCTCAACAAGGCATCTTCATGCAGTTATAGGTCGTTATCCGCAGATCTGGTAGGTGCCAATCTTATTTGGCGGATCGAGAATCTTGGCTCAAGATCACCAGCCTCGCCTTATTCGGGCTGATTGCTTCTGGTGTACTGATTTCAGGTCATAACGCAATGGCTTGGTCGAACGGCGGTTACAGCAGCGACCCTAACAACCCAGACTATGGCTCACATGATTGGATAGCGGAGCACGCAATTATGTTGTTACCGGCCAACGAGTCAGGTTGGCTGTCTCAAAACAAGAATGCCTTTATCTATGGAACTGAGGCCCCTGACAATGGCAACGCATTATTCGAAGGGCATAATGGATATGGCGATACGACACACCATCATAACTACTACTCCGGCACAACATGCGTTGATGCTTCAGCTGCCAATCGGGCAGGCGAGGAATACCAGAAGGCCCTGAACATCATAAGAAGCAATGGCTCATTAGCCCTGGCGGCATGGTACGCTGGTGCAATGACACACTACATAGATGACGTGGGCTGCTGGGCGCACGTTATGTCAGGCGAGTCATCGACCGCTCACAGCAACTTCGAGAGCCAAGTGGATAGCGTCACTGGTAGCTATGGTGCGAGCACTTTCTCTGTCTCTTTTGATGGGACACTTGAGACAATCTCCGCCCATGACGCATCAGTCACACTTGGCTTGAACACCTACAATGATAATGGAGGAACATACACTGCTACTTGGATGAACGCGAACTTCAACACAGGCTGGTCAAATGTGAATGACTGGCCGACAGGCTTCAAGGGCAGAACCGCTGAGTCGCTTAACTTGGCAGTAAACATTGTGGCAGCATCGCTGCACACGTTGACTGTCGAAGGTAGAGCAATTGGAGTTGCACTAGGGGGTCCAAGGATATCCCTCGACTTACTGCTGGAGATAGCAGTCGTCGCGGTAATTGCCATGGTTGTAATATACTCCGTGCTAAGTCGGAGGGAACTAGAGATCAACTGACCTGCAGACCTAGTAAGAAGAGAGCCGAAACCAGGAAATGCATATGGGGGGATTGGAGGCCTCGGCAGTTCTCCACTGAGAGCCCTCCCTCCTTCTCTTTTGTCGTAGCCTAGCCAACCTGGTTTCTGGTTTTTAGGTGATTGTACGATCTGTTTACACTTAACCATCTTTTTAAGAGCGTTTCTGCGTGTGTTACAGAGACATATCACGTTTTTCTTTTGGTATTGAAGGATAAACCTTAAGGTTAAGCTACTGGCTTTACATTCGTGTCATTACTTGCAGTATAGGATTTTTACTGTCTTAGGGGTTGATAGAGCTGATAGAAGTTCGATTGCACGGTCGCGGTGGGCAGGGCGTGGTCACCGCAGCCGAGCTTCTCGCCGTAGCTGCCTTCGTAGATGGTAAGGTAGCTCAAGCGTTCCCAAGCTTTGGCTCTGAGCGCATGGGTGCTCCTGTGGAATCGTTCGTCAAAATAGATGACAAACCGATACGATCACGGAGCCAGATAACTAACCCAGACTACGTTATAGTTCAGGATCCCTCGGTAATCGCCGTGGTGGACGTGTTTCGTGGGTTGAAGGACAACGGCTTAGTGATCATTAACACCGAGAAGAAGCCGAGCGAGTTAAGTATTCAGACCAAAGGCAAAGTCATAACTGTTCCAGCGACCGAGATAGCCATGAAGATAATCGGCCGCCCTATTCCCAACACCGCCTTAATGGGTGCCTTTGCGGCGGCTACCAACCTGATCAAGCTTGAATCGATAGAACGATGTATAAAGGAGAGGTTCCCCGGCGAACTTGGTGAAAAGAATGCCAAAGCCGCCCAGACTGCCTACGATTTTGTGAGGCGATCGGAAAAATGAGCGCAAAAATCAAGACGACTCAGAAGAAGATCCCAGTCTCGGTTGCTGCGAAACCGGGAAGTAGCAGAGCTAACAAGACAGGCAGCTGGAGAACACAGTACCCAGTCTGCGATAAGAACAAGTGCACTGCATGCACACTGTGCGTACTCTACTGCCCAGAGGGAGTCATTAAGGTCGACAAGAAGAACAAGTATGAAGTTGATCTAGACTACTGCAAGGGTTGCGGCATATGCGCCGTAGTATGCCCGGTCAAGGCATTGGAGATGAAGCCGGAAAAAAGGTAGGATGAAGTAGAATCGCGATTCCGCGGGAGATGTCTATTATGGCAAGCCCGGCAAAATCTAGTCAAGTGAAGGGTAATTCCAGAACGTTTATGTGGGAAGGATCCAAGGCTGTGGCCGAGTTCGTGAAACTGTGTAAGCCGAATGTGATTTCCGCTTACCCTATTACACCACAGACCCACATAGTCGAGAACTTGGCGCAAATTGTCGCTGATGGTGAGCTGAAAACCGAGTTCGTTAACGTCGAAAGCGAACACTCCGCGGCTTCCGTCGTTCTGGGTGCAAGCGCAACGGGTGCTCGAACCTACACCGCCACAACCTCTCAGGGATTTCTACTCATGCTTGAAGTCCTGTACAATATAGCGGGTCTGAGACTACCTGTGAGCCTGACGTGTGCCAATAGGTCAGTATCTGCACCAATAAACATATGGAACGACCACCAGGACGCGGTAACTGCCAGGGACAGCGGCTGGATCCAGGTCTTCGCAGAGAACAACCAGGAGGCAAGCGACATGCAAATCCAGGCGTACAAGATCGGCGAAGACAAGGATATAATGCTGCCAGTAATGGTCTGCATGGACGGCTTTGTACTGACACATGCTTACGAGCCAGTCAGTGTTCCAGATCAGAAAGACGTTGACGCGTTTCTCCCACCGTACAGGCCGAAGTACTACTTGACCACAAAGAACCCGCTGACAATTGGAGCGATGGTCGGTCCCGAGAGATACATGGAAATGAGGTACCAGATTCAGCAGACCATGGAACTCGCAAAGGACAAGATCGAGGGAGTGGCCAACGACTTCAGAGAGAAGTTTGGAAGATACTATGGCGGGTTAATCGATAAGTACCGGGCTGATGACGCGGAGACCCTGCTTGTCGGCATGGGGTCGATGGTGGGAACCATGAAGGATGTAGTTGACAAACTGAGAAGCAAGGGTGGGAAGATCGGCGTCGTAAAAGTCAGAGCGTTTAGACCCTTCCCTAAGGAGAGGCTTCACGAGACGCTCAAGGGAGCGAAGAACCTCATCATATTCGAGAAGGCTATATCCCTTGGCAAAGGAGGAATTCTCTGCTCTGAGATAAAGTCAATTTTCGATGCGAAGTCTAGGAATGCTCCGAGCAACATAAGCAACTTCATAATCGGACTTGGAGGAAGAGACATCACGGAAAGCTCGATACTTGGAGCTGTGGAACAAGCAGAGAAACAACCGGTCGAGCTGGGCTTTGTCGACCTCGACAAGGAACTGCTCAGTGGAGGTGACTAGAAATCATGGCGACAGCCGAAAAAGTGGAGGCAAAGAACTTGCTCGCTCCTGGGCACACGGCTTGCATGGGCTGCGGGCAGTCACTTGGCGCAAGATTAGTCTTGAATGCTGCAGGTCCGAATACGATAGTTGCAAATGCCACAGGATGCTTAGAAGTTTTCACAACCCGTGACCCGCAGTCTTCCTGGGAGATTCCCTGGATTCATTCTCTGTTTGAGAACGCTGCAGCAGTGGCATCTGGGATAGAAGCAGCCTTGAAGGCTCTTGGCAGAAAGGATGAAGCTAAGGTAATAGCTCAGGGAGGAGACGGTGGAACCGCGGACATAGGCATGGGCGCGCTTAGTGGAATGCTGGAAAGAAAGCACGACGTGCTATACGTGTGCTATGATAATGAGGCCTACATGAACACGGGGATACAGCGCAGCAGCCTGACACCTCTGGATTCCCGGACAACCACCACCCCCTCAGGCTCAGCGAGTTTCGGCAACATTACCGAGAAGAAGGACCTTCCCGCGATAGCCGTTGCGCACGGTGTTCCATACGTTGCCACGACGTCAGTTGCATATCCGAAGGACATTGAGAAGAAGGTCCGGAAGGCTCTATCCATTACTGGACCGAAATATGTTCAGGTGCACGTTCCGTGTCCACTTGGGTGGTACTATGACCCGGCGCAGACCATAACCGTCGCTAGGCTTGCGCAGCAGACGGGGCTTTACCCGATATATGAAATGGAGAACGGGCGGTTGGCATCAGTTATGAAAATAGGTGTCGCCAAACCCGTCGAAGAATACCTTAAGATCCAGGGCAGATACAGACACCTCTTCCAGAAAGAAGGCGGCGCAGAAGAAATCAAGCGAATTCAGATGATCGCCGACGAAAACATAAGGAAATTCCAGCTGGTGTAGAAGCGAGATACTCGCTTCCCCAACCTGCGAACCTTTTCTGATCTCAACTCTTTGTGTGTTATGCCTTTCTCCTTTTCACAGAATAAAGAGGAGGAGGGGAGCTGCCGGGCTAGGGTCTTATTCACTATTCTTTTCTGAGGCTAGAGCCACAAGATTGGCAGAAAATCGCGTCAGGGTCCACCCTCGCACCGCAGTATGGGCAGTACATCGTCTCGCGCCTTACAGGCGCCTTGGCAGGTGCCACTGGTGCCGCTGGTGCGGCCGCTCCGGTTGGCGTTGGTTCCCCTTGCCTCGCAAGCTTGCTGAGGCCAGAGCCGAACAAGAGAAGTCCTATGGGGAAGATGAAAGGAATGAATAGCCCCACAATTGACAGCCACATCGCCGTGCCGAAATCATTTATCCCAGTTCGGTTCTTCATCGCTGATGCCGCAATTATGAATGAGAAGAAGAATATCAAGTAGAACCCGCCTACGATCAATGCACCCAGCGCGAGCAGTCCAACTGAGCCCATGATTATTTGGTAGGCATTCGGGGGTGGGGTCGGCATCATAGAAAGAAGGGTTGACATCAACTGGTAGATTCCAGCTACTACCATCGGGTAGCCAAGAGCCATGATTATGCTAGAGAAACCTGCTAACTTGAGCGTGCCCACCCCGCACAGTTGACCAGCTTTGTACGAGTAATACCCAAAGAACAATGTGATTGGAATAGTAATCGCGCCTACAATCGTAATCGACGTAATTATGGAGTCGAGAATCTGGTAGATCAGAGCAACGCTTGGAGTGAAACCTGGCGTCATTAATGATAGTATAGGGTAAAGCATCACAAACACGATGCCTAGCAGCACCAAGACTGACAGGAGCTGCCAACCTCCCATCAGATAGCTGAAGGCCGAAGCCCTTCTCAGTACGGTCGTATCTACTTCTCCTCTGGGCAAGTTTCCACTATCTCCTTTGGCCCCTCTCTTCGTTAACCCATAAGCGATTTTGATTGCTGAGCTATCTAGAATGATTTCGACTTAAAAATCTGCTCATGGCGACAAACACCGGCAACCTAGTCGGAAAGCTCGAAGTAGCACACTACGGTCCAAATACTGTTGCTCTCAAAAAAAGGCAGAGCCGTAGCGCGCTGAGTTAACCCCTCAACCCTACGGTCCTAGACGTTCTGCTTGCGGAGCGATGCTTTCCCGCACTATCACCTATGTCGACTTGCCAGAACCTTTCCCCGTCTTCTCTCCTCTGGACAGCTTGCTTAGACCTCTTGCGTAAAAGAGTATCCCTATTGGCAGCGGGATTAGGACAAATATGCCGGCGAGCACCAGCCACTTGGCCGTCTTGAACTCACCTATACCCGTCACCTCGTACATGCTGGAAAGCCCAGTGAAGAGTGAAACCTCGAAGACTAGACCAAGAACCACAAGTAGCACGAGAGCCAAGAGGACGAACAACGCAAGAAAAGCTAAAGCTAGCCCTATACCGACTATTAGCTGAATGAAGACCATAATGATGCTACCTGGAGGAGAAGCGAATGCCTGTAGTATTGCGACGAATCCATAAATGCCGACAGCTACTGGAATCGCGACGACTGCAAGAAGAATCGCCATTAGTCCAGCCAACTTCAACGAGCTTGCGTTATACGTGTCTCCAACCTTTCTGCTGTAGTAGCCAAAGAACGCTGACACGAGTATGGTGATCGGGAGCAGGATCAGAACTACCCAGAGAATCGTGACGAAAGTCTCCAGGCTCAATTGCGCCGACGCTGATGAATATGGCAACGCAACGGTGAACACCCAGGCAAACAAAGCGACGTCAAGAACAAGCACCAGTGCACCCATCACATAGCTGAGGAGTGCTGCTCTACTTAGCAAATGGGAACTCATCTCTACCTTGGACATTTTTCACTTACCTCGAAAGCATTTTTCTACCCCGAATTGGTAGTTTGATATCCATTTTACATCTCGGAAGAGTATTGTGATTGTCGTCGTTTTTTAAGGTTATCCATCAGCTCTTGTGCACCAAGTCAGGCAGCTTTCTTCGGCTGCGGAGACGCCAGCTCCATTGTTCGACCGCCCAGAAGCTACGCATGAGGGCGACTCATCGTATCTAGAAAGACTTAAAAACTTGCCTAGTCCCACTATTCCGATTGATTAAGCAGTGCGGAAGATGACTAATCAACTCTGTTTGATTCTTGAAATCAATTAATCGCAATTACAATGTGATTCTGCATGATGCTTTTTCTGGCGAACAACCTGATCTGGTGATTTGGTATGCCATCCAAGCAAAGCAGAAGCCAACCATGGGTTCTATCATTTGAAGAAGCCGATGGAAAAAACAAGAAACTTCTTGGTGGGAAAGGCGCTGGGCTCAGCGAGATGACTCACATTGGGCTACCCGTTCCGCCAGGATTCATAATCACAACCGAGGTCTGCAGGCAATTCTATTCCTTGGGCAAGAAACTTCCTCCTGGACTGATGGACGAGGTCTTGGCTCAACTCAAGAAGGTTGAGAAGAAGACTGGGAAGAAGTTTGGGGACGCAGAAAATCCCTTACTGGTGTCTGTGCGGTCAGGCGCAGCGATCTCAATGCCTGGCATGATGGACACAATCCTGAACCTTGGCTTGAACGACGAGACCGTCAAGGGACTCATGAAGCAGACGGGTGATGAGCGCTTCGCCTATGACGCCTACAGAAGGTTCGCACAGATGTACTCGTCAATAGCTATGGGCGTCGATAAGAAGTTCTTTGATGACGTTTTTGAAGCCAAGAAGAAGGAAATGGGCGTCAAACTAGATACAGACCTTAATGCAAATGCCCTCAAAGATCTAGTCTCCAAGTACAAGGAGCTCTACAGGAAGCAAACCAAGAAGAACTTCCCTGATAATCCTTTAGAGCAACTTGAAAATGCCATAGCTGCGGTTTTCGGTTCATGGGAAACTCCTCGGGCAATAACCTACCGCAAGGAGTACAAGATTACTCCCGAGATGGCTGACGGTACGGCCGTGAACATAGTTACAATGGTCTTTGGGAATATCGGCGATAGCTCTGGCACCGGAGTTGCCTTCACGAGAGACCCTGGCACTGGTGAGAATATCTTCTATGGCGAATTCCTCCAGACTGCGCAGGGCGAAGATGTGGTCGCTGGAGTCAGAACGCCGAGACCGATCGCCCAACTGGAAAAGGTAATGCCAGACATATACAAGCAACTGGACAACGTTCGCGAAACTCTTGAAAGCCACTACCGCGAAGTCCAGGACATAGAGTTCACTGTTGAGCGTGGAAAACTCTACATGCTGCAAACCCGCAACGGCAAAATGAATGCCCAATCAATGGTCCGAACATCAATAGACATGGTGAAGGAGAAGCTCCTGACCAGGGAGGAGGCAATTGCACGTATTGGCGCAAGTGAACTTGAACAACTCTTCCACCGCAGAATAGATCCAAAAGCAAAGGTCACATCCATCGCTAAGGGAATCGCGGCATCGCCCGGAGCTGCTTCTGGGGTAGCAGTCTTTGACGCTGACACTGCTGATAAGCAGTGGAAAGAGTCCAAGACGAAGGTCATACTTGTCCGTGAAGAGACGAAGCCAGACGACGTTCATGGGTTTTTCGCGGCGCAGGGTATCCTGACAAGCAGGGGAGGAAAAACCTCTCACGCAGCAGTTGTAGCAAGAGGACTGGGGAAGCCTTGCGTAGTAGGAGCCGAGTCAATAAAGATAGACTATAGCAGGCGGACATTCACAGTCGGTAGCATAACCGTCAAGGAAGGAGACGTAATAACCATTGACGGAAGCATGGGCACAGTCATGCAGGGCGAAGTCCCAACCATCGAGCCCGATCTCTCTCCAGAACTCAAGCAGCTTCTTCAGTGGGCCGACGAGATTAGAACGCTCGGCGTCAGGGCCAACGCTGATGAACCAGTAAATGCCAAAAGAGCAAGAGACTTCGGCGCCGAAGGGATAGGGCTCGACAGAACCGAAAGAATGTTCAACGCCCCCGACCGCCTCACAATAATGCACAAGATGATTCTCGCGGAGACAGTTGAGGAGCGTAAGAAGTACCTTGATCAACTGATGCCGATGCAGAAGAAAGATTTCAAGGAAATACTGAAGGTAATGGAAGGGCTCGAAGTAACAATAAGGCTACTCGACCCACCGCTCCACGAATTTCTGCCGAGTCTCGAACAACTCCTCGAAGAGAAGTTCAAACTCAAGAGCGAGCACGCCGACCAAGCGAAGGTCGCCGAGAACGACAGAATGCTTCGGCGGGTGAGGCAGCTTACAGAAGTCAACCCGATGATGGGCCAAAGAGGCGTAAGAGTCGGTATCATGATGCCTGAGATATACGAGATGCAGACGAGAGCCATTATAGAAGCTGCGACAGAACTTATCAAAGAGGGAGTTGACGCCAAGCCAGAGATAATGCTGCCAAATGTCGGCAGTGCAGAAGAAATGAAATACGTCAGAGAAAGAGTCGAGAGAATTGTAAAGGAAGTCATAGAGCGAGCTGGCGTAAACTTGAAGTACCACATAGGTACAATGATGGAAGTCGTCAGGTCATGCCTCGTGGCCGACAAGATCGCCCAGTATGCGGAGTTCTTCAGCTTCGGAACCAACGACCTAACACAAGGAACATTCAGCTTCAGCAGAGAAGACGCAGAGGCCAAGTTCGTTCCCAAATACCTAGACGAGAAGCTGCTACCCTTCAGCCCCTTCGAGACAATAGACCGCGATGGCGTCGGAAAACTTATGGCGATGGCTGTCGAGTCAGGTAGAAAGACGAGGCCAGACCTGAAGGTGGGCATATGTGGCGAACATGGAGGAGATCCGAACTCAATCGAGTGGTGCCACCTGATAGACCTGAACTACGTGAGCTGTTCACCCTTCAGAGTTCCAATAGCAAGGCTAGCAGCTGCGCAGGCAGAGATCAGATTCCCGAGAGGGAAGACAGAAAAGCCAAAGAAGACATGAAGTTGGCGCGATTTCCACCCAGCTGGCTCTCTTCCAAGACACCCTTAGCAATTGGAGAGCTATTCCACTCGATCCACTCTTTTCTACCGTCTCATTCTTTGATCGTCACCACATCAGGAAGAAATGCTTTCATTAGCTCGCCTAGGGACTCATACTCCTTCTTGCCGCCAATAATTATCCCGATTTCATGTCCAGACTTGTCAAGAATCCTGAGATGACCTCCCCTGAAGGTGCCAGGTCTTGTGAGCTCTATCCTGGAAATTTGCTCTCTCCCTATCTCGAAGTCCTTTCTGCTACCTTCAAGCTCCTGAAGCGTCTTGGGGCTATTTGCCTCTGCCGTTGCTTTTCCCTTAGCGTAGGCACGCATAGGTGCACCCAGCACTGCGTTCTTGGCTATGCTTTTGGCAATGACCTTCTTGAGCTCAATTCCAATTAACCTCTTGCTTGTAGCGTAAACACCATAGCCGGGCATTTCAAAATGCTCCCTCTTCAGCCACATGCTGGCAACGCTCCCTATCAACTTCTCTTCTTCCAAGCCTCGAGATCCCTCCTCTTTCTCCACTTGGAGTCCGCAAATCATAGGAGATTTACCGCCTTAAAAGATCGCTGGATAAGCAGAGAGAACTCATGCGCATCACGCTGATCCACTGTTAAGTGCGACCTGCGAGATATAGGTTCGTGATCGAAGCTCACATACCGAGTAATTCTGCCCCTGCCGAATTGTCAGTGCGACTCCGGCATCTTCTTGTTAGCGCGACGACGTTTGATTGCGTTGCCAACGTAGATAAGCACCCCCAGCGACAGATTAGAAGACGGCTGTCTTGAATGGACTTTCGGGGCCAGGGTTGAATTGCCCGACGATCTTTGTCGGACAAGTATCTTTTTATTCACAAGCGTTCCTATCATGTCATGCAAAACTGGGGTTGTCAAGAAATTGGATTTCTTTGAGGTTATTGAGAAGCGAAGGTCCACTAGAGCCTATCTCGACAAGGAAGTCGAGGAAGAGAAACTTCAAAAGGTGCTTGAGGCTGGAAACGCCGCTCCTTCTGCAGGCAACCTGCAAGCTTATGAGATCGTTGTAGTCAAAAGCAAAAGGCAGAAGGTAGCAATAAGTGGTGCGGCCCATGGACAGACTTTCATAGCACAGGCCCCCGTTGTGCTTGTCGTCTTAGCTAATCAGAAGAGATCAGCAACGAAATACGGCAAGCGCGGAAGCGATTTGTACGCCATTCAAGATTCCACCATAGCAGCTTCCTACATGCAACTTGCTGCTACGGCTCTGGGGCTATCCACTTGCTGGGTCGGCGCGTATGATGATGCAGCCGTTGCAGAGGCCATCGGCGCGGATATGAGCAAAGGCTTCAAGCCCGAAGCCGTTCTACCAATCGGATATTCAAAGGAGACACCTAGGCCTACTCCTCGGCGGAAGCTGTCAGAACTTATTCACAAAGAGAGCCTTTAGATCCTTTTCTGCTGAGACGTAGTTGAGGGATGGTGTAACTCTGAAGATCTTGTCTATCGATATAGGCGCTGGAACCGAAGATGTCCTCCTTTATGATGATTCAAGGATCGTTGAGAACTGCATCAAGATGGTTCTCCCATCACCAACTCTGGTCTACGCCAGCAAGGCCGAGGAGCTCACTGGCAAAAAGCAGAATATCATTGTCGGTGGTGACATTATAGGTGGCAGCGCAATCACAGCCGCGCTGAAGAAGCATCTTGCGAGCGGTCTGAAAGTTGCCATGACCGAGAAGGCAGCTATGACGATTAGAAACAACTTGGACGAAGTTCGCTCTATGGGCATTGAGACCGTGAAAGACGAATCCGAGCTCTCAAAGCACAGTGGCACACTTATCAGCTTCGAGGAAATCAACGCGACAAAGATCACCAAGTTTCTATCCGAACTAGGTACTAACCCTCAGGACATAGATGTGGTTGCAGTAGCCGTGCAAGATCACGGCGCCCAGCCGCCAGGCGAGAGTAACAGGAGATTCAGGATGCGAAAAATGCAGGAGCTCTTGGAAAAGAATCCCCATATGGAGGCACTAGCGTTTGAAGAAGCAGAGGTACCTGAATGCTTCATGAGGATGCGCTCAGCCCTTGATGCTTGCAAGAAGCAACTTCCGAATGCAACACCCGTCGTGATGGACACGGCGCTGAGCGCTGTACTTGGTTGCTTGGAGGATCCCGTCGTAGTAAAGAGTCATAGAATCTTGGCAGTCAACGTGGGTAACGGACACACGCTAGCTGCTTTAGTTCAGGATGAACGCGTATTGGGTCTAATGGAGCACCATACGGAGATGCTCCGTTACAAACCTAAGAAGTTGGAGCGGTTACTGCGAGACTTCGCTAAGGGGAATATCAAGGGCGAAGATGTGTTCAAGGACGGCGGGCACGGCGCATTCTATTTGAAAGCTAGAGCAGGCGGGGTGCAACAATTCTCTTCAAGAAGAGTAGGGATATTCGCTGTCACGGGCCCCAACAGGTCTGTCATGACTGAGACGAGGATACCCATTCACTTTGCCGCCCCTGCCGGAGATGTCATGATGACAGGCACAATGGGGCTCGTCAGAGCAGTGCTTAGAAAGCTCGCATAACGATTTTATAAGATTCGACAAGTATTCTGCAACTGATAGTATCATACATACTGTAATTAATGGGTAACATTCTACGTGTACAAAACGATTTGAGCCGGTGAATGGCTTGGGCAAGACCATTTCTGAGAAGATCCTCGAGAAAGCTTCGGGCAAAAGTGTCGCCGTTGGCGACATCGTCGTCGCAAACCTAGATTACGTTATGGCTAACGACGGGACGGCCCCGCTCGCAATAAGGTTCTTCAGAGAAATGGGCGGAGAAAAAGTCTGGAACCCCGAGAGAGTCGTTCTCTTTATTGATCATATTGCTCCGAGTCAAAATGAAGAGATATCTGCAACTCACAACCTCATTAGGAGCTTTGCTAAAGAGCAGGGCTTGACGAACTTCTATGACGTTGCGAGCGGAATCTGCCATAGAGTCATGCTCGAGAGACACGCCTTGCCTGGGATGCTTATTGTTGGCGCCGATTCACATACCTGCACCTACGGTGCCGTGGGGGCGTTCTCGACTGGGATTGGCTCAACTGAAGCTGCCGCTGCAATGATTTCAGGCAAGCTTTGGTTCAAAGTCCCAGACACGGTGAAATTCGAGATAACTGGCACCCCAAGCAGGATGGTCCTCCCTAAAGACGTCATCCTTCATATCGCGGGGAAAGTCGGGGCAGACGGTGCCACATATCAGGCAATAGAATTCACGGGAGACTACATCTCAGAAATAAGTGTTGACGGCAGATCAACCCTGTGCAACATGACTGTGGAGATGGGTGCAAAGGCGGGTCTAGTCGCGCCCGATAAAACCACCGTAGCCTACTTGAAGAATCACTCCCGAGGCGAAAACTCGAACCTAGTCGTTAGTGACCATGATGCATACTACAAGGAGGAACGAAGGTTTGAAGTCACGAACCTTGAACCGCAGATAGCTTGCCCTCACGCCGTAGACAACGTCAAGCCTATCACCGAGGTTGGAAACGTGGAGATCAACCAGGTTTTCCTCGGGTCGTGCACCAACGGTTCAATCGAAGACCTACAGGTTGCTGCAAGAATCATCCAGCGCAGAAAAGTGAAGAAAGGTGTTAGAACCATCGTCATACCTGCTTCAAGAGAGATCTACATTCAAGCAGCTGAACAAGGATTGCTGCAACTCTTCGCCGAGGCAGGATGCACAGTCTGCAACCCCACCTGTGGTCCCTGCATTGGGAGCCACCTAGGGGTACTCGGACCAGGAGAGATTTGCCTCTCGACTGCAAACCGGAATTTCAAAGGGCGTATGGGATGCGCCGACGCATCGATCTACCTCTGTTCCCCAGCAACCGCCGCAGCCTCTGCGCTGACAGGCAAGATAACCGATCCAAGGGAGATGAAATAGCGATTCCTCTGAAGAAAATGGAAGGCCGAGTCTGGAGATTCGGAGACAACGTCAACACTGACGAGATAATACCCGCAAAATACAAGCTCGGCACCATGGATATGGCTGCGCTGGCAAGGCACGCTATGGAGGGCTCCGACCCAAACTTCGCAAAGAAGGCAAGGTCTGGAGACATAATTGTCGCCGGAAGTAACTTCGGCTGTGGATCAAGCCGAGAGCAAGCTCCTCATGTCCTAAAGGAGTTCGGCATCGCGTCAGTTGTCGCTAGATCATTTGCAAGAATATTCTATAGGAACTCCATCAACATAGCTTTCCCGATATTTGAATGCGACAAAGCATACGATGGAACCGCAGAAGGCGATAGGTTGTTCATCGACCCCTCAGCCAGGACGATCAAGAATGCGAGAACAGGCAAATCATGGGGAATAAAACCTATCCCGCCTTTCCTGGAAAGGATATTCGAGGATGGTGGCCTTGTAGCTCACTTCAAGAAGCACGGAAGCTTCGAGTGGGCTCAAGAATGAAAATGCTCAACGTATCATGTATGTCGGAGGAATAGAGGGAATGGTAGTCAAGAGACTGATAATAGCAATCACAGGCACATCTGGCGTTATTTATGGCGTCAAGATGGTTGAGTACCTCCATCAGTACCAAGAGGATATTGAGACATACCTTGTAATTAGCGACGCTGCCAAGAAGATACTGGCGCTCGAGACCTCAACCACACCAGAAGCCCTATCGAAGAAAGTGGCACGGTACTTCGAGCCTGAAGACATTGCAGCTCCAATCGCCAGCGGCTCCTTTTTGACTGATGGAATGGTGATTGTCCCGTGCTCAATGAAAACACTTGCCTCTATTGCCAGCGGCTACTCAGATAACCTCATCGCGCGTGCAGCAGATGTAGCCCTAAAGGAGAGACGCAGACTAATTGTCGTTCCCAGGGAAACCCCATTGAGCAATATTCACCTGAGAAACATGCTCACATTGTCTGAGGCAGGAGCGGTGGTACTTCCGCCCGTACCTGCATTCTACCATAGGCCAAGAACACTCGACGATATAATCAACTACACCATCGGTAAGATCCTCGATGCCTTGGGAATAGAACACAAACTCTTTGAAAGATGGAAGTGAATTCGTTTGCCGCTAACCAAAGATGAGCTTGAACGATACTCCCGCCAGATTGTCCTACGCAACTTCGGGGAGGGAGGACAACTCAAGGTCAAGTCTGCCAAGGTTTGCGTAATGGGGCTAGGAGGACTGGGATCTGTCTCATCGCTTCAGCTGGCGGGAATGGGCGTGGGTCACCTCAGGATAGTTGATAGGGACGTCGTGGAAACCACAAATCTCCAAAGACAGTTGATCTACGATGTGCACTCGATAGGGTACCCCAAGGTCGAGATCGCGGCAAAGAGGCTTCAGGACCTAAACCCGAACGTGAAAGTGGACCCAATAGCAACTTCCGTCAACGAGGACAATGCAGAAGACATTGTAAAGGGGATGGACATTGTTGTAGACGCCTTCGACAGGTTTTCCTCAAGATTCGCCGTTAACAAGGCATGTGTGAGGTTGAACACGCCATACGTTTTTGGAGGGGCAATTGAAACTTACGGGAATGCCACAACCATAATCCCGGGCAAAACGCCGTGCCTCGAATGCTTGTTCCACAACGCTGATGATTCCATCACTCCAACATGTGAACGAGTAGGTGTTATACCTCCCATAATCAACGTGGTTGCGAGCATCCAAGTCAACGAAACTCTGCGGTTGATATTGAAAGAAGAGCCTCTCCTGGCCAACAAGATCCTCTACTGTGACCTCGCCACGGTGAGTTTTGACGTATTCAACGTGGCGAGGAGAATCGACTGCAAGGTCTGTGGTGCGCAAGCCACCAACCCTCTCACTGGCTCGGAGCCTATGTCGCTAAAGGGCAAGGACGGTAAGATAAGTGAGCTCTGTGGCAGGGAAAGCTTCATGGTGACCCAGAACCAAGGAGCCCCAATTGACATAAAGTCAGCTGGCGAAATTCTAACTAGGAAATTCAAGGTGAAAGTAATCGCGAGCTACGGAGTCACACTCAACTTCAGCGATAGAATTTCGGTCAGCCTAATGAGAGGGGGAAACATGCTCGTCAAAGGAGCCGAGAGCAATGAGGAGGCTATGGCCGTATACAACGAGATTATGAATCTAATCACGAGCGGAGGCTAGTCGGCATAGTATCTCGCCGATGCACGCACCGAGAGAAAGAGTACTAGTTCTTCTTTGCCGCCTTCTTCTTCGACAAGTAATCTTCGATTGCAGCCTTCAGCCCATCCGAGGCAAGATTGCTGCAATGCATTTTGATGGGAGGGAGTCCATCTAAGCTTGATGCGACATCTTCACGCGTGATTTTCATTGCTTCCTCCAAGGTCTTCCCCCTAGCTAGTTCCGTTATCATACTGCTGGTAGCAATGGCTGCTCCACACCCAAAGGTCTTAAACTTTATATCTGATAGCCGCTCCACACCGTTAGCATCCTTGCTGACCTTGATGTAGATCCACATCAAGTCGCCACAGTTATGAAAGCAGAATGCCTCACCTGTGAACGAGTGACTGTTCTCAACCTCAAGGTTGTAAATGTCCGCTGCAACATGTCTCTTTTCAATTTGGGTTATTGGAGTGTAGAAGTAGTTGGTGTCAAACCAAGAATGAACTTTTTCAGGTCTATTGTAGTTGAACTTAGTTCCAAGGATTTCACAGAGTCTTCTCAATGATTCCTTGTCACCTATGTGAATTCTATATGCTTCTTTGTGAATTACTCCGTTCTTTGTCTTCTTCGGTTCCATATAGAGAGAATGGACGATTCTCTGTCTCATCAGCAACGTCTTCAACTGCTGTGCCAATTGGTAGGATATCGTGGAGTAGCCCGCCCGAGGTGTTTGCCTCTTGAGGTTGACGTAGCCATCGCCAAGCCAAAGTCCCCTTATCAATTCCCTTTGCTTCACTGGGGGCAATATCATCATGAACTGGGGTATCTTCTTGTGCTCTGCATGAACTCCGAATAGTTTCTTGAAGAATCTTGCCAGAGTTGCATTGTATATGAACAATTCAAGGCTTCTTGCTCTCTCTTTGGTCTTGGGTTCAATGCCCCAAAGCATTCCTGCAATATTCTTGATGTCTTCAGCAATGTCCTTCTCTTTGAGGTTCAATGTGAAGCCGATGTAAGTCTTTGAAGGGGCATCTCTTGCGTGACCTTCAGATAAGAAAAGCCCACAAAGCCTCAGGAAGTCTCCATTAACGGGGATTATTCCTGGGATCTCTTTGCTCTTGAAATCATGTTCTGATTTTCCCACATCGATTTCGATGTTGTCAACGTCTCTTACTTCCTTCAAGATCGGGTAGAGAGCTATGTCACCTTTCTTTAACTCGCTTGCGTGATACCAATCATGATATGGAGTCTTTTTGCCACTTGTTCTGAGAAACCTATCTCCCTTCGGGAGCTTCGCAGCCAGAACAAGGTGCTCTGGTGTCAAGGAAACTGATCCGAGTTTGTTTCTTAGAGTTAAGATTTCTCCGTCATACGTTCTCCTAAACTTCTTGAGTATATTGCTGTATTCGCCATTATGACCCAGAACTCTTTCTTCTTCGTCGGGGATTCTGCTAATCGCTATGAATGTATCATTTAGATTGATCTTCTCGTTCCCCGCTAGGCAAACGGGATTTCCAACCTTACCGATTCCATCAGCGTCCTTGATCTCCCCCACGTTGCGTGGGTTTCTGAAGTGATCCATTACTTTCTCGCTATACAACACTGTTACTTCACCTTGAGGCTAATTCTTCAGAACCTTTGGTTGACCCTGAAGATCGCGCGCGAACGATTATCTCGCACTCACTGAATTCATTCGGTTCAAATTGGTATATAAGTCTTAATGATATTGCAGACAGAAATAGTTTGTCTTGTTCAATTCTGTACAACTGCTTCTACAATGTGCAGCATTGAGGCTATCGGCGCGATTGTGTCGGCCATTGACGCCGGGCGGGGCAAGGATTGCATATCTGCTATTCCGAGGCATGCAGGATGCCCCTTTCTGGAAACATTTATTATGTCGGACAATTGAAAGATTGCACTAGACATGGGCTGGAAAACAACTCAGATTGAGAGTGAAGAGTAGTGAATCCCAACTTGTCGGAAGAAGATGCAGTGATCAAGGCATGTGAGAAGATCCTGCCGAGTGCAGTCATGGTAAGCACAGTGCAACTTGTCGAGGACTACTTCTACAGAGCTCACCCTGTTGAAGGAGTAGGCTCAGGCCTTATCGCCGACTCAAAAGGCTACATACTCACAAGCAGGCACGTTGTCACTGGCGCCAGAAGGATTCAGGTAATGACACCTGATGGAAAGGTTCTGGATGCCAAGGTCGTCGGAGAAGATCCAGCAATTGACAGCGCTGTCCTGAAGATTGAAGGCAAAGGTCTGCCGGCGGCAGAGCTGGGCGACTCAGACACCCTCAGAATCGGGCAGACAGTGATCGCAATAGGTGTTCCCTTCCGCCTGACCGGCGGCGCCACCGTGACGAAGGGGGTGATAAGCGCCGTAAGCAGAACGATCCAATCTGATAGAGGTAACCTTGAGAACCTTGTGCAGACCGATGCTGCCATCAACCCCGGTAACAGTGGGGGTCCCCTGATAGACATCGGTGCGAAAGTGATAGCCATTAACACTGCAATCATCCCCTTTGCTCAAGGCATAGGGTTTGCAATACCAATCAACGCGGCGAAAAGAATTCTCAACAGGGTACTGAAATACGGATCATATAAGAGGCCATGGCTCGGCGTGGTGGGCGTTGACATCACCACCAGCCTAGCGAACTACTACAAGCTCAGCGTATCGAAGGGTGTACTGGTTGCAAGAGTGCTTAGGGGCAGTCCCGCATATGAGGCTGGTATAGCGGCGGGCGACTCCATTGTTGAGGTCGAGGGCTCTGAACTCAAATCCATGTCAGACCTAGTGGCGCACCTCGAGGATAGGAACGTCGGCGACGAGATCTCTTTGACAGTTGTGCGCGGTAGACAAAAGGGCAAGTTCACAGCGCGGCTCGAAGAGACCCCGTCAGAGGTATAGTCCCCCGCCTATATTTTTCCTATCACATTTTTCATCTTCGGGGGTAGCTGCATAGCTCTGCGCGTATATGCCATATTCACTATCGCCAGCGCAAGTGCGATTATCAGAGTCAGGTTAGGGAGGAATATGACTCCGTCTGTGATGACGCCGCCCAGAGAAGAGCCCCACCCAATCTGAATAGACAAAGGATTCCATTGTAGACCAGATTGAAGTGGCGAAACATACGAGATTATGTGGCTCCAACCGTAGAAATTGGCGGGAACATAAGCTAACAGGAGCGCTGAGTCAGCAAGAAGATATCTTGGAGCATCTTCGTGTGCCAGCGCCAGGTTGGCTACCACCATGGCCATAAGAAACTCAAAGCTCAAATTAGGTCCACTAATCAGTCCGCTACTGCTGGGCGGGTTGCTCCAGCTGAATGAAATCACAATGGGGCTCCAGAAGAGATGCGTTATGTACGGGATGTTGGACACCGTGGTCCACGCAGAATAGTCCGTAATAGCGTACATAACAAGGAATACGGCGTTCAGAGCAACCAGCTTTTGGAAACTTCTACCCTGCAGACCCCAATCCCTCCGCAAACTGCTCCGGAAGACAAAGCTATTAACGTTTCTGTTGCAGGGCAAGTTCATTTTGGCGTCGCGCACCTTGAATCAACTCCTGTTTGAAGCCATCTACATCAATACGTGGTGGTTTGCTTCGCAAAACACCATGTTAGGTTATATTTGCCAAGGATCCCTACAAGATACTGAAGCCAGCAGTAGAAAAGAGGTAGGCGATGCTGTGATTGAGGGACTTGATCCTGAAAGCCTTTAAAGAAGTCGAGAGGAACAGGCATGAGGTCATTGAAGTCTGCAGAGATCTCCTCAGAATAGATACGACAAATAACCCGTCACTTAGAATCGGAAGCGAGAAAAGGGGACAGGAATACATCGCCAAGAAAATGGAAGAAGTGGGTTTTGGAAACATCGACTTATTTGAGCCCGATGAGGAGAAGCTGGCAGATCTGGGAGGATACGTGCCGACACAGGATTGGGTGAACAGGTATGCTGGGAGGCAGAACGTTGTCGGAATGCTCGGGCACGGCGCTGGAAAGTCAATCATACTTAATGGTCATATCGACACTGTCTCCACAGGTCCACGTGAGCTTTGGGAACATGACCCGTTTGGGGGAGAGCTTGACGGAGGCAAGATCTACGGAAGGGGTGCGGCAGACATGAAGAGTGGCTTGGCAGCGCTCCTCATGGCTGCCAAGTGCGCGCAGGCGGTGACCGTGATTGAGGGGAAAGTCCTTTTTGAGAGTGTTGTCGATGAGGAGGGTGGCGGAAATGGAAGTCTTGCATGCGCAGCCAAGGGATACTCTGCCGATGCAGCCATAGTCGCTGAGCCTACCAAACTGAGAATATGCACCACACACAGGGGCGTCTTGATAGGTCGAATAGAGATCATAGGCAAAGCCGCTCACGCCTCACGAAAGGACGAGGGAGTCAGCGCGCTTGAGAAAGGCGTCGATGTTCTGCGCCAGCTATCGCTTCTCGAACAATACCGCAGGGAGCATGTCGAGCCACATCCTTTGCTAGAGAAACCAACAATCTTGGCGGGAAAGTTCCAGGCAGGGGATCAAGTCAACATAGTTCCACCAAAGTGTACTATAGACATAGACGTGAAATATCTGCCGAGCGAGGCCGATGAAGTGGGTGCAGGTTCCAGAGTTAAGGGGCAACTCAGAGAATGGGTTCTTGACTACTCGCAGAATGATCCATGGCTGAAAGAACATCCCCCCAAAGTTGAGTTTCTCTATGACCTGCCGCCTTCGAGTACGCCCGCCGACCATCCCTTGGTATCGACTATTAGCAGTGTCCACGCAACTCTCTTCGGAGGTCGCGCGCCGGAGGTCATTGGGTTCCAAGCTTGGAGCGACATGTACCATCTCAATGGCCACGGCACTCCCGCGGTTATGTTTGGTCCTGGGGACATGGATGCGTCTGCTCACCAGATAGAAGAGTGTGTTGAAGTCCAGGAGCTGATAGACGCAACAAAGCTCCTATGCGGAGTCATAATAGCTTGGTGCAGGTGAGGTGAACCAAGAGAATTGCCAGTGGATGTTGGTAGGTCGGCAATGCTGCGCGAAATCAAGGAACAGCCGCAAACTCTTCGCGAAACAATCGATTCTGTAGCTGTGCAAGCTGAGACTGTCAGCCAAGTGTTTGACGCGAAACGGAAGAAGAATAGGTCAAGCATCTTCTTGATTGGTTGCGGGACATCGTACCATGCTGCAATAGCGGGTAAGCACGCTCTCAGAGTCTGCGCAGGCATTCCAAGTGTCGCGTACCCTGCGTCGGAGTTCAGAGACTTCGAAACAAGAAAGACGGGAGACATCATTATCGCCATCTCACAATCCGGGGAAACTGGCGATGTACTGACGGCAGTAGGACAAGCGCTCGAGGATGGCTGTTCAGTTCTTGCAGTCACCAATGAGAAGAAGAGCACGCTTGTCGGTCTCAGCGAAAATGCTATAGTGACGAAGGCTGGAAAAGAGATAGCAGTTCCGATGACAAAGACGTACACGGCGCTATTGGCAGGGATATTCAGCCTTGCCGAGGCGCTCCGCCAAAACAAAGCAGGTGCTTCAACACTGCATAGGATACCCGCAGTGGTGGAGGAGACAATCAGAACCTCTGAACCCAAGATCAAAGAACTGGCAGAACAGCTCAAAGAGAATAGATCAGCCTTCATTGTCGGGCGCGGACCTAGCTACGCAACCGCCCTCGAGGCAAGCTTGAAACTCAAGGAGGCAGCCTTGGTGCACGCGGAGGCGTTTCCATCGCCAGAGTTTCGACACGGCCCAAAGTCGATGCTGGAACCCGGAACTTCGCTGATAGCATTCACCAATTCGGATAGGTCTGATGACACTACGCAAAGGCTTCTTGAAGATATCAGACCCACCGGCGCCACGACCATTTCTATTGGAGACAAGGCTGGTTCAACCATTCTTATCCCGCCGGTAGCCCGCCATCTAGCCCCAATACCAAGCATAGTGCCCCTCCAACTCCTAGCGGCCCATATCGCCGCCAAGAAAGGGATAAACCCCGACAACCCCCGAAACCTCACAAAGGTAACTACTGAAACGTGAAAGGTCCCCCATAATCACGCAGGAGGCTGCACCTATGGGAAATGGAGACGTCATCAGCAGACAGAAACAGGAGATACGGAGAGGGATCTGGTCGGAAATGGAGAGGGCTAATGTTGCGCGGTTCCCAAAACCCGTGTATGGTAGGATACCCAATTTCGAGGGAGCCGATCTTGCGGCTCAGAAAATCAGGGAAATCGAAGCCTTCAAAGGCGCTAAGACTGTTTTCTGTTGCCCCGACTCTCCTCAGCGATCGGTCCGCTCGATCATACTGAAGGAAGGCAAGACGCTCGTGATGGCTTCACCACGATTGCGAGAAGACTTTGTTCTGCTGAACCCTGACGAGATAAATTCCAGGCAATACGCTGAGGCTTCAACAATCTCAGGTGCCTTCAAATACGGAGAACGCGTGGGTCCATCCAGTCTCAAGATTGACTTCAAGGTCACTGGTTCCGTGGCGGTCACGGTCGGCGGGGGGCGCGTAGGGAAGGGCGGCGGGTACTCGGATCTCGAGTACGCCCTACTTAGGGAATTCAAATGCATAGCTGAAGCAACTCCGATAGCCACAACGGTTCACGATCTCCAGGTTGTCGTCTGGGTCCCAATGGATCCCAGCCACGATATGCCACTGGACTACATAGCCACTCCAACCCGCCTAATCGAGACGAGGACAGAAATGCGGAGGCCAAGGGGAATATCGTGGGGTCTCCTCTCTGCGAAGCAGATCCGGGAGATTCCCCTGCTACGACTACTGGAAGAATCGCAGCAGCGAGATCCCAGCCAATCGAAACCGACGTAATGCTTAACACCGATCTCCCCGTACGTTCAGTGGAGATTGATGCTTTCGATTACCGAGTTATAGAAGGAACACATAAGCTCGAAGCGCTGAGGTGTCCAACTCCAGAAGGCACCCCAGCAAAGGTCAACAACAGCGGGACACAGAGAAGAATGATCCCGCCGAGAGTCACACTTGGGTGAAAAAGGTATGGCAGCCCCCCTCAAGCCGGACCTGAGAATCCTGATGCCAGCGATGCTGGACTCAGTTAAGCAGCTGGAGAAGATATACGGACCAGTCTTCTCCAAAATGACCGTGAGGTTTGCGGTCGAATTCGAAGCCAAGAAGATAGGTGACCAAGCACCTCCAGCAATCGAAACACTACAGGACTGCGCCAAGTACATCATGCAGAACACCGACAAGTACCCTGATGGAATATCGTCAATCGTGTACGGATCATGCAAAGCTGAAAACGCGCTTCAGGGCGGGATAGGCTCCGGCGGAAGAACCTCAACAAAGCAGGGCATGAAGGAGATCAACGTGCAAACAGGCGCAGCTTCCGCCTACAGCAAGACGGCTAACACCACAGAGGTCTGTCGGATGCAGCTTGACCTCGCAAAGAAAATGGGCATCATGGTCGGAGAAACTCAACTCAGCGGTGACGAGAACTCCGTCACTGTCGCGTACGAACGATGTCGCTTTGCCGACGCATGCAAAGCCATCTTGCAGGAGGGTATTCGAAGAGTAGGCGGAGGCCTCGAATGTACCAACGCCCGGGCGGGGACATCTTCAATCGAGCTGGCAACCGGCCTTGCTCATGACTTTGACGTTGTCACATTCGACCCGCCTCACTGTGTCTTCAGAATATTCAAGGTATGAAAGGCGTCTCTTTGCTGGATCACCTCTCGTTTTCTGCACATCGAGTACTGCACAGCGTCACACTGCGGCAGTGCCTGTCCAAATGGAAATGAGGCACCCTCTTTTCTGTGAAGGACGCAATCCGAGTGCCACACCTCTCTCCAGAAGGGCAACCCTTTAAGTGATCACTGCGACCACAAATCAAATAGGAGCTTCAGCGCTGTGAGTACTCCCACCGCTGACTCGATTTCGCAGCAGCAAAGGAGAAGTGAATATGTCCACCAAACTCATCGTTGACTCGAAATCTATATTGCAGTTCCTGAAAAGCGCGGTTAAGGAGCAGGAGAGTTTCTATGGACCAGTTTTCTCCAAGATGGTCGCCAAATATGCAGTCGAATATGAAGCAAGGAAGGTTGGCGACAATACCCCCCCATCAGTCGAAAACATCGACCAATGCGTAAGCTACATTCTGGACAAGAACCAGAAGTATGCAGACGGCATCTCTGCAATCCCATATGGGATAGCCAGGACCGAGAAGATGCTGCAAGGAGGCATTGGCCCAGGAGCGAGGAACGCGGCCAAGGATGCCATGAAAAGGCTAGCCGAGAAAATAGGCACTGCAAGCCTCTACGGCAAAGTAACCAGCACGATTGAGGCATGGAAGAAGCACCTCGACTTCGCTGCAATGACCCACACTAAAGTAGAAGTGCTGACCGTCACAGGAGACGAGAACTCGGCCCTAGCCAAAGTCGAGGAATGCCATTTCAGCGACGCCTGCAGAGCCATGATGCAGGAGAACATCCTTACCGTGACAGGAAAGATCGAATGCGTCATAGGAAAAACTGACTCGTCAATCCTCGAAGTAATAACCCGTGCCACACACGACTACGAACTCCTGGCGTTCAACCCCCCACAATGTTCTTTCCGGATGTTCAAGGTGCAGTAAGCGCTGCAGACGTAACTCTGCCAGATGCTTCTGAGGAACCGCCGTCGCCGGTCTCAAGCTCAACGGAATGAATTGGCGCAGGTGATCATGACTACCACGCTCGCAGCGGAATTAAGAAAAAAGCATGAGAGACTATCCCCCATCTCTCTCAGAAATTCTAGCATGCCTTCCAGGCGCTAATGCGAGGTCGGATTTTCCCTGTCAAGCATGTCGTCGCTTCTCGTTATCCTGTTCTTGGGTCTATCCTGAATCTCCCTTCACAATCTTGCGCTTCGCAAGTTCGCCTCGGTAGGTGTTCGCGTCGGTGACCACTTTCGTATTCATCGCGTGAAAATCCAGCAGATGGCCGAAAATCAGGTGGTCATTGTGACTCTTCGACTGGCACAGCGTTACAAAGTTGGTCGGCTGCAGCTCCTTGCTCGGGTCGACGTGAAACGGAACTATGTGGTGAACCTCAAGATGATCCTTTGTGCCACACACCGCGCACGTACCGTGTGTCTTCAGGTACTTCTTCCTCACGTCGCCCCAGTGGGAGCTTCGCTTGTTACCGAAAGCTCGCTTCCTTCGACGATACCAATCAAATACCAAGACTTCTCAATCCTCCTACGATGAATTGAAACGTTTCTGCCTTTATCTAAATCAGTTCTGCTTTTTATCTAAAATACCTCTGCTATCTATCTAAAATAGTTTTCTAACAAATGCAGCATAACCGAAAAACCCGCTGCCGTAGGCGTCTACCGCAAGATCGAAAGCCTAGAGGAGGGTCGGAAGACATATGACAAACCAGAGCTTCTGCTATTCAAAGTGCACTGACAAACCTAGTTAAAGCGCTCACCACCATAGTTGAACAGCCAACCCCACCTAGACTTACCTCATAGGGGCCCAAAGAAATGCCAAGAGCACTAGTCATTTATCACACGGACAACAGTGACACGAAGCTCCTTGCAGAAAAGATCAGGAACCGTCTAGAAGACCTCGGAACGAATGTCTCCCTCTTCCAAGACAAGCAGTTCAAGGAATCTCAATCCATACGCGACTACAGCATAATCGCCCTCGGAGCACCATGCCTCACATGCACGAAGTGCCACGGCGCCGAGGAATGCCGAGCACCCAAGCTACTCAGAAGGAACACAAAGAAGCTCTTCAAAATGGACCTGAACGGCAAGAAGCTCATCACATTCGCAAACTCAGCAGACCCAGATAAATACAAGTTTATCATCAAAAGGATAGAAGCACTCATGGCACTAACAAGGATCAAGCCCATTGCATCCATCGGCTACGCAGGCAAGACTCCAGACAACCTTGACGCCATCCTCGCAACCACCATCAAGGAGCAAATGATCCATTGATGTAGCAACGCCCCCAAAGAGCATATGCCCCTGCGGAAAACAAGGGAATCGACTGTCATTGAAGTCTCCCCATCACGTTTATATCGATGCGGAAGACTCTAAAACCAACAACCAATTCTAACAAAAACCAAGAAACGAAAGGAGGTCAACCCGAAAATTGTCTGAAGAAAAACCAAACGAAATACCCATAGAAGCCCAACCCCAAGGATTCTTCGACGGCCTCGACACAGACAAATACGTCATCGGATTCTACTTCGCAGGACTCAACCCCGCACTACCAATAACTGACGTAGCAGAAATGGCAGCCCTAGAACAAAGCACAGGCACCTGGACCCCAGTCCCAGGCGAAACAGTAGAACTCAAAATCAAGCGACAAGCAAAAGTACTCGGCATCTGGGAAACACCCGAATACGTCTACTCCGTCCCAAAGGAAGTAGACCACCGCAACTTCATCATCGCAGTAGGCTTCCCATGGGAAAACTTCGGCACAGAAATCCCCATGCTACTCAGCACAGTCATCGGCAACCTCAGCATGGGCGGAAGAATCAAACTCATGGACCTATGGTTCCCCAAACAATGGCTCAAAGGATTCAAAGGACCCAAACACGGACTCCAAGGAATAAGAGACCTCATGGACATACCCAAACGGCCACTCCTGAATAATATGATAAAACCCAAGACGGGTTACACGCCCGAAGTAGGCGCAGAACTCTTCTACGGCGCCGCAGTAGGCGGAACTGACTGTATAAAAGACGACGAAATCATCGCCAACCCAGCATACAACAAAATAGAAGACCGCGTCCCACTCTACATGGAAAAAGCAGAAAAAGCAAACAAAGAAAAAGATGAAAAGACACTCTACTGCTGCAACATAACCGGCCCAGTAGACAAACTACTCGAAAACGCCGACAAAGTCAAACAGGCAGGCGGAAACGCCCTACTCATCAACTACCTCGCAGTCGGATACGACGCCCTACGCATGGTAGCAGAAGAACCAAACACATTGCCAATAATGGGGCATATGGACATAGCCGGCGCACACGGCTGAAGAGGCTGGCGAAATCAGCTATAGTCCAATAACGGGAGTATCCCCGTCTCTCATAATGTCCAAGCTACCGCGCATATGTGGGACCGATATAGCCCTGGTTCCGGCGCCCTACGGCAAAGCTCCGTTGCTTGAGGACAAATTTTTGATGATGGCGAAGCGATTACAGTTTCCTTTGCAGCATATCAAGCCGACGATGCCTATGCCAAGCGGTGGTATTACTGCCGGCCACGTGGAGAAAACCATGAAAATGCTCGGCAACAACATCATGATCGGGTCCGGAGGCGGAAAGTCCATCTTTAATTGATGGACCCGTAGTCCACGCTCACCCGGACGGTCCAGCTGCTGGTGCAAGAGCCTTTAGGCAAGCGATTGATGCGGTGATGCAGGGTATCAAGGTCAGTGACTACGCTGAGGAACATGAGGAGCTGAAGACTGCTCTCACTAAGTGGGGCGGCGGCAGAACAGGTTTCCAAATGTGAAGGGCATTTGGGAGATCTGCGGAATCCCTCCTTCTTTTTTGGATTAAAATGACTGGTGTGGTTACCCCGAAGCCCGAGACTCACCAAGTGGAGCGGTGCTAGGGCAGGGTTTCAGATGTAGTAAGATCAAGTGTGGACTGGTTTCCCCGCGTGCGTAGGGAATAAAAGACAGATCGGCGAAATAGTACTGCCACTCAACGTCATGGAGTTGAATGCCATACGCCCTTCGTTACTGTGGATGGTCTGAGGACTTTCTATGAATCCAGGGGAAAAGGAAGGGCACTGATTCTAATTCATGGAGCAGGTGGAATGAGCAGCTACTGGGTCAACCAGCTTTCTGAACTATCGAAGCGGTTGAGGGTTATTGCAATCGATCTTCCTGGTCATGGTAAGTCTGAGCGCATGAAGGAGAAGCCGACAATAGAGGGGTACGTCAGACATGTCGTCGGTTTCATGAAGCAGGCTAAGGTAGCGAGGGGGCTCATTGCGGGTCACTCGATGGGTGGTGTGATAGTTCAACTGCTAGCGCTGGAGCATTCAGAGCTTGTTGAGAGACTCATCATAATCGATAGCGGTGCCAAGTTTCAGAACCTGGGCGACCTCCCAGCCCGCATTCGCCATAATCCTGCGGAAGCTGGCCTCCAGTTGTTGAATAGGCTCTTGTCTCCAAAGATGCTTACTGAAGGGAACCTGTCTTCGTTAATGAAGTACTTTAGGGTGGAGGCGGATTTCGATCCGAGCATCCTGGCTAACGACTTTGATGCTCTGAACGGAATAGACCTGAGCGGAAGGGTCAAGGAGATCAAGGTCCCGACATTGATCGTGTGTGGTGCTGATGATATGCTCGCTTCTTCTTCGGCGATTCTCCATGAGAGTATAGAGGGATCGACACTAGAGATGATTTTTGAAGCAGGGCACATGCCTATGATCGAGCAGCCAGACAAGTTCAATAAGATACTTCTAGACTTCATTGGGAGATGATGCACTTGTGAACAGCCCTAACGAAAAGACCAACATCGATGCGTATACATTGGTGAAGAGAGCGCGGGCGGTCTTGGAGGGAAACTTGGTAAAGGGAGTAGATTTCACTTATACTTGTCCAAGCCAAGATACGTACCAGCATCAGTGGCTCTGGGATAGTTGCTTTCATGCTATCATGTGGGCGCATTTTGACCCGGTCATTGCGATGCAGGAATTGCTCACCCTCACGCGCAAACAATTCGAAAGTGGTATGATACCCCACATGCTTTATTGGCGACCGGCGACCGGGTTTAAGCCTCGTATGGGGGACTTCTTGTTCAGGGGTAAATGGCCCGAAAAGGACCGGAGCCATATCACTCAACCCCCACTCCTCGCGCAGGCAGTGACAGCTGTATTTGAAAAAACAAGAGATCTGGAGTTTTTGTCCCAGATCCTCGCTCCAATGCAGCGGTATTATGATTGGTTAAACGCGGAACGGAGCGAACAAGTGTCTGGGGATGGCCTAGTCGCCATCATCCACCCGTGGGAGTCTGGCATGGATTTGTTGCCTATCTGGGACCATATCCACCACATTCAGCACTTGCTTGGAATACGCACGGGGAGGTGGTTAGGTGCGATTATTCGCGAATACAATGGAGTGGGTTGGGACATCAAACGCATTAAAAATCTCCAGGGCCCAAACCATTTTTGCGTGAACGACGTGTCATTTAATTGCATTTACATCCGGAACCTGCAGGTGCTTGCAGAACTCTGCGATTTTGCAGGGGACGAAAATCACGCCGCAATTTACCGCACGCGCGCTGCAACCGCCCAAAAATCGCTGGAACAAAGATGCTGGGACGAAAATGCCGGCTTCTTTTATTCCATTGACGCAGTTACGGGTGAAGCATACCCCGAAATAACAATCTCAGGGCTCTTCCCACTTATATTAGACATAGACGGGAAGAAAGCAGAACGACTCGTCCGAGATCACGTACTCAACGAAGGGGAGTTTTGGTTGCCTTACCCTCTGCCGTGCGTAGCCAAATCCTCCCCGAAATTTAACCCAAGGGGGTCCCTAATGACTCTTTGGCGCGGACCTAATTGGATTTGCATGTCGTGGTACGTGGTAAAAGGCCTCCAGCATCTCGGGTTTGAGGACATCGCTGCGAAAATTACTGCAAGGTTGGCGGAGATGGTTCTCAGATCAGGATTCCGGGAACAATACAACCCCCTTACGGGACAGGGATATGGGGCGAAAAACTTTGGGTGGTCCACCCTTATCGCAGATTTACTACTAGAAAATCAATTTGGCGAAACCTGAATCACAGTTGACTTTTGACCGGTGAAAATTCTGCAGTTTGAGGTGAGCCTAATACATATAGGAACCCCAAGATTTCCTCGGTTGTGTCATTAGCAAATCTAATATCGTGCTTCCAACTCCTTTATGCTCATAACTCCAAAAATCAAGAAATGTGAAGAACTTATGGCGGATTATGTCCTTGGCGTTCTTTTTGGTATTTTGGCGGGCTTATTGAACTTCCTCGGACAGGTGCTTCAGAAAAAGGCGATTAATGATACTGCGCCGGAGAGACGGGACAAGGGTCTCGTTAAATCCTTAGTGCGAAATAAAACTTGGCTGTTAGGAATTATTTGTATGGTCGCCTTTAGTTCTGTTTTTCTCTTTGTAGCCCAGGCCATTGTCGGGGCGGCACTTATGCCCGGGTTAGGGGCGTCCGGTTTCATTATTCTCGCAATTGGTTCTGTGTTCATTTTGAAGGAGTCCCTGAGAATCTTCGAGATTCTTGCCATTATTCTCTTGGCGGTAGCGATTACGCTAATTGGGTTTAGCCAACTCGCAATAGCTGGCAGCCTGACCTACTTCTTTGATGCTGCTTTTAATGTAAGGCTTGCATTGTTCTCTATTTTGTTCATCGCCCTGTGGCTAGGACTATTTTATTCCGGTAGGAAAGCAGAAAAACACAGGGCTATCTTGCTTGCGCTGGGAACAGGTTTTCCATTCGTAGTGGGAAACATTTGGTTGCAGCCAATGATAGTTTCCCTGACCATTGTTCTCGGGGGGAGCGCGGGCATTTTCGAATGGATAATCTTCTTGATTTCTGCGACAATCGCGATCTTGGCAAATGTCATCGGACTAGGCCATTACCAATACGCGCTTAACGCTGGAAATGCGAGCATTGTAGTGCCCGTGCAACAAATCCCCCAACAGATTGCGCCCATTATAATCTACTTTCTAATCTATCAATTTGCCTCCCCCTCTCCATATTCCCCTTATTTTCTGGTAGTTGGGATTGCGTTAATCTGCTCCGCAGGTTTCTTCCTCGGAAAACGCCAAGCATCACTCGAGCAGATAAAAAAATGAAAGTGCCTGCCTAGTCACGAGCAGCTTAAGACTGCTTTGACGAAATGGGGTACGGGCAGGGCAGGCTTTCAGATGTAGAGAATTGGGGGAGAATCATGAGTTCTCCACTCCACTTTTTTTTGCGTCATTGGTGCGGTGATCCATCATCCAGAAAGATCTGTATTTGTCTCTCCTTGTGGGGAGGCGACAGTGGTTCTTCCTTCTGGTGTGGTCTTTAAAGCCGAGGCTGGGAGCACTAGTTGGATGGTGATCTGTGTGGGCAATAGCGATGGTGCTGGGAAGTTTAGTAGGGTTATGCTTTCCTTGTTTGGCAAGCCTGCTTGGGAGCTTGACGGTTTGGAGGGTGAGGAGCTTGGCGAGGATTTCGCCGTTGAGTTGGAGAAGCTTGGAGAGGAACTGCATTCCAGGCTCAAGGATTGTGCTAAGACCTTGAGGATCCTTATCGGGAGGGGTTGGAGTGCTTATGGAGGTCTCTATGATATAGACTTCACGAAGGATGTGCCGAAAAGGGAGGCTATAGAGGAGCTTGGGACGCTTGGTCTTGACTTGGAGGTTGAAGAAGAGGAGTACGAGGATGAATAGCATGTAGACCTTGGAAGGAATTGAAGGTCGCTTGTCACTGTGCATCAAGCTGGTCGAGTATGCTGAGGAGCATGTGGAGCTTGAGACTGCTTTGACCAAGCGGGTGCCGGTAGGATAGGCTTCCATTTGTAGGCGGCATTGGGGCACTCGCCAAACTCCCTCTGCTTTTCCTTGGTGGTTTGCGGTCTCATGGGAGCAGGAGATTGTGCTTGCTTGATTCCTTCACGAGTTTCCTTAGGCAGCTTTCGATGTCAGCTATGCCATGTTGGAGCTGCTCGAATACAAGTTCCAGGTTGACGCTGGTGTAGGAATGGGCTAGTACGTTTCTGAACTTTGCCATATTGGAGAAGCGTTCGGCTTCTTCTGGGGTGAAAACGTTTGCTTCGCCAAGGATTCTGAAGGCATCGGAGTACGAGTCGGGGGTTTTCTTCCCCATGGCTGAGATTAGTTTTGCGGCGAGATCTATGCATCCCTGCAAAGCGGTGTATAATAGCCATAAGATTGTTCCCTGAAGCTTCCAGTCAGACATGAAAATCGTTCTTGATGTCTTCGAGGATAATTCCTTTAGCTTGTTGATGGCATCTCTGACAGACTCAGCGGTCATATCAAGACTCTCCTCAGATTTGCCTCTCTTATTGCCTCGATTAGTGGTCTCTCGTCTAATCCTTCCAAGATGGCTCTGGATTCATAGGCGATCCTGATTGTCTCATCCTTGGAGATCAGCCGTTTCCCTTTTTTCAATATCTCGTATCTCAAGAGAGGTGGGGCTATATTGAGGGGAATGGTGTCCACTTGTGCTCCCAACGCTCTGCTCAGAGCTCCGTGAACCTTCATGAATTCAGCCATAGAGAACTCTCGGAAATATATGGCGACGTCAACGTCGCTGAAGGCATGAGGTCTTCCGCTAGCAAAGGAGCCAAAAAGGTAGACTAGGACGAGATTATTGAACGGTTTAACGGCTTCAATGATCGCATGCTCGACATCGCTTGTTGTGCTGACAGCGCGATTCTCGACCAAGGTGCAGTTCCCCACCAAGTCATAACCGGCAAGAGGCGATTAGCTTTGACTAAGGTTCTATTGTTCCTTCTATTAGCAAGCTGAAAGATAAGCGTTGCGAGGCTGGAGGCTTGTCCTCTAATCAGCTAGCGAGTTGACTTGTGGAATTCTGGGAAGGTCTGGTATTGCATATACGTTGCTGGCGCTCTCAGGCGAGCTATTGATGTTGTGATGCAGGGCATCAAGGTCAGTGATTATGCTGGGGAGCATAAGGAGTTGAAGACTGCTTTGGCGAATTAGGATGCTAGTAAGACAGGTATCCGGATGTGAATGGTAGAGAAGGGAGTCAAAGAACTTGCCCTTTTGTATTTGAAGAGTCGTGGCGTGCGCTTGGTTGGATAGAATAGCGGCAGGTCGGACTGGGAGATTTTCTTTCCGACTCATTCACTTTTCTCGTCTGCTAGCCCTGTGGAAGGCTACCATCTGAATAGATGGTGATACTATTAGCAGTCATTTTGTGAAGAGTCTCTTTCATTGTGGTGTACTCTTCTTCGGAATACACATGAGGCTCCAATAGAGGGAGTCCAAATGCTTTCCTCACTGTTGTATAAGCGTCCTTGGCATGTCCTTTGTAGACGACGAGTAAATCAATGTCACTCGCAGCGGTGTAGGAGTTTGTTGCGTATGAGCCAAATAAGGCGACGAGGGATACTTGGAGAACTCTCTTAAGGGCTTCCACTTTTAGCTTCAGTAGTTCCAGTAAGTCATCACGGCTATACTTTGGATAGAAGATCTTTGCAGAACCGGAGTACTTCCTCTGCATTGCTAATCAGCCTTCTTGCTTCGTCTTTTGTATATCTGCTTCTTGGGGATCCCGATGGATGGGCATTAGGATACCTAGTTGGTATGTACGCTTTGTCGAGTTCGAGTGCCTTGTCCTGAAGTTCATTTGGGATTTTGTGTTTCTTTGACAATTCTGTGAGAAGATCCGCTACCGAGTGGCCCCATGCCTCGGCGTGCATTTTCTGGAATACTGCTTTGACGGCTTTCTCGGCAGACTGCTGGGTAGAGAAACATGCCCAATTGTTAAATCCTTGCTTGAGATCGCTTCTTGCGTGATCAAGATCGCTTTCAGCTTCATCCATCCAGTCTTTGCTACGATCCATCTTCTCTGCGCTCCCACCTCAGGATGAATACGTCATAGGAGGCTTACGTCAAACGCCTTTATACCGCTTCTCCCGTTGGCATTTTTCGCCCTAGAGTGTGCGCGCGTCCAATGACAGGCGGATTATGGGCAGCCATTTGCCCTCAGTGCTCGTGCATTTCGTCAGGCTATTGATGTTGTGATGCAGTGCATCAAGGTCAATGGATGTGCTGGGGAGCATGAGGAGCTTGGGAAGACTGCTCTGACTAAGTGGGGCGGTGGCAGAACTGGTTTCCAGATGTAGTCGGGAATAAATGAATTTCCGTTCCCCTTTCTTGATTTGGCAGTCTTACTAGACGGACGGAGTTGGCGCGCGCCAAAAAACAGGGTGGGAGAAAAGTGCGGGGGTAGCTGCGATGACCTCCCACCTTCACCGCCCAATAACGCTAAATTGCGCCTCCTATCCAGTAGTTCCACCGCAGTTATGCGGAACAAAGAAGGAGGAGAAGGGAAGAGGCATGTGCGCTAATCTGATAGTAGTGTGCCAATGACATCAGGCAAAGGTCTGCGAAATTCTCCGTTTCCGCGTTTGGGCAGATCGACTTAAAAGGCTGATCCGCATGACTCTCATCGCTACCCATCTCACTGCGTAGAGCCCAATAATGCTAAATAGTAGCCTGTACTCAGTGCTTCCACTGAAGTTTATCAGAACGGTGAAGGAGGGGGGAAGCGCGGGTACTGACAAAGGAGAAGACAGTAATAACAACCTCATAATGGAATGGAAGGCAGCACGAGAAGTGATTGATGGCTTCGAGGAACGCCTGAATGGTTTGAGGAAATATGGCTTCAGCTTCATCACAGCACTCTTGGCAACAGAGTCCGTACTCATCCCGACGGGGACAATCGGCACGGTATTGCCAGATATCGTTAAGGCAGCTGTCCTGGCCGTCACTGTGATACTCATTATCGCGCTTCACTTGATTGATCATATCTACCAAGTTAGTGCGGATGCAGCAGCAACGCGAGCAAGTCTCATTGAGAGCGCCCTAAACCTCAAGCTCACCGGGTTCATGAAATCAAAGTATGAACATGGTCATCTGCAACTGTATGTGAGTTGCGTTTATGGGGCTTTCATTGCTGGAGTGTTTATCTTGGGTTGGGCGATTCTGTATCCCGACTACGTCTTGATCGTCGTTCTCGGAATTCTTGCGTACGGCGCTCTCGGGGTCACGTTTCAATCAAATCCGGGATACGATTACGGGATCGTAGACTGGACAATGGATCGGCTGACATGCAAGGCTGGGGGCGAAGTTGGCATAACCCTGACCAGCTTGGCTGACTCAGGCAGTGCTCCGGCATGGTACCGCAGGGGAACCATCATGTGGGCAGTAGCGAGACAGGACAAACGAATCAGCACAGAGGACGACTTCAGCAAAGCTCTCACCTTCAGAATAGACGAAGACTTCTCTATCGATGCACAAGACAGCTATACGTGGTTCTGGAAAGTACCTAATGACATTGAGGACGGAATATATCGGGTGTACCCAACCAACGTTAAGCCGAAAATCTCACGCAAGCCTCCCGAAGGCCCCATCAAGGCACGACGACTTCCGCTCACACCTCTTACGACGAAACTGAGGGTTATCGGAAAAGGGCCTGCTAGAAGCTAAGACCAACCCAAAAACCGCACCCGACATACGAAAGAGAGTCTTTCTTTGTTGTGGACGATCATGGATCTATGTCATACAGCGTATTCGAGGTTGAAGAAGGGATGCTGTTCGAAGTGCTGAAAGAACGAACAAAGTATGTGGCAAACAATGGGCACATCGCATGGTTCCAATGCAAGGTCGAATCTGTCTTCACGGCTAGAGATATGTTGTCTATAATTGGCTTACAGGCTCCGACACAAAGATAGAAGTATTCCATTGCATTTGGGAATATGCTTCAGAGGAAGCCAACTTGTAGTCAACTTCTTCAATTCCCTTTCTTGAGGCGCTGCAAGGTTGAAAACTTGCTGGGTTGAACAATGGCTCATGGGCAAGTGATTGATGCTGTGATGCAGGGTGTCAAGGTTAGTGAGTATGCTGAGGAGCATGAGGAGCTTAAGACTGCCCTGACGAAGTGGGGCACGGGTAAGACGGGCTTCCAAATGTGAGGGAACCGAGAAGGAATAGGAAGATCCCTCTCTCTCTCTTCTTTTTTGGGGCTATTGCTTGGCTACCTTTTCTCGTGCTTTCTGGAGATCTTTCTTTACCTTCGCAATCTTGTTCTTCAATTCCTCGATCTCTTCGCTGGCAACTTTCCACGTTAATCCCAAGTCGACGCCGAAGTATCCATGGATCAGTATGTCTCTCATTCCGGCTATTCTTTTCCAGGGTATGTTGGGATGGGTTTTCTTCATGTCTTCCGGAATGTTCTTTGCAGCTTCTCCAATGATCTCGATTCTTCTAATCACAGCGTCTTGAGTTTTCTTCGAACTCATGAACTCTTCTTTTGTTGTTCCTCGAACGTATTCCTCTATCGTTTCTATGCTTTCGAGAATGTGATCAACGAATACTAGTGGATCCTTCTTCATAGGATCACCTTCTGTTCATTCAGAATTCGCTCTCTAAGCAAAGGGTGAATTGAGTCATAAGTTAGGACATCCACCTTTCTTCCCAAGACCTCCTCAAGTTCGATCTTGAGTCCGGCGAGATCGAGTAGACTCCTGTCTCCTTCGAATTCGATGAGGATATCTATGTCACTTCCTTTTCTCTCTTCTCCCCTAGCGTATGAGCCAAAGATCGCGGCTCTCGCCACACCGTAACGCCTTAGCGCGGGAGCAATCTTCTTCTGTATCTCCTCCACTTGCATTCTAATACCCCGCTCGCAGGTTAGTCGTATCCGGCTGCGATTCCCCACAGCTAAAGCTCACTCTGCGCGTTCCGATCGATTCAAGACTAGAAGCTGGCTTTGTCCGTTGCAAGATGTCATTTGGATGGATTGAGTTTCTGTTCACAGTAGGTAGGCGAGTCATTCCCTAATAACTCTCTCTCCCCAAGATGGTTCAGCGGTTGATACTCATGCTTTCCGGCAGGCTATTGATGCTGTGATGCAGGGTATTAAGGTCAGTGACTATGCTGAGGAGCATTCGGAGCTTAAGACTGCCCTCACGAAGTGGGGCGGTGGTAGAACAGGCTTCCAGATGTGAGGGAACCGAGCTGTAGTAGGTAAATCCTTCTCTCTTTTTCTTTTTTCTGGCGCACTGGCATTGTCAAGAGACTCATCCCTGTTTATCTTATTTGAGATAGTCGCATTTCTTGACCTAAGGGGATGGGATGGAATTATGACTCAAGGTCGAATTGTGTAGATGAGACCATAGGCACAATTTTCTATTCTATAGACCTACAACCTTCTTTTTTGGTGGTTTCTGCCCAATGCTTCATCCTATGAACACTAACCATTATAGCCCACGCTTCAAAGTCCAAACCAGTATTTTACGGCCCCTCTCGATATTTTGATATGTTGAATGGTGTACATCTTTTGTTGTCGCCATCACCGAGAGGAGGTATTTAGGCCATGATTGTTGTAGTGGCTGTAATCAAGGTAGTTGAGGGTAAGAGAGAGGAATTTGAGCGGGAGTTCCGTAAGCTTGCTCCCAAAGTCCGTAAAGACCCTGGTGCAATAGCCTACGTTCTCCACCAAGACGTCAAAAACCCGAACCAATTCCTTATCTTTGAGAAATATGAGAGCGATGAAGCCTTGAAGTACCATGGTTCGACGCCATACTATAAGGAGTTTTTCAAGAATATCGGACCGATTATGGCTGGCATCGAAGTTAACTTCTATCATGAGGTTGCCTGAGGCCGCATATAGCGAACAGAGTGAAATGGCGCATGCGCGTGCTGGAATTGGATCTGTGTCTTTAAATCGGAGTGCTCATTAGGTTCTGGGTGATTTTTCGTCTAAGAAATATTGATTGCAGGGAAGCGCTATGGCAACACCTAGGAAAGTGTTCAAAACGATAGATGAGTATATTGCTACTTTTCCTAAGAATGTGCAGAGGATTTTGGAGGAGCTGAGGCAGGCAATTAGGGACTCAGCGCCTAAAGCAGAAGAGGCAATCAGTTATCAAATTCCTACTTTCAAATTAAATGGTAACTTGGTTCATTTTGCAGCCTTTAAGAATCATATTGGGTTTTATCCCACTTCATCAGGTATTGAGGCATTCAAAGAAGAGTTGTCTGATTATGAAGTAAGCAAAGGTACCGTCAGATTTCCTATGAATAAGCCAATTCCATTTGACCTAGTAAAGAGAATAGTGAGCTATAGAGTTAAGGAAAACTTGGATAGGAAGAAATAGCAGAATAGATCTTAGTAGTTTTAATTTGGTTTTTGGCTGCTTCAAGGTGTGGAGTTCTCGTCGGCTCCGTTTTTCAGAGTGAAGATGGTACTGGTAAAATAGGCTTCCAGATGTAAGAGCGCTGAAGGAGAATAATTCGATTCTCCTCAACTTTTCTTTTTGCCTTAGTAAGCGTGCGCGCTTAAGAGACTGGGAAAAACGTCAAGCGACCCTAAGCTGCGATCCAGAAGCCTCGAGGGCCGTAGCTGACGCGATGCAAACTTAAAATACTGAAACGATACATACTCAATCAATCAATAAGGGGCGAATAGGGAAAGAAGATGGAGAGTAACAACACTTGAGAAAGGGAATAGCCTGCGCGCTGGTGGCATTGTCGATTCTATTGGTCGTTTCCTCAAGCTTTGCCCCAACACGCGCAGCAGACTACACTAAGCCGGGAGCAGTTGTGGGAACAAATGCCTACTACGATTACGCCTATAGTGCGGCGGGCTTTGCTATCAACGCAATTAGGGTTCGCGTCACCGCAGTCAGCGGCTCAGTACTCACACTAGAGAAGACCGAGTACAACCCGGGAGGTTCCGTGAACAATACTCACTCGGGCACCTTCGATGTGAATGTGTACCAATATGGCATTTGGCGATTCGTAGCAGCGAACATCACGGCAGGAGAGGCACCGTATCCTAGTTCAGGAGGCTGGAAATTCAACTCAACGGTCTCCAACTATCATATCGCTGGGCGCTACTGGACAGCCAACTACATCAATGGAACAATCATGGACATCAACGTCGTAGCTTACATAGACAAACTCACCGGCGTCCTCCTCGTTTGGAGATACAACAATGGAGCAGGATTAACGGAAAACTACACGCTGAACTCATATTATATCGAGTCGGGCGGCATACCGCTGACGCTTGTATTGGTTGCTGGGGGAGCAGCAGCCCTTCTTGTGATCGTAGCAGCCCTAATGTACATGAGGCGCAAATAGCACAGACCATGACGTCATCCCGGTTGTGGCATCGGCCTTCCTGCAGAGCTTCCATCCCTCTTTTTTGTTAAGCAAATCCAGAGATAGCTCAACGAGGGGCACACTGGTTCATATTTCGAATCATTCTCCTTGCATCACTGCAACTAAAAGTGGTTACACGAGTCTCAATAGAAGTAAACCACACTGCGTAAGGTGAGCCGTCGAACCATAATCATGCAGTGCAAGGTGTGGCCTACTCCCGAGCGTTCTACTGCTGGTCCTCGTGCTTTTAGGTAGGCGATTGATGCTGTGATGGGGGGTATCAAGGTCAGCGATTATGCTGAGGAGCATGAGGAGCTTGAGACTGCCCTGACGATGTGGGTGCTGGCAAGACAGGCTTCCAGATGTAGACGGCCAGCGTGGGATTGCCCAATTCCCTCTTCTTTTTTCGCGCTGATAGCGCGAGTTCTATCGAGTTCGTTGCTTGGCATAGTACTGCGGGTCGATGATGACTTGGTCGACAGGGTGTGGTTCCGTTGCCAAGGAAGGGGAAGGTTCAGGCAAAATGCAGAAAAACACGAAATCCAGTTCGGATTTCATTCCAGCGTAAAAGCAGGGAAATGCAAATTCGTTTCGGATTTCATTTCGAAAAAACAATCGACGGTTCTTTCTGTTCTGCTTCTGATTTGACTTCTTTGACATCTTCGTCGTAGTCGTCTAGGTAGACGATCTCGTCGTCAAGATCTTTACACATTCCTGCAAACCTCCTTTGTTTTCTATTATTCGATATCAGCTTCAATCACCATTCCCTAGTCGTTGTTTCACGTGGGTATACAAGTTGGATGAGATATACAGCCTCCCCAAATAGTATACAGAGACCTGATGAGTTCTACATATGTCCGCTTCTCTTCCTTATAAAGATCTCGTAGTTCTGGCAGACTGTAACCTCAAGATACTCTCAGGGCAAAGTCCAAGAAGAGCATCGGTAGCAGCAGGACGGGCAGGAATGACCGAAATCTCCCTCTTCTTATTCTTGATTCGATGCCGTCGTTCCAAGCGGTCGTGGGGTTGTCGCCGCGCTCAAAGGTATGAATCTTCTTCAAGGAGTCAAAACATAAGCTTAAATTTGTAGGTGTGAGAGCTAGATGCCATGGGTATTGTTTATGCTTGTGTAGCGCCGCACGGGTCTGAGGCTATTCCTGAACTTGCTGGTGACAAGTTGGAGGCTTTCGGCGAAACAAGAAGAGGCATGGAAGAGTTAGCCAGGCATATGAGGAGTCATAGACCAGACACGATAATCATAGCGACGCCTCACGGCTTGAGGCTCGACCGGACAATCGGCGTGGTGACCTCTCGATATTCTGCAGGTAACCTGGAAGATAATGGCAAGGCGGTAAGCGCCCGTTTCAAGTGCAACCATCAACTCGCGCGAAAGATCTACGAAGCCGCCAAGAAAGCAGGATTGCCCGTTGTAGGCGCGAATTATGGCACTAGTGAGGGGCCGGCCTCTTGTATGCCGATGGACTGGGGCGTGCTAATACCTTTATGGTTTTTTGGCGCAAAAGAAAAGAAGAAACCTCGAATAGTCATCGTGACGCCTTCCAGAGAAATCCCGCTCACCCAACTTGTGGAATTTGGCAGAGTCATAGCTGGAACTGCAGAGAAATCACAGAGGAAGATAGCCTTTGTCTCCAGTGCAGATCAGGGGCACGCCCACGACAAATCTGGGCCGTACGGCTTTCACCCGGCATCCAGAGAATACGACGAGCTGGTGGTAAAGGCAATAAGGGAAAACAACCTGAAGCAAATACTTGCGCTGGATCTGCAGTTTGTGGAAAACGCGAAGCCTGATAGTCTCTGGCAAATGGCCATTCTGGAAGGCGTTTTGGAGCGTGTTCCCATGAAAGCAAGGTTCGTCTCATATCAGGCGCCAACGTATTTTGGGTTGATGTGCGCCGATTTTGAGTAACTAACCCCGCGCGCTGGAAGCAGCTAGTTCTTCAAATATCTTCTCGGTGATTGTGCTGTATGGCTCTCTGACTATCGCTCTTTCCCTTATGAAGGCGGTGACACATCTGAACGGTGTGATGTCGAACACGGAGTTAATCGCTTTGGTTTCCAGGCATGTAGTCTGGAGACTTTAGAATGGCTTTGCATCGGTAATCCAGTCACTTTCTCAGAAGAACGAGCTGAGAAGATATCTCGTAACGTCGATCTCTGTCTAGAGTTGTTGAGTTTAGAGCAGTAGTGGAACTCGGAGCCACCAGACTAGAAGAATGACGAGAACGCCGTCGAATACCAGTTCAACTGAGGCAGCTTTCGGATTCTGGGCGAGGTCGGGCAGAATGCGGTCTGCAACCTGCTCCATGGGCCAGCAAAGGTATTTGTGGAAGCTCATTTCAGTCGAGGTGCTCCAAGTTCTTCGTTTTGTTCTCCTTCCTCGCAGATTCACGTAGCCGCGGTAGCCTAGGTCCACAATGTCGGGGAACATTGAACCGATCATGGCTGAGACTATGAGCCACCAGTAGTGTTGGAAGGCGAGGACCAGCCAGATGATTGAAGCTGCCATAGCGAGGTACATGAAGATGTGGAAAGGTAGCCAGAATCTTGCACCGGTCTCCTTCCCTCTCGGGATATCGGGTGGATGGAAAGTAGCCCTTCCGAAGGGGTCAATGACGCCGTGGCTCAGTATCCCAAGCGAAAATGCGGCGGCGAGTAGGAACAGCGGTGAGAAGGATGACGCGTGTGTCATCAGTAGCGCTGTTATTAACCCCGCTGCAAGGATGTGGGTGAAACCCTGCAACCTAGAAGCCCTCTTTCAATTATGAACTCATGTCTGCTATTAAACGTGCTTGATTCTATGCGATCAAGTCTTCATTTCAGCCTTGACTTCATAATGCTGTGAGCGTTCATCAAACCGCGAGAGCAAGGCTCTTGCCTTTGAGGGGACGACTGCTACTTCATAATCTTCACCCGCAAAAGTGCGAACAGCTTCTATTGAGTCAAACCACATGATCGTTACGAACTCTACTTCACGGACCAGATTCCTTCGAAGCAGGTGTATTCCTCGGTAACCGGGAATCTTACGGTTCTTTATGTTGACGAAGATTTCGCTCTTTAGGAGCGCCTCGTAGGTACTAGCATTCGCTGGTGTAGTCCAGCCGTGCCAAATCCGACTAATCATATTCATGTCCTCCTCTGCAATGTGGTTGCAGGATAGATTGCATCATAGCTTTCCCGACACCTCCTAATTAAAGATACCTTGACGATGTCTTCAATGAAGTGGAGAAGAAGAATACCTATAGGAGCGCAGATGCCTAGCTCAAACAATGACTCGCCTAGAATCAAGGTGTGCGCGCGGCTTTCTCAGGTTGTTCTTCTTTAGGAGGTTACTGTGAGGAATGTTTTTCCCAATTGATGAAGAGTTGTTCTTCAGGTTGACTCTCCTAGTTCTCCTGGTCGTGTTTGGAGGCATCAGAGGATACTATGAGCGCAAAGTCAGGGCAATAGATCCTGAGTTGAGGAGTAAGAGGTTTCGATTGCGCCGTAGCAGGTATGAGCGCAGGCGCGACATTGTGCTCCAGGATCTTGTGGCGATCGTTTGGGCTGTCATGATGCTTCTCTACATCGTCTATCCTCCGTGGCGGGCATGGAGTGCAATCCCATTTCCGACTCCAATTTGGGTTGAGTTGCTTGGTGTAAGCTTGGGTGTGTTGTCACTTGCGCTACTCGTTTGGGCTCACAGGGCTCTGGGAGTGTTTTGGACATTCAAACTAGAAGTGAGGCCAAAGCACAGACTGGTCACTTGGGGACCATACAGTCGAATCCGGCATCCGATGTACACTGCATCTTTGATTTTCATGTTTGCGACAGGATTTGTGGCGGTTGACTGGCTTATTCTAGTTGTCTCTGCGTTGACTTTGTTGATAATCTATAAGAGGATCGATGGTGAGGAACAAATGATGCTCGATCATTTTGGGAACAGGTATGAGGAGTACATGCAGCGCACTAGGCGGCTGCTTCCGCGGCTTCGCAGGAAGTAGGCGGCCAGAATTCGTCCTGCTATCCGAGACCGGGGGAGCAACGAGCAAGTCAGGAATCTTCTAGCCATAGTTTTCCCAGGACATTCTCTCCTTTATTGCCAATAACATTTTAATGCATTTTATCGAAACGAATCCAGCTGAGAAAAGCCTATTGCTAAACTCCTTCTCGCCCATGCTAGCCTTCTTCCTCATTTCCTCTATCATCTTATAGCCAGCGAAGTAGCAAACAAAATAGCCCCTGCTTTCCAAGTGAGCCTCGACAAGACCTCTTGATGTCTGGTCGTCGAAATTCATTACGTCAATGTAAAGCCTCACAGCGTCTTCAGGCTCCAACGTCTTGAGATGAAACAGGGCTATGTCAATGTAGACCCGAAGCGCCGTGTGAAGCCTTCGCCAGGCAACAAACAGGGGAAAGGCTTCGTCGCCATAGATATGCTGCAGAAGCTCTTCGCCTCTATGAGCCAATCCTTCAACCAGCGGAACCTCCTTGCCACCTTCTATCTTGAAGGTCTTGGGCAAATCCGCCATGGCGATTCTTATCCAGTGAATGTTGTGCCCATAATAGGCCTCATGTATGGCCATCATCATCAGCCAGCCTTTGGTAAAAGCTCTGAAGTTATACTGATTCAAGGCAACAGTGTGTGTCAACCCACCCCTTATTGGATCAGGCCCGCCCGAGTGCCCCATGGGGTAAACATCTTTCTCCATTTCTTTCAGCCCAATGACCTTGCACGATTCGTCCTCCGGGAAGTCTAGGTAGGACCTCGCTTTCTCTCTAGCAGTTTTCAAGAAACCTCCCATCGCTACGAACACTTCCTCGACTGAGTTGTACGGAGTATGGATGCGTTCCTTCAAAATCTCCGTTGAGCTCTTGGTGCAGTCTAGCTTTGCCGCCAACTCTTCAATCTTCTTCTTTATGCCTTCCAGCTCATCTTCGTACCATGTGAGAATCCATCCAAGCTGCACTCCGTATCGACCAGCCAGAAAATCGCCGTACGGTACGTCCTCCAGAATCTCCCTCTTTTGACCCTTGACGTCACCCGCACTTGCCGCAAACCGTTGCGCCTGGTCCTTCAGCTTCTTGAGTTCCTCAATCAGTCTCCGGTAGAGTCTTCCTTCTGAGTCTTCCTTTTCGTCTTTAGCCCATGACTCAACGACTTTCATGAAATAGCCGAAGTCGGTCTGCATGTTTCTTGCGCAGGTTATTGCGCGATCAATCCTTGCGTCCGTGGCAGTTATACAAAGCCCCTTGAGATTCTCGAAGAACAAGTCGGCATTCGAGAGTTTTGAGATTAATACCTCAGCCTTGTCTTTGGGTCTTTTTCCTTCTTCCTCCAGGATCCTGATTATTGAATAGCCGAGACTGCGCAGATGCCTGCTTGGGTGACGCAGATCTTCAAGAAGCATCATCTCCATTCCATCCAGCACGTCCTCAAGGTGTTGACTCCAAATGCCATTCTCTATGGATCCCCTCATACTCTGAAGCTTAGCTCGCAACTCATCTATCTCGCTTAGAGTCTTTCTGGTGTTACCTTCGGATGGAATGAACAACTCCTCTTCGTGGTCATAGACACCGTTAAGATGACAGTAAAAGTCAAATATCGCAGCGTCCAACTCCCTCAATTCAGCCAATTACACCACCGCGCATCCGTCTCCCATACGACGTAACGTATCTGTGCTAATGAATAGACAGTAGTCGATAATCCACTAGTGCAGAAACCAGAATACAAAGATTATGCATTAAGTGGCAACATGCATTTTCCCCAATCTGGGCGTAATACGGAGGGCAATCGAATCTTGTGAGTGTTCTGTCTTCTTTCAGCCGGGCTTGGGCGATGCAGGTAGATCCTGGTCTGTTGAGGTGAAGAAAGCTGCATGCGATGTTCGCATTCAGACCGCAAGCTATATTATCGCACTTGCCGAGAAAATAGCTGCAGCATTAATCCAGATCAGGGAGGTAGGTATTCGCTTTGGCAGATATTACTGGCCTTTCTTTCACTGACCGCGTCTTGATTGTTGGATTAAGCCAAGTCGTAGCAGCGACAATACTTGCTCTACTGACAATCAACCTGTACGTCCGTTACAGGAATCGCAGGATGCCTGCGGCGAAGTACATCACGCTGGTCTCGCTGTTCCTGACCTTGACTTCTTGCATGCAGTTGATTGGCGCAAACCTCTTTGAGCCGGTCCTCGGCATCCAGAGCTTCGGATGGGGCCTCGCCTTCGGTATGTCCGCTATCGCCAACATCTTCCTGTACGTCTTCATGCTGGAGATCTTCTCCAAGGGAATAGGCGCCGGCGGAGCGAAGCTAAAGATCTTTGCTCTCGTCGAGGTATCTGTGGCAGTGCTCATGCCAGTATTCGGTCCGCTCAGTTGGTTCATGCCCATATTCGAGACGCTCTTGCTTTCCGTGCTCATGATTCACCTGCTCTTTTCACTCGCACTATACGTCACTTTGGCAAGAGTGACAACCGCATCGATGCATAAGACGACGGATGGAACATCCCGTAGAGGATTCTCTTTGATTCGTCTGGCTGCCTTCGCTATTATCATCGCGTACTGCTTCTTTGTTCTGGATAGGGTTTGGGAGATAGTGCTCGAGCCTGAGGGGTACACCGTATGGGTCCTGCTGGGCTGGGTTTCCGCGGGTGTCTCGGGGGTTCTACTGTATTTGGGGTTCGTATTGCCAAGCCGCCTCAGACGTGAAACAAAGTAAGAGCAGAACTCGTCCGCCAATGAAGTAGAGCGAGAAAGAGCGGGAAGATCGCGCAAAATCAGGTTCGAGGACGCACGAGGCTAGTAGGAAAGGGACCTCATATCGCAAACGGGGGTGGAATAGGTAGACCCCCATTTCATCTTTCGCTTTTGTCTTGATTGTTTTGATGGTGCTGCATGGTAGAAGGAAGAAGTAGTAGGAATAGTCAGCTCTGGAAGTCCACTGAAATCGACTTCCCCTTGACACCCCGTCTTTTTTTCCTAAGTGCAGCAAACCCGCTCAGTTTGATTCTGTCACATGTTTCGGATTGGTGCGCGCTCAAAATGAATAGCGTTGTGCGGTAGAGCATATGCCATCTCCGCGGCGCCAACATCCGAACATTTCGTACAAGCACGGCAAAGCTAATATCTATTCTCTGCTCCCTCCTGCATCCATGAACTTGGAAACACTTGGATGGGACTCTTCATTGGAGGAAGCGTTCCGCGAATATCGGGAATCTGGCTTTCAACCGGCGAGGATCGTGTCACATGAGGGAAACCTCTACACGGCGATCGGGGAGACTGGGGAATTTAGGGGCAAGGTCTCTGGCAGGATGCGCTACGAGTGCAGGGAGAGCGGCGACTACCCTGCAGTGGGCGACTGGGTTGCTGTAGATGGGAACCTTGAGATGGGTACGATGACGATAAATGGCATTCTGCCGAGAAGAACGAAGTTTATGCGGGCAACCTACAACATCTCGAAGTATACTGGCGATCAGGTTGTCTGCACGAACGTGGAAATTTTATTCATAGTAGTTTCCTTGGACGAGGAATTCAATGCGAATCGTCTGGAGCGGTACCTAGCGCAGGCGTCAGCTTCTGGCTCCAAGCCGGTAGTCGTCCTGAACAAGGCAGACCTCTGCAAGGACATACGTGGCGTATTGAATCAAGCTAAAGCGGTGGCGAGGGAGGCTCCTCTCATCTTTGTCAGCGCGAAGACTGGTGCTGGCTTGGATCAATTGAGGAGGTTCCTTGGCAATGGAAAGACTGGCTCGCTCGTGGGTCCTTCGGGCGCGGGAAAGTCAACGATAATCAACGCTCTGCTGGGTGAGGAGCGCTTCGAGACGCGTGATGTCAGGGATTACGACAAGAAGGGTCGGCACACCACGTCGCATAGGGAACTCGTCATGTTGCCGAGCGGCGGGATGCTCATTGACAACCCTGGAATGAGAGGTCTTGGTGTAACAGGGGATCAAGACGTAATCGGAAGTACCTTTGAGGATATAGAAGCATTAGCTAGACAGTGCAGGTTCAGCAACTGCAAGCACAAGACGGAACCTGGCTGCGCGGTTAAGGCGGCAATAGAAGATGGCAGCCTCTCAAGGGAGCACTTCGAGAACTATGAGAGGTTGCAGAGGGAACTCTGGGTTGTGAGTGTCAAAAAGAGTGAGCGCTCGAGGTTGGGGAAGAAGTTGGCAATTGCGTCCAGAAAGCGCCAGAAGATGGAGAAGGAAGGGCTCTGAACAATGGCTTTGATGATGCCCAGGTTGACTTGATAGCGCGCAGTAATCGTTGGATGATTTAGCTGAAGCTTGCCGGCGCCATTGGCTCTGAAAAGTTGCCTTGCGAATCCTTGGATATTCAGTTGAGGTCGATGTCACGTGTGGAGCCAAACTAGGATTCGGCTTGGCATTTGGGGCACAGAAACACGTTCCCTCCTCCGATGCCGAGTTTTTGGATGGGGGTCTTGCATACTGTGCATCTTAATCCTTTCATCTTTGGACCCATGGCTGGTGTGTAGCTGCCTTGCCTTCCATAGAAGTCGGTGAATTCCTCTTTACCATTTAACCGGATTCGCTCGGATATGATGTGCTTGATGGAGTCGTAGAGCCTCCTCCTTTCTTCGGCATTCAGCTCAGAGGCTTTTCTCTTTGGGTGGAGCTTTGCCCTGTATAGAATGTCTTGGAACGAGCTATTCCTTATGCCCACCAAGGTGGCGTCTTTACCAACGAGCACTGACTTGAGCGCCTTATCGTTCTTGGAAAGAGATTCAGCAAACCCGCCGAAGGTGAAGCCCTCATCGGTAGGCGAAGTTACATTTGGGTTGAAGTCTCGCTTGTAGAAGTATGAATGAGGCAGCTCATCGTCCTTCATGGCGTATATCCCACCCATGCTAGTGAGCCTCACTGTCAGCGCCGAGTCGTCTGCGAAATCTACTCTCAAGTGGAACTTGGTTAGCGGCGTCTCCCCTTTGTCGTGGTATCGTATCTCCCCACCGTACTCAGGACCGAGGATCAGGTTTGCAGCGTTGCTGAGTTTCACGAGTATCGTGTTTCCTCTGGATACAACCGACTCGACTCTCCTATCGACGAGTTGGTCAAAGGCTTTTAGGTCCTTATTCATGAAGCCAATTTTCTGCAGTCTCTCGTAATCCCGCAGCTGATAAGACTTAGTGCGTTTGCCTTGAAGCCGCTTATTCATTTGTTCTCCGAGTATCTTTATCTCTGGAAGTTCAAGACTCATTTTGCACCCCCCTCAGAGATTCTGTGGGCTTGATAGCTGGTCTTCTTCTGAATGAGTTACCCAAGATTCCAATTGTAAGCGCGGCTTGGGTAGATGAGGTGACCTCACTTCAAATATACCTTTTCAACCCTAGGCATATCTCGGGATGCAGGGTGGTGGAAATCCAAGTTGTTAGGATGTAGCGATTTGTTCCTCCAAGTATGCGCTTGGATCTAGTTTCCATTGTTTTATGTTGAACTCTCCTCTTGTCTGAGCTAGTTCGCGTATGTACTGTCCTGCTCGAGGGTTCCTCCACCACGGCTCGCCAAATTCGTCGCCAAGCTTCTGCCAAATGGTTGTGACTCTTACTGAAGCGATGACGTAGCTGGGTGAATACAAATCATAGTCGGGCATTACGTGGTGTAGTAGCCAGTAGTAGCCTGGTGTTTCTATGAAGAAGCGCTTCGTTAGTTGCTGCCAGCGGTCTGCTGCCTGCTCTACTGTGTAGTTCTTCTTCCAGAACTCAGTCTTCATGATGCTGTTTGCAGCGTAGAAGACCAGGAACGCGAGGTTCATGAACTTGAGGCGGTCGAGTATGCCCAGCACAGCCGTCTTTTCAAGCTTCAACTCTTGCGTCAGGAATACCGGGTCGTGTGTGATCTCCTCGAAGAGAATGCTGAAGGTCTCGGCTACACTCCTCGGAACTATGTATCGCTTCCAAACGGTGTCGCTCGGGTCTGCACTAGTACCATGAATCCCGTGCCCAAATTCGTGGAACACACTGCCAATATCCTCGAAGGGTGAAGTCTTCCTGTACAGGATTCTTACGTCGTTCGGGATATTGATTCCCCAACATGAGGCGGACGGGCTCTTGTTCGGCCGGTCTTCGGCGTCGACTTTGATCTTTGAAGGGTCGAAGCCCAAGGACGTCAACACTTTCTTGACCGCGGCAAGCGGGTTTTTTTCTTCCAGTATCTTGTCCAATGGCTTGTAGATGCGCCCGCGCCACGTGTAGAAGTCGTCATAGTATTCTACCCTAGGCTCGTGCAGAATCTCAGGCGCGAAACGGTCTGTAGCTTTGAGAAAGTGGCTTCGTGCGCCGTCTCCGAGCTTCTCGAGGAAGTTGATGAGGTCTGCATAGGTCATCTCCTCGTATTCTAGGTATGCGTCCAAGGGAGTTAGCTTGTAGCGCCTATAGACTTCGCGGGATATTCCCATGCGCTTCTCCACAAGGTGGGCGATGGATGGTGCCTTCGAGATGAATTCGTCGAAGACTTCCTTACGCTTCTTTGGGTCATCAGTCTGAGAGTTAAATTGCCGCCAGTTCCCCCAGTTAACCCGTTTACCGTTCATCACGTATTTGTCGGTGGAGACTTTCTCCATGCGTTGATCTTTGAAGTCTAGCTCAACCTCAAGCCTTTCAGCTTGGGCTATGGTTGCTATTGAATCGAGGTACATGCTTCGGGGCTTGGTGAACTTGGCTAGGAACTCGCGGCTGACCTCAGTCAACTCGCCAGAAAGCTTCTTCATTAGTTCGCGGTCGTAGGTTAAGCCAGCATCCTGATTGTAGTACTGCTCGTCAAGCTGATTGCTCAGCTTCTCATAACGCGAAGCGATTTGATCTAGAGACAATCTACGCTACTCTCCTCTCTGATGGTTTGCGGCGTTAAGGTTATATGGTTTTTGTATCACGTGCGTGAGACTGGCTGGTTCCCGTGAGCAAGGAGGCTCTGCAACCAGCTACTTCAAGGCCATGTTTCTCCTTTCGCCATACGAGAGTTGCGTTTAAGATCATGAGGCCTGAGATCCCTTCCAGTATTGTGGTAAATGAAATCGACAACCTTGGCTGCAAGGTCTGTCTTGCCACAGTATCATGGCGCGTCCGCCGGATTGCAGATGGGCTCTAGTCTACCTCTTGACTGGAACTTGCTTTCTCTTGTTTTCCCTGCCTGTCAGCCTGAGCCGCTGAATGAGATAGATCAGGACGACTACGCAGGCTGCGAGTAGCAGAACGATCGAAACATCGAAAACGATGAGGCTGCTTGTCGTCAACAGAAATCCTACTGAGATCGCTGCTAGGAAGATGCCAAGATAAAGAATAGCGCCGCTCCTCGATATGCCCCAGAGCTGCGTACGAATGATTCGCCAATACTTGGCCAACAATATCGACATACACGCTAACGCGAAGAAAACTATTACAAGCGTGTATGTTAGCTCAGTCCAGTAGTCCCCGAGCGTGAGGAGGAGCCCGACCTCATCTGCTATGAGACCTCCTCCAGCTCCGTAGAGAACTGCGGCCAACTGATCGATATTCATGTTCTGGTTGACAATACCCATCCAGCCACCTACAGCTAGCAGGATCAAGCCGAACCAGAAATGATGTATATGGATAGCGCCCTCAAGGACGATGACAGTACTCGGACTCAAAGTCGTGAATGTCCTGGCGACTAGGAAGGCAACTGTGAATGCGACTAGAGCCAAGACCGAAAAGTGAGGGTTTATCTGTTTCGTTGCTTGGGAAGCCATTTTCATCACGCTCCCATCCTTCTTGGAGATCCCACAGTTCAGGCCATCACTTCTTTTTCTGGATCTTGCCTCTCTTGAACGCTTCGCTAAGACTAGCTGCGACCTCATTCATGGCTTCCTTTGCCTTGTCGATTGCTCCATCCATTGATGTGAAGCCGTGAATCATGCCAGCGTATCGTGAGACCTTGGCAGGAACACCCGCCTTTTTCAGTCGTTCGCCATAGGCTTCTCCCTCGTCCCTCAGCGGGTCGAATCCAGCTGTTATTATGAGGGCTGGTGGCAGCTTGTCTACATCTGGAGCCAATAAGGGGGATGCGTAAGGAACTCGGGGGTCCTGACCTTTCTTGAAGTACTGCTCCCCGAACCACAGCATGTCAGCCTTTGTGAGGAAGTAGCCCTCCGCAAACTCATTTCTGGAGACCGTACTTGTACCGGTTAGATCCGTGGCTGGATAGATGAGTACTTGGTAGATCGGGAACTTTTCGCCTTCATCCCTTGCTTTCAGGGAGACAACTGCAGCTAGGTTTCCCCCGGCGCTGTCTCCTCCGACTGCGATGCGGTGTGGATCACCGTTGATACGATCCGCATTCTTTGAGACCCATTTTGTCGTTGTGTACGAATCATCTACTGCTGCAGGATACTTGTGTTCTGGAGCGAGGCGGTATTCGACAGACACGACGACGCACGCTGCTCTATTCGCGACTCCTCTGCAGAAGTTGTCACTCTGGGGAACATTTCCGATGACGAAGCCTCCTCCGTGGTAGTACACGAAGACGGGAAATGGTCCCTTCCCTTCCGGAGTGTATACTCTTACAGGTATTTGGCCTGCCGGACCTGGGATTTTCAGGTCTTCAACTTTGGATACTTTTTCCGGCTTGCCTGCAATCATCTTGATTCCAGCATCCATCATGTCTCTTGCCGCTTTCGGTGTTAAGGTGTGGAGCTCTGGCATCTTCAGCTGCGCCATCTGTTTCAGCAAGGCAGCCGCTTGGGGGTCAAGTCCCTTTTGCTGTTTTTCAGCCAAAATTCATCTCCTCCCTATTTTATCAAGGACCACCATTTATTTAACCGTATGCGTCCACGAAAACAGGGCAATTTGGCGACCGCCCTTCTAGCTTTTCTTGGTGAGACGTGAGTAAGCAAGGCCATGCTCTGCTGCTAGGGTATTTCATGATTTCATGACTGCGAAGTTCAGGAAAGCCCCAGGAATGAAATGCCGATCGTTAGTGCGAATCCGAGAAGAATAGCTAACGCATAGAAGGCGAAGCCATAAAGGCTAATTCTCCCATGTCCCGACGATGTGGCAAGGGGTCGCCGCAAGTTTCGCAGCGCCTTTAGAGCTCCAACTACAAGCAACCCGATGCTCAGTAGGCCGATGATCCCGTGTAGTGTGTAGAATACCGCTCCCCTCGCAAGAAAGGTCTCGCCAACCCAGAAAGTGAAGGAGGTAACCGCGGAGGCAAGGAACAAAGTGGATACAGCGACGTGAAACTTGCGCGAAATGAATCTAGGGAAACCCCTGAAGGCATTCATGGTAGGAGACAGCTTCACCCCAGAGATCGCTGCAAGGCCGCCAAATAGGAATGAGAGAGATAATAGAGTTGCGTGCACGCGCCAGTCATCAGGGGATGATAGCCACGCATTGTCACTCCACCCGCGACTCTCCCAGTAGCCCTTGTAGTCGTAGTTCACCACTACAATCCGATAGACCCACTTGACCCATTTATATCCCAACTCATTTGGGGCCACGACGCGCACAGGTGATCCTTGGGCGGGAGGTAGTGGTTCTCCGTTCATCACAAAGGCAAGGAGGACATCGGACCTATTTTGAGTGGGCCAAGCCAGCGAGGAAGTGTACCCATCGGCGCCAACGAAGACCACGTCCATTGCCCCTGGCTGGATGCCCGCCATCGCGAGTACAACATTAAGGGGAATTCCAGTCCACGATGCCGTACCTGCAGGTCCATCCACACACTGCAACCTCGCGACCTCCGTGGCGTTTGGTTGAGCCGTAAAATTCGCGTATGAGAAGGTGAGTGGATGATCAACATGCCCCTCCACTGTAAGCGTCCATCTGGAAACGTTAACTACTGGAGTGCCATCAATGGCTACTGTGAAGAAATCTGCATTCGGCGTGATTGGTGAAGGGACATAGCCGATGACCATCACCAGGGCGAAAGGTAAGGAGAATAAGCACACGAGCGCAACAAAGGAGAGAATCGGTCGTGGCATTTTAAGGTCGCCTAACGTGTCCAGATCCAAAGCCGCGTTCTGGTCAGTCAGCCATCAAGATCAGATTGCGACCGATTTAACACTTTGTTACAGGTTAGATGCTCAAGGAGTAGATCTTGACCTTCCCCTCGTCGCAGATCGAGCTATTTCGAGATCCAGTCTCAGGTGGCTACGGCATAATTCCGTGACCGCGGAGAACTCATAAGACTGGTGGACAACTCCGAATCGCCAAACTCCTTTCTTCTTTTGGACTGTAATACAACGGCTTTCCCTTGGGGCATCGAATAGCTTGTTCAACAACCCCCGAAACCAGGATGGTAGAGCCTGCAAGGGGGCTATGCCTATTCGCTGATTTCATGCATCAACTTCGAGAAGGCAAATCGCGAGGAGGAAAACGTGTGACCTCCCATGCTCTCGATTACCTGTGCAATCTCATCATCGAAAACCCGGGCATACACCAGAATGGGCTTTTTTTGATTCAGGCTGAGCAGATTACTCACGATGGTAATTATGTCCTCGACTTTGTATTCAATGCAGATTAATGCGACTTCGCATTCCCCAATGCCTTGGTCGCGAAGGAAATCAATATCAGTAGCATACCCCTTCGCAATTGGCAACTCTCTCTCCCGCACCAGATCCGCGACAGCGGGATCCCTTTCAACTAAGATGAAAGGGCGGTGCACCTCTTGGAACCACGAAATGAACCTTTTGGCGATATCGTTGTAGCCTACCAGGGCAACCTTGGCGTCTGAACGCGGCAGTTCCGCCCTAAGCTTGTCCACGATCCAGGAATCAGTGGAAAAGGGTTTTGCACCAAGATTCTCGAGAACCTTCTGAACCTTGTCGTCGTGGCAGCGAGCATGGAGCTCGCAGTTGGGGTTCAAGGTGTGGACTCGGTGAGCCAGGATTAGGGCGGTCCGAACATCGTTGAAAGTCTGCACAACATCGTGGGCATGTTTTACGTTGGTCTCCTCAAGAACACCTTCAGCAGAAGCATCAGCAACCACGACTGGGACGGCTTGATGGATTAGTTCCAGCACTTTTGTGGAATCCTTCTCGACAACGACGACACTGCGCCCCTCCTTAGCAAACCACTCAAAGATCCGCTCTCCAAGGTGTCCGTATCCGATGATGATGGCGTGATCGACTGCCCTATGAGCAAGGATCTCAGCCAATCTCTCAGGATTGGAGGCTTGCTGCATCCGATTCAGGACAACTGCTAGAACCCCTTGGAAGATTACCGCAGTGCCAATAATATAGTACACAGAAGCAAGACGATCCATCATGATCGTATCATTGAAAGTGAGTAGCGTTGCATCAGTCCAGAGAGAAGGCGACCAGTCTGGGTGGGAAAGATAGAAGTACAGGAATCCGAGGAAGAAGAAGATAACGACCACGAGCAAGTGGTATCTGCTCGCAGCTACAGCCAATCTGAGCCTCAAAATCGTGTGGCGCTTCTTGTAGACGACCATATCTTTGCTCCCTTCCTCGCGTCGCTGAACTCATTGTTCTCTGATGAGCTTGACGAAACGCAGAGTGCTAGCCCGCGCCCCATAGAGATGGGTTCCGACGATTCCTTAAATACTTGACTGAAAACGTTCTGTTACCTCTACGGTTGACGTGCTTTCATATGGTGCGTTTCTATGTGAAAGGAAGCTTAGATTGGGTATGCAGGCACTCAAAGCAGTCGGCCGTTCTAGGGAACGTCGCGAACTACGAGAGGATAAGGACCCACAACGAGCGCGCGAAGAAACCGTCGTACGCGGCCTCGTGTTTATAGGCTAGCAAGTTCCTCAACTTCCTTTCTATCCTTATCCAACTCGGCAGTCTGTTGGCAATCGCGGCTTCCAGTAACAAATAGATCCGAAGCCCAGCTGCCTTGGAACCCCTGCTGGGGAAAGATATATATCGTCTTGAATCACTGAAGCTCCGAGGTCTTCTAGATGGGAATAATATCCTGTTATTCAGGACTGAATCCGCTAGTTCTCCGCCCAGATGACTGTCCACTAGAGTGACCTGGAATTGAGTCGGATCCAAAGGCTTCCCGCCATGGCCGACTGCACTACGATTTGTGAGTGTGAGACCTGTGAAGCCATACATCACCCCTCCCTCAGAAGAGGTATTAGCCTCGTTAGGTACCTCGATAGAAGGTCTTGCATCAGGGGAAGCTTGCAGGCGCTTGGCTGAACATGGACCGAATGAGATCCCACAGCAGGTAACTCACATTTCCTTTGCGCGATTCTTCTCTTATCTGAGAGACGGGTTCAGCGTTCTACTACTAGCTGCAAGTGCTCTGTCATTCATTAGTGGGGCACCGGTAGTCGGTGCAGTGATACTAGCAATCGTCATAGTGAACTCCTATGTTAGCGTCTTGCAGGAGGTACGGGCGGAAAAGGCGATGGATGCACTGAAGAACTGGGTACCCGAATCAGCGAAAGCACTCCGCGATGGACGCCTCCAGAAAATATCGGCGCGGGATTTGGTGCCCGGCGACGTGATATCGCTTGATCAGGGAGACCGGGTTCCTGCCGACGCCCGCCTCTTGGAATCCCACGACATATGGGTAAACAATATCCCTCTTACGGGGGAAGCCGAGCCGCAACCTCGTACCGCCAGCGCAGCGGACGACCAGAACATCTCATACCTTGATGCGCCGAATCTGGTCTTCATGAGCACAGGTATCGTGCGTGGTCACGGAAAGGCAGTCGTCTTTGCAACCGGGGCAAGCACCAAGTTCGGTGAAATCGCAGGGATGACCCTGAAAATCAAGGATCCCCCAAGTCCATTGGAAAAGGAGATCGCTGCGACTGCCAAATGGGATTTCTTCCTTGGCATATTTGTTGGGATAGCCTTTCTTGTCATTGGGCTGGTATGGTTGCAGCTCCAACTCTATACAGGTATCCTCTTCATGATCGGGGTAATGGTCTCACTTGTCCCCGAAGGACTGCAGCTAACCGTATCTTCCGCCCTGGCAATCAACATGGTGGAAATGACCCGGCGCAACGTGCTGGTCAAGAGGCTGTCTGCGGTCCAGACTCTGGGCAGCGTCACAGCTATCTGCATGGATAAGACGGGAACCATAACAAAGGGAGAGATGACAGTCAGGAAGCTGTTTGCGGGGAATACCGTCTTTGATGTGTCTGGCTTGGGTTATCATTCTGATGGTGAATTCTCCCATGAGGGCAATACCATCAAACCTGGCGAATATCCGGCGTTAGATAAGCTTGTTGAAACGGCTGCACTCTGCAACTTGGCGAAGGTGGAACCCCCTCCAAAATCAAAACCTGAGAGAAGCTGGACCATTGTTGGAGACGCTCTGGATGGTGCGCTTCTAATTGCTGCGGTGAAATTCGGGCTTGATGTCAAGGCCACACGTGACCCAAAACCCATTGTCCACATCGTTCCATTTGATGCTGAGCGGAAGCGTGAAACAACTGTCCATAGATTCAAGGACAGGCTACTTGTGTGCGTTAAAGGTGCGCCTTTCAACGTCATTCCCGCGTGCACGAAGGTAGTTAACGGGAATGGGAGCGTGGAAAATATCACTCCAGAGTATCTCTCTTACATAGAGAACATCTACAAGGATCTGGCACGAAGCGGGCTGCGAATTATCGCTTGCGCCCAGAGAGAGCTGCAACCTCCCACCGTCTCCGAAGAGGAAGACTTGGAACATGACTTGGTCTTCTTAGGACTAATTGGAATGTATGATCCACCACGCTACGAAGTAAAAGCTGCGGTTCGAACAGCGAAGCAGGCAGGCATCAAGGTTATTGTCATAACGGGAGACTCTGGCTTCACGACAGAAGCCGTCGCAACCGAAGTGGGTATCATAGAGCCAGGAGACAATCGCATGCTCCGCGGTGAAGACTTGGACAAGCTCGGTGATCGAGAGATAGTGGAGCAAGTTCGCAACGGCAATTCCATTTTTGCTCGAGTCACTCCGAATCAGAAATTCCGGATAGTCAAGTCACTCAAAGATGCAGGGGAAATTGTAGCAGTTACTGGCGATGGTGCGAACGACGCACCTTCGCTTAAGGAAGCGAATATTGGAGTCGCAATGGGCGCGTCTGCAACGGATATCGCCCATGAGAGCGCGGATCTGGTGCTCATGGACGACAGCTTCGCGTCCATTGTGAAAGCTGTTGAGTCTGGACGAGCGATTTACGACAACATCCGGCGCTTCATAATATACGTCTTCTCCCATAACTGGGCGGAACTTATCCCCTACTTTCTATACACATTCCTTGGTATTCCGTTGCCGTTGCTTGTAATGCAGGTATTGGCGATTGACCTATTCATCGATGTTCTCCCGTCCCTCGCAATCAGTCGGGAACCCCCCGAACCTGGAATCATGAATAACCCACCGCGGAGCGTTAAACAGCACCTATTTGACACTAAAGTCATGTTCCGGTCTCTCTATGTAGGACTAGTCATTTCTGCGGGGGCGATGTATGGGTGTCTGACTACCTGGCGCGCTGGTGGGTGGCAGTGGGGAACCATGCTAGACCCATCGAATCTTGCCTACATAAAAGGAACAACGATGACGCTTGCGGGCATAGTGCTAGGGCAGGTAGCGAATGTCCTTTCATGTCGCACCAATAGGGTTTCAGCTTTTCGTGTTGGATTTTCGCGCAATAAGTGGATCCCAGCAGGAATCGCCACGCAAGTTGGGATCCTAGTCGCTATCGTATATTTGCCGTGGCTACAGCCCATCTTTAGCACAACTGCTCTTGCCCCTCTAGATTGGGGGTACCTTCTCTTGGTCACCGCCGGCGTTATTGTAGCTGAGGAAGTGCGCAAGTTCATCGCTCGAGTATTCAAGAAGTGAAAATGCATCCCGGACCAAACCAGTGAGATAGTCGGCAGGTTGCCATTTCCCCTTCGAGTGGAAGCGTTAAATCCCAACAGGACAGAGGGCGAGACCAGCCCAAGTTCTTGATCCCGCCATCCTATTGACAGAGAACAATGGAAGGCGCCGGGAGGAAGGCCAGTTATCAAGGGACGAGCGGAAGTTCATTCGCGTTTCTATTGTCCCTGCCTTTTCTGTACAAAAATGTCAACGATATTCAATACCGTTGCGACCGCCTTCTCCATGACCTGCACTGAAACGAACTCCTTTTTGCTATGTTCATTTACGTAACCGCAGAATAGGTTGGGCGTCGGTAGCCCTTTGAAGGACATGCGTGCGCCATCGGTGCCACCACGAATTGGTTTGATCCTCACCTTCAGCCCGGCCTTTCTGATTGCCTCCTCGGCGGTTTCGATTAGTTCAGGAACCTTGTCGAGGATCTCTTTCATATTACGATATTGGTCTTCCAGCTTCAGGGAGACCCGGGCTTTGGGATACTTCTGCTGAATACTCTTGACGCCTTCTTCGATGGTAGCCATTTTCTTCTTCAGTTCATTATAGTCGAAATCTCTCAGGATAAAGACTAACTTGGCTTCGTTGACTGAGGCCTCAACGTGATAGGGATGATAGTAACCTTGGTGCTCCTTCGTGGTTTCTGGAGCTATAGTTGGTGGGAACAATTCGATTGCATCTGGCAATACACGAATGGAGTTGATCATTTTCCCATATGCCTCACCCGGGTGGATATTGAATCCCTCTATTCTGATTGTTCCACGTGCAGCGTTAAAAGTCTCGACGCCAAGATATAGCCCATCATTGTCGACAGTGAAGCCATAGTCAGACTTGAGCGCCTCAATATCAAGCGCCTCAATTCCCGTCCCCACTTCTTCATCCGGCGTAAAAACGATTTTCACGGCACCATGCTTTCGCGAGGGATCTCTAGTGAGAGTAGAGACAGCCGTCATTATTACGGCGATCCCTGCCTTGTCATCGGCACCCAAGAGTGTTGTTCCGTCACTCGTGACAATGTCGTGTCCGACGTATTCCTTCAAGATCGGTCTGTCATCCGGTGAGATTGTGAGATCTTCATCTCCTGGAAGCCTGATCTCGCCTCCACGGTAGTTCCTAACAAGGGTGGGTTTGACGTTTTCTCCTGGCTCTTCTGGTGAAGTATCTAGGTGGGCGTTAAACATCAGAGTCCGTGTTTTCGCATTGGCCGGTAAGTTGGACGGCAGTGTTGCTGTGACGATACAGTGTTCATCAACTTTCGCGTCTTTGATTCCCAGCTGCTTCAGTTCCTCGGTCAGAATGTTTGCCAGGTCAAACTGCCTTTTTGTGCTGGGGATTTCCTTGGCATTCTCCCTGCTTGTTGTGTTGATCTTAACATATCTGATGAATCTGTCTAGTAGTTCTGTCATTTGTTTCCCTCCTGACTCTTCAATTGTGCTGTACGTATTTGGGAAAGAGCGACGTGTAAGATAGATCGCTCCCAGTTTTCCACATGGCTTTACGGCAGATAGAGATGTAGTCGTCATGAAGAGGAACAAAGTAACATCAATTCGAGTGATCTCACTGCCTTTCTACTTCAAGGCCCAGACCGTGCTCAGCTGGAGAACACAGAAGAAGTAGACTGCTTTCTGAATACGCCACCGTCTACTTCTTCGTTACTACTTTGATTGATTCTTCCAACACCTCTAAGGCGTGGTCTACCTGTTGCCTCGTTATGACCAGTGGTGGTTTGAACTTCACTACGTTTCTGATCATTTCTCCCTTGGCCGTCGTGTCAGTCATGCTTAGGTCGAACATTACGTGCCTCTTGAATGCTTCTCCTACTATCGAGTTTGCTTCCATAGTAGCGGGTTGCTTGGTCTTGCGGTCTTTTACCATCTCCATTCCGATGAACAAACCTGGTCCTCTGATGTCGCCGATTATTGGGTACTTCTCCATGAATTCCTCTTTGATCCTCTTCGTGAAGTACTTGCCTTGTTCCTCAGCGTTCCTCATCAAGTTCAGCTTCTCGATGACTTCCAGAGTTACGCACGCTGCCGCAAAGGAGACAGGGTTTGAACCAAAGGTCGAGTGTTCCTCGCCTGGTGTCAGGAAGGTTTGCTTGAGCTTCTTGCTTGCAAGTATTCCACCTATCGGGAATCCCCCACCAAGCGCCTTGGTGAAGCAGATTATGTCGGGCATCACGCCGTAATACTCAGCCGCAAACCATCTACCTATTCTTCCAAAACCTGTCTGAGCCTCATCGAAGATTAGCACTATCTTTCTTTCATCGCAGACTCTTCTAAGACCTTCAAGAAACTTCTTAGGAGACGGAACTTGCCCTCCTGGTCCTTGCATAGGCTCGACAATTAGAGCAGTAACTGGAACATTGACTCCTCGATCAAGTAGTTGTTCAAGCGTGGACAGGCACTCATTGTTGCATTGTTCAGCGCTCTCCTCACCATATGGGCACCTGTAACAATAGGGGTAAGGCGCCTTGACGAACTTGTCAAGCCCAAATCCGGGAAATCTAATGCCTTCTCGGATGAAGGAGCTCGCAGCTATCGTTGCCAGCGTGCTTCCTTGGTAGCTTCTAAGAAAGGTGACGAATAGAGCGGGTTCGGGTCTGTTTATCATAGCCAGTTTCATGGCTGCTTCAATAGCATATGAACCGCCCTGGGCGTTCAAACAGACCTTCTTCAAATCGCCTGGAGCGATCTTGGCAAGCTTGTTAAGAAGCTTTATTCTTGGGATTGTGGGGTAGCCGTACCGGACGTGATTCAACCTTGCTGCTTGCACGTATGCGCCATAAACCACATCTGGGTTAGCGGGACCCACGTTAAGCGTCCATGCCTGTGACGTGCAGTCCAAGTATTCGACTCCATTTATGTCCCTAAGCACTGCCCCTCCCGGATCCCCTTCAAAGAAGATCGTGTCATACAGAGGAACTATCGATGTCCGCCGAGCTTCGTTGATCTCGTCAGGAGTAACGTCGCTCAGAAGTGAAATAATCTCGCTTTCTGACAGAGCCTTGGGTACGACATTTGGTTTCTTTCTTCTGTCAAATGGCATTACGCTCACCTGGAGAGAGTTCTTTATGTAATTAAGTCGGAGTTTGGGGGATAAAAGCCTTTGTCAAGCGAGCACCTTCGGTCCCCTTTGGAACCAAAATGATATCATGCTCACGCCGTTCTCATGGCTTTGCCTTCAGAGCTCTCCACAGCTCCTCGTTCACGAATTCGGCCGGGGTCTCAGTTTGGCCGGAGAAGTCCTTCACCGTTCTGCCACTGCGCGTAATCACACCGATTCTGGTTGCGTTCACGCCTGCTTCTCGGATCTTCCTTATCACGATTTCTTCGTTTTTCGGATCCATTGTTGCAATAAGCATGCCACTTGATATCAGTTTCAGAGGATCCACGTGAAGCGCTTCGCAGATGATCCTCGATTCGTTCTCAATGGGGACTAATCCAGCGTCAACGGAATAACCCACCTTTGAGGCTTCAGCTACTTCGTTTAGGGCCTGCAGAAGTCCTCCCTCGGTCGGATCCTTCATGGAGTGAACTAGACCAGTCTCAGCCGCGACCAAGGCTTCTTTGACAACGCTGATATACTTGAAGAACCCCTGCGCTGATTTAAGTAGCCTGCTCCCAACGACTCCTTTGAGTTCCTTGTACCGGTCTGTAGCTATTATCGCTGTTCCTTCCAATGCCACACTCTTCGTCACAATGATGCTGTCCCCAACCTTGGCTCCACTGGATAGTATTATTCTTCCTGGCTGGGCCTCACCTATCATTGCTCCACACAGCACGGGTCTTGACACGGCGGAAGTGACTTCAGTGTGTCCCCCGACCACTGTCACGCCCAGCTCCTTCGCGGCCAAGTCCACCCCTTTGCATATCTCTTCTAAGATCCCTGAATCGAGGTTCTCCGGCAGTATTATTGTCGAGAGGTAGAATAGAGGATTGGCTCCTCGAACTGCGATGTCATTCGCGTTAACGTGGACAGCAAGCCATCCCACGTTACTCTCTGCCCCCGTGATCGGATCTGACTTGACTACCAAGAGCCTACCCTGATAGTCTATGACAGCAGCATCTTCTCCGACCGCAGGACCACTTATTACTCGAGGGTTGCGCACGCCAGTCAACCCGAAAACTATCTTCTTGAGAACGTCGTTCGAGACTTTGCCTACAGAGAGTTTCCTCTTAAGAGTCGCCGGAGGCATTTTCCCATCCTTCCTAAACAGAAGTCTTGACTGTGGCAGGAAAGCAGATTCCTATATGACTTGTCACATCACACGATAGTGTTAGAAAACCCATCGAGTATTTAAGCAGATAATGATTGAAGACATAACATGTTTCTCTCTTGGAGAGAGGGTGCAGCTAATGAGTCGAGATTCAGCAACCGAATCGGTCTATGATGTCCTTGAGAATCTTGGAAACGTCCTTGACGGAAAGGCAGAGTATTGGGATGCTCTATACGATTCCCAGTCACAATGCATTATATTAAAGGACAAAGTCGACGAGCAGATATCCACACCGGACCTTAGAGGTATGCTTCTACGCGCATTCAAGCACGGCGTGTGGTTCACATCAAGCAGCTACAAAGTTGACAAGAAGACAGTTCTACAGACCGCCAAGAAGCTAATTAAACCCATTCAGAAGCCTAAGAATCCCATAAAGCTCATGACAATTCCGGCGCAGAAGGTCGACAAAGAACTCGAAGCTAAGAGGATTCCAGCCAACGTACCTCTTGAAGAAAAACTTGAGGTAGTTAGAAACCTGTACAAGGTCGCCTCTGCAAAAGACAAGAGACTCATAAACACTCAAGTGAGGTACAGCGACAGCCGCATTGAGCGGGTGTTCGCCAATTCTGAAGGCTCTGTTATGAGGCAGGTCGTAACGCGATCAGGCATGTTTCTTCTTCCGATTGCCAGAGAAGGTGACAAGATAAAGGCGGACTACACTTCGATTGGCGGCACGGGCGGATATGAGTTGATAGAAGGAATCGACTTTGAGGACGTGGCCGAAAAGACAGTCAAATCCACAATAGAGTTGCTGAACGCCAAGACGCCTCCAAGTGGCGAGTTCCCCGTCGTCGTTGATAATCAGATGGCTGGATTGATCGCTCATGAATCGTTCGGGCACGGCCTTGAAGCTGACCAAGTAATCAGAGACCGTTCCTACCTATCAGAATCAGTGGGAAAGGAAGTAGCATCGGAGCAGACAACTATAATTGACTCCTCGGCCCTTCCAGGGGGCTGGGGCTCATACGTCTTCGACGATGAAGGAGTGCCAGCAAAGGAGAACGTGCTTGTCGACAAAGGTATAATGAAGGGGTTCCTCCACGACCGGCTTACGGCATCAGCCCTAAAAGGCGAACTGACGAGTAGCAGCAGAACTGAAAGCTTTCTCACTAAACACTTCATAAGAATGTCGAATACTTACTTCTCCCCAGGGGACGCAACACTTGACGAGCTCCTAGAACCCATCGGTCGTGGTGTCATGCTGGTTCATGGCAGTTTTGGAATGGAAGACCCTCTTGGCGGAGGAATACAGTGTTCCTCCAACAAGGGCTATTTGATTGAGCATGGTCGACTCACGACTCCACTGACGGAAGTCAGCCTTTCCGGAAGCGTATTAGACTTGCTGAAAGGCATAGAGATTGCGGGCAAAGATTTTGGGATAGCCCGTGGCACATGCGGAAAGGGCAGCGAAGACTATGTTCCAGTTGGCAGCGGAGGAGGTGCGATACGGATCAAGAAAGCCATGGTTTCGGGAGGGTGAATGTCAATGGAAGACTATGGAAGGTTGTTCAAGAAGGCGGGAATCGAAGAGTATGATGTATACAAACTAAAGGCAACCGTTAATGAGATACAACTACGTGGATTCGATATCGAGGCAATCCGCGAACCAGTGAACGCATTGGGCATCACCACGAGAGCACTCTCAAGAGAAGGCGAGCTAATCGGCATAGGAATATCTTCGTGCTCGGCCGAGTCGGGGCTCGAGAAATGCATTCACGATGCAAAATTCTTCTCAGGGTTGAACAAACAGAAGATGAAATACGAGTTCCCGGAATCAAAACCAACCCCGAGAGTCGCCAATGTCGACCCAGCCATCAAGAACACCCCTGCTGAGGTCATCAAGAGATATACGAATTCTCTACTTAGACACCTGAAAGATGAGAACAAGGGAGACAAACCCGTAAAACCCACTTTCGGGAAGATAAGAACGTACCTGTTCGAAACCAACTTGGAGAATAGCACAGGTCTCGCGAAAAAGAAGATTGAAACCTACTTCTACGTAGAGTTGGCACTTAAGGTCTCAGACGGAACAAGGTTTGCGGAATTCTGGCCAAGGAAATTCCGACGCAGGATCGATGGACTGAAAGTAGCCGAAGTATTGCCACACTGGGTCAAGCTTGCCAGGGAAACACTGGAAGCCAAAATGCCTCCCACGGGGAAGATGACGGTCATACTGAATCCAGAATCACTCTGCGACGCGATAGTTCCAACCGTCGGATCTCATGCCGCCGGTGACCAGAAATTCAAGAACCAGTCGATCTTCAAGAAGGGCGACACTGTTGCGTCGGAAGAACTCTCGATACTCGATGATGGCCTCTTGGATTATGGGCTTATGACGGCCCCGTTCGACGATGAGGGAAACCCCCAACAGAGAACAACCATAATCCGAAAGGGCATTTTCGAGAACTTCATCTACGACCAGAAGTACTCTCTGATGCTGGGTGAGAAATCCACAGGGAACGGACTTAAACCAGTCGGCGGCCTTAGGAACCCTCTAAGCAAACACATGCTCAACTTGATTCCGCAACCGACAAACATCTCGATTACGGCAGGCACGAAGAACATCGACAACCTCGTGAAAGAAACCAGAGAGGGACTCCTCGTAGAACAGTTCAGCTGGCTAAACCCAGATGCATATTCATCAGGATTTAGCTCGGAGATCAGAAATGCCTATCTCATAAGAGACGGAGAAATCAAGCAGCCGATAAAAGGCGGAATGGTGGCTGGCAAGGTATTCGACCTCATAAAAAACATATCTGGAGTCTCAGACTTGCCACAGATAGAATCGGGGTCCACTGCATTTTCGTGTGTGACGCCCTACATCAGGTTCGATAACGTCCAAGTCGCGGGCAAGTAAGAGCCGCAATACACAAGGATATCATTATAAACAGCTTTTTCGCTTATCCACTGTGTTGAGCGAAACGGAGTAAGTGATGAGGCTCGAAAGGAGTTGTGATAGATCACTATGGATGAGAAACTGATTATGTTGCCTGGACCAACTCAGGTTCCAGAGAGAATACTGAAGGTCATGTCAAAGCCAATGATCAACCACAGGGGCGCATCCTTCGAGAAACTATACGCTGAGATAGCTGACGGGCTCAAGTATCTATTTCAGACCGAGAAGAATGACGTTTACCCTCTGACTGCCTCAGGAACGGGGGGAGTTGAGTGTGTCGCCACTAATCTGATTGAGAAAGGGGACAAGGTTATCGTACCGACGAATGGCGAGTTCAGCGAGAGGCTTATGGAATCAATCAGAACTGCGGGGGCAGAGGTGGTAAACCTCAAATCCGAACTCGGAGTAGCAATCAGCCCCAATACTGTCGAGGAAACACTAGACAAGCACAAGGACGCGAAAATGGTTGCATTCGTTTATAATGAGACCGCCTGCGGCGTCAGGAATCCCGCGCGAGAATTGACGGAAATAGCCAAGGACCATGGCGCAATGGTAATTTGCGACGCAATCTCAAACCTCGGCGGTGACTACCTTTATATGGACAGATGGGGCGTTGACGCCGTCATAACGGGTTCACAGAAGTGTCTTGCTTGCCCACCAGGCCTATCATTCATATCACTGGGCGAGGATGCCTGGAAAAAGGTGGAGCAACGGAAAGGAGAGAAGCACACTCTGTACTTCGATCTAGTGAAGATTAGAGAATTCCACAAGAAGAATTCGACTCCCTTCACACCCGCGGTTTCCCTCATTTTCGCCCTCCAAGAGGCACTGAAAATGCTCAGAGAGGAAGGAATCGAGAAACGGATAAAGCGACACATCGACTGCTCGAAGGCAATGAGGGATGGATTGAAGTCGCTGGGCCTTAAGATGTTCCCAAAGGATGAGAAGTATGCCTCAAATACTGTTACTGCGTCTTGGGGACCACAAGGGGTACCCATCGCGGACATGATAAAGGCGCTACTCGAGGATACCGGCATAGTAATCGCTGGTGGGATGGGAGAGACAAAGGGCAAGATCTTCAGAGTCGGAACAATGGGAGTGTGCACTCAGAAAGAGGTCAAGTTGACACTCGATGGCATAGGGGCAGTCATATCGAAACTTTCGGCAAAAGCAAGGAACACCTAGACGCGCGTAGACGGAACTCAAGATCCCTTTTCCCTACTGTATTCTGTTTACGTGAGAGGATTTGGCTTTCAAGGCTAGCCCGATTAGTACTTTCCTTTTTCGTGGTGGAGTAAATCCAACATAACAGAGTTTGTAGAGTTTTATGGCTATGTCTGGCATCATCGATAAATAGTTCGTTAAGTAGATACTAGTGCCCATCGAGTGCCTCTCCGAAAGTTGCGCTCATCTTATCTGTGGAGGTGAAATGGAAAAATGGATTACAAAGCTACCTGCCCAAGGTGCAAATCAACGGGCGTTGAAGTCGGATCCACTGTATTCCAGGTTGGACGGACGAGGGGATTAAGACTGGTCAGCTACAACTGCCCGAAGTGCAATCTTGTGTATTTCGAAAAGGCCACGGAAGAGTAGAAGAGTCTCTAGTCTACTTTGACCGGGCATTCAAAGCCGAGCGGAAAGCCTCTTCAGCTTCACCTAGGTGCATCCCGACGACCTCAATCTCATCTAGGTCCACAGTTCCAATTCCAGCCTCGGACGCTAGGGATAGATGCCTTATACTCTGTGGGTTGATGCCCATGATCTTTGCACATACAGTGTCAACGGCAACTACGTCTCTTCCAGCAACTACTAGTCCTAAATTGACTTGCTTGTAGTCTGGGTATGAACCTACGCACGGTGTCGTCGCGTCCACTATTGTCAAAGCAGGTTTGAAGATCTTCAGTAACTCAACTAGCACTTCATCAAGGCAGCCGTGAAAACGGGGCTTCGTTCTTTCGGGTATTAGACCAAAAAGGTTCTTCACGCCGATACTCATTTGCCCAGTCTTAGGCTCGCCCTTCATCACAGGTAGATTTACTAGCACGTTCGCCTCAAGCAGAATCTTTGAGAACATCTGCTCTTTTAACAGTCTTAAGCGAGGTCTCTTGGTTTTGGTCAAGTTGCCACTAAGATCCACTAGGCCAAATCTGATTGCTTGCTCATAACCAAGCTGCCTCAAAGCCTGCATACCTGTTCTCAAAGGGTTGTCACTTTCAGCGAATGAGACATCCCTCGTTGAATGAAACAATGATGCCGCGGCTCTCGCAACCCTGACATCGGTGTAAGGTAAGCGGCTAGGATCAAAGATCCCTAGCTTAATGATGACTTGCTTTCCCCGCTGATCCAGATCAGCGATACCTCCGATCAGCTTCACGGCTCTAATAACGGCCTGTTCAGGGTTTTTGAAAGTGGCTATAGCTACCTTGACTTTGACCAAGTTGTTCCCTCGATCTGCAAGCTGGTACGGGACTTGATGATGCCCAGAGCGCATGAGTTGCCAGACTCAGGGCGGCGTTAAGGCTTCTCGCTCCTTAGCTGCTTTTTGTGATTTCATGAGTCTTAAGAGTTTCTAGGTTTAGCTCATTTATAATAGGTTTGATTAGTTCTCTCTGATCACTTCTGAGACCCTTCCAATCCAGTAGTACGAGCCCCACTTTCTCGAATGTTCTCTCGATCGCTTTGCGCACCATCTCACTTCTGAAGGCTTCGAGGACGTAGTTTGGAATGATATGACCGATAGCTATCTCAGATGAAGACTGGACTACTCTTGTGAAGTTAGGGGCATAATGTGGTCCGCCCACTCCGAGGGCTGCTCTTCTCCTTTCTCTGACGCCTTGTGCTACTCTGAACACGGTTCTTGCTACTGCTTCACCGGCGACTTCATCCCGCCAATGCTCCTCGTTGCTGCCTAGCTCAACGAATAGAAGCGGGGTTGACATGGATGTTGGCCCATGATGCGTGCATTCCAGCGTGACTTCATAGCCCAGAAGTTCAAACTTGTCCTTTTGCCGTGCGAGCTCCAAGAGCGCTTCACTCATCGCAGATGCCGGGGCGACGGCCAGTTCATATGGCATTCCTCCAAGTTCAGCCTCCTTTGTCCAGTTGCCTGTGCAGTGCACAAGAAGCGCTGGTTTTCCGGCTGTGGATCGATGCCTACTCGCGAATATCATAAGATCGGTTTTGAGGCACTGCTCCACATGTTCTGTATCCACGAGTTCACGCTTCGAAGATATGAGGAGGATTTCGCCAGATCGGTAGACTGGGTTACCGTCGAAGCTTGGTTCTTCTTCCTTTTCTCTGAAGCCGAACAGTCTGATTAGCTGCTTGCGAATATTGACACTGGCAACGTCCAGGTCTGACGTGACGATTACGGGCAAGATTCATCGATCACCTTGGTCGCCGACGAAGTAAGTCACACTCAGTTCGGAGGTCCATATGAGTGGCATCTATTTCAGTGAACATAGGTGGTGTAGAATTGTTATGCTAATCTATTTAAGCGTACACAGCTAACTGAAGTTGTGAAGACGCTGTGTAGCGGGGCTTTTCATTAGGCCTCCATGTTGCAAGTGGTGAATTCTACTTCTGGGCTTGTCAAGATTGTCTGCTTGATGCTGCCTGCTTGGCCGAGAGGATGGATGGTTGGATTTGAGTAAACGCGCTATCGTCGGCATGCTCAGAATCAACCCGCATGACCATATTCTATTCAAGCTTCAGCTAAACGAGCTTGAAGCCCTTACGAAAGCATTAGGGTACGAGATCGTGGAGAAGTTCACGCAGACTAATATCAGAGCAAAGGGAGGCTACTTGATAGGCTCAGGCAAGGTCGATGAACTGAATCAGCTCGTCAGAGATGATGATGTCGAGCTAGTGGTTCTTTACAACGTCTTGACATCGAAGCAGAAGCTGAATCTTTCACTGGCACTTAACTGCGAGGTAATAGACCGATACGAACTCGCGCTCCGGATATTTGAGGAGATGGCCTCGGATAGAATCTCCAAGCTTCAGATTGAGCTTGCCAGGGAGCGCAAACTCTTTCCCTTCTACCAACTTCAGGCAGAAGTGAAGTATTCGGGAAAAGACAGACCTCCTTCTTGGGCTGGGACTGGCGAGTTTGCTTTTCACAGTAAGGTCAAGGGTATTCAGAAGAGGATAGGCAAGGTGAGACGCGAGATCTCGGTTCTCGCAAACGACAAAATCCGTCAGATAGAGGAGCGCCGCAAACTCGGTATCCCGCTGGTCTGCATTGCCGGATACTACAACGCAGGGAAGACGACTCTCTTCAACCTGCTGACTGGGGAGAACAAGCTCGTAGGGGATCGACCTTTCAAGACTCTTTCAAGCAAGTATCAGAGACTTCAGCTAAATCATCATGATACTCCGCTCTTTATAGATACCATCGGCTTCGTTATTGGACTTGACCCGGCGCTCATAAAGGCTTTTGAGCTAACCCTGATGGACATGAAGGAGGCGGATCTTCTACTCTTCATGATTGGAGTGGATGATGAACCAGACTTCCTGTTTCACAAGCTGAAGTTCGGACTGCGTCTCCTTCAAGACATCGGCGTGGAGAATGGCAGGATACTAATAGTTCTTAACAAACTCGACCTGTTTGATGGCGAATCCCCAGAGAAGGCAATCACAGCGCTGAAGCCACTGCTCGAGCAGTATGAATGGACATCTATCTCAGCGAAGGAGAATATGGGTGTGGACAAGCTCATAGACAAGGTACTGACCAAACTGAAGAGCTTGCCAGCAAAGAAAGCGCTGAAAGCCAACTTGAGCAAGTCTGTCAAGGAAATACCGGCGCAAGCTTTCCCAGTGCCCGGAGGTCCTCCCAGCTCTGCTATTCGCGCCACGGCAAGCAATATCGAAAACCCTGACAGAAAGACCTATCCCGATATTTCGCAACCTCGGGACGACGATAAGGACGGAGATTTCGACAAGCCTCCTCTCCCACAGACCAACGAGAATAAAACAGACACAGAAGCTTATTAGATGAGTTTCTTATCGTATTCGTGTCATGAATTCAAAAATCGAGATCAGTCAAGTGTGGCGGAGTGACCTTGTCATCTGTTGAGAGCGTAAGAGTGTCGCTGGGCACGGCGGGGGTTCTGGGTCTTCTGAGACTCCAGTCGAATGCAGAGCCGACTACTGCTTACCTCATGACCTATACGCAAGGCAGTTGCAGAGCTAATTGCGGTTTCTGCCCTCAGGCAAGTGGAAGCTCGTCGACCAGGAACATGCTATCAAGAGTTGTCTGGCCAGACTTTTCCTTCGGAACATTCCTAGAGAAGGCTGTGCCATGTCTTCTGGGAGGAAAATTTCAACGGATATGCATTCAGGCACTTAACTACCCTAAGTTCGTTGATGATGTCACACAAATCGCCCACTCTATATTATCTAAGGCATGGGTGCCGATCTCAGTTTCATGTCCACCAATTGGAAGGAAAGAAATGGAACACTTGAAGGAAATCGGTGTCGAGAGAATTGGCATCCCGATAGACGCCGCGACCCCGGAATTATTCGAAAGAATGAAAGGAAGTCTCGCGAAGGGGCCTTACCATTGGGACTCCCACTTTGAAGCGCTGAAAGCCGCACTGGCTGTTTTTGGACGCAACAAAGTATCAACGCATCTAATAGTAGGACTCGGTGAAACGGAGCGAGACATTGTTGAGGTCGTCCAGAACCTCTCCGAAATGGGAGTAAACCCCGGCCTTTTTGCGTTCACCCCGGTTAAGGGCACAAGGTTGGAGAAATCGAAACGACCGGAAATAGGTCAATACAGAAGAGTACAAGTTGCAAGGTACCTAATCATGCAGGGGACGTCCTCGGTTCAGCTTATGACGTTTGAAGATGACGGTAGGATTATGGATTTTGGAACGAGCCCAGACGTATTGCATAAGACTATATTGCTGGGCTATCCATTTAGAACTTCAGGGTGCCCCGGCTGCAACAGGCCATTCTACAATGAAAGCCCCAGAGGTCCCTTGTACAATTACCCACGAGATCTGAATCATGAGGAGACGGAAAAAGCACTGCGTGAAATTGCGATTTAGAATTGTTATCAAGGCGAATGTTAATGATTCCTACACTAGATGAAATGTCAAATAGAAGCCTGACGAATGAGGAGATCGACCAGCTACTAGTCGTAAGTGATGAGAAGAGTATAAGAGATCTCATCAAGGTCTCCAACCAGGTCACGGAGAAACACTGGGGCAGGGATGTTCAATGCTTCTACCCCGGGAGATTGTTCCCATCTATCTCAATAACGGGCAAAGAATGCGCCATGAGGTGCAAGCACTGTAACCACCGCTATCTTGAAACAATGATCCCTGCTGAAACACCAGCCAAGTTGGTTGAAATCTCAGTCAAATTGGCGAAAGAGGGCGCGCTGGGTTGCTTAATCAGCGGTGGATTCACAACTGGCGCCTCCCTGCCGTTTAGGAATTTCTTCCCAGCATTGCAGGAGATCAAGAGGAAGACCAAGCTAAAGATCAACATACACATAGGCTTCATGACTGAGGACGTGGCAAAGAAGCTTGTCGAACTCGATATCGACGCGGTGTCTGTTGACGTGGTTGGAAGCGACGAGACCATTCACAACGTGTACGGTCTTGACAAGACGACCAAAGACTATACCGAAATGCTGGAAAAAGCGAAAGTGATAGGACTGAAGAATCTGGATCCACACATATGCGTGGGCGTGGACTACGGAGAACTCAAGGGCGAAGGAAAGGCTCTGCAGATGATCAGGGATAACGAACCCCTCCGGCTAACCCTAATAGCCTTGAACCCAACTAAGGGCACAGAAATGGAGCACGCAAAGCCCCCTTCACCTCTCATGATTGCAAAAGTAGTCGGAATAGCCAGGTTGGCAATGCCCAAGATATCGATATCTCTGGGCTGCATGAGGCCATCCGGAGCAATCAGGTCAGAGATCGATTACTTATCGATCCTAGCAGGCGTAAATAGAATAGTAGTTCCCACACCAGGAGCCTTGAGCAGACTCGGAAAAGAATACAGATTCGAAAGGCATCAGACCTGCTGCGTTCTATGACTGCTCCCTGATCCAGGGGCGCCCATCAGGTTGAGGGTTGGTTTTCTGCATATCATCTAGTGTCATTTGACACGGTGACGTAGCAGCTACCTTCCCACCTGGCCTGCCAGGCGCCGGCTTAACCCCATTGCCGGTAGCCCCCGGACTCCCACCGGGCTCCCCGCCCTTTCGCACCCCATCATCTCGCATCCGAGGTGTGCCCTGTTCCCGTTCTCTGCAAGCGGGGTGACCTGTAAAGTCAGCTCGGCCGAGCCCGCCCGGCTTCAGCCCCCTACTGCCTTTCCTTCCAGGTGGCGCCCTGTAGGGGTCCCTCGGGCGAGCATAGCCGTAGAGGGATGCCCACACGTAGCGCACGGGCACCCTGACCCTCGGCATCCTGCCCCTCCCTAAGGCAATGGATAGTGGCTTCTCCAGCTTCTCACCGTACCCGTAGAACCTTCTCCCAATCACGTATGCGGCTGCCTCGTGGACCGACAGCCCAAGCCTCCCCGAGTACTTCGCGGCGCCGAGCTTCGACGTGTATGCCGGGTTGACTGTGGAGACCGGGTATTGCTTCTTCCAGCACCTGCTCAGAAGGTGCTCCTTGAATTTCCTCCTCACGAAGGCGTACACGACCCTGTTCGCCCTCCTCCCGTAAATCTTGTGAGCCCTAAGGTCTAGGTCCTCTGTCGCGAATGCTTGCGTGTCCCAGGACTCGGCGAACTCCATGATCCTGCTCACGAGCGCTCCGACGAGCGAGTCCCTCTTCCCTTGGGAGGCGTATATCAGCCTGTCTTCCCCAAGGAACCTGTGGGCTACTAGGTTGCCATCTCTGGAAGTGATTGCGGCGGCGAATCCCCCAGGGTTCTGGTCCACCGAGCACACCCTCAGCGGCGCCTCCCTGGGCTCCGGCGGCCGCTCAACCTCAAAGCTCACGCCTGCGAAGTACCTTTCCCCACGCCTTGTGAGGCGAACCGAATATGCCCCGCCGCCTTGGAGAGGCGCGAGGTACTCCAGGAAGTTGCTGGGGACGCTGAGCTGGAACTCCTTGACGTCGTTCACCACCCTGTACACCCTTCCACTCTTCCCGGTTCTTACTGCATGCATGTTCTCAGGGAAGCGCACCGCTACCGCCCTTCCCTCTTTCACGATTCTTATGTTGGCGTTGCCCTTCTGGTTCGCCTGGCCTATCGAGTACACTTGGTTGTTCCTCGCCTCCCTCCACTCATCGCTGCTGATCCTCCCCCTCGCCAGGGCGGTGAAGCTCCTCCTGCCGCCGAAGATCGTCTTCGGCACCGTTCCATCGTGGATATGTTTCCGGTAGAACTTTCCCCTCTTATTGAGCTTCGCTAGATGCTTGCCGAGTGCTTCCCTCTTCCGCGGCGACTTCGCCTTCTCCATCAGCTTCTCGACGCGCCATATTCTGTCCTGCACGTCGCCCAGGTACAGTGGGAGCAGGTTCCTCTGGCTCTCGATCGCTGCCTGGGCGTCCCTGGTTGAGTGCTCGGCTTACCTCCAGTTCAGGTGGAGGGAGCCGTACCCAAGAAGCAGGTGCGTCACCTCGTTGACGCTTCGCCCCTCCAGTAACCTGTTAAAGGCTATCCTCTTCGCGGAGCAGTACCTCGCCATGAGGTCATCGAGCCCGCTTCTATCGCCACTCGATAGCGCCGTCAGCTCAGCCTGGAACGTGAACTGCAACCTTCTCAGCCCTCAAGTAAGTCGCTTGCCTGCTTCCCAGACTCGTGTGGTACGCCTAATCCTCGTCAACATGTACTTACCAAGTCGCGCCATATTAAGCCCCAGAAAAGCCAATTGCTGCTAAAAGAGCCAAATGTTACGCAAAGATACCTGTTTGCAAAACTAGTTCGAAGGCTTCATGCCTTTTGCTTCACACTTGGCTTAGGTCTTGCTCCGCTTTTCCTACTGTTGAGGAGCCCAATTGCCACATCGAAGATTCTCGTGGCCACATTTCTCTTCGTCGAGAGGTTGACATGTGTGACCTGTTTCTCTGGGTCAACCATGTAGACCTCGTTGGTTTCAGTCGAGAAACCGACACCTTCTTTGGAGACATCATTGGCGACTATGAGGTCCAGCCCCATCTCTTTTACGCGCTTGTAAGCTCTCTCGACAAGCTCAGCCTGTGGTACACTGTACTCCGCCTTGAAACCTATGACAAAAGTTGCGGGGCTTTCCTCCTTCACGGCTTGAACTATTTTCGGCAAAGGTTTCAACTGGATCGTTAGTTCCTTCTGCCCGGATGGGATCTTGGTGTCTATTTTCTCAACTGGTGTGTAGTCAGATACGGCAGCTGTGCCAACAAAAATGTCGGGGTGACAAAGCTTCATTTCGTTCATGACTGCCTTCATCATGTCATCGGCTGTCTCCACAGGGATGCACTTAACTTCAATGGGTGGCTCAGAGGTCATACCCACTCCGTAGACAAGTGTTGCCTTTGCCCCGCGGGAAGCTGCCTCCTGAGCAACAGCAACCCCCATCCTGCCTGAGCTAGGGTTGCTGATGAAGCGAACTGCATCTATGTACTCCCTCGTCGGACCAGCCGTTACGAGAACGTGAAGCCCAGCTAAGTCCTTTGGCTTCGTTAGAATGTCAATGACCTTGCTGACAATCGAGTCGGTGCGGGCTATCTTCGCTTTACCCTCTTCCATTCTGGGCCCGATGAAAACCACTCCGTGGGACTTCAGCTTCTCAATGTTCTCAAGCACGATTGAGTGCCTGTAGAGAGTTTCATGCATAGCGGGAACGATAAGTATTGGCAGGCTGGCACCAAATGCAGTGCTCACGACTGTCGTAACAGGTGTGTCGTCAATCCCATTCGCTATCTTGCTGATAGTGTTGGCAGTGGCGGGGGCAACTAGTATTACGTCGGCGTGACCAGGCGAGTCCCCACCAAGAGAAACGTGTTCAACCTGACCTGTCAAATGCGTGATAACCCTGTTGCCAGTAGCCCACTCCATGAGGTTGGGGTGTATTATGTTGCAGGCTGACGGGCTCATGACAGCAAAGACTTCCCCCCCATGCCTCATCAGCTCCCTGGCGATTATCGGGCACTCAACTGCGGCGACACTTCCCGTAATGCAGAGAGCGATAGTCTTCCCGCTGAGAACGCTACTTGTTGTTCCTTTGATTACCTTCGAGGAATGGTCCTGAAAGGGAGACGACCAAGAAGACATTCCTTTTTATCACTTCCCAGGCTGCACGCTCAGGAATAGTACTGTTAACATAATGTACCATCGCTTTGATAAGGTTTATTTATGGCGATCTGTTTCCAGAGAGTCGCAGTGCCCTGTCATGGCACTACGCGCTAAGCTTACTGATAAACAGGTTTATCAAAACGTCTTGCGCTATTATTCGTCTCTTGAAGAAGATTGGAGGTCGTGAGGCTACAATTGTCTTACAGTGTGAAGCTTATCGATATTGGTGAGAGGGACAGACTAATTGAGAAGTATCGTGACAAAGTCCTATTCGAGAATAAGGCCGACATCTATGGGTGTTGCATAAAGCTTCTGACGGACATTGAAGACACTCACAATAGATGGCAGGACAACTTCTACTTTGCGAGCCAATCAACAAGATCGCACGGTAGACTTTACGTTTTCAACGAGCCCGACCTAGAGACGATGCAAGTCCTTTATGACGCGTTTACAAAGACCCTTTTTCTATTCAACTGCGACTACTATGGCTGGACGAAGTCCCTAGCGCTCGCTGTCGCCGGCGACGTGCTGGAGGACGAGCATCAGATTTACCATGTGCACGGCGCGGTGATGGACGTTAATGGTATAGGTGTATCAATAATCGCTCCACCGAATACGGGAAAAAGCACCCACTCATATGGCTTGCTGAGGCAGCCTGATACAAGGCTGATTAGCGATGACTGGTACTTCGTTCGGCTAATGGGGCAAGATGTCGTGGCCTTTGGGAGTGAGAAGAACTTCTACATACGAATCGATATAGGCGATGTCTGGACCGAGTATAAGCAGCTCGTTGAGAAGGCGCATTTTGACAACAAGGATCGCGCGATTGTGAACCTCAGATGGGTGGTGGGAAAAGGTAGAATAAGAACCGAAACAACGATGAAGAAAGTGATCCTACTTGAGAGGGATCCAAAGGACCCAATAACGGTCGTGGAAATGACTCCTGAGGAAGCGCTGAAGTACCTTATTGGTCACGACTTCTGCAACCCCCACCAGCTCGTCAAAGACGGAAGGAAACTCAACCTCAGAAAGGAGTTCTTCAAGCAATACTTAAATGCGGTGACAACATACCTCGTGAATACCGTGAAACCACCACTGGAGACGCACAAGAAGATTCTGGACATTGTCAGGCGCTAGGTGACTGTATTCGTATTTGCGTTTCACCCCTCTGAAGCGCTTTGCTGCCGGTCAGTATACAAGAGATACGTAAATTGTGGATTCGCGAAGGTATGAAGGCAAAACAAGTGCACGATTGAGGAGAGCCTCTCCGAATGCCAGCAAAATCATCCGACACTGACGAGAAGATAAGGGAGATTGACAGCAGAATAAAGGCATTGGAAGAAAAGCTGAACTCAGGGGAAATAAGTGGCGAAGATTATATCCCGCAGCTGCTTCAGCTCTTCTACGAGGTTGAAGAACTGTCTCCGAAGGCTGGAAAGAGTAGGAAGGGAAAGATCAACTTAAGGGCCACGATCGGCGGAGGGGTTGTCGGCTGGCTCGTGTTCCTAGTAGCCCTTGTTCTGCTGGGTCCGCTAGAATTGTCACTGAGGGGGGGTAGTGTGTCGCTGACAGGTTCAGGTCCTTATCAGATACTGCTTAATCTGCTGAGCTCGTCTGACATTCAGTCTATCCAGTCGAGCCAACCCTTCTTCGTATTTCTATACTACCTTATCATGTCTATCTGTACGTTCCCAGACATATTCACTGTCGCGTTCCCAGTTCTGGGAGGCCTGACGGCTGGAGCGGTCACGCGATACATTCGCCGGAAAAGTGAAGGGGACTCGATAATCGTAGGCAGAAAGAAGTTCTACTATCTACGCTTGGACGAAGGGTTCGTTGCCGGCGGAGTTGTCGCTGCCGTACTAACGTTGATTATCCTCTTGGTATCTGCACTTTTCTTTGGGCAGTGGCTGATAGGTCGAGGAATACCAGTCGACGAATCGACACTCCCCCTTGGATATCTCATTCGCGTCTTCCTTCCCACACTCTTTGTATATCACCTAGCTGCCGGCGGGGCTGCTGGAGCGTTAGGCGAAGTTCTCAAGTCACGCAAAATCAGAAGATGAGCGCGCATCAAGAAGACAACGTGCTCCTCAGTCCCTCAGAAAAGGCGGACTCGTGAAGGAATAAGCGGTGGGCCCACCCAAAAAAAGAAGTTTTCAAAACTTCTTGCAGTTGAGGAGGGGGGAGGGGGATTTCTAGGTGGACCATTTCCGCTTCCCTCACGAACCAAGAGCTAATTGGTCTTAGCTTTTTAATATATTTTTCGTTCATCATCTTAGTGGGCATCGCCTACTGATAAAACACCGTTATGTCTGACCGACGTTAGCATACCTGTACCCCGTGGCTGACGAGGTATGACCCTAAACAGCGAGGAATCCAGCGAGCATGGTGTGAAAGACAGGGAGAGGCCTCTCATTAGCAGGCTGGGGAATTTGACCCTGGGTTCTCTCTTGAAATCCACGAAAGCGAAGCTGCATTCGTGCGTTCGAACGGACGTCGGTTCGGAGGCGACAACTCCATCCAAGAGGACCGCTCTCGAAAAAGTAAACGTTATTTTACCATGCTGGGAGATGAACAGCAAAAATGTGAACGGTTGAAAACCACCGCCCTCTTTTTCGGGGCCTCAAATTCCATTCATTCAGAAAGCGGCGTAATCTTCGTCGCAAGACATAAGAGCCACTGAAGGACCTCTTAAGCAACATGAAGAAGATAGGCCAGCCTAAGGGCGAGTCTCCATCTCAGCTGATAGACGCGAAGATCAAGGAGTTGGGCGATTGGCGGGGCGAGACGCTATCTCGGATCCGGGCTCTGATTAAGCAGGCCGACCCAGACGTCGTAGAGGAGTGGAAGTGGGGAAGTGTTCCGGTGTGGTCTCACAGCGGGCTGATCTGCACCGGCGAGACGTACAAGAACGTCGTGAAGATGACCTTCTCCAAGGGCGCCTCGCTGAGGGACCCTTCGGGCCTCTTCAACTCCAGTCTCGAAGGTAACGCAAGGCGCGCCATCGACTTTCACGAGGGTGACAAGGTCGACGGGGAGGCCCTGAAGGCACTCGTTCGCGCAGCGGTGGCGCTGAACATCTCCTCTAACCGAGTCTAGTCGACGGGTCCAACGATCGCTCGGTGTTCCTCGCCTGCTACCTCTCTCGAACGCCAGCGGCTGTCCGCACGGCTCTGCCAAGATACGATCAGGGGATCTCAGAGTTGATAATCATCGTCGGAACGCCCGGCCAAAGCGGAGCCGGAACGGTTGCCCACTCCATCGGACTCCGCAAACATAGCTGGGATGGCCCGGGGAGTCCATCTATGGATAGGGGAGGGTAATGTTCTCTACAAACTGGATAGGTATGAAGAAGCATTGAGATTATACGATGAAGCATTATCAATACTCCAAGGAGACAGAGATTTAATATTCTATAGGGAAGATGTGTTATATTCTTTAGACTTGCGGAGAAGATAGGCATCCAGCAGTGTACTTTGATATGAATTGAACCAGAGCTATGTTTTCAAAGACGAGCACCTACAGGCAGAGTCGATAAGGTTGCGGCACTCTCTTCTGGAACGCTTGAATATTTTTGCGTTGAAAAAATCTTCGTTAAAATGCTGATTTTCGAAGAGGAAGAGAAGTAGGAAACAAGGGCGCCTACTGAAAAGTTAGCAATTCTTAGGACTTTCTGACGTCTGATAGCGTTTCTAGAGAATAGGCATAACTATCGCATTGCGATGTAAAGATAAACTGACATTAGGTCTGCTTGTCCGAAGGGAAAGAAGGAGATTTGCGGTTATCTACGTACCACCTTCCATCACTGTTCTGAAGGCGACCAAAGATGCATCGTTTACTGCAGGCAGACGCAAAGTCCAGAAGATCTTCTCAAAAGGCGATATTCTGATCCGAAGGGGCCCGCAAAGCATTCGAGCTAACCCAGATGAAATCAAATTCATAGAGAGACGAGCAACTGAAACGGGACATAAGATCGGTCTACTCAGTGGCAAGTGATTTGAGATCATAGAGGATTTGGAGTGAACTGTGCGGAATAAGAGACACTAAAGAGCATGGAAGAAGTGAAAGGATCTTCCGATGCTGAAAGGGCTTAGACGGACAGACGGTGCTTATTTTGAAATGTGAATGGAACATTTAAGTACGCGCTCATCTTCTTTCTCATGTCGGTTCTGATCTATGAAGCGAGGAGGATTGTTCATCAGAATGTACGTCAGTTTCAAGTTGCATTCCGATGCTCAAAAGCAGTTGACGTTGCATAAGAAGATGAGGATCAAGATTCCAGAGTGGGAAAGTAAAAGTTATTTAGTTGCAATGCGAGTTACTTATGATAGTGGCATGTTGCCCACCATAAAGCAGGCTTCTGTCCTGCATCCTTTTCTGGGGGTGCGGGGCACGACCGGGGTTGTAATGCTAGATGAGTTCCTCGTTCGATTTGGATAAGCTTAAGGATGTGCTGAGAGGAGTCGCGTCTCAGACGGCTGAGATAGAGGGAGCGGCGCTTGTCAGCTATGATGGGATAATGATTGCCAATGCCCTGCAGAGGGACTCACCGCAGGAAATCGTTGCTGCCATAACGGCAACCCTGCTCAACTTGGGCAAGATGAGCGTAGAAGTTCTTCAGCTGGGCACTCTTGAGCAGGTCTTCATAAAGTGTCAAGACGGGTACATAGTGATCGGCAGGGTGGGCGATACCAACGTTGTCACTTTGATGGCAAAACGGGAGGCTAAGCTGGGGATCCTGATAGACGAAACCAACAGAGCTGCTGAAGCAGTGCTCAAGGTGTTGGGGGAAACGCCTAAGAAAAAACCCGCAAAGTGACGGCCGCAAAAAAGAACTAGCGCTCAGTTTTCAGCGCTTCAAACAAGCCCCTAATGCTTTCCCTTATATTCCGCCTCACCCCTCGTCCTGAGGAGACATAGACAAAGGAGTCAACAGGCAGGCCAGCTATCTCGGCTGCCTTATCAACGGAGACTTTTCCATCTTCGTAGAGCTTCAGTGCTCGCTCAGTTAAACCTATGTTGTACATTCTTATCCCGAGTAGTGTTAGGAACTTTATTGCCTGGGCCCTACTGATGCCAAACTGCTCCGCCGCGGAGTCCACGGCTTTCAGCAGTGGGCTGGGGAAACGAGACTTCACAATTACCCCATCTACCATTCTCTCTCTCACCGAGACCACAATTGTGGTCATGAGCTAATATGCCTATTGGTTTACTAAAGCCTTATATATCGTCCACGCGTAAGAAAAGCTCAAACAATTTAAACAAGATAGAAGCAGAAGGTAAGAGAAGGGCTACGCAAATGGCAAAGGACAAGATTATAGGCTTCCTGATCTTCATCTTGGGTCTACTGGTGGTCCTGTACTACACGTGGAACGTCATCATTGTTGCTGCGTTCGGGCACTTTTGGCCAAGCTTCTTATGGTTCCTCCCACACGTCGAAGAGTGGGCAGTTGTTCCGTTGGCATCTCCGCCACCTTCATGGTATTGGTTCCTAGCGATACCCATATGGCTCGCGCTGACATTGGTGCTCGTGATCGGCATGTGGATTGGCTGGACTATGTTCACAACTCCACCACCCGTTCCATTCGAGGAACTTGAGAAGGAAGAGGAAGGCAAGCAGAAGAAGGAGAAGAAGCCTGCCAAGAAAGTTGCCAAGAAGTAGGCTTTGGCAGTGAAAAAGACTAGTCTGGGCACCCACTAGAAGTTTGAGCAAAGGGAGGGCTAGTGCTCCTTCTACATCTATTTTTGACTAGCGCCGGTAGGGGCTCCAAGAAGTCTAGCATTCCAGCGCCTTGGTTCTCCTGAAGAATAGAAAGAAAAACACGGTCGACGTCGCGTACAGACCGCCACATATGTAGAAGGGCAGCGCCAACGAAGTCAGCATTAGGTCACCGCCTATGGCTGGTCCGAAGGCTCTAGCAATGGCGCCTGTGTTATTTGATATGCCCAGGGCAGAAGCTCTGACCTCTACTGGAACTATGCTGCAGATAAATGAAGTGAGAATTGGGTTGGACATATTCATTATCGCCGTCCTCAAGACATAGACGATCCCCACTATCTGGAAATCGGGGATGTTCGGAAGCGCCACAAGAAGTACCGTCGCAAATAGCTGCGTGAGCACGACGCTCCTGACTATACCTATTAGCGACGCAAGTTTGTTTGCAAGGAGGTAGCCCGCGCCCATTGAGAGGTTCATCACGATATAGAGCGGTGCAAGTTGCAGCTCTGTGACTCCAAATGCCAAATGAAGCCACAATGAAAACAGCTGAACGATCATGCCAGCGCCGATTTGAATCGTAACCAAGGTTAGCGTATACTTGGCGATCCTGCCGCCCGCAGTTGACCTGTCAGACTTTATTCCTTGTTCCGTATTCGACCTTGTAGTTAGGGGTTTTCCTCGTTCGTGGACAAGGGTAACGACGCCTAGGGAAGCAGCGGCGATGAACAGCATACTTATGAACAAGGGTCTGTATGAGCTGACATTGTCAAAGCCAAGGTTGCTCCTTAGATAAGGCGGGAGCTCACACATACCTGATCCTAAGGCTGACCCTACCGACATTGCAACATAATTGTAGCTAAAGGTTGCATTTCTTTTCTCAAGAAGAGTCTTGTCAGCGAGCAATGCACTAAATGGAGGAGAGGACATTGACGAGCCGACTTGAAGAACAATCAACCCTGCCAAGAGAAAAGTGATGTCTGTAGAGACTATGAGCGGCAGGAAGGCCACTAGCTGCAAAAACCTCGCAGCAACCACGAATCTCTTCCTTCCCCACCGGTCAGCTAGTACACCCATAGGAATAGCAAAGAGAGCCCCAATAACCTGACTAGCTGTAAACATCAAACCGATGATGGCAGGATCGAAATTCAGGAAGTCTTTGCCTAGGTAGATTGAGAAAGACAGATTCTGAATGCCTTGAATGACTGAAGAAATCCCTGCAGAGAGCTGTAAAAGCCTTACACCTTTAGGATCAAGCTGTTGCTCTAGCGCCAAGCATCCCGTCTCCATGAACACTGCTCTTGGTCTATGGGACCTTCACAACTGCTGCACAGCAAACACCGTCGATCACCAAAGTATAAGGCAGTCTGCCGATGTGAGAAGGGTACACCTACGTAACTGGTCAATAATTAAGATTTACCTTCCTTTTCTTAAGCGATAATAGCTGAAGGAACCTAGAGCCCATTCTCATTGTAGCTGGCTCTCTGCTATTCGCCGATTATCTGTGCCACTAACACCCTAGATCTTCTTCTAGTATCCAGTTCGATGAAGACTAGTTGCTGCCATGTTCCGAGAGTCAACTTGCCCTTGATGAATGGTATTGTCAGAGATGGACCTATGATTGACGCCCTAACATGTGAGTGACCATTTCCATCATGCCACTTCATCTCATGTTCATAAAGAGCATCTCTGGGTGCAATTCGTTCCAAGGCGTCTGGAAGATCCTTGAGCAGTCCCTCTTCATACTCGATCGTGGTTAGTGCGCCGGTTGAGCCTTGAACAAATAAGGTGATGATGCCGTCTTGAAGCGCCGATTCATCTACAGCCTTCTGGACACTTGCCGTTAAGTCTAGGATATCTGCCTCGCCAGTACTCTCAACGCGGATAAGCTTCGTCGCAACATTCATTCTAGTAGGAGCCTCCTTACTCCTCCTGAGGAGGAGAACCACCATCTTAAGCTATTACTTTGTTATGAAGCAAACCCTAAAAAGGTAGTTTCAATCCCGACCTGTTAGCCTTGACAGGCAAGTACCTAGGAGAAATGGCTTTTGTAGTATTAGTCTAGAAAGACGCTACAGGCGATCCACACAAGAGTTTTAAAGTCTGCCCATCGATATTAGGCGAGGAATGCACATTCTCAGCTACTGCAACAGTATTGACAAGAACCAATATCAGATGGGAAAGTGGCTTGTAACCATTAGGAAACGGATGACCAAGTATCGAAATTTCCGGGCTCCCTTGGAGGAGCAGTCTCGATCATCATCTAGATTTTGCGGGGTGCCCTTGACACCTTGAAGCAACTAATTCACAAAGGCATTTTGATCCCAACGTATGAGTCCAAGGGTTTTTCCATAATAGTAAGAGGAAAGAAGGTCAGACTTAACCCCAAGCAAGAAGAGATAGCAGTTGCTTGGGTCAAGAAGCAGGGGACCGTCTACGTTGAAGATAACCTGTTCGTCGAGAATTTCTTCAAAGACTTCTCAAATGCCTTGGGACCAAGTGCCGATTACAAGAGAGAGGACATCGACTTCTCTGAAATCCAAAAAGCCGTAGATGAGGAAAAGGCAAAGAAGCTGAACATGCCTAAGGAAGAAAAGAAGAAGCTGGCTGCGGATCGGAAGGCCAAGCGAGAAAAGAACAAGGAAGATTATGGATACGCCACTCTCGATGGCAACAAGGTTGAACTTGGCAACTACGTTGGGGAGCCGTCTTCCATATTCATGGGTAGGGGAGAGCACCCACTGCGTGGTCGATGGAAAGAGGGACCAAGCCAAGAAGACGTCACACTCAATCTGTCCCCCGATGCTACTAGGCCTGAAGGCAGCTGGAAAGAAACTGTCTGGCAATCTGATAGCATGTGGATAGCCAAATGGGACGACAAACTCAGTCACAAAGTAAAGTACATTTGGCTGGCTGACACAGTAAGTGTCAAGCAGGAGCGGGAAAAAAGGAAGTTCGACTTGGCAAACAAGCTTGAAACGAGATTCGGAAAGCTGAAGGATCACATAGAGAAGAACCTTGTCTCAGGAGACGCGATGAGGAGGAAAGTGGCAACCGTTTGCTACCTGATAAATGAGTTGAAGATTCGGGTAGGTGATGAGAAAGCCAAGGATGAGGCAGACACGGTTGGAGCCACTACCCTGAGACCGGAGCACGTGAAAATAATAGATAACACCCACGTGAATTTCGATTTCTTGGGGAAGGACTCAGTCCGATGGGTCAGGAATGTGGAGCTTAAGGAGCAAGTAGTGAGTAATATCAGGGAATTCATCGCAGCGGCTACCTCCCCCATTTTTGAGGGTGTCAAATCTGACAACGTAAGGCGCTTCTTGAGCGATGTGCTACCAGGGCTGACAGCCAAGGTATTCAGGACCTTCCATGGATCCAGAATTGTCAGAAAATACCTTGACGAGTCAGCGGTTACTAAAGACGACGCACCGATAAAGAAAAAGTATGAAGCGACTACCGCGAACCTCCGTGCGGCAGAAGAACTTAACCACAAGAGGCAGCTGCCCAAGAACTGGGATCAGAGCTTAGCGAAAAAGAAGGAAACGTTGAACGCGCTCAGGCAGAAAGACGACGAGCGTTCGAAGAAACATGCCAGAGAACTCGATCTTAAGATAGACTTGATGACCAAGACCTGTAACTATAACCTCAGAACATCCCTCAAGAGCTACATAGACCCAAGAATATACTATAATTGGGGAAAGAAAGTAGATTACGACTGGAAGCTATACTATCCAAAAACGTTTCAGCGGAAATTCTCATGGGTGGAGAAGAGCTAGGACTTCTCTTCCCAATGCTTTTTCTGATGATTGGTCGCCTTCCGAGGCTAATCTTAATTACCATTGAACTTGAATAGGTACCGTGAGTCATCCTCTGCTGCCGATTATGTGATTGACTCAGAAAAATGGGGGAAATAGTGAAGTTGAGTGGAATTAACGAATTCGCAGAAGCAGTGGCGAAACTGCTGCAAAATGTCTCATACGACTACGGCAAAGGGATCCTCAAGGCTGTGAATATGCGCTTCCTAATATTCTCTTCAGATTCCTATGTGTCAGTCCAAAAGCGCATCGAGAGCCTCGTGGGTTTCGACGCGGCGGGAGTGTTGCTTTACGAGGCGAATAGGGAAGCTGGGCGCTCAAGTGGCCAAATCGTCCGGAAGAGCGTCGAAGTTGGAGGGAAACGGAGCCGAAAGATTGTAGAGGCCGGACTAGAATTCATGAGGACTACTGCATGGGGACGGTGGGAACTAGTCGGATTTGACAATCTGCAGGCAGTTTTTGTCGTAAGAGATTCACCTATTGCGGAAAGCTACGGGAGAAGTGACCGAGCCGTCTGCCACCAGATTAGGGGACTCATTGCAGGATTCGCCGAGTTCTTCTCAGGAGAGAGAAGGGAGTGCGTCGAAGTGCTCTGCAGGTCAAAGGGCGATGATCACTGCGAGTTCATTGTCGCCGCGCCGGAAGACATCACGAAAATAGCGCTTGAGCGGATGAGGAAAAGATGACACCAAAAGAACGTGAGAGAATCCCTGTAGGGATAGAGGGATTTGACCCTCTGATAGAAGGCGGTTTCCCGAAGCCATCAACAATCCTTTTGATCGGACCTCCAGGCGCAGGCAAGAGTATTTTCTGTGAACACTTCATTTGGGAGGGACTTAAGCGAAATGACTACGTTCTCTACTTCGTGTTGGACTTTCCTCCCTCAGAGCTCGTGCGAAGAATGGCTCGGTTCAATTGGGACATTTCCCCCTATTTCTCAGTAGACTCACCTAAGAGGCGGCTCTTCATCGCCGACGCGTTCAGTGGCGCCACAGATATTCCGCAGCAGAAATTCCTCGAAGAGACATATGTCAAGAACCCTGGCAACCTCGATGAGGTGTTCGCGGTTTTCGACAGTCTAATGACGAGCCTGAGTCGGATGGCGTCTGAGACTTCAACTATTCGAATCGTCATAGACTCGGTTTCTCCTATTCTGAGTACAGTACCTGATCTCTCGAAAGTCTACAGGCTATTCAGGCGCCTTGTAGTTCGAACAAACCTCGTCGAAAACGCCGTAGCTCTCTTTGTAGCTCACTTGGGTATGCACGGACCGCTAATCGAGACAGCACTGAAACAACTAACTGGTAACAGCATTGAGATGATAAGAAGAATAGAGAAGGATGAATCAAGGACATATCTCAGAATAGAACATTTGAGAGAGACATATCATACGACGAAGCTCATACCATATGTAATCACAAACGGTGGGTTAAAGATAAATCCTCAGGCACTGTTCTAGAGATTAGGAACCTGAAGCAATCTTGATGGCGCGACCACTTCACCATCCGCGCAGATAAAGGCTTATCTATGTGTTCCTTTCTCGTTTTCCCAGCAGAAGGAGAAGACCATACATGACTTCGACAATTCCTGACCAGAAGTTGCTATTCGATAGCATTTCAAAGATAGTTGGCGAGAACGACGTCTCTATCGATGAGACTGAGCTGTTCGCCTACAGTCTTGATGCATCAAATCATCAAGGCGAACCCTGGGCTATCGTTCGCCCAGAAAGCAAGGACGAGCTTGTTCAGATTCTGAAGTACTGCAACGAAGGTGGGATACCGGTAAACCCACGCGGAGCTGGCACCAGCTTAGCGGGACAGGCTCTGACCCTGAAGGGCGGAATCATTTTAGACATGAGAAAGATGAATAAGATCAAGGAGATCGCCATCGGGGACAGAACGGTTGTTGTCGAACCTGGCGTGTTATACTCCAAGCTAAACGAGGAGCTCTCAAAATTCGGATACTGCTTCCCTCCGGAGCCTGGAAGCGCGATGTCTTGCACTGTGGGTGGCATGGTAGGGAATAATGCCAGTGGCATCCGAGCAGTTAAGTATGGAGTAACCAGAGACTTCGTCTTGGGGCTTGAAGTCGTTCTTCCAAATGGTGATGTGATCAAGACAGGTTCAAGATCAATCAAGACCTCTTCGGGATACGACCTGACCAGACTGTTTGTGGGCTCGGAAGGAACACTTGGAGTTTTCACCGAAATTGCCTTGAAGATTCTCCCAATGCCGAAGTATGCCCAAGTCTTGATAGCTGTATTCAAATCCGTTGTGGATGCGGGCAAGGTCGCTTCTCAGATAATTAACTCAGGAATCACACCCTCGGCCATGGAATTCGTCGATCAGTTCTGTGCGGCTGCCATGAATCCTGCGCTAAAGAAGCCTCTTCCTCTCGGGGAGGCGAACCTGATGATTGAGACGGACGGGTCAATCGAAAGCGTAGTCAATGCGGAGATTGAGAAGGTGAGGAAGATCTGCCAAGAGAATGGGGCGGTTGAGATAATGGCTTCCCGGGACCCTGAAGAAAGGCTACTTATGTGGAGAGCTCGGGATAGCGTGTACACTCGGGTTACGCAGCTACGTGGTGAAAACCTAGTAATCCACGCCGTGTCAGACACTGGCGTTCCAATATCAAGAGTTCCAGAGGCTCTCAGGGAGCTGAAAGAAGTCGCGAAGAAGGCTGGGGCACCGCTAATGGTCATGTTTGGGCACATCGGTGATGGTAACGTCCATATTGGACTTTCGATTGATCAATCGAAGGAGATAGAGAAGGGTGACAGGATCGCACGAGCGATCGCCGAAATAGTGCTCAACAAATACAAGGGAACGATAACCGCTGAGCATGGCGCTGGGCTGACAAAAGCCATGTTTTTGCCAATGGAGCACGGTCTAGCGCTCGAATACATGACGAAGATCAAGAAGGTCTTTGATCCCAGAGGCATAATGAACCCTGGAGTGATGGGACTGGACGGCATTCCCAAATCGACTTCCACTCAGTTACCGAAGAAGGCGGGAGGCCATTGAATTATGGTGAGCAATGCAATCATTAAACCTTCCAAGATTATCCGCAAGTCTGTCGCAGAGTATAGGCCCACTATAATGCTGTGTAACTGGTGCGCAGACTGTGTTGCTAGATGCCCAGTGTACGCTGAGGAGGGATGGGAATCGGTAACGCCAAGAGGAAAACTGCTAATGCTCAAGGGCCAACTCAAGGAGTGGCACCCGATGACGGAGGGCGCCATCAAGAGGCTCTACGCATGCACTTCGTGCAAACTCTGCTCGGAGATCTGCCCCACCGGATTCATCGATCCGCCAGAGATAATTCGCGTTGCTCGATCCGAACTTGTGAAAGCAGGCAAGGCCCCTCTACCTGAACACAGGAAGATGGATTCAGTTCTGCAGCAATCAAGGAATCCCTATGGCAAGCCTCAGTCAGAACGATTTGGTTGGCTACCAAAGGAGTTCCCGATCAAGGGCAAAGGCGAAAACGCCTATTTTGCAGGCTGTGTGTCATCATACCGCTATCCAAGCGTTGCCGAAGCCACTGTCCGAGTGCTGAACAAATCAGGTTTCGACTTCGCAGTACTTAGAGACGAATGGTGTTGCGGGAACCACCCATACTGGGATGGAAACCAATCAACCTACGAGGAATTTGCCAGACACAACGCAGAACTCCTTAAGGATAGCGGAGTGAAGAAAGTGATCACAGGGTGCGCTGGCTGTTACACAATGCTGAAAAACACCTACCCGCAGACAATACCAGGATTCAGCATCGAAGTCCAACACATAACCGAAGTCTTGGATAAACTCCTCAACGACGGAAAACTCAAGTTCGTCAAGAACCTCCCCATGAAGACAACTTACCATGATCCCTGCCATCTGGGCAGACACGGGGAGGTATACGAGCCACCAAGACGAGTCCTATCTAGGATTCCCGGAGTCTCGCTGGTAGAGATGCAGTACAATAGAAAGAACTCTAATTGCTGCGGGGGCGGTGGCGGGTTCTTCACCGTCTATCCAGAGGAGGCTGTAAACATAGCACTAAAAAGAATCAAGGAAGCTCGCCAGACTGGAGCAGAATCAGTCGTTTCAGCATGCCCGCTTTGCGAGACAAATCTGCGATACGCCGCTGCGCGACTAGAAGAAGGTGCCTTTCCAGTCCACGATCTCGTGAGCTTAGTCGCCAAGTCCATGGGATTGCCAGTCAAAGCCGAAGCTGAGGAATAGAAGCGATTCTGGGCTACCACTGGAAATCGTTCTACCAAGAGAAGAAAGAAAGGTTGTCTGCCCAGACTACTTGACGTTGATTGTCAAAGCATCTTTAGGGCAGTTCTCGACGCACAGATTACACATCGTGCAGAAACTCTCGAGGGAAGGAAGCAGGTCATATTTCTCAGTTAATTTCCCCGGTTGCCGATCTACTGCAATCATCGTGAATACGGCATGTGGGCAGACTTGCAGACATTTGCCGCAGTCCTGCGGCTTGCCACACTTTTCCCTAAGCCAACTGATTTTGACTCTTGGCATATTCTCACCACACATCCTTGAGCGCCAGTATTTTCTCCTTAGGTATCATGTCAATAGCGTGTTCTGGGCACGCCGTGGCACAGTGTCCGCACCCAAAGCAGCGGAACTGGAAAGCTTGAGCACGTCCCAAGATCTCTGAGAATTGCATCGCACCAAACTGGCAACGACTGAGACAAGTCTTGCAACCTGTGCACTTGTCGATGTTCACGGAGGCGACATAATGTCCCTTCAAGCAGGAGTCAATCCCAAGATCCATCTTCGGTCTCAGTATGCCGCACTCTGGGTAGTGGCAGTTGCAGACCGCACCCACGTATGGCATTGGAACCGCAGATGCAGTGTGGACAAAACCGCGTTCATTCGTCTCCTCCAAGAAGGCTCCAGCTTCCTCTGGGGACATTCTCTCGACGCCCTTGTAGACGTGGTCAGGAAACATCTCTGCGACTTCTGCATGCTTCAGGAAAGCTATACAGACTTTTTCCGTCGTATTCCTTATAAATTTCCTGCAGATGCACTGGAACTTGACCACAGGTCCAGCTATCTTCACCATCTGTTTTGCTTCTTCCAGAGTCACTACTTGGCACATGTGTCCCTCAGGCCACTTCTGGGGAGGGGTGTCCTTGTGAAGTATGTCATTCCACGTTTTCCTAATTGGGGCACCTCTCACAGGATCTTTCACCAGATCATATAATCCAGTGACGCCATCCGCGAACGTCTTGTCGTTGACTCGCCAGTGATCCACAGTCCATTGATGGGCATTAATCTCCTCGTACAGCTCTTTGGAGTAGTTTCGCACGTTCTCATACCATTTCTTCCCCGCACCATGCTTGACACAGAATTTGCACAAAACGAGATCCTCCGGGCTGACTTCCTTTCGCATCTCTTGTTCTCTTGTTGATTATAAGGATTTGCGAGACGAGAAAAGTAGCCCTAGTCAAAGACAGTATTTGCTCCTCCTCTTACAAGATTGCAGATGTAGCCAGCTTCAACTTGCTTATTAGGGTAAGAACTACCTTCACAATATGCAACACAACCCCAACAGGCTTTCATCGTGGGTGCACAAGTTTGCCGAGTTACAGAGTCAGCATCGACATCGGCGGAACATTCACTGATCTGCTAGCGCTAAATGAGGAGACGGGGGAGCTTTCAAACATCAAGATCTCCTCGACTCCAAGGCAGCCTTCTGATGCCGTGCTGAGAACATTACGTGAATTCCTCAGCCGAGCAAAACCTCGTGAAGTTGTCTCGGTAACCCATGCGACGACAGTTGCGGTAAACGCGCTGCTCGGTCAAATTGGATTCGAGTTGCCAAAGACCGCTCTCCTCACTACAAGAGGCTTCAGAGATATCATCGAGATAGGTAGACAGAGGAGACCTGAGCTTTACAGTCTGTCATTTAGGAAACCCAGGCCTCTCATTCCTCGAATGTATAGATACGAAGTATCGGAAAGGATAGGCGCGGAAGGCGAGGAGCTGGAGCAGATTGACGAAAATGAAGTCGCTGCGATAGGCGAAGCCCTGAGACGAGAGGACATAAAGTCGGTTGCAGTAGGCTTCATCAATTCGTACATACAGCCGAGTCACGAGCTGGAAGCTGGGAAGTGCCTGGAGAAGATAGATCCTGATCTTCGCGTAACACTCTCGCACGTGGTCATAAGAGAATACAGAGAGTATGAGAGAATAAGCACCGCTGTCGTAAACGCATGTCTGATGCCGATCATTTCGAGCTACATACAAGAACTCACTTCTAGACTGCGAACTGAGGCTAAGGTCGAATCACCATTCATGATAATGCAGAGCAATGGAGGAATCGCTTCTGGTAAAGCGATCATGGAGAAGCCCGTCACGATAATAGAATCAGGTCCAGCCGCAGGCGTTATCGCAGCATCATTCTACAGCCGGTTGCTAGGCATAAAGAATATTCTCAGCTTCGATATGGGCGGGACGACGGCCAAGGCTGGAATCATAAGAGACGGCACACCTGGGATAACGTCAGAATACGAGGTCGGAGGCAAGATTCACAGCGGAAGGATCACAAAAGGTTCAGGATACCCAGTTAGATTTCCATTCATCGACCTAGTTGAGTGTGGCGCTGGAGGAGGAACCCTTGCTTGGGTTGATGAAGGTGGGGGACTACAGCTCGGTCCCATGAGTGCCGGCGCTGACCCCGGTCCAGCATGCTACGGGCGCGGGGGGGAGAAGCCGACCGTAACGGATGCTAACGTTGTCCTTGGACGGCTAAATCCAAAGTACCTTCTAGGGGGTCAGCTAGAGATCCATAGAGATCTCGCGGAAAAGTCGGTTCGCAAGTGGATATGCGAGAAAGCCAGACTGGATCTAATTAAGGCCTCCTCAGGAATAATCAGGATCGCAGTGTCGGAGATCAACAAAATAATGAGAATCGTCTCGATCGAGAGGGGAATAGATCCACGTTCATTCACGCTCATAGCTTTTGGAGGTGCGGGACCTATGCACGCCTGCCTGCTCGCAGAAGAGCTCTCTGTGAGCCAAGTGGTAATACCTCTTAACCCAGGGCTGTTCTCTGCCCTTGGATTGGTGACTGCTGACTACGTTCACCACGATTCGAGACCCCTACTGAAGAAGGTCACAGACGCTAAGCCAGAGATGGTGGAGACACTATTCACTGAGATGGAGCAGGGAATCAGAAAAATTCTGGTTGAGGAGGGAGTTGATACCGAGCACATCGTTTTCGAGAGACGGGTGGACGCGAGATACTCTGGCCAGGCATACGAACTGCAAGTCAACACAGTCAGCCCCTTCAATGGAGACGCGTTACGCGAGGTTGATAGAGGATTTCACTTAACACACCAATCGCTATATGGATACTCGCCGGAAGACGAAGAAGTTGAATTAGTGAATCTCAGAGTGTCGGGAAGAGGAATCACAGGTAAACCCGTATTCCCAAAGAAGACGAAGGGACACCGGGAGAACCCGAGGGAGGCCATTACGTCTCTGAGACTCGTTCACCTAGACGAGGAGGGAAATGGGGAAGAGTGCCCGATCTACGAAAGAGAAAAGCTAGTTTCAGGAGATGTGCTGCACGGACCCGCGATAGTTGAACAGTACGATTCGACAACAGTGGTATTTCATAAGTGGGAATGCGAAGTTGACGAATTTGGCAATCTCAGACTCCGGCTTGGGGGGACCCCATAGAGCTAAGGAGCAAATTCCACTTGGTCAATCAGGCGGTGCAGACTTGAATGGTTGCGGATCTAATCACAACTGAGCTGATCAGAGGCGCTCTGACCTACGCAAGTGAAGAGATGGGGGTCGCTCTGAGAAACAGTGCATACTCGCCAAATATCAGGGAGAGGATGGATCATTCGTGCTCCATTTTCGATTCGAAGAAGAGGCTGATTGCTCAAGCGGAGCATATACCAGTTCACCTCGGCTCAATGCCCCTGGCTGTCCGAAGGACCCTTGAGGTCTATAAAGATCCACTTGAGCGAGGGGACATGATTCTTGTTAATGATCCCGCAATAGCGGGAACCCACCTTCCAGATTTGACACTAATCCAGGCAGTCTTCTTTGGTGGAGAAATAGTGAGTTACGTGGCGAACAAGGCACATCACTCTGACATCGGAGGAAAATCGCCAGGCAGCATGCCTAGCGACTCTAAGGAACTTCGAGAAGAAGGTCTGATAATAGAGCCTATAAAACTACTGGAGTCTGGAAAAATCGTCGACGAGGTGCTCAGATGGATAACGAGTAACGTGAGGACTCCAAAGACGACTATGGGTGACTTGAGGGCGCAGGTGGCCGCCAATAATATGGGCGAACGCCGAGTAGTCGAGGTAGTAAGTAGGTATGGAGCAGATCTGTTTAAAGAAGCTGTGGACGAAGCAATGTCCATCTCAGAGCGAAGACTGAGAAGAAGAATAATGGAAATGCCCGACGGGGAATTTGAGGCAGAAGACTACTTGGAGGACACAGGTACAGACGAAAAACCAGTGAAAATCAGAGTCAAGGTGACCAAGAAAACCGACAGAATCAGAATAGACTATACCGGCACAGACGGACAGGTTAGAGGACCAGTGAATGCGCCATTTGGAGTCACCGTGGCGGGAGTGTACTACACGATCAAGTGCGTAACCGATCCGACTATTCCAACCAATGACGGGTTCAGCAGGCCAATAGAGATCTATGCACCGGCGGGGACGCTGCTCAACCCGATTTTTCCTGCTCCTGTCGCTGCAGGAAACGTGGAGACGTCACAGAGAAATGTTGACACCTTGCTCAAGGCATTCGCAGGAATGGTACCGCTCAGAATATGTGCTGCAGGCCAAGGTACGATGAACAACGTGACAGTTGGAGGAGAAGAACATGAAAGTGGACATTGGTCCTTCTACGAAACTATAGGTGGGGGAATGGGTGGAGCCTCGGGCGTCGACGGTGCTGACGGGGTTCAGGTTCACATGACCAACACGATGAACACACCGATAGAAACCATCGAAGCGTCCTATCCTATCAGACTCATAAAATACGAACTTAGGGAAGACTCGGGTGGACCAGGCAAATGGCGGGGTGGAGCAGGAATCGAGCGGACTTGGATGCTACTATCGAACGGCGCATCAGTATCCATTCTAGCTGAGAGGAACAAGATCCACCCATGGGGACTATATGAAGGAAAACCAGGAGGACTGGGAGAATACCTGCTGAAGAGTCGAGATGGCGCCGAAAGGCGACTCGGCTCGAAAAGCAGTTTTCAGATGAACAAAGGAGACCTGCTCATAATCAGGACCCCAGGGGGAGGTGGGTATGGGAACGCGATCGACAGGGATCCGCACTTGGTTCTGAAGGACGTACTGGACGGACTCGTATCAGTGGAAGCTGCGCAGAACGAGTACGGAGTCATAATAGATATTAAGAACAGGAGAATAGACTGGGATCTGACACGAAGATTGCGCGCCCAAGACGGTAGGAAGACTGCAACGGGCAAATCCTTGGCTAGGCTACGTTAGAGGGTTACCGGAGCATTTGGTTGAGAGCGGGGCATGGGGCTTGATTGGATCCACCTATTTCGGAGTTCTGGTGATTGGATCTCTGCATGGATTGGAGCCAGGCCATGGATGGCCTGTGGCTTTCTTGTATTCCATCAAGACAGGTAGGCCGATGCTCTATGGTTTGATGACTTCGGGCATCCTTGCTTTCTTTCATTTCCTCTCATCTATCGCGGCGGCAGCAGTATTCGTAGTCATATCTTCTTTCCTCTACGTTCCTACTATCATTTTGAAATATGTTGCCGCTGGGATTCTGGGTGTGCTTGCAATCACTTTCTGGCGGGAGAAGGTTGAGGATGAGTTTGAGGCTCAACACGGACACCTTCACGGCAATCCCAGAGAGATTGAGCACGAACATGAACATGAGCATCCCAGCGGAGAACGGCACATCCATGTCCATCGGCACGCAAAGAGTATGAAATTGAGTCTTACTGGCATCGCTTTGTATGCCTTCATACTGGGCTTTGCTCATGAGGAAGAGTTTGCCCTGCTCGCGCTGGCGGTTGGTGGCATTGATCCTTGGTTGTTGATGATAGTCTATGGTCTTGCAGTATCTGCTTCGCTCATAGGTGTAACTCTCTTGTGCATCAAGGCATTCCAGTTCCTCTTACCTAGGATCCAGATGTATGCGAAGTATGTTCCTAAGATCAGCGCAATTACCCTTCTAATAATGGCAGTGGCATTCATTCTCAACATTGCATAGAATAGATCCAGAAATGAGCCAGCGAAAAGATGCTATCCTTTAAAAGGTTAAACGCGAAATTGGTTTACTGGATCAGATTTGTCGCGCTCGGGGTCGGCAGTTCACGAGATAATGCAAGGAAAAAGCATTCGTGGAATCGGTGGTCAGCTATTCAAGAGACAAACCTTCATAAGATTAGAGGTGCCGCCCTGCTGAGTTCATCTCCCTTATGTGCAACAGTCTTAGGCAAAGAAGTGGATTAAGTTGAGATTTGGGATACAGCCTTTCGAGTTTTCCGGGATAGTCAGTATGGTCACTGAGGGTGGATCGCTCAACTTGGATCGGCTCAGTGCCCCCTCAATAGTCAGGAGGTGCATTGAGAAGGGATTCAGAGTAATCGAGCTCGGTCTAGATTTGGGCTACGTTATACCTGGCTCTATTAATAAGGCGAGTATTGAAGAATTGATCACGATCAGAGATGCAGAGAAGATATCCTATACTGTCCACCTACCACTCTGGTCAGTGGAGCCGGCGTCACCAAACGAGTTTATACGTAAAGCCTCCGTCGAAGTCTTGGCCGACGCTGTTAAGCTTTGCGAGCCACTAGAACCAGAAGTCTATGTCGTCCACGCCACAGGAGCTTTGGCAGCAGAGTTCTCTCGGCTAGAGGTTGGCGATTTCTATCGCGAATTCATAGGCAACCAGATGGCAAGCATTGCAGAAAAAAGTATGCAGGAGCTACTCTCAAGAACAAGCTTGGAGCCCAAGAGACTGGCCATCGAAACCGTTGAATTCCCCTTCAAGCTCATGAGGAGAATAATCGACAAGCTTGATGTGTCGATGTGCTTCGACACTGGCCATCTTCTCGCTGGCTATCCTGGCATCTACCCCTTTATGGACTTCTTGGAGGAGAACTTCGATCGAATGGCGAATATACATTTTCACGATGGGTACCGAGAAGAGAAGGGGAAGGGCATCAGGATCGTGAGAGATCACTTGACCCTGGGGAAGGGGAAGTTGCCGGTGGCTAGCATGCTCGAATTTCTGGAACGTAACAAGTACTCACATCCATTGATCTTCGAACTAACCATGGCAGAGGCACTCGAATCACTGAAAGTCATAGAAAGGGAATACCCCAAGGCGCTGAGCGGCAAGTAGATCATTGGTCGCGCTCATTTCGGGTGCCAGTCAGGATCCATTCCCCAATCCGGAGTTCTCCTTTCAATTGGATTGGTCGGCTACTTCTCAGGTCTAGGATCGGAGTGAGTCTGGGCGCTGGCTGGATAGATCCCGCGCCAGACTTCCTGCAGATACTCGCGTCTTGAAGTCTGGGCACCTCCATTGCGGGCGCCAAATGGGGCTGAGAAGGGCTCTCATCCAAGGTGCACCTGATTGCCGACCCCGAATGAGCTCAAAAATAGCTCCATTTTGATGGTCGAAAGCTTTATAAGAATGTAGTTCCACTACACTATAATGTAGTTCACTAAAATGAAGCTGGGTAGTATGATAATGGAGGTAGAACAAAAATGACCTCTAAGGTATCAAAACTGGAGGAAACAGACGACTTTAATGAGAATTACCCGAGGTTTGCTAATGCAGATCGATGGATCTGCTGGAGCAGCTTGAACCTGACACCGAGATGATGAGGCAGTATCCAAACGTGCTCAAGGAGACCCCGCAGCCGGAAAAGAGGAGGTTTGACTTTTGGAGGAACTCAAGAAACGCTTCGAAGCTCTGAGTAAAGAGGTTGCTGACCTGAGAAACAAGCTGGAGCAACCTCAAGCTGAACAAGTCGCGCCAGCAGAGGAGGGAACGGCTCCTCCCAAGCCCGCTCCAGCTCCTCCAAGCATTGAGCAGATGCTGATGGATCAGGTAAAAGGAATTGTTGGCGAGAGGCTCATAGAGATCGGGGCGAAGACCTTCGAAATGTCAAGGCTTGTTGAAGTGATAGAGCCTGAGGGCGCAGAGAAGATCATGAAAGTGCTGGCAAGTGCTGACAGGATCAAGATCATGAAGTCACTTTTCCTTGAAGGCAAGTATTTTTCTCGACTCCAGGAACTTACTGAATTGGGTCCAAGCCCTCTTAACTTTCATCTTACTCAATTGAGGGAAGCTGGGCTGATAGAACAGGAGCAACTGAGGGGAAGGTACGTTTCTACACTGAAGGGCCGTGTTACCCTCAGCCTATTAGGCTATCTTCTTAGGAAGGTCTCAGAGAAGGAGTGGTGAACGTCATCATGGCCGGATTTGACAAGGGTTATCCTGGTGCAGAAACAGGATCTCGCGAGCCATTCTCAGAGAAAGGAAGCATCTGGAAGGAAAACGAGCTAGCAGATGATCTAAAAAGGCGAATTGAGAAGGCCCTAGACGCGTTATGCCTAGTCTTTGTGCTTCTATGGCTGTTCAGCGTCTGGAAGTGGCCTTTCGGTTTCCTTGCAGACTATATCCAGATCTTCTTCATTCTATGCGTCGTATTTGGATATGCAGGCAGCATAGTTGGTGCGAAAGTTATCACATCAATTCTCAGCAGAACCGCCACAACTTCCTTTGAATTCATACTGCTAGTCTGGGTATTCGCGCCAAACGGTGCTCCTTGGGATCTATACTTGAGTTACCTCGGCACGGCGTTTGTCTTCCTATTCATTGCCTCTATTACAGCAGGGGGAAGCATCTCAGACAAGTGGGAGCGCGTGTCAGATAGAGTCGGAGGGTTTCTTCACGGCATAGCATTCATACTAGTGCTCTTCTGGCTCTTCGGCTCGAAAGGGCGACTAGCATTCATCGGTTTGCCGGTTTCCTTCTTCCCTGATTACCTACTACTAGCTGGATTCGCTGTGTACATACTTGGAAGTGTCACGAAGAGCGCGTCCTTTCCTCTACACCGCGTTGCCCTTGAGCGAGCTTCGTATTCGGTTGCTATGGGGTGCCTTGGCTCTGTCATCGTCACGATCGCGTTCCGCTGGGTTGGCTTCCTTCCCTACTTCAGCCTGCCTGATATTGAGCGCATGCTCTTCCTACTATTCGTCGGGTGGCTCGTTGTGAGTGTAGTAGTTTCGACGACGAAGTCGGCGGAGCTGAAGGCTAAGGAGAACGAGGTCAAGGCGAAATGGTGGTGGGAGAGATTCTCGAAGCCGATCCGGGAATCCGCTAGAAGGCTGAGTGAAGAGCTGAAAGGGCTCAGGCTATCCGACGCGGCATATGTTCTGCCTCTAGGCGGGCAGCTCGTGAAGACCGAAAGAGTATCAGTTGAGAGCAGACCTGACACGATTGTTGTCCCCCTGACCTTGGCAGGCGAAGAGGTTGGAGCAGTCTATGTCGGTTCGGGTGAATATTCGCTCAACGCAAACGTGAAGCAGTTTTCGGATCGATTCGATGGAGATATGGTAGTATTCACAAATCCGAAAACATGGGAAGCAATCAAGTCAGAGCAGAAGCTTCTCCAGGCCTATCCCGAGGAAATAAAGAGAGCTGGGTTCGACAACCTGGAGGACATCAGAAAGTTGGCTGAAGGCAAGCTAAACCAGTTCAGATTCTTCGGTGAGCGAGTGCAAACCCTAGGAGAACGGGATTCAATGAAATATGGCCGCGTGCACATACCCGGGATAAATATCGAGGAAGGACCAGGATACGAAAAGGTGCACCTTCCATTCATAGACGTTAGGAGCGACAGGGATGGAGACTATGTCAGGGTAGGGCCCCTCAAAGTATGGGATAGCGGCGGCAAGTCGGTCGTGAAGTTCGGCCCATTTCTAGCTGTTGATGAAAGTGTTCCAGAAGCGATCGCAAAGCCCAACAAGATCCTTATCACGATTTGGGACCGGAGTGGGAGCGACATCGACATCGCGACTCTGAAAGACGAGATCATCTTCCACAAGGGAACCATGAGTCTCCACGTCGACGGCGACCAAATCAGCTTCAGGGAAGATGGTTCCGCTGTGCGAGTGACGCGTAAGCTGAAAGAGATCCGCACACCGAGACTCTGGCTACTTGTGAAACCTAAGATCAAAGCTGTGGTAAGAAGCGGATCATTCAAATTCAAAGCCTTTGCAAACGGCGTAGTCTATCTAAGAAGCAGAACGGGCGAGGTTATAAAGACAAGAGACAGACAGTTGGCACTGCGGTTGATTCAACAGTTGGATGAGACGGTAGATGACCTGAGCAGGGCTGTCTTAGAGAAACGAGAGTTGGAAGAGGTTTCAGAGTTCTTCTCAAAGATGGATGAAACCTTCAAAGAGGAAAACAAAAGCAGTTGAGCTACCCGCACCTAACCAAGAACAAGCATTACCGAGCAAAGAAGCCAGAGAAGAGGACGGACTAGAGAAAATGGCGAGCGCGCTAAAGACTTTAGGACACTACCGTAATGTCATAGTCCTTGCAGTAGCAAACCTTGTAGGAATGCTCGGCTACAGCATGTTTAGCCCTGTGATGTCTATATATCTGAAGGACTATATCAAGGCGACTTGGCTACTACTAGGTTTGTTCACCACAACTTTCGCGCTAATGAGGGCGATACTTCAACCACTAATGGGCAGATTGTCTGACAGGATCGGCAGAAAGAAAGTAATCGTGCCCGCCCTATTCGCATACTCAGCGATTGGGTATCTCTACTCCACAGCCACAACTGGAGTCGAATTCGTTGGGTATCGAGTGGCGCAAGGAGTGTCATCATCCTCGCTCTGGCCCGCATCGGATGCATTAGTTGCAGACACGGTTCCAGCGGAAGAAAGGGGAAGGGCTATGGGCGCGGTTTACTCGACCTATCAAGTCGGTAACGTCCTAGGCTTGGCTCTGGGTCCCATAGTTGCTTACCTGTGGGGGTTCATGGAGATATTCTACTTCACTGCTCTATTCGCCTTCCTGGGGGCTATCCTGAGCCTTCTATTTCTCAAAGAGCCTAGACGAAAAATCCACACAGGAGAAAATAGTCCACAAAGTCCACAGCAATCGGAGGATAAGAAAGATCGCTCTCAGACGGCAACCGAAAAAGCAGACTCTCCCAGCAGACAACAGCACTCCTTCAGGCCAGGAGCAAGAAGGATAGTACTTTCAATCGGGGTTATGAATCTACTTCTTAATGCCGCATTCGCCATGATGGAGTTCATCCTGTCGCTTCTCATATGGGATATTCTTGGGGGGACTCTCGTCGATCTGTCGATAATCTGGGGCGTGACTGCTGTGTTGAGTGCCGTGTCAACTCTCATCGGTGGAAGCTTTGCTGACAAATACAACAGAAGAAAGATAATCATATACGTGACAGCTGCAGCCTCCGTCTATTGGATATTGATGATTTTTGCGACATCCTTGTTGTATTTGGCAGTGATAGTGTTTGTTTTCTCCTTCGCGTCCGGTATAGTAGGTCCATCTGTGATGGCCATGGTCGCTGATTTAACTCCACCTGATAAGCGTGGAAGAACCTTCGGTCTACTGGGAACGTTTAATGACACAGGACTCGCCTTGGGCCCATTGATGGCTGGCTTGTTGCTGGACTTTCTGCAACTCAGCATTGGATTAGGGGAATTCCTGGCAATGCAACTCCTCTTTTTGCTCAACGCTGCGATTACCATCGGGGCAGTCTTGGTGGCAGTTGTGGGAGTGAAAGAGCTCAAGGCAAAGTACTAGGTGAAGCAGAACCAGATCCTCTATTCTTTGTCCACCTCGGATCGAAATTCAGCTTCGATTCTACCAGAACAGGAAAAGCGCTTATAGCCGAGACCGGAATTGAAGAATTGTAAAAAGGTGGCGTCAAACCCTTTGAGAAAGATGATAATAGACACCGACATAGGCTTGGGTACACCCAACGCGGGGATCGATGATGGATTGGCCTTGACCTATGCTTTCGGTAAGTCAAAGGAATCGCACGTCGAACTGATCACTACAGTCTTCGGAAATGTCGTTGGAAATCAGGCTTACAAGAACGCAGCAAGCCTACTGGAAGCTCTTGGCGTGGAGGGCACTCGAGTCGAGAAAGGCGCACTAAAACCTCTAAAGGGTATGCAGCAGACGGAGCCTAGCGCCGAGGTTGCAGGAAAACTGATAATCGAATCAGTAGAAGAGCACCCAGGGCAGACCACGTTGGTCTGCATCGGTCCTCTAACAAACATAGCCACGGCAATACTACTGGAGCCAGACTTTCCGAGCCAAGTCGAGGAAGCTTATGTCATGGGCGGGGCAATAGAGGAGCCGGGTAATGTCACCCCCGCTTCAGAGTTCAACATATACTCAGACCCAATTGCAGCCAAGATAGTCTTCAACTCGAAGATGCCCATGACTCTCGTTCCCTTGGACGTCACCACAAAAACCCTCATCAGATCCAGACACCTGGATACGCTCAAGCTGGCAGGGGGAAAGGCGCTAGACTACATCTGCAGGTGGATCGAGCCCTGGCTGAAATTCCAGGAGCAGATCCTGAAACTGGGAGGAGGAAACCTCCATGATCCACTAACAGTCGCAATAGCCATCGACAACACTCTTGCCAAGATGGAGCAGATGTACGTCGACGTCGAGACCAAAGGAGAGATAACAAAAGGAATGACTGTTGCCGAAAGGAGGCGCTTCGCAACACCAAGAGCCAACATGCGAGTCTGCCGATCCATAGATGAGCCAAAATTCATGGTAGATTTCATGGATACCCTCAGACTCTACGCGGAAAGATAGTAGCCGAGTGTCAAACGTATGCGCATTCTATTCTCTGTTTTCATCTGTTTCTTTCGAGTTTTCTCAAACCCAACGCTAGCCTTGATGACTCAGCGATCTGGCTTGCAATAACTATTGCGCTGAAGACCTCATCTTCACTGGCGCCGGAACGCAGTGCCGCCCTTATGTGCAGGTCTGTGCAATATTCGCAACCCAAGGCAACTGCGGCAGAGACTGACATCAACTCTGCTACTTTCTGCGGGATGGTCTTCATGTACTTCTTGGCCTGCATATTCTTGATGGCTCGCGAAACCAGAAGCTCGGGTTTTCGCCTCAGGAAGTTGACGATGAAAGGTATCTCTCCGTACTCTTGCTCGACTCGTTTCATCATGTTCTCGGCAACATCCTCAACGACATCCTCACCATAGAGCGAAGCTATACGTTCCTTAAGCGCTTCATCCTCCATTTTTCTGAACTCACACTCCACAACAGTTAGTCATACATCACGAGCAAAGCATTCTACGCGATTGTTTTGGTGAGCACACTTGAGGACTGGAACCTTATAAGCTTTCAAAAACGAGACTGGAAAAAAAGGTCGAAGGAGAGCATCCTTTGCTCTACTTCCTGGGCTTCCGTTCCTTGGATCTTTCCCTCAAAACGACAACGCCTATGGCTGCTGACGCGACCGCCACGATCACTATGACTGAGCTGATGAAGAGTAGCAGACTGTAATTGCTTTGAACTAAGCCTAGATCCGCGCTTGTATTTACCAAGGTAACCTCGATCAGGAACCTGCCAAAAGCGCCATATCCACTCAGAAGCAATCCTGTCGCCTCGTCATAGACCAGAATCGTGCCATTGTTTCCCAGCAAGTGCGTGAAGGTTATTGCATTAAGACCACCTATTTTCGACTCTCTCACTGTAAGCCCGTTGCCGGTCGCATTCTGCTTCTGCACGTTCCAGTTTGTTGGACAGATAAGCCCAGGCTGGAAAGGATACCAACCCAAGAGCAGATTGAACGATATCTCAGGCATCGAGGTGTTATTCAAGGCGAGGTGCCCGACTGAAAGGTCGCCCCTGAACCTACCGCCGCTTGTACTTGTGATCGTCAAATTGATCGTCGACCCCAGAGGGGCGGTGAAATTGCCGCGGGGAGAGAATGTCTCGGAGTACCACATGGTTGTTACATTGCTCGAGGAGGTCACTAGCCACTGCATGGTCTGACCCCGCTTGATCGGCGAAGGCGATTGCCTCGTCGCTTCGATCGACGCCAGGGCAAACGAAGCAGCTATCAACACTATTAGCAGCCCGACTGAGAAAATGGCTCTCTTTGTACCAGTTTTCATTGGAGTTATCACCTCCACTGCAACAACTTCTTGCTTACCTAGAACTGCGACGGTTGATAACGCCACTCTACCACACTGTCATTTCCCAAGTGATATGAATTAGAAGCGACTAGGCCGAAAGCTCCGTCGACATAGTACTGCCAGAAGAGATTGGCGCCCACATTGTTGGAAACACCATTTATCGCCGTGACAAGAACTAGGGATCCAGTATACTGGTAACCGACAGATGAAACGTTAAGCAGCGCGTCAAAGACCGTTGCTCCTTCTGGAAAGTTGAGACCAGGATAAGTCTGGTTGACTCCACGGCCATAGTTTTTCCCATAATCAATGATGATAGTCACGTTGAAGCAAGGTCCAGGAGTACCGAATATGCTGGAGCCACCCCCTCCACCGACCAGGTATGAGTAATATGAATATGTAGCCCCTACGCCGACTAAAGGAACTAAGATAACGAGGAAGAAGAAGGTAGCTCTGGTTTTCTGGTTCATCTACCTATACACTACTCCTTTTTCGATTAGCTTCATCATGTAGTAGGAAAGCTTCGGACCAACCACTCCAAAGACAAGTGTGTTGCTGACTACGTGTATAACCATGAACGGCGAACCAAGAATCAGGGCAAGTTCATAGTCACCACCGTAGAATGAAATAGCAAAGCCCAGATTAGTTAAGAGATCAAAGAGGACGGTCAGATAGAGCCCCGCGGTCGCCATTTTCAGCGACGAATTCAACTTCGTATCACTCTGACCAGCCAGCTTGGAGTACAGCCCTCCCATAGCTCCGATGAACGTCATGCAGCCAATCTGCGCCAGAAAGATCGGAAGCGGTGCAGCCCCATATGGATTGAGAGCGCTGAAAACCGATTCGGTGGTGAGACCCACAACGGCACCGGTTGCTGATCCCAATGCAAAACCCGACAAAAAGATCATAAGGCTGGTGAACTCAATATTCGAAGCCCAGAACCTTGCATAAGAGATAGATATCGCTGCTGCTGACAGCATCGCTGCCATAGGCACTCTGACGCTCTCAGGCAGCGCGGGTCTAGGCTTTGCTCCATTTGTCTTGTTCCCGTTGCCCACAGATGTTCTTTTCAACCAGCTCGTCGCCCAGATTCTCTTCGCTGTTTTAGGCATACTCGGCCAATTTGGTAAGCGTCGGATAACTTATCCAACCCTATATAAAAACCTTTCTGAACGCGAAAAGGTATCGAATTCAAGCGTCAACTCAATGAGACGAGGGTTACTGCTCCAGTCCTGCAAGGCAGCATAATAAATAAGGAGGATCGATTATCTCTCGTCAAGGTGTACACATTGACAGGCGCTTCAGTCGCTCCTTCGTCACCGCTAGCCAATCTGCTGGACACCGTCATGACTTCGCTCACAGTTCTCCCTTCCTTTGAAAGATGCGATGTCCTAGCTGCACTGGTTTTCATGGGGGAAGAAACTGGAACACTGAGCCGAACTACTCTGATGAGAGATCTTGGTCTCAAGGAAGGCCCAACAAAGACCTTGCTGAGGCGCCTCGAGCAGAATAAGCTGGTTGTGCGCGTAGGGAACAAAGGTCATATTCTCACTGATAAAGGAAGGCAATGGAATCACAGAATTAGAGAACAGATAGTAGACCACAAGGAAGTCCTCGCACCTGGAATCTCGCTAGCAGAGTCCGCCTACGGGATGCAGCTAAGAAACGCAGCTACCCACGTAGAAAGTGGAATAGAACAACGTGACAGGGCGCTCCTTGCAGGAGCGATCGGCGCCACAACGCTGATTTTTGAGGAGGGCGCACTCAGAGTTCCATCCGTGTCAGACAAAGTTGTTGACAAGAAGACTCTGAAAGGACTCCTCTCAGAGTTCAAGCTTCAGGAAGGAGATATACTGATCGTGGGGGTGGGAAACACTCCTGCTGATGCCCAGAGAGGCGCTTTCAACGCCGCCCTCTCACTACTACTGAGACTCAACCTGAAAAGTGTCCCGACCGATTGAAGGTCTTGGTCTCCATGCCGGAGAGGAAGTTTGACGTAGTCGTGGTTGGCGCCGGACCCGCAGGAAGCATGGCAGCGTGGAGCGCTGCCAAAGGAGGCGCGAGAACAGTCCTTATTGACATGGCGAGACTTCCTAGAGAAAAACTCTGCGGCGGCGGAGTCAACGCTTGGGTGATCAAGAAGCTCGGCATACCCCGTAGCATCATTGAGAGAACCATAGAAAAAGCCCAGGTCGTCGCTGGAGAAAGGAAACTGGCGCCAGTTCCATGGCCAGAGAACATTGCGTGGCGTATGGTCATGAGATCGAAGTTTGACCACCACCTTGCCAACATGGCGGTTGAAGCTGGGGCAACTCTGATGCAATCAACCTCCGTCAACTCCGTCGTACTCGACAGTGAAAAGATTGTCCGTGGAGTCAGGACGGGAGATAAAGGCGTTATATTGGGCAATGTTGTAATCGGATGCGACGGGATCTCTAGCACCGTTGCCAGAACCGCGGGCTTCTGGAACAAGTGGTTCGAAGTCGAGCATCAGAAGTGGCGTGACAGATGCGCCTATTGCACGGAGGCTCACTACAGACTTCCTGACGGGGAAATAGACGAGCGAATCGGGAATACGTTATACCTCTTCTATGAACGTGATCTCATGGGCTACCACTGGATTTTCCCCAAGAGGGGAATTCTCACAGTCGGCACGGGAAGCGCCACGACAAGCATGAAGAAGAAGCCACTTACATACTTCAACGATTTTGTGAAGGGTAATGCGATCGCGCTGAAGCTTCTGAAAGGTGCCGAGCTCATTGACAAGGTGAGAGGAGCTTATGTCCCATTCTCAGGAACCTTTGTGCCATCTTATGGTAGCGGCGTACTCTTGGCGGGTGATAGCGCAGGGATGGTCGGAGCGGTCACTGGCGAAGGCATCTACTTTGCAGTGAGGTCAGGAATCGCTGCAGGCGAGGTAGCATCTGAAGCAGCGATATCCAACGATACATCGGCCAGCTCACTTTCCCTATATGAGAAGAGATGGAAGGCAGAACTGGGAAAGCACTTGGACATTCAAGTGGACTTCCTGAAGCAAACTCAGAATCCGCTCAAAGCAATGGGACTCTACACAACCTACACGGTACAACATCTACTGGAATTGTATCCCTGACTAGGCTATGCGAAAACCATCGTTGAATTATCTGCCAACTCAAACAAAGGACTTTTAAGTCTGAACGCTTTATCGGTGAAGGTTCACAACAAATCTTCAACGGCAAAGCTACTTACGCCAATCGAGGGGATGCTTGTGAGTACTGCGACTGTGAAGGTTCATGGAACAGACATGAAGCTGACAAAAGACGCATTTCTGCACATGTATAGAAAACTGGTTGAAGCACGCCTCTTCGAGGAGAAGGTCTACGAGCTTTTTGGGCAGAACCTGATTCCAGGAACAATCCACCTATACCTAGGCGAAGAGGCAACCGCCGTGGGCGTATGCTCCGCTCTCCGGGAGGACGACTTGATTCAGAGCACCCATCGAGGACACGGGCATTGTGTAGCAAAGGGTGCAAAGCTCGACCGAATGATGGCTGAACTCATGGGAAAAGCAACGGGGTACTGCAAGGGTAAAGGCGGATCGATGCACATAACTGACTTCAGCAAAGGCATCCTTGGCGCCACCGGAGTAGTTGGCTCGGGTCTGCCACTGGCCGTGGGGGCCGGGCTCTCGATAAGGCTCAGAAAAACTGATCAAGTGGTTGCAGTATTCTTCGGGGAGGGAGCATCAAACCAAGGCACATTCCACGAAGCGCTCAACCTGGCATCAGTCTGGAAACTTCCAGTTATCTTCGTATGCGAGAACAACCTCTACGCAATGGGAACCCGCCAGAACATTGCGATGGTCGTCAGCAACGTTGCAGATCGGGCGAGCGCATACGGTATCCCCGGGGCAGTTGCTGATGGCAATGACGTTCTTGATGTCTACAGATGCGCAATAGAAGCCGTCAAACGAGCAAGGAAAGGCGAAGGCCCGACACTGCTTGAATGCAAGACCTACAGGCTAAAAGGTCACTCTAGATTCGACGCGGCAACCTACAGACCGAAGGAAGAGGTTGATGAGTGGATCAAGAGAGACGCTGTGAAGAGAATGCGGGACCGGCTACTGGAAGAAAGAATTGCGAAAGAAGATGAATTGAAGAAGATTGAGGACGAAGTGAAGTCGCTGGTTGAGGAAGCGGCCAACTTTGCCAAGAATGCCCCACAACCAGATCCAAGCACAGTTACCGAAGACGTCTACGCGGACTGAGAATTCGTGGTGAACAAGGAAATGAGAGAGATAACCGTCCGAGACGCAATCAGGGAAGCCCTCCGCGAGGAAATGAAGAGAGATAATCGCGTTTTTCTCATGGGCGAAGACATCGGCAAGTACTGGCAAGGTGCGTTCAAGGTGACTCAAGGCTTAGCTGATGAATTCGGAGACGAAAGGGTGCGGGATACGCCAATCTCGGAAAACACATTCATAGGTGCCGCAGTGGGTGCGGCCATGACTGGGATGAGACCCGTCGTCGAAATCATGTTTGGCGACCTTATAGCGCTAGCTGTTGATCAGATCGTAAACCAGGCTGCCAAGATTCACTACATGTTTGGCAGCCAGGTCAGTGTTCCAGTGGTTATCAGGACCCCGTTCGGCGCCGGCACACAGGTTGCGGCTCATCACTCATCAACTTATCTATCATGGTTCATGCATGCAGCTGGGCTCAAGGTTGTTGTTGCATCGACGCCAGCTGATGCGAAGGGTCTCATGAAGACTGCCATAAGAGGAAATAGCCCCGTGCTTTTCGCCGAGCATAAACTGGTCTACGGGGTCAAAGGCGCCGTGCCTGATGAGGACTACACGATTCCCTTCGGCAAGGCGGATGTCAAGAAGGAGGGAAAAGATGTAACGATAATACCAGTGCTCTACATGGTTCCAAAGGCCCTTAACGCTGCGAAGGAACTGACGGGTCAGGGCATAAACGCTGAAGTCATTGACCCAAGAACACTCGTTCCCTTCGATAGAAAGACAATAGGGGAGTCGGTTAAGAAGACAGGACGCGCCGTCATAGTGAGCGAAGACTGCAAGACGGCGGGTATCAGCGCCGAGATCGCGGCTATTGTGCTCGAAGAGGCGTTCGACTACCTCGACGCCCCCCTAAAGAGGGTGACGGCACCTGATACGCCAGTCCCATTCAGTCCCGTACTCGAAAGTAGCTTCATACCCGACGAGAAGAAGATCATTCAAGCAGTGAAAGAAGTTGTAACCTGAGGACCTAGTCGTGCAGAGCTAAGTCTTATCCTATTTACTGTTGAGCCGCTCCTGTGGCCATCTTGAGTGCGGGCTAAGTGACCTGCAAAAACATTACTTGCATGTTTTGCAGGGAGGGAGACTGACACAATTGAGTGACGCAGTTATCAGAACATATTGCGAGGGAGATGAGGATGAGATAGCCACGGCTCTTAACGAGTGCTTCGGATCCTTCAAGTCTTTCGGTCTCTCAGGCAGCAAGTGGCTGGAGACCTTTGAGTACGACCATGGATACCGCAAAGAGCTTGTTTTCGTGGCTGAGAAAGACGGAAGAATAGTGTCCCATGTCCAGCTGGTCGACAGGAGGCTGAAGGTCGGTGCAGGGGTCGATCTGAGAGTCGCTGGAATAGCTAATGTCGCGACCCTGAAAGATCATAGAGGATCAGGGATATCGACGAGACTTCTAACGCATGCTCTGGACATCGCCAGACAGAAGGGGTTTAATTCTTCGGCTTTGTTCACGGGTGCTAGGATTCCTGCGCACAGGATATATGTCAGACTTGGTTTCACTGATGTTTACTCTGCCTTGCTTCTATTTAGAGACTGGAAGACACCGCCAATATTGGGCAGTAATGAGGCTAAGGAAGAAAGGTCGGAGCGGCCAGTTGAGGTCAGGGAGTCTGATGAGAAGGATGATCGAACGCTTCTCGGGATATATGAGAAGAATTATGGAGGATACAATGGCCTGGTCGTAAGAAACTGGGAGACATGGAAATCGAAATTCAGGAGGAGGTTCGTCTATGAGTGTCCCTTCTATGAAGAGGCATCCACCCGAGGGAACATATTGGTGGCTGAACGAGGGGATGACGGGATCATCGGGTACGCTATGTCCTGCATAGCGAAGAGTGACGGTTTTGGTCATATATGCGAGGTTCTAACACTGCCTGGTCGAGAAAGCGAGGCAGGTGTGCCTCTTGCAAGGCGCATGTTATCAGACATTAGCAGCCAGAAGCCGTTGGCGATTATGATCTACTCGTCCGAGAATACTCTGAATGACAAGCTCTTCAAGAAGGGCTCCACGCCATTAACGGGAGCTGGAGTATTCATGTTCCAGACTATTAGCCTCAAGGGTGTAATGGAATCTGCCTTTTCCAGCGTACCGCAGACGAAGAAGACGATTCCTCAGGATCTTGGAAGTCCGCGAGATTCAATTACGATAAGGATAATGGGAGGGCAAAGCGCGACCGTGAAGGTTGATGGAGGAGTCGCATCCGTTACTGATGGCGAAGAGGGTCGGAGCACGGTCGTGTTTTCAGATCACGAGTCTTTCGCGTCGTTGCTCTTCGGAGCAAAGGGCTTCACGGAATCAGTCAACGGAGGGAAGGTCAGGCTCTCACTGCGTGGTTCGGAGGCTGGTTCTATTTCTGAGCTATTTGAGAGATACTTCCCTAAGAAACCGGTGATGACATTCCCGGCCGATCTCTGGTAGCTAGATGGGCTCTCTAGGATTCAAATGGTGAAAACTACGCGCTACTGCATCCAAGATCCATCCTCTCGTACGTGAGATCTAGAGCTTGAATATCTCGAATTCTCTTTCCAGCGTAAGATGGAGATCTCTTATGAGCCCAACTCGAACTGGAAGATCATCCTTGAGCCTATCAACGACAGCGATAATCCTGGCCCTAGATGCATCAACTGCGTAGGCGAAAAGAGCCATTGAGACTGACTTCACTGCTATGCCGAGAATGAGGTTCTGACCAGACTTGCTGCTGAATGAGATCGCGTATCCATAGTAACCCTTGGGTAGGTCTAGCGTTACCTCATTCGAAGTGGGTTTATCCTGACCCGGATACCTCTTCGACAATATGAACGTCGTAAACTCAAAAACCTTTGCAGCCATCTCTTTGACTGTTTCCATTGGCTCATCAAGTGTATTGAAAGGAACTGTAAATAACTTCTTGCTTGGATCCACTGCTTTGGCGATAAAGGTTCCAACGCTCACGCGGAGCCCACACCCTTTTTCAGTCTGATTTGTTCAAACATCCATCCCAACATATCTGAAATGCCTTCGCCTGTCTTCGCACTAGCTTGAACTAGCTTCCATTCTCGATCACATATCAACTGAGGCAAGTTCAGATTAGCCAGTATTTGTTCTCCCTTAATTGCTCCCTCGACGTCCTGCTTACTCAGTACAACTAGCATTGGAATGCCCTTTAAGAGTTCGGTATTCAGAACATAGCCTGTCAGCAATTTCTGGGCTTCATCTAGCTGGGAATGTTCTGAGCCATCTATTACATAGACCAGTATGTCAGGATTGCCAACAATCAAGGAATCCCAAATGCTTCTGAATGATTTGTGTCCTGAGAGGTCACAGTTCACTATCTTGATTCCTTCGAGGACAGAGGATGCGACGTTAAGTCCTATTGTGGGCGCGGGAGAGATGAACTCGTCTTGCCTTATCCTCTCAATCAGACTGGATTTCCCAGATGCCTCCAAGCCAAGCCAGACAACGCTGAAGGAGGAATCGACATCGGCGGCCGGCGACGCCTCAACCTTGAGTATGCAGGATCCATCGCACGGAAGGGCAAGCTCCATTATCGCCGGTTTCAAGGAGGACACCGCCTGCCCGACTTTGCACAGTGTTTTTTTGGATACTACATCCTGAACCGATATCCTAGTGACGTAGTCACTTGGAGCATAGTTCGCAAAGTGGGCAAGGACCGATTTCGCCTTCTCCATGCTTCCTTCCCCGAGGGCTGTCTTGAGCTCTTCAAATTCTTTGCTGCCCTTTATTTGATTGGCTATCTCTTCCTCGATTCCCTTTTTCTTTTCACGAATCCTGCGCCGTTTCTTTACGAAATCGGCGAGACACTCGTTAGCCATAGTGTTCCCCTAGCTACACTAATCTGAAAGTCAAGTCAGGTCACTGCCTGGAAACAGACTTCGCGATAGCCCTTAGGCGAATACCGTAGTCTATGTGCGCTTTGTTGCTAAAAAGCCTTGTTATTATTGCTGCCACGCAGGCATCGCGCTCCCTATACACCTTCTGGAACCAATTCTCTCCTCTGAAATGGAGCGCGCTACTCTCTTTGACAGGAGAAACTAACTGGTAACTAGCGACTTGCCGTTCTAACTGCGCCAAGCTCTGGTATCTTGCCACCGCCTATCAGTGACTCAACGGATCTGAGATCTGGCAGGCCATCGCAACCTGGCTTCAGCGTTTTCAGCGCGCCTGCAGCGTTCCCGTATTCTGCACATTCCAGCAAAGGCTTCCCTCTGAGGAAGCCGAATATGAATCCCGCGTCGAATGCGTCTCCAGCACCAGTAGTGTCTACAGGATTAACCTTGAAGGCAGGAACGTCCACGCTTCTCTCGCGATTGGCCACGGTACATCCGAGAGCTCCTCGCTTAATGACAATGGTGGACGGACCCTTAGCAAGAAGCTTCGATGCGGCTCGGCCGATGTTTTTCTCATTCGTGATGGCTTCTACCTCTTCCTCGTTTGGGAGGAAGATGTCCACCCACTGAAGGGCCTCATTGATGTCCCAACGCCCACTTGGATCCCATCCCGTATCCAGCGAGGTAGTCATCCCTGCTTTCCGCGCCCTCATGAAGAGAACTGGGACAGAGGGCTGCAAAGCCTTTAGAAGCGGAAGGCCGCCAATATGAAGATGCCTCGCCCCCATTAACGCCCTTTCATCAATGTCAGCCATGTTGAAGAGCTCAGTGGGACCTAAGTAAGATACAAGCGCTCTCTCGCCTCCCTCTGAGACGACCGAGACGGTGACACCGGTCGGGACGTCGGGATCAATTCTGACGTAATTTGTCGTTATGCCGAATGACTTCATCTTGTCGAGAACATATCTGCCAAAGTAGTCCCCTCCAAGGCGGCCTACGAATCGGCACTCGTCTCCAAGCTTTGAAATTGCCATTGAAAAGTATCCAGTGGAGCCTGCGGGCGAGATCACCATGTCTTGAACCAGGGTCTCATGCCCGGGCCGAGGAGGTCCGCCGCCAATCATGCAGATATCTATATTTGCATCGCCAAGCGCCACCACGACGTTCCCCATTTGGATATCGACACCCTTCATGAATTCTCTGAACTATAAGGGGAAATGTTAATTTAACTCTTTAGCAAACTCGTAATGAAACTATCATCACGCAGCGGTTCTTCTGCTCATCGAGTCGTACAGTTAATCTTTTAATGCAAGTGAATGTATTCGCTTAGCTGAAAGAGACTCTGGAGATCCGATGCATATGGTCACACCGCTCATTCTGCCGGCCTTCAGCCTCGGGATGAAGGAGGGAACAATACTCAAGTGGTATAAGAAGGAAAAAGATGCTGTTGAGAAAGGGGAAGTCGTTGTCAAAGTGTTTGGCGAGAAAATGGAAGTGGATCTTGATTCCCCTGCAGCAGGTCTTCTGCTTAAGGTTATGTACGGCGAGAATACTGATGTCCCCGTATCCACCGTGATTGCGTTGATTGGCGAGCCCAAAGAGGATATCTCAAGCTACCTCAACCAGCTTGGAAGAGAAGTGGCCGCTATTGCGCCCGCTACAGCAACCCTGGGTCAACCGCCCAGAATGGTGACACCTTCTCAACCATCGCTAGGTGCCATGTCGACAGGGCTTGATACACCTCGCGGCTTGCACGATGTCGGGGGGGTCCCAGGGCGGGTTAGAGCTTCGCCTGCTGCAAGAAGAATCGCTAGGGAGGGTAATCTGGACCTGCGAATGATAACGGGAACAGGTCCAAATGGAAGAATAGTTGCTCGAAATGTACTCTCGTTCTCAGGATCAGGTGCTGCAGTTTCAGTTGTGAGACCTTCGCCGGAAGCATCGGCCATCCCGAGCGACTCAAGAAAAGTAAAAAACGTTGCAACTCTGTCTCACACGAGGAGGGTCATTGGCAAAAGAATGTGCCATAGCGCAAGAACCGCTCCTCACATAACAATCATAATGGAAACAGACATGTCTGAAATAGTCAAGCTAAGAGAGAAACTGATGTCAGAAGTCGAGAAGCGAACTGGATCGAAGTTGTCGTACACCGACATAATTGTGAAGGTCACGGCGAAGGCACTCGAGGAATTCCCCAACGTGAACTCGACACTTCTGGACGAATGCACACTGAAGACATTCGATGAGATCAATGTGGGCGTGGCAATTGCGGCAAAGGACGGATTAATCGTTCCAGTTGTCCACAACGCCAACAAACTCTCGATAGCCGAGATTAGCGCGGAACTTAGCATGCTGATAGACAACGCGCAGAAAGGAAAGCTCTCGCCCGAACAGATGTCTGGTGGAACATTCACGGTCACAAGCTTAGGGATGTATGGCGTAGACGTATTCATACCTATAATAAACCCGCCTGAAAGCGGAATACTCGCCGTAGGCAAGATAACCAAAAAACCGGTTGTGGACGACAAAGGGCAGATCGTGGTCAAACCCATGGCCTTCTTGGCATTGGCAGTTGACCACAGAGTTATCGACGGAGCGCCAGCAGCCGAGTTTCTCCAGAGGGTAAAGGAAATACTCGAGGATCCCTTCGCGCTAAGATACTAGTAGTGGGTATGCTGCATCTAGACTAACGTGTTCAGAGGACTCAGGTCGAACTGAATTGGTAGCCATGCTGAAACTTCATGGAGAGAAAGGAAGTCAAATTGTTCGAGGGGACAAGCGTGAAGAGGTTGGGAAGAGGCAGGTTTGGCGACTGCTGGAGACCGAGTGCGACGATCCTGTGCTCAACTTGGGAATCGAGGAGGCCATAGTCGAGAAGGTCAGCACTGGCGAAGCGCCCAACACCGTCCGGTTTTGGAGGAACACAGGCACTGTTGCTGTAATTGGCAGGTTCCAGATCCCCGAGTTAGAGGTGAACAAGGAGGCATGCAGAAAATACTCTCTCACAGTCGTGAGACGATTTACCGGCGGCGGAACAGTATACAATGACGGTGGCAACCTAAACTATTCAATCGCCGTAAGGCGCGATAATCCCATCATCCCTGGGATAATAGCGCAAATCACGCCGACTTTGTGCAGAGGGGTGGTTGAAGGACTAAGAACACTTGGGCTGAATGCTGAGTTCGAGCAGGAAGGCGCTTACATACACATCAATGGTAAGAAGATCTCAGGAACTGCGGGAATCGTCAAGCGGACCCTAGTGTTTGTCCACGGCACTCTTCTCATAAGTTCTGACTTGTCAAGGCTTAGGGAGGTCCTTGATGTTCCGCCCTACACTTCCCTGTCCCAGCAGAGAAGGTTTGTGAAGAGTAATCGGAGAGAGGTGACCAGCATAGAAGCCGAGCTCGGCAGGAGCGTTACATTCGAGGAGGTCAAGGATGCAATCAAGGTTGGCTTCGCCAAAAACCTTGGCATAGAACTCCGGACCGGCAGGATGCTTGGGTCTGAGCTTCTCCTCTCGAAGGAAATCGCTGAAAGGAAGCATAGTGAAATCATGATCTCCCCCAGTCAGCGCGAACAGTGAGGTTCGAGAAGAAGCAGTTTATTATAGTTGTTCGTTTCAAGATGAAAACACGATTGTTGCCCTCATGTTGGGCTTAAGAACCAAGGGGTGTGTTCGACAGATGCCCGAGCAGGTTGAAGAAATCCTCAGAGAATTTGAAACCTACTTTGCGAAAATGAGAAAAGAGATACCCGAAACACGAGAAGCCTTCACTAATCTCTTGGGAACCGTGCATAAGGACGGCGCTCTCTCGGCCAAGCACAAGGAGCTTATATGCGTAGCGATATCGGTTTACGCCCACTGCGAGGCATGCATGGTTCACCACACCAGACAGGCAATTGAGGCGGGCGCAACGAGGCCGGAAATAATGGAGGCATGTGCTGCGGCGATCGTAATGGGCGGGGGACCAGCTGCAACGCAAGTTCCCATCGTAATGAAGTCAATTGAGAAGTGGGGAACGAAGTAGACTTTTCAGCCTCGACAAAGATGTGCGCATGGGCTTAGCAAGAAATCCTAGGCAGAGTTTCACCGTACTGAAAAGGACTCTCCGATAATCGGGTGCAGACTACTTCGATCCATCCTATTGGATAGGCTGATCCTGTGCTCTCATTCGAAGTTCAGCCAACCTCTCATAGATCTTTGAATTCCTTAGGGCCGAGTAGCACGACTTGCAGATATCGAAGCCCTCCTCATAGATCCTAGTCTTCGAAAGATCGGGCTTCGTCACTTCGGATATCTTCACCATGTTCCTCGCAGCTTCAAATATGTCTCTATGAACGCCAGCTCCAATGGACGCAAGCATGGCAACGCCCAGCGTGGACGAAGGATCTTCTGGGACAACTATTTCCCTGCCCAGAACGTCAGCCTTGATCTGCCGCCAGATCCTGCTTTTCGCACCACCGCCTGCAGATCTAAGTTCGTTCACCGGAATCTTGAGTTCGTGGCAGACATCGATGATCGCCTTGAGCAGAAAAGCCACGCCCTCCATCATGCCTCGATATATGTGAGCGCTAGTCGTTTTGGGCGTAAGCCCGATCAGCATCCCTGAAACATATGGATCCCATCTGGGCGCTCGCTCGCCTGTCATCGCAGCCTCGCAGATAAGTCCTCCGGACAAAGGCTCAATGTTCTCAGCTTCCTCATCTAGTTTCTCAAAGGATATGTGAGGAGACACGTTGTCATGGAACCATCTCAGAATGATTCCTCCTCCAGACGAAGCTCCTCCAGCTATCCAGCAACTTGGTTTCGGATGAACGTGGTAATAGATCCTTCCCATGGGATCAGGTGTCAACTTATCGGAGGTTACATGGAAGACCTGAGTCGTACCGGTGACTTCGCAAGCTTGTCCTGGCTCAACGGCCCCCGATGCAATGAACCCGGCAATTCCATCAGTTGCCCCAGCGACAACCATAGTTCCTTCCTTCAGCCCTGTCTGCTTTGCCGCCAGCTCAGTCACTTCACCTATAGCTGTGCCCGGCTCCTTGAGATCGGGCAACAGTCGAATAGGTATGCCAAATCGTTCAAGGGTGCCCCTAGCCCACTGCTTCGTCAGGAGATTAAGGCTGGTCTTTGCGGCGTTGAAGTAGTCACAGCAAACCCGACCGCTTAATCTGAGCACAATGTAATCAGTAGTCGAAAGAAACTTGAACGTCTTTCCAAACACTTCAGGCTCATTCTGGCAGATCCAAAGGATCTTGGCAAGCCCACCTGATGCGTCCATCTTGGAGCTCTGGCTTCTTCCCAGCTCCTTGATTTCAGAGTCACGAGATAAGTCTTCAGCCTGTTGGGTAGCCCGGGTGTCAGAGTAGAGTATAGCGGGTCTGAGGGGTTCCCCGTGGTCACCTATTGGCACGATCGTACCCGAAGTGCCACAGACAGAAACGGCCTTAACGAATCCTGGCGAAGGGGCCTTGCTGATGCATTCCTTTATGGCGTGGCATGCTGCGAGCCACCATTCCCTTGCGTCGTGTTCAATCCAGTTATACCTTGGCCTATAGGTTGTCAAAGGGTGATCCGCCTTGGCGCACAGCTTTCCTTCGGAGTCATAGATCGAGGCCCTCGTACCTTCCGTTCCGACATCGACTCCAAGGAACATGCACTCGGACAACAGAAACCACCTGCGGCGACATCCAATATTGAGAGGAATGATTCAGGGGTGAATAGGGATTGATCAGTTTTCTCCTATTCTTTCTTGTGGTTTCAGTAGGATCTTCAACCCTTCTTTGCTATCCATCAGATCGAAACCCTTCTTCCAGTCCTCGAGAGGCAACCTGTGAGAAATAAGGAGGTCAGTTCTAATCTTCCCCGATGCCATAAGTGCCAGAGTCGTCCTCCAACTTGTCCAGACAGTTCCCCAAGAACCTGTGATGCTCAGCTCCTTTTCAACAACATTGTCCAAGTTGGCCTCTTCTTTGGTTCTCCCCGTCAGACCGATGTACCCGATTTTTCCACACCTTCTCACTAGTTCGAATGCCTGCCTGCGAGCGGCGGGAGAACCAGATGCTTCCAGCACGACATCCGCACCCAGGCCTGTGGTTAAGTCACTGACTACTTTGACGGGGTCTTCTTCCTCGACGTTGACTGCTATGTCTGCTCCAAGTTTCACTGCTATTTCCAGGCGCTCCTTGTCGGCGCTCGTGCCAGTTACTATTATCTGCCCTGCACCTTGTATAGCCGCGATTTGGGTCGCTATTAAACCAATTGCACCCGGACCCTGGATGACGATGCTCTCACCAGGTTTGATCTCTACTCGCTCAATCGCGGCGTGAACGACGCACGCTATCGGCTCAGCTAGGGCCGCAGATTCTGAAGAAACCCTGTCGGGAACCTTATGGATAATCTTTGTCGGAACAACCATCAGTTGTGCGAATGCACCATTAGCCCCGGAAACACCAAGAATCTTCTTATTGGATCCCGTACAGCGGTTCTGGTGGTTTGTCCTGCATAGATAGCACTCGCCACACGGGACAGTTGCTGGGCTCGTTACTCTGTCTCCAACCTCTATGCCGTGAACGTCTTCGCCCACGTTTATGACTCTGCCGCAATATTCGTGTCCGATTACTACAGGAGGCGCGTAGAAGGTCTGGTCGTGGAGAATGTGGACATCCGTTCCGCAGATCCCAGCTGCCTCGACTTCTACCAGGACTTCCCCAGCCCTGCACTCAGGCTCACTAATGTCACGCAGCTCGATATTTCCCTCTCCCCTTGCATACTTCACGAGAGCTCTCAAGCCAAGTCACCCAGAATTATCAGTTGTCCTCACTACTCCAACGCCTTGACAATAGCCGGGTTCAGTCCCTTAAACTGCTTGATGTATTGTAGTCTCTCGGCCCTTAATGCTTTCACGTATTCATCTACCTGTTGCGAGGAGTAGAAGTTCTTGAGGTCGAACTTGTTCATGTCCACGCCTGGAACTTTTTTCGGTATTTTCGTATTGAAGTGGGGGTCGTCAACCCATTCAATCGTGCCCCTGCAGATTTCCCCTATAATTGCACTCATTTCCGGTATCTGGACTCGGAGGACCTTCTGCTTGATGACTTTCGTGCCGTCAGGAGCCTTCTCAAGAATCTCGCCGACTCCACCGGTGTTCAGTGAATAGGACTCGATCTTTTCTTCATTCCTCTCTATGAAGTCGTAAATCCAGTTTCCCTCTTTCGCCTCATCACCTATTATGAAGGGATTGGTGCCAACTACTCGCACTGACTCGCCAGCTCGCTTCGGATCTCCGCCAGTGCTCTCAATTGATTCTCCCAGCATGAATGCTGAAGCAGCCTGCTCAGTCGACAGCTTCGAAACTATCGGTAGAACGGTATTTCTCCGTGTTATGAAAGCAAGGATGAGTCTGTCGAGTCTGGCTACGGGTAGAAGATTTAGCGATTCACACATGAATTCCCCGAGGTCGGTGCGCTGAATGATTCCCCTTCCATTGCCTGTAAGGGTCTCGTCCTCAAAATACATTTTTCCCTTGTAGTCGACCATGATGTTCTCTAGGATGCCGTCCTTGGAGGTTGCAGCCTTATAGAGGAGGGGCTGTGTCTCAGGTTTCAACCCCTCGGTCTTGATGTAGAAGCCTCTTTCAGATCCGTACGCAGAGCCATCTGGGTGCAGGAATATGACGTCATCCTGGATTACTTTCACACCTTCCCCCGGACCAGTCAGACCATGGTTATGGACAGTATGGGTCGTCTTACCCGTTGCAGTGAGACCAAAGATTATCATGCCAATATCTCTTAGCTTACCTGACCTGTCTCGAGCCTTAATAGATTTCGCACCAGCGTGAAGCCCAAGCCCCCCCTTCTTCTTTGTGAACCACATAGCCATCCTGAGAAAACCCTTCTTGACCTCGCCATAGTAGTCACTTCCCAGGACTAGAGTAAGCCCTTCGTCGGGGAAAACCAAGATCTGCCTGTCCTGCTCCTGCCACTCTGGCAAATCTACCAGATACATTTGAGGTCCTGGAGTACTTGCGCGAGGAAAGAGCGTCTGGTAGACCATGTAAGCAAGACGCACATAATCAGACTTGTAGCGGGATAGGATGAAGTCGCAATGGGGAGTGAACACGTCATTCTGCCCCATGGTCAAAGGTATGTAGAAGAGTGGAGCGCGCTGAATGTACTTGTTGACCAGTTGAAGGGTTCTAGGCATGTTCTTGACTATCTCTGTCTGCTGCTTATTCAAGTTCTTCTGCGGTATCTCTTCACTGCCAACGTAGACTGTAAGGCCGGCGCTTCTGTTTTTGACGTTCGAGGAGAAATGGTAGTTACCGAATTCGGTAAGGGTTCCAATCTTCTCGGCGCCCTCCCGGAGTTCTTCGACGGTTGGCTGCAGGACATTCTTATTTGATCGCAGTCTCTTGATGGCGTTGAAGAGGCTGACGAATTCCTCTCCTTTGTTGTAGCCCAAAACCAAACACGCCCCTCAAAACTGACCTACCTGTGGATTAGCCGTGAAACAAGATCGGCGAATAGACGTTTCCGCAAGAACCAATCATCTCTTCACAGCCGAAGCCACGCAATGGCAATTGACTTCATCCAGAGACCATTCTCCTCTGCGTGTCTTCCTATCAGTAACAGATGAACGGTGAGTACACCCCAAATATAAAGGTTTAGAGCAATCATCACTAGTTCCAAGTGCCTAACGCCTAATGCTAACACCAAGAAAGGCAGCGTCCAAGCGTGAAACCAGACAGAGTCCGAAGTTTATTCTAGCCTTCTCGAATCATTAACTTAAAGGTCCGCCAAGCGCTTAATAAGCCTGCAGAATAGGTTACACTTTGGCGCGCGGTATCCCTGCGTGAAGGAGAGTATAAGCCTTGACTGGACGCACTTATCCTCAATTCCCGTGGTTCCTGATATTTCTCTTTGCAATATCGCTTCTTGCTGGAACGTACGATAGTATTGTCTCAACGCCTTTCAACCTCAATCCGATAATGGGTTCTTTGTTCGGGTTTGGGGGATTTATGATGATAATTGCATTGATAATTATCAAGGAAAGATTCGATGCACAGAGAATTGTAGGGGTTGCACTTGAGGGGCACAAGAAAAATGCGGTCGAAGTCCAAGACCTCGCTGAGGAAGTAGAGATGACGGAGAGAAGTGTAAGACGAGTAATAACGGATCTCAGGACAAAGAGATCGACAGACGCCTACTTTGATCCCAAGAGTGGACGTATATCTTTTGGCACGGAGCTCGGTAAGGCACCTGACACGCCTACTAGAAGGCAAGCGAGCTTTTGTCACTTGTGCGGCGCGAGCCTCCACCCAGGAGCAAGGTTCTGTGTGAATTGCGGCGCCAACGTGGAGTGATTGGACCTACAGTTGAAGCGCCCCGGTCCGAATACCTCTTTGGGTCAGATCCCTGGGTTACTGGAGTAGCTGTTCTCGTTGTCTTAACAGCGTGTGATCTAGCCTCCTGGGATCCACTCAAAAAGCATAAAAACCTATATATCGAAAGGTCTCTAACTTATTCCAGTTACAGCTAATGCAGTAGAGGGTGGAAACTATTCTCAGGGCTAAACACGTCTTCAAGGTTGTGTTTATAGGTGATCCTGCCGTTGGCAAGACAAGCATAGTCGCAAGGCACACAAGTTCGTCTTTCAGGGAGAACTATATCCCGAGCCTTGGTGCGAACATCACGTCAAACGACTACCTAATCGACGACTACGCCGTCACTTTGTTGATATGGGATATTGCTGGGCAGGAGATTTTCAGCAGAGTTAGAGAGAAGTATTATGGGGGAGCCAAGGCGGCATTCGTAGTCTACGACGTAACTAGAGCGGAGACCCTGAAGGGCGCCAAGGTGTGGGTCAACGACGTGAAAAAGTTTGTCAGCGGAGACCTTCCAATCATCGTAGTCGGGAACAAGATAGACCTTGAAAGGAAAATAAGCAAGGACGAAGGCGAACAATTCGCAGGCAAGATAGGGGCAAAGTTCATGGAGACTTCCGCCAAGACCGGAGAGAATGTCCCCGAAGCCTTCAAGGAAGTTGCTAGGATGCTGATCGAAAAACTCGTGAAGCACGCCTAAGGGTCAGCTCGGTCTAATTCCCTACCCGTTCTCTTTCTTCGCCAAGAAGTCGGCAGCAACTCTGAAATCGGAAAGAGTCTTGTATTCCAAGACCTCAAGATTGTAGACTGCGTCAACTCCAGTCAGCGCCTTCATCACATCGTCAAAATCGATGAGCCCTTGACCAGGTGGGAGATGTAGATCCCCAAACCCTTTCTGCTTGTCCGTTCCACCGACCGGAAAGGGGACTAGCTTGTTGTCATGCAAATGAAGGTGTCTCAAGTAGGGCTTCAGCATCTTCACTGCAAAGATCATGTCGAAACCAAAGAATGAAGCCGATAGGGCCAGATGCCCCACATCGCAGGTCGCTCTAATGTGATCATTGTCAAGATTTTCGACTAAGGTAGGAATCACGATGGGATTGTCGGCGATGGGTAGCGTGTCGAGGCGGGGGACTTCGTTCTCAACACAAATCATTATGTCATTGTCCTCCGCGACTTTAGCGCAGTCTCTGAGCGTTCGTTCAGCCATCTCAGTAGCCTTCGCCTTCCCAAGTTTCTCGAAATCATTTGCCATGAATGAGATGTTGATCCTGCCACTTCTCTTCAGCTCTGGGAAGATTGTCCCAGGGTGCTCGTTCAGGACGCGTACATTCAGCTTGGCGCAGAGATCTATTGTTGACAGCAAGGTTCTCTCAGCCATCTTCCTCGTAGTCTCGTCGACCGACGCTATGTTGCTTATCACGCCAACCTCGTCATCGTAGTATCCGTGGGCGGAGAGCTCTTCAATCTCGAAAGTGCTAAGCGCATCCTTGAGTTCCTTCACGGGCTTTTCGTTTATGGATGAATCAGGGCTTATGACATTGTAGAAGGGCAGATACAGCTCGAAGATTCTGAACTTAAGGTCGTAGAGTTCTTGGACAAACTCCTTGAACTTGCCCTTGGCCGACAGCGTGTAGATCGTCGCTCCAAACCTCATCGGAATCACCTCAGGATTCATTGAATAATTGAGTGCTAGCCAATAACTATTGTCAATCCCTTGCTTTCGATCGGGAGAGCGCAGAAGCTGGCGGTGAACTTATCCAACTCCGTCATTATACATTCTTCGGTCATCAGGAATACTACGTGCTATATAAAGGACGTCGACGTAATGTCTAACCGGATTGGAAGTGCCCGTATTTTATCTCTCCTCATTAGCGTGAATGATAGGAAGGGTTTAGCATGCCTGAAAAAGGTCACTACTTGGCCATAATTGATGCAGGAACAACTGGGGCGCGCTCTGTGATATTCGATCCGCAGGGAAACCTCAAAGCAATGTCCTACAAGGAATATCCGGAGAAGCGACAACCACCGGGCGTCTCCGAGCAGGATCCGCCCATGTGGTGGAGCAGCTCTGCTTCAACAATGAAGGAGGTCTTGAAGAAGGCAAGTATATCTCCGAAAGAGATTGCAGCACTATCTGTAAGCACCCAGCGGGCAACAACGATCGCAGTAGACAAAGATGGAAATCACCTTCTGCCTGGGATAACGTGGATGGACTCCAGGACATCACCTCTCATTGAACCGCTGAAGAAGAAGATCACGAGACCAACCGGGTGGTGGACCAATTCCTCTCTGTCAAAGATACTATGGATAAAGGAAAATCACCCTGGAATCTTTGAGAAGACATACAAGTTCATTCAAGTTGACGCTTATCTCTACCACAAGCTAACCGGAAAAATCGTAACCGATTACTCAAATGCAATCTACGGCATCATAGATACTAACACAATGTCTTGGTCTCAGGAGCTTGCTGATGCAGCAGGCGTTCCAATTGACAAGTGGCCCGATATACATGCTCCAGGAACGCCGCTGGGAGAGGTAACTAGCAGGGCCGCGGAGGAAACTGGGCTCATTGCCGGTTTGCCCGTGATCATGGGTGGAGCTGACGTACAATGCTCTGCCCTTGGACTTGGAATGACTGGTCCTGGACCCGCGAAAGCAACGACGGGCACGGGCACGTTTGTGGTCACTGTACTTGAAGGAAAACCAATCTTCGACCCAGGAGGAAACTTGTTCACCAACCCATATGTCATCAAGGACAAGTGGATTCTTGAGGGTGCTCTTCCGGGCACAGGATTACTCCTGAAATGGTTCAAGGATCAGTTTAGCACGTACGAAGTCAACAAAGCCAAGGAAAGCAAGATCGATCCATATGACTTTCTAGTGGAGGAGGCTAAGAGCATTGATGCATGCGCAGGCGGGCTGCTGATAGTACCTTTGTTCACTTTTGCCAAAGGCGCGATCCATGGGCTATCATTTGGACACACGCGAAAACACATAGCAAGAGCAATACTCGAATGTAATGCTTTCGCAATAAGATTCTATCTCACACTAATGGAAACCATGAAGATGAAAAGCAGTGAGATCAGAGTAGATGGAGGCGGCTCAAAGTCGAACCTATGGAACCAAATCATATGTGACGTGAACGGAAAAACAGTTGTAGTACCAAAGGTAACCGAGGGCTCATCCCTGGGAGCTGCAATTCTGGCCGCCACTGGAGCATCAATCTACAAGTCTGTTGACGAGGCAATTAAGAACATGGTTCACTTCGTTGACAAGAAGGAACCCGACAGGGAATGCCTTAAGGCTTACAACAAGATGTACACTACATTCCAGAACCTACTCATGACAACATACTTAGGCAAGAGAGTCACTGGAGAGATAACCTTATAGCCCCGACATGAAGTCGCGCCCTAGAATTGCCACTCTCCGTCCAGAATGCAAATACCAAAAGAGAAATCGCCATAGTCCCTCATTATACATAGATTCCTCAGGCCAGGAATCTGCTAGCAAGCCCGTAAGTCTGCTTTACTCTTTTATCGGAAGTATCCCACTTTCTCAGCTCAGACTCAACCAAGTCTCCGTGTTTCCTGCTAATATCCCGGAGAGCGTTTCCAACAGATTTTCTAACATACTCGCTCTCATCATCTTTTAGCTGGCTCAGCAACCTGATCGCAGCTCCGGGATTTTCCTTGAAGTACTCTCTGTTCGTCCATATCCTTAATCCCTCAGTGACTGCTCTTCTGACATTCGGGTTTTCGTCTTTCATCCATTCTTCTATGACTGGCAAAGCTTGTTCATAACCAGTGTCTGTGCAATATCGATCAAACGCCTTCGCCAAGATCTCTTGAACCTGCCAGCTCTGATCCTTACTCACTTTTTCCCTCAAGAAACGGAGAGCCTCCTGTGATATTTGGGCAATCGCTCCAAGAACAAAAGTTGCCAGAGATCTTGCTTGATAGACATCGGAGGAAAACAACTTTCTTGAGATAACCAGGCAACCTTCGACGGGATTCTTTTCCGTAATATCCCTCGCCTCCTCCTCTATTCCCTTGAATCCATGTTCAATCTTCCGCACCCGCTGGATCAGTTCTTCTATCTTCTCCATGTCGAAGGACCTCCACTCAATCAGTCAGTATCACAGTCAAAGAGGAAGGATAGCTCCAGATATAACATACATGTCCTCAGAAACCTTGATCCTCGGCGTCCATGAACAGCAGTCGCCCGACGCAAAATGGCTACAATTCGCTTCAGACGAGAGGATTACTCGCAGTGGCGCGTGATACAAGCCAGTCCATGAATGTACTTAGGGAAGCTTGATATAGCTTATCATGGATGGCTGTTTCTCGATAAGATGTGTACCAAGAGTAGAATGAGAGATGACTGCTACCAATGATGAGTGTGTCCCTAGTTGAAAATGTGAAGTTTGAAGCAGAATGCAGAGGACACAAGGTGATAATAGATCAGCCAGAAGAGGACGGTGGTTCAGATGCTGGCATGTCACCTATCGAGTTGTTTGTCGCTTCCCTAGGATCCTGCATCGGCTACTTTGCCAGCGTTTTTTGTCGGCGACGCAAGATAGCCGCGGGAGGGCTTAAAGTTGACCTAAGCTGGGGTTGGTCAGAGAACCCTCATAGAATAGGATCAATTGAGGCTCGAATCACTCTACCAGCTAAACTCGCGCAAAAGGAGAGGGCTGGGCTTCTGAGAATGGTTGAAGAATGCACTGTCCACAACACGCTCAAGGTGAAACCAGAAATCAGAATCCTACTAAGCTTGTAGCCTCTACGTAACCGCTTCCAGTACTGAAATCAGTTCTCGTAGAAGAGGACGCGACCCGACTCCCGTTTCTCCCTCGTCATGAGATAAGGACGTGAGACACCGTATGCCTTATATCAAGCGTGGATTCCCACTAAGTAGTGTCCCTGAATATCGAGGTGAGTGACGATAACCGTTCGCTATGATAGTGATGAGCTTTTTGACGTTGTGATCATTGGCGGTGGGAGCGCTGGAGTCGGGACTGCAAGAGACTGCGCCAAGCGTGGACTGAAGACAATTCTTGTCGAGAGAAATGACCTTGCTTCAGGCGCCGTTGCCACCTGTGCAGGAATGATATCTGGCGGACCCAAGTACCTAATGGAGCCACCCATGGTAAAGCTCTGCTCAGTTGAATCAGCGATAATTGCCAAGATCGCTAGAAACGTGATCTTCAGTACTCCTATACTGATTCCTTTTCTTGACAAGGCCGATGCAAACCAAGGCAGGCTCTTCGTGGCTGGATATGCTGGGTATAGTGAGCTTCGTAAGGGTGACCCCGTCGTAACGCTAACAAAAGAAGAAACGCTCAGAGTGGAACCAAAGCTTAGTTCGGATGTTCTGAGCGCAGTTTACTTCAGGGAATACTTCATCGATCCGTTCCGTCTCGTCCTAATGAACGCCCTCGATGCGGAAGTCCACGGAGCCAAAATCGTAACGCATACAGAAGTGACCGATGTGCTGAGAGACGGCAATACTGTCACAGGCGTCAGAGTCAGAGACAACCCATCTGGAGAAACTAGGGAGATAAAAGGAAAGATGGTCGTAAATGCTGCGGGGCCATGGGGTTCCGAGATTGCAGAGATGGCTGAGCTGGAACATCCGCTTCGGCTCAATAAAGGAAGTCACGTGATCTTCGATAGAAGAGTATCTGACATAGGAATAATAGCCAAGTGCATAGATGGCAGAACAGCTTACCTCTTTCCACATGAGAACACTACGATTCTCGGTACGACGGCCACCGATATCTTCTGCGATCCCGACGAAGTCGAGACAACATACGACGACGTTGAGTACCTGATGTCAGCAATGGAGCGAGCGATTCCAAGCATACGCGAGGCGAGGATAATAAGGACAATGACTGGCGTGAGACCGATGATCAACCAATACGGAATCCCAGAAGACAAAGTTACTAGAAACTTCGAAATCATCGACTTCGGAGAGAAGAAAGGCGTTTCAGGATTTCTCTCTTTCGGGGGCGGAAAATTGGTTCTCTACCGAATCATGGCAGAGAAAATGACTGACCTTATATGCAAGAAACTAGGCAGGAGCGCTGAGTGCCGGACCCACACAGACCCGCTGATCGGCGCTGAAAAAGAAGTAGACGTGGATCAACTTGCGAGCAAGTTCGGTATCTATCCTCACGTGGCAGCAAAGCTTGCATACCTTTACGGGACAAGGGCGAGCGGTGTTCTAATGCTTACCGAGGAGAACCCGCAGTACAAGATGGAAGTATGCAACTGCGAGTCGATACCTGAAGCTGCGATTCGCTACTCGATAAGGAATGAATGGGCCAGAACAATGAATGATGTTCGAAGAAGAACGAGGGTTGCGATGGGCCCTTGCCAAGGTTGCTCATGCATCCACAAAGTCGCAGCGATACTTGGCGACGAGCTGAAACTTTCTCCAGAGGTTCTAATGGGAGACATGAAGAATCTGCTTGAAGAAAGGTGGAGAGGCAAAAGGCCCTTACTCCTAGGTAGGCAGCTCGCGCAAGAGGAAGTCCTCCAATCAAGTTACTGCCACCTCGGCGAGATGTGGAGAAAGATGAATCAACACAACAACAGCCCAGAGGGTGAGGAGGCCGCTTAGCAAGCGAAGCTGTGGGAGTGGAATTAGGTTTGGAGAAACTACGGACTGATGTTGCTGTCATTGGCTGCGGGATCGCCGGGCTAACTGCTGCGAAGCAGGCCGCTCGCAAAGGCAAGAAAGTCACTGTCTTCTCCAAGGCGTACGGAGCGACAGCTATGTCCACGGGCGTAGCTGATGTTGCCAACCCCACTGTGATTAAGATTCCATTAGAGCCACCAGACATACTAGTTCGAAAGAAGTATGCAGTCAAGAAGAACCACCCCTATAGCCTGATTCTTCAACGCGAAGGATGGAGCGGAATCCAGGACAGTGAAGAGCGGGATGGTGGTTGTGGCGAAACGATTTCCAAATCTGTCGCAGACTATGTTCACGACATGAACGAAGTCGGTTTTCCAGTTGAAGGTTCACTGAAGCATAACATGCTTCTAATTAACTCCATCGGTTCAGTAAGATCCACTTGCCTAGCCCCTTCAAGCGTCGCGAAGGGGGACCTCACCAAGATCGATAACGGCAAGATAATGTTTGTAGGATTCAAGGGGCACTCTGACTATGATCCTCGTCTCTGCGCGAAGAACTTCGCCGACACGGCAAGAATAGTGGGGCTTCCGATTGAAGTCAGCGGGGACCGAAGCGAGGTAATCGAACTACCAGGCTTTGAAACTAGGAGTACGATCCAAAGCATAGAGGTGGCAAAGCAGATTGACCGCGAAGAAGAAGTCGCTGGGAAGATTGGAGCCATGATAGCAGGTCTCACCAATGGCAACAAGGCAACACACGTGTGCCTGCCTCCATGTATCGGGATAAGGAACGTCGAGGAGAAGATGAAGATTATTGGCGAGGAATCTGGTCTCACGCCCTTCGAATGCGTGACATTGACCCCGCCTTCAGTCATTGGCTACAGGCTGCAACTAGCGCTGGATGACTCAGCCGACAAGTCTGGAGTAACGATCATGCTTCCATACGAAGCAACTCGTTTTGGATCCGAGAAGAGAACCCTCAAGACGATGTCCGTAGTATCAGGTCAAAGAGACTTCCAAGTGGAGGCCGAGAGATTCGTGCTTGCGACGGGTAGCTTCATCGGCGGAGGAGTAATCGAGAGCGAAGAGACCGTCAAAGAGCCACTCTTAGATCTACCGCTCTTCGACGAGAACGATGCACAAGTAAACGACGTATTCATCAGAACGATGCTCTCAAACGAGGCCTTGCCGATCAACGGACACCCGATATTCTCAGTCGGCGTCAAGGTAAATGAAAACCTGCAGCCTATTTCAGCTGATGGAGAAGTCGTCTATGATAACCTCTTCGCCTGTGGAAATATCCTCTCAGGATTCAACCACACAAGTGGCGGATGCAGGTATGGCGCTGCAATCGCCACAGGCTACGCAGCGGGCGAAGAAGCTTCAAAGTAAGAGACGGATGCCAAACGGAAGAACCTATCGAAGGAAGGTAACGAGAGAGGCGTGACGAAAAACATGTCGATTGCGGGAAAAGAATCTGCAACCAACGTGGCTAGTGGAATAGAGTTCATAGAGCAGAAGATAAGATCCTTGAACCTTTTGAAGGGCGAGCCAGGCGAAGAAAAGCTGCTTGCAGAACTAGGGAAGTGCCTAAACTGTGGAATATGTCTCTCAAGCTGCCCAGTTCTAGAAGCAACATCATTCGATGTATTCCCTGGACCAAGGGCCATGGCCACAACTCTGTCCAGAGTGAATCCGGGCTTTTGGAACATAAAGGATCTAATCTACACATGCACCGAATGCGGGAGCTGTCAGGAGATATGTCCTGAGAAAGTCCCAGTGCCGGCTATCATCAGCTGGCTGAGAGCTAAGGTATTCAGGCTGCGACCAGACTTGATCCCGGAGTCACACAAACAGATGCTCAAAAACCTCCACGAATACGGAACGAGCCTGCCCCCTGAAGACGAAGGGCTCCGCACTGATCTCGCAGAATCCGCAATGAATGATCTCGACCTACCATACAAGAAAGACATCTACAAGGCGTCAGCCAAGGTCGCCTACTTCGCAGGCTGCCTATCAACGCATAGAGCTCTGGAGATCAGAGAATCCGGAAAACTCATCCTGGAAAAGCTCGGCTTGGACTTCACTCTCCTGAAGAATGAGACGTGTTGCGGTCTGCCGGCCTCTCTAATAGGAGATACAGACCTTGCAAACAAACTCGCCGCTACAACTATCGACAAAGTAAAACAGCTTGGGGCTGAGACGATCATCGCTACATGCTCAGGATGTGCCAACACGATACAGGAGGCCGTCGCCCGAATCGCGCCAAGCTCTGGAATACGAGTAAAACATCTAGTCGAGTACTTGGTGGAAGACGTAGGCACGAAGAAGATCTCAGATCTCGCAAGGTCCAAAGGAGGCAAGAAGAAGGAAAGTGAAAGAATCGCTATTCACTCAGCATGTCACCTGAGCAGGCATCTAAGCAGACGCACACAAGATTACATCATCGAACTTACGAGAGTGCTACCTGGAGTCGAAATAACAACAACGAACACTCGACAGAAGTGCTGCGGCGCAGGTGGCTTACTAAGCACGTACAGAGCAGACGTATCAAATGAAATCACGAACGCCAGATTGGAGGAGATCCTCAAACAAGGAGAAGCACCCACGAAAATCGTGGCGCCATGCCCCACATGCGTGATCCAGCTAGGTCAAGCAGCCTCCAACTCGTCACCAGCTGTGAAAGTTGAAGACCTAACAGTTCTCCTAGCAAAGAAGATTGCTTAGCCAGACGACCAACAAAGCACCCAAGGTGAGCACCAAAAGATGAGCAGCGATAAATCATCTGCCAGCAGGCTTGAAACAGTTAAGAAGTACTTGATCGGCATCGTAGGAGAAGGTAACCTCTCTGATGCTGAGTTCGATAAGATTTCGTACAGCAAAGACACTTGGCCCCTGAGATTGATGGAGGTCAAGAGAGGTGTCACTCAACCCTACCCCGACTTCATAGTTTGGCCTGAGTCCATAGACCAGATCGTGAAGATAGTCAAACTCGCCAACGACAAGAAGATCCCAGTAATTCCATATGGTGGGGGAGCAGGGGTTACCGGTGGAACCGTACCTATCCATGGAGGAATCACTATTGATCTGAAGAAGCTTGACAAGATTCTCGAGATAGACGAGAAGTCTGCAACAGTCACCGTTCAGCCAGGAATAATCGGACAGGACCTTGAGAATGAACTGAACAAGCGAGGCTACACGTTCCCGCACCAACCAGCTTCAATGTACTGCTCATCCGTCGGGGGATTCGTTGCATGTCGCTCAGCAGGAACCTTCTCATCCAAGTACGGTCGAGTGGAAGATATGGTTGTCAGCCTTGAGGCGATCCTGCCGACAGGAGAAATCATTAGGACCAGGAAAGTCCCAAAGTCATCAGTAGGTCCAAACCTAAATCAGATTCTCGTAGGCTCAGAGGGGACACTTGGAATCATAACGGAACTCACACTCAAAATAATGCCGATACCAGAGGAAAGAAGGTTCAGGGGGTTCCTACTTCCGACCTTACACAGTGGGCTAGAAGCAGTTCGAAAACTCTACAGAAGAGGCGTCATCCCCTGCTTGATCAGACTTTACGACGAAACGGACGCGATGCTGGTACTCGGTATGGTAAAGATCCCGAGGAAGAACTGTTTCCTCATAGTCGGTTTCGAGGGACCCAAGGAGCTTGTCGAGGTAGAGGAGAAACTCGCCACAAAGATATGTGAGGAAGAAGGCGGAAAAGATCTTGGGCGAGATGAAGCAGAGAAATGGTGGACAAAGAGATTTAACATGTACTACCCTAACCCCGTCTACGCGAAAATGCACATGCTAGCGGACACCATAGACGTCGGAGCGACCTACGACAAGCTCGAAGAGCTCTACTACAATGTCAAGAAAACTGTGGAGAAAAGCGGACGAGTTCAAGCCATGGCTCACTTCTCCCACTTCTACCCTGAAGGAGGCTCCATATACATGATCTTTGTACTCACCGAGCCTGACGATATCCGTGCAGAGGAGATCTACAAGAGGTGCTGGGATGAAGGAATGAAAGCTGCGATAGAATCAGGAGGAACGATGAGCCACCACCACAGCATAGGACTGCTAAAAGGCAAATGGCTTGAAGCCGAACTGGGGTCGTCCTACGCGCTTCTGAAGACGCTAAAGAAAGCTCTGGATCCCAACAACATCATGAATCCGGGAAAACTCAGTTTATAGAGCTAGACCAAGGAGGTTATCACAGTTGGCAACACTTCAGAGAGATATTCCATTTGACGCCAAGATGTGCACTGGCTGCTTCAAAATGTGCCGATTCGTGTGCCCCACAGCAATCGCCACAAAAAACGAATCAATCACGCCCTACGGGCGCAGCAGCGCCTACCACCTAGCATCAATAAACAAGATCAAATACTCGCCCAAGGCGGTCGAGTCAATCTACCAATGCGCCACCTGTGGGCTATGCAAAACTTGGTGCAAGCCGGAGGTAGATGTGGCGAACATAGTCGAGAGAGCCAGGAAGGACATCGTGGGAGAAGGGCTGGCGCCAAAGAACATAACCCGGCTCCTTGAAATCACCCAGAAGAACTCCAACCCCTATGGAGAGCCAAATAGCAAGAGGTTCTCAAAGATCAGGAACGGTGCCAACAAGAAGGACGGCAAGAGTGAAATCCTCTACTTCGTAGGTTGCACAACAGCTTACAGACACCCCGAGATCGCCGATGCAATTATGAAAGTACTCACAATAATGGGCGAAGACTTCACAGTTTTGGCTGACTCCGAAAAGTGTTGCGGCTCACCCCTGATAAGGCTGGGACTTGAAGACGCATCCAAGGAACTCCTGGCCCACAACTCCGAAGCAATCAACAACTTGAACTGCAAGATGGTGGTCACTGGTTGCCCCGGTTGCCACAGAACCTTGAAGGAAGACTACCCCCGGCTAGGATACAAGCTAGATGCCGAAGTAATGCACTTCACCGAGTACCTTGATTCAAGCGGAAAAGGAACTCCGAAAGTTGAGCTCTCAAAGAGATTGACGTACCACGACCCATGCCACCTCGGAAGACACAGCAACATAATTGATCAGCCCAGAAACATCATTCAACAGATTAAAGGCGTTAGATTAATTGAAATGGAATGGAACAGAAAGAACAGCAACTGCTGTGGAAGCGGGGGCGGCTTGAGAGTGTCGTACCCCAGCATAGCAGAGAAATTGGGAACAAGACGATTAGACGAAGCCTATGCCACTGGAGCCGAAATGATCGCCACTGCATGCCCGTTCTGCAAAGACCACCTTATCGAAGTCCAGAATGCTAGAATGGAAGACCCAAGGAGAATTACCGTCGTGGATCTGGCCGAAATACTCACTGGTGCCACGCCGAAATAGCGCCAAGGAAATCACCTCACTTTTTGCCTGCGTAACTGACTTATTGCAGATCACGAGTCCCGCTTGCGATCATAATGGCCTCTGCAAAATCACCAGGGGTTGTTCCAGGAGACGCAATCTTGTTGCGATCATAGAACTTCTTAATCACGCCAACCAAGATCTGCTCATCAAGATCCACCTTGAGGAGCTCCTCTTCGAGCTCGGGGATCTTGGGTGGAAGAAAAGTGAAGTCTCCGCTTATCAGTATCTCGTTGATCCTGTTTTCCCTAAACTCGGCTGTCACCCTTATCAATCCACCCACAGACTTGTACGTTCCCTGTCCGACTATGGTTTGACCGCTCACCTTGACGATCCTAGGCTGCGACAGTGCTGTACGCCTGCCGCTGTTTCCGTAGGTCCATTTCTTAGATAGATACTTCTCTTTCACCAGTTTCCTCAACAGACTGTTTTCTTCTGTGGATAAAGATCCCAGAGTCAATTCCACTCCAAGCACCTCCTGAAAGTGCTTCACTAAAGAATCCTTGACGTCTTTGCGATTTGGAGCGGATCCCAGTTCACGCTTCACCGTGGTTACTCGTTCTCTCAGGGACTTGGTGAGCTTGTCCCTGAACTTCTCATCTGGGACCTTCAAAATCCTAGTCATCTCATTATAGTTGAAATCAAGAATAATGTTACCTGTAAGAATAGCTATTCCATCAATCTCCCCCGCGCCGTTACCTGAGATCTTTCTTCCTTCAACTTCGATGTCGTTCACTGGTCTGTAGACCACAGGGATCCCCATCTCCTTGTATGCCCTAATTGGGGCCTCCAACATCTTGCGAAAGACGGCTTCGATATCGACCGGTATTATATTGCCACCTCTCTCACCTATGATCTGGTAAAACACTTGATTTGAATCTAGGTAGACTGCGCCACCACCCAGTATCCTTCTGACTATCGGCACGTTCCTACTCTCACAGTACTTCACATCCAGCTCTTTCTCCACTTCCTGAAAGTAGCCAACGCAAACAAGGGGAGAGTTGGGCCAACATATAATCAACGTGTCAGCGACAATACCTCGTTGCCTAGCCACTGCTACCGCTTCATATATCGCCTGCGAGGCAATTGGTTCTATGCCTCCGAGATCAAGGAATCGCAGATTCCGTGGTGCCATCGTTTCTACCAGCTAACGCCGTTTCAACAGATGCTCGAAATAGGCATTCTTCCGATGCGACATATATGGATTCTCTAGACGGCACCAGCCAGGAACAATGCCCAAAGAATATGATCACAGAGGCGCTGCGAGGAAGCCCACATCCTTTTAGGGGTGGGAGAGATCGCAGCGAGACTGCAGTTGGGAGCCTTAAATACCGCGCCTCCTAACATCCTCTGGGAGATACCATGAGAAAGTGCCTGCCTCTCAACCTCCTTGAACCCACAGAAGCAAAGAGGAGAATGCTCAAGCAGACCTACACCACAATCCTCAGCATCGTGAAGGAGGCCCTCGACTGCCTTGGCGGCGCCAAGAGCAGAGGCCAACTCCACAACAAGACCTACAAGGCGCTAAGAGGCAGGCACCAAGTGGCATCCCAGCTCGTGGTCGAGGCCACAAGCTACGCGTGGAGCGAAAGGAAGACCATCCGCCGCGCTGGTCGCGTGGAGAAGTGCGTCGTCCGCTTCGACGCGCGCCTCTTCAGCTTCAAGAAGACAAAGAGGGGGAACCCCGTGCTGACCCTGCGAGCCAGCAACAAGAGGATCGGCCTGCCCATAAGCAGGGACGGAGCATACCAGCGCCTCCGTCAGTAGGCGCGTTTGGCAAGGTGAAGGGTTTGAAACGACAGCGTCAAACAACCCCGAGTTGCAAGCCCACAAGCTCAAGCGGTGGGTAACTGACAGAATAGCTTTTAGGAACACTCCAGCTCAACATCTTTGATTAACCATATTGAACCAATCAATAACTGATTCGTCGAAGATTCTCAGGCGATTCAGTGTCACCCTAGACCTTGATAAGCGTGCCAAACCTGTCAAAGATCTGGTCCTAGGATAGGTCTTCTGGAGACACACCTGCGGTAGGGTGCGATTTTGATGCTCGTGGTAAGGCCCTGCTCAACAAAGGCAGCTTATGAAGGAATACTAACTCGCCAGGTCAGGCTAGACCTTAATGAGTGTTCAAAAACGCTTCGTGCAAAGGGCTATGAAATAATAGCCCTGACAGACTACGTGATGGTAGTCAAGAAAGAATATGAGCTCACATTGTTTCCTTCAGGAAGGGTCCTAGCAAAAGACGTGGAAAGCATGGACTTGGCGAAGAAGACAATAGAAAAACTACACCAGGATCTCGGTTCACATGAAAGTTAAATTGGTTTCCTTGCTTTCGGGCGGCATAGACTCGGCAGTCGCCACCTACATGATGATCAAGAGAGGATTCGGCATATCACTACTGCACCTCAGCAACTGGCCATTTTCAGACAAGAAGAGTCTATCCAAGGTTGATGCTATCGCAAAAATACTGAGGGGTTATTACGGGGAACCATTGAAACTCTACACAGTAGCCCACGGTCCAAACCAGACCGACATAATGAGAAACTGCGATAGGCATCTTACCTGCGTCCTCTGCCGAAGGTTCATGTACAGAGCAGCTGAGCAAATAGCTATCAAGGATGAATGCCAGGCAATAGTAACGGGCGAATCTATTGGCCAAGTTGCGAGTCAAACACTAAAGAACCTGCATGCAATCAGCTCAGCAGTGAAGACGCCAATCCTGAGACCCCTAATCGGTCTAGATAAGCAAGAGATAATGGACATGGCAAAGATGATCGGGACGTACGACACGTCGATCTCCCCGGGGCTTTGCTGCACAGCGGTACCAAGTAAACCCGCAACGTGCGCAAATCCATCTCGAGTGTCAGGAGAGGAGCAGAAACTTGACGCCGATGAGATGATCAGAAGGACTCTTATGTCCGTTGAGCTGAAGCTTGTGTGATCGTCGATTAAGCGCATTCTGTAGAATTCCAGTTGATGGCAGAGGGTGGCTTCCCGAAAACGCACACTTCATTACGGATCGCAGTGACGACTTGCGAGGTGCCGAAGCTCATTGAGAATAACCGTGAAATTCGTTGGGGCTACCAGGCTGGTTATCGGGGAACAACAGCGCACAGTAGACTTGGAGAGGGGGACAGTCAGGGAGCTCCTTGACGGTATCTTCAAGCTCCATCCAGAGGCAAAGGACCGGTTGAAGCAGGCAGGCGTTTTTGTCGATGGCAGAATGGTGAAGAATGCAGAGTTGCGGGAACCGATACTCAAAGACGGACAAGAGGTGTCCTTGATTCTACCAGTGGCGGGGGGTTGAGAGAGTAATTGTCCTCTGAACGAAGCGCGCGATCCTGCGGGACAAATATGCTGATGATTAGCATCCTAATTACTGTGCTTATTCTGCCTAACTTCTACAGCGTCACATCTGCATATACGCTCGCATCACGGAAAACGTCACAGGAACCCTCCTCCCCCAGTAGTATTGCTCAGATCCCCGCGCTGATAGAGGGTGCCCCAGCTCCGCAGAAGGAAAGAATAATCGTGATACTTGCAGAACTCGCCGACGTATCGAACTCCACGTCAGTCAGTGCGATTAACTCGACAGTATTCCAGATCATGGCGTCCTATTATGATGAGGTCTCATACCACGAGATGGCTCTCACAGGGAACACGACTAATTGGATTCCTATGCCCAACGACACAGTACAATATGGCCATGATATGGGTGTTGTTGACCCAGACAGCTGGTGGCTGATACGAGACATTATAGAGATGACTGACAATTCGACCAACTTCGCCAACTACGATGTAGTCATAGTTGTTCACTCAGGAGGAGATCAGGCCGCGAGCAGCATTTCAAATGATATCTGGTCAGCATACTGGAGTGGTCTAGATATCCCTACAAATGATGGAGTGACTATCACAAATGGAATTGTCGTCTCCGAACAAGACCCAATGGGAATATTCGCCCACGAGTTCGGGCACTCGCTTGGCCTCCCAGACCTCTACAATACTGATGGAGGAGGTGAATACGTGGGAAAGTGGGACCTCATGGCGGAGGGGGCTTGGCTAGGAACTCCACAAGGAACCTCCCCATCACACTTGACATCATGGTGCAAAATCCAGATGGGTTGGATTTCCGCAAACGCAAGTCTGGTCGGCAGAATAGATCAGGGCGTAATTGACCCACTGGAGACCAATGGTAACAATTTTACTGTAATGAAGATCCCCGTGACCACGGACACATGCTACCTAGTTGAAGTCAGACAAAAGATTCACTATGACTCATATCTCCCGGCGACTGGTGTGCTAATACTCTACTGCGATGAGACTCGAGCATCAGGGGAAGGAATAGTCACAGTGAAGTACTCTCAGTCGCTGACGATGGCCACATACACAACTGCGCCGGGCAACAACATTTACACCGATGGTGGGAGGAACATCAACATTACAGTTCTCTCAGCATATTCACAATCCTACAGGGTCTCTGTGGGTCTGATTAACCCAGACAATACCCCACCCAATATTGATCTCAGATATCCTGTTCCTGGAACCTGGCCAAGTACGCAACCTGCTACCGTAAGAGCAGTAATAACCGATACCGGAACCGACTCAAGTAGCGTAAGAAACGCAACGCTTCTCTACTCATCCGATGAACTACGTACTTGGAATCGGATCCAAATGAGCGCAGGGTCAGGTGATCTATACTCTGCCGTGATACCCCGGCAGAACTCTTCGCAAGTCTACTACTACGTCGAGGCATACGACTACGCGGGCAATCTCGCCATCGCCAATAACAGCGGTAATTACTACGCGTATGGCAGGGTCGAAGAGACGATCACAGTTCTAGCCCTGTCGATCATTTTCATAGGTTTGGCAAGTGGCATGGTGGCGGTCTTCTGGCAGAGAAAGAGCAGGCCTAAAGAGGAAGCGCAACCGGCAATGAAGCTCGAAACGTGAGAGCATCTCCGCAAGGAATCAGTCCCAGATGCACTTAAATAATAGTCATCTCTAGAAGCTAACACGTCATATTATCTCATCTTATTTGGATAAGAGCAATGCAAGGGGGCCTCTTGAGATCCCATGACTGAGATCCTTTACAGTCCAATTCGGCAGATCCACATAATGGAAGTCGTCCAATTCGAGAGCAAGGAGGAGCTGGCAAGCATAGCAGCGGTTCTATTCAGAATAGGGCAACCCAGTCTACTAAGCTGGGCCGAGGGAGTCGTTTTCACAGGAGTACCTCTGGCTCCAACATCGGCGACAATATTCAAGGAGATGATTCAGGGTCGTAGTTACTGGCTGAGCATCAGTTTCGCGTTAATGCCTGAATTCAAAGAGAAAATAAGTGTGGGAACCATAGACATACCCGTAATCGATATGTCGAGGAGCATTGTGGCCAGAAAGGTGGCAGGATTTCTTAGAAAATGGAAACCAGACAAAACTGAAGAATAGAATTCAACTGATGCCTGAACACATTTCTCGTGACGTGCCAGGCGGTTTCGCGGGAGCCCTCCGCGCACCCATTTCTCCGCTTCCACTCATTGTTTTTCCTCAGGGATCATGAAGATAGCATCGGCTCCGCGTCGTCCTTCCTTTCCCTCACGTTTCTTGATAAGCAGATTGAGGCGTACTAGACTGTTCAGGGTTGCGCTTGCTTGGGGTCTGCTTACTCCGAGTTTGTCACTGACTTGCGCGGCCGTTCCTCTGCCACCGAGCTTGAAAATCGTCATCAGCGGTCTGCGCAGATGATCGGGCAAGTCTAGGAGCGTCGAGACGTCTATCCCCTTAGGTAGTGAGTCAACTAGTGCTCTTTCTTCCACCGCTCTGACAGTCGGTGTCTTTACTGCGCTGATCTCATGAAGCCGCTCTGTCAATTCAAGAGAGACCTCAAGCAGCCTCTCCAAAGTCGCTGCGATCTTGTCAAGACGCGCTAGAATTGGGTTGGTCTCACTACTGGCAGAAGACGAGGATTCGGACTTACCTCCCACTAGACTTTAACCCTCCAGAACGACCTTGGCGCACACATATAGCTTAATAGTCTTGAAGACCTATAATAAGTTAATTCAACTAACAAAATGTCTCATAATATTCTCAGTAGCTGGAAAACTAAAAGGATGACCGAAATTACCATGTAATAATGACATTCCTGTTAATATGTTTGTTGCGCAATCAGAGAAAAACAGAGCGAAGGGAAAAGAAAGGGGGAGAAAAGAACTTGATGGCGCCGTCTCCTATACTCTGTTTGGTTTGTGTACTAATTCTTGCCTATCCTCTTTTCGATCTCCCTCTTTTCAGATTCAGCAATCTCATAGAGCCCGTAGACCATTTCGTCAATCTTTCCCTCTAGAGTTGAAATTTGTTTTCTCAGGATGGTCTCCTCAGAAGCCAGTTTTGTGCCTAGTAGCTTCTTGCTGGTTTCAATTATCATATCGACCGTTCTCGATATCTCATCTTGTGTGTTGAGCTCGTCTCTGACTTTGTTATTTGGCTTATAAATTGGAAGTTTCATTAATGGATTCTTATCGACTTGGAGCTGTTCTCCTTGTTTCTTACCCTTGTGATACAACCAGAAATTCACGAGCTTCGAGTTCAGTAATCCCGTCAAATACTTTAGATCTATGTCTGGAGACTTTATTATTAGGAAAGCTCTCGAAACGTAACACGGGAAGTCGGTATATGTGAACGAAACCTCCTTCGTTTTTCTCAGAGAAAGTATTTTCTCTCCTTCGAAGAATTTCCGCTCCCGTGGTCTGTGCAGTCCATAAGGTTTGAATACGGAAGTCAGCACCTTCCTAAACCGATCTAAATGGTTCTTGATATTTGGATAACTACTGATGTTGCTTCTAACATCTTTATCGGCGTATATGATCCAGTGCCTATTCCTAACGTCCCCGAAGTATTTCAATAGCTCCCGGGAGGTGTAATAGGGCTTGATCTTCTCTAGCTCGGTCTTGTTGAAGCCTAGCTTTCTCACTTCTTCCTTATTCAAAACAAATATACCGTCTCCTTTGCTGATACTCGAGTCTTTTAGAATCTCTAGGTGTTCACTCGACACAAAGTCCTGCAACACATCTATCCCGTTACCTATATCTTCACTCTTCAAGAACATGTTACCTTTAGAATAGATCTTGTCTATGATGCGGTTGATTTTTGGATCCGTGAATGTTATAGTCTTACCAATCAGCTCTTTGGGTGAAATCGTCACTTCGGAGTGTTCCAAGTTTTTGCCGTCTCCGCCTGCCATGAGGTAATTCCTTAGTTCTTCTTTTGTAACATCTCTACCAAGAATCTTATAGTAGTCTACGAGGTAGGGCTCGGTGGTCTCTCTTCTTTCTAAGACAAAAACCATTGTCTGAATGCTTGCTTTCTTGAAGACCTTGAATTCATTAAAATCAAAGAATTTTACCATTCTTGTTTCCGATAATATCTTGTCTCTGAGGATTGAGGCTCCATCGCTGGTTATCCAGTTGTTTTGAGCAATGAAACTATGTAACCCACCTTCTTTCATCAGGTCTATTGCTTTGCATGTAAAGAAATACCAGTAATCCATTTTTCCTTGGTAGTATTTCTTTAGGTTTGTGCGTTTGACTGCATCAAAAATCTCCTTTCTGACATCTTCTTTGACATAAGGCGGATTTCCTATGATTACATCAAATCGTACATCTTTCATGGCTTTGCCAAAGCCACTCTGTTTGTCTTCCCAATCGAATGGATTGACCTTAGCTAGTTCTTCTGCGTTAGGGACCAGAGTAGTCTGCTTTAAGTACGAGGAATCGACCAAAGAGTTGCCACATCGAACGTTATTATCCAAGTCTGGTAAAGCTCTTTCCCGAGATAGTTTCATTTGGTGGTTGACGGTTTCTTTGGTTTCATTCTCTAAGACCTTGAGCAGGAGGCTCAGTTTTGTCAACTCAACAGCTTGAGGATCAATATCCACGCCGAAGATGTTGTTCAGCAGTATCTTCTTCCTCGTACTAGTAGTCAAAAACCACTGGTTTTCCTTCAGTTGAACGATCTCCTTTGAGTACTTTGTCGGATTCCCCAAGTAATAGTTGAGATGATAATCCAATAGGCAAGAATATGCTCTGACCAAAAAAGTTCCAGAGCCACACGCAGGATCGAGGATCCTTATTTTCTCGATCTCTTCAGGTGATTTTCCTTCGATCAGCCTGCCGACAGTCTCTTTTACTATGTAATCGACAACGAATTCGGGGGTGTAGTAGACGCCACCAGCTATTTTGACCTCTGGTTTTTCTTCAACTTTCGCCTGATGTGAGCTCGTCAGCCTGACAGTCTTTCCAAGAAATCTTTCATAAACGCTACCCAAGATCTCAACGTTGAGAACTGAGAAGTCATAAGGGGAGTAAGGGTAGTAAAGACTGGTTATGATATCTTTGAGAGGTTTGTCATCAATATCCATTTTCTCGGTTATCCTGTCATCAGCGAAACCGAAGATTCCACTGTTATACTTCTCGTCTGCTAATCTGAAGTAACCCAATAATGATACATATGTGCCAGGGTTTTGAACTATGGTTTTCAGTTTTTCATAGTCTTCTATGTTTCTATCCTCGCAGATTCTTAAGAACAAGATTCTGTCGATAGTTTTCTGTAACGCATAATTCAACTCAGAAATCGATAATTTGGGATTCCTGAGTGCAATATTCCTTGCTAATGTATCTCTCCATGCCTCTATTTCACTTAGGAATTCGCTATCTACCTCAGAAGTTCCTTTCTTCCCCTGACTTGTTTCCACATATCTATCAAAGTTTCCTTTCAGAACTGCCTCTTTTGAGAAGATATCCCAGATAGTATCGAATTTGTCCATATATTCTTCGAAGTTCAGATTAAATAGCCGTGCAACAGCAGGGCCATCCTTCGGAGAAGGCTTGACTCTGCAATCATAGGCTATGAATTCCTCAAAATCTGTTAGTATGGAAAGAGGGATTTTTGAGTTCCATGCATATCTTCTAAGTTGAAAAGCAGGTTCAGCGTCTTCCTTGATGTTGATAGATGGTTTCTTTGCCTCGACAAAGAATATCCTTGTTCCGCCAATTCTGAAGGCGTAGTCAGGTGCTTTGGTCTTTCCACCAATCTTTATTGCGTCCTCATTTATGACCTCCTTGTATCGCTCAGACCTCCCTTCATCATTGTAGACATCCCATCCTAACGCAACAAAGAACTTATCGATGAACTCTTTTCTGACGTGAGCTTCTTTGTAACTCGCTTGTTGATACTGATCAATGTTGCTCTTGAAAGTCTCAACTAGTTTCTTGATATGCTCTTTTGCCTGGTCCTTGGTTACCATATGGCTACCCCCCGTTCCTCTACAGATCCTCTTTAATTTTCCATTTTATGTTCTTTTGACAATGGCAGGGGAGGTCATATATTAACTATGCGATCGCATCTACCGACTGTCAATATAACCTCGATCGGGAGTTCTGAGCAGATGCCGGGATCCCATTAGGTTCTGAAGCTCTCTTATAGACGAGCTTCCAATACTAATAAGTGCGTAATGATACTCAACCTCTCCAGGCAACCAAGAAGAACAATATCAAGGGGGCGCAATAGATCGCCTATGACCTTGAGGTTGGCTATTGGATCGAAGCCATTCCCTCTATTTCTTTCGTGCCTTCCCTCCCCTCGATATACTATGAGACATATATGACTGCGCGCAGGGTTCTGGATCAACCAGCAAGATGGTTAGATGCCGGGCGCTCTCGGAGTTCCCACACAAGCGTTTTAAAGTCATGGGAATACATTCTCTGTAGAAGAAATAAACCAGAAAGGAGGGAAGAGAAAACGCCTGATTTATTTACTGACGAGGAGCGCGCAGCGGCGTGGAAGGAAGTAGCTGAGCGGGAATATTATATGCCTCGGAGATCGAGGAGAGGACACATGCCTAGGAAGAGACCGCAAACGAAGCCAGTGGAATCTGATAAGAATCTGATGGACGTATTTGGTTGAGGCGCTCGTGTTCTGGGTCATGATAGCTAATGGCTTCAGATCAAGCTAGAAAACAGAGAACTGAGTCATCTGGATCATTTGAGTCATTTGAGTCATTTCAGTCATTTGAGTCATTATCGATAATATGCACCGCCAAGACGCTTATGGGATGAGGTTCTTGAGCTATCATATTTCTAGAGCTTGAAGAACCTCTTCTAGAGCGCGTCTCCGAGCGCCCAATTAGCTAGAATGACTCAGAGGATCCAAATGATCCAAATGACTCAAATGATCCAGATGACTCAGTTCTCTCTAGATCCTCAAAAGTGCTAATTATAGAGCGCTACTTTGCTTGGTCAGCGGCATTATCTGGCGCATTCCCAAAAGTATCTTCTAGGCTCTTGGCAGAGTCTTTGGCAGGTGCAAGTGTTTCCTCTTCAAATCTCTTATTGAGCGCCTCGACTTCGTCTGTCTTGATGTGATACTTCTTTAGGATCTTCACAAACTTCCCCTCTGCTTCTCGGACCTGAATTAATAGACCAAGTGATATCCTCTTGGTCTTGAAGCCGAATTCATTCCTAAGTATTTTGGCAATCCATCTCGATGAGATAGTTCCGTAGTTCTCCGTATCGATTGCTCTAGCACTCTCATTTATGGGAGCAACACCCACGATCCACTGAAAAACCCCCCAGGGAATTTTGAATAACAAGTCCTTCCGACCTGCTCTGAAATAAGCGATCATGCAAGCTTTGGCTAGGTCAGCGTTCATGCTGGTTTGAATATTCTCCTCCTCTTCCTTCCATAGAGCCAATGCGTGATCATATAATTGGTCATAGACCTTGTGATCATTCGGATCGATTAGAAGGGCGATCCTAAGTTTCCCTTTCCATATTTCCTTGAAACGACCTTTGAAGATCAAATTCGGAGCGGCAGGCAAATGAGTATGGTAGTTTTGCATTCTCCAGACCAGTAGCTCCTTCTTTATCAGGTCAAACCGCATCGTGTCAATATACTCAGGGGTCAGAGGCGTTCCCTCCTCTGCTGATTCTTCATCTACGATCTCGTCCTTCAAAGGATCAGCCCTAATCATTTGAGTATCATCGCATCTATCCCTAAGAGTCGTGTCCTTAACCCCATCAATGCCGGCAAAGACCTTAATGCAATAAGTTGGAAAGAATACTTGGTCGAAGCCACCCCGAAAACTCTGTTCCATTCTCGGAACTTTGGCACCTTTCCTATAACCAGATCGGTATATCTTCATTTTTTCGACGTCTTCTTCCATCTTATCGCACTCGTCCTCTAGGATCATGCCGTTACCTGCGCCATGAAAACCTAAATAGCGAAAGATATCCGCGCTAGGCGCATTGGTGCAGAACATGGGTCTGTAACCCAAGTAATTGTATAGTTCAAGAAGTCTAGTCTTTCCTGATCCTTTGGCTCCAAGAACATCACCATAACCTACGCTGCTCTCCAAATGTTGCACATAGCTTTCTATCGTCCTAATCGTGTTTGATAGTATTATTGGATCCTCAGCGCAAATGAATGTGTCAAATTCCGTCTTGACTTTCTCATATAGCGCAAAACCAGAGATGGCCGAATTCGCATTATAGTAATCTATCTCAGCCTGTGAGAACTGGTAGGGTCTATATGGCACTTGATCTCTGGTCGTCGGTGAATATTCCACATCCTCAACGAAAACAGAGTTCTCAGTATAGAACTTCTTCCCATCATAACAAAGGAAGCATGGCTTCTTATCAAGGTAAATCGACTCGAAAACAGTTCCGTTATCTAGCACCCCACAAGGTTTGCAGTCTTTGGGCTTCTCCTTCTCAGCCTCTTCTTTCGTAAGCTCGTAGTGCTTCTCGCAGAGATTAACGTGCTTTCCTTCCGTCTTTACTTGCAGACCTGCTTCGGTTAGCTTAGCGATCCTCTTCTTGAAGACGGCTCTGGTGGCAACCTCAGCACAACCTATGACCCCGCAGGTATCCATCTCAGTCTTCTTGCCTTTGACCTCCGCTGGATCAGACTTGACTTTATCGCTCATTCATTATCACCTATCAACCATTTCAGCCGATTCCGAAGCACAAGCACTGTATATCGTTGGCGCATGGCATCGTTCTTGAATTGCTCATCTTTTCGGACGTAGGGGTCTTGAAGTATTACGTTGAACTCTTCGACCATCCTTTGCTTGATTGCAGCGAGCATTTTGTCTATTACCAACATGATTTCTTCAGGCAGCAAATCAGAAGGATCTGTCTTGCTCATCTCTCTCTAACCTCTATGATCGGGCGCTTCGGCAGAGATTGAATGAACTCGTCGAGAACTTTGTCCCTACTCTTGCCAACTTTCTTGCAATGTTTGTTAAACTTGATTGCCAGGCTTTCATCTACGTGGGCTATCAATCTAATAGGATCTATATTCGATAGCCGGGTTTCGTTATTGGTCGTTCTTGGCGCCGTTGCGGGCAGCCCTTGAAAATACTCGGTTAGAACTCTGCTCATCGATTTGCCGATCTGAGCGCAGTAAGTCTTTAGTTTTCTATGTGCCGTCTCTGTTACTGCAAAGCCAATCATCTTTGTCATTCATCGAGCCTCCTGATTCCGATTCTTTATTAAGATAAAACTCTCATATAACCTCTGCGGTGTTCCGTCAAAATTCGCTAGATCCCCAACAAGCTGGTAGATCGATAGCAGAGCTATCCGCCTATCACTCGGGTCATTCGGATATCCTTGATAGTTACGTCGCTCTTTTCTCTCGATCTATGGATTCCGCTCCAGCTTAAGAGCGCAGAAGCCGGAGTTAGTTTCGATAGAATTCTATCGAGAGTGCTAAGAACTTGAGGGGCAGATCCAAGGTTTGTGAAGTTGGTGGACAGAACATCCATATTCCCGCTTTCTTGCAGAATGACAAACACTATCCCCTCAGAAATGTTCGGTGCGTCTCTGTTGAGATCAGAGGTAGATCAATCGTCATCAAGCCGATCAAGGAGAAGGAGGAACGAAGGAAGAAATGAGCATCGTTCTTACCACGGAGCCTCTCGCTTTGCTCGTGATCCCCGCTATCGCTGTCTTAGTGTTCCTCGCAACACAACATTGGCGCAGACCAAGAAAGAAGGTGAGCAAATGAAGAACTTGGATCAGATCAAGAAAGAGCTGACTAAGATAGACGAGAAGCTTAGCAAATGTGGGAACACGGAACGATGTAACAATTTGAAGACAAATAGAGAAGCATTGCTTAGATTGAAGGCTGACCTTGAGCGAACCATAGGAGGAGACGATAAACTTGAGCAACAAAGTTGATCGAGGTCTCGTCTGTCCTTGTGGCAATCGATATGATTGGCAACTCAACACGATAGTTGAGCCAATCCGAGAGGACGTAAGAATGTCCTATACTATTCACTGGCACCGATGCCGAAGTTGCGGGAATATGGTTCGTCTGGTCGAGAGGGCTATTGCATAATCATTCCGTTATCTATCTGCGAGGAATGAGCCACATGAGGTTGAGGACCTTAGGAGGCGATAAGTGAAAATGGCTTGTGAGGATCGTTTCAGTGTCGGGAAGCTTGGTGGATTCCTTAGTGCGATAGTAGCGGCATTACTATTCCTGTATCCCGTCCTTCAGATCACGTTCTTCGGTGATTGGAACGTAATCTATGCCAACATAGTGGGAGGCGATCTCATTGTTCTTGCTGAGATTTTCGGTGCCATCATTGCGGGAGCGATCTTTGGTGCAGTGGGCTTCGGATATCTTGGAACTAACAGCAAAGGTTGGGGTGCTGTATTCGGTGCGATAACAGGGCTTGCGCTTCTTGGTGTCTATTGGATGTGGCAGCAAATGCAAGGGATCATTACCATAACTGAGGATTTCTCTCTGACAACCACTTGGGTATATACGTTGTTCGAGATCATAGGTATCGTTGCATACGCTTGCGGAATTTATGTTGCGGGACAATCCGCGAAGCAATAGATCAAGCTCATGTTCCTCCGCGATCTAAGACAAGCACGTTCGGAGAGGGAGCGGTTCCCCAATCTCGTTCCCTCTCTTTCCTAATTTCCCCTTTTCTTTGATATTGAATTGGTAATGAAGGAGGCGTTATCATGAGAGATTACGCATTCTCAAATGAGGAAATTGCCATTGAAGAGTTCCTTCAGAATCTCCGCAAGCAAAAGGTCAAGACGCAAGTTAAGAAATTGCCGGATGGCCGTCTAAAAGTAACCTATTGTCCTGATCCCATGAAAGATAACTGCTCAATCAAGTATTTCGTGCCAAGGTATTTCGCCCCATTGAATAAGAAGCCATTGAAACCAAGTAAATTTAGTGCATATAACGTGAGTAAGAGCACTGCTAGAACGGGAAAACAGAGAGCGATCAAACATAGAGGAAGGATCGATCAGAAAGAAGTTTACGCCGCTATCAAGAACAAGAAGAAAGGCACGACGCTAACTGCGATAGGTCGAAAGTTCGGCATTCCAGAATCGTATGTCTCCCTAATCAAAAGGAAAGGGTTGGAACTTGGTTGGTGAATGAATCGCAAGTCAATATTGATATGAACAAAGTTAGTGATATTCCCGAATTGACGCAAGCTGAAAGGGAAGATATCGCTTGCCTAGAGACTGATAAAGAAATAGCGGAGTGGCTCGCTGTATGGGGCAAGGATAGGATCACCGAGGATCTAGCGGATAAGCTTCTGAGTGTTGCTGACTTGGGCGAGATTCGCGCCAACCCGAAAGCCGCCGATCTAACTGATACCCAACTTAAATGGGGTAAGCTGTTCGGCTCCTTCTCGTACTCTGTATTTTTCTTGAACAAGTTCTTCAAGCAAGCCAAGAATGATTTTATCAAACACATTGCTGAGCAAGGTGATAGTGACTTTGATCTGATCATGGAAAAGGTCTTCAAAGAAGTAGAGGAATTCTATGTCGCTCTTTGCGATCCCCGAGAAGCCATCAGCAAAGATAACCCATTCCGACAAGCTCTCAAAGATGACAAAGTGCGAATACTTGACATAGCTCGTTTGCCTACACTTAAATGGACGCTTAGGGAATCTATCAGCTTCTTAGCAGAACTGAGATTCAAGAAGGCAGCGATAAGCACCAAGGACACGCAGGTCAATGTTTGTGGTCATAGCTTTATCTTCAGAGAAGGAAAGCTCGCAGAACATATCTCGCCTACCTTTGACTTCAATGTTGAGGATTGGGTCAAAGAACATGAACTCAAGGAAGTATATGGAGCTACTGGGAAGCCAACAGCATTGGGTCTAAAATTGATTGCCTATCGTCGCTATTACTTTGAGCGTGATAAGCAAAAGATAATCGCTCATGATCTGGGGATCTCTCAACCCTCGGTAGCGCAATGGATTGACGCAATCGAATATCAGATCGGTTATGAGTTAGGTCATGCCTACGAAGATTTCTTCGCTCGGGTCAGAGCGCCCATGCTGTTCAAGTCGTATAGAAAGCTCGGCGGGAACGGAGAACCAGACGGAATAGGAGAACTTGAGAACGGAGAGATCGAAATAGTTTCGCTCAAGTGTTACCGAGAGAGCCGAAACTCGGTAACCATTTCTCGCAAAGAGCTTCGCCCAGAGATCGCCGGAACCACCAAGCTGGTGAATGCCGGCAAGAAGGCTAAACTGCACTTGTTCTTCAGAGAGCACTTGCGCGGCTATGAAGAGGATCGGATCGTGGACGTTGCGAAGGACGAACCAGAAACCTTTTCATTGCCATTTCAAAAATAGACTAAGGGCTAGGGGGCTTCTTGCTCTTCTTTCCCTTTGCTTTCTCCTGGATCAGATCGCCCGGCACTTTAATCGGCACAAGCTCTGTCTTTGACGGGTTGCTCGGTTCGGGTAGTGCTTCTTCCTCAAGGATTTTCTGATATATCTGCTGGAGGCGCTCTATCTTGATCTCTGAGAATGTCTCAATCATCTTCCGCATTTCCTTCATTTGATTCTCCAGTTGCCCGACCCTCTTGTCTTCAATTTTGATTCCTTTCCCCATCGTTAGATATGGGATCACTTTCTCGAATTCCCTTGCAATCATTTCTTCATTAGCTCTGAAGTAACTATCGTCCAGGTAGTTCTTGTGTCCCATTAGCTTTGCTTTGAATGATTGCTCAACACCAGCGACGCTGAGATACGTGTCAAAGAACTTTCTCAGTGAGTGAGGGTGAAGCTTATATCGCCTTATCGTACGCGGTTTAACGCTTTTGTCCATTCCTTTGTCGGTGTGCTCATCAAGTTTGCACTTCTTGAGAAGCCTCATTATGAACTTTCTGATTCGGTCCGTCGTTATATCCATCAGCTTATCGCTGTCATCGTGTCTGATCACTAAGTATGATTTCAAGACCTCAACAGCCTGCGGGGTCAGCGGGACAAGTCTGCCTTTCTTCTCTTTCGCAACCTCATTCCTAATCTTGAGGTGCGGTATCTTATCGTCAAGCACAAGATCACTTATCTTGAGTGAGCCGATCTCCCCAACCCTGAGCCCATGAATTCCGAGAATTATAATGACCCTGCCTCTTTGTGTTGCGGAATTGAACATAGTAACGAGTTCTTCGTTCGTGGGAATTCTATCCTCGAATACTGAATATAGCTTTGGCGTAATGACCTGATCCTTTATCATGTCTCGGTCAAATTTGACGCGATTGAATCTTAGGAATCTTTTCAGAGCATTGAGGTTATTGCTTATCGTGTTCGGCGCTTTTCCTTCTTTGCTCAAGAGGCTAACATATTGATTCATTATCGCATAAGCGTCAAGTTCTCCGCTTCGCAACTTGTCCAATAGGGACTGAGCGGATTCAATGTTTAGATCTCTCAGGAAATAGTTTATATTCAGGACATAGTTATTGGCAGTTCCAACAGACCGAACAGAGAGAGCGTCAAACCAGCGTTGCAGAATTGGTTCTAACTCCAAGCCTATCACCTCAGGCATGATCCGCCTGGGAACCATATATAGATTGTGTCTCTTTTTGTTCGTTTCATAAGTTAATTGTGTCCTACACATAAGCAGTTTAACTGAGGCGACATGGAATCGACCATAGAGGTGTCGTAATGATGAGTAGCAACAAGAAGGGTGATGGTCACGGAAAAATGGCGGTCTCCGTTCACAGCTATAAAGGAGGTACAGGGAAGACCTCGGTTGCGTCTAATCTGTCTATATACCTTGGGCAACTCGGAAAAAGGGTGCTTCTTGTTGACATGGATTTCAGGGCGCCAAGCATTCAAGCTTTGTTCGGAATAGGTGACGATGAAGTTGCAGCCTACGTGAATGACTACCTTTTTGGCAAGATTGACCTTAAACAGGTCATAATCCACCCACCTAAACTAGATCTGCCGATGGATGTCATCTTGGCTGACTCCTCCCCCCAATCCATAGATCTGATCACGCTGAAGCTTCTTGCCGAGCAATGGCAAATGAGTGCTCTAATGAAAGTCAGCAAACTCAAAGGAACTGCATTGGACGAACTAAAATACGACTACGTCATATTCGATACGAGCCCCGGCGTTGCCCACTCCTCAGTGAACGCAATGGTTTCAAGTGACAAGTTGCTCCTGCTCACGAGAATGGACACTCCCGACCTCATTGGGACAGAAAAACTCATCAAAGGCTTCTACCGCCAGTTGCAGCCCCTTGACCCCCACATAGTAGTGAATTTTGCATACCCTAGCGCGATGTCAAAGGATGAAGACAAAGAAAAAATGAAGCGGGGTCTCGAGAAGAGACTGAAGTACCCCGTCGCAACAATTATTCCATGCCTGTGTGACGTCATGCTGAGCAAGCTGAGCTCATTGTTCATCCTGAACAACCCGAATCACACCTACACGAGATGCATCAAGGAAATCTCAGAAGTTCTGATCTGAAATGGGACCTGTCTAACCAAGTTCAGACCAAACTAAATCCAGTTTGACCAAGCACCTTTGCACCGAGACAGGCGGGTAGCGCTTAGGCGATGCAAGAAAACGACCTGCACGTCGTCTTCTGAGCAGCAGGCCAAGTTTTTCGCTACCGCTCCAAGTACGGAATCCAGAAAGCTGTTCTCATTGCCTATGCAGTTGGGCAAATTGCGCCGTCTTCTGAGTTGGGCGTGAACCAGGGCCAGGCATGTTGATAGACTATGACAAAAAGACTCCTCATTCAGCCCCGTCCCTTGCCATCATCAAATGCTCGTTGGAAGGAAGACAACGCCCTCTGGGGGTAGGAGAAATCGCCCTGTCTTGGAGGGTAGACACCAGCTTTCTTAGTCTTATAAGGGATTACTCGCTGAGCCGATCTGCGATGATGAAGACTTCCGCCTGGCTTGATGAACGTCCAGTTCCCTTAGGTAGATTAGTGGTCTGGTGCTAGCGATGGGGTTGATAGGTCTATTCTTCAACAAATCGTTCCTTAAATTAGTGTTTGCTATTGTGGGATTCTTTCTCGCGCTTCAGATCGTGGCAAGGATCCTTTCGTTTGCATCTGGGCTCAGTCCTATCTTTCTTGCGGCCCTCACCTTGCTCCTGCTATCGGTCTTCGCCACTCTCACAATGGAGTCTAGACGATCGGGATTTCTTTCCGGTCTGAAGAAGTTACTATGCTTCGTCATCATTCCGTCGGCATTCATATTCGGAGCTATTTCCTCAATCCAGATTTCAACTCCCTCAAGTGCGATTCTGGAATTCACGGCTCCGCTTCTTCCTTGCCTCGCCTATCTTGCCTTCTGGAGGAGGCTCTGGGCATCGGCAGATGCGTCGTCCCCTTACGCGACTCGAATACGTTACTGCCGGCTATCGAAAGACAATCTAACTCCAAAGGGAGTCGAGTCGGGACATGTGGTCTTCAATGCCGGCAGAAGAGGATTCAGAGTCATGAAATTCATTGAAATGGAGGAACAGAGTGTTCACCCGGATAACTGCCAGGCTCAACTGAGGAGCCTTCACAACGAGGCGGCCAAGATCCTGTCCGGTCAACTAACCGAGGCTCGGAAACTTGGTATAGAGATCAGTTACGAGCTTCACTGCCAAGACCAGAAGCCGCGGGCAATAATAGCTGCAGCGTGCGAGGGAAGAGACTACCGCAGATGCAGATCCATCTTGGACGAGTTCACAAGTAACTTGTCAAAGCATCTGAGACTGAATCGATCTGCATCACATTTTGTTACCGAAGTTGATAGCATCGGTGACGCTGAGAGAGTTCTGATGATGCCTCTTTTCGTCGCAATTGAAAATCTGAGTGAAATTGAAAGTGATGGTCGTAATGCAAAATTGACCTTAAGCAGGGGACCTGATTGCACGAGAAAACTTCGTATAATGCATTTATCAGATTTGCCAATGACTGAAGGTAGTAATGAAGCCAGCTTGCTGGATGGATTTATTGAGGAAGCGCTGGCGCATGGTCAGCCCTGCGATTTCGCCTTCGTCATCCAGGTGAGACCGCTGTCGGACGCAACCTTGGGGCAGGAAATGAGAAGACTTGGAGAAGCCTATCAGGCTACGATGGCACGGTTCATGGATGGGATCAACAGCGGGGCAAATTTTAATGAAGGCTTGACGAAGGATATGTTTTTCAGGCGCGAGAAGACGCAGCAAGCCGCCAATATCGTTAATGAGATCAGGGCCAAACTTCGGCAGCTGAGGGACGCAGAGAATTCGGGTTACTTTGAGGCAAGCATAACTCTCATAGGTGATCCGGTCACTGTGGAGAACATTGCGAGACTACTCAGAGTCAAGATATCGGGAACCGCGCGCAATTCTGTGCTACGCATAGATCGTCTTCCGCCAGAGATGCTGAGATCGGTAGTCAGAAGAGAATGCCCAATTCCTTCTGGCAGATTGAATGGTCGGCGAATGATTTCGATATTGACCCCATTTGGAGAAGGACCTATGCATCAAGCTCCCAAAGAAGATACCCCAGCAGACTCGTTGGATGCATGTCTCGCCGACGAGACTCAATCGCATTAGGCGATTATGAGTAGTCTCGCTTGCTTGTTTTAGTCTTAAATACTACCGGCGCCTGACGCATTTTTAGCATGCCCAAGGGAGGTTCTAAGTAAAATGCATCGCAACCACAGCAGCTGCCGAACGAGCTCGATGGCTGGTGCAACCATAATCATGGTCCTCCTAGCAACTCTTACAGGAACTCAGCCAGCTGCCTTATCCTCTCCCACCGCAGGCAAGCCGACGCAGGTCAGTGGTCAACCAACCCCCTATTCGTATCGGTCTCCTTCACAATACTTCTACTATCCTACATCCAGCATTAGCATCCTCATCCTTTATGACTTGTCAACTGGCTTGCAGGTATTTGCAGACGGCTGGAGTTCTCTTCTCACCGACGTGGGCTATCATGTCTATCTGCTCTCTCTTCAGGAAGCCTTAGGGAATACTGATCTAATGCAGGACTACGACCTGATTCTCGTTGATCACTCTTGTGGAGGTAACAATGGGAGCGCAATAAGCAGAGGAGAGGCTGTGGCACTCGCCAGCCTTGGAAGGCCTCTAATCCTGTTTGGCGAGGCGCATGGAGTCATCGATGGACTTGCAAACTATACTGGAGGGATGGGTCAGATAAGTGCCTCCAGCATCGTTCAGAAAGCTAGCGGCATGTTTGACCATCCGATCTACTCGTCTCCTTACCTTATCTCCGAAGCCGGGTTCGGCGTGCCGGGTTCTATCGAAATATTCTCGCATGTCGTCAGCCTTGAATCCTACCCCGACCACACGATCAATTGCCTATACTCGCTGAGTTGCATGGAGGGCTGCGCAAGACCTGTCATCGGGGCCCTTTACAGTGCTCAAGGGATAGGTGGGCGGATCCTTTGGTGGGCCTTCAAAGATCCCAGCATGTTGAACGCGAATGGCTGCCACCTCTTCATCAATACCGTAGAGTGGATGGGCGGACTGACAGATCTAAGGCTGATCCTAAACTTCCTTGCGGGAGACGAGAGCCTCGATCCATCAAAGTCGACTTACTGGACAGCCGGCTACGCCGACTACTTCGAGCCGCAAGTGGCACCAACGTACTACGCCTATGAATCGCTCAGACTAGCAGGAAGGATCAGCGCGATAAACTCATCCGCTTTGGCTGATTGGCTCACGGCATACTGCTACTCCCCATCACAAGGTTTCTTCCACTCTCCAAACATGTACTTGTCACCCATCCAGTGGTCCGGCATAGCAGAGACGGGAATGTCCATCAAGATCCTCTCCGAGCTCGGAAGGATGAACCAGGTCAACTCATCGAAAACCTCAATCTACATTGGGTCGTGCCAACTAACAGACGGATTCGTCCGGTATCCTGGAGACTCGGCGAAAAGCCTCACAAATACATACTGGGCTCTCATGGGGCTAAATGCTACAGGTGCGTTTACGCGTATCGACACCGCGAAGGCGGTCGACTACGTTCTCTCATGCCAGAACTTGAACCCGCTGGACACGGCGAACTACGGTGGATTCGCCAATCATCCAGGGGCGGTGTCCTCAGCCATGTGCACATTCATGGCACTGGCATGCCTCGAGCTCCTAAACGGGGCGGGATCAGCAGATCTGAACCTCACGGAGCAGTGGTTGATGAAGGGATATGATCCCTTGAGGGGGGTGTTCTATGATGATCATCTTTTCAACGAACGCTATTCAGTTAATTATGGGACAGGCTATTCGGTTGCGAGCTTGTCGATGATCGGTAAACTCGCAGACATCGATGAGTCCCGTGTCGCGCGTTACCTCTTGTCGGCTCAGTTTGGGGACGGAGGATGGTCTGGAGCTAACTGCACGGACGAGCCCATAGATGAGGTCGTGGATTGTTACCCTGTCATACTAGGGCTACAACGGCTGGATCAGATAGCTGCAATACGGAGTCTCGACGGATTTGTCGGATTCATCACAAGATGCCTATGCCCAGCACCGACCTACGGTTTCGCGAACGTTCCTCATACTCTCTCGAACATCTGGCATACTTGCGACGCAACAAGCATACTCAACAACTTGGGCGCGATTGAGCCATCCAGTTCAAGTTCCCTAACTGCCTTCATTATCTCCACATACGATTCGGCACATGTAACATTCGAATGGTCAAGATATTCCTACCCTCAGAGCTCAGATCTCTATGGGTATGAGAATCTTGACCCGCCATACGAGTTCACATCCCTCCAAAGGGGAAAACGAGGAGTGATAATAGATGATCTGGCTCTCCAATCTCTCATGGACCTAGACGCCAAGACTTGGCTTAACATACATGCACAAGAACTTTGGAACCAAATCACGCTTTGCGAGATAATCACGGGGTCTGCCGCAGGCTACTACAAGGATATGCCAAGCGACTCAGTCAGCAACCTCACGGCAGGTTTGCAGTACACGTACCATGCTCTCAACTGTCTCTTTGAGCTAGCTGGCTTTCTGGGTTATTCTAACAGCTTTCCAAGCCATTTGCCCAACGCGACTATGACGGTCAACAAAATAATGAACCTATACAAACCCTCAGTGGGCTCATTCGCAGGCGACAGCTATATCCTCGGACCATACTCAGCCACTGAGACCACCTCAATCGCTCTGATGACCCTCAAACTGCTGAATGGGTTGTCCGGTGTAGATTACGGTAGGACAACAGAGTTCCTGCAATCGTATCTATACTCGAATCTGGTTGACACGTATTACTCATTCAAGGGCCTTGAAGCCCTCAACAAACTGTCTACCATAAATGCCACTAGGCTAGTTGAGTTCATCAGGAGCTCTCAGAAGCCGAACGGAGCATTCAAGTCTGACGGATCTGCCTTGTATGAGCTAGACACGACCAGAATGGCTATCGAGATCCTCAGCCACTACAACAGCACTTGGATCACTGCCAGACCGATTAGACTCGTCGCAAGCAACCTCGAGGCTCCAGCAACAATGCATCAGGGATCCAGTTATTCAGTGAACTGCACGGTTTTGGATGACCACTTCATGCTTCCGGTTGCGTATGCTACACTAATGCTTAGGCTGGGAACATATGAGTACTCAGCCATTGAGACAACATTGGGAGCTGGTCACTACTCCGCGAGAGTCGCAGTCGCCAGGGACGTAGAGATTCTTGGAACACAGAACCTTGTCATCAAGTGCTCAGAAGGAACATATCAGACCAGCTTCGCCCAGACGCGTGTCGAAGTACTGCTGGGAGAAGGGGGTGCCAATAATACCCATACGCAAATATCATTTACCCAGCCGGCAGACGGCGAATACTTAACGACATCAAATACCTCTGTGGCAGTGTTGATATGTGCACTGAATAAGAGCGAGACGCCGATCCAGGGGTTGCAGATCGCTTTCTGCGCCAATAATTCATTTGTCGAAAACTCTGCATCGGATTCGCGGGGTCTGGCGACTTTTAGCTGGAGGCCCCACTCGTCGGGCGTATACATCTTGAAAGCCGTCTTCGAAGGTTCAAGTGGACTCGATTCCTCGGAGGCAGAAAAGGCAATTACGGTCGACAAGACGCCAACTCAGCTGTCAGTATACTCGAACTGCACTGCCCTAGAGCGGGTTGACACCGGTCATACGGTGCAGTTTAGCACACGATTGACTGAAGTATCTTGCGGGAAACAGGTGGCGAATGCAAGCGTAGACTTCGTTGTATTTGATCCCTTAGGAACGATAATCGACGTACCAGCCACTACGAGCGTAGATGGGGAAGCGCTGGTACTTTTCACTGTCAAAGAAAATGGGAGCTATTCGGTTCACACAGTGTTTGGTTCAACCAACTTCTACTTGGGGTGCACCTCGAATGAGATAGTGCTTAAGGTGGGTTCAAGTTCACCTCACGATGGAGGAGGCGGTCCGACCGGTGACGACCAAGGAGTGACCTGGATCAATTCCTTGCTGGGCGCCCTCTCAACCCCACTCGGAATAGGGCTTATAACCTCCTCAGGAGGGCTGATCACGACAGCTTACCTACTGAGGACAAAGCGGAGAAATTTGGAATCCTCGGATACTCAGAACAACGAGCGCCGAGCGTCAAATGATGCGCGAACGAGGGAGAGTTCATGAAAGCTTCATCGTAGGAGCCTGAAGAAGTAGTCGGGCTGCAAAAGGATGGAGCAACGACGAATAGGCAACATCTCGGAAACTCGCTGTCCGTGCGACGCGAACTCGGCTCTCAGATGAATCTTATCTTGTCTTTCTCAGGTCTGTAAGCCTGACCACTGTTCTCTAACTCTCTGATTAACTTCTGGGCGTACTCTCTAGGTATGCCATGCTGTTCGCATTCCTCAAGAAACTCCGTCATCTCTGCTTCCTTATCCGCATACCTTAGGAGAACCTCCCGGAAAGTTCTGAGAAGGCCTCTGTTACTCGTCTTGGCTTGGTCCAAAATCGGGTCACTCTTGTAAGGCATGGTCTGGAGTCCACTGGTCTCACAAATTGTTTCAGATTCTCTTTTGCGGTTTAGTTCCCCCATAAGCTTCTGCGCTTCCTTGAAGTTCTCCGCTCTGCGGGCATAAGAGTCTCCCAACTTGGCCGTTTTGCCGCACCTTACACATAGCCGCGTCTTCTGCCCAGGGGAAGCAAGGCTATAAAACCCACAGTTCGGGCATCTGATCACTATGTATGCCTTGTTTGCGCTCATGGGTTGGAACCTCTTGAGGTCTTCTCTGCTTCTGGATGGAGCCTGTTCTTACGTTCCCGCTTATTAGACTGAGCGCTGACTGAGTTACCTGCGCTTTCTTCCTTGCCCTCGGTTTGAACTAGCCTGCTAATCAGCTCACGTATCTCTTCTATACCAAGTTCTTCCTGCTCCGAATACGTTGCGAGGCTTGGTACCGACGAGAGCTGCTGGCTTATCCTACTCAATTTGAAGGCTGTGAATACGACATCGGCCCTGAGGGGCAAGTCGATTATGGTTGGCGGAAACTTCTTTTTATCTGTGTCTTGCTCGATGAAGTCCACGAGCTTCTTGGCTGTGTAGCCGGTCGTTGTGGGGTTCTGATCATCAAGAGAACCGAGTGAGCCCTTGATGACTCTAGTAAGGTTTCTCTTTGCCTCCTCAAAGTTTCCTGCCACTAGCTCTTTGAATCCTCTAACAAGCCAGACTTCCCTCCACCTGGCATTTGCCTTGATCATCTCTCGCTCAGCATGTTCCGCGAGAAGCTTAGCGGCTAGTTGCCGCCCGGATCTGTAGGCGGTCTGAGCTTGAACCAATCTCTTAACGGCCTTACAAGTTACTGAGAAATTACCGTACAGATTCTTGAACCTCGGTTCCTTCTTTCCAGCCCGTCTGAATAGTATGGCTGCCTCGGTCAGAGCGCTTTCCGCTTTCTTGTTATCGTCAGTCAGCATATGTATTGTGGCCAGTTTGAAGGATTCTTCCGCGGCCCTTTGGAAGCGTTTTTGGGTCACCAAGTACGATATCGAGTTGCGTGAAATTGCGATCGCTGCTTTCAGTTCCTCCTCTTCGCCGGTATAGCCGTACTTCACGATATGGATCTCCGCGGCTAGCGACTGGGACTCCGGAAGAGCTAGCCCACTAGTCCCAGCTAGTACTCCACAGGATTTCTCAACTGTGGAGATTGCCTGATCAAGAGTGCTTGGATCGTGGTTCAGAATCCCTTTTGCCATGAGGATACTCGCAATATTCCAGAGGATCAGCCCTATCATACCATAGCTTTCTGTCTCCAGCGCGATCTTGTAGGCCTTCCGCGCATTGATTTCAGCCCTTTCGACCAGTTGCTTCTGGCTCGTTCCGCCGGCTCTTGCTAGCAGGAGGCAATGACTTGCCACGTTGTAGTAGGAATAGATTAAGGGATGCTTGTCCTTCGCCTTTGTTTCAAGCCCGTCAAGTTCCTTGCTGAGATCATCCAACTCGGCGAGAACCTTATCGGTGACTGTAATAGGGTTGATGGCGGAGAGCTCGTCCATGCAGCTGACCTTTAGTGATATTGCCGAGGCTCGTGTCTCTGGGTAGGCCGCGCTCGATGGGAGATTGATTACTTCATCCATCTCTTTCAAAGCTTTTTCGAGCATCTCACTGATCTTGCCTACGTCCATTTCAGTTCTTGACAAGATGATCAAGCTGCAGGCAGCATTGTGCAGGTGAGGAGGCAGCAAATCATCGTTGATCCCTCTAACGGCTGAGACTCCCTTGCTGTGAATATCTCTCGCAGTCACAAGCAATTTCCTCCTCCTCATCGGATTACGCTCGAATTGGGCCTGGTATCTGATCGCTCCTCCGAGGTTATTATACGCAGCTGCGAGTTTGGCGGGATCCACTAAAGAAGTTCCAGCAATTCTCACTGCCTGCTCGGCAATGCGTCTCATCTCCCTTATCAGATTAGTCTTGCTCTGCTCCTTAGGCTCAAGTGATAGGAGCCTCCAATGATCGATCCAGTACAACAACCTGAGCCCAGAGTAAATGAAGGCATGATCGGCTACATCTCGAAGGGCCTTCATAGACGCGGTTGCTTCTTCTCGGGATTCGTCAAGCAACTGCAACCATCTCTCCGAGGAAGTCCGTTGTGCGCGATAGTAAAGTAGCCATGCCCGGGCTAACCTTACTCTTGCCGACCAGATCCGGGAACCCTCGTAGAGCGACAGTGCCCTATTCAGTAGCTCTTCTTGCTGAGCCAGATTCGCAATTGCCGAGATAGAGTCTCTCTCAAGATCGAACAATGCTGCCAGGCCCTGCTGAAGCCCATACAATAGAAAACCCTTGACGAATTGTGACGCATCCCGGTCGACGGAAGAGAACCCCTCTCTCCAAACATCCACCTGAGTCCTGATTCTTATCGTAGTCTCATCTCTTGGAAGATAGTCATAGCAGCCCAAGAGAGCCACAAGGTTTGAAGGGGAAGCGGAATCGCTAGTCTTTGTCACCTCGGTGCAGTAAGCTTTCTTCTCATCAACATTAAGATAGGGAATAAGTTCGAACAAAGCCCGAGCAGAATCAACGGAACCATCGTTCGGCAATCTGAAGGCCAGTCTCAGTAACTTGACTCTGTCCTTTCCCTCCAGTAGCTGAGCAATGCCAATCAAGAAATCTGCAAACAAGCGTCCAACCACCTAGCTACTCACAGTCATCAGCAATCGGAGCAGACTTGGCACCTCGGGAGAAGTATGACAACCAGAAGACTAGCGTCCATATTGGCTCTTCCCTACGCAGACACTAAATGTTCGAACGGTGGCCCCAGTCCATAGATCTATTGAGGGGAATGATTCTTAAGAATTTGCTATCATGCACTTGCACGCTGAACTACTAGTGTGCAGCTCGCACTTGGCAACAAATCGAGACGGATTATGCCTGCCTCCAGACACCTACGTTGTGCCACCTCATAATCTCTTGGACTCCTCAATAAAAGTTAAACGTTGGTCTCACCTCGCCAAACTGGCAACACTCGGAATACCCTTTTTCCGGTACTACCAAAATGATTTTAAGTCGAACGGAGAAGTGATCATGTATTATCGACTGAGAGGGGTGTCTAGCAAGAATGAGTTCGCGTGCCGATGCATCCTCGGTTTTGGAGAGCGTTCTCGATCTGCTCTCTAAGTTCGAGGGGAACTTCAATGATCTCCGAACCAAGGTTGGAGAAGCTATTGATATAGTGAAAAGGTCGGGGGAAGACAGCCAGAGTGAGATCGGGATTAAAGACGATGAGATAGGCAAGCTCAGAAAAGATAATGCGGGTATGAGTTCCCAACTCAAGGACATAGAAGATCAGCTTCAGAGGGTTTCGAAGACCTATCAGGAGCTTGCGGGAAAACAGACGGAAGCTGTCGACGTCAGGGAGCTTCTGACCATCTATGTGACGCTGTTAGAGGAAGTCTTTGAAGGTAGACCTCATGCTAAGATTCTTTGGCTCCTTCACGGCAAGAAGGCGGTTCTGACTAGAGATGAAATAAACAAGAGTTCAGGATTCCAGCCAGCCGTCGTGTTGAAAAGCATATATGACTTGGCAAATGCTGATCTACTTAACTACAACGAGAACACTAGAGAGCTGAGCCTCAAACGAAGACTCTACTGACCATCCTTTTCAGTTATTTGGCTACGGAAGTGTTCTTCCCCAATCAAACAAACTGGCATATTGCAGAGGAGACACCCTACCTCCACCTGATCTGCTTTTCTCAGCTAGCAACCATTATATGCTAACTTGGGCGACATTCATAGAAGCTCTTGTGGGAGAGGATCCCCCGAAATGCAAGTTTCCGAATCAGTATACGACATTGAGCTGAAGCTGCCTTTCCAGGACACCCCCATACTCAACGTTTACGTCATCGACGGCGGATCATGCTCTATCGTCATTGACACCGGGATGGGTGATGCCGTATCTAACCAATTCCTGATAAGAGAAATCGAGAAGCTCGGCATACGAAGGAAAGCCATTTCATACATAATTAACACACACGAACACATAGAACATTTTTCAGGGAACTACGCCTTGACAGAGGCGACAGGAGCGCGCATAATCGCGCATTCAATCGCGGCTGAGTACATCGAGTGGCCCACAAGACAGCTTGCAGAGCAAGAGACCTGGGATGCTTTGCCCGAAGAGGCAGCCCGTCAGCTTAGGAAATGGAGTGAGTTCTACAAGTCGATAAAGCCGACGAAAGTGCATAGAAGAGTCAAAGATGGGGACATGATCGAAGTTGATGGGACGAGATTAAGAGTGGTTCATACCCCAGGTCACGCAAAAGGACACATCTGCCTTTATGATGAGAGAAGAAAGGCCCTCTTTTCCGGCGACCAAGTTCTCGGCTCTGGCACGCCCTACGTCGGCAAATGGCCAGACGGTTCAAATGGGGACATGGTCGACTACATCGATTCCCTCAAGAAACTGAAGGAACTCGACATGCAACTTATGTTGCCCAGCCACGGACCGGTGGTCACAGAACCTTACAAGAGAATAGATGAGACAATAGAAAGAAAGCTCAGGCGGGAAAGGGCGATAATTGAATCCTTAGCAGATGGACGCGTGAAGAGTATCTGGTCCTTGACAAGAGAAGTCTACAACTGTGCTCCAGGTGATGTCTACTTCTATTCATCCTGCGTGCTGGCATATCTCAGTAAACTGAAGAGTGAAGGCAGGGTGGAATACTCAATTAACGGTTTTGATATTCAATGCAGGCTTAAGAAATGAGGCTACGGGTCGGCGGACTCAAGACCTCATTCAGCGCCGGTTTCCCCGGGTGGTAGCATGAACAACACGAAGTTGAAGACAGCCGAACTAATCTTTGCGGGAAATGAGATCCTGAACGGAAGTATCCTTAACACTAATTCGCAGTGGATCGCTCAGGTTCTCACATCCATCGGCATCCAGATCAAGAGAATGGATGTCATCGAAGACAATGCCGACGTTATTGCTCGATCGGTGAATGAATCAATTGGTAGGAAACCCGATTACATTGTCATGTCTGGCGGGTTGGGACCAACTTACGATGACGTTACCTTGGAGGGCGTGGCAAAAGCGCTTGGCAGGCACCTTGAGGTCAACCCCACGGCATTGAAAATGGTTAGAGACCGCTACATCTTGGCTGAGAAGGCAGGGCTCGTTAAGGTGGCGGAGTCAGAGAGGCTAATTATGAAAATGGCAAGCTTGCCATCCGATGCGCTGCCACTGCCTAACCCGGTCGGAACAGCGCCAGGAGTCATGGCTGAGCTAGGTATGACCACTATCTTTGCGCTGCCCGGGGTTCCAGTGGAGATGAAAGCAATACTTAACTACAGCATGGTTCCGTGGCTGAAGGAGCATCTCGGGAGCGTCTTTCACGCGGAGAAGCGAATACTCGTGACGGGAGTGGGTGAGTCTCGCCTGGGTCCGATAATAGAGGAGGCAATGAACAGGATCGGCGACATCTGGATAAAGAGTTGCGTAAAAGGCGCTGGAAGATCAGAAGTCTGCATCGCTACAACGGCAGCAGAGGAGGAGGTAGCAAAAAGAAAGGTCAGAGAAGCGTCCAAAATGATAATCGAGGGGGCGAAAGTGCTTGGCGGCGACATAAGTGAGTAACTTATACTGGGATTTGCACGCCTAAACAAAAGACCCGGTATTGTGTTGCGACTCTTGTATTGCTGAATGCGATAATCGCAGAATCAACAAGTAGATAATGCGATACACACAACAGACGCCAATAAGCCTTTAAGAGTGTTTTCCAAGTTTCGTCTTTGCCCTAGAAAACTTGCTGGAAAGGGCTACCATGCGGAACGGGCAGTAGTTGAGACACGAATCGTCGTCCTGGTTCATGTCACAAGGAGCCACCACACGTCTGGCACGTAAAGAGGACACCCAAAACTGAGGCAAAACGGGGGGTTATATCAATGTCTGAGAGCATCGCTCTCTCGCTTCGAGAGGTCATATTCAAGAGGGTAGCGGAGTCTAACGGCTGCTATCTATTGATCTACTCGGGTTCAGTTGAGAAACTCTCCTTTCTATCTTCGCTATTCCGTAGGCCAAAAGACGATTCTGTCAGACTGCTTGTTGATTTTGATCTAGGGCAGTATGCATCTGGACTGGCTTCGGATGGTTGTATTATTGTAAGCGGGCTGAGTGGGAAGCACGTGGATGAATCTCCAGAATCATTTTGCCTGAATGTCATCCGGAGGAATATCAGGGAGTACGCGGACACCCACGGTGAGTTGAGCCGGATCATTATTGTTGTGGATTGCTCGCAGATCTCAGCAGATGTGCAGGAACCCCTAGCAAATGGCGCGCTTTCCTTTCACAAAGAGCTGGTCGATCTGATCAAGTCCATCGATGGGGCAACGGGAGTACTCATGTACAACATCGATTTCCTAAGCGACAACCTCATGTCCAAGCTACTGAAATTCCACGGGAAACCTACTGATTCAGAGAGCGTAGCCAGCCTTCAATCACTGAAGCAGGACATGCGCGAAAGAAGCAAGAACACCGATGGCGCAGCTGAGATACTTGTGCAGGATGAAGGAATACTCTTCATTAACCCGGTGACCAAGTCGGCTACATTTCTAGCGCCTTGCACCGACGCTATCGGAGACATACTTCCTCGCGACCCACTTAACATCGCGCACCGCGATATTGCCTTTGCGAATAATTACACGGCACAGGAGGGAGCGTGCCCGTACTTGTCTCAAGATGTCCCGAGCCAGTGTCTTCTGGATCCAAGGGTCGTTATGGTGGTGAACACGAGAGGACGATCGTTCGTCCAAGGTCTTCCCTGTGTGACCGCCATAGACCACATGATCCTTGAAGAGAAACCTCAGAAGGAGGAGCCCAAAGAACGCCGTGATGCACCAGAGGCTGAAGATGGGCGCTCAACCAGATCTTCCGAGAGCAATTATGGAACGGATTTTGACTCCAGAAAGGGTGGTGGGTCTTCCCTTACGCCAAAAGCCGCTTGATCCCAAGACCCGAGAAGACCTAGCGCAATCGCAGTGAATCGATGGCTATTTGCCCTGGGAGAGCACTGTGCATCAAGGTTTCCGTTCTGGCAGGCGATGTCGCATGATGACAGCCAAGATCGGAAAACCAAGGCAATGCTTTTTAGTGACTTGCACCACCAGTAACATGATTCCTATTCTCGTGTTCGAGGCTACTGTTTCTTCAAGGAGAGAGAAAAATGGTTCGTAATGGATATGCTGGTCAGATTCTCCGAGTGGATCTGACTAGCGGAAAAACCTTCAAAACGCCATTGGCAGAGGACATGGCAAGAACGTACATAGGTGGGCGCGGGATAGGCGCCAGGATAATATATGACGAGGTTGGGCCAGGAGTCGGCGCGTTTGACGCTGAAAACAGACTAGTATTCATGACTGGTCCACTTACTGGAACGGTCGTACCTACAAGCGGGCGCTACGAGGTCTGTGGCAAGTCCCCAGCATCTGACGCCTGGGGTGATGCTAATAGCGGCGGGTACTTTGGTCCTGAGCTTAAGTGGGCTGGCTTCGATGGAATAGTAATCCAAGGCAAAGCCTCCAAACCGGTATACCTATGGGTTCACGACGGAGCGGGGGAACTCAAGCCCGGCGACCACCTCTGGGGCAAAGACGCAACTGAGACCGAAGATGCATTGAGAGGAGACTTGGGAGACAAGAAAATTAGAGTCGCATGCTGCGGTCCTGCTGGAGAGAGGCTAGTCAGATTCGCCGCGGTCATTAATGATGGGCATAGAGCCGCGGGAAGGTGTGGCCTAGGGGCGGTCATGGGATCAAAGAAGCTGAAGGCCATAGTGGCTAGAGGAACCCAGAAGCCTCCCTTGGCGGACGAGGATGGACTGAGGAGGCAGAGCCTTGAAGCAGTAAAAGCGATAAAAGAGAGTCCAATCGCTCCCGCTTTAGGAGGCTACGGATCAAGTGGCGGTTTGCTGATGCTGGTGGGCACCGGCGATACGCCAATCAAGAATTGGAGCAAAGGAGAATTCGCCGATGCAGAGAAGCTCACTGGAGGAGCATTGGCCGAGACTTACCTCAAAAGGAGATATGCCTGCTTCAACTGCCCAATCGCCTGTGGTCGGTGGGTCAAGGTGACGGAAGCGCCTTATGCATGCGAAGGCGGGGGGCCTGAGTACGAGACATGCGCGTCTCTCGGCACCAACTGCATGAATGGCAACCTTGCAGCTCTCTGCAAGGCCAACGATCTGTGCAACAGGCTAGGACTGGACACAATCTCAGCTGGCTCAGTGATAGCGTTCGCCATGGAGTGCTACGAAAAGGGCTTACTAACAAGAAAGGACTGTGGGGGAATGGAACTGAAGTGGGGAGACTCCGACGCCACAATCGAAATGATCAGGAGGATCGCTTTTCGAAAAGACATAGGAGACACTCTGGCTGAGGGCGTCAGAAGAGCAGCGAAGAAGATAGGCAAAGGCTCTGAGGATTTCGCGGTCCAAGTTAAAGGTCTCGAGCTGGCCATGCATGATCCAAGATACAACAAATCACTCGCAGTCACTTATGCTGTGGGCTCGACAGGCGGGCGTCACACCGAAGGGCAATCGCAGGAGATGGGTCAGTCCCCTGTGCCGGATATACCCATTCTCTCAGAGTCGGTGGAATCTACTTCTGAGGAGCGCAAAGCCGCTCTCTCCGTTGCTGCAATTGACTTCAATATGATAGTTGATGCGATAGGAATGTGTACATATGCAGTATCAACTGGCTTCAGCGTCGGCCAATTGACCTCACTGTTAAATGCTACGACAGGGTGGGGAATAACGGCGGGCGAACTCATGAAAGCAGGCGAGCGGATAGCGAATCTGACAAGGTCTTTCAATATTAGGCATGGGCTGACGGCAAAAGATGACGTGCTGCCCAAGCGCCTGATGGAACCTCAGAGCGAAGGTGGCAATCAAGGTCAGTCAATCCAGAAATTCCCGAGCTTGATAAAAGAGTACTATTCGCTAAGAAAATGGGACGCTGCAACAGGCAAGCCCACAAAGCAGAAACTCCTAGAATTGGGGCTGAAGAAGGAGGCAAAGGACCTGTGGGGCTAGAGTCCCATCGTTCCATCCTCTTTTCTTTTTCTCTTTCGACCCTTCGCAACCCAATCGTTGATATTTCCATTAAGGAGAAGCTTAATTACCAGAATGATTCTCTATAAAGAAGGCGTTTGCTAAAGGCACGCCAAATCAATTTGCATTACTGAGAGATCATAGTCTTTCGGAGAGTTGGTTTATTGTCGAAGACTTCAAAGGATAACAAGGGACGCGAGACCGGCTCAAAGAACAATGATAAGAAAGCCGTTGCCGACGACAGCGCGTCGAAAATAACCCGACTGGGCGATCTCGCCAGCGCGGCAGACTATTGGAGACTCCAGACTTCATCTCTTCTGTTTGGGAATCTCACTCGTATGGACGACGCCGTTAGATCAGTTGCAGGAGATTTCAAGAAGGTCCTGGAGTCGTGGAATTCTCTGCTAGAGAAGGTGCAGACAGTAAGATCGTCCCCGAAGGTCGCAAATGCACTGGAGTCACTCACGAAACTTAGTTCGTTCAGGAATCCATGGAGACTCATGAGCTCTGTCATGGGTCTCGTAGCTTTCGGAGTCCTTTTGGTTGCCATGGAGATCTTCCCACAGAATTTCCTCATCATCACGCTAGTCGCATTCGTCCTGCTATTTGGACTCATGTTCTATAGCACGTTCAGGATAAGAAAGCTGACGCGGAGAAATGTCGATGCTATAACGAAATACGGTGGAACCATGATGGGAGACTTGTCTGATACGTGTAAAGATCTTGTGCAGACGGTTGTCAACACGCTAATCTACGAGCTACCAAAACGAGGCGTGGCATCAGACACATTCACACTGAAGCTACTATCAAGCGACTACAGCAATACCAAGCTAAGAGTTCAAGAAAAAGTCAAGAAAGGTAAGAGAGCTGGAGACTTGTACTCGATAGTATGGAAATAGAGACGAGGCAGTTCTACAAAGCGTCAAGTCCCGATACTTTGGCATTCAATTGGGAGTCATTATAGACGTCTTCGCCCATTATTTCTTTTTCCAAAAATCTTAAGTCAGTTCTCTGGAAATAGAGTATGGATCAGACATTCTCAAAAAGCAAGTCTGCAGCCAAGCGGATTGCCACGATTGCTTTGATGGATGTGTTTGTGCAATGACTTTCCGAGTTCTTTTGATAGAACCAACTTCCATGGTCGAGGGCATCTACGGGTCACGCATCAATATGGAGTCGAGTTCACCGCCTCTTGGATTACTTTACATCGCCGCTGTGTTAAAGAAAGAGGGGTTTTCGGTGAAGCTCCTCGACATGAATGCCGAGCTAATCAGAACGAAGAAGCAACTCGTAAGAGGGCTTCGAACCAGCAAACCGGATCTGGTTGGCATATCTACGCTGACTCCCACATTCAAGAGCATAACTGATGTGGCTGAAACCTGCAAAGAGGAGTTCCCCGGCTCTCCAATAATACTCGGAGGTTATTTTGCAACATTCAACCACGACAGGATCTTGGCCAAGTATAGGAGCATAGACTTTGTTGCCCGAAAAGAAGGAGAGGGGACGGCAACTGAGCTGGCTATGGAGCTTGAGAAGAGGAAACCCGAGCTTGCCAAGATCAGAGGATTAAGCTACCGGGAGAATGGTAAGGTAAGAATAAACGAGGATCGACCGCTCATAGAGAATTTGGACTCCCTTCCATTTCCGGCCTATGAACTGGTTTCCCACCTCACGTATGGCTACTTCGGAGGAATACGGACAACCTCCAAGAACCTAGGGGGGCTTCTGACTTCGAGAGGCTGCCACTATACGTGCAGATTCTGCTCATGCGCCGCATTCACTAACTCTACCATAAGATGGAGATCTCCTCAGAGTGTTGTGGAAGAACTACGGTTCTTCAATGACAAGTATGGGCTGAACGAGTACATGTTTGTAGACGACAACTTCACCTTCAACAAGGATCGCGTCATGGAAATATGCAGAACGATCAAGAAGGAAGGTCTCGATCTCGATTGGTACTGTGAGGGAAGAGTCAACCAAGCAGACGAGAACATGTTCCGAGAAATGTTCAACGCAGGCTGCAAGGTCATGTACTTTGGAATAGAGAGCTGCGTAGACAAGATACTGAAGTACTATAGGAAAGGGATCACGTACGAAATGGCGAAGCAAGCTGTCAACAAAGCCCGCAGGGCAGGGCTTGACGTAGTGGGCAGCTTTATACTCGGCGCACCTATAGAAACAATTGCCGAAATGCGTGAGACCATCGAGAAGGCGGTAGCGCTCGACATTGATTTTGCCCAAATCAACATACTGCGGCTGTGCAGAGGTATGCCCCTATGGACAGAGTTGGCCCAGCAAGGTCTCATAGACGATGAAAACAAGTGGGAAGACTCTGTGATGGGTCTGGAAATACATCCCCAGCTGACTCTTGACAACTACTACCAACTGCTGAAGGATGCCCACAAGAGGTTCTATTTGAGGAAGTCGTATATGCTGAAGCAACTGCTCAGGTCACTACACCATCGCAGAAAACAGATATTCTTGAATCTGACTCACATAAGACGTTTTTATAACGAACTAAGGAGTACACTCTACTTGCAGAAAGAAGAACCTGACCTCTGAGAAGACGCCAGCTAGTCGAGCTAACTCTGGCAGTAATATGGGTTCTCTATTGCGTGTACACTAGGAGAGTCGACCGTAAATGGCCAGACCCGTGGTTACGATTGTCGTGCCCACATACAATGAGGAGGACAACATACGCACCTGTTTGGCGGCGCTGAACAACCAGTCAGTGACGAGAGATAAATACGAGGTGCTTGTCGTAGATGGGGGCTCGAAGGATCGAACTTGGAAGCTTGCAGAGAAGTTCGGCGCCGACAAGGTGATGATGCAGAAGGGGAAGGGCATCGCAGGCGCCAAGAATACTGCTGCATGCGCAGCGCGGGGAAAGATACTTGCATCAATGGATGCCGACGTGATCGCGCCCAGTGATTGGGTTGAGGCCATTTTGGGTCGGTTCTCGAAGAAAGGTGTGGTCGCCTTTGCCGGCGTCAGTTCCTCAATTGAACAGGACTTCATGTCCAGACTCAGTCTTGACTCGCTCGCCGTCTTTGCCAAGTTCTGCGCTCTAGTAGGGAGACCGCTACTAGCTGGTCAAGGAAGCGCAGTACGACTGGACGTGCTTAAGAGGGTTGGTGGCTTCATCGCGGGGTATAACATAGTTCACGATGTCGAAATTGGGTGGAGAGCAAGAAGATACGGGAAGATCGCCTTCGACTCGAAGTGGCGAGTGTACACATCATCCCGACGCGTCAAGAAGATGGGCTTCCTGAAGTACTTCAAGCTGATGGCTGCCACAGCATTCGCTTATTGGACCAAGAAGAAGTCAAGCAATGTCATGTATATGAAGGAAGAATACACCAATAGTAAGAAGTAGACCCGAGTTCCTTCCCACAAGCTCGGATGCAGTCAGTGTTTCATCAGGCAATCATCGCTGTAAGTTCGCGATTGTCTGCTCAACTTCCCTTGCGCATTTTCCGCAGAATTCTCTACCTTTTCTCTGCAGCTCCGTGGGTGAGTTACTGTACTTCATTACACAATCCCAATTCTCACAATGGGATATCCCAAGCCCGTGCCCAAACTCGTGCGTGACGACCTTTCCCCACTGCTCGTCAAACAACTCTCTGGTTTCTTTCATACCCCAGAAGGAAGGGTGTATTCTGCAACTTGAGACCACTGCCACTCTGTGCACCATGTCTGCCAATCCAAAGATATAGTTGGTGAACTTTGCGAAAATATCAACATCAGTCAGAATAATAGATGCAAAGGAATTCATTTCGGTCTGCAAGCGCTCAGCTAGATTCAGAAAGGCTTCCGCGGTGTACTGCTTCCTCTCCTCCTTGTAGCCATCTTGAGGTGGAATGACCACCTTATTATTGACTTTGAAGACAAAGCTCCGACCAAGTTTCGATTCCAGAATCTTGCATGCAGAAACTGCATAATCATCGGGCAGACCAGTGGTTCGCGTCAATACTACGACGAACTTCTCACTCATTGCCTTCTTCACCGTTCAATCTAGGGAGATCAGAAGAACATGTTTCTGATCAGACTCACTGTCATAGATCAGCTTCTTGTCTCTGCGTCTTTGTGTCTTGTTAAGACCCTTTTCACAATGTAGGTTAGTGGTTTCTGGGTCATTGAGGGGTGATCCAGGGAGCAAGTGAAGAACGGGATCCTGTTGCGTCTTGCTACGTCTTCGCCCAGCCTCAGCGATTCACTCTTCCCGCAATCCATTTGAGTACTATCATATAGACCCACGAGGGCCATCGGTAAGTTTTCCCCGTTACAGGATCTCAGCTCATCGATGCTTGCCTGGCAATTGCCGACCTTCTCAGGGTCACTGTTGGCGTTGCATAGGATTATCCCACCCATGCTTCCCTTGATGTGCTTGGATCTTATTGACCTGAATCTATTATTGTAGTTCACGTACCACATCTGCAACCTTATTGAGAGGCCGCCAATCCTGATTTCTTTTACGGCAAAGTCAGCACCAATCAGATCCGAGAAAGTCTCCCCCAGAGTGGAATATGAAATGGATTTTATCCATGGCCATTCAACGCGGGGCTCGACGCCGGCAAAAGCAAGCTTGAACAGCAAGTCTTGATCCAGGTTCGACAAGGAATCAGGGTGACAAAGAAGATGAAGCGACTTGGCGATGACTTGGTCAGCAATTGGCAGGTTAGGAGCGAGAACACTAACACACACGAACTTTCCAGATTCATTGTAGACCTTCGCGGTTCGAATTTCGATGAAGTATCTTTTCCCCTTCTGGGTAGTCACGGTGAGCTGGTTCCCATCCATCTTGAACGCTCTACTGTTCTCTTCCACAATGCCCTTAAGCAGTGCGAGAGCTTTTGCCTCAGCTTGGACGCCGCAAACATGCGTTGGGTTCTCTACCACGTTTCTATCCACCCACTATAGGTGGTATCACCATTACCCGAACAGGTTCCTCGGCGGAGTTTTCAAACAATCTGAGGTCTTCTTCGTCTTTGAATTGTTGCTGGTTGTTCCTACAGTAGATCACACATCCGCGAGCAATCTCATCAGCCAATAGGATGATCGCACTGTCAATATCTGTTTCTAGGGCCGAGTGTCCCTCAGGTCCCAGCCTCTCTATGACGACGTGCTTCAAACCTTCAGTCTCCTCCTCACTAACAATCGTTTTCCGGGCTCTTAACCCTTGAGATAGAACTTTCTTTGGGAACTGAGGATTAATTGTACGAATATTGCTTATATGCCTTTTAACCTCAGTGAAGATTGGAAAAAACGAACTATCTATGCAGGTTTTTGTTGCTGGTTTGTGAGGTAGATTAGCAGGTGTTCAAAGCGACTTCTCTTGACTTGAGAGGCGGAGTGATACACGACTTCATGTACGGACTCAACTCGAGGAAATGCCCTCATATGGGCCTGATCAATTTGACCCCTCCAGGCCAGTGTGTGCATCTCTGCGCTTATTGTTACGCTAGGGGATACAAGTGGAGTGTTCATCCAGAGAAAACTGGGGAAGTCGTTTACTACAGAAACGTTGCAGAGAAACTTGAGAGGGAGCTCTCGAGCATGACTCTATGCCCGCCCCTCTACCTCTGTGCAACGACAGACGTGTTTCAGCCGATAGACGAGGTAACCCAATCCGCCCTCGAAACTGTGAAGACGATAATACGATTTGGGGTCTCGTTTCATATAGTGACGAAGAGTAGCCTAGTTCGGAAGATCCTAGAGGTGCCTGGCTTTGACAAATACCCATATTTCTTCCTTGAGGTGTCTCTTGATACAATCAATGATGAGAAGCGACAGATACTCTCCCCAAATTCCTCACCCATTGAAGACAGGATCGAGACTCTGAGATTATTCGCTTCAAAGGGTTTCTATACTGTTGCGCGAATGGACCCGATAGTATTTGGATTTACTGACGAGCCTGATGAATTGCATCATCTCCTAGAGACGGCTATGAGGGTCGGCGCTAAGCATATAATATCAAGTACGACCCGGTTCGATGCAGTGGGAATGAAAGAGTTGAAAGACCGTCTCACGATGGCGGGAATGGAGAAAGCTGCGGATAGAGTCAAGAAGAACTACGCTAATGAAGGCAGATGGTTGAGAGTCCCGAGAAGGAAGCGCGAAGAATTCCACAGGACCCTCAGAACTGAGGCCGAGAGACTCGGGCTAACCTACGCTGTATGCATGGAACTTGACAAGTCCTATGATTCCACTTCCATACTTCACTGCGAGGGCTCACCAAACTCGTACATGATGATGAGAAGTAGTGAAGGCGCCTTCGAGCCGATATGCAACGCCGACTGCATCAGAAGCTGCCCAAACCCGAAAGAACCCCCATGCGGAGCACCAGAACTTGCACTGCAGTATCCGTTCAGCCTGAAAACTCTGCAGAAGAGGGCAGCTTCGTCAACCCAGCTCAGATTGAGCACCACATAAATGCTTATATTTAGGGTGCATGAAATCAACTGGGCGACTTAGTTAGTCTGCATGCCTGCGACGCTAATGTTCTGGAGGAGACGTTCGAGGTTGTCTCTGAGCAGGAAAAGAAAGGTGGGTTTTGGTCTCACCAATTTCGGTAGCTTGATGGCGCCACAAGCCGTGGGCATGTATCTAATATGGAACTATGTGCATGGAACGGTTCTAGGTAAGTCACAAACTGGAATACTACTGGTTGGGATAGCGCTTCTCATTTTCACAATTTGGGACGCGTCAAATGACCCGCTGATAGGTCAGTGGTCAGACAAAACAAGAACTAGATGGGGACGGAGGAAGCCATTCATAATCTTCGGAGTTCCTTTTCTTGCCATCTTCTACTACCTTCTGTGGAACCCAATAGCCTCGACAGACGTGTTCGTGATGTTCATAATCCTTGTAGTACTCCTATGCGTCTACGATACCTTCCTGACAATGTCGACACTTTGGTATGCCATGTACCCTGAGATCTCAACAAGCATGAGTGATAGGCTCGAGATATCCTCGTATCTCCAGGTTTTCGGAATACTCGGACTCGCGTTCGCCTACGCGGTACCATCTTTGCTCGTCGGCATGGGATACGGCTGGGACAAGATAGCACTAATGCTGTGCGTCATAATATTGGTCTCATTCTACATGCCCGTAATCTCCGTCAGGGAGCACCCCGAGTTCAGCTTGGATAAGCCCCTCCCATTTGGCCAGGCATTGTCCAAATCTGTCAGGAACAGGTCTTTCCTTACATACCTGGGCACCCAGTTGACACTACAATTGACATATTCTATAGCGGTTGCGACGATTCCCTTCTACGTTAACGACGTACTGGGGGGCAATCTTTTCATGCTTCTTCTGATAATGTTCGCCTCTATCCTTCTCTCATTGTTTGTATGGGTGAAGTTCAGCCAAAGAAGTGGCCCTAGAAAAGCATTGTCAGTTTCGATCGTAATTCTCATGATTGCACTCTTCATGACCCTGTTCATAACAGAGACTATCGAAGCCATACTAGTGCTCATTATTGCAGGCATTGGCTTGGCAGGACCAATGCTGATCCCAACAATGATGCTTGCCGACGTTTGCGACGAGGATGAACTCAAAACGGACGCTAGGAGAGAAGGAATGTACACGGGGATATCTGGTTTCATAGTAAAGCTCTCAACTTCAGTCTCAGGGCTGATAGTGACGGGCGTCTTGGCATTCTCAGGCTACATATCCGGGACGACAGTCCAGCCTGCATCTGCTGTGCTCGGGATACGCATGCTCATGGGGCTGATAACTCTTGTTCCGCTCGTGCTGGGACTAATAGTACTGTCAAAGTACCCGCTTGTTGGAGGAACGCTCACAAGGCTGAAGAAAGATGTAGAAACCCTTCACCTGGAGAAAGCCAAGAGGCTTGCAAAGCACTGAGAGACGGGTTCCCTAGATCCTCCATCTTCTGAAGAGCATGGTCGCGAGGGATATCATTACCGCTGAAAAGGCTCCGACAACGAGAAGATCTGGCAGAATGATAGCCAAATCCCATCCACTGGTCATGATTGTCCGAATCGGCTCTATGGCATAAGTCACTGGATTAAACCTGGCTATGGTGGCAAACCAAGACGGCATGGACTGGAAGGACGATATGGACGGGCTCAGAAAAACCAAGGGCAGGGCGAGCATGTTCAGGATCGCTTGGTGAGCCTCGATGTTCTTCGCTGAGATTGCGACCGCGAGGGACAAACCACCAAACGCGAAACTAAGGAGCATCGCGATCAAAATCACGGCTACGATGCCAGGGAGACTACTAGATACTGTCACGCCCATAAAGAGTGCTATCCCACAGATTATTAGTGCTTGTGCGCCGACCTTCAGACTGAAGGAGAGTGTCTTGCCTGCCGCTATACCTCCTCTAGCAATTGGAGCAACAAGCATCTTGCGGAAAAACCCTTTCTGGACATCGGTAATTATTGAATAGCCTCCAAGAATCCCCCCCAAAACCGCGACCATTACCACGACGGTTGGGGTAAAGAACTGAAGATATGTTGCCGTGCCAAAATATCCCTGCATGATGTTTTCCGGTAACTGGAAGATGTTTCCCATGAATGCAAGCCACGCGATAGGCTGGATCAAGGTTGAAAACATCGCGCTCCTCGACCTTCGGAAATATATCAACTCCCTCCAACAGACGTTCCAAGTGTCATTAAGAAATCGGACGACCATTGTCTAAAACACCACATCACAATTCTGCTTTTGATCAGCGCGACACGTTTCATATGGTGATCAAACCCGACAATATAGGTTGCGGAACCATGATTGTTCTGTGCGAGAGACGCTGGCGGAAGGCGGGCTACTGGGGCGAACTCCAAAAAAAGGCTTTCAAAGAAAAAGGAAGGAATAGGGGTTTACCTTAGGAAACGCTTCTCCTGAAGAGGGCGGTCGCGATGGTTATCATGACCAAAGAGAATACTCCTATTACGGCGAGATCTGGCAGAAGACCAAAGAAGGTGCCCCAGTCATTTATGAACAGTGCTCTTATTGGAAGTACTCCGTAGGTCACCGGATTGAAGCTCGCCGCCGTGTTTAGCCATGATGGCATCATACTCAATGGGAACATCGCAGGACTCATGAATAGAAGTGGAAACATGAGCAATTGCATTACAGCAAACATGGTTTCCATGTTCTTGAGTGTAGCCGCTATTGCCATAGACAGACTTGCGAAACCCAAACCCAGCAACATGCCTATCAGTATTGCTAGGACAAATCCTATCGGACCAGTCGCCACTGGCACGCCCAGCGCAAAAACGGCTATCAAGCCTATTATCCCTGCTTGCATACCTGTCCTGATACTCGACGCGATTATCTTGCCTGTGGCTATGGATGTCCTCGAAATGGGTGCCGCTAGCATCTTGTTGAGAAACCCGAGTCGGCGATCCCAGACTATTGTGTTCCCTCCCATTATCCCGCCCATGAGTGTAGTCATCGTTATTATGCCTGGTGTGAAGAACGCCAAGTAGCTTGCTGCGCCGAAGATTAGCTGTGTGAGATTGAAGCCGGGTGGTAGCGGGAATCCAAGGTTAAGACTGCCGAAATTGAACATGTTACCCATGAATGCCAGCCATATGAAAGGCGTGATTAGGGTTGTTAGTACCAGTGCCCTTGATCTGACGAAGTGCTTAAGCTCTCTCCAGCACACATACCATGTGTCTTGAAGTGCTCGTGATACCATTATTGTCTCGCTCTCCTCATTCTGAATGCTTGCATCATATGTTCCATCCTGCTGCCTTCCTCTTCACGTAGTGCTCTTCCAGTATACGCAAGGAACACATCATCGAGAGATGGCCTTTTCACCGATATGCTAGCTATTATAGCTCCCATATTCTCCGCTACTTTGAATATCTGAGGAAGGGCTGTTGCGCCATCCTTTACGATGATGTTAAAGACGTTGTCTCCGTTGATCCCTGACTTCCTGGTTGCCTGCATGGACTTCAAAATCTCTGGGTCGATTTTTCCAGCCATCGCTGCGAGACCGCCACCCTTACCCGCCGTTTTCTTCATCATCTCAGCAACTTGAGGCGGTATTTCGGGTGGTCCTGTCTTTACCTCTATTATATTCTCAAAGAATGGCTGTTTCTTGATCTCGGCTAGCGTTTCCTGTATCTTGTCTTTGGATTCAGGTGCGATCTTCAAGGTGACCACATCGCCGCCGACACCACCCTTGAGTGTCTCCGGGTCGCCCATGGCTTTTATTTGTCCATGATCTATTATAGCGACCCTGTCGCATAGCTGGTCGGCTTCCTCCATATAGTGCGTCGTAATAAATATCGTCATATTCTTCTCTTTTTGTAGACGTCTGATGTATTCGTGGATCCTCTCCCTTGTCTGAATGTCCAGCCCAAGTGTTGGCTCGTCCAGGAACAAGACTTCCGGCCTGTGAATCAGCCCTTCAGCTATGTCTAGGCGTTTTCGCATGCCACCAGAGTACGTTTCAACTTTGTCCTTTGCTCTATCCGTCAAATCGAGCATCTCAAGAACCTCATCGCTGCGTTGCTTGAGCGTATCTTTGGGCAGGTGGTAGAATTTTCCTTGAAGCAATATGTTCTCTCGTCCTGTGAGCTGGTCGTCCACTGCGACATCCTGACTAACGTATCCAATGCAATTTCTAACTGCGTCTCTCTCAGTTTGGATGTCATGTCCGCGGATCTTCGCAGTCCCGCTAGTGGGATTTGTTAGTGTGATCAGCATCATGATGGTGGTTGTTTTCCCTGCTCCGTTGGGACCTAGGAAACCGAATATCTCCCCTTCTTCTATGTTGAAGGAGACTTCGTCGACTGCCTTGAGTCCTCCGGGATAGATTTTTGTGAGTTTTGCTACTTCTATTGCGTTAGCCATTTCCATTCCATCCTGTGGAAAGTTTGTTTGTTTGTTACCTGTTAGTAATGTCGTGTTAGATATCGTATTAGATATTTAAGCTTTGCCATTATCTTCATGAGCAGAACCTAGCTTGGTTTTCACTAGTTCCAGCTCTTCTTGAAGAATTTTCGCGTATCTCTCAATGAACCGCCTCTTCTTTTCCGCTGAAACAGTGCCCCAATACTCGTCGCCGAAGACCGTTTGAAGTCTCTCAACCTCTCTCTTGCGCTCAGCAAGCATCACCTCGTCAAACTCGAGCCCGGGGTAGGCTATGTCCGCAAACACGAGGTAGAGGCTCCTGGCCCGGGCAGGCATTCCATGCTTGAGGTTTTCCCTGAACCGGCTTAGCTCTCCTTTCCCCTTTTCAGTGATTTGGAGGCTTGTTCCCCTTCTTGGCCTCATCCCACCCTTCGGGGAGGGACTTGCCTGTACCATGCCTTCCTTCTTCATAGATTCGAGCATTGGATATATTGAGCCTGGCCCGGGTTTCCAAACGCCAGATGTTCTGTCCTCTATGTCCCTGATTATTTCATAGCCCTTCATGGGTTTCTTTGTCAGAAGCGAGAGTATGTAGAATCTTAGAAGCCCTCGCGGCACTGTGTGTGGTACTCGCGAGCTCATCGAGAACACCCCATGCGGCACGCGCAAATATCGAATACGACATATCGCATCAGTTATTTAAGCGTAATGGATAGGTTGGCAAACAATCATGGGAAAGGATGCAGTTGAATTTCTGGTGACGCCTCTTTCTTCTTGCGATGAGCGTGAAGTGGAAGGACAGATCGATCGCATCTAGGGAAAAATCAATAAGGCTGAACAATTCAACCTATTTTGAATGTAGATGTGCTTTCAGGAGCTGTGGGGCATCACCTTTGAGCCTAGCTAGCCTTTCCGAAGCTATCAGAAAAGAACTGACGACCCTAGGTATACCTACGGTCCTTGAAATGGCTGTGGTCTCAACTTCGGGCAGAGTGCTCTACACTGATCTAAGCAAGACTGCAATGGCCAAGATCTCGCCATTCTACGACAGCCTACTTATGATGGGGCAGGGAGACAACTTGTCCCTGGCATTGGATGCCTCAAAGACGATCATAGCCTCAAGGGTCTCCAACAAAGCGATCTTAATAGTTATAACAGACAAGAAAATAGGAATCGTACTCACTAAGATGAGCTCGCTGAGAGACAAATTCGGAAAGCTTCTAGATGAGCTTATCCTGCTTGAGGAAGCGAAGCCAGGTGGCGAGCAGGCTTCCAAGGAAGCAGTAGTTGAAACTGAGTCAAGCCCTCCTCTGCCTGCGGAAAACACAATTGAGGAGCCTGAGACTCCAGCACCTCCTCCTCAGCCGACCGCGAGTGTAGTCAACGCGCCTCAAGTTGCTCCGGTGGCAGCGTCGGTACCAGCCAAGGGCAAATTAACTGAGCGAGTCATGGTTCCAGTCTTGACGGACTTTAAGATCTTGGAGAGGTGCCCGGAAAAGGACCGGAAATTCCTCGAGCTGTTTGACGGTAAACTGAGTCTGAATGATATCGCTAAGAGACTTAGGGTTCCCTTCTTTGATGCCCTGCAGATCGCAAACAAGTACAAGAACCAAGGCAAAGTAGATTTGAAAGAAATAATCAGGGGGTAGAGAATTCAATTGGGAATGAGGGGCAGAATCGCATGGAGGTTCATGGCCGAGAAAACTAACCTGACCTTACTGCAGGCTCTGTATGGAACATTGGTCGAGCTTCTGCTTCAAGTCAACGATGGAAACGTGCCGAAGACAAATGAAGACATCCTGGCAAAAGGAAGAGCGATGGCACCAAAACTCCTTGCCAGATTCCATGACTCCGTTGCGAAACACGCAGCCTCCTTCAAGGAATTTAAGGACACCTTGAACCTTGCCTACAAGTACAATTTCGGCAAGGAGTTCGACAAAGTCACTTACATAAATGACGCAGAAGGAGAACGAATTATCTTCGAGGACAAGGACTGTCCCATGTGCCGGGGAGTGACGTTGGCACCCGAGTACAAGGATCTAAAGTACTGTAATTCAATAGCTGGAGTATTCCTCGAGGTTCTTACTCTCAGGGGATTCGAAGGAATTGGAAGAGAGATTCAGTGCAGAACATCGGGGGGGCAATCGTGCGTCACTGAGATAAGGTGCATCAGAGAGCTTCCAGTTACTGAAGAGGGCAAGGCGTAGCCTACCCCTCACTTCATTTATACGTTGTCCCCTATTTCTCCAACCTGCACACTGCGATTCTCTCTTACACCTTTTTGAATCGGCTTCTTCTCTGGTAAAGCTTAAATTGCCCGATTGCCGACTAGTCATCAATGAGAACTACTTCTAATAGAGAGTGAAATCACCAGTTGAACAAAGTCAAGTCTAGACTCATCGGGATTCTACTTCTCTGCACATTTCTGGGATTGGTTGTGGCGACTCCCGCAACCGCGACAGCCCAGTCTTGGGTCGGCGACGGAAAATACGCGACCTATCTCGGAGGGTTCAACATAGATTCATCATCTTGGGGGATAACGGCAGGTCAGCCTGGATACTTTAGAGTAACAGCACTTATGGCATTCAATTGGAGCATGTCAGGCACCACACTCACCCACGTTACGATAAGTGGAGGCTGGAACATCAGCGTGTACATCAATTTCAACAACACTGTGCTGGGCGCCGGCAGTGGGGGCACGAAAGGCACCGAGACGATAAGGCTATCCGACAGCCATATCGATGGTGCAGGCGGTTACGATCTCTTTGGCTTGGAACACTTCGGATCACCAACAGTTCTATGGGCTGACGACATTGGCGCCCTGCCACCTGCGAATGCTTCGATAGGCGGTCGGTCATGCTCTATGGTCTCTGACGTCATCGCGTCGCTACCCTTGCCGCCCCCGTTGAATTCCTCAGGCGTGCCGGTCATCAAATACTACGACAGTGGCTCGGGCGTGCTCATGGCGCTGAATATTATTCTGAACCTTACGAAGATCTTTGGCGGAATGGGTGGACTCGGTGCACTGGGAAGCCTTCCCTTCACATTCCCAATAGTTATGACTAGCACAAACGTCATACCCTTTGCTTGGAACATGGGCGGCGACCTGACATACTGGCTCATTGCCGTTGGAGTTTTGCTTGGAGTCTCAGCGCTCTTCGGAGTCGTGATCTACGTGAGGAAAAGGTGAGTCGAAAATGGGCGAAAAATCCAAACCAGTGAAAGTAGTGGCAATAGGAGGATCGGGAGCAGGCGTCGGAGCACTTGGCGGTCTTGGGGTTGCTGCAGCTTCAATTCTCTTCATAATCAATGCGTTCACTGCCTTCCTGATAGTGTCAGGCATCTGGAGCATCTTCTCGATTGTCTCATCTACGGGACTAAACTTCAGTGCGGCGCTCCCAGTCTTGGGCGAAATCGTATCACGGGTAGGCAGTGCAGCGTCGAGCATCAGCCTGATGCTCTACTTGGACGTGGTAGCCTTCGCCTTCATTGGAGTAGCACTGATCCTTGTGAGAGTCAAGATGAAGGAAGCTGGTATTAGCGCCATAATCGGTGCGATCGCAGCCTTTGCTTTTGCAGGAGTGGCGTACTATGTACGGTTCACCCTCTTACCTCCGATAATGTCAACACTAGACCAGGTCGCGGTTTCAGGTTTGTCAACAACCAGTTTGATACTCCTCGGCTCAGTTGTTCTGCAGGCCATGAACTTCACGACAATCTTCCTAGTTCAGGGGATTGTGTTCTTTGCATTCGGCATCTTCATGCGGGGCGTCGTTAACAACCTGAATAGGACATACGGAAAGATGACGCGTGGCGGTAGGCTAATCCTGACAGTTTCAATAATGAATCTCGTGTCAATGGCAGCGCTATACTATGCAACCTCGGCCCTGAGAACCGTACTTGAAGGCGTGCTCGCCTCATTGGGTGGAGGCGGCTCACTGGCACTACCTGACATTACGACTCTTCTGCCGACAGTAGTCGCCTTTGGGTTAGGCGTCTTCCTCAAGCTGATAACCATCCCAATCATGGCGGCCTTTGCGTACCTGTCCCTAACATTCGGATTCTATGGAATGGCCAAAGGACCTAAGTAGTGAAGAAGCACAACCCTCATTTACCTCCTTTTTTTTAGTATAGCTACATTGTTTTCTAGTGAATCCTAGGGATCGCCAAGCCAACATTTATCGGTCGAGTCCTCCCTTGTCTAGCAGAAGGAGTGAGTGTTTTGAGCAAAGGCAAGAAGGGGCCAACCGCAAAGCGACCGCAGCCAGTGGATTCGCACAGCAAGGAAGAGGAAGAGAAGATAAGGCAGAAAGAACTCGCCGCAATGATCGAGAAATACGAATCGGCTGTCAAGTCTGGTGAGACCGGAGCCGATATATGGTCGAAGCTGGGTGAATTCTACAGTTCCGCGGGCGAATATGATAAGGCCGTAAAGTGCTTCGACAAGGCCTTGATGCTGAAGCCAGAGGGAAAACAGGAATCCTCCATCTTGGCAAACCTCGCAAGCGCTTACGCCAAAGGGGGAATCTTCGAAAAGGAAGTGGAGTGCTACAACATTCTGTTGAAGAAATCGCCTTCAGAGCCATCCATTTGGGGAAGGGCTGCACGAGCCTACGAGAGGTTCGGCAAGATTCAGGAAGCGGTACTCTACTATACGCGGGCAATCAGAATGAACAAAGACGACGCAGCTCTCTTCTATGACTACTCATTCTTCTGCGAGAAGCTTGGTCAACTGGGTAATGCCGTTTCCGCGGCAGAGAGAGCTGCACAGCTCAAGACTGAATCTAAACGTGCGCTCGAGCGCCTCTCCATCCTGTACGCCAAAACTGGAGACTACGACGGAGCTCTGAGATCGGGGATCAAGCTTCTACAAGCTGATCAAGGTGACCTCAGCAGATGGGAAGATCTCGCGGAGGTCGCGGTAGCGGGCAAGAAATATAATGACGCTGTAAGGATCCTTCAAAAGGGTCTGTCTAAGATCAACAGTCCGGCGCTTTGGTACATGCTTGGAGATGTCTACATGGAACAAAACAGGGAGACCTATGCGCTGTACTGCTATAGTAAGGCTGCCCAGTCTGGCAATCAAGCCGCAAAAGACAAAGCTGATGCTCTTACCAACAAAAAGGTAATTCCGAGAGAAGTCTCATTGTACGAGGGTGCCATAGGAGGACTCTGACTCCTTTGCCGAAGCGAGTCTTGCCTGCAGATGAGGCTTCTGAGACAAAGAGTTAGAAGATTCATCGTCGCGCCCATAATCCAGAGCCTGTGGGGTCGAACCCAGCTTGCACCCAGGAAAAGTCAAAGACAGCGAAATCAAAGAATCGAATCCCGAGGAAGACGCCTCCATAGTAAGGATTGCTCTAGATCTTGGAGTCACAGATGCTAGATTAATCACTCCCGATCAGGTTGTCGTGGCTAGTTGGGTGAGGTTAAAATGCCAGTTTGGTTGTCCAAGCTTTGCCAGCACCCTCATCTGTCCTCCCTTTACTCCACCAGCCGACGAAGTAAGAAGGGCGCTTTCAGAATACAGCAAGATCCTAGCCCTGAGGTTTGATCAAGCTCAAATACAACATGCAAGAAACAGCAAAGAGTTTGCCAGCGCCTTAAGTGGGCGACAGAAAACCGTCAATGAGATTACGACGAGGATAGAGAGAGAACTACTGCTGAAAGGATACTACAAGGCATTCGCTCTTCCTCCTTCAAGATGCAGTTTGTGCGCAGAGTGCGCGTTACGGCCAGGGAAATGCCAACACCCAATGCAGGTTAGACCGATGCCCGAAAGTCTTTCCATCGATGTCTTCCAGACTGTGAGAAACATTGGCTGGAGCGTCGAGGTCAAGACGGATCCCGGTCAGAGCTGGGCAAGCTACGGCCTAATTCTTGTTGAGTGACATAAGCGATTCGCCGCACCAAATAGGCGAAGTGATTCCACAACTAATCGAAGTGTGCCTTGTTCTCTTCCCTCGGAACCCATACGATCCTGCACCGCTTGAATTTCATTGCGAGCGCCTTGGCCTCATCGACTAGGTCTCTATTCTCATATACTTTCCAGCCTTTGTTGAGATGCCCGTCTATCAACTGGCTATCTGTAAAAACCGTCAAATCGTCTAGACCCCTGCTGGAGGCCGTTTTCAAAGCCAGAATCAAGGCGCCGTATTCCGCCCTGTTGTTAGTGGTCTTGCCAAGATCCATCGTGACTGATTTTCCCTCCTCGAATACCACGCTAGCCTTCGCTGGACCAGGGTTTCCTTTCGACGCTCCATCCACCCAGAGCTTCAATTCTGATAACCCTCCCGGCGAGGAAAAAACACTTAGCTAGCGCATATAAGGAGAGTAGCAGATAATAAACCATTCTTCCAAAACGAAGAAACCCTGTCAAAAAGTTAAAATCCATAGCAAACCTATCAACTTGAGAAACATTCCCCAAACAGGGTAACTGGGAAAGCTCACCTATTATACGTGGGAATACCTATTGATGGTCTACAGCCAGATGAGCCTTGTCTCTATCACCGGAGGGTAATTCTATTTTGGCGTCAAGCAGCAAGAAAAACTGGACTCTCACCGAGAAGATTAATGACGTTGCCGCCCGCAGAGGGATATTCTACCCAACTGCGGAGATCTATGGCGGTGTGGCGGGATTCTATGATTGGGGACCTATAGGTACACTCCTCAGACACAAGATAATTGAGGCTTGGAGAGATTTCTTCATTAGATCCGAAGACAACGTGTATGAGATTGACGGCTCAACAATTCTTCCGTATAATGTTCTCAAGTCTTCTGGCCACGTCGACCACTTTACAGACCCAAAGGTTGAGTGCACGAAGTGCAGGAAGGTCTTTAGGGCAGATCACCTGATTGAAGAGGCCACTGGCCGAAACGTTGAAAGGCTGACCCTCGATGAAATGACGAAGCTGCTCCAAGATGAGAAAATCAAGTGCCCGAAGTGTGGGGGAGATCTATCCGAGGTCAAACCCTTCCGCCTCATGTTTGGAGTAGAGATAGGGGCGGAAGGCGTTCAAGGTTTTCTCCGTCCCGAAACGGCTCAGAACATGTTTACGGCATTCAAGCGTGTCTTCTCGACAATGCGGGGAACTCTCCCGTTTGGGCTAGCCCAAGTAGGGAGGACATATAGGAATGAGATATCGCCGAGGCAGGGTATCTTCAGGTTGCGAGAGTTCACTCAGATGGAGCTCGAGTTCTTTGTGGATCCAAGGCGACTGGACGACCATCCCAATTTTGGCGAGGTCAAGGATGTCCACATTAGGATTCTACCACGTGAATCACAGGAGAAGAGTAAGGAAGAAGGTGGCGGGGAAGTAGTTGACCTGACGGCGCTGGAAGCAGTTACGAGAAGACTCGTCCCAAATCAGTGCTTTGCATACTACATTGCTAAGGAAACACTATTCTACACGTCGATAGGAATACCTGCTGAGAAGCTTAGATTCAGGTACATGATGCCAGAAGAGACTCCGCACTATTCAGGGGGCAATCTCGACCTCGAGGTCGAGCTTAGCAGTGGCTGGAAGGAGATAATGGGAAATGCATACAGACGGGACTACGATCTAACTAGCCATAGCAAAGGGAGCGGCGAAGACCTGTCTGTCACGGTACCAGGTGAGGCGGAACGGATAATCCCACACGTAATCGAGCCTTCCGTAGGGGTTGAGCGGATAGCCATTTGCGTGCTTGAGCTTTGCTTCAGGGAAGGAGATAGGGACTGGACTTGGTTCAGGTTCCCACCCAAGATCGCACCAATACAATCAATCATCATTCCTTTGCTAAGAAAGGACGGTTTGCCGGAGAAGGCAAGGGAGATCTACGTGACTCTTAAGATGAAAGGATTTGATGTAATGTACGATGAAAGGGGTTCCGTGGGAAAGATATACGCGAGGGCTGATGAGATCGGTATCCCCTTCGCAGTCACCGTTGACTACACAACACTGGAAGATAACACTGTGACGATCAGAGACAGGGACACAGGGAAGCAAGTCCGAGCTAAAGCTGAAGGTCTGCACTCCACCCTCGGGAAGCTGATTAGCGGAGAGATGCGGTTAGAGGAAGCTGGAACGTCTCTCAAGCGGTAGCGCTTTAGGCATGTCATGAGGGGAGGCGAAGAAGATGGTGGGCAAATCAAAGAAAGTTGCGGTAATTGGCTTGGGCTATGTGGGATTGACAACTTCACTCTGTTTCTCCAGCAAAGGTATGCACGTAACAGGCGTGGATGTCGACAAGGGGAGAGTGGATGCAGTCAATGACGGGCATCTGCCAATACACGAACCAAGGCTAGGAGAGGTTCTCGTCGATGCTCTCGATAAAGGTTTCAAGGCAACGACTACAATTCCAGGTTCAGACGTCTATTTCGTAACCGTTGGCACGCCAAGCAAGAAAGATGGTAGCGTCGACTTATCATACGTAGAGTCAGTCTCAGAGGAAATCGGCAAGGCGATCAGGGAGAGAAGTGCCAGCAACTATCCATTGGTTGTTGTGAAAAGTACTGTTCCACCTGGAACCACGAGAAATGTCGTGAGACCAAGAGTCGAACGAACATCTGATCTGAGGGCTGGCACAGGTGTCGGCTTCTGCTCCAACCCAGAGTTCCTCCGCGAAGGCTCCGCTGTGGAAGACACATTCAACCCTGACCGGATCATAATAGGTGAATACGATAAAGAATCTGGAAGAATTCTGGAAGACCTCCACCGAGATTTCTACGAAGCCACAAAAATGCCTCCTCTGATAAGAACAACGATAGAGAATGCTGAACTCACCAAATACGCAAACAACGCTTTCCTCGCAACAAAGGTAAGCTTCATCAACGAAATAGCCAACATGTGTCAGAAGATTCCTGGTGCCGACGTCACAGTCATTGCTAAGGGAATAGGGCTGGATAGGCGGATTGGAGAGAGATTCCTCAACGCGGGGCTTGGGTGGGGAGGATCCTGTTTCCCAAAAGACGTCAGAGCCCTTATAGCCTTCTCGAAAAGCATAGGATATAGGCCGCTCATAGTAGATAGCACGCTGGAGGTAAATGACAAGCAGCCCTATAATGCAGTCGACATGGCCAAGAGCATTTTGGGGGGACTAAGGGGCAGACGTATCGCTTTGCTGGGCCTGTCGTTCAAGCCTGACACGGATGATATTAGGGAAGCTGTATCTCTCAAGATCATAAGAAAGTTACTTGATGAGGAGGCGAAGGTTGTGGCCTATGACCCCACTGGCACGCCTAACGTAGAAAGAATATTCGGAGGCAAGATAACATACTCGACGTCCTCCTTGGAATGCCTCAAAGAGGCAGACTGCTGTATCATCGTCACAGAGTGGGATGAGTTCAGGAAGTTGACCCCTAATGATTTCTTGGACAATATGAAGAATCCTGTAGTCATTGACGGGAGAAGGATATTCAACGTCGTAGACTTCGCCAATAAGAAAGTGAAGTTGACTGCAATAGGGCTAGGGAAGGAGCTGGATAGAGTCTAGAAATGACTAGGCAATGTGCTTCGTCGTAAGTGGTGATTGGATATGGTCAAAGCAAGCATGACTATGCGGGCAGTGCTCACGGCCGCAGGTCTCGGGACAAGATTGTTGCCCTACTCAAAGGAAATACCTAAGGAGATGGCCCCCATATTCTCAGGTAGTTCCTTGGGCGACATCTCCGTGAAACCCATCCTTCAAGCTATTTTCGAGCAACTATATGATTTCGGCCTAAAAGACTACATAATCGTAGTTGGCAGGGGGAAGAGGTCCATCGAGGATCATTTCACGCCAGATAGCAGCTTCATCAGCCTGCTTTCAGGAAAAGGCAAGACATGCAAGGAACTAGCGGAATTCTACCGCAAAGTTGACTCCTCCAACATGAGCTTTGTGAATCAACCCGAACCAAAAGGTTTTGGAGACGCTGTTCTGAGAGTCAAGCCCTACGTTCGCGGGGTAACGCTCGTACACGCTGGAGATACCTATATAATTTCGAGGAACTGCGGGCACCTAAAGAGGCTCGTCGACAAGTTCAATGAGCACGAGGCCGACGCTGCGATACTCTTCCAAGAGGTTCACGATCCAAAACAGTACGGTGTGGCAATAACTGAAACAAGCCCAGATGGGGCTTTGATTGTTAAGAAGGTCGTTGAAAAACCCGAGAAGCCCATAAGCAACCTTGCCATAATGCCCATCTACATTTTTACGGAGAAGATATTTGAGATGCTCGAGAAGGTGCAGCCAGGAAAGGGCGGAGAGATCCAGCTGACAGACGCGATACAGATGCTCTTGGACAACGGCTACAGGGTTGTGGGGACACAACTCAAGAAAGATGAGATACGGCTGGACATAGGAACACCGACAACGCTGATCGAGGCTCTCCAGCTCTCACTTGAACAACTGAAACAGCCAAATAAGCGGTGAGTAGACGACTTGAGTGCAAATAGGCGAAAAGAAGCCTCGCAGCCAGGCATTGACTCAGTTCAGGATGACGTCAGAAAAGTCGTTTCCGAGATAGGTGACGACTTCAAAGGAAAAAGAGTCCTGATTACTGGGGGCGCAGGATTCCTAGGATCATGGCTCTGTGAAGCCACCCTGAAGTCGAATGCCGAAGTGACTTGTGTAGACAACATGTCCACAGGAAGAATGGAGAACATCGAGCACCTCTTATCGACCTGCAAATCATCATTCAGATTCATAAACGCGTGCGCTGAGAACATCCGAATCAAGGATAGTCATGACTACGTATTTCATTTCGCAAGTAGAGCTTCTCCAGAGGAATACCAGCAGCATCCGATCGAGACGCTTAAAGCGAACTCGCTTGGAACCTTGAACATGCTGGAGCATGCTATGAAGGGAAAGTCTGTCATGGTCTACGCCTCAACTTCCGAGGTGTACGGCGATGCGCAGATTGTGCCTACGCCTGAAACCTACTGGGGGAATGTGAACCCCATTGGAGTAAGATCGTGCTACGACGAAGGCAAGAGATTCGGAGAAGCGCTGTGCATGGCATACTCCAAGGAACATGGGTTAGACGTCAGAGTAGCGCGTATTTTTAACACGTATGGACAAAGGATTCGCGCTGATGGAGCCTATGCGAGGGCACTGCCAAGATTCATCAACCAGGCGCTGAGAAACCAGCCAATAACGATTTTCGGTGACGGGGCCCAAACAAGGAGTTTCTGCTATGTAAGCGACACAATCACAGGGATACTGAAGCTAGCGGTGGCTAGGAAGCTGAGCGGGGAAGTGCTGAATATAGGTAACCCGCACGAAGTGACAATCAACGAGCTAGCCAAGACAATCATCGAGCTAACAAGCGCCAAGTCAATAATTACCAAATCGCCACCACAGCCAGATGACCCCAGAAGGAGGAAGCCGGACATAAGCAAAGCAATGCGAATGCTCAATTGGAAGCCGACAGTTGGGCTTCAAGAAGGGCTGAAGAGAACGATAGAGTGGTTCAAGTGGAGTACCGCCGCTACGTGAATCTGGAAGTGGCTGGCTTCTCCCCTCCGTCGTCACTAGAATTCTATCCCCAGTCTACCAGATACCCCTTTGTTGTACCAATGCTTGACCTCGACGAAATCTGTCACGAGGTCAGCGACTTCAATGATCTCCTTCGGCGCTCCTCTTCCAGTCAGCACAAGTTCGACGCCGGAAGGTCTTTCCTTGATCATTTCTAGAACCTCCTCGACACTCACCACCCCTAGGTCCATTGCCTGATTGATTTCGTCAAGTACCACAATGTCAAACTGCCCGCCGTCGATTACCTTCCTCGCCAACTCAAGCGCTGCTTTTGCAAGGTCATAGTCCCTAGGCAAAGGTTTGGTATCGACCCAGATGAATCCGGGACGTCCAGCTTGGTAGATCTCCAGCTTCCCAGACAAGTACTCCTTGGCAGCCAAAGCCTCCCCGCTGACATTCTTCTTGAAAAAGCATACAAAGCAGACCTTGAGGCCCCTACCTATTGCCCTGAGAGCGAGACCCAGAGCCGCGCTAGTCTTGCCTTTTCCATTGCCAGTATACACTTCGACAAGTCCTTGGTCGAGCTTCGGACTCATTTACCAGAAAGCCTCCTAATCCCTCCAGACAAGCAACCCCAACTGTCGAGGTGACTTCACCGTGAAAGATCTCCAGGAACAGGGCAGTCCAGAGAACAACAGAGACTTGGATCTGGCTATATATTAGTTGCTTTTGCTCGCCAATCCAGAAGAAACCGAGATTCTCAAAGTATATAATAGCGACCAGTGTATCTCTATTCAAAAATCATGGAGTCATGGTCACGTGATGAACGTCCTTTACAGTTCACCGCCTTCGCTGAAGACCGGTCTCCGGGAAGGCAAAATCATCGTTGCAGTCTATGGTCTGGGGCACGTAGGACTCGGAATTGCAGCCGCGTGGCTCAGAGCCGGAGCAAAAGTCATCGGAATCGATGTGAAAGACGAAGTCGTCAAATCAATCAATGAAGGGGTTTCGCCAATAAGCGATGAACCTGGCGTACCAGAGGCTATCCGCGACGGCGTGAAAAGGGGCAAGCTCAATGCCACGACAGACGGGATCAAAGGATCCAGGGAATCTGATGTCAAGATCATAGCGGTTCCGACAACCCTCACCAGCAAGAAGTCATGCGATCTTTCTGCTTTGGAACGCGCCTTGCAGGCCATTGGACAAGGAATGAAAAAAGGAGATCTTGTGATCGTCGAGTCCAGTGTGCCGCCTACCACAACCAAAACAGTAGCAGAAGCCATCCTTGAGAAAACGAGTAGACTCAAAGTCGAAGAAGACTTCGGTCTCGCGTACAGCCCTGAGAGAATATACGAGGGACGGGTTCTCGAGGACATCGAGAAGCGATACCCAAAGATATTGGGTGGAACAGGACCAAGAAGTGCCGAGGCTGCCGCTGCGTTATACGAAGCTATCGCTCAGAAAGGAGTCATCAAGTTGGCAAACCCAACTGCGGCCGAGACATCAAAACTCTTTGAAGGAATCTATAGAGATGTCAATATTGCCCTGGCAAATGAACTAGCAAGGTTCTGCGGAACAGTCGGAGTGGACTTCAAGGTAGTCAGAGAGGCAGCAAACTCCCAGCCATTCTGCCATCTTCACATTCCGGGCTTCGTCGGGGGATGGTGCATCCCGTACTATCCCCACTTCGTGCTCCAAGCTGCAATTCAAAAAGGCATGCAGTTACCTCTCACTGCCTTGGCTAGGAAGATAAATGATGAAAAAACCCAGTCCCTTATCGAAGTTGCCGACTCAGTACTGAGGGAAATCAATCGAGTCGGATTAAGGAGATCGCGGGTTGCGGTACTAGGTCTGTCTTTCCGCGCTGACGTAGCAGATACACGCAACTCGCCAAGCTACGCAGTCATAGACCTCCTACTCATGAAAGGAGTGGCTGGAATAGTTGCATATGACCCTTTCATAAAACGAGATGCGCTCCTTGAACAGAAGGGAGTCCGCGTAGCAGGCAACGTGGCTGAGGCTACAAGAGATGCCAACCTTATACTTGTCATGACGGATCACTCCGCTTTCAGGGAGAAACTGACACCTGAGGATCTTTTCAGATTTGCGTCAAGTCCCGCTGTGCTTATCGACGGCAGAGACGTACTTGCCAGCGAGAATTCACGTGTAGCGCCAAGCGCATTCTTCCATAGGATTGTGGAAGGTTTTCATGTATTTACCAGAAGGGCAGGTTAGCACCGAACCTCATGGGCAGCTCGGCCGCAAAGGAATATGGGCGTATGAGTTTGACTACAAAACCTCTGATACTTGTCGCCATCCCCGCCTACAATGAGGAGAAGAGCATATCCAGCGTCCTGTTGAAGAGCAAGATGTATGCTACTCTGATTGTTGTTTGTGACGACGGCTCTCATGATGGTACCTCAAGGATTGCGAAGGCCTCTGGCGCAATTGTGGTGAGACACGAGGCTAATCTAGGTTATGGGGCAGCCCTCTCAACGCTGTTCGAAAGCGCAAGGAGAATAGGCCCAGATGTGATGTTGACCTTGGATGCGGATGGTCAGCATAACCCGGCGGACATTCCTAAACTAGCCGAGCCAATTTTGAAGGGCTGGTCTGATATCGTCATCGGATCAAGGTTCCTTTCTAATGCTGGAGAAGAAAGGCTTCCGCCTTACAGGAAAGTTGGGATTCGCGTAATAACAAGGCTGACCAAGAGAGCCTCTTATGATACGATCACTGACGCACAATCAGGATTCAGAGCCTATGGTAGAAGGGCAATAAGGGATATATGTCCCAAGATAAAAGGGATGGGAGCTAGCACGGAGATCATTATAAGAGCCAAGCAGTTGGACCTGAGAATCAGGGAGATGCCAATAATTGCAAGTTATTACCACAAGAAGAGGAGCGAGAACCCGATTGCCCATGGATTGGAAGTTATGATGAGCACATTAGAACTGATATTCTCCTCTTGCTGGAGATTCTTCTTCAGAATACTCGTTCTATTGGTTTTACTCGTAGCCGTGGGGCTGCTAATATAGACGAGTTTCCGAGGAAAGGTCCCGATAACTTACAAAGGCGGGTAAGAAAGCCCACTCCCCTTGGGTGTGGGGTGAATAGCTGGCTTAAATTGGGGAACCTGCATCTGTCTCGGCAGTAGGCACGGTGCGTGCCGAATCTACGCCTTTGGAGATCGAAGCCGCTACCTTGGCGCCCCTGGGTGCGTCAACGGTGCCGCACGCGCAAAGGCAAGCTCGCTCCATGAACCAGGAGACCAACACCACTTAAGGCGTTGGTGGCTCGCGAGTTCTCCTATGCCAAACTTGGTTCCCCTATCCGAAGGCGAACTGGGTGACATTGTATACCGTGTATTCTGCGTTCACGAACACTTTCTTGCCAGAGATAGTATCATAGTTTGTGTGGTTCTTTGGCGTCAGCAGTATCACGAAACTAACACCCAGGTCCTTCACAGCCTTGATCCAGTATGTGGTGTTGGCTTCAAGAACCGTAATATTGTTCGCTAACGCGATGTGTAGCCTCACATCTGTTCCCACCTCAAAAGGTCCGGAGAAATTCAGGATACTTTCATAGGAAAGTCTGTCAGTCAGTCCCATTATGTACCAACCAAGGTGCGTGGGGAGGAACTCCTCCTCCGCGCAGAAAGCTGCACTCATAGGTGTTGATGCTTCTATCCAATTGATTAGTTGCAGCCTACCCGGAGTCAAACTGTAGAATTCGTTGAAGCAATAGACCCCTCCGACATAAGCCCCACAAACGCAGAACACCAGCAATCCCGTCGCCATCAGCTTCGCAGTTCTAGGTCTCTTAGCTTTGCCCATCAACGCAAATTTCCTGACGAAAACCATTGACAGGACGACGACTGCGGGGAAAGTCAAAAAATGCCATAACCTGGAGATAACAGACACCTGCCACACGAATGCCAGAGCCATCAGCGGGGCCGTGAGATACCAGACCTTCAACAGTTTTAGATGCTCGGCACCAGCGGAAACATACTTTTTCTGCAGGCCTGTCTTAAACAGAAAGAAAATCGGAGGCAAAAGAATAATAGTAATGACAAGAGGCGGAAGAACCCACAGGATATACTCTTCGCCTCCGAGAATTCCAACATAGAAGTAGCTCAACCTCGGGACATAAAAGACGGCCGCTAAGGGCACCGTAATGAAGGCGGAGAGGAGGAGCGGCTTCGTGTAATGGGTTCCATTCCTAAGAACAATTTCGTAGAAGAAGAGGACAACAAAGAAAAAGACGTAGGTTGCGGCGACTAGAATGTTAGTCAAGGCGACAAACGCGCCAAGCAGACCAATGAGGATTATGCCCAAGGGTCGATCTCGGATTCCGCTCACTGACATGGATAGAATAGTGAGAAAACCGAGCATCGCGAACATGCTGGGAAATGAGCCAAGGACGAGGAGAGTTATGCTAATTGGATTTATTGCGGCAAAGAATGCGCACAACAACCCCACAGTACTATTTCCCCCAGAAATTCTTCTAGCTATGTAAAACATTGGCAGAATGCACAGTGTGTCAATGACTACTGCCGTTGGGACGACCAAGAAAATAGGTTGTACACCTGTGAGCAGATAGATGTACGAGATGAGCAAAGAGAAAAGTGGGGTATAGATGGGGGAGGCAGGTGACGCTGCTAATCCACCTTTGGCAATGAAGTAGGCGGTGGCAGCGTGGATGTAAGTGTCATAACCGGAGGGAATCCCGCCCCTCCAACTGGGGAAGAGTATTACCACCCTGAAGACCAGTCCGAAAAGCAGGATCAAGAGTAGCATCAGCATGGGTTTGCTTCCCATATTAGCTACTACTCTTGCAATACGCCCCAAAGGAACTCACCATGTCGCCGGTACTCCAAATAGGTGCGAGCCAGCCGAGTGACGGAGACGTCAAGGTATACTCTTGTGTTTAACATGTCTCCTTTAATTAAAGTTTTCTGGCGATCCAGGCTGGGCTTCTTCAAGCGTCCACACGAGCCTATAAGAAGCTTCGAATTACCGAAAACTTAAATATTTGCCGAGGCAGATCTCGTTCACTAAGTTCAGTTCTCGTTATGCGCGGAATCGCGACAAGAGACTATGGGGACTCGGGGAGAGTTGACAGAACTCCAATTTGGTGATATCGTTAAGGTGAAACGCCCCTCAAGTGGCAAGAATGCAGAGGAGAATATCGGTCTAGTCTACGGCGCAACAGATCGTGAAGTTCGCGTCTTGGACATGTCGCAACGAGAGAATCCTGACTACTTGCGTAGGGTGAGGATCGGGAAAAAGGACCTAGCAGAGGGAAACCTATCTAGAGATTACTACATAATGGTTGACAGAGTCCTGCTCATGGAGAGGGATTCAATCGTTGATAGAGTAGGCACGATCAGCAGAGCAAAAATGGACGAGCTATTGCGACAACTCGCCTATGGCGTGGTCGAGAAACATTATGAAGCTATCCACAAGGACAGCCAACGCTTCATCCCTGGGAAGACATACATTCGCTATGGCGGAACTGTCTACGATAGCGATGATATGAAGAACCTCTTGGATGCAACACTGGATTTCCACCTCGCTGCAAACAGATTCTCTAGGCAATTTGAAGAGGAGCTAGCCGAGTTCTTAGGTTCAAGGTACTGCATGTTAGCCAATTCAGGGTCCTCAGCAAACTTGCTGGCGGTCTCCGCCTTGACCTCCCCTGAGCTTGGTGAACGTAGACTGAAACCTGGAGATGAAGTCGTAACAGCAGCCTGCGCGTTCCCGACAACAGTGAATCCCATTATCCAGAACAACTTGGTTCCAGTCTTCGTGGATATTGAACTCGGAACCTACAACATCCAAGCTGCCAAGGTCGAAGATGCTCTCTCAGATAGGACGAAGGCTATCTTCCTGGCCCATGCTCTGGGCAATCCCTTCGACTTGGGAAAGATCAAGAAGATCTGCAGAGACCACAACCTCTGGCTGATAGAAGACAACTGCGACGCACTTGGAGCGAAATATAAGGGAAAATACACGGGGACGTTCGGAGACGCAGCGACCCTGAGTTTCTACCCTCCCCACCATATCACTATGGGCGAGGGAGGAGCCCTTGTGACGAGCGATGCACAATTGAGAAAGTTGGTGCTATCCTTCAGAGACTGGGGGAGAGACTGCTGGTGTGAACCGGGGCATGATGACACGTGTGGCAGGAGATTTGCATGGCAGCTTGGCGATCTGCCATTGGGGTACGACCATAAGTACATATATTCACATATCGGCTACAACCTGAAAGTCACGGATATGCAGGCAGCAGTAGGCGTCTCACAACTGAGAAAGCTACCCAGATTCATAGAAGCTAGGAAAAGGAACTGGATGCGCTTTCACGATGCAGTGATGAAGCACGAAGAGTACTTTGTTCTTCCAAGGGCCACAGAAGAATCTGATCCAAGCTGGTTTGGCTTCGCCTTGACGATCAAGGATGAGGCGCCATTCTCTAGGAATGAAATCATAAAGTATCTGGAAGGAGCTGGAATCGCAACTAGGCTCGTCTTCTCAGGAAACATAATCCGGCACCCAAGCTTCCAGAAAGCGAAGTACAGAGTCTATGATGATCTAAAGAACACTAACATTGTGACGGAGAAGGCCTTCTGGGTGGGCGTCTATCCCGGTCTCTCAGAAGAAATGATCAATTATATAATTGCAAAGTTTGAGGAGTTTGCGAAGAAGGCATAGCTGGATCGTGCAGTCTTCAGGAGAGAAACTCGGTGACGTTGTACACTGCGTGCAATGATGTCGCAAAAACGATTCTGCTTGAGATCGCCGCATAGTTTGTGTGAATCTTGTTCGCCAGTAGAATTACGTATGACACCTGAAGCGACCTTACGGCACTGATCCAATCTGTTGTGTTTGCTGTAAGAGCGGTTATATTGTTCGCCAACCTCATGTGCAGAGCGATATCTGTTCCGACTTCAAAAGGCTCTGAGAAGCTGGGCAGGCTCTCATAGGCAATTCTGCCTGTCAAGCCCATGACGTACCAACCTAGCTGGGTTGGGATATACTCCTCCTCAGTGCAAAACCGCGCTGACTGAGTGGTATTGGTCTCTATCCAGTTCACGAGTTGCATCCTCTCAGGCGTGTTCTCATAGAACGTGTTGAACATGATCACACTAGCAGAGAAAGTTGTCACTACCGACGCGATGAGAAGCGTTGCCGTCAGCGCTGCCGCTGTTCTTCGACCCCTAGATTTCCCAATCTGCCTGAACTTCGCGGTGACAATCATGGCAAGGACAACTACAGCCGGGAAAGAAATGAAATGCCACATCCTCGAAAGAACGGCAGCTTGCCAGACGAATACAAGAGCCATCACAGGGGCTGTGAGATACCAGAGCCTTAGGAGCGTGGCATTCTGGTTCCGAGCATACGTGTACTTCTTGGCATAACTCCTTTTGTAGAGGAAGATAATAGGCAACATTAGAATTGGCAGAACAATGAAAGTCGCAAGATTCCAGATGAAGTATTCCGATCCACCTAGAACGCCCACATAGAAGTAGCTCAGATTCGGTAGATAGAAAAGGGCTGTGGGTATTGCTGTGATCAGAAGAGAGAGGAATAGTGGCTTAGCATAGTGGTTTCCTCTCCCAAGAATTATCTCATAGAAAACGATCATACCGACAAAGAAGACGTAGAAAGCCCCCACCAGAATGTTGGTTAGGAAGATCAAGCCTCCCAGCAAACCCATCGAGACTATTCCAAGGACCCTGCTTCTGAGGTCGCTCACCAGAATAGCGATAATTGTGAGCAACTCGAGTATCCCAAGTATAGTAGGTATCGTGCCAAGAATTAGAAGATCAAGGGTGATCGGGTTGAGCGTCTGGAACAACGCTGCCAGCAGCCCCACCGTATTCCTGCCCCCCGATAGACGACGTGTTATGTAGAAAATGGCCGGGGCACAAAGCACATCCACAGCTATTCCGACTGGGGCTATTAAGTAGACTGGAAAAACGCCAGTTATCTGGTAGAGCAGAGCCAGGAAGATCAGGAATGTCGGCGGATAAATAGGCGATGTGGGCGAAGCCGGAAGACCGCCCCAGCGAATAAAGTAGGCCGAAGCAGCGTGAATGTAAGTATCGAAACCAGAAGGAAGCCCGTTTGCATATGACGGGTAAAGAATACACACTCTGAAAACTATCCCAAAGAGCATTATCAGAAGCAGCATCAAGAGCGGTCTCTTAGACAAGTAGACTGCCATTCTGCTGGGGAGCCACAAGGTCACACACTACCACGAAACCGATCTGTTTCAGGTTCGAAGCTGCCGAACCCTAAGACCATCATCTTTGAGCGTGCTATTAGGCTATTTAAGCTTTTATCGAGTCCCAGCGTAAATCGAAAGTCAGTTACCCACCGCTAAGGCTTGTGGGCTTGCAACTCGGGGTTGTCTGGCGCGGTCTTTCAAACATTTCACCTTGCCAAACGCGCCTACTGACGGAGGTATGTTAAACTACTGTATTTGCAGTAGGCTTATATTGCACCCATGGCACACGCTCCAATTAGAGACTAAAATCTAGGAGTGTGGTTCTGTGGCAGACGTTAGTGAGGTTGAAAGGTTAGTCAGAAAGGTAGACTTCGGAGACCCTTCCCACACCTACGTTATGAATTGGCTGAAGTCGAAGACGGAGAGTTACAAGACTTGAGGAAAGAAATAGCCTGCACATTGGTGGCGTTGTCGATTCTCCTGGTCATGTCAGCAAACACTGCTTCAACGCTCGCAGCAGATTACACTAAGCCAGGAGCAGTTGTGGGAACAAATGCCTACTACGATTTCGCCGAGACTGGCAATCCTATCAATGCGGTCAGGATCCAAGTCATCGCCGTCAGCGGTTCAGTACTTATACTAGAGATAACCCAGTACAACCCTGATGGCTCCGTCAGATACAAATTCACGGACACTATCGACGTGAATGCGTACCAATATTCGCTTTGGCAATTCGTGGCCGCGAACATTTCGGCAGGAGAGGCACTGTACCCTGGTTCAGGTTGGAAGTTCAACTCGACGGTCTCAAACTATCATATTGCTGGGCGATACTGGACAGCCAACTACATTAACGGAACAGTCGAGGAGAGCCCCATATATGTTAGACACTTTGTTGCATACGTGGACAAACCGACAGGCATCCTACTTATGTCGAGATACCACGACTCCTACGGATTAACAGTGAACTACACACTGAGCTCGTATGCTGTTGAGCCGGTCGGCATACCGCTGACACTTGTATTGATTGCCGGCGGAGCAGTTGCTGCCCTTCTGGTCATTGTAGCAGCCCTAATGCGCATGAGACGCAAGAAGCAGTGAAATAAGAGCGCATACTATTATTGCGATATTAGAGATGTACCTATCCTAACTGACGGAGGCGCTCCCCGCAGGAAACTGGCCCACCTTGTATGTGCAGGATGTGTCCTGTGTGTGGGCCGCCCTGAGGGCGATGTTGAGGCTCGCAGCACGGTCGCGGTTCGCCTCGAAGCCGCATGCCCTGCACCTGAAGTAGGAGTAGCCAACCCAGTTCGCCTTACTCGTGTACCCACAGTAGGGGCACATCTGAGACGTGTACCTGGGATCGACGTCGAGGAGCAGCACGCCCTGCCTCGCAGCCACGTGCCTTACTGCATGTCTCAGGAAGCCGTAGGGGATGCGGTTCACCTTCCTGCGGCTCTTCGCGCTCCACTCCCCCCGCCTCTTCCCCAGGTGTCCCAACCTCTCCACTGCGATGTTTGCGCCGAGTGTTTCTGCCTGCTGCACGATCAGGTTGGCGATGAGCCAGATGCTTGTCCGCACATAGTTTCTCTGCCTCTTGCCAAGGCGCTTCAACTTTAGTCCAGCCTTGCTTCTCGATGAGGTTTCCCTGAATTGATGGAGTGCTGCCCTCCTCTTCTCGAAGTTGAACTGCCTTGTGGCGACCCTCACCCCGAAGTAGGCCTGCTTCAGGACGCCGCAGCCTGGGCCTACTGTGGTGGTGGCGATCCTCGGGCTGTTCACGTCCACGCCGATCCAGTTAGCCCTCACTGGAGGTTCCGGCGTTCCCTTGGAGAGGATGGCGAGCAGCCTCAGACTCTTCTTCATGATGATGCTGGTCAGCTGCCATCCATGGGTCATGTGCTCTTGGAGGCGATGGTGTGCTCCATCCCTGTTTATAGGCAGGCCGATTCTCTTGTTGCTGGCTCTCAGGACAAGCACGGGGTTTCTCCTCTTTGTCTCCTTGAAGCTGAAGAGCCGTCTATCGAAGCGGACGACGCACTTCTCCAAGCTGCTGCCGCTGCCGCCGCGGCGGATGGTCTTCCTTGCGCTCCACGCGTAGCTTGTGGCCTCGATGATGAGCTGGGATGCCACATGATGCCTGCCTCTCAGCGCTCTGTAGGTTTTGCTGTGGAGTTGGGCTCTGCTCTTGGCGCCGCCAAGGCAGCTGAGGGTCTCCTTCACGATGTCGAGGAATGTGGTGTAGGTCTGCTTGAGCATTCTCCTCTTTTCTTCCGTGGGTTCCAAGAATTTGAGAGGTAGGCACTTTCTCATGGTATCTCCCAAAGGATGTTAGGGGGCACAGTATTTAAGGCTCCCAATTGGAGTCTCGCTGCGATTCCCCCCGCCCCTGAAGGGAGTGGGCTTCCTCGCAGCGCCCATGTGATTCTGCGATAACGAGTCGGGGTTGATGAGGCTGGGGCTCTGCATCTTCGACCAATGAAGCGGTCCGAGTGTAGGTGATCTCTTGCACATCCGCCTCTGGGCGATTCTTTATGCGGGTATTTCCGGAGAGATCCCGCGCTTCCACCCGATATCAAATCTCTCATGGTAAGATTATTAAAGCGGTTTGGCTCTGAGACTGCAATCTTGATAAGTGTAGTCAACTCCACTCTGATTCTGATCTTGCTAGGTGGTCGACTCGATGAAGTCGAATATTCTGCTTCTCCCAAAGGTGGCGGGTTTCATTCTTCAGAAACACGTGGGGCACCCGAGGATGCTTCCCTCAAACATAACCGTTAGTGTAACGAACAGATGCAATAGTCGGTGCAAGACATGTTTCATCTGGGATTTCAGCCGGGAAAGACCGGGATGGAAACAGAGAGAACTTGAGTTGAGTGAATTTGCGCGGGTGTTCCAGTCGCTCGGTAGAAGCGTCGTTTGGATGACGCTGAGCGGAGGCGAGCCGTTTCTCAGAAAAGACCTCCCTCAGATCTGTGAAGCAGTTCAAGCATACTGCGACCCCAAGGTGATAAACATACCTACAAACTGCCTTCTCCCAAGTATCGTTCGCGATACTTCCAGGAAAATAATGGAACTATGTGAGGGCACTGATTTTGTCATCAATCTGTCCTTGGATGGTGTTGGGGAGGCACACGACGAGATCAGAGGCGTGCCGGGCAACTTCAAGAAGTTCTTGGAAGCATACTCCTATTTGTCAGACCTCAAGAAGGAGTTTCCCAACCTGAGCGTCGGAGTCCACAGCGTAGTTTCAAAGTTCAGCCTGAAAGGGCTAATGGGCGTGTATGAATTTGTAAAGACGCTTGGTCCAGATTCATACATAACTGAAATCGCGGAGAGAAGGACAGAACTTTTCAATACGGACAAGGAGATCACACCCTCGCCTGGTGACTACGCGAGATTCATCAACTCGCTTTCCAAGAGGGTCAGGGAAGACTACCTCAAGAAAAAGACCCGTTTGCTGTCAAAGGTGACTCAAGCTTTTCGCTTGGCGTACTACCAAATAGCGACGCAGAACGTTGCGTACAAGCGGCAGACTATCCCCTGCTACGCGGGCATTACGTCTTGCCAGATTACGCCTTATGGCGATGTCTGGCCATGCTGCATCCTCGGCTACAAGATGGTCATGGGAAACCTGAGACAAGCGAACTACGATTTCAAGAAAGTCTGGTACTCCAGTGACGCCCAGAAGATAAGAAAGTTCATCGGCGACAAGAAATGCGCATGCCCACTTGCAAACGCACATTATACAAACATACTGTGCAATCCAGCCGCGCTTACGAAAGTTGGGTACAACCTCATCACTTCATAAGGATGCTTAGAGCCTGATACAGGCGGCTGGATCCTGATTGATCACATCAAGCGGGAAAAGGCTTAAAGCCTCTAGGCTCAGATTCTACTTCTATTTACAGATCTGAGGACTCAGGGCTATGGAAGAATACGAGAAGTTCCAGACGAAAGACGTCGGGACAGGAACGATGTATGAAAGAAAAAGTATGAGACGTTTTCTTAACGCTCTTTACCTGCGTTACCACCCGGAGTCCGTTCTTGAAGCTTACTGCAACGGAATCTCTGGGATCCCCTGCATAGCTAGCACAGTTCTAGCTGACAGAGGGTGCAAAGTAACCCTCGTCAATCCAAACCCCAAAATTCTGAAGCTCGCTGAGGACTATTGGAGGAAACGGGGAACGGAGAGAGTTGAGTTCAGAGTTGGCTCAGTGGAGAAGCTGCCCTTCGAGTCAAACACTTTTGATCTCGTATGGAACTTCGCGGTAGTTCCAAAGCTTGAAAACCCGATGAGAGCCCTCAAGGAGTTGACAAGGGTTTCAAGAAACCTGGTTCTCGTGTTCAGCAACAATTCACTGAATTTCGGTTTCCCATTTCACCAGCTATACCACGGCAGGACCAAGAGCGCGTGGAATCATGGCCACAAGGGTTGGATGCTGACATCGAATGTCAAGAAGATTATGCGAAAGGCCGGCTTGGAAGTTGTCAAGACCGGCTACGTCGATGTTCCGCCTTGGCCAGACCTCGATATACCAATAGGCCAGGTCGTGAAGGGCATTGTCACTGGTCGATCCGGGGAAGAAGGAGGACGCGTTGTCAAAGCGAGTAGCGGCAACGCTGAGGGCAGCGGGATGAGGAGAATGCTCGCATCCTTAGCTGGACGCTTCGAGCCCATGCTACCCGGTTTTGCCAAGCCCATATTCGGTCATCACTTTTTTGTGCTCGCAAGGAAGGTCAGAGCACCCAGTGATGTAAGAAAACCCAAGGTTGCGGTGGTCAGACACAAAGGGGATGTTATAGAGGAAACTGAGCGAGGAATAAGCTTGGTTGGTGGCTTGGACGTTAAGGGCGATACCGTCTTCATCAAACCTAATCTCTGCTTTCTGGATACTCCCGAGTCAGGTCGCACTTCTGACATTCGGATTGTTGAAGCGCTAGTAAGGATGTTGAGGGGGGCTGGTAAGAGAGTCGTGATCGTCGAGTCGGGCAACTACGACGCGGACGTTGGCGTACTGTTCAAGGAACTTGGTTACGAGAGGCTTGCTAACCAATATGGCTGTGAGCTTCTTGATCTTAAGAAATGCGATAGGGTCAAGGTAAGAATTGCAAACCATAAGTTCAAGTTCCCAAAGATCTTCCTCAAGAAGGACAGCTACTTCATCTCGGTTGCAAAGCTTAAGACACATGTCTTTAACGGTATCTCGTGTTCATGGAAGAACCAGTGGGGGTGCATCGCCCAGATAGAAAAGAGATACTACCATCCATGGCAGGACGAGGTTCTATTCTACATCAATAGGAAGATTCGCCCTGATCTCGCGATAATCGACGGCGTAGTGGGCATGGGTGGCGTTGGACCTGTTGACGGGCATCCTATAAAGACAAATGTTCTGCTTTTCGGAAAGGATCTTATTGCTGTCGACAGCACAGCAAGCAGAATCCTGAGCATTTGTCCCCGCATCGTCTCATCACTGACCTACGCGTCAGACAAAGGGGCTGGGGAGATAGATGAAGACAATATCGAGATCGTGGGTGACAATATCAACAAGGTCATACGCCCGTACGACTTCATACCATCAAGGGCATACAGGATTATGCGCCTGGGTCTTCGGATCGGGCGTTCCAGCAGGCTCAACAGAATTGGTATGCTGGTATTCAATGTAGGCAACTTCTTGTGCCCAAGGGACATCCATGCTCACGGACAACCGAGTCTTTTCAAAGTGCTCAGAAAATCACTGACATCCAACAAGTGGAGAGTCTGAGGAACAAACACGGGGCTATGTCAATACACTTTTTGGGCGAGAGCTGTCGCCTCACACAGATCAAAGGAGGAGTCACATATTTCGAAGGATCCATTGCCGGATAACAGAGTTTCAGTTGTCAACGTGTCAGACTCCTTTGACAAGGGGGAGATAGCTCTGGCCACTAGGAAAGCCATTGACAGGGTTGGAGGCATGTCTTCTATTGTCCACAATGGTGACTTGGTTCTAATCAAGCCAAACCTCGTCGTACCCAGAACTTCCTACTCTGGAATCACAACTGACCTCACGATCCTGGAAGAAATAGTTAGTGAAGTAATAACCGAGAAAGGCAAGCCCATCATCGGAGAGAGTTCAAGTATAGGCTATGACCAAGACCTGACCTTCTTCATTCTTGGAGTCAGGCGTCTAGCGAGCAAAATAGGCGCCAGAGTAGTAAACTTCGACAAGGCGCCACTAACGGAGTGCAAAGTCCCTGGAGGTGTCATAGTGAAGAGGGTCAAGCTCCCCCAGATAGTAGGTGAAGCTGACGCCATAATCAACATCCCGAAAATGAAAACCCACGAGTTAACCACAACCACGCTATCACTAAAAAACGTGTTAGGATACCTCCCCCGGAACAAGAAGCAATGGGCGCACATATTCAACCTTAACCAAGCTCTCGCAGATCTAAACAAAGTGATTAGATCCGATCTGATAGTGGTCGACGGCTTGCTCTCCATGGAGGGAAACGGTCCTGCGCTCGGGACAGCAATCAACACTGGGATCATTATAGCTGGGCGGAACCCAGTCCACGTAGACGAAGTCGCGTGCAAAGCCATGGGCGTAAACCCCAATGAGGTCCTGCACCTCCAACTCGCGAAGCAACAGCTCCCGCATGCTGGAGGTGAGGCTGAGGTTCTCGGCAACCTCAAACCAAGGAAGTTCAGCTTGCCTTCAAGATCGCGCATCTTCCGTCTAGTCGAGCGCATCATCTTCACAATGAATTATCTTCTCTACTCAAAGCTCACTCTCGGGGGCGACGTTCTTCCAATTAGAGCCAGGCTGATGAGAGACGTTCCAGCGATCTTGGGGGCGAAGTGCACAAAGTGCGCCGAATGTGTGCAGGTCTGCCCTACAAATGGCATAGACGTGAAGACCATGCAGATAGACCTAAGCAAATGCATAGGGTGCATGGTTTGCGCGGAGGTCTGCAGAGACAAGGCAATTATCACTACCCGCATGAGTCGGATGAAAGGCGTGCGTGAGTTCTTCGGACCGAGACTCCGGTCTCCGCCAAAGCTGATAGTTGAAAATTGCGTGAAGTGTGGCGAGTGCATCACTATGTGTCCGGCTGGCGCTATCTCGATCAGCAAAGGCACCGTGAAACTCGATACTAGGAAATGCATAAGATGTGTAGACAAGTTCTGCGAAATGGCATGCAGGCAAAGCGCAATCGAATAGAACAAGGCTGGAGTGGATAAGACGTTGAACAAGAAGAGTATACTGCTATACATCGTCGCGTTTCTGCTGCTCATCCTAATGCTATGGTACATCGGAGTCGAACAGATAGTCGCCAACTTGGTGTCAGTCAATATTCCGCTTCTTGCCATAGCTGCTTTTATGCACTCCTTCTCGGTTCTCCTCCGTGGCGTGAGATGGAAGTACATACTCGAGACCAGTGGAAACAGAATCAGTACCGCGAACAGCTGGGGACTTATATACCTGGGATGGTTTGCCAATGGGTTGGTTCCTGCAAAGGTCGGCGACATAGTCCGTGCTTTTGCCGTAAGGAAACAGAACAACTGCCCCCTAGGCAAAGGTTTCGCCTCACTGGTCATCGAAAGAATCCTCGACACGACTGTCATCGTCGTTCTGGTAATACTTTCACTACTCCTGGTCTCTCAGACTCTTGGATTCGTTTCTTCTGCAAATTGGGTCACCCTATCCATAATTCTGGGTGTCGCCCTAGCGCACGGACTTGCAGTGTTCGCGATACTCTGCATCAAGAAACAATCATTTGTAGCTGGGGTTTTCACCAGACTGTTTGGGTCAAAACACGCAAAGGAGACGAAGGGATTCGCACAGGACCTCGGCTCCTCCTTCACAGACTTCGCCTCGAGGAAGAAGGTGCTCCTCGGGGTAGTCTTACTGAGCTTAGTCATCTGGCTGCTCAATTTCCCAAAGTTCTACGTGGTCTTCATGTCTATGGGGCTGTACCCCCCTTTGGCACTAGTAGCCACTGCGACGTTCATCTCCGACGCTTGGGGGATGGTCCCGATAACTCCTGGTGGCATAGGAGCAGTGGAGTTTGGCCAGACCGCGTTCGTCATCTACATCGTCGGTATCTCCTCCCCAGCGCTTGCCGCCGCCGTGGTTCTGCTCGATCGTGTGGTCAGCTTCTGGATACCGATGCTAATAGGAGGCACAGTGTCAATCAAGACAGGCGCATCGTTCAGCCTTAGCAGCTCTACAGAACCAAAGAAGAGGTGACCGTGAAGAAAGGTCCTCCAAAAAGTGCGCCGGCAAAAAAATGGTGAAAGGCGTCTAGCGACGCGTCGTGCCCGTGGAGCGCTTCCTGACATTCTTCCTTAGCGCAAACTTGCCATAGGCGACCATGACCACCAAGACGATTGAGGCGAAACTGGTTAGCATGAACCCAAGGATCCTTGGTGGGGTTTGACCGAATGATATGATCAATGCTAGCCTCCCAGCATTGTTAATGTAGAAGCCATTAACGAAGTAGTTTGTTGGCACAGCCACGTATTCTGAAGTGTTGCCAGAGGCATGCCAGCTAGGATGGAACGCTGCATTCATCACCACAAGCGAAGGCTTCTTCAGCTCAATTGAGGCATTGTACAAACCAGGAGACAGCTCCTTCAACGCAACGACTTCTCCGCTGGGTTCTCGTGCGAAGAAACTCGTTAAGTTGCCTCCGTTGGATGCTTGGGTCATAATAATCTTATCTACATCGTTTCCCGATACGCCGCTGTTAGCCATGGTCAGGTTGTGGTATCCTGCGGAAACAGAGCTTGACACGCTAACAATGCGGGTGACCCAACCTTCATCTCCCTGAGGTCTAAAATCAAGCAGCTTAAGGCCATCCAAGTAAATGGTCATGTTACCTCTCAGTTCGCGCTGAAGAAGGCGTATGGCAATCGTATAGTTCCCCTGCACGGGTACAAGGATCCTGGCGCTTGCGTCAGCCCCGTCTATTGCAGTCGATAGGCATCTTCCCGTGCTCGTATTGCCTCTCCATGCTATTGAAGGAGACCACGAGTCGTCCACAGACCCAAATGAAGTGTGGGCATCAAGGACATAGATCGAACTGACCTGATGCCTCTCAAGAAGGCTCGCGAAGTAGTCTGTGAAGTTGCCTAGTGAACCCCTCGGGGCAACCATCAAGGAATCCAGACTACTGGTTCCTCCAGTATTCCTTATGATCAGACTATGAACCCCGAGACTGAAGTTATAGGTTCCGCAATTGGTCCAATGCCATCCGAACTGCCAAGCATCGCTTGGTATAGCCATCTGACGGACCATTGGCGTGGATTCATCAATGGTCAAGGAGATGTTGCCGACATTTTTGGAGAACCATGTCCTAGCCCAGAGCTCATATTCCCCGCCATTCTCTATGTTCATGTTGAAGCTAAGATCGGCGTTTCCAGCTGCCGAAATATATGACCCAGTCATGCTGCTAGAGCTTCTGTCCAAGTCCTCTCCGATTCCAGTGAAGTTCCTAGGAATGAATCTTCCAAGGAGGCCTCCAAAATCCATCCTCCGCCACCCATTGTTTGCAGCTCCAGTTGACGACAACAGCCCAGCCGCAGGGGTACCATGATCTAGGGCAAAAACGCTCGTAAGATCGCACTCGCGAAAACCAACGGCATCAAGCTTCGAGATGAAGTCCTCGGTGATGCTGAAGGAGCCAAGCTGATATGCAGGGATAAACGCCCATCGTGGCGTAGAGTTGAGGTCGAACTGGTCTAAACTCACTAGGGCCGGCAGGGAATCTGCTCCCCCCAGCAATAGGATACTGCTCGCTTCGTATACGAGCGGATATGGTTGTTCGATGTTCTCAAGCACGATTTCGGAATTGTCCGGTGAGGAATAGATCACTTTGAGAGTGGGATCTGATAGAAGACTCCCGCTAGCGTTGCTTTGTAGCATCGGTCTGTGTACTATAACCCACTTAACGTTGTATAGGCCCAGCAGTTTTCCAATCGAACAAGAGACGTTGGAGCTGACAAGTGAATTCAGGTAGTAGTACAGGAAATCAACCAGGTATTTGGAGGCTCCACTTCCATCGCCAAACAGATTTCCTTTTCCAGTCAGAATCGTTGCATAGCAGTCTGGATTAGTCAACATTCCATAGACTTCTCTTGGGTAGTATGTTGCAATGGGGAATCCTACAAACCTGAAATCTCCCTGTTGTTCCATAATGGTTTGATAAGCGCCCGCTAGTTGTGGCGAGAAAGAATAAGTAGTGAAGCTTGGGGCTAGAAGCGGAGCAGTGCTGACCATCAAGATAATGAATAAGGATCCCACAACCCTGATCCTAGTGTGATCCCAATCGCTGCGATTTCTCGGCGAATCACTTTTCTCTCTTGATCCGAATATTCCTTTTGACATTGACGCGGGCGAAGCCCTTGACGCTGTTCCTGAGAAATGTCCATAGATATTCTTTGCAGCAATTCCAATAAGAATAGACCAGAAAAACGCGACCATTATATCGAATCTTCCTGGCGTCCTGACCTCACCGTAAAAAGGTACGTGGTAGAATAGCCACATGAATGGCTGAAAGAACTGAGGTGCTAGCGGTCCTGCAGAGAAGAATCCTGCCAAAATGCACAGGAAGAAGCAAACTACTGTTGAATCGCTGCGGAAACTTTGCATGAAAATAATGGCGGCAAGGAATAACCCTGTGACAATAAGCGCTAGCAGAATGGGGACTACAGTCATAAATGGACTAGAAAGCGATTCATACCCACTAGTGATCATCAAGAGGGCGTGAAAAACACTCGGCGAACTGTATTGCATCAACTGCAGGATGACGCCACTGGCTGACACATCTGAATATAGATAGGTGGTCTCATAGATGAGTGGGAGTAGGCGAATTGCCGCCAGCGCGAAACCTAGTAACACAATAATTGCAAGGGTTCCAAGTTTCTTGGCGAGTAATGCAACAAGAGTCTGAGGGTCACTTGAAGCCCTTACAGATGGAAGGATCACTCCGATCAGTAAAGCATAGATCAAGTAGAAGGGTCCCACTAGTAGCAGGGTCTGCGCCTCTCCAAAAAGCAGTAGCCCGAATAACGCCCCAGCAATACCCAAATTGAGGGAGCTGGTTCTGCTGAGGGCTCGCGAAGTCGTGAGGAATACCAGCGGTATGAGCATGTAGCTCCAGGTAAGATCAAGGTGCCCTGCGATTACCGCGGTGATGAACATTGGAGGGTTCCAGACGTAGATGGCTCCTGCAACAAAACTGGCTATCCGGCTGTGCGCCAGAGAGTAAACGTAATAGCTCATGGCTCCTCCTGCCGCTGCCAGCATGAGGATAGTCAGAAGCTTATAGGCAAACACTTCACCTGTAAGCAGAGCGACTAGTGTAAGAGGAATAAAGGGTACGAGTGGTCCAACTCCAAGAACAGGGATTCCCGCGTACTGCATCATGTCTATGCTGGGAAACACCAAATACCGTAGGAGCGAGTTCTTGAGCGCAAAAGCATGAACTATGTAGAGAATCGAGTCATCATTGTTGGGAATTGCCCCAACCTCTATCCAGTAATTAAAGGAGCTCAGCACCAGAAGAACAGCAAGGTTGCAGAGGAACACTTTGAAGTGCCATGAGCTCAGCAGTCTCTTAAGAAACGGTTTGGTGAATCTCTTCATTGAAGCCTTCCCCGCGTTGCGCGGTAGAGCTCTCACCTCGCTATCAATGTCTTGGTTGAAGACACCATACTCCATTTATGGTGAGCCTTACCGTTTGAGAGATCTCGCCTAGCAAGAACATGAGAGTACGCCTCGAGACCCACTCCCACTATCGTTCCAAGAAGCTTCTTCGGTCGAAGTCTAATCACTTTGGGAAGGATCTTGATTATCTGGCTTGAATTGATTGAGGTTATGTAAGCATCATGCTCCTTCTCCAGCTGCATATGCCCGGAAATCACTCTTCTTCTCTGAGACAATATGTCCGAGACATTTGTTGGGCCTTTCATGGTTGCAGTCGCCTCAGGTGCATAGACAACTCTGTACCCGGCTTTCCAGATCTGTAGCCCGATGTAGGCATCATCGTTCACAATATCTGTAGGAATCCTGCGAATGATCCCGGTCCTTATGGCGCAGAACTCTCCTGAGATGTGGAAGTACTTGTCTGCACTGTCTTCTGATTGAGCAATGTAGTGGTGCAGATCCCAGATTACATGTGGAATATAACCTATCACCGAGTTCTCCGGGTTGATTGGTACGGGCCTTCCTCCGACCGCACCAACATGCTTGTCATTGAAGGGCTTAACGAGCTTGTAGAGACTGCCATCGTGGGGAAGAGTATCCGCCGGCTCCATAACCAGCACTTCAGACTTGCACTGCTCGAGCAGTATATTGATCGCGGAGGCTTTCCCGTTTCTCTCTTTTTCAACGATGAGTCTAACTCTGGGATCGGATTCTATTGCTTTCTTCACGATATCCTCGGTGTGGTCGGTGCATCCGCTGGCGACGACGACTATCTCGCTCAGCGAAAAACCATCGGAAAGCTTCTGCTTCGACAAGTTGCAGAGAAGCACCCCAATGTTATTTTCCTCATTGTGTGCTGGAATTCCAATCGAAACAGACATCATTCCGATTGACCCCCGATCATCGAGTGAATAGCAACGGAGAAAACGCTCCTCCTCGGGTGCAGTTCAAATCTCATTCGCCGGTTGTGCATCAAAAAACTTCTCGCGAGCCTTCACAACTGTACATTTCTCACCTATCGGTTATAAGCCTATAAGCTTTTGGAGGCAACCACAGAGAGTAGTGACTGGTCGTAACATCGCTTTCACCCTGAATAGTAGTCTCTTCAGACCGTGAAGGATGATGCCTTTTGCTTGGCAGTGGCATGCATGAAGGAATCGTCCTAGCTTGGAAAACAGTCACCTACCTAACCACGACCTGACAGGAGGTCCCTCTTAAGAACGAATAGTTATATATACATGCGTTAATGTCCTACAAATAACCGGAATATTTCGAGAAGCAGGCAGGCGCAGTGGGGCGGTGAGGGCCGCGGAGGTCCTCTGATTGGTGAGCATAGTCGTTGCAACTTACAACGAGCGCGAAAACATAGTCTTTCTTCTGAAGCAGCTCGTCAAGTATGGAGACGAAGTAGTAGTTGTCGACGACAATAGCCCAGATGGAACAGGCTTAATTGCCAAACAATTCGGCGGAAAGGTGAAGACGATAATTAGGCCCCGCAAAATGGGGCTGAACGGCGCGATTATTCGGGGCATCCTCGAAGCAAAAGACAAAAATATCATAGTGATGGACGCTGATCTAAGTCACCCGCCCGAGTTGATACCCGAGATAATAGATGCACTCAAGGATCACGAAATCGTTGTCGCAAGGAGAGAACGCACAATAGGATGGGGATTCCAGCGGCATCTAGTGAGCAGGTCCGCCGGCATACTGGCACAGCTTGCATATTTTAGGTGGCAAGTTAGCGATCCGATGAGTGGATTCTTCGGTGCAAGGAAAGCCGTCGTTGAGAGGTACTCTCGATGGGTGTCTCCGCGTGGCTACAAGATTCTCTTCACGATTCTACAGCACTACACCCATGAGCACGGGTACAGGAAGATAACAAGCGTCAACTATACCTTTGTCAACAGAAAAGTAGGTAAGTCAAAGCTCTCGATAAAGGTAATCATGGACTACATCAAATCAGTTTTTAGAAGCAAGTCATTTGATGATAAAAAGGAACTGATCTAGCAATTCCTTTCGTAGTGGTTTTGATCACGTTACTGAATGCCTTCAGCGGGCTGAGAATGAATCGAAGAAAATGAGGCGCCAACTAGAGTAGACACTGTGAGGCGAAATCAAGAACTCCGGTCGACGTCCTTAATAGAAGCCAGGAGACTGCTTAGCTCATTGATGATCAATACCCTAGCCTGGAGCTGCTTGACTTCCTCCTCCTTGGAGTAACCTGTCGTTACGAAAACAGGTGTAGCCCCGACACTTACAGCTGCTTTTACATCTACCACACTGTCTCCGACAAATAACGCCTCATTCGCGTTGACCTGAAGCCTGACAAGGACCTTTCTGAGCCCTGCCGGGCTCGGCTTCAGCTCATTGAAATCCCTCAGATCGTCACGTGTCATGACAGCGTCAAACATCTTCGCGAAACTATACTTCTCAAGGAGGTAGGTGACACTTCTCTTGCTATTGTTAGTCAATAGCCCAATCTTCAACCTCATCTTTCTTAGGCTTCGCAGAACTTCAATCGCTCCGTTCATTGGAGAGTTCTTCAGAGCCGAGTCCCACTCATATCGATCCATAGCGACATTGATATCAGTCATGGTGCGTTTGACCTTTGCCTCGGGCCATCCATTGCTCTTTGCATATTCTAACATCTTATTCACATGATCCCTGATCCTGTCGTCTCCCTTGAGCAGAGAGGCAGGGACACCCTCAGCTACTACGACATCTCTAACGGCGTTTCTCATGCCCACATAGTCAAGAACGAACTCGAATAGTGTTCCATCAAGGTCAAAGACCACAGCTTTGATCAAGTTAGCTCATCTTCCACATAATTTGCGAAAGGATGCGATTCAAGTAGCTCATATGAAGCAGATAAGGATTTATGCAGAGATACGCTGGTTCAGGTCCCTGCATATCTTCTTGTGGCTTTCGTATAGCTTCTTGAACTCGACAAAAAGCCTATCATACAACCTGGCATTCCTCAGGTTTGGCTTGAAGACTCTGCTCACTCCCATCTTTCTAGCTGCTGACGGGAAGTCTCGGTATATCCCCAGGGCAACTGCTGAGATCATAGTTGCGCCTCTTGCTCCAGCTTCCCTCGGGTTTTCAATCTGTCTTATCTCTCTGTTGAGCACATCAGCAACTATCTGGCTCCACGCTTCACTCATTGCTCCGCCGCCCACGAAGTTGACCGACTGTGCTTCCCCGATTTTCTTCTCCATACATCTGAAAGCCCACCGGATGTTGAGGGCTACGCCCTCCATAACCGCTCTGACTGCGTGTTCCCTTGTGTGTTCAATGCTCAGGTTATGGAATCCGCCCCTTATAGTGTCATTATCGATGGGGGTTTTCTCGCCGCTTAGCCAAGGCGTGAAAATAAGTCCCTTTGAGCTGGCTGGCGTCTTGACCGCAGCTTCATCAAGGATACGGTAGATTTTGTCGCCTTGTTCCTCGGCTGCCTCCCTGAAGATCACCCGGGAGAAACGGAGGAGCCAGACCTGCAAGTCGTACCAGGTGAAGTTGAACCACTCACACATGAACCGCGCAACAACTGAACACCTTGCGTTGCTCTTCCTGGAAGCCAAGTGGCTATACAACTTCATCATATCCCAAGGCAGCCCAGCCTGGCTTGACTACAAGGAGGTACAGGAGGTCCCGGTGAGGGTCAAGGACCACTTCGAAACCCGAAGAATAGCCCACTTGTCCTCGCAGATGAGGCAGAGCATAATCACCCGAACTCTCGACAACATGAGGGGGCTAGCCCACCTCAAGGCAAACGGACATAAGACGGGCAGGGTCAGGTTCAAGAGCGAAGTCAGGTCAATCCCTCTGAAGCAGTACGGCAACACCTATAGGATACTCGACGGGAAGCGCGTCGGGATACAGGGAATAAAGCAGAGGCTGAGAGTAAGGGGCCTGAGACAGCTCCCCCATGGCGTGGACCTCGCCAATGGAACTCTGATGAGGAGGGGCGGTGACTACTACCTCTCCCTAACGACCTATGAGGGCAGAGAAAGCTTGGAGACTGGGGACCTGTGCCTCGGGATTGATTTTGGGCTTGACAAGCAGATTACACTCTCAAACGGAATAGAAGTCCAATACTCTATACCTGTCGACGAGAGATTCAGGAGGTTGCATAGGAGGCTCAGCAGGCAGAAGCCCCACGGCAAAAACTCGGAGAAAACGAGAATGAGGCTCGACAGGATGTACTCGATGTCGAGCAACATGAAGAGGGACATAAGAAACAAGATTGTGAGCCACCTCGGCGACGTCTACGGGGTAGTCTGCTACCAAGACGAGAACCTGAAGGCTTGGCAGAGAATCTGGGGCAGGAAGATGCTCTGCACCTCAATCGGAGGAATAATAAGCACACTCCAACGGAAGGTGCGTACTCCGGTCGAGGTAGACCGGTTCTACCCCTCAACCAAGACCTGCTCTTTCTGCGGCAGCATCAAGGAGGTAAGCCTCGGCGAGCGCGTCTATGCCTGCCGCAGATGCGGAGCCGTGATTGGCAGGGACTTGAACTCGAGCATCAACATGCGTGGTGAAGGGCTGAGAAGAATAGGCATGGTGCGTGCCGAATCTACGCCTGCGGAGACTGAAGCCGCTACCCTGGCGTCTCTGGAATACCTGAACAGCATTCCGCGCGTCAGGGCAAGCTTGGTCCATGAACCAGGAAGCCAACCCCCTTCAAGGAGTTGGTAGCTCACCAATGTCCGCCTTTGCACTCATGGTGTTGCCTCCGCATTCCTGGGAGACCTTCTTCACTTTTTCTTCCTCAATATCGACTAGGAGGATCTGGTCAAAGAATCTGGAAGTGACTAGGGCTTTCGCCGCGGAGCTGCCTATGGCTCCGGCGCCCCCTAGCACAGTGACTTTCATATATCTCACCAAATTCGCAACGTGAATTGCTTGGTTTCAGTGAAGCGTTCTGCTTCTACGCTATTTTCTTACCTGGGAGCGGCGGGCATGCGCTGTATACTTCCTCGACCTTTATTATTCCCACAGCTTTCGGTCCCCAGTATGCATTGTATTTTAGCAATGGTACGCTCGCCACGAAGTCGAAGAGGGGCCCGCCTTTCTGGAAACCCTGGAATTTTCCCCTACACTGATAGGCTACGTTGTCCTTTGTCAAGACGGCGCACGCGACTTTTCCGTTCTTGAGCAAGTTCCGCTTAGTCTTCCAGATCATGATGTCTGCAAACATTAGCGTCTCCGCGTCAACCGCTACAATCGACGTGATTGGAACCACATTTGGGTTTCCGTTCTCATCAACGGTAGCCATGAACTTCGGAGCGGAGAGATCATTAAACTTGTCCATAACTTGCTGTGGCATCTTAGCCAAATCGCATCTTCCTCCAACTAGGTAAGACAGAAGCTGGTTGTTAATCTACCTTACTATTTAGAGCTCGTTATCCTCTTTCGTTGACAAGGTAAATGTCTCGAAGAGTATTCTTTTCAGATCTCAAGGGATGTGGCGTAGTCCATTGCTCTTCTGACGCAGGCATCCATGTTCATGTACCTAAATTCAGAGAACCTTCCCACCAAGTCTATGCCGGTCTTGCGTGCGAACCTCTCCACTGTCCCCATGTTCCTCTGGAAGTCAAGATCACTTATCACATATGCGTACTTGGATCTCTTCAGCTTTGCGAAGCAAACCGCTTCTTTGTTTATGATCTTTAGCTTGTGAAGGTCACTGATAGTCGCATCGACTAGGTCTTCATCTTTTCTGCGCCAGATTTCCTCGCCGTAGTTGCAGGTAATCTCAGCCATAACTGATGATTTGCCTTCTGGCGAAGCCTTTGGAGAGAAGTTGGAGGGGAAGCTGACTCTATGTGTAAGCGCATCCTGGCCCGGGACATATAGCCATGAGAGGTTGTTGAGCTTAGGCTTGTCCACGCCTATCATGACTGTTAGAAGCGAGTTATACTTCAAGCTGTCTACAGCGCTTTGTGCCTCGGAAGGGATCTTCCTGCCGCCATTCTTCAGGGCATTCATGAGATCATGGATTGGGATCGTGGAGATGATTTTATCGAATTCTACCTCACCCTTGTCGTCGGAAACTATCCATTTGCGCCCTTCCTTCCTTACTTTCTTCACTGAGAATTGTCTCAGGATATTGTCCTTAACCTTGACCTCGATGGCTGCGATTACTGCTTGTATTCCACCAACGACGGGGTACTGGAAGTTTAGTTGATGCACATAGCCTTCGGTTTGAATGCCGAGTGAAGACTTCACGATGTCCTCAATGGGTGGATGGGGGATCCTCTCAACCCATTCGAGTGAAATCCTTTCGGTTGGATACTTCCAGATCTTTTCGTTGTAGGGGACCATATACTTCTCGGCAATGCCTTTTCCGAAGGTGTAGTAAAACCAATCTCTCAGGTTTTCAGGTTTCTCCAGTTCTCCCTTCTCCCTCTTGACCAAAGTCTGGATGAACCCGTATAGGCACTCAAAGTTCTCTTCCGTAGGCAAATCGGACAAACCATTCTCAAAGGGATACTTCACATAGCGATCCTTGTAGAGGACCTTCGTGTTCCTCCTATTCGTCACCCTATTCTCCATGAGGGGATTGACGAGAAAATCCAGCGCCTCCTTGTCTTTTGAGAAGAGGATGTGAGAACCGCCATAATCAAAAGTGAGTCCATCCTCAATTAGGCTCCTCATTAGACCCCCACACTCATTCTCCTTCTCAAGAACCGTAAAATCGATTCCTTTCAGCTGCAAGAGGCATGCGAGGGTTAACCCAGTTAGCCCCCCGCCGAGAATAGCTACCTTCATAGGAAGACCGGCCACACAATCGCTACTACTTCAGAATTCAGAACCGATCCCTTTAACGATATTGGTATTATCCGGCAGGGTCGACTAATGGTTAAACTAGAAAAGGCTAAAAAGCGATGGTACCCGAATTCATTTTAGGAATCTTGGATCCATGCTTAGCCAAAGTAATGGGTCTGCAAGTCTCCTTCGTATACTTGAGGGGTGTGCTAGTCGAGATGTCTGCAATGCTTGAGGAGAGAGTCAGGTTTGGAGAGGCTGGCATATATCTTGAGGGCTTGATGCATCGTGGGAGAAGAGACTCACCGGGAGTTGTTCTTTGTCATCCTCATCCGAACTTTGGCGGAACTATGAATTTCTACCTTCTCACCGATCTTGTGCGCGAGTTCTCAAAGGAGGGATTCACGACTCTCAGATTCAACTATCGTGGTGTCCCACCAAGCACTGGCACATATGGTAACGGCTCCGGGGAAGTGGAGGACATAGTGAAGGCGGTGGGATTCATTCGCAAACAGCAGAATATGAGCGGGGAGCGGCTGGCACTCGTAGGGTATTCGTTCGGCGGGAGTTTAGTGCTACTGGCGGCCGAAAGAGCGAAGCCCAAGGTCATAGTATCGATCAGCCCCGCGACTAACCCGCCTGAGACGAGACTGGACGTGCTAGATTACGCCCAAAGAATTGCGGTCCCAGTTATGCTGGTACATGGGAAAGCAGACGAAATGGTTCCATACACAGACTCCGAAAAGATATACAAGTCGCTAAGAAACACAATGGAGAAAGACCTTCAATTCATTGACGGTGCCAACCATATCTATACGGGCAAAGGGAAGACCGTTGTTTCCTTGGTCTCACGTTTCATAGGCAAGTACCTCTGAGAAGCTTGGGCAGCGAACCCAAGAGCATGTTTATTACCGAACCGAATCAGATTCTAGGAGAACATGTCTGTTGTAGATCACGTGGTGGTGGCGCGTTGGGTGACATAAAGATAAGAATAGCCCACATATCTGACAGTCATATATCCCCAGTGGGTCAATTCAAACCGGACTTCTTCGAGAAAGCTGTAAGGGAAATCAACAAGCTCGATCCTGAGCCCAGCCTCATTATCCACACAGGGGATCTTACAGATTGGGGGATATTAGAGGACTACGAACTCGCACTGAAGAAGATCGATCTGTTACCTGCGAAGAAGGTCTTCGTTCCAGGCAATCATGACGAAAGAAACTATGGTCAAGAATTGTTCAAGGAGATGATCGGGAGACCAGACTTTGAGGAGAGAGAAGGGGACACCGCGATTTACGTGATGAACAGCCCCGAGCCAGACAGAGACGAAGGAAGGCTCGGGCGAAGGAGACAAGATTTCCTTGAATCCAAGATAAGGGAACTGCCAAGCAACGTGTTCAAAATCGTGGCGTTGCACCACCATGTTGTGCCCGTTCCGTACTCAGGTCGCGAGATAAACGTGCTGGAAGACGCTGGAGACGTACTTGAGCTACTTCTCCGCAGCAATGTCCAACTAGTGCTAATGGGACACAGGCATGTGCAACGCGCAATCAAGATCAACAACACCCTATTCGTCAACGCTGGAACGTTGTCCTGTGTCAGAACAAGAGCTAGACTCGGTAACTCCTTCAACGTGATCGACATCCAAGAGGATGGCACAATTAGCGTTGAAGAAGTGAATCTAACAAGGAACACTAGAGCAAAACTCTATGAAGGAGAAGCCTGCAAATAACCGACTGCAAGTATGCGGTCTTAGTTAGTATCAGTGCCTGAGACGCATATTATTTAAGTTTCGATTCCGATCTATGTTTATGAGCACGGGGTAAAAGAAAACAAAGCGCCAGCGCGGACGCTTATCGAGGCGCAATTTCGCGTACCCGATGAAGTCCATCCAAGCTTCCATATCGACCTGTGGATCGGGAGTGATTAAGAGGAAGATGCCCACAGCTAGCCAATTCCTTCTTGAGGCATTCAAGGTCTTGGATCTAGATGGAGGCAAGTCTGTTCTCCAGATCGGTAATGAATTCGGGCTGAGCAATTCCGACGTTGTATGTATTCTGATGCCTTTCCTTCGTGGCGGACTTGCTGCACGAAGAAAGGTATCCGATGATTGGCGTCAAGACGTTTACTACTCAATCTACCACGATATGGAGGCACCTGCGCCTCAAAAAGAAGGCGAAGCCACAAGGCTGAAAACAGAAGTCACCAGGCTCAAAGAGAGGCTTGCAAGGCTCCAGGAAGAACTGGCAGCCAAGGAAGACAGCCTGAATGATGCACGACACTCCGCCGCAATGAGGAGCTTGAACCTGGGCAAAGGAAAGACTATGGCTGAGATTCAGAAGGAAACTGGGATCAATGCGGCCAAGATCCTTCAAATAATGGAGCCCCTATCAAAGGCGGGGGTCGTAGCTTCGAAGTATGTCTCGCAAGGTCAATTCTACTTTTACCCAACCAAGAGGTTGATGGTCGCGACACCTGTCCCCACCGAAGAGGACATCAAGAAACTCAGGGCAGAGATTAGGAAGCTTGCGGGTGATATAGAACAGAAGGAGGAAGGGTTAAGAAGAACAGTGAAAGTCGCAGTTCTTCGAACCTTGGATCTGGGCTCTGGAAAATCTGCGGGTCAAATCGCAAGGGGGACCGGGATGAGCATTGCCGACGTCATAGGCATGATGATGGCTTTTGTGAGGTCAGGATTAATTGAGCAAAGCTACACTCCCCAGGGGTTCTTCTACACGCCGCCGATCGGAGCGAAGGTTCTTGTCTCCGCCGAAGAAGAGAGAGCTCTCATGATCATGAGGAGGGAGGTGGAGGAGATAGCGGAGAGGAAAGCCATGAAAGAGTTCGTGCCCACGGCAGAGGGCTCCGCCGAGGCAGAGTCGATAGCTCGTCTTGGAGACCTGACTCAAACACCGCATGCAGCAATCGCAGAGACACGCCCCGTGATGCCAACAGACACCCTCGAGAACACGAGAGCTCGACTCGACTTGGTCGCGGGGCTCTTGGAGAAGATGACAGTGAGAGAGCTGGTTCTCCTAAGAGAGAGAATCAATATGGAGCTCAGGAAGAGGTAAGCCCACCACTTGCATGAAATCAAGATCTACTTTGACTACACATGCCCATATTGCCTGATAGCCAACGCGAACGTTCGAAGGTTCCAGACAAGATATTCAGAAGTCAGCTTTAGTTGGAAGCCGTGGGAGATTCTGCCTGAGGCTCCCGCTGAAGGGCTCCATCTGGAATTCGACTCCGTAAGCCCAAGACTCGCCAAGTTGGCGGAGGAGGCAGGAATGTGGCTACGGGCTCCATCAATACAGCCCAATTCCCACCTGGCGCTGCTCGGTCTATTCTATGCTAGGGAAAAGCAGAAATTCCAGGAGTACCACAACGCAGTGTTCGACGCACTGTGGAACAACGACGAGAACATAGGACAACCCGCCACGCTCACCCGCATAGTTGATAAAACAGGTCTCGACCCGTTAGATTTCAAATCGGTTATTGCTGACCACAAAGGGAAATACGAGCAAATGCTCGCGGGATCAGAGCGTGACGCAGAGATTGATAGTATCAAGCTGGCTCCAACATTCATGTTTGGCGAAAAGCAGATCGTCGGAAATGTATCTGCGAGGCGGATCGAGAAATTCATAGCGAGGGCCGGTGCACTTAGGGTGACGCGAAGACCGAGATAGCGTGCAGAAACCCGTAATCCTGCTTGTAAACTAATTGGCTTCTCGGCAGCCTCATACGAGCCGGAAAGCAGGGAGATCGACAAGTTCAGAAAGAAGAAAGATTCAATAGCCTCCCCTGAAATGTACAGTCAGAAAGCCAGTAACGGCAGAGACTGGATGACGATTCCCCGGGAGATGGAGCAATATTTCCAGAATATTCGTGGCAAAGACAACTGATCGAGCCACTGGAATCAAGCCCCTGATCGAAGAGATTGTTTCCACGTCTGATTTTAGTGGGAAGAGCGTGGCCATTAAGGCGAACTACAATAGTGACGATGATTTTCCGGCAACATCACACTTGGACACGCTTTCCGCGATGGTCAGGTTCCTCAAAGAGGATGCAAAGGTAAGTAGAATAGTCTTAGCAGAGAGAAGCGGCATGGGGATCACGGGCGATGTGCTAAAGGGGCGAGGCGTTTACGAACTGGCCAAGAAAGTCGGCTTTGATGTGAGCGTACTCGACGATCTTCCCAAGGAAGGCTGGGTCAAAGTCGAGCCAGAGGGCAGCCACTGGAAAAGAGGATTCTTGTTCGCAAAGCCATTCCTTCAGGCCGACAGAATAATCCAAACATGCTGCCTAAAGACACATGGCTTTGGCGGATACATCACGATGTCCCTCAAGAATTCAGTTGGGATGATAGCCAAGACAGATCCCACGGACAACTATCCGTACATGGGAGAACTGCACAGCTCAAAATACCAGCGACTAATGATAGCTGAGATCAACACGGCCTACAAACCTGATCTTGTTATAATGGACGGGATAAAGGCTTTCACAACAGGAGGGCCACACGAAGGTAAGACGGTCAGCCCTGGTCTTCTCATAGCTGGACAAGACCGGGTTGCCCTCGATGCAGTTGGAGTCGCTGTGCTTAGGAAGTATGGAACAACTCACGAGGTGTCCAAGGGGAAGATACTCGAAGTGGAGCAGCTCGCCAGAGCGTCAAAGCTGGGGATAGGCATATCCTCGATCGACGAAATTGAGCTTGTGCCTGTCGGCTATGGAAGCGAGAAGTCCGTCGAGGAAATCAGAGAGAAACTATCCACTTGATAAAAGATAGCGCGGTCCTGAGCGAGAGAGGTTTGCTTTTTCTAAACGCCTAGGATATACCGGCTTGTTCCTGGAATAGGTTTGCGGCTGACTGGTTTGTCAAATGCGTAGATCACTAACTCACATGTGACGTCTACTCTGCAGCCATCCAGAGCATGACCGCCATGTGCATTTCCATCTTTGTCAGCTACAACAAGGTGGGCATGAACATCTATCTCGCCATCTTTCTGAGTCACGAGACCACTGCATGATACGAGTTCGACGCGGTCTCTGAATTCAATCGCCTTGTAAGTCATTGTCGCCTTGTCCAGGTATCCGACTTTTGCAGGACTTAGCACGCCAATAGCACTGAAGGATCCGCTCTTCACCCTATATTTCGCGGCAACTTGCTTTATACCTTCAAGGAGATCCTGCCCCGGATCCAGTCTGCAGACAACCAAGAAGCTCAAGCCAACTCTGATTGCTCCTTCTTCCATAAACCATCATCCCCCTTTTGGCCACGTAGACTTTCCTGCGGCAAGCCAATCATTTGGCGCCTAGTCGACTCCTTACTTGTTCTCGTGAATGTGTCGCCACCCAAATGTAGAAGCGAACGGTGCTTATGAAGCCTATACATCTCGCCTAAAGATATCCTCTTGACACAAGAAGCGCGTACTTGACCCGCTATAACTACGTGGACCCCTGGTTCTTTATCGATGCGAATTTCGCTGAAGATCTTTTCTCTACCTTTTCTTTGGTGAATAATTTAAGTGCTGGCATGAGCTTATAGACTGTCACTGTCCTGATAAAATGCCGTGGTTGGACGCTGAAGACCCAAAGACAACTGGTCTGCAGTCGACTGGACCGTGGTACCAAGGTGATCCAGCACAATGGCCGGGAAGCGCGTTCTGCAAACAGGGATCAGCAAGCTAGACGAGATCATTGGCGGTGGGCTCCTAACTGGGCACTACATTGTTCTGGGTGAGCCTGGGTCAGGGTATGAGATAATGACCAGGCAGATTTTAGTGAATGCCCTGAAGCAAGGTAGATCAGGGATCTACATCGCGGTCGACTCATCACCTGAACGCATAAAGAAGGAAATGAACTACTTCGGCTGGGATCTCAAGCGTTTTGAGGAGACTGGAAAATTCAGATTTGTGGATTGCAGTATTTACTGGCTTGGGCTCGAACAGAGTCCGGAGAAATTCTTCGTCAGAAACCTCAAGAACATGGATGACTTCAGATCCGCAATAATCATGGCTAGGGACGAAGTCGGCGTTGATGGGGTAGGAGTCACAGAGACATTCTCCACACTAGTGAATCACTTAGGCTTCGAGAAAGCGTTGACTCTCTTCAACTTTCTTCAAGGTAGACTCGAACAGAGCGATCTGGTTGGCCTTACAATGATAACTAGTGATTCGCTTCCCAAAGAACAGGTGATGTCGTTCTCTGCGGTAGCCGACGGAATCATAGAAATGCGCATTGAGAAATCGGGAAGCACACCTGCACGCAAGATGCGTATCGAGAAATATGGTCCAGAGCACGAGTTTACGGATTGGTTTCAATACGAGATCACTCATGAAGGTGTTAGAATCACGGGCTCAATAAAGGAGAGAATCAGGGCAACACTAGATCGATTCTAGCTTGTGCGGACAGGAAGAACAACAAGTGAGAGCGCGAGGGATTGGAATTGTCGATGGCGGATATAAGTTGGGCGGCACCGCTGATTAGCGCCCTCCTAATGCTGAGCGTAGGTGTCCTCGTTCTCGCAAGATACGCACGAAATAGAATGCGTGAATCACTGTACTGGGGGGTTGGCTTGATTTCGTATGGATCCTCCCATTTGATTGAGTTTGGCTATTCCTCTTCCCTCATCGTTCAGACCAGTCTGACCTACTTTTTAAGACAAACCCTCGTTGTCACAATGCTTGTTTTCTTCTTCGCAGGCTGTACTCTCACCATAATAAGGCGGAAGGGAATCAGGGCCTCGCTTGCTCTTCTATTCTTTGTCGTTCAGGAGGTCTTGATCTATTACTTTGATCTTGTAGTCAACGACTTAACTCTAAGTTCGACTGTTCATATAATCTACTTCGTCATTCCGTTCTCCATCTTCTTCGTGGCGTTCTTCTTGGTTTACTACTTCTCCTCCAAGCGGACAGGCTCTCTGCTTATAGCCTTGGGCTGGACGTCCTACGCAGTTATCGTACCCTTCTACTTCCTCTGGAGGGGCACTGCGCTTCTCCCATTCTGGTTCGTCCTTCGATCGGCTAGCTTGGTTCCTCTGCTCATAGGATTCGCGCTTCTTGCTTACACGGGGACTACGAAGAGCAGATGACTTCCCTCTGACCCATATGAGCAACTCTTAAGTATAGGAGTCTGCCGCTTAGGACATGCGAGACACGGGTGGCGCTATCTGCGGGTCCGAATCCAAGTCGGAATCACAGTCACTGTGAGCATGTTCTGGAAAACCGCTCTCGCCAAAGGGGAGGTAAGAGCTTGGCAGAGGCCGTTGGAGCGTTCAATTGGGTCGCACCCCTAATCAATTCATCATTGACCTTTGTGGCTGGAGCATTTGTTCTGGCAAGATACCACTGGAACAGACTCCGTCAATCGGTTTTTTTGGGAGTAGCTCTGATCTTCTTGGGGCTGACATACTTCATGGAGTTCGGGTACAAGGTCGGTCTTATTGCAGCCACCGTTGTTCCATTTTTGCTTGAGAACAGTTTCCTCTCGATCGCAATGGTCTTGTTATATTGCGGATGCGCGTTATTTTTCACTCGGAGGAAGCTTTACACGACCTTTCTGGCGTCGCTGCTCCTTGTAGTACAGGAGATCACCATAGTCTACTTCTATTTGATCGCCAATGATCAATTTCCAGTCATTTCGATTAATATCATCTTTTTCGGCATACCGATCGCGGTATTTGCAGGTTCTTCTTTCTTTTTAGACTACCTCTCCTCAAAGCGCAGAGCCTCTCTCCTGATAGCGGTATCTTCTTGGGCGTATTCTGGACTAGGGCCTCTATTCTATTTGGTGAACCTTACACCCTACGAACTAGTATTCCATCTTCTGAGTGCGCTAACGATTGTGGTCATGTTTGTCGGTTTCACCATGCTGGCGGGCTCGAAATCGGAAAGCATGGCGCGCTAGGTTGAACCCGATTCTCATACTCATTGTCTGTTTCGGGCTTCCTGTTTCAATACTTGCCGCTGTCTTTTTTTCATTGGATTATCTTCATCTTCGGCGCAAAGTTTCTCTCTTGATCGCGTTGTCCTTCTGTCTTCAGTTCGCACTGGTGCCCATTTTCTTTGTTGTGAATGAAACGCCTTTGGTTTGGACATACTACACCGCGAGTACCGCAGATACCATACTCCTTTTCACTGGCTTCATGCTGCTTACCCGCTTCAAGTTCCATTAGAGGAAACCATAATCATCAGAAGTATATTACTTCTGATTGAACGAGAGAAAGCAAACATCAAGAAGCTGTTCTCGGGGAATCTCCTTACTGCTGAAATTATCGGCTCAGGCAGAGATATAATAGCTTCCTATGTAACTTAGTACCTTGTAGTGTGGAGGTTGGCAATTTGGATTTGCCCAGAGATGCTGAGATCAAACTTCGAGCAGTATGCAGTGAAATGCTTCAATACTTGAACCATGTCAAGGTCGTGTCAAGACTAGAACTGTTTGTAAAGGCTAGGGAGATCTTGGCGAAGGTCGAGCTGTCTCCTGAGGAGGAGGAGTCGATTGGAAGGGAGTTCAGTCTTCGTTCGGACCAGTTGACCGTAATAAGCATAATAGGGGAGACGCCCTACATGATGGGGTGCCCGTTCCTCCATGAGGAGACTCGGTTCAAGAATGTGCTGTTTTACCATTCCCATACGTTTTCTCCAGATGAGTCCGATCTTGAATCGGCCGTAGCGAGGCTGAGAAGCATCCGGACAACGGAGACAGACAAGATGATTTCAAACATACTCTCCAAGGCAGGGTACTCGAAGACCAGCGAAAACCAAGGAACCGGGCTGAGAACCTATAGGAAGGAGGGAAGCGGCGTTATCTTAAACTGCATAATACTGGAATCTGTGAATGATGCAGCGCGGCTCATTGATGCGGTACAGGAAGGAACAATTCTTGGAGTGCCCACAGAAGACACGCCAGCACCTTTCATATCAATCTACAGGAAGTATCGAGGGAGAGTTGCAGAAGGAAAGATCTCGATAATCGTGGTGAATATCGAGGATCAAAGAATCAGTCCTTTCCTAGGATATCCTTCGGACAAGGATCTTACCCCGCTGTTCAATGAACCTGATCTTGCCGTACGAATCAGGAGCATTTGGGGCGAGGAAGGCGAAGAGGAACTTACCTGATAAGTAAGATGTCGCACATTAGATGGAATCTTTCTGCTGACCAGAAACACCAACGAGATCTCCCCGCCCAGTAGACTAGAGCCAATCGTCCCCGCTGGTGGCGCATAGATCAGAGGAGAAACTTGACTCAGGCAATCGAGGGTAGCTAATGTCCCTGACCCGGAGCCTCTTAACTTTTCCGAGGGCTCTTCTTGCCGTCTGGTTTATGTTGAAGAACACGGTCTTGACCACGAAGCAGTTTCCCTCGAAGGTTCCTATAAAACAGTATCTTAGCGGTACTACCATCCTCCAATGCGTCTGCCCACTTATAGAGAAGGATTCGAAATTAAAGAAATTGTGAAGCAGTTTCTTCAGCTCATCGAATGCAACTCCAAATCTCTCTCGCAACCTACGAGCGGCATGTCGAGTGAAATTGACATCAACATCGGTAAGCCAAGCTGCGGACTCCGGGGACAAGCATCGCCCACCTCCCAGTTTTCCTCTAATTCCATTCCCAAGAACAGGATTCGTCGAGGTGAGTATGCTCCTCTTGAATTATATCTCTTTTGGAAGGCGGAGAACCCTTATTTGTCGAGGAACTATCTTCTTCATTATGTGTTCACATAGATGATGAGGCGCGAAATTGCCGGCTGAGAGCGGACAAATCCGTACAAGAGTACTGAGAGTCAACCCTTCAAAACTCAACATGCGCGTCATTGGAGAGGCTGCAGCCGTCATCAAGAAAGGAGGTCTTGTAGCTTTTCCCACCGAGACGGTCTACGGTCTTGGCGCGGACGCCCTATCGAGCGATGCCGTATCGAAGATTTTTGTGGCCAAGGGAAGACCCCAGGACAACCCGATAATAGTCCACGTCTCAAGCCTGGATGATCTGAACAGAGTTGCATTTCAGATTTCAGAGAGGGCGAAGACACTTATCGAAGGCTTCTGGCCGGGACCGCTCACACTTCTATTCAAGAAGAGGAATGCAGTACCAGAAGTAACAGTTGCGGGCCTAGACACGGTGGCAGTGAGAATGCCCAAGCATCCCGTTGCCCTGGCCCTAATCCGAGCATCTGGGACTCCTATAGCGGCGCCAAGCGCGAATATCTCGGGGTCTCCGAGCCCAACGACCGCCAAACACGTCTTCACAGATCTCAATGGACGGATAGATCTTATTCTCGACGGCGGGGAATCGATGATTGGTGTTGAGTCCACAGTCCTAGACATAACTACAAGTCCGCCTGTCGTCCTTAGACCCGGTGGAACGACGATAGAGCAAATAGAGTCATGCATAGGGGAAGTTATTCTCCATCCTGCTGCCTCTGCCGAAATCAGACTTGACAGTGTCTTGGCGAAGTCTCCGGGAATGAAGTACAAGCATTACGCTCCGCAGGGATTAATGGTCTTAATCGAGGGCGATGACTTGGAGAAAGTCAGATCAAAGGTACAGGAAACAGCCGACCAACTCAGAAGGCAGGGAAAGAAGAAGGTTGCGATAATAGCGCCCAGCGGGCATGGATATAAAGCTGCCATAACAGTATCACTGGGCGGAAGGGACGATCTTGAGCAAATAGCGAGGAACCTGTTTTCCACCCTGCGGAAGATGGATGAAGAAAAGGTGGATGCCATCGTCGTGGAAGGAGTGGAAGCTAAGGGACTGGGCTTGGCCATAATGAACAGGCTCAGAAGGGCCTCAGGTGGAAACATAGTAGAAGCATGATCGCAACTTTTTCTCTAGCCACAGCTAACTTCTTATAGAAGACACGTATTCGTAACATTCTTCTCAGTACATTAGCTTCGAATTCATTCGACACCTTGAGAATGAATGCAGAGTAGGTGGCCTTCTCTGAATGATTGGTGAGATCGCAGCATTGGTTGCAGCCTTCTGCTGGGCTGCATCTGCCGTTCTGTACAAGAAGGTCCTATCGAAGACGGGTTATCTCTCAGCTAACCTCGTAAGGTCAGCTTTCGCAGTCTTATTCCTTTTATCGATCCTGCCCCTGATACCGTTCCAGTCATCTGTGGTGAGCTTGAACGAACTCGGGTTACTCGTATTCGCCGCCGTCACGAACCTTGTCATAGGTGACACGTTCTACTTCATGGGTCTAAGGAAAATAGGCGTATCGCGTGCGCAGCCAATATCATCTTCATACCCCTTGTACTCGATGGTTCTTGCAGGATTCGTCTTGGGCGAGCCACTCACGTCCGCAGTTCTAATCGGGACACCTTTGATCGTGATAGGAACGGTCGCTGTAAGTTTAGCTGGGAACAACAACAATATGAAAACAGCCGGCGGGTCTTCACTAGGCGGCGCAGTGGCGTCAATCGTCGCGGCATTGTTCTGGAGTGTTGGTCTCATAACCTATAAGGTGGCACTTATTGGGAGCACCATAGACACATCATACGCGACATTCATCAGAACGGCATCAATCCTACCTTTCTTGCTCGGCGCTGTGGTAATCGGCGGAGAATCCCATCAGCTGAGAAAGCTAAATAGAAAGGACATTGCCGTGCTCGCTGTTGCTGGCGTGCTGGCTTTGGGCGTGGGTGGTATACTTCTCTTCCTCAGCCTCTCTCTCGTAGATGCCTCAATCGCGATCCCATTATCCTCTGTAAGCCCGCTTTTCTCATTGATGCTTGCAAAAAGGTACTCTGGTGAGAGAATCACACCAAGAATAATCATGGGCGCGGCGCTGATCGTGGTCGGCGTAGTATTAGTGTCATTCTACAATCACCAATGAGAGCGGGTGTTCATGACAAGGTAGCGAACCTGCTGGGATCATTGGTCTGATTTAGAGGATCTGGAAGGCTCCTCAACGAATGACTTCAAGAAACTTTCGGCTCGCCTCTTGGTTGCTACAAAAGACAGAACAAGCACGAGAACCACAAGAGAAGATACCAGAGTGACGACGGAGATGTCAACAATAACTTCGGTTGTGAATCCCTCGACCGAACTAGCAAGAGAGTAATCAACAAAGAAAGCAAAGAGGACTACTGACAAACCTGTAATCAAGAAGGACAACACAGTAGTGGGCGAGGTATTCAAGCTGTAATTCACGGTCGTCAGGCCCCTCCGGGAAGCCTCAAACTTCATGGCTCCACTGCCATAGATTGACAAGGGAAATTCCCTGTTCGGGTTCAATCTAACCTTTCTGAATGTTAGTGAACTTGAGGTTTCCTCGACGATCTGTAACCCGGAGGAAATAAGTAGGGACTTCAACCTTAGTTTGGCTTGCTCAATTTCTCCCTTTGCTTCAAGCTGCGGCATTTTGCTCTCAATCCTTCATTGTGGGATTTGCCTACGATATCCATGACAATAAGGCTACCAAAAGGTTTCGATATAGTTAACCATTGCGCGCGTAGAGTGTACAAAGTAGGCACAGCGATATGTGCGGTCTTACCGAGAGACCCCTGGCCGTACAAATAGAAGAGTCATCCGCCTCTGGAACCTAGGCATCTTATCAGGCTTGTTGCTTCTTCTCTCTGCCTATCATGACTTGGGGCCTCCCCAGTCTCGAGCCATAAGTCACATCGTAAAAAATAGGCAGAGCAGCGAGCCAATGCCGGATCGCTATGATCCGCATTCTCTCTATATTATCTCATGCTCCATTTTCATCTGGCTTTCTCTTTCTTCAGAGTTTCAGATAGTCTCGAGCGGGCAAGCCCGAAGAGTTGTTCAGTTGCCACGACGAAGAGGAGTACAGATAATGCTGTCAGAATAGTATTAGTGCCGTCAATATCAATTGCAATATTAATTCCCCCCAAAACTAGAAGCGGCATAATACTCCCAACCATGCTCATAAAGAGCGCGATACTTGACAGTGCGGCAGATACCGAAAAACAAGCAATAACAGCAGATAACTTCTGACTATTTGATTCCTCCTTGAAGTACGTATTGAGCAAGGAAGCAACAATTGCAGTTGCGCCAATGATACCGATATTTATCTCAAGAAGCACCAACCAGCTCAACCCCCTCTTACCAACTTCTCTTCCATGCGAGACCCTGTTCACATGAGATAGTCACATATATAATAGTATTCGCTTCCTCTCGTCATGCAAATCACGTCTTCCGTCACGAGGAGAAAATGTGGAGAGTGTGGGCTGACATTCGAACATCTAATTTGCTTGCTAAGGTCGGTAGCGCATTAATTACATACAACAAGTACAGGTCTCCGGAAGTAACTGCAGAGCTCGTCGCACTCGAAAAAGACGGAAGGCGGTTCTCACTATGCTTTGCTGGTTCCTTCTGCAGGACATGTGGATTCTGCGACTATTTCGAAGATTTCGTCTACGATCTGCTAGACGAGTCAGGTGTCGAAGCGAGAATAGTGGAAGTCGAGGAACAATGGATGGTCGAGGAATTCAAAGTGACGTACGAAGTCCTCCGCGTGCGGGACTCCACGGAGCAGGGTAGTGAATTGCGACGCAGCGTACATATGAAATAGCTTCGATGCTCAGCTCAGGAACTGGAAAGGTCAGTCTATCCCTAGTGCAAGAAAACAAAGAAGCGCTCCGTATCTACGAGAGGATAAGGGTCTGCAGGATAAGGAAAGTGGTATTGGGCGCACTTTCAGCGCAACAGGTGTGATGAACGCGGGTGACTGACGCGGATGCGCGCAAATCCTAAATAAGATTAGGCGGTATTGAAGTCTCCATGCTAATCACCGAGATTGAGTTCACCGACTTGGAGAAGCAGATCCCGGAAGGAGGAAAGTCAGGTATAGAGCACTTGGCAACGGACCCAAACAGAATCTATGTCTTGGCTATAACGCGGGAAGGATGTCCCGCATGCCAAAAACAGAAACCCAAACTGAATGAATTGGCAAAGAGTCTGTCGGCTAAGCACGGGAAGAGTTTAGTTTTCATGCGGATCCATATTAAAGAGCCGCAGGGGAACGTAGCAGAGTCGCTGCGGGCCAAAGACCTGTTCAGCCACTACTTCTATCCCACGAACCTAATACTCTACAGAACCGGGGACAGAGGAGTGATAGAACTCTACCGAAACGTCTCTCCTAGCATGAGCGAACTGAAGAGGAATATCGAGGTTGCTTTGAAAATCCTAGTATCCCCATAGAGCACAGAGATCTCCAGCTTTGATCTGGAGCTGAATTCCCGCTGGTCCTCCTCTGGAACTACTTTTTTTTGAGAATGTCTTCACGTGAGACTGCGAGGGACCTCTACGAAGCCAAACCGGCAAGCAAGAATCCCGCCCCATTCATGGGTGAAAGTGCCAATCCTCTCCCAATCAGAAGAGAACCTGTTGCAGGTGAAGAGAATGGGTGCTTATGCCATTGTCATTCCGCAACTGGCTTGCCTGGTTCATGAACAAAGAGGGCACCAGCTATGAATGCGGGGATAGTGACAATTAGGCTGAACACAAATGGTAGCTGAGGCGAGATCCCGAAAAGTATGCCTCCGACCAATGGCCAAGGAATGGATGCGATATCATTGATTGCTGTCTGAATCGAGAACGCCGTGCTCCTATTCCTCCGTCTGGCGTAACACGATATCACAGTAAACTCGGTATTATAGAGCAAAGCGCCCGCAGCGGAGAACGGGATCTGAGCCAAGATAAATTCGCTGAAATTTGTGGCTCTTAGAAACAGTATGATAGCTGATGCGGATAGAAGGACACTTACTAATAGCATCGTCTTCTTTCTCGAGGAGTCTGCTAGCCGACCTGTTGGGAGCTGAACCAAAGTCGAAACACCAGTGCTTACGGAAAACAGGACAGCTATCTGCACGGTATCTAGATTGAGCGTCTGTTCCCCGTATATGGGAATGAAGTAGCTGATGGCTGCAGATACGACTGCTGCAATGGAAACGAAAACGTAGAAGCCGACGACTGATCTGCTCCTGAGTCTAGGTCCCTCGCATTCATCAAGACTGCCCCCGCCGGCGGTTAGCGTCTCGACGCCAGTTTCCTTGCCCGTACCATCCACATGTAGTCCCTTGGGGGGACTGGGAAGATGGACATGAGTTTCCCTCAGGGCAAGACCTCGTGCCACGGCCATTACGGCCACGGTTGCACCGCACATGAAGAACAGGTAGGGCATGGCGACTCGCAGAGTAGCAGGATCCGCAAGATTCTTTCCAAATTGGAGAATGACGACCATGGCTAGCAGTGGCGCGAAGAAACTTATTACTCCAGCTATAGCTTGGAAGGAGCCATTCGCGACTCCTCTCCTCTCCGGTGGGGCAGACTCGGCGAGCAATGCATTCATTGGATTGATGTATGCAGCGTGGATCAGGTTCTGAATGAAGAGGGGAAACATGAGGAGAACCCAAGTATTGCACAGTGCATAGCTGATGTAAACAAATCCGTTTATGAAGGTACCTGCAACTATGAAACTCTTTCTTCCACGCTTGTCGCTTATCATGCTGGCAGGCACACCTGATAATGCGTGAGCGAGGCTGGCGACGCTAAAGAAGATGCCAACCTGAAGGGCAGTTGCACCCAAACCGTAGTAGACGTATAGCGACTGATAACTTTGCCAGCCAAAGAACAGAGTCATGACGCCCATCGTGAGACTGAGGACGTAGACATTTCTCAGAAGCCTCTTATCGTAACCACTAGCCTGGGGGCGAGATATCTTTTCCAGACTATCTGGTTTCGCGTCGGGCTTACTCAATCAATTCACCCAAGTGTGTCAAAATGGAATCCATTGGACGGAAGCCATAAGGCGTAGTTGGTAAAATGGCTGTAAAAGACTATCGTCAGAAGACTATTGCAGTCGAGAGGGGACTGCGATCTTTATTTTCGGAATACCATTGGATGCTCGGTTGTTTTGCGGGAACTGGGATATAGGGACCTGATTTCATAGTGCAGCTAACTGGTTGGTCGGCACACCGCCAGGATTGTGTGCAGCCATGGTCTCCTGCTAAGTCGGTGCCAGTTTTCTACCTTGAACGGAACCGCTAACTAGGAAAAGACCCACCAGGAATCCAGGGATGGTTAGAAGTAGGCTGAAAACAAACGGGACTTGATGCGAACCTATGCCGTAGAGCAGTCCTCCAATTAGCGGACCGGGCGTGGCAGTCAGGTCGAAGATTGCGGTTTGAACAGAGAACGCCGTGCTCCTATTTCTGCTCGAAGTGTAGGCCGCAAGCATCGTGAATTCAACATTGAATGTAACGGCATTCGCGATCGACAAGGGAACCTGAGATAAGAGGACTCCAAGAAGGTCCGTGGCACTCAAGTAGACTGCGATCGCACTTCCGTACATGAGCATGGATGCCAGCAGGAGCCCCTTCTTGTGTTTCCCATCAGCAAGACGCCCGGCTGGGATTTGAGCAGCAGCAAAGATGCCTCCGCCGATGGCCATCCATATACCCAAATCCAAGTTTCCAAGGCCAATGACTTCGCTATTGTAGACGACCATGAAGTAGTTAATTGTAGCGACCAGCAGCGACGCTATGGCTATGTACGCGTAGAGCCCCAGCATGGCATGGCTCTTGAGTTCTCCTCCATCTGTGAGAAGCTGGCCATCTTTCGGCGAGACGCTACCAGTTCTGCCGATGTCCTCCTGAAGCTTCGTCCTGTGGCGGGCGGGTATTGGAGTTAAACTTAGCGTCTCTCTGAGCATTGCCCAGCGCGCAAGGCCCATCGCTACTACGATCGCCCCTGTCATCAAAAACAGGTAGGGCATTACGGTTACCATGCTTCCGCCATCTATAAGGTATGCGCTTAGCACCGGGGCGATGATCGAGATAGCACCAGCTATCATCTGAAACAGGCCGTTTGCTCGACCTCTCTTGTCGGGCGGAGCCGACTCAGAGAGCAGAGCCGTCATCGGGTTAATGTAGGCAGCATGGAGCAGTTGCTCAATAAACATGGGTATCATCAACAATACCCATGTGGGAATCATTAGTAGCGACCAAGATCCAAAGAGATAGTAACTCAAGTAGGCAAAGCCCATCAGCATTGTCCCAGCTACAACGAATTTCTTTCTGCCACTCCTATCGCTTATCCGGCTTAGCGGAATACCTGACAACGCGTGGGCAAGAGTCGCCACCATGAAGAATAGGCCGATCTCGGTGGGATCAGCTCCCAGCGCCCCGATATACAATGGCAGGTAGCCTTGCCAGCCAAAGAACAGCAGCATAGCACCCATCGTTAAGCTGAGAACATACACATTTCTGTAGAGCTTGGCGTCGAAGCCACCGGAAGCCTCTCCGTGCATCTTCAGATCTCTCCTCTCTTCTCCACTCGAATTCAAATCGGCTCACCAAGGCAAATTCATTGTATTCACAGAACGGATCTGATGAAAATTAAAGTCGGGGGAAGGCGGGTCGGTGGGTTTGACCTGGCTAGTTTCTTGGCGGTTGGGTGCCGTGGTCCTGTAGAGGCCAAATTGCGCTCCATCCCCCTAAGTGCAACCCCTATACAGCTGAGCTATTTGACGCCACTCCAACAAGTCTCTGGGTGAACAGGTTTCCTTGTTGGCCTCGTCAACTATCATCGTTCTCGGGCTTTTTCTCCTGCTTATTCGCGACATTTTGTTTGTTCCTCCTTTCCATGAGCTCATCATCGTCTTAGTATTATGATGAGCATGAGAGTAGTATATCCAATGTAGGTATATAAAGGCTTCGTCTGTGTTGATAAGACTCGAATCTTGGTAGGCATACACACATAGGTATATAAGGCTTTGGACATAATAAGTATGAGAAGAGTGGAATGACGCTGATGGTTGTGTTGTGACCTGATAGAATTGGCTGGTGAATCAGAATGAAGGCCGTAAAAGTGATTCGAGATCCAGAAGTGTTCCAACTCCTGGGGGATGACACGCGGAGAAGGATAATGTTTCTTCTTCGAACTAGACCGATGAACGTTAGCCAGATAGCTGAGGAGCTGCACCTATCTCCACAGACGGTTTATCACCACATCCAGAAGCTCAAGAGCGCCGAGATCGTGGAAGTTGTCAAGGAAGAAAGGGTAGGGCACCTGATGGAAAGTTACTACCAGTCAACTGCTGAGGTTTTCAACTTCACGATCGGAGAATCACCTGCTGGGATAGAGTCTCACAAGAAGCTTGTGAAGAAAGTAGTCGATGGCCTGAACCAGATGGGATATGACATGGAGTACAATGATGAAGTAGCGCAGGAGATAGCAGACGCTGAAAACAAGCTAGATGCTAGCAAGGATGCCGAGAAGCTTGAAGAAACAATGAACAAAGTAAGCGACATTGATTTCCTTTCACGGCAGATGCTCACTGAGGTAGCGCTTACGATTTCCAAGTCTGATGAAGAGTTTGAAGGGATGCTGAGGCTTCAGAAAAGGTGCCGAGAGCTGTACTTGTCGATGAAGAAGCCAAGCAAGCGCGTACACTGAGAACCGTGTACCAGCAGTCTGCACCTTGGTTCTGCAAAAAGGGATTATTCCCGTCGGCGACTGCTATTCTTCATGAACGAGGCAACGTAGTCTCTTCCCCTATATTCGTCAATTAGCCCTTTCTCTATTGGGTATTTGCCGTATCTTCTCGCCGCTTGAACCATTGCCTTATAGTTTTCAGGTCGGACGCCCAGATGAATGCTGTTGCTCGATGAGACGATATGCCCTCCTCCTGGAGATGCTTTCGCTATTGTTTCCTTTACGGCATCCACGACCTCGCTTTCAGTTCCTTGGGTGAGGACATAAGCGCAGTCGATGTTTCCGACGACGGTTATTCTGTCCCCGTAGTGTTGTTTTACTTTTCCGATGTCCATGTCGGCCAAGGGCTCAAGTGGGTGCAGGCCATCTATTCCGGTGCTGACTATCATGTCTATTATGTCCCAAAGATTTCCGTCAGTATGCTTGATGAAAGGCAGTTTGGCGTTCTTTGCTATCAAGACGGCCTTCTGTAAGTGTGGCAGGATGAATTCCTTGAAGTGCTTGGGCGATACCATCGACCTATCTCTGAAGGCGTAGTCATCGCCTGTTAGTAGCAGGTCGGCTCCTAGCTCGACAGCGTTTCTAAGTACTTGTTCTTTGTAACTCCAGATCCTATAAGCAAGCTTCAGTGCAGCCTTTGGGTTGGTGACGTAGATTTTCAGAAGGTTTACTAGTCCGCCTAGGAAGTACGCTGAATGCTCAAAGCCCTCGTGCCCCAAGAACGCGACCGCTTTCTTCCCTTTGAATCTCTGTACGGCGGCTCGCAGGCTGACGTACTTCCTCTTATCATTTGGATCCGGAAACTCGTACGAATCGATGTCCTCGAGGCTCCTTATTGGTCCTTCCGACGGTTGAAAAACGACTCCCGAATAAGTCCACTTGATGCCGAAGTCGTCTATGACGGATGCCTTCGGTCTGCCCTGGAATTTTGCGATCTGCAGATCCTCTTGCACGCAGATCCCGTCGAGATCCATCTTGTCGACGAAGTCAATGCAAGATATTCTTCCATAGAGTCCATTGATGACAGGTTCGTTGATGATGAGTTCCCAAATAGGAACATAATCAGGTTCCTCTCCTCTCTTGAGTGCGGTAATGATGCGTTCGTAGCCATTCAATGAGAATTCACCTGCGACACCGCTCTTCACCCGTACCAGAACAAGAAAACGAATCATGCAGTGATCCAAAGGATCTTCGTTTTTCTTTGCCATCAGACGATGGTTCCAAGCCCATGGGATTGCGGCCTATTCGCTACCATAAGCTATTGCGTCAATCTCGAGGTCCATCCCCTTGGGCAGGTCTCCCACCTGAACTGTTGTTCTAGCAGGTGGCTTGGCCTTGAAGTAGGTCGCGTAGATTTCGTTCATCATTGGAAAGTCAGCCATATTCTTGAGGAAGACGCTGACCTTTGCGACATTGTCAAGCGTAAGTCCTGCGCCTTCTAGGATCGCTTTAATGTTCTCAAAGACTCTTTTTGTTTTGTCTTTTATGTCGCCTGAGACTGGGGTTCCCGTCTTGGGATCGATCGGGAGCTGACCTGACACAAAAACTAGATTGCCGATTTTGACAGCTTGGGAGTATGGACCCACAGGTTTAGGGGCTCTCTGTGTTGTTATGATTTCCTTCTCCATAGTCTTCACTTCCCAAAAGATATTGCGAAAATTCAGTGGTTTCCGTTCCTAGAGTAGGGTTTCTCTAGGCTTATGATGGTTTCTTTCGACGACCGCGCTAATGAAAAAGTGGTCAGAATAACCTTACTTCGCAATAAACAGCTGTACAGAGGATTAAGCCCTCTCAGCAAGAGGTTGGTAAGCACACAGAATACTGGGGGTGCCTAACCCAATCACACAATAACACTCTTAGCATAGAATTCTGATCCAACCAACCAAATTCATTATAGTAAGGGCGCTTCAGAATACAAAGTATTCCCAACTGAGGTTTCGTAACAATCATTAGATGCCGAAGAAGACTAGGATAAGGTGAACTAATGTGAAACAAGAAGTATGTCAGAGTTGTGGGATGCCTTTGCGGAAGGAAGAGGATTTTGGTGCAAATGCAGATGGAAGCAGGAGTAAAGAATATTGCTTTCACTGTTTTCAAAGTGGCAAATTCCTGGATGAAGGCATAACTCTGGAAGAAAAGATAAACAAAAATGTGAAATTTGCGGTTCAGATGGGAATGTCTGAACATGAGGCAAGGAAACTGGCATCAGACGTTTTGCCGAAACTGAAGAGATGGAAAAAGCAAAGTGGAAAGATGACTGGCAATCCGATTAATCATTACTGGTTTGGTGCAAAATTCCTTGAATACTTTGTAAAGCAAGGTTGGCTCAGGCAAGAAGGTTCTGGTGGGAGAGGAACAAGGTGGTATCCCACTGACAAAGGCAGAAAAGAACTAAAGGAGAAATTCGGGATAGAGGTCTAACAGTGACCTATAAGTAAGAAATCATTGCAATCGATCAGAGCGCGCGTGTAGACAATTATGGCTTTCCCTCGTATTTGCTTCGGAGGAAGGCGGATACGCAAAGGGAACGCCCTACCGCGGCTCTGCTATCCAGTCGCCACCTTGCTGGGCTACGGCAGTTCGATACTTGCCGCGGTCGCATCGACGTGCCTCTTGGTTTATATGACCAAAGGCAAACAAAGATAGACCCAGCTATCGAGTCGACTCGCGTTCAGAGGCATTGGCATTGCTTCTTCCACCCTGGCACATTAGGAGGATGAATGATGAGCCAAACAAACTTGCCGAACGGTCACCGACTACCCAATCACCTAGGAAAACCAGCAAAATTATAGTTTAGGTATTAGTTTTCGGTGAATCTAGAAAAAAGGATAAAGGAAAGAAAACACCAATTCTCCAAGCGGAGGGTTTGAAAATGAAGGGCATAGTTGTTTATGACACCTCCTACGGAAACACTAAGAAAATCGCAGAAACCATTGCAGAGACACTGAGAGAGTCTGGAATAGAAGTCAACCTCTTCTACGTGAAAGACGTAAAGAAGTTAAACGCGAAGGACTACAATCTTCTTGTTCTCGGGTCTCCAACCCGATTTGGCACAATGAGCTTTGCAATCAGAAGTTTTTTGGGCAAGTTGAAGAGTGAGGAATGGATGAACAAGCCTTTCACAGCCTTCGACACTGAAAATCCTGAGAACATTGAGAAAGCGCGCGCTGAGAAGAAAGAATGGAGCGCAGCCGAAAAGATTTCAGAAAAGCTTAGAGATAAGAAGATGAACCAACTGTTGCCAGTTATGAAAGCCGTTGTGTTGGGGCAAAAGGGACCGCTTAAAGAAGGCGAAATCGAGCGGACAAGAGACTTTGCAAGGGAACTCGCCCTTAAATTGAAGAAAGAAAAAACTTGAATAATATTTCCCTGTTTGGGTTTGGGCCTAAACTCTAGCTCCGAAGTCTACCTTACCCAGAAAACGCTCTACTTCTACCAATACACCACGCTCCTACTTAGTGTCTTAGAGGAGCACAGCGCATGGGTGCTATATTGACCTAATGCAGTACAGTAGATATTCATACCTCTTGAAACAGGGTCTACTTTCGCCCCTTCCTTCTTGAAGCCAAATCTCAAGAGCTTCCTCTTTCGGGAGCCATGTTCTCCGGATGCCCCTTATTGGATGTGAGCGGTATCCCTTGGAAGATGTAGATGATAACTCGTGGTTGCAGCTACTTCACGCCCAATAAGGGCGAAAATGCAGACCGCGAAGTTGGGAAACTGGCGTCCAAAAAAAGGAAAAAGGGGCGGAATATAACCGAAACACTCGCGGGAATCCTAGTACCGTCTGTGTTTCTGGTAACATTCCCTGCAGTAAACGGGCTTGCCCTCAGTCGGCTTGAAGGGAACTTCTGTTTCCTTACCACATTCCGAGCAAACAGCCTTGTGCATTTCTCGTGGTCCTCGGTTCCCGACACTACGGCCGCCACCGCGTCTCTCATATCCCAATTCTTTTCACCTCGCTGAAATTTTGGGATAACTCGAAACTAAGCGAGGCAAAAAAACGACGACAGAAAAAGAACGTTCTTTAACTTCGCCTACTTTCAGAAGTTAACTCCTGAATGAGATATGCTAACCTAGGGATATAAACATAATCCCTTCGGAAACAGTGCAAAAACGCCAAGATCCTTTGGCAACGCTGGGGGAGACTGGATTTGAGCTCCGGGGATAATCGCTCGCCTGAGGCATCAGGCGCAATGGCGTTTGGCTCCATTCGCCCAGAAAGTGGCGGATCCAGTCCACCGCTTCCACATCCAAGCCTTTCCTCGAATTGCTCAGAAATTCGGAAGCAATCTTTATTAATTCCGACCTCAGGCTAGGTAATCATAATGGCCAGACCTGTCTTTTGGCAATCTTCTTTCAGGTGGTGTTCTAGCTTTGGTTCAAGCCGCAAAGAAATCTGTTGCTGGTAAGTTCGAGACTTGGGCGCCTTCTGAGCTCCTTTCGCCGAGGGTAAAGAAGCTCAGGGACGAGTATTTCAATTATGATAACAGAGATTATTTTAGGAATGAGGCAATGCCTTACACAACCGGGAAACCCTGGGACGCCGTCTTCGTTCCTCACAACTGGATAACCGTTCCGGAGGAGATAGATTTCCTGAAACCGATCTGCGATAGTCTTCTCGCCCTAGCTCAGAAAGTGGATCTTCCTCAGGACTTCTGGGATGAGCCGCTTATCGTCAGGAAAGCCATTTTCCTCAAGCAGGCTCTGAAAGTCATTCCCGTTCAGATCCTCGATGATGAGCTAATCGTAGGGGGGCAATTCAACACGGCTTTTTCACTATGCCTGAATCAGAAGGAGGCGGCCGAGTGGAAGAAGAAGGAGGATGAGCACGTAGAGAAAGAGATTCACTTGTGCAACCTCGGTGTAATGAACTGCGGCGCGATACCAGGACACATCATTCCCAACTATCCGCGGGTATTGAGAGAGGGATTCAAGTCAATAAGGAACGAAGCCGAAGAATTCCTCAGCAAGAAGGCCGGCACGCAGGAGAAGAAGGATCTCGCCCGCGCAATAGTGATCTGCTGCGATGCCCTCAAAGAGTTCGTCGGCAGATACGCGATGGAGGCAAAGAGGCTCAGCGCTGGGGAGAAGCAACCTCAGCGGCGCGAAGAGTTGGAAAAGATAGAGGCAATCTGCGACAGAGTTCCCTGGAATCCGGCTCACTCGTTCCAAGAGACGCTCCAGTCACTCTGGCTTACTCATATGGTATTCATGCTGGCCGAATCTTACCCTGGTCCAGGTCTTTCACACGGGAGAATAGACCAATACCTATACCCATATTACAGGGCAGACATTGACTCAGGCAAGCTCACGAGGGGTGAGGCAAAAGAACTGCTTGAATGCTGGATGATCAAACACAACTATGCCTATGACTTCGCCAGGCTTGGAGACAAAGGTATAAGCGCCGGCTTCGGTCAACTCATGACCCTCGGAGGTCAGGGGCCTAATGGCGAAGACGTGACAAACGATTTGACCTACCTGTTTCTCGAAGCCATTGAGGAACTTGATATGCTTGAGCCCAAGCGTTCAGTGAGAATTCATAAGAACACTCCTGACGATTTCCTTCTCCGTCTATGCGAATCAATCAAGAAGTGCCACGGCTCCCCATTCCTTATGAACTTCGACGGAGTAGTCATACCTGCGCTCATTAAGGAAGGGATCGACCCCAAGGAAGCATGGGACTACGGAGTAGTAGGTTGCCTCGAGAACACGGCGCAATATGGGCGAGATAGGTCAGGAACGGTTGACGTTAACCCCGACCTGGCGAAAGCCATTGAGTTGGCGCTCAACGATGGAAAGGACATGATAAAGGGCGAGCAGATTGGACCAAGCACAGGAGACCCGGCCAGCTTCAGGGCGTTCAGCGAATTCATGAACGCAGTCAAAGAGCAGCTAAAGGCAGTCATCAAGCACGCCATTGACTTGGCAAGCGTTTTTGACGGAATAAGAGCCCAATTCGAGCCTGTACCATACTGCTCAGCATTGATGCAGGGATGCCTAGAGAAGGGAAAGGATGTTCGACAAGGAGGAACAATCTACAACTTCATCACTGTAGAGGGCGTCGGAATAGCAACTCTGGCAGATTCAGTGACCGCCATAAAGAAGCTCGTCTATGATGAAAGGAAAATCACGATGAAGGATCTTGTTGACTCGATCAAGAAGGACTTTGCTGGAAATGAAAAGTTACGGCAGATGCTCATCAACGAAGCACCCAAGTATGGAAACGACGACGACTACGCCGACGGAATCGCGAGAGAGCTTTCAAGGCTCTGGGCTGAGGAGGTGGCGAAGCACACATCGCCCGCAACGGGGCGGAAATACCGCGCTGGTTATCTCTCTTGGAACTACTTCATTGACAATGGACCAAAAGTTGCCTCCACACCCGATGGCAGGAAAAGAGGAAGATTCCTGTCAAACGGCGTCCAACCAGTTCAAGGAAGAGACGTGAAGGGACCGACTGCGGCACTCAAATCCGTCTGCAAGCTCGGATACGATGTTGTACCAAACGGCGCATCCTATGTCATAACCCTGAGCCCAGCGACCTTTAGGGACGAAGAGCACCTGAGAAAATTCGCAGCATTGCTCAAGGCCTTCGATAAGCTCGGAGGAACGAGCATGCAGGTCAACCTCGTGGATGCGGAGACCTTGAAGGACGCTCAGAAACACCCGGAGAATTACCAGAACCTGCTAGTGAGAGTTACAGGATACAACGCATACTTCGTGATGCTTGGCAAGGAAATGCAGGATGAGATCATAGCTCGGACTGCTCACCAACTCTAGCATGAGTTGGCCAGAAAAGCTCGGGTCACTCCCATCGCAAGGTGTACTGACAGCTTGAAGATCATTGTGTCTGCACCGGGAAGGGTCTGCTTATTTGGTGATCATATGGACTGGTGCGGTCACACAGTCATACCTGCGGCCGTCGATATGCGCCTGTTCGTCGAAGCTTCTTCCATAGCTGGAGAGAGCGTTCATGTGTACGATTTCAAACCTTACCAGTCACACGTATCCCTAGATCCGAGAAACATACGAGTGGACCCATCCTCTGACTTCAGGTATGTCACCAGCGTCATCAAAGCAATGATCCTCGAGAGAAGCTTCTCTCCTGGCAACGCTTTTGCACTGAGGCTCTTGAAAGGTGAAGAAATCGAGGAGACCAAGAAAACGCGCGATTCCAGTTCGCGTTTCAAGGATCTGCCAGTTCAAAAGGGTCTGTCCTCCTCAGCGGCTCTATGCGTCGTCATCGCGGCTGCCACAGACCTGATCCTGAACTTCTCGCCATTGACCGGCTCAACGCGAGGCAACCCTAGAAGAACCTTGGAGCATGCAATTGAAGCCAACTTGACGAGATACGCGAATCTTGCATACACGGGCGAGAGAAAAATCCTTGGAATCAATTGTGGGCAGATGGATCAATACGCCTCAGCATACGGTGGCATGATTCTCCTTGATTGCAGCTCGGAACCCGCTGAAGTCAATAGACTAAAGACAAGGGGGAGTATACAACTCGTGATAGGTGACACGAAGCAACCGAAGAATACTTCCAGGATTCTCGCCTGGCTCGGTAGGCGGTTCAAGAAGCGAGAGAAGCTCTTCATGGAAGGAGTCGATGGCATAGTCGGCGTCGTGGATGAAGCTCGAAAGGAGCTTGGCAATCAATATCCAAACCTGGAGAAAATCGGGGAGCTAATGAATCTGAACCAGCTTTACCTGGCGAGAAACCTCAAAGTGTCGGGGCAATGCCCAATCTCCCCCTCAAACCTTGACAGGCTAATTGATGCCGCATTAAGCGCCGGAGCACTCGGAGCAAAACTCTCAGGCTCCGGAGGCGGAGGCTGCATGGTAGCACTCTGCAAGGGCGAGCATCAGATAGGGGATGTTGCAAGTGCAATCGAGGAAGCTGGTGGCGAGGCATTTACAAGCAGGATTGCCACTCGGGGAGTCAGACTCGAGTCTGTCGAGTCGCAGAGCGCCGCGCCACCTTCGGGCCGACTAGGTTACAGAAGCGATCTGCCACAACAGCACCCTCTGCGCTAGGGCAAGCTGGTTCCATGAACTAGGAAGCCAACGCCAATTAAGTGGTTGGCAGCTGACAAACAGATTAAATAGAAGTTCATCGCCCAATCATATTGGAAGTCAAGGAGAGAGAAATATCATGCCGATCTATGCTTTAAAGGACGGAACAAAGATCTTTTATAAAGACGAAGGGAAAGGGTTACCGCCAATGGCCTTGGTTCACGGCTGGACCATGAACAGTTGGCTTTGGAGAAATCAGATTCCTTTTCTGTCCAAGTACCATCGCCTTATCATGCCAGACTTGAAAGGACATGGCGCCTCAGACAAGCCTCAATCGCACTACAGCGCAAGGGAATATGCAGAGGAGTTAAATCAGCTGTTTGATAAGCTCTTGGGCAAAGACCAGTTTGTACTCTGCGGGCACTCAATGGGCGGATTCATAAGTCTGACCATTGCGACCGATCCCAAGTTCTCCAAGAAACTCAAAGGCTTGATACTCTGCAACACAACGTACTCTCTTAAGGGGAATCCTGGAATGAGGGGATTGGCAGATGCAATGAAGAAAGGTCTACTGGGACCGCGCAAAACATCAGCAGAAACCGTAAACAGGACGGGGTTCAACGTCAAGTTCATAAACGCGCATAAGGACCTTTTCAAGGAGTTTACCGAAGAGACGCTGAAGTGTCCAGACCATGTGGCGATAAGTTGCGTGGAATCGTGGGTTGCGGAATACGATGTCACAGACAAGCTGGGGCAGATAAGTGTACCAGTGCTAATAATAACAGGCGATACCGACGGCCAGATGGATCCAAAGAACTCCCAGTACATGAAGGACCACATCAAGAACTCTCAGCTCGTTACGCTGAAGCCAGGTGTCGGTCACCACACAATGCTGGAAGCTCCAGATGATTTCAATAGAGCAGTCAAATCCTTCATGGACAAGCTATGATGCGCAACTTCCCTATTGTTGTCCACTTCTTCTTTTTCTATTTTGGAGGGCGCCTTCCTCCCTCTGAGGTCGGAACAAAAAAAAGCGGCCGAATAGTGTTTGGGTTCCTCTTTCCACACTAGACGGGGCTCGTTATCTTCAGCACGGCATACAACAGCAGAAAGGCAGCCGGAATCCACAAAACTAGAGCTGATAGCTCGACCACTCCGGTTCCAAAAACATAGACCAGGTAGACCGCTTCATTGGCGAAGACAGCTGAGAACATTGTAGCCGCCCTTTTTGTGAGATTAGCATCTCCTTTCCTCCTCGCCGCCATTATGGATCTCGCAAAGACGACAATCGGGATCAAACCCAGCGGGATGCCGCAGATTGCATACAGCAGCTGCGTAAACGGAGGAGGTTGAAAGATAAGAACCTCTGGCTCGATGATTCCAAGGATACTTGCTTCATTGTATGAAGTAGCGAGGTACAACGGTGGTATGAGAGCAATTATGAAAACCAAAGCTAGTACTAACCTTCGTCTTGGGCCGGCGTACGTCGCTATGATTGCGAAGGATGCCAACCAGGCGAGCACCAACATCGCAAAAAAGTCTATGGGAACATACAATACCTTCACTAACGTCGTATCTAGGTAGTTCAACGCCGAAATAGCTGCGCTTGTGAAGCTTCCAGCCGTTGAGAGTGCTGCTAAGATGACACTTGCCTTGGCAAGACGCAGTGATCCTTTCGTCTCCCTAATTCGGGCAGCAAGGACAAGTGCGACTACCACGAAGAGCAGAGCGATTGTCAGCAAAAGCAGAGTTCTGATTGCAACCATAAATTCTTCCCTCAAGTGGGGTTTCTATGATTGCTTCTTCCTTATTACCTTTAACGTTAGGCTGAACTAGTCAATTTTCGAGCTGTAGTATTCGCATTCTCTGGCAGCGTAGCTGAAGTCACACGGTCTGCCACCCGTCGGGGCATCGATCTTGTTGCAGTGGTCTCCAAGACCCATGAAGCCTTTCACGAGGTACAGGCAAGGAATCCTTCTCAATACGTCATCAACGATTTCCGCGATTCCGCCAGTCAAGGCTTTTGGAACAGCTTCTCCCAAAACCCCAAAGATCTCCTCCTTGGATTTCAATTCCCTTGTCAGCCTGTCAAGCAAGGCGGCAGAGAACTTCTCCTCTTTATCATTTCCCAGGCTATATTCAACTGCCAAGATTATAGTATTGCTCTGCACCTCTACCGTCTGTATCTGGATCTCCTTTCTCTCCAGCGTAAATTTCTTGGTGTCCTCTCCATAGGCATCCCGATAATACTGGAACTGCGCTACTATGAACCCGCAGATCAAGTCTGGCTCCGGCTGCTTGAGGCGGATCAAGGTAGAGGAGTAAAGGCACAGACCCGATGAATCCAAGACGTAGAGGGACTCGATCATCTTCATCTACCCTGTTGGCGCATCTCGACAGCTTATGGCACAAGATATCGCTGACCGATCATGCTCGGCGCAGTAAACTAGTCATAATTTGCACGCTTAAAGCTTTGCTTAAACTGGTTTCTCCTATCATGATTATGCCCGCAGGGCGACGTCTTTAGAACTGGTTGATGAGTCGGATCCAAGTGGTGCAGCTGGTTCCTTGTGCAGTAATGTACCGGGTGACCACACCTCGGCTGGCGTTATACACAGGATCTGGATCGTTCAAAGCAAGGCTCAGATAGAAAACACTCGCAACCTGCAGCTAGCGAAGCTAGCTCTCCTTGGCATTGTAACGGTCACATTCCTTAACCGCATAGTTGAAATCGCATGGACGCCCCTCAGTGAGCGAATTAGTTCTTTCACATCGACTCCTGCTGAGGAAGACTCCCTTGACAAAGTACAAGCATGGGATATCCTCCAGGGTTCTGCTAACGATTTTGTCAAGTTCCCTTCGCACTGTCTCTGTTACAGCAGACGGAGGCTCTCTGAGTATCTTGTCCTTCTTGTTCTTCAAGGTTGTAATCAGCCCTTCGAGTATGGCTTTTGAGAACTTCTCTTCCTTGGGATTACCCAGCTCATGGGCAATCGCAATTAGCAGGCTCCTGTCCTTTAGGTTAACACTCTGCAGAAGTATCTGCCTCTTCTGCAGCGTCAGCACACTGGTGCTCTCCCCGAACAACTGCTTGAAGGACTTCTGCTGCGCAACCATGAATCCGGAGATAAGGTCTGGGTCATAACGCTCTTTCGCAGCCAATGGCGCCGAGTACATGCACAGACCAGACGAATCCATTATGTAAAGTGATTCAATCATTTCCGCTTCCCCAAAGGGCTCTGGGATACCCGGTTCTCAAGCAGCCCATCCCTTGAATAATTTGAGTGGAAGATTCTTAAGAGTTTCTCTTATAGAATTAATCAGGTTACTAGCTCGCGTTGAGCGAGCTAATCCTGAAAATGAATGCCTAGATAATCTATTGAGGTAGGCGGCCAACTATAGACAGTACTCAGATGCTCTCTACTTCGTCTTGGTCTTGACTCCAAGGAACTTGGCGATCTCTTTGCTTCTATTCCTTATTGTGAGCTCGCTGCAGTGTACTGCCTTTGCAACATCCACCTGCGTTCTTGGGTTGTTCGAACGTCCGCACGCAATGTATATAGCGGCGCCAGCGAGGCATGAAGGATCCCTTCCAGTGGCAAGCCCCTTGATCTCTGCTTCTTCTAGGATTTCAATTGCTTCGGAGGCCACCTCATACGGCAGGTTCAGGTCAGACACGTACTTCGGAACATAGTTCCTAGCGAGTGGCGGTGGGAGCCGTATGCTCAAACTGTTCAGTGCCAGTCGGACAGCTCTTCCGACAGCCTTCTCTTTAACCTCAGCGTACTGGCTGATCTCCTCAATGTCATGTGGTATACCCGCCAATCTACACGCTATGAAGATGGCTGCTGCGACAACCTCCTCGATGCGTCTTCCCCATGTTAGCTTTGCCTTCACGAGCTTGTTGTAGTAGATCACTGCTGATTCTCTGAGCGCCATGGGCAGGTTGAGCTTTGTAGCAAGGTTCTTGAATTCTCGGAGCGCGATCTTCATGTTTCTGTCAATTGAAGAGGAGCGGGATTCCCTCGAAGCTCTTCTTATCCTTCTCATCCGCTCTATCTGGTTCGCCGTTATCTGTTTGCCGCGAGCATCCTTGACTCCTCTGATTACTGTTGCTTGCCCCTTGTCGACTCTGGTGAAGGTCTCGGGCGAACCAAATCCTATCTTCCGCCCTCTTTCGTCTATTCTGATGCCGGTGTCGAGGCCGTGATCCATGTAGACATCAATTACTATTCCGCAGTTGCTGCAGGTGATTTCTCCTCGTTCCCTGTCGAATACGATGTTCGCGGAGCCACATACTGGGCAGACATTCTCTTCTGCTGCTGCAGACTCGCTGGATGGCTCGGCGAACCCATTCTCCTCCTCCGAGTCCTTGTCCTCGTCCTCCAATGAACTAATCCCCCTCACAACGATACATCGTGCAACTTGCATCAGAATTGAGCGCATTACTGGTGCGCTTCATTCAGCGTCTTCCGCAGAACTCTCAAGAAGCTCGTCAGCAAGTTGCATCGAGCTAACGGCTTAGATTCTATCTGTTCTACAAATATAAATACATGGAGGTTGCAACCAACGCTCTGTGTTGAAGGCTCCTTACAACCTTCCAATGGCAGACGCCCGTACCATTAAGGCTGCGAGGTCTTGGGAAACGTTATTAGTTGGTACTCAAGAGAACTATCATGTAGCGTCTTGAAAGGAGGACTATCTACCCTTGTGTGACACTCTGGTTGCCCTCCGAAACTCTACGGAGGATGGCTCGGTCATCATAGCGAAGAACAGCGACCGTGATCCGAATGAATGTCAAGTAATCCGCCACTTCTTAGGTGCGAGGCATCCTTCTGGTTCCAAGGTCCGCTGCACGTACATAGAGATCCCTCAAGTGATCGAGACGTACGAGGTGGTTCTCTCGGCACCCCATTGGATGTGGGGAGCCGAGATGGGAGCTAATGTGCACGGGGTCGCCATAGGAAACGAATCCGTGTTTTCCTTGGAGCCATATGCCAAGACATTCCTACTTGGAATGGATCTCATCAGGCTTGCTCTCGAAAGAGCTGACTCTTCAAGGAATGCGCTTGATGTTATTACTTCCCTATTGGAGGCTCATGGACAAGGCGGCAACTGCAGTGCGACGGAGCAGATGTATTACCACAGCAGCTACATTATCGCTGATCCACGTGAAGCATGGGTCCTAGAGACCGCTGACCGTTATTGGGTTGCGGAGCGCGTCCAGGATGTCAGAAGTATTTCAAACGGCTATACCATTGGGTCCAGGTGGGACCTGGCTTCCCCGGGTCTCGTCGAACACGCCATGGAGAAGGGTTGGTGCAAATCAAGGAAAGAATTCGACTTCACGAGGTGCTACTCCGATCAAGGGGCGCGATCGGTCTCCGCATGCGTGGAGAGAAGCAACAGAGCGGGGGCGATGCTCAAGGAATCAAAGGGCTCCATCAATTCACAAATGATGATGAAGATACTGCGCGATCATGGAGAAAAGGGGGAGACGTGGGCTCCCCATAAGGGAAAGATGGGAAACATCTGTATGCATGCAATCCCAAGCGTGCTCTCCACATCGGCTGGGAGCTACGTTGGACATTTGACAGAGGAGCTCCCCACGCATTGGCTAACTGGAACATCTAACCCATGCATAAGCGTCTTTGTACCCGTGTACCTTGGTGGCGCTGGACCGCTAGAGCTGTTCTCTAAGGGCGGAGGCGCATACGATGATGGATCGCCATGGTGGAGGCACGAGAGACTTGCAAGAATTATCCAGCTCGACTACGCTAAGAGGGCGCCGCCTATTCAGCGGGAAATCAAGGAGCTTCAGAGTAGCTTCATGGATGAAGCTCATAGAACAAGGCAACAGGCGATCAAACTCTCAAAACTAGATTCTGCAAAGCTACTCCGAGGACTCACGTGGAAGCTGTCTAGAACGGTTTACGACGAGATGCCCAAGTGGATATCACTCGCGCTTGGAATCGGCGACAATGCGGCTGCAGGAGAAGGTTGCAGACACTACTGGAATAAAGTCAATTCGAAAGCGAACCTGCAAGTCTAAGAACTGGATCGATCCCCCTGTGCTCGGCAAGTGAGGGAGCCGCCAAGATATTTAAGGCGGTTATGTGAAGTAATTGTTTGGGCAGGCTCACCCGGAAGGGCGAGGAAGAGGGTACCTGACCTCGGGGGCAAATGTAGATACGAACCCCTTTTCGAGGATTAGGGAATGTCCGGGTTCCTGCCCGCTTAGTGCTCCAGTTTTTTACCTTTCTCTGGCTGCTGAGCCGATAGTGCAATGGTACTAGGTTTATTGGTTGCCCCAAATGAGGCTCGGCATGATGTCACGGTGACAGGCTTGGCGCACATCTATGATCGGTTCCTTTGGGCTGGTGACAGGGGATCACTAATCATTTTCGAGAGCCACGCCTATCGTGCTATGTCTCTGAGGGGAACCACTCAGGCACCAGAAATGCAAGCTCCGCCGGAACGCATCTCCGAAGTCATCGCAGAGGGAATTGGCCTTCGCCCAAATCGGGGCGCGCGTGTGCCCGATATTTCGTACGCTAGAAGAAGAGTGCCGATCTTGTGTGCCTGCCCTTCCAGTACTTCCCTCTAATCATTATCCTTTCTCCACAGCTTGGGCACTTCATGTCGTCGCTGATCTTCCACGATTCGATGCTGAACCCATAGCGCGAGACAAGTTCCTCGCCACAGTTGGGGCAGTACGTGTTTTCCCCTACATGCCCGGGCATGTTCCCCGTGTATACATATCTCAAGCCTTCGGACTTTGCTATCTCCCTAGCTTTCTCCAGTGTTAGCTGGGGTGTGACTGGTAGGTCCTTGAGAGAGTAATCGGGGTGGAACCTGAGAAGATGAAATGGCACATCTCCATCCAAGTTCTCAAAAACCCATTTGGAGAGTTCTCGTATTCTCTCAAGAGAATCTCCTATCCTCGGGATGACAAGGTTCGTTATCTCGATGTGCATCTTATTGGCTTTCATCGCTTTGAGGCTATCATATATCGGTTGCACATCAGGGACTGATGAGAACTTCCTGTAAAATGCTGGATCTCCCGCTGCTTTGAAGTCGACTGTCGCCGCATCCAGATACGGCGATATTGTCTTCACTGCCTCGGTAGTCATGTAGCCGTTTGTGACGAAGGTGTTGAACAGGCCATTTTCGTGGGCGAGCTTAGAGCAGTCATAAGCATATTCGAAGAATATTGTCGGCTCAGTATAAGTGTAGCTTACTCCTTGGCATTCGCTTCTCTTAGCCAGCTTGATGACGTCCTCTGGCGGCAGGTCCTCACCATCGATCTGGTCAATCTGACTTATATTCCAATTCTGGCAAAAGCTACACCTGAAATTGCATCCACTTGTCGCTATCGAGAAGACTAGCGAGCCTGGATTGAAGTTCGACAGGGGCTTCTTCTCAATGGGATCGGGATTGGCGCATATTACCTTACCGTAGACGAGGCTGAGTAGCTTCCCACCGACGTTCTTCCTGACGCGGCAGAAACCAGTGCCACCCTCCGGAATAGAGCATCTTCTGGCGCAGAGATTACATTTCACTTTGGAGCCATCTATAGGGTCGTACAACATAGCTTCCTTGCTCACAGTCGTCGTCAACAAATGCCTAATCTCCGCCTCTTCTCCGATTGTTAGTAACAATGATCACATGCAGCTCCTCTAAAATAACCTTCTGTCTGCTCGTGGGAGATGAAGGAAGAAATAGAGCTATTCTGTCAAGAACTAGGGCGGTCTTGGCAGACGGCTCGACCAGAAGAGCATTCTCTCAACGAGTTTCCTCTTGTCGACTTGCGAGAGCTTCATTCGAGGATTGGCCCGTAATTCACTCAGCACGGGCTCAAAGTCCTGAACCGGAAATGTTGGATCGATCCTGAGTATTTTCTCGCGGGCATCCAAGAGGCGACTGAACACTATTGAGGCGACTTGATTAAATGCAGAGATAACATCATCAAAGATGGTGCCTCTTAGGCTCTCGGCACCCTTGGTCACCGCCTCCTCGGGTGAGGCGCCAGGGGGTGGAGGTGGAGGTTGCTGTTGCTGAAAGAAACCCGCTTGGGATGGTGGCTGTTGGGAATAGTAACCTTGCTGCGGAGGCTGTTGCTGGAAGTAGCCCTGCTGCGGTGGTGGAGGAGACTGATATCCGTATGAAGGGGGCTGATAACTTGGAGGTGGAGCTTGCTGCTGTGGGGGAGGCTGGGCAAAACCGGGTTGCTCCGGTTTCTGACCTGCCTGTGAAGTTGGGAAGGCTCCTTTCGCATGGTCCATGGCTTGCGAGGCGTCCTTAAAGCTTGCTGACAAGTCGCTCATTTCGGCTGTGAGTGCCTCCATTTTGCCCCTAAACTCCTTGTTCACTTGAACTATTCCCTTGGACAGATCGTCGAGATTCTGATAGACCTCATCTATCTTGCGTACGAGCCTCTCAATGGACTCCTCTTCAGTCTTGGCTACGGGCTTCGGTGGCGGATCAGAATCAGCGGGGGCTGCCGTTTTCGTTCCTTCCCTCTTTTCGGCGCCAATTGCTTCCTTCTTCGGTAGATTCTTTTCTCCGGCTGCGCCTGCTTCCTTCTTCATCGCGGTTCTCAACTCGTCTTCATCTTTGTCTCCTTCTGGCGCGATGATATTCACTATGTGCTCTATGTCGATATCATCCAAGTCGTCAGAGAAACCGTCTGGTCCACCAAGTTTTCTTTCAGTTTTCCTAGACATTTTATCAAACTCCAAGTTGAATCCCCATGGGCTCAGGGATTAAAGATTAGATTGACCCTTCCGAGACGTGCTGATAGTGATGGAGCCAAACTTAGTGATGGAACTCCAAAACAGCTTCATAGCTAAAGCATTCTCGCAGCTTCTATAATAATGAGGGGAACATTTACTTATAAAAATATAATACCGTGCAGAACCTGCCATGAACCTCCATTGCGAACTGTGGGGAATAACCACTTAAATGCAGAACGCACCGCGCCGAAGCCGATCATCTTCAGCGATTAAAGGTTTAAATAAGTGACAACTTCCCTTATGTGTAATTCACGGATGACAATCATTTCCTCTATCTAGGGAGCAGTGGCAGTGGATGGTCAACGACGAAGAAGAGATGGTCGTAACCCCGTGGGAGGTCTCTGGAAAGGTCGACTATGAGAGACTCATAAAGGAGTTCGGAACCCAGCCTCTAACGGAGGGCCTCATCAAGAGGATTGAAAAAGTTGCCGGATATCGGCACCTGCAGCTCAGGCGAAAGATCTTCTTTTCTCATAGGGATCTGGATGTACTCTTGAATCTCTACGATAAGGGAGAGCGGTTTGTACTCTATACTGGAAGGGGTCCTTCTAGTCATAACACTCTTGGGCACATGATGCCTTGGATATTCACAAAGTATCTGCAGGACGCATTCAAGGTGAAGCTGTATTTCCAGATGACTGACGACGAGAAGTTTCTGGTTAAGCGGGATCTGACCATCGGCGATGCCAGGGGTTATGCCTATGACAACGCTTTGGACGTAATAGCAGTCGGCTTCCAGCAGGACAAAACAAAGATAATTCTCGACACCAAGAACATAGGAATACTCTACGAGCTGGCTCTGCGGGTGGCCAAACTAACGACCTATTCGACGGCCAAGGCGGTCTTCGGCTTCAAGGATGAATCGAACATTGGCATAATATTCTACACAGCGATTCAATCTGCACCGTGCTTCCTTGAGTCGGTTCTGACTGGAAAGAAAGTTCCATGCTTGATACCAGCGGCCATAGACCAGGACCCACACTGGAGGATTACACGGGACGCCGCACCAAGATTAGGCTACTATAAACCTGCGCAGATCCACTGCAAGTTCCTGCCCTCGCTCCAGCAATCCGGCAAGATGTCAGCTTCAGTGCCTGAAACGGCGATCTACCTCACGGATACCGCCAAGGAAGTCACTAAGAAGATCATGAATGCCTTCACTGGCGGACGCCCGACCGTAGCTGAACAGAGGAAGCTAGGTGGCAACCCAGACGTCTGCCCAGTCCACCAATACTTCTACTACCTCTTCGAGGAAGACGACAGGAAGATGGCGGAGCTCAACGAGAAATGCAGAAGAGGTGAGATCCTCTGCGGCGAATGTAAGCAGCTCCTCGTCGAAAGAGTAACCAAGTTCCTCATCGAGCACCAAGCAAAGCGGGAGAAAGCCAAGAACGTGCTGGATAACTATCTCCTAAAGTAATACCCCCGCCAATCGTCAACACACCTATCCGAGGAGCAGATCCCTCGTCACGGGCAGCGCGACGGCATCGATTCTCTCGGCAGACCATACTGGCAGGGGATGGGGCTACCCTAAACGATCCTTTCTCGGACTGGCGTAGCCTGCAAGATCCTTCTGATCTGAACCACTGTTCGATCTCAGGCAAGTGGGACTGCAGAAATCGTGATGAATGTCAAGGACAATTATGGAGTGGGATCAGCATTATGGCTAGGCTTTTTTCTGCTCTTGGCTAATCGTGGGATCGTTCAGTAGCTCGGTTGCCAGTGTCGTAAATACCTTTTCGACATTCTTGCCGTCTTTTGCCGATGTCTCCATGTATGGCGCGTTGATTTTCGAGGCATACGCAGTCCCGGCTTTTTCTCCTACTTTGCGTTGGTGCTGAAGATCTGATTTGCTGCCTACCACAATTGTATGGGGGTTAATGGTATACTTCTTGGTCTCATTGATCCAGCCATCTAGGTGCTCATAGGTTTCGGGTCTGGTCAAGTCGAAGACTAGGATAACTCCCCTGGCTCCTCGATAGTAGTCAGGTCGGACACTCGTGAACGCAGGCTGGCCAGATATGTCCCAAACAACGAGCTTGATTTTGTCGCTTCCCAACCCGACAGTCTTAGTGTATATTTGCGTTCCTATAGTGGGCAGGTAGTCAACTCTGAACCTTCCTTCCATGTACTTGCGCACCAGCGACGTCTTGCCAACTGCGCCATCTCCTATCAGAATGACCTTGAAGATGTATCTTTCTTCAGCCTCGCCTTTGTAGTCACTCATGTCGCCCAGGATCTCCTCTCCAGATTGACTCATGGTGAGTATTAAGAGTGAATCAGACGGAGACTATAATACTGACGAACTGGAATATGCACCATCACTCTACCCTTGAATAGCATTTATCAAGCATTAAAACTTATCTCAGAAAGACCGACCTTCTCATGGGAGAGAGCAGCCACTTGCAGATACACGCCACCCATGCTTTCCAATTCGTAAGTCGCAGACCAGAACGGTTCCTGGTCACCGACCTTGACAATAGTCTTATTGATAGCCGCGCAAGGTTCAACCGAGCTGTTAGCGAAGCCACCGGCTGCCCACTGACAGCAAGCCCGCCAGTCACAGACCTGAAAATCCTCAGAAAAGAGCAACGGAATAAGTTCTACGACGTATTCTTGTCTGGCAGATACATGGATCTCGATGTTCCCGTAAAGGGCTCCGTTGAAGTTCTAAACAGACTCAAATTTGCGGGTCTCGGAATAATCTATTTGACGGGGAGGCATCACTCAAGAGGCAACTCTTTGAAGAGCGAGACTCTGAAAACCATGCTTCACTATGGCTACCCTATGCCCGATAAGGCAGGCGTAATGCTTTACTTGAAGCCCGACAAGATGTCTTCCACGCATGAGTTCAAGAGAAGAGCACTTGAACGCTTGGCGAGAAGAATCGATCTGGTGGTCGGAGTTGATGACGAGCCTGAAGACGTAAAAGTCATGACAGAGATCGTTCCTCTCGTCATAGGTGTCGCGCTGTCATCACAGAGCGCAAAAGAGATACTCTCGAAGGTCAAAGTTCCCATCGCAAGAGACTGGCTTGAGGTAGAATCCATAATGAAACGTCGCGCCATTATCTGAAGAAACCCGGCTTAAGGTGCCAATTTACCCGTGTAACATATTTCCGAATCATCGAAGGCTTCATATTTTGATGAGTTAAATATTAAAGTCAGGTTAACCTAAACGCCGACTATCCTTCAAGGGAAGAATAGCTATCTCGTGCTATTGGAGTGTGTCTTGGTAAGATGCAGAACAACGTGCTATACTTTGCGGGTTGCACTACTAGAGCCCGCTACTCTGATGATATTGAGAGCCACATCGATCTTCTCAGGATGCTGGGCTTCAATGTGAAGACTCTGCAGAACGAGAGATGTTGTGGTGATCCACTAATACTTACTGGCGATGAAGAAAATGCAAGGAAAATAGCCAGGAAGAATGCTGACGACTTCAACGCAGCTAAAGTCGACCTAATTGCCACGGAATGTGCTGGCTGCTACAGGGTACTCGCGCTAGAATACCCTAAGCTGGGAGTGAAGATGCCAAAAGTCAGACACATGTCTCAGGTACTCGCTGAGAACATTGGAAAACTCAAATTCAAGGATGAAGCCCCGAGGGAGAAAGTCGCATATCATGACCCATGTGAACTAGGCAGGCTGTCAGGGGAATATGACGCTCCAAGAAAGATAATCGCAAAGGTGGCTGAACTCGTGGAGCCTCAGGCAACAAGAGTGGAATCAAGATGCTGTGGCGCTGGTGGTGCAATGTTTGCGGCAGAACCAGAACTTTCTATAAAGATGGCCGAAAACAGGATCAGGAAAGACATCGAGCCGTTAGGCGTGACCAAGGTGATAACGTCGTGTCCGTCATGCCTATTCAATTTGACAGTGGGAGCCTCTCGTAGAGAAGCAGAAACTGGGAAGGCAATCGAGGTGCTTGATCTTAGTAGCTACGTCTACAGCAAGCTGAAGGAAGGAGAAAAGTAGGGGATGAAGAAACTCAGGTAAAGCAAGGAGGAAGAGAAAGAATATGGTAGATTTCGATTCTTACTATCAGAAGTTGGTTCAAGATGCCAGCGACCCCTTTCTGAGGCAAGCAGTCGAGAAAGCTGTGGTGAACTACAGGGCTCGAAAGGAGACTTGGGAGAAGCGCGTCACGAACATAAAGGAACTTGCGAAGGAACTGAAGAGTAGAAGGGAGAAGGCCATTGAGCACTTAGACGAAAACATCAAGAAAGCTGTCGAGATAATGCAGGAAAACGGCATGAAAGTCTACCAAGCCAAGAATGCTGCGGAAGCCTGCAAGATCGCACTTGACCTCGTCGGAAATGAGAAGCTTATTACGAAGGTAAAGAGCCTGACTACTGAAGAGATTGGACTCAACGAGTACATGGAGGAACACGGGAAGGAAATATGGGAAACAGATGTGGGCGCCGTGCTACTACAGGTCGCCCACCGAAAGGCAGCCCACCCGACAGGGGTCTCAATCTCTGTCCCCAAGGAGGTTTTTGCAGAGTACTTCAGCAAGCTGGCAGGCAGGAAACTGCCCCCGGACCCGAAAGTCCTCGTAGCCTTTGTGAGGGACTTCATCAGAGAAAAATGCATGGAATCCAAAGTCGCCATCTCTGGCGCGAACGCGATAACAGCTGACACGGGCACTATCTACTTGGTGACCAATGAAGGAAATGACCGACTGGTGACATCGTTGCCTGACAAGCATATTGTCATCGCGGGAATAGACAAAGTGATGCCCGACAGAGATACGGCGAACTTATACTGTCAGGTAATGCCGCTCTACACGACTGGTCACGCCACAACCCAGTACATAACCCAGATCATGGGAATCTCCAGCAGCTCAGACATAGAGAGATTATCCGTGAAACCAGCGGCAGGACCGGCTGAGATAGACGTAATCCTCCTCGACAATGGAAGAAGAGAAATGGCTCATGACCCCGAATACAAGGAAGCCTTCAGATGCCTGAGATGCGGGACATGCCTCTACGATTGCCCGGTGTGGAACCTAGTGGCCCACGACTACGGGGAATACGTTTACATGGGGGGACTTGGCGTACCCTGGACTCTCTTCACGGTCGGCTTGGATGCCGTGGCAACGCAAGCCATGAGTTGCACCCAGTGCGGAAGGTGCAAGGAAGTCTGCCCCATGGAGATAGATACCCCGAACCTAATCAGAAGGACCCGTAGCGATCTCTTGAAGAGCAAGATGATGCCGAAGCAGATCATCGCCATGCAAAACAACGTAATACAGAAAGGCTCTCCCTACGTACGCTGAGATGGATTGCGAGCAAAACCCCTACTGCAGAATATGGGGTAACCTTACTCTTTTTATCGGCAGGCAGAACAAGAAGACAAAAAAAAGGGAAGAGTTCGAAATTAGGTCTTATTTTCCCCAGTAGATCCGTACTCGACTAACCGACAGTCACTACGAACGCGATGCCAGCTCCGAAGAGGATCACTGTTATCAGCACCACGAATAGGAATGCAACGTTTCTCTGGTAGTCTTCGAGATCTGGGTTCAAGGAGTAGCTGAGCAGAGACCAAAGGAACAGGAATAGGCCGATGAAGAACAGGATCCCTACGATCAGGGCTGTGTTCGTCGGTCCAAGTGACGCTGCCAATCCTTTGACTAGTATTCCGAGTGTCGTTAGGAGTATTCCTAGAACGAATAGTATTCCGGTCAGCGACGTCGACATTACTGGGAATCCAACATTCTTGGACATGGCTAAGTTTCAACCTCCAATATATCTAGAACGTCAGTAGGAAGCCGGTGCCTGCGTTGAAGAACACCAATAGCAACAATCCTGTGAAGATTGCAGCGACGAGTCTCTGGTTAGCGTCGAGAGCCGGGTGGAAAGCGAAGCTCAATAGAGCCCAGCCTGCCAAAAAGGCTGCGATGAAGAACAATAGTGCGTTGAGTAGTAGTCCGGTTGAACCTAGACCAAGGCCTGTGATGAGGATTGTCAATGTTCCAAGCAGCAAAGCAATGATGTATAGAATTCCCGTTATCATGGCTGACATTACTGGGAACGCAACTTTCTTAGACATTCATTATCACTCTCTTTATTATATGTTCCAACTCTTTCTTAATTCCATCCTCCCTTGGAGGATCGCTCTCACAAGTTATGAGATGTTTACGTCACTGTCCACATGAATCCAACGGTAACCGCGAACACCGATGCGAGCACTATGACGGCAAAGAGGAATGCGATGAGTCTCTGTTTCTGGTGCATTTCCTTCATAACAGCGAAGCCCAACAAGGCCCATCCAGTCAGGAACAAGCCGATGAATCGAAGGAAAGCAAGGAGAATCCCTGGTAGAACGATGCTTATTGGTGGTAGGGAAAGTCCGTAGATCAGCATTGCGAGCACTGCGAAGATTATGCCAAAGAAGAAGATCAATGTGTTTATTTTAAGACCCATGTATGGAAATCCAAGTTTCTGAGACATATTTTTTGTTCACCACCCTATATCAAAGCCATAATGAAGTTGAATGCCGATGTGAACACTGATATGATGATGATTATGCTGAAGAAGATGAACACCCACTTCAGGTTTTCATCATCAATGTCTGGATGTAGCACTATGCTTGTCAGGGCCCAGATCACGAGGAACGCTGCGAGGAATCCTAGGAAGTCGTTGACGAGGGTTTGTGTGGCCGCTGGTGCAGTTGCAAGGGCAACTGGCACAAAGTAGAACTTCAATGTGACCAAGAGTAGGCCCAATATGTATAGAACGCCTGTTATTGTTAGTGACATTACTGGGATACTAACTTTCTTAGACATTCGTCGTTCACTCTCTAGTTATTCACGTGTTTTCTTTTCGAATCCCCCTGTTAGGTAGGACTCGTCTCCTATAGTCGGCTTCTTAGCTTTTATATATTTCCGTTTTGAAGGCGAATCGCCTAGTCTTATAGCCCGCGGGTTATGAAAACAAGAAGCAATATAAAGGTTTCCTAGCGGGACTCACAACGGATGTTGCCTGACTCTGCTTAATAGATGAGTAGTGCGAACCGACCCTGCGGGGATCCGCCTAGCGGCAAGTGACTACACAACTGGGCCCGCTCGGAAACGCTTTTGCCGCAAGGGTTTGTGGCTGACACTTGGAAAGCTCAGAGGTGAGTATTAATTTCCCAGTGGGAATTCGATTGCAGCCGATGAAATAAAATCGCTTGGTACGAGAATCGGGGTCACTTGGCAGGCCCACCGCCGCGCTCGCCGGAGCGGCTGGTGGCAATTGCTTGCCGCAGCGGGGCCGTATCCTGGAATCCATGGAGGTTCATCCTTCCCATTCACTCCAGGGACTTGGATCCCCGTGCGCGCAATTGATTCCGTGAACTGCTTCCTCCCTGCTATGTTTCGATTCCCAGCTTTCTCGCCAGCAGGATAACCTCTTCCTTCGAGATCCAGGGGACCTCCAGGTACTCAATTATCTCTCTTTCGAGCATGCCTAACCGCCTAGCCTCAGTGACAACTACACTGTAAGCCTCACGCTCCGTGGGCCTCTCGGTGTAGCTGTATTGCCTGTCGTATAGATCCCTGCCTTGGTGCCACTGCTTCACATGAACGAGTTCATGTATTATGTCAAGGTAAAGGTCTCTTTGGTCACCTTCAACGAGGTAGTCCCAGCTAACGACGACGGATCCATCCCAAGGATCCACATACATGTATCCGCCGCTCCTCGTAATCCTGAGGGTTACGCCTTCAAGAAACTCCTCCAAGTCTTTACCTGTTTTGAAGAGTCTTGCTAAGGCTGGCGAATCGCCGAGTCCGCCGAATATCTCTGGGAGCTTGTGAACTCCCCTTTCTGCAGTTCGGTGAATACTAAAGGATTCTGGGATCATCGCCATCGTCGTCATCCACTTCAATGCTTATCTCTGTTCATTGGAGCCCACAGCATGCGAAAGATGAGGCATGAGCGAATAGCTATTTGACCACAGTCTGCTTCCTTAGCTTTGAGACTAGGCTCGTCTTCTTGATGACGATGATGCTTACCACGATCACGACTGCCACCCCGATTAGAAGAATAGCTGTGCCATAAGATTCCAAGAATCCAGATGTCAATGGTGAAGGTTGGTAACCGGCTGCCCGGAGTTCATCCGCTGCCTTCGTAAGATTTAGGGCGTAGGAGGTTATTGATGGGTCGTATCCTTCGCTCAATGGGCAGAATGCTGATGTCCTTCCAGGCGACCCATAACCGTACAGTTGCTGCTGTATTATTTGGTCCCTTGGAATCGCGAGTGCGATAGCCTTCCGGACATGCCTTGCCGCATCCGCCGCGTTTGTTGCGTTGGTCGCTCCCACAGGTGTGCCGATGCCAGTCCCCAGAATCGGGTGCTGCATGTTGAACCCCATTTCCTGTACGCTAAGCGACTTGAATGTCACTAGGACGCCGGAACCGATATAGTCATTCAAATAGCTTCCAAGCAGCTCAAGATGATATTGCATATCTAGGATGTTAACTGCGCCACTCTGGAGCGCTTGCAGGGCCCCTAGGCCAGTATCTATTACCTTGACCTGGTAGCTGCTTGCATTGAATAGTCCCTTCATTTCCAATGCTGATGCATTGAAGTAATTGCTAAACTTCTGGAGGTAGTACGTCCGGGTTGTCTCATTGTAGCTTGAGTACTTGTATGGTCCAGCGCCTATCGGACCCTTCAACTCCACCCGCGTTCCATTGATCCAATAATATGTAGGCGTGGTCGAGGGCTTGCCCGTATTGAAGGGTGAAGCTCTCCACTTATCGTACGGGAGATTAGAGGAATTCCCAAGCACATGTTCTGGCAGAACTGGCAAGCTAAGCAGATCCATGATATAAGCGTAGGGCTTCGGCAGGCGCACTTCAAGCGTATAGTTGTCTGGTCCAATGTAGACTGAACTGTTCGATCCGAATACACTTCTAAAAAGCGGGTACAAAGGCGAGCCCAGAACTGGCGCCATGTAGGCGTGCAGCGTAAAGTTCACGTCCTTTGCCGTCAGTTTCACGCCATCCTGGAATCTCACGTCGTTTCTAACCACGATCGTCAAGTTCCTTGGATCCGAGACGCTCGCATTGAAGCTCTGGGCCATGCAGGGTACGTACTCTCTTGTCGAAAGCATATCCTTAAGCTGGAACAATCCAAAACCGGCTGGACCAAAGATCGGATTCATGACAGCTGCATCATAGTACGAAGAACTGAAAAGAGGCATCAGATTACTGGCATTCCTGGGCTGAGCAAGTACAATACTGTAGCCCAATGCGCTCAGGTTACCCGACCATCTCTCCACGGCTGGCCAGATTGGGTACGCAAGAGATTCAAAGGTACTAGCATCGAGATATCGATTCAACGCCACGGTTCCGTTCGCGTAGAGAATGGCTGTCGACGGCAGCCAATCCATTGCATAAGACTGCCAGTTCCTATCAAGTTGAATCCGATCGGTCGCGTTGACGTCTCCTCTTATTGAAGAACACAGCAGGTTATTCGTCGTGTCATTCCAAAGATAGTAGTTCAAACCGTAGGGCACAAACTGCGTGCTATCATAAAGCAGGTATGGGTCTGGCGAAGCGGGAAGTTGGCGGCCAAGCAGAATAGCATCAAATCCGCCATTGGCGAAGCTCATTCCACGCAAAGACAAACTTGGCGAAAGCACTCTCTGGCTTATCTGAGTATAATCCAAAGCGACAACCTGGCAATCAATTCCAAGTTGTCCGAGATTCACGCTGATAAGCTGAGACATCACAAGCTTGACGGGGTCGTCCCCCGGGATGATAAGGGTTATACTAAAGATCGGGGATCCGCCACTAGCGGCACTCGCAGTAGAAATCCCAGCGCCAAGGGGGGAGGTCGCCACCGGAAGATTCACACATAGGAACAGTATCAGCAAGCACGAAACGACAGTAGTAGCCTTTGCTCTTTGAATTCCTCTCCTGCCCAATGGTAATGAACCCACCTTAACGATAGTCTGACATATCTTCATGCCGTTTGACTACGAGCACCACGCGCAACAGCCTATTCATCCACACATCAAGACAACTGTTTCTTAAATCTTGTTATAGAGGATGCTGCTACCTCTTCGGTTGGCATGTTCTCAAATGGATGGTTTTTGTGTGGAAGAGAGCCTGGTTTGGGTGTGCAAGCATTCAAAGCTGCCAAGCAGAGTTACACGCCACCGCCTGAACTACTCAACCTCTTAGACGAGTTCAGGAAGATGGTGAGCGATTGCTCTCTGCTTTGACGCCGAAGCTTTTGAGCGATTTCCCAGCTTTGCTGAACCTTAAGACTAATCTGATTAGATTCGACGAGAAATATCGTTATAAGGTTGGCTCAAGGTAGGCTTCATGTTGAAGCTGGCTCAGATTTCAATTGTGGTGGGGTTCAGACTTGGAGTCACAGGACAGTGGAATGATCTTCAATATTCAGAGGTTTTCAACCGAAGATGGGCCTGGGATAAGAACTACCGTCTTCATGAAAGGTTGCCCTCTTCATTGTCTCTGGTGCCACAATGTCGAAGGCATTAACCCCAAACCAGAGATCGTCTGGCACGACACAAAATGCATAGGCTGCTTGTCGTGCGTCGGTGTTTGCCCAAATCAAGCGATACAGCAGACGCCCAGCGGGCTCGTCACTGACAGAAGAAGGTGCAATGCTTGTGGCAAATGCGCAGAGGCGTGCCCGGCAAAGTCAAGGGAACTAGTGGGGAAAGTCGTCTCGGTTGAGGCGGTCTTCGCCGAGGTGCTCAAGGACAGAGTATTCTATGAGACATCAGGCGGTGGGGTTACCGCTTCGGGCGGGGAACCGACGCAACAACCGGAATTCGTCACGGGGCTATTCTCAAAATGCAGATCCTCTGACATGCATACGGCGCTCGACACTTGCGGGCACGTCAAGTGGGAAACGCTAGAAAGGATATTGAAGTTCACGGACCTTGTCCTCTATGACTTGAAGGAGATCAACTCGAAGCGCCATGAGGGGCATACGGGAGTCAAGCCTACCCTGATTTGGGAAAACGCACGTAGAATAGCGAAGCTTGGCAAGAAAATGTGGGTTCGAACGCCGATTGTTCCTGGGTACACGGACAGCGTTGAGAACATCAGAGGTATAGCTGAACTGTGCGCCGAGCTCGGGAATGTTGAAAGACTAGACTTGCTACCCTACCACCGCCTAGGTGAGCCAAAGTACAGGAAGCTAGGTCTGGAATACAGGCTAAGAGGCCTGCAGCCCCCAACGAGGGAGAAAATGGAGAAACTGAAAGGCGTCGCCCGCGAATACAGGTTGAAAATCGTGACCTAAGAAGGTGGAATGAGGTTTGACCACAAAGATTTCATCATCTCGAACCCCTGCAGCCGCGAAGTTCATCAAAGTCCACATGACATCTACCGGTGAAGTCGAGATAGAGCTGACAAACGTCAACCCCAAGACTGCGGAACTAGTCTCGAGGGCCCTACCATTTGCATCGGAAGCTCAGCGGTGGGGAGATGAGATATACTTCAAGATCCCAGTGAAAGCGCCGGAAGAAAAATCTCAGACGGTTGTTGAAGTCGGGGACGTAGCCTATTGGCCTCCTGGAGAATCAATGTGTATCTTCTTCGGGCCAACCCCCGTCAGCAAAGCTGGTGAGCCCAGGGCGTATAGCCCAGTAAACGTTTTCGGGAAAATAGTCGGAAGCCCGCTGGTGTTCAGAAAAATCAAGAACGGAGAAAAGATAGAAGTGGAACGAAAATGAGCAAGTCCGCTTTGTTGAACCTTTCGTTCCATTATTTGAGATTGTTGAGGAACTCCTCGGGCTCTTCTCCTTCACCGATGACCTTGATGGGCACCATGAACTTACGTTTAGAGTTTAGTTCCCTTGCAGCGTGTCCTGTCATGTACTTGTCCTTGGCAGTGGAGTTCTTTCCTTCCCAGACGTAGATCATCTTTGCGTTCTCAAGAATGAAGCAGTCACGGGTCCCCAACGCGGACGACTTGATCTGAACCTTGGTCAATTTGCCGTCAGAGGCCTTGTAGAGAGTCGTGGCAATCTCTTTGGTGGGTTCGACCTTCTTGAGCATCCCTTCGACTCCGCCCGGAACAACCTTGAAGTTCGGACCTAGGATCTCAAGGAGCTTTTTCGGCTCTTTCCCCTGATCCACCGTCGTAACCTTTGGTGCGCCTCTTCTTGAAAGATCGAGTTGCTCCGCAGTAAAGGCGCCAGCGAACTCCTCGTCGACTGAGGATTCCTTGCCGAGCCAAATGTAGATCTCCAAGCCATTATCAATCACGTAAGTATCTCCCTCATAGAACTGCGTTGACTTCTCCTCAACTAGGTTTCCTCTAACGATGTGGTAGGTCTTCGGGCCAGTGGACACTGGAGCAGACTTATCATCTTTCTTTTCAGTCATACGAACCTTACTCCAAATAACAAGTGACGCTTGATACACATTGATTAATAGTACTAAGCGAACAGACTTTTATGGGTTTTCATGAGCAGGTCGATCCACATATATAATAATGCGAAGTTCGAGATCCAGGGGTGAACGAAGAGAAAGGGAGGCCTAACTGGATATGCCTTTCGCTGCAGCCTCACGTCTCAAGACATATGTGTACGAAGAGGGAGCCGGAAAGCCAAGCTTTGTACTCATTCACGGAGCTGCCTACAATCATAGACTATGGATCAGGCAGTGGCCAGCTCTATCCTCGATGGGCCGAGTCGTTGCACTCGATCTGCCTGGGCATGGCGAGTCAGCCAAGTTTCCTGCAGGGCAGGCAATATCAATCAAGGCATATGCTGATCATACTCACGGGGTTCTCTCAACGCTGAAATGCCAGTCGAACGTGGTTATCGGGCACTCGATGGGCGGCGCCGTAGCAATGAGGTATGCCCTGGACCATCCTCGCAACGTCAGGGCACTTGTTTTGGTCGGGACGGGCGCCAAGCTCGGAGTTAGCCCTACTATTCTGGAAGGACTTTCCGCAGACTTCGAGCAAGCCGTGAGAGCAAGCATCGGAGGGTGGGCGTTCGCCAAAACAACAGATGAGCGGCTGGTCGAAGAAGGCATCAAGGAAATGCTCAAATGCGATAAGAGTGTTGCCTTAGCCGATTTCAAGGCTTGCGATGAGTTCGATATCAGGGATTCCGTCTCGGAAATACGGGCTCCCTCTCTGATAGTGGTTGGTGACGAGGACAGGCTGACACCTGTGAAGTGGTCACAATTCCTCAACATCAATCTAACCGGTTCCCAGATGAAGATCATAAAATCCGCAGGACACATGGTAATGCTTGAGAAGGCTGATCAAGTCAACGATGCGCTGAAATCCTTCGTCGGGCAACTGGCTGAATATGGATAGAATCGTCTGCCTCTGGAGCCTCAAAGAAAGACACTTACAGTGGAAATTTCAGAGAAGACAAAAAATGAAAAAGGCGCAACAAGGAGAAATCTAATCTAGCTGACCTCTCTTTCTCCCTGAAGGTCCGTGGCAATCAGTTGGCGACAAGGCATTGTTAACCTAAGATTCTCTTCCCGGACCCATGTAGACCTGACGAGGTGAATGGCGCAACTTATCAGGTGGACCGACCTCGTTTTCCACGACAAATTCGTATCCACGACCCACATTCTCTCCCGTCTTCAACGGGATTCCAATCTTCGGGAATGACCTAGCCTGCCTTTCAGCGGTTCTTACATCAATGAAGTTTGCGCCTGGACTGGATTTGAGTACGAGTTTCTTTCCCTGCTGATCAACCAAGAGGACTATTTCCCCATCGCCTGAATCTTGTGTGAAGCATTTATCCTTGTAGATGAGCTTTATTATTCCTGGATTTTGAGGCATTGCGTGTTTTCCTCCTGCACGACGAAATCTTCCATACAACCGAGACCTAGAGCTTCGATTCGTAATAAACGGGTTTTTCAGAATTCCTGTTACTCTTTAATCCCATTTGTTATTTGATTTCTTAAAGGTTTAGTTTGGCTTACGATTCTCGCAACGTCCGGGAGAATTTAAAAGCGATTTTCAGCACTACGAGTTCCCATATTGCTTGTCGTTCTTTCCTCTATCGAACCTTGGGTAGGGCAGCCTCCAACGCGTGGCTCCTACCTACCTGAGCATTTATCTGAAATTGTTACTCGGTGTTCGCTGCGAAGAAGCCCACGCCCTCAGGGGGTGGGTAACTGACACAAACAATATTAAATGCCTCGCACAATATACTACATCTGTGTAGTATTGGTTGGATCTGACTGTAAGTGATAACGCCAAGCTCACCCAGGCAGAGTTAAGTCAGAAAATAGAGTTGATTTCCGCTTATCGAGAGGTTTAGCCTGCAGATCGACTGAATCCAAAAGGGAGTTGTGGAGATATGCCAAATTCGACAAAATCAGGTCTTCGCCATCAAGGTGAAGAGCAAGAGGGAGGACCTTTGTCCAGAATAGGGAGTGGCATTGAGGGTCTCGACGAACTTCTGCAAGGAGGAATACCTTTCAGCAGCCAAGTACTTGTAGCTGGGGAACCAGGTTCAGGTAAAACGACTTTTGGAATGCAATTCCTCTACAAAGGGGCAACCCTGTACGACGAACCTGGAGTCTACGTTACCTTCGAGGAACCTCCTCATGCCGTCTTCCAGAATATGAGCCACTTCAACTGGAATCTGGGGAAGCTTATGGGGGCGGATAAGCTTCGGTTCATAGATGCTTCAATCTCGTATCCTCTTAACCTATCAAAGCAAGTTCCGACAAGGGTAAAACCATTTGACCTTAGCGAATACCTGATGGAGGACTTCTACGGCGATCTGGAGACAGCCGTTAAGGAGATTGGAGCGAGAAGAATAGTCATTGACCCAATAACCGTAATCGGTCTCCACTTCAGAGACCCGATAGAAGCCAGAAGAGAACTCTTTGGTCTATCCAGGCTTCTGACACAGCTGGGTGTCACATCGATCCTGACTTCGGAGATATCCAGGGGAGCGCAGGTGCTCGGAAGGTTTGGGGTAGAAGAGTTCATCTCGACAGGCGTAATTGTTTTGCGCATAATTGAGCAGGGAAGTAGGCGGCTTAGAACAATCGAGATAAGAAAGATGCGCGGAACAGGTCACCAGATAGACATGATCCCCCTGGAGATTGTTGAAGGCAAGGGAATAAGGGTCCTGCACAAGCGTCGAGCATAGAAGAATCAGGTCGTGAGAGCCTGAGTCTCCTCCTTTCCTTTGGATGCCTTTCTCACACGTTGTCTGGGAGTTGAAGTCTGTAGTATTCTGCACGTGCAGCAATCATTCTTTTGGAGAACCGAAGACAAGGTATTTCCGAGCCTGCGAGACTCAGGAATAATGAAGACTTCTAAGACTTCATGGATCGAGCCAAGAGATGCAGCGACTCCAGGAATGCGTAGACAAGAAAAGGAAATTTGAAGCCGCCGGCGAGAATTGAACTCGCGACCACCAGCTTGCTCGCATTGGCAAGCATGTTGTTACGATTCCAGCCTCAGGCAGAGGAGCATTGCTCTCACCCGGTTGACTGGCGCTCTGCCGGCTGAGCTACGGCGGCTCTTTTTCAGCGGAGGTCTTGTAGTACCCTCTTGGCATCTTTCGCCTTATATCCATCTCTTCTCAACCTTTTATTTAGTTTTTGCTTCTGGGCACCCCCTCGGGGTATGGATATGCTCATTCGTGTATACCTAGGATTGAGGAGGGTACACACCCGAAACGTGGTCCTTGCCCAGTCAAGCGTTCCCTTGAGCATCTGGGAGATCCCTGGAGTTGCGTGTCTAGCGTCTTCTGGAAAAGGTTAAAGAGTATCAAATTCTCTAATAGCTGGGAGGAGTCGCACTAGCGGATGGCGGAATCGTGAGCGGAATTGAGTCGTTAGCTGACAAGATTCGAGATACACTCATCGTACTCAATGTGCCAGTGGTTCAAGGGATGGCCATCTACGCTGGGAGAAAGCAAGCCTACTCCGATCTCGGTTCGCTATCGCTAAGCAGGATCGCCCCTTTCACCGAGAGTTTCATGCTTCTGGGTCTAGGAGACAATTTCTCGCTCGCACTAGAAGAGGGGAAGACGATAATAGTTTCGAGGATTTCAGAGAGAGCTGCACTGATAGTCGTCACAGACCAGAGGATAGGTACCGTTCTCACCAAAATAAGGGAAGTAATCGAGAAGTACGGGAACGAAGTCGATGCAGTGCTCCAAGGCCAGCCAGTTCCGCCTCCAAAAGAAGTCCTTACGACGAGCAGAGCAGCCCCTCCGCCTTCAATCAGCTTACAGGAGAAAGCTGTCCCAAAGACCACACCGCCGGCTCCACCGAAGATTGTGACTCCGAAAACCCCACTAGCCCCAACAGTTAAGGTTTTCATGGCACCCTTTCTGATCGACAAGGCAGTCCTCAAAAGCGCTTCTGGAGACGAGAAGAAGATACTCTCCTTGTGCACGGGAAGGTTCAGCATTGAGGAGATCTCAAAGAAAACTAGGATGTCTCCCAAGACGGTAATTGAAACAGTCTACAGATATTCACAGAAAAAGACTCTTGACTTGAGAGAAGAGAAAAAGACTTCGGAAGAGGAAGCAGTAGATTTCCTAAAGGGCTTATGACCTTCGTCGTGATTAAAGAAAAAAGAGGTTTTGAGCTTTTGACAGGAAGAAGCCCTTCGATTGTCAAGAGCTCGCCTGAGAGTTGTGGGACAGCGTACTCTAGGATTTCTTGCCTTCTTTGGGTCCCTTGAACCTTACCCACCCTATGTAAGAAGCTATTCCCGCGATAGCAGCAAGGCTCCAAGAAGTCGCCGAGATGTAAGGTATGAATGGACCGCCGAGGGTGGTAAGAGCGTTGACTATGAAAATCAAGATCCCAACGAAAGCTGCAAAACCAATCATTCTGAACCTTCTCTTCACAAGAGGCTCTTTTGTTCTGCCTGCTGTCTGGAAGCACTTGAAGCAAAGCACAAAGAACACAACGGAAGTCATGAGCAGAAGTGCAAAGCCGGTCAGCAAGTCCGTGTTCCAGACCGTCGGCACTCCAGGAATAGAAACCACTGACCAGTCAACGAGCACAAAGACTGCCGAGATTACCACTGCGAAGACTGTCATCAGATACGTCGGCCATTTTGCTCCTCTATAGAAAAGATTTGCGACGAAGTACGTGAATGGCACCATTCCAAATGCGACGAAGACATAAATGAATCTCTCAACGTTCAAGGCCAAGACTACATTTCCTGGATAGCTCATCAATATCAAGAGTATTCCCATGAACCCTGACAGAGTTGCTATAGCGAACAACGCGTATCCAATCGAAAGTGCCAAGGTGCGCTTATCCCTCTCCGGATCCTTGAAATAGGATCTTAGTATCGCGATCGAGACTAGCGCCATCGTCAGTGTCGCAACAATTTCAGCATAGAAATCAATCGGTGTCTCTACCAAGGTAGACTGCCTCCTAAATTGGATCAATAGCGATCGCAGGGACTGTAGTTTGATTCGCCCTGCAACCTCCTCATGCACTAATCTCTGCCAACAAGTCATACAAAAAGCTTGTGCCCAGAAGTTGCCTAGAGATTGCCATTGAAAGGCCATGAATCACGCACTGCACAAGAGAATTCGCCCTCAGTATGAATGGAGCGTTCCATCCCGTCTTGCGACATCATAACCCCATTTGAAGATCCTTAGTGAGATGGGTAGGGCCACTGCTATGAAGATCAGCAACGATGCTGCGTCCACGAGAACTTGAGGAGTAAGAATTGTAGCTGAGTAGCCGTTAACGGGTATTAGGCATCTCCTCAATCCGTCAAGGGAGTAAGTGAGGGGCATTGCAAGTGCAGCTGGGAGCAGCCATCCCGGCAGGAGACTAAGTGGATACATTACGCCGCTAAGAAGTTGCGTAAACCAACTGAAGGCCCAGAGTACTGGGTCTCCTTCCTTAACTTTCATTATTATGCCGACGGCCGCTATTCCAATGCATAGATGCGCGATCACTAGCATAACTGTAAGTATGCCTGCAGAAAAGAGCGAGAGGGCGTTAAGCGTGAGTGTCGTCGGGAAAAGGAGTGCGCCGAACACGAAGGCCGCTGCCACGAAGTATGTGGCGTACAAGAAGTTGAACGTGCCTTCTCCTACGAGGTAGACTCTGAAGGAGGTCTTGCAAGTCAGAAGTGCTTCTATGGTTCCGTCTTCCTGCTCATGTCTTAAAGAATGGCTGTACATGTTCACAGACGCGAATACGAATTGCTGAAACGCGATCCCCACCAACGCGAATGTGAAGAAAGAGGACCCGTAGCCTGCCGATTCAATCAGGCCTGGATTGATTATGAGACCTACGAGAAAGTACATCCCTATCTGAAGTGAGGTGGCAATTATGTCGAGTGCCACAAACCCTCTGTAACTCCACATTGTTTTTGCGCCTCGGAGGAGGAAGGCGTAGATCTTGAGCCTCAGAGGGATCCTTCCACCAGTAGTTCCTTCCTTCATCAAGCTGATGAGTCTCTCCATGCGAAGGCGGTTCTCTTGCCCGAAATGCAGCGATGCCTCTCTGCTCGCTAGCTTGTTCTTTTCCCTGTCATTGTCTGCACCCAAATCATGTCGCCTACCGTTACACTTGCTCACTCAATAGTAGCTCATCGTGCCAACACGCCGAGAGTGATTTATCGCCTTCTTGAATACCCAGATCCCTATTGGAACTGAGACCAACGTCCAGACGCCCATCGCAATGAAATCCGTGGTCACAGCCGGGCTTAGAATACTGTAGCCACTTCCGAAAGTGAGCCTGAGTGCGTGCAATGCATACGTGTATGGCAGGAAGTATGCTATGGGCAGCAAGAACGTTGGAATCACGTTCAAAGGATATAGAACACCGCTGAAGAACTGCGTGAAGACCGAGAACATGAAGACTATGGGCTCACCCCTCTTCAGAACCAATATCGCTCCAGCTGCGGCAAAGCCTATTCCGATGTGAGACATCGTCATCATTATCACGGCGATGCTTGCAGTCGCCAAGGTCACCGCGTTGAGGATGAGCGGAATCTGAAGCAAGAAAATGCCGACGACCATGGCCCCGACGAAGTATATAGATGATCTGCTGAAACCAGCTAGCGACTGACCGAACAAGTAATTCGACGGTTTGAGCATTGTTGAAGTAATCGCCTCCAACGTTCCTTCTTCCTGTTCGGTTCTCAAGACTCCCGAGATTCTGCTCACCGAAGTCCAGAGAAAAGTCTCAGTTGTTACCCCGACGAGTGCAAAAGCAATGTAGCTTGTACCATAACCAGCTGCAGCCAACTGTTGCAGGTTGACTTGGAATCCCATGAAGAAATACACGCCGACGGAGATCACAGCGTTGACGATATCCATCGTCAGATCGAGCTTATACGACCAGAAGATCTTCATCCTAGCTTTCCAGAGGAATGATACCTGCCTTAGGCTATGTTTCGATCTTACTCTGCCATCCCGCTTGAGGAGCGCTACCAAGTTATCCTTGCCCTTTCCACTCATTGCCACGCACTGACCGCCTATCTTTCATGCTCAGCCGCACTTGATTCCCTAAGTATGGTATACGAGAGCTCTGCTGCATTCAGCTATTTGGACGTTCTCGCTTGTTGTCTTCCTTCTCATAGGACTTTACGAGCTTGATGAAGGCCTCTTCAAGTGTGGGTTCCGTCGCCTGTATGCCTATTACCTTCACGTGCTCATTCGAGAGAGTTCTTGCTATCAATGGGATAGCGTCTGACTCCTCGCAGCTGATAGTTGCTGTGACGCTGGAGTGACCACTATGAGACTCGTTCTTTGTTATCGCCTGTACGCAGTCGAGTTTCTCCTTCAGGATCTGGGAAACTCTATCAGGCGCCGTACCCAAGAACCTAACCTCAATGCTCCTTACGTCCCTCGTCAGGAATCGAAGATTATCAGGGGTGGTGTCTGAGATTATTCTGCCCTTGTTTATTATGACGATCCTTTCGCACAGCTGCTCGACTTCGGACATCACGTGGCTTGTGAAGAGGATTGTTTTCCCGAGTTCTTTGTTCAGAGTCTTGAGAAAGTCTCTGGTTTCCACAGCTCCCTCTGCGTCGAGGCCTATCGTGGGTTCGTCTAAGAGCAGAATTGGCGGGTTATGCAGCAGCGTTCTGGCTAGCATAAGTCGAACCTTCATCCCAGTGCTGTACTCTTTGACTCCGCGATCGGCATCCTTGGCCAGACCGAAGTAGTCGAGTAGAGCATCAATTCTTTCCCTGCCAACTTTTATGGGCACGTCTTGCATGAACGCGAAGAACCTCAGATTGTCTCTTCCCGTTAACCTCCAGTAAAGACTCCTTCCACCAGTCTCGCCATGCATATGACCTATGGACGCCCTAACTTGAGCAGGCTCCTTGATGATATCGTACCCATTGACCTTAGCGCTACCGCTAGTCGGAAGGAGAAGCGTGACAAGCATTTTTATCAAGGTTGTCTTGCCCGCGCCGTTAGGACCTAGAAGTGCTGTGAATTGACCTTTGGGCAGTTCCAGGTCTACGCTATCCACTACCTTCCTCAGCACCTTTTCCTTCTTCTTTTCCTCATTCTCTTCACGCATTGGGAAGGCTTTCGTAAGAGCATTCGTTTCGACGGCATACTCAGACATCGCAGATTCCTCCGAACTCAGATCCAAACACAGGGGAGACTGATCCAAAGCATTAGCATGAAGCTACTGATACGGATACAGATATCATTGCCTCAAGTTTCGCATCTTCTTGAAAGCGAAGTCGGCAAACCGAAACACTTGTGCCGCGAAAAATGTCTGCCCAAGTAACACACATTTCTCACACAAGAGTGCAGTCCATGCCAGTTCACTACCAAAACGAGTCCTTCATAGAGACCCGAACCACAAAAGGGATCAGAACTATTGGCAAGAGTCGAGATAACGTTTATTTAAGCTTTTTCGAATCTCTTCTACGCCACAATTCGCCGGCATCAAGCACATTGGCGTACCTACGCAACTTGAGAGACAAGCTATGATCTACCTCATTTAAGCACTTTGCCGGTCTCCATATACCATAGGTACAGATCCAGCTCTCCCAAGCTCAAGCCGGATCTTGCTCCGATTCTTCGAAGCACATCTTCTATTTCAAAATACTTCTGCTTGGTCAATGTCTTTGGCCTATCGATTAACCCCCATCTTGCTAATATGTCCAGTATATGAAAATCTATGATGGCGCAGTCGGTGTACCCGACGTTTCTGAGAAAGTGACTATTATGTAAGCATACTCCGCCAACTCCCCCAATGAAGTTCTGGAAGTCCTTGCCTTTTTGCGCAACCTCCAAATCATATACGTATTTGCCTCGGTAGGGCACTGCCCTTATTCTTCTGATTTCTGCAAAAGAAAGATCAGAATCCACTATTCTTTTCAGTTTATCGACTTCTTGGCAACCCCCACGTTCCTGAACGTCGATCAGAAAGCGGTTCAACATCATCCTAGATGGGTTTCCAAGATGTTTCCATCTCATTACTTTGTTATAGAGACTTGTGTTTCGTCGTCTGATCTTTGATCTGATTTTCATTTTCCTAAGTATCTCATGTGTCATCTCTCCAGTGTTCGGGATCACTTCCCTCTTGTTAAGAGGTGCCTTATTCTCCAGTTGAATGGGTTGGATGATTCCACTATAGTCAATGCATGTCCCGGTGCCACTCAAGCCTCTAGACTTTTTCTTGCAGGCCCTTGCCACGACTCCAACCATCAATAGCAGCAAGAGTAGGTCTTTCGCCAACTTTCTGGAGCTAGTATGTACGCTAAAATATGACTTAGATCTCTTCCAGCCATCTCCCTCCCAGTAGCCTTGAAGAAAGGACACGATATTAGGGAAACTGGACGAAAAAACAACCTTAGGCACCGCTTCAGTTCTGGAGAAACCTTTGATTCCAAGAACATCTCGAATGAGATGGAAAAATAGCGGATTGTTTATTCTAGATATGTATACGTTTCTGTTCTTTGGATAATATTTATTGACGTTTAGTCCCAAGCTGCGTGAGAGTAGCCTATTGAGTTTCATGAACCTTTTATGCTCTTCCAGCCCCAATGTGAATTCGATTGGGTTGTTGCATTTGGCCGCCTCTGCGACTAGCAACCCTAGTACCCAAAAGAAATCCCTGTCAAGTTGGATGATAGAGTCGATTGTACTTGGCGAAGCTCGAAGAGATATTCTTACTTTGAACTTCTTCAAGATGGCAATACTATAAGCTGTTTGAGGCAATCGCGCAACAACTTTCAGTGGAACTACGCCTCGAAAATGTTGAGTATATTCGTTCTTTCGAGCGATCTCGGTTCTATAGTTCTCTCGTAGAAAATCGCAGTATTCTTTGCTTTTAAGAAAGAAACTGCCAAGAATACCTCTTTCTATAAACTCTTGAACGAGATTCAACTCGGTTTCAACGCTATCGAGAGTCGGAAGTCTCCTTGGAATGGCCATAAAATCCCCGGTCTTCAGCAATCTGACCTCAACAGGGATTATTCCATTGTTGCCAACGGTAAAAACGCTATGATCGCCCGTTGTTGTGACTCTTCTACCCCATTCCAACTTGATCTCGTATAAATCATTACTGCATTCATGTTTCAGAACGTTAGTCACCGGCGCAGTTTCAAACTTCAACGTCTCTGGATTGAATGAAAAAGTCTCAAGTCTTCTTTGATTCAGGTTACCATTATAATATTCACGATATAGATCGGCGATTCTCATCAGCTCAAACTTTCCATCGATGATCACAGAGACTTCTTCGTAATCTGGCAAACTGGCCTCTTTGTACCCAAGACCAGTGACATTCTTGGCCAACCAATCTCTGAGGTCGATTTCGTTAACGAAGGAGTTCATAATCTTCTTCAATGGGTTTTTGAACTTCCTCGCCTCAAGAATATACTTGGCCCTCGTGTTGGGATACCGGTAGCCTGTCTCCCTCAGTTTTCTAGCCAGCTTGGATTCCGAGAGGTTTAGGAACCCGTTGCCTATTTCTTCTTGTATCTCTATGCCCCGTTGGGCGTTGAAGTTCGCGCACAAGATGCAGAAGCACAGTTCCTTGAAGATCTCTCTGCTTGACTGAGCTCCTTTCTCCCTGAATTCATTCATCCGGTTACCTATCAGATATCCTACTTCACTTTTCCTCAGTTTCCTAATTGCTTCGATGAGATCTCTCATTAATATCCAACCAATGAGGTAGGGCAGATGTTTCCTTTGGTGGCAGGGGATCCAGCCAGTAAACGTATGGCATCAATTTAAATATCTCTTCTTGTTATCCTAATTTGACTATCACTGGATGAATTTTCATCGTGTTTTGCGTATTACGGAATGGTGGTTGATCAGATTTGACTGACAAAGACAGGCTCTATAGGAAGCTCGCTCTGCAGATAGTTCACCAATGTATGAGAGTCGCAAGGGGAGAGATGGTGTGGATCGCGTCACTGCGCGATGCTCTCGACTTGGCTGAGGAGATTGCCATCGAATGTGATAAAACTGGTGCTAAGCCAGTGATTCAATCTCTGTCGGATTCGTACATGACGCGTTCTTTGATTGAGACGGAAGCGAATTTCGTCGAGGCTCCGCCGAAACACATTGTGGAAGCATTTAGTCAAGTCGATGTCTACGTTGGCCTCGGCAAGCCGGCGTTGGCAGGCGCTCCTCTGGAGAAGGTTGGTGCATGGAGAAGGTCAAGAAAGCCAATGAGTGACGTAATGGATTCGCGCGGGATCAGGTGGATCGGAATCTCCTTCCCCACGGAGGGCAGAGCTAGGGAATCGAAGATGTCATTTGGCAAGTTCGAAAAGGCAGTGCTGAATGCTCTTGATGTTGACTACGAAGAGATCTCGAAACGAGGCAAGGAGATAATAGGCAACCTCACGGGAGCGAAGACGATACACCTCACCTCCGACAAAGGCACCGACCTGACATTCGAAGTCGCCGGACGCAAGTGGCTAAACGACGATGGAATCATGGATGAAGAAGACGTAGCGAATAAGGATGTAGGAATGAACCTCCCGGCAGGGGAGGTCTTCGTTTCACCAATTGAAGACAGCGCCAATGGTGATGCATTCTTCGATGTTCCAACAAGCTACTTCGGATACTCTGTCCATAATGTCAAGTGGACCTTCAAGGATGGAAGGTTAGTTGATTTCAAGGCGGAAAAGGGAGAAGAGAACTTCAGGAAGATAATGGAGATGTCTACTGGCGACAAGGACAAGATAGCCGAATTCGCCATAGGAACAAATCCGAAGGCGACATTCATAGATGACATAACGCAAGACGAAAAGGTCGTCGGAACAATTCACATTGCAATAGGGAACAACAAAGGTCCAGCTTACGGAGGAAAGAACGATTCCTCGTTACACTGGGACTTGATAATGACCAAGCCCACCGTAGAGGTCGATGGACGGGTAGTAATGAAGGAAGGGTTCTGGAAAGCGTGACTAAATGTAGCTACGCCTCAGAGCTGTTCAAGGAGGAAATTGGACGGTGACGGGCTTTCATGTCGGCAGCTGTAAGTTCTACTACCGTGAATCTGGAGACTGGATTGAGCTTGATGAATACACTTTGATGACTCGAATGCTTATTGAACGAGGGGTTTCTCGTTACCGTGCAGTCTTAACTGAGACTTTTCTTTCAAAGCATCGCAAGTTGGGAATGCAACGTATTGACATACAGCAAGGACACCATATACCATCCAAGAACAGAAGTTGCCTAGGGATGAAAGAAGCATGTCTATTCTCCCCAAGCAAATGGGAATCTGAGGAGGAGCTAGATGTCAAAACCAAAGCCAAGACAGGGGTACCATAACTCATTTCCACTAGGCGCGTTCTCTGCCAAAACACTTTGAGAAGAGCACCTTCAATAACCGGAAGTCATGTTTCAATGAACTGTTTGCGATGGCAAGGATGGTGGGATCAGAGCTGGTGAGTGGGAAAGGGATAAAGGTAGTCTTCTTCGATGCCATGGGGACAGTCATAAGCCTCAGGGCTTGGGTCACAGCCATGATAAACGAGTTCACGCTTTTCTCGAAGAAGTTCAATGTTGCCTTCGAGGATGTTTCAGGCGCTTGGGACGTAGACTGGCGAAATGTGAACCGGGAAATCAGAGGAGAGAAGACCCGCCCTTTTCAGACCGTCAGGGAACTCTTCCATGAAGCATTCGTGAGGATTGGGAGTAGAATCGGACTGCAGCTTTCGGAGAAAGATATCACGGGCTCAGTTGACAGAGTCTACAACTACGTAAATAAGCACGCGGAGACATATCGCGATGTTCCAGAGACACTTGAGGTTCTTAGAAAGCAAGGATACAGAATAGGTATAATCAGCGATGCTGACGCCGAGGACTTGACAGTCCAGCTCAACTCTGCAGGGATTCTCGATTACTTTGACCTGCTGACGACAAGTTCTGAGGTCAAGTCTTACAAACCAGATGCGAGGATATTCGAGGTAGCGCTTGCCAAGGCGGACTGCAAATCAGGCCAAGCATGCCACGTAGGAGACACACCAGAATTCGACATATTGGGGGCAAACCGCGTCGGTCTCCATTCAATACTCATAACCCATGGCAAGGCAAAAGTCGACGTCAAATCATTCAAGCCGACACGCGTAATTAAGGAAGTTGGAGAAGTAGTCTCGGTCCTGCATGATTTGTCCATTTGAGATCGGTCACACAATAGGGTTTTAGTGTGCATACCTGCCAAGCCATTTATCTCCTGGGGCACTCACAGCACGAGCGGAGGGAACAACTATTTCTACTTACGATGCGCTGCCGCGCGAGTTCTACTCAAGGGAGACAGTAGGTGTTGCGAAGGCGCTGCTAGGCAAAGTGCTTGTGAGGAGCCTCCCAAGAGGCGTCCTGATGGAGGGTCGAATTGTAGAAGTAGAAGCATACAGCGGCGAAAATGACCCCGCAAGCCACGCTTACCGAGGGCCCACAAAAAGAAACAGCGTCATGTTTCAACAAGTCGGATTGGCCTACGTATACTTCATCTACGGGAATCATTTTTGCCTAAACGCAACTGCTAGAAGCGAATCTGAGAAGGCGGGCGCCGTCCTTTTGAGGGCATTAGAACCGATTACCGGAATAGAGAAAATGACGCGGAATAGGCTATTCAGCAAGGACAAGTCAACAAACAGGGTAGAGCGAGAAAGCATGCCACTGACGCAGCTGGCAAACGGTCCAGGAAAACTGGCCAAAGCAATGCTGGTCACCGGGAAGCTGAACGGGATGGACCTAACCAATCCTACGTCTATCCTGTATATTAGAGAAGACCATGAATATATACCAGAATTAGAAGTTGTCGCAACGAAGAGGATAGGAATAAGCGCTGGCGAAGAAAGACACTGGCGGTTCTATGTCAGGGGCAGCGTATTCGTCTCAAGGAGATAGAAACACGCCAGATGATAGGTTGAGATTCTGTTTTGGCTCGTCGCCTTAACCGCGGATCACAAATGATTTATTTCCGTACACTCAACCAAGCCTTTGGAATCATACCTTGATTAATGGGTGCCGAGAAGCAGATGAAACAAAGAAGATGCGGAAAAACAGGTTCTGAATGGAGTCAGGCGAATGAACTCGTTTAATGAGTAGTTGGAGAAGAAAGAGTTTTGCCCTCGATTATGCGGTTCCTCGATAGGCTTTCGTCAAAACGCTATGTAAGGATAATAGTCTATTCAACTTCAGTCATCTTCTTCTTCTTCCTAATACTTCTTCCTCCAATACTCGGAATCCTGTCGCAGGCAGGATCTATAGGAAGCATATTATCAGACCCAGTAATGCTCGGCAGAGCAAATTCAGCCATGGTCAACTCATTTGCACTGGCATTCATTGTCTCCACTATTGACCTGCTGCTCGGAGTGCCCATGGCTTGGCTCATAGTTAGGGGTAACTCAAGATGGCTGGGAATCTTGGACTCAATGGCGAACATCCCCTTCATCGTTCCGACCTCCGCATTGGGCTATTCTCTTCTGCTCTTCTGGAGCCAACCCGGAGGGCTGTCCTCGCTTTTTGGTCAATCAATTATTTCACCTGGTTGGGCTCTCGTGGGATTGCTTCATTTCGCCTTTTCTTATCCGGTCATAGTTAGAGTCATGGTAGGCGAAATAATGGAGTATGACGTAACCTATGACACTGCAGCAAGAACTCTTGGCGCTCCCACATTCACAGTCGCGAGGACAGTGACGCTACCCATACTGAAGTCCGGTGAAGTAGCATCATTCCTCTTAGCGTTTTCCCGCTCATTGTCTGAGACGGGCGCGACTTTTCTGGTAGCTGGCACATTCGAAAACGGGCCTGTTTTCATCCAGAACATGATCAATACGTATGGCAAGTCAGCCAGTGTAGGTCCATTGGTGTATGTCAGCGCGGTTCTCATCATTGTCTCTCTGTTAGTCTTCGTTTTGATACGAGCCCTTGCGCCACACATAAAACTGCCAGTGAAGAGCGTCTGGGCAAGACCAGAGAGAAAACTAAGTGGCGAGGAAGCAAGAAAGTCAAGAGATACGTCCTCCATACTGGTTTTCCTTCTCATCATCCTTCTTCCTTCGCTGTTCGTTGCGATTCCTTCTTTTGCCGGCATTGCGAATGGTTCACTATCCGCCGCGATTCAGTCTCAGGGAATATGGAGCGACTATTGGAGTAGCTTGGTAACATCCTACTTGGTCGCATTGATAGTCACATTCATAATCATATTGGTCGGTCTGCCCATGGGCGTACTAGTCGCGAGAAGGAGAGCGGGTTCGCTCGGCTCATCGATCCTCGACTCCCTAATAAACGTTCCAATAATTGTTCCGTCCGTTGCCTTGGGCGTAACTCTTCCATTTTTCTGGCAAGCGCTCGGGGTAAGACCTGGCGGAGATTTCGGCATAATAGTCTTGGCGCACCTCTGCATAACCTACCCGTATTTTGTGCGCTCCGTAATTGCCGCAATGGAGAACATCAATCCCGAACTTGAGAATGCAGCAAGAACTCTGGGAGGTCACCCGTTTACGTCATTCAGAAGAGTGACTCTCCCGTTGATGAAGTACTCGGTACTTGCAGGCTCCATCTTAGTTTTCACGAGAAGTGTGGCAGAGACAGGCGCGACTCAGGCGCTGAGCACGACGGTGACAACTGCCCCAATACTGATCGTAAAATGGGTGAAGGCCCTCCTCATAGGTGCACCGATAGCGACTCAGACCGAGACTGCACTGGGATGCGGGATGCTCATATTCTTCTCAATACTAATTCTCATTGTACTCGCAAAGGGCGTTAAGACAAGGAGACGAACCTAGGATGCCAATGATCAGACTCAGGAACATAACTAAGAAATTCGGAAGAGTGACAGCCATCAATGACCTCTCCTTAGTCGTAAACGACGGCGAATATGTCTGCATCCTGGGGCCGACGGGTGCCGGAAAAACAACGCTACTTAAAATCCTAGCTGGTATTTTGAAACCCAGCGAAGGCGAAATCTACTTTGATCGGTTATTGATGAACGATGTCCCAGCGGAAGAGAGAAACACGGCTCTGGTTTTTCAGAGCTTTGCATTGTTTCCCCACATGACCGTCTTGGACAATGTCTTATTCGGCCCACTGTCAAAGGGGATGAAGTACGAAGATGCCTTCAAGGTTGCCATGGATACTCTTGACTTGGTTAGGCTCGGCCGAAGATCAAGATCATATCCTAACGAATTGAGCGGCGGAATGCAGCAGAGAGTAGGCTTGGCAAGGTCACTCGCGTCAGGTGCGAAGATCCTGCTACTCGATGAACCTTTAGGTGCTCTAGACGCCAGGCTGAGAACTGAAATTAGAGACGACATTAAGAACCTCGCTAAGGATCTTCATCTGACCGCGATCCACGTAACACATGACCAAGAGGAAGCCGTCACGATAGCCGATAGAATCGCATTACTGAAGGAAGGCAAGATCGAACAGGTCGGCACCCCCCTTGATCTGTACAATCACCCAGCGACAATCTTTTCCGCACACTTCCTTGGTGGCGCAAACCTCCTAGAAGGTGTCATCAAGAAAACCAGCTCAAAGGGTTCAATAATCGACTTGGGCGAGGAAACTGAGATTCGAGTTTCATGTGGAGAATTCGGAACAGGTAAACTTGTCGTCGTGGGAATCAGACTCGAAAAAACACGCCTATTCTCCGAACCTGTCAAGGAAAACAGTCTAGAAGGCACAGTCGAGGGGGTCACATTCCTCGGCAGCTTAAGGAGATATGAGGTTAAGCTGCAGGCAATCGACACGACTGTCTTCTGCAAGATTTCCTCAAGCGCTCTGGAGCGATTCAGTGCCGGCGACAACGTGTATGTGCATTTTGACCCTAACGATTGTGTTCTGTTCCCGTCGCCAAGGCACGGATTATACAAGGAGATCGAAGTAATCTGAGAGCCTGAAAACTCAGCTCGGATCATTCGCTGGTTCCCGGAGGTCACCTTAAACCTTCGCCAAGTTTATAAAGAGGGCAATCACTAGTCAAGGTCACGGATACTACAGCACATCTGTGCTTTGTTGCTACGACAACTTTAGTATATTTGAAGAAGGAGAAAAGGTGAAAATCGAAAAATGCCAGAAAGATCCAGATCTGAAGAAAATGCCGTACTTGTGGGAACTAAGCCCCCAATGAATTATGTCCTCGCCGTGATAACGCTGTTTCACGACAACGCAAAGTTGGTAAGCATTAAGGCACGAGGACAAGCAATAAGTCGCGCAGTGGACGTCGCCGAGATAGTGCGCAACAGATTCATGTCGGATGTGAAGGTCAAGGAAATAATCACCGGGACAGAGCAATTGACTGGGGAGCAAGGAAACAAGTTCAGCGTCAGCACGATTGAAATATCCCTAACAAAGGAATAGGCTACTAAGGGTCGCAAACCGGAAAACCCGTGCCTTCCTTTCTTATTTCTATCGCCTAGGCGTCTCTATTTTTGCTGAAGGCCAGACCGTCTGCATCGATGTGGTTTGTGGGTCGCGTCACAGAAGTTGCTCCTCATGGTTAGGGAGGGGAATGCTTAAGCTAAAAAGCTTCAAAGAATAATAGAGCATGAAGATCGAAGTGATCTGAGAGTTATGCCGAGCATCAGGGTCGCCAACCTAACTAAGAGATTCGGAAAATTCGTTGCTCTAGACAAGGTAGACTTCCACGTTAAGAATGGAGAATACATTGGCATTCTCGGTCCTAGTGGGTGCGGCAAGACAACTCTCATAAAATGCATCGCCGGAATACTAAAGCAGGACAAAGGTCACGTGTACATTGGTGAGAAACTGGTTGATGGCATGCCTCCGGAGGATAGGGGGATTGGCTATGTGTTTCAGAACATAGCGCTATTTCCTCATATGAATGTCAGAGAGAACATAGGCTATGGGCTGAGAGTCAGGCAAGTTGACGCTGAAGAGTCTCGCAGGCTAGTCAGCGAGATGATCGCTCTTATCAGGTTCAGTGCCGACTCACATTCATTTCCCAGAGAACTGAGTGGCGGGATGCAGCAGAAGGTTGCCGTGGCTAGGGCGCTCGCATCACGGACCGAACTGCTTCTTCTCGACGAACCATTGTCAGCCCTCGATGCTCTCGTAAGAGTCGAACTGCGATACGAGCTGAAGAAAATCGTCAAAGAATTAAAGTTGACTGCCATTCACATCACACATGACCAAGAGGAAGTAATGTCAGTCGCAGATAGGATTATAATAATGAAGAAAGGGCAAGTGGTTGAAGTCGGAGCGCCAGACCAGCTCTACTTCGAACCAAATACACTTTTCACGGCGAATTTTCTCGGAGAAGCAAACTTCATAGAGTGCAAGATCGCGGAAACGGAAGACAACACAGTGACTCTAAGGCTCAGGAGCGGACAGCTGATCAAAGCGCACTTAAAGGAGCAAGATCGAGGCGAAGTAGAGACTGACCTGGAAGCAGGATCAGCCAAGAAGAGAGAAAAGAGGCCGAAGAACAGCTTCGCTGCAAACATGCTTGTAGTTGCCGCTGTAAGGCCAGAATTCGTTCTGCTATCCGAGGCCGGGGGCGCTCACACGCGAGAGAAAGCCAACACGCTACCGGCTAGAATCACAAAAACAATCTTTTCGGGTGCGTCAATTAGATGCGAACTCACCTTGGACGGTGGAGACCACATAATGAGCAGGATCCCGATCGACAAATCTTGGGAGGAACTTAGGATCGGGGAAGACGTTTCCGTGACGCTTGATGCCAATTCGATTCTTGTGTATCCCTATCCGCGCATAGGCCTTGAAAGGGAAATCAGTCTGGAGTAAGCGGGCTGCAGATCCCTGGCCGCAGATACCATCGCCGTGGATGATTTGCAAAGCCTCAGCGGGTAGCATGGAGCAGCTTGAAGAATTTGCAGTCTACCCTATTCAGAAGTCTCCTTGTTGCAGTGACAATGGATGGGCTGGAGTTGTCTATGCCGATCCACCTTCTCCCAAGCTCCTCCGCTGCGAGAATTGAGGATCCAGAGCCGCAGTAAGCGTCTAGAACTATGTCCCCTGGGTTCGAAGAAGTCCCGATGATCAACTTCAGCATATCCAAGTTCTTTTCAGTAGGATATGAAGGAAACTGCGGATCCTTGAAGTTCCAGACATCTTGCATCTTCTTTCCCTTCTTCAAGAACTCGTCGGCGTATATTCTCTTTCGAGGGACGCCCTTACTCGACCACTCAACCAAACCCTGCTTATCCAGTTCTTCAAGCTCATCCGGAGGATATCGCCAATGCCTGCCCCTAGGTGGAGGCATGCCTCGCCACGTCTGCCCGGTGGAACCATTCTCAGTTTCGCCGGGAGCGTGAAGAGGGTTTGTTGCATACCGCCTTCCGTCTTTGTCTTGCCTGGGGAACAGCTTCAGTATATCCCCATCAGTGAAGGATTGCCTCGGATCATTCCACAGATAATCTCCACTCTTCGTGTAAAATAGGATCATGTCTTTGACATTTCCATAGGCTCTGCGTTTGAAGTTCTTTGGGTTGCACTTGATTCTAGCTATATCATTTATGAAGTGCTTCTCTCCGAAGACTTCATCCAGAAGGATTTTCACGTAGTGACCAACTCTGGAATCAATGTGAACATATATTGAACCATCCGTGGCCATGATTTCTCTCAGGAATATCAGGCGCTTCCTCAGAGACTCAAGGTAGGCGACACCAACCAAGCTGTCTCGGTAGGCAACCGCGTCGAGCCTACTTGGGCTTATGGTTGATGAGCGGGAATCCCCAACGCGGAATTCCTGACCCGTAGAAAATGGAGGATCAATGTAGACCAGTCTGACTCTTCTTGCGACCGAAGAATCGGCCATCAGAGTCTTCAAAACCGGCAAGTTATCCCCGAGAATAATCATATTGAACCAATCGCTATCGGGAAAACCAGTCTTCCCGTGCTCGCCGGCTTCCTTCAACTTGGTTTCAGGAGTATCAGCTAGAATACTAAGTTCGCTTTTCTTGCCATCATACACCAGTTTACGTTCCTTAGGAGGCATCTTACCACTCTGCCTTCAACCCATCCATTCTTGCCCCTATGCTAGAGGCTGCGTGATAGTGGCTTGATCGGGTTTCTCTGCTATATCCCTAGACTGGTTAACCCATTCTCGCCCTTCTGCGATAAGTATTATCAGGAACATAGAATGTGAACAACTAAAAAGCTACCGCCCTCTTTTTGTAGTTTCTGCCGGCTCTACAAGTCAGGTCTTTAGAGCGCATCTTAGTCTACAGTCATGCTGGTCGGCTTGTCTCTAAATTGAAAAGCTTATTTTGAGAAAGGGGCCTCCTTTAAGAGAATGCTCCAGCTGCGTTAGGCGCGTTCTCCGGCACTTGTTGGGTGATATCCCAATACTCGACAATCTTGTCTCCACTGAAACGGAAAAGATGGACTTGCCTTAGTCCTCCTTCGCTTGGTTTGGAGCTGGAGAGTTGAGTATGCACTGCAACCATGTCTCCGTCAGCAAGGACCTGCCTGATGATGAGCTTAAAGTCAGCTTTCGACCCTTTTGAAATTCCTTCCGCTCCTTGTTTTTGCACGGCAATCATTGCATCGATTATTGTCTTCATGCTACCGGGGATGTAGGGATTGTGAGTCTTACATTCAGGGGCAAAGAAACGTAGTCCGTCCTTTGGTCTTCCCGAACCAACTAGACTGAGGAATTTCACTGCAATGTCCTTATGGGCCTTACTAACATCGTTCCTAGATTTCTCAAAATGTGTTTTGCTATCCATTTTTTCACCCAAAGCAGTTTGAGCTTTACGCAAACTTAAGCCTACCGTGTATTCTGGACCATTTGCCCGTTTTTCTCAGCTTTTCTCGCTTTCTTACTAGTTTTACCAACGAGCATAGGCGGCTTCCTTTTTTTTTATCCTTTGCTCATCGTCACCTTGGTTTGTCATTTGAATCAGCAAAGCCACAGGGTACTTGTCGTTTCGGGCATCCTTAATCATAGCGGCCAATTTAATCGCATTTCTTCTTGCATGTCTCATGGAGACCTTTGGTTTGTTTGACCTTATAGGAGAAGACGAGGTTCACGCCGTAACCTTTCCCCAAACCCGTTCCTTTGCGACAAATTCGGATTGAAATCTGGACCCAAGTTTGAAGCTGCTGGGATTTGAGTCCTGCCTCAAGGGGTGATATCACCCGCGAGCTTCTCTTCTTTGTACAATTATTGCCTAATATCGGGACAAGGCAGCGCGCGCTTTTTCAGTTCCAGTAATGGGAACTATTTCTCTCAAGGCCGACTGACAAAACGAACGAACTATTCGATTGCCATAGAGGCAAGACGGAGATTCGAATTCTCATCAATTGGGATCCATGACCGGTGGAATGCCTGTTCATGGTAAACCGAACCATCGATGCGTATCAAGAGATAGATTTAAATACGAGCAACGTTAGAAATATATAACGTTAGAAATAGTTAACAAGAGGTTTGAGACATGAAAAGCAGAATTATTGCATACCTCGGTCTTTTGGGATTAATTAGTGTGCTTGGCTTAATCACAGGGAACAAGGTCTTCTTCGGTTTCGTTGGATTCTTCTGTTTCTTTGGTGCTTTCGGTGGCAAGGGAAACGACGAAAGAATAGAGAAGAACATCGATCGGGCCTGCAGAAATGCCTTCCTTTTCATCACGTTAACGCTAGCTGCCTCAATCGCGTACATAGTGACCTTCAACACTATCGATCTATATCCACTAGCGTTCACTGTTCTCTTTGTCGGAGGCATGGCATTGTTTGTCTTTTCCTATGTTTACTATGATCGAGGCGGAGATTGAACACATCTTATGAAGACTAGAATGAAGAAGCTAAGAGAAGAGTTGCACCTGACTCAGGAGCAGCTGGCGAACAGGGTGGGCGTGAGAAGGGAGACGATACTCTTCTTGGAGAAGGGGAAGTACAACCCGTCTCTCAAGTTAGCCTATAGCATCGCGAAAGTTCTGAAATCTAGGATAGAAGACATATTCGTTTTCGAAGACTGGGAGCTAGGGGAAGGGCACCAGCTGACGCAGGAGCAACTGAAGAACAAGGAAGGCGCAAGAAAGATGTGCTGAGCGGGTTGACTGAGACATCCGCTTATCAGGGCTTCCAAGTGCGAATATTGGAGAGTTCTTGGGTTAAGCAACTTAGCGAGTTAGCTACCTCATACAGGAATCAGTCTAAGCCCGCATTTTTGAGAGGCTAAGTAAGTATTAATAGGAACATGGAATGTGAACATCTAAAAAGCCATCGCCCCTCTTTTTCTTGGTTCTACTAGCGGGCGCCAGGTGTATTGTGGGGTTTTGCCCATCGGTAGCTTTTATGTCCGAGTACGGGGCAGGTCAAGGTTTTCCGTTTCCACCTTTCCGTCTTGTCGATGCTTGTTTGTCTATTGGTTTTGGCCAGATACCTATAGCGCGCGCTGCCGCCGCTGGGTTTGGTTTCCTTCATGAGTAGCTTCTGGTGGCAGGGGGCGCACAGGATTATGAGGTTCTCAGGGCCATTGTTTAGGTAATTGTGGTCAAACCAACATAGAGTTTATTCGCCTTTTTCATCGTTACTGGGGATCAGGCCGTGTTTTCAGTGCTCTTGCAGCCGCTTCATCCATCATCCGGTCGTGCTCCACGTCCCAATTGGGATTCTCTTGATTTGCCGCCATATTAGCGGTCATTGCCCTAGCGATCTCTTCCGCAGCGCTTTCGTTCTTTGCAGGTATCTTTTTCGCACGTTTTTTCGCCATAAGAAGTCCACCGGCATTGTCTTTTACTCATGAGAAGCTAAGTAAGTATTATTAGGTTGCATATAAGAAGTCTATACAGGACTCTGATGTTGTCATTATGCTAGTGAGGAAAAAACAAGGCAGCAGGGAGTTTGACAAGCAACGGCCTGCTAGGCTGATCAGGGATGGAGGAGAACGAGACCTATGTCCAGCAGTATGTCAAGATGGTTCGAAACAAGGCGCGAGGTTAGAGTAATAGGGCTTATACGCAGGCACGCAAAGCTTGCAGCCGCTTCGACGGAGGAGCTGCTTAAAGGTACTGAGGCTGCGACGAAAGGGAGAAAGAATGAGCTTGAGATAAGCTATCAGTCTCAAACCCGACTGGACAAGGAGGCAGACGCTCTTCGGAAAGAGATAATCATGGAGCTGAACAAGGGGCATCTCGCTCCGGAGGATAGAGCTGACCTGATTACCCTGGCGAGGGAGGCGAACTGGATCCTTGACTACGCTCATGAAGCTGAAGGCATGCTGCTGCTCGTAAACCTAAACACCTTGCCGAAGAAGATCCAGGAAACTGTCCTCGAGATGAGCAGAATGGTTCGCGATGGGGCGAAGGATACTGTTGAGTGCATAGGACTTGTAGCTGACAAGAAGCTGGATGAAGCGCTTAGCCTGTCGAACGACGTCGAGAAGCTTGAAGAAGAAGTTGATGAGAAGTATCTTGGAGCAAGGGAGGTCCTTTCGGAAATGGGCGGGCCAGAATACAAAGCTGGTCAACTAATAATATTAAGCCAGTTCTTGGAAGCAGTCGAAAATGTTGCGGACAGATGCGAATTCACAATAGATCAAGTCCGAGCAATGGTCGTACACCTTAGAAAATAGAGCACCGCCAGTCTGGTACCAGCCGTTCGAAGGACTCCGCAGGCGAAGTTCCTGTGTAGGCAAATTCCTTTGCAGGCGCTGGGCATTATGCATTTTCTGCAAAGATCGCATGACTTCTGATGCCTTCTCAATGTTGCATCAAGGAGATCTTCATGCAGAGAACATTCCGGCCCGTCGGGTGTCAAGCTGGGAGAACAATAGAGCACTTAGCGACGCTTGCGGCGGTTGGCGCTCGGCTAATGGAGGTTAGCTAAATCCTTTTCAATTGATCAGTCCCATTTCTTGTACTGAGGCTTTTAATCCCGAAAACTATTGTCTTCGTGGGAGGAGAGAATATGCCGACAAGGATCAAGCTTTCAGCACTGCGGGAAGACGACTACGGAACGGTATTGTGTCGCTATTTTGAGGAGTCAGAAGACGCTCAGAGACAAATAGGATTCGTCCTACCCCCGTCCGTAGATGATCTGAAGTCAATCTTTCCTTTAGCTGGGACTTACAAAGCTGTGGACGCCACAGCGAAGAGTGGTAGCATTCACGGTCTGGTAAGAATCATGAGTCGACCGGGAAAACCAGGTCCGAAAATAAACGTCAGGTTCGCCTCGGATGACCCGAGACTTGTTCGAGACGTCTATCCGTTCGTCCGAGAGCTGGCCAAGTCTGAGCTGAAACTCATAGTAGAAGCCTACAACGTGTTTGGATATGAGAAAGAGAAAATAGAGACCCTTCTTGACCTCGGTTTCGTCAAGGGCGCGGCCACGTTGAACACAGCCTGCCTGGACGGTCGATTCTACGACACGCACTACTTGTACCATAGTTTGGAGAAAGACTATCAAGCCTCGCCGAGAAAAGAATACGCCGAGCAGGGCGACCTCTACCCACTACTCCCGGTGGAGAGACAGAAGCCGCCTCTCAAGCTGAGCTTCCGTATGGCCACCCCCGATGACGGCGGAGATCTCGCCGAATCAATCTCACATCAGAATACCTTCAGGACCCTCGGCATGGGAACGTACACCGGCTTCGTGACCAAGAGCGAGTCCGCCTCATTCATAGAGCAGGGGAAGAAAAGTGGTCTAGAACACGCTATCGTCTGCGTTGACACGGACAGAAACAAGGTCATAGGAATGTCAGATGTGGGAATCATGCTTGGCCACGTCTCGAGTCATGTCGGCCACGTCGGCATCCACGTCAACCCCCAATACCACGGTCTAGGCGTTGGGACGGGGCTTCTCAAGGAAATCGATCTACTGGCTAAGAGACTTCATCTAGGGAGCCTCGTGCTAAGCTACTTTGACAACAACGAAGCTGGAAGGAAGCTTTACGAGAAGATGGGGTACGAGCGCCGAGGAGAAGTCCCTGGCTGGCTGTCAAGCAGGTACGCCAAAGAGATCTTCATGCAGAAGATGCTTTGACACTGGCGGAGAAGTATCGAAACTGAGATGAAGATCTTGCCTGCTGGTATTCGATCCTGTGCCTCTTGCAGAAGAATTCTCGATATTGGATACGGAAAGAAGCCGACCGGACCATTCCTAGCAATGGCCGCCAACTAATATGCGGGCTTAAATAGAATCGTCGATAATGTCAATATAGCATCCACGAGGAGGCAAAGGGGGTTCGTAACCCATATGGGCCAAAAGGAGGAGATACTCCGAAAGGTGAGGAAGGAGGTTCTCTTCAGACTTGCCAGCCCCGTCTCCAATGAAATGGTTGGTGATATCAGTACTAGGACTCAGTTGACCAGAATCATCAAGAGTAGTATGAGCCTTGAGGAGATCAAGAGGAAACTAAGACAATATCAAGCAAGCAGAAAGCAAAGGATCCTTCCCGTCCTCGTGATCTCGATTGTCGTTTTCAGCAGCCTAACGACAGGTTTGGCGTTGACTCTCAGCTTCCCGGATAACAAGACCAATCTCCTTTCAAGCGTCGAGTGGAGCAAGACCTACGAGAATACCAACTTCGATCAGACGCTAATACTTCAGCGTGCAAGCGACTCCGGGTATGTCTTGGCCGCAGGCGTGTATGCCGAAGGCGCACTAGTCACAACCTGGATCGAGAAGGTGGATGAAGCGGGCAACCCCGAGTGGAAACTCTCCATCAGCCAAGTCTTTCCCAATAACCCTTGTTCGATCCAACCGACATCTGATCAGGGCTACATTATTGCAGGCAATACATATGACAATGCCTACGGAAGCTATCCTTGGCTTATCAAAACTGATTCAAGAGGCACGATACAATGGGGTAGGACATACCGAGAAGACTATTATGAATTCGCAACTTTCGCCCAACAGACATTAGATGGGGGATATGTCGTAGCGGGAGTAAGAATGGACATGGATATGTACCGCGGCTGGCTTCTTAGAACCGATGAGAATGGCAGCTTGAAGCAAAGGGAAGAACACGAGGAGCTGTACAGTCTCGATTACCAATACGAATACAAATGCTACTGCAGCCAGAGAACATCTGACAATGGATCCATAATAGCCTCCACGAAGTGGGGCTACTTGATTCATCTAGTGAAACTGAATTCTTCGGGCGAGATCACTTCCATAATGGATTATTCTCCTTTCAATGCCTACTATTTTACACGTTCGGTCGCACCGACGTTTGATGGCGGGTACATTGTAGCAGGCTACACAAGCGAGTATTCCGTGATTGGCCGGCATCTGTTCATAGTCAAGATAGACGCTATGGGAGTCATCCAGTGGAGTAAGACCTACGGGGATTATGCCTATGATATCGGATCCATCCAACAGACCTCTGATAATGGCTATGTCCTTGCGGGGCGGACTTCCTACACTTATAACGGGCGAGACGATGCATGGCTCATGAGAATAGACGAAGATGGGAAATCGCTATGGAACAAGACATATGGCGGCGCAGAGGATGACCAAGCACAATACGTCCTTCAGACACCGGAAGGCAGGTTCCTTTTCGCTGGTATTACGAAATCCGATGGCACCTCGCGCCTGTGGCTCGAGAGCGTCTACGGGTCGACATCCATCATGCCTTCAAGCAGACCGCTCTTGTTTGCCGTGACCATTCTGTCCGGTTGTCTGCTAGCTGTGGTCTGCGCCGGGATACTTTTCAGAAAGAAGTTGTTGAAAGAGTATCATCCCAGTAACAGCGGGGCCAGATGATGGCTTTTGGATCAATTAGCATCTTGTTTTGTGTGTGACCGCAAGGCTACAATGATCGATTCTTCTGGGCGGCGATAATCACCTCTGTTGATGCGGCATAGAATTGTGGGAGGTCTATATCCAAACGCACGATCGAGTTTGGCGCAGTGTGACACGTTGCTGGCGGCAGCCCCATCCTCGCGTGCTTGCAAACTGCTACCATTTGGAGATAGTCGTCATCAAAGACGTTAACTGGTAATCACCCTAAAGAGCGCATAGAAGATGGTATGCTCTACAAGCGGGAACTGCAGAATATGCTGGGCGGGAATAGGCTATCAAAAGCTCTTTGTAACAGTTTAACATATTCACTCTTGTCATAGGAGATCCTTGAGCCAGGCTTTAATAACTCAGCAGCAAGAACTCTCCTAACAGGATTACGCGCGGCTGAACTCACAACTATGAACTTGGCTCGCTGTCCTGCCTGAAGGTTAACTCCAAAGGACCTAAGCTGCTCCGCGGCAGCAGCCTGCCTCGTTACAACTGAGTACTCTGAAGGAGACCGAGACAAGTTTCTAGTTATGACTAGATCAAGAGGATCCGCGTCTCCTCGAAGAACCTTCTCAACATAATCATTAAGCACTCTCCGCGCCTTAGGAATCGCCATAATGAACTCTTCACTATTTGAAGCACCTGAGACGGCTTTGACCATATCCATCTGCGCATTGTGGATTAATGGGGGAGTATCATGCTTCCGAACTTCCAAGCCACGAACCCGCATCTCCCCATCGTTCAGCAATCCATAGTAACGATTAAGGACAGGCAGGTCTGGGTCGGTAGTTGAGTTGAGAAACACGATCCACTTGTAGATTCCCTTGAAGTCAAGCTGCAGTTCTGTAGCCTCTGAGATCTCCTTACACAGCTCCTTGTATTCACCTGCATCCGCTGCACCAGAATTCTTTTTGACCCATAGCGAGTCAACGATCCCATGAATCAGATCGAAGCCTTTCCTCTGCGCTATTGCAGCGCTTCTCAGGAGCAATTCTCGAGCGAAGGCTGTTACAGCTATATGAGCGTCAATTCTGCCGAAACGGTAACCCTTGAATCCCAGATAGCCGAAGGACACCACTCCACCCCACTTCACCGTCGTCTGCAGACTCATAAGCCTCTCCTTTCTCCCACCCTCAGCCTCCTTCAGGAGTCTCTTACACTCTCTCCTCTTCTCAAGAAGTATCGAGACTACTCTCGGAACTAAACCCACTCGCTCCCTGCAGATATGCAGATCAACTCCAGGAACCTTGGCGCCAACACCCTCGCAGCACTTACAGTTCACAGTCTCAGGCGAGATGTTGAAGTGGTGCATGATGCTCGGATACATCATGAAGTAGTCGCATTCGCCTACATCTTCGTGGACTCCCATCTTCGGCTCAAAGACGAATCCACCCCTATCCTGCCTAATCAACTCGGTTCCAGTCTTGAACCCCTCAGTGTTCCTCTTGACTGCCGGAATTAGCACATCATCCAGCCAAGCCTGGTAATTCTGCATGGAAGTAACCATGTAGCCAACCGTCGCCCTTGAGATCTGCTGCACGGGCATCAATGAAAGTCTAGCTTCCTCAATTAACCCCTCAAGGCCGCCTTCTTCAAACAGGAAGGTCGTGGCCTCATCTATGTGTAGCCTACCATGAAGTATCAGCTTTGAAGTTGGTTTGTAGTACATCTTACCGTAACTGAAATACGAAGTCCCACCCTTACTCGGTCTATACCTGCTTGGATAAAGTGGCGCACCATCCCTCGATAAGGTGAATTCATTCTCAAGCTGATTTGCTATCACTCTAGCTTGTAGGTAAGGGAATACTTTGGCGTCTCCTTCGCGGCTCATTATCACATCGGGATCCAAGTTGTTTACGCTCTGCGATAACTCTCTGAGCAGTTCAGCTTCGCATTTCCCTTCTAGAACACACTGATCTATCCTACCTTGATCTCCTATCTTCAGGGTGATCCGTCTGATTGGTTCAATGGGAGAAAGCACAAGGCTACCTGCTCCATCTAACACAATCTCAAGCTTTCTTAGTGCAGGTGTCTCATACTCCACAGTCATCCTTGAATCCAGTAGCTTGAAGTCCTCAAGCCGTTGACCAGTACTCACACTTAGCGAGACATGAGCAAACGGGAAAAGTTGAGTCGAGAAGAAGAACATCTGCTCCAAGGGAATATCAGTGTTGAAGAACTCGATGCCGCCCAGCTTCTCAACATCCCTTATAGTCTTCTTAAAAGAGTTTACCCCATCAACTGTGACTTGAACGACACAGCTCTTCTCACGATCCTCCAAGCTCACATACTTCTCAGCAACTACAGCTTCACTCACATGGGGATGCTGAGAAATAGCATGAATCAACCTCTCCACATCCCAAGAACCATTTCTTGGGCAAACGTAGAACCAAGGTTTCCAGTCACTTAACACCCGTACAACTCTACCATCAGGCTTCCTCTTAACCCAGATCGAGAGCGCATTCTCACTACCATCAACGTTGGCGTCTAAGATCCAACCTTCAAGGGCGCTCAAGCCTCACCACCATTCTTCGAGGAAGCAGTTCCAGCCTCATGCTTCTCAAGTTGCTTCTTCAACTCGATTAGAATAGACATCAACACTATCTCAGAGATGGTGGGCGAGCAGACAAGAGAACCAGCGTCAGCGTGTCTCCTCACATCATTCAGTAACCCATCTAGTATCCTCTGCTCCTCAACCCTCAACCCTCTACGAAACTGACTCCACTTCTTAAGTTCCTGCTCAAGAGCCATCCTGAAACTGGGAACTGTTCTACCCAAATCTGTCATGCCTCCGGTTTTCCTCTCAGGTTCCAGCCAGAAAAGTATTGAGCTTGGCGCCTCCTCTGCGATTGTTTAGGAAGTATGCGTCGAGGGTTGGCATGAAGTGTGCTCTGCGCCCCTTCCAAACCAAAGTCTTACGTTCAGCGATAGACGGGTGCTTCATGAGAACATACTCTGTAACCCTGGGTCTCTCCCTCACCAACAAATGAGCCTGCGCATAATGCGCCAGCGCTCTGCCTCCAGCTGGTCTATACTCGGAGTTCTCAGCTATCCCAGTGGAGGCTAACACAACTAGATTTCTCTGGAAGCCAAGGTTACGGAGATGGCCATAAACCTCAACAAGCCTACTAAGTGTCTCCTGCTTCAACTTCCCACGGTCATCGACGAGTTGCAGGGTGGTGAGACCTGAGACTATCAAGACGCGGGCGTCGAGTCTATTAACCTCATCCTCAGCCTTCCTCAAGATGAGTTCCTCAACTTGTCCACTTGTGAAGGCTCTTGAAACATAGATTCCTTCAAGCACAGCCTCTGGGCTTAGACCTAAACCGGCTGCCTTGCAACTCACGGTATATGGGTTAAAGCAATTCTGTGCATCAATGAAAACAACTTTACTTCCCGCGCCTCTGTTAAGGCTAGGAAGCTGCGAGTTTACAGAGACGGAGAGTAGTAGCGAAGTTATAGCGGAATTCGTCTCCCCATAGATCAAGTTGAATAAACCCTGCTCAAAACCTCCGCCAAGCATGTCATCTACGTCACCGATGCCACTGCTGACCAGAGTCCGAGGACTCGATGCGCTAAGCTGCAACTCCGATAGCCTCCACTTGCCCACCCATTTCCAGAGGAGGTATTTAAACTCCACAGATAGGAAAAGAAGCAAACCAGTAGTTGAGGAACTAGACACCTAGCGCAAAGTGAGCGACATACGCGGAAACAATAGAGTGGAAAATCAATTCCAGTTGAGTGCGCTCATCGGGAAGAAAATAGGAAAATGATTGAAGCGCCCTACCGCGCTGCGACGAAAACCAATGAACCATCGGTACTCTACATAATCCAGCACCTAAGAATAGCGGAAAGAATTAATAAGTCCACGCATCGCATGATGAGTTTGCAGAGATGTGGATCGGGTTGGTTGAAGTGTTAATGGCGCGACCAATTCCTATATTCGATCCTCGACCATGAATTTAGTCACATGAAAGCTAATAACCATGATGAATCAAGGACTAATGTGCGAGACCCTTGAATGGTGATCTCAGGTATGAAGAAATTCACTTACTATATTGTAGATGTGTTTGCTGAGGAGAAGTATGCTGGCAACCCACTCGCAGTAGTCAGGGACTGCAAAGCGATGCCCGACGACGAGAAGCAGCGAGTTGCCAGAGAGATGAACTTCTCGGAGACCACTTTCATTCTTTCAGATGAGAAACAGAGAAATGGTGGATACAATGTTCGCATTTTCACACCCGTTGAAGAATTACCGTTCGCCGGTCATCCTACACTCGGAACTGCTTACGTAATCCAGCGGGAGATCATCGGGAAGCCAGTTGAAGAGGTAACGCTGAACCTGAAGATAGGTCAGATCCCGGTGGCTTTCACCTATAGAGAAAAGGAGGCTGACATGCTATGGATGCATCAGATACCCCCTATCTTTGGCAGGACCTTTGACAAGCACATAACCTGCGACGTGCTCAGCCTTCAAGAGAATCAGATTGATGATAGGTTTCCCATACAAGACGTCTCGACTGGCATACACTTCATAATAGTTCCGCTCAAGAACTTGGATGCGCTGAAGAAGGCCAAGATATGGAGGGAGAAATACTTTGACCTTGTAGGGAACCTGGATGCAAAGGGGATACTGGTTTTTTGCCCCGAGGCACACAGACCTGGAAATGACCTTAGTATCAGGGTCTTCGTCGACTACTATGGAGTTCCAGAGGATCCAGCTACTGGAAGCGGTAATGGTTGTCTGGCAGGGTACTTGGTCAAGTACCGCTATTTTGGAGAGAACAAGATTGACCTTCGGGCGGAGCAGGGTTACGAGATTGGTAGACCCTCACTGCTTCTGCTCAAATCTGAAGAGAAAGGTGGGACGATAGACGTGTTCGTGGGAGGCAGAGTGATGTACGTTGCGAAAGGCGAATTCGGGTAGTCCACAGTGGGCTTCACTCACCTTATGGAGGGGAAGAAAACTTGTTCAAGCCTAAGATCGACAAGATGGTTTCTAACAGGGATGTTGATGGCTTAATCAAGGCGCTTTCCCACGGCGACAGCGAGGTTAGGCGGCGCGCAGCGGAGGCTTTAGGCAAGATAGGTGACTCCAGAGCAGTCACACACCTGATTCAGGCTCTGAGGGACGAAGACAAGAATCTACGATGGGGAGCCGCTTGGGCACTTGGAGAAATGAGAGTCACAGCAGCGGTCGATCTTCTCATTCAGATGCTGAAAGACGAGGACAAGAATGTCCGTTGGGGAGCAATGCACGCTCTCGGAAAAATGAGGGATCCGAGGGGAGTTGACCCACTAGTTGAGGCGCTGAAGGAGGAAGATAGCCGCTCACGGTGGCGGGCGGCGAACGCTCTGGGAAGAATAGGCGCTTCCCAGTCGGTCGTTCCCCTCGTCAGTGCTCTGGAGGACAAGGATGAGAATGTTCGAAGGGAAGCAGCCCGCGCTCTCGGCAGGATAGGTGATCCTGGGGCAGTGGCTGCCCTCATTCAGGCCCAGAATGACCAGAACACTCGCGTTAGATGGGAGGCTACGAGGGCTCTCGGAAAGACTAGGGACGACCGAGTGATAGAGCCCCTAATCAAAGCATTGAAAGACCGGGACTGGAGCGTAAGATCAGTGGCCGCCTGGTCACTGGGCGAGAAGAAGGTGGCGGGAGCTGTGGAGCCCCTGGTTCAAGCTTTGAACGACGAGGACTGGAGTGTGCGGGCAGCGGTTGCTTGGTCTCTCGGAGAGATGAGGATCCCGAGCGCCGTTGGCAGACTCGTGCAAGCACTGAGCGATGAGAATAGAGATGTTAGGTGGGCCGCAGCGTGGGCTCTCGGCAACATTGGAGATTCAAAGGCTTTTGAAGCACTCGTCCAAGCTCAGAACGACAAGAACACGGCGGTGCGCAAGGTCGCCAAAGAAGCCCTAGACAAGATAAGAGTTTAGTGATGATTGCAGATCGCATAGTATCCACCTGTCCTTCAGGACATTCAGTTTTGCCAGTCACGCGGATTGCATAAGACGAGGCGTCTGAAACATGGCGAATAAAACAAAAGGCAAAAGCGCCGGGAAACTTGGCGCTCAACCTGTGAGAATCGTGGACTTTATAGATTATCAGGACGGCTCAGTCGTGAGCCGAGAAATAATAAGTAGAAAGACAGGGACAGTAACTCTATTTGCTTTTGACGAAGGGCAAGGTCTGAGCGAGCACACAGCCCCTTTCGATGCCATGATCCATATGGTCGACGGGGAGGCCGAAGTAAAGATTGCCGGGAAGGCGATCAGTCTGAAAGAAGGTGAGGCAATCATAATGCCAGCCAACAAGCCACACGCCCTCAAAGCTCAGAAAAGATTCAAAATGATTCTAACTATGATAGGATCCCAGGTAGCAGAGAAGTAAAGTGAAAGTGGCACGATTCAGAACTAGATCCGAATCAGCGATTGATGTCTAACTGAGGGAACACGGAAGTTGGGACCGGAAAATGAGTGGGAGCAGTTTTTCGATGGTCATGCTCCAGCGTACATGAGCAACACATTCACTAGAAACACTATCAAGGAAGTTGATTTCGTTCTCGAGGAATTGAAGCTCCCCATTGGGAGCAGAATTCTGGATATAGGCTGTGGAACAGGACGGCACGCCATTGAGCTTGCCAGACGCGGTTATGGGATCACCGGCGTTGATATCTCCATCGGGATGCTAACGGAAGCCGCAAAGGCAGCCAAGAAGGAAGGAGTCAGGGTAGAACTCATTCATGCCGATGCCACAAGATTCAAATCGACAAAACAATTCGACGCGGCGATCTGCCTATGCGAAGGGGCCTTTGGTTTGCTCGGATCTGGAGATCACCCCATCGAACACGAGATTGACATATTGAATAACATATGCCTCGCCCTCAAGAGGGGAGCCCGCTTGATGGTGACCCTACTCAATGGGTTCAAGATGATACGAGAGTACAGCCAGGCAGACGTCGAAAAAGGAAAATTCGATCCAATTATGATGACCGAAGTCCACAACTTGGAATGGGATGTCACAAAACGCAAATGGGATGCCACAGAGGGCAAAAAGAGCGTACTGGTGAGAGAACGGGGATATGTTCCCACTGAGTTATACTTGATCTTCGGGCAGGCAGGTTTCCAAGTAGAGCACATTTGGGGTGGGACCGCCGGGGATTGGGGAAGAAGAAAGATAAAGCTAGACGAGTTTGAGCTAATGGTCATAGCCAGAAAAGCCAAGTAGAAAATCAGTGCAGTGGCAAACGCTGGGGACATGCTTTGCTTCGTCGATTTGAATTATCGCTGACCTTCATGGACGCCTGAATGGTATCAAGCTTAGGTCTTGCGATGGCAGACGGGTAGATCACTTCTGGTCGAAAGCGAATTTCCTAACCTAAACCCGACCTCGTAGGCTTGACCCATCTTCTCCTTGTTGGTCTTCACCCCTCCCATGTCGGTATCATCGTGGGAGTAAAGCACTGTTTCGATTAGCTCAATGTTTGCCCACTGAAAGAATCCTTTGACCGTAGTTAGAATTGATTCATACTCCTGATCTACTCCTGCAGCTGCAATGAAGACTCCCTTCTTCCGTTTCGCTATTCTTCTCACGAATCCCCAAGAGCCGTCTGGCTTCTCGAGGTAGGGCATTAAGCAGTTGCAACGGTCAATCATAAGCTTGACTTGAGCGCTGACTGTGTCAAAATACACAGGTGAGCCCAGCACGATGGCATCACAGGAGTCCAGTGCGTCGTAGATCTTCTTCATGTCATCGTCGAAGATGCAGAACTTGGGGCTTGGATCGACTCCGCAGCTCTGGCACGCCCTAATTCGCAGATCGTTCAGGTAGATCTTATCTGACTCTATTCCGACACTGTTCATTCCTCGGAGCACCTGAGATGCAAGCTGATCCACGTTTCCATCCTTCTTTGGACTTCCGATCATTCCACAGGCTTTCATTGGAACCACCTTCTGCCAGACTAGAAATGCGGTGACGCGCCGGATAGACACATGCGCAAGTGATGGCTCGGACGTCTCACTTAGTCCTACATTGAAACTGGTCCGTAAGTGTCCTATAAGCAAAACACAGTGTTCTGGTTATTGCACATTATCTTTAAGTAGCGTTTTACGATCATATAATATTAGGAGGATATTCCTCCACAGAATCGCAGCGATGGTATCTATATGATAGGAATACAGTTTAGGAACAAATTGAAGAAGAGTTTGTCCAACTTCGCATCAGCTTATGACAGCTATACCGTTGGCTTGCTCCTCGCCGGGGCGATAATGATAGCAATCCAAATCCTTAGAGAGATGTAGCAAAACAAGCCTAAAGACGCCTTCCCTGCGCGTGGAGTAAGTACAGTGAGCGCCGAGCTGGCTTCCAATCACTGCATGGGGCGGAGTCAGCTGTAGAGTGGTAGTGGATCGTGCAGATGGAGATCCACATCGAGAGTCCAACCTTTTCTCTTTTTTGTTCTAATCACCGGGCTGATGTTTCGTGTCGGATTAGTAGGATTACTGGTTCTTGTTCTGGGGTCAAGTCCTAATCGGTCTCCTGTTTTGGACAGTGTAAACTCTTAAGTCAGTACTCGGCTAATCTGGCTTTAGTGCGATTAGAGTATGGGAGAAAAAGAAGCGTGGCAAACCTCGAAGTCCGTCGGGCCAGGGCAAGCGATCGTGACCGAGTCCTTGAATTTACTCGAGATACGTTCCCGCGTGGAGACTACATCCACCGGGTCTTCGATAGTTGGTTGTTAGATGAGTCAGGTCGGCTCTTGGTTGCGGAACTTGATGGCGTCGTCGTCGGCATGAACTTCGTGAAGTTGACGAAGGTCGGGGAAGTTTGGCTGCAGGGAGGAAGGGTTGAAAAGAGTCACCGAAGAGAGGGAATTGGGCTCGCCATGGTAAACGAATGCCTGAGAATAGCTAGAGAGGAAATGGATGCACGTATCGCAAGAGTCATAACGGATAAGACGAACTTGCCTCCGCAAGAGATGCTTTCAAGACTTGGCTTCAAGAAGCTCTGCGAATTCACCCAACTTGAGAAGAAGGCGCAGAGAATAGAGGATGACCTGCTCATGAAGGATGTAAAACCGGCTGACGAGAAGTCGACTCCTGACATTTGGCGATATATGGGGAACTCTAGTATCTTCAGAGAATCTGGTGGCCTCCGCACCTTACGGTTCATATGGTACAGCCTAGATGAGGAAGATCTTGCACGCCTCGCATCAGAGGGCAAAGCATTTGTTTACAACCCAGGCAGGAGCATACGCGGAGTCATGATAGTGGACGACACCACGATAGAAGCAAAGGCTGAGAAGAGCATTCAGACATGCTACTTCGATGCCGACAGCAGCAATGCCTCGAAAGCATTAGCGAGTTTCCTCGTAAACCTTGCATCTAGCAAGGGCCTTGAAACCGTGAAGCTATGGACATACACGGATATGGGAATCATCAGATCACTCAGGGAAATTGGTTTTGCCGGAGAATTAGATGAGTCCACAGAGATAGTCTGGATGAAGAGACTATAGCACGCCGAGCTGAGGAAGGCATACGATTGAAACTGTTGCTCTGCGTTTTTGCTGTCCAGCGCTCCAGTCCTGGTTCTGCTATTCAGTTTGAAAAGTCGCTCAACTCTTCATCATCGCCGGCTCACTTCACTACTCTCAGGTCTATCGCCACATGGTATCTTCTGGCTCCGACTTCACGAACGATTCGCCAACAAATCGCCTCGCACGACTTCGCCCCGGAACTCACTATCCTTTTTTTCGTTTCGTCAACCACTTTGTGTACCTCGTTTTCAACCTCCTTTCCCGAGATTTCGGCGTAGAAGTTTATGGTGCACTCGCATCCTTCCTTCAATGCAGTAACAGCACTATCAAGAAAATATTTGGCGTTCTCTGGTAGTGGCATTATGACTCGATCGCATACCCCTTTCAGCTCATCTCTGCAGACAATCTTTGCGTCACCCAGAATAGGCATGACTTTGTTCCAGCATTTGTTTATGACGACGTTCTCCCTCGATAGTTCATCTGCATTTGGGTTGACATCAATAGAATAAGTTCTTTCTACCTCAGGGCAGACCTTGGCAATGATGATCGCGTACGTGCCTACGCCGCCAAAGAGGTTTGCGGCAACTTCCCTTGACTTCACTTGTCTCGCCACCCTCATTCTTTCGTAGGAGAGTCTTGGCGTGAAGAAGACTTTCTCGACGTCCACGACGAACCTGCAGCCCTGTTCGCGGTAAATCGTCCGGCTCCATCCACTAGTGTGTGTGCCTCCATCCCTTCCATTCTGCGGCGATTCGGGCCAGATCGCTCTTAGTAGCCTGTTCCGCTCAATCTCCTTTGTCTCCCCGATCACTCTAAAGACTCTCCTTACGCCAGGATGAGCCAAATGGATGGCCTCTCCAACTTCTCGTTCATACTCATCCAGCTCAGCGGGGACTTTGGTCACAACGAGGTCTCCTACTATGTCGTAAGCTCCGTAGATAAGGCGAGCTTTTTGAGGCGGAATCAGATTCGCCAGAATATCCCGAACTCCCACCAACTGACTTCCTCACCTTATACACCATCGATCCGACATTCGAATTTGCTCTTGAGCGATCTTCTTCTGCGGCTCGCTCTACAGTGAGATCAAGAGGAGATCAAACGCAAACCGTTGGATCAAACTTGATCAACCATAATCAGCAACCTTATTATGATAGAGTTATCTTCAAATCCTCTAATGAATATTCAGCGAAATCCTTTCGGATCAGATCAGCAGGCAAAGAATCATGGATTGTTTTTCTGAGAGGGATGTATATTGACTAGTTCTAAGCCCTCAATAAAGATACTCCCAAGGGAGGCAATTGAAGAGATCTACGAGAACGCTCTCTACGTGCTGTCCGCAACTGGCGTCATATTCAAGAGTAAGCGCGCGGTTGAGACGTTGGGGCGTGCTGGAGCTGATGCCGATGTCCCAACTGGAGTGGTCAAGTTTCCAAGAGATCTAGTTAAGAACAGCGTGGAGAGTTGCCCAGAGTCATTCAAGCTTCACTATCGGGATGGAAGCAGAGAGCTACTTGTAGGAGGAGACAATGTCTACTTCAATCCAGGTTCAGCCGCGCTGAACCTCCTTGATGCCAGGACAAATGCTTCCAGGAAACCCGTTACTAAGGATTTTGTGGAGTTCATCAAAGTTGCAGAGGAGCTGCCCAACATACATGCACAGAGCACCGCCCTGGTTTGTAGCGACATTCCGCAGGAAATTGCAGACAGATACCGGCTCTACCTTGTCTTGAAGCACTCAGTGAAACCGATAATCACTGGAACCTTCACGTTAGATGGAACGCTCGCCATGAAGAACATGCTTTCGCTTGCTGTCGGCGGTGACAAGAACCTAGCAAGTCGTCCAACAGCGATATTCGACTGCTGCCCATCGCCGCCACTTCTATTCAGTGAGATAACTAGCGAGAGCCTCATCGATTGCGCCAAGTACTCCATACCAGTCGAGCTCATCTCGATGCCACTGATGGGCGCCACAGGTCCAATCACGATCGCTGGCTCCCTAGTACAGCATACTGCGGAGACCTTGAGCGGGATCGTTCTTGCACAATCGGTCAAGAAAGGTTGCCCAGTAGTTTATGGAGGCTCACCCAGCGCCTTTGACATGCACTATGGGACGACGCCCATGGGCGCATCGGAAACGATACTCATCGACTTAGCCTACGCCGAGATCGGAAAATGGCTTGGGTTGCCAACACACACCTACCTCGGGATGTCGGATTCCAAGGTCGTGGACGCCCAAGCAGGGTTCGAGTCTGGGGCAAGCGCCGTCCTGGGGGCACTGGCTGGAATAAACATCATATCAGGTCCAGGCATGCTCGAGTTCGAGAACTGCCAATCCATTGAAAAACTAGTTGTGGACAACGAGATATGCGGAATGGCTCTCCGTGTGGCCAGGGGCTTCGAAGTGAACAGCGAGACGATGGCGCTGGAAGACCTAAGGAGTAGGGGCAAGAATGGGAGCTTCATTTCACTGCCAAGCACCTTGAGGTTGTTCAGAAAGGAGCACTACATCCCAAGCGAAGTAGTTGACAGGGCAAACAGAAGCCAATGGGAGGAAAAAGGCAGCAAAGACATAATCAAAAGGGCAAAGGAGCAGGCACAAGCAATCCTGGAGAAATCAAAAGCCAAAAAGGCAGTCTCCGAGGCACTCGAGAAGGACCTCGGTAAGAGCATGCTATCGGAACTCAAGAAGTTTGGCGTCAACAAGATCCCAGCAAACTAGATCTCATATGAAGAGAATTGAAAGGAAACCTTAAGAGTTGACTCACTTCTAGTGTTCTCCCTCTGCATGACAACAGCCCAAAGAAGAGCACAGGGGTCTGCCCCATGATTCGCGGAGCTTACATTCTGCGTCGAAACGATGGAACCATTCTCTTCCATAAAGCCTACACAGATGAGAAGCTTGACGAGGTTCTCGTCTCTGGTTTTCTCGTTGCGGTTTCAAGGTTCTCCTCCGAACTGGGAAGTGGAGAGATGGATTCTATCGTTATGAAGAACCTGAAGTTTGTCTACGGTGCGTTCGAGGACGTAATGATAATCGTTTACGTAGATAGGGAAGACGACGACCAGTTCGTAAGGGAGGATATCAGAAAAGTAGCAAATCAATTCCTCTGGCTTTATGGAAAAGAACTGAAAGGTATGAAGGTTGTTGAGACCGATAGGTTCAAGCAGTTTGGAACTGAGCTCGACAAGATAATTCAAGAGGAGACAAAGATCAAGATAGCGCTTGTAGGCGACCCCAAAGTAGGGAAGACATCAATCGCAAGGACCTTCGCCAAAGAACCGGTTCCCGCAGAGTACGAGGCATCAACCGTTCCGACCATCAAGAAGGTGACAATAGACAAATTCGAAACCCTGATCTGGGATATTCCAGGTCAAAACATAGAAGGGAGAGCGTGGGAACATCTGATACGCGGTGCAGGGATAGTCTTCGTTGTGATAGACTCGACAATAGATGGCGCTGTTAGGGCCAAGATTCTAATCTCGAGAATAACGGAAATTGCAAAAGGAATAGCCGTATTCGTAATAGCAAATAAGCAGGATCGCAACGGCGCAGCAAACCCGGGTATCATGGAACGTGTGCTAAGCGTCCCAACCTACGGCTTTTCAGCCATGAGCGCAAACGCCAGAGACGACCTAGTCAACATAGTTAGGCAAAGCCTGATGATATCAAGAAGCGGCAAAAAGAAGGGCGACACTCAATCGGCCATCGCTGATGAACTACTGAGACTGAGGCTCGAGCTAGACGCGAATAGGCGCGAGATAAAGGAGGTCAAGGACATCATCGCGGTGCTTGTCAGAAAGATGGCTCAACTCGACAAGCAATGAAGACAGAGACCTTTAGATGCAAAGAGAAACTCCATAATGAATTATCAGCAGTCTGAAGCAAGACGCCCAGGTGTATTCAACCCACAGGCGGAGGAGTTTCAGAGCAATGATGTCAGGGCATGTGTACAAGACCTTCAAGACAAGGGATGGACGAAGAGCTGTCCTTAGAGCACTCAGGTTTGAAGACTTGGACGACCTTCTCGAGTGCATAAACTCACTGGTAGAGGAAGGTGCTGACATCATAATGGAAGAGAAACAGGCTAGAGGGGAGGAAGCCGAATGGCTAGCGAAAAAGCTAGTGTCGCAAGAAGAGGGCAAGGAGATCTTCGTGGCCGCAGAAGTAGATGGCAAGATCATAGCGAATTCGAGTATCGAAAGATTCACCGCTCGAAGTGAAGCACACAAAGGAATGCTAGGGATCGCCGTCAGATCAGGTTACAGGGACCTTGGAATCGGAACTGAAATGATAGAGGTTCTCATTGAAGAAGCTAGGAAAGCCGGGCTAAGACTGATACTGCTCGATGTGTTCGAGACTAACAAGAGAGCGAGACACGTCTACGAGAAGATCGGTTTCACAGAAGTCGGAAGAGTGCCAAAAGGCATCTTCAGAAACGGGAAATACATCGACGAGGCCAGAATGGCGCTTGAGCTATGATCCTTCAAGCAACTTTCTACTTCATCCCGTTCGTCCCAAACCGCCTGTCCCAAGTAGATTTGGCCAGCATGACCTGGGTCAATTCTTCAAGCTTCCTAGCCAAATCGAGAACTAGTGGCATGTTGACTGACGACGCCCTTTCCCCTATTTTCCTTGATGCATCCCGAATATTATCTATGATTCCTCTGATCTCATCTGGAGAGAAGTAGTTCGAGACCAGTCCTTCTCTCAACCTATCGAGTTCCTTCTGGTAGTCTCTGATTTCGCTGAGGATCAGCTGCGGATTCCCGTTTGAAGCACTTCTGTAGTTCTGCATCCTGTCAAACCCCATTGCCGCTGATGATGAGGGTAAGCTGCGGGGGGAATCTGCAAGGAAAGTGCCCGCGCTATGTAGCAGTTACCCCTGATGACTTTCTTCTTGGTAGAGTATTTATCTACTTGCGACTTTTTGTGGCATTCCGCCATATGAATTACGAATCCCGCAGAACTACACCCACCCCCTCCCCACCTACCTATAGAGATGGGGGACTGCGCCCAGCGGAGATTCAGCAAAAAAGGAGTCTAGTAGCAGGGGGACATGCGTGTAGCAGGGAAAAAGTGGAGGAATGGGGTGATGCCCAATTTCTGGTCCGGCGAGCGTCTTCAAGAAGCAGATTCGCTTGTTCCTAGTCGGCGAAGCTTCTCAGAAGGTCATGCGCCGAGAGTGTTCCACTCAAAGAGCCATCGGAACCTATGACTAGCAGGTGGTGAGCTTCGCTTGCCCCCATAGTTTTAATAGCATTTTCAATGGTCTCTTCCTCGCCAATCATGAGGCAAGGTCTCAAGCCAGTGAGTTGGCAGACGCTCATGAAGTTATCAGAGAGTGTACCACGCATTATCTCTTCTATCTTCACTTTGCTCACATCTTTGGGTAGATCTTCGAGTACATCTTGGAAGACATAGCTTTTCATTGAGTGGAAGATATCTGAATCGGTTATTATCCCGACGATGTCCTTGCCTGATTTCACTATGGCGATATCGGTACCCTTCTCAGCTAGGCTCTTGGCCACTTGCGCTATCGTTGTCGTCGGCGCGACCACGACGAGTTCAGAGTTCATGTACTTCTTTACCGTCTCTTGCAGCTTAACCAAGGCTAGAACCCTCCAATTGTGGTTTAGTTGACCTACATGCAAATGGAAGTTGGTTTGAATTCACCATATGCCGGAGTTCTTTTAAAACATGTCGGTGCCTCGATTGTTGTACGTATATGGAAATGTTCAGCTCACCGGTCTTCGTTAGTGCTATTATCTGATAGGCGCCGTTACGGCAGGGGCTTGCCATGCTTGCCACCACCCTTCGTGAAGCGGTTAGCTCCTTCAAATGCCTCGCCGCTTGAGAGTGTCCTCAGACCGTGATCGAGTTCATTTTCCAGCGCCTTTTTCATGTCGAGTCCGAACTGCTCATAGGCCGACAATCTATCTTCACGGAGGCATGTTTGCGGGAAAGCCGCTATTTCCTGGGCGAGCTTCTCGGCTTGGGGACGCGACTGCCCAACGTCCACAACCCTATTAGCCAGACCAAATTGCAGAGCCTCGTCAGCGCCGACGGGTCTGCCAGTCAGTATCATGTCGAGTGCTCTACTAAGCCCAATGAGCCTTGGCAGCCTAATTGTGCCACCATCGATGAGAGGAACTCCGAATCTGCGGCAAAACACTCCAAATACGGCATCACGCTCAACGACCCGAAGATCGCACCACAGCGCAAGTTCCAGTCCTCCCGCAACAGCATGCCCGGCCACTGCCGCAATGACCGGTTTGGATAGGAGCATCCTAGACGGCCCCATAGGTCCGTCGCCCATTTTGCTCACTCTATTAGCGTATCCTTCAGCCATCGCCTTCAGGTTTGCTCCGGCGCAGAATGAGCCGCCAGCTCCCCAAAGAACGGCAGCGCGGGTCTCCTTGTCGCGATCGAATTCCCTGAATGCATCTGCCAGCGCTTTGGCTGTGGGACCGTCGACAGCGTTCTTTACCTCAGGGTTATCAATGATAATCGTACTCACGACACCTTTCTTCTCAGTCCTGATCCCCACCTTCCGTCACCTCGATATGTTGGATTAGGATCACTCAGGTTCTCCTGTGATGCATATCCACGCGATCGTTTGTTCTCCTAGGTATATTAGGATAGAGCCAACAATGTCTATTGATGCTCAGTCCAAGCCCCGACGTTTTGGGGACTCGCCAAATGGGAGGCGTCCCCTGACTGGGCAAGGTGTTTAACTAGGTGGAGAGCGAGACTCCTTGAAGATTGCAGTTACTCATTCAGGCCCGCCGGGCGCTGCCCCAGTCTCGGAGAATTCAGTCTTCCGCGCCGTTTCGTCAGCTGGAAACACTCGATCGGCTTCAATTACCGAGAAGCAGTCATTCTACAAGATGAGCGCCCTAAGGGAAGTCGATCTGAGCGGACTATGGCGGCGCCTGGCCGAGAGAGGAGAATCGATGGATAAATCCTTTAATCCATCATTGGACGACTCAAGCTGGCCGCAAGTGAAGGTCCCTGACAACTTTGGTCTCGATGGCGAGCTGCAGCGCCACTACGGCCCGGTTTGGTACCGCAGAAGCTTCCGGCCGGGGCAAGGCAAGCACGCAGACCTTATTTTCCAAGCTGTAGACTACCTAGCTGACGTATGGTTGAACGGTGAACACCTGGGACACCATGAGGGCTACTTTGCACCATTCTCGTTTGATGTCTCCAAAATCATCAAGGAGAGTAACACTATCGCAGTCAAGGTGCAAGATCCACTTGAAAAGCTAGATTCAAACGTCCCAGTTTTCCTGCATTACAAGAAGTACATCAAGGGGACGATGAACTACCATGATTCCAGACCTGGCGGCTTGCCTGGAATAACCTCACCAAAATGGACGCCTGAATGGGGTCAGAGTCTAACCACAGGCGGAATCACACAACCCGTTCTACTTAGATTCACGGGACCGATAAGGATCGATGCCCTCTTCATTACTCCGATGAATACTACGGGAACGATCCACGTCGCTATGGTAGCAACCAACAGAGAAACATCCCACCTCAGATCAACCTTCGACTTACGACTTAGCTCTCCCAAGGTTGAGGAACCGGAGCCCCGAAGCGAAGCAAAAACGCTGACTGCAGCCTTAACGGCTGAACTCCTTCCGGGGCCCAATAGGGTGGACTTCGACGTTAGTGTTCCAGAACCAGTCCTTTGGTGGCCTTGTTCACATGGGAAACTAGGCAAGCCTGCACTCTACACCCTGAGAGTTGAGTCGATCTGCAATGCTGCGTTGTCTGATGTAAAGGTTGAGCAATTCGGAGTTAGAACAGTTGACCTCAGCCCTCAGCCATGGGTCTTTAGCCTGAATAATAAACCAATCTTCGTCAAGGCATCAAACTACATTCCTCGTCAGCATTTCGCGGGCGTCGACAGGAGCTTCTATGATCGGGATATGAGGCTGTTGAAGGCAGCCAACCTTAACAGCGTCGGAATCCATGGACACGTACAGTGTCCTTCCTGCTACGATGCTGCTGATGATGCAGGAGTTCTGGTGTTCCAGGACTTTACTCTACAATGGTCTTACGATTCTTGCGATGAGACTAATCCTGGCTTCCGCGAGAAAGCGTGTATGCAGATCGCTGAGATGGCCTATCAACTATACAACCATCCATCAGTGGTGTACTGGGCGTGCCACAATGAGCCGCCTGCCATGTTCTTACAGAAGAAGGAAACTGACCCAGTCAAAGATAGTACCAATTCGGTTCTAGACGGATTACTGGAAACCAGTCTCCGAAATGTCGACCAGAGCCGCCCAATTCACAGGTCTTCAGGCATGGGAGCGGACACCCATATATATGATGGCTCCATAGGCGGGGGCTCCATCTACAACTGCCGTAACCACAAAGAGGCAGGGTTCGTCTCCGAGTACGGCTTCTGGTCCATTGCATCTACAGCCGATGAATGGGGTGACATTGGATGGCCACCCGACAAAGAGGAACTGATTCAGTGGTCTGGCAGGCTGAGCTTCCTTGGCTCCACATCAACTTATGTCGGCGCTCCAAGCCGCTATCCCGACAGGGATTCATGGATCAACGCGACACAACTATACGCCGCCTTCCTCGCAAAGTACCAGACAGAAACCTTCCGCGTTAGACGTGGGCAACCCTTCAACGCCATACGGTGGCACTTCTTCGTAGACTGGTGGGGCTACGCCGGCGCAGGGCTCCTCGACGTCAACCGGATCCCCAAGACTCCGTACTACTGGTTGACGATGGCTCAGCGGCCACTCCTAATGGTGGCCGACCTTGAAAACACGGTCTTCCCGCCTAACGCTAAGCTTCAGATACCAGTATATATTGTAAATGATAGCCTCGAGGATCTTTCAGTCTCATGGGAAATCAAGTTATGCCGAACCGAGAAAAGTGTCGTCATTGCAGGTGATCGTGAAGCATCGAGACTAGGCTCCACAATGCTTCCATCACCTCTGGGTCACATGATAGCATTGCCAGAAACACCGCCGAGAACCAAGCTTATCGAAGATAAAGGAGAATTCAGCGCACCCGCTGAGTCAGTCAATCACATAAAGACGATTGAATTCACAACTCCTGAGGAAGGCGACACGCCCGCATCCTTTTCGGTAGTAATGGCGTGGCGACGCAAGGAAGCAGCCAACACCCAAGAAGAAACTAATTGGGCACACTTTCTTGTGGCGACCAAGATGTGGAAAGCGCAGCCAGGCATGCAGACCGTCCCCTGATCATAGGATCCCTCACTTGTCTCCGCTGCTTCGGTCTCATAGATGAAATCAACCGCGTGTGGTTCCATTATGTCACAGATCAGTGGCGGACAGAACTTTGCCTTGAACCCGTTCGGATCGGCCTGTCGTATGAACTAGTGGAAAGCTAAATAAACAGCTATTCTCAGACAGTACGATCAGTCTCGGAACCGGAAGCGCAGAGAGGGGGTTGTTCCGTGGGGAGGAAAGACAGGATTCTGGGCGTTCTGGACGAAAAAGAGCTTTTGGAACTTGTGGGGTCATCCTCAATTGACTTGTCCAGGGGCGCACCGAAAAGGCAGGTACTGATTAGAGCTGCCAAGGCTCGGTACAGCCTCCAGGAGTTGGAGCGCAAATTCAGTAGTCGGGGAGATCTCAGAGGTAGCCATAAGCTATTGGGAGGACTCATACTGTCCATAATAGCACTTAGTGCTATAGCAGTGAGCCAGCTGCCTGCAATCCAGAGCGCAGTATCTGGCCAAAGCGGACCACCGACGGTAGACTGGAGCAAAGCATATGGAGCGGCTGGAGACGACTGGGCAAATTCTGCCCAGCAGACAACTGATGGCGGGTACATTGTGGCTGGATTGATAGGTTATAATGGCTCCTCTAACGGACAAATTTGTCTCTTTAAGACTGATTCATCCGGCAATATGGAGTGGAATAGGACGTGGGACGCGACCTTGGTTGGCGGCACAGATGCGTATATTGCCTCCGCTCAGCAGACCTTTGACGGCGGCTATGTGCTAGCTTGGTTTACATATTTCATCTACGCGCAATGGGTTTTTCTGGTAAAGACTAGCCCGGACGGAGTAATAGAATGGAATAGGACATTCTACACATGGGGAAATGTTCAGCCTCCATGTTTCCTTTGCCAGACACTCGATGGCGGGTTTGTGATAGGAGGATCAACGGTTCACTTTTTGACCAGCACCATATGGCTTATCAAGACGGATTCACTGGGAAACACCCAGTGGACGACGAGGCTGGAAGACTCCAGAATCGACGAATTCTACTGCATTCGAGAAACATCTGACAACGGATGCGTGTTTGCTGGTGCGGCATTGTCAACATTGGACGTCTCAATGCTAAAGTTCGATCAGAATGGAGTACTGGTACTAAACAGAACTATAGAAGGGCCCAGGGATGAAAGGGCATATGACATCCTACAAACCGCTGGCGGCGGGTACGCCTTAGCAGGGCAGAATATTTATCCAGGCGGGTATCTGAGCGACTGTATCTTCATCAGAACAGATGAGAACGGAAGTGTGCTGTGGAGTAGGGTCTACCAAACCACAGACTACGACTATCTTCAAACCATGTCCGAGACGTCTGACGGCGGCTACATCATGGCTGGGCAATCGCATAACCCTCAGGGAGGATATGGCTACGCGCTGCTTGTGAAGACCTCTTCAAACGGAACTGTTCAGTGGACCAAGGAATACGGGAAGCCTTACAGCTACTTGGTGCACATTCAACAAACTCCTGATCTGGGTTACATCTTGATTGGCAGGATGCTCAATGAGGATCCTAATGGCTATGATATCTGGATAGCGAAACTTGGCTACGTACCGAATGCCGCCGTCGCAGTCCTATCCATGGCTGTTGCCATCAACATCGTGCTTGTTATAGTTGTGGTCTCGCTGTACGCAAGCAGAAAGAAGAGGATAGTAGTGAGAGATAACCGAAAAACCCATTAGGGGAATAGGGTTTGGATCGGCGAAGATGTCGTTCAACGCCGAACTCCGAGGTCTGTCCATGCAACTTAGCTTCCTTGGTATGGAATTGATGTCCCTAGTCCTTTTCGCCATATGTTCGTGGCATGCATTGAGGGTGCTTCGCAGTAGGCAGAGATTCCTTGAGTTGGTAATGGCAGCAGTCTTTGGCGTTCTCCTCGAGGAACTCAACGTCCTCATAAGTGGCGGCTTCTATGTCTACGGAAGAGACTTTCTGATAATATTCGACCAAGCTCCCCTGGCTATTGGCTTGGGATGGGCTGTCATAATCTACTCCGCCATGTACATCTCAGACGCGTATGGTCTAGATGAGAAGGTCAAACCTTTCTTCGACGCTATTCAGGCCATACTGATCGATCTCTCCATGGATGCCGTTGCGATACGTCTCGGTTTCTGGCGCTGGCCCATACCACTCACCGACGGATGGTTTGGTGTGCCGGCGGGCAACTTCTTCGGCTGGATGCTGGTCGTAGCAATCTACTCGGGAATTACGAGGCTCACGAGAAACCTCGTCCAGACCAAAAGAGACAAGAGATACCTGCTTCTACAAGTGGTCTCCCCGCCGATATGTTACGGCATTCTCTATTCTTTTCTTTTGGTCTACGTTGACGTATCCTACTCCATATTCGCGACAGAGATCCAACGCTTCTCAATTTTCGCCATCGAACTTGCCATATTTGCCATGATCGTCTTAGCTTCAATGGTCAGACGCGGGTATAGAATACAAAGAAGAGTGGAACTCGGAACATCTCTCACCCAGATCACTTTCCACGTTGTCTTCCTTGCAGCACTATTGATAACTGGCATGTACATCCAGATTCCAGCTATGATTCCAATAGCAGGCGCATTGCTAGTTATTGAAGTCTTTCTGCACCAGTTTCCGAGCTACAAGCTAAAGAAACATTAACTAGAAAATCGCATTTAAGATCAAATGCAGGTTTCGGTGATTCATGGCATGGAGGACATTGACTCTTGAAGGTAGAAATCACAAGTTTCTTGACAAAAGGGCGAAGCATGATACTCGCATACGACCATGGCATTGAACACGGTCCGCGGGACTTCGACGAGAGATCTGTGGACCCGGCGTTTATCATGGATATCGCCTCCAAGGGCAGCTTCAATGGAATAGTCTTTCAGAAAGGGATAGCTGAAGCTTACTACGACGGAAGAGTTCCCCTCATAGTCAAGCTGAATGGAAAGAGCGAGCTCGTCGAGGGAGAACCCGTATCACGCCAGATCTGCTCTGTCGATGAAGCCGTCTCCCTTGGGGCCAAGGCAGTAGGATACACGGTCTACCTTGGTAGCGCCCATGAGAGCATCATGCTACAAGAACTCGGAGAGATCGTTGAGGAAGCGCATCTCATGGATCTGCCAGTGATGGTCTGGATGTATCCACGCGGAGGAAGAGTCAAGATTGATACCGCTAAGGAGATTGTCGCCTATGCGGCTAGAGCCGGGCTTGAGATCGGCGCTGATGCCGCGAAAATCAAGTACTCAGGCGATGTCGACTCCTTCAGATGGGCAGTCAAGTGTGCGGGCAAAGTCAAGGTTTTCATGTCAGGTGGACCAAAAGCAGATACGCAAAAGGAATTTCTGAAGCAGGTTCGCGAAGTCATGGATGCAGGTGCAACAGGCGTCGCGGTTGGAAGAAACGTGTGGCAAGACCAGGATCCATTGCGCATGGCTAAGATGCTTAAATCCATTGTAATCGACAACAGTGAATTGGAGGACGCCCTCGTCGTGACCGACTAAAGGGCAGCGCCATCTTGCCGGAACAATACTGATCCTCATTAGCTGAGGCGCTCACCTTTCTTGCACTTGAACTGGGATTTCCTCGTTCTCGTTTGTGAATTCGTCTATTTCTTTCTCAGTAGGTTGACCGATTTTCGCCCCAGCGAAGCGCACCTTCATTGCGCCGGCGGCAAGAATCCGTTGCATAACAGTCTCTTTGTCAAGTCCCTTTTTGAGATAGTGCCACAGGGCAGCTCCGGACACATCGCCTGCCCCGACGGTGTTTCGGACTTCGGTGTTGTATGTTCGGTTCGCAATGTAGAACTTATTCTTGTCCGCCCCCAACAATCCCTCCTTGCCTCGGGTGATGAGCACAAACTCTGGACCTAGGGCCTGCAGCTTCTCTGCGGCTCTGCGAAGGTCCTTGGTCGCGACCAATACTTTCGCTTCGGTGTCATTCAGTGATATTATATTGGCCCTTCTTGCGATCTCAATTGTTTCGTCGATGAGAGGATTTATCATTGACATGCTCGGGGTGAAGAACATCTTGATCCCGTTCTCCTTCTCGATCCTTACTATCTCTTTCAGCGCTCCAACCGCATCTGAGTTGGAGAAGCTGCTTATCGTATGCCATTCAGCGTTGCTGAGGTAATCCTCTTTTGCCTTTACGTCGCTGACATAGATTTCGTCGCTTATCCCTCTGTACATTAAGATGCTCCTATCCCTCGTAGAGGAATCAGTTATTATGGCGCTTGCGCCGGGTCCAGCGAACTCGTCTTTTGAGATTACTATTCCGCCAATGTCTACCCCAAAACTCTGGAAATCTTCAATCAGCCACCTGGAAATCGCGTCGACACCCAGCTTTGTAAAGTATCCCAGCCCGTAATTACCAAGCCTGGATACGCCGCAAACGAGGTTTGCTGATGAACCGCCGGTGGCCCGCGTGAACCGCATGACGCCGGATTTGACCCCCGCTTCTATGCATATGAAGTTAAGCCGGTCGTGCTCGAACTCCTGGGTGAGGCGGTGCTTGAGCTTAGTGTCAAAAAGCAAGTCTTCAAATAGCACCCCAATGCCGATTAACTGAAACTTCACGGTGATCACCCATCCACTCTGGCATGAAGACTCTTCATACATACCACCAACCGGTTCTTAAATCATTGGAGCAAGGAAGCGTTTTTCTCACGAGCGCTACGATCTGGAGTAGTGTGTTCACAAGACTTACTATTCGATTAGCAGTTTCTTGATGTCGAGGAAAATGCTGCCTCTGCTGGGAAGCCTGGTTGACGTCAAGGTGTCAGCAGTTCTGTAAGCTTTGGGTTAACCATCGTGCCTCTGATACAGCAAACAGAGACACGCATCATATTAACTGTGGGTCTTGCATGTTTTATTAGACAATCGAGAACTGGGAGATCTAGTCTCTGCCAAGAGGTGATAGCAACGGTTCCAGAGATTTCAACTGCCCCTGATCCTTCGCTGAGTGAGTGGGATAACAACGTGCTGAGCTTGATTGTAGATGAAGCTCTGATCAGGTTCTCTTTCGATGGTTTGAAGCGGAGGCTAGGCATGCATCCAGAGACATTATCTCGGGTTCTCTATCGATTTGAAGATCAGGGCATGATCGAAAAAACGCCGAATGGCTACAAGGTTACGCGAAAAGGGAGGCAAATGCTCGGAACACAACAACTGAAAACAGGTGAGCCGGGTGTGCTAGTTCTTCAGACGCTTCTTCCGCCTGATGTGCCGGTGAAGGATGTTGTTTCGGATCTTGCTGGAAAGTGGTTTGGTACGCTCCGTTGGCTTGGGTATGCTAGGCTGGCAGGGAGCATAACCCTGAAGTGGGTCACTGAAGATGGCGGAATCCAAGTTGACGCGAGCTTTTCGGAAGGCGCACTGAACGTCGAAGCGAAGATGCTGTCTGAGAAGAACTTGAACATCGCGCTGAGAGCCTCTTATCAGCTTATTGAGCATATAACCAAGATCTACTCGAGGCCCGATCGGATCCAACATGTCGGCTACTTTTACTACTCTAGCCTGAGTCCACGAGTACTCTGGATGTGACTGACTTCCGCTTTTCCCAGTCAACAAATAGATCTGTGTAGATCTATTATTATCGAGGTGAATAGTAAATGAGTAATGCAATTTCATCAATAGAGATACTAAGATCCCTGTCCGATGCAACCGTAGATGTGATTAGTAAGGTATCACCATCTGTGGTTAGCGTCCAGTCTGGCATGGGCGGAGGAACAGGCGTAGTGTGGAGCTCCGATGGCTACATTGTGACGGCCAACCACGTTATGCACAGAGCTCACAGCGTCAAGGTAGGTCTTGGAGACGGCGGCCAAATTGACGCCAAAGTCGTCGGTCGTGACCCCTACACTGACGTGGCGCTTCTGAAGATTGACGGCAACGAGTTTACCTCAGTTGAGCTTGGAGACTCCGATGAGATCAAGGTAGGGGAATTCGTGCTCGCTCTAGCGAATGCTTTCAACAGACAACCCGCCGCAACTTCGGGAATTGTCACCAGCGTCAGGAGCCCGCTCAGAGGAATGCGCGGAATGAGCATGGAGAACGCAATCGTCACAGACGCTAGACTGAACCCCGGTTACTCAGGCGGTCCTCTGATAGACGCCTCAGGAAGAATGGTTGGGATGAACACCGCTTTCGCTTGGGGTCGAGGCATAGCTATTCCAATCAACACCATAAAGAACGTTGTCGAGAGACTAATGAAAGGCGGAGAGGTCAAGCGAGCATTCTTAGGCATCTTGATGAACCCAATTCCAATCCCAAGTGAGGTAACAAAAGAAACGAAGATCGACCAAGATAGAGGATTAATGGTCTTACAGATCGAGCCCGGCAGTCCAGCCAAGAAAGCAGGCATAGCCTTCGGCGACATCATTGTGCGCGCGACCGACAAGCCAATCAGAGATATCCCCGATCTAACGCAGCTACTATCCGAAGACATGATCGGCAAGAAGTCGAAGTTCGTCGTTCTCAGAGGAGAGAAGTTGGTGGAACTCACAGTTTCCCCGACCGCTGCTCCCACAGAGGAGAATCCTTGAAGGAGCCCTCCTCCCCATATTTCTATGTCTGTCCCTATACCACCATCTTTCTCCCAACTTTTCACAATTGCAAGTAGTCTTAAGTAGGAGAACCTATCAGAGGAAGAACTCATATCTATTGCCCCGGCATATCAGCTGGATTGTTGTGCAAGTGGTGAAGAAGAGCATGGTTGACATCCATGAAGTCAAGGTGGGGACACTTGGTCCGTTTATCTTTCCATTCGATAAGTCTATGGAAACCGCCAGGAGGATTGAGGAAACAGGCTATGACTCCATGTGGTACCCTGACCATCTGATGGGCTGGCTCTCTGAAACGATTTGGACTCCTGACATAACTCCCTTGTCAATGTTCCAAAGCTCGCCCCACACTTTTCCTGACCCCCTAGTTCTTATCGCTGCCCATGCCACTGCCACAAAGAGGATAATGCTTGGAACAAGCGTCACGGAGACTATAAGGAGACCAGCTCCCGTCATGGCTCAAACGGCTCTGACACTCGATCACATCAGTGGAGGAAGGCTGATCCTCGGACTCGGCGCAGGGGAAATCGAAAACATCGAACCATACGGGCTTGACTTCAGCTGCCCTGTCACAAAGCTTGAGGAGAACCTCAAGATAATACGGTTACTATGGTCTAACCAAGTCAAGAAGAAGGATTTCAAAGGAAGATTCACTTCCCTTAAAGACGCGGTTCTAACACTCGAGCCGTACAGGAAAGGTAAATACCCGCCAATTTGGCTCGGGGCCATGGGTCCAAGAATGCTGAGAATAACTGGCGAGCTGGCTGACGGTTGGCTTCCAGTTGGAGTCAACGTGCCCAACGCTGACGAAGTGTACAGGCAGAACCTGAATGTTATTCGCGAGTCGGCGAAGAAGGCGGGTCGAAACCCAGATTCCGTAACTCCAGGTCTGTACGTCATGACGCTCGCAGCCAAGACTCATGATGAGTGTCACCAACTATTCAAGAAACCCCTGGCTAAGGCTTGGACACTTGCGACATCTGAAGAAGGGGCATTCGAAGCTGCAAAGGTCAAGCACCCATTCTCGAAGCCAGGCGAGAAATTCAATGTGTTGACGCAATTCATTCCAACTAGGTATACAAGAGCCCAGGTTCTAGATGCGATGAACAAAGTAACTGATAATGTTGTTGAGTGTTGCCTAGTTCATGGGAACAGAGATGAACTGATCGGAAAAGTTGAGAAGCTGGCCAAGGTAGGTCTGCAGCATATCGTCTTCTGGAACATGACTGGCATGGTGGAACCGGCTAAGAACAAGGAGTCGCTAGAGGTACTCAAAAGCGTTCTCAGTTATATCAAAGGGAAGTAAGCCCAGGCGCCAAGAGGAAAAGGTAACTGGAATAGCTTTCCGTCACTTTAGCATCGGCTCCCTCTTGATCTTGAAGTATTCGTAAAATCCTCCTCTTGATCCAGGTTTGAATCCCTTGAAGCCAGACTTCACGAGCTTCTTAACTATCAGCGGGGGCGCATAGTGAGGGTCTCCAGTCTCTTTGTGCAGGTATTCAAGAACATGAAGCAAGGTGTCCAACCCCACGAAATCTGCCAGCTCTATAGGTCCAGCTGGAAAGTTGAAGGCAAGCTTACAAAAGATCAGCCAGAAAGCCCACGCCCTTTAGGGGTGGGATGAATGGCGAATATAAATATGGCCAAGCCTTAGATAGTAACATGCTTTTAACCCTCAAGGTCAAGCATGGCAGAGACTTCTGCGAGGAACTGAGGAAAGCGAGGCAGGTAGCAGACTTCGGGGTCAGACACCGAACCTTCTCCTCAAAAGACGTCAAGCACATAGGCCTCAAGACCAGCATAGCAAACCAGATACTAAGGAAATACGGCAGAAACGAGAAGATCAGGAAGGTCCGGAACATTAAGCTCACTGTGCCAGGGCAAGGCATCAAGACGGACAAGGAGAAGCGCACCATAACCATTCCATGCCTGAGACTCGCCTTGGCGTGCGAGCATTTCCCGGACTTTGAGACGGTCAACCAGATAGAGATAGGCAACGAGTACGCCTACATATGCGTCTCCGTCCGAGAGAAGGAGCGCTTCGAGCCGAGGGGGTATGTTGGCGTCGACCTCAACACCACCGGTCACATTGCTGTGGCATCTGACCCAGAGACTGGCAAAGTGTGGAAGCTCGGAAAGCAGGCAGAACACGTCCACAAGAAGTACAAGTGCATCCGCCGCAAGCTTCAGAAACAGGGACGGTACAGGACGCTCAAGCGGATCAAGAATAGAGAGAGCCGGATCATCAGGGACCTCGACCACAAGGTTAGCAGGAAGATAGTTGGTCTTGCTGCATCGCTTGGCAGAGGCATTAAGCTCGAACGTCTGGAAGGCATCCGCGGAAGCCGAAGGCAGGCAAAGTCGTTCAGGTATTCTTTGAACAGCTGGTCATTCCACCAACTGCAGGGGTTTGTGGGGTACAAGGCCAGGCTGCAAGGAGTACCCGTCGCCTATGTTGAACCAGCCTACACATCCAGGGCATGTTCAAGGTGCGGTCACATGGGCACCAGGAGCGGCAAGCACTTCAAGTGTCCGTCGTGTGGACACGTTGAGAACGCCGACGTCAACGCGTCGTTCAACATAGCGTTGCGCCATGAGTGCGTCTCTCGATCCAGCGTAGACAGGGATGCGCTGGAGGGCAGCACTGGCACGCCCCAAGAGGCAACGTTGCGGACGACAACGGCCTCAGAACCCCACAAGCTTTAGCTGTGGGAGTATGTCAGACATTGTGTCAATATCTTTTATGCCGGCGATTCTGGTTTCGAATAGCCTGATTGCCTCAGCAGCGCAGGCCGTAATGTATCTCGTTGTGAAGAACCCCGGCGAATCGCTCACGGCGATTGGCACCTTATTGAATTTGAGTGAGAGATCCCTTATGAGCTGAAAAGTCTCATCGGATGTCTCCGCACCCCTAATTATCTCGACAAGCTTCATAATCTGTGCTGGGCTGAAGAAGTGCATCCCGATAAATCTGTCCTGCCTTGTGGTAGCGGATGCAAGGTCAGTGATCATCAAAGCGGAGGTATTCGAGGTCAGGACGGTCTCCTTCGGGCAGGTTTCGTCAAGCTCCTTGAAAAGCCTTTTCTTCAAGTCGATGTCCTCGGTGACCGCCTCAATCACAACTTGCGCATCTTCTGTTGCTTTACGCATGTCGGTCGTGCCCTTTATCCTGGAAAGTGCAGCATCAGCATCGGCTTTGGTTATCTTTCCTTTATTGACAATCCTGTTGAGGCTCGCCTTGATGCCGTCAATTCCGTGCTTGACTAGCTCGTCTGAGGTGTCGGTTATTGCGACACCGTATCCCGCCTTAGCAGCTACTTCAGCTATCCCGGATCCCATGATCCCCGAGCCAAGTACGGCAATCTTCTTGACATTCTCCACCTTCATAGAACACACCGATCCTCTGGCGCTAGAGGTATGGATTGAAGATGTATTTATCGATATATCGTCGAAACTCCTTCCACATGATTCGATTTCTGGAAGACTAGATCTAAACCGGGCTTGGGTTTGATACCTTGCATTCATAATACTCCTTATATTTATGCAGCAACAACTATCTCAATGATACTGAACTCGATTCTTAGGAGTGAAGCTTATGAAGACTTCAAAAGAGTATTACCAGACACTCAAGTCGATGAAGCCGAACGTGTATGTCGGCGGGGAAGAGATAGGGCGCGACGATCCGAGGCTTCTGCCTGGGATAAACGTCATATCGCACACGTATGACTTGGCAACAAATCCGAAATACGAGAAACTGTTAACCGCCACCTCCCACCTGACGGGCGAGAAGATCAACCGGTTCTGCAACATACATCACAGCGTTGATGATCTTCTGAAGAAACAAGAGATGACGAGAACTCTCTGCCGGATGGTTGGAGGATGTATTCAGAGATGCATGGGCATTGATGCTATGAATGCCCTCTCAGTAGTCACGTATGGCGTTGACAAGAAGTTCGGTACGGACTACAACAAGCGCTACCTGAAGTACCTGGATTACTTCCAGAAGAACGATATAGCCGCAAATTGCGCTCAAACGGACGTTAAGGGTGACAGAAGCAAGAGACCACACGAACAGAAAGACCCAGATCTATACCTGCGAGTCGTTGAGAGGCGAAGAGACGGAATAGTAGTCAGGGGTGCTAAGGCTCATAATACCATTGCAGGATATGCCGAGGAAATAATCGTCACCCCCACGAGGTTTCTGACGCCAGAAGAAAAAGACTGGGCAGTGGCTTTCGCCATTCCAGCCGACTGGGACAATGTCCACCTTGTGTGCCGGGTAACCAACCCAAGAGAGAGAAAGAAGCTGGACGCTCCCATAGCACACTTGGGCGACGTGGAGTCATTGACAATATTCGATGACGCCTTCATACCAAACGACAGGGTATTCCTTAATGGTGAGACTGAGGCAGCTGGAATCTTGGCTCTGCTCTTCGCGTTGTTCCACAGGCATAGCTACACGGGTTGTAAGCCGGCGATCGGCGATATAACTATGGGATACACCGCGCTAGTAGCTGAGTATAATGGCGTTGAAGATGCAAAACATGTTCAGGCAAAGCTAGCTGATCTCATAAGCACGACCGAGCTTGTCTTCGCTAGTGGCATTGCCGCTGCACATACGTCAACCAAGGATGCTTCAGGAACGTATATTCCCAACACCATCTACTGCAACGTAGGGAGGCGCCACGCGGGGATGAACACGTACCATGAGGCTGAAATTCTTGCAGATATTGCCGGAGGGCTTGCCGCGACTCTGCCATACGAGGAAGACTTCTACCACCCAAAGGTGGGACCGCTACTTAACAAGTACATCATGAGGAAACCTGATGTGCCTGCTGAAAACATACACCGCTGCTACAGAGCGATAGGCGACGCCATATGCTCTGGACTAGCCGGAGTGATGCAAATAGCCGGCGTACACGGCGGAGGCAGCCCAGTAATGGAAGAAATCGCGATACTAAAGCAATACGACATAAAGCAGAGAAAGGAAATCGCAAAGTATTTGTCAGGCATAAGAAAGGACTTCCCAATCTGAACAAAGACAGCGTGGCTACAATACCTCTCACCCCTGCACGATCGACGATCGAAAAGATATACGACGCGGATAAGACAACTAGAGCAGCCCATCTGCGTGTTAAGCATGCAAAGAGATGGTAACAAAAGCATCTTCGAGTCTTTGGTGGGCTCATGGTACGAGTCTTTGAGAGATCCCGCCAAATCGCAGATGGGAACCCTTCTTGAGCTAACTAAAGAATATGAACAGACTTACTACGGGAAGAGCCACCACGCCACCAAGGTCAGAACCTTCGAGGACTTCAGAAGGAACTTTCCAGTCATCAATTACAGAGCACTCAGCCCATACATCGCCGAAGTAAGAAAAGGAAACTACAAGGCAATACTCCCTGAGCCACCAGCCAGCTGGGTTATGACAAGGGGCTCAACCGGAGCTGCGAAAGTATTACCGGTGACTCGAAAACACCTCGAGCAGATTCTTGATTGCGGCGCGAGAGCGCTCGTCAACTATATGCTAAAGAAGAGCGACACCGCAATAATGGACGGGCGGATTCTGAACCTAAACTTCCCCTCAGCAGTCCACACCCTCGACGGGGAAGGCGGGAGCCAAACATATGGCTACAGTTCGGGCACGTACGCGAGGATCAATCCGGTCCTCGGAGAGGTCAGCCTAATTCCGCGGCAAGAAGATATCGATGCACTTGGCCCGGGAATCGGCAAGAAAGACTGGGAAAGAAGATTCGAGTTAGCATACAAGCAAGCGCTCGGCGAAAACATCACAGCCACGATGGGTGTGACTCCCGTCATCCTATCCTTCGCCAGGTACGTTAGAGAAAGACACGGGAAAATGCCCAAACAGCTATGGAATGTCCATGCGTTGTTCTGTACGAGCGTCAGAAAGATACAATTCAAGTATGCGCCAAAACTGAGAAGATATTTCGGGCAAGTTCCCGCGGTGGAGATGTACACTGCAACGGAGGGCGTTTTCGCGCAGCAGCTGGATGACCTCCCGTACGTCACACCGAACTATGATAAGTATTTGTTCGAGGTCAGAACCGGAAAGGGTACCAGAATGTTGCATGAACTCAAGCGTGGTGAATGGGGTAGCCTGATAGTATCCTCATGCATGTATCCGCGCTACGACATCGGAGACATGATAGAATCTGCTGGCAACAACTACTTCCGTGTGTTTGGAAGGCGGAACAAGTTCACGCTACTGGAGCACAGACTCTACAGGCTGCTTTTCAGAAGTCTTGTCTAGGTCTTCGGGAGCCTTTTCCTCACGAGTCTCCTTCCATACAAAGACAACCCTATGAGCACCACGATAACAGCCAGCCACCATAACGGCCAAGCCACTTCTGAGGGAATGTAGCCCATGATCTCAAGATAGAATACGAAGCCCAAGAAGAATATGATGAATCCGCCCGCCAGCAATCCTGCCACTGTGGGTTCTCGCTTCTCATGCTTCTCTCCCTTTTCACCTTTCTCCTTCTTCTCGGCCTTCTCATCTTCTTTCTCTTCCCGCCGAATCTCACTCATCTCTGCCCTGCGCTGGTGTCTTGCAGCCCTCATTTCAGCCCTAGTCTTCGGAGCTTGAACCTGCTTACCGGGTTGTTGCTCCTTTGCAGGCTGCTCAGGCTTGATTGATGCACCACAATTTGGGCAGAAAGTAACGGTTTCGTCTACCCTGCGACCACACTGCGGACAATAAGGCATAGAATTCACCCTGACCTACTCTTTTAGGTAATCTGCCAGCAGATATTTAAGCCCTACGCCAAGAAAGCTAGACTGACAAAGGTTATATCCCCTATTTATCAAATATGGCGTTTGAGGCGGACACGTTGAGTCAAACCGACCAAACACCTCGACCAAGATTTCCAGAATGGATCTTCGCCGTAGTTGGCTTGTTTTTCTTCTTCACCCTAGCCAGCACGATCTTTTCGACCTTACCGACCCTCTCCAGCGATCTGCAGACCTTCTTCCTGAACTTCACGCTCGCAATCGTTCCTAATACTGATATGAAGCTCCCTGCGCCGTCCAACCCTGGACTGTACACAAACATCTATGCAGCGGGCGGATTATTCTGCCTGGGCTGGGGCTTCTTTGCGATACTCATGTTGGTGGTGAGGGTCATCGCCCGTTCACCTCCTTGGAAGACCGCAGAGGAATTCTCTAGCATGGTCTGGTGGTTCGGAGCATGGTACCTAGTCGGTGTACTCCTCACTGCGACTGCAACATTGACCACGTGGTTCCTGTTCTGGGCAGCGATAGTAATGCTTCTCGGCGGATCACTGATAATCAGGGCAATCATCCTCGCCGCTCTCAGATAGAGCGAACGGGATGATTAGACACGGCTGTACGGGAGTCTGGCTACAGATAATCAATGGATGCACTAAAGCCGTTGTGCCTAGAACTTGCCTTACTCCTTCATGATCATGGCAACAATTTTCTATTTTAGCGCCATAGCGACCAAGATAACAGTTGGCCAACCACGAAAGGTTTATAGCTCTATTTCCGCTGACTGTCGTACCAATCTCGAATCAGAGAGGGAGAAGGTGTCTAGGCGTTATGAGTCGAAGTGGAGAGCGGAGTCACACTCTAGGGTATCTGAACGTTATTGGATACGTTGCGTTTGTAGTCCTGAATCTGCTGGCAAACATTGTGATGTACGGTGGAGTAACAACGGCCCAGGTTTCTGATTACTATGCAAACCTGTTCGCGCCTGCAGGCCTAACATTCTCAATCTGGGGCGTCATATATGTTCTACTAGGCGTCTTCACCATATACCAAGCGAGGGGTTACAAGCCAGAGCTCACAGCAAAGATCAGCTACTGGTTCCTACTGTCTTGCATTGCCAACGTGGTGTGGCTATTCCTCTGGCAGTACTTCCAGATTCCTTTGACACTCATCGTCATGATCGCATTATTATTGTGCCTGCTATTCATCTACGTGCGTCTGGGAGCCTACACTGGATTCACAAAGGAAAACTTGATCATGAGGGTCCCCTTCAGCGTATACCTCGGCTGGATCACGGTAGCCACCATTGGAAACGTGACAACGCTGCTAGTGTACCTTGATCTGTCTTTGAGGAACCCTGCGGTGAGCGCGTTTGGCATTGCCCAGGACCTTTGGGCAATAATCATCATCGCCATAGCAGTAATACTGTGCCTCGTAGTACTATTTACCCGCAAAGACATCGCGTACAGTCTGGTGTTCATCTGGGCATTGCTCGGCATCTTAATCAAGCGCATGTCCGACTACGTAGACGTGGCAGCGACAGCGGCAATAGGCATCGCGGCGATTCTAATCGTAATAGTCGTGGTTTGGTTCAGATACTGGAGATCCGGTAACAAAAGCGCCAAGTCAAAAAGCAAGTGAGGACTTCAAGGCGTTCATGAACTGGGCGGAAAGACCAGTTCAACTCCCTTTTTCTTGGCAGTCACTCTGATCGCCGCCTACGGCAGACTTGAGATAACCCCAATTCCAAAGTAGAGCGCGATAACCTCGACGGCACCGTAGAACGCCAGCGCCACGGATTGGACGAGAAAGGAACGCTTCTTGTCAACCCCCAGGAGTCCCGAAACAGTTGAAGCGCCATACGCTCCCGCGAAGAGTACGATCAGAAATAGGAATGCCCAACCATACTTGCCTCCGAGTCGCTTCCCGAATCTGCCGCTTCTTCTAGTCATATAGTTGAAGAACCTTGGAAACCTCTTGCCAAGATACCCAAGAAGCGGAAGGATGACTATTATTGGAATCAGGTTTCCGGGGTAAGCGGCCAGGAAAGCCAACGCTGGATCCATTCCCAGTACCACTACGCCGAATGCAATAGCAATTAGTATCTCGCCTATCGGGGATGCAGATAGCGCGAAGACAGCGATAATCGATAATAAGCCGACTGACAAGAGCAGCTAACCTCAAGGCGATTAGTGAAGTTTAGAAGATGTGGCAGAAGATGCGTCGAGGAAAGGTGGCGCCTTCGGCCTCCATGGGCATAGATTCAACACGGTCCGTGTCTACTGCACAAAAGGGTGTTTGTTCCTCTACTTAAACCCGCCATTCAACTCACGCCATTTAGGGCAAGGGCTCTCTGCCTTGCATTTGCAGGCGTGGTTCTTGGCGTTCAAGCATCCGATCTGGGTTACTGGGCGAGTTCGATGTCAAGGTCCTCCTTGATCGTTTTTAGCACACTATGGGGGACAACTTTCACGACGCCCTTTATCGTTCCGACTCGCTCTATTAGTCTTGACGCCTCTTCTTTGTCTCGGCATCTTGCCATTGCCGCAATCTCGAATTCGCCAGTGACATGGTGAACATAGCAGAGATCCTTGTTACTAGATAGAGCGGATGAGACAGCATTAATGGCCGACGGATCATCTACCCTTACGAAAAGGCATATGCTGTACCGCTTGCCAAGCGATTCGGGGTCAAGTATCACGGTGAATTTCCTTATGACGCCTGCCTTTCTCATCTGGCTGACTCGGCGGGTAATTGTCATCACTGTCGTTCCAAGTCTCTCGGCGATCTTCCTGTAGGGCGTTCTACCGTCTTCTTGCAGGAGTTTCAGGATCAGGATGTCCTTTTCATCCAGCTCACGACCTGTCTCTGTCATCTTGTCAGCCTCCTCACTATATCCATTGGCTACGATAGTAACGGGAAACTCTCGCATGTCCTCTTCAATCGTTAACAGCATCTAGATCATTCGCCTTAACTGTCACGCGCTTTTCTCCCTGATCGATTCTCGTTTCAGCTATCAAATGACTGAGACAAGTGTGTTGGACTCGGCCGCCAATTTCATGATCTCCACCGTGTCAACTGGCGAACCTATGCTGCTCAATGACTCATTGTTAATGGCCCTAGCTTCCAGGTCCTCCTTGCGAAGGTATATTCTCACGCCAGCATCAGCAAGTCTTCTAAGCCGATCTTCGAACCGGTTGTTCTTCCTTGCCGCAAGCACGGCTCCATGCAGTAGGACAATCCTGACGTCTACTCCCGCCTCACTCTGTCGTTCTCCCATGTCGAGGTAGGTCTCAATCGACCTGAACTCAAAAGGACTCTTGCCCAAGAGATATACGATCACGTTCTCTCCCTCCAAATCCACCAAATTCAGATCACGAAGACTGAATTATAGCCAAGCACTAGCTTCCCAAGCTCATCCCTCGAAATCACCTCAAGGCCACCCAGTTCCAGCAAATCGGACTCGTCGACACCTCTCTCAGACAAAGACTCACGCACAACTTTCATCGGAACTCTGCTCTTCTCAAGAAGCTTCAACCAGCTTAGGATTGACTCAAGACCAGAACCAGCAGGATCTTGGTTCTTCAGCAATGCGCACACACCATCGTCGACAAAGACCGCAATCCCTTCAGTCCCCATTGTCACTACTCCGCCAATCGCCCTAGACCCCTCAACGACTGAGATTCGCTCATAAGGAGCCTTATTGAAAACGATGACCACCTTGTGCCCTGCCATACGGATTCACCATTCTGTCTCAGGGAAGCCCACGCCTTTTAGGCGTGGGAGGAACTGCCGTCGCCAAATGGCGGGTTTAAGTAGTCTCCCGCGTACCTAGCATTGGCGCCGGGGCGAGACCGCGCGGGGTGGCGCCCCCAATGCAAAGCCTGAGTCTCTGTTTCCCGGCGCAGAGGGTGGTCTCCGAGCACGGAGACGCGAAGCGTAACCCACCCCGTCTGGCGAGGTGAGCGGGCTGGAAAAGCGCGGCGCGCGAAAGCCCGGGAGTCGCCACTTCCCCCCACCGGCGTGGCTTCCGAAACACCGACCCGGCGACGGGCGGCGACCAACAAACGAAACGGAAACAAGCCCACAAGCTTCAGCCATGGGAAGAGGTTACCTGATCTCATAGACTAAACACCACAATCTTGTCGGACTCCTCTATGTAGTCTGATAGGGTCATGAGTCCTCCGAGTTGGGCTCCGTTGGCAATATTGTCATTGTCTATACCTCGGTAGTCCGAGCATGCGCTACATGCTACAATTGGAATGCCGCTCTCGACTAGGAGCTGAAGCTTCGCAGGCAGATCCCTGACTCCTTTTTCTACCTTGATTTTCTTGGAGACGTTTATGACGCCGTCGATATAGAAGAAGACTCCCGAGACTCTATGCCCGAGCTTCTTCAGGGCGTCGATCATCGCGTATAGCGTATCTGAGTTCTGGAAGGTGTACGGACCTGTGCAGACCAGGAAAGCAAAGGACACCAATGCTATGTTCACCGCCCACTTGCCATGAGTAGTTCACTTCAATTTCTTGATCAGGAAATGGAGGGTCCCGTTGTCTTCCCAAGTCTTAAGAAGTTCCTGGCCGGTCCGCTTGCAGAAGGCGGGGACATCTGTCTTGGAGCCGATGTCGTCCCCGATCAGTTCTGCCGTCTGACCCACCCTGATGCTCTCTAGGTTGTCTTTGAGGGTCAGGATCGGCATGGGACATTTCTGACCAAGGGCGTTGATAACCAAATCCGCCTTGGCCGAACTTTGGCTAGTTTTGCTTGCCATCGATAATTCTCCATAACTCTCAATCATCATGTTAGGCGCTAACTCATCACTATTATCAAAGTTATGCTTTAATGCTGATATTTAAGGGTTATGTTACATTGTAACACATCAAGGGGCGGCTCAGATTATGAGCTCCGACCCTTACTTAATGGTTGCCGCACTGGGAAATACTCCCCATGTCCCGTTGAACGTCCTGTGCCTTTGCCTTCCAAAACTGATCCCTCAAAACAACTGTAACCAGAGGAGCACGACAAACCTTCATTTGCTACCTCGATTGCCTTCCTCTAGTTGTGCCCTTCTACCATCCAACCCAGTTCGAAAAGCCCATCGCAACCGGCGAGCAATAGCGAAGCGTCACGCACTTGATGCCTTGGGATCATACTGGCATAATCTCTAGCTAGGTATTTTAGAAATAGGTTGAGCAAGAAACCCAACATGCTTCAGCGGTTGGTTGAATTGCGTGCCAGCCTTCAGGCTGGACAACCCCCTTGTCTTGTAAGTTTATATGCTATCTGCGGGCATATTTAAATGGGTGCCTGGGTGTTGGAGCGTAAGTCTCCAATGGGGGCACCAACCAACGCTGGTAGCCCAGCAGACTGGGTGCACCCCGAAGGGGCGAAGTTCCCTGAGGGGGCGGGCTGGACTCGAATCAACGAGCCGAAAGTTGACGCAGCCAGAACACGGGATGAACAAGCCTCTGCCCAACACGGCCGTGCCGCAACGTGTGAAGGGCTCGAGAGCCGTGAACCTTGCAACACCTTCTGAAAGCTACGTGCGAACCTGCGACCTCGGCGACGAGGCGAGAACAAAAAAGTGGTGGAAGCCAACGACCTCAGTCGTTGGAGGACGTCACAAAGCACTCCGGATATATGGAAGCGTCCAAAATGAGGTTCAGACTAGAAGGATCCAAGCGTGGTGACGAAGTTGGCGGCGAGGTGCGCGTATTGTAGGACCATGTCTTGCGTATCAGGCAGCAGGAAGGGTCCAGAGGGTTGCCCTATGGTTGGGCAGAGCAACTCAGTTAAGGAATCACTACTGGCCTATGATAAGCATGATGAGAGGAGGTTGGCGGTAAATGCTGGAATCGTGGAGGCAGCTGGATACGCGGAATGGCCGAGGCTGCGCGAGATCGCCGAGTTTGCCAAGCTCATGGGGTATGGGAAGCTGGGTCTCGCTTTTTGCGTCGGTCTGAAGGATGAGGCGGCGCTTGTCGCCCAGTTCCTCGAGGGATTGGGGTTTGAGGTTTGCTCAGTCAACTGTAAGTTTGGCGCCATCTCAAAGAGCGATGTCGGTGTACCTACAGAGTATCAGGGGATATCCAAAACTGGATACGCAATAGGATACTGCGCATGCAATCCTGTGGGACAGGCGCTTGTCCTTGAGAAAGCTGGCACGGAACTCAACATACTTCTCGGACTCTGCGTAGGGCATGATACTCACTTCATTAAATGCTCCAAGGCACCCATAACAATCTTGGCGGCCAAGGATCGGGTGACGGGACATAACCCTCTGGCGATTCTCTACAGCTCATACGGAAAGAACTATCTCCAGAAAGCGGCAACGGAAATGAAAAGTAACGAAGGTCACTCGCAGCCTTAAAACCTGTCAAAGACGGCACTGGGAGAAACATCAAGACAAGCGAGACGCTATGACTCTATGGAGTGAAAAGTTAAATATCCTAATGGGCGATATTCGCAGTTGACAGCAAGGTTCTCGGACTGGTCTTTGGGGAATCCACGAAGCTGGGTGTTTCAGATAGAGAGATCTGTGATTAGCATGATCAGAAACATATTGTTGATGAAGCACGGGGTGCCTCTATTCAACGAGTACTTTGGCAAGTGCCACACAATTATGAAAGATGATCTCTTGATGAGCGGCTTTCTGGACGCGATATCATCTTTTTCGCAACAGGTTTTCGGCTCTTCTGTGGAACAGGTGGGACTTGAGAATTACACTATTCTGATAAGAAGAAACAATGATGACTTGGTAACCGTATTCATATGCGATAAGAAGGACGACCTCAAAACAGCAAAAATGAAGATCGAGAGGGTCACGGAGCTCTTCAATGAACGTTACGGAGATCTAGCGGTATCTTTTCAGGGAGGTCAATCGAATCAATTCAGATCATTCCGGAACGTGCTTCTGAAAAGGAGTATTGTTGAGAAGAATTGTGGTGAGAGACCCGAATGCGACGACTGTCCAAATAGTAAAACTAGCAAACCATTTCTCGAGAAAATTAGAAGTTTCGGAAGAGTTCTCTTGAACCAGCGAGAGAAATGACAAGTGCCTCAGGAAATCGGGCCGTAAACGCAGAGAGTTCCCACTAAAGGAAGAGACGGCAACAGTTACTCCAGACGTTAATCGAATTGCACGTCCCGTTAAGCATGCGAGGAGGTAGTAACACGCCACCAATAAGTAGATACGAATGTAACAAATGCGGCTTTGCCTTTCCGACAGGCTGGGGAGGATACATGTATGTGGAGAACGACAAGGGTGAAAGGGTCTTCTGCCCTCACCCGATTGAGGGATCCACGGTCTCTCAAGTTCTCGGGCAAAATGCGATTCCGGAGTTGATCAGGGAGAGAACTGGGTACAATTCCTTCTGCATATGTCTGGATTGCCACTACAAATTCGCAGCTGACTTGAAAGACGACAAAGCCAATCCATGGAGATCTGGGTGGCCTCCGAAAGACAAAGATGAGAGGGAATGCCCCAGCTGCAAGTCAAAGAATATTCGTTCAGTCTACGAGCTAATTGGCGAGACATGCCCAATGTGTGGAAAAGGAAAAATCGAAGTAATCCCAACGGGGCTCATAAGCTGAGTTTCCTGTAACGTCGGCGTTTCAGTTCCGGTGGCCCGCGTCTGAACACCGAATGCAGATAGGTGCTCGCACCGGCTAGTCAGTCTCTCTGGTTGGGTTCCCATCCTCTAGGGCATCAAGGCCTTCGACCAATCTAAGCAATAGCTTTGACTTCTCATCATTCCTGTCCAGCTTGATGATCCTGATCTGCTTTCCTATCTTTGTTTCTTTGGCTATCCCTGAATTGATCAGCGGCTCCACGACTCGCGCCGTCGTCGAGTTGGCAACCCCCGCGCCCTTGGCCACATCAGAAATCATCATAGTGCCCCCCACATTCCGCAGTAGAAACTCCAGTACCTTCACCTGCGCAGAGTCTCCAAAAATCTCCACAAGTAACACCAACGTCCTCACCAAATATGGAAATATGCTTTCAATAATAAAAGGATCATTGTCGGCCATCTAGTCGTTACCGAGTAATTGTTGTGGGCATCGAGTCACATATGGCAAAACTAAAAAGCCAGAAACCAGCCAGTTACTACATAGAGGGGCTTGTCATGACGCTAGGGGCGGAAAAGGAACGCAGAAGCGGCCATCAGGGAAGCACCGGTGGTGGATCGCTGGATCTGAGTGGCTTATCTACTGGCGCGTCAGCGTCAGACGCGGGCTTCACTATACTACTATTGATTCTCGTTATTGCAGGCGCTGTGATTCTGGCTTACTTCGTCGTAATAGCTTTCGTGAATCTGATCACGTTCGGCGAGGTACACAAAGCTAGCGTGTACAGCAGAAAAATCAGGCGGTACTCAATAGAAGACGAAGAAGGGTGCAGCTTAGCCAGAGGACTAACAAAGACGAATATCTATTTCTCCGTCGTCTTATCTGTATTCACAGCGGAGGAAGCCATCAGGTACGTCTTCCATACTGGACCCGCAACGGCAGAAATATGGGTTTTCAGACTAGCATGCCTTTTCATCTTCATAGTGATCCTAGGGGTCTTCTTGGCGAGACTTTCCAGGTGGATGAGATTCAAATCCACAACGGCTTTCCTAAAAGCCTCTGACGAAATCAGGGATGTCGAGAGGTCAGCCCTCTATGCGCACCGAAGAAGGTGACTCCCGGTCAAAGCGAACGAGCGCTAACAATACAGGTTCCCACCTGACTGAATGCCGATCCCGTCAAATGCCCTGCCTGCGGTCTCACTTTTTACTAATCAGGCAACAACTCTCCGCGCCGGCAGATATACTCCAATGACAGGCAACGGTAGCCAAGGTCTGCGCATTGACGGGAAAAGAACTTCTTAGCAGTAAGGCAGATAAGCATCGAGGAATGAAGCTGCCTTCCATGGGATGTAGGCTCCTCTTCTACTGCTTCTTGACAACAACGTTTGATAAGATTCTGATTGGTATAGCCTTTTCTATGCTCCTAGTTATATGGCAGAATTTCTCCGTCATTTCAATGCATTTGCGCGCCTCCACCTCTCCTTCACTGTCTGTCTCAACGCTAAGGTTGACCCGTACGCCTGTTACTCTAAAGCCTTCAGGACCTTTCGACTGAACATCGCCGTTCACTACTACTCTCAGGCTCTTCATGTTAAACTCCAGTTTCCTGCGCATGTAGAGGAAGGTGGTCAATAGACATCCGCCGATTGCCGAGAAGAAGAGATCATCGGGGCAAAGGTACTTACCTTCTCCCCCAAACTCTCTAGGGATATCGACGTGCAGATTGGAACTCTTGCCAAGGCTTACCTCAGCGCCACTCTTCCCATCCCAGGACAAATCAGCTTTGAACTCAATCTTTCTCTCAGCTGTAGCCACTAAACTTGCCTCCTTGAACAACCCCTCTATTCTAGGGAGCCTGCAACTTCATTTGAACACTCGCCGGTGACTCGACTTTATGCTCCAAACAAACTCTTAACGAAATTGATATCAGCCATCTTTATGTTGCGATGCACTATTGACAACACATCCATGATGCCCAGCGTATGGCGGTAGACAAGTTTTTTTGCCTTGTCGATGTCCATTTCCACGTACATGGACTTCGGCTCCTTTGGAGGATTCAACTCGTACTTCACGCCCTCGCCACTTGAGAAATGGAAAACATAAGAGGCGTCCTTACGCACCTTGAAGACTAGGCTTCTCCCGTTATAGCGCCTAAGAGCCTCCTGTATTCTGGGATCCGTGAGTCTTCTCTCGTTGATCACAGCCACGCCTTTCGTAAATCGCTTGTCAAAGAGCATCGATTCACCTCAGCGGTCCGTTATTTGTGCAAACAGCTAGTTTCTAATATTATCGGGCTTATCTCTATTGAGGTACGCACAGGACAGGGATTTCGTCTAATTCCATTGGGAGGAGATAGAATTCAACAAACGTCGTATGAGAATGAAGCTGCTGCTAGGAAGGCAGAGAATCAGAAACAAATGGAAATGCAGAAACATCACCCCGAGTGATTTGCGTGCACTAGGAGAGCTAATGCTGGGAGCATATAGGGGAACTGTCGACGATGAAGGCGAGACACTCGACGACGCGATTTCAGAAGTCCAGGGAACGATTAACGGAAAATATGGTCCATTTCTGCAGGAATGCTCCTTCCTTGTGGAAGAGGACGGCAGAGCTACCGCAGCATGCATGGTGACGTGGTGGGCTCCAATGGATTCGCCTCTGCTAGCCTTCTCTATGACTCTTCCGGGCTACAAGAATCGAGGAATTGCAACCTTTCTGCTGAGGGAAGCAGTGAACGCACTAATCGACGCGGGATACAAAGAACTCCGCTTGATCGTGACTGAGACTAACATCCCTGCCAGACATCTCTACGAGAAGCTCGGCTTCGTTGAAATCCATCAAGTGGATGAATAACCTTGGACATCTAGGGGTAGGAATCGGAAGAACCAGAGATAAGTATAGCTTAAGATATCAGCAAAGCTGGGAACATCAGATCGCGGGCTAGCAGGATGAGATCTATGAGCCTCTTAAAAGTTCAAGGATAGCTCAAAAGGTGGCGAATTCGTTGATTGTGGAGCTGCTATTAATCCTGGTTGCGATCTTCATACTCCCCCTTTCCGTAAGGAGAATAGAGGAAGAACTTGAAGTGTTCCTCTTCCTCATGGGGGTAATCGCAGTAACGATCACGTGGCAGTGGAGCCTCGGTCTGATGATTGATGCGATTATCGAACCTGTAACTATTACCTTAGCCGTGCTTGTCTCGGGGCTAGTCTTCATGTTGTTGAAGAAACGTCTTGCGCGGAAATTTGGCGAAGCAGTCAAGAGAGTTGGGGAAAAGTCGTTCTTCTTCGTTGTTGTTGTAGGGTTCGGGATCGTTTCAAGCACCATCACGGCGATAGTCGCGGCTCTGTTGCTAGTAGAAATAGTAAGTGCAATAGACCTTGGCAGGAGGAACGAAATAACGCTTGTCGTGTTCGCATGTTACTCAATAGGGTTGGGATCAGTATTGACTCCACTTGGAGGACCGCTTGCAGCTATCACAGTAGCGAAGCTAGGAGGGGCGCCGCATTACGCTGGTTTCTGGTTTCTTTTCGAAAACCTGTGGCCCTATATTTTGCCAGGCATCGTGCTTCTGGGCGTTCTGTCCACCATGATGATCAGCAAGAATGAGGATAGGAGCGGGGATCTAAAGGAGGACAGGCAGGGGAACTTGAAGGAGGTATTGACTAGAGCCGCGAAAATCTATGTCTTCATAATGAGCCTAGTCTTCATAGGCGCTGCCTTCAAGCCTCTCATGGAGGCATACGTGCCGACTATCCAGCCTTATTTCCTCTACTGGATAAACTCCGCGTCGTCAGTGCTCGACAATGCTACCTTGGCGGCGGCTGAAATATGGCCCGCAATGACGCTTGTCCAGATAAACTGTGCGATGCTCGGCCTTTCGATAGCGGGTGGAATGCTGATTCCCGGAAATATCCCCAACATAATCTCTTCCGGCAAATTGAAGATTAGAAGCAGAGAATGGGCGAGGCTAGGAGTCCCGCTTGGCGTTGGCATCCTGTTGTTGTACTTTGCCGTAATAATCGTTTGAAAGAGGTTCATAGTCAAACAAGCTTGGCCCGAAGTTCATCTGAGCTCCTTAAGTTTCCTTACTAGGTCAAGAACGCTCTGCCCCATGCTAATATAATCTGAGAGGGGTGAGCCTGCGACATGCTTGACTCCGGACAATATCCAGCCGCCTAAACTCTTCAGATTTGGCTTCTTCTTCCCCATAGCTTCATTCTTGGCTTGTCTCGCGGGGTCTAGATCGGTTTTCAGTTCCAGAGCCATATCATAGGATGGAATTGCTTCCTCAAATCTTGAGGCGGCGTGAAGAGCTAGGCCCTTGCCGTACCATGCCCAAGCGTTCCTTGGGTCTATTCTGATGGCCTCATCATAGCATCCTATTGCTTCCTCATAGTTTCCGAGGTTGAGAAAGGCAAGACCTCGCTCGTACGGATTCAGCAGACTGCCCTCCTTGCTTAGCCTCAGCGATTCTTCCAAACATTTAGATGATTCTTCTAATCTATCAAGCCGGCGAAAGGCTAGTCCCCTCCCGAGCCATGCGGTTGAACGCTTTGAATCTAGCTCCAATACCTTGTTGAAGTCCTCTATCGCCTCTTTGTCCTTTCCGAGATTGAGCAGCGCCCAGCCGATACCATGCCAACTGAACGCGTCAGTAGGATCGAGCTTGATTGCCTCGCCATAGCTCTTTTCCGCATCCCTGAACTTCCCGAGACTGAAGAGCGAATCGCCTTTGCCGCGTAACGCTGTCGAATCTCTCTTGTCTATTTTTATTGCTTCGTCGAAGCATCTCTCAGCTTCTTCGTATTTGCCGAGACGGTACAACGCCGAACCTTTGCTGTGCCAGGCAAATGGGTACCGTGGGTTTACGCTTAGTGATCTGTCGAGGAACCCTATGGCTTCCCCCAGTTGCCCAAGATTCTGGAGAGCAAGACCTATGCCTTGCCATGTTACGAAAGCGTTACTTTCATTCGCTTCCAGTGATTGGTAAAAGTGCTTCAGTGACTCTTCCATTCTGCCGATGTTTGCGAGGGCAAATCCCCTCCACTTTAGAGTTAGTGAGGCATTCTTGTCATCCAGTTTCAGAGACTCCGTGAAGCAATTCACGGATTCATCCGGTCTGTGAAGGTAGTATAGCGAGAAGCCTTTGATAATCCAAGCGAAGGCACTTTCAGGGTCCGTTCTTGTAGCTTCGTCACAGCAATCGACTGATTCCTTTAGCCTATGGAGGTAGAGCAAGGCATATCCTTTCTTGCTAAGTGCCAGGGAATAGTTGGGCTGCAGCTTTACCGCTTTGTCATAGCATTTGAGCGCTTCTTCGAATTTACAGCTATTCAGAAAAGTGTCGCCTTTGCTTCTCCACTCAATGGCATCTTGCCGAACCTCTTCCTGCATTGGCAAATCATCTCCCCAGATCGTAGATCGGAGTAACAGGATCGCTGCTCAACTTCAGGTGTTATCAGTTTTCTTCCACATAACTCTTTGCCTACTTCATCACTTCTCAACCCCTTCCTTCGTCGCTCATCTAAATCTAGAATAGAAGACGCATGAGAACCATGTACCCATTGACCTAATTATGCTTCAATCAAGTAAGTCTTAAAGCGACTTCTGGTCCTCTTAATTGCGCAGAAGTTGATGGATCTATGGTCTACGTGGAAACTGTTTGCCCCCGTGACTGCTATGACACGTGTTCCATGAAAGTCCTATTGAGCAACAACAAGAATCCGACCCGAGTGGTAGGAGATGAGGACAGCCTTGTCACCCGGGGCTTTCTTTGCCCTCGAGGAGTAGCTGACATCAGGAGAGCCTACAGTCGGGAGCGCGTGCTATACCCTCATAGGCGGGTTGGCGATAAGCCCGATGGACCTTTTGAGAGGGTATCGTGGAACGATGCACTTAATGTTCTAGCTGACAAAATAAGGGATACGATGAATAGGCATGGACCAGACTCTCTTCTGCATTTGTACTACAGCGGAAACATGGGCCTATTCACTACCTCCCTGCCTCAGAGGTTGTTCTACGCCTTAGGTTTTAGCCAAACAGACGAAGCTGTGTGCAGCAGGTCTGGACATGAAGCGCTCTCACTTCACTACGGGTCATCTTACGGTTCTGACCCCGATGATCTCCCAAAGATGAAGCTGACCGTCTACTGGGGCTTCAACGCGGCGGTAAGCGCTCCACACCTGCACTCCTTGTCTTCAAAGACAAGGACGAAGGGCGGACTGGTCGTCGCCGTGGACCCGCGGCAGTGTGAGACAACCAGGACGGCTGATCTTTGGATTCAACCCAAACCAGGAAGCGATGTCGCACTAGCTCTAGGCGTGATGAAACACATGGTCGGAAGGAACCTCGTCGACATCGACTTCCTCGAGAAATACACACAGGGTTTTGGCAAGCTAAAGGAGGAGGTATCAAGGTGGAGCCTCGAATCGATCGAGAAAGTCACCGGCTTAAATTGGGACGCAATAGCGAAGTTAGCCGAGTTATACGCCGACAACAAGCCCAGTGTCACAATGATAGGGATAGGAATGCAGAAAGGACTATTCGGCGCCGAATCGGTTAGAGCAGTTTCGCTAATACCGGCGCTAGTGGGTCTGCATAGGGGCTTCTACTATTCAAACAGCAGAGGCTGGAATATAGACAATAAATATCTCACGGGCGAATCACTCACACTCAGAAAGATCAAAGTGATCAGCCAAGTCAAGGCAGGCCAGCATCTGAAACAGGGCGAATACAAGTTCCTCTACATCCACAACATGAACCCAGCGGAAACCCTACCAAATGTGCAGGAGGTAGTTGATGGGCTGAGAAGAAGAGATCTATACGTAGTCGTTCATGACACTCATTGGACCCAGACCGCCAAGAAGTACGCCGATCTGGTTCTGCCAGCTCCTACCTTCCTAGAGAAGGAGGATATCGTGCCCTCATACAGCCACAGATATGTCAGAAAATCGAACAAGGTCATGGAGCCTCTGGGAGAAAGCAGAGACGAATTATGGCTCACATCTCAAGTAGCCGGCAGATTGAATCTCTCAGAGAGCTGGCTTCGTGAGGATAAGTGGGAAGCGATTGAAAAAGCCATGAAGAATGCCTTTGAAAACGGAAGCCCAGCCGACCTGAGAGAAGGAAAGAAGCTGAAGCTGAAAATGAAACCAAAGTCCGAGTATCAGACCCCCTCAGGCAAAATAGAGTTCTATGCAACAAAGGCCGAGGAATTGGGAATAACCCCGCTTCCGAAACAGTATCCTCTTCCTGAGGGCGACGGATTCGTCCTCCTAACCAGCGCAGTCTCAAAGTACACACATACCCAGTTTCAGGACGTGTACGGCCCGCTGCCCCCGATAGTGCTCATTAACCCAGAAGATGCCAGGACCTATTCCCTGGTTAACGAGGGCGCAATCGAACTCATCAAAGGGAAAGAGAGCATCGAACTCAGAGCAGAGATATCAAACTCAGTTCCCAAAGGTGTTCTCTGGTCGCCCAGAGAATGCAGAGACCTGAATGGAAAGCCTCAGAACACAATAATACCCGACACAATTCAGAATCTTGGCGGAGGCTCAACATTCAACACAACAGTGGTCAAAGTAAGGAAGAAATAAGTCAGGGCATGAAGGGTTTCCGGGCGAGACAATCCTCCACAGGAAAGTCAGTTTCGCGATATTCGCTGCAGGAAGCCCACATCCCTTTAAGGGCGGGGGAGTCACAGAGAGGTTTCAGCTGGGAGCCTCAAATACCATACTCCCTTACATCCTTTGGTGGGAGTCAATCAGCCGCCTATTCACGATCAACGTTGCGAGAAAGCCCAAACCCTTGCTCTCATCTAGAGCGAGTACCTTCGCTCGATTCGAGTAGCTTCCTGAGTTTGTCCTTGACCCTGCTTTCGGCAGCCCGATTCTTGAGGTAGTCGATGTTGAGGGATGATTTCTGTCTTATCAGTACAGCGAGACTATCCTCCAAGTCTTGTTGGCTTCCGTATACTAGTTTTGCTACCACCAGATCTTCTGGGGACTCGATCCAAGCTTGCTCCCCAAACAAGTCTCGCTTTCTCCTTCCATTGAGGCTTGCTTCATCGAGAGCCTTGTATACTCCTTGTATGTCAAGGCGGTATGGTGACTCCCTGTCGAATACAGTGAAATGGTTTCTCTCACTGATAGCTTGCTGGATCTCCCTCAGAGTCACTTCGAATCCTTCTCTCTTCAGTGAATCGGCAACCCGCAAGTGGTCTGTCTTGGCGAAGTCGATTATTATGTCAACATCGGATGTTGTTCTCGGTCGACCATAGAATATTGCTGCTAATCCACCGACAACAACGTATTCCGCATTTGCAGCGTTCAGAGCTCTCAGAGCCGCCTTAACGGTTTCTGTGAATTTCCTCACGATTTGGGGCGTCCCTCCTGCCAAGAAGAGCTATTTCTCTGCATGCCTCCAGAAGCTCTTTCTCGGGAATGGTTCCCGATCCACGTTCCATCATTATCAAGTCAAGTATTGTCATCCACATGGCTCCATTTAGGTCAGCCAATACCTCCATAGGATCTGCTCCGCTTCTCCTTAGTGATTCTAGTTCGAGCCTAACCTTCTCGATGGAACGCTCGCTGATGATCGCCATGTTGCGACGCACCTGTCTTTCACGTTCGAGGCACTTCTGTGAGCGCGCCCCCAGAGTGTGACTTGATGCAACCGAACATAAGAAGGTTTCTGAGTTCACAGGTCTATGCGAGGAAGTGAAAGCGCGGATAGGTAGATGGAGCATACGTGGAGAAAAGAATAATACCATCAGGTGAAGACACATCTCTATGTCACATACTAGTGCCGTGGTCATTTAGTCTTGCTCTACTTCACAGTCTTAACTCATGCGTGTAACCTCAGCTGCAAATACTGCGGATACGTGGAAGACTGCAACGAGTCAGCGCCACGGGAGATCGAGTACAATGTCCAGGACCTGAAGAACTTCTTGGCGCAAGACCCTAAGCCATCAATAATATTCTACGGCGGAGAGCCTCTTGTGCGCCAACATCTGTTGGAGCAGATAATGGACTCAATCCCCGCAGAGAGCTTTCTCCTCCAGACGAACGCAACCGAGTTAAGAAACTTGGGACGCGAGTACTTGAAAAAACTCGGCGCAATTCTTGTCTCGATTGACGGCAGGAGGGAAACGACTGATCGCTACAGGGGAGAAGGTGTTTACGATAAGATCCTTCATAACTTACAGGGGATAAGGCAGAACGGTTTCGCAGGAGACCTTATCGCTAGGATGACAGCCTCAGAGCATACGGATATATTCCTCGACGTGAGCCACCTCTTAGAACTGAAGAACCCCGAATTCAACCACGTTCACTGGCAGATCGACGCACTCTGGGACAGCCCGCCGGACCTTCGCTGGAACAACTTCGAAAGATGGATCGGTGAATCCTACGACCCTGGCATCGAGAGACTTGTGAGGATGTGGGGAGACTCGCTAGTTAGGCATGGAAAAGTCTTACCGATTCTGCCTTTCACGGGGATAATGCGCACCCTTCTCAATGGGGGTAACGCGGGCCTGAGATGCGGCGCAGGTATAGACTCGTTCGCCGTCACTACCTCCGGTGAGATAACAGTCTGTCCGATAGCGCCTGAATGGGAGTTTGCTAGGGTCGGATCAATATTCCAGAGCAAGCCAAGCGATCTACCGCGCAGAGTCGAAGTCGGCGCTCCCTGTACAAGCTGTGACATTCTTGATCTGTGTGGCGGCAGATGCCTATTCACAAACAAAACAAAGCTGTGGGGGGAAGGCGGCTTCCGAAGTGTATGCAGATCCACCAGAGCAATGATAGCTGAACTGAAACAGCTGAAGGGGCAAGTCGTGGAACTGATCTCGAGGAAGATGATCTCACCAGACGAATTTGAGTATGCCCCTTACAACAATGGCACTGAAACAATACCTTAGGCACGCCTTGCAGGTAATTGAAATCATAACCGAACCTGAAGCTCTGAAAGCAGTTCAGCTCCATTGCCAATGTGTGGCGGTTTGATTTGCCCCATTGCCAGAGGGCTCCTCATCCGCCTCTGCTCGTATTCCTGGAAGGTACCCTTGATGAGCGGCACTATTTCTGGTGGCTTTAGCAGGGTATCATTAGCTCTGAAGCATGCATAGCCTGGCGCAATTTCCTGCAGTTTTCTATCCCATGCACTGATGAACTTCTTCTTGTCCCTGGGTGACTTTATGAATTCGACGCAGAGGATGTAGCGCGGCTCTTTTCCCGCCCCTCCGCTGCCAACCGCCATACAACTATATTCAGCGATCGTCGCGCTCGTGGTTTCTTCAGCAGCCCTAACGGCCGCTGAAACATGTTCCTCGCAGACCTTCTCCCCGAATAGATTCAGAGTCAGTTTTGTTCGGCCGACTATGACAAAGGTGTAGGGGTTCCTCCTTTCAAGTCTCAAGACATCCCCGATTCGGTAAGAGTAGAGACCGGAAGGCGTTGTCACGAGAAGCTCGTACGTGCTGCCAACATTCAATTCGGAAGCGAGTAACCTGTCTCCAACCCCGCGGGCTCGGCTTTCCTCGTGGAAGGGAACGAATTCATAGAGGTACTTGTCCCAATTCAGCAACAAACCGCCGCCTTCTTCGACCTCCTGCCCGAACTGCCCCTCAGTGGCCCCATACGATTCCCTCAAGGGCGTGTCTCCGAATAGCTGCCTGTACCTTGACAGGTAGGGTTTGATTGAGGCGCTTGATGGGCAAAAGAGCTTCAAGTCTTTCCAGACATCAATCGGCAGCAGCCTACCATCATTCCTCCTGAGGATGCGCTGGATTAGCCTCCTCGTTTCACCATCTCCGACATCTCGAAGAAGATGCTCAGGATAGTCATCCGCCATCCTCTGGAACATTGACATTAGAAGCGGCGTCACGCCGACAATCATCGTGACCTTCTTTCCCACCGTCTCCAACACTGTCCTGTAAAACTTCTCCTCCCAGTTTCCCAACGCGCTTGTTTCCCTACTTGGAACAACCATTCCTCTGGCAAACCTTGATTGTGTCTCGCCAGATATTCCGCTTATGTAGCCAACGGGGACGCCATTCACGCACTCCACTCTCGAAGGAGCCCTGAGAAAAAGAAGCTTACCAGATAGCGCACCGAGATTCCTCTTGGGATCTTCCATTATGAATGAATAGAGAAGCCTCGAACCGACGTTTGAGATGTAATCCATCATCTCCTTCGGCACGGGGATCAGCTTCGGCTTCGACGTTGTTCCAGAGGTCTTAGCCCACCAGATAGGTACGCCGGGAAAAAGGATGTCTTTTTCGCCACTCATTATCAGATTTATGTACTTCGCGAGTGCGTCATAGTCGTGGACTGGAACCAGCTTCTGATAATCATCAACTGATCGGACTCTCTCGAAACTGTGGTGCCTGCCGAACAGGGTGTTCCCATTTTTCTTGGCCAGCTTTGTGATGAATGCCTCTTGGCACTCCATAGGGTGGTCCGTGACCCATTCAAACTCCCTGACAGAACTCTTCGCCTTGCGGGTTACTATCATATTCTTGATGTTCGTGGCTCCTCAGCCTCCCTTTGGGAGATTCCTTGATGCTAGTCTCAGGCTGGGAGGCGATCACACAGGCATCCTATATAAGGCAAAAAAGCAGGGTGGGAACCCCAACGGATCTTTATGGCTGATCCAGCATTTCATGCCAGGTCAATCGCGCGCGTGGACTGCTCGCCACCAGGTAGCGCCGCACTCTTCATGGTCTGCAGATTGTCAGCCTGCAAAGGATTCCTTGGGGACGAAAGAAATGTAACAGTCTGACGCCAAGATCGGAATTATCCAAGCTACGGAACAAGCACAGCTGATAGGTTATCGGGTGGGTTTTCTCCCAGGCTGGTTTGGTGAAGCCAAATAAAGGCGCGGGAAGCCAACATACTGATAAGTGCTGCATATAACGGACTGATTCTTCTCATCAACCTTTATTAACTGGTTAATAACATACACCCGCTCCGTAAACATGATGGGTACGATTTTGAAAATTCAAGGAGGCGAACAACGGATTTGTCAAAGGAGAAAACACAGAAGACCGCAAAAGTAAAGGTACCCAGCAGGCGGCGCACAAACGCTACGATGAATCTTGCAAACATCGTCGACAACTCAGACGGGCAACTATTCCCGACAGTATACCAGAACGTGCAGAACGAATTCGCAGCCAGAGGACAGCCACTCACCTTCACACAGCTTGCCTCAGTCACTGCAATCAGGTCAGTTCTCCAGTCGGTGTCGACACCGATTTGGGGTTGGTGGAGTGACAGGCACTCGAGAAGAAAAGTACTTGCATTCGGGTGCTGGTTCTGGGGAATCTTTACGCTGCTGACAGCCCTTTCTTCGCAATACATCGATATGCTAATATTCCGAGCGATAACTGGCATTGGTCTCGCTGTAATCATCCCAACCACTAATTCCCTGATCTCGGACTACTACCCCCCCGAGAAAAGAGGAGCAGCCTACGGATTGCTGGGGCTAACCGGAGTAATTGGCACAATTGCAGGCACGATATTCATGGTTGCGATGCCGCTCGACCCGAGCGTGCTGGTCTTCGGCTTCACTGGCTGGAGGTTCGGCTTGGTCGTATGGAGCACAGTATCCGTGATTATCGGTTTGCTCGTATGGCTGCTTGTCAAGGACCCTCTGCGCGGTGGGGTTGAACCTGAGCTCGCAAAGGCTTTGACCTGGCAGAAGGCAGAGAAATACAAGGTGAAGCGCTCAGACTATGGGAGAATTCTAAGGAACAGCACATTCCTCTGTATACTAGCGCAGGGTGTCGCAGGAACGATCCCTTGGAATGGAATAATGTTCATGGTCCAATGGTTCGAAAACATAGGATTCGATCCCCTGACTGCTGGAATAATGTTCGTGGTAATCGCCGTGGGTGCGGCCCTAGGGAACTTCCTTGGAGGGTGGATTGGCGACAGGGCAGCAAGGTGGCGTCCAAAGAGTGGCAGAATCATTGCAGCACAGATCTCGGTGTTCTCAGGCATACCTATGATGTTCGTGATCTTCTTGTTGATCCCGATGAGTGTCGACTCATTCGGCTTGTATATGATCTTCGGGTTCCTCACTGGTCTACTAATATCATGGTGCGGACCAATCAACAGCTCGATCTTCAGTGACATATTCGAGCCCGAGATAAGGGCATCAGTCTTCTCCGTGGACCGCGTCTTCGAAGGTTCAGTAGGGGCGCTCGGAACCTTCTTCGTAGGCGTCATAACTGATATAACCCTGTTTGGCAGCGGAATGGGACATTTCGAAATAGCCCAAGCGCTGGGTTCAGCAATGTTCCTCATGGCAGTAATCCCATGGGCTTTCTGCCTGTTATTCTATACACTCGTCTACAGGACTTATCCAAAAGACTTCGCCACGTGCCGTGAGAAATTGGAGTGCAGGGGAAAGGAACTGGAGAAGATTAAATAGTGCGGAAAGGACGCTCCGACAACTTCCCTTTTCTTTTTTTGGATTCCTGTCGTCCCCTACGCTAAGAGGAGAATAGGGTCGACCTCTAACCCCCCCAGAAAAATGTCTTGTTCAGCGTGAATCTCATTACTGGGTAGGCTTAGGTTCTTCTCGGGCAGATACGGATGCTGACGTCCGGAGTGGCATCATTAGAGATATGGCGAGTGCTGCTAGCAGGGAGTCTCTGCCACACGTTGCAAGGAAGTAGGTAAGCTGACCTTTTAGCTTAGGCGGTATGCTTCTCTCAATGTATAGCCTGAACTCGTCGACACCACTAATCAGCGCTTCGTGCATCTCCTTGATTGGTCTTCTGATGTCTCCAGCCCCATCTCTGGCTACGTAGCTCTTCAGTTTCTCAGGCTCATAGTTCTTCTGTAGCTCGCTCAGTACGACATCAGCTATTTCTCCGACCGTTGGTTTCTGGACCTCTGCCGACTCATCTCTGCCACGACGAATCGATTCCTTTTCATCTTCTGCTCTTCTGGTCCTTGCTTCGCCTATGATCTGAGCCGCTTTCTCCGGTGTGATTGCCTGTCCTCCCTCCTCCAGCTCCAGGGCTGAGCGAAGTCTCATCCAGTAGAGCTTGTCCCCTCTGCTTATGAGTTTGAGGTAGCCAACGTCGGAGAGCTTATCCAGAAGCTGATGGAACTTATCCCTCTCCGAGTATGCGGGCTCCTCCCTCTTCCTTGCGGCGCAGACCATGATGTACTTGTGGAACAGGGTCTCCTCCAGCTCATATGTTGACGTCCCGTAGGCCTGCAGTACGCATAGCGCTTCCTCCGAAAGTGTGCTAGAGGTTTGGGTAGGTTCTCCCATTGAGCCTACCTCATTCGACCCATTTACAGGCATTGCTACTTTCCTTCCACTGTATTAAGGGCGAGACAATTATTAAAACATTCGCTTTGTTGGGGTCTGACCGGTGTCCATCGCAAGCAAATAATAAGGGCAAAACGCAGACCGTTATTACGGGATGAAACAGGGATGAGGATGGACAAACTACAGCGATTCCTTGCCAAACAGGAGCAAGTTAAACTCACATACCTCTTTGGATCGTGTGCGAAAGGAAACCAAGGACCACTAAGCGATGTAGACGTTGCCATCTTCTTGGACAAGAGACTAAGCAAGAAGGAGAGACAGAAACTAAAACTTGAGCTAATCAACGTAGTATCGTCCATCTTGAAAACCAACAAACTAGACTTGGTGGTTATAAATGACTCCCCAGTAGATCTAAACTACGAAATCATTAAACACGGCAAAATCCTACAAATAAGAGATGTAGGAGAAAAAACGGACATAGAGTCTGGGATATTGTCACACTACCTCGACCGGAGGTACGACGAACAAAGAAGCTTAAGCATATTCCTTGACAGAATAATCGAGAGGAGAGGATCATGAAGGACAGCGAAAAGATACTGGTCAAACTGAGGAACATGAAGAAGTATGTAGATTTCCTCAAATCCTTTAAGGACATTACCAAAGAAAGACTGAACGCGGACTACACGGTCAGAAGTGCTATAGAAAGGAATTTTCAGTTAGCGTAGGAATCAGTGCTGGACATAGGCGAGATCATCATTTCCATGAAAGACCTTCAAAAACCTGAGGAATACAAAGACGTAATAGAGGTTCTCGGAAAAGAGAATATCCTGCCCAGAGACTTTGCCAAGAAGTTGCCCCTGCCGCAGGCTTCAGGAACATTCTGGTTCGCAAATACATGGAAGTGGATACAGACGAGCTGTGTGAGCACCTGAAGCAGAATCTGAAGGATTTTGACTTCTTTGCAGAATGCATAGCCAAGTTCATCAAGAAAGCGGACTGAGAGCACAGGATCTTGCAGGGTTATGACGTCATGATTGACTCGGGATTCAGAAACAGGCACGTTTGAGCCTTCACCGACAAAGTAGCGCGCTCTCCAGAGATATTCTGGGAATAACCATGTAGGGGGCCGTGCCCCAAGATATATTGTCCATTTGCAGTGGAGATGTAATCGGATGGCCGCGTATTTCCTTTCCAAACCCATCAGGAGTTTCTCAGAAAAGTATCTGTCTCCTGCAGATCGTTTTTCGGAGATTATCTTCGGACTGATCATGGTTCTCACGGTGACCAGCACTTTGGAGATTACGCTTCCAGATACTCCCGCAGGGATGAGATCAATAGTCTTCGCAGCCTTAGGCTGCAATGCTGCATGGGGCATAGTGGACGGAGTCATGTATACACTGACCAGCGCGTTTAGACGGGATAGGCACATCAAGTTGATCTCAATGATCAGATCAGCGCCAGACAAGCCATCGGCAGCTCATGCGATAGAAAATGAATTATCGGATACCGTCATCGGAACCTTGGGGGTCAGAGAAAGAAAGCGAATTACCAGGGAGATTATCAAAAGCACTGCGCATGCTTCACCTCTCGATGAGGGGGTAACCAAAGACGATGTGATTGGCGCCTTACTGTTATTATTGATCGAGTTCTCGTCCACGTTCCCGGTGATAGTTCCCTTCCTGTTCGCAGCAAGCCTCAGGACGGCAGTCCGTCTCTCAAACGTTGTCGCAATTGGACTGCTCTTCGCAGTAGGGTATGAATGGGCGGGATACACCTGCAGAAGCAGGATAAGGGTAGGAGTAGGAATGGTTCTCATAGGCATCGCGATAGTTGCGACAACCGTATTCCTTGGGGGCTAGGAAGCTAACGAGGAAGAACGCACCAAATGAAGTCCCGAGAAGAGCTATCGTATTCATGTGTGCGCGCGCGATATGCTACTAGTTATTAAGCACGGTAACCATCATTGATGAAGCGTCGAGTCTAACGGTGAAAGGATAGAAGTGAGTTGGGTAAACTACCACCTATTGAGATAGGTGGCTTTCTCTGAAAAGGGTGGTCTCCTCACGGTGGTTTCTATGAAAGTTCCAGAGGTAGATTCGGAAGCGCTTTTGGATATAGCGACTTATGCTTTTCTTAGGCTAGATGGAGCGTGGTTCATCGCTGCAGCGGAGAAGTATGGAGTTAGTGCAGCGACAGATCTTGATGCTAGGGCGTGGGAGACTTTTTCCGAAAGGTTGGTGAAGAGGATTGTTTCAAAGCTGAACCTGCAAGGCGGATTCTGCCAAGTGCTACCCGTGGTGGCCAGAGTGCAGCAAAGGCTGATGAGGGTCAAAGGCGAAGTTTCGTGTATTGACGAGAATAGAGCCATCCTCAGAGTTAATGATTGTGAAGTCTGGAAAATGGTCAGCAAGGTCTGGACCCGCGAAACAGCGCCCTGCTACAAGGTGACCCAAGCGAGTGTTCGCGGGATGTTAAAAGGCGCGTTCCCAGGGACAGATTTTACCATTAACCACAATAAGAAGATCCCGTTGGGTGACTCGTGCTGTGAAGTCGAAATAGTTAGAAAGCCCTCGAAATGAGTTATTAGCACGCGCACCTCGCTCCATCAATTCTCTTCTGGGTTTCTATTTCTGTAAGTACTTTTCAGTAACGCGAGACTAGGAAGGACAGGGGAAAAAAGAGGGTGGGGGAAGGAGGTTTTTGTACGACTGAAAAGTCACGGAAACATTCGCTTTCATTGCCACCTGCCCATTAAACATGTCTTCTTTGCCTGATAGTAGGTCACTCGGGAATGATGACGGTGGCGATAGCCCCAGCCATCGGGCGAGCGATGCATCACAGAGAAAGACGAACAAATTTCGGATGAACCGTTCCATTCTGAATACACGATATCCTTCACCACAATAGCACAGCTTAAAAGCGATGACGTAGTGAAGTCGCGTAAATGAGGGCGATGTAGTGGATGCCTGAACTCAGCAAGAAAGCGGTCGTCGAAAGAGCAAGGAAAGCTATCGAAGAAGGAGAAAAGTGGCATAGCCGCGTAAGCATTAGAGAGATCGTCTTCGGTGCCAACGACGGGTCAGTCTCAACATTAGCTCTATTGGCCGGCGTAGTCGGCGGGGCACTTTTGCGGTCCCAGATAATCATTGCAGGTCTTTCAGGGGTTGTCGCTGGATCAATTTCGATGGCAGTCGGCGCATATATCTCGTCAAAATCGGAGATCGAACACCACAAAGGCGAGATGAACATAGAGAAGCGGGAGATGGAAGAACTCCCAGCCGTTGAAAAAGAAGAACTCCGCCAGATATATCGCAAGAAAGCGAGATTCACGGAAGCAGAGTTAGAACAGATTGTCAACCGCTTAACCGAAGATAAGAAAATATGGCTCGACGTAATGATGAGAGAAGAGCTGGGAATCATAGCAGAACGATTCGAAAACCCAGTCAAGGTAGCGCTAGTAATGTTCGTTGCATTCCTAGTCGGCGGAGTGGTACCTCTCACACCATTCTTCTTCACCTACATCCCTGAGACAGGGCTTATTGCGGCGGCAGCAGTGACTTACATTCTTCTATTTGCAATTGGCGTATGGAAGTCAACCTTCACGATGAAGCATTGGCTGAAGTCGGGCGGCGAAATGGTGATAATGGGTGTACTGGCGTCGATTGTGCCGTACCTAATTGGCAACGTTATCATTGTGCAGTTGCTAAGCGGAATACTTTGAATGGAGTCTCCCTACCCCATATTTTTCTGTAATGCAAGCGAAACTTGGATGGCAGAAGGCGCTTGTCCTCCGAAGGTGTCCTACACGGATTACGTGCCTTGCGACTTCCGAAATACTCTCCCTAGGCTTAAATCCATCTAGCGAAAGGTAATTTAGGCATAGGCTAGAAAGATCATAACGGCAGCATACTTATGAGGTGCTTATCAGAACCATGTCTAAGAAAGAGAAGAAAGACGTAGAAAGGGCGCGGGAGAAGACTGTTGCTCCTCATACAATGGGACAGTACGTCTACAAGCTGGTCGTTGCTGGTGAGGGAGGTGTAGGCAAGACCACATTGATAATCAGGTACTGTGAGGGCATCTTCAAGCATGACACCAGAACCACAGTCGGCGTTGGTTTCGCTTCCAAGGAAGTTCAATTGCACGGTGAGTCAATAAAGCTTCAGATCTGGGATTTCGGTGGTGAAGAACGCTTCAGGTTCATTCTCCCAGCTTACTGCAAAGGGGCAAACGCCGCCATCTTAGCATTTGATTCAACTCGATTCCAGAGCGTAAAGAACCTTCCAGAATGGATCGACATAATCAGGAAGAACGCAGGCGACGTACCCATAGTACTCGTGGGCACGAAGGTCGACCTCAAGGATCAGAGAACGGTCAAGCAAGAGGATGGTAGTGAGTTCTCAGCCAAGAACAAGTTGAATGGTTACTTTGATGTATCATCCAAGACTGGACTCAACGTCGACACCGTTTTCGCAAAGGTCGCGGAGCTCGCGTACAATCTGGCAAAAAAGACCAAGGGGTGATCTGGCGCCGTGGGTATTAGCCAAAAGACACTTGAACTCAAATGCCCAAAGTGCCAAGATCTCATAAGGGTCAGGATAGACCGTTCAATGCTGGAGCAGGCAAAGAGGCTTCCAATCTCAGTTTCTTACATCCATGGTGACCCGATGCACGCGACAACAGTTTGGGTGGACAACGATTTTGTTATTCGGGCAGTTGAAGCCCCTGATAACACTATTCTCGGACACGGAATACCGGCAGGGGCAGCGCAGCCAACTGCGGTATCCTCCGTGGACGAGATTCCGAGTGAGGCCGAACTCACAGATCAAGCTATATCCAAGATTGAAAAAGCCATCAGGTCGGTGAGCAGGATAAGTGAGGTTAGCGGCGACATCGTGCTAGTTCTTACAAGCGCGCAGAACGAGCTCGCTGGGCTCTCAGAACGCCACAGGAGAGTAGCAGGAACCGCGAAAGGGGTAGCCGAAAAGAAGACTCCGCCTGAGATGCGAAAGATAGCTAGAAGAGCGGCAAGACCCTCAGAGCCTAGAATAGTGAAAAGAGACTATTAACAGAGTTCCTTAGGATTCTGGTTTTTTCGGGCTCTACTCCTTTATTCGAGGGATTTGGCATGGCGCGCAAAATGCAGTCGACAAAGGTCAGGGGTAACAAGAAGCTAAGGGCCATTTTGGTCCCTCATACCCACTGGGACCGGGAATGGTATTCTCCCTTCCAGGTCTTCAGGACCCGCCTAGTGAAGATGATGGACAACCTCCTCGCCATCTTGGCAAAGGATCCCAAGTTTACTTGTTTCACCATGGATGGCCAAGTGGCACCAATCGAAGACTATCTTGAAGTCAGACCAGAACGTGAGCAAGAGCTAACTAAGTACATTCGAGATGGGCGAATAGCCATAGGACCTGCCTATATTCAACCCGACAACTTCCTTGTAAGCGGTGAGGCTCACATAAGGAACCTGCTCCTAGGAATGAAACTGGCCCAGAAGTACGGGAAAGTGATGAAGGTTGGATATATGCCGGACGCATTTGGACAGATAGCCCAAATGCCCCAGATCCTCAGCGGGTGTGGAATAGACGCAGCTATCTTCACAAGGGGCATGGGGGATGAAGGAGAAACCCTAAGATCCGAGTTCACTTGGCGTGCTCCAGACGGAATCACATCTGTGTTAACCCACTGGCTTGTTCTGCACTACGCGAACCTAAAAGACGTGAGCACAAACATGGCAAGCGCACTCGGTTACGTAGCCCGAGTTATAGACATGTTGAAAAAGAAGGCTGCAACGGGAAATATCCTTCTTATGAATGGCAATGATCACGTTGAGGCTCAGCCGCACATACCCCTTGTAGTCCAGAACGTGAACAGGAGTAACCCTGAAACCGAGGTAAGAATAGGGAGCTTCGCAGACTACTTCGCACTCGTCAAGGCTGAGAATCCTTCACTCCAGGTTGTTGAAGGTGAATTTAGGGGCTCAAAGTACGAAGCTGTCCTCACAGGTGTGACTTCCACCCGGACATACTTGAAGCAAAAGAATGCTGAGATAGAAGCTCTTCTGGAGCAATGGGCTGAACCCTTCGACGCTTGGGCTTGGAGCCTAAGCGGGAGACACAACCAAGGTCTGATCTGGCAAGCTTGGAAGTACGCCATACAGTGCCACCCGCATGACTCAATCTGTGGTTGTGGAATAGATCCTGTATACGACGAAATGATGACTAGGTTTGCATCCGCAGAACAGCTTGCCGGCGCAGTCCTGAAGAATGATCTCTGCCTAATTGCCTCAATGATCAAATTGGATCCAACGGACTATGCCATAGTTGTGTTCAATCCATCGGGCTGGAGCAGAACCGACGCCGTCGAGACGACAATCTTAGCCAAGAAGAGTACCGATGAATTTGAGATCGTAGACCAGGATGGAAAACCCGTCCCTTTTGCGGTGCTCCAGACAAGGAGGATCGGGAGAGTCTACTCATCAGCGTACAAGGAGAAGGTATTCGATGCGGCATTCCTAGCGAAAGATGTGCCGTCATGCGGATACAAGACATACCGAGTCAGGTGGCTATCCAAGAAGGGTACGGGCATGGAGGGTGCAGACTTGGGTGAATCCATCTCATCCCCTCACCAGGCAGATACGATAGAGAATGAGTACTTCAGCGTGAAAGCTGAGAAAAACGGGTCCATCACTCTGACTGACAAAGCGTCGGCGGTCACTTACTCGGGCTTCAACACCTTGGAAGACGGAGGGGACGTCGGCGACGAATACAACTACGACCCTCCGGGCGAGGATAAACTGTACTCGAGCAGGAACTCGACCGCGAGTGTTATGCTTCTTGAGAATGGACCCGCAAGATCCACCTTGAAAACAGAATATGAGCTTCCCCTCCCGGCGCGAGCCACCGAAGATAGGAGGACAAGATCGAGCCAGCTTGTGCCATGCCGAGTCAGGTGTCTTGTCTCGGTCAGCCCAGGTGTGCCGAGGGTGGATTTCACCCTAGAACTAGATAACAACGCGGGAGACCACAGACTAAGAGTTGTATTCCCGACTGGAATAACCTCTGATCACGCAAATGCTGACCAAGCTTTCCACGTAATAAAGCGACCTATCGCGATGCCAGAAGGGAAGAATTGGCTTGAGCGTCCCGCCCCCACGCATTCAATGCAGTCATTTGTGTCCCTAGACGATTGCGAGAAAGGCGTCACTGTCGCTACAAGGGGGCTGATGGAATACGAGGTGAAGCAAGAGGGCACAATAGCAGTAACCCTGCTCAGATGCGTTGGGATGCTGTCCCAAGAGCAGCTATCGACAAGGCCGGCAGCTGGTCCACTAATCCCAACACCGGGTGCGCAGTGCTTGGGTAAACAAATCTTCAACTACTCGGTAATTCCACACAAGGGGACATGGGAGGAATCAAAGGCATACCTTCAATCCATGCAGCACAGGGTTCCGATGAGGACCGTGCAGGTTGTGGACCACGAATTCGCCGTGTTAGGAGAGCAAGCCATTGTTCCCGGCGACTTTCATGAACCAGTAGTCAAGGCTGGAGCTCCACAGGTAGTTTCTCTCCCACTGGAGCTGAGCTTCCTCACCATGGAGCCAGACAACATACTCATAAGCGCCATAAAGAGATCCGAAGACGGGTCAGGGATCATTATCAGAGTCTACAATACTACGAGCAAGAAGGTCGGCGGCAAGGTAAGGGCAAGCGAGAGCATCAGAGGCGTTATCGAGGTGAATATGTGCGAGGAATCTGAAATAACCACCAGCAAAGCCATGCTCGCAAAAAGCGGAAACACTCAGGAAGTGACCTTCGAATCACTTCCGTTCCACGTGAGTACTCTAAAGATGATGCTCTTCTCTCCCCACAGAATAAGGAGAAATCCTTGAGCAAGCATAATACCTTGCACAGATATTATGAGAACTCATCCAAATCCCCATCAATTCACTTTCTGAAGGCTAGGGAGCTAGAAATACTTGATAAAGCCCAAAAGGAGTATTATTAGGTAGTAGGTTATTCTAGTGCGAAGCCAGCGCTTCGCCTGTGAGTGAAATACAAACATTACGACAGAGTAATCGGAGGGTTATCTGGATTGGCAAAGAAGGCGCCAAAAGAGTCTTGGATAAGTATCGACTGGAAAAACCGGGACGATACTAGGTTCGAAAACCTGACTCCCGACATAAGGGATGTCATAAATCAGCATATATTCAATGGATTCATCGGAGAAAAGGGCGGAAAAGGCACCAACATAAGTAATCATGTACACCTGGAATTCACAAAGATGCCGTCGAAGAAGGAAACCGAGGCATGGGAGCACCGCACTCGTTTCAGATCCGTCTTGGCAAAAGCGATCGTAGAGATAGATGCAGAAGAAGTAAGAGTGATCTACGTCGACAGCGCCGAGATCAAGGATGACACACTTGTCATAAAGGGCAACAAGGATGCATGGAAATACACTTTGTACATCATACCAAGTGAGTTCAAAGTTGCATACGAGTTGTACGAAGGATCTCCGTATGAACGCGTAGACACTGGCCTACTAAGATTCGCCTCGCGGGAGCAAATCGAAAGAAGATTTGGTCACTACGAAATGGTAGACAAGGATAAGGACATGAAGGAAGCAACGTTTGAAGTAAAACCAGCCAACACCGGAAAAGTCAGCTCGGTCGTCTTTGAAGATGATGTACTGGTCTACTCAAAACAGCTCAAAGCTCCCTTGGAGATCAATGCTCAAGCGTCGCAAAACCAGATCAGGACCTATGGCACACCTTAGTTGCAATCGAAAGAGGAGAGCCAAAGCCTTCCACAGAAGCAGCTTGTCTAGTTGTTCTCACCTACAAGCGCAAATACTTGGGCATCAATTCTCCATGCAGCTCTTTCAGAGTCTGCCGAGAAAGAGTCTTGTACGGCTGTTCGATGCGACCTAGCGGCCAAAAGAAGATAGGCTGCCTACTTCCCCTCTGATCTGTAAGAATCGATAGAGATTCCTTCTGAGGGATCCTCTCTTATTCTCGCAAATTCGTCTAGGAAGCGCTTCGTAATCTTGCCAACTTTGCCGTCGCCAATCATCCTTCCGCTTACACTGACCACCGGGACCATCTCAGCCTTTGTGCCAGTCAAGAAGATCTCGTCGGCGCTCATGAACTCGTAAGGCGTGATGTCCCTTTCGACCATGTTGAATCCGAGATGCTTCGCCATCTTCATCACTCTTCTTCTGGTTATGCCGTCGAGAATACCCGCAGCCGTGGTCGGTGTGACCACCGTGTCGGCTCCTTCGACCATGAATACATTTGCTGTTGGTGTCTCGCTCACGTAACCCCTATGGTCGAGCATTATGGCGTCGTCATAGCCCGCTTCATTTGCATCTATCTTGGCGAGGATACTATTCAAGTAGTTGAGTGACTTGACTTCGTGGGTAGTCGAGTCCACGACGTCCCTCCTTGTCGAGACGAATCCCACGCGAATCCCTTTTTCCCGCGCCTCTTTTCCATAGGTTCCTTCAATAGACTCGGCGATACATATGATCGTCGGGCTCGTGCACTTCTTGGGATCTACACCGAGATCTCCGGCGCCTCTCGTGACAATTAGGCGGATGTACGCACTCCCTAGTTTGTTGACTTTCAGTGTATCGACAACGACCTTCGTCATTTCCTCCATCGTGATGGGGATTGCGAGCTTTATCGCCCTAGCTGAACGGTACAACCTGCAGATATGCTCAGCCAGCTGGAAGACAACGCCATCGTAGGATCTTATTCCTTCGAAGATGCCATCACCATAGAGAAGTCCATGATCGTATACTGAGACCTTGGCTTCGCTCTTTCGATAGAACTTGCCGTTCACATACACGCTGTACTCTTTCGAAGACATCCTCCGCACACCCTAAACGAAGGCTAACAGCCCCACTGATATAAGCTTTTATAGACGTGCATCCAACTAATACGTAATCGAGAGTTGGAAAAGGACAACACGAAGTGAAGATTAGCTGTCGAATCAGTAACCAAATTCGTCAGCTTCTCATCAAAACCAAGTTGCCGTCCACTTTTCCAAGTTTTGTTTAGTAAGGGAGGAGACTCGGAATGGTTACCGACGTCGAAGCTACTGATGAACTTGGCAGAGAGTCATCAGTAGATGAAACTGACAGAATAATAATATCCTTCTTGCAACGCGACTCAAGAACTCCTGCTGCAGAGATAGCCAAGAGACTCAGCTTGTCGGAGACAACTGTTCGCAACAGAATACGGAAGCTGGCCGACTCGGGAGTTATAAAGAGCTTTACCGTGAATCTAGATCTCGCAAGACTCGGCAAACAGGTCGCAGCTTTCATCATGGTGAATACGAAGAGAGGCCAACAGGATGTAGCCAGGGAGTTGTCCGAAGTCGCAGAGGCAGTCGAGATATACTCTGTGACAGGGGAGTTCGATTACGTTATTAGGGTGATATGCGAGAGCCCAACTGGACTCGAAAAGATAATTGAGAAGATCAGACTGCGTCCATCTGTAGAGAAAACGACAACCTTCGTAGTCCTCTCAACAGTGAGACAAGGGGGAATTGTTCAAGTCTCATCCAAAGAGATTACCTTTGAACCCGAGACGAAATGAAGTTCGCCTCTTGCCAGAAAAAAAGGGCGGTAGATGAAGTGGAAAGGGGATCCCACATTGAGGCTGTGCCCCTCACTTCTTGATCTTCCTCTGCTCTTCCTCTTTAAGTGGTCTTTTCAGCACCTTTCCGACGAGTGAAGTGGGAACTTCATTTCTGAACTCTATGAACTTGGGAACCTTGTAAGGCGCAAGGGATTTGCGCGCATGTCGGATGATCTCTTCCTTGAGCTCCTCGCTTGGCGAGTAGCCTGGTTTCAGTACTATGAATGCTTTGACCTTCTCGCTTCCAGGCTTCTCAGGATCTGGAATACCAACTGTCGCTGCCATTTGAACAGCCGGGTGCTCATACAACACGTCGTCGACTTCACGCGGATAAACCTTGTAGCCAGACACGATGACCATTTCCTTCTTTCTGTCAACGATGTAGAAGTATCCGTCTTCATCCATCTTCGCGATGTCGCCAGTGTAGAGCCACCCGTTCTTCAGTTGGTTCTTCGTCTCCTCAGGCTTGTTCCAGTATCCCTTGAATACCTGAGGTCCGCGAACCACGATCTCCCCAGGTTCTCCCAAGGGGACCTCCTTCGTGCCAGTATCAATATCAACGAGTCTGACTTCCGTGTCTGGGACTGGTAGACCTACACTGCCAATCTTGATCTTGGCGTCCTTGCTCATCGGAGTCAGGGTGACAACGGGTGAGGTTTCTGTCATACCATAGCCCTCAATGAGTGAAGCTTTGGTTATGCTCCCGAACTTCTTGATCAACTCCGGTGGACAGGGTGCAGCACCACTACCGCAAACCTTGAAACAACCAAAATCCACTTTCTTGCTTGTAACGTCAGGGTGGTCCACGATCTTCATGAAGAGTGTGGGGACCCCTGCCATTATGGTAGGCTTGGTTGTCTTGATTAGGTTCAACAGAGAAGCTATGTCTCGAGGATCGGGGTTTAGGACGATCATACTGCCACTATACAATCCCATATTCATAGCCAATTCCTGGCCAAAAAGGTGAAAGAGCGGCAAGTTAGCCATGTTAATTTCCTTTCCGTAGATGAGAATCTTATACCAAGTCATTGTCTGGACTGCGTTCGAGTACAAGTTGTAGTGGGTCAGTATGGCACCTTTCGGCACACCGGTTGTTCCGCCCGTATATTGCAGAACTGCTGGATCTTCCTTTGGATTGATTTTCACTTTTGGTGGGTTAGGCTGGTATTTGTTGAGGAGATCCAAGAGCCAGTGCGCACCAGGGATCTCCTTGTGGACAGGCGGTCTTCCTGGAAGAAAGTCTTGGAGTGATGTGAGGATTACCCTTTTGATCTTGGTTTCAGCCCTTATTTGTTGAAATATGGGCATATATCTCTCGTCTAGGACTATCGTCTCTGCACCAGTATCTGATAGCTGGTATCTCGCCTCAGGAGCCGTTGCCAGCAAACTAAGAGACGTAACGAGCGCTCCAATTCTTAACGCCGCAAAGTAGCCTATTATGAACTGCGGGTAGTTGGGCAGATGCAGGGCCACAACATCCCCCTTCTTAACACCAAGATCTGCGAAAGCGGTAGCGAGTCTCTCCGTTAAATTCTTGAGTTCCCTATACGTTATTTTCTTTCCAAAGAAGTATATTGCAGGTTGGTCTGGTATTTCCCTGGCGCCCTTCTCGATAATCTCGAACATTTGAACCTCCGGGTACTCAATATGCGCTGGGATTCCTTCACTATAGGATTTCAACCAAGGTTTCTTGTCGTAGACACTCTGTTTTGACAACTAGCTTGTCCTCCTCCACCATACGGTCGCTGGATAGGCTATCATTTTGGAGCAACTCCTATTTTTACCTTCCGAAAAATGATCTGCGTTAGGGCTTGCCTGGGTCTCAACCGGAGACGCAGTCCAAAAACGGTACTTGAAAACAGAGATGACTCACCAGTGCTCTGAGGAACGATCTCGCGTCATGAGAGCATATTGTGAGCTCTGAAGAGACGACATAAAGGATTAAAAAAAGGGAAAAATTGAGCTTACCAGTGATCTTGGAGGACATTTTACGTCCCCCAAACACTCCCCATTTCTCCATGGGTAACCGAGTTCTTTCCCATGCCCATCTCTTGTTAGGCATCTGGAAACCTTGAAATCCAGTCGTTGGAAGAAACCGCAACAGTCCCCTTCTCGGTTCTAATCTAACCAAATCAGACCAGTTGCCAGCCTCTTTCGCCTCAGAGATAATAGCTAGTATTGGTGCGATTCATTAATCCTATTTCTCCTTGAGGTGTCTGCTGAACCATCCTTCCTTCTTCTTTGGCTTTGCAGCAGTCTTCTTGGCTGGTTTCCTGTGTGCTGGTTTTGCTTTCTTTGACATTTTATAACCATCTCGTGACTTTTGACTATATGATCATCGGATCATACATAAATCGATTTCGCTGTCAGGTGGATCCAGCTCTTCCATGTAGAAAAAACGCAGCCTTCTCCGCCAGAAAAGGTACTAATTAGAGGTCGAGGATCATCTGAAAAAGGAAGAAAGTTGGGAACAGCTAAATCTCTAAGGGGAACCTCAGAGATTCGCTCTGCCATTCCGCTTTCGTTACCTACATCTTCCAGCCTGCGGTACCTTCAATGCATTGTCCGTTTACGAGATCTGAGTCATCGGAAGCCAAGAATAGAATGAGCTTCGCAGCTTCGATCGGCTTTGCCGGGTACTGGTTTGCGATTATTCCGTTCCGCCCCATTCCAATCTCTGCCTGTTTCTGCATCTGGAAACCTTGTTCAGGGGTTTTTGCTCCAATAGAGAGCATAGTCTCTTTCGTCATGTCCGTCTCAATGAATCCAAGTGCTACACAGTTTGCGTAGACGTTGCTTGCTGCAAGTTCTTTGGCAACCGTCTTGGTCAGTCCTACGATCCCAGCCTTTGCTGCTGAATAGTTTGTCTGTCCGAAGTTTCCATGCGTCCCTGAAGTTGAACTCACACTGATTATCTTTGCCTTGAAGGTCTTGTCCTCTTTTGCTTTAGCACGCCAAGCTGGCACAACCGCCCTCATGCAGTTCCAGCAGCCTTTAAGATTGACATTTAGAACGAGATCCCAGTCTTGTTCCGTCATGTTCCACATTATCTTGTCGCGTAGTATTCCTGCGTTGTTGACTAGGATGTCAACTTTCTTGAATTCCTTTATCGCTGCCTCGACCATCTTATTGACATCATCAGCTTTCGAGACATCACATTTGACATAAAGCGCTTTTCTTCCAGCAGCCTTGACTTTGTTCACAGTCTCAGTTCCATCAGCTACGTCCGCTACAACCACGTCTGCTCCTTCCTTGGCGAAGAGTTCAGCCGTAGCCTGTCCAATTCCTCTTGATGCTCCGGTTATTATGGCGACTTTTCCAGCTAATCTGGTCATTGTTCTTGTTCACCTCTTTTTTCCCTCGTGGAAACCTTCCGATATAAGTGGATAGACCACTACTTCTGGGTTTCCTAGTATTCCTCTCAGGCGATAGGGCTGAGAGTCTACGAGTCACTAGTACAAATTAATCGTCTTTAAATAGTTGAGGGTTGCGGGCGAATGGTTCCTGTCGCACCAGCTTCTATAAGCTCCTGTTTCTGGTTCAATCCTCATGCAGTTCGACATTCAGCATTTGGTTATGGGATAGTAGTTCCTCGCTTTGACTGTCGTGCTCGCATAACCTCGAGCTTACATCGAGTTTCGAGTGGACAAGGGCATGCTCCCATATTACAGCTTCAAAATCGTAGCTATGCTTGACTTAGCGGTGAACAACGGACAGAATATAAAAGGGATCCCACAATATACTTAGGGGACGCATGAACTGTCCAAATTCAGTTGGTTATTTACCGGTTTCTGATTGATCTGTCAGATTCTTTCATCGATTATGTGAGGTGGGTGAGAAGTTTGAGTTCGAGAGGCAAGATGAAGGCAGCAATGTACTACGGCCCAAACATCATGAAGTATGAGGAAACAGAGATACCTGAGATAGGCAACGGAGATATTCTTGTGAAGGTTCAGGTAGCGCTTACCTGTGGCACAGACCTTAAGACTTTCAAGAGAGGTCATCCCGTCGTAGTTCAGAAACTTCCAATGGTCTTGGGCCATGAGTTCGCCGGAACAGTTGAGAAAGTTGGCTCCAACGTGAAGGTTTTCAGGAAGGGGATGCGCGTAGTCGCAGCCAACTCCGCCCCGTGCAACACATGCTTCTACTGCAAGAGAGGTCGACAGAACATCTGTGAACACCTAAATGAGAACATAATCAGTGGCGCATATGCCGAGTACATCCGGGTACCAGAACACATCGTCCGGCAGAACACATACGAGATCCCTGCCAGCCTCTCTTACAGAGATGCGGCTTTACTTGAACCCCTAGCGTGTGTTGTGCATGGAGCGTCAGTTGCTGGTATAAACCTGGGCGACACTGTGACGATAATAGGCTCGGGACCAATTGGTCTGCTAATGCTTCAGCTTGTGAAGCGAAGCGGCACGTGCAGGGCTATCGTATCGGATCTCTCTGCGAAGCGCCTTGAATCAGCAAAAGTGCTGGGAGCAGACTTCATTATCAATGCAGAGAAAGAGGATCAGATTGCCAAAGTCAAGGAGCTCACAGAGGGTAGAGGCGCCGACGTCGTAATAGAAGCGGTAGGACAGCCGAAAACCTGGGAAGCTGCAATTGAGATGACGCGGAAAGCAGGAACCTGCGTACTCTTCGGAGGCGCACCAGCCGGGACAACCTTCAGCATAGACACGAGAAGATTCCACTACGAAGAACTAACGATCAAGGGCGTCTTCCACCACACACCATTATACGTTGAGAAGGCCTTCAAGCTTCTCGCCTGCGGAGCGATAAACACAAACGCCATAATAACTCATCAGATGCCTCTGAAGAACGTCGTTGACGCTCTCAAGCTCATGGAGACCGGTGAGGCCAACAAAGTGGCCATTACCCCGTTCTAGTCTGCTGTCTGGGTATCCACCAAACAGCGGTGGTGGCTGTCGCAGGAGCAACTGCGGCCGTTCCGTCACCTAGGCCTTCTACGCTCGCTGTAAGCAAAAGCTGCCACTACCGCCATAACCCCAAACACGGCTATGAAGACGATCGCAAAGGTCAGAGTGGGAAGCTGAGAAGGCGTAGACCCGCCTGAAGCTCCCGTGAGCTCTGCTTCAACCGTCAAGGAGTGAAGCGCGTATGCCACACTCATAATTGTATCTGTCATTGAGTATCCAACCCTTGCCTGATAGATTAGAGGCCAATCATCTACGCTTGACCAACTGTCCTGGAACTGAGCGTCCATCGTTGCGGCCGGATGTGGACCACACGGGTGATATCCGCCGCCATCGCAGTAGACTTCTAACCCTTGCATTAGAGAGACGGAATATGCTGTCTCAACCGAAACCGAAAGAGTAGTGTTAAATGAATTTAGCATCCATGCCCAGGAAAGTAGAAATTCCGGGTTCTTGCTGTAGTCATCAGTAATCAAGTTCAGCTGTTCCTCGTACTTGCTCGCGTGGCTTGGCGTCGCGTTGCTGATTACATGTGGCCAAGACCCCACGTCCGATATGTAGTGGGTCATTGCACCAGCATACCATGCTGCCAAGTCATATGAGCTGTTCCTTAGACACAGAAGGGCTTTCTGAAATTCCTGCTCTGCACGGACAGCTGCTGAATCATCGAAGCAATCTCTGGGAAACCGGCCTGAATAGTAGTTGTGATGGTTTTCTATGTCCCCGTAGCCGTTTCTTCCCTTGAATGACACGTTGCCGTATTCCGGTGCCTCTGTTCCTAAGAGAAAAATGTTCCTGTTACTCGTCAACCATCCAGATTCATTTGATGGCAGCAAGTGTAATGCATGTTCTGCGATCCAGTCGTGTGTCCCATATTGAATGTGGTTCGAGTCGATGCTTTGGCCACCATCGGACCAAGCCGCGACTGTCTGGAAGCTGCCTGTAGCCCCATACGCGATCAGAAGGATCAAGAGAATTGATAGCAGCCGTATCTTGGGTTTCCCGTTATTCAATTAGTCGATTTCGCCTCCACAGACACGATTGGACCCCGCAAGAATAGTGCTCCCATGATTCATAAATCCTCCGGACGCAAAAACGGAAAAAACGCAAGAAATCTTCAAAGAAGGTAGGATATTGCGATCGTGCCCTCATCAATCTGCGCTCTATTTCTGCTTAGTTCTTGTTCTGAGTCATGGCAGCCAGGTGATGGGCACGCACTCTACTCAGAGAATCACCGCCTGCGGGGCATGGGAGGCCTGACGAGGGCATCAATCAACTCGCGAGGAGATTAGGGCTGATTAATCCCCAGAGCTGCGAACGTCTATCCATGGCTATATAACTCGGAACCTTTCATCCACGGTGTAGATGGTCCAGATCATACAGCGAACCTTTGGCATCTTAGAACCTTGCAGGAAATACTCCCAATTGGGCCCCTAGGCTGCATCTGGTGCTATTCTGCAAGTGGTTAATATACTGTTATCCAGAAATGAAGCGAAAATGAAAAAGAAGTGGGAAGACTGCGTCGGCATCCCGCAAGGGGACGCGTGCCATCACTTGCTACTTGGTAAGAACTTCAGTAACCCAATGATTATGAACCCTATCCCAATCAAGTACTGCAGCAAGTTGGGCAGGAGGAAGAATAGTATGCCGAAGACGATCATCACAACGCCAATCAAGATATCATTCGTTTCCAAAGGCATAATCTTGAACTCCACTCACACATATTCTGATGCTTAGTCTATTCGTAGTGCGCGTATAATAGGTTTGCGCGGGTCGCGTCCACAGCCAAGTCTTCATCTCTGCTCCGACGTCAAGCTAGGATCGCGGCAATGATCCCAGAGAGAAAGATCCCGTCAAATGTCCCAGCTCCTCCGATTGCAGCTATCTTCGGCCCACTCTTGGAGATGTCCTTGAGGTGCCCAAGGTCAGCCCCGATGAGTGTTCCAAGCACGCCACTGACGTACGCTACATAAGAAGCATTCATCATCGGCGCCAACAGGAGCGCACTCGTGGCCGCCACCAAGGGAGCCACAAGGGCAGGCGCCGCAATCCCTACTCCCTTGATCGGGCGCGCAACAAAAAACATTACGATTGAGACTATGGCAATCGAGATCGCTGCCATGGGAAGTATTTGAGGAACCTTCAGGAAGAGATAGGCGGAGATGACAATAGGTATAACTGCGCCGCCGAGATTGATCGCTATGATAGTTGGGCTCCTCACTTGGGCAATCCCGGGAACCCTGAAAACTATGCCGAAGAACTCAACGTACTGCGGCTCACTGACTTGTTTCTTGGTGGCGATCTTGGCTATCGGAATGTTGATCCATGATCCGAGCAGTGAACCCACAAGTATGAACATTGCCGTGTAGGGGCTGAATCCAATCGCGGTGAAAGCGCCACCAATGATACCGACAAAAAAGAAACCTATGACAACTATGAGAACGACGAGGAGTAAAACATCGATCCCAAAGTGGTGAAACCTGTATAGGACTCCAGAGCTTCCATTATTCCTGCTGTTCGACATGGCTCATCACACTATGGGAAGTGGCATTCTTGGACTGTGAATCGGCATCTGACCTTTTGCAGTCCATGTTGTATGAGGTTTGGATATAAGGTATTACACGAATTCGTTTTGGATTATACTCTTCTCTTTTGGGGAATATCGACTTTCCTTGGTTTCCTCTTCAGTTGGAGTAGTTTCTTTATGTCCTCTTTGTCGTTGGCTTCGGATGGTCTTATCCATAGCCAGCGCCCGTCGTGAAGCTGTTTCGTGCTGCTGATCAGCTTTAATGTTTTATTGCTTAGCTCGCCTCTCATTTGCAGGGCTCTCTTGGAATCTTCGTTGCCGAGAATCAATAGGAGCGTAAACCCGCCTTTCCAAGGTGTCATCGAGCAGAGTGTCTTACCACCTTTGCGGTAGCGGATCTCCCAGCCGTACTTTGCTCCGCCGAAGTTTAGTTCGGGTTTGACGTCGTAGCGTGTTTCGATGAACTCCCTGGTATCTGACCAAGCTCTTGTCCTCTCCAGGTCACCAATAAAGTCCACCATTTCTCGTTCTGTGGGTCTCTTCGTCTTGTCCGTCATCCGCACAACTTCAGATTGAGCACTCATTTTCGATCAATAACTAAGAAGAATTCCAGATGCTTATAATGATGCCTTCGGATTCTAATCGAATCGGGGACCCCTATTCGGCTCATGGTACTTGCTTTGAGACAAATGCAGGTAGGTCATCCCAGTAGTATCTCATAATCCATGTTTATATCCGATATGGTTGCGGAGTCTCGCAAGCTAGGGGCTTAGGGTATATGCGCTCAGGGAATTGATCAGAGGCTTGGAGGCAATTGGCGAAAATGAAGCCTACGTGATCGGATCGGCCAAACTCCAAACCCTTAAGTACGGTTTCTGCCAAAACATTACAGGATGTGAAGATAGACCAGATGGGATCCAAATATGGGGAGCGTCAAAGACCTCGAGGTCCTGAATGCACCCACAAGAGATAAGACGGGGATAGGGAGATTCCACTTCTCAGATCGCTACTCAGTATTCGACTGGGGAGAGATGCCTGACCTGATCCAAGACAAAGGCGCCGCACTATGCCTGATGGGTGCATACTGCTTCGAGCAACTTGAAAAGGAAACCAAGACCAAGACTCACTACAGAGGCCTGGTTGCCACAGATGGAGAATGTGGGGTTCGGACAAAGGATCTGGACGGACCAACGGATGTTATGGAAGTCGATTTGGTTAATGTGATCAGGCCGCAACCCTATACGACCGACTACGGTGGGCTGAGATACGACTACTCTGTCTTCACCCCAGAACTCGGCAACTTTTTGATACCGCTCGAGATCATTTACCGGAATGGGCTGCCTGAGGGCTCTTCAGTGTTCAAACGTTTGGAACAAGGACTAATTGAGCCAAGAGATCTTGGGCTAGATCACTACCCGACGCCTGGTGAGCAGCTTGAGAAGCCAGTGTTCGACCTAAGCACAAAACTTGAGAAAGGAGACCGATACATCACGTGGCTCGAGGCGAAGGAGATCGCCAGCCTAGCAGACGAAGAAGCCGATCAGATCAAGGAAATACTTCTCAAAGTGGACAGATTGATCACGAAGATATCCTCGAAGATTAAACTCAAGAACGAGGACGGAAAAATAGAACTAGCCTTCGACCCGTCAAGGGAGCCAATGGTGGTAGATGTCATCGGCACCTTGGACGAGTGCAGATTCACCTACCAGGGAATGCATGTCAGCAAAGAAGTTGCAAGGCAGTTCTACAGGAAAACGGATTGGTACAAGGGCGTTGAAGACGCAAAGAAAGAAGCAAAAGAGAAGGGGGTTGAAGATTGGAAGACGCTCTGCAAGTCTACCCCCCAGAGACTCGATCCGGCTCTGAAGAAGATTATTGAGGATATGTATGCATCAACAGCAAATGAATTCGTCGGCTCGAGGATATTCGATTCCCCCAAGCTGAGCGAAGTCATGAAGGAATACAAATCGCACGCGCAGAATCTGGAGAAGTCTCCTTGAGGGAGTCAAATCTGCGAACCAGATTTGATTCGCTCCACTCTCAAAAGGTTGTTCCAAACATGCCGCCTGCAGGCAAGACGAAGATCTATGAATCAAGCTAGGTAGTTTTGATCCACAACTTGCGCGAGTCCAGAGAAGTCAGCCAATTGATTCTCTCAGGCTACCGTGCTCTCACGACCCTTGTTGCCCTTCCTTTCCATCATCTTCTCGGGTTGCAAAGGGGCATGGCATTCCCTTTGAGAAGGCAAGACCTTGGCAGTCCGCCACGCGGAATGTGTTTGGGTCAAGTTTGCATTTACTGTTGAGTTTCAAGTCGTAATGAGGGCACGAGTATTTCATCGATGTGTGACCTTGGGGCAAAGCTCTTCGCCTATGGTTTGGGTTTGTAGGATCGTATGGGAGAGCGGCTTCCTTTACGCCTGCGATTATTGCCTTGTGGACATCACCCTTCATCGCGTCAGTAAGGTCTCTCATGCCCACTGTCACTATCTTGTCTGCATACCTGTTCAGGAATACCTCGGCTACGTTGTTGAGGATCTTGTTGACGGCAAACTCCGGGAAACCCTGGCTGGTCGCCGCCGCGACAAGCACCTGGGGCGAATCCATTACCTGCAACGCGTCAATCCTCATTGGGGGAATCTCGATAGTCTTAAGGACGCCTTGACCAGAGATCTCCCTTGACAAGGAAACCATCGCGCCCAAGAAGCTGCTGACAAGCGCAGAGTCCTTCTCAATGCTACCATACATCCTGTGGAAGACAACGACCCCATCTACTATGATGTAGATATTGTGGATGTTAAGCTCACTTTCGCCGGTATTTGCGTCTTCCTTTTGGGTCATGGTCGTAGTCCCCCTCGACCAGAAAATCTCAAGGTCAAATGAAACTCTGGAAAACCTATATTTAAACCTCATGTCGTCTCTGCTCAAAATAACACCAACATTAGTCAAAATTGCGATTCAAATTGAGAGTCACGCAGAATTGTGGACGTGGTGATGAGACACTCTGAAGCGCTTTGAGCAAGCCTGCCAGAGAATAGCGGATCTACGGCTTCGTGCTGGCGCCAGACCTCTTCACCTGGGGTTGCTGGCATACGGCTCCCCGCATCGTCCCGAAAACGAGCGGCAAAGTCAGAACCGACTGCTCTATATAGCTCTCATTAGAACCATTCTGACTTGGTCGGACGTGTACTCACAGCTATCTGCGGCTTCCTCTATCTCCTTCAGCAGATCGTATAGCGTGAGGAAAGTGGAAGTAGGAATAACCTCGTCAAAGTTGCTGAAAGCAAGCTTAGTATCCGTATACAATTCATCAACTTCATGTTCGAACTTCTCGACCTGCACAATGCCCATCTCTGTTTCCTCGGTTCTGGCTTGGATTAGGGAGAGAAGCATGTTCCTCATAGCACACACGCATTCATAGAGTTTGGCGGCAAGTTTCTTGTAGTTTGACCAGAGTGCCTCTGGAACCTTCACCGGTGCCTTAGTTAGGATCTCGAGGTCTTTGGAGGCATCCTTGCAGTGAAACATCGTGGCGTCCAGTCTCCTGGTTAGATGAAGCAGGTCTTCCCTGATCTTCGGAGATACGTCTCCCCTCGTGAGTTCTCCTTCGATCTTCTTCCTCGCCCTGTCGGCTTCATCATCATACTTGTGTAGCACATCGGCGTGGCGGGCAACCTGCTCCTTGGAGGAGCTCTTGGTGGCTTCAAAGAATTCGGAAGCTACCATCTGGGCCCTCTCAGCGTTCTCCTTTATCATTCTGAGGATCTGGCTCTCACGTCGTTTTGTGAACCAACCAAGTAAGTGTTCACCCAATCTATACAACTCCACTGCTCTAGTGAAGGAACTGGCTCAGCTCAAAACATGGAGATAAACAATCAGTCTACTTGGATATAACTTTTTACTCTAGCGAACTAGAACCGACTTGCATATTGAAGACTCTGGATACGAATATCGACAAAAGAATCAGCTACAATGAAAGAGCATCTAGTGCGCGCTGGAAAGAGTAAAATACGGAGTTTGCTAGAAGCATACATAGGTTTCTTGGATCTCCTGCATAACGGATTGCGGTTAAGTTTAAGATGAAGTGAACCGCAATGCTCAATTCGACGCTAGAGAAATACCGAGAAGCCACATGTCATTGTACTAAGTCACCCAGTCGCCGAGAACCGGAAAGGGTGCGTAAGAACTGTCAGCTGTAATGTGGATATTCACCTAAGAAGGAGAGGACAATGAATAGAAAAGAGCTCTTTCATAGAATAACTCGGTTCTTAGAGCGTCAAGGGGCAAAGAGAATAGCCATCTTTGGTTCTTATGTCCGTGGTGAAGAAAAACCGGAAAGCGACATAGATGTCATCGTCGAGTTTTCGGAGACGAAAAGCCTTCTTGAATTGGTTAGAATAGAGAGGGAATTGTCTGAAGCCCTGGGTACAAAGGTAGACTTGCTAACAGAGAAATCCATAAGCCCTTACTTGATCGATGCGGTGAAGAGGGAAATGGAGGTAATTTACGGGTGAAGAAAGACGACTCAGTCTACTTGCATCATATAATGGACGCAATATCAAGAATAGAAGAATACACTCGAGCTGTGAAACGCCAAGACTTCATTGGAGGTCACATGGTACAGGACGCGGTAATGAGGCAAATTGAGATAATTGGTGAGGCGACAAAGCGACTATCGAAAGAGCTTAGAGATAAACGCCCGGAGATACCTTGGAAAGATATGGCGGGTCTCAGAGACAAGCTGATACACGGCTATTTTGGTGTGGATCTAGACGCTGTATGGGATACGGTTGAGAGAGACATCCCACAACTGAAACGCAAACTGAAAGGTCTTGTTGAGAGTTAAGGACAAAGAAGATTTTTCGTCAGATCCAGACTGGCATTTCGATGAGCTTATGCATCTCTGGTATTGAACGCTGGGAACCATTTTTTCAGACACGGAGAAAGCAAACGCGGTGGCAACTGTGCACTAGTAGCACGCCCATAGGACCAAAAAAGGATTTTGAAGGTTTTGTAACTTTGCAAAGTTGCTGAACGTAACTCTTTACTCGCATGCGCTTAGCTCCACAGCGTGCTGACTCGTTTGTAGAGATATTCATAATGCGAGAAGAAAAATGGCTGCTTGAGGGATTCTCTTATGCAATAAATCACTGGGCGCATTATTTCCCACAGCGGGCTCAAGGAAGGACCGAAGAGGCTGCCAACTAGATTAATGTCGATTAGATTCTGCTCAAGAAGGACACCAACTTCCTCCAGAACGACGGCGATCTACACGACATCCGTCAAACCATACTTCTTGACATAGTCATCAAAGTTCTCAAACTTGGCACGGCCGACTTTGGACATGGCTTCCACCATCTCTCTGCTACCAAATCTTTCATAGACTTTCATAATAATCTCTGTTCTTCTAGTTCTGGACAAGTGGTGAATCTCCAAGACAGTGAAGACAACGCCGATGACGACGCTCACTGCCGCGACTGCAGTAGAGATCGTGGATATGTCACCCATCTGGGACACCAAGCTGCTGGGAGCTAATCTGCCTCGAGAAACCCCATCGACACTCAGTGGATGGGGATATGAGAACTAAAAACCCTTGCGCATGCGTTTCTCGGGCTAGCGACCGGAGGACTCAGATCTTCTCGGGGCTGGGTGTGCCCTGTAATACTTCCCTTGCTTCCCTGACGATGTTATCAATAAGGTTTGCTGGCAGTCCGGTCTTCCGCAGGAGGTCTCTTGGGTTGGATCCTGCAATATCCTTCACGAGGACTATCCCATTGTTGCTGAACCTGACTCTTTGCGCGGCGCTCAAGTTCTTCAGGTAAGTTGTTGGGTAGAGCATCTTTTCACCTATCATTCTGCCGATTCCGCGTCCTTGGGGATAGCCCCACCCGATCAGTTCGATTCCTCTACACTCTGCATAACGCATAGCATGTTCTGAGTATTTCGTGTTGCAGATTACGATAGCATTCTCAACTTGGAGTCGGGTTTTCCCCTCTTTGAAGGCGTCTGTCAGGTCCTCCACGGTTGCTCTTGCGATGCGAGGCACATCTAGACCAGTTAGCGCATGGTGGTCGAAGTGATGCTTTGCTTCTACGATGTAGGTTCTCCCCTCTTTCCTTGCGATGGCATCGACCTCGTGTTCAACGCATTTTCCCATGACTATTTGGCTGGGATCAACGTCATAGCCATATTCTCTCAGCAGTGCCTGGGCAAACCACTCGAAGTCAGGTTTAGGAGTCATCATACTCAAGGCGGTGCGGAGATCAATGTGGTATCCGACGGCGGGTACCGTCTTCTCGAGTTCTCTGAAGATCATCTGAAGGATCTCATCGGTGCGTATGCCATCGTAGGCCTGCTCGCGGATTCTGTTAGCCACGTACTCGGCAGACTTCTGGGTAGCCCCTAGGATCAAGCACGTTCTAATGATCTTCTCCTCACTGAATTCCTGTCTCGCTCCATCTGACTTGACAGCGAAGACCGTCACCTGCTATCCGCAACCTCCTATTCTGGTCTTTTCAGATTTCAGCTGCAACGAAAGTTAGAAGATCGATGAGGTTCTCGAGATCCTTGCGGTGACACATCTCAACCGGAGAATGCATGTACCTTACCGGAATTGTGATGGGAACCATAGGGATGCCTTTTTCCTGCAGCACTGATCCATCTGTGTATCCACCTGTTGGTCCAGCACCAAGTGGCACGTCATGTTTCTTCGCTATCTTCTTGACGCGTTCAACCATTACTGGATTAGCAGTCGCACCGTAGTCGACTACTCTGAGCACCGGGCCATCTCCTAGCCGGTTGGGTGCGAGGTGGAACTGTGTGAGAGGCGCGTCTCCCGACGGGTATGAGTCTACGGCGATCGCCTTGTCGGCTTTTATGGTATTGGCGATGACCTTGGCTCCGCCTAAGCCCGTCTCTTCCTGGACGCTCCATATGAAGGTCAGCTTCCGCTCTGGTCGTCTGGAGTTAAGCCTCTTCAGGGCTTCGATGAGCGCCAGACATCCGAACCTATCATCAATGCTTCTGCAGCAGAAGAAGACCCCATTTATCACTCTCAGCTCCTTCTTCAGTGTGATGGAGTCAAGCGGTCTGACGCCAAGGCTGAGAGTCTCGTCTTTGGATCGCGTGCCGAGATCCAATAGTAGCTCATGATATTGAAGGACCTTCTTGAACGACTCAGGGTCGAGGGTCAAGTGCGGTGGCGGCAAGCCAATAACGCCCTCGACGGGTCCCTTGCTGGTGTGGATTTGGAGGATCTTGCCTGGCATATACCTGTCGTCAAGTGACCCGACCTTCCGTAACCTGACAAATCCGTTGTCCTCAATGTTCGAGACCAGGTATCCCAACTCGTCCATGTGGGCGATGAATATTACGTGGGGTTCTGCCCTTCCAATTGACGCGATAAGGTTTCCTATCGTGTCAACCTTGGCTTCAACGTCATCTGGCAGCATTTCCCGGATTGTTTCTCTTACGTTTTCCTCATAACCAGATACTCCAATCGCCTCGACTAGCTTCTTCAGTGATAATTCTAACTCGCTCAACTTCCACCTCACCTCTGATAAATCCTACGTGCCGTCTGCGTATATTTATCATACGATTCTGGGAAAGTCTTGTTATAAATAGCAATGCTATTAAGGATTGGTGTTCTGATCGCTATAGAGCCGATCAGGTAGCGATAGGGGTTTTTCGCTTTGCCTGAATGCCCAATATGCAAGAAGGAGCTCGAATTGCACGGTCCCAACTCCTTTGCGGTTCATGTTCAGACCAAGCATTACCAGTACTGGGCAAAGGCAAAGCGGCTTAGGCTGGTGGCAACCCTCAATCTTATCATCTCGCTTTTCTTCACCATACTGCTTGCATCGTTCTTTTACTTCCCCAACGAACTTGGATACACTACAATGGCTCTAGCGGCGCTCTTCCTTGCACTCTCAGCAGCGTTCTCGCTCAGGGAACGAGGGCTAGCGAAGAGGTTTACCAGGAGAACTGAAGAGGGGCAATCCCGTGTCGGCGTGGGGAGTAGAAGAAGATCACGGGAAGGGCGTCATGTGGTAGACTAACGCATTTTCGTCCATTCTTCAGACATGTACTTCTCTCTGAGTTTCCGGGCTTCGCTAATCTCAAATTCGCTGAGTTGCCCAGCGACAAGCTTGATCCCCAGTGATTCCTCGAATCCAGCTTGGAGCGTGCTTTCTATCAGCTGGGTGTCGGCTATTGCCTCTAGCCCTCGCTCGGGATCCGCGCCGAGTTCTCTCTTGAGCGTCGTAACTTTCGCGTCAATAAGGTCAAATGGAATCCTAAGGACTCTCGCCATTACAGCTAGGTCACAGTCGAGAAGCAGTGTTCCATGCTGAAGTACGACGCCCCTTTTCCGGGCTTGCGCATTCCCACTGATCTTTTTTCCAGCCACGATCATGTTCGGGCATACGCCGGGATGCCCAGGCTCGAAGCTTGCTTCTAATCCCAACTTCAGGGGCACACTTGCAATTGCACTGGAGAGCCTCCTGTATAGCTCGATCATGTCAGCGGGAACAACTGGATCATCCTGCTTCACAATGACACTATAGGTCAACTCGTTCTCGGAGTGGTACACCGCTCCGCCTCCACTCATTCTCCTTACAGCCTCCACTCCCAAATCTCTGCACGCGTCGAGGTCTGCAACCTCGTCGATTTTCAAGAAGTAGCCTATCGATACTGCAGGTGGCTTCCACCTGTAGAGGCGAACCGTGTTTGGGGCAAGATTGCGAGAACGGGCCAGCATGATAGCCTCATCGACAGCCATGTTGCTGGCTCCATTATCTGTACTAACACCGAGGAACCTCCATTTCGGTTTCTTGCTGCTCGTCACAACTGTGCCCCTCCGTCGATTGGCGTGTTCTGCGGAACCAGAGAAATACCAACACAGGAATATAGTTAACACCCAAGTTAAGCTTGTAGATGCGTCAGATGCCAAGTCGCTTGAAGATTATGATGGTCCTCGTATGCGCGCAGCTTGCTCAGCAAGCTGCGTGAGTGGAATCAAAGTCTCATGAATCTGTCGGGAACAAAGACAGTGTTGCCCGAAGCGGGACAGAGATTCACCCATTAGAGAAAACGGTGCTGGAAGCTGAAAGCCCCGTGGAGGGTTACCGGCTTTTGAGATAGAAGCTGAAAGACCGTGCTTACTGGATAACTGGAGGGCCTCCGATTTTCAGCCACTCTTCGCCTGGGCAACGTTGTTAGGCTGAGACTTGTTTAGCTCTTTGATCCTCTTGTCGACCAGCTCGGGGACTTCTCCAAACTCCCTGAAAGGCGCACAGGCGATCTTGTTCGCCCTGCAGAAATCGAGCAGGTGGCTCTTGGCTATTATGAAGTCCGCTTCTTTCGCGACGCACATGTCGCTATAGCCATCTCCCACATACATGACGAAGTATCCCTTGCTCTTGAGCTTCTTTAGGTGTTGCGTCTTGCAGTTTCCACACTTGTCGCATCTCGGGTTGACATATGGGAAATTGATCCTTACTTTGTTATCCTCAAAAACAGCTTTGTTGCAGTATATCTCTACGCCGTCCAAGTTTACTTCTCTCAGCACAAGATCTATGTAGAAATCGAGTCCGTCACTCACTACGGCCAATGGCACATTCTTGGTTCTGCACGATTCGACGAACCGGCTGAAATCGCTATTCATGAGAACGTTGCTCTTAACGAAATTCTCAATCTCCTGCCTTGATGCCCTGACTGTGCTGAATTCGCCGATGAGAGCGTTCTTGCAGGATATCTCTCCTCTTCTGAATCTGTTTTCTATGTCCCACCATATATGGCTCCCGAATCTGTCGAAGATCAGTTGGGCGACGTCGTCCTCGGTGATGGTGCCGTCGAAGTCACACAAAACAGCTGCGTTCATGCTTAGCGGAATAAGCAACACTGAATTATAAACCTTGGGGAGTTAAAACAGTGAGAACAGGCATCTTCTCAAGGAAAACTGAAATACGGGCGAATTGCCTGAATCAGTCCTGCTAAATGAAGCGAATCTCGGAAATAAGGATGGGAAGATTCAGAAGTCTCGAGATAGAACCTTGAGATAAGAGAATCGATTTGATGGCTGAGGCGATAAGCTTGGCGCCCTGCGTGGTATCTCTAGACTTTTCAGTCACTTCAGTGATCTTCCGCAGTTGGGGCAGAAGTCTGCCTCGGCAGGGGAACTAGCCCCGCAGTATGGGCACCTCCGTTGAGGTCCTTTTGACCTTCTGCCTTGTATTCTGCGGACTTTCACGGTGAGCTTGTCGCTGCTGGTGCTTTCCACTCGGACTCGCTCGCCTTTCTCGATGATCGAGCCATCAGAGGACACTGCCCACCATATCGTGTCACCTACTCTCGCTCTGCCATTTTGTTCGTCATCTATTGTGTCGACTACGACGCCTTCTGAGCCGGTGTTCTCCTCGGCGCCAGCTACTGGCGTCCTGAATACCACGTTCTTAAGGGCAAACTGCCAGAGGAGCATTAGTGAGATCAGTGTCAGGACAAGAGCTATCATTACTCCAGCAATACCCATCGCCACGAATAAGAGAACGCCGAATGCGACGTAAGCTGCGACGAACTTCTTTGCGGCCTTGATCATTGCTCCGTGGGTTAGCAGGGCAAGCACACCTATCATGAGAGTAAAGGCGATTGCAAAGAGTATGATGTTCGCGAAGGCCTGCGAGCTGAAGAACGCTTCAATTGTTTCGTTTGGAAGAGTTTCAAAGATGCTGTGAAACCCTACGCTGGCCACGTATTGGATCAGGGTAAGGAGCATCATGAACAGTAGGACGCTGATGAATCCAATTGCTATTGTCATGACCAGCGGTTTAGTTGCCATCTCAATCTACCATCCGTTCACTAATTGCAGTGGATGTAACCGATTGCTTCACAGGAAATTTATAGGGGCGCAACAATATAAGTCTTTCCCAAATCCGTCCCAAGACGTAATGGCACATATCCGGATACCCGAGCACTTAGGGACCGATGCCAAGCCTTGCGTTGCCGTTAAATAGATGATACGTAACATACTTATATCATTGGAGATACCAAGGGTAAGAGGTTAAGCAGTAAGAAGAAAGTTGGTGAAAACTAGCTATGAACGTGTGGTTGAAACACGTGGTCGTACTCACGCTGGGACTACTTGTTTACTATGCGGTGACTTACCTTGTCGTTTACATCTCCATCACGACCCCGAGCGTTGCCGCGGCAATAATCAGTGCAGGTGAAAGCCCCATAGGGCAAGTCAATACTACGATCGCCTCTCTCTTCCCAGTGCCATTTGTATTGTGGGCCATAGGTGTCTTAATGAGCAAATGGGTTCCCTTCTAGACAGGGTGGTCAGCCAATAATCCTCTTTCTATTTTGACACCGAAACCACATTTGTGACTCTGCTGGAGCAGAAGACTCCTCAGATTGCGACAAGCGCAATGGTAAACACCGAGCGCGCCGACGTGGCTTCGCGTCTTAAATATCAGTCTTGCCATCTGATAGCTTATCAGATGAATTTCTAATTCTTGAATGGGAGTGGATCAATCTTGACCGAGGGTTCAAGCCTAGCAGTTTCCCTTAGCAAGGAGAAGATCTTGCTGAAGGAGCTATCCGCCCTTGTGGACAGGGAGGCGTCCGGCATATCGCTGGGAGTAGATTCTGCATTAAATTTCGTGAAACGCCTTGAAGGCAGGCTTAAAGACAAAGGCAAGACCGAGGAGGACGGGCAGAAAAAGATTGCACAGCTTGAAGGCGACGTCGCTGAACTCGAGAAGCGAAGCTCACAGCTTGAGTCCACTATTTCTGAGAGGAACTCCAACGCCGCACAGATGTCTTCAAGAGTCGAAGAGCTTAGGCAAACGCTAGCGGAAAAGAAGAATGAGGCATCGGAAGATGTCAGCGCGCTAGTCGGACTGGAAGATTCTGTTGGCGAGAAGAAACGCCAGGTTGAGAAGCTCAGACAGGACCTGCAGTCGATGGCAAAGAAGCATCAATTCGAGATAGACTCACTAAGAAAGTCACACGAAGAAGCATTGACCAAACTCTCAGCAATGGAGGCTCATCACAAGGCTCTGCGGCTGCTTGTCAGAGAGAAGGTGATAGCTCTGCCAGAACTAAAGATCTTAGAGATCCTTGAGGGCCAGCCGTCAACGAATATGGAGCATCTTCAGAGAATGACTCAATCGAGACTCGTCGAGATTGAGAACACAGTAAGGAATCTCGTCAGAAGAGGGGTGCTTTCATACGACTCCACGTCAGGCGAGGTGAGAGTCCTTCGCCCCTTGGAAATATGAGAATAAACGTCGGAGGCTACACTAAAATGTCCGAAACTGAAAGATTGAAAGAGGTCATTCAGCAGAACGAGTCAAGGATAGCTGAGCTGACTAAATCAATAGAGGCGGTCGTTTATTCATTCTCTGAGGAGTCCAAGACCATACTCGAGACAGCTGAGAAGATTGATGTCCAATTACAGGAGGCTGACCGGAGAATAGCTACACATGATGAGAGCATTGCCAAACTTGAGGAGAAGAAGCAGAGTCTAAGATCGATCATAAACTCGTCTGAGCAACAAGTAAAGGAGCTGGAGAGAAAGATATCCTCACTGACCTCAGAGAATAGTTCCACCTCAAAGGAGCTGTTGAGGACAGAGGATACGCTCAAGCAATACAAGGCCAAGATGGAAACCGTGAAACTGGAAAGCGAAAAACTGGAAAGCGCCATCAATGAAGTTGAAACTGGCATCGAGAAGACAAGAGCGTCCAACGAGAAGGAATTTCAAGAAAGAAGAGCGGGATTCGAGGAGGCTCAAAAGAAGATAAAGGAGCTGGTCGAGAGGGAACCAGTAGCTGAATTTCTGCTTACTGAAGCAACACAGGAGCCGGCAGAGATCTCCATAATCGCTGGATTGGTCAAAGGAGACGGCGTCGCCTCCATCGAGGAACTCAAGAAAGCCACGAAAGTTCCACCGGCGCTGGCAGTCAGGACGATTCTGTCCCTTGAACAAAAAGGGATAATCGCCAGGGAAGGCTCGGATAAGGTGAGATTGACGAAAACGCTCACCTGAAGTAGACATATCCCCTGGAACACTCGGTAACCGGATGATCCAGGTTTTTCACATTCTTATCAGTTCCGGTTCTGTGGCAACTCTCTTGTCTGCCTCAACTTGTGCAACGGGGTGGGAGGGCTGAGAGAAAGCGTGCCCCTGGGACCCTACGCGTGGCTTTGTTCTCGGCGGAACTGTTACCTTTGCGGTTGGCACGTTTTCATATGGAAGGTTCTTATGTGTGCGCCTAACGGAACCTTCTCGGCAGATATATATCTGAACTCTAGCTAATATTAGAGTAGAGTGATCTTTTCCTGATAGCATTCCCGTGTGGGAGAGAGAGGACAGAGGAGCCTTGAGTAACGAGTCTCTTCTTGTTATAGGTGATCTGATCAACAAGTACACCTCCATCTTCTTTGCAGAGAGAATTGAGGACCTTGAGCCTCATATGCGAAAGCGTATTGAAGACTACTTGCTTCTTAGATTCAGGCAGATCTTTGCTCTCGCTGGGGGCGCCGAGTACCCTTGCGAGGATCTGGGGAAGGTACTCAAGGATGAGAAAGAGAAGAATCACGAGCGCTTAGAGAAGATCGTTGAGGGGATTATGGTAGAACTGAAGGCGTATATCGACTCAGAAGAACGCGAGAGGGAGCGGAGAAGAAAGGGCGGAAAGCCACTCATAGAATCATACGTGACTTGAGTTTTTTCATCCATGCTTCCTTGAGACCTTCATATTCTTCATGTATTCCTGGATTGCGATCAGGTCTTTTGCAGTGTTTAGGGTCAGCCAGTCTCCCGGGTACTTGAGGCCCCGCAGAAGATTATCTCCTGCAATCTGCTGCATTGCCGTGTGCTCAAAGTCTCCATAGGCGGGGAAGTACTTTTCCACTATTCCGCTGGAGAAGACGTAGTGCCCTGCGCTGACCCACATGTCGAGAATAGGGCGGTGCTCAAAGCCTTTAACTATGTCGTCTCCTTGTAGAGTTACCTTCCCGAAGGGCAGCCTAGGTTTTGCCAAGAGTATTGCAGCGCCAGTCGTAGCCCTGTCATAGAGCGTTCTCGGGTCATAGAAAGCCACGTCATCAACGTTCATCACATAGAATCTGTCGGTGTCGATGAGAACGGCTGCCCTCTTTACCGCGCCTCCAGTCCCCAGCTTTTTCCGCTCTGTGCACATCTGAACCTTTCGGCTCGTGAACATATCTGACTCTGGAAAGGAGCGATTTGATGCAAGCACAATGTTGTCGAATCCATTATCTACGAGCCAGCGCACCTGCATGTCCAACAGACTCTCGGTTTCGGTGATTTTCAGCAAAGGCTTGGGCGTCCATTCATCTGGCTTCAGTCTCCAGCCTTCTCCACCACACAAGATTATGGCTTCATACTTCAAGTGAAACACCCCATGCTTTCTGATGGCAGCTTTTCCAGCTCTAGGTTCCGTCACAAGTTGGCGCGTTCACCCGTAACGAGATATATTACTGATTCCCCTATGTAAGCCGCGTGGTCAGCGATTCTCTCAAGATGCCGCACGAATAGGAGATTTGCGACTACGCATTTGGTTTTGATTGGTGCTTGATCAACAAGCTTGTTCAGGGAGTCGATATACATCTTATCAATTCCGCTCTCAATTTCGCCTATTTTCCTAGCGAGCTTCAAGTCCTTTCTTGTAATCGCCTCGACGCTCATTTGAATTATCTTCTGCGCTTCTTTCATCATTTCCGTCAAGGGTAACCAGGGAAGTGAACACTCTTCGAAGCTAATGTTGAATCTCTTGTAGATGAATGATATGTCCCATGCATATCTGCCGATTCTAGCAAGGTCGTATGCGATCTTCATGTAAGCCCTTATGGTTCTCAGATCAGAGGCCACGGGTTGATATCTCGCAATAACTTCGGTCGACTTCTCCTCGATCTCTTCGCTTGAGGAGATTAGCGTTTCAGAGTACACCCTAACCCTATCAGCGGAGTCTACTCCTCTTGTGCTTACGTCGAATGAAAGTGAGACTGTCTTTTCGGTCAACTCACCCATCTTGCCTAGGAGATTGGAGAGTTGTTTCAATCCATCGTCGATTAGTCTGCTCATATTTTCTCACCTAACCGAATCTCCCCGTGATATAATTCTCTGTAAGTTTGTTCTTGGGGTTCTCGAAGATCATTCTTGTATCTCCGTACTCGACGAGTTTTCCCAAATAGAGAAAACCTGTGAAGTCAGACACTCGGGCAGCTTGCTGCATATTGTGCGTGACTATGACTACAGTGTAGTTCTTTCTGAGCTGGCGTATCAGGTTCTCTATTCTTGAGGTCGCAGAAGGGTCAAGAGCTGAACATGGCTCATCCATCAGGAGGAGTTCCGGCTCCACGGCCAGCGCTCTTGCAATGCACAGTCTCTGTTGCTGTCCACCGGATAGACTGGCGCCCGATTTCTCTAATTCATCCTTGACCTCATCCCAGAGATTTGCCAGCTTAAGAGTTCTCTCAACTATCCGATCCAGCCTCTTCTTGTCACCCACTCCGTTCAGCTTCAAGCCAGCAGCGACGTTGTCGTAGACAGACATCATGGGGAATGGATTTGGCTTCTGGAAAACCATCCCGACCCTTCTTCTTATTGTGACAGGGTCCGTGCCATTGCTATAGATGTCTTCGCCGTCCAGAAGAACTGCTCCGGAGACCCGCGCTCCTGGGACAAGCTCATGCATTCTGTTTAGGCACCTTATGAAAGTGGTTTTCCCACATCCGGAAGGACCTATTATGGCTGTGACGGCGTTTGCTCTCACGCTCATGTTCACGTCTTTTAGAACCTTGTGCTCCCCAAACCAAGCACTTAAGGCTTGGATTTCAACCTTGTAACTCATCTGTTTGCTCCTCCATATTTTTCTCTTGTGAAGTATCTCACGACGACGCTGATTGAGAGAACGATTAGTATCAGGATCAGAGACGCACCCCATGCTCTCGCCAAGTCAACCCCGTAGGGGGATCCTGAAAAGTTGTATATTGCTAGCGGTAAAGCTGTAGCAGGTTCAGTAAGCCCGCTAAGCCAGAATCTACTTCCCAGAATGGTCAAGAGGAGTGGAGCAGTCTCACCGGAAATCCTCGCAACGGCAAGCAGAGCGCCCGTTGCTATCCCCTTCTTAGCGCTACTCAAGACGACGGTCGTTGAGGCCTTCCATTGCGGGATGCCCAGTGCTATTGCTGCTTCCCTCATAGAGGCAGGGACCAGTTTGATTGCTTCTTCCGTAGTTCTTGTTACTATTGGAATCATCATTATTGCCAGGGCAACGGCACCTGCAAGCACAGACCACCCAATTACGATTACTATGAGTGCCCATCCAAGTATGCCGATGACTATGGAAGGCATGTTAGTTAGGACATCAGTAAAGAATCTCGCGACCGACGCAAGCCTATTGTTGGGAAATTCTGCTAGGAATATACCAGATACAACTCCGATGGGTACGCCGATCAGGGAGGCGAGCCCTACGATTACCAGCGTTCCCTCAATTGCCGGACCGATTCCGCCGCCTGCCTGACCTAGAGGCGGTAGCTCCTGAAAGATGAAGTTCAGGTTCAGCGCTGGGGCTCCTCTCGTAACGGTCTCCCATAGAATGCTGATAAGCGGAATTAGTGCGATTATAAGAGCGAGAAAGCAGAGTGAAATCATCATTAGATTCTTGATTCTTCTGAACGCTTTGCGATTCATCTTAAGTTCTCAGCTCCTCCGATTCTTTTCATTGTACCCCTAATAACTATCCTAGCCAGTATGTTAATGACCAAAGCGAGGGCAAACAACACAAGGCCCACTTCTATCAGTGCCGAAATATAGACTGGTGGAGAACTCGCCTCTCTAAACTCGTTTGCTATGATTGACGACAGAGTGTAGCCAGGCTGGAAAAGCGAGCTGAACATATTGAATGAATTACCAATTACCATTGTGATCGCCATTGTCTCCCCAACCGCCCTGCCCAAACCTAGAATAATCGCACCGACGATGCCAGAGCGACCGTAGCTGACCACAATTTTCGCGGCTTCCCATCTTGTAGCGCCCAGCGCGATTACTGCTTCCCGCTGGCTGCCAGGAACTGCGGCAAAAACGTCTCTTGATACTGCGGATATGGTGGGTATAATCATTATCGCCAGTACAATGCTGCCAGTCAACACATTGGAGCCTAGTATCGGCCCCTGGAAGAATGGGAGAAAACCAAGAACCGACTGGAGCTGAGGGTACACATCCTGCTGCAGAAACGGAATGAGGATGAAAATCCCCCAGAGACCGTAGATGACGCTTGGGATTGCGGCTAGAAGCTCCACAAGAAACGAGATTACATAACTGAATCGCTTCGGAGCGAACTCCGAAAGCGCCAATGCTATACCCAAGCTCAATGGCACCGCAATGATGAGGGCTATCAAAGACGTGACAAGGGTGCCATAAATGAGGGGCAGCGCTCCGAAAACCGGGGCAGCCAGCTGATTAGGTGGAAACGGCTGCCATGTCGTACCCCCGAGGAACCCTAATCCATAGGAGGTGATTGACAACCAAGCTCCACCCACAAACTTGTAGAGCATGATGCCCAGAATTAGGAAGACATTGCATGCCATTAGGGCAACTAAGTTTCTGAATAGATGACCTCCTCTGAGTTGCCCCTTGGAGAAGACTCCCTTGATTCTCTCTCTCGAAAATAAACTGGATGCACGACGCAATCGAGAACGGAAATTTCTGGTATCCTTCCCTTTCTCCAATCGTCTCGTCTCCCAATTCCGAATAATCGTTTAAGACTTGGCTAACACCCATTCATTAGCTTAGTTTGAATTCAAGAAGCAAAAAATGAGGAATTTGGGTCTGTTAGGACCACGGAAGAAGCGGTGTTCCGCCGAAGGTCATCATTTGAAGCGTTGCCTCGTCTAATTGTACGACGCTTGCCGGCAGCTTGACGTATGAAAGACCTGCACAGTAGTTTTGTCCATCGTGTACTCCCCACCAGAGGAAGTATGCCAGAGCCTTGGCTTTGGCTAGGGTCATGCCAGGTACGACGCTGAGGTCTTTGTAGACAATGATGTACGTGGGGTTAGTTATTGGGTACGCATCGTCTGGGACAACTCCTGTGGCTCTCAAGCTGAAGAAGGATGGTACGTTTGCCCAGCTCTCATTTCCAGGAGGAAGATTGAAGGACCATGCGTTAGCAGCTGCTTGGAGGCTCGCCAGGCTCGGATCAATGAACTTTCCTGCGGCGTTCTGCACTTTGCCATAGCTGATAGAGTTTGACAGCGCGTATGTGAGTTCAACGTAGCCCACAGAATTATCGTTTTGTTGCACGCCTGCGGCAACGCCTGGGTTTCCTGATCCACCCACTTCTCCGGACGATGGCCAGCTAATGACTTTGCCCGCACCGTAGTGAGTCTTCCAGTTTGAGCTCTCGTTGGAGAGGAAGCTGGTGAAGACTTGGGTTGTGCCGCTTGAATCTGATCTGTGGACTGGCACTATCAACGTATTGGGCAGTGTTAGACCTGGATTGATCGCTGTGAGTGCCGCGTCGTTCCAGTGCGTTATGTTTTGCTCGTAAATGGCAGATATGATCGCTCCAGTGAAGTTTAGTTTAGCACTCGCACTTGGTAGTAGTCCTGAGATATGGTAGATTATCACGACACCGCCGATGGCTGTCGGGACGTGCAAATCTCCGGCGGCCCAGTCAGGTGCTCCCATCGGAGGATCAGTTGCCCCAAAGTCGACAGTCTTAGCCTTGAACTGTGTTATGCCGCCTCCGCTTCCGATACCTTGGTAGTTTACTTTAACGCCTGTAAGACTCTGATACTGTTGACTCCACTCTTGATACAACGGTGCTGGGAATGTTGCTCCTGCTCCGCTTATGTTAACGGGTGCGGGTGCTCCAGAGTTTACAATGACGAATGATGCGACGCCTATTACTGCTACTATTGCAAACACTTCAATGATGGCTATCTTCTTGTAGTTCATCTCTCTTTTCTCCTACTTGTTTTCTTACGCATGAACATAGATGGAGACAGCCTTATATAGGAAATCCAGGTAGAATATAGACGACTATGGAAGACTATTGATAATATATATGCTGTAAAACCTGTTAACCAACGAAGCGGTGAGAATGAAATGAATGAAGTATGGACTGAGAAAAGAGAAGTAAGGAAACTCCAAGTCACAGGAGACTCAACGTTCATTCTCTCCCTGCCAAAGAAATGGGTCACTCAGATGGGCTTACAGAAAGGGAGCCAAGTAGCTTTGATAACTCAAAATGATAACAGCTTATCGATAGTCCCAGAAGGGCTGAGGAAACCCGGAGGTCCTATGGATGCCTTGGTCGGAGTCGAGGCGACAGATGACCCTGAATCAATCATGAGAAAGATCATCTCCCTTTACTTAGTAGGCTACAACGCGATTAGCGTTAGGGAAGAGAAACACCGGCTGCCCCCGGGTCAAAGAAATGCAATAAAAGACGTCGCTAGAAGAAAGCTGATGGGCACAGAGATCATTGCTGATTCCCAGAATGAGATCACCATCAAAGTGCTGCTTAGCTATACGGAGCTTTCGGTCCAAAGTGCTCTCAGAAGAATGAGTCTCATCGCATCTTCGATGCACAAGGATGCGCTATCTGCCTTGAAGGAACTCGATAGAGAATCCGCCAAAGACGTTATCGACAGAGACGACGAAGTCGACCGCTTTGGCCTGTACATTGTCCGTCAACTGAAGGCAGCAGTCGAAGATATGAACGTACTTCGGGGGATCGGTCTGACCACAGGTAAGGAGTGTCTCGCGTACAGGTTAATAACGAAATTTGTAGAGAGAACAGCTGATCACGCAGTCGAAATAGCGAGGAACATCACGATATTGGAACACTTCTTAGATGGTCAGATGTTCAAGAAGATTGAGTCGACAAGTCTGGCAGCAGTCTCCGCATTCGACGAGTCAATAGAATCCCTATTCAAAAGAGACTTCAGGTTTGCCGAAGAAGTAGTTCGGAAAGCAAAGAAAGTGGCCTCGCTGAAGAAGGAGTTAATGGACTCGGTCCTTGCCGAGACTCACATCCAAGAAGTGGCAGGGCTCACACTGATGATTGAGAGCATAATAAGGGCAGCTGAATACGCAAGCGACATAGCTGAGATAGTAATGAACTTGAACACTGATCAAATTGTTGTCGCCAAGAGAGGCAGCACGCCAGAGTAGCGGCGTCCATAATGGCATCGCCAAATGGAAGGTCATTGAATGTCTTGAGACTCCCGTCGAAGCCAGTAATAAGACTCCTGATGTTTGTAATACTAGTCACATAAATACATGCAAGATAATATTACTCCATCGTGAAGACCTAAGAGAGAAGCTCGCTGCCTTTTCACGCTGATGGGGGTTTGAGTGGAAGGATGTTCGCCTCGAGAAACGAAAAGGGAAGTTCGGAGGAGGAGATCACTCGAATAAGCATGAGTCTCCCTGAAGACCTGCTGGTCAGCTTCGACGAGACGTCAAGGAAGAAGGGGTACTTCAAGAGGTCAGAAGCAATCAGGGAGGCCCTCAGAAACTTCATTCTGGAAAGCAAGTGGACCACTGATGAGGATGCCATATTGGTGGGGACGATTTCAATGGTTTACGATCACGCGGTTAGGTCTCTGGTTGACAAGCTCATTGACATTCAGCACGACTCAGCGGTAGCGGTGAAGGCATCGCTTCATCTTCACCTCGACGAGCATAACTGCATGGAGATCATAGCCATGGAGGGCAAGGCAAAGGAACTCAAGAAAGTCTCCGAAACGATGATAAGCAAAAAAGGAGTAAAGAACCTGAAACTCACTCTACTTCATGCCCTGCCCGCGTAGCGAAGGCACTCAGGGAAAAGTGTTTCTTGGGGACTATTCTCCGAATTCCTGTTCATCGAGGTGCCTTTGGCACACTGGGCAGTAATCTTTCACATGAAGCCACTCGAGCATATGAATCCTGTGCGCCCTATTTCCACAGTAGGGACACCTTACTGCTATATCACTCCCCTTGATTTGCATTCCGCAAATCATGCAGCCCTTGAGGGTGCTTGAGGTCTCACTCTGTCGGGCGGTCACGTTCCCTGCAGCGGGTGCTTGAAGCTTTGTGCCGCAGTGTACGCAATACGCTGAATCTGGAGGCTCGATGGCGCCACCACAACTTGGACACCTCATTGAAGGAGGGACGAGAACGGCGCGAGTCTCCTGTGGCTCTATCCGCATTCGCAAATCTCTCTGAGGCGCATTTTCGCGATGTGACGCTCCTGCTCTGCGTCTGGATACAACGACGAGAATGCCCAGGACCGTTATCAACGTGCCACCTGATGCAATGATCAAAACGAGATTTGGCGTGAAATCAGGGCCGCCCAGTCCGCCTCCTCCACCTCCTCCTCCACCGGCGCCAAAGGGACCCCAAGTTGGGCTGCTAATCTCTACTCCTGCCCACTCCACTACCAACTTGTAGTCGGTTGACCAGCAGTTGTACCTGCCAAACCCTATCCTGACGAAACTCCCTGGCGTCAAACCGTTGATGGTAATATCTCTGTACAACCAGCCTGTTCCATCAGTATAGTTGAGGACTATCTGTTCGCGTACTATCGTGTAGTTGTCACCAGAGTACATGATGAAAACCCAGAGAAGTCTCCTTTGGGGGAAAAGGAGCGGCGCCAGCGAATCATCTTGCCTGAAGTGTCCCTTAACCTCTAGACTTCCATCGTTGCCGACAGGGTAGTCTGCAAGAGTGCAGCCGTAGAAGGCATAGTTGTTGGGGTTGCCGCCACTCCCATTAGTGTCAATATGGTGGCCCGGACCATACGGCGTTATGATCGGATAGAAGTTACAGTAGTTACCTACTGGACTGGTCACTTGCGGGCCTGATCCTGTCATGTTACTCCAGGAGACATTGCCTACGACCTCTATTGCCGCCCATTCGGCCGTCAATTGCCAGTCGGTGGACCAGCCGTCGTGTCTTCCAACGCCTATCTTGACAAGGCTTCCAGGGCTTAACCCAGTAACCATTACTTCTCTGTGCACCCAGCCAGTACCGTAGGTGTAACTGATGACTGGCAGCTGCTTGACGATCGTGGCATTATCGTTTGAATACATAATGAATATTCTCACTTCTCTCCTTCCAGGCATCGTGAAGGAATCAAATATGTCACTCTGCCTGAAGTAGCCTCGCACCTCTATGCCTCCGTCGCTACCGACCGGGTAGCTCACATTGCTGAAGGCGAAGAAGTCGTATCCGCCTTGGGCTGGTACACTGCTGCTACCCGCGCTGTCGATGTGACAGCCTTGGCCGTAGGGCGTTGGGACCTGATATAAGTTGTAGTGGTAGCCACCCGGGTTCGTCGTTCCTGTCCAAGAAGCATTTCCGGACACTACGGTGCCGTTACTGGCGTTACTAAGCATTACCCATTCACGTGTTAGTTGCCAGTCTGCAGTCCACCATTTTCCCATACCGAATCCTATCTTCACCGTCACTCCAGGGGTCAACCCATCTACTGTCACGTTCTTGTATACCCACCCAGTCCCATCAGTGCCGTTAAGGATGTGCTGGTTCAGGATATGAGCAAGAGTGCCTGCATCCAGCACGTAGATGTCCAGCACTCTGTGGTCGAGTGCATCGGGAGGTAGTATATCGTACTGCCTGAACCAGCCAGTTACTTGTATGCTCCCACTGGAGTCGACCGTATAGTTTGCCGTCGTGCAACCCATAAAGGTGTAGTTATAATCGCTGGTTCCTACGGTGTCGATATGTTGACCTACACCGTATGGCGTCTGAATCTGGTAAAAGCTGTAGTAGTGCCCACTTGGGAAAGTCACTCCGAACCAATTAGTGTCAGAGCCCACGGGAGTTGCCGGATCTCTTTGGGCGGGCACCCCCGCGCCGAACCCTGCTGGGTCCTGCCCTGTCTTCCCAGACGCCGCTTGTGATTTCCCGGTCACAGGGTTGGTTTCGCCCGCCATGGGCGACACCACTGTGACTAGAATAAAGAGAATAATGACGGTTGAGAAGAGGCATTTTCCTCTCTTCACTATTGTCCCCCTCTGCATCGCCGGAGCGGACGTCCGTCTGCTCTCGGATGGCCAGAACCCTGTCTAGTCTATGTCAGATTTTCGGATATAAGCGTTTTCATAACTCGCAAGCAATCCACATATATCTCAGACTGTGGCGCTTTGAGGCGATTTCTTTTTCGAAGAGTTTATTTGGCAAACTGCTGATCCCACCAACAGTGTAATGGGGTCAGGTTCTCAGGATGCTACAATGACTCCGACTCCATCGAAGTCGGTATTGGCGGATTTCTGTTCTATTTGTGATAATGCGGAGCGTGATACTGTTGAGAGAAAGTGGTGGTGCAGCGAAAGGAGTTAAGGTCGGGCATTATTTCATTTATGACCTGGATGATCGGGTCATATACCCGAGAATAGGGGAGCTAGGCAAGGATCTGAAGATCAAGGGGCAGACCTATGCGCCCGCCAAGATTGGTCCTCTTGCCTTCGGTGCAGTCGTATCGGACAGGAGAGTCTACAATCCTGGTGACGTCGTGAGGCTGCTTATTGCATCGCCGGGCTGTGGGCGCAACACTGCCCACTTGGAGGTCATGTTTGCAGGCAAGCGTGCTATGACGAGCGACGACTTCACGCTCGACGACTATGGAGTATATGTCTATGAGCTAAGAGGCGCGGAGGAAACGGGTGAATACACTGCGGCAGTAACCACTACGTCAGAGCGGAAGATTGGCAAGGCAACTGAGGCGGAGAGGAAGACCTTCAGCTGTGACTTCACAATAGCCCAGCACACCCTCAGCCCCATGCTGGCCCAGATCAAGAAGCAAGTTATCAGTGGTGACGCCCTAGATGCGGAGTTCGAGATGACTGTTCTCAACCAGCCCTACACTGGTTCCGTTAGAATCGGACTATACTGCGAGTTTTGCAAAGTCGTCGTTGAGGAGAAGTCCTTCGACGCCAAAAACGGATCGCTTGGGTTCCAATGGCGCCTAAGTGGACACACTGGACCGTTCAGACTGGAATTCTCCACTCCGGACGGGAACACAGCTTCCGTCACGCTTCAGTCCACAAGAGTCGAGGAACGCCAGGAGATCCAGGTCGGCAACCTGGGTGAGATCGTGAATATGGCGCTAGTCCCGATTCCTGATGGGAGGAGTCTTCGCGGGATCAACTGGGCACCACGAGGTGCCTCGACGACGCCTGTCATAGTCAGGAACGCCGAGTCGGAGAAGATCGAGGTTCAGGTGACTAGAAACCTCGACTACCTCTCAGTATACACCGTTAACCCCTTCACCGGTGAGGCTAGGCAAGCATCTAAGGCTTCTGCAAAAGAGGGTCTAGAATTATCGTTTGATAATAGCGCTCCATACCAGATTGTCTTCGTCGGATGCATGATCAACGCCGATGAGAGCACTTTGTTTGAAGGGAGAAGTGTCGTGTTTCACCCCGAGACTCTCAAACTGCAGATCAGGGCTCCTGAGAAAGCGGAGCCAGGCGAAGAGGTGACGATAACTCTCGAATCAAACAGAAAGGCTGAGTGCCTTCTCATGGTATTCGACGAGAGACTCGACACCGAGAATATTACAGGAAAGCTCGGAAAAGACATCTACAACCATTTACGGGCGCTTCCAAGCATCCAGGAGCTGATGGAGCAATTCATCGAACGCAAAGAGGTACATGAGGTTGAAGCAGAAGAAGCGGTACGTCCCTTGGCTCACATGATGGCCGCGGGTGCACCAATGGCAAAGATGGCCGCGCCACCACCTTCATTTTCTGCCAGATCACCCACCCCGGCGAAACTGATGGCCGTGGGTGTCGGCGCTTACAACATGGCAGATAGAGACAAATTGACAACTGTCATTACCACAACGGTGCAGGCGGCAATGACTGTAACGCCAAGAAGAGCTTGGTTCCCTAAGCTACTAGCATACAAGCTCATCGAGATGGATGGTGTTCACGAGGAGCGCATCAAGCTCGGAGACACGATAACACGCTGGAAGGTGCAAGTCTACGCATTCACCGGCGTCGACTATATCTCAAAGTCTGCCAGCGTGGAAGCCGACAAGAGTGTCGTGGTTGATTTAGACATACCTTCGATGATAGATTATGGCGACGAATACTATGGGAAAGCAATCTACCACCTTGCCGAAGGAAAAGGAAGTCTGCGAATTAGGCTCCCTGACGGAAGCTCCTACGAAGGCGAAGTCGAGGGTGACGGCATCAGGGACTTCAAGCTGCCCGGACCTGGGGTTGTCGAGGCCGAGCTAACATCGACGATTGGCAGCGACCTGATGACAAAAGAAGTCAATGCACAAGCTAGTGAGCGAGTAACGGTTTCCGCTCTCAGCATGCTGGAAGAGAATGAAGAGCTACAGATCGGCGCTGGAAAGAGAGTCTTCGTGTATGGATCTGTGAAAGCGATACTCACAGATTCGGTTAGAGCCCTTGTTCAGTATCCATATGGATGCGCCGAGCAGACAAGTGCAAAGCTGTGTGGACTCGCCGTCGCATGGAAATTCGGCGAAACATCACAGGAAATAACACAAATGATCAGTTCTGGTCTCTCAAGAATGGCGAAGTTCCTCCAGCAAGATGGCATGTATTCCCTCTGGGAGGGTGCCAAGGATGGTTCTCCCGACGTCACAAGAAAAGTATTGAAGAACCTCGCTCCCCTCATGGAGGTAGAGAAGTTCAAGATGGATACGGCTCCACTTGTTGAGAGGCCGATACAGGAACTTGTGAAGAGAGACGTACATGATAACGCACTTCTCCCACTCAATGAAAAGTTCGCGGCTCCGATGTCGACTGTGGAGGACGCGGCAAACATAGCGCTACATGTAGGCGACAAGGGAAAGCGGAAGGATGCACTCAAGCTGATCGAATCAAGAGCCATCGAAGGAGCAGGGGGAAGTGAAGTCCACTGGGAAGCGTCCCAATCGACTTGGGGAGGAAGTCTCGAGACGACAGCGACGGCACTTCGTGTGCTTGGCCCTTCGAATGACGTCAGACACCAGATGCTGTTTAAGAAGGGATTCAAGTTCGTCGCCAAGAGGCTCGTAGCAGGCAGGCTGAATTCTACGGCTGATACGCGCGCACTAATCGAACTCTTCGCCACAATGGAGGGCTTCGATAGTATGCCCAAATTCGCCTACTTCACGCATACAAAAGATGATCCGACAAGAGCAGTCACGCTGACAGAGAAAGACTACGGGTTGGATTCACGGAATGTAGCCAGAACAATCGCGCTTGATGACGAGGCTGGCAGCGACCAATCATCTGAAAACAGAAGACTTCGGGCCGGCACCAAGCTCCTAGTCAGGCTCGATGGAGTGGAAACAATAGACTACAAGAAGATAAAGTCCATGTTCAACTTCGAAGCAAAACTTCCCAAGACTACACTGAAGCTGGGGGAGCGAGTACAACTATCACTTGTGCCAAAGGATCACTCGATATGTCCTATAGCGAAGGTATTTCTAGCGGCAAACATGGCTTTTCTCGAGGGCGGTGTAAACATTCAGACAATCTCAAAACCCCTTACCGATGGTGGCATAGTTCTAGATATACTGGCTACTGCCAAGGGACGGTGCAAGCTCTACACCATCATGTACGACATGTACGATGTGACCATGATCGGCGTCGCGGTACCGATTCAAGTGACAACTCTGTAATTGCATGTCCTAGCTACTCACGCCTTTTCCCTCTTATTGAACATGGCTATCCAAGGACTACCAAAGACTTTCCTCTCCTCCTCCGTCGTCCTCCTATAGTCATTGAATCCCCCCTGCTTGTACCTTACAAAAGGAACCAGAAGCGAGGTAGGCTTTTGCGAGTACGCGTCGAGTCGATTGGAGAAATAGGTATTGACCGTATATCTCCGTTTCTCGCCAAATCCACCGAATCTCTTTGCAAGCTGATCCCAGTCATCTGGATGTAGAGCTTTGAACATTTCGATGAAGTCAAGGACGGTGAAGGAAGGTTTGTCCACATGTTCGATCGTGTCCTTGACCTTTCCCTCCTCCAGCCGGATCTTCATGAATCTGTGCCCCTCTTCGTTATCATTTGAAGGTTCAAAGAGGATCATCAGGGAGAGCTAGAATTCGGTTCGCGCAATAATCTCATCCTGTACCAGTCTGTCGAGATCGGTGAACAGCGCGCTATATCCTGCAACTCGAACAACTAGGTCGCGATATTCGTCAGGACACTTCTGCGCTGCGAGTAGAGTTTCGCGGCCTACGAAGTTGGCTTGGATATGCATTCCACCGAGCCTGAAGAAGGACTCAACTAAAGATCCAAGATTTCGTAGGCCCTCGTCACCGCGGAACGTGCTCGGACTGAACTTTAGACCCAACACGGCGCCGTTTGACACAAGCTCGTAATTCAACTTCGCCGCCGACCTGAGCAGCGCAGTCGGTCCGAAAGAAGCTGTTCCAGGTTCGGGTGTTACCCCGCACGACAGCGGTTTGCTTGCTTTGCGCCCGTTCGGCAGTGCTCCTGTCAGCATACCAAACGTCAAGTGCATCGTCACCGAGTACAAGCCCGGCTGATACCGCCCATTTCTAGGGTTTTGGTACTTCTCAATCTCCTTGCAGAAGATCTCGCCCACTTGGCGGGCATATGTATCCGCGAGGTCGTTATCCGTCCCATACTTCGGCGCCGAGTTGATCAGCATCTGCCTTAGTGGCTCGTAACCTGCGAAGTTCTTACTTAGAGCTTTCGAGATTTCATCCATGGTTGCCTTCTTGTCTCTGAAGACAAGTTGATCGATTGCCGCAAGCGAATCCGCAACCGTCGCGAGTCCAACTCCCTGTGGTCCGGTGAAGTTGTAGACTGCGCCCCCGCGGGTGAGATCTTTGCCGCTCGCTAGGCAATTATCGGTCAATGATGAGGCCAAGGGTGTAGGCTTCACCTCGGCATGGATTCTGGCTAGTACATCGAGTCCTTCAACCATTTTCCTGATAAGGTACTGAACCTGCTGGGCAAATGCATTCAAGACGCCTTCCATCGAGGTGAATGACGCGGGGCTACCCGTCTGTGGTCCTATCTGCCCTGACATCAATCTTGCTTTGCCATCGTTCAAGGCGAGTTCAAGGCAGAGTCCAAGGTTGAAGAGCGCCGCGTCTGATGAGGTGAAGCTCCTGCCTGGAACGGCGGGTTCTACGCAGCCGATGATCCCGTAATTTCTCGCCTCTTCTATCGGTATCCCCCTGTTGACCATCGACTTGATGACCAACCTGTCGTTGAAAACATGAGGTAGAGTTCCCATTTCTAAGGCAGCGCGGCAGACCTCAGTCAGAAGTCTTTCGGGCGAAGTCTCGTGAACTCGAATTCCAAAGTTTGGCTGCGGGGTCTTCATCCTTTTCACGGCATTCAGGATTACATAGGACAGATCATTTGTAGCGTCGTTTCCATCCTTGTCGACTCCTCCAATGACGACATTTGCGAAGGCTGTCAATCCGGCGAATGCTATGGAGGCATCCGCGTCAAATAATGGTATCACCGAGGAAAGCTTCAAGAAGAAGCATTCAAACAATTCTTGGGCTTTCACTTCGTCCGTTCTTCCAGCTTGTCGATCTGCCTCGTAGTACGGTTTTAGGAACTGATCTAGTCTTCCGACTGAGATGGCTGACTCCCAACTCTCGACTTGACATGCAATATGGGTGAAGAACATCGCCTGCAAGCATTCGTGGATAGTGTCTGCTGGGTTCTCTGGCACCTTTAGACATATTCTGGCGATCTCCTCGAGTTCTCCACGCCTCGCAGGATCTTTTTCGGTTCCAGCAAGCTCTTCCGCTAGCCCGCCGTATCTCCTTGCGAAGTCGATCACGCTCTTACACGCGATCTCAACGGCTTCAAGGAATTCGAGTTGTTGTTGTTTCCCTGGATCTCCGGACATGTCCTCTTTCAGGAGCCCCTTTCTGCGTCTGTTAGCTTCCGCGATTATTCCGTTGAGTCCGATTCTGAGAACGCGCTCGTGGTTTATCAGCATATGTCCTATGCCACCAATCTCGGTGAAAATGAAGACTCCCAGTCTGTCAAAAAGATCGGCAACTTCCTTGGACCAATACTTCCTAGCTAGGTCGATGATGGTTTTTCCCCGCCAATAGGGGAATATACTCTCTTGGAGTTCGCGCTTTTCTCCCGCACCTATGGTGAAGGGGTTTGTGCTTCTTTGGCTTATCCTATTGAGTTCGCCCTCTATTCTAGGACCCAGCACTGTCTCAGGATAGACCCCCGCTCCCAGAGGCTTGCTCGAAATGTTGCCAACTATCATCTCGTCCTCGTAGATGTGTACTGGGAGATTGTCAAGCACGTTTCTCAGTGCCTTGGCTTGGCGAATAACCGCTGGTTCTCCCTCAGTACTTCTGTACGACTCTGTGTAGTAACGCGCTCTTTCGACACAGATCTCCCTCTGCCGACGTAGAAATAGTTTCTTGAGTCGTTCGGTTCGCGATCCTTGGGTTACGGCCTTGGCTCTCTCCTCCAAAGCTGCCTTGGAGGTGGCTTCACTCTCTAGCGATTCGACATGAATCCCAAGCCCCTTGCAGTAATCCGTATATGCCTTGATGCTCTGTGGCAGAGTCTTAGTCATTCTTGTTACGAGACTCCGGTCGCCATCAGTTCTCACTGCTTCTGATCCGAACGCCTGAAAAGTGCTCAATTTGCCGGAATATAGTTCATGAAATGTATTAGCATTTAGAGTCATGATCACGTTAGGAGTTCCTTTGGCTTCTCCGAGAGACACTCGCATGCCTTTTCCACTTAGAGTGTCAATTGACACAAGGACTTCAGGGGACTCGACGTGGATCTGAAACAGGGCTCTTAGTTCCACCCATGATCTCAGAATCTCCTTGTTCTTACCCAACAGCTCGAAGAAGTCAGTGAGAAACTTCCCTGCAAGTTTAGCATCTTTCGGATAAGGGAACCCTTCTATTCGTGATACATTCTTGGATACTCGAGCCATAACCTTCGGCCTCCTTGCCCATTCCACTTTTGAAGAGACTCTCAAAGCGACTTTGCCACGTGGCATTCCGCACTTTCCAACGTGAATACTGATTTGATTCTACAATGATGATATAGTTGCCGTCAAAGAAAGGGAAGAGGAAAGTAAGTGTGTGGCTGATCCCCCCCGCTAGAAGTCGACGGTTTTGTTCTTGAGCATGTATTCTAGGATTTTCTGGAAGTCTTCCGTGGTGGCGTTTCTTGGGCTAGTAATTGACGTGACATCATTCTCCGAGAACTCCACGAGCTTGGGTATCATCTTCCTGAACTTGTCTTCGCTGACGCCTATGCCCTTCAGTGTTGGTGGGATCTGAATCTTGATCATCAATTCCTTGACAATGCTTGAAAGCCTCTTCGCCGCGTTGTCGGAATCAACACCGGTGACCCCGAGGGATCCAAGTATTTCTAGGAACCTATTCCTAGATGTTTGTGAACAAAACTCAATTATGTAAGGGAGGGCGAAGCCGACTGCTGCTCCGTGAGGTATATGGAAGAGCGCCCCGATACTGTGTCCTATTCCATGTGCTAGGCCCAGGCCGGAGTTGGTCATTGATATTCCTCCAAGAGTTGCAGCATAGTGCATCTTTTCCATAGCCTCTTGGTCACCCGTCCTGACGGACTTCTCAAGGTACTGGAACACCGTCTGAATCGCCTTGAGGGCTAGCGCATCGGCGAAGAAATTGTGCATACTAGCAACATAAGCCTCAACCGCGTGAACGAGAACATCAATTCCTGTGCACGCCCTTAGCTTGGGCGGCATCTTGAAGGCTAGTGACGGATCCAGGATTGCAACGTCAGGAGTCAGTTCGAAGCACGCCAGAGAGAGTTTCCTGCCTGTTTCCGAATCAGTTATTACGCATCCAACCGATGCCTCCGAGCCGGTTCCTGAAGTCGTCGGTATCATTGCCAAGCTCGCTTTCCTCCTTAGCCCATAGCTCTCCAAGGCACTCATGTCACAGAGCTTGACATCTGGTCGCTCGTACTGAAAGAATGCACCCTTAGCGACATCCATCGAGGATCCCCCGCCGAGTCCTATAATCAGATCAGGATTGAACTCCGACGCAACCTTAGCACAAGCGGCGACGGTCGAGTCCTTCGGATCAGGTTCCACATCATCAAAAACGTGCACTTCTGCGCCTTTCTCTTTCAGGCGCTTTCGCACCTCTTCGACCAGTCCCAGTTCCTCTATCTTCCTGTCCGTCACTATTAGAACGCGGTCTCCCTTGAGGGATGCAACCCTGTCGAGTGAACCGGTTCCGTAGTATATCTGAGGGCATTTGAACATTCCCGACGCCTCCGGATCGCTCTTGCTTGATTAGTTAATCTCTACGACTCTACGATTTATTTACAGCTTACGGTCAATTGGGGATGAGCCCTCACTCACATTCGGCAACTGGAACCCGAATCTGAGCCGAACTCATTCATGGATTGGCGAAGGGCCAAAGCTAAAGGTTGGCGTCGCAACGGCGCAGCTGCAGCTACGATTTACTGTTCTCTGCCATTATACTTGAAATCCTTGCTCGCTTTCCCCATCGCGCCAAGATACTTCCCGACTGAGTAGTACTTGCCACCAACCACCGAAAAGACCATAGGTTTCACCTTCTCCAGGTCCGGGTACTTGCCAACCATGCACTCCTCGTCGACGTAAGATTCGACAATCTCGCCAATGATGTTGTAGTACGTACCCCCTTTCTCCAGAATATCGAGAACCTTGCACTCAAGGTTGAGTGGACACTGCTGTATCATCGGCGCATTCTTCAGCTTCCCGTAGAAAACATCAAATAGCTTCGACTTGTCTGTCTTCTCTCCGCTAACCACCCCCACGTAGTCAGTGATCTGAATCATCTCTTCCGAAGGTATGTTTACAGAGAACGTCTTGTTCTCAATAATACCTCTATTCGTGTAATGGGTCTTCAGCGATCCCAGTGCGACCATCGATGGCGTGTCATCGATTATCCCGATGTAACCGATCGCCATGAAGTTAGGTTTTCCATCAACTTCTGCCCCCACAATAGTGACTGGAAATGGGAGAAGAAGCGGTTTGCTTCCAAAATTCTTCTTTGCCAAATTCGCGACGACTCCAAATAGCTTCTCAGACTCTGCAGGTGCTGATCTCAAGGTTCTGTTACGAACGCGGGCCAGGAAGCCCACACCCTTTGAGGGGTGGGGTGAATCGCGGGTTCAAATAGAGGAACATGCATCGGTCTCGGCAATAGGTATGGTGCGCGCCGAATCTACGCCTGCGGAGATCGAAGCCTCTACCCCGGCGCCTCTGAGGTGCCTCAACGGCCGCCACACGTCGAGGCAAGCTCGGTCCATGAACCAGGAAGCCAACACCCTTTGAGGGGTTGGTAGGTCACGCGTGCGCATAAGAACCTTCCATATGAAAGCATGCCAACCGCAGATGTGACAGCACCGATCTCAACAAAGTATTAAAGGCATAGGTATGCGTTCTTCAAGAACTCCCCCCTCTTTTGTCTGGTTTTCGCAAGACGGCCGGTTGGTTCGTTCCTCGCCCCTAGTAAGTTAGATCCCTATTGAAGAATACGTAGCTTTGCGCCACAGAATCGCGGTGTTTGGATCCGGGATTTGTGCCTGCCGTCAAGGTTGGTATCAAAAAGGGAGTATTGTCTAGCAGACTCAATTCTGCGCGCCCTTGCAGGAAGTCCTCTAAAGCTGTTACTGCTTTGCGCCGTCAGCCCAAATCCTCGATGATTTCAGACCGCATCCCGCGGATTTCCTTGATTCGCCTGATAAAGTATTAAAGACATAGGTATGTGGACTTTAAAAACCTCCATTTCCTCTTTTTTTTGCCTTCTGCCAGCATTTGATGACAGGGGACTCCAATGCTCGACCCCACCGCGGAAAGTTCTTTTGCGGTTTCTTCATCAGGTCATACCTAAATGAATATGGGTACCCGAAGAGTGATCCCAAAAACCGCCGCAAAAAGGGCCATTTAGCACAAAGGACTTAAAGGATTCATTCTCCTAAGGGATAGGTATCATGATCTACAATAGCGTGCTCGTTCGGTTCACCGGTGAATTTGGGATCAAGTCCCCCCAAACGCAGGATCTACTCGAGTCATTGCTCCGGCGGAACATCCAGAACGCCTTCACGGCGACCGGGAACGGGGACATGCTCAAACGCCTCCAAATTATCATGCGCCCCGGCCGCTATTACCTCGTGCCCCGGCAACCGGTCGAAGCGGACGTGCCCGCCATCGTCTCCGTCGTCGGGCGGACCTTTGGAATTTCTACCATCTCTCCGTGCTTCCACACGCCGCTGAGCGACAAGACCTCCACGCGCACCGTACCAGCCAAGCTCATGCTTGCCCACGGGTTATACCCCCGCACGAAAAAAATCGCCATTCGGGCCATCGATTCCTCCCCCGTTGATGAAAAGCAGTGGAAGGCAGAGATTCTCGCCTTGTGCGACAAATTTTCCCAAGAAGAAAACGACCCTGCCAAGGGGAAAAAGGACCTTTCAAAGAAACGCTTTCGGGCGGAAGAGCGCTGGACCATGGGGCCGTGGGCGTGCCAGCGGGAGAAACAGCTCGAGATCGAGGTGTTCGAGAACGCGGCCTTTATCTCCGCGGAACGGATTAAAGCGCCCGGGGGATTCCCATTGGGACTGGAAGATCCATTGGTTGCCCTCGTCAGCGGGGGCTTCGACTCCCCGGTCGCCGCGTGGATGGCGATGCGCCGCGGCGCGCCCCTCATCTTCGTCATAATGAACCCGGCCCAGGAGGAGGCCAGCGGTGGGGAGTCCGAAGGATCCGTGCGCTCAAATGCCTTGAAGGAAGTAGCAGTCATAGTGGAATACATGCGCGGCCAATCTGCGAAACCGCTCGTTTTCGTGATGCCCTATGGCAAGGTCCTGACCGCCCTCACGTCCCAAGGGGCGCGGGCGGGCGTGACGTGTCTGTTATGCAAGCGCATGATGTATCGCGTCGCGGAACAGGTTGCGCACATGTACGGGGCGAAGGGGATCGTGACAGGGGAGATCCTCGGGGAGCAGGCTAGTCAGACCGCCCAAAACCTCATGGTCCTGAATAGCGTGGTTACCATCCCGGTGCACCGCCCCTTGTTTGGATTCGACAAGGAGGAGGTCGTAGCGCTCGCACGCCAGATCGGCACCGCGCCCGCGGCCTCCATCACCTTATTACCGTGCTGGGGTGTGCCGGATCACCCGCAAATCCGGGGGGACATTCAAGTGGTGGAGGAACTCGAGAAACATCTGGGCGTCGACCAGTTAGTCCAACAATGCCTCAGGGAAATAACACCTGTTGAATGGGAGATCGCGACTAAGGAATAGAACTTGGTGCCGGTGACGCCTTCAACCATCCTTTCTCCCTCCAGCATATTGCCATATCTAGAAGGCGAAAAAAAGCATAGATTTTATGGGCAAGCGTTAGAAAAGGTCAAAGAACGCTTGATATTGGCATCCCGCGGGCAGATCGATAGCCTCAGCGATTTAAGACTTTTTCCACAATCAGCTAGGGCACAATTTGCATTCCGGGTCGCAGTTTCCAATTCTTTGGAATAACAAGAAAATGTGCCCAGTTCGTCTCCTCTTTTGCATCTCCTGTTCCTTTGCTACGCCACCTCATCACTAACGTAAATGATGCAGGCGTATCGGTCTCTTCGGGTGTTGCGAACCTAATTGTCTTGATGTGATTGACAGACTCAGCGCGTAGACTGAATGTTCCACTGTCTTCGTCTCAGCGTTGATCTTTATTTGGTATCGTTAGGATTGTTGGTTTGGCAGATTCGTAGTATAAACAAAGCGATAGTACAAACGACACCAGACAAATCGTCTGGAGTTAGAAGCTAGGCGAGCTAGTATTGAAGATAGCAGACGAGATGTCCAGCAACAAGGGTGGAATAGTATCTTTCGCCGACCTCTGCCTTGAGGTGAAGAAGAGAGAAGGGGCGGCAAAAACACTGGTCGACTCGATCGAGGAAGCGGTCAACATCCTCTGCGAGAAAGGACTAATCGGAGGGGCAAAACAACTCTCATCAGGGATTAAGATCATTGAGGTTAAACCGATAGAACTCTCAAAAGACTTGGGCAAGATACCAAGCTCCGTCTCTTCAACCGGGGTAACCACAGCCGCAGAACTGATCAAGAAAGTCAAGTTGCCAAAGGAGGTAGTTGACACCGCGCTCGAGAGACTGGAGCACACGGGCATAGCAAAGAGAGTCATAGAACCAAGAAACATAGAGAAATGGTACTTCCCAGCATTCTACAAGTTGGACAAACGCTAGAAACCTTCAAGCGGGCACGAACCCTGCCCGAGCCATACCTAGACAAAGGTGAAGATCTGTTCCTAGTGATGGATGACCCTCAGAGGGCAAAGCGAAACATAGAGCATTGGGCGCCGATTGGGACGGATTTTCTTAATCCTTTTGATAAAGTATTTAAGGCATGTCTAACCAAAACTCTACAAGAGAACAAACCGCCTTCTACGAAGCGGAAAGGAGGGAATGTCTATACCAGGTAGATTCAGCCTTCTGCTACTTCTGTGGGGAGCAATCGCGTCAGTGATGGTCATAGTCTCATTTCTGGTATACGGCTTCTACAACCCCACCGAGGCAGCGGATATTTCGGCAGGGCGTATCCTATTCGCCGCTGTCATACTCGTCACGATTGTAGTAGGGGCCTTAGGCGCCGCGGTGTACATCGCACACAAGGCCTAGAGCGGTACGTGGTTACTGGACTCTGACTAGGTTGTCCGTCGCCCTTTCAATGAGGGGGACGGATGACCTTCGCTCTGGAGATATCCGACGCTGTTTTCTAGCACGAGATCCATGCTTGTGGCAACCATTTGCAGCGGGCATCCGCGTGGTGGTGAGCTGCGTTCAAGAGTTGCCAAGACAGTCGAGGGACTCTTAAGGCTGCAGCTCATCTACGAATCTTTTGCGAAGGTTGTGCACAGTTAGCGGGTTGTGCGCAAGAATTCTCGACATATCTCGCATGAAATTCAGATGAGGTACGATCTCGAAATTCAGTTGTCAACCGGACGCAATTATCGATCGGGAGAGCAAGAAGTGACTAACTCGGAGTCAGTTCGCGAATCTGGCCGGTGATGTTCAACGAGAAAATCGCTAGACTCAAATACTTGATTAGACCGTATAGTCCTCAACTGCGCGGCAATGCTAGCCACATTTTGCGCATGCTGTGGCAACTGGCCAGAGCAACTCTTCATGTTACTATGTTGCATCATCCGCATAGAAGTCGCGCACAATTTCCACTATGAGAGAGCTGCATCACCGATAAGAAAAGTTTCAATCGTTTGCTGTGACTGAATTATCCGTTATGGTTAAGAGGATCATCGTCACCATAAGTTGATCCCTAATCAACGTTGTCCTGTTGCTGCGGGGAGCTAGTAGGGAAGGAGCGGCGAAGGAAAGGTCAGGAGGGAAGCCATGCCAAAGGTCAGTCTCGCTGGGCATTTGTTTCTAATAACACCAGACGACTCCAAGTCCTTTCCATATTCCAGCTCTCTTTTCATTGATGATGAGGTAAAGGGACTCGTGGACACCGGGGTCAACTCCGGCCAACTCAAGAAACTCGCACGCGAAACGGATATCAAGATCCTCATCAACTCGCACTATCATATTGACCATGTCCGTGGAAACTGGATCTTTCCAAATGCTTCTCTCTATGCACCCTTCAAAGATTCGCCTGCAATAGACTCGTATGAGAAGTTCCTCGAGATGACGGGATTCAACAAGAGCCCTGAGTTGCTCCGCTACTTCGAAAAGGAAAAAAAAGAACTCTTCGACAAGAGAGAGAAAGTCAAGGTCAAGGTGAGATTCAGAAACAGTTATGAATTTGATTTTGGAGAGACAGTTCTACAGGTAATCCCCTCCCCAGGGCACACTCCCGGGCATTCGTGTTTCTACGAACCGAAGAACAAGCTACTCTTCTCAACAGACATAGACCTGACACCTTTTGGCCCGTGGTATGGAAATGCCGCCTCAGATCTTGATGACTTCATTAGCTCAATTGAATCTCTTCACAAGCTCAGACCTAGACTCGTAGTTACGAGCCACAGCGGACCATTTGAAGGCAAGGACAAGATCGACCTCATGTTTGAGAAGTACATAGACATAATCTACCAGCGGGAAGAAAGAATACTTGACCTACTCAAAGCAGAAAAATCCATAGCCGAGCTTGTCGGAAAAGGAGTGATATACAAGAAGTTTAATGAGCCGGTCAACATGTACCGCTTCTTTGAGACTCTTATGCTAGAGAAGCATTTGGATCGCCTGGTGGAAATGGGTGATGTGGAGAAGGTAAAAGAAGGAAAATACAAAGCGGTACCCTGATCTTCTCTCTGATCGGAGAGAGAAATAGCCCCAACGGGACTGTTTTGCTTTTTCTGCAATAATGCTTTAATATTCGATTGGAAAGATGGACTCATTCTTATCATCTTTCGGTCTAGAGGAAATGAGATACGAAAGTGGCGAACGCAGGTTGCTTGTTGACGTTCATTGCCATATCGACGATCAGGCTTTCGACGATGACAGAGATGAAGTGATCAAGAGGGCTAGTGATGTCGTCATACTGAACGCAGGCGTTGATCCTCCAAGCAATAGAAAGACACTTGAGATGGCAGGAAAATACCCGAATGTCAAGGCCTGTCTGGGCCTGCATCCCGAATTTATCGCCAGATTCAGCGACGCTCTGATAGAGGACGAGATCGGATGGATAAGAAAGCAGAGCAAGCGCATTGTAGCCATCTCTGAGATAGGTCTAGACTTTTACTGGGTCAAGGAGGGGAGTCAAAGGGAGAGACAGAAGAAGCTCCTCAGAAGAATGCTCAACCTCGCGGAAGAGCTGGATCTCCCCGTAATAACCCACTCCCGGGATGCTGCCAGGGATACGCTAGCCATTCTGCGAGAATATCCTAAGCTCGGAATAATCCTTCACGGGTTCAGCGAACCAGACAACATGGGGCACCTTGTCTCAGTCGCGCCCAACTTATATAGGAATAAAGCAAAACAGCGACAAGTGAGAGAACTATCGCTGGAAGACCTTCTCACAGAAACGGATTCGCCGCAGCTTGGAATAGATCCAAAGGAGAGAAACGAGCCGGCTAACATCGTGAAGGTTATTGAGAAAATAGCCGATCTGAAGAACATCGACCCGGAGAAAGTGGGAACTACAATCGTAGGAAATGCAAGGAAGTTTTTTGGTGATTCGATCTTCTTCCAAATAAATTCAAGCATCTCAGATACGTGAGTCTCGAGCGGCAGGCTATTTAGAAGGGAACGACTGTTGCATCTCTCTTGCCAAGTTGGTAGATCCTGTGTTCCAAACCTTGACTTGTCAAAACTCTTAAGATGATGAGTGCTCAATTGTGAGCAAGGTCAGACGTAAGGATCACTGGGAGGGAGCTCGAAACGGTGCCAGTACAATCTGGGCAGAAGACCTCAGAATGGATCAGTAAGGGCGTGAAGCTCTTCGAGCTTGGCAGATACGAGGAGGCAATGGGATATTACAACAAGGAGATAAATGCTAACCCAGCATCCGCTGTTGCATGGAGCGGCAGGGGCCTGGCTCTGATCAAGCTTGGCATGTATAGTGAAGCTCTAGAATCCTTAGATCAGTCTCTCAAAATACATTCAGATAGTACTGAGGTCTGGTATCACAGGGGCATCGCCCTCGGGCGCCTGAAAAGACACGATGAGGCAGCAGAGTCCTATAGTCGGGCGCTAGGACTGAATCCGAAGCTCATCCCAGCCTGGGTAGGCAAAGGTCTGGAATTGCACGATCTCAACAGGCTCAACGAGGCTCTGATCTGCTATGATCGGGCGATTGAGGTGGATTCGAGGAACGCCGAAGCTTGGTTCAATAAGGGTCTTGCCCTGCACGAACTTGGCAGGTTTGAGCAGGAAATGGAATGCTACAACCAAGTGATCAGAATAGATTCAGGGCATGCTGCAGCTTGGAACCACAAAGGTCTAGCTCTACTTGCGCTCGGAGACGTCGAGGAGGCAATAAGATGCTACGACAAGGCAACGAAAATAGACCGAAAGGATGCTGAAGCATGGCACAATAAGGGCCTAGCGCTGGCGAAGCGAGGCATGCTTGGTGAGGCACTTGAGTGCTACGACGAGGTGGTGAGATTGAATCCGAGACTTCTCTCCGCATGGAACGATAGAGGTCTCGTTCTCTATAGACTCGGGCGATTCGACGACGCGGTAGCATGCTACGATGAGGCCCTAAGAATAAACCCGAAGCATGATTGGGCATGGAACAGCAGAGGAGTCGCTCTCTATAACCTCGGCAGATTTGAAGAAGCCGTGAGGTGCTATGATCGGGCGATTGAGGTGGATTCGAGGAACGCCGAAGCTTGGTTCAATAAGGGTCTTGCCCTGCATGAACTTCGCAGGTTTGAGCAGGAAATAGAATGCTACAACCAAGCGATCAGAATAGATCCAGAGCATTTCGAAGCATTCAATAACAAAGGTACTGCCCTTTACGAACTGGGACGATTTGAGCAGGCCATTGAGTGCTATGACCAAGTGACAAGACTAAGACCGAAATTCCCTTCAGCATGGTTCAGGACGGGTGAAGCCCTATCAAAAATGGGTGTGCTTAGGAAGGCGATTGAATGTTATGACCGGACTTTGGAATTGGATCCAACCTTTGTTGCTGCAAAGGAACATAGAAGAATCGCAGAGAACAGGTTGAGCGAGAATCAATAGGATGATCCTATGATTCGCAGGATCCGATCCGCGACTCGTTCCATTCCCGCTCCACGGGTCTTCCGACGTCGACGTTTGCGGTTGATTCCAGAATCATGACATTTCTGACGCTAACCTAATCTGCTTGCGCTTTTCTTTCCTCTATTAGGTTATGCATTATCTCTTCGAACACTTTCCGAGCTGATCCGTCTATGACCGATACTGGGTATATGTCGATCTCTTTGAAAAACGGACTCAACTCGTCAAGCATGACTTGATGCTTGTCCCATTTTGATGCCAGTACATATGCCTTTGCGGCGCTTGAATTCCTCCTAAGATTCTCATAGTACTTGCGAAAGAGCTTAGCGGCACTATCCAGGTTATCTCTTGCTGAGGAGTCGACAAGGAAAAAGAATATGGCGACTTTTCCGAAGAGGGTCGGAACCCATTGGTCAGTCATATATGTGTCAATGAAACTTGTCTGACCCCCACAGTCAAACGTGGAGACCATCATGCCTTCTGAACCCTTATACTCGTAAAGAGATATGCCTACGCCAAACGTCGGCTTGTAGTCTTCGATCCCCTTGAATTCCTTCTCTTCGAATATGTGTTTGACGAACGTTGTCTTCCCCGACGACGGTAGACCCATTATTATTAGTTTGATTATAGTAGGCATTTTTCGATTAGCACCCGACTAGCGATACTTAGGTGGCTCGATTTGATCTCATTGTTGACATGCATTGAGCAGACGATTCTTGCTAATAATCTTTCCTCCCTGAGCTTAGAAGTGATCGGTAATTCTCACACGACTAGTTGCTCGATCGTGTACACCTTCTCTGGGTATACTATCATCCCACTTTCAGTGATGCCTAAGGCTCTCAGCCCAAGCTCGGCTTTCGTGCCTCTCATCTTAGTTATCTCAATGCACCTAAATCTCAGCAGTCCCTTCTGAATGACTTGGAGAACGATTACCCCATCTACGACGAACTCCTCTACACCAAACCTACCGAATCCAACCTGGCCTCTGGGCACTTCCGAGGTTAAGACCGTGGTGCATCCAATCCTCTTCAAAGCTGAACTAACACGCTGCAGTTCCCTACGAACAATGTCCGTGTGCCGGAACTGCAAGAGGAGTGCAGTAATGGAATCAAGTACGACTCTCTTGGCGCCCACTTCCTTGGCTGTGAACTCGATGGCTTTGATCAGAGGGTTTAGGTTGAACTCTGGGCTCTCGACGACTACCTCCGTTGTTCTTGTCTTCGCAGCGGAGTAATCTAGGAGTGCGAGTTTCTTGTTTCGCTGAATCTCCTCGAAGTCCCACCCGAATCTCTGCGCGTCCCTAACTACTTCGTCAACAGGCTGCTCAAATGAGACATAGACCCCCGGTTCATCGTAAAGCACTGCACCCGAGTACACGAACTGCAACGAGAAAATGGTCTTCCCACACCCTGCCCCCCCTGCTACAAGCATCGTCCTCCCCTTTGGGAATCCTCCTTCTATTAGCTTGTCGAGATTCGTTATGCCTGAAGGTGTTCTATCCATTGTGCTATCTGCCCTCCTGGAGAATCTCTCTGTTGTTTTCTGAAGCAGTGATCGTTTGGCCGCCAAAGGAATTAAGTACTGCTGTCATGATGTCATCCTTGTCAGGAACCCCCACGAACTTCCAAGAACCTACGATGATAACTGGGAGTGCGAGTATTCCTTCTTCGATTGCGGCTCGGGGATTCTCGTCAATGTCTACCTCCTCTACCCTCATGCTCTCGCCGAAGCTCTGCTTGATTCCGTCTAGTATTGTTTTTGCTGCTCGGCAGAAGCCACAGTGCTTGGATGTGAAGAACCTTATCGTCGTTTGCATCAGATCCCCCTTCTGAACTCATTCTCTGAGGCAATCTCCGTGGAGAGCGAATTCAGCTCGGTCTCTCCTCAGTTTTTCGTTTCTCTTGGCTCAAACCCGTTACGGCGCAGCCGCCCAAGAGTTGAATCTGCCAGTTCATGCGTAATAGGAACGCTTTGATCTGAGTTCACCTGTCAGTGACGCCGCCTCGTAGAGTTTCCTAACAAACTCCTTGAAGTCTCTATCACAGAGAAGGGGAAAGACTACAGACCCCAGCTTAGTCAGAAGTTGCCTGTATCTTTCGGGTTTGTCTGGTTTATCGAGGAAGAGAACCAGACAATGAGGCCGGCAGCGCATAGGCTCTAGGACGCCAGTGTAATAACTCATCACTACGCCTTCGTCAACCCCAAGCGAGATGAAGCCTGGCTCGTTTCCGGTGAAAGATGAGAGAGAATATACGCCGCTTAGGGTGCCTTCACTGAGATCAAATTCAGGGTAGCTTGCCTTTAACACAGGCTTATCATTTTGCTCATCGTATCCAATAATCGCTACACACAGAAGATAGGTAACTCCACCCCTCTTGTCTGATTTCTCATCAGCGCCTTTCTTTGACACGCAGATCCACTCCCTTGCAGAACTTAACAGGTTCTAATGGGTCCTCCAAACCCAAATCCCTCGACTTTCCTCTGTGAAGGGGGTGATTTCTCCCCCATACAAGAGGCTTCTATGCATTCCTTCTCTCTGCGACAAGCTTGGCTAGTTCCAGACCTTGTTCGGTCAGGAGATATCCATCAGAGCCCACTGTTGCCAACTTCAAGTCAACCAGCACGCGCAAGCGAGCCGAAATCAACTTTGGAACAAGGCCCGTCAATGCCCGTATCTCCTCAGGAGTTCTAGCCCCATCTTTTAGAGCCAGCAACGTAGCCTCTCCGACCTCTCCTAAGGTCGCATCAATGGTTCCGATGTCTTCCAAACGCAAACCCCCAGTAGCAAGGCTGTCCAAGACGATCATGAAACCACGCTTCACAAGTGATTGATTAAGCTCCAGTCTCTGATTCCTGACTAGGAAGAAGATTCTGTATTGATCCTTGTGACTTCGATCCTCGTAGTGCCCTCCAGTGACTGAATTATCTCCCTGAGCTTGTCGTCGTCCATCTTGATCTCTGTAGGATCAAAGTATGCTTCGTAAATGCACTTTTCACCCTTGTAGCAGAATCCAGTAGAGTAAACAACCTTCAGGTCATGCTTAACGAATGCTTCACTCATATTCTTGAGGTATTCTGGGGTCAACTGCTTGATCTCAATACCAACCTTCACCACTTCTGGGCTTGCCGTGGGAATCAACCGGATTGTCTTGGTGGAGACCGCGAGGATCATTAGCGCATGTTTGTTTTCCCCCAAGACCTTTTGAAACATGCTTGGCAGAACTATCGGCTCATCAGAGAGCTTTACCATCTTAGCAAATGTCACATCTTGAGACATTGTAGGTTACACATCCCCCTGCTTTTGCGGCTCTCGCAAAAAAAGGCGAGGAATTGTTGGGTAAGATACAACATGCCAGAAACATCTATATAAGTTATACTCGAAATTGATTAGTGTCCACCGGACAGGTTACGAAGATCTCTGCGAAGATTGGCAAGGGGGTCCGATCCAAGCAAGGCTGGCAGTGATACCGTAGCCCATTCATCACATCATCCTGTCCGGTCTCGATAGCTTGTCCATTCAATCACCGAGTATGTCCTTGTCACGAGTCCTTCGAAGCAAAAGACTGAGGCTGGTGCAGTTGGGAAAGAAGAAAGACGGGAAAGGCAGGGTAAAACGGCGAGAGAAAATGGGAGCCAGAGGCTCAACTCATCCTACTACGAGGAGCAGAAGCACAATCGGGCTTCCGACTGACCCATGGTGGGAGGAGGCCTTCAAGCTAGGTGTGGAAAAAGCAGCAGCTGAAGCAGCGTTGAACTCACTCGAAAAAGCTAAGAAAGAGGGAATAGTCGGCCCGAAAGTCTACGAAAGACTCAGGGACGTGTACGTTGAGAAACTGTCTGTGATTGAGCAGAGGCAGTCAAAGTGGCATCAAGAGTTCCCCACATTCTCCGAGCCTCCCGCGAGACTGAAAATGATGAATGAGCTGAGCGAAGCAGTTGCACAACCTAAGACTGTTGACTCCAGGGCTCCAGGCAGAGTAAGCGCTGAGCATGAAGCAGACTCTCAGCGAGCAACGAACCTTGGACAACCCGCAACTACGGCACCGAGAGGTCCAAGAAGGGAATTCGGCCAGCCGGGCGGTCCGTCGGATACAAGAAGAGCGATGATAGATGAGCTGAAGAGCGTGCTTTCCTCTGCGAAGTCATCTCAGTCGAAGACTAATGCGGGCATAGTCGGGAGAAGATCCGCCGCTGTAGAAATGGGACCGACCCCAGTGCCAGAAGCATCGAATGCCTTTGAAGCCCCGGCTGTGAGGGAGAAGATCTTGAGGGTTCCTAGCTCGCCATCATCTGGCGTCCCCTCCAAACTTATGGAGCTGAACAGGGAATTCCTGACGGAGTTTAGGAAGCTCCGGAAGTCGGATTCATAATTGAGCAATGATTCGCATTTTCGTGAATAATCTAAAAGAGTCATCTTAAGGAGTGGAATGATAGGATGGCAAAGGAGACGCAGGCAAAGACTGTTGGAGAAGAAGGCGTGTTATTTAATCAGATCTTGAAGGAAGCAATGGGCATCTCCGACCCGGCGACAGATGCGCTCAGGGTTCTTCTCAGCATCGGTCCTATGACAGCCGGAGAGATCTCAACTAAGAGTGGTTTGGGTTTCGTGTTGACATCGAAAGCGATGGTTGAGTTAGAAAATGAGCGGTTGATCAGGCGGATCCCCAGTGTGGTCGACCGATATGCAGCCATACCTCCTTATGCGGGGTTCGTGGCTTTTCTTAAGGACTTTCAGAAGATTGCCAAGAACATAGGGGCGAACACAACAAGCACTATTGATTCCACCTTGGCAGCTGTTAGCCAGAACTGCGAGGAGTGGAAGAAAGAGGCCCTGCAAACTGCAAGATCAAGCGTGGGTCAAACAAAAGGTGAAATAGAGCTATACGAGCAGAACTCTTCGAAGAGCATCGCTGAGATGCTGGAGAAACTCAAGCAGGAAACCGAAGTTACGAAGAACATGATTACGGACGCAATTAAGAAGCACGTCGACACGCATAAGGCGAAATCAAATGAAGCAGAGGCGGAGCTGGCTTCAGGAATAGGCAACGTCACGACAAAGTTCGATACGGCTGCCAAGAATTATCTGAAGGAAGCAACAGACGTGACTTCGTCTTTCCTTGAGAGCTACAAGGGTGGGGTTCAGACGTTCCTAGGGACAGTGAACACGGACCTACAAGAGTACAAAACACAGAGCAGAGAAAACCTAACTCTCCTTGAGAACGAGATCGCCTCAATTCAGGGCAAACTTGAGGAAAAAGAGAGAGCCACTATAGTTGCTGTTAAGGCACGGAGTTCCGAAACGTTGGAGAATCAGAGAAAAACCTTTGGCGAGAAGTCACTGGAAGTTCAGTCCAACATCAGAGAAGTGACAGATCGTTTCATGAAGTCGGCTTCCTCCAACCTAAGCAAGTTGAAGTCCTCAGTTGACGAGACGACGAAGAGTTTCACGGCAGAACTGACTAGACTTCTAGCAGAATTCAAGGAGAAGACCGCAACATCTGTTGGCAAATGGTGGTTCATGTACAAGGCAGATGTAAATGAATCAGCTCAGCTCGTCTCCAGAAGCTTGGATATATTAGTGAATAGCGCAATCCGCGAAGGTGACAAGATCAGCTCGACAGCTCAAACGATGGTTGAGTCTGTCGCTGCGAAAACAAAGCCCTCTTTCGAGGAACTAAGAGCGAGGGTTGAAGAAGTATACTCAAGCGGACTTGCCAATCTGACTGGAGCTGCTTCAGCGATAAAAGGCACCTTAAGCGGCACCATTACGTCGCATATCTCATCATGTCAGCTGACAACATCATTTCTAGAGTCGATTCTCTCGACAATAATCCCCGGCTGCAACAACGCCTTGGGAACCGTTGTATCTGACATTGAGAGGAATCTGCAGAAGATGAGCATCGCACTGGGTAAGAAGAATGACGCCCTGTTGTCAGGACTGTCTCAGAAAGCAGAGAGCAAAGTTTCCTCCTACTTCCCAGCCCTAGAGAAGGAGATGAATGGCATAGTTGAAAGAATTCTTGCATCGGTTCCTTCAATCCCAATCGCTGAGAACCCCGCAAGAGTTTCAACCAAGAAGTCACCAGGAGCCGCAAGAAAGACCTCCATTACTTCAGAGGTCAGGGAGGTGCTGAAAGGTTTTGAGAAGAGAGTGACTGACGAATTGAGGAAATACTTGAAGGAGGAAGTTGCGACTGCGCACCGTTCTTTCGAGGAAGAAATCACAGGGATCCAAACGGATGTCGTTGCGGCACCATCCACAAATATCAAGAACGCAAGACTCGAGCTACAGAAGGGTGAAGTGGTCGCAGCAAGCCTGCTGCCAAGATTTGCAGATTACTCTTCATCGGTCGGGAGCTTCGAGAATCTGGTGCTGGACATGATTGATGTTTCAGCGAAGCAGTACGCTGGCGAGAGCGAGATTGCAAGAAAGGCTTTGGCTGACCTTTATGCAAAACAGATTGCGTCTCTGACTAGGATCCAGAAGCAGCTGATTGAAAGCGCGAATGCTCAACACGCTTTGCATACAAAGGAAATTAGTGATCTAGCCGCAGAAACGCATGCTTCCCTAGAAGCGGCTCTGGCCAAGCACCTCGACCAGCTGGATGGGCACATCCAACGGGGCAAGTCCAATCTGCAGCAGCTTGTTGTGCAGACATCGAAGAACTCTGATGGAGCAAGATCATTAATTCAATCTAACGTCAACAAACTGGTTAGCTCTACTTTCGCCACGAGTAAGGAGATTACTGAGACTACGACCAACTCTATTCGGGGAGCGATGGCGGCCGTCACGGGTGAGTTCGACAACTTGGCTGCAGCTTTACAGAGGGATCTTACCAGCTTCAGTGGACAGGCAATGGAGGAAATCAAGAACCTCGTGGAAGCATCCACGACTAGAGTCTCAGAGTCGAAAGAGAACCTCTCCGGACAAATTGAGCAGCTCACGGGCAAAACTGTGAAAGAACTCAATGATGTCTCAAACAAACAGATCAACACAATGGTCGACACCACATCTACAATTTGCACGTCATTGACCAAGCTGACAAATACTTCACTTGGAGAGTTCAAGTCAGAAGCTGCCGGCGCAAAGGAGAGGTTCCAAAGAGTGATCTCATCGCACCTGCAGGACTACGAGCAAGAGGCATTTGGTGCTGCTGGCACATGTGGATACCTCCTATCGAGGTCCTACGAAAGATACAGAGAGATATCAATGGTAAACGAAAAGAACCTCCAAGAGACTATGCTGACCCACCAAACCAGATTCGAGAACTCCATGACCAACACTGACTCGACTCTCATCGGCTACATAGACAAAAATGAAGCGCTACTTAAAGAGGAGACTAGGAAGTCTCTGGCGAACCTCAGTGAGAGCATCGATAAGCTGAGGAAGACATCCGCCAGCGTTGAATGGGTCCTCCAAAGCGCCTGGATGGAACTTGAGAAGAGCCCGATGTTTGGAGGCGAGAAGAGTTGGCCTGTGGTGACGAAAGTGGCACTGATGTCACACGTACAGGATATGATAAAGCGGACGAAGAGCCACATAATGATCATGCTTCCAACAGTGTCAGAGGCACCCTTGGAAGAAATCCCCAAAGTCAAGAAGGCGACGAGAGTAACACTGGTCGTTGGAGAAACAAAAGGTGACGAAAAGGAGATGCAGACACTGGCAGAGATAGCTAAGATGGGAAACGTTAGCCTCAGAGCATCTGCAGATCTATCGTGCTACGGGTGTTCAAAGGACTCTGAAGAGATACTTTTCGCACCGATGGCGCAAAAGGACACTGAGCTTGTTGGTCTCGTGAGCATAGGGGAGCCCTACATCGAGCTATTTGAGAAGATACTAACACCAGCTCTGCTGGGATCATCCTATGACCTAAAGGAATCTGCCAAGCCGCAAACGGCTCCAAAGAAATCTGAAAAGTGAGTCTATGGAAGTGAGTTCACTCCCTTTTTATGATATCCAAGCAACTCCGTCGGAAATGTTGTGGAGCGCATCGGTGAAGCGGGATGTGAAAGACTCAACACCAAACGCTCCGAGGGGGAGGGGGGACGTGCGATGCGAATCTCGCACCAGGGAGCATCGGTAATGCGGTGCTCGGTCAAATCCTTTTAAGGTTCAGCGGTAATCATTTCCGTATCCATTAAGGTGGGACGATCATGCAGGGGGATATTGAGATTGAGAAGAAACGTGTTGTCTTCGGGGATCCCTTCCCTGGATAGGATAATTGACGGTGGCTTCAATGAGGGAGACGTGATTCTGGTAGCGGGTCAGCCTGGCGCCGGGAAAAGTACTCTTGGTATGCAGTTCATTTATAACGGTGTATCGCTGCTGAATGAGCCGGGGATCTATGCATCCTTTGTTGAGAGCGCCGCCAAGCTCAAGCGAGATATGCTCAGACTTGGCTGGGATCTGGACAAGCTGGGGCAAGGAGGAAAGCTCAGCGTTCTAGACCTTGTACAGTCGGCAAGCGACAGAGGCGTCGAAGCGAACCTCGCAGAGCTGATCTCTTCCATCACGGAACTTGGTGCCAAGCGACTCGTGGTCGACAGCCTCTCCGCTATCATGACTTATGTCCACACAAGGTCTGAGGCCCGCAGCTTCATCTCAATGATGAGCAAGTTGCTTTCGAATACTGGGTGCACAACCCTCCTCATCTTGGAGATTCCCTGGGGCAAGAGGGAGATAGGAATGGGATTTGAGGAATTCCTAGCTGACGGACTAATCATCCTCGAATCGAGTTTGGAGGAAAACAAGGTTAGGAGAAGGATCTACATTCCAAAGATGCGTGGCGTCGACCATTCATTGGATTGCCACGACTTCTATATCACGTCCGAAGGCATAAGCGTGTCCTCAATTCCCGCTGCCAGTAGATGATAATCTGGTTTAATCTATCGTATCTTCAAGCAGCGAACGTAGGGAGGTAGCTAGTTGAGTAGCGAACCAAATAGCTTTGAGGAACTCCTGCTCAGTTCAATAGACGATGCGATGTTGAATTTGGGTGAGAGTACTAGATCGCTCCTGTACACTTACCTGGCGGCCGCCCTCTCACTTAGGAAGGACCAGATCCCGAAAAGGCTTGAAGACTTTGCCACAGCGATCAAAGACATCTTCAAGCTGGGGGCCAAAGTCATAGACGGACTGGTTCTGAAGACATTGTGTGATAAGCTAAATGTGGATTACGCTCTTCTCAAGGATATGGAGTTGCAAACCGCTATTGAGGAGATTAAGAAGAGATCAATGATTTGACACGAGGTACGATATTCAAATGGTGAAACTTGAGGACAGGCTTAAACGCGTTGTGCCCAAGTCCGTCGTGCTACTGGAGGTTCCTGTCAGTGAGAACCCGATGAAGATTGTGGCAGACTTCTTAAGGTATAGGCAGGATGATAAAGGGATCTACGTCTCCTCAAATAGGTCGACAAAGGATCTTGTCGAAAAGCTGAGGGTCTACGGGTTTGACCTAAGAGAGTCTCTTGAGACTGAGAAAACCTACGTCATAGATCTCGTGTCGAAGAGTGTCGGGTCTAGTGAGGTGAAAGGTAGCCTCAACGTAGCATCACCCTCTGAGTTGTCAGCCACGCAGATGGCTTTCGAGAAGGCTGTCGAACTACTAAACTGCAAGAGAGATGACTCATGGCTATTAATCGACTCACTCTCAACTCTATTAGTCTACAATAGCTCGGGCGCGCTGCTTCATTTCCTTCACTTCCTGGTTGGCCGTCTTAGGGTTCTCGGGTTTGACGGTGCGATTTTCGCGGTTGAGGGTTCAGTTGAAGGGAATGTCCTCTCGACGGTAAGACAATTCTGCGATGAGGTGATCAGACTATGAAGGACAACCAGGCTTGTTCTAGGCACAGATGGAGCAGGAGTGGAGAAATTGCCTATATTATTCAGGTTTTCAAGGATTTCTTTCCACGCAGAAAGGAATGTAAAAGGTTCTAAAGTGATTATGACGCAAATGACTATGGAGATGAGAGTGGGATGTCGAAGAAGAATAGCCAGGAACTTGTAAGGACTTTAAGTAATCTGCTGGAGCAGAATGCAGACGAGATCAGGTCGCGGTGGATCAATGAAATGCGACAATCTGGTCTACTCGTGTCCCTCTCCCCCAGGGAGATAGAGGAGGAGTCGAGAGCGATCTACAACGAATGCCTATTGTGCTTGAAGACTGGATCATACGAATCAGCCCAAAGATATGCAGCGAATGTTGCTAAGAAAGGAGTTCTGGCATCGATGACGGTTGAGCAGATAATCGCAGGCTTCCTGATTCTGAGAGACCTGTACGGTCGGTTCATCTTTGAAAATAACTATAAAGACCCAGAAACGTGCAGTGCGGTTATTGCCGTCTACGAGCCAGTGGCACGCAAAATCCTGAACATTGTAGCCTCCGCATTCGTCACCGAAAAGGAATCCGTCATCAAGCAACAAGAGATGGGCCTGAGACTGCTCATACCTATCGTCAGCGCTTGGGAAGGCATCGCGATGGTACCTCTGATAGGGATTCTTGATTCTTCTCGTGCAAAGCAGCTCACTGAGTTGATTCTGGAGAACATAATGCGATCAAAGACAGAAGTCGTCGTCATGGACATCAGTGGCATCACCGCGATCGATACAAAGGTGGCCAGTCACATCCTTCGGACAATACAAGCTGTGAGACTAATGGGTTCAGAGGTCGTGGTTACTGGTATTAGACCTGATGTCGCAGTAACTCTCGTGACGCTTGGCATCGACTTATCGGGCATCGTTTCGCGTAGCACGTTGAGAGATGGGCTTGAGTATGCATACGCGAAGCTGGGATTGAAACTGACTAGGACTAGTGCGAGATGATAGGTTTGGAGAAAGTTACCATTCCAATCTTGAAGTCAGGAGAATTTCTAATCACCTCTCCGCAGGTGCCGCTCCATGACAGACTGGCTGTGAAGTACAAAGATGAAATACTTCAGAGAATCGTCGAAACGAAGGCGAAAGGGCTTGTCCTCGACGTGAGCGCGATAGATATTGTGGACAGCTTCCTTGTGCGACAAATAGGTGAGATCGCGACAGCTGCGAATATAATGGGCGCCCAAGTTGTAATTACCGGTCTAAGACCCGACGTTGCGATGACGCTGGTGGAAATGGGGTTCTCGCTAGAAAAAGTTCACACAGCGAGAGATCTTGAGAAAGGTATGGAGATCCTTCGTCAGGCAGGGAGACCGTAACTATGGTGCAGGTGTCGATTGTGGCCTTAGAAGTCACGAGCGAGGCTGATATAGTGATAGCTAGAGTCAAGGCGAAGGCGATAGCGGAAGCCATGGGGTTCAACTACATGGACCAAACGAGGATAGCAACCGCAGTATCCGAGCTTGCCAGAAACGCCTTCCAGTACGCAGGCAAGGGGATGGTGACGATCAGACCGGTCGACAGACAAGGAAGACGTGGAATAGAGATTGTTGTCGAGGATCACGGACCTGGTATAAGAGATCTCGAATCGGCCCTGAAAGGGGGTCACAGCACAAGCAGAGGGCTGGGCATGGGCCTCTCAGGCAGCAAGAAACTAATGAATGAGTTCGACATCAAGACCAAGGTCGGAGAAGGTACTGAAGTAACGATAAGAAAGTGGTTATGAGGGTGCTTCGGATTTCATACTGCTCCCAGACTTCTGTCGCGGTTTTGTGGCAACGTGATCTGATTATGGAAAGAAGCTTGGATTGTTTCTCAGACCGGATTTCTGATAGAACTAGGGTGGTGAGAAAGAGGTGAGAAAAGACATTGATAGGAGCGACATTCTGGAGGGGGTAAACAGGATTCTCAGGGAAACGTTGACATGTGAAACAGAAGAGCAACTCTGCAAGACCTGCCTTGCCGTTGCCGAGAGCTTGACCGGTAGCAAGTTCGGTTTCATAGGTGAAGTGAATCAAGTTGGTCGTTATGACTGTATTGCTTTGAGTGACCCAGGTTGGGCTGAGTGTAGGATGCCGGGATCGGAAGCCGCGAGGTTGCTTAGGAACTTGGAGATCCGGGGGATCTGGGGGAGAGTACTGAAAGATGAGAGATCTATGATAACCAATGACCCTTCGACACACCCCGATTGGGTTGGAACTCCTAAAGGGCATCCACCGATAGCCTCTTTCCTGGGCGTCCCGTTGAAATATGCTGGTAAGACGATCGGTATGATTGCTTTGGCCAACAAGGAGTCAGGCTATGATCCCACTGATCAGGGGGCTGTGGAGACCCTCTCCGTGAGCATCGTCGAAGCGTTAATGCGCAATCGGATGGAGATTAAAGCCAAAAGGAACATGGATGAACTCAAGGAAAGGGACGAGATGATCAGAAGACTCTCTACTCCTATCGTTGAGGTCTGGGAGAGCATTGTGATGCTGCCGCTGATAGGTATTCTTGATTCTGCTCGTGCGAGGCAGTTCACTGAATCTGTCTTGGAGTACATTGTACGAGCTAAGAGTGAGATCGTCATTATGGATATTAGCGGCATCGCAGCGATTGACACGAAGGCAGCCAATCATATTCTGCGCACGATCCAAGCCGTGAGGTTGATGGGCTCAGAGATGATCATCGCGGGGGTTAGGCCGGATGTGGCAGCTACGCTAGTGGAGCTCGGTGTGGAACTGCAGGGCATCGTGACACGCAGGACGTTGCGAGAAGGACTAGAATACGCGTACGAGAAACTCGGGCTGAGGCTGAGCAAGAAACAATAGAGTAGGGAGAGCTGGAGATAACTTCCTTCGAGCTCGGAAGCCGAGAGATCTCCTCTTCACCCCGGTAAAAGATAATTGACAGGGATCATGGACTTGAGGTATGGAATCCAGAACCCATTCTCGTAAGCAGGCAACAATACAGGTGACAGTTTAGGAATGAGCTCGTCCGACGGCAGGAAACTCGTAGTGGGTGTGAAGAACGCTTGAAATTAGGTATTGCATCCAGACCGGCATTAGACCAGAATACAAATGGTGACGATTATCTCGTAAAGGAATGGAATGGGCAGACGCTTCTCGTCGTAATAGACGGACTCGGTCACGGGGAAGAAGCAGCGGTTGCGTCTACTAAGGCAAGACAATATGTGTTAGAGAATCACACGAGAGACGTCGAACAGATCGTTTCAAGTCTTCATACCCATTTACGTGGGACGAGAGGCGTGGTCGCAGGGGCAGTAAGGATTGATAGAACTGCACACCGACTCATTTTTTGTGGCATTGGGAATGTCGATGTATCAATAGTTGCCGAGCCCCCGATGCATCCTACCTCGCTAGATGGTATACTCGGAGTAAATGCTAGGAAGATTATGAAATTCGGATACACATACGACACACTCAGAGCGGTAGTTCTTTATTCAGATGGGGTTTCCGGGCGGTTTAGTTTATCCGATTATCCCCTGGCCTACGAACAACCACAATTCGTTGCTGAAAGAATCCTGGACGAATGGGGGAATAGAAACGATGATGCCACCATAGCCATCGCGGTTGAGAACGAGGAGGAATTCGGATCCATTGTTGAAGGGGTGGATGCCTCAAGTGATGCCCGTGCAATGACCGCGGCTGAGAAAGCGGAGGACCTGGCGAAGAAACTAGGCTTCTCGGAAGCCGACCAAAGCAAGATTGCAATCTCGACTTCTGAACTCGCAAAGAACATCGTGGCTCATGCTCATGGAGCCGGTAGGATAGCCATTAAACCCATTGAGGAGGGTGACAGAGTGGGCATCGTGATAATTGCAGACGATAGCGGACCTGGGATCGCAGATGTTGAGAAGGCCCTCGAAGGTGGTTTCAGCACCAAGAGGGGTCTGGGAATAGGGCTTGGTGGCGCGAAGCGTCTCATGGATGAGTTCAGCATCGAAACTGAGGTCGGCAGAGGAACAAGGGTAACCATAAAGAAATGGAAGGCATGAGACATAGAAGTCCAAGAAAATCAAGAAAAAGGGAAGAGTTACAGGAACTCGCTTAAGTGCTCTGGATCCGAGTCGATGGCTGAAGTAAGATGAATGAAAAGGGTTCCCACAGGTTCCGAGCAAAGTGCCCAGGATCCGAACCCTCTATTTCTAGTCCGTCCCAAACCCAAGGGAAGACTCTCGTGAGAACTCTGAAGACCCCAATGTATGACCTCTTCATGCCCCTCCCCGCTTTCGGATTCCTTCAGTTGATGACCTCGGCAACCTGATCTCAGAGTTTAGACTGCTACTAGCAGTGCCCTCTCCCAACAAAGGTGCTGGCAAGGCCTGCAGCTTGTATAACTCTGTGGACTAGAAGTAACGACGCCAAGCATGACTCGTAAGATCATAAGGCTGGGCAAAAAACCCTGGGCTCGTTCTCTCAGGGGCTTGCATACTGCTTTTTCTGTTTGAATTCAACAATCCCCAACTTCTGAGCAAAACTCAGAACGTCCTCAATCGTACTCTTCTCTGCCTTCGACGCCGCTACTATTTCGCTCACTGTCATTTTGCCATCAGCATGATGTAATATGTCTACCGCTGCAACCCCGAAGCGCTTGACGAGTCTTTCCCTCTCTCTAAGAACATCTGTTAGGGGCCTTTCCAGTTTCGGAATCATCTCCCCCGTCACTCTAACATGTTGCTGAGTTGTCTTGGGTTCAGTGGGTTCTGGAATTGTCTCCTCAATTGGCCTGATAGCCTGCACAGCTATGACAGACTGCTTGGCTGGGCGAGGTTTGCGCAGTGCCGAAGTCACCGCATCCTTTACCTTGGCAAGTTGTTCGGCAAGCCCCCCAACTGGTGGTACTGGTGATAGAATTACCTCCCTGATTTTGGAATCAATCCTCTGTTCGAGTGCCGCCACATCAGATGAGATAAGTGGATTATAGAAAGGGGCACGGAGATCTGGAGCAGCCTCACTGAACACTCGACTGACCTTCAACAGAATCTCAGTCATATCCTCGCTTCTGTCGGATGCCACAACGAAGACGACGTTGGCTTCCTTCATGAACCAAAGAGCCAAGTCTCTCAGTTCGACTCTCAAGACTTCCTCGCTGCCAATGCTTTTTGCGAAGGTCTCCAAAGCAACAAAGAAACCTGAGAAGAGATTCTCATCTGTCTCCTGGAATCGCTTCTCTGCAGCGTACCTGTACAGGCACGGGCCGATGTCCAATAGGATCCAAACCGCTTTTATCATCCTAGCCAGATGCTCCTGCCTGCTAGTGAGACGACTCCATTGCCCACGGCACTAATTACCATAGTGGTCGCAGTCGACTAAAGGTCTATTCTTATTCGGCGCATGAATCTCCGGTCCTCGTGCGACTGTCGCAACTCGACCGATATCGGCAACCTCTTCACGTTTGGCAGAGAACCCCTGAAGAAGATCCATGAAAAGGATGATTAATGTAATTCCTTGAATTGGCATAACGGCAATCCCCAGTTCAGTGATGAACAGCTCAAATTCCTTCAAGCTGTGCGTGACCGCTCTCATCTTCCGTATTGCGATCTTTCTGGAGTTCATTGCCCCTAGATTCTAATGTTGGAGAAACTATGCCAGTGGCTAGAAATTTCTCGACGCCAGGCCCGCTGAGATCTGACGACCCTTCGGCGGTCTCCGTGAACCCGCCTTCGATGAGTTCGTCCAGCCCAGGAATCCCGGTGGAGACCTTCTCACCGTATTTCGGTTTGTTCATTACCTCTTAATCCCTTCCTCGTTATTGGTCCATGCTTTGCGCCCACCAGCCTCAAGTACGAAGATGAGGGCCCAAGCAGCATCCATGCTACCAATTCCGATAAAAGGGCAGGTGAACTATGCTGCTTATCCCACAATATCATGGGGGAGATTGTGGATCTCACAATGACCTCGCAACGTTTTTATCGTTGCTTCTGCCTATTGTTACCAGGTAGATGCTACTTCCTGTAGTTTTCCCTCGGCACCGGGCCACTTTGCATGGGTAAGGAAGTCTTGGGGGGGTAAATCGCGATTGCTGTATGATCGCTAAGATCACTGTGTCGTGATAATATATGACCCATGGACCATGCGTTGTCTCAGAGAAGAATGGAATCTGCATCTACCATGAGGGTTTCAGGACGACACTTGTGAACTGCTACCTTGTTAGTGGTCTCCTCAAGGCGATGATCGCGTTCATGAAAGAGATTCGCGGCGTTGACATAAGAATCATGGCATCAGGAACCTCAAAGTCTGCCTTCAACGAATCTCCATCACTGATCTTCGCGGCTTTGGTCGATGCTTCTCACGACGAGGATAGTACTTCGGGGTTCCATGAGAACGTGAGGAATGCATTCGCTGAAAACGACATGGACAAGTTCCCAAATTCCGCGATTTGTGAAGATGATCCTATCTCGCAGAAGAGCAGTGAGCCACCTTACGCCCCAGTCAAAACCCAAGACGCGGTGAGGACGCCCATAAGACTGGGCCAGAGACTAACGAAACTCCTCGCGTCGGAACTCACGACTCGGAAGGATTCACTCACTAATCTAATCAATAAAGCTGCCGAGAACAGGGGACATCTTGCAGACGATCCAGAACTGCGGACCAAGTATAGAAGGGAAATCGAGAATCTAAACAGATTGATTAGGGAAAGCTAGAAGTAGGGAAGGACATCAAAACATGGAAGGAGTGACGTGGTTCAATTGAAAGCGGACGATATTCTAGATGCGTTAGCTGAAAGGCAGTTTGAAAGACTGATAGAGAACCCAAAGGTCAACGCTAGGCTCCGCAAAAGGCTCGGCAATTTCATAGACATGTGGGCATACCAAGAACGCGTGATAGGAGTACTCGCTCTAAGCAAATCCATGGGACCGGTACTAGCAGAAGCTGGAAAGAAAGTTGGAAGGGCTCTCTCCACGAAATCCCTATCCATGATACAGAAGCTGCCAAACTATCAGAGTATCAATAAGTCTAGTACGCTGCAGGAAGCCCAACGCTCTACTGAGTGGTCGATTGTTCAAGCAATGTATCAGATGACTGGTACGGGGATTATAAACATGGTCAGATACGAAAAAGGGAAACTCCTCATTTTCCAAGTTGAAGAATGTGTGTCCTGCACTGGGCTCCCTAACCTCGGAGAAAGCGTATGTTACTATCTCGGAGGTCAGCTCGCTGGCGCAATGGAGGTCGTAATTGGAAAAAACGTCGGCTTCGTCGAATCACTATGCCAAGCTAAAGGAGATTCCTATTGTGAATTCAGGTGTAGCATTTCATGAAATACAACGCTAATAGCTAATCGATTGGATTGATTATTGGGGGAGGTTGTCTGCTCACGATCGCCGAGAAGGTCCTCAAGGCCATGGCAAGAATGCAGTTTGAGAAATTGCTAAGTTCACCTAGCAAGATCGGAATTCGTGAAAAACTTGGGGACTCGGTTGACCTATTATCCTACCAGGAACGCATGCTTGGTGCCTTGTCTCTCAGCAGGTCTATGGGACCAATCCTTTTTGAGGCAGGCAGGAGACCCGCAACCTACATGCTCGAGGAAATGTGGCCCGAGGTACGGAAACAACCGGGTTTTCGTAGCATTGCTGATGCCAATAACTTGGAGGAGGCTAGGCTTTCAGATGAGTTTACGACTCTTCAGATTTTTGCAGAAACAACTCGCCAGGGTCTCCTAACGTTAAGCGAATTTGAGAAGAACAAGCTGATTGTGGTTCAGGTTGAAGAGTGTGCCATATGCTATGGAGTCGGAGACTTGGGACAGAGTGTATGTTACTTCCTTGGTGGAAATATCGCTGGCACTCTAGAAGGCGTTCTTGGCAGAAAAGTAGGATTTGTTGAATCGAAGTGTTGCGCAAAAGGTGACCCAAACTGTGAATTCAGATATACAGTATAGTCTGTCAATGAAGAAAGAAATAAAGGAGAGCGCGAGGAGAAAGTTAAGAGATGTCGACGAGAGCACGTGTTGTGAGAGAGAAGGAGATCATTAGAGAACTCACGAAAGCGCAACTTGAGAGAATGCTTCACACGCCAGGATACAAGGATAGGATCCGAGAGAAACTTGGGGATTCAGTTGACCTACTGACTTACCAGAGGCCAGTGCTTGCAGCCCTGGTCTTGGCTGAGTCTATGGGTCACGTGCTTTTCGAGGCTGGAAGGCAGACTGGGATTGGACTTACAGAAGGAGGCATGCCAATGCTTCAGAAACTCCCAGGTTACCGTGATTTTGCTGAAGCTGAGAATCTCAAGGAGGCAAGACTCTCAACCGGGTACTCTGCGCTACAGACAGGATTCAAATCGACTGGCACCGGTCTCTTGACGTTGACTGAATTCGAGAAAGGCAAGCTGTTGGTTTATCAGGTCGAAGAGTGTGCCGACTGTTGCGGGATTATGGACATAGGAGTGAGTATCTGCTATTTTACTGGAGGAGTAATTGCGGGTGCCTTGGAGCATTCCCTAGGAAGAAAGGTGGGCTTCGTCGAATCGAAGTGCACCGCGAAAGGTGATTCATGCTGCGAGTTTAGGTACAACTTGGAAATGACAGGACACGAATGGGAGCATTAGCAGGGAACTCTTGGAGGAGCTGCGAGAAATGAGCAGAAGAATGAGTTCAGGAATAGAAGGACTTGATGCATTGATCGAGGGGGGAATACCTCAGGGTTCATCGACTCTTCTGTACGGGCCTCCAGGAAGCTGGAAACACATTTTCTGCCTGCAATTCATAGCCGATGGGTTGAGGGCTGGTGAAGGTGGAGTGATGGTTCTCTCAAACGAATCTGTTGACGAAGTCAAGGAGAGTTGGCAGGAAGTGGGCCTCGACTTTGACGAGTTGACGCAGGAGCAGAGGTCCAGCCTAATGTTCGTTGATTGCTACAGTTGGCGGACAACTGATGTTCCCTATCCTCAGGTGATTGATAAGGTTGTAAGATCATCAATGGATTTGAATCACGTAGCGGCCGCGGTATCGACAGCGACCGAAAAGATAGGGGGTAGGCGGATAAGGGTTTCAGTCGATATTCTGTCGTCATTGCTCATGAATGCGGCTCCCCAGTCTGTCTATCAACTAGCTTCCGTGATGGTTGCCAAGCTCAAGGAGTCAAACTCAACCTCGATCTTCATATTGACGGAGGGAATGCATGACGTGCAGACTGTGGCCTCTCTTCAGCAGTTGCTCGATTCCGTCATACTCTTCAGAAACGCAGAGCAACAGGGCTTCATAAGCAAGGAGATCTGCATATCCAAGATGAGAAGGACCAACTTCGAGTCCAAATGGATTCCAGTATCGAGGAACGGTGGAACTGGCAGGCTCACGGTGGGACGAAGGTAATTGCGGAGGTCAAGAGCCTGCTAGTCCTGCTCGTAGCGATGATTGCTGGCAGATGGGAGAAGCAGGGGAGTCACTTTTTCGTCTTCCTTTCGCTGATTAGCCTGTCCATTATCGCCTGCGTAACCTGTCTGGCTGAACCGTCGACGACGGATATGGGACGAACGTCGAGATCCGAGAATGCTTCCTTGAGTTCATCTCTTGTGATGGTATGTTTGTCCCATTTTGATGCCAGTACATGGATCACTACGTCTTCAGAATACTTGTATACGTTCTCAAGGTACTTGTGGAAAAGCTTGTTGGCATCCTTGAGAGTCTTCTTCGATGACGAATCTACCACGAAGAAAAGAGCCGAGACTTCCGCGAAGAGTCTGGGAACCCATTGATCAGTCAAATAGGTGTCGATAAAACTTGTCTGACCACCACAATCGAAGGTTGAGATCTTAATGTCCTCCGAGCCCTTGTAGTTATACAATGCTATATTCACGCCATATGTCGGAATGTAGTCCTTCAGATCGTTCAATTCCTTTCCTTCAAAGACATGCTTGACGAAAGTTGTCTTGCCGGACGCTGGCAGACCCATTATCAGAATTTTGATTATGGGCATTTACAGAAGAACACCCCCTCATGTCAGTTTCTGCTAACCACGCACTGCATCATAAATGTTGTCATTTCTGCAGGGCACAGTCTATCAACGTACCTCGCTTTCGATGCTCACAATGTTCATAGGCAAATGAACTTAATAATGCGCATAGTCATCCTAGCGCTTGATGTGCCTTTCCCGACCCAAGTCAGGCCAGAGCTTGTTTGCCAGACTCCAATTTCTCTAGTCGAGGCGAGAAAAGGGCTATCGCGGATGTGGTGTTCTATGGTTGAGTCTCGGTGTCAGCGCTTAACCATCGAGGGAGCCCGGAGAGACAATTCTGTGTAGAAGATAAGTAAGAAGAAAATAAAAGGAACTTCAACTACTCTACTAGCTGAACACGGTGTTCGAGCAGTGCACGCACGATGGGGTAATGGGGGTTAACCAGATTGTCGCGCAGGTCACCAGAGCGATTACTTTTCGAGGGAGTGATTGTGACCAGATTTGACATGCTCCTGGGCCCAGCTCCGGCTTTTATCTACCCACAGGGATTCATCGCGGGCGAAGGGCTAAAGGATGTCGCCGAGGACGCCATGTTGCTACTCTCAACAGGGAAGAAAGAGGCTCTCTGCTCAATTATGTCTTTTTCCCAAATAGGCAAAGTTGGTGTGGTTGGGACCGAGGGGAGTAGCGTTGAAGGTGCTACCGGGATAATAGTGATGTTTGGGGAAGAAGCTAAATCGATGATCTGGGAGACGTATCCCCTTATTAGAAGCCTCATAATAAGCGAGTTGCAGAATGTGAGGCGACACCCTGGAGATGCCGCACTTAGGCTATTCGAAGGAGTGCGAAGGGTTTGCGAGAAGTCTCATGAAGAGGAAGCTCTTAACGAACCCGGTGACAAGTTAGAAGCGGTTGCTGACAAAACGATACTTGCAATCAGCTCCTTCATTGAGTCTGGACATCTTAATAGACTGGAACTTGTGGCGCCTGGGACTAAGGCTCGAATCGCCCAGCTCCTAACCGTGCTTCAGGAGTCAAAGGCTCAACTAAAGTACTGACAATGCCGAGGGGAAAAGTGATCCACGCAGAATCCCGCGTTCGGAAGATAGAGAAGCTCACGGCAGTTATGAATTATGCACAATGAAAAATGAGAGGTTATGAGGGAATTGGCAGCAAGCTCGTCCAACATGATCCCATCAAGATATGTCAAAGGGGTATTCATTTCCAGGTTCGACCTCTCATCTGGGCCGACGCCTATAACAAGGTACCCTGCAGGTTTCCTCGCTGAGGCGCAAGCCAATCAGCTGGCAATGCAGTCCATGATACAACTCAACACAACGAAGGGAAAGACAGCCGGCATAGTGATAACAATGGACGAAATAGAGGCCATAGGCTTCGGAACCCTTGGGAGCCTACCGGCTCTCGGGTACTATTCATTCATTGTCTTCTTTAGTATAAGAGCGCCAAAACTAGTGTCTGACAAGATCGACGAGATAGTAGATTTCTTAGCAGGCTTCAACGCGAAACTTGCAGATAGCTGTAATCCTGATGATTCTTTCGCGAAGGAGATCTTTGCGGAGACATGCAGGCTGCTGGACCTAGATAGCGGGCAAAGCGCCCAGGAAGGTACACTTATATCAGAGCAAGATAACTTGATCATGAAAATAGTTGGTGCGATGAAACCGGTTGTCGAAATGGATCTGAAAACTATCGAAGCGCTGGATATCCCGCTAGCCCATAATCTGAAAGTATTGTTAGACCGTCTGAATCTTGTCGCTACCAGTCTGAATCTACCTTACTCTTCTACAAGTTTGCGTGATCTGTTGTTCGAGATCCAGCGAACAGAGGGGCTCTCACAACCGGCTACGGAGTGAAACACGATAAGTCTGAGACGAGTACAGGGCGACCGAGTAGAATAACGATGGCGCAACTTGACATGAAATGAGGAAAGAAAGCCAAAATATGTGGGATACGCCAGATGATGGGAATCGAGGTGTGGAACAGCAACTGGCTGGTTTCGAATAATATTCGCGCCGGCTCCTCGTTGCTAGGAGGAGAGGCGTTGAAAACGATTCACAGCTTAAATATGGGATTGCCCCATTATGTCTTTCAGCGGAGAATCAGAAAAAAGGAGCTCTTTGACAGATTCTGGACTCGCCTGCGTCAGGAGAGTATTCCCTTGGCGCTGGGCTTCGAGTATTAGGTGTTATGGCAGAAGGTGCGAGCAATGAGTGAACCGGTAGGCAATTTGGTTTCTTCTGGAATCGGGCAACTCGATGAACTCCTGCACGGGGGGTTTCCAAGAGGAAGGTGCATTCTGGTCACTGGAGGATGTGGCACGGGAAAGAGTATTTTGGGCATCCAATTCTTGGTCGAAGGTGTCACTAAGTTCGGAGAGAATGGTATTCTTATTACAACTGAAGAGTCACCTTCAGCAGTCAGAGCTGATATGAAAGGTTTTGGGTGGGATCTGGAGAAGCTGGAGAAAGATGGCAAACTGGGGATAATAGATATTGCTTCGCCCAAGTCGAGGGTTCCATATGCTGGCAGAGACGAAGTCACCCGCCTCCTGAACATGAACACTCTACTGTTGGCTATAAGCCAACTCCAGAAAACGACGAATGCTAAGAGGGCAGTACTCGACTCAATACCTGGGCTTGAACTCGTCATCGAAGAACCTGGCGCGATACGGCACGCCATCCACCGGCTGATCGCCACGTTGAAAGAACTCGGTTGCACAACCCTCCTGATATCGGAGGGGCGCGGGAAGGGGCAGATAAGCCGCTATGACGTGGAGGAGTTCATATCTGATGGCGTGATCTTTCTGGAACAGATAAGGCACGGTGGAAAGTTTGAACGAGGACTTACAGTGGTCAAGATGAGAGGAACTCTTCATGAGTCCAAGACAAGTCCCATGGTAATCACTGAAAAAGGAATAAATGTGATACCAGCAAGAGGAGCGTCCTTGCCTTCATCGCTGGAATCCTGACGCGCGCGTGACTAGGGATGGCGCACACCACCAAGAACGCAATTGATGCGCAGAACTCTGAATTCTTGATGCTCTCGCCAGATAATGAGCACGGCATCCGGTTTGACGCAACGGATCAGTTTCGCAGGTCGTTGCTTAGCTTCCTGAAGAAGCTCTCTTAACCCGATCGCATTGTGGGCTCTCAATGTAGCTTTCCGATGCTCTTCAGCGCCTGCCTGATATTTTCTTTTTGTTCATTTTTCAAGGGCAGCACTGGCGATCTTGGTCTGCCAGCCCTCATTCCTAGGAGATCTAGAGCCGCAAGGATTGGTGCTGGGTAAGCTGCTCCACCGAAGGACTTCTTCAGTGTGGAGCACTTGCTCTGTATTTCCTGAGCTTTCCTTATGTCACCCCTCTCGAACGAAGCAAAGATCTGTGATACGAGTTCAGGAACGATGTTGCTTACAGCGCTTACAACTCCGTTCCCGCCCATAGCTAAGGATGCCAGCATTAGCTCGTCCTTGCCACTCACCAAGGAGATCTTATCCTTCATCCTCATCACGTACTCGCCGTACTGAGCAAGGTCTCCGCTACTGTCTTTGAGGGCAATTACATTGCTGTTCTCGTTGACAATTCGCTCAAGCAGCGCTGGTGATATGTTGTTCCCCGCTCTTGATGGATTATTGTAGAGTATGACTTCCATGTCAACGGCATTGGCGAAGGTCGTAAAGTATTGAAAGAGCTCCTCATCTTCGACCTTAACGTAGTAAGGTGTAAGTATTACTGCAGCATCAGCGCCAACGTCCTTAGCATGCTTTGCGATGTCCAAGTTTTCTCTGACGGTTATCCCACCTGTTCCGGCGTAGACTGGGACTCTTCCGTTCGACTTCTCTACCACGATGCTCGTTACCCGTTTCCGTTCTTCAGGGGTCATCAAATAGAATGCTCCCGCGGTTCCAGCAGCGAATAGGCCGCTGGCTCCTCCATCCACCAAATAGTCAACTATCTCCTTGAGGGACTCTTCATCTACTTCCTCCTCAGAGTCAAACGGGGTGACCACCGGGGTAACACATCCTTCAACTTTCATTTAGACCTCACTTCTCCAGTCATCTCTTAAGGTCGAAAAAGGCGCCACAAGTTGCCTGATCAGTCACCGGTAAGTTCATCTTTTTGCGAATATTCTTGGGACTGTTTTCTCAAAAGCTTCGACCAAAACACTCTTGGCGGTGCTTATTACTTCTCTGCTTGATTGAAACTCCTGAGGCTTGACTTCAAAACCCACGAACCCAAAGTAGTCTATGGCTTGGAGTTCTTCAAGCAGGTCCGCAACGTCATCTTCATTGTTGATGGAGTTCTTGCTGTAGAAGCCGGGGTGATGGTCGAGTAGCCCCCCATTATCCACCTTCTTAGAGCAGCCTATGTGTACGTGTTCGAGTAGTTCACCGGTTTTCCTTAGGACTTCCGGTTTCTCATTTAGGAGTGGGCCGTGGCTGAGATCCCACATTAAGCCAAGATCATCGTGGTTCTCCCTGACTTCCGATACTACCTTGATGGCTTCGTCCATCGGTCCTATCAACAGCTTCTTATCCATGGTTCTGTCGAAGGTTTCCAGAAGAAGGTTGACTCCGCAGTCCTCCGCTTTTTGGCAAAGCTCGTTGAGAGATTCGACAAGCTTGCCTGTCGACTCTTTTCTATTGCTTGGTCCAGGGTCAGGACCAGAGCACAGAGCGACTATCCAGATGCCATGACCCCCGGCATCCTCGATTATCTTGCCTAGTCCTTCAACCGCCTTCTTGCGTTCCTCTTCTCCCAGCGCGCTGATATTCAGCCCGTGGGTGATGACCTCGGTCTGAGCACCCAGAATCGCAACCTTGTCTTGTTCTTCAAGCATGTCCTCAATCTTATCCCATAGATGGTCGGAAGGCTTCGGGATTTCGATTCCGTCAAAGAACGGATCCTCTCCGATTATCTTCATGGCGTTGAGGTATTTGTCGTCCCCTTGCACCATGTCAGGGAAAGCCATATTGCTTACAATACTGATTCCCCATGGAAATGTCACATGAACATCTAAGTCCTTGATCGTCAAACTGGCAGTAAAACCCAATTAGTCCGCACCCCCAGCTTCATGATGCTGAGTCTTATCTACGCTCCATAGATTATATTTGGCATATTAAAGTATACCTTCTAAGGATTTATCTGTAATCAAGTTAATACATATCCCAGAAAAGTTTCCGCGAATACTACGGAGATGCTTACAAATGTTCTGGTCAGGTCAAAGGATCTACAAAGAGGTTCTGAAGGTGGTAGAGGCGAACAGGGATCGCCTGCAAGGAATAAAGATAAACCCTTGTGGAGTCGACATTGGGGTCTCAAATGTTGATCGAATAGAAGACAATGCTACCGCCACACTTGATGGTGAGCGCAGAGAACTGGATATGCCGAAAATCTCATGCAAGCCGCAGAACGGGTTGTACTCACTCAAACGAGGCGTATATGAGGCTCGCCTCAACGTTGCCGTCAGGATACCGATCAATGCAATAGGGCTCTCCTTTCCGAGAAGCACATTGAACCGGCTTGGAGTCATAAAGTCTGAGACGGCGGTCTTCGACCCCGGCTACGAAGGCATCGGAGTGCAGACGGTCTACATACCGATAAAGGAACTGAGAATTGCGGAAAATGAGCGCTGGTTCCAATTTGTCGTCACAGACGCGATGGAAGCGAGTTCAGCCTACAATGGAAGGTACCAGGGGGAAGGCATTAAGAAAGCCCGCAAGACTAAGGACTGATTCTCTACTAATTAATATTCTCTTCGCCGACGGCATCAATACAGAGATAGTGCGAACCCCAACAAGATCTCGAATTACAGGAGGCGCATTCTTGCCAGAATCGTCCAGACAGGAGAAAGAGGCTACCGAGTGGCTTAAGAATGGCATAGAGTTCAGCAAACTCGGCAGGTTCAAAGAAGCCTTGGAATGCTTCGACAGATCTCTCAAATTGAGGGCGGTGGACGCGACCACTTGGCACCATAGAGGCCTTGCTCTCATGAAGCTTGGCATGACGAAAGAAGCCATAGCCAGCTTCAACCAAGTGCTGAGAATAGAACCGGAAAACAAGGACGCATGGTACAACAAAGGTGTCGCCTTTGCTATGCGTGGCTCCTTCAACGAAGCACTAGAGTGTTACGACCACATGCTCAAAGCAAACCCGAAAGACGATAAAGCATTGTACGGCAAAGGCAGTGCCCTGTTTAGCCTTGGCTGGTATGATCAAGCGATGGAAAGTTTAGACCAAGCGACTAGAATGCAGCCAAAGAATGCCGACGCCTGGCGTGACAGGGGTCTGCTCCTCAACAAGCTAGGCAGGTTCAAAGAGGCAACGAGTAGTCTCTATGAATCCCTCAAAATAGAGCCTCAAGACAGCAACGCTTGGTACAATATGGGTGTTGCCTTTGACGAACTCGGTGATCTCAGTGAGGCAATACGGTGCTATGACAACGCGCTGAAGATGGATCCCGCATTCAAACTGGCTGAGGACAATAGAAGACTGACCAAAGAGAAGCTGAAGCGGAAAACCAATTAGCGTCCAACGGTTCACCCATCAGCCAAAGTGTCTTCTAAAGACATGCAGAATGTCTTCGGGCTTCTCAAGTATGTGCATGCTTTCCATTGCCGCCAGTTTTCTAACGTTATCCGCATCTTCCTTTCTTATCTTCAGTAGTAGGCTTTTTCCGCTGGGGAGTATAGTACTCAAAGTCCCTTCTAACTGATCCGAAGGCATCAAGTAGACAGGAACCGAGGCTTTGAGGCTCATGATGGCTGAGTTGGAGAGCATGCTGTCCCCCAATCCCACTGCAATCTTCGCCACGGTGTTAGAGGTCGTGGGAGCGATCACCAGAAACTCGAACTTGCCCGACTGCAGCTGCCCGGCGAGAAAAGGCGAGTTAGAGTTGATCTCGACCCAGACTCTCCCGAAGTTGCCCTCCACGTATTGAGTCAACTTATAGTACTTAAGAACCTGATCACCAGCTTTTGACGCGTAGACTCGCAGATCAACTCTGTCCTCGAACTCCTGCTTGACCACCTTCATGACATTCACGGTCTCAGGTAGTTTCTCCCCGCTCCCCGTGATGCCCCAAGCCACCTTTCTCCTATCCATGCGTTTCTTCCCCTCATTCACTCCTAATCTCACCTCAAGTTGAAGGGATTGTCCGAACTGCGGCATCCTTCCTTGCGCTTGGTTCGCTCAGTGCACTTGTGAATTTCTTAACTGTCTTCTTCAGAGTTCTAAAACCCTCCTCATCTTCCTTGACTCCGTCGAGCGTGTCTTTCGACCAAAATGTCGCACCGAGGTTGGCTCCAAAAGAGCCTCCGCTTATAGGAGTCACCCCATTGATAATGTAGAATGTCATTATCTGCTGTATTGCCAACTCTTGTCCTCCCACACGATCACCACCCACAGCAATCGCCATGCCAACCTTCCCTCTGAGAACGTCTCTGTCCGCGGCAAATAGCGCTCTGCATCTGTCCATAGCAATCTTCGTCTGCGCGCTGACTCCTCCCATGTAGACTGGAGTTGCGATGATAATTCCCTGGGCGGTTCTCAGGAGAGGATAGAGATGTTGCATGTCGTCCTCGACTTTGCATTTCTTATTCTTAAGGCAGTAGTCGCAGTGCAGGCAAGGCGACATATTCCTGCCCAGAACTCCAAAGAACTCCGTTTCGTGACCCGCCGCTTCAACCATCTTGAGAGTTTCCCTGAGGACATAGTCCGTTGCCTTTTTCCTGGGGCTTCCACATATGCCAAGTATCAAATCCACTCACCAAGTTCACGGGGATTCAGATGACAGTGCCTCTTTCAATGAAGCGAAGAAAGCATCTACAACGGCCATTGCTTTCTCGATCGTTTCATGATCGGTTCTGGATACCTTCTCTAGACCTTTAAGTACGTAGCATAGCCCGAGGGTCTCCTTAAACCTGACTCTACTCGGGTTCTCCTCGGCGTCTACTTCGAAATCGTGTATGAAGGTGCCCACCTTCAGGGCAACCGCATCCTGAACGCCGTATCTCTTCGCCAGAGCGTCGAACGTCGTCGTCTTGCCCTCGACTGGCTTAATCTCGGCCTTCGGCAGCGTAAAAGCGATCGAGCCCTTCGGTATTGGCTCATCCCTTGAGATGAACTCGAACTCCGCCTCCTTATCGATCCACCTTCTGATGAGCCATGCTGAGGCGCACCGATCGACATGAGGCTGCTTCCTAGTGACCCACAACATTCAACCCGTCACCTCGAGATCCCACAATCCGGAACGCCAGTATAGATATGCTCACGTACACGACAAATATCTATCTATATCTCTTTCTCCAAGTAAGAGACAGAGTCGCTCAGATCTCTGTTCCCCAAAAAGGAGATAAGGTACCGTCTGCTTGTTTCAGATTCATGAAGATGGAGAGAGGGAACGTGTACGCTCCTGCTTGTGCAGTCTGGGAGGTAACCCTGAAGTGTAACATGAGATGCCTCCACTGCGGTTCCTCCGCTGGAAAAGCGAGACCAGATGAACTGACGACGGAGGAATCGATAAGGCTGTGTAGCGACCTTAAGAAGATCGGTTGTGGAGGAGTCGCGTTAATTGGCGGAGAGGTTTTCCTTCGAGACGACTGGTTTGAAATTGCTGAAGAGGTTAAGCGGCTGCGGATGAGCCTCTCAATCGTCTCGAATGGACTTATGATCGATGAGAGAATGGCGACTCAAATATCAAAGCTCGAACCGGACGCAGTAGGAATAAGCATTGATGGCTCAAACCCGGGCACACACGACCACATACGGAGTGCGAAGGGATCATTCACAAAATCTGTCAAAGCCCTTAGCTTACTAAAGGACAAGAAGCTACCAGTGAGTATTATCACGGCAGTACACAAACTCAACTTCAGGGAACTTCCCGAGATCGGGCACATGATACTGAAAAAGGATATTGTCTGGCAGATTCAAATGGCATCACCTTTTGGCAGATTCAGCGAGGAGTACATGTTGTCCCCACTGGAATTCTACTCTGTCGGCTTGTTCATGGCATCGCTGAGAAAGAAGCATAGCTTAAAAGATATGCCAGTGGCAGGCGCTCACGACTCTGGCTACTACTCGAGCGTGATACCATTCCGAGGAGTCGGCGACTGGAATGGCTGCCAGGCAGGAATCACAAACTTAGGCATTCAAAGCAACGGAAATGTAAAGGGCTGCCTCGCATTGCCTGACGACTTCATCGAGGGGAATGTCAGGGAGCGGGGACTTGTCAACCTCTGGAATGACGCAGATTCCTTCGCCTACAACCGGCGGTTCAAAGAATCCTCCCTGTCTGGTTTCTGTCGCACATGTCCCCATGCAGCGATCTGCAGGGGAGGCTGCCTCTCAGTGGCGTACAATACTGCAAAGAGAAGGGAGAATGCCTACTGTTACTATAGGATAGAGTCGGACATGAGAAAGGGCTAAATACGGTCTGACCGCAATTAGGTTTGAGGAGGGTTGAGTTTGAACAGCAGCAAGCACATTTTAGGGGAAATCCTTTCGGGTTCCAAGCCAATTGAAAAACCCGACATTGCAGAAATCAGTGCCGCTGGGAGCCTACTAGGTCTAGACAAGGAAGACATAGCCAGAATCCACCGGGGACCTGCTTCTTCGAGGGTGAGAACCGTTCTTGCCAAGCGACCGTGGATTTTCCTGCCGATCATAATCGTCGTAGCCGCCCTCGCTATTTTGCTTGCGTACGCGTTATCTGGAAGCCCTCCATCTAATCCGTCTCAGGTATACCCCTCTGGCGCAAGGTACAATGTTATTAGCAGAGCAGACCTCAAGAAGAAATCTCTCTTAACTTGATAGTTGCTAAGAGGGCGAAGCGAATCCGTATGAACAATCAGCAGGTGAGGGTACTAAATGGGTGTATATGCGCGAGTTATGAAGGAGTTGCTGAAGGAAAACGCGGCTCCCGAGAAACCGGATCTTTCTGATATCTATGCTGCGGGCAGCCTTATAGGACTTGACAAGAATGACGTTGAAAGGCTTTACAGGAGAGGAACTTCTTCAGGCGTGAAGCTTCTGGTCACGAAGTACTGGTACATCTTCTTCCCCGTCGAGATCTTCATCGCGGCGCTATTTCTCTTCCTTCTGACTGGCAATCCCCCTACACAACCATCTGGCCTTTACGGTCACCCCATTCCCCCTGGAGGAGTACAGCCGATGTACAGTGTTACGACCAAGAGAGACTTGAAGAAAAGGATATTTCGTTCCTGAGACATAGCTTGATCCATGAGAATCAACTTGGGCTGTGGCAGGGTATACAAGAAGGGCTACGTCAATGTGGATGCATACGACGACATCGTTGCTGACGAGATACAGGACGCAGCAGACCTCAGGTACCAGGACAATAGTGTCGAAAGAATTGATGCATGCCAAGTAATCGAGCATCTGGGATTCGCCAAGTCGATTTACGCGCTAAGCGAATGGTTCAGAGTTCTGAAGCCAAGCGGCTGCCTCCTAGTAGAAACTCCTGACATTGAAGCCGCCTTTAGGCTTTTCACCAAAGCCGGCGAGAAAGACAAGAGCGATCTCCTAGTGTGGATATACGGACTGGGCTCTATTGGCATGAGGCACATTTTTTGCTTTCCGAGAAACCTGATTGTAGACCTCTTGAGAAAAACCGGCTTTGAAAACATCAGACAAGAATCATTCACGGTGGAAAAGAACCGACCCACTCTTAGAGTCACTTCTATTAAACCAGAGCGATATTGGCCACTTCAGTTTATGGCATCTTTCAGAAAGAATCTTAATAGGGAGTGCGCCATCGACGTCTCAAACGAGAATGAGACACTCGATTTAGAGAATTCGATCGACTTCTTGACCTCCAAGATGGTCGAACACAATAGTCTTGGGGATATTACAGAAATAGAGGCAGCAGAAGTTGCAGTCGAACTCGGAGTTTACAGCCCCCGAGTTGCGCTCTGTCTCATCGGACTATTGCAAAGGTTCCCCAACTTGCACGAAGTCTTCACTGAAATCGAAAAGGCCGGCTTCACAGGGAAAATGGTCAGAGTATTCAAAACAATGCCAGTGATGCCAGGAAAACAGAAAGAGACATTCAGACTCGTCCGCGATATGGGGAAACAGGCACTATACAAAGCCATTTCATCAAAAGGAAAATCTATCCTCGATACTCTTTCCGGAGAATCTACGCAGAGCAGAGAAGCTGCTGGAGAAGAAGAGGCAGGATCATTTTCGGAGGAAGTTCTAAAGAGACTGTCAGATCGCCTTTTCTGCCAGGGGGGAAAGGAGTTCAATCTGGGAAACAAAGAGAACGCGCTTGAGAGGTTCAGGAATTCAATACTCCTGTTCAGGGACAATATAATGAGCTACATAAACATTGCCCGACTAATGAGACTCTCGGGAAATGATAAACAGGCCGAGGAAGAGTATCGGAACGCAATCAAATTACTCGGCATCTTCAACTATGGCGGGAATACAAACCTGCGCAAGGCAATAGAGAAAGAGAGGCAGAATCAAGAGGGAATAGGAGAACCGCTACTCTCATTGGGTGACTTGGGTCATTGAAGGGAGTCTAGCCCTGCAAACAAAGCGCCTGCCTCTTATGAGTCTGGGCAAATCAACGGCATCTCCCCAGAAAATCTTTGGTCCACCAAAATTCAGATATGCAAGTTGAAGCGAAGATAGGATCATGATTGTCGTTGAGGCTGATCAGCATGGCCGAAAGCGCAAATAAGGCAAAGATTAGAGTCCTGATAGCAAAACCCGGTTTGGATGGTCACGATCGGGGAGCCAAGGTTGTGTCCCTCGCTCTCAGAGACGCGGGAATGGAGGTCATCTACACTGGAATAAGGCAGACACCAGAGAAGATCGTCAAATCCGCGGTTCAAGAAGACGTTGACGCTATAGGGTTAAGCATACTCTCCGGCACCCACAAACACTACTTCAAGAAGGTCATAGAGCTCCTGAGAAAGGAGGGCGCTGGAGACATGCTGGTATGGGGAGGAGGGATCATACCCAAGAGTGACATCCCAGAGCTGAAGAAGATGGGCGTCGACGAGGTGTTTGGGCCAGGGACACCAACGAGCACCCTCGTTGAGTACCTAAGGAAAAGGATCAGGAAAGGAGAATAGCAGTCTCTTGGAGGGAACAATGCACTTGTACGACGAGAAGAAAGTCGATGAGACTGAAGCGGCTCGGAAGAAGTGGGAGCAGACAACCCTCTCAAAGTACACGAAGAAAGCGCCTGAGCGCAAGAAAGAGTTCCTATCATCCTCGAACATACCCGTCAAGAGGCTGTATACTCTCTCGGATGTCGGGAGCACCGATTACATACATGAACTTGGGTTTCCCGGAGAATTCCCGGCAACCCGAGGTGTTTACCCAACAATGTATAGGGGCCGCTTTTGGACTATGCGGCAATACGCCGGCTTCGGGTCGGCTGAGGAGACAAACCAGCGATTCAAATACCTGCTGAAGGAAGGGCAGACAGGGCTTAGCGTGGCTTTTGACCTTCCAACCCAGATAGGTTACGACTCGGATCACGAACTCTCGTACGGTGAGGTAGGCAAGGTAGGCGTATCCATAAACAGCATCGAGGATATGGAGACCCTTTTCAATGGAATTCCTCTGAGCAAAGTCAGCACATCCATGACCATCAATTCCTCGGCTCCCGTGATCCTTGCCCTCTACATAGTTACGGCTGAGAAACAGGGCGCAGACGAATCTGTTCTTCAAGGAACAGTTCAGAACGATGTCCTCAAGGAATATATCGCAAGGGGAACGTATATTTTCCCGCCTAAGCCTTCCATGAGACTCGCAATAGACATAGTTGATTACTGCTTCAAGCACGTGCCAAAATGGAATACCATAAGCATCAGCGGCTACCATATTCGCGAAGCTGGCGCGACAGCGGTTCAGGAAGTTGCATTCACCTTGGCGGATGGAATAGCCTACGTCGATGCCGCCACATCACGAGGTCTGAAAGTTGACACTTTCGCGCCGAGATTATCATTCTTCTTCGCATCACACATGGACCTCCTTGAGGAGGTCGCGAAGTTCCGAGCCGCGAGAAGGCTTTGGGCTAAGATCATGAAAGAGAGGTTTAAGGCACAGAACCCCGAGTCAATGATGCTCCGATTCCACACACAGACGGGTGGTGTGACCCTCACGGCGCAGCAACCGGAGAACAACATAGTTCGCGTAACACTTCAAGCGCTGGCATCCGTTCTCGGAGGGACACAATCGCTGCATACCAACTCTATGGACGAAGCCCTCGCATTGCCATCTGAAAAAGCAGTCAGAATAGCTCTGAGAACACAGCAGATAATTGCTAGCGAAGGCGGAGTCACAAATACCATTGATCCACTGGCAGGATCATTCTACATCGAAAGCTTGACAAACGAAATTGAGAGTCAGGCAATGGACTACATGAAGAAGATCGACGACATGGGTGGAATGATTCCGGCCATCGAGAGGGGATATCCGCAGAAGGAGATCCTCAGCAGCGCATACAGGTTCCAGAAGGAAGTTGAGAGCAAGGGCCGCATTATTGTCGGCGTGAATGAGTATGCAATCGAGGAAGAACTCTCGTGGGAGGTGCTCCGCGTCAAGCCTGAAGTGGAGGAACGACAGAAGAAGAGACTAAAAGCTTTCAAAGCCAAACGACACAACGAAGAGGCTAAAAAGGCCCTCGAGAAGATACGGGAACTGGCGCAGGGCAACGAAAATCTAATGCCTGCAATCATTGAAGCGGTAAGAAAGTGCGCAACAAATGGAGAAATATGCGACGCCCTCAGGGAGGTCTATGGAGAGTACAGGGCACCGGAGATAATCTGAAAAGTGGGGTCTCCGAATAGACGCGCCATGCCCAGCGCTGGGAGTTTCTCCATGGCCCTGTTGCCATGCTGGCTCATCGGATTGCCTAAACCGAGTGCCTCAATAGAGACAATAAACTGGCACAATTACATGCTGGGACTAAGATTAACTGTCTTCTTTCTTACTCAACCTTCCTGTCTGGGGGGATCTGTCGCTCTAAGGGGTCTAGTCTGCAGCTTACGCCCCTGGTACGAGAACGGGGCATTGCCTTATTCGATCCAAGTGCCGGCCACTGCCTTGGCCGCAAAGCCGTAGACAAATGCCAGAATTATCGTCTGAACAGCGAATTTGACAAACACTGAAGCGGGGTTGGTGGATGGCAAGAGGAAATTGCCTATGGCTGTAGCTGGCAGAGATATGACGAACAATACGAGGAAAAGAAAGAAGCCATGCACAAGGTCTGATCCCCAGTTTGCGTGCATACGGACATTCCAGACGTTGCTTGTTACGAAGGCGTTTACTGCACCCATGAAGATGAAGAGCAAGGCTAACCCTATTGTCAAACCGATATAGAAGCCAAAGCCTACTAGAAAGACCAGGAGGACAACCCATCCGATTGCTATGACGTCCATTAGAACCGAGAAGAATATTCCGTGCATGAAGTATTTCTTGAGTAGCTCTGTTTCCGTCATCTTTTCTGCTTTCATGGGATCTCCTCTAGCATTATAGGCACTAGAGAAGGTGTATTTTAGGGTTCTGTCTCCCAGTACATGCTTACCGTTGGATATTGTTGTTCCCAAGTGACCCGCACTCACTTTGTTGAGCAAATCCCTTATCTACCATGATCACACTATTGCGTCCAAGTTCTCACCGTAGGCATCTTGGCGGAAGGAGCGTGCAAGGTATGAGCGTTGAAATAAGGCTAAGGCAGGCGACTGGGCTGGATCTTCCTATGATTAAGGAGCTACTCAAATCCAGCAATCTGCCGTTCGAAGATATCTCCCAGAAAGCTGGTTCAATGTTTGTTGCATACGCTCATTCCAAGGTTATAGGAATAGGTGGATTGGAGGTATACGGGAACGTGGGTCTCCTTCGCTCGGTGGTAGTCGAGGAGTCGATTCGTGGAAAAGGCTACGGTAAAGCGCTTGTTCATGAGCTCACAGAGAACGCTGAACTGGTTGGAGTAAAAGAACTCTATCTACTAACGACCTCAGCGGAGCGGTTCTTCGCTCAATTGGGCTTCCATAAAGTCAAACGAAACAGAGCGCCGGCGCCGATACGGGACACCACCGAATTCAAAGAGCTTTGCCCGGTTACATCTGCATTAATGCTGAGAAGAACGGAACTCGACTCCCGTGCTGACTTCAACCCAGGTTAAGTGGGCACTTCCAAAGGCGCAGTCACATAGGGAATTCTCCCGAACTGGAAGCCGATGATTCCACTCTAAATAGATTCTTATATCAAATCTCTTCTATTGGACTCTCAACCCCGAAGGTGCTTACCCCGTCAAGCTACTAGGAGGTCGAGAAGTGTATGTTCAAGAAGATCAGTCATATTGGCGTCGCCGTTAACAACATGAATGAGGCAATAAAGTTGTATTCAGATGTTCTTGGTCTAAGAGTATCTGGCATTGAGACAGTTGATGAGCAGAAAGTGAAATCTGCAATGATCCCGATCGGCGAATCAAGAATAGAGCTCATGGAGTCGACAGACCCGGAAGGTCCCATAGGTCGGTTCATTGCCAAGCGGGGTGAAGGGATCCACCACATATCCCTGGAAGTCGATGATATAGACAAGATGTTGGCAAAGCTAAGCAAGTCAGGAGTCGAACTGATAGATAAGAAGCCAAGGATCGGAGCAGATGGAAACAAGATAGCCTTCGTTCACCCAAAGAGCATGCATGGTGTCCTACTCGAACTAAGCACACCGAAGAAGTAATCAAAATCTAGAGCAAATTTCCCAGGTTCTTCATAAGAACCGTAATGGATCCACTCATGCAGTTTGGCTGTCTGTGAAGGAGGCGATTGCCACATCTCTCGATGGTCCAGAGAAACCAATGTCATATCTATGTATCCTAACACCAATCGTCTTGAGATGGGCGTGTGATTCCACGTTGAGGCGAATTGACAAGAACCTTGCGCGCAACTCCGCTAAGGATAACGTATCGGTCGAGAACATAAGGCGAATCCTTCATACGCGCATCATTGGAGGAGAAATGGTCTATCTGGATGAGACCTCATCAACCAACGATGAAGCCAAGAAGATGGCAGATGAGGGCGCAGCCGAAGGAACCGTCATAATTGCTGGCTCACAGAGCGCTGGGAGAGGGCGACTTGGTAGGGAATGGTTTTCTCCTCGTGGCGGAGTCTGGATGTCTGTCATATTGAGACCCCCATCTATTCGCCCCCTTCAGAAGCTAACTCTGCTTGCTGGCTTGTCCGTAGCCAAGTCCCTGAGGACGCTCTACGCCATTGATGCCGTGCTAAAGTGGCCTAATGACGTTCTTGTCGGGGAGAGGAAGATCTGCGGCATACTAGCTGAAGGCACCTTTCAAGGTGAAACGCCTCTGTTCGTGGTCGTTGGTATAGGAATAAACGCCAATACTGATCCTGACTCTCTGCCGCGAGGATTAAAGACAGAAGCCACATCAGTAAGGAAACTTGTCAGACAGAACGTATCAATAGACGACTTGATAGCCGGCATTCTGAAAACGATGGACACCCATTACGACCTGTTCTTAAGGGGAGAAGACAAAGAGCTTTGGTCAGAATACGAGGGACTGTGCACAACCATTGGTTCAGATGTGAGATTAGAATGTGAAGGGGCAACTTACGAGGGAACTGGAAGAGGAATATCACCTGGGGGTGGCCTGATCCTGAGAACAAGGAATGCGAAGGAGATCACCATTCTGTCGGGGGACTGCATTCACTTGGCGACGAAAACGAGAAAGAATATAAAGGGCAAAGTGAAGAAATTACCTCACTAGGTCGGTGTTGAATATCCACGTTTGTACGACTGCCATTCATTCTGATCGTCGAGATTCGCATATTGGGGTGTGACGTTGCAGGATGTCTACCATGGAGGATAAGATAAAGAAGCTCAAGGAAATGAGGGAACAAAGTAAACTTGGCGGGGGAAAAGGGCGCTTCGATAAGCAGCACGAATCGGGGAAACTTACTGCCCGAGAGAGGGTCGAGAAGCTACTGGACGAGGGAAGCTTCGTAGAAGTAGATCCCTTCGTCAGACATCAGTCAATGATGTTTGGAGCCGAAAAGAACAGGCCTCTCGGCGACGCCGTCATCACTGGATGGGGGAGAATAAGCGGCAGACTGGTGTATATCTTCTCACAGGATTTCACCGTTTTTGGCGGTTCTCTTGGGGAGGCTTTCGCCCAGAAGGTCTGCAAAATAATGGACTTGGCGGCCAGAAACGGCGCTCCCCTCATAGGCTTGAATGATGGCGCAGGTGCGAGGATACAGGAGGGTGTCTCAAGTCTAGTAGGCTATGCTGACATCTTCTATAGGAATGTGCTGAGTTCTGGCGTGATTCCACAGATCTCAGCTATTATGGGACCATGCGCTGGTGGTGCAGTCTATTCACCGGCGATGACTGACTTCATAGTCATGGTGGACAAGATATCATACATGCACATAACAGGGCCCGATGTCGTGAAATCGGTTACAAAGGAGGAGGTCACATCGGAGCAGCTGGGGGGAGCTCCCGTGCATATGCAGAAGAGTGGAGTCGCCCACTTCTCCGCGAACTCGGAGGAAGAGTGCTTCGACATAGTCAGGAAGCTACTCAGCTACATACCTTCCAACAACATGGAGGATCCACCAATTGTCGAGACTGGTGATGACCCGAACAGGGTGGACGAAGAGCTGAATCACATAGTGCCCGTTGACCCCAACAAGCCGTACGATATGCGAGATGTTGTCAGACATATCGTTGATAATGGAGAGTTCCTAGAGGTTCAACCATTGTGGGCGCAGAACATTATAATCGGTTTTGGCAGGCTCGGCGGGAGACCTATCGGAATAGTTGGAAACAACCCGAAGTTCCTCGCTGGAACGCTGGACATTGATTCCTCTACGAAAGGTGCAAGATTCGTCAGGTTCTGTGACTGCTTCAACATACCCATTCTCACTTTCGTCGATGTCCCAGGATTCCTGCCAGGAACTATTCAAGAACACGGTGGCATAATCAGGCACGGATCAAAGTTGCTTTACGCGTTTTGTGAAGCCACGGTGCCAAGACTTACAGTGATAACCCGCAAGGCCTACGGTGGAGCCTTTGACGTACTAAATTCAAAAAACGTGGGGGCCGACTACAATGTTGCTTGGCCAGGAGCAGAACTCGCTGTCATGGGTCCTGACGGTGCTGTCAACATCATATTCAGAAAGGAAATCGAAAAGGCCGGAGATCCCGCGAAAGAAAGAGAGCGACTTGTGAAAGAGTACCGCGAGAAATTTGCAAACCCCTACATAACCGCGGAAAGGGGTTACATAGACGACGTCATAGAGCCAAAGGAAACTAGGCCGAGGTTGATCAATGCACTGGAGACGCTCGTAAACAAGAGGACGAGCCGACCTGCAAGAAAACACGGCAACATACCTCTTTGACACTCCCCCACTGCCTCCAGAATATGGACGAGGAACGCCGGAAGCTTCACATCCGCAATAATCATAGTTTCTGCCGCCAACCGCAAGACTGGCATGTAACCGCTCCAGTTGCTTTCCTCGCATTTGGCGAGCCGCGTTTAGGACTCTCATCGAGTGATGCAGTCAGCGTCTTCCTCCCACACGTCGGGCATTCGATGCCAGATGCGCTTGTCAAATACAAAGAGCAGCCAGAACACCGGAAGATTACTCCCTGCTCCAGCATATCTTCGGCAATGGCCTCCATTGGGTGAAGCGGCCCCGTCGAGGCACACATCTCGCCTCCGCATTGGGAGCATTTGTATGCTTTCATAGGTATTTGTGATTCCTGGAGCTGTCTTATTAAGCTAGAGCATGAGAATTGACGAAGTCTGCGTCATCAATGTGACTTGATCTGCTGCTAAAGATATAAATAACACAAGTAATCTCCTACTTTCTCTTGAACTTCCGATGAGTTTGACTTGGATCGCAACGTCTTTCTGTTTACTAGAGGTGGATCATCTTGGCTACAGGCTCACCCCTGAGAATAACTGACACTGTTCTGAGAGACGCCCACCAGTCCCTGCTGGCGACCCGCATGAGGACTGAAGACATGTTGCCCGTAGCGGAGAAGCTTGACCAAGTAGGCTACTGGTCACTCGAGATGTGGGGCGGAGCAACCTTCGACACATGTCTAAGATTCCTAAATGAAGATCCATGGGAACGCTTGCGGCGCCTACGGAAGGCGATGCCGAACACTCAGATGCAGATGCTGCTGCGTGGGCAGAACATAGTTGGATACCGACACTATCCAGATGACGTGGTGGAGAAATTCGTCTCAAAGGCGGCCCAGAACGGAATAGATGTCTTCAGGGTTTTCGATGCGGTCAACGACATTCGTAACCTTGAGAAGGCAATGAAGGCGGCTAAGAAGGCTGGAGCAAAGGTTGAAGGCGCGCTATCCTATACTATTAGCCCTGTTCACGACGTGAACCTTTTTGTCAACTTCGCGAAGAAGCTCATGGAACTAGACGCGGACACTATATGCATCAAAGACATGGCTGGTCTTCTCTCTCCTGGAGAAGCCAGAGCGCTAATCGAGGGTCTCAAGAGGGAGATCGACCTTCCCATCCACTTGCACACTCACTGCACAAGTGGAATGGCGGTCGGAACATGCTGGGAGGCAATAGGCGCGGGTGTCGACATTATTGACACAGCGATATCCTCAATGTCGCTGGCCACTTCTCAACCCCCAACTGAGACAATCGTGTACATGGCTAAGGGCACTCCCAGAGACACCGGTTTGGATCTCGCGCTCCTCAATGAGATAGCTGACTACTTTGCTGAGATCAGAAAGAAGTACTCGAAGTTCGAAAGCACTCTACCTGGCGTGGATACAAACGTGCTCGTATACCAGATACCTGGCGGCATGACCACAAATCTTGTCAATCAGCTAAGGGAGCAAAATGCGCTTGGCAAGCTCGGCGAGGTCCTCAAGGAGGTTCCTATAGTGAGAAGAGAGCTTGGCTATCCTCCTCTTGTAACCCCAACGTCGCAGATAGTCGGAACCCAAGCAGTGCTAAACGTAGTCGTCGGAGAACGTTACAAGGTTATCCCCAATGAGGTGAAGCAGTATGTCAAGGGGTACTATGGCGCTCCTCCATCACCAATTGATGAAGAGGTGAAGAAGAAGGTTATCGGTAACGAGGACCCGATAACTTGTAGACCCGCTGACTTGCTCAAGCCGGAATTCGAGAAGGCGCGGAAGGAGCTGGGAGCAAAGGCTAGGAGCGAGGAAGACATCCTGTCCTTCGTACTGTTTCCCCAAGTGGCGTTAGGGTTTTTCGAAATGAGAGAGTTGAAAGATAACGGACTGAATAGTAGCGATAACGCTTTGGCAGCCGTCGCGGCGACAATTGCAGACCGGCTAACGAATAATAGGAACCCAGTTTCAGGGCTGGAACCGAAACTTGCGAGAAAGTCTTCAACTGGCATAAGCCCCTGGGCTCTAGCTGGACGTCAGGACCTCATAAGATCAAGAACCACATTATGAGAGAAGTGGAGAGGACAAGTCAACTTTCGGAGGCTGAAAAAGCATTGAGATTCAAAATGACGGTCGACGACAGGACGCACGATGTGAATGTCAAGCAACCGAATTTACAGCCAAACGCTTCGACGGTGACAGTGGACATTGATGGCAAAGTGTTCTCGGTAGCTATCACTGAAAGGGACGAGAACAGCGGAGCAATGAAGCTGAAAGTCAATGAGAAAGAGTATAAGGTCTTACTGGGGGACAGAAACGTCCAGAACGGGAAAACACTGAACGTGAGAATCAACGAGGCCCCTTTTCGGATCAGAGTTGACACCATGGCAGGGACTCAGACATCTGCTTCAGAGGCGAGAGCGACCACTGCAGGCGCTGGCGCGGGGGCAGAAGGGCAAGCGCCCAAACCGTCTGCAAGAGTGGCAAGTACGGGTGGCAAGATCATAAGACCCCCTATGCCTGGAAAGATAATCTCCGTTAGAGTCAAAGAAGGCGACGCGGTAAAGGCAGGAGAAGTAGTCCTGATCCTCGAAGCCATGAAGATGGCCAACGAAATAACGTCGCCCTATACCGGCAAAGTCAAGGAGGTCAAAGTGTCGGCTGGTCAGTCGGTCGCGCCTGAGGACGTGGTGATCTCAATAGAGTAGGATGGGCTTAGCTTTCTTTTCTGACAAGGTAGGTTATTGTCTTAGTAACGCCCTCCACTCGCCGAATGTACTCGGTTAACTCTCGCAGATCTATGAGATCCTTGGCTTCAACCTCTACTATAAAATCCAGATCCCCGTAGACAACGGAGACTTTCCCTACATGTTCAAGCTTCAAGATCCTATGCCTTACCGCAGACTCGCTTCCAGGTTCAACTTTCCCCATGATGTAGGCTATTACCACGGTATTCCCCCTCCAGCCTAACCCACCTGCGATTCTGCTGATCCGTCGGTATCGCTGATAGAGTATCTGATAAACCTATAAATAAGTGTGGCTATCAAGATAGTATTTAGAAGCATCTACCGGAGAACAGCAATAGCGCTGAGTACGGTTCAGTTCTACGATTTTGGTACCTTGCGCTAGGTGTGTGTAATGCCATTGCCTGAGCCCGCATCCATGGGAAAAGATGAATCCAAGGAGAAACCAAGTGCCGCAGAGGTGCTGGCGCTTGCGATAAAGGACTTGAAGGAGAAGGTGGAAAGCCTCAGCAGTCTCTTCAAGGAACGCGTCCCGAAGCAAATGGAGTCGCCCGCGATCAGAGTCAATGAGATGGTGGACTCAGTTCAACAAGCAGTGAAGTCCCTGAAGGAATCGGGAGATTACATCTCACTGAACCTTAGTAATCTGACTTTCAAGGAGATCAAGAACTCCGTCGACTCTCTCGGCAAGTCCATTAAGGACATGACCTTCGCGGTGAGCGGATTGGATGTGCGAGTCAAGGGCGCAACCGATCTTCTCAGCTCCGTTGTTAGGAACACGAAGGAACTCAGTGAGGACGTCAAGTCAAACACGGCGCTCATGAATATGTTAATGCGCGCACTAGAAACCAAGAATGTGGAGCGAGAGAATCTACTCCTCAAGAACCTCCAGACATCGACGGATCTCATAGAGAAATTCACTTTGCTCGTAAGAGCAGAGATGAATAACTCGCCAGAGGAAGAGAAGTAGAAGTGCCATGGGGCATCGTTAACAAGAAGATACTCTTCCTCTTTACACACCAAGCTTTTTGCCACATCATAAGAAAAGAGAGCAGATTTCATGTTGCAGAGCAGAGTTCCTTGCTCGCGACAATGGAACTCTCTTATTCCGAAATCATGAGGGGACCAGGCAAATGCTGTGACGACGCAGCATTTGGCTAGGCAGATGAGCACTGGCACGGTGAGCTTCTGCACTTGGGACACGACTTATTGGCATACTTTGATGTGGCGGATTCCTGAAGGTCGATTCCTAGAACATTGCATACGCTGCAGAGCCAGGCTAACACGTCAGCGGCCTCATCCTTCAGAGATTCAAGTGTTTTGTGTTTCACCATTGCATCAGCGAATTCTCCGACTTCTGAGACGAGCCAAAGCATCGTCCCTTGAGGACCACGCGCCGAATCTCTCTCCCCGTATAGGGTCCTCATAAGCCTCTGAAACTCGGTTATAGATGTCATTCTGATCGCCACCTTTCTTTCCACAAGAGCTGTAGAGAATCTTGTACCTTCATAAATGTCATGTTTGATCTTCTGTAATCTGATGCTCCTTTCAGAATCATGACGCAGGAGGAGCTAGGTGGCTAAGAAAAAGTAGAGCCAGCAAGAGGTTCCGAGACAGCGGGAAGGTTTAGCGGAGTTTCGGAGCCACCCGATTCTTTCTCAGCTAACCCCAAAATTAGCTAGCCTCAACAAGTGAGGCAACCCCCCAGTTTCTGAAATCTACCTTCGCCCCTTCGCGCTGTCTCATCACCTTACCAGTATTGCTTCCCCATTCGGATTTCACAGACTCTTTCTGTTCGAATCAATGGCCGCCATTACTCTCTGCAGGTCAAGATTCGTCTTCCAGACTAGGAAACCATCCTTGCTTGGAAACATGATCAATTTGAAATCCCGATTCTGAGCAGCCACCAGTAATCTGTCTACGCCGAAGGTTTTCTTGATCTGTTCACAGAGCATCTCGGCAAGGGCCCCCACAACTCGCATTCTCTCAGGATCAGCTTCTGGAGAGATTAGATGGAAGTCCTTTATCTGCCCATTTTCGAGAGTGACCACGTCGCCGTTATCATCCAATTCATGTGTTCCTGCCAATGCAAAAGACTTCATAGCATTCTCTACCATGGGACAATTCCACCATTTGGTCCGTCCATCTTCTCATGCCTCCGCTAAGGTTTTTTTTCCTATTGAGATCTGTTTATGTGTGACCCCATTCTTAAGCCGGCAAAAATGCACTGGAATGAAGGCATTGGAAGCTGCTAAGGAGATTTAGGGAACAATGGATCCTAAGATGGCAAGTATAGAAGCTATTTTGGGTGAAAATAGGCTGTATTAGACGATATGAGCTTTGTTTGGCGGACGGTTGAGAAGCGGTTGTCGCCTATTGAGCCGATATACCTAGTTTTATATCCATAAGAAAACACTTCTAGTCGGTAGGTCCTCCTCGAAGAAGGTGATTCAAGCCTTGGAGAGACGTAGAGAAGAACTAGTCCACCGGTACTCTGACCTCTTTGTTGAGTGTAGCGACAAGGAAGTGCAGCAGCTCTACTACCTGTTATCCTTATTCTTCGCTAAATGCGATGGCTTAATCTCAAGTTCTGAAGTGGAAAGGCTGAAGGGAGACTTGGGGGCGATTCTTTTCGATCCTTTCCAAACGCCTGCAGTCAGGAGAGATATGATACTTCTGAGGATGAAATTCTTGAAGAAGTACCATATCGAAAATCCGCATGAGATCATTAGAGTGCTTACTTGGGGCTTCTTCACCACGAAGAGGCTCAACCTATCTGACCGGAGGTATTTGGTTGAGTTCATAGAGAACCCAAGCAGGACTTTCACTTGGTTCGCCAGTAGGCTCGCTGTGTCTACAAGTAGTGTCTTTGAGGCCTACTACCGGCTCAGGGACAGGATCCAATTTCGTTTTGGCAATATCCTGAACTATCCCTTGTTTAAGTTGAAGCATTTCATAGTCTTTTTCAAACCGAACGAGGATTTCGAGGGGTCTATCCTCTCAAGGGAGTTTACTTTGACCATCAACAAAGACACGCTAGGAGAGTGGATGTGGGCCTCGTTTGTGGTTCCCAGCCAGACTAGGACATTAAGAGAGTTTAGAGACGGCCTGAAAAGCCTGAGTTATCAGGTCTTCGATGATCACAGACTTTATGAGATTAGATCTATCGGGATATCCTGCAATCTTTCGATGTTCGACGGAGAGAGATGGATGCCAAGTGAAGATGCCCTCGGGGTGGGCTCATTCAGATTCGCAGAACGCGAGGAAGGAATCGTCCCGCGCCTAAATGAGACAATGTACGGAGACAAGCCAATCAAGTTCGACGCGATCGATTTCATAATATCATGCCTCAGGTACGGAAATGCACGAGAGAGGAACTCTGGGATCAGGAGTATTCTGAAACAGCATGGCTACAATCTTTCATCAGTAACCATATCAAAGAGGTTGACCTCGTTGAATAGGGCAGGGGTCTTCATACCGTCATTCGGGTTTGCCGGATTAGGATTAACGGCCTCTCTTACCTTTGCCGTTGAATGCGATGATCGTGTCGTGGAAACCCTCTACCATGTTTTTCCTCAGTTCCCGCACTGCATGGCTAGCAGAACCGACAGAGGCGCCATCTTCATGATCAGGGCGCCATCCGAATCTGCTCCAGCTATATCCTACCTGATCCAAAGCAGCTTGCGGGACAGAGCTGATCGCCTAATTGTCACAAATCGCCTTGAAAACATCGGAGCAGCGATCCCTGAAAGCTTGTACAAGTACTGGAACAAAGACAAGCAGTACTGGGAGTTCGGCAGAGGCTACTTCGACCTCACCAGAACGCCTCAACAGAAACCCTAGATGTGCGGAATTAATGAGGCTCTATTATTCAGATACTCCTGAGTAGCTCGGCTCTTTGCTCCGGAGATACATAACTAAACCCAACTAGTTCCACTGGCTTGAGGTTGAATAGTTGCATGCTCAGCGTCATGGGTTCCCTCAGGTTCTTGTTGTACCTATTGATAAAGTCCTCTGGCTTCTCATGGCCAAGTCGAACGAATCTCGATTCATTTATGCTGTAGAAGGGTTTCCCAGTCTTCTCATCCTCTTGCTTGACGATGAAAAGCACAGAGAACTCTTCCAGGTCCTGTCTCGCGAGCACTTTTTTCAGGCATGCATTCTTGCTCTCCGACTTTCCACAGTCGAGGAAGAGCTTCTTGTCTTTCGCGAACCACGGCTTCAAGGAGCTTGCGTCAAATCGTAAATCAGGATAACGCGCTTCGAATTCTTTCAGGAAATCCGTCGTTGCGATAACCTCGCTTGTCAAAATCAAGATCCCTGCCTTCGATATTCGAGTCTCTTGATCGATATATGGCGTTAACCCGAAATATAACCTTTCGTTGTTGCACTCCACTTCCACAATTCGGGTATGAAGACATGGAAGTCCGACGCCACCAAGTTGATGGCGGGGGGCGCACAATACGGCAGCGGCCACCAATTATCGAAACTCGCCCGATATTGAACAAAAGTATTTAATGTCGTGCACCTATTGCTTTCCATTCACAACTTGATGTTGCCCTTTAGACTCGAGTAGGTGGCGGGTAGGGCACGCTACTTTCTTCGGCTAAGAGTGTTGCCTTGCCATTCTGATAAGTCCGATGGGGGAGTATGATCTCATGTTGCAGAGGGAGAGCACAGGAATACCGAAACTAGATGAAGTGATAGGTGGCGGATTGCCTAGACCATCAATCACGGCCGTCATCGGACCTCCAGGCGTCGGAACCACAAGTTTCTGCAAGAAGTTTATAGTGTCGTCTCTTCAACGAGGAAAGAGGACTGTAGTTGCCCTGGGAGACGTACCTCCGGACCACTTCATGAGGCATTTTGAACCGCTCAAGTATCTGGACATTAGGTCCCTGATTGATGAGAAGAAGCTGCTTTTCCTTGATGTTTACGCCTATATGGTCGAGGCCTTGGGGATACGGGACTTCAGCGATGTAGGAACATTTGACGCACCGCCTCTGGACAAGATATTCGATGAGACAAGATTCAGTATTTCAGATCAAGTGGCGCATGATGTGAGAGGTATCAACCTTGTGCTTGATTCGATAACATCCCTCTCGCCTTTCATTGGAATTCGTGATGTCCACAGAATGATTCTTGCGGCGCAGAACTCCGCTAGGGAAAACAATCTTGTCCTGATCTTCACCGCTCATGAGGGCGCTTTGGAAGGAAACCTTGTACAGGTCTTGAGGCAATACGTTGACGGAATAATCAGAATGAGAATGCACTGGGTTAGAGGCAGTCTGCAAAGAGAGATGATAATCGAGAAGATGCGTTTCACAGAGATCAGGGAACCCATCCTTCAATATGAAATCACTGACGAAGGCATCGAAATCCTATAGAGGACGGCCTTCTCACTAATTGATAGAAATACTTGCATTCATCAAAAAGGATGAGCAACAGGCGCTACCCATCACCAATGAAATGTCACGGTTCTTAATTGGAAGTGACGTAGCATTCACTTATGGAGCAACTAAATGAAGGTGTCAACCTTGAGCAAAATTGGAGACGAAGGCGAGAGGATTCGCTCTGGCATCGTCGAATTGGACAGGATTCTGGGTGGAGGACTCCCCAGAGGAACTTTCTGCTGCGTCCAAGGGGATATAGGAACAGGCACTACGACATTCTGCACTCAATTCGTGTGGTCCAGACTTGTATCAGGCGGCCTTGCAACCTACGTGTGCTTTGACGAGACTGCCGAGAGGATAATTGAACACTTCAAGGGCTTTGGATACGATGCGAAGCCCTACATGGAAACGAAACACTTCATCATTCAGGAGGGACATCCGTTCCTCAATTCTTTGGCTTCCGCGGGTCCAGGTCAGACTGGAGTCATGGAAAGAAGGGCTCTACTCAAGAAGTTCCTTGAGGAGTATAACAGGAAGACAATCGAAGCATACAGGCAGAATGCCTCTACCAAACTTCCAGCAGTTTCAGTAGTCGACTCATTTTCCTCCATGGCGCCGTACATTGAGCTGAAGTCAATCTACGTTCTCGCTCAAATGATTGCAAACTCTGCCAGAAGACACGGAAATCTGATGCTTGCAGTAGCCCACACAGGTTCTATCGAAGCGAACGTCCTATGCGCGTGCAACGCTGCAGCGGACGGCATAATCAAGCTTGAAACCAACTTGGCGAGAGGGGTGCTCAAAAGGTTGATGCGAATTGAGAAGATGGCATTCACTCGAACGCCGGAAAGGGAGCTTGAGTACGTGATAACCAGTGAACAGGGCCTGCAGATTGTGCCTCAAAAACATAGTATTTGAGGCGTGGGTTTCAATCTGCGTAGGAGTATGTAGGCAGGGGTGCGTCAGCGTGCCTGCTATACGCATAGTAGATTTTGGTCTTCACCGCATCATGGCCCAAACGTCCCAACAGTATTACACGATTACCCTCGAATAGACAGTCATATTAGCTAACCATATGCCCGTGCCCATGTATGCCTACGAATACAAGAACAGCTTAAAACGGCGGTCCGCAACTACCTATATAAGTGAGGGCTTTTCAGAGTCATTCGGAGTCGTCAGGGAAGTAGCTCGCAGACGTAGTGAAGGAATAAGGAATATAGATCCAAGAAAAAGCCGGGAGCGACGCAGACCGGGAGTTGCATCGATTTGTCCGAGTCTGTCATTGAAAGAATAAGTGAGAAAGCCGAGGAGATTGGACCAGTCGATTTCATGAAGAAGATAGGCAAGAACGAGTATGATCTTCTCGGACTAGTGTCCGTCGCAGCGAACGGATCCGATGAAGTCAAGAACGAACTGTCCGGCTGGGATCGCGTTTTTCAGTTCAAGGCACACGGTGCAAAGAACTGCTACTTGAAGATATCTGGCGGAAGGATGAGTGCTTGCCTTGGAGATGCCCAGAATCCTGATGTGACTTTGGAGACAAGCAGCCCTGAAGGCATGATGGCTATGCTAACGGGCGCAATAGACGGAACAACAATGTTCATGTCCGGCAAGCTGAGGATTGACGGTCAACTTTCGGATGCCATCAAGTTTGGCAACATTGGACAATTGCTTCAGAAGATACTTACGAACGACAAGATCATCGAAATCTGGAAGCTGGATCCTGAGGATTTGGCAAAGAAGCTTGGGATACAATCCTGAACCACTTGTCGTCACGTCTACCTCTTTTTCAGCTTATCTGGGTCGACATGTGAACTTGAACTTGAAACGCTCCGCCAGTGAGTTGACGCTAACTTCGGCAATGCCAAGTTCCTCAAGGAGATTGAAAGCAGTTCTTTCGCCATCTATTTCGCACTCTACTTCTCTCTTCTTCCAGCTTCTCGGCAGCTTCAATCGCAACGCAAAGTCTCCAGCCGTGTGCCTTTGATAGGACCCCTCAATTGCATAGTCGTTCACCTTTATTTCTAGGACCGGTGTCCGTAACTCGAAATCCTTCAAGGGAACCGAGGGCGCCAGCGTGAGTCCGTCGATAGTGGGTTCTATTCCGATCATCTTTATCAATGCTCCAAGAAAGTTTGCGTGCAGATTGAGGTTCATTACGGGAAAGTCGGTTGTCGGCGTCGCGAGGTGGAAATACGTCTCCCCTGGTCTAGAAGAGTACGAAGCGTTGAACGCATCTGGCCCGCTCCAGATTCCGTACCACACGTCGGGGTAAAGTTCTGCGTGATGTTTCATCGAATTCTTCGTGAAGGCGTTCCAAGCTTTTTCAGGATCGCTCTTGCTGTAGCCCCACGCTAGCAGGAAGTTCATCGCGAACCATGTGCCACCATTGACATCCCAACCTCTCTCCAGGTAATTCATCAACGTAGGAACCGGCGGATAAACCAGGTATTGGCCGAAAGGGGATGGCAGGTCAAGAATGCTGTGTATGCTCTTCACAAGCTGATCAGCGTAGCTTCTAGGTAGTGTCCCGGAAATGAGGAGCCACGTCAAAGGTTCGAGGTATAAGTTCCTTTCTCCAATAGGGTTACCTGACCCATCCCAGCCTCTATAGAACCATTTCTTGTTCCAAGATGCCAGGCAAGACTCAAGCAGGCTCCTGCAGGTGGTCTCGATCTTGTTGGCATAGTCCACGTCCCCCTGTCTCTCTAGGAGCAGGGAGATTCTAGGCAAGACATACAAAGCTAGCGCCGTATTGTACATTGATTCCCCATTCTTGATGAATCTTCCCCTGCTCTTGACCATGGTTGAGATCCCATCATTCCAGTCCCCGTCTCCTACCTTTACTAGGCCATGCTCGCCAAGTCTAACCTTGTCCAGTAGATAGTCTACTGCCAGCTTGATACGCTCGTACACGGTGGAAGAAGCTCCTTTGTGTTTGGGATAGAAGGGGATGATCTTCTTCAGAAACTCGAAGTCCCTCGTCGCAAATAGGTACTCGGAGAGACCCCATAGGAGAGCGAGCGACAAGTCTGAGGGATTCTTGTGAACGAGCGCTCCTCCCTGCATCCCAAAGCCGTATGTGCAGTAAGGCAGCCTGCCGTCTGGGGTCATCAGCCGCATTGTGTATTCCAGCATCTCTCGGGCAAGCGCTGGTTCAATATACGTCGTTGGGATCGTGAAGAGCATGAAGTCTCGGGAGACTCCCTGTAGGCCCTGAAGATAGTTGTAGGCTCCCCCTTGTGGAAGTAGATGGTTCTCGAAGTACTCATCGAAGAGAGTTGCGCTTCTCAGGTAGTAGGAGTGCCACTTAGCTTCCCTGCCGACCCAGCTGTACGGATTATCTTTGCAGTCGAATTCGAGGAGACTGCACGCCCATTTTTGGCTACTCTCCTTCAGTAGGGGTAATGTTTCATTAGTTGACGAATGCTTTGATCTATACTTGTCTAAGAGATCTTGGATCCCCTGCTCGTCGCTGTAACCGAATACAAAGGTCATTCTTTTCTGCTCCTTGGGGTTCAGTCTTACGCTGACCCCTAAACATATGCATGGAGAATCCCTGAGCGTGAGCTTGCTTAGGAAGGGCTCCTCGTGCGGATCGAGTTGCCCTGTACGGTTGATAAGTTCCCTAGTAGACACGATAATTCTCGTCGGCGTGTTGTCCAAAGCTGCTAGGAAGATCGTTTTCGGGTAATAGTCACGGGAAGATGGCTGGTTCCTTGAGGGTTTCCCCCTCCCCCTGAATACTGGTTTCAGAATGCCCGCCATAAGATGCGAAGAGTACTTTGCCTCATACCTGAACTTAAGGGAGAATGAATCTCTCGCCTGTTCTGGCGCCATATGGAACGCATAGCTGGCAAGCTTCAGCGACTTTCCCAACACGTTGAGGAAGGGGCTCTTGCTGAAGTACCTTCGTTTCTCGTCAAAGTAGATGAGCGCAGAACTGATACTCCGGACGTTGGCGCCCCAATAGTCATACAACATCACGTTCTTTGTCGAATCGGAATCATTCGTGATGCTCAGTTCAGATACGACGACAGGGTCGTCCGAGAATGGTGGAAACACCGCATGATCGAGCGTCAACCCATTCCTCTTGGTCGTCTTACGATAGTACCCAGCGCCAAAGACGCGCCGATACTGATTAGCAAAATTCTTTTGGGAGAAGAGATCGCACCACGCAGGGGCGCCTCCCCCCTCCTCTTGGACTATTACTATTCCCCCGCCGGGCACGTGGCGCCTAGGGTCTCGGCGACACAACCATTGAAGACCTCGAGAGCTATCGAGAACCTCCACGGATCCGTCGTTGTGCGCAAGGAGGTTGAGGCGATCGTTTCCAAGTTGGTGCCAGTGATCTTTCGACATCCCGCGAGTTGTGAAATAGGTGGCCCTGGGATCCACCTCATGATTGCAGGTGTACTCGTATGCGGGCAAACCGAACTCATCTTCGAACCAATGCCCGAAATTACCGCCATCTTCCATTCCTGGAGACCTCTTCTTATACTCTATTCTGTACCAAGATCGGTTTTAGCCAGACTTGAGCAACTCAAAGACTACTCCAGACATGCTTGTGGTGTCGAGGTTGGCGTATTTTACTCCTAAGCTTGTCCCTATTTCCGGAACCCTTAATCCTTTTGCCTACAACTCTCAAAGCTTCTTTTTAATATCACTAACATGGAAACCCAAGTGGTGCAGTCCCTCTCGACCTTGCTTGGGATAATCAGAGTGCACGGTCTCTCCTTCTGGGGGTTCAATCAGCTCGAACTGGGTTTCGCCAAGTTGCGCGAGCGATACCTTCAATCTTATCTTGCCCACGTCGGTTTCCGCAGTCACAGCTGCCGAGCCAAAGTGCCCAAGACCCAGGGTCTTCTCAAAGTAGCCTGGAACCTTGCCCGTATTCCTTACCATGCCAATCTGCTTGAAGCTTTCAAGTCCCAGATCCTTAGCTGTCTTGGTTCTGAGATTCACCACCAAGGTCGCTTCCTGCCGTCTTATCACGTGGCCCCTATATCCAGCATCTCCTACAATATCTTTTTGCCCACAGTCTGGTCATGCAGCGTGGCGACCAAAGCCGGAAGACGGTGACGCGGAAAACAAGTCAGTGCTGGGCGCTTTCATTATCAGGAAGAAAGGAAAAAAGGGACAAGCGAGCCTACTACTGCTTCGGCTCTTCCTCTTCGGTTCTCTTGCTCTTTCTGCTGACTGCTGTAGCTGCTCCAATTACCTCTCCGAGGTTTGTGCCTATTTGGGCTGGCGTCACTATCACCATGTTTTTCTCCCTTGCGATGTCCGTCAAAGTCTGAAGTTCCCGTATTCTCATGGCAATCGGGTTATCCTGGAACTTCTTTGCGGCCTCATAGAGCGTCTTCGAGGCCTGGAGTTCTCCCTCAGCGACTATGATTCTTGCTCTTTTTTCTCGTTCCGCTTCTGCCTGCTTAGCTATGGCGCGCTGCATTTCAGGTGGTATTGTAACATCTCTTATCAAGACAGCAGTCACTTTGATCCCCCAAGTCTCAGTAGCTTGATCTATTATGCCTTGTATCTTCTTGTTCAGCTCATCACGCTTTGCAAGCAACTCGTCAAGCTCAACTTGGCCGAGCGTGTCTCGGAGCGTAGTTTGGGCAAGGAGATTAGTTGCATCGGCGTAGTCCATCACTCTAACAATGGCCTTACTGGGATCTAGGACGCGATAGTAGACTACTGCGTCAACATCTACGGTCACGTTGTCCCGGGTGATTACTCTCTGCTTCGGCACATTGGAAGTTATGACTCTAAGATCAACTACGATGAACTTGTCCAACCAAGGTAGCCTGAAGAAGAGACCAGGCCCTTTAGCCCCAACAAGCCTACCCAGGCGGAAGATTACCGCTCTCTCGTATTCTTTTACGAGCCTTATGGAAGCCGCCAGAAATCCCACAAGTATTACCGTGATGAAGAAAATCAGTAGCCAGAACGTGATGTCTAAGCCGAATAGAAAGTCAGCCATCGCCTACTCCTCTCCAAACACACCTAATTATAAACAGTAGAAACGTTTTCACTATATATAAAACTATCCCCAACCCCCCACACTCATCGATATCGGAGAATCAGTATATCAAGTTTTCTAAGGTAGGTCAACGCTCTCTCAGCCTCTGGGGTGCGCGAGAAGTGTGTGTTTAGACAAGCTTCCTATTCAGCTGGTCGGGTTCTCTTATTTTATGAGTTTTCTATTCATCGCGATTATGGCGAGCAGGACCAGAACAACCGTGGCAACAGCTATCCAAGAGAGGCTTACAAGCACCTGACCGATATCTATACTGTTGAGCATTAGCTGCCTTGTCACTATGGTGGCATGGGACAGCGGAAGAACCAAGAGAACAAAGGTCTGCAGAGCTGGCGGCAGGACGTTCATAGGGAAGAACGTTCCAGTAACAAGAAACATCGGAGTTATCAGCAAAAAGGTAGCGTAATTGAACGAATCAATAGTTGGCGCAAGCGCCGTACAGCACATGCCAAGAGCCGATGAAAGGAGACCAAAGAGCAGGCTAAAAGGCAGCACAAGCAGAAGCAAAACGAAGTTAGTGCTCTGAGTGAAAACGCCAAGTCCAGCCAGTCCGATCAATCCCGTGACCCCTAGGACGATCCCTCCGTAGATCAACCCTTTGACCGCTCCCCAAGCCATTTCTCCAATGATCACTTCCTCGAGCGAGAGGGGTGTGGAGACTATTGCATCGAAAGTCTTCTGATAGGTCATCCTCACGAAGCTACCATACGTGGTCTCGAAGAAAGCAGAGTTCAAGACTGAGATGGCTACAATGGCGGGCGCGACCCACGTCAGGTAGCTCACGGGTCCTCCCGGTAGGTAGCTGTCGATTACCCCCTCTGATCTGACTAGACCACCAAGCCCAAAGCCCATTGCCAATAGGTATAAGACTGGCTCGATCAGTGGTGGGACGAGATTGACTTTCCAGGTCTTCAGGTATACGTCGAGGTCCCTTCTCCAAACTTTCCAGAATCTGCCGCTTACGTTAGTATACCAAGGGCTTCGTATCTTTCCACTCAAGGTAGCATGGCACTCCATCTAGTATCTCTAGGGGCAAGGACTATTCCTGTATTCCTCTTCCTGTTAGCTTCAAGAATAGATCCTCCAACGAGGATTCCCTTATGACAGTCTCTTTCAGTTTCAGCTTGCTCATGAGTTCAGCCTGTAGAGCTTCGGGGTTATTGGTGAAGATGAATAATCTGTCCCCCTCAGTCTGATACTCGGTACTCCTCATATTCCTGCGGATGTATTTCTCGGCTTCTTCTGCCGGCTCGACTCTTAACACCCATTTGCTCAGCTTCTCATGAACTAGGTTCCGAGGCTTTCCTTCCGCGATGATTCTTCCTTCATTCATGATTATGATTCTGTCACACAGTTCGGTAGCTTCCTCCATGTTCTGCGTCGCCAGTATTATTGTAACTCCGCTGTCTCTGAGTAGGTCCACTCGCTCCCATATGAGGCGCTTAGTCTGAGGGTCAAGCCCAGTAGTGGGTTCATCGAGGATCAAAATCTCAGGCTCATTCATTAATGCCCTCGCAAGTATCAGCCTTCTTTTCATGCCGCCAGAAAGCGAGTCGATGATCACGTTGCTTTTCTTCTCAAGACCGATCAGTCTGAGCAGGCGTTTAGCTCTCTTCTCGGCTTCCTCTTTGGCAATATTGAAGTAGCGAGCATAAACAGTTAGGTTCTTCAGCGTCGTAAAATCAGGATCCAAGTTATTCTCCTGGGGAGCTACGCCCATAGCAGCTTTGATGGCTCGATGATCTTCATCGACATTCATTCCATCGATTATGATTTTCCCGGAGGTTCTTGGAAGAACACACTGTAGCATCTTGATCGTCGTGGTCTTGCCTGCGCCGTTCGGGCCAAGAAGACCGAAGCATTCCCCGCGGTAAACCTTGAAGCTTATGCCCTTCACGGCGAGGAGCTTACCATAGGCCTTGCTCAAATTCTCAACGTCGATAAGAGTGGACGGCGTCTTTGACTGCTTTCGGTCGGAGGTCATAGTGTAGTGCGTAAAGGAGAGGGTTACATAAGCTTTTCGACATTTCCAACCGGGCAAACATGATCGTAGATGGTTAACGGATCATCTGAGCTTTCCTGTGCACAGCTGAGCTATGGGGCTTGCCAGAGGTGAGCTAGCCCACCTCAATCCGAGAGACCTCCGAAATAGAGTTGGAAAACATGTTCTCTGTATAGTCTTCCTACCTCCTGCTACCATATTTGCGTAAACTCTATAAGAGGAGAAACAGGAGAGATTTCTCGACATGAAAAGTTTTGAAATGGTCTCACGGGCTCTGCGCATGTGAGCACAAGATCCCGCTAAGGTACATTTTGAGTATGATCAGATGGTAGCGGCGGAAGCCCCTGTCTCCTCTCTTGTTATTCTCCAAGCAAGGCGATAAATGATATGGAAAAATCAGCACCTCGTAAATTGCCTCAAGCTCCCAGGAGATTCATGCGCTCACACGGGCTCGTGATAAATCTAATAGCTGTGCTCGTCGGGCTGTCTAGCGGCATCGCTGCCGTTGTCTTCAAACTACTGATCAACCTAAACAGCCTCCTCTTCTTTGACACGTTGCTACCCAGGATTTCCCTGCAAGTCTATGGGTACAACCTTGCCGTAATTATCCTACCGGCGCTCGGGGCATCAGTGGCCGCCCTAATCACAACGAGACTCACACGTGAGTCAAAAGGACATGGTATCCCACAAGTCATGGAGAGCATGTCATTCAGTGGGGGACGGATGAGATACCGCGTCGCTCCGGTTACCAGCATAGTTTCATCCATCACCATAGGATCCGGGGGCAGCGCAGGAAGGGAAGGACCCATCGCTCAGATTGGCGCCAGCTTGGGCTCCACAGCGGGTCAAGCCCTCAGACTTTCCGATAGGGATGTGGAGTTGCTCGTTGTCTGTGGACTCGCTTCAGGCATTGCGGCGACTTTTAATGCCCCCCTCGGCGGGGCCATCTTCGCGATAGAGGTGCTTCTTAGAAGATACAGGCTCTCCGACTCGATTCCAGTTCTGCTTGCTTGCGTCTTGGGAACCGCGGTTGCTGGATTACTCCCCTCGAGTTTCATCTCATTCCCAGCGCTAAGCTTCGCCTCCCCTGCGCCGGCTGAGCTTCTACTGTACGCGGCTTTTGGGCTGACCTTTGGAGTTCTCTCGGCGATATGGGTCAGATACTTCTATCTCGTAGAAGGGCTATTTGAGAAGGGTAGATCAGTTCACAAAGTCTTAAAGATCGCCGCTGGCGGTCTGCTAACAGGTCTAGTTGGAATGCCTTTCTTCATGCAATCCATCTCTGCGGGCGACGAGACTGGATACGGAATCTATGGAGTTGGCTACGAGGGGATAGTGCTTCTACTGGCTGGCGGGATCCCAATTGCCTTTGCTCTTTTGCTGGGCGTCGTCAAAATGCTGTGCACATCATTTACGCTCGGCTCAGGTGCAAGCGGCGGTCTACTGGTACCATCACTATATGTTGGGAGCATGTTCGGCGGAGCTGTGGGTCTTACCCTCAGCGAGTTGGCGCCCAGCCTTGTTCCTGCGCCTTTTGCTTTGGCTTCCGTTGGTGCTGCGGCGTTGTTAGCTGGTGCCTATGGCACGCCAATCGCTTCTATTCTCATTATCCCAGAGATGTACATGAGTTCAAGCCCAACAATATTCTATTTGCTCCTACCTCTAACATTATCTTGCTCGCTCGCGCATATCACTGCTAGGAAACTTCTTGGTGGCTCCACAATCAACACGCTCGCATTGGAGCGCAGAGGAATACGACTAGACCAACTGGCTGAGCAGCCGAGACCGGAAGTCCTCGGTGAGATCCAGGTCAAGGATGTAATGAGCAAGAATTTCGTCAGCGTATCTCCAGATACCGCTGTCAGCAAAGTCATTCATATGTTGAATTCAAGTGGGCATAGCGCGCTTCCAGTCGTGGAGAGCGGACAGCTCCTTGGCGTGGTGAACTACGTGGAGGCTATCCGCGTGCCACCAGACGCCACCGAGAGGACGTATGCGAAAGGTCTGGTGAGAACTATGGGTTCGGTCACTCCCGATGAGACATTGGATCAGGTTTTGAAGAAGATGCGCAGGTACGGCTCCGACATAATGCCCGTTGTTGAGAAAAACAGAAAAGAGAGGTTTCTCGGAGTTATTACCAGATCGGACTTTATGAAGAAATATGGATCAGAGAAGCAGTAATGGATCGACCGGTCCATGTTGGTGAGCAGAGTCTACCGCCTGCGAGTAGACTTACAGCCAGTGCGTGACAATAGGGGACGGAGAAATGCCGCTAGGTAGAATGCTTTTCGCCGTGGTAATCACGAACCTGTTATGGGGACTAATCCCGATTCCAGCCGTAGAAGCAATGAAGAGCTACAGCCTCTTCACGATGCTGCTCTTCAGGTTCTTCTACACATCGCTTGCATGTTTTCTCCTGGTTGGTGTGCTGAGGATACGTTCTCCAGAAGTGAAGGGAATAGGGGCATATCTGACTTCCACAAACCGAGCCTACGGAAGAAGAAATGTTCCTCAGCTCCTTTCGCTAGTGATTGTGGCCTTCATGCTCTCCGTCAGCCTCACCCTGTTCTTCTTCAGCTACAACCTTGTCGGGGTTGTAATTGCAACAATGGTCAGCGAGTCCATCACACCCGTGCTGCTAGCCTTCTGGAACTGGGCCAAGGGAACTGAAAAGATAGACATTCTTAAACTAATCTACATGACATTGTTGGTTCTCGCGGTCCTTGTCATCTCACTTGCACGTGTGGAGGCCGACGCCGCGGTAAAATCGATCGGCTTTCTGTTTGTGGCAATCTGCGCCGTTTTCTGGACGGCCTATATCGCGTTGATTGCCAAGGACACTCCTTCGAGGAAGGAGACGGAAGCCGTGCGCTTCTCCGTTGGGAACTACAGGATGGCAAGATCGACGCTCAAACTTGGAGTAACCTTCATGTTCTCAGGCTTGATGATCTTTCCGCTGGTACTTGGTCTCCCTCTCTTTAGCCAGGAACCTGAGCTCGTAAGCCAGTGCAACAGGTTTTTCGATGATCTTTCAAGCAATCTCTTCTCCGCATCGCTAAACATGGACATTCTAGTCCTCTCCTTCGGGTTGACATTCGTGCCTTACTTTCTCTTGTACGCGGCTCAGGCTTTCTGGCCAAAAGAAGCTCTGACTTTCGACCAGTGGTCATCGATCCTCGGGCTGATAACGCCACTGGTTGCAGCATACGTCGGCATACTCATCTTGGGCGAATTAGTCCGCATGGACTATATCCTGATAGCGACGGTATTCCTGGTCACTTCGATCGCCATGAGGTACTTCCACGAAGTCACCAACAAGGTTGTGGGATTCATATTCTTGGAGATCGATTTGGCCAAGAAGAGCAAAGTGTATTCACAGTTGAAGGGAATCCGGGAGCTACAAGAGATCCACGCGATAACTGGAAAAGAGAGTGACATCTATGCTGAGGCGGTAACGAGCAACCTGAACCACCTCTATCTCTTGGTATCACAGAAGATCAGGGCAATTGACGGGGTCAGAAACGTGGATGTTGAGCTCGTGCAGAAGATTAGGACGCCAAAGAGGAAATGAAGGATAAACAAAGACTAACCAGACTGGCTTAGTGCCACATTTAATGGAAATAGGATAAAAGACCATGGCCCCATTACGGTCAAATAGAAGAATGTGCAGCCATGAAAGGAGGTTCGTGCAGGATGGCCATCCGCGCAGTGATTCTCATCAAAGTTACGCCCAGAATGCTAAAGACGGTCCTATCCCAGATTGAGAGGATAAAACTTGTTCATAGGTTTGCCACAATAACGGGGGAATACGACATCCTGCTGGAAGTTGAAGCCAGCAGAATGGAGGAACTCCACGATATAGTACTGGACAAGCTTGACCCGATAAAAGGAATAGAAGAGACGAACACACACATCGTACTCAAAGACTTGCGCGTCGAATAAGCAGCTTAATCGGCACTTGATCAAGAATACGCTAAGCATGACCGCCCACAGTGCAGTCGCAAGTCGGCTCCTTGTTCAGGATAGGCGTAGGTGTGATAGGCGCCTTCGTGCTCAATCTTCGTTTCCTGCTATGATTCTTGGAGTGCCGATGCTTGGACCCTAGCTTGACAAACTGGGCAAGAACCCCTCACATGTAGCCATTCAAGCATATGACCCCTATGCGCGACGTTTCCACAGGCGGGGCAGCGAACCACACGGTCACCCTTCCTGAAGGGAAGATTACATACACAGCATTTCTTGCCAGCCACTTGCGTACTTGATTGGATCTTGTTGACCGCGGCTGCAACCCCCTCTGATTCTGGTTGGAGACCCTTCTTGTCGAGAAATTCGCGCAGATTTCTGAGGCAATTCAGGGCATTGGGGCTATTTGACTCACCAAGAATGTGAGCCGAAGTTACAGCAAGCTTTGTGCATTCTTCCGCACCTCGCACATACTCCATGATCACCTTGATTAGAGGGTCAACTGCATTTACGGGGTCGATGCGATTAAGCGACTGAGCGGCGTTCTCCCTAACTGCCTCGTTCTTGTCTGTGAGCAACGTGTTGACAAGGACGTGAACCACTGATTGATCGCCGTAGATGCCCAAGGCCAAGGCAGCTGCACTTCTTGCCTCCCAATCTGGGTTTCTGAGCGCATAGATGAAAGCGCGTACGTCGCTGCTTCTTCTGGTCGCCTCTAAGCCGGAGGAAGCGCTATTTTGACTGGGAGAGCGTGCTTGCCTCAATCGGCGAATTCTGCTCGCCGTTCTAGCCCTGAAGATTGCCATTAGGATGATGATTACCAGACAAAAGACGATTAAAGTTGGAAAGAAGCCTGAAGAACTCACTGCGAGTTGACTTGCATGGACCTCCGGCAATCGATGAGCCATCCCCCGTCCCAATGGGAATCTTCCGCTGCAAGAGACGCAACAACTCAGGTAGACGAAACATGATGGTCTACGGCATATAAAGATAATCCTATCAGGTGCAGCCGGAAGAAGTGTGCGTATTCCGATCAGGGCAAGTACAAGGAATTCTGTACCAGCCAGTTCCTCAATTGCTGAGGCTTGAACCAGGAAACAAAACAAGGAGTGGGATGCAGAGCTACTTGGCGTAGATCACCGGTTTTGCCTTCGTCTTGTGGTGCAAGAAGCATGCTACGAAGTGATCCGTCTTCACCTCTTCAAGTGCGGGCTCAGCTTTCCTGCAGATGTCCATCGCGTAGTTGCATCTCGGGTGGAATCTGCATCCTACAGGCGGGTTTATCGGGCTTGGAACCTCGCCACGCAGGATTATTCGCTTCTCCTTACTCTTGCCAGTTGGATCTGGAACCGGAATAGCTGACATTAGTGCTTCTGTGTATGGGTGAAGTGGCTCAGAGTAAAGCGCGGTGACGTCAGCAAGCTCAACAAACTTGCCAAGGTACATTACCGCGACTCTGTCGCTGACGTGTCGAACGGTGCTCAAGTCGTGCGAGATGTAAACATAAGTGAGACCAAACTTGTTCTGAAGGTCTTCTAGTAGATTGAGAACTTGAGCCCTGATAGAGACATCCAGTGAAGCTACGGGTTCATCGGTTACAATGAGATCGGGTTCGACAGCTAGTGCACGAGCGATGCATATTCGCTGTCTCTGGCCTCCACTAAACTCGTGTGGGTACCTCTCAACGTGGTAGTCTTCCAGTCCGACGAGGTGAATTAGCTCGAATAATCTATCCTTCCACTTTGCCATGGGTAGATGGTGGTGAATACTCATGGGTTCAAGTATGATGTCTGCCACTGTCATCCTAGGATCGAGGGACGCATAGGGATTCTGGAACACGTATTGCATTCTTCGTCTCAGCGCTAATCTGTCAGCCGTAGTTCCCTTAAGCATCGTCTGGGTTACGTTCTTCCCCTCGAAGTAGACCTCACCCATGTCCGGATATTCGAGATGGAGAATAAGTTTCGCGGTCGTGGTCTTGCCGCACCCGCTCTCGCCAACGAGGCCGAATGTCTCACCCTTTTTCACTGAGAAACTGACGTTGTCGACAGCGTGGACATTCCCTACTCTTCTCTTGAGGATTATGCCTCTCGACCAGACTGGATAGTACTTCAGTAGACTGGTAACATTCAGTATCACGTTGTCTGAGGACATGTCTGACGACTTTTCTGTTGACTCAACTGGTGAGACCACGTTTCCATCCTCCTACAATGGGCTCTCCAAGGAAATCTCGTTGTCTTGGACGCGCAGGCACGCGGAGAAATGACCCTTCTCGATCTCCACCGCTTCAGGAACCTCCTGAGAACATTTGCGCACAGCGTACTTACATCTGGGGTGGAATCTGCAGCCTGACGGTGGGTCTATGAGATTCGGTATGTTTCCAGGTATAGCTTCGAGTTTCTCAACCTTGAGACCTAAGTGTGGTACGGAGGTCAGCAAAGCCACAGTGTATGGGTGCATCGGCTTCTTGAATATTGATACGGTATCTGATGCCTCACAGACTCGCCCAGCGTAGAGCACAACTATGCGCTTGGTTGTCTCAGCCACAACTCCCATGTCGTGGGTAATAAGAAGAATGGACATTCCCAGCTTCTGCTGAAGTCTCTTCATGAGATCCAGTATCTGTGCCTGTATTGTAACGTCGAGGGCGGTCGTGGGCTCGTCCGCCAGAAGAAGGCTTGGATTGCATGAGAGTGCCCTGGCAACCGCAACCCTCTGCTTCATACCGCCGCTCAGCTGGTGTGGATAGTTCCAGATCCTTTTGTCCGGGTCAGGTATCTCCACGAGTTTCAGCAGCTCAATTGCCCGATGCAGTGCTTCCTTCTTGCTAACTTGCTGGTGTTTCACTATGACTTCCACGAATTGGTTGGCGATGGAGAAAACTGGGTTTAGCGACGTAGATGGATCCTGAAATATGTAGCCTATCTCCTTCCCTCGGATGCGCTGCATTTGGCGTTCGTTGTATTCGAGCAGGTTTTTTCCTTTGAAGTCGATCCTCCCGCCAATAATCTTGCCAGGTCTAGGAACTAATTGCATGATGGAGAGCGCTGTCACTGTCTTCCCAGAGCCTGATTCGCCGACAAAGCCTAGCGTCTCACTTTCGCCGATGTTGAATGTGATTCCATCTACAGCTTTCACAACGCCTGCCCAGGTGTAGAAATATGTCTTGAGGTTGTCGGTTTGGATTAGCATGACTAACTCTACACTCCACGTTTGAGGTTCGCTCGTCTAACTACTGTATCGTTTACTCTCTTAGTCTGGGATCTAGTGCATCTCTGAGTCCGTTTCCGAGTAGGTTGAACCCCAAGACTAGCAACGTAAGGAACAAGCCTGGAAAGGCGGTTGTCCACCATATCCCACGTGTCAAGTCATCGGTCGCACCAGTAAGCAACTGTCCCCAAGTTGTCGAATTGGGATCCCCAAAGCCCAGAAAGCTCAGCGCAGCCTCTGTCAGGATGGCGCCAGCGATCTGTAGCGTAGTCAAAACGAGGACTATGTAGAGAACGTTGGGCAATATGTGCCGAAATAGTATGCGGCGGCCGGAGGCCCCCAGACACTTCGAGGCAGCGATGAACTCTGATTCTCTTACTCTCAGCACCTCGCCCCTTATGAGCCTGGCGTTTCCTGGCCACGAGAAGAGGCCGATCACTAGTATGATGAGGCCAATCCCACCAATCACTGGAACGCCGGAAGGAAAGAGCTTGTTGAAGACGTTCATCAGAACCATTATGATCAGAAGGAAGGGCATGACTAGGAAGATCTCAGTGAATCGCATCAGGAGTTCGTCGACCCACCCTCCATAGTAGGCAGAGACAATTCCGATAAGCACTCCAACACCTATCGCGATGGCTGCCGCACCGAAGCCAATGAGTAAGGCCGATCTTGCTCCGTACACGATCACGCTGAATACATCCTGACCCCCAAGAGTCGTTCCGAAGGGATGCGCCCAGGTCGGACCTTTTCCATTCTGTCCTGAGATGAGAATGTCTATGACATCGTTTGGTTTATAGGGTGCTATGAAATCTGCAAAGATTGCCATGAAGAATATGTAGCCAATTACGAACAGCCCAGCTAGCGCAACCTTATTCCTCTTGAACCTCTGCCAGGCAAGCCCCCACATGCTGACTGCTTTGGCTTTCTTCTTGGCGCTCTGCGGCGAAGCGCTCGATTGTTTCTTACCACTCAACTCTCCAATCTCTCCCTCTAAGTTGGTTACGCGGTCGAACCATAGCCCGTGCTGGGACCTCACTGCAAGTATTCCAAGGAAACATGACTACTAATCCAGCCTGATTCTTGGGTCGATATAGGCATAAAGAATATCTGTTGCAAGGTTTGCAAACAGGACCATGAGCGTAATAATCATTGTCACTGCCTGGATTATCGGGAAGTCGAGATTCTGGACGGCCGTAACGTAGAGCCTGCCTAGACCCGGCCAGTTGAAGACGGTTTCAGTGACCGGGGCGCCCGCTAGCATTCCTCCGAGGTACAAACCGGTGTATGTGACAACCGGTATCATCACATTGCGCAAGGCGTGCTTGTATATCACAGTCCTATCGCTCAGCCCGCTTGCCTGCGCGGCGACTATGTAGTCCTGCCTCAGGACTTCAAGCATGGATGATCTGACAAGCAAGACGATTGTAGCGAGATCTGCCATAGTTAGGATCAAGGCTGGCATGACTAAGTGGATAAGATGGTCGATTGCTATATTGCCAAACAGCGGCGAATTTGGAGCTGCAGTGAAGGCGCCGCCCCATGGTAGCCATCGGAGCGTCAATGCGAATAGCATGATGCCTGCTAAGCCAAGAACAAACACGGGAACCGAGACGCCCAGCAGCGCCGTAGTCGTTACAGCCTGGTCCGTCTTGGAGTACTGCTTCCTCGCTGACATAATCCCGATGGGTATAGCGATCATCATTGAGAACAGGAGCGCAATTAGCTGCAATTCAATGGTGTTCCAAGAATACCAACCTATGATGGTGTTTACGCTAACATGGTTCCAGAAGGAATAGCCAAAGTTAAGCTGGACAAAGTTGACGAACCAATGGATGTACTGGTCCAAGGGATTGCCGAGAAGCCCGAAGTACGCCCTCATGATTTGCCTCTGTTCTTCAGTCATGCGGGGATTTCCCAGTGTCATTAGCTGAACAGGGTCACCCGCGAGCCTTGTCAGAATGAATACTACGATAGATATACCTATGAAAAGCGGGATTAGGTAGAGTATCCGCCTGACAATATACTGCCACAGCCTCACGAGGTTCTCACCACGACCCAGTTTGCCCTAAACGCCCAACCGGTCCCTACCGCGCAACATTCCTCGATCACATTGCTAGATACTCCGTCTGCGCGAGGCACGGACTTTGCGCGAGAAGAGACTCGATGAGCGCACATACCTCACGGCATGTGAGGCATGATTGGTATGATGAGTTTCAGGAAGACATATTTAAATGTTTAGTTTCCTCTGGGCGTCTCTCGCTTCGTGTTCATCACTACTTCGCGCAGCGCGTGACCTGTCGGTAGCTGTTTCACTGAGTGTTTGCTCCTTAGCGTAGGATGATATGCGACAAAGATCCGGTCACAGATTTCACGCAAAGGTTATATAACCAAACATGGTAACCTAACAGTCAACCGTAATAGAATATGGAGAGAGAGAGAGAGAAAAGACGAGGAGTGGACTAAAACTGCAAAAGAAGTTCTACGCTTTGTTCTTCACAGCGATCATGATAGCCGGAATTGCTTCCCCATTCGTTCTGTATACTCCAGTCAGCGGTGCTGCCACTTGGCAGATATACCCCGCTTGGCCAACAGTTAACCTATTGACTCCAGGCGCGAACATTAACAGGCAGGCTTGGGCCTTACTGATCGCGAACGCCTTCGCCCAGTTCGGAATTACTGCCGTGAGGCAGATAGTCCCATGGGACACTGCCTACAGCAGGATGTTGACTCCTGACCCATCAGTCGTCGGCTATAGCTGGGCTGATGGTGGATTCGACATCGGCTTCATCGGCTACGCCATGAGTCCGACACCAACTGGGTGCTTCGGATTGTTCAGCGGTACACAGTTGGCTCCAGCCGGCCAGAACTACTACCTCTGGGAGGACTCATACAACGATGCCTTGGCCTACAACATAACCCATGAACTCGACACAGCAAAGCAGCTAAACTACATCCATCAATGGGAGGCTTACTGCTATGATCAGCTCCCGAGCGTTTGCCTCTTGTACACCAAGGAGATCGTAGCGTTCAAGCCAAGCTTCCAATCAGCTCCATTCCATGACTTGCACTACCCACTATGGCCAGCCGTTGAGCAGTGGAACGATACTCTAGGCACAACGACTTGCGCCATCGCGCAGACAGGAGCCTTTGGTCCTGGCGGGGGCGAGGGTCTCGTGCCCTACCTCACAACATCATACTACGACCTGACTGCTATGGGACCGATCTGGGGTGAAAATGGCGGCGCAGGCTTGTTTATGTACAACACGTCATTCGCACTGAACCCCTACATGGCTTACGGAAACTACACGTCGACAAACGGCGGCAAGAACTGGACCTTCTGGATAAAACCGGGTATCCTCTTCCAAAATGGTGAGGAAGTCGATGGTAGGGACTGGGTCTACAGCTTGAGATACCAGATGACACCTACATCTGGATCTGCTGGCTCGGGCGTTTACTCCTACATATGCTCGATCATTTGTGGTGCTAATATTCCTGCAGCCATTGCTGCTGGATACGGAAACCACAGTGTCTACTGGGCTGGCGAGCAGGGAACCCCAGGAGCGTCTCTGCCACTGAACTACTATGAGGTCCATGCCGACGAGCAAGCCGCTTGGGCATTCACGAGGAATGACCTTGGAGGATCGTTCTATCCAGCGTCAGTGCTCGTGAACGCTAGCACCTTCCCAGACTACAGCACTTGGAACCCATCCAATGCACCTGTTTTGCAGGGAACATCCTTTAACACAGGCACGACAGACACATACGCGTACTACCAGAAGGACGGAACGCTTGTCACTGGAGCCGTTGGGCCCTTTGGTTATGGCCCATACCAGTGGGTCGACTACAACCCAAGCACATTCACATCACACCTGGAGAAGTTCAACAACTACTTTAGACTTTCAGAGCTTGAAGCTGCGGGCGTCTACAGGATAACTGACTACTACTGCGTGTACATTAACGGCATTACCGCTGCGATATCGGCTCTGGAGGCTGGCAACGTTCAGGTGCTTGATAGTCAATACCACCTTGAGACCTCTTTGGGTTCGCTGAACCCCTCTTGGGCAAGCTGGGTATCCTATGATGCCTATGGTGTCCAGGAGATGGGATTCAACCTGCGTAACCCGATCTGGGGCACAGGTCTAGGAACGCCTCTGGGTCAGTCAGATGCCTCCCAAGCAAAGGCAGCAGCCTACCATGTTAGACACGCGATCGAGTACTTGATCCCCAAGGACCAGATAATCAAGAACATTCTGCAAGGCTACGGCGGCTATGGAATCACGACACCTATCACGAAAGTGACATATGGCTTCGACTTTACCATCATACCGCGCAACTACACGTATTCGGTAGCTCTGCTTCTGGCTAAGGCTGAGTTTGAGCAGGCCGGATACTCGTTCGTACCACCACCTGCTGCGACATTCTGGGACTCATATGGTCTATTGATCGCTGTTGTTGAGTTGGCTGTCATCGTGGTCGTTGCTGGGTTCTACGTCTTCAGACCCCGCAAGTTGTAGACTGGAAACGGTGAGGTTAGACTCCGTAACACAACTCCCCCCTTTTTTTTTGCGTGAAATGCGGTTGCAGTTTCTTGTCATGATCGAAGGGCTGCTTTTGTGGTAACGCAAGGACTTGCGTTTCGTGCACCGTGAGGGACGACTTGAGTAGGTGAGGGCTTCATGGATCGGCGCCGAATTGCGAAGGAGCTGCTGATAAAGACACTGGAGGCACTGCTTTTATGCAATATTCTGATCTTGGTCAACATACTCATCATATCGTACCTTGTGAACGATGCAGTGATTGTCCTTGCCCTTGTATCCGAGATCACATTACTTGAAGGTGGGGTTGGGTTAGCCATGGGTGGCCTCTTTGTGCTTGGCGCTGGTCCTTCGGCCACCAAGGTCTCGGAGAAGGCATTCCACGGACCCTCCTATTCAACGAAGAGGGCGCGTGAGGCTGAGGGAAGAGCTAGACTCTTGATATTCTATTCGGCGTTCCTGATACTCTTCAGTTACTTGTTGTCATTGTGATGTATATGAAGTTGCATTGCGATCGGATCGCGGTGGTTCGTGTTCCATAGGGCTATGTGATCCGGTCTGGCTTGTCCAAGGATGGATCTCGACCTTGTACGGGGAGAAAAAAACCTGGAACTCATAGAGCATGATGTGCTAGGATGTGGTTTTGTTGCCTGAACGTGAAAGGCGCTATGGGGCTATTGCCCCGATACTTACGGTCATGCTGATAACACTCGTCATGGCGTTTCTCGCAGCTGTGATGCAACTTGCTTCCACTGTGTCGATGGGCCCCTTCAATCCAGGTCAGCAGTTCATCCCCAATCTCCTGGTTGTCGGATTAGGTCTCGTGATAGCCGTTGTGGTCTTTTACGTTGTTTTGAAAGGTTCGATAACCGTGGGCGTTAGGGTTGCCGTGTCCATCTTCATCTTCTCTGCAATTATGACGATACTGCTGTACGTGAAGTTTTTCCTCAATATGTATGGTGCTTCGTCGTCAGCGATCTTCGTAATCGTAAGCCTTGTTGCTTACGTTGCTTCATTCCTCGGGGTGATGGCGATATTCGATGTCCTCTCGAGGAGAGTTAGAAATGCAATGTTCGCGGTCTGCAGCGGTGTACTTGGTGCCTTCGCGGGCGCACTTATACCTCCTCTTGCACTGCTCTTTGTACTGTTGCTGATGGCTGCGCTTGACGCTCTGTTGATGCGAAGGCATACGGTGGAGAAAACGAAGAAGACTCTTGAAGATTATGACCAGCTGGTGATTATGAAACTGTCTTACGCGGGACGGAACTGGGCGATTGGCCTGGCGGATCTACTGAGCTACTCGATGCTAATCGCCAATTGCTTCGCCAACTTTGGGCTTGTTGCATCTCTTGCTTCCCTGTTTCTAGTTGTGCTCGGATTCTTCGTCGGATCGTGGCGCGCAGGGGAATCTGGGCAAATCGCAGGTCTTCCGCTAGCTATTGGGCTTGGTCTAATACCCCTAATCATATATATCGCATTGGCGGCAATGCTCTGAGAGGAAGCTGCCTCAACTCGGTGTTGGCGCCTTGAGATTTGAGGATCAAAAGGAATCTCGAGAATCGATCTTTGCGCGCAACTCCTCCCACCTTATCCTACCACAATCCTGTGGAGAAAAGGTGCAACAGACTCCTGTGCGACAAGCATTGCGTCTGGGCAGTTCATTCGCTGAAAAGCGCACGAGGCAATCGATCAAGGGAAACCACTTGACAGAAATCTTTATTAGTTGTCTGGGGGAGAATAATCTCAAGATATCAGGGTCCATGCAAATACAGGGCTTAGGAAGAGTGGTTTCTCTGAACCACGCATTGTCTTTATAGGAGCGAGGAAGCAGTGCTCTCAAGGTCAGCGGGAAAAACTCCGAAGGGCGGTACTGAGAAGGCGGCATCCGTTGAGGCCTTCTTTGGCAAGTGGGTCAAGATTTTCTTCATTCTGGCGCTTGTTGCTTGGCTCGTTCTTGCATCTGTGTCTGGAAAGTTCAGCTCTGACAAGTTCGTTGCCGTGATGTTTGCGCCGGTCCTGGCAGAGGTTGCCCTTCTGGGCGCGGGGGGCTTCTTCGTTCGCTGGATCGTGAGGGCTTCGCCGATGCGGACACTGCTGAGCGTGGCTTTTCTCATCATACTGAGCCTCACGCTAGTATCGGTTGACCCCAGTTCGCTGATAGCAGCTGTGCCGCTTGTTGTCTTCGGGTTGGGTCTTGCCGCATTCGCTGTGCGAAAGTACTATATAACAAGGGATCTCGGCTTCAAGAAACAGGACCCGGTAATCACGGTCGGTATGTCGGTCTTCATGACAAGTGTAATTGTGGCAGTTTTTGGAGATACCCTGCTGGTTGCAACGCTGCTACTATGCTCGGCGATGATCTACTTATACCGGTCGCACATCTTCGATACTGTCGTGGCTGCAATTGCAGTTCTCATATTCTACACGCAGTTCCGATACGCCCCTGCCTACACGCTTCTCTTAGCGCTGGTGGGGTCAGCCTCTATCCTGCTGGGGGTGTATGTCAAACAGAAGGAGTATCTTGCAGGTCTCGTCAAAGGCACGCCAACATTCAGGCGAATCTTGATTTCAATCTACACCATCGTGATCGGCACATTATTCATTGTCGTCAACATAACAGCTCCATACATTGTGGTGGGACTAGTGTTCATTATTACTGGAGGGCTTTTCGCGATCCTCGGAGTAACAAGGTACGCCGCAAAGAGGAGCTTGGAAATCAGGGCCGGCGATCCAATTAAGACGATAGGCATTGCAATTCTACTGACGAGCATGGTCTCATTCGCAGTCGCCAATCTCGATCTATTCATATTGCTGCTCTTCAGCTCTGTGGTATTGATGATCTATCAGAGTCTCACCTACTCAATTCTCTCCACAATCGTCATGGCATTGATTCTGATCTATATTCTTGGGATACTCTATGGTCTCGTCGTGATATGCTTAGGCATTGTCGCAGTGCCAATAGGAATATATGTTAACATCAAGAAGAATGCACGCATCAGCCAGGCAACCCTGAAGAAGAAGTAGGGCGCATTCAGAGGAATTTTCTTCTGGGCTGAGGTCTTCTTTCCCTTTTTTGCCTTAGCCGCGTTGTAGGCAGCCACCTTAGAGAATAGTTGCGAAGCCCAGGTTTCCCGTTACCGTCACGTATTCTCTTTCTAAAGTGGCATCTCCCTTTTCTGTGGTCGGAGCTATTAAGAGAAGTTATCATTTTCTCTCCGTGCGATCGGATGCGCCGGGAGAATCAATGGGGCCCTGCACGAGCTTGAGGTGAGGCGCTCTGCTTGATCTTTCTGCGTACTAAGAGGGGCTCTAGCATGTTTTCTTTGCCGTCAGGGTTCCTTTTATACTCGTTTCATCAGCGGGAACATTATTACATCCCGGATCGACGGTGAATCTGTTAGCAGCATGACGACTCTGTCAATTCCAACTCCGAGTCCACCCGTGGGCGGGAACCCGTACATGAGAGACAGCACGAAGTCCTCATCCATTGGGTGCGCTTCCTCGTCGCCTTTCCTTCTCTCCTCGACCTGTTGCAGGAATCTTTCTCTCTGCTCAAACGGGTCGTTAAGCTCCGAGTATGCATTGCCCATCTCCACGCCAAGAATGAAGGGTTCGAAGCGTTCAACCCATCCAGCCTTACTCCTGTGTTTCCTAGTGAGAGGTGAGATGTCCACGGGGTGATCCATTATGAATGTTGGTTGAATGAGTTTGGGCTGGACAAGTTTCTCGAATATGGCACTCACTACGTTGGGTCTGATTAGCCTATGCTTAAGTTCAAGCTGATGCTTCTCAACGAGTTTCTTCAGGCTGCCCTCGTCTTCGGGGACTTCAATTCCAGCTATCTTCTTGACCGATTCTTCCATCGTCATCCTTGTCCACGGTGGTGACAGCTCTATCTCATTTCCTTGGTAGGTGACCTTCGTTCTTCCGACCGCCTTCTGGGCGACATGGGCGAACATGTTCTCCGTGAGCCGCATCATTCCATTGTAGTCCGTGTATGCTTGGTAACACTCCATCATCGTGAACTCCGGGTAATGGGTCACATCAATATCCTCATTTCTAAAGTTCCTAGCGATTGTGTAGACCTTCTCCATGCCGCCAACAATGAAGCGCTTCAAGTAGAGCTCCGGCGAAATGCTCAGGTACAAGTTCTGATCCAGCGCGTTTGAGTGAGATACAAAGGGCTTGGCAGCTGCACCGCCATAGACTGGCTGGAGTATGGGCGTCTCAACCTCAATGAATCCCTGGGAGTCAAGAAAACCCCTCATGGCCGCAACTATTCTGCCCCTCGTAATTAGCCTCTGCCTCGTATCTGGGTTGAGCTTCAGATCCAAGTAGCGCTGCCTGTACTTCTTTTCAACTGTCAGTTCGTCGCGGGGACCTGGTAGAGGCATCAGGCATTTGGCGAGTAGCACATACTCGTGAGCAAGCACCGACAGCTCTCCCTTGTGAGTTTTCATAACGTGCCCTTTGACCCCGATAAAGTCTCCCGTGTCGAAGAGCTGAGCCTCCCTGTACCCATCCTCGCCAAGCTCGTTGACCCTGAAGTTGATTTGGATCCTGCCAGTGATGTCTCGTATGTCCATGAAAGTGAGTTTTCCATGAACTCTGAGCGCAATGACCATGCCAGCTACGGATACTAGCTGGCTAGTCTCAACTCCTTCGCCAAGACTGCTGAACTTGCTGATGATGCTTTCAATCGTGTTAGAAACTTCGAAGGAGTAGGGTACTCTCATGCCTTTCCCTATCATCTCATCGTACTTCTTCTTTCTCTCGTCGCTGATGCTAGGAATCTTCTCCAACGTCCACGCCCCCGAACAAGCTAGGGAAACAAGTTGGTTCTACGATTGTGCAGTGATCCGCATTGACCAAGTTTTTGCCGAGTGAAAGTCAAATGCTAATTTGAGCCATAATAATGTTTCCTTCCAAACCCCTCCTTCCGCAGCCCATATTTCCCCCCTTGCTCGTCCTAGATGCTGCAGCGTGCAAGTGAAAAGAACCTGGAAAAGACTTAATCCGACTAACCCACATTAGTTCGTGGTAGCATAGAGCGCGCTAAAGTGAGGAGATGGCCGCCATGAGCGAGAGTGAAATCCTGAAGCTTATCCAGCAAAGGCAGTCTGCAAGAGTTCCCTTTGATCCGCGTCGACCGGTCTCCGAAAAGGATCTGAGGCAGATTCTAGAGGCAAGTAGGTGGGCGCCCACAGCTCACAACATGCAAAACTTCGAGATCCTTGTCGTTGATGATAAGGAGGTTCTGGAGAAGTTGGGGAACATTAAATCTCGTATATCTGTAGAGTTCCTGCGCGAGAACTACGAGCAGCTCTCGTTCTCGCAAGAGGAGCTACTTAAGAAGAAGGTCGGAATCCTCGGCACCATGTTTCCGCCAGCCTGGAGAGACCCTGCCAAGATGGAGGAGATAGCCCGCGAAAGCACGCCTCGGCCCCTAGTCCAAACGATTGGTGGTAGTCCGGTGCTTCTGGTTGTGATCTGTGATTCGAGGAAAAGAGCGCCTGCTTCGGAAGGGGATGTTCTGGGTTTTATTAGCCTTGGTTGTGTTATGGAGAACATGTGGCTCATGGCGCAGCTCCTAGGGATCAGCCTTCAGATACTGAGCGTCTTCAGTGCGCATCCTGTAGCGAAAGAAGTGAAGCGGATTCTTAGCATTCCTGAATACATGAATATTGCCTTTACTGTCCGCCTTGGGTACCCTGTTTCTACACCAGCTGAATACCTGAGAGTACGACGCGATGTGGAAGAATTCACCTACCACAATCGGTACGAAAACACGAGCATTGACTGAGGTAACTATCGCTTTCGCTTTCTGCCGATTTTACCTTTTTGTAGCGCGCGTGCTAACGCTAGTGAGATCCATTGAACAAAGACTCTCGGAAAAACAGTGCTAGCTGTAGAACAATTTTAGTGCTTTGAGAGCGTTCAAGGTGATCCACTTGCTGGGTTTTCCAACCTGCTCGATGCTTACTCGATAGCGACCTGTGAAGGTCGCATCCAACTTCCATTTGCCTAGCTCATCCTGCTTCGACATGACCAAATCGACTGCGTCCTGCATTCGGCTGTCCTTGTAACCTAGCCTCCCTAGTATTTCTAGGATCTCCAGCGCGTCTGTGTTCCACATCAGGGGAAAGCCGAACTTCAGCCACTCGGGCTTGGAGACTTTTGCGGGATCGTGGCTTCTCCTGTATATGCGATGCCCCAACATGTACTCAGATCCCCTTTGAATGGTAGTCTTCACTCCAGTAGATCTCTCATCTGCGGGGATCTCGGAGAACGCCTTCAGAGCCTTCACCACACCCATGTGGCAAGTATGTGTACCCCAACACTTGTCCCTATTATCATAGGGCCAACCCTGAGGGGATTCCTCCACCCCATCGTCAAATCTCTGGTACTTAACGATCCATTCGATCCCACGCTTAACCCGTGAATCCTCAAGATAGCCGAATCTTATCAGGCTCCAAACCATGTTTGCAGTTAAGCAGGGAATCACTCCACTGTGCGCTCCTCCTTCTCCTCCTTTGGCACGGATGTACGAGAAACCTCCACTCTCACGATCCTGAGAGTTCTCGAGAATGAACTCACAGGTATTCTTGATGCGGTTATCGCCTCCGCCTGCCCCGAGTTCCGCCAAGAGTATCAGGTTCCAGACTGTCCCCTTGTATTTTGATCTAATGTAGAAGTCCTCGGGTCTTCCCCAGTATCCCTCCTTCTTCTGGCTTGCCAGTATCTTAGGAACCAAGCCGATTTCCATTATCGCGGCTCTCGCCTTCCTAACTTCGTCGCCGTACTCACCCCTCTCCAGAATATCAGTTAAAGCAGAGTAGCGTACTGAAGGGTTGTCCTCCTCCAACAGCCAGCCAGTTGGATCTGCTTTCAGGGTAGACTTCCAGTCCCGCATAATTCGTAGCACCTGCCACCGACTCGCAGATGACAAAGATTATATTCCCCAAGGATTCAAGTTTTGAAGGTTTGAGGGAAAACACAAAGAGGATCGTACATGCATTTCATGGTTTCTGTCGAGAAATATTCCGCGTATGGGAGGTGTATAATGGCATATGACTACCAAGTCCGCGGGGAAATCACTCCTTGAGTTCCCAAAGGGCTTCCTGTGGGGCTCTGCAATCTCAGCTTACCAGGCGGAGGGTGGAAACACTAATCAGTGGTCAGTATGGGAGCAGGAAGGTGGACACATTAAGGATGGATCGGTCTGCGGAAAAGCCGACGACTTCTACCACCTCTACGAGGAGGACATCGATCTGGCTAGGAAACTTGGACACAAGGTCTTCCGCTTCTCCATCGAGTGGAGCCGAATAGAGCCTCGGGAAGGCGATTGGAATAAGAAGGAAGTGGAACACTACCGCAAGGTGATAATGGCGATAAGGAAACGCGGAATGGAACCCTTCGTAACACTACATCACTTCACAAACCCTGTGTGGATGGAGAAAGAGGGCGCTTGGGTTAACGCGAGGTCAGTAGACCACTTCACGCGTTACACAGCGTACCTGGTTCGCGAACTTGGCGACCTTGTTGACCTATGGGGCCCGATAAATGAGCCTACGGCATACGCGGCAGCCTCATATATGCTCGGGAAGTTCCCACCCTGCGAGAGCGACCTCTCCAAGTATCAGGCTGTGCTCCGCAATATGTTGCTGGGACACGCAAATGCTTACCACACAATCCACGACGCTCTGGGCAGAAACAAGGCAGAAGGCGCGCCCAAGGTCGGAACCGTAAAAGACACAGAATGCTTCCAGCCATACAATGAGAAATCACAGAAGGACCGAGATGAAGCAGGTTTCCTCCACCAGTTCTACAACGCGTCTTTCCTTGACGCCCTAAAGACAGGAAAGATAAACCCTCCCATTGGCAGCGGAGAACTGATCGATGCAGTGAAGGGCGCCTTGGACTTCATTGGATTCAACTACTATTCGCGGATGCTGGTGAGGGCTGGTGCAAGAGAAGTGCTCCAAGAGGACAAGCCGCTCACGCGCAAGGACTCACTTGGCATAACAGACATGGGCTATGAGATCTACCCGGAAGGAATCTATCAAATCATCAAGTGGCTGACGGGCTATAACTTGCCGATTTATGTTACCGAAAATGGCGTTGCCGTAAAGGACGACGCGAGAAGAAGTATGTCTATAGTCCTACACCTTGAACAAGTTCACCGCGCAATACGGGAAGGAGCAAACGTGCAAGCATACTTCTATTGGTCACTCCTTGATAACTTTGAGTGGGACTCGGGATACGATAAGAGGTTCGGCATCGTCGAAGTTGACTACAGGACACTAGAGCGGAAGCCTAGACCAAGCGCATACCTGTACAAAGAGATAATTGAGAGAAACGGAATCACGGGTGAGATGCTAACCAAGTACAGGAGAGCTGCTGCAGACAAAACTGGGCGAAGCTGAGCTCATCCCGACACCTCGCGCAGGCAACGCAGACAAGCGAAGTCGTCACCTTCGATGTTAGCAGAACAGAAAACGTTAATAGGATTGAAAGAGAGACGTAGCCGAACGGTGGCATGACCACATGTTGCGCTCTAGGCGGTCTAGATCCCGAGAATGATGCAGGATCCAGGAAACCTGGAGGAGGGTACATTTCATATTGGTTAAAGAAACTTGTTGGATGAGCGCGATAGAACTCAGCCAGGCTTATGCGAAAGGTGAGCTGTCGCCCGTTGATGTTCTTGAAGAAATCCTTTCAAGGGTCAAGCGATATAACCCCGAGCTTAATGCCATCGTAACTCTCACGGAAGCGGGCGCGATGGCTTCTGCAAGAAAAGCCGCCAAGGATATCAAGGATGGCAAGAAAGTAGGTCCATTAACCGGGGTTCCGATCACGATCAAGGACCTAGTCTATACCAAGGGTATTCGCACGACCTTCGGCTCCAAGCTGTACGAGAATTATGTTCCAGAAGAAGATGCAGTCATAGTTGAGAGGCTAAGAAAAGCTGGCGCGGTTATAATAGGAAAAACGAACGTACCAGAATTCGGTCTCATCGCCTACACGGATAACCAAGTATTTGGGGCGGCACGCAACCCTTGGGACAAGTCCAGAACGACAGGTGGCTCAAGCGGAGGAGCAGCCGCAGCCGTAGCCTCTGGCTTCGGACCCATAGCTTCTGGAAGTGACGGAGGAGGCTCAATAAGGATACCCGCAAATTTCTGCGGCGTCTACGGCATAAAGCCCTCCTTTGGACGCGTTCCAGACTATCCAAGCCTCTCCATGTGGGAAACCCTCAGCTGTGATGGGCCAATAACTAGGGCTGTGTCCGACGCAGCCGCGACGCTTGACATCATAGCTGGTCCTGATGAGAGGGACAGATTCTCTTTGCCAGCTACAGGGGAACGCTACCTGGAGAACATCGACAAGGGAATAGATCGGGCGAACATAGCCTACACCCCCAGCCTTGGGTACGCAGCGGTCGATGTGGATATCGAGAACCTTACGAGGAAAGCCGCCTTCTCCTTCGAAATGCTTGACTGCAAGGTGACTGAGATAAAGCCGGATCTGCCAAATATGGAGAACGATCTGATAAACCTGACCGTTGCTAGAACAGTCGCTACGATTGACAAGCGCCTTGAAGAATGGAAAAAGGTTCTGTACCCCTACTACTCCAGCTTTCTAGCTCTCGAGCCGGGCTTGAAGGCAAGGGACATCATTAGAATAGAGTACAAGAGAGAGGAACTCTGGAAGAGAATGAGGAAGATCTTCGAGCAGTACAACCTCCTTCTAACGCCGGTCACAGCGGTCGCTGCCTTCGAGATCCAGCCAAACGCAGCAGGTACGCCAAGCAAGATCGCTGGAAAAGGAGTTGGACCCATAGCTTGGATGCCTTTCACCTACCCATTCAACTTCACAGGCCAGCCTGCGGCCTCGATACCAATAGGCTTCACGTCAAAGGGTCTCCCGGTTGGGCTGCAGATCATAGGAAACCGCTACGATGACATGGGTGTGCTCAAAGCATCGAGAGCTTACGAAAAAGTTCACCCGTGGCAGAACAAGAGACCGCCGCTGTGAGCGAGATCCGTGTCTTTTCTGGTTGGGGCTAGCGGCATTGGTATTTGGCTCACCTTCATGGGCAACATCTTTGCCAGTATAGCCGACTCGGGCGAGAGAGAAGTCAAACCTGACGATAGCGAAGCTGATTGCAGATTTTGTTCCCTACAAGACTTTCGTCCTCTAACTCATCAGCATGGTCTTGACTGCTTGCGAATATCGTAGCTTCGGCTGACTTTTGTGCCGAGTTTTCCACAAGGATAAAAGCAGTGATAAGAGTCATGTGAAATCAGCAAGAGGTGGTAGTCGATGCCGCCGGGGTGGGTCAAGAACCTGTTTCGATCGAAGAAGAGGATCAAAATATGCCTGTTGGGTCCCGGTGGGGCCGGAAAGACAACAATGCTCTATTACATGAAAACGGGACAACCTCCCGCAAGCGGAAAGGTTGTCTTGGAAGACGGGCATCAAATGCAGATCAGACCAACACACGGGATCGACTTCGAGAACTTTGAGTTTGAGGGATGGAACTTCATAGCATGCGACGTCGGAGGCCAACAAGTATACCGCCAGGTATTCTGGGAACTTGGGGTCAGACAGTCCCCTGGAGGAGTCATCTTCGTGGTGGACGCAACTGACCGCGCCAACATTGCAGAGAACAGGAAGATCTTCGAATATGCAGTAAGTCTGTTAAATGACGGAATTCCAGTCCTGGTAATGGCGAATAAGCAGGACTTGCGGGACAAGAACCCAATGACCGAGGAGGAGATTCTTGAGAGTTATGGAGTCGACAATCTGTTGAAGGGGCACAGCGTGCACGTGGTCAAAACCAGCGGAATGTACGGTGATGGACTCAAAGAGGCCTTCGAATACCTCGTTGACAAGGTGCGGGAGCAGAAGTGAGAAGCCTTAGCTTGGGGGTGTGGAGTGGGATTGCCTTTTGGCACTGAATTCGATCTCCTTGAATTTGAAGTCAGTATCCCTGTCCTGATACTTTCGTCAGTTCTGACAGTCTACTCGGTTGTGAAGCTTAGGAAGCTTATGAATGAGAGACTGACGTTCTATTTTGTGGGATTCTTTGCGATTGGCACGGCATACTACGCCTGCAAAGTGTTCGGTTTGCTCTTTGCAGTAGCGCCAGTATACATGTTCGGTCGGCTGATTTCAGCTTTTACATGTGTTGCTCTGTTGACTCTCTTCGCGCTGAACCTCAGCAGGACTAGAGGCAAGTACGCCATACCAGCTAAGATTGGCGTGGCTGCGTGGTGGGTCCTCGCGGAGGTGTCTGGCTTCTACTATGGGTACCAGGTTATTCCCGGGTGGCCACTGGTATGGAACACTGAGGCTCTTTTCGCCGCTGCTTTGACTCCTCTGATAGCCCTCATCATATCAGCAAGCATGCTGATGAGTGGCAGGAAAAGCACTAAGCTCTTTCATAAGGTTAGGGCGAGGCTGATAGGAATTCCGCTGTCACTGTGGATCATTGCGGAGTCGGTGTCTACACTTCTTGTACAAGGGGGGCAGTTCTACATCCTTGGCTTGTCGCCGGAGTTCTGGGTTTTCCTCGGCATATTTGAGGTGCCATTTGTGGCAATCCCATCGCTGGTCGTGTTCTATGTCGGTTTCAGCATGCCGGTATGGCTTCAAGTCAGATTGGGCATAATGCCAAAGACTGCAAAGTGAAACGTGAGGGGACCAGATCTCTACAGTAGACAGGGGCGATCATTTCGGGGGTGGGCAGGCTATGATGATAAGAACCTTCCTGTCATTCAATCGCAAGAGCGGCGTAGAAATCATAGCTAGTAATGGTGTTCTTTCTCCTCATATCAAGAAACTGCTCTCACTCAAGTCTCTGCCTTTGGGGCTCCCACCCGACGAAGTCTTGAAGTCGTTTCCGGTTGGAGAAACGGGCACGGCGGTCTCCTACTACAAGATGTCAGTCGACTCAGGCTTCGGTTGCGCCTTTATCTTTACTGATAGGAGAGATGTTGACCTCTTCCAATATGAAGGGCTTCTTAGGGAGTCTGTCAAGGATGGCTTGGACGGCGACTTTGTGCGCGAATACGAAGACGAGCCAGGACCGTTTGCTGTTCCCCGCGTGCGGATTCCAGGGAAATTCGATTCAGCCCTACAATCGCTCGTGGGGGGAAAGAAGGTCATGGTTGTAGGCGAAGACTGGCAAGTAAGGAACATGATCGCATTCATGACTAACCTCATTCCGCGAGACTTTCGAGGATGCTTTGGTTTGACTCTGTGGTGCAACTCGGTTCACGAAGAAGGAAACCTAGTGGGACTGCCCTTGAGCCTGATCGGAGAAGTAGAATCCGAAATGGACGGTGGGCAGCTGGGCGCGATTGTCGATATGGTCAATTCCAGTGTCCTCGGAACTGAGTCAACAGAATTTTCCAAAGAGCTGGCGCGCAGAATCGAACAGGGCCAAATCGACTACGCAAAGGCCAAGATCCTGACCATATTTAGCAACGCGTCGTCTCTCTCGCCAAGCAAGCTCAACGACAAGATTATTGAACCCGAGACTACACGCCTAGTTGCTGAGCGATTCTTCGGGTACTCTGGCAACGGCGGTAAGCAGAGCTGGATAGAACGATTCTGAGACGCGTATCAGATCTCCCTGTAGACCTTCTTTGCCACTACATTAGAGTTATCTCAATTCTCTCCTTTCCGCGCCCGGGCTTCTTTCCTCGCGTTACTGATACCTCGCCTATCTCCATTGTATTTCTCACATGTGTTCCCCCGCACATCATGACTGGGTAGGGCTTCAGTTCCCACATTCTTTTTCCATCTCGGCTCGGATCGTTCCAAGTTCTAACCTCGCGCGCTTCCTTAATGATGTTGTTGACCCTTCTCTCAGCTTCCTTCAGTTTCTCTTGGTCGAGTGATGTGCTGAAGAGGTAGTCAGTTCTATCCTTCTTCTCGTCCACTAGCCCCGACGACGCGGGTGTGGCTTCAACTCCGAAGACTTCCTGCATAACATAGTAGAGAAGGTGCGAGGCTGAATGCAGCTTCATAGTGCTATAGCGCTTCTCCCAGTCTATTTCCCCCCTAACTATATCCCCCGTCCTGGCTTGCAGAGAGCTCTCCAAGATGTGGGCGATCGTTCCATCTTTCCGATCTACTACGTCAGTGACTCTCGCTGACTCTATTATGCCACTGTCGCTGACCTGACCTCCACCCCTAGGATAGAAACAGGTCTGGCTGAGCACAACCTCCCTCCCCACGTTCGAGATGATTTGAGCCTCAAAACTCCTCCTGTAAGGATCCTCCCAGTACAACCTCTTAGTGCCCTCTTGCACGGCGTATATGCACCCCTATTCCTTGCGGACGGTGTATCGGTAGCGACATCTGGAGAAAAATAACTATCGCTTCCGAAAAATAGAGGGAGAAGTAGCCTAGATAGGGCCCACAAGATCCAGACCTACTTCTTGGGCGCCTGCTTTGAGAACTCCTTCACGGTGTCCTCGAAGATCATGAGTCCCTTCTCGAGTAGCTTCTCGTCAATGTTAAGCGGAGGAATTATGCGAACCCCGTTCTTGCCGCATGGCAAGAGGACGAGCCCCTTCTTCATGGCAATATCCGGTATAGCATCATGCGCTTCGAAGTATCTTTCCTTGGTCTTCTTGTCCTTAACGAACTCCACGCCAATCATTAGTCCTTTTCCTCTCACGTCGCCGATAATCTCGTACTTCTCTTTCATCTCGTTGAGTCTTCGCATCGCCTTCTCGCCCATCTTCGTGGCGTTATCAAGCAGCTTCTCGGTCTCAATAACCTTTATCGTCGCCACGGCGGCGACACATGCCAACGTGTTTCCCCCAAAGGTGTTACTATGAGATCCCTCTTTCCAGTCGGCTATGTCAGCTCTGACCACCGTGGCACCGAGCGGTATTCCGGATGCAATCGCTTTGGACGTTGTCAAGATGTCTGGAACCACTCCATAGTGCTCAGTGCAGAACCATTTCCCTGTTCGCCCCATTCCAGCCTGAACTTCGTCGTCTACGAACAGTATTCCGTTCTTCTCGCATATTCGCTTGATTTCCTTGTACCAGTCACTAGGTGGGACCACGTAGCCTCCTTCGCCCTGAATCGGTTCGGCGAAGACTGCAGCAACTTCTGTCGGTGGTAGGTAGCTGTTGAACAGAACCTCTTCTATGTATTTAGCGCACCAGAGTCCACACTGCGGGTACGTCATCTTGTAGGCGCACCTGTAACAGTAAGCGTAAGGAACATGGCTAACTCCGGGCATCATGGGGAAAAAGCCTTCCTTGTGGTTCGGCTTCGAGGCAGTCAGGGACACGGAGCCGATTGATCTGCCGTGGAATGCTCCGATGAATGAGATGAACTGGTGGCGCTTCTGGTGGAACTTGCAGAGTTTGATAGCAGCCTCATTGCTCTCAGTTCCGGAGTTGGAGAGGAACACTTGCTTCTGGAAATTGCCTGGCGTTATTTCAGTGAGCTTCTTCGCCAAGTTGACCTGCTCTTCGTAGTAGTAGTCCTGGCCGGCATAGTGGACCAACTTCTCGGCCTGTGCCTTTATCGCCTCAGTGACCTTAGGGTGGCAGTATCCAATATTGCAGACTGATATGCCTACAGTGAAGTCGAGCAGCTTGTTTCCATCAACATCCTCAACCACAGCTCCGTAGGCACGCTTCGCTACAACTGGACCAGTCTTCGTGGACTTTACGAGGTACTTCGTGTCAGCATCAATTACTTTCCTGGCGTTGGGACCTGGGATAGGAGTAACGATCTTCGGTACTTCTTCGTCTACCATTATTCTTACGACACACCCCTCTTTCGCGCAGTGATCTTATTCTTGATTATTCTTGGATTCTCCTATCTTTTCCTTACGTTCCGAGAAATTTAAGAGTTTATCTAAGTGTTCCTTCTCCTCTGAATCGATAAAGTCCCGTAAACAACGAAAAGAACTTGCAAAACAACTGAAAGAGACTAGCCGAGATGGTCATTCGCATTATGCGTTTCCCGTTCAGCCGTGGGCCAACAAAACTTCATTTTGTCTCTCTCATACGTCTCAGGGCTGTAGCGACAAGGTCGCAGGCACGGGCGACCTCTGGTATGGCGAGTCTGTAATAGATTTCCCTCCCGCTTGCCCTGGTAAGTACGACTCCTTTTGCCCTCATGATAGTAAGGTGCTGCGAAGCATTGGATTGGCTTATGCCGAGTCCTTTTGCTATTTCGAGCACCGATTTTTCTCCATCTTTGAGTAGGTTGATCATTCTTATCCGCTTGGGGTTGGCTATTACTTTACAGAGCTCTGCTTGTAGGTTGCATACCTCACTCATTCTTGCAGCACCCCGTGACCTATTTGTATACACCGCGGAACTGTTTGCTATTATGTTTATTGGTCTCGGGCGGCTAAGGGTCCAGCGCACCCCGTTTCGAGGGATCAGCGCTTGGCGCGCCACTCTAACGGGTAATTCCAAAAACATTATATATAACCATGCGAGTATTCTAATAATCAAATATTCGAATACTTGAATAGGAAATCGAGGCAGAAGAAAATGAGCGAGAATAAAGGTGGCCTTGCGATAATCTCTTGTTCTGGCCAGGCTGACAAGCTGCTCCCAGTGGGCGTGCTGAGTTCGACTGCGGCAGCCATGGGCGTACCCGTAAGAGTGTTCTTCACTGGATTTGCACTCGCTTCCATCATGAAGGGTGGCATAAAGGACAAACCAAGGTTCACGAAGGAATTCGAGGACATGGTGCCAAAAATGATCAGCGGAATGCAGAAGATGAAGGCACCATCGTGGTATGACATGCTCAAGAAAGCAAAGCAGAGCGGCGACGTGAAGGTCTACGGTTGCTCGACAACCGTCGAAATGCTGGGTTTGAAGAAGGAGACCCTCGATCCGATTGTAGACGACATCGTGGGCGCCGCCACCTTGATGGAACAGACTGCGGGGTACCAAATTCTCTTCATTTGAGGGGCTATCAGAGAACCTCCATCAGCCCTCTTCCTTTTTTTCCTGCTAATGCCCACGAGCAGGGCAGAACCTAACGATCTGGATGGCTACCATTTTTCTGTGTGCCTTTTTTGCGGATCCTTATATACATCTAAAGTTGCTCAAGTCGTAACGGTCTTAGGGAAGAATGGCGAGAATTATCCATCATGGTAAACCTCTAGTAACATGTCAAAGGAGGCGTCAAATGGACAATGATAAAAACAGGAATCTGCGACCTTTTTGGAATCAGGTATCCTATACTGCAAGCCCCCATGGGTCCCTTCGTGACCACCAAGCTTGCCATCGCCGTTTCAGAGGCTGGAGGACTGGGAACAATCAGCCACGCTGGAATACTCGAGCCGAAGGACACGGCAACCGATTCAGTCACCAAGATGAAGCAGGACATTCAAATTGTCAAGAAAGGCACGAAAGGCAACTTTGCCCTCAACATCAGAGTAGCCAAGCTCCAGCTCATGCTCGACGCATACAAGCTGGCGGACATGGTCGTAGATCAAGTTCGAAACGACCCAGAAGTCAGAAGAAGACTCAAGGCAGTGATAACCTCTGCCGGTGATCCAACCCTCTTCACAAAGAAATTCAAAGAAGCGGGCTTGAAGGTCCTACACGTAGTCCCAACCGTTCGTCACGCCAAAAAAGCCGAGGCGGTTGGATGCGACGCTGTGATCGCCTCGGGCTACGAGGCAGGTGGACACGTCTCCCCCACACCAGTTCACACAAATGTGCTAGTTCCGGCAGTAGTCGACTCGGTTAAGATACCTGTGATTGCAGCAGGAGGATTCGCCGATGGGCGAGGGCTGGCAGCAGCCCTAGCAATGGGCGCACAAGGGATACAGATGGGAACTAGGTTCATAAACACGAAGGAATGCGAGTTCCACGAGAACTACAAGAAGAGAATCATGGAGGCCAGGGAAACTGACACGGAGGTAATCCTGGGCATGTTTGGACCTGCTCGACACCTCGTAAATGAATACGTGACCGAACAGAAGGCTCTCGTCGCAAAAGGAACTTCAGAGGACAGGATACACTCGTGGGAGCTACCCAGATGGCCCCTAGCCGAGAAAGACGGTGACATAAGCAAAGGCATCATGCTTTGCGGAATGTGCGCGGGAAGAGTGAGAGACATCCCCACTGTCAAAGAACTGATAGAACGAACTATGAGTGAAGCAGAACAAGCAATTGACAAGCTCAACAGGCTGAAAGTAAAATAGTCCAAAGAGGGAAGATTGACACACCGACCCATGAATAGCGGGGGATTATTGCTGCTTTGTGGCCTCATGACCCTTCGTACCAGTTCCGTCCAAAGATCAAGGGTTTGAAGCTCACCTCTTTTTTATCATCATGTAGAAGAGTAGGGGAACGGTAGCCGCAAGGCTTAGCACTAATGCTACTCCCGGCTCAATATAGCCGGGCACATTGACCATTGTATATCCATGCTTGAAGACGAAGTACGCAAGTGCGGAGAATAGTAGCCCAAAGACGAATACTGGATTGACCGCAAGCTCCTCTTTTTTGAACTCCTCAAACAGAGTTGCTGCGACAGCGTAAGCCTCCTGCTGTTCGTCTTTTCCTTTCTCTCTTCTCAGTATCCGCAGCGGGCTTGTCAGCTTGTTCTCAAGCTTCTCTTTTCCCTCTTTGAATAGCTTGTATTCACTATTGGCCAAGCGCCCCACGGTGTTTAGTGCCCAGCAGAACATCAAAACCGTCAGGGCTTCTTCGATCGGAAGGCTCGAGGGGAGGGAAACTGACCCGCCCTGTAACACAAAGACTTGGCTTGATAATGAGTACAAACGGTATGCGACTGGGTAGAGCGAGTAAAATAACGCGACAAGCATATAGCCCGCAAAAACCCGTCGATCGCGATACTTTGCGAGGGATATCAAGACACAAGGAGTAAGCCAACCCAGCACATAGGCATAGAGAAAGGGTTGGAGAATTGGAATCCGTGAAATCCCCAAGTAGACCACTGCGTTCACTAGCCCCATGCATATGAAGAAGAACCAGCCTAAGGGTCGCGGACTGTGATGCGAGAGCCTTGTCGACATAGAGTAGGGCAGGACACATGCCATGATGGAGAGATTGACTAGCCAGGCAAGAGAACCAATCGCCACGATGACCTCTATCAAGATGAAGGAGGGATATAGGAATAGGTATGTGAAGAGAAATGTGGCGGCAAAAAGTGCGAGCTTCACGCCGGAAAACCGCAGTATGTATGCCAGAGCTCTCCATAGTGGCGGTACCAGCGCTAGGAAGGCAAGCCCCAGGAAATAGATTGTTCCGCCAACGAGTGCAGAAATAATCAAAGGTTTGCTGATCCAAGGCAAGTCTGTCAACAAGAGAAGCGATGTCACACAAAGAAGTGCAAACAGCACGATATGGAATTTTGAGACACTCTGCCAGATCACGCGTAGACCCTTGAGCATATCCGACTCTACCCCCACTTCCACTGACCTGATTCATATCTGGCCGGGAAGGATCGAAGCCCTCATAATGATTGCAGGCAAAACTGAAATTGATCTGAAGGCTAGCTACTCAGTGACTAGCTTCTACCTTTCCATAAATACCTATTCTCGGCGTTGTGAGATTCGTAACAAAAACCTGAAACTTTGGAGCGATTTCTAAAAAACTCGAACACTTGGCACAAGAAGAACCGCACGAAACGCTGACGTCGGAGCAGCTTATCGGACGAGCGATGCGAATCATTACGAATACTCCAGATTGGATTCGGGATCAGGGAATTTCGAAGGAGGATAATGGAACCTTGAATTTGGATCAGGTTCCCCGGGGAGAACGCCTCCGTCCGTGGCTGCCAGAATTTACTTAATCAGTTATCATAACAATTACATCTCTTTATCCAATTCCTCCCAACTATCAGAAAGCAGAATCCAATTGCTCCGAATGCGTGGTCAAAAGGCAGATTAGGATGAATGCAGGAGATGAAGGTATCGAGACATGGTTGGAGTTGCGACGGATCTGAATTGTGGAGGAGATAGGCTATTAGAGAAGAATGGAATCACTTATTCGCCACTGCAAATGCTGTAAAGATTCATTATGTGATGAGCGGTGCTGGCGAACTAGTACTGTTGCTTCATGGGTTTCCAGAGTTCTGGTATTCATGGCGACACCAGATCCCTGCGTTATCGAAGTATTTCAGAGTCGTAGCTCCAGACATGCGTGGATACAATCAATCTGACAAGCCAGTAGGGGTTGCTAGCTACTCGACATCAGCCCTAACGCAGGATGTTAAGAGCCTCATTGAAGGGATGGGAGAAGGCAAGGCGATCGTGGTGGGACATGATTGGGGCGGCGCAGTAGCGTGGAACCTTGCTATGACGGCTCCGGAATACGTGAAGAAGCTCGTTATCCTGAACTGCCCTCACCCACTCGCGCTAGTTGATGCTTTTCTCTCCATGAGATTTCGGCAACTGCAGAAAAGCTGGTACATCTTCTTCTTCCAGCTCCCAGAGGCCCCTGAAAAGGTTCTGAGTCTCAACAACTACCAATTCCTAAAAAGAATGGTAGTAGGCTCTGCGGTCAACAAGCAAGCATTCACCGATGAGGACGTGCAAAAGTACGTCGAGGCATGGTCGAAACCTGGAGCGCTTACAGCGTCAATAAACTACTACCGAGCAAATATGAACCCCGCACAGATACTGTCGATGCCGAAAGAACAACAGGAAGCGCTAGCGAGAAGATCCCCGAGAGTGAGGTGCCCGACTCTCGTCATTTGGGGCGAAGACGACGCGGCGCTCGACAAGTCATTGACATTGGGAATGGAGAAGTATGTTGAAGGACCGTATGAGATAAGGTACATCGAAAACTGTGGGCACTGGGTACAACAGGAAGCACCTGACCCAGTAAATGCATATTTGCTGGACTTTCTAAGGAAGTCGTAGAAAAAGTCGAGTTCGCTGGGTCGCGCCGGGTTATACTTGTCGGTCGCACATCCCACCGTATCTCACTTACGGTTCATGAGAGCCTTCGGACTGGTTCTGCAAATAAGAACCTTTGCGTGTCAGTGGCTCCTTTGGCGCGAATTTGCTTTTCTGGGGCTTAATATAGCATGTTTTGGTGTGGTTGGATGGTATCGGGCCTTTTCGCGACAGCGAGAGATGGTTCTCGGCACTACCCTCAACTTGGATCCTTCATCGCAATGGAATCGTGCGATAACCGCAAAGATTGGGTTACTTTAATATATGTTGGAAATTGAATAATTGGGTGAAAGGTCAGAATGCGCGTCTAATGTTGGGATAATCGCAATAGCCATTGCGGTATCAGTCTGATGAAACTCGTCTGTTGAAGAGACGGTAACGTAAGTTGACCACCACATTGGGGAAACAGGCCGACTGAGAAGGAACCCCCTCCAATCCTCTGTGCGATGAATGATGGCGTCTCTCGGCGTTGTCAGCATCGTCTGGCTGACTTTCTCCAATTTCCCTTAGGAGAAACGGAAAGAGAGTTGACAGAGCAAAATGGCCGAAAAAGCTACCTCGGAGTTCATGACTGAGGCGGAAGCGAGTGCCGTGGAAGATCCAAGGCTTCAGCTACTGTTCTCGAGGCTATTCATAGACAGGAAGGTAGAGTTCTTCGATGCCGAGCCAGATGAGGAATTCATAAACGTCTTCGAACACCTTGAAAGATGCTCGCTTGAAGATCGTAGAAAGGCTCTCGAAGACTTCAGACGGGATCTTCGGCTTGAGGAGAGGTTCATGGGTGAATATGGACGGATGAGCGAGATTCTTATCCAGAGCGAGGACTTCGTGGACAACTTGAGCGTACCGTTCTTGATGTTTAGCCTCTCTGCAGGTGAAGATGCTTATGATCCAACATACTCTTTCTGCTTGGACTTTTTCGAAGTCTTTAATATTGGCATTAATCGCTTCCTAGTGGTTCTCCATGTGAGGAACGTTCGGCAGAGTCACATGGAGATGTACATGAGGTTCACAAGAGAAGAGGCATCAAAAGTCATTCGTGCCTTACTGAGGATCTACGAGGATTATATGGGATACACCAACGTGGAGCCACCGAGGTCCTGCGTGGCAGAGAACGAGTTTGAAGAGATCTTTGCAGACGCAATTGGCGTGCTAAATGCTCCTCAGTTCAGAGAAGCTAGAGAGGCAACTGAGGCCAAGTTTAAGGAGCTGAACCTAAGGAACTAGGAGAAACGGCTGGTTTCAGGTTCGCTCATAAATGTGCACAACCTTGAACATCTGAGGTTGTACGGTTAATCCTCATCGTTCTTAAGGTTGATGTTTGATAGCCGACAGAAATGTGGCGAGCAGCGCTCACACCCAAGAAAAAAGAGTTGTAATGGAAGAAACGAGCCGAGTGGACCTAAGCCCTCTTTCTCTGTTTCCGCCCCTCTAGGTATCTGTGAAGTCTCATCTCACGGACTTTCGAAATAGCTATGTAGATAAACAACGCCGCAAGAATAACCGCAACTGCAAACAGGAAGAGCAAGCCATTTGAGGAAATTGGGTACAGAGGCGAGCTAAAGGGTCCAATTGCGTAGAATGTCAGAATAGAATACGCGGCGAGAGCCAGACTTACGGCCGCCAAGGCCACGCTCGCGTAAAGTGCGGGCTTGTCAGAGTGTTCCGATGGCTTCTCAGTTTCACGAGGGGTCCTCTGTCGCTGTTTACCTATCCCTGGAAGATCATGAGCTTCGCGTGGTATGTCTCCCGCCGCCCCGGTTGATCCCGCTCCACCAATTATCACTTCTTCGCTGTCAGTTTCGAGGTATTTCGCCTTGTCGCCAGTCCTATCAAGCTCACTCAATTTGGCAAATCTGTTCTTCTTGTTTTCTCTCTCATCTTCTTCTTCTTCGCCTGGCATTTCTTGTCACCTTCTTTGAATTACGTTATAATAACAACTTGAAGATATATCTATCCACATTATGGGCTATCCTTATGAAAATCGCCGATCCGAAGAGTTCGCTGAAACGTATCTGAAGGAGACCTTTTTACATTGGTAATGTTGGATGATCTCACTGCATCATGATAGCTGTTATTAATGCTTTGGGTGTGGAGGACGGTAATGAGCCCCCGACGAAATAGAGGGGGATGTGGGTGATGGGTTCACTACGTTGCGGCTTTTCAGGATTCCCTGTTGACAAAGTGAGTGACAGCTTAATCCTTTTAGGGGGGGAATAATGAAACTTAGCTGTTAAGCACCTTGTTGGATGTCCCGTCAATGCAAGCCCTACTGAGTGATCGCCGCTTCAAGGTGACAGTTTTCAGCCTTCTCCTAAGCGAACTCGTCCGGAATCTAGGAATGAACTTCTACTCGCTCAGCATGCCATACTACCTAGACTCGCCTCAAATGGCGGGAAACTTGGCAAATGCACCCATACTAATAGGGATAGCCATAGGTGTTTTTGGGTTAGTTCAAGCTTCGACGCAGATCCCACTCGGCAGGCTGTCCGATAGAATTGGAAGACGTGGTATCCTGATAGTCTCGGGTTTCATCTACGCTTCTGGGGCGTTGCTGGTCGGCTTGTCCCAGAACATATATGAGTTCATCCTATTTCGGGCCATACAGGCCACAGGTGCGGTGGTCTCAGTCATCCAAGCGTGTTTAGGTGATATCTTCCCAAGTGAACACAGGGGCACTGCAATGGCCTGGTTCTCAATAGTCTATATGATAGGAACAATAGTTGGGATACCCGTAGGAGGAGTAGTAGCAGCAGTATTCGGTCTTCAACTACCCTTCTTCATTGCCTCAACCTTGGGATTCTTGGCCGCGCTTGTATTAGTTGCGTCCCTGAGAGAAACTCTGCCCTCCAAGATTGCAGATACCGGAGCCGCCAACGCGGCCAAAATCAATTTTCCGAGAACTGGCGCAATGGAATCTCTAAACCTCCCTAGCCGATCACCCGAGGATCGCTGGACGGTTGCCTCAATTAGCCAAGATCCTCCTAAGCCGAAGTTCTTTAGGGCAAGGGGATTCTTCGAGACCTGCATGATTGCAATGACAACGAGTTTTACAATGGGATCGTTCTTCGCATTCGCGCCTATTTTCCTGCAGGAAGAGCTCGGTCTCAGTCTAGATCAAGCGCTAGTCTTCTTTATTCCAGGAATCATAATCTTCTTTGTTGGTGCGCTTGGTTCGGGCGTATGGTCTGACCGCCAAGGAAGGAGAAGGCCTATCGTCGCGGGTCTTGCTTGGGCGGTTCCGTGGTTTCTTGCTGTTCCGTTTGCGTCGGCTTCCCTTCTCCCGCCCATCATCATCTTGGGGCTTCTTGGAGTGGCTGTTGCCCAGACACCCCTCTCAGCACTAGTCTTGGATCTCGTTCCGAAAGAAGTTAAAGGCAACGCTTCTGGATTCTTCAACACTCTCACGATTCTTGGTAGTTCGATCGGTTCAATTGCCGCCGGGTTCATTGTCGAGTTGTACGGTCAGGGTACAATGTTCGCCTTTTCAGGAGTCTTACTTTTCATCAGTCTGCTAGTGGGGGTAGCTCTCCTTCCGCGTGGACGAGCAAGAGAAGTAGCGTTAGGCGCGCCGGGAAGTAGACGTCTACCAGCGGATCTGCAAGAGCAAGCTTGGTGATATGTTCCCTTTCTGTGGAATCAGCCCTCAACAGCTTTCCTTGGGTGTCTAGACTATGCCTCTACAGTCAGCTCTTTGCGCGAATAGCAGGGCACATCGTACCGTGGTGCGCGCCTGGATTCCTGCCCTCTGCGCATCAGGAGATCAAGTCCCGCGAACTTCATCATTGGCCGGAAGACGCCTCTGCCATGCTTGAGCCTGTAATAGGGAAACGCGAGAAAGCTTAGCAGCGAGATTATTGGGTTCAACTGTTTCTTCCAAGTGTCGAAGTTACTGCGCCAGCACGTCGAAAGGACTTCCCACTGCAGATCAGTCAGGCTCCTAAGAGACATGTGTTTCCGTTTCCTGAGGAGCGACTCTTCCTCTGAAGTGAAGAATATCGGAGCCCACATAACCCTGTTGTTCTTTAGCTTGCCGATCAACTCAAGAGTAGCGTTGGTATCTTCTTCCTGTTCTCCTGGCAGTCCGATGACAAGTGTCGCAAGTGGACAGATGTCATTGTCGTCGAGAATACCAACCGCTTCGGTGACAACGTCATGCCATTGCTCCGGCTTAAAGGGCAACATCTTCCCAGCCATGTACTTCCTCATCAAGCGAACACTGCCTGTCTCGAACCCCATTTCGAATGATGCCATGTGCTTTCCATTCCAGTGCCACAATGATTTCTCGACAATTGTAGGCGCTATTTCCTCTATAAGTCTCGGATCGCAGCAAACCGGGGCGAACGATGCATGGGGAAACTGGATGAACTCCACGCCCTCTATTCTCGCCACGCTCTCAACCAGCTTGACAAGGGCTTCTCTATTAGGATGGAAGTTGTCCTTTTTCCTGTAGAGAAACACGTCGTCAGTCTGAAGAAAGATTGCGCGCGTACCTCTCCTTGCGTTCAACCTGACCTCTTTTAGAATATGCTCCAATGGGAAAGAAACCAATCGCCGCATTGTGGGTGAGCAGAAGGCGCAATTCCTGCCACAGCCACGCGTTATCTCTGATGCGCCGTACAAGGCAGGGTTCTCTATGATTGGAACGTCTTCCAGTCTCGAGGGGTCAGACGTGATTACCTTAGGTAGTTTCTCCCCGTTGACTGCCTCCCTGAAGATCTTGGCGACCGTCCTTTCTGCTTGACCTATCACAACCGTGTCTATACCAAGGGCATCCTGCATATGCAGCTCAGGCACTTGCCAAGCACCCGCTCCGCCTAAGATAACTCTGGGCTTATACTTCATTATAGCGGGATCGGATAGTATCTTCTCGAACTCTATCCTGTTGAGCGGCTTCCCGCCCAGACCCAGGATACTTGTGTAGGTTCGGCTGACAAAGGCATGGCCAAGTGAATCCATCGCCGATATGCCAACTACCTTGGTCCTTGGTCCCACGAACCTCGCCAAGTTGCGTGGGTGGACCGTGGCCACATTCTCTTTTCCAAACTCCTTCACCAGAATGGCTTCAACTTTCCTCAGTCCATATGGCGCCAGCTTCGCCGTACCATCCTCATTGTACGGGTTTGCCGGATAGAGTGCTCTCCTGATCAAGCGCCGAGGGACAAATCCAAGCGGAAAACTCCCCGCGAACGCTGCCACTAGGTTCAGGTTGAAGTCGCTCATCTCGACCTCAGAGGCGGTGAGCACAATGGATTTCCCGCCGTCCTCGGCGAGTGACATGGTGTCACCATTCTTGCTGTTGAACAGACCCATTTCCTTCACATCCCAAAGCCATGAGAATCGGATTCCTATCCAAGCTGCAATCGGGATCTATACTCTATACTACCTCCAGTTTTCTCCGGCAGCCACGCAGGAATCCCTCTCCACGACCGTGAATAGCTGTTATTCGCTGTGACTGCCATCATATACCTTGGTACGATTAAAAATCTTTCGAGGCTCCGGTCCTGTCCCCTAAGAGGCGCTAAAGCTATCATACGAAGTTCGCAAAAAAGGATCCGACTGAGGCGAAATCCGCCTACTGCACGCATGATCTGAGTAACTGGTTTCTAACCATTGTGATTGAAGCGGCAAAAATGAATTCTTTCAAATTGTGTGAAGAAAGATAATCGTGCCCCGAACGCTAGTGTTCTTAAACATACTTAATCGGGCTTCCGGCTCAGAAAGGCCACTAGCACCGCGACTATTTCCAGATCAAAGAGTGCGGAGACGGCAAGTGTAGCGCCCGCTGTAATGGAGGGTTTGCTCCAATAGACTTCCGTGCGTCCAACGTAAATGGTTGCGTTGGCTTGGGATTGACCCACGTTTCTGGCTGTGACAAGATTGACTCCGGCTCCGCTCGCCTCAAAACACTGGTAACCAGTACAGGACCCAGTTACCGTTGTGTTGCGGTAACCCGTTTCAATGGGACTGCCACTCGCGTCATACACCGCGTAGCTCACTGCCCCAGTATGAAAGGTGTAGCCGAGATAGACGAATTCAGCCGTCCCATGATCAACCTTATTGTCCGGCGGTGGCATCTCTATTACCCATCCGTGGTAATCTACGTGGATAAAGTTGACAATGCCCGGAGGCAACCAATCGTAGATAATTGTGAGATTAAGGCTGAACGCCTCTCCCCCAGAGCGGGTTATGTGGTAAGGAGTGAACATCTGCGGCACGTATTGCAGCGGATTCGGCGGCAAATCAGTCCATTCATGGGAATCGTAAAGGATTTTGCCATCGATAGCTCGGTACTGCACAAGGGCAACCCCTGATACCAGGAGCATGACAGACGCTGCTACTAGCACCAGTATGGCGGCGCCTAGCCTAGAACGTCGCAGAAGGTATCGTTGAGCCTGAGCAGGCCCTCCTCCTGATTGCGCCATTCTTTACGCCCCTTCCCCGTAATCGAAGCGGGAACTTCAGCTTATGTTCCTTACGTTGGTCTGCCGGGCGAAACCTCCCACCCATGTCGGGTACTTTCGCCCCGATTTGGCGGCGCTGAGACTGGAAACGGCTATAGGAAAGTCGTCTTAGCGGGACATAGTGCATGACGCTCACCCTTTTCTAAATAACCTCTTGATTTTGGTGCCTGTTGCGCATCTGGTCTAACGATTTGAATCAATTGATAGGAAATTTACATGAAGATCCCAGAAAATCTAAAATCCTGTTGATGCCACTCTGATTTGTGCGGGTGTTTGCGGGCCCAAGTACGACAACCGGCCTGACGGCCCTAATAACTAGCTTTGGAGGTGATTGAGACGGAGGTCGTGTTGACTGCTCTTTGCGACAAGTCTAGGGAATTGATGCAAGAACTCGCGGGCCTGGGCATCTTCTGGGAAACAGATTTCAAGGATGTAATCAGAGGAGACATTAGCGATCTAGAGAGATTCCTGGTGGAGTTGGGCAAGAGATCTCCGTGTTGCCTATCGAGGTTCATCCCTGTGGAAAGATCATTTCATCTGCTGGAAGGAGAAGTCGTTCAGCTGTTCAAGAAGGACGCCGCGGTTCTCGCCGAAGAAATCGAGGAGGGCGAGTCGTTCTGTGTAAAGGTGAATCGCCGGGGGCTAAGGGGGCTATTCTCCTCACGGGATGTTGCTAGGCAGGTTGGCTCATATGTCTGCAAGTTGATTAGGAAGAGGTACGGGGAAAGACCGAATGCAGACTTGGAGAACCCTGATAAGGCTTTGCTCTTCGAGACCATAGGCCTCTGGTGTGGGGCTTGCATTGTTTCCAGAGAGTTGAGAGAGGAATGCCGATATCTGAGGCTACCGTAGCGCGGTTCGCCCCTCAGACAGGTTTCTCCTAGTCTGACTTCGTGCCAGCAATACGGAAGGAAGGGGAATCTGTCTCATGTTGTTGCCAGGGATCACGGTGGTAGAGAGTCCAGAAGCATGACAGCTCCAAGCATGACTAAGATCAGCGCGATTATCCTCCCCAGAGTGTTCTCTCCCAGCTTGTTGGCTGCTGCCGCCCCGATTCGACTCGAAATCAGTGTTCCTATGCTTATAATGAGTGCCACAGCGAGGTCGAGGTTGCCATGAAGATAGTAGCCGAAACTCCCAGAGGCTGCAGTGCTGGCCATTATCAGGGTTGAGGTTCCGATGGCAGCATGAAGCTCATAGCCCAGCACGAGAAGCAGTACAAGCAAGAACATTATTCCTCCGCCTGCGCCGACGAAACCACTAATCATCCCAATCCCGAGTCCAAGAAGAACCGACACGCCTATTGCTTTCTTTCTCCTCGCAGAAGGGTCCTCCCCGCCAAGCAGTCGCCGGTTCGCTATGCTCGACATTCTGTCAGTAATCTGCTTCATCCCTGTCCTCAGGATGTACAAGCCATTCAGAATCAGGAAGACCCCGAATATCCAGTTCAACCCGACTTCCGCTGTAGAGGCGGCGAATGAGCTACCAAGCAGTGCACCGATGACCGCAGCGCCTGCCATCCACACGCCTCGAGACATGTCCAAACGGCCATGCTGATAATAAGTAATCGAGGTCACAAGTGATGCGACAACATCAACAAAGAGACTTGTTCCTATGGCCAAGTGTACGGGGAACCCTAAGAACAAAGTAAGCATAGGAACTACAACAAAAACTCCACTGCTACCCATCACCCCCGTAATCAACCCAGCACAAAGACCAACGGCGACAAGGACTAGCAGCAGAGATAATGGGATAAGAAGAAGGTCCAAGTCAAACACCTAATATCCCGAGAGCCAGAATGAATATGCCAATTAAGAAGCGTTGCCTCTCGTTTCTGATTCGCTTCTTCTGGACTTGCCGAGCCTCTTCTTCATTATTACTGCATCTCCCCCTCTGGGGTAGTAGTCTCTCAGGATTTTTCCTGTTTCCTTGTATCCCCGATTCGCATAAAATCTTCTTGCGTTAGAGTTAGTCGTCTGAACCTCGAGGAAGATTTCATTCACTCCCATGCCCGATACATAGTCATCAGCCGCTTTGAGCAGGATGGATCCCACTCCTTGGCTTCGCCGGTCCTCGTCGACTGCTATGTTGAGAAGATGTCCTCTCTGAGGAGGGAGTCGTCTGCCCTCCATGAAGAACCACGCATCTTCTGCATCAGACTCAACGTTGACTATCGCATACCCGATTACATTGTTCTTGCCGTCGACTGCAACCATAAACCCGCTTGGATTTGTCTGGTAGAAATAGAGAAACCAGCTCTCATCCCACGCGTCAGGGAAGGCTCTCCGTTCTATTTCCATTACTCTGGGAAGGTCTCCTACTGAGAACGGTTTGATCTTAATGCCTTTCCGATTGTCGAACGGGGCTGGGTCTCTCTTGGCAGTCATCTTTGAACTGGTCCTCCCGCAAAAATGTCTTGTCCGGGACGATAAGGTTGAGAGAATGGTATCTGGATTTGGAATTCGAGGTGGGGAAGCAATTGAAGCGCAAAGAGTTTATCCTTGTTTCTATCCTTTCTTCCAGTACTTAACAGTGTTGGGTCCCCTGCCCCACCGAGAGAAGAACACACGAGGGCATGTCTACTGGAGGCTGCAAAGGGATGCGTGTTTTTTTCGCAGCACCACTTTTCAACGAAGCAGAACGTGACTTCAATCAGAAAGCCGCGGAATTGCTTAGAGGAGAAGGATTTGATGTATGGCTAGCTCAGGAGCACAAATTCATCGGGAGAAGGTTGCTCAGTGAAAAGAGAGAGATCCTTGAGGAAGATCTCGAAGCCCTGAGAAGGAGTGACCTTGTCGTCGCGGTACTTGACGGGTTGGATGTTGATACTGGGGTTGCGTTCGAGATGGGGTTCGCTCATGCACTTGGAAAGCAGATTCTCGGGCTAAAGACTGATCACCGCGTTTTCTCAGAATTTGAGCCAGTCAACTTGATGCTGGAAGCGCCATTGGCGGGATTATGTAGGAGCTTGGCTGAAACCATCGAATTCCTAAGGAATATGGGCAAGAGGGAGAAACGGTGACAGTTCGCATCCTAGTCTTCCTTTGATATCAGTACTTCAGTCGCCTTGACTATTGCTTCTACGTCATCCCCTTCTTTCAGGTCAAGGTCGTCTGCAGCTTCGCTCGTAATAACGGAAGTTATGGTGGCGGGTTCCATCACCCTTATTTTTATACTGGCGACGACTCCATTCTTCTCAACTGAGATTATCTTTCCACTCAGCTTGTTTCTGGCGCTTAACTTCAATCCACATGCCTCCCAGAAGTATTCGTCTTTTAGTATTCCGTTGACGTACTCGGTTACCCTGCGGTATTCCTTTAATAGAGCTAATCCAGCTGGGGTAAGCTCAGCTCCTCCTCCCCCTCTTGCCCCTCCTTTGAACCTAGTAATAAGAGGTTGTCCTAGGCTTTCCTCTATTTCGTTTATCTGACCCCAGACTTGTCTGTAGGACCGCCCAAGTTGCTTTGCCGCCTTCGAAATGGAATGAGTCTCAGACATGCTCTCTAGTATCTCAGCCCCGCCCTTGCCCAGCAGGTTCCTGCCTTTCTCAACGAACCAGATCCTGAACCCTATTGATCTGACGGCATCTCCCGACTCAGAGGCTCTAGATCTTTGTTTCATTGTTGGGGATCCCATAAGTCAGCATTTAACAGTCATATGTTAAACGTTTACACATTATTATTCTTTCGTGGAAAGACCAGCTGTATCCCATTGTGTGCGCATTTCTCTGGAAATTCTGGAGAGCTAAGGTGTCTGCCCGCTCCGGAACTTCCTCGTAGGATTGATCTTGGAGCCCCATGGTCAGATCTGTTGGTGTGGAGTGAAGTTCCAAATCACCCAAAAAGGTGTAATGCTTGGATGAACGGCCGACGGGAAACCCATCCTTGGAAGGGGTCTGAGAGAAGCTTTGCAGGTTGTAGTCAGGGTATTAGCGGTGCAATGACGACGATGAGGAAGATGGTTATGCTTGCTCCAGCGTAGACACCAGCACCCAGAGTTATTCCGTACCTTGCGAACCATTCGACCCCTTTTGCTCTTTTTACTATTGTTGCTGCGAGGGCTCCGAGAAAAATCGTGATCGCCATGTATGGTAGTAGCGCAAAACCGATCGCTATTCCCGCGGTCGAAGCTAAGGGTACTCTCCTCAAGCCGTGTAGCGTCGTCCAAACTGCAAACACTATAATCGCCACTAGGAAGACGGGTACCGCGATGGGCTGATACGGGAAAGCTCCTCCGCCTTGAGCAAGCCAAACGACTAGTGTGTAGAGCGCATTCCAGATCGGAGCAAAGTTCCATTGGCCAAGCGCAGTCGACCCTGATCCGCCTGGAGGGGTAAGGGATGCGCCTGGGATACCGATGACTGAGAACACCCAAATACAGACCAAGAAACTCACTAACACACCGAGGAGTGGAAACCCTATGATATCAGCCCAGTAGACCACTCTAGACTCGGTCTTGGTCAGCCGAGCTACCCTGAGCTGGCTCAAGAGGCCCGGAGCCTGCCAGACCACTGGCGCCCCGAAGGCGTAGGGCGAAAAGTCTCTAGTCCCGATCCCAGACAATACGGCTTCGTACAGGAAGGGAACCGGGGTTTGCGAAGACATTCGGGTTGTTCTGCTGGATACCCATGTTCCAAGTGTCGTTGCTAGGGGCGTCATCACAAACGCGAAGAGAAGAATTATGACTATGAGATAGGATGGCGCGCCAGGCTCTAATCCCACTATTATTATCGCTATGAGGGCCAGAAGCGCCGTGGGAATCCATATAAGAAGATATTGAGCCCAGGCGTTCGTGCTGAGTGTCTGGAAAACTTTTCCCCTAGTCTTGGTCTTCCTTCCCTCGCCTGGGGTGTAGAGTGCCTTCATTCCTTGAAGAATTACGAGCTTCGCGCCCTCCCGATTTGTAATTATTGTCCTTGCGATTATGACAGCTGAACCTACTACCGCTGCGCATAGCAGAGCTGCCAGAATCAACGAGGAGTCGATGCTTGTGAGCAGGGTCGCGTCAATTGAGCCCGTTAATCCGAATAGTCCCAAGGGAACCAAGACGAAAGCCGTCAGTGATCCAGCCAATATTCCAGATGATGAATCGAGAGGTATCAGGTACCCAATAATGAAAAGAAGTAACGATATCGATATCCCGAACCCTAGCCCGCCAAGCTGAGGAATCAAGACGGAAAGATCAATGAATCTCTCGGCGTAACTTGGATTGGCAATCGCGGGAAATCCGAAGCGAAGATAATACAAGAATGATCCCGCAGGCGCATATATACAGGAAATGAGGCCAAGAGCTCCAATTGACAGGAAGAAGTACGCGAAGTAATATGCGGCCTTGTTCAATCCTCTTGGCAGCCTCCTCCCAACCCTCCAGGGAAATGCACTGTTCATCGCGCCTACAAGGAGTGAGATTCCGATGGCTGTTGCTATTAGTGGCGTGAGAAGAGGGTAATTCCAGTCGTGCTCGACAGTTAGTGTGAAGATGAAAGCGAACAACGCACCTGCGATGAAGTATCTGAGGCTGGATGTTGGTGGTTCGTTCTGGACGGTTAACTCCTTTATCACATCTGCCTGTCCTTCAGCAACGGGAAAAGGCAACTCGTCCGAGTCGATGTAACGGCGCTTGAACCTTAGGCCTATGCCGATTACCGCAAGCCGAACTAGGAAGACAACAAACATCCAGAAGAGTATGGTCGGTAGCCAAGCGACAACATTACCGAGGTCGCTTTGAGCTGGCGCAAACCACCACCGCTGCCAAGATGAGAACGCTGAAGATGGCAAAATGTAACGCATCAAGAGCACCCCGCCAATCAGTATGGTGGTTCCCATCGATTGGGCGAAAGCACTGGAGAGCCAACTCATTCCCACTAGTTCATGTGCGCTGACCGGTTTCACCCTGTTTTTGGTTGAAGCGCTGGCTCCCCATATTGATGCGCTCGAAGCAATAACAACTGAGACTACCCCCACAACGCCCATCGCGAAGCTGAGAACTACGAGCGTGTAGATCGTGGCGACAGAAAAGAATATGCTGAAGACGAAAGTGAGAAGCACGGTGCGAAGCGTCAGACCGGTCTGCTTCTCTTCTTCGCCCTGTCGAGCGACTTTGTCCTTGACCTCCGGACTCTGATCAGACATCAGGCATCATCTCTGTGTTCTCCCCGTTTTGCCCGCGTGTTCATCATGCTTGTACGCTAGAGGGTTCTCAACCCCGATCTTATTACAATTGAGTCGAGGCGCGCCCTGCATTCCTCCTCAGCTCTCTGTTCCTCCCATTCGACATACTTTGTGTGGACTACTTGCTCGCCTCTCCATACCAGCTTGAAAACACAGGCGTGCGCACCCTTGGCTTTGCATTCAGTTTCCTCTATTTCAATGTCGGTCTCTATTCCGAGCTTCTGCAGGTAGCCGACGGTTACCTTCCTTATAAGCATGCCCAGCATCTTGCAGATAGGCTTCTCGGGGGAAATCGAAAGAGTTGTAGAAGCTTCACAGATTGGGCAGTCAACTATGGCAATCTCCGCTTCCCTTCCTCTCGTGAATTTGATCTTGGCCGTCCTCGCTCCAAGCAGATCACCAAGCGCCTTCAATGTCGCCCCCAGAGCTTCTGGAACCGATGGATAGTGCCCACTCATCAGTTTGCTGTCGAGAAGTAGCATGTTGATGATAGTTCCCGACATGTCGCCAATCGTGTTGATGAGCGACTCATATTCCTCCGAAGGAACTGATAGGTACAATCCAAGGATCACGGACGAAAGAGTCGCGGTTCTGATGTCTCTTATCTTGTCTCCAGGCACTTCTCGAATCCACCTACTAGACGATTGGTGTTCAGGCCACACCCCATGGCTCATTTGAAGACGCGATATCTCTCTCCGTCCACGTATATTAGTTCTTCACCATGTCTATAAGCCCGTTTTCGGCCGCCCACAAGAGGATCTCGGTAACCTCCAAGGGCGATAACGAGTGCAGAACTGCCAGTTGCTCCAGCGTGACTCTTCCCTGACTTGTCCTAAGAACATTGGCGCCGGCGTCTCCAAACTTCCCAAGCACGTGGTGCCTCTCATCCGAGGTGAAGACTTGCTTCGCCTTGGGTTTCATGGTCTTTATCTCGTCGTAGTAGTGGCGAAGCAGGAGGGTATCCAACATGATCTTGTTCAAAGGCGCATCAATTCGATTAATTGTGCGATCGATGTCAGTGTCGATTTCGCCGTTCTGGGCAGTCCTGAATCTTATCCAAGCTGGCAGCGTGACACTGTCAAAAATGATGTGCCTCGCTGCGTCGTTGCCTCTTCTAATCTTGCTGCCGGGTTTCGTATAGACGGCAGCGTATCCTTTCCCCCTGAGGATGCTGACGTATCCGATCGGCTCAATCCTGTTTGGATTGAAGGTGATGGAGAGAACCCCCGAAATGTTGTCCCTTACAGCTGTTCTTATTACGGAAAGCGCATCTTTGGCCTTCATCTTCGAACCTGTTGCTTCAGAAAGAGGCATAGGCTTCGGGATCAGTTCCTCAGGGATCGTCTCTTGGGACACTCTCTCCCTCTTGAATATTGATTTGATGAGACCATCTAGGCCATCAAAAGCGTTGAGGCTTCCATCCCACTCTCTGAGAACATCCGCGTAGTTCGCCTCGATCCTTGAAAGGAACATGGAGAGCGGTCCGCGCGTCTCAGGTGAGTCGTCAGATGCAAACAGCGCAAGGGTAACAAACTTGCCTTGCTCAAAAAGAATCTTCACATTTCCCCTGTCCACTAAGCGCATCTGACCCTTCGAAGGAATCGTCTCCATGGCGAAGGTGGAGAGCGCATCCAAGAACGACCCTACGAGTTCGCTGTTCACGTTAAGTCCACCGAACTTGTAGTGGTGTATGCAACGCCCACCTTGGTTGTATATTACGTACAGGTCGTACAGAACCATTAACTACCTTCCTCCACTTCGCCGGAGCAAAGATGCCTAAGAGATCATTCGACCCTAAGCAAATAGATGGGGTTACCGTTTAAGTGCATTACTGAATGGAATGTTTCAGTGGCTATAAATAGAATCTTATCTTGACTATGCGGGCGAGGCTCCTCATTGCGAATTTCACGGACTGCGTTCCGCCAATTAGTTGGAAGGGACGAATCTTCCCTTGCGGAAAGAGATCTTGTGAAAGACGCTGGCCACGCTGGCGTGTTCTTAACCTACACGCATTTACGAAGAACTCTCGTGATTTCGTTTCTAAAGGGCTCCTTGTTCATGAAGAACTCCTTGATGGGTACGCCGTCCAAGTAGACGGTATGTTGATCGACCCCCCTTTGCAGCGCAGCATCGGGGCTGGACCAAATATCCACCTCCTCTGTTTCTATGGAGGGCTCGACCTCATGCATCAATTTGGTTATCGATTCGTTGAAGTACGCAGAAAGCGGACAGCGCGGCTCATAGAAGAGCTTGGCGCCCTTCTCCCCCTCAACCCGCTCGGGTTTGTTCTTGGCGGCAAATCCAGTTTTCCGTATTGGGCTGCCGCTGTTTCTCGTCAAGAAATACTGAAGTTCCATTTCGTTCCCGCCCGGGACTCTAGTGAATCCAGACTCCCTGAGAAATTCTGGTTGAGGATACCCGCTGTTTGCATCAAAGGTAGAGGTTTCTACCCGACTGAAGATCCCGGTTTCCCTCGCCTCACTAATCATGGCCTTCAATAATGCCCTTCCGATCCTCTTACCTTGGAGTTCCCTCGTAACGTAGATGCAATCAAGCCGTAGCACATCATCTCGCTTCTCTCTCAGAAAAGGGATAAGGTTCTCAGGATAGAATTGGATCATTCCCAGAGGTGCCCGATCAATGTACGCGAGCTTAGAAAGGAATCTGGTTCTTTTCAACATGCTTCCTAGCCATCTGCTTTTTCTCACGAAGCCCTCTTCATAGGACGAGATACCGCTCAACTGCTCATTTCTACAAACCGCAAGATGGTCTAAGATAAGGTCCCCTTGAAGATCCCTTATTTGTATCTTCAACCGGGTCTGCAGCTCCCTGCCTTCCTTACATGACGTAGGTACGTCGACCTCTTCCTTAAGTAGTTTCTCCGTATGCTACGACGTTGCACTTCGGAATGTCTTCGAGAATACTCTCACATTTGCAGCTAAATCCATTGAGAGGACCTTAAGGGCGATCTTTCTAGCCTCAATGATTCTTATTGACTGTGTCACGGTTCTCGCAGTCTTCACTTGAGACGGACCGACGCTAGAGTCGTCCAGTCTAGGTCTTACTAGAACAGACACTTTAAGCCACATGTTAGCATTCTGAGGCGAAGGCTTCCGATCACCTGCCGGATGCGAGGATGCAATATGGTGGGCCTTGAATTCCATAAGCCTTTATCTCTGGCCGGCGTTAGCTACACAAGAGTAGGCGCAGGAATCTAGGTGATAATTGTTGACTTGCTATTTTAGGCATCTCCAGGAGGTATTCAGGAAGGCCCAAGTAACAGTCACAGCTGAGAACAAGCATGATCTCGACAAAGCGATCCACAGCGTAGTGGGTGTGAAATACAAGAACTGCCCGGCTACATGGCGGGAGGTCAAAAAGAGAATCATGGAAAACGAAGAGGCCTTCGTGTCTGATCTCAGGAGGGCGCTACGTATGTAGTCCTACCCCGGTTTCCGAAGCAGAACGTCGCGGGGTGCGAGCCCACGATCCTCCCCTCACATGGTTCTTCACCTTTGGTTCTGAGGATGGCTGGTTGAAATAAGTTGGATACCTTTGGATGTGATTTCGTACTCGGCTGCTTGTGAGGGCGTGGAAGTGAAAGCCATTTTGTCGATTCTCATTCTGCGCACCAGTCTCCTCCCCGCAGGGGGGTTGGACTTCTCTCTTTCCCAGCCGCTATCCAGCGTGATTATCCCATCGGCCGTCCCAAGGCACGCATAGAGGAGGTTGGCTTCGAAGGCGCCAGACCGAACAACTGTCAAATATGTCTCATCTGATGCCCTGGCATTATCTGCGACGATGCGGGCAAGAACATATGCGGTCTTCAGATCCAGGTAGGGCGCCATGGTCGTAAAGGAATCCACGACGGCAACCAGAGGTGAATCTCTGGGAGGGCTAGATTCCACTTTTGCAATCTCGGCTTTCATGAATTCGCTTATGAGTTTCCTGGTGGCATCAGCTTCATCTGCTCCCCTAAGCGAAGCTTGGCGCCCGGTCCTAAATAGGTTGTAAACATCAGACAAGACGATATCCTTGCTGTCTACGTAGGGTCCAATATCCCACCCGTAACTCCGAAACTGGTTGATCACCATGTCTGGGGGCTCATCGACACAGTAGTAGGCGACCTTTCCTCCCGCCAAGAGTCTCGACCATGCGAATTGTGTGCAAAAGGTCGAAGTACCAGTCCCCACATCTCCAACAGCGCAAATGAATGTACCTCTTGGGAAGCCTCCCTCGAGAATAGGGTCCAACGCCGCTATTCCAGTTGAGATCCTGTCGTACTTCGATGGTGAAGGAATTGCCGCTTGTGAAGTCTGAACATGTGTGAGACTACGAGAGGTTCCTGCACTCGTCTGAACGCCCCCGTAATGGAGACTTATCCCCTGGTCGCTTATCGTGAAATCCACATACGGCGTCTCGACATTCGTGCGGCGCAACTTCTCGATGAAGAGCCCCCTAGTAAGACCACGAGCAGACCATTGCATCTTGAGCCTAATTACCCCATCAACGAAGCGGGTGAGGGCTTGCACGAAGTTGCTTTCGAGCACCCCTTCATGCGCCACCAATAGGGCCGGATGTCCTCCCCTCCTGATCATCGCGAAGCCTTCGGCCAATATCTCGTAAATAGAGTGAACGTCGACGAACGGAGACAGAGATGTGAATGAATCTATTACGACCGAAGAGGGCTCTTTCTCGTTATCTCGGATCAGACTCATTAGACCAGTCTGAAGACGTTGAGAGATCTCTTTAAGTTCTATCGTTCTGAGGTTCTGAATGTCTGCCATGGTGGCTATTCCCATCGAACGGAGAAAGAACTCGTACCCATCGATCATCTGAAGTCTCTTGTCAGCCAGAAATAGTTGGGCATTGAACCCAAATGACTTAAAGTACTTTTCGGCGAGACCAGGCACGTAGTCGAGCAGTGAGTAGATGACTCTTTTACCTTTCTTGAGCGCGTTGACTACATACTGCGTAGTCATAATGCTCGTGCCGGTGCCTGGGGCTCCTATGAGGGCTATCGTCGAGGCTGCTGGTAGTTCGCCGTTGAGTATCCCATCCAATACAGGATTCCCATTCTTCACGTTAAGTTGGGTTCCGTCTTCATTTGGACACAAATGGAAATCCCCCAATTTATCAACGACGATTCAGCGTTACTAGGAATATTCCTCCATGTTCAGCTTTAAGTCTTGCTTGTTCAATCGAAAAGCCGCATATATCTCGTGTCGAGATGGCGAGACAGGAACCCCAAGGTTTCCCAGATCCAAACTCCTTCCAGAAACGCACCGAATCTCTACAGCAGAACAGTAGACTCTGACCCGGCATTGTGTCGGGTCATTTTGAGACGTGGCTCCCGTCGCACAAGGGCTTGTTTGAGGATTTGCCGCAGCGGCAGAGGGTAACGCGGTTACGGATTTCGTAGGTGCTGCCGTCGGCAGATTCAATCGGGATTCCGCCACGCACCCAGATTGGGCCACTTGCGCCTTCCTGCGGTCCTTCAACCAGTGCTATTGACTTTTGAAACCTCGGCTCAATCTGCTTCCCAGTCTTCTTGTCCCAAACGACCAGCCGGCCAGATGCGCAGCATGCCGCTTCTTTGATAGCCATCGCTCTTGCCTTACTGTTCCCAGATTCCGGAATGAGATTCCAGATTCCACCCGCCCTATGGCAGAATCGAACGCGGGAGCATAGGCTCCTATTGTCAGTCAATTCTATGTCGGGTCCATTCATCCTTTCGGCTTGTTTGATATAGAACTCTCGGCTGGCTGTCTCGGTGCCGTTAAAATTGATCTTGGCGTGTGTTCCATCGCAGAAGGGTTTGTTCCTTGACTGCCCACAGCGACAAAGGGAATAGCTCTCTAGCAAGGGATATTTCTTACCGACGCGCCATCCACTGGGATCCCCTGTGGCATCCGTGCAGATTGTCAGTGTGAACAGGGGAATTCCACCGGATACAAGGTAGGGGCCATTCTCACTGACCTTGATCCTTTGCTTGCCAAGTTTCCTATTTTTGTTTTTGCTGTTGGGTGTCAAGGCTAGTCCATCTCCTAGAGCTGACAGTTACCGCATGATTCTGAGACGGATCGAATATTAATTCTTTTGTGAATCTGCATGAAGAAAACGCGCGCCACGTGATGTCGGGACCTTTTTCCGGGTCATGGGTCTTGGAAAGCCCTGAGGTAGATTCTCGTCGGAAAGCCATCATGAGCCTTCCTAGACTCTCTCTCGGGGAGACAAGGCCAGTTTTCCTGCCCAATCAGGTCTTAGTCTCCGCAACTTTCTCTCTAGTAGCTCCTTTGGTAGGCGACTTGCCCTTTTATGATAGTCGCGTGGACTGAAAGATCTTCCTTGTTTAGGATCGCGAGGTCAGCGTCCTTTCCTTCTTCGATGCTTCCCTTGCTCCCGCCTATCCCGATAATTCGGGCTGGGTTTGTAGCGGTCATCAACACAGCGTCGGACAGCGGAATCCCTAGATTCACCGTCATGACTCTCATCGACTTCTCAAGCGTGGTTCCGCTGCCTGCTAACTGCCCTCCGGGCAGAGTGAGTACTTGGTTCTTCATCTTAATCTTGAACCCCATTAGATCATATTCTCCATCCGGCATTCCTGCAAGTGGCATGCTGTCTGACACTGCAACAATTCTGCCCACGCCTTTGGCTTTGATGAGGAGCTTCATAGCTCCCTCGTGAACATGAACGTTGTCCGCTATCAGCTCGGCCGTTACCTCGTCATTCGTGAGTATGGCGGCGAGCATCCCTGGATCGCGGTGCTTGAACTCTCTCATAGCGTTGTACGTATGGGAAGCATGCGTTATGCCCGCACCGATCCCTGCAATCATCTCGTCGTACGTGGCGTTGCTGTGCCCCGCGGCGATGACAACGCCCTTTGCTCTTGCCCTCCTGATGAATTCAAGAGAACCCTTCAGCTCTGGTGCAACAGTTATTAACTTGACGTTTTCCCCGGATGCTTCGCAGATTTCCTCGAATTCCTCGAAGCTTGGATCTCTGATGAAACTGGGGGGTTGTGCCCCAGGCTTGACCTTGCTTATGAATGGCCCCTCAAGGTTCAATCCCAGCACTTGTGCGCCGCTCGCAGGCGCTCCTTCACGGATGATCTCTGCAACTGATCTTGCAGTTTCAACAAGTACATCCCTGGGTTCGGCACAGGTGGTTGGCAGAAACCCCGTGACCCCGTGACTTGGAAAGTGCTTGCACATCTTCCTGATTGACTCGGCTTTGGAATCGAGGGCCGAGCCTCCTTGGACCCCGTGCGTGTGGATGTCAATCATGCCGGGAACCACAATCTTGTCTCTGGCATCAATCCTGTTGGCAGATCCTCGTTGCTCAGTGGACGCAGAGTCTCTCCTCAGGATCTCTGCTATCCTTCCATCCCTGATGATTATGGAGCCACCCTCAATTAGTCCGCCCAACGTGACTATGGTCGCGTTCTCAACCGACGAGACTACCTTGGGGAGACTTCCACGGATAGGCAAATCTGACGGCACCTCCTATCGCAGCATCTCAGGTAGTAGCTACTCGAGATACACCTTCCTATCGTCAGACAACTGGCGCTGCTCCAAGGTTATAGCAATTGCGCAGAGCTTCTTGAAAGTGTCGAAGTACTTCCTCTCCACGAACAGCATTTCTGAGAGTTGGCTCACTCGCTGCATGAACACCACCTGCCCGACGTTGAGTGACCGTATCTTCACGGCGTTTGCTGCGAGACTCAACATCACCCTCAGGACGGCCCAATGACAAGACACATCGAGACCCCCCAAAATGAGCCAGTTTCTTGGGGGAACGCCTCCGTCAGTACGTGCTGACAATTGCTGTGTGTCAGTAGGCAGTCTTCGTTTCTGACTCCTCCAGTTTACTCATGCACGCCCAATGGGACCTGATATGTCTTCTCATGCCGAGTTCTAATCATCCATTGCTTCGGATGATTCACATAAGCCGAGTTGTGTTCAGTTCTGGTCCAAAGCGTAGGAACGATCCAAGCAATGGCTCATGATCGCCAGATCTAATAATGTTGATCTTGCCCGTTCTTGAGCGTCACTGTGATGAGTTATGAAATTCTGAATGCCATCGGGTTCTGCTAAGTCTTCGTGGGATCTAATAAACTGTTTTTACCCTAGGGGAATTGTGGCGATAATCCTCTGGTAGGCAGGGGGCTTCTGATACTCGGTATACTGGGTAATGTCACCAATCTCATCCCACAGCAAGCTGACGGAACCTGCACAAGTTTAAAATAAAAGCATCATGAATTCGTACCCATGCGTATACTACTCACCTTTTCACCCGTGGATGATTTCTCCTATGACTCGATTAATAAGCATACTGTTCAGGGGCTCGTTTATTCTCTTATCAGAGAGGAAGATGTTGACGAATACCATAATCTACCCAGGTTCAAGTTCTTCTGTTTCTCAGACATCTTTCCAATCGGCGACTTTAGAGTGGGACAGGAAAAGAACGTCCTGATTTCCTCCCCTAATGAATACCTAATAGAATCGATGACGAAGACTCTTAGAGCGGAGCGAAGGTTCAAGCTTGGCGACCACGATATTGAAGCTAGGCATAAAGTAGTTCGACCCGAGTTGAGCAGTCGATTCATCTCTGCAAGCCCCATAACCATTTACGAAGATAACCGCCAAAACCGATACTATTCTTTTGAGCGAAACAGTGACCTCAGCTTCTTCCTACAGCGCATCAAGGAGAACGCCATAAAAAAGTATAACGCCTTCTACATGGAAAACTACGACCTGACCGGAAACATCTTCGACAGACTAGTATTCAGAAAGGAAGTCTCAGTACGAGCAAAGAGAGGAGACAAAGAGTTCATAATAATAGGGAGCGTCTGGAAACTTCTTGAAAAATACGGCATCGACACAGTCGAGAACAGGAAATTCTATGAGTTCATAATGGACTGCGGACTCGGAGAGAAAAACAGCCTAGGCTTCGGCTTCATAAACCCCTTAAGATAACCACCCACAACGTCCCTACGGGCGCAAAGTGTACTGACAAGCACTTCACCAACATGTTATCGATGATGATTCTGCGCGGCTTCATGTGGCCCCAGTAGCCCAGCAGAATCCCGAACGCGCCCAACGGTGATCATTTATATGATCAAGATATAAGTAATAGTGAGGAGAGGGTTGTGCTCGACGAATACTATCGCAACGGAAAGCTGTTTCTGGCGGAGATGGAGAAGGAGAGAAGAGAAGACTTCTCTTCGATCGGCGAAGTCCTCAGAGTCATTGACGTGACCGACGAGTTCATAAGAAAGAATTTCAGGAAGCCAGTGGAAGAACTGGTTGGAAGCAGCAACGTTGGTTCGACTGAGAAAGACATGCTGAAAGCCATGAAGAAATACTTTGAGGTTTCTGGAAGGAGCATTCGATATGGTGAGATCCTTGGCGCTTCCTTCTTCAATACGAAACGCGGGCAGTGTTCATACTGCGGAAAAGAAGAAGATGTCTTTCCAAATAGAATCTATGTGTTCCCTTTCGAGCGTAAAATCGATTCAATCACACCAGAGGAAGCGAGACTAAGCCTTTGCAAGAAGTGCGGATTCACTCTTTTCTCGGCAATGGCTTATCTATATAAAAAAGGGAGACTAATGTTTTTCTTTGACTCTTATGATCTCGAACATCTCTGGAAGATAAACACATGGTTCAAAGCATCGGATCTGCGAGATCCAAGCAACTTCAACAAAATCAGGAAATTTAATATCCCAACCGCCCACCCCTACGAAACTATCCTTGTGACACTTTTCGAGTTTGTGAGGATCTTATACGAAAAAAAGCTGATAAAAGATCTTGAAGACACAATAGGCAACGTGCAATTGGTCTTGGCAATAGGCTCCAAACAAATATACCATCAAAAGTATGTAGAAGGGAATTCACTGGACAAGTTTACTGAGTTTTTCGTGAGGCTGATAAAAGAAGGCGTTGGAAACTGGCAAAAAATGGATGAGAAGAAGAGACCAATGAAAAAGACCCCGGAGAATTTGGTTTTCTCTGGATTCTTTGATAACTTGATGGCGAACAAGGGGGACTTTGCTGAAAGCTGCCGTCTAAGGGAGGAGTTTGCGAAAGGACTCCTGGACGGTAAGATTGACTTTGTAACATTGAACGAAATCATAATGGAGAGGATAAAGCACAAGGAAAGAATCGTGGTTCCATATAACTATCTCTATTTTGTTACAAGCTTCATGGAGGTATTTGGTTTGGAGAAAGAGATGTTTGACCGGATAAATAAGCTTGGCTACGTGCTTGGCAGCAAGATGAAGGGGACAAACCTCGATAACTTTGTATGGGAAGTTTTCAGGGCGAGAGGTTTGGAGCAGTTTTACAGCAGCTTAGTCGAGTTACAGGCGAAGCTGAAGATCAGCATGGACTTGAGGGCAATAAACGAAAGTGAGAAAAGTTGGAGGGAAGCCAAGGCAATACTACTAAACGGAATGTTAAGTGCGATTCATGGAGGTAAGTAGAATGGCAAACAAAGGAATAGAGATTGTGACATTGACGAGAGTGGAAGGGGCAAACCTGAACTCTAATGGCACAGAAGGAGTTATCAGTGTCCTGAAAAAGGTTCGAGATCCTGTGGACATGAAAGAATACGTCCGCGTATCAGGACAATCCCTAAAGTTTCAGTTGAAGCAGATGGTAAGGGAGATTCTGGGCGACGAAAGCATCTCCCCTATAACAAAGCTGAAGGGAGAGCGTGGCGAGGGGCAAGTTCTGGTTTCGGCTGGTGACCCCGTAAAATACGTCGATGATGACCTGTTTGGTTACATGTTAGCAGGCAAAGTCACGTGGAAAAGGACCGCCCCCGTAAGAACCAACGGAATGATCTCTATCTTCCCATACCAGGAGGATAGAGATTTTGGTGTAAGATACGACCCCTCCGGGGAAGAGCAACACAACATACACGAAACAGAAATCGCTACTAACATCATGCGTGGAAACTTCTTCATCGAAGTGGACAGAGTGGGCAACTTCATAAAAGGTGAAGTCGAAAAACCAGCGTCAATAGAGAATGACCATAGAGAAAGCAGAATAAAAGCCCTATTCACTGCTATACTCACGTATTACGGTGGAGGACATCTGTCGAGGTTCTTCACCAAAGCGTATCCAGAAGCCGTTGTAGTTGTGTTACTCAACAGGAAAATCCCGGTCGTGGGAGACAACTTCAGAATCAAGCAAGAGTACAAGGACGAAAAATACGTCATGAATACTGCGTTGCTCAAGGAAGTGCTCTCAACCTTCGATGAGTACATCAACAAGGCTTACATTGGGGTGCTTAAGGAGAAATTCGAGAATCTAAAAGAGATTGAGGCACTTGGCAGCAAGAAGATAACAGTAGTTTCTCTCAAGGAATTGAAGGACAATCTGATGAGAGAGAAGGTATTGTAGGCGGTCTTTATGCTTGGGCTCACTCTGAGACTGACTGGGATATTCTCGTTCTTCAGAATACCCTACAATTCGCTGCTGATGGACACATATCTGTTCCCGCCCAAAACCACGGTCATCGGCATGATCGGCGCAGCAATAGGTTGGAATGAAGACGAGTTTCTAGAGAACATCAAGAACTTCAGGTACGGATTAATCATCGAGAATCACGGAGAGGTTCTCACCGAAACGGCGGCAATATACAAAAGCAAGGAGGCACCAAGATACCCGATAACCAAGAACATGGTGTACATGCCCGTCTACAAAGTTTTTCTTTCTTCGAAAGATGATAATATGGTGAAAGAAGCCCACGACGCAATACGCGATCCGAAATTTGTCCTGACACTGGGCGACTCCGAGAACCTGTTTTACCCAACCCATACTAACCCGAATTTCGTCACGCTTCTGGAGATAAAGGAAAAGCCCGCGGAGAAGCTGAACTGCATTCTTCCTTCGGATATTTACAATGAATACCATTCTACATTTTCTAGAATAAAAGATGATTTTCTTCCACCTAGAGAAACAAAGATCCCAGTAGATTTTGTGGGCAAAGGCAGAAGTAGACGGTTTGTCCCCTTGAACGTTTTCTACTACTCTGGAGTGGAACTGCGACTGAAAAAGCCTATCAAGAAGGGCGTGTTTGATTTTGATGGAGATGCAGTCTATCTTTTCTGAGGAATTTATCAAGGCACTGAAATCAGTTGCAGGAAAGGAAGACAAGAACCTATACGAACACCTTCAAGAAGTTGGGCAAGCATCGGAAAAAATCGTGCAGCGAGTTTTTGTCGCAAGCAACGTTCTTGACTTTCTACGAAAGATCTCAGTGGACAAAGATATGTTGACAAGTTTCATGGTTTTGCATGCGTATCTGCATGATCTGGGGAAGCTTGATGAACGTTTTCAAACTGATAAGAGGAATAATTGGAATAGACCTTCCTTATGTCCGCATGCACTTTTCTCCTTACCCTTGGCAAAGAAGGTCATCGACTCGTTCATAGCTCGGAACTGTCCGCAGTTGGGAGAGAATGCGAAAGAGCTTCTAACCAGATTGAGTCTCTTATCCATTGCAACCCATCACTCGGATTACCATGGAGACCTGTATAGCCGCGTAAGGTACGACTCCCCTGGATACGAGGTGGTAAACGGGAACTTCGAAAACGCTTACGACCTCATGGCTGAGTCCTACGACTATCTCTCGGACAAGCCACACCACCGGTATCTTTACTCACTTTTTAACGGCGTGGTTAGACTGTCAGATTGGGTGGCGAGTGGAGAATTAGATGTTGAGAAGGTACTCATTACGGACCCGACTTACGTGCGGAGAAGTGTAGAGAACTATGTCAAAGCCAAGGGATGGAGACTCTACGATTACCAGGATCATGTTAGGAGCCGAACCTTCAATTGCGGGTTCCTGAGGCTACCAACCGGCGACGGGAAAACCGAGACAGCGCTCCTGTCGAAGTTGAGTGGCATAAACAAGGTCATCTACACACTACCAACGGTAACAACGGTTGAGTCTATGAGACACAGGTTTGAAGATCGCTACTTTGGCAAAGGCAATGTTTCATTCTCACATCATCTGCTTTACTTAAGCTTGTATGACGAAGAACAACTTGACAAGAAGAGCTACCACGAATACAATATTAACAGAGTGGTAGTAACAACGATAGATCGGATCTTGCTTGCATTAATGAACTACCGGCACTATCCGTTGCTTGAGGTATCTCTGAACAACTCTTACCTAATCGTGGACGAGATTCATAGCTACTCACCGTACACACTCGCTCTGATTCTCGATGCCCTCGAATATCTCAAGAACTACCACAATACTAGAATATTAGTCATGTCAGCAACACTCCCAACGCTAATAGAAGACGAATTGAAGAAGAGAATCGGGGCGACAGAGATTCTACCTTCTAACCTGGTTGACCAAAGATACAGCGACAAGAAAAGGGTAAGAATTAGTTTGAGAGATGATTTCCTGATAAAGAAGGTTGACAATGAGAAATATGACTCAAGTTACATCGATGAAATAATAAGGGCGGTTAAAGAAAATAAGAAGAAGGCTCTTGTCGTTCTGAACACAGTAGATAGAGCGAAGGCTATGTACTCACTCTTAAAGGAGAGAGGAAGGTTCCATCAAGATACCGAGATCCTTTTGACGCACGGACGGTTCTCCTACGAAGACAAGAGGAAGAAAACGGAAGCCCTTGAGACTCTGAAGAAGGATGAATTCAAGAACAGGCCCTTCCTGCTGGTCTCGACGCAGATCATAGAAGTTTCTCTGGACATCGATTTTGACGTAATGTTCACAGAGATAGCGCCGTTTGATGCTCTTGTCCAGAGGTGCGGCAGGGTAAACAGAAAGGCTGAGAAGGAAATCTGTGAGGTACAAGTATTCAGAACAGAGAAGCCGCTTCCATACACCGAGGATCAAATGAAAGCAACCCTTGATGTACTTAACGGCTTCAACCCTAGATCAGAGCTTGATTTTCTCAAAGTGAATAACGAATACTATGAAAAAATCAGAACAACGTATGACAAGTACCTGCAGCTAAGACCATTATCTGATTTCAAAGACAAGATTCACAGAAGTTCTTTCGGAGAAGACCTCTTGAAAACGAGGGATGATAAATTCATATCACTACCAGTCATACCGACGGGAGAAAACGATCAGATCTACGGAGAAATGAAAAGCATACTCGATAACTGGAGGCAGCTATCCGACAAGTGCAAAAACGACGCGAGGGCGAAAGTTCTAGCTCACGTCATAGAGCTACCAATATACACAATCAAAGAAATCGAGAGAAAAGACCTTGATCTGCGCGAAAAGTTTGGTATGAGCTTCGTCGAAGCCGATTACAGCCATGAAGTCGGTATACTGCCAAGGAAAAAGGAGGCATTGATACTATAACCAAGTATCATCTTCCATCTAAGCCTCCAGGAAACCATGGTATGAGATGCGGTTAAAGCTCATCTAGCGGGGTGACGTGGCTGAAGTCCGGTCTGTCTTCCAATGAGTTTCTTGAAACTAAACCCATGAATATCACAGGCGTGATGGTTCAGTATTACCAAGCCTGCAAACGCGAACTCTGGTTTTTCGCCCATCAGATTAACATGAACTATGATGACGAGAATATCTCGATAGGGCGGTTGATTCACGAGAAGAGCTTTTCCAGGGAGAGGAAGAACATCACTCTTGGAGAAGTAGTATTCGACTTCGTCCGAAGAGAAGGCGACATAAAGATCTTCGAGGTCAAGAAGTCCAGCCGACTTAGAGAGCCGGCGAGGTGGCAGCTCTACTACTATCTGTGGTACACGAAGAAACTTGGAAGACCGCTGAAAGGTGAGATAGTCTATCCAAGAGAGAAGAAGCGGGAAGAACTCACTCTCACTCCGCAAATTGAGAACGAAATACAGGTAATACTTGAAGAGATCCCCAAGATTGCGCAGAACCCAAACCCCCCGAAAGCAGAGACCAAACGCTACTGCAAAAGGTGCTCCTACTATGCCTTATGCGTGGTGTGAGAAATGAAAGAACCACTCTACATAACTTCGGAAGGAATCCTAATCAGAAGTGGGAACACGCTCTACTTCATGAACAAGGAAGGAAAGAAAGCGCTCCCCATAGAGAACATAAGCGAGATCTACTGCTACGGCAAAGTGTCCCTACGTTCAGGCGCTTCCTCACTACTGATGAAAATGGGCGTTCCCACGCACTTCTTCAACAAATACGGCTACTACGAAGGCTCGCTCTACCCAAGAATACAGCTCAACTCGGGACTAGTAGTCGTCAAACAAGCAGAACACTACCTAGACGCTGGCAAAAGAGCAGACATAGCCCGCGAGATCGTAGAAGGAGTGAAGCACAACGTGCTCCAAACGCTGAAATACTATAGGAAGAGGAAAAAAGACGTAGACCCATTCATCGAAGCAATAGAGAAGGAGTCCATACTCGGCGACATTCCGACCGTGATGAGCGCCGAAGGCAGAATATGGGCCGCCTACTACCAGAGCTTCGGAGAAATCATCAACACCTTCGAGATGAAGGAGAGAGAAATCCGCCCGCCAACAAGTGAAATGAATTCCCTCATTTCCTTCGGCAACTCCCTCCTCTACTCGACCGCCCTCTCCGAAATATACAACACGTACCTCCACCCCTCAATAAGCTATCTTCATGAGCCCTCCGAGCGAAGATTCTCTCTCGCCCTCGACTTCGCAGACATCTTCAAGCCAGTGATAGTGGAGCGAGTCATCTTCACACTCGTAAACAATAAAATGCTCACAGACGAAGACTTCGACAGAGAAATAGGGGTGCTACTCAAAGACAAGGGAAAGAAACTCTTCCTCAAAGAATACCAAGAGAAACTCAGCACAACACTCAACCACCCAGACCTCAACAGAAAAGTCTCATACAAATACCTGATCCGACTCGAATGCTACAAACTAATAAAACACATACTTGGCGACAAGAAGTACAACAGCTTCAAAATGTGGTGGTAGAAAACGTACGTAGTAATAGTCTACGACATCAACGTGGAACGCTTAAACAAAGTGAACAAGTTCCTGAAGACATACCTCTACTGGAGACAAAACTCAGTGTTTGAAGGAAACCTATCACTGTCGCAACTCGAACAAGTAAAAGCAAGACTCAAAGAACTAATCGACGAGAACGCAGACTCAGTACTAGTATACAAACTCCCAAGCAAAAAGAACCTCGAACTCGACGTTATCGGCATAGAAAAGAACCCAATAGAAAACGTGCTATGACTAGTCAGCCTTTATAAGCACACAACATTATCACGGGTTGACTGAACCGCACACCAAAGCAAACCATTATACGAACATCTCTGGGCAAAACCAGCCATAATAAGCTCGGTTTGAGATTGACCTAGTAGTTTGGAAAGAGGCTATTGGGAAATACTATGATACTGATGGTCGTATCGTTTGAGATTGACCTAGTAGTTTGGAAAGTCGATAAGTAACAACTGATAGAAAACACGAAATACGGGTTTGAGATTGACCTAGTAGTTTGGAAAGATTCCCGTCTGTAGATTCCTGAGACTTGCTTCATCTCGTTTGAGATTGACCTAGTAGTTTGGAAAGTATATCACGGTCGGCGCAGCCGCATTCATCGTCCTATTCGTTTGAGATTGACCTAGTAGTTTGGAAAGCGTTAGGTGCAAATCACTCATTTCATCGTCTCCTACCACGTTTGAGATTGACCTAGTAGTTTGGAAAGCTCGACTCGGGAAACATAAGTTTCGTCAGCGGCTATGGGTTTGAGATTGACCTAGTAGTTTGGAAAGACCGTCTACCTATACAATTACGATACGAGTACCTATGGTTTGAGATTGACCTAGTAGTTTGGAAAGCGGATACCTTCGTATCGAATTGCCAGCCGAGTTCCTGTTTGAGATTGACCTAGTAGTTTGGAAAGTAGATCTAAGTACGCTGCCAAATGGAAGAGAGACACAGAGTTTGAGATTGACCTAGTAGTTTGGAAAGAAGAATGGTATCATAAGATTACCGACCCGCATTATTAGTTTGAGATTGACCTAGTAGTTTGGAAAGCAGGAAGGAGGCTGATTAGCTTTGGGGGGAAGACAACGTTTGAGATTGACCTAGTAGTTTGGAAAGATCGCTGAGAAGCTCCAGGAAATAGAGAAGATCCTAGTTTGAGATTGACCTAGTAGTTTGGAAAGGAGGATACAATTAATATGAGGGTGAGTGTGGAGTACAGTTTGAGATTGACCTAGTAGTTTGGAAAGTTTCTTGATGTTGAAATCACATACTTCCTTCCTTCGCAGGTTTGAGATTGACCTAGTAGTTTGGAAAGATGTATCAAAGGCGGGAATGCAATCGACCAGCATAAAGTTTGAGATTGACCTAGTAGTTTGGAAAGGAAATAAACCTATAAAGCGTCACTACCATTTGAACAAAGTTTGAGATTGACCTAGTAGTTTGGAAAGGTAGCCGCATAACGCAGAGCAAAAAGAACGTGCCCGTTTGAGATTGACCTAGTAGTTTGGAAAGGCGAGATGCCGGTCAGCGCCGAGATCCCAGTGTAGTACGTTTGAGATTGACCTAGTAGTTTGGAAAGCTCTTTAACTACCTTTGGTATATAGTAGATGATGCTCGTTTGAGATTGACCTAGTAGTTTGGAAAGGCCTTCTTGTTACCAATACCGGAGAACCCCGAAACAAGTTTGAGATTGACCTAGTAGTTTGGAAAGGAGTACCAAGCATTCCGGCTGCAAGGACTCTGCAAAGTTTGAGATTGACCTAGTAGTTTGGAAAGTCAAGAGCTAACACTACCCGGCATTCATTCTTCTTCTGTTTGAGATTGACCTAGTAGTTTGGAAAGCCTCTTTGGTTGCAGGAACGGATCCACGCAACTAAGTTTGAGATTGACCTAGTAGTTTGGAAAGGTGATAACGTCTCAAGGTTCTGCAAGGAGATCGAACGTTTGAGATTGACCTAGTAGTTTGGAAAGACGCTCAACTGGAGGTGGAGACGGCGGAGCTAGCGAGTTTGAGATTGACCTAGTAGTTTGGAAAGATACTTGTCAATCGAACAGTCGTACACAGCATGAACGGTTTGAGATTGACCTAGTAGTTTGGAAAGACGCTCAACTGGAGGTGGAGACGGCGGAGCTAGCGAGTTTGAGATTGACCTAGTAGTTTGGAAAGTCAGCAACTTAAAGGGTTATCGCCTGAATCTTGTGAACGTTTGAGATTGACCTAGTAGTTTGGAAAGACTGGGTCACGGGGACACCGACTGTCTCCGTTGACAGTTTGAGATTGACCTAGTAGTTTGGAAAGATGACATCCTCGATGCCGAGCAATATGTGGAGAAACCTGTTTGAGATTGACCTAGTAGTTTGGAAAGACCAAGTACTACCTCCCCAGCATAGGGCTGTGGCAGGTTTGAGATTGACCTAGTAGTTTGGAAAGTGTACAGGCTGTGAATACTGCAACTCTCGGCGTGCAGGTTTGAGATTGACCTAGTAGTTTGGAAAGTGAAGTCCCACCCTCCCCCATGAAAGTGAGAACTCCCGTTTGAGATTGACCTAGTAGTTTGGAAAGGTAGGTTGTGGTTGTCTTCGTTGTCCCAGTTCCACTTGAGTTTGAGATTGACCTAGTAGTTTGGAAAGCCAGGTTAGCACTCCTGTCCCGTTCGAGATTACTGGCGGTTTGAGATTGACCTAGTAGTTTGGAAAGTAGATTTTTGTTTCATAGAACCTTATCGGATAAGCGTGTTTGAGATTGACCTAGTAGTTTGGAAAGAGGGTTATTCCTGAGATCTATGAGGCGTGGTCCACTGTTTGAGATTGACCTAGTAGTTTGGAAAGCAGGTGACTTTGAGAAGACAATCATAGGCCTACAGAGTTTGAGATTGACCTAGTAGTTTGGAAAGCTAGCAAGATTAAGGGAGAGAAGGCCCTTGTCCTACCAGTTTGAGATTGACCTAGTAGTTTGGAAAGATGTTCACATCGTTAAGGACTTGGAGGCTAAATACCAGGTTTGAGATTGACCTAGTAGTTTGGAAAGCACTATAGTGTACGGGGAGAATGAGGCCTACAGCTTCGTTTGAGATTGACCTAGTAGTTTGGAAAGCAGGCTAAGATAGCAGAGAAGCTGCTCGCTATAGATGAGTTTGAGATTGACCTAGTAGTTTGGAAAGAAATTCCAGGCAATCACACAGCACCTGGCTACTAGAACGGTTTGAGATCGATCTAGCAGTTTGGAAAGATGGTTCGGGATGTGTCGAGTTCTCTGCCGCTGGCCTCGTTGATTGTTTATTGGATAGAATTCCGACGAGCGATTCCGATAGTAGTTTCTCGTCTTCGAAGGCTTTGTTTGCGAGGATCCTAACAGACGTTTTGCCCATGGTCCACCAAGCCTGCGTCCTTCGATGGGTCGGTAGCTCAGATACGTCCTATTTCTTCTTCAAGTTTCCTTTTGAGGGTGTCGTTTACTTTCTTTCCGTCGGCTTTGCCGCGAAGTTGTTTCATGACGTCTCCCATTAGGGGTTTGAGCGCATCCATTCTTTTCTCCCTGACCAGAGCCAGATTCTTCTTTATTATCGCGTCGACGACGCGATCTAGCTCTTCCTGCGAGACGCCCTTGATGTCAAGCTGCTCAGTTGCCTCAGCTACTGTCAGGGATTGGTTTCTGGCGAGGAATGCTAGCATTTCGGGGATGGCCTCTTTAGCAACCTTGCCAGAACCCAGCTGTCTGAAGACTTCCTCAACCCTCTCGTCGCCTATGTTCTCGACAGGTATGCCCTCTCTTCTTAAGTATCTCCAAGTATTCTCCAGTGTTGTGGCAGCGAGTACTGGTGAGACTCTGATCTTATTCACAATGCTCTCGAAGAGGTCGAGGTTGTATGACCTGACCATCGCCTCCGCAAGTTCCTTGCTCAGCTTGTACTGCTTCATGAATCGCTCGAGTTTCTTCTCAGGCCTTTCGGGTAGAGCCTCCATTATCTTCTTGATCCTGTCAGGGGTCACTTGGACCACAGGTATGTCTGTCTCGGGGTACATTCTTGCAGACCCAGGTCTGGGTCTGCTGTATTGGCTTGTGCCGTCGGGCCGCGCCCCCCTAGTTTCCTCTGGCACTCGCTGAATCGCCTCTCTGGCTCTTTCAGCTACAGCCTCAATCGCGTCCTTCGCTTTCTCGGGTCTGTCTGCAACTAGGATGACGCAATCGTCCTTGGCAGAGCGCAGCTTCTCTCTCACTTTCTGCAACTCTTCCTCGGTGATGCCGTATGCTGGCAATTCGTCTGAGTGGAATATGCCGCCTACTCCGCCTCTGAAGATTGCTCTCTCCGACATCTCTGTACCTAGGCGCCTACCTGGCTGAATCTCCTTTCCAACCAGCCCTGCAAACTTGGGCAATACAGTTGCTAAGACGGCTCCCTTCTGATCCAGCGCTTTCCTCAGGACTTTGCTCTTGGAATCCTTGAGAACCTGTGAGACATCGGTTGCATCTCCCTTGATGTCTTCCTTTCTGGCTCCCCTCTTCTTGAGTTCGTCCCTGATTTGTATGAGGCTGATCTGTCGCTGAACCTCGAGTTCGACTACTCTGCTAAGGAGTCCAAGCTCTTGGACGCCCTTGGTCTCGACGAGCGCTCCATCCTTGACCGACACGTTGACGTCTTGCCTTATTGTTCCAAGGCCGCGCTTCACCTTGCCTGTGGCGCGGAGAAGCTGGCCGATCCTGTAGGCTATGTTCTCAGCCTCTTCGGGGCTGTGAATCTCAGGGGCGGTGGCTATCTCCACGAGGGGTATGCCCTGCCTGTCAAGCCTGTACACGACCTCTCCTGGTGCCTCACTGATCTTTCTTGCGGCATCCTCCTCAAGTGAGATCGACTGAATGTGAATTCTCTTACCGTCGAACTCTATGTATCCACCGAGAGAGATCAATGCTGTCCTCTGAAAACCCGTGGTGTTCGACCCATCAATGACGATCTTCCTCATGACGTGAATCTCGTCAACTGGGGTCGAGTTCAGAAGCAAGGTCATCTGCAGCGCTACATCGAGCGCTTCCTGGTTAAGAGGATGAGGGGGCTCCTCATCTAGGCCAACAACTCGCGATAATGCGAGCGGGAGTTGCTGTCTGCCTCAAGTAAGCAAGTCCCCTCACTGTACATCTCGTAAACGAAGACCTTGCCCTTATGGAACTCGAAAAGCGCGGCTTCATCAACCTGACCAAGTTCGCTCTGCGTCGGGCGAAGCCGCCGCCTAAACTTGACGTCAGGCTCATCTTCTCGGATAACCGTTGGACAGCTGCAGAAAAGCTTCTCTCTGGTGTTAAGCTGCTGATGCAGCTCAAGGCCAACGGTTGTTCCTGTTTTCATGTGATCAATAGCCATCTGGATCAGCTCCTCAAATCAAAGTCTCATGAGGCTGGGCGTATCTCTACGTTCTCCCTGTTCTCGGTAATGGTTCTCAATACTATATAATTTCGGGGGTTGAACTTTTCGTTGACAAAACACGGTTGATCTCGCCGGAAATATTGGTTCCAATCAACTCGCGTATCTTTTCAGGGGGTTCGCCTCTCCCCAGAAGCCACATCAACTTGACAAGAGCAGTCTCGGGTAGCATGTCTTCACCGGGAACCACTCCCATGGCCAAGAGTTCTCGCCCTGTACTGTAGACATTCATGTTTATCCTACCGGAGATGCATTGACTGGTCATTACAACGGTGATGCCTTCCTCGATCGCACGTTTCATGGGTGCGTACACGGTTTCGGGAACGTGCCCCAGACCAGTGCCCTCCAAGATCAAACCATGGTAACCCTTGTCAACAAAAAAGTCGATTAGATCGGCTGAGATACCCGGAAACGTCTTAACGAGACCGACTTTCTCGTCAAACCTTGCTTCAACAGCCAGCTCTCTCTTGGGATCGCGTGGAACGAACTCCTTAACGAGCATCTGGACTTTCCGTTCCTGCACCTTAGCGAGCGGATTGATACCCACTGACCTGAACGCGTCACGTCTGCTCGTATGCATCTTCCTGACTTTCGTTCCGCGATGACATAGGCTATATGTATCGCCCATCTCCCCGTGCATGCAAATGACGACTTCCGCAAAAGGTCCGCCGCCTGCCACCACCGCGGAATTCAGGAGATTCATCGCGGCGTCAGATGATGGTCGGTCCGAGGACCTTTGTGAGCCGACCAAAACTACAGGAATGGGCAGTCCGCGTAATGCAAAGCTGAGGGCTGCTGCAGTGTAGTGCATCGTGTCAGTTCCATGAGCCACTATGACTCCATCCAGACCGCCTTCGATGATCCGCTTACCGATCGCGTCGGCAATCATAGACCATTTCTCAGAGGTCATGTTCTCACTGAGAATATTGCAGAGAATCTCCGCGCGAACGTTGGTCACATCGCCGAGCTCAGGGACAACATCGTAGAGATCTTGGGCAGATAGCGCTGGGCTGACCGCCCCGCTCCTGTAATCCACCTTGCTCGCAATCGTTCCGCCCGTGCTCAAGAGGCTTACAGTAGGCAAACCCCTGACTACTCGCATAGGCGCTCCCAAGGTGGCTACTCGCTCGTCTCCTGCTCCCTCACCGGAGCCCTTCTTCAAGACGACGAGGCTGACCCCTTCCATGACGCTGACCCCTGCGTTGTAACCGCTCTTTAGTTTGATGACGATGTGACTCTCCTCGCTTGAGATTCCCTGCCGAGGCATTAGCACACCCTCGAAGATCGAGCCTTCCTTGGTGGTTAATCTGACTAGGTCACCCTCGGCGGCACTGGCTGAGTCTAGGACTCTCAGTGCTTCCCCGCGATAGCTGAACTTGGAAGCATCATTAGCATTGTGCTTGCTAGAAGACACAGTTGAGCGGCCCAATATCATGGCACCTCCGCATTGGTCTCACTTATTTTTGGAACGGCTTATAATGTTATCCGTTGACCATGAGCACTGGAGAATGCTGGTGCGAGGTTTCATGTTTCGGAGGCCAAGGGCAACTACTTGAATGGGGTGTGACCCGTCTTGGTGGCGCGCTTGAAGGTCGGCGGAAAGAGGTAGGAAATTGAGAATTATGAGGTCCCCGGTAGCCGTGTTCGCCGTGCTGGGGCCTCACGGGTACCTTCTGGTAAGATACCTTGGAAAGGGTATCGAGGCTCTGATATGGTCGAGCCTGCATATCCACCTCACGAGCCTGTCGACCCCGAGCCCGAAACCGCTGTGTGGAACGGTCCCGTACCTTCTAAGGTCGATGTACCACTCATAGTCCTCTGGCTTTAGGTGCTCCTCTTCTATCCTCTGGATCAACGCGTCCTTGTCGTGTATTCTCTGTCCCCCACCAATTATCTCTCCATAGCCTTCAGGCGCTTCGCAGTCCGCACACATTACGATGCTGGGGTCACTTGGCTTCGGGTAGTGGTAGAAGGGCTTCAGGCTCCGCGGATACTCCACGACGAACATCGGTTTCAGCAGATCCTCAGTGAGCCTAAGTTCCTCGTCGGCTCCCATGTCGTCTCCATATTCTATCTTAACGCCCTTCTTCTTGATTCTCTCGATTGCCTCACGGTACGATATGCGCTCAAAAGGTGCTTTGACATCAGCGATCTCGGCAGGGTCTCTTCCGAGCTTTCCAAGATCCTTTTCATGCTTTTCAGCCACAAACTGGCAGACGTGAGAAACGAGTCTCTCTTCGACCCCCAATATGTCATCCAGCTCCATCCATGCTGCCTCCGCTTCGGCATGCCAGTACTCCGCCAAGTGCCTCGGGGTCTTCGACTTCTCTGCCCTAAAGCTTGGCGCGAGGCAGTACACCCTCTCCATGCTTTGTATCATTGCTTCAAGGTAGAACTGAGAACTCTGCGTCAGGTACGCGACTTCCCCAAAGTAGTCCATCTTGAAGAGGGTTGAGCCTCCCTCAACTGAAGCGGAGATGATCATTGGTGGTTGAACTTCAATCCAACCATCCTGCTTGAACCACTCTCTTATTGCTTCAAAGACGCTGGCCCTGATCTTAATAATGGCCGTCTGCTTTTCTCCCCTGAGGTGGAGGTGCCTCTTGTCGAAAAGCACGTCGATGCCGGCATCTATGGGGAGAGGCCACTCCTCAGCTAGGCCCACAATCTGGAAGTCTGTAAGCCCAATCTCGCATCCACCAGGCGCTCTCTTGTCGGATCGCACGACCCCCTTTATGATGACTGATGACTCGCGGGTGGCTTTCTCAACATCCTCGAAGACCTTCTTGGCCACCTTGTCCTTGTGAGCACTGACTTGGATGATTCCCGTTCCATCACGAAGATCTATGAATAGGAGATTGCCGTGGGCCCTCTTGTTATAGACCCAACCTGCAACAGTGACCTCCCTGCCTTCTAGGCTACTGACGTCCCCGAAGACCGTTTTGACTAAAAGCCTGTCTTTGAGTTGGGTAAGCATCCCATGTTTCCTCCAAGCGTGTGGCTCTGGGATCACGATTTCTGCGATTCAATAAATTAGCAATCTGTCTAGCTTATTAGAGATTCTCTTTATTGATTGGAAATTTGGCACATGTTCGCTGTTCGGGAGTCGAGCTTCTATTGTGGCACGCGAAAAAATAGAAGAAGGTTAGGCTTGCCTGGTTGCGGCTTCTGGGCGCTGGTTAATCTTGCTTCAGGGATAGGACTATGATAGACATCATTGCTGAAACCCACCAGACTATGAGGAAAGACACAAGAATGTCAACGGGGACTGTCTGCAGAAACGTGACCACTGCATGATAGAGGGCTGTGAAACCAGCGAAGGTGCTAAGGCTCCAGTTTGCCCAGAAGACGAATGCAACCACGACCAGCGCTATGTATATGATGCCCAGGTTGAAACCGCCTATGATGCTCTTGGATGCAACTCTCTCCTTCTTCGCGGTTAGACCGAAAATCAACCCGGCGACGACTGAGCCGACAAGCAGGACCAGGAGGGGTAGGAAGCTCCCCACACCTGCCGCTGAGTAGACTGATAGCATCGCAAGGAACACGCCGAAACCGACTCCACTAAGGTAGCTCAGGACAGAGGAATATGATCCGCCACCCAGTCCACTGATTATTGTTGAAAAGAAGTCAGTCAGCGCTCCGCCCATGGCAACCGCTGTAAGAACTGCAGCTACGATACCTATTAGTGCTGCGAACCACGTCCGTGGGTGTATGAATCCAAGAAAGAACTGCTTGGCTGCCTCTGCCATTGTCATCTTCTCCCTTGATGGGTAACCCCATTGATCACTGATGATGACATCTTATTAAGCGTTGGGGAAAAAAGGTTTAGAGGCGCTACCTGCTATGCGACTTGCCTCATCGCTTAACCAATGGGAAGGCAGCGGAAGAGCTCTTCTTTCTAGAGGTGATATGCTACCAGATCTCCTCTTGCGGATGCCTTCTTACCGAAGAGATCCTTGCAAGAACTCTGCTCGCCCTGCTATAGCATGGTTATTGCCGCAATAAAAAAAGAGAGATTAGGTTGCAGTGACTGAATCACTATGCGGTTGCCTAATCGTGCTTCACTGATAGAACCAACATTGATACTATTGCTGACACCCACCAGACTACAAGGAAGGTTACCAGAATGTCAATTGGGGCGGACTGCAGAAGGCCGATGACTGTGGCCCAGACTACTCCCGATGAGATTCCGACGATCCAGATGACGAGGACGACTACGACGAGTAGCATGTAAATGAGCGCCATGTTCAAGCCGCCTATGATGCTCTTAGATCCAACCCTTTCCTTCTTCGAAAGCAATCCGAAAATGAGCCCGGCAATTAACCCTGTGACGACGACTAGTACAAGTGGTATCGCGGTCCCAGCCTCTAATAGTGATACTGGGAAGATAAGTATAAAGAAGAGTCCCGCGGCTATTGCCTTAAGCTGATCTATTATTGCTGGCGAGAGGCTCAAACCTGTCAAAGTGTCTATTAGCGTGCCACTGATTGCTAGACCAACAACCGCTGCTACGACTAGTGCTATGATCACTGCGAGCCATGTTCGTGGGTGTATGAATCCAACAAAGAACTGCTTAACTGCTTCTGCCATTTTCCATCTTCTCCGATATTGATAACTTTAGTGATTATAGTGAACAACAACTTATTAAGCGTTGGGGATGGGATCTGCGACCGAACCAGTCATTCTGCGCTTGACCCCTTCGCCTACTTGACTGCGACGCAGCCAAACTGCTTCACGATGTTCGTTGCGAGGAAGCCCACGCCCTTCAGGGTAGGAGGAATCGCAACGTCATGCCAGTCGGGAGCCTTAAACACCGCGCCTCCTAACATGCCTAGGGGATACTATGAGGAAGTGCCTGTCCCTGAACCTTCTGGAACCAACATGGAAGAAGAAAGGAATACTCAGGAAGACTTGCACCACGTACCTCGGGATCGTGAGGGATGTGCCCTGCAGCCTTGGCGGCGCCAAGAGCAGGGCCCAACTCCACAACAGGACCCCAACAAGATGGGCCAGTTTCCTGGAGGGAGCGCCTCCGTCAGTATCATCAGATATTTCCTTAATTAGTAGGTACCTCGTAATCCCCTTTACATACATATCTCATCGGAGCCAGAATGAGATTTCTCTACCGCGATTTGGTTAAGACTAAGCTCTGGTTTCTCGCTGAGCCTCCCAACATCGAATATCAGCGCCTGGCTGTGTCGACCACGCAAAAAAGGTTGCCATCTGGATCCTCAAGGACGATGAAATCATCCTCTGGTTCATAGGTTTGAGGATGACGTTTAGCTCCCATCTTGAGCAGGCGTTCTACTTCACCCACTTGGTCGTTGGTATAGAGGTCAAAGTGTAGCCAGTTTCTGCCCATAAGTTTCTCCGAAACCTGATTCAAAGACACATTCGTGTTTCTTCCAGCAGGGTCATGAAGAACCACCCAGCCGTCCTTGGCTGGCGCTCTCGTGATGTAGTGGAGCGCCTCCTGCCAAAACGCCAACATCTGGTCGAAGTTGATGCAATCGATGACAACGGAGCCGATCTTCAATTTAGACTTTTTATGCAATTCACTTCGCATGCTTCTCTCTCCCACTTCCTATTGTCTTTCAAATCTGCGAAGAGAATAATTTTCAGCAGAAACCCAGTCAGCCTACTATTTAAGCATATCCTACTATCTCCGTCAGTAGGCGCGTTTGGCAGTGTGAGGGGTTTGAAAGGTCACGCCAAACAGCCCCGAGCTGCAAGCCCACAAGCAAGCCGTGGGTAACTGACTTTGTGGAAACGTTAGACAAGTTGGAGCAGTAATGTTCCAATCTATCGCTTGAGCATACTCTTGGGAATCTCTGCCAGATGCTTTGGGGAGTGGTTGCCGTCAAAAATGAAAAAAGAGAGATTAGCTTGTGACGATCGCACTGCTGAGCGGTCGCCTCAGGCATGCTTCGCGGATAGTACTATCATTGATACTATTGCTGACACCCACCAGACGACGAGAAATGTCACGAGAATATCTATGGGTATTGCTCCCAAGAGTCCGATGACGGCCGAGTAGAGTGGGCCGATGCCTGTGAAACCAATCCACCAGACGAGGAAGACAATGACGACGATCACCAGGTATATCACGGCTATGTTCAGACCACCGATGATGCTCTTGGATGCAACTCTCTCCTTCTTCGAGATCAGTCCGAAGACGAGTCCAGCCACAACCGCGGATACGATTACCATGAGCAATGGTATAGCACTGCCAGCAACCAGCGAATCCCAGACCAAGAGAATCGTGAGGAACGTCCCGAAGGCCACGCTCTTGAGTCCATCTATGATGGCCGGTCCCAATCCATAGAGGGCTCCCAGCGTGTCGATCAACGTCCCGCTTAAGGCCAACCCTGCAACTGCGGCTACCACAAGTGCAATAATCGCTGCAAGCCATGTTCGTGGGTGTATGAATCCAACAAAGAACTGCTTAACTGCTTCTGCCATTTTCCATCTTCTCCCTTTATGAATAGCTTTAGTGAGTATTATCCACGGAATCCTATTAAGGATTGGGGATTGAAGCCGTAAGCCTATTGATTGGAGTGCGACTTTATCTGCGGGCTTCTTCTCTCGGCTTATTTCCGGAAGAACAGGTGCGTGGTTTATCAGACTCGTCCTTGAACCAACTTGTGGTATCGATTTTGCGAGAGGCTCTTCAAGGACTGGAAAGGGCTGGTGTTGGTGGTTTTCCTCGCATGAAGGGGGTTTGAGGATTAGGCGGTCCTTGCAATTTACGTTGCGAAGATCTCAACAATTCAGTCGCCTCTTAGAAAGATTTAAAGCGTTGGGTGAGCAGATATTAGAATAGCTCAAGTTTTCCGTTGGAGGTAGGGAAAGCTCTTGCGCGCAGAAGGTCTAACCTTCACGATCGTCTATATGCTTTATGATGCGTCATGCAGGAAGCAGTTCATCCCGCTTGACGAGTTACGGGAAGTCTTCGACGAGGGGGAGATGTCCACTCTGATCAAGCTTCTGCGCGACTTGAGGATTATCGTGAGCAGAAGAGAGTACATTGAAACAATCAAGTACGTCAAGGCAAAGCTAGGGCTGCCCAAGGAAGATGATAGTGTGCTGACTTGTGATTCCCTTGCTGACGATGGAATAATAGCACTGAACCCCGCTCTCATCGACGAGATAGGAAGAAACGACGGGAAGAGTGGGTCAAGCTATCAGATGATTAGAAGCTTCATCACAGACCTGCTGGGTTCCCTCGAGTTAACCGCTAACGTAGGCTCCCTGAATGAATTGGTCAAAGATATGGCCCTAAAGCATGAAGAGAGCTTTCGCGTGGCGGTGGCAAAGGACATAATCATCAATCACGCCTGCAATCTTTCGGATGTTGAAAAAGCTTCACTTGCCGCGGCAAAGCTAGTGTCTCCACCAAGATTCTCTGGTGTCATCTCGATTCTTCTTAGTCGAGCGCGAAAGCTTGCCGAGCGCGTTTCCCTGGAACTTTCAGAGGAAGACGTTGAGTCATATCTTCTTCGAGGCTTCAATGGGAATTCAGATGCCGAAAGCAGGGCTCACGTCAGTAGTCTCGATTAGGAGCCGAAAGAAACTTATCTCTGATGAGTTTTCCTACCTCTTGGTTGTCGAGGAGTGGGTTGAGCTTGCCAAAACCGCCAAAGCACATTAAGAACAGAGATGAAAAGGGTGAAGCCCCGGGGCGACGGGAGATTAGCAGCGCTTCTGAAGAGGTCGAAGCACGTAGACTCGCCGCAAAGCAGGAGCTTTTTGCAGCACATGATAAAGCAAGAGATCTTTTCGAGCAAGGCAAGTACCGCGAGTCCTTTGACACGTATGTCGAGTACGGTGACCTCATGGGCAAGACCATGGGACTGGCTGGAGCTGAAGCGGCAACCCTTGAAGGCGCGCGGAAATTCGAGGGTCTCAGACTATGGTATGAGGCGGGTAACCTCTACCTCGTCTCGGCCAACTTCCTGAACAACCAAGGGCTGACTCTGGATGCAGGAGACTTTTATCTAGCAGCGGCTGAAACACTCGAGAAAACCCAAGATAAGAATCTGAGAGGCCTGATAGCCTCCTCCTACGGTGCAGCCTCGCAAGCTCTCAGGATCGCGAAAAAACTCGGGGAATCAGATAAGGCTCTTATGAAAGGCGTGATGGCGGCAACAGGCAGCAACCCTCTCGAAGTCGAGGGCAACGCCTTGAGATTTGCGAGAGCGGGCGACCTACGAAACGCCTCGGAGAGGTTCATGGAAGCAGCCAGAATATACCAGAGGGCAATTGACGAGTTATCAGATTTGGCAGTAAGTGTGCAGCAAGGGCCACTTGCAGTCGACGTTAAGTCGACGCTAAGTCACAGAGCAGGACAGAACCTCCTAGCCTCGGCTGCATGCCAGTCAAGGCTAGACCAAAGATCGAATGTGGCAAGGGAAACGATGGTCAAAGCAGCGGACGAATTTACGGAGGCAATAATCAACTATACTCCACTATTTACATTGGGTGAAGTGCACAAAGTCGACTATAGAAGATACGCATATGATCTGATGATGGCGGCAGCGCTTCGCATCGCACTGGGATCAACCGAGGACATAGCGATACTGCAGGATCAGCTTTTCGCCATAGACAAGAAGGGAACTAAGGAACTCGAAGAGAGCGGATACCTCGTGGTTGCAGTAGCATTAATGAAGGCAAAGAGGATAAAGAGCGTGATCACTGATCTCACCGAGGTTAATTTCGGAAGCGTAGACGAACTCAAAGACTCGATCATAGAGTTGCTTATGAAACCAGAGATGGAGATGGAGAAGAAAAAAAGATAGCAGCTCGAAGCCGGAGCCTAGAATTTGTAACCGATTCTTCGGAGAAGCTCCTTTCTCTCCCTAATGTCTTTTTCAGTTTCTATGCCCTTAGGCTTGGAGCCATCGACGACGCCAAGAATACCTCTACCCTGCTCCGTCTCGGCCACGATCACTTCCACTGGATTTGAGGTGGCGCAGAAGATGTTGCAGACCTCCGGTACGTCTTTTATTCTGTTGAGAACATTGATGGGATAGATATCCCGCATCACCACCAAGAAGCAGTGGCCGCATCCGAGCTTCAGCGCAGTGTCGGTAGCGAACTTCTTCAGTTCGTCGGCTGTCCCCGAGGAGCGGATAAGGCAGGGACCACTTGACTCACAGAATGCAACCCCAAACTTCGCACCTGGAGCGGTGTTCACCATAGCCTCATGAACATCTTCCAGAGTCTTGATGAAGTGCGACTGCCCAAGAAGCAAGTTGCAGTCTTTCGGCGTTTCTATCTTCACGACTTTCAGTTCCATCACGATCACCTGCAGAATAGATGTAAAAGAGGTTGACCATCGTGCCAGACGACTACTATGACTTCAAGACGTTATTGGATGATTCTTCTGGAAGGCTTATACATCTTGCCTATTTGTCTCGGGCTAGAAGGCATAGAGCTAACCCTCCACCACCACAGCGACAAGTAGGTGCCGTCAAACTGGGGAGCGCCAGAAACCGCGTCAATGACGTTAATGATGTTGACAAATTCAACGTGTTCTGGGAACTCTGACCAATCCTTATTAGGTTTGAAAACCAGAGGGTGATCAGACTTGAGCAGAGATCTTCCAAGAGATTTCTCCAGTTTGAAAATGAAGGAGGGCGAAACGAAGGTATGGGGAACCTCGTTTTGGTTGAGAAGAAGGACAAGTTGGCGAGAATTGTACTGAATAGAGCGGACAAGAGGAACTCCTTCAACCAAGAACTTACGGCGGACCTGAAACAGGCATTTGAGACTGTTCGCGGAGACGCAGACTTGCAGGGTGTCATAGTCACAGGGGCGGGTTCAGTCTTCTCTGCTGGTCTCGACCTAAGGGCTTTTCAGGAATGGTTTTCCTCGAAGAGCGAGGATCCTGTAAGAATGATTCGGCTTGCTCAAGAGACCTTCGGCGTGCTGGAAGACATGGAGAAGCCCACGCTTGCAGCTATTAACAGGCTCGCCGTAGGCATAGGACTGGAACTTGCTCTGGCATGCGACTTCAGAATTGCGTCAGAAGATGCCGAACTTGCCTTGCCTGAGGTGAGCCTGGGCATAATACCCGATGTGGGTGGCGCACAGAAACTTCCTAAAATCGTGGGGCTTGGGATAGCAAAAGAAATCGCCTTTACAGGCGAATCGATCACGGCGGAAAGAGGAGAGAAGATTGGCCTGCTCAACAAAGTTGTGCCGGCCGGCAGTCTGATTGATGAAGCTGATAAATTCATGCGCCAGATACTCGAGAACAGCCCGGTCGCGGTCAGGAATACCAAGACGCTGATGAACAAGGCATATCAATTGGATCCAAAGACGATGGCTGAGTACACGGTAAGTCTGCAACAGCAGTGCCTCAATTCAAATGAGTTGCTCCGCTACGCCGCGAAGTACATAACCAGGAAATTTAAGGCGCCAGAGAAAACCAAGTGAAAACGGTCACAGAAGAAGCGAAGCGCGGACATTGCCAGGAACTACAAGACACAGTGACGAAAAGACGCAGAATACGGGTTTATTGCAGTGATCTATGGCTGAAGGTGCGTTTTCTGCGATAAACCTTACTTTTAAATACGCATTCTGCCCTATTTCTATAGAGCAGAAGCGGGGGTTACAGGTTAGCCACCTTAGAGTATGCTCTATGGTTGTGCAAAACAGAGTTCATTAGGTGATGATTTCTATGATGAGAAGGTTACGTGATGCGATTAGGTCTAAGGATGAATCCACAAAACTTGCCGACATTGCCCTTCGGGATGAGATTGCAGCCTTCGACCTAGTTTCGTCGCTCGGTAGTGCTGATGAAGGTGTTAGAGAAACAGCATCAAAGGCAATCGCAGAGGTTGCCAGAAGGGATTATGATAAGCTTCTTAGTATTGTCCTGCACTGGTCTGGCGAAAGACACTATAAAATAAGCGCATTCCTGAAATGGACTGACGGACTCGAGTCTAGGAACCTCGACAGGCTCAAGGTAGCTCTTGCTGATAGGGTCAAGTCAGCAACACTCGTAGATCAGATAGTGAATGAGTATGACGCGGTGAACGAAAAGAACGACAGGCTGAGAGAGTTCTTCGCCCAAAAGAGGATCACGCAGCAGGCCTTCGAAACACTCAAGAAGGAGTACGACGGCTTGCTTGCCGAGGCAACTAGGAGACTTCTTACGCAGTTTCTTGAGAACTCCAGACAACTTGAAGATCTTTCGCGGACAAGGGCCAAGATCAAGGATGACTTATCCATTTTGGACACGAAGGCAACCCTTGGCGACATTGGCAGAAAGGAAAGTGAGAGGCTGAAGGTCGAATCAAACAAGCTCATTGGAGAAATCCAGGATAAAGACAAGAAGCTGATTGAGGAGCTATCAGTCATGCTGATGTCCTCTGGTCCAATAAAGGTCTATGACGAGAACGGTAGAATCGTGGCTGTCGCCTCAGAGTTTGCGGTTGACCGCGACAGACATGTCGTTGAACTGAAGGCCAGGGTGCTGGCAGAGAGCGATCTTCAGGCAGTGCAGATGATGGACAACAGAGCGGCGCTCATAGCTCTGATCTACAACCTCACAGGGAGGAGCCCGCAGGATCCAGTCATAACCTCAGATAGGCTGACACCAGACGTCATCGACAGAGTCTCTGAGGTCGTAGCGGCCGAGCTGAAGATAAGCTCAGACGAAGCTTTGCATACGGATAGGCTGAGGTACTTCCTTGAGCTGACATCCTGGAAGTCTGCCAAAGCCAAGACCACCACATTGCCCACACAGGCTCTGACACCCACTGAGGGAGGATTCACTATTAAGCCGGGCGTAATGAAGGTCGAAGAGCCGAAAGTTGTAGAAACGAGACCGGCAGAGCCTGAAACAATCACCAGATTTAAGCCACAGGAGATCACAGTGCCTCCGCAACCCCAAGTTGCGAGAGAGAAGATCACGGAGAAAGCGCCGGAAGCAGCGAGACAAGCAGAGCGACCTGAGAAAGCAACGGCGATTGCTGAGAAGGAGCTTCAGCAGGAAGTCGAGAGCCTCAAGGCGATGCTAGACGAAGACGCGGTTGCCAAGAGATTGAAGAGAGAGAAATCCCTCGAAAATGTCGACGAGAAGATGCTCACTGAAATAGACAAGGCGGCAGAGAAACTTAGGCAAAAAATGAAAAGCAGGTAAGTGGAATCCGCAGGAATCGCTACATCCAGCAATCTCTACCCGCGGAGTAGCGTGGAATAGAGGTAGTGGTTGGTCTCTCCCTTTGTTTCCGCTTCGCCTTTTTTGTTCGTAGGTCGACCACTATTCTCTCAGACTGGAGAGCTTTCTGTGCACCCATTCTCGCCATTTGCCATCGCGTTGCCACTGCGTCTTGATAGCTGGGTACTTCCTTACCCAGTACTCGACCTCAGAGTCCCCGACGGCGAACTTGATGAGCAGAGCCTTACCTCGTAAGGTTACGGCTTCGAAGGTCTTGCTTTGTATGAAGGATCCTGTCCAGAGCCTTACTTCTTCTCCATCTGAGTACAACAGGACGCACGGGATGTTCAGTGCGTATTCTTTCCCCATTACCTCGGTTAGGCAAGCTTCGTCTTCAATCGAGGTCGACATTCCCCATTTTCTCTCCTATTATATTCCTAATCGTTCATCTCAAGATCTCCTCTTATAAGGTTGATGGTGGTCTCACGATATTCGCAACAATTTTTTGTGAGTTTCACAAGAAACCGGCGGGCATGATCACCTAAAGTGAAGTGCAAGTTTCATCAGTAGAGAAAAAGGCGGAATTGGAGAGCCGAGGCGTGGGTCTGATCTCGGGCAAGACTACCCAGCAGGTGTTGGAGGAGAGGAGAGCAACGGAACGACCGCGAATTCAAATAGTTCCTAGGGAAAAGGGGCGCCGGCGCTTTCTGTGCCCACGCGGAGTTAAGGGTTCTGCCAAGTCTTCGGTTGATGGCTTGGCTGGCTCGCATCGACTTTCAGGATTGCCTTTCCTTCTGTTCCGGGGGTTCCTGTACCATCGCCTCACCTGCGAGTCCCTTCAGGCCGAACCACAGCCCTGCGCCTGCTTCTACACGTGTTCTCCTTTCCCCTCCGCCTTCGGCTATAAAGCCACATACCGCGGAGCGGGGAGATTCTTGGAATCAATATTCCGTTCCCAATATAAATCAACCACTGGCTTCACAGAGCCGAGTTAAGTAAAGTATATCTGATAAGTGGGCATTAAACCTCACGCAGGAACAATGTCATACTTGGTTATTGCATAGTGGTGGTACTGAGATGGAGACTTTTCCATGGTGGACAGATGCTCAGAAGAGGTTCGCTGCGGATATTGAGAAGTTTGTTGATGAGCATATCCCGGAAGCTGAGGAATCATGGTGGAAAATGGAGTTTCCGAAGGAGCTGATGGGGAAGGTTGCAGCGAAAGGCATCTTCGGGGTTGGGGTTCCAAAGAAATACGGTGGCTTAGAGCTGGGGGCAACCGGCGCGTGCGTAGCCGCTGAGCAGCTGGGTCGGCTGTACGCTGTCGGGCATGTCTTTGTCGTCAGCATGCTTGCGGGATTACACCAGCTTCTTTCACATGGGACTGAGGAGCAGAGGCAGAAGTGGTTGACACAGACCGCGAAAGGGGAAGTGCTCGGCGCCCTGTGCATAACGGAACCCTTCGCGGGATCGGACGCCGCAAGCGTCATGCTCAGAGCCCGCAAGGAAGGAAACGACTATGTTCTGAACGGCAAGAAGCGATTCATAACTGGCGCGGGGGTGGCAGGAAGGTACTTCGTATACGCCAGGACAAGCGACAAAGCCGAGGATGTCAAGGCGTACCGCCACCTGACCGCCTTTGTGCTTGAGAGGGGCACGCTTGGCTTTTCGTTGGAGAAGATCAATACGCTGATAGGTTTCGACAATGTTCCTAACGGCGTCCTAGACTTCGATGAAGTCAGACTGCCTGAATCAAACAGAATAGGCAAGGAAGGTCAAGGCTGGGAGATCATGACCGGCGGCTTGAACTATGAGCGGCTTATCGGTTCAGCTGTTGTGACTGGCCCGATCATGGACGTGCTGAGAATAGTCACCTTCTATTCAGAGAGGAGAATTCAGTTCGGTGAGCGGACGAATAGGCTTGTCAACAACCAGTTCAAGATCGCTGACATAATTACAAGGCTGAAAATAGCTAGACTCGTATCATTCTACACTGCCTACATGCTTGACTTGGGGAGGGAGCCCGTTATTGAGTCATCAATAGCCAAACTCATAAACTCCGAGTATGCACGCGATGTCGGGCTTGACGCCATACAGATCATGGGCGGCGATGGATGCACAAAGTTCTTCCAGGTTGAGCGGTTGCTCCGAGACTCGAAGATCGGCGAGATAATCGCTGGAACCACAGAGATACAGAAGTACGTCATCTATAGAATGTACCTGATGTCCATGAAGATGGACCTGAAACCCAAGGCAAAGCTGAGGTTCCACCCAGAGCTGAAGGTTCCCGTATTGTCAACGAAGCCATCAGAGTTCAGCGGAAAGCCGGTGACTGAGGATAACGTCTTGAAGGTGTTGGCCGAGAACTATCGAAGCATCCCAGGCGCGTACATGACCATTGACGACATGAAGGAGGAATTCGGGTCGAGGGATACTGCAACACTAAGCAATGCGCTGCTTAAGCTAGAAGAAAAGAACCTAGTAGCTTTGTTCAGGGACAAGAAGGGGACGGTGGAACTCGGGAAAGCCACCTACGCCGGACTCAAGAAGGCCTACCCGCTCGACCATTATCGATGGTACCCGTCGTGGTTTAGGTCAGAGGACATATTCTGAGAGCCATTAAGTATTCGATTCACTTGGGATAGGGAAAGTCAGTAGAGAACAGAAGAAGTCAGCAGACTTCCAGAACTAATATATTGTCGAAATCCCTATGCCCACTTCTGTTTTCATGAGACTCTCCCTTTTTGCAGATGGGTTCCTCTTCAGTTTTGTCATTTCTTTCCGTGGAGAATTCCGATTGCGCCAACCATGAATTGAGGCTTGAGCGCTCTTGGAATGAAGTCAGAATGGCTTGTGTCCAGAAACTCGACTTTCTGGATCCCCCAACTTCTAACTGCCCTAAGTAGATCGTCGAGTTCGCCATAGACTCTTTTCATGAGGAACAGGTCTTGAAATGCAAACTTGCCGCCTTTCTTAACGACTCTCAGAGCTTCTCTAATGACGTCCCGCTTGTCTTTGGTGTCCTTAACCTCGTGGAACACGAGATTGCTGATTGCCGCGTCGAAGAATCCATCCTTAAAGGGCAAGTGGGAGGCGCTAGCTTTCTGGAACTTCACTTGGCTGGCTACGCCTTCAATTTCTGCATTTCTTTCACAGACAGCTTTTGAGTACTCCCAGGCTCCACCCCAATAATCCGTTCCAGTAATGCGAGCATCCGAGAACTTCTTCGCCATCCTTATGGTAAGGGGTGCATTTCCGCATCCTATGTCCAGCGCCTCCCCCTTTCCATCCCAATCCAGGCTCCGGAGAACCAGTTCTTGGATCTTGGTTTGTATCTTTCCGCCTCGGGGCGAGAACTTGTGACGAGCGTATGCAAAGTAGAAGGACATCGAGACTAACAAGGTTGCGCCGAATGCCAGTGGAGGAAGCAGAAAAGACGAAACAAGAAATGGAATACCAACTGCGCCAATTATCGATACAGGGAAGATGAAAGCCCAGCCAACAAGAATAACCCCTACCGAACCGACCATCAAGGTTAGGAATATGAAAGACAGATCGAAAGGGAGCGCGGCGGTCGTTCCGACTGTGAGTATGAGAAAGGCAAATGATAGGCAGAGTAGGAAAACACCCGCAGCGCCCGGTACGTAGATTAGTCTCTTGGAAACCCAATTTCCATAGTCTGGCTTCGCTGATCTTGGTTCAATCATAACTGGCTACCTAACTCTCTTGTCTAATAGCCTCGCACAAGGGATACCATCAAAGCCTAGATCAAGGATTCATTTCGTAGACGCCTTTTAGTTCATAGATCCTGTCGAGAACCCTTCTGAAGCGGGCTTCATCGGCAATAGGTCTCTTGATCATCTTCATTGCGTACTCCATCTGCGTTTTTGAGCTACTTGGCTTCGAATAAAGCTGGAGTGCAAACTTCGAGAAGTCTCGAACCATGAAGTCGAAAATCTGATCGAGAAGATCGTCCTCAATATTGTAGATCTTTGAGTTTTCAATGATGAGTTGGCCATAAGCTACTAGGGTGAATAGCTCGCCAATTGTTAGAAGAAAGTCGATATCTGTTGACTGTTTTTGGGAAGGAGGTGCCTTGAGACCGAATTCCTTGAAGAGCTCTATCTGTTCCCTGAACAGATTGACATTGGGGAGGTCAACGCTTCTGTAGGCGAGGTTGTAGTCGTGGAACTGTATGTCACCCAGACCCTTCGCTGGTCCCTGGGCAAAGAGGAAGTCATCGTTTGCCGCGTCGTTTCTCTTCAGCAGCTCAGGGAATTCGCCATGACCGAAGAAGAACTTCGGTATGAACTTGATGACGAGCGCCATGTTGACGTGGACTGTTCCTTCAAGTTTCGGCAGTGCCCTAATGTCTCTTGCTGCCATCTCGAAATAAGTGTCCCCTTCGAAGCCCTTCGCGGCGATGATATCCCAGAGGAGGTTTATTACCTCTTCGCCTTGAGTGGTTACCTTCATCTTCACAATCGGGTTATAGAGGAGGTACCGTCTATCACTTGGCGAAGCGGAGCGCATGTAATCCGCGGCTCTCAATGAAAAGAGCTTCATCGCCACAAGGCGGCAGTAAGCATCAACGAAGAATTGCCTTACGTGCGGAAAATCGGTCACATAAGTGTTGTAGAGCCTGCGTTTTGAAGCATGGTTAAGGGCTTCATAGAAAGCGTGGGTGCAGATACCGACCGAAGCCCATCCAAGGTTGAACTTGCCAATATTGACCGTGTTGAGAGCAGTATCCCATGCAGCTGCCCCCTTTGAGAGGATATCGGAAGCCGATATTGCATAGTCGTGGAGCGCATACTGACCCACATAGTTCTGGCTACTTACGACGTTTTTCACTAGGTCGTAGCTCCTGTTACCGTAGTTCGCGACGAAGAAGACATAGTCGCTCTTGTCCTTAACCCCAGATATTTCTCCCTTAGCATCAGTTATTCTTCCGAAAGTGGAGACCATTGGAGCAGCATTTGCGTTGCCTATGTAATACTTCTCCCCGTTGGCCCTATAGCTGCCATCCGCTTGGGGTACGAGCTTCATTTCAGTGGAATATATGTCTGCGCCATGCTCCCTCTCGGAGAGGCCGAAAGCGAATACTGCCCCATCTCTTAGGAGTTTCGCGGCTTTCTTCTTGGCTACCTCATTCTTGCTCATCCAGATCGGACCGAGGCCGAGAATAGAGACCTGCCATGTGTACCAGTAGCACAAGCCATAGAAGGCGAGTATCTCATTAAACTCGCAATTTCTCCACGTGTCCCAGCGAGTATCACCATCGCCTACCTCAGCATACTCAGACGGAGTCAGAAGCGTGGAGAAAATCCCCTCTTTCTTGACAAAATCGAGAAAATCGGAATACCAGACCCTATTATGATCCATTTCTTTTAGCCTAGTCTTGCCTCTACTTTCGAAGAATTCAATCGTCTTCAGCATAATTCCCCTGGATCTTTCATCAGGGTACTCGCGACTATGGTTCTTTGGATTAAGGAGAATCATGAGCACTTAGTTAGTCGATGGTCTATTTAAGATCAATTGCTAACGTCCGCCGCGCCTTGTTCCGAGCCCAATGCCACTGTTTGAAAGAAATCTCCAAGATTGAGATAGCTCAAACCCTGTTCACGCTGCTATTGAGACCAAGAAATTCCGAGAACCGTGCTCGCATCGAAAAGACAAATAACCACTAGACGAGATCCTTAGGAGATAGCTAGAATCCAGATTCGAGACTAAACGGAGGAAAGGAGGTACGACAGAATTGGTGACATATGCAGACAAACCATGGTTGAAGCACTATCACGAGGGAGTGCCTACGCATGTGGATATTCCTGAGATTTCTATTCCAGAGATGTTGGATCGAACTGCGGCCAAGATTCCAGATAACAATGCGATCTGGTTCATGGGAAGAAAGATCCCCTACAGGGAATTGAAGGACAACGTAGATCGATTGGCAACCGCTCTAGTAGAGTTGGGCATCAAGAGAGGCGACGTGGTCGCAATACACTTGCCAAACCTGCCTCAGTTCATCATAGCATACTACGCTGCCTTGAAGGCGGGCGCAAGGGTGACTTGCGTAAGCGCGCTCCTCACCCCACCAGAGGTCAAGTTTCAGTTGAACGACTCTGGGGCGAAAGCCATAGTCACAATGGATGGTGCACCACTCCAAGTAGTCAACAGCATCAGAAGCGAAACCAAACTACAACATGTCATTGTCACAGCCTTGATGGACTACCTCCCTGGAAAACCTAGGAGACCAGCAGAGAAAGAAGGAACAAAGCAGTTTCTAAATCTCATAACAGACCATCAACCAAATCCACCGAAGTTCAAGATCGATCCAAAAGAAGAAGTCGCAGTGCTACAGTACACAGGCGGAACAACAGGAATACCAAAAGGCGCTATGCTCACACACCGTAACCTCGTTGCTAATGCAACACAGGCAATTTCATGGATCAGCTGGTTCTACGAATTCGGAAAAGAGACGGGCGTAGTCAATTTACCATTGTTCCACATATATGCTATGACAGCCTGCATGAATGCTCCAGTCGCCTTCGGTTGGTGCATGGCACTCAACCCAGATCCAAGGGACCTCCCTTCGCTACTCTCCATAATAAGAAGCACGAAGCCCAGTTTCTTCCCAGGGGTTCCCACAGTATACATGCGACTGCTTCAGGTCAAAGGTGTGGAGAAGTACTACGATGACTTGAAGTCTATCAAGATCTGCTTGTCTGGTGCAGCGCCTATGCCGCCTGAGGTCATGAAGCAATTCGAGCAAACAACAGGAGGAACTGTCCTCGAAGCCTACGGACTAACTGAGACTTGCCCCGCCACGCACATCAGCCCCTCAAAAGAGGGAAGAAAGATTGGCTCAATTGGACCACCGATAGCTGACACTGATTGCAGGATTGTGGATATTGAAACCGGAACGAAACTCATGCCAGTCGGCGAAGCAGGTGAGCTAGCGATCAAGGGCCCGCAGGTAATGAAGGGATACTGGAATAAACCTGAGGAGACAAGGAACCAGCTGAGAAAAGAGATTGCGGGCGATCTAGGTCCCTGGCTGCTTACTGGCGATATCGCGAAGATGGACCAAGACGGATTCTTCTACATAGTCGACAGAAAGAAGGACATGATCGACGTTAGTGGCTTCAAAGTCTACCCACGTGAGGTTGATGATGTGCTCTTCGAACACCCATCTGTTGCCATGGCAGCGGCAATCGGAGTCCCAGATCCAAAGACGCCAGGAAGCGAACGGGTCAAAGCCTTCGTGGTGGTAAAGCCAGGCATTGCTGAGGACGATGAAACAAAAAGAAGCATCATCGAATTCGCCAAGACAAAACTCGCGCCGTATAAGGTTCCTAGGGAAATCGAATTCAGAAAAGAATTACCAACAACCCTGGTCGGCAAAGTCCTGAAGAGACACATTAGGGAAGAAGAGAAGCAGAAAGCAGGAGAGCCATGAGTGGCGTGCTAACCATACCACCTTTTTCTTTTGAGCCAGCCTGATGTCGTTGGGTGATCGTCTCTCTGAGACAGGCGACCTATTCCCTCTTCTTAAAGCCTAGGATAGGCGGCTCTGTAAAGTCTGTGGTTGATTTATATATTGGGAACGGAATAGTGAGCCTAAGAGTCTCCCCGCTCCGCGGTATGTGGCTTTATAGCCGAAGGCGGAGGGGAAAGGAGAACCCGTGTAGAAGCAGACGCAGGGCTGTGGTTCGGCCTGAAGGGGCTCGCAGGTGAGGCGATGGTACAGGAACCCCCGGAACAGAAGGAAAGGCAATCCTGAAAGTCGATGCGAGCCAGTCGAGTCACCTACCGAAGACTTGACAGAACCCATATACGAGATCAATAAGGTAGTCGAATAGAATACAGTCCTAGACCGAGGGAAAGAGGGAATAGGAATTGGTGACATATGCAGATAAACCATGGTTGAAACACTACCATGAGGGAGTAGCCGAGAAACTGAACATACCAGAGATATCACTCCCTGAGATGCTTGACCGGACGGCGGCGAAGTTTCCTGAGAGTAATGCGATCTATTTCATGGGGCGCAAGATATCCTACAGAGAGCTCAAGGATCACGTTGACAGATTTGCGGCAGCTCTCGCAGACTTGGGTATCAAGAAGGGCGATGTAGTTGCGATACACTTACCGAACTTCCCCCAATTCATAATTGCGTACTACGGAGCCATGAAAGCAGGCGCGGCGGTGACCTGTATAAGCGCTTTGCTGACTGCGCCTGAGGTCAAGTTCCAGCTGAACGACGCGCAGGCAAGCGCAATTGTCACGATGGACGGGCAACCCCTCCAGATAGTCAACAGCGTGAAGAACGAAACGCAACTAAAACACGTCATAGTGGCATCACTCGTCGATTACCTGCCCGGGAAACCGCGGAGAGCTCAGGAAAAAGAAGGAGCTCACCAGATGGTAAACCTAATAGCAGACCATCAACCGAATCCTCCCAGAGTGAAGATCAACCCGAAGGAAGACATCGCGGCACTGCAATACACAGGCGGAACAACAGGAGTGCCGAAGGGCGCCATGCTCACACACTACAACCTCGTAGCGAATGCCACGCAGCAAATAAACTGGTTCATTTGGGATCTAAAGGAAGGAAAAGAAACATGCATGGTCAACTTACCGCTATTCCACATTTACGGGATGAGTTGCTGCATGAACTCCTCCGTCAGCATGGCCTACTGTATGGCTCTTAATCCTGACGCAAGAGACTTTGCCTCACTACTCTCATTGATCAAAAGCACTAAGCCAAGTTTCTTCCCAGGTGTTCCAACACTCTACATGCGTCTGCTTCAGACAAAGGGTGTAGAGAAGTACTACGAAGACCTCAAATCGATCAGAATGTGCAACTCTGGCGCAGCTCCAATGCCTCCAGAAGTCATTAAGCAGTTTGAAAACGTAACCGGAGGCTCCATTCTTGAAGGGTACGGCCTGACAGAGTGCTGCCCAGTAACCCACATAAACCCAGACAAGGAAACCAGGAAAATAGGCTCAATCGGGCTGCCGATACCAAACACTGATTGCAGAATAGTTGACATAGAGACAGGAACAAAGCTAATGCCCGTTGGCGAACCAGGAGAACTTGCCATCAGAGGCCCGCAAGTCATGAAGGGCTACTGGAACAAGCCCGAGGAAACAAAGAGCCAACTGAAGAGCAAACTCGTCGGTGAGACTGGTCCATGGGTGCTCACAGGAGACATAGCCAAGATGGACGAAGAAGGGTACTTCACCATTGTTGACAGAAAGAAGGACATGATCGACGTTAGTGGCTTCAAGGTTTATCCTCGGGAAGTTGATGACAAGCTGTTCGAACACCCCCAGGTAGCTATGGCTGCAGCAGTCGGAATACCTGACCCCAAGAACCCCAGCAGTGAAATTGTGAAGGCGTTCGTAATCTTGAAACCCGGCGTTCCAGAAAACGATGAAACTAAGAAGAGCATCATTGATTTCGCTAAGAAGTCAATGGCCCCATACAAGATCCCAAAGGAAATAGAATTCAGAAAAGAGCTACCTACGACGCTAGTTGGAAAAGTCTTGAAGCGACCTCTCAGAGAAGAAGAGAAGAAGAAGACGGGCAAACCGTGAAGAATAAGCTACTCTCAATTTTCCTTTTTTTTGTCTTCTGGCGTCGCCATGCGATCTCGACTGCAGGATCCACAAGAGCCACAATTGGGCAGGCGTGGGATTGTTATTCATAGCTCCTTTCTTTCTAGGAAGACATTTATTATTTCCAGAGGAATACTATGACGTGAGGCTTGAGGTAGTTGAAGCGAGGTGCTCGGGCATCTGCCCTTTGCATAGTCCTAATTGCAGCTCTCTTCACTGTAATGTCTTTCCAGGCTCAGATGGCAAGAGCCAGTCCTGGTACTGACGATCCTCAACACCTACACTTAACCTACCAACACAGCCCCGCTTCTGCCATAACTGTGACTTGGCAGACGGCCTACTCTTCATCTGGAGATATGGTTCTATATGACACGGTGCCTCGTGGCGGAAACCCCTCAGAGTACGGCTTGACGGCTTCAGGCTCCAGTCACACCTATCCTGGTGCCACGGGCTACATTCATGATGTCGAACTCACCAGCCTGACCCCAGACACCACGTACTACTTCGTCTGCGGCGGGATAGGTAACTACAGCGGCGAGCGCTCATTCAGAACAGCTCCTGCTGCCGCCACCGACTTCACTTTCGTATTCGGCGGAGACTCTCGAACAAATGTGGCAGCCCGCACTCAAGTTTCCCAAGCGATGAGACACTTCAATCCCTCTTTTGTAATGCACGTGGGCGACATGGTAGATGATGGGGGGAATCAGGCTTACTGGGATCCATGGTTCCAAGATCTTAATGACAACTGGATAGGCGACAACGGTCTCACAATCCCCATTATCCCAAGTCTGGGCAACCACGAAAATAACGCGACCAACTATTATGGGCAGTTTGCTCTGCCTGGCAATGAGCAATGGTACTACTACGATTGGGGTCCAACTCTGCGGATCATAGTACTCAACGATGAGGCCTTCCCATCACAAGTCTCGGGAGACGAAGTAACATGGCTGGAGAATGTCCTGAACTCTACTCCATCCTATGTGTGGAAGATTGTAATGCTCCATCGCAATGTCTACCAATCTAGCCTGGCGCACGGAGGGGCACCTGACATACAGGCCTTCTGGGTTCCACTTTTTGACAAGTACCATGTTGATCTTGTCGTGCAAGGCCACACTCACAATTATGCCCGCAGCGAGCCCATGAACAATGGTGTCCCCGTATGGTCCAACCGGCTAGGAACGGTGTACGTGACGGCAGGAGGGTGGGGCGCACCCCTAGTCGCCTACGATAATCCGCAATCATATTTCGTTACGGGGAGCGCCCAGTATCACTTTGTCCTGGCAACCGTTTACAGGAATGGCTCATTGCACCTGGAGGCCAAGAACCCCACGGGAAGCACATTTGACAGCTTTTGGCTTTACAGTCCTATGAAATACTGGGACTTCCAAAACGGGGTCTATGTCAAGGTGCAGAATGCGAATATGACGAAGCCCCCTATTCTCACCGACGATAATATCACGGTAACCATGAGCGCCTCCAACGGTACAAGTAGCACGCTTAACGTCTACTGCGCAACCAAGGGTTCACCCTTAACAGTCCTCGGTCTATCTTCATGGACCTATGACAACGTTTCCAATATCCTAATAGCCACTGGGATAGAGTGCAACGGAACAAAGACTCTGCTAATAAGCTGGATCAACTTAACGATTCCTGGGCCAGGACCTAGACTGGAACCAGTACCGGCAGGTGCGGTAGTGGCGGTTTATGGTTTCGTGGCGTTTCTAGCCGCAGGGTTGCCGATATCGGCGCTCGGAACGATCCGGGAGCGGCGAAAGAATTCGCTGGGATCCAAGAAGTCAGCATGACCCGAGTAAGGAGACCCACCGTTTCGCGATTTTGTCCAAATCCTTTTCTATCAGTTCCATTTAAGTGTACGGCACTACCGCGTTCTGGGTGGTTCTTGATTCTTTGTCCGAGAGGAAAGATGAAGACTTCTCTGGAGAAATTGAAAGAGAAGAGCCATGGGTTGATCTACTTGACCGCATCGACTCCACCAACTTCTCTAGACTTTTTCGAGACATAGTTCTCGTAGCTGGTTTGCTGCACCTACGCGAGGCGGGCGAATGTGCGATGAAGGATTTGCAGGTCATAATCCAGGAAACCGAGAGCTTCTCAAAGCGGATAACCTTTGCAAAGCAGAAGCATCCTGAGGTCGACATTCTCTCTTCGATCCAAAGCAACTTGGGGGAGTTCTCAGTTCAAACTTGTGGATTCGAAAAAGCTTTGCTCGCCAGCGAACTGAGGGAGGAATTGGAATTGCTCTCGCTCTGCCTTCTGCTATCGAGGTCACGTAGACCTGAGGGTAGGACTCGAAAGCACAATCTGGCCAGGAGACTCACCAAGCTGGCGCGCCGCATCAAGATCAAAGATGATGTGTTAAGAGAGGCAGAGTCGCGCAAATCAACGGTCACATCCTTCACAGAAGAACGTAAGGGAGAAAAGGAGCGCAGAAGTGAACCCGGCAAGAGCATTTGATTTGCGTCAAGCGGGAGTCTGCCGCATGGGAAATAGTATATAGGGATCAAGAATACAAAATGCCACTTAGCAACATAAGAGAAGTAGAGGAGGACTGAGTAATGGAACGCAACCCACTAAGATGGCCAATTGGGTGCCTAGGAGGGCTCCTTGTCATCGTATTCTACTGTGTCTTTACTCTCACATCGATCCTCTTATACCCTGGAGCGGTTAGCCCGGCAACTCGCTACCTGAGCGACTTTGGAAACTGGGGTATTAGCCCCGTGGGCGCTTTCTTCTACAACGCAGGGTGCATACTCACAGGCATCGCGCTATTCTTGTTCTACTTTGGCCTCAGCAAGTGGTATACGTATGAGGAAAAATGGAGATTTGTTCTAATCCAAATAACACAAGTGCTCGGATTCATCTCAGCGTGTGCTCTAATCATGATCGGTATCTACTCGGAGGATGCTGGCAGGATGCACGGTATCTCATCGGCTGCATTCTTCACAGTGAACTTCTTCGTAATGATATTGGCAAGCACTTCGCTGTTGACACATCCGAAGTTCATGAAGCCGATCGCCCTCTACGGCTACGCAGTGACTTTGCTGAGCCTAGTCTTCGATCTTACAATCGATGGGCCGCTCACCGAGTGGTTTACGGTATTCACCGCCCTAAGCTTCGCTGGACTCCTCGTCATCAACATGCTGAAAGTCTTCGGCGCAGCGAAAAAAACTCCCTGAGACCTGCTCTCCCGCCGCATACTCCTCCCCTTCTTTGAAATACTATATTAGGAGCATCATATGAGTAGCCCTAACAAACATAATCGATTTTGGAGAGAACGCAGGAGGAGCAACAAATGAGTTTTCTTGATAGATTGAAGTGGCCACTGACCAGCATTTCGGGCATCTTCGTCATATTGTTCTACTGCATCTTCACACTCATATCAGCTGTAATGTATGTTGGACCTTGGAATCCCTGGCCCTACTTAAGTGATTTTGGAAACACTGGCGCACTGTTCAACCCAAACGGCGCCACCTTCTACAACCTAGCTTGCATCCTGACAGGACTAATGCTGTTCCCGTTCTACATCGGCTTGTACAAGTGGTACACTAAGGAGACGTGGAGGAAGATTCTCATAGTCATCACCCAGGTAGTCGGCATGATGTCGGCTTTCTCTCTGATCATGATCGGGGTCTTTTATGAGAATTCGCTCCCGGTTGGCGCTCACCACCTCTGGTCGTATGTCTTCTTTTTGCTGAATCTCTTGGTATTGATCTTCGCGAACGTCTCGCTGTTAACCCATCCGAAATTCATCAGACTTATTGCCATCTATGGTTTCATTGTTGCCATCATTAATCTCGCATACGTCATAGTCGGTACTATCTCGATAACTGAATGGTTCACGGTGTTTACTGCCCTAGGCTACGCTGGGCTGCTGGTCATAAACATGTTGAAGGCATTTCGTGTAAGTAAGAAGAAGTCTAAGTAAGCCCTATTAGGCGAAAAGCAGACGCCGATCCCGTGATGGTGATGCATCCTTCCCTTCTTTTTATTTACGTATATTGTTTTGTGGGCATAACGTAATAGGAGTCATCCTCCCATGTTGCCGTGATGATGTTCATTTGTTTCCTCCGAATGTTGAAGATGATCCCTCACTGAGAGACAGGGCTGGGGTATTCAAGAGCCGGACTCATGCTGGTGAGCTACTAGCCGAAAGACTTCGCAGAAACGCGTGGCTTGATCAATCAGCAATGGTCGTCGCGATCCCTTCAGGTGGAGTTCCAGTAGGCTACGTGATTGCAGGGAAAATGCAGGTTCCTTTAGATGTCATCTTGGTTAGAAAGATACCTATTCCGTGGGAGCCTGAAGCCGGTTTTGGCTCGGTGACTTTCGATGGCTCGATCTTCCTCAACGACTCCCTGGTGAGGACTCTAGGCTTGTCCAAAACCCAGATCGATCAGAGCATTAGGAAATCGAAGGAGGGGCTTGATGAGAGGGCGAGGAAGTTCCTCACCGAGGGGAAAGATGGGCTGTTGCAGGACGTTCAAGGCAGGACGGTTATTCTGGTCGACGACGGAATAGCCTCCGGGTATACAATGCTGGCATCAGCTGAATCCATAAAGAAGAGAAGGCCAGGCAGAATAGTAGTGGCTGCCCCTACTGGATCATTGAAGGCGATCAACCTGGTCTCACCAAGCGTCGACGAACTGCTCTGCCTGAATGTGAGGAGTGGATACTCTTTTGCAGTCGCGGACGCATATGAGGAATGGTATGATGTGCCGGAAGAGGAGGCAATCGAACTGGTGAGGGCATCTCGCCTGGACGCCGACCGCCGGCGGTAGGAACGTGTCAAACTTAATTACCTGAAATGTGCAGTATGCATTTGTCGGAAGGGAACAGGGACTGGAGGATTTTCTATGGACATTAAGATGAAGTTGAGATTCATTGAGCTCTGGAAGAAGTATTTCAACAACTCCGAGCTTCCCATCATATTCTACTACACTGACGAAGAAGGGCGCGTCGCACCTGTCGAACCCGATTCGGTGCCAAGATGTGTATTGTGGGCACTGTCCAGCGTAAGAAAAGGCACGTCTCTCTGCTTTGACGCCGAGTCAATTCGGTGTTTCGGCGGAAGGAAGTACCTAGGCTTCTCGGATAAGCTAATGCCGGACTTCGACTACTTCCTATCATGTGGCATACCAAGCAAGCTGCAGGGTGAGCGCTACAAGAAGTCCCCTGAAGTTGTCAAGGAATCGATGAAGTACGTGCCCGACTTCAAGGCTCCAGCAAAGTTCATCATATTCAAGAGGTGGGACATGCTTGAGGAGGTAGACGAGCCGGAAGTGGTCATCTTCTATACGGAGCCGGATGTTCTGTCCGGCCTCTGCACTCTCGCAAGCTACGATGAGGCAGAGCCAAACTCGGTCTTCGCCCCGCACGGATCAGGATGCTCAACGATTGTGCTATACCCCTATTCGGAGAGGAACTCGAGCCGCCCACGGGGCGTCATCGGAATGTTCGATCCCTCAGCCCGCCCCTACGTTCCAAGAAATATCTTGACATTCTCGGTGCCAATGAGTCGATTCACTCGAATGATCGAAAACATGGAAGAGAGTTTCCTCGTCACAGAGACATGGAGGAAAGTGCAGAGAAGAATAGGCCCAGAGCAGAAGAAGGAGACAGAGACATGAGGAACTATGAAATCGTCAGAATCCTGAATGAGATCGCCATGCTCCTAGAGATGGATAACGTTCAGTTCAAGCCACGCGCCTACGAGAAGGCTGCGAGATCTATAGAGGCTTTGGAGGAGGAGGCCGAGGACATCTACGGGAAGGGCGGACTCAAAGCCCTTATGGGCATCCCGGGCGTCGGGAAGAGCATAGCCGAGAAGATCGAGGAGCTCCTGAAAAGCGGAAAGCTCGAGTATTACGACACGTTGAAGAAGAAGGTTCCAGTCGACCTGGAAAGCTTGTCTAAGATCGAGGGCATGGGTCCCAAAACCATCAAGGAGCTCTACGAGCAGCTCGGCGTCAAGAACATGGACGACCTCGAGAAGGTGGCACAGGAGCACAGAATATCGAAGCTTCCGGGCTTCAAGGAGAAAACTGAACAGAACATACTAAAGGGAATCGAATTCGCGAAGAAGGGAAAAGGCAGGTTCATTCTCGGCTTCATCCTGCCACAAATACGTGAAATAGAGGGCCGGCTGAGATCTGTGCCCGGGGTAAGCAGGGTTGTTGCAAGCGGCTCAGTGAGAAGATGGAAAGAAACCATAGGTGATGCTGACTTCCTCGTCATATCCAAGGACGCCGCGAAGGTCATGGACTTCTTCGTGTCGATGCCTGATGTTGTCGACGTAATAAGTAAAGGAACGACGAAGTCCACTGTGAAGCTGAAGAACGGATTGGACGCGGATATTAGAGTCCTGCAAGACGAGAGTTTCGGCGCTGCCCTTCAATACTTCACTGGCGGAAAAGACCACAACGTCGCTCTGAGGAGAATCGCGCAGGAGAAGGGGCTGAAGCTCAGCGAGTACGGTCTCTTCAAAGAAAACTTGCAGGTTGCGGGTAGAACCGAGGAGGAGGTCTACGAAAAGCTGGGTCTAGACTGGATGCCACCCGAACTCAGGGAGAATACTGGTGAAATTGAAGCTGCGGTAAAACACAGCTTGCCTAAACTTGTCGAGTACAAGGACCTGCACGGAGACACGCAGGCCCACACCAAATGGACGGACGGTGCAAACTCGATAAAGGAAATGGCTCTTGAAGCGAAGAAGATGGGTTTGAGCTACATCGTGATATCAGACCACTCAAAGGGTCTCGCGATGACCGGCGGACTCGATGAGAAGATGCTACTCAAGCAAGCCCAGGAGATAGAAGAGACGAACAAAGAACTATCAGGAATAAGGATCCTCAAAGGCGTTGAGCTGAACATACAGAAGAACGGCAGCCTGGACATATCCGACGACGCCCTGAAGAATCTCGACGTAGTCGGCGGAGCAGTCCACTCCAACCTAAACCTACCGAAAGATGAGATGACTGAGAGGATCCTCAAGGCGCTGGAGAACCCAAACCTGGACATCCTCTGCCATCCAACCGAAAGGCAGATCCAGAAAAGGGAAGCGGTTCAGCTTGATGTAGAACAGGTAATCAGCAAGGCAAAGGATACGGGAACCGTACTAGATATAGATTCCTATCCGGACAGATTGGATCTTAAGGACGAATACATAAAGAAAGCAGTGCAGAGCAAAGCAAAGCTTGGCATAAGCTCAGACGCCCACAGCACCCTGCACCTCCACTATCTGGAACTCGGAGTAGCCCAAGCCCGCAGGGGATGGGCGACAGCAGAGAACATAGTTAACACAAGAAAGGTCGAAGAGTTCCTGAAGATGCTCAAGTGACAAGCGACCCTCCAAGTTCAACAATGGAAAGCAGAGCTCAAACTAGTCTGGGTTTACCCGATGGCACCTCTCCACCCTTTTTTGGCAGAGTGACCTCCAGAATACCGTTCTTGTAGGTCCACTTAAGTTGCTTGGGATTGACCTCCGTTGGCAGATCGATTGCCTTCTGGTACTTTCGTATTGGATTGTCAACCAAGATTGTCAGCTCATCCTCAGTTGCTGCGAGCTTGATGTCATCTTTCTCCACCCCAGGAAGCTCAGCGATTACTTTGACTTCACCATCAGTCATCGTGACGTCCACAAGAGGTTCTCTAGCCTTCTTTACATCGAGGCGCGGCCTGCCCGGCTTGGGGCTGAGCTCGGGTTTCATGTTGCCGAATTCTCTTATCTCAGGCTTCCCGTCCGGGCCTATCGTTATACTGTACCCATAGACGAAGGGACCCCACTCTTGCCTCATTGTCCCGTCAGGCAGCCTGCGCTCACGTATGAGATCCTTCGGGGCTTTTCTCATTATGTCCTCGAACATCTTATCCATTTCCTCGAAAGCCTCATCCATCTCGTCCGTGTCCCATCCCTTGAAGAATGGAGGCATACCCTTCCTGAACCATCGTTCCCACCAGTCGTCATCAAACAAGTTAATCACCCGCAATAACGCGGCTTCCGTCAACATAAAGACTTTGCTTAGTAGAGACCCGCGTCAGAACCGCACAACCGTAAAATAGGCGGTATCGGGGAAATGAAGGTTTATTAGGCGAGTTGGTTTATTAGGGATAAGATAATACGTCTCAATTCAGAGGCGACAGATAGCTATGGCTAAGTTTCTAGATTGGCTTAGACTTTTCCGGGTAAACAAATCGCCAATGACTGTAATACTTGTTGAAGTGTTCTTCTTGATAGGCGGAGGGTCATTCCTCTCATGGTACAACGTCTGGCTTGTTCTCTGGGCAACCTTGGTCCACTGGGTAACATTCGGTCACAACACGGTGATGGACACAACGCGCGGCTTCGACAAGGAGAATCCACACAGGAAACACGATCCCTTGGTTTCAGGTGCTATTCAGATAGATGAAGCACACAAGTATGTCAACTGGCTACTGATATTCGCTGCTTTCGCTGGACTGCTCCTAGTTCTCACTTCTCCAGGGCAGCAGGTTGTTTCTTTGAGCTTCATGATTCTATTCATAGTGGCTGGGCACGCCTACAGCGACGGAATGAACAAAAGCACGGTTCTGGCCTTCATACCATTCACCTTGGCTTACAGCTCGCTTTGCTCTGCTAGCTTCTTCCTCTACGCAACTCCCGCTTCATCGCTATCGCTATTCTTGCCTTCAATTACCTACATCGTGTTCACGTTGATATTCCAAGTAGGATGGGAGATCTACCTCAAGGACATCACAATCGAGAAAGAACCAAACCTGCTTAGGGCGCTAAAAGTCAAAGTGGAGAAAGGGAAATTCAAGTGCAGCTTCAGAGCTAGGCTCTTCGGCTATGGCGTGAAGATCGGAGTCTTCGTTCCACTGTTCCTCACAGGATTCGTCAACATACAGGCCACCCCAGAAGGAGTCTCAGCACTTATACTCCTCGTCATGACCGTAGTCTTCGCAGTACTACAAATCGAAACCCGCGATTACAACTATAACCGCGATATACTTTTCACGCTCTTCGAAGACTTCGCAAGTGTTCTGCTCCTACCCGTAGTAATAGTAGGCGGGCTTGGCGGGATTGGCGGGATAGCAGTAATATCAATGGTGATCTACACCATCGTGTGGTACATACTGTTCAACTTGCTAACATGGTCGTCACCATTCAGACCCAAAGAATAAGGGACACGGGCTCATACCCTCGGCGGACCCTTACCATTCCATTCTTTTTTTTTCGAGAAACGCAGCGTACTTCAGATCAAATCGCGGAATCAGATCAATTGTGCGCAAGACCAGTGAAGATAAATCTACCCTGCGCGCTGACTCAGGTTTCTTAGCAAGACCCGCGGGGTAAGTCTCGACTTGCCTTCATCAAGCGATGTCGAAAAAAAGAAAAAAAGGAAGGGAAGAGTGCAGTACTCAGCATTCCTAACGTCTAGCTGTCTTCAAGGAGTCTTGATCACACCAGTTTCAGTCACCCTTCTACGCCTAGAAATCACCACGACTGCAGCTGCGAGAATTCCTATCCCCGCACCAGCGACGATGAGCAACATTGTCGGTATTCCTTCACCAGGAGCCGAGGCTGGAAACACTGCGAAGTACGGGTCGTGCGTTATGCTGTAGCCCGCCCACTCGGGGAAACATGCCTCATAGAAGAACACGTACTTGTTGAACGCTATTCCGGTTACAGAGTAATTGCCGGCAAGTGCAAAGTGTTCACCGAAGAAGAACCATGGCACAACGTTCGAGTACGCCGCGTTGTCTGAAAGACCATATCTACCCCAGTAATAAGTGTCTCCTCCGATCTTGATGTAGCCTGAGTCAAAGCTGCCTCCACGGAACTTCAGCGTGGGCTGTGGAGCTGTCGCGTTGCTCTCTGAGTCTAGGGATGCGCCGCTATCAGTCGTCATGTCAAGTTTGTAGCGGCCGTGTTGGAGATTCTCAACGTATGAGAAATAGACTATTGCGAGCGAAAGCTTGCTGAAAGAATTATTGTATGCAATACCCGCGAAGGTGCCGATGTGCTCATCGACCTTGACCCCCGCCTCATCGCCATTACCAGGTCGGATGAAGTGGAATGCGAACTTGACTTGGTCAATTGATGTGCCAACAGACGGCATGATCGCTGCAACAGGGATCAGGGTTCCCTTTACACCAAAGAGCGAAAAGCTCCAGTCGATGGAACCAGAGGTTGCGTTGTAGGTGGGTATGGCTCCCCAATCAGTTCCAACACGATGTACAGAGGCTGCTCCGAAAACATATGTCGCCTCGGTGAGAGGAATTCCAGGATAGCTTGTTCCAGTATTGGCGTCATGTAATTGATTATATTTGAGACCCATCACGTGGTCGCCGTTAGTGTCGTTGTACACAACTAAGCCTAGTAGGTCGTGCCTGATCTTCATCATGTCGAATTCGGCGGTGCCGCTCATGGTACTCGTAAAGTACGGGAAGAAGTCTTCGGCGATCGCATAGTTGAAGTATGCAAAGGGCACGCTTTGGACGACGGGACTCGTGTCGTTAGACATCAAGCCGAGCCCCCAACTAAGGTACACGAAAGCAACCAGGTTACCCGTAAGTACTGCTGCCAGCCACAAGATGGAGGCGGCAGTTTTCAGGTTCCTCATGCTGCTGTTGTCGAGTCTAGTGAAGGTGGGTGCAGCGGTAAGGCCAGTAGTTGTAACGTTGTACCACTCGAATGTTCTCTGGTGACTCGCTGAATAGGATCCGTTAACTAGTATTGCGGTGGTAGTGACTCTAACTTCGTCACCTGATGGCCTTGCGGATCCATCTGGATTTGATACCAAGGTCACTCTGTAGAACCAGAATTTAACGGTGATGTTTAGTCCCCAGTTGTTGTTCTCCTTGATCGCGTACAATTGATTACCGAACGAGAAGAGATGGTACTGTACGTCAGTCCCAGTGGCGTTTTGAAGTGGGAAGTTGGAAGTTACGTTCTCCACGTTATACCAGACGCCGTTGGGAAGCTGTCCCTTGAAGTTGCCTTCGACGCCTGGTGCTCCCTGCGTGTTCACTGCTGCAGCCGGCGAAGCTGACACAAATGTAACTCCGATCAACACTACGCTTAGAAGTGCAAAGGTGATCAGCTTGTTCCTTTTGTTATACAAGTTCCTTCTTTCTCCTATCCTAATTTCATGTTGTTACAATACTAATAGTAAGGTGGAAATAGTAGAATGTTAAGGTGGAAACCGAATTCCACACATTTGCGTCCATGTTGCAGAATCCTCAGCTGGTCTGCTCACTAAAATCGCAAATGCAGTCAGGAAAGCCCACGTCCCTGGGCTGGCTTGAAGTACTCTTTGACAAGTGATTCCACTAGCCCGTTGACGCTTCTGATCTTCTGCAACTCGCCTCTCTCTGCAATGTTGCTGATAGGTTCCTTGAGATTCTGTATGTTCTGGCCGGCCCAGAACTTGCCGCTCCAGGCTTTTCCAATCGCTTGAGAATGGTAAGACTCGTTAAGAAGTTTCTCAGCGATTATGTAGTTGTCTCTTCTGAAATCCTGTGGTATGTATCTTCTCATTCTGGTGGATATCCCGTACTTCTCAGCTAAGGCGAAGAACTTCTTGGTTATTGCCGTTGAGTATTTTCTGGATGGCTCGTACTGTCCGCCGTATATATTTGGGTCGTACTTGAACTGGTACAGTTCCTCATAATTCTTGAGCAGCGCTTGGTGCTTCTCCTGGAGATGCTTCAGGAACCAATTTGCCTGCATATCCCTCATAGTCATGCCGCCTCCGAAGAGGACAAAGTCGGCACCCGCTTCCTTGGATGCTCTAACTACATCCTCAAGGTCATTGTCTGAGTCAGTGATGAACGGCACTACGGGGATGAGCCAAACTCCTGCCTGCACATGCTCCGTCTGCTCTTTTATCGATCTTATTGTGTCAAGTCTTTCCTCAGGTGAGGGAGCAGACCGCTCAAGAAACTTCGCCTTCTCAGGATCAGTGGTTGTGATCGTTATGCCGACGGTGCACCAGTTGTTCATGCCGATCGCTTCGAGCAGTTCAAGGTCTCGGAGGACGAGGTTGGATTTTGTACCGATGAGAACGGGATAACGGTGTTTCGCGAGAACTTGCAGGCACTGCCTTGTGTTCTCGTATTTCTTCTCTGCAGGTTGGTAGGGATCAGTTGTCCCCCCTGTTCCAGTAACGTCAGGCAGCAAGGTTCGTGCGTTGGCTATTCTTCTGTCGAGCATTGCACCAACGTTCTTTTTGACAAGTATGGTGCTCTCGAAGTCAGTCGGCAAGTGGTACTTTGCGCTGCGCGAGTCACAGTAGATGCAGCCAAACTGGCATCCATTGTAGGGGTTTATGCCATACTTGACCCAGAACCAGCTGTCTATGAACTTCTTCACATTTAGGACAGACTTGAACTCTTTCTCGACGAAGGTCACCATGACTTCTTCCCTCCTATTGCTGACTTGACAGGAGAGTTATGATCTCGTCGATTCTCTTCTTCTGCTGCTCTTTCCCCTGCACATCGTCCGGCATTTGATCGAGTAGAGCCCGTCCCTGTTTGTAGTAGCTTAGCGCTTCCTTTAGCAGTCGCCGATCCTTGAGCTTGTCGGCGATATTCGAGATGTTCATGAAGTGAGTGATCTTGCCTTTTCTATCGAGCTTGTCCGTTTCAACTCGCTGCCACTCAAATCTGTTCACATAGTCGAGGCAGTCCTTGATCAAATTGGCGTCATTCATAGCGCCACTGTGACCGCATAGCACAGTTTTTGCTTCCCGGATTAGGTACTCCTGTAGTGTGGATTTGTATGTTCGAAAATCCAGTTCGTTGAGGTAGGGAATAGGTGACTCAATATTGTCCCCAACGAAGAGTGTTCTGTCAACATGATCGAAGCATGAAGCTGAGTCGGTCGTGTGTCCAGGCGTATAGTAGAACTCCACGCCTTCATCCACGAAGACGATCCTCTCACTGAAAACGAGGTTTGGAGGGACTATCTCCACATCGCCTTGTTTTTCGCCCTCGAAGCTGCTCAGTGCTTCCGAGCTTTCCTTTTCTATCCTTTTTAGGCATAGCTCATGGCCGATGATGATGGAAGTCCCGAAACTGCCATTTCCCCAGTAGTGGTCATAGTCCGCGTGAGAATTGAAAACGACCACTGGTCGTGAGTGGAGCCCTTTCTCCTCTAGGTACCGTTTTATCTCCATCATTGGTTCGTTTCCCAAGAATGTGTCCAGGAGGAAAACGTGGTTATTACCTGTGATGATGAATACGTTTGTTTTGAAGGGTTTCTCGAACGTAAAGAGGACCCCTCGTCTTCCTATTTCCTGAATGTTCAATCGTCCCACTTTCTCTACCATTCATCTGTGTGCAGTTTATCTCTCAGTGATATTTCTTTTTGCTTTATGAGACATTCCCTTGGATATCCTATGGGGATGAGCGCTGCTATCTCGTAGTCTTCTGGCACACCCAATATGTCCCTCAGCGAGGAAGTCCCATTTGGGACATAGGTCACCCCGTAGAGCCCTTCTGAAGCCATTGCTAGCAGAATATTCTCGATGCAAGTCCAGATGGAGGCAAAGCAGTTCAGGTCGTACAGCGTGGTGCACTCTTCCAAGGGCTTTCTCATCTTGAAGCAGACCACTAGGAGCTCGGGCGCGCTGACTAGCATTCTCTTCTGGACTGATAGTGCTTTCAGGTACATCTCTTGCTGTAGTTCGTCCTTCATGCCAGTAGTTGCTTCTTCCAGCTCCTTTTGGTTCGTCATGTTCCTTGCCCTGGCGCCAATCTCCACGACTCTCCTCCTTTGAGCAGGATCCCTAACTAGAATGAATTCCCATTCCCTCAGGTGATTGTGAGAGGGCGCTCTCAGGCCAGCCTCAAGGACTCTTCTGAGCTTCTCTTCTTCTACCAGTGAAGACTCAAATTCCCTTACGCTTCTTCTCCTCCCTACAGCTTCGTATAAATCCAAAGCGGGTTCACCTCGACGTATTGAGTTGATCCTCTGATCCGACAACTGTAACGATATTTCCATCAATAGTGCCGAGAGCCACTTGCTAGAAAAAGGTTAGGTCCAGTGAGGGAGATCTTGGCTATCTCCTCCTGGTTTCTATTAGCAGAAGGATTATCCTAATCAATATGTTTATGAAATCTATGAAGAATTTCAGAGCTGCCATCATCCACCTATCATCTGGAGCATGTTGCCTCGCCCAATATGTGTCATAAGCAACTATGATGGCGAAGAGAAGAACTACACCCAAGTCAACAGCCACTCTGAAGATGGTCAAAGGTATGAAAACCTCGGCAATAGTGAGAACGATCGCTGCCAACAAGAACAAGAAGAGCCAGAAGCCCCAGCTAACGAGATCCTTCTTTGTTATCCACTCCCACAGCATGGCGATGACGAAGACACCGGTTGTCAGAAGCAGTGCCTCAGGTACTATATCTGCGCCCACAATATCCGCGATATAGAAAGTCGTGCTAAAGAGGCCCGCACCACACACGATGGCGAAGAGGCTCGCGAATACAATGCTGAGCGCCGTCCTGCTCACAGTGAGATAAGCAAGCAAGAAGAACACGAAGTACAACACTATGACCACAATCAGACTGATCGGATCCATGAAGAAGGATATTGTGAGCTGAGCTAGGTGGAATCCGAACGCGCCTTCGATAGCCAAAGAAACAAGCTTTGCCCCGGCGAACATTAGGAGTATCAGCCAGACAAGCGTGGGCATGACCTTATACTTGATCGTATTGTCTTCCACTTGCGTTCACGCCCTCGGTGCATCCTGTATCTGTTGATGGCTTATTTGCGATTGAGCATGTCGCGCAGCCGCTTCAGCATTGCCCTGAACGCATCAATTAGCGCCTTGATCACGCTTCCGTAAACCGCGGGCACTCCCCTCTGTATGGAGTCCTTGAGCTTGGCGACAAGGTCTTGGAGTTGGTCCTTCAGTCTCTTCAAGTCGGGCTCCAGTTCCGAACAGACCTGTTGGTTTTCCAAGCATTTGTCCAACTCGGATCGAACCCGCTCCACATTCTTTTCGAAATCCTTCGTCACCTCATTAGCGGACTTCGTCACTTTCGGGTCGACAGGTCTCAGTGCCTTGAGTTTCTCCAGAGCCTCCTCCACCTCTGCATCAAGCCTCTTCAGGGCTTCCTGAGCCGCCTTCGGGAGAACGTTACGTGCCTCGTCAGCTGGTTCCTCTGACTGCCTTTTCTTTATCGGTCTGTTCAAGCTCTGCACACCTCACGTCCCAGTTGCCTGGGCGTACCTGCTTTTTCGGGCGCCTCAGCGTGAACACACGGCAATTCGCCCAGCAGCTCCTCCAGCAGAGGTAAGAATGGCAAGGGCATAAAAAGCTTGCCCACATGCGCCTCACAGCCACAGAGCCTGGCTATCCTTCTGGATTCCGTTGGCAGGTCCAGATCCTTGCGCCATCATCCTATCCGAAAACAACGCATGGAAATGGAGCCGTTCTGGAAACCTTCATAGGTGAATCTGAGCGTCTCGCCCTGTTGTTGCAGAGCTACTGCGTATATCATTGGGAGGTAGTGGTCGAGAGTTGGAACCGCCAAATACGCTTTCCGCGAAAGGTTCTGGTAATTGATTAGCTCTCTGATGCTCCCGCTTAGAAGTGCTGATCTCACTTCCTCGTCGAACTCAGTCGCCCAGTCATAGGGGGTCGCATCAATCTTCTGGAAGTCTACCAACTGCAGGTTATGCACGATGTTCCCGCTTCCAATAATCAGGACGCCCTTCTCTCTAAGCGCGACAAGTTCTTTCGCCAGGTCATGGTGGTATTGCATCGGCTTCGGATGCCAATCGTTGAATGAGTAATCGAGGCTCATTTCGAATACCGGGATATCTGCCTTCGGATACATGTGGTGCAGAATGGACCAGGAGGCGTGGTCAAGACCCCATCCGGTGTCACAGCTGCCCTTCGCAGCCTTAACCGAGTTTGCGGCAAGTCTGGCATAGCGTGGTGCGCCAGGACTCGGATAGCTGATCCCATACAATTGGTCAGGGAAGCCGTAGAAATCATAGATAGTCCTGGGCTTCTTCATGCATGTGACGTAGGAACCGTCTGTTAACCAGTGCGCTGAGACAACCATTATTGCCTTCGGTTTCGGGATCTCTTTTCCCAGCTTTAACAGGTGGCGGGTGAAGTCATTCATCAAGACGAGGTTGATAGGGGAACCATGGCCAACGAACAAGACTGGCATTCTTCCTGTTCCTGGTAGTTCCCCCAGCTCGTCCCCTGCCAGTTCCATCACCTTCCCTCAAGGGGGTCCTAATCATTGGATGGAGTAAGCTCAGTATATACTATTTGCCTGGATCACAAGGAAATGTGAAACTGGAGCGCTTGCTAGGACCCTCATCAACAAACGAGAGGTCAAGCCAAGACATCTCCTGAGCCTGCATTTACTCTTGCCTTAGGGGAAGCTTTAGGAGCTAGCCTACAAGCGAGAGCGGAAGCTCGTTTCCGAATCCTATGATCCTAGGAACTTTTTATCGGGCGAGGCGCACGCTGCAATAGTCGTGACTTACGTCAAGCTTATAAGGCAAATTAACCCGATAAATATACTCGGCACGGGATGAAAACGATTTCGCTCGGCTGCTTAGCTACGTGAGGCGGGGGAAATGAACGGTAGGGCGAATACAAGGAGCAAACTTGAGCTAAGATTCGCGGAAGGACTCCTCGCTCTACTGCTGTTCTTAACCGTTTTGTCTCCGTCTGCTGGGTTGATGTCGGCAAGCCGTGGCACCCAGAGCCCATTGACCGGAGCTGGCGACGTAGCTCCGGCGCAGGCGCACTCACCAAACGTTTCTTTGCCGACGCTCACACATCTTCGAACTGCGACGCCCACGCCGGGAGGGAAAGGGACCGATTCTAATAGACTGGGAACTGACTACCGCGTGGGCAAGTACGCGTCCAGTAGGAGTCCCTCGGAGTACAGAAGCAGCGATGCAGTACGGCCTCTTACTAATGGAGTATCAAGCATCGGGTTTCTGAATGGCACCGGAGACTCGGAGATGTGGTACATCAACGTCACCGGTGGAGCAAGGTTCATGCGCGCCGTCGTCACAGGCAACCCCGGCAATTACGTTTATCTGTACGGTCAAGTCGGGGTCTATCCAACCACCACATCATACAGCTGGAGCGCCACATATTATGGAAGCACTGAGGATATGAGCTACTACAATCCTTCGGCTGGCACATGGTACATCATGGCTTATTCCGACCTCTCCAAAGGGAACTATCTTCTGACTGTCACCGTACTGTACACGAGCGCTCAACTCCCACTTACGAGTGGGACTCCTGCAACCAGTAGCCTCAATGCCACCGCCGACTCTGACCTCTGGTACATATATATCTTGGGTGGGGCAACGAGTATGCGGGCTGTTCTCACTTGTTCTTCTGGCGCCGACTTCGATCTCTACGGGATGAACGGGGGATATCCAACGTTGACGGGCTACTACTGGCGTGGAAACCAGGCTGGTAACGAGGACGTCATATACAGTTATCCTGGTGCCGGCGCGTGGTACATAATGCCCTTCTCGTACAGCGGAAACGGCACCTATCAACTAACCGTCTACGTAGCATACGCCCCCGTCCTCCAGTACCTATCGAACGGCATGACTGCAACGGGCACCCTGAATGGAAATGGAGACTATGCCTTGTGGTACATATACGTTGCCTACGGAGCCACGAGCATGCACTCGGTCCTAACTTGCCCGGCAAACGCGGATTTCAATCTCTATGGAGCCTATGGATCTTACCCAACAACGACATTCTACGCCTGGAGCGGAACTGCAAGCGGCGACGAAAACACCACATATAACAATCCTTCCTCTGGCACCTGGTACATCATGGTCGAGTCGCTCCATGGCAATGGGACATATCGGCTGACTGTGACAGTGAGAGCCCCTCTCACCCCGCAGTCCCTCTATAATGGCTACACTGTCAGTGGCAACCTGAGCGGAACTGGCGAGTACGATCTCTGGTACATGTATCTCTACAATAGCGCTGTGAACATGCACGCTGTTCTTACTTGCCCGTCAGGCGCTGACTTTGATCTCTACGGGGCGTGCGGATCATACCCAACAACGTTATCCTACTACTGGAGCGGAACTGCAAGCGGCGACGAAGACGTCAACTATCCCAATCCCTACTACGGCGATTGGTACATTATGGTCTACTCATCCCATGGCAGTGGAGCTTACCTCCTTACTGTGACGGTGGACTTTGGCGGTGGGAATCAACCCAATCCCCCTATGGAGTTCTACGCTGTGGTGATTCTGTTCGTTGTTCTCTTTTTCGCCGTCGTGCTAGCAGTTTCAAGCAGAGGCGGGACCGGGAGACCTACGGGTGGATCGAATTACCGCCCGCCGGAAGTTCCCTCAAGCCAACCGGGAATGCTGGGAGAGAGACGGGAACGCATCGCCCCTATTCGTTCCGTGCGGTGCCGGAGCTGTGGCGCTTCTTTGAAATCAACTGACGAAACCTGCTGGAACTGCGGCGCGCCTGTGAAAGGCAGCTTGGCGGTGTCCTCTGTTGCAGGTCGGAAGACGGGGATGCGCCCTAGATCAGGGGTTTGCATGGTCTGCAAGAGAGGATTGGAGAATAGCGATGAGATCCTCTTCTGTCCCTATTGCGGTGGTCTGGCTCACAGGGACGACTTCCTGGAGTGGTTACACGTGAAGGATTACTGCCCAACGTGTGGTAGGCATCTGGACGAAGCGGAGGTCAAGAAGCAGACCGAGCCCCAACCAGAACCAACAGGCAAGAAGAAGCTGGACTAGCATGCCGCGTGGCAGGCTTCTTGGCCACGGACTCCCAGTGATACTCAATCGGAGATAGGGCGAGTCTAGGGGATTCCAGTTCATTGAGTGCCTTTCTTCGCGTGCTGTAAGCGTAACCTATTAATGGAAGTTTCGACGATAGCTTCGTATGACAGCAGTTAGGAGGGTCTAGAACTTGCAGAGAGAGGCAGCTTATTTTGGCGAGTGGAGCCAGGTAGCGTTAGTCGTGCTGATACCCCTGTTGCTCGCTTCCATGGGATTTGTAGCCTACGTCGCTACGCCGGAGACACCGATTGATGCCACGGTAACCATAGCCCCCCATGGACTGTACGTTCAAAATCAGACATTGCCAACCGGGGGGACCTTGAATATTGATTTGAGGGTGCTCGGAGGGCTAAATTCAAGTTCGGGTGAGCAGATCTTCTTCCGCGTCATGGATCCCCTCAACTACCATCTCATGGTGAATGGTGATCCGGGGTACTCCTATCTGCTGTCCCTCAGTGTAGTGTCAGACCTCAACATCAATTACCATATCCTAGCCAACCGCACGTACTTCTTTATCGCTGAGAATCCAAACCACGTGAACACGACCCTCGGAATTAGGGCCGCTTGGGCGGTCGATTGGGTACCGTTGGAGGGTGTCGTTATCACGCTATCTTCCCTGTTGATCGCGCTTGGCGCCGTTTGGTATGGTCAACACCCTATGCCAATCCAGCCAGAAATCGTAGAACTACGCGGGGACCTTGACATCTTGCCAGACGTTATCGCAACCGCACCGCACAGTTTGCACTACATAGTAATTACCGACCCCAGTGAGAAAAGGTGCGCCGTGTGCAACTTGCGACTCGAGGAGGGTGAGCCCTTCTCACGGTGCCCGCGTTGCGGAATAGCTTACCACAGGGATCATCTTCTCGACTGGGTGCGCGCCAGGGGATACTGCCCGGCATGTAGAAGGCGCCTAGGCGAACTGGACATCCTGAACGAGGGATAGGGCAACAGAGGCAATGAACCGACAACATAACGTCACTCCTAGATGGAATGAGAATCAAGCCACATAAAGGAGGTTGAGAGCATGCCGTACCTAGGTCACGGACATGTACCGCCATCTACCGAGGAGTTCTACCAGCATTGCCCGAAGTGTGGGGGGAAAATAGTACTGCCAACCCCCGAAGAAGTGATCTACTGCCCTCACTGTGGGGCTGGCGTGAAGCTGAAGCATGGCATAAGGGGAAAAGTCCTTGGAGAAACCACAACAATTGATCAAGAAGAGTGGAATGAACCCCAAATCGAACCTGGAGAAGTCGACTTGAGCGAGGATGAAGCAAGGAGCAGGTGGATGCGCGACCGCCAAGACCAGGCTGAGACTCCGCAAGAAGAAGCCTCACAGAGCGTGAGTCCAGCAGAGAATGCTGAATCCACGACAGAGGTGCCCTACTCGAAGCCTCTCAAGGTGAGCTGGAAAATGTGCAACGCCTGTGGAGCAATAAACATGCATCCGAACGCCAACTTCTGCACAGCCTGCGGCGCGAACCTAAGACGTGGGTCAAAGGGTGAGAGCCTCTTGGACTTGGATGAGCAGGCGGAGCATTGCATGGTCTGCGACGCGAACTTCAGGGACGGTGACGTAGCGATACGCTGCCCTCACTGCGGGCGCCTCGCACATAGAACGCATTTCCTGCAATGGGTACGCGACAAGGGATACTGCCCAGCATGCAAACAGAAAACAACCCAACAAGAGCTGCAGCAGTAGAAATTGACACCCACCCAAGAAAAGCGAGAACTGGATGGCGCATCGGGGATTGGCCATGACGGGTGGAGCTAGATACGATGAAGAGGGTTCAGCGCTACAGGGGGAGCCTCCTGGGATTGGCAGTGGGTGATGCCCTTGGCGCCACAGTAGAGTTCAAGTCCCCCGGAACATTCCCTCCGGTCAGGGACATTGTCGGAGGAGGATTTTTTCACCTACGACCTGGACAGTGGACCGATGATACATCAATGGCCCTTTGCCTAGCAGAAAGCCTGATCAACTGCAGAGGCTTTGACCTCATGGATCAACTGAGAAGATACATCAGCTGGTACAGGGAAGGGCATCTCAGCAGCACTGGAAAATCCTTTGATGTGGGCAACGTCGTTCGAGCAGCGCTACAAAGCTTCGAGAGGAATCCTCGGGCGTATTGTGGACCAGACGATGAGCAAAGCGCGGGCAATGGCTCCCTCATGCGACTCGCACCCGTCCCCCTCTTTTACGCGCAAGACCCCGTTGAAGCAATCGAGAAGTCTGGCGAAAGCTCACGAACGACCCACCAGGTGAGGGAAGCTATCGATGCCTGCAGGTATTTCGGAGGACTCATCTGTGGCGCAGCGAGTGGCGTCCAGAAGGAGGCACTACTTTCAGCATGCTACTCCCCATCGCCCCGCTACTGGGAGAGGAACGAGCTCTGTCCAAGGATAAGCGCTGTTGCCAGAGGAAGCTTCAAGCGAAAGGAGCCACCAGAGATCAAGGGCAGTGGGTACGTAGTCGAGTCTCTTGAGGCGGCACTCTGGGCTTTCCACAAGAGCAGTTCCTTCCAAGAGGGTTGCCTACTTGCTGTGAACCTCGGTGACGACGCGGACACGACTGGCGCCGTATACGGGCAACTAGCGGGTGCATTCTACGGCTTGGAAGATATACCCAGGAAATGGTTACAGAGAATCTACAGAAGCCGGCTCATTCAGGAATACGCCGACATGATCTTTGAACTGAGCGAGATGCACTCAGCCAATACCCGAACTGCATCGAAAAAGAATACTTAGCAGCACCTGAATCTTGGAGTCCCGCATTAGGATGCTCGACGGCGGCGCGGAGCCACAAGAGTTTTATTACATAAGATGAAATACAGAGGGGAAGTGCGGCACAGAAATTTCTCATCGAATCATCATTGTACCTATCCGATTGTTGGTCGCGACAGACATGGTACTCATCGAACCTGAGGATCCAAGTGTCTGCATTGGTTGCCAGTATGGCTCCGCTCGCTCCTGCCCGAGAAGACAAGAGGCAATGCGCAGAGGATACATTCGCTCCGACCAGTGTTACCGTAAACAGGAGATGATGTGGCGCAATAGACCGGAGAAAGTGGACGCCGAGACGAAGTACGACTTCTCCCTGCGGAACTGCAAGAGGACACTCGGGGTGGCTAGCTATGAGAAGGTCACAATCTACATTGAAAGCATATACACGAAGAACTCGCCGAAGAGCAACTTCATCCGCCGGCTACTTGAGATAGAGTTGCACGAGACGCTTCACTCAGTCCTCGACAAGCTTGGCATCAAGTGGTGGAGGAGCGAAAAGCGCATCAAGATTGGCACAGATATGCTCTACGGGGCGGTGCGACCCTACCTAGACGACTATTGGAATATGTGGTATGATTCTGTACCTTCGAGAGGGACTTGGAAGGCATATAGACACACCCTGCGATCGAAATGAGTACTGGGGTCCAACTTGGCTTGAGGCTCGCCTCAGGTGCGTATTAATCAATCCAAATGCGGGGCTAGGAAACGAGGTGAACAAGAAGGATCCGTCAACTCTTCCTTCGCTATCGCAGTCCGTATTGCGTCCGTGCCTATATGTGCGGAATGTCCAGCTTTCTCTGTCTCAGAAAGCGTTCTTTTCAGAGCAAGGGATCTGTTACCTCTGCGGTTGGTGAGTTTAAATGGGATTTTTGGCTTATTTAGTTTTATGCAGGCAGTTAAAGCGGTGCAGGTACCATACGAGCCTACAAGTGGTGTTCTCAGCCTCCTTGAAACCTTCAGAACCATGGTTAACCACTGCATCCGCGTCGGCCTGGAGAGGAATGCAACTTCCAGGCTCAGCCTGCAGAGCGAGACGTACGACCAGCTAAGCGGCTTCGGTCTCCACACCTGGTAAAGCCTCTCAGCCATCGAGGCTGCCACCGCCATCCTGAAGAACTACCGGAAAGCGAAAAGAAGGCGCCGGATTGTTAGAGCGCCGAGGGCCAAGAAACTCACGGCCAAACTGGGAAACCAGGCCTACAGATTCGTTGACGGCAAACTGAGAATACCGATCAAGCCCAGAGAGTACTTCTACGTTCCCCTGCATAAGAGGGCTGCGCAGTTCCTATCGGATGCCGCGCTCAAGTTGGGTTCAGTGTCCTTGGCTGCCTGCACGGTTTCGCTGGTTTTCTCGAAGACCGCTGAGGTCGCCGAACCAAAGGGTTACATCGCGTACGACACGAATGAACGCTCGTTGGACGGAGCAAGCGCAAAAGAAGATGGACAGCTAACTATTGAAAGCCACGATCTGTAGAGGGTTTCAGAGGCGAGGCACGGATACTTCGAGCGTGTACGAAAGGTTCAAGCCAAGTACGCTAAGGACAAGCGGGTAGCCAAGAAGATTCAGAGAAGATGGTTCACCAACCAGAACAACAAGGTCAACACAGTCCTGCACCAGGTGAGTTCAGCGATAGTTAGACAAGCAAAAGCCAGGGAGCAAGGCATTATCCTCGAGGATCTTAGACATATCCGCAGGGCGATTAACAGGAAGGTCTTGGGCGTCAACAGCTTCAACGGGAGGATTCAGAAGATAAGCAAACACTCCAGGAAACTGAAGCGGAGGTTGAACTCGTGGAGCTTCCGCAAGCTGCAGGGCTTCATCGAGTACAAGGCTCTCTGGGCGGGAGTCCAAACCGTCAAAGTCAGTCCGTGGAACACTTCTAGGATTTGCGCGGTGTGTGGGTGCATCATGCAAGACCCGAAAGCGAAAACCCTAGGATGGTGCGGAACAGATCGACATGTAAACGCCTGCTTAAACCTGCTCAAAACCCAAGATGAAAGCCTGCGGTTCAGGCTGGATCGCCCCGCACATGTAGCCGTGATCCGACCCCTAAATAAGGCGGTGAGCCAGAGCGGAGAAGTTAACCCAAACGGTTATCAACCGCAGAGATAACAGAACCAGAGGAAGTAATATATTACCCTCGGGGTAAGTCGCTATTCATTCAAGAGGGTATCACGGTGGTTTCTCATGAGCCAACATCCGAAGATACTGGTGCTTGGTGCGGGAATGATAGGTGGCGTCTTGGCACGAGAGTTGGCGAGGAGCGGCGCAGAGGTGATAGTTGGAGACCGAGAAGCGAAGACTATCCCAGGTTGCCGAGTGGTGAAGATGGACTTCAAGGACCAAAAGACGCTGTTGAAGGTCATGGAGAGTGGGTACAACGTTGTGGCGTCAGCAGTTCCGGGTAACTTGGGGTTCGGGGTGATGGAGACGGCGATCAGGGCGGGAGTGGATCTTGTTGATGTCTCCTTCGGAGAAGAGAATCCCCTGACTCTCGACGAGAAGGCAAAAGGCGCAGGGGTTATCATCGTGCCAGATTGTGGGGTCGCCCCTGGATTCAGCAACTTCCTGGTTGGACTGGGAATGACCAAGGTGAAGAATCCAACTGAAGCCCACATAAAGGTTGGCGGCCTGCCAGAGAAACCTACACCCCCTCTGAACTACAGACTTGTCTTCTCAGCGGAAGCGCTGGTTGATGAGTACACCCGCAAGGCGCGGATAGTGAAGAACGGAGTGACGGTCGAGGTCGATGCCCTAACGGGTCTTGAAACCTTCGACTTCCCGGGCATCGGAAAACTCGAGTGCTTCTACACGGATGGCCTCAGAACTCTGGTGGATACCCTGAAGCTCAAGGAAATGGACGAGAAGACGATCAGGTACCCCGGGCATGTGGAGAAAATCAAGACTATGGTTCACATGGGTCTCTTCGCGAAGGAGCCAAAGATCCTTGGAATAAGACCAAGAGACTTCATGGAGGCCTTCATCTCCTCGACGCTGGCACTGGAAAAGGGAGAAAGAGACATCACAATACTAGAAGTAGAAGTAAAAGGAGAAGCAGAGTCTGTAAGGTATCGCATGCTCGACAGGTACGACGATAGGAACAAGATATCCTCCATGTCTCGCACGACGGGTTATCCAATAGCCATCATGTCGCTACTTGTAGCCCGGAAGCAGATACAACGGAGGGGTGTCCTACCACTTGAGGTTCTTGGCATGGACGACAAGGTTTCCAAACTGGTCCTCCGAGAACTCCAGAGGAGAGGCATTCAAGTAGAAGAGATGACCATGGGGTAGAACCCAATCGCGTGCGGCGAACTACTAGTTTTCCACTGCATTTTCAGATCGCTGGCAGTATCTGAGTGACTGCTCCTACTCAATCAGCATGATAGCGTAGCGATTCATTGTCTCGGAGTAGTCCCTGAGAACCTCGATAGGGTACCCTATCTGCCTGACTGTTGCGAAGACATCGACGGCCAGCGCTTCAGGAGTAGGGCGCGAGAGCCTCGGTTGCTTGCATGTCTGTCTATTCCCAGTACATTCCTCGCAGAGCCCACAGCTATCCATGACGAGGAGGAACGCTTTTCGGTAGCCCGAGAGGAAAACCTCTCTCTCGAGTTCCAGGAGGCTGAGGCTTACCTTCTTGGTCCATGCGTGGCGGTCTTCAGGCTTGTCGACTTTCTTCGGGAAGTGGAAGACCACTGACTCCTTGTATTCCTTGAAGAACTTCTCGCACTCCGGGACTGACGGCGTATTCGGAGGGCACGAAGCATTCCTGCCATATTCCGGGCATCCGAAGGTGCATTTCATCCTGACCCATTGGGATACAATGATCTTCGCCGGGTCGATCCACTTAAAGTCGTTGAATCCTTTTCTTAGGAATAATCCCTCTAGAGCGCTTCTGGCTGTCAAGTTATCACCTCGAGGGGGTTCACCCTTTGTTATAGGCGAATTGCGGTCAAAACTTCTGCCAAATCTTTGCCATACACTTCCCCATTTTGGGGGATTCCTGCCTAAAGGTCTTCTGGTGCCGTATTGTTATTCCCGTGCGCGTGGTCGCTTCAACCGAGTGTTGGGTCGGAGCGTAGTAGAGCGCCCGCCTGGGCTGTCATCACGCGGGGTTCTTTTGGAGCGAAAAATATATTATGGTTGGGCAAATCAAGAGAGACTATCGCAAGGGTAAAAAGAAGGAAGATGGAGGAGATCGGTAATGCCGCCAGCTTCAAGAAGCAATACTGCTACTCGGCCTGAGCTAGTGAAGTTTAGCGGTGAGGTAACTGAAGTTCGCCTGAACCCTGAAACACACGTAAGGGGCTATGCAGGCGGCTCCACCGCGGGATCGGTATCTAGCTGGATATCGCAGGTCGGGGCCATAACTGTGAGAATCGGAGGGAAACCCGTAACCTGCCTTATAGATATGCAGACCCGAAACATTGGAATCATGCCCGGTAACAATGTCACCATCTGGGGCAGAGCGAGAGTGTGGAAAGCAGGCAGCAATCTACCTGAATCAGTTGACGTTAAGAGGCTAGCTTGCGATGAGACTGGCGAAATACATCCCTCGGGAAGGGGAGCCTCGGGCGCAGCTCTCCTCATACCAGTATTCTTTTGCATCTTCTTCGGGTTCATCGTCATATTCTTATTCGTCGGCCCGATGTCATTTATGGGGGGCTCTTCGTTTCTGGCACCGCTCCTGATTGTTCCTGGCTTTTTTATGATATTCATTATGATTGTTTTCGTGGCGATATTCGCTCGTGGCCGAGGAACTTCAGTTGGAGACTTGGAGCAATATGTGGAAGTGGGATCGCTGACAAGTATATCTGCAGCCTCCGGTTCTGCTGGGAAGTGCATCGTATGCAATCTTGCTATCTCCAAGGCGGATGAGGTGGTGTTTTGCCCCCACTGCGGAAGTCCAGCACACAGGGAACACATGCTGGAATGGTTGCACACTCATGACTACTGCCCGGTCTGCGAGAAGCATCTTGATGAGCATTACGTTGAAGGAATATAATTCGTAGAACCGGGTTTGCTGACTAATCCTGGCAGAAGTGAGGCGGTGAGAGGTACATATGGCTAGGTGTCCGAACTGTGGGATCTGGCTCTGGCATCCCACGCGTTATTCTCAGGAGGTGGTTTGTCCTGGCTGCGGAGCAATACTGGAGAGGAAGGCGAGCCTGGGTGGATTCTTCCTTAATTCGGTGGAAGTTGTTGACTGCCCGCGCGCGTCGCGACACAGCACTTACGTAAGAGATCCTTCCTACAGGTCCGATGAGATCGTGCCGCAGACACCGAGCCGAGAGCTGGGTGAAGCAACTCTACCCGAGACCGAGGATAATGAGGACGAGGATGAGGAGGAGCCAAAGGATGACTCGTACCGACCTCTCTACGCGGATCGCCTTGAGGAAACTGCGAGACAAGAAGCGGATCAAGAGGGACCAACCTAAACTCAGAGGGGGCCTTCAAAGATCTCCGTGAGAAATGGCTTCGAACAAGCAGCCTGCCCACACTGTCATGCTACGGTAGCCCCAGCAGGCGCGAAGTTCTGCTACCACTGCGGGTCAAAACTGCAGGCCGGAGCTGGCCGAGCTGAACCACAGCAAATGGAAGAAAAGGGGAAATCAAGGCAAACACTCGTGGCGCAGACGCAGGAGACGGAGAAATGCATGGTGTGTGGCCTGGAGCTTAAACAGAGAGATGATGTAGTTTGGTGCCCGCACTGCGGCAGGCTAGCACATAGAGCCGATCTTATTGGATGGATCCGTGAAAGGAAGAGTTGCCCAGCCTGCGGAGAAGGACTCAGCGAGGAGTATTACACGTAACCTGATCTATGCTTGGCTCTTTTTGAGTGTATTCTACTAAAATATGATTCATCCCTTGGGCGCAAGCCTATGCCTTGCCAGCAAAGTCAACCAAGATAATCCGAAATTGAAGCGTCTTGCCGGCCATGGGATGCTTGCCAGTTTTGCCATAGGCCAGCTCAGGTGGTAACGTCACCGTCTTCTCTTCACCCTTCTTCATGCCGATAATCGCATCGTTGAACCCCTTTATGACCTGACCTGCACCTAGCGTGACAGTAAGTGGCTTGTAGTCGCGCCCCTTCTGCAGTATGCTTGCGCGGACTGCTTCCTTCTCCATGGACGTGTCGAATACTTTCCCGCCAGGGAACTTACCAACATAGTGGACTCGGACTGTATCACCATTCTTCGCTGTCTCTGACATTATGATTCACCTTTGCTCTTCAGAATCGATTGCTGTTGTTCTGTTTGTTGGCTATTGGGTTATATAGTTGGCGGATGTTTGCTGGCCGCATCGCCCAAGAGCTGGACCTCGGTGGAAGATGAAACCTGCTCAAGTCGATTGGGCTACAGGATGTCCCGATAGCAATTCTCGTCGAAGTAGTTGTGTTCATTCTTGCTATGATTCTTGTACCAGACCTGCGCGAAGAATGGATTGACCTTCGCGATTTCATCGTAGTTCCAGGGTGGCGGAGTACACGGTGGGATCGGGCACCAGTGCCCGGTTTTCAGGACCAGATACGGGCTTGCATCAAACTCGTGGCCCAAAGCACATTTCCAGCGTAGCTTCTCGTATAAGTCTCCGTTCCATCTATTGGCGAGGAGCTTACCTCCCCTAAATTCTGCGACGCCTTGAAGATCTTCGACATCCAGCTTCTCCTTTGATTCGTCGTACCCGTGGTCAAGTCTGACCGGCTGGGTCCCGTTCTCAGGCATGCCCAAGTCCCAGTCTGGGATGGCTTCGTAGGTGGCATATGACCCGTAGAATGCCGCAATCCGCTTGTCGTTGTGCTGTTCAAACCAATAGAGCGTTCCGTCTTTTCCCGAGACCATTCTTCTCATCATCTTGTAGGCAGTGCGCCGTATGATCCGGCGAAGCCCTGGTATCTTGCTCAGCTTTGAAGCTAGCTTTACGCGTCGAGGCGCATTCTTTTTCACCTGGCGATAGTGATCGACAAGCGTTTCTCCCCAGTTGTGGATGTAGTTGTTCAATATATAGGAGTCCTCGAAGTACTGGCAATGGAAGTTACGCAGGGCGAACCACCTACGATCCATTATCTTGCGGTAGTCTCCCATTCCCAGTAGTCTCATCATTGTGTCAAGGTAGTCGAGGAAGATAACGCGGCAAGAAGGTCCTCCACTCATGTTGTACACTCGTCGCCAGAAATCCGAGTCTTCTGGCACATCCAAGCAATTCACTAGGCCGCGACCTGCATCATGATTAGTGTTGAGCTCGATATGAGTATCAATGGGCTGGTGAAACATGATGGGATCCATTAGCGACATCGCGTCAGGGAGAGCAATGTAGGTTTGTCGCAGGGAGACCCAGTATTTCAGCCCTGATTCGATGACTGCTCGTTCTCCAGCTATCTTTGTGGTCGCATAGAAATCGAAGGCGGAGGGTTTGAGTGGGTCCCCTACTCTGGCCAGGTGAATGGCCTGGAGCCGGTCACCGGTTTCAGCAACTGATCCAGTGTAGATGAACTTGATGTGGGTCTGTCCGCCGACTTCGTAGATTGCCTTGATGACGTATTCGATGGCCGTGGTGTTGACAGCCTTGGCCATGTCTGGCTTGTGATCCGCCTCTGGCGCGATAAATGCCATTGGACAGAGTATCCAGTCAACCCCTCTCACAGCTTCCAGCATGTCACTGTAAATCGTGGCGTCTCCCCATACAATCCTGAACGACTTCTTGTCGTCCTCCGTGATGCCAGCGCCATGTATTGGTCTGATCCCGCTGGATTTCTCATATGGTCTCAATAGCTCCTTATTTTTCGAGGAGGGACGCAGCAGAAGGACGATGTCGTATTTGCGTTCGCCATTTCCGTTCCTGCGGTTCCAGAGCTCTTTGAATGCAGCAAAGCCCATAGAGCCAGACGCACCTAGAAGTAGCACTTTCTCCCTCATTTCAGAATACCCCATTTCCAGCGCAACCCTGCAGACCTTAAGCCGCAGTCTCGATACTGCGGTCAGCTATGAGCGTCTCTATGTATTTTGGACTCCTGAGATAAAAATCATGGGGCGCGGTTGCGGTTGTCGCAGAGGCAGTCAAACTCGTGAACCACACTTATGCTGAATGAGGCAGCGGAATTCTTATACGAGAATCCGAGCTCCCACCAAGCGGGGGCTCATGATGAGCGGCACGAGAAGAATCAAGAGAGTAATGCGAAGCAAGCCCACAATTGAGGGGGCGGGCGTAAACCTGAAGCGGGCCTTCGGATCCTACCACGTTCCCCAACTCGATCCTTTCTTGTTGCTTGATGACTTCCACTCCAGCAATCCTAGGGACTATCTGAGCGGATTTCCTTGGCACCCACACCGAGGTATCGAGACGGTCACTTACGTTCTGCACGGACGAGTCGAGCACGGCGACAGCATGAGCAACAAGGGTGTTATCGGTTCAGGGGATGTACAATGGATGACTGCGGGAAGCGGGATCATCCACCAGGAAATGCCCAAGGGACAGAAGGATGGACTGATGTGGGGCTTCCAGCTCTGGGCAAATCTCCCAGCCTCACACAAGATGATGGACCCTCGCTACCGAGAAGTCAAAGCCAACCAGATACCGGAAGTGACTCTTAAGGGGGGCTCCAAGGCTAAGATCATCTGCGGCGAAGTGAATGGAGCAAAGGGACCGGTTCAGGATATTGTGACCGAGCCCAGGTACCTGGATGTCACAGTTCCTGCCAAATCAGATCTCAAGCTTGATGTCAAGCGCGGTCACACAGTTTTCGCCTACGTGATTGAAGGAAAGGGGTACTTCGATGACAGGAGGGATCCGTACACTTTCGAAGTGGAAGGTGCCAACTACTTCGACTTGGAGCGCAAAGCCATGATCGCACCGGAAAACTTGATCATCTTCGACGATGGCGTTCAGCTCGAGATCAGTACGATGAGTGACAAGGCGAGGTTTCTCTTGGTATCGGGAAAACCCATCCTTGAGCCGGTTGCCTGGTATGGCCCCATCGTCATGAATACGCAGGAAGAACTCAGAATAGCATTCGAAGAGTACGAGAACGGAACCTTCATCAAATACAAGAAGTGACGTTAATCTCCGCGAGAGATCAAGCTTGGGAGCTTTCTGCTACAAGCTCCAGACGAAGATTCGATGGGTTGTGTCAGGATTCGCGTTTCAGCGTTCAGGCGGGGATGGATATGACTGAAAAGAGGACAATAAAGCAGACCTCACTTGTCGAGGAGAACCCGCGACGAGGAAAACTAGGACAGCAATGCGTATTCTGCCAGATAGCCAAGGAGAAAACGGACAGCCTAATCGTGTTTCAGGATGAAATCTCTACGGCGTTCCTGGACAAGAGACCACTTTTCCCAGGTCACTGCCTCCTTGTGCCCAACGAGCATTATGTGACCATCTCAGAACTCCCGCTGGACCTCGTCGGACCCTTCTTCATAAACGTTAAGCTGCTGGCCATCGCCGTTGAGAAGGGTCTGCATGCGGACGGTTCATTCCTAGGCATAAACAACAAGATAAGCCAAAGCGTAGCTCATCTCCATGTGCACATAGTCCCACGCAGATCTGGCGATGGACTCAGAGGATTCTTCTACCCCCGGCAGAACTACGCTAGCCCAGAAGAAGCAGCGAAGATCCAGCAGGCAGTAAAGGCGGCAGTCACAGAGCTGAAGTTGAAGCAAATCAGTTAGGCGAATAGGCCCGCTTGGAGCACACCAATCCGCGGAGAATTGCACACAAACCTGACCGAGAGAAGGAAGCCAGCATCTACGATCCGTTGGAACTGATAGATCCATGTTCGTCTCTGGTCAGCTATCTTTTCTCAATCGAAAGAGTTAAGGGAATGATGCGATTAGTTTTCTACCCCACAAACTGTGCACAGAGAGAAACTCAGGATCTTGTAGAAATCAGTGACCATGAAAACTAGAATTCCAGGCTGGTGCCCGGCATAATGTCCGAAAAGATCGAATATATCGAGATGCGGACTGTCGACATCTTGGGGCGACTTAGAGCAATGATCGTTCCCTGCAAGCCTGCAGATACGATTGATGAACTGCAATTAGACCCTGCGATGACTGAAGGGACCAGCATCGACGGCAGTTCAGTTCTGGGGTTTGCGAGTGTAGAACATTCCGACCTTAGGCTTGACCCCGATCCCAGCTCACTGGTAGAACTCCCGTACACACCGCAGAGACGAGCAGCCACAATGTGTTTTGTCCACGAGAAGGGGGGAAAGGCCAGAGGTCAGACATACCATCCAAGAGATACTCGGGGTGTGCTGCACCGCGTATGCAAGGAATATCTTTCCGATGGTGCGACACTAAGAACGAAGGTCGAGCCTGAATTCTACTTCATCACGGAAGATGGCGTGCCCTTCGACCAAGGCGGATACGCTGAAACCTACCCAGCAGATCCGGCAGCGGATGTCTTACTGGGAATCGCGAGCGGGATCCAGAAAGTGGGGATGAGGCCACACGTGGCTCACCATGAGGCGGGGGCAGCACAACATGAGATAGAGATCGAATATGATGATGCCATGAAAATGGCTGACAATGTAGTTCTATTCAAGAGCGTCGCCCATGCGATAACAAGGAAGGCTGGCTTTGGTGTTACTTTCATGCCCAAGCCATTTCAGGGTGGCGCAGGGAGTGGGCTCCACTGCCACCTTCAACTTTGGGAGGGTGGAAAAAACCTCTTCGGTGACCAGAGCACAAACGGGCTCTCTAACACTGCGAAGATGTTTGCCGCAGGCCTATTGGAGCATGCACCAGCCATTACAGCTGTAGCGAATCCAACCATCAATTCCTATAAAAGGCTAGTTCCAAACCATGAGGCGCCAGTCTACGTATCATGGGGTCCAGTGAACCGAACAGTCTTGGTGAGAGTTCCTCTATTCACTTCCAGCCAAAAGGCGGCCATAGAGATCAGGTCTCCCGACCCAACAACAAACCCATACTTACTATTCTCGGCCCTAGTCGCAGCTGGGATGGACGGCATAAACAGAAAATTGGCGCCACCCGACCCAACAAGTGAGGATGTCTTCCGCCTGACAGCTGAGCAGAGAGAACAACTGGGAATTAGGCCGCTTCCAATATCACTTGTTGAAGCGCTCGATAACCTTGCTAATGACGAATGTCTTATGAAGGCTCTGGGGAGGGAACTGGTTGACACGTACGTTGATGTCCAACGCAGGGAGTGGAGCAATTACATCAGCGAGGCTGTAACAGACTGGGAATGGGAACACTACCGCGACTCCTAGAGCTTACACTACAGACTTATTCCAACCTTCCGGGAACAGCTCTCTCATCTCGTCGTAGCACCTGCGGCATAGAACCCTGTGATGCAGAGGCGGGATGACGAATTTCACCCAGTCATCCTCCTCGACTTTGAAGAATCGAGGAAACGGGCGACCGCACACTGCACATACAAGAATCCGCGGTATGAATGGTATTCGGGGCATATTGCCTTTCTTCACATCACCGTAGTGGCCGCAGGTTATCAGTTGCCTGCCGCAGGTTGGGCAGGTCTCCATTCTACATCCGAACGTGTGTAGGTCTCCCACCTTAGCTCCACAGGAGTGGCAGTTCTCCTTTAGCCAGTCATATCGGCTAGTCACTATCCCTCCTCCTTACCGCCCCAGATTCTTTTGGCCTTTCGCAGCGTCTCGAAAGTCCCATAGCCTCCTTTAATTCCATCTAGCTCAAAGTTTCCAAAGGACTGAATCAGAATGGATTGCTTCCCATCTTTGTCTTGGAAAGGAACTGGGACGATTGGTCCGACGCGAGCCTTCAGAACATGCTTCTTACCCGACTCATCAACAATTTCCAGCTCGGAGCTGACAGGAAACACCCCATCTTCTCGGAAGCGCTGATCGCGGATCTTTATTGTCTTAAGTGGAATGTTCTTTCCGTCCTTGAAGAGGAATCCACCGGTGCTCATTCGCCCATCGTCCGCCACGATCGCTGCGGGATTAATCGCTAGTCCTTCATTGAACCAGACCACATAGTAGAGCCAGTCGCCAACCCCTGTCCAATCGCGGATCCCGTACGTGTGGTCCCTCTGACCTATCATGTCTTTGACTTCATAGGTCTTCTCGTCGACGATGAGTTTTCCATTAACCCTCGCGATCTGCTCCCAGTGTCTGTCTCCAGCCTTCCTTCCGAGCTCCAGAGATTCAGGCGTCATGTGCTTGGCGTATTCATACGGCTCGTTGATTGGGTTGAAGGTAAACTCCATCTCAACCTTTGGTGTGCCTGAGATTATTTCTGGCTGCTCGCGCGCTTTTGGAAGATTTTCAGGGTTCTTAACAAGGATCATGTTTCCCTTGAACTCATACTTCCACACCTCATTGCCCTGGGGAAGGTGAGCCATGCCGCCAACCTGCAGGATCCTGGAGTATTCCTTTGCCTTGTTTGTGAGATGATATCCGGCAGCCGATCCGTCAGGGAGAAAGAGAAAGAAGAATGTCATACTCTCAGGCTTGTTTGGCTTGAAGCCTATTCGAGAGACCCCTCCGAGTTTGTGCTCTTTGGAGTAGAAGGCGAAGTAGTATGACTCATTCCACTCAGGATGCTTTGAAGTTGTCTTGTTGATTATAGGCTCCATGGCTGCATCTCTCGACTGTCGCTCTCAGCCTGAGAGCGTAATAACTCCATTCGACCCGTTGATCGTGATGACTTGGCCAGTTCTAAACACCTTACAAGCATTAGGCACATTCGTGACTGCGGGAATACCATACTCACGGGAAATGACAGCTCCGTGGGAAAGTATGCCGCCGGTCTCGGTGATCAAGCCACCTATCTTGGAGAAGACGGGGCTCCAACCCGGGTCAGTTCTTGGAACTACGAGGATCTCTCCTTTCTTCACGGTTGACATGAAGTCGATCCTATCTATCACTCTGACGGAAGCTGTGATAACCCCTTGGCTTGCCGGAATCCCTTGAAACTCCGCACTATCCCTAGTGAATCGCAGTGTGTCGTTGAATTCGCTACCGCCGTGAAGGAACTTCGGGGGAATCGTGTTCTCATACTTCAGGAAATCCTCACGACGCTCCTTCACCAGGAAAGTGAGCTTCCTGACATCGTCGGCGCCATTCTTACCGTAGATCAGGTTCTTGATTTCCTTCTTCCGCAGGAAGAAGATGTCCTCCTTGCTTCCCAGTATTCCCTTCTTAGCAAGCTCTCTTCCGATCTCCAAGTAGGCGCTCCTGATTCTCGTTATCCATCGATCTAGGTTGAACCGCTGGTTCTCGCGGAAGATGATGTATGTGCGGGCGGCACCAAGAATCTTGGTGAATATGAACCACTTGACGAATCCGAGGTGCTGCCGCCTAAGCTTGCTCTCCACTATCTTCTCAATTCTCTCCCTTGTCTGGGAACTCAGTTCTTTGCTTCTCTTCGGATCGATGTTGCTATCCTTTGCCAAGGATTTCAGCACATCGAACACGTATTGGGGTGCCTCTCGCCACCTTGGATAGTAAGCCTCTCTTGTGAAACCGCGGTCGCCGTATTCATCGAGGAAGTTCTTGAATTCAACGAAGAAGCTCTTCAAGGGTGGGCTGTCACTCTTCGAGAGGTATTTGTAGAGGTCTTCCGATTTCTCCTCTAGGACTGCTCTCTTCAACTCAGGAGATTCCTGTATAGTCGAAACAAGATAATAGATCCTGTCATTTGTCTCAGTCAACTTGTGCTCCAGTCCAGAAATCAGGATGGGATAGTACCTCTGTTGATCCTTTACTCCAAGGAATCTCTTCAGTATGTATTGAGCTATCAGATTCATACCGATATTGTGGACAGGTATCCCATACCTTACAAGCCTGTAGTGTGCAACCATCTTACTGTCTATGTCGTCAGCCAGCTTCTGCAGCGCCTTCAAGTTGCTAGTCCCGGTAAGTTCAGCCAACTCTGCGTCGAATTTCTCACAGTAGGGGGAGAATACGTCCCTAGTCCACTTCTCGTAGGCTTTCGCCGTTTTCCCCATAGACCCATTAGGATCATTAAACATGATTCGCAGATTCGCAATCAGATAGGTGAATATATGGAAAGGCAATTTCCTGACGGTTCGTTTACCGTATAACCCATAACCCTCTGGGAAGTAGTTCAACACATCTTCATTTCTGACGAAGCCCGGTATCTCGTTCTCAACTTTGCGCCTCAGAACCTTCAAGTTGAAATATGCGTGGGCATGATAAAGCTTCAGTAGTTGGTCGTCCATGCGCTTGTAACCCATGATGCTATTGAGCTCCATGTTGACGACCTTGGTGAGAGGATCGCCGAGAAGCTCAAAGTATAGGGGCGTTACTGGATCGTTCCAGTAGTCGTCTGCATATCCCCTGCTCCAAAGCACATCATCCTCTGGGGCGGGCTTCCTGCGCGAGGTTATTGGGCGAGATTGGAGAATATGGAGCTTGTCTTTCTGATCGAACGCCCATTCTATGTCCTGTGGGCTTCCGAAATGGCTCTCAATCTGAGAGCCGAATCGTGACAAATCCAGGATCTGTTGATTCGAAAGAGAAGATGCCTCGTTCTCGTCATCCGAGAGTTGAACGTATTCAGTGCCGCTTTCGCTTTTCAGTTTCTTCTCTTCGACGGCCACACCCTTCCTGGCTATCCGTTTATCAACGATGCTGAACTTCTCGCGACCAGGCTTGCCCTCCCTGCGGACTATGAATTGATCGGGGCTGCTCCGCCCAGACATGATGGACTCTCCGAGACCGAAATTTGATTCGATTAGCAGCTGGTCTGGCTCCGAGGAGACGGGATTCTGCGTGAAGAGTACACCGGCGCTCCGTGCAGGCACCATCTCCTGTACGATTACGCCGAGCTGAACCTTATCGTGCGGGATCCCAACCCTATGCCGGTAAGAGATCGCCCTACTCGACCAAAGAGATGCGTAACACTGCCTTACAGATTGAAGAAGCTGCTCTGAACTCTTAACATTCAGGAACGAATCGTACTGGCCAGCAAAAGACGCAGTCGGCAGATCCTCCGCTGTCGCAGATGACCGAACGGCAACACTGCGGAAACCCAAGCTTAAGTACTTACTCTTGATCTCATCCGCTAATCTCGGCGGAAGCTGGGATTTCAGGATACGCTCTTGAATGACCCTTGCGCGACTCTCAACCGATGAGTAGTCAGAATAATCAACTTTGCTCAAAGATTCATCAATAAAACTCTGAAGCTTGTTGTATTCTAGAAACTGGTTGTATGCGCTTGTCGTGAGGACGTATCCTTTGGGCACTGAGAATCGGTTGACGAGTTCGGCAAGATTTGCCGCTTTTCCGCCGACGTCCTTCAGGTCATTCTTCGCGATCTCTCCCAGGTTAATAGTAAGAAGTCCCCTACTTGGCATTTCCCTCACCAGAACAGCTTGTTGCTGTCTGCTCATTCGCTCCGACCTAAAATACTTTACAACAACGTGAAGCATCCTGTTTCGACATATGGAGAGTTAGATGCAAGTAATCGGCATTCACCGAAAGGAAGTACTCTCAACGTGAATCGAGAGCAGGAGTGATCGCTTCTCCAACCGGAAGGCCCGTCAGCGCCAAGGCGGTATCACGGAACACACAGAGCTGGAGGCATTGTAAGCAAAATGCACCATAGAAAAGACGACGATAGACTCTCCTGAGGAACGTACCTGCTGAACTGGCTGAGCGAGCAAGGCACCGTGTATTCCATAACATGAAAGCGATTTCCTTAAATAGACGAGAACACCTAGGAGTCTTTTGGTGGTGAGAAAGAAACATGCCAAGATGCCCAAACTGCGGCAACTGGATAGCTGTGAGGGCGAGACGCTACGAAGACTTCTCCTGCTCAAGGTGTCACGCCACACTCCGATGCTCAGCATCTGGGGGCGCAGCACCGTTTGCCCTTGCCATCCTATTCTGCGGGCTCTTCGTGTTCATCGCCATAAACGCATCATTGTTGTTCCTCTGGCTTCTCTTCCCATCCTTCTTCGCAATTCTAGGATCTTCAAGGAAGTTGGAGATAGTCAGGCGACCCACGCCGACCTCGCCTGAGGAAACCGCTCGCAGGGGATTGCAGGCAAGGCCCACTCGCGCTGACCAGCGGCAGAGCAGGGTAGACGCGCTGACCAGCATGCCACAGGAACGCGGCGCCTTAGGGTACTGCAAGTACTGCGGCGCGACCGTTGGCAAGTCAGATTGGAGATTCTGCAGAAACTGCGGGGCGAGCCTAATTGAACTGGATTCAGGTAGTCCAACTGGGAGAAGCAGTATTTCAGCTCGGGAAGTCCATCCAGGTCAATGCATGGTCTGTGGATTCAGCCTACTCGACACTGACCAAATTGCCCATTGTCCGCACTGCGGTAGCGCAGCTCACAGAGTGCACTTGCTTGAGTGGATTCATGTTCGGGGAAAATGCCCTGTGTGCTCCCGACACCTAAATGAACAGGAAATAGGATGACCGCCGATCAAGTAGCAGGAGAGTCTTCAGCTCCTATGCGTCGTGCCAGTGGTTGGAGCTTGAACCTCATTACTTTATCATTTCTTCTAGCTTTGGCAACTCTTTGCCTTCCTTGACTGCTTCTATCATTTCAGAAAGCTTCTTGAGAGCCCTTAGATATCCTCGACGTACACGACATAACTCGTAGGCCGTTCCACCAGTAAGTACTGCAAAGCTGAAGAGGAATTTGTCAAGAGTAAGCACGTTCTCAAAGTACAGCGTATAGAAGACGACAGCAAACCCCACGAAGATGGCGTAGCTGGTTGTAACGATTGTTGTGTATCTTGTATGGGCTCGCTATGAGAAAACATGTATCTTAGCCAGTTCGATTTCCTTATCTATTATCCCGTCATCGACGCTTGCCTTCTCGGTTGATCTCAGTATATTACTCACCATAGACTTTTTCAGTCCAGTGGCGGCTGCCCTATATGTGAATCGCAAACTTGCATTCCCTTGCGCCAGACACGGCTGTCTGGAGAACATCGACGTCAACTGGCTTGCCTAGGACACCTTCCCAGTACTTCTTCACAAAACCCCTTGAGCAATTGCAGTATGTGCGAGATACAGTCTCATCTTGGGGCAGCGCTCTTAGTAGCCCGCAGAAACATCTCATCGGCGTCCTGAACGATTGCGGCGTAAAATACCAGAGGAGTCTGTCACCATCGCGTGAAAATCTAGTTCCTGGCATCGGCTTCTTCTGCTCAGCGTCAAGAAAGTCGTCTAGGGTCTTGAACTTCTTCCGTCTTATTCTCGCCTTCTCAAGGGGCGCCTTGTTATGTAGTGCGCAGTTGAAGCCACAATTCTCCATGATCTTTGTCCTCGTCTCCTCATCGGTGAGGGAGTTCAGCCTATCCATTGCACCCTTGACCCAGTGGGCGACTTCGGTCCCACTCGTGCTGCCAGTTATCTTCTCGCTTCCCTCCATAACTTTTTTCTTAACAGCTTCGCCAGCAAATTGCTCAACATTTCCTCCTATTTCCATAATCATCTTAACCTGAGTCCTTGGCATAGAATTCACCACAAACAACATACCAAGCCGGTAAATATATAGTTTTCACGGGACTTGAGACAAGGCCCTCATCCTGGATCCGGGTAGTAGAGGGAAACCTCGCGTGCCATGCAAATCAAGTAACCCAAGTTGCACGCAACTGCTGAGGCAATGGTAGTTTCAAAAGCGAGGAGGACAACACTTATCACAACCAGAGTCTTGTGAAGACCATGAAACGTGGCTTCGCGGCTTCAACACTTGAAAAGATCTATTGAATCCCACATTATACGCAAGGACACGAGGAGAGAAGAGGATGCAGTACAGGAAGTTTGGTCGGCTCGATTGGAGAGTTTCGGCACTTGGTTTCGGTTGCATGCGTCTACCCACAACCGATGGAGTTGGCGCCAGTGGAAATGTAAACGAGCAAGAAGCAATACCGATGATCCGCTATGCCATTGACCAAGGGGTGAACTACATCGATACGGCATATCCCTATCACGGAGGGAACGGTGAAGTCATCGTAGGAAAGGCATTGAGTGACGGATACAGGGACAAGGTCAAGCTCGCCACAAAGTGTCCAGTGTGGGCGTTACGCAGACCTGAGGACTTCGATACCTACCTGAATGAACAGCTCAAGAAACTGCAGACGGATCACGTTGATATCTACCTCTTCCACGGTCTGGAAGAACAAAGATGGAAGACCGTTCTCGGTCTAAATCTATTGCAGAAGGCGGAAGCTGCCATCAGGGACGGCAGAATCAGAAACCTAGGATTCTCGTTCCATGACAAATATGAAGTTTTCAGGGAGATCATTGATGCATACAGCGGTTGGACCTTGTGCCAGATACAGTACAACTATATGGATACTGAGAACCAAGCAGGAACAAAGGGACTGAAGTATGCCGCGTCGAAGGGATTGGCCGTTGTCGTGATGGAACCACTTAGAGGCGGACGGCTGACGAATCCGCCAAAACCAATTCAAGAAGTGTTCGACAGCTTCGAAAAGAGGCGATCCTCAGCTGACTGGGGGTTACGGTGGGTCTGGAACCAACCAGAGGTATCTGTTGCGTTGAGTGGTATGAGTACAATGAAACAGGTTTATGAGAACATTCGATCGGCAAACACGTCAAGCGTAAATTCATTCGCGTCCAAGGAGCTACAGTTGATTGAGCGCGTCAAGGATAAATACAGAGAGAGAACAGCGATCCCCTGCACGAGATGCGGTTACTGCATGCCGTGCGAGAATGGAGTGAACATACTAGTCAACTTTGAGTTGTATAATGACGCGATAATATATGATAACCCCAACACGGCTCGCATGAGGTACGCGAGGTTTATGGCTGAGAAAGAACGCGCGGGCGCATGCCTTCAATGCAGGAAATGCGAAGAGAAGTGCCCACAGAAAATACTGGTAAGTGAATGGATGCCAAAGGTGCACGCGTTGATGGGAGAAGAAAGATCACGGTAAACGGTGTAAGGAATCCGAGGATGCCTTCTTCGCATCACACTGAACAATGGGAGACTTCCCTTTGCCCGTACAACTATCCACGGGCACGCAGCCCCATTTTGGAAGAGTTGCATCGCATTGAAGCGATTACCTTAAATATTAGCTTATCTGCTAGATGGGTCTAGCAATGAAAGGGGTTCCAAGAAGCCATACAGAGTATTGGCTAGAAGTATGCAGGTCGAGATTAGGCGCGGGCAAATCCGTTTTCTCTGCGCCCCGACTGATGAAGTAAGCTATTTATGAGGATCATGAGGATACTCTAGACTTGAAGTTGTGGAGGGAGAGGGCAAATGCAGCGTCGCAAGATCTCGCTACTGCTGCTAGTTTTGACTATATCTATAGCATCAACTACGGTACTTTATGCGGCCCCCTCAACCATTGCCGATGAGACCGTGCTAATCAACGGTCATGGGCAATGCGAGTACTCTCGGTTCCTGGAAGGGGGTGCCACCGTCACTATCAGCGTGAGCGGGTCAACGTTGCCTTACCTTGTTACTATTATCGTGGTCGATGAGGTGAACTATCAACTCTTTACGCTTGGGTCTTCGTACTCTGGCTACGTCTTTCTAAATTCACAGCCAGGCAGCACCAGCGTTAATATTCCATTAGATTCCAACTACCACTTTGTCATCCAGAACCAGGGTTCCAACCCGCTGACTGCGTTGGTCAAGATCGTCACGACCCCGAATGTCGCCGTGAGTCTACTCATCATTTTCATAGTATCTGTAGCCTCGGTTTCCATATTCTCCAAAATCTATGACGCACGCCCGAGGCGTCGACCTCGCCAAAGCGCGCCATCCACACAGGGTACTAATCAAGGTCCTGAAACTGTTCAGCCTGCTCCTCCCGTGCCAGGCAACGAAAGAGTCTCGTCGCCTATTCAAAGCAGGCCTCTTGAGAGCGAGAACGTTCTCAGGTACTGCAGTAGCTGTGGCGCCGCCATCACCATGCCGGACTGGAAGTTCTGCTCAACGTGCGGAGCGAGCCTATCAAGACAGCCTGCCGCGGCCAGCAGCATCACCGAAGAAAACACTAGGTCATCCAAGGAGGACACTGGGATATGTATGGTCTGCAAGATAGGTCTGCAACCTTCAGACCAAATTGTTTACTGCCCGCTCTGTGGCAACCCCGCTCACAAAACGCACATGCTTGAATGGCTTCACGTAAAAGGAACATGTCCCATATGTGGTCAGCACCTTAAACCGAAGGAGATTGGCTCGTGAGCGAGTGGGAATACGCCTTGCCTTGATCGTATGAGCGCCTCCCCGACTTTCATCCTCCTTTGTGTTTTGTAGCCACGGTATCTACGTCCAAATTCAGCTTTTGCAGGCTGGTTTTTGGCAACAGTGATAAAGGATCGAAGCCTCAATAGAATAGATGAGGATTCCATTGTGGTGGGCAAGTAATAAACAGGCAAGGGTGGAAGCGAATGCCTAGGTGTCCAAGGTGCGGGGCGTGGATGTGGGGAGCTCCGCCCCTCGGAAAATCGAAGACCTGCTCTAAATGTGGAGCCATCGTCCGTCAAAAGGAGATCAAGGAAGGTAACACCTTCTACAGAGGGTACCTCCATGTCGTCGGACACGTAGACGTATCACCACCGTCCACCACAGAACTTGGGGAAGTCGCTCTTGCGGAAGCTGATGCAGAGGAGAGATGGAGGCGTGAGCACCCGCAGTATTACTCGCCAGTTGCACGCTGTGCCATCTGCCAAACTGGCATTAGTATTGCCAACCCAGATTTTTGCCCCAGGTGCGGCGCAGCCCTCAGGCAACAGGCAGAAGCCTCTACCATGAATAAGGCGAGAGGCATGACCAAGTCAAGGACGTCGAAACGCGTGGTTCCCACCGTGCCACAGGAAGAAAAATGTATTGTCTGCAACCTTGAGCTCAACCAGAAGGATGACGTAGCTTGGTGCCTACACTGCGGGAGGCTGGCGCACAGAGGCCATCTCGTCGCGTGGCTCAGAAAAAAGAAGGCTTGCCCGCTGTGCAGTCAATACCTGAATGTTGAAGACTACGTGTGATCGGCTTTGCCTTTTCCCAACCCGCTGGTTCCGTCAGACCGGGTTGGATGCCTCAGCGTCAGGTATCGGACTTCCAAAAGAAGAACTCTAGGAAAGGGGGCTATGGGTGGCGCACTCGATCCCTAAAGAAGATGAGGATTGCTATGAATGCTTGGTGGGGCGCTTTGATTGCCTGGAAGCAGACTCGAGGGAAAGAAGGTGACCGAAACGGGCCTTCTTCGTCTCTAAGTATGATCGATTGTACTTGTTGGGGCGGATCTGGAGAGGGATCCTTTCACTGATCTTTATTCCATAGCGCCGAAGCTCTACGATCTTCTCGGGGTTGTTGGTGAGCAGCCTAATGCTTTTCACGTCCAAGCTCCGCAGCATAGCTGCAGCCAACTCGTAGTCTCTCTCATCCGGTTTGAATCCTAGATCTACATTTGCTTCATACGTGTCAGCGCCGAGATCCTGCAACATATACGTTACGATCTTGTTGGTTAGCCCTATTCCCCTCCCCTCTTGCTGCATGTACAGCAGGATGCCGCGGCCTTCTCTCTCCATCTTGTCTAAGGACTTGGCAAGCTGGGGACCACAGTCACACCTGAGAGAGCCGAGCGCGTCGCCCGTCACGCATGAAGAGTGCAGTCGAGTAAGGACATCCTCTTCATGGGCAACGTTTCCTTTGACCACCATGAGGTGGTCCTTCTTATCCTTATTATTGAGGAACCCGATTATGTTAAAGTGGCCATGCTTTGTTGGGAAATCAGCGAGTGCCACGATCCGTAGGCATAGTGACTTGTCGCAGTTTTCGCAATCCCACTTGAGTGGGCAGCTCTTGTAGTCCTGAGTGTCCTTCTCCAGTATTTGCCTATAGGACTGGTCTATCACTTTAGTTCGCTCCGGTGAAAGCAGTAGAAGACATACTGCTACTTTGCGGGTCAACCAAAAAAAGCCTTTGTGTGAATATGTTCCAGATTCTTAGAAAAAACAGACAAAAAAGAGAAACTGGGGGCTTTGGGACATGTGGTTGGTCTGTGGATATGAGTATGTATGTGGTTCTAACACTGGTTTTATGGCTGGGGGAGTGGCGCTGCTTATAGCGAGCGCGTGTGCGCGTGTCTTTCTGAATGCAATTGTCCACCCGTTGCCCAATTGCTCTTTGGCGCTTCATAAATGACGATCTCGACTGCTTCCTTGGGAACTCCTAAATCTTCAAAAACTTTAGTTATCCCTTCGACTGTTTTCTTCTTGTTCTCAGGGCTGATGCCCTCCCAAACAGAGACTTGAACTATTGGCATTTCACATTTACCTCAAATAACACCTTGCTATTTCGCCTAATTAATATGTCAGCGCGCGCGCAAATGATGCGGCTCGTTTTTTTCTAATACACTTCCTTTTTCCCGGAAGCAGTGAAACGGGTTTGGTCTTTAGCGCGCGGTTTCTAGTACGCCAAATAAAAAGAGGGAGGTTTTTAGGTAATCATTTTTGTGTCGCGCGCGCTAAACGTACTTCCACCAGAAAAAAGATGGTGGGTGGTTTCTTTTGCTGTTGACATTTTAGCGTACCAAAAAAGCATTTAGTTGCGCTTTTTGTGAACAGTAAAAAGCCTTTCATGCTTCGACTCTTCCAGGATTGTTTGAGCTAGGGTCTTGATCAGCTCGGATATTCCCTATTCTCTCTGTAGCATTCGGCACAGAGGGCGTCAGGTATTTGGGATCTAAGCTGTACCCTCTGCTTTGCGCGTTTTGATGTTCCCTGCTTTTGGGATAGCGGTGTCTTTACGCATTCAGTTTCACTTATGGTCGAGTGTTTGCCGTGCCTTCCTGCTGAACCATTTGTCGAGAGCCTTAAGTACAACCTTCTTGATAGCCCTGAACCAGTGCAGCTTACAGGAGGAGGAACGAAGGAGGGCAACACTTGGCTTGACGCCAAGGACTAAGCTTGCACGCGCTCGGGCGCGAAAGAGAGAAGATCACATCACATGGGTCGATGCCGTCTGCCTAGCAGTCATCTTCATCTTCGTGGCACCATCGGCTCTTCAACCAGCTCTTACGGGGGCAGGATTCGGCCAACGCGGCACACCACCAAACACTGATTCAAATACTGGCCGCGTGAGCCAGCATTCATCCGGCTGCGTCGGGTACGCTCGCAGCAGTGACTGGGAAGAATGGAGCTACGGCAATGGAACCCGCTTGAGGAACATATAACCGGCTGGGCGCTACGTCTTCAGCACATGGAACAGCTCATGGTGTGACTGGCTCTTCACGCGTAACAGCAGTGGCTGCTTCGCGGCGACATCAAGGGTTTGGGCATGCATAGACGACTACGGCGCAACCTTCTACTCACAAGATTTTGCGCTGCAAGTCGGAAGAGCTGAAGTAGGGATGCCCTCATGTCCACATCTTGGAGGTGCCCGCCCCCTTTTGGAGGAGAACTCCACAGGCGCCTTTGTAACGCAAGTCTTCGAACCCTCAGACGCCCCCGAAATGAAGGTCAGCGTCACTTATAGCTTCCTCCCCGGATCGCCGCTCAAAGTCGGATTCCTGGTGGAGTGGTTGGGCGGCGAGACTGCGGAGGATGCTCAGCTCACCTGGAGGATCTCCAGCATCAGCGGAGACTACTATAGCTATGCCGGCGCACTAATGCAGATGCCGTCCAACGGGTCCAGCGCCGAGAGGCTTCTACAATCATCAGCGGACAAAGCAGCCGTGACCTCGATCAGTTTCTACCGCCTCGGCGAAGAGACAACGCTCGAGGGGTGTACCGCAAGCTGTTCGGACAGCTTGGCTATGAAGGTGGATTGGGAAGACGCGGGGCTGGCTGTGGCAAGGGCGGCACTGGATCCAGTATGCAAGGCCTTAACGCTCACCTTCGGAAACTTCACGCTGAACAGATCAAGAAGCGTACGCATAGACCCTACGGTCACAACCAAGGATGACTTGGATGACGCTGGCGTGACGGAAGAAGACAAAAATGCTAACTTCGGCTCGTCGGAAACCATCCGGATGATGCTCTACAAGGAGGAGAATGGCACCATCTACAGGTGGCGGTTCTACGTCAAGTTCTCCCTTGTAAGCCTGCCCGCCGGCGCATCAATATCCTCAGCGAAGATCTACCTATACCTATACTTGTCTTCAAGCCAGTGGAGGTACATCGGCGCCCACTACGCCGCCGACAACAGCTGGACTGAGGAGGACATAACGTGGAATTCAGGACCGGGTTTTGCCGCATCTGCTACGGCTGTGACTTGGGTTTCGACCGGTGCTGGCTGGTTCTCCTGGAGCGTCAAGGCGGACGCCAGGCAGGGGTTCCTCAGCAACCAGAAGAGGGTCTTTAGCGAGTGCTTCAAGGACGAGTACGAGACGAGCGGCGTGCCGACGGCCCCCAGCAACATCCGCAAGATCTTCTACAGCAAGGAGGCGACCGGCTCTAATGCGACGTTGCACCCGTACCTCCAGGTGACTTACACGCTTAAGGCCTTCGCCGTCCTCGCCGCCTCAGGCGGGGACAGGGTAAATAACTACGCCTGCTATTACAACGACATCATGTTTATGTACGACACGCTGAAGGTCAACTACGGCTACACGGATTCGCAGATCTACGTCTTGTATGCGGATGGCAACCAGCCGAGCCCCAGCAACCTCGCGGAAGGGGAGTATGGTCGCATCGTCAGCCATTCGAATGTGATAGACTACAGCGCGACCCCGGCCAACCTGTCGACAGTTTTTACCAGCATAGCAGGCGCATCTGACAGCGAGACCTTCATCTACGTCTTCGCGGCAGGGCATGGCGACCGTAGTGATCCCCACTCCTACTACTGTGCATGGGGCGCGGATATCAGCGACCAGGATTTCAACGGGTCGAACTACCTCGGCAAGATCACGTCGTACAGCCTGGAGCTGATCGTCATGGGGCAGTGCTTCAGCGGGGGATTCATAGACTGGATCAGCAACAGCAAGAGAGTAATATACACGGCTTGCGGACCAGCCAACCAATCTTGGAGGCTTGGTCCCGACTTCAAGTACGACGCGTTCCTGTACTACTTTGCGAACACTCTATACGGGAAAGCGCCGGGAACCATCACATTATGGTACGCCTTCGAGAATGCAAAGTTGAACGATAAAAGCGGTGACAATCCGCAGAGATATCCCTCTTCGGGTTATGAGATTGACAAGTACACCACGTTATAGCCTCTATGGAGATAGTTAAGTATAGACAAGATCGGCTGCGTGCAGCAACATGTACCAGTCCCCCCTCATGCTTGAAGCAGAGTATTGGACTGTCCGCCGAGTTCTCTGTGCACTCGGATCTTCGGATGGCTGCTACTTCAGACAGTTACCGATCCGAGAAGGGCGACCTAAAAGGGTTACTGAGTTCCACGATCCGGGGTAAACTCAATCGGATGCGGGGGGCTCTCCGCCACAAGAAATCGTTAAATCACAGGTCGTTCTCGTTTCTGGTTATCATGATGTCAGGAAGGTGCGAGAAACATGGTGTCAGTAAAGAGGAATCTGGTTGTTGCTCTGCTATTGCTGGGAATCGGCTGCGGGTGCCTAGCGGCTACTGTGTCCACCGCCTCCGCCCTAGCGTCTCCGACCTACAACCTCGGAGTCAGCGCGGGTGACTGGGTCGTATACAACGTCGACCAGCAGAACACAACGTGGGGGCTAAACTTTCGGCAGGGAGATAGAATAACTGTCTATCTAGACCACGAGTTAGTGATCAGGCTAATCGACAAGGCGGGCAACGAGATCCTCGGATACGAAGTGCCGTTCTATCTAATGTATGCCAACGACTCGCCATTCTTGCCGAGCATTGACTTTCAGATCATCTTCAGGCTGACGGACGTTTTTCCCACGGTCGCTCCGGGTCCCTTCTTCTATCCTGTAGGTCCAGGAAGGCTTTGGAAGGCTCTGGAGGATTGCTTCCCGAAGCTGCAAGCCATTGTCTCAGGCAACCAGATCATCTTGGTCCACGAGAACTTCCTCCACTGGACCGTGGAGGGCGACGGCTTGTTCGAGTACTACTACTATGAATTTACGAGGATATTGATTGACGCAGGCACTGGCGTTGCGACCAGACTCGAGTACTCGAGGGAAGCCAACGGACAAGTGGAGTCAGTCGTCATGTCTCTTGTTGAGGCCCACATCTCATCATCTCCGGTGCTTGCCCTGCTTTCCCAGTACTGGTACGTCGTGTTCCCGCCGATCCTGGGCTTGGCGGCGGTGCTGATATACGCGTCGAGGAGCAGGAGCAGGGTCAGGCGGCACAGGAAGGAGGAGATCCTGGGCAGGCTCAGCGACGAGAAGCTCCTCAAGCTGGCGAGAACCGTGCTCGGGGAGAAGGCGAGGGCGGGAATGGGGAGGGCGAACCTGCTTGAGACGGTGAAGAACTCTCTCAGCCTCGAAGAGATCAAAAGAAGAATCCGCGAATAGACGACCATTAGGCCCACAGAAACGTGAACAACCAAAGCCCCACAGTACACCTAGCGGGTGCTAGTAGAACCGAATAAAAAGAAGAAACTGGGTTTTTTACTGTTGACATTTCCGCGCGCCAAATTAACTTCTACCTTCGCCTTTTGTCAACAGTAAAAAGCCCTTCACGCTTCAACTCCTCCAGGGCCGTTTGAGCCAGGGCCCTGATCAGGTCGGATATCCCCGAAGTTATTCATGCCATGAATAACTTTAAGGTCCTTGGGGTCTAGGCTGTGGCCCCTGCTATGCGCGTACTCAACTGGCCACACTCATGCCGCCCACAAGTGCCCTTTTTATCTTGGTTATTATCCACGACAATAGGAACGCAAACCCCGAGTTCGCCAATGTCCCCATTGAACTATTCAGCACACTAATGACAGGGAGCGGGTCAAAGAATGTCACGAATGTCCAAGGCGAGAACGAAGCTGCAAGGTAACGGTCAAGCAGTGATGGACTCCTCTTAGCTTGGGGCCCGGGCAACCTAGGCTTCCGACTTGACGCGTATATTGGCTCAGTTGGCGCCGGTGTCTTCTTGCCCGAATTCAGCTCAAGGTGGAGAAGCTTAAATATGAGAGATCCGACAAGTCTACACATCAGTGAAAAAGTTGGAGGAGAGAGGGAAACAATTGGATTATAGAAGTAGAAAGATTCTTCTTGCGTCAGTGGCGATCATCGGCGTACTAGTGTTCCTAGGTACAGTGCAGGGCGGACTGAGTTCTCCAGTATTGGTGCCGGTAGTAGTCAAGATGGACAACAGTCCTGGCGTCAACATATCCGTGGATACTGTGAAAGAAAACAATCCAAATTCAGTGGTTGTAGACTACAATTCGCTGGCATACCTCTTTATCATAGGCAGAGCATATGGCGGGGTAGTCTGGGTCGGCCACGGCTCGCAGGAAGGCGTGCAGACTCAGCAAGGAATGGAGACATGGCAAGCCCTTGCTGCTAAGGTCGAGGTTGCTCCGTCGAAAGACATCATCCTAGCATGCTACTCTGCAGAAATACTCAACTACGCGCCTAAAGCCCAAGTTCCAGTGACATTCAACGGGATGATGCAAAACTCGGCGCCCTAGTAGTCTCATACGCGCTGACAGGCAGCGAGGCGGTCATCCAAGAGTTCATGCAACAAGCCCGAGGCATAATCAGTGGAAAAGAGAAAATCACAACCCTAAGGATTAGTGACGGCGGCGACATCGGTGGTGGCGGTGGCAGTGGCGGTAGCAGTATAACGTATGTCATCGCACATCTTGGCACTTTAGAGTTCTTTTTCTTCATTGCAGCGGTAGTGTTCTTCGTCGTCTTCAGCATAATGCCCGCGCTTAACAGGCCGCTCTATACTAGCACAGAACAAGTTATAGAGGGAGCATTCTTAATGAGCGTCCCTAGCGGGATCCTCTGTTGGCTCTATCTATTGACTCAAGGAGATGTGGGCGGCTTCCTAATCGGGATCTTCCAGTGGCTCATGAATCTCTGCTATGATGTGATAACTACTCTTCTTGATCCCTTAACTGCCATCGCAATAGTCTGTGAACTTGCAGTAGAATTCTCTGTGGGTGCGCCAGTCTACATTCCTTGGCTCGTCTTGAACATCGTGTTGATCGTACACAATCTCTATGTAGATTGGAACGACGTTGATGATAGCCCGACGATCTAGCATTCCTCAGGAACTCTCCCCCTTTTTTGTTGAAGGTGCTGGCTTTGAGCAGGGTCAGACCCATCAAATATAGGCATCGACTCATGGTTGCCGCGGGCCTAGCGTATCTAGTCGCCGGGCCTTCGCTGATAATCATCTTCTTCGCTGCATTCCCTGAGTTGTTGTCTAGTCACCTACTGGTGATCCTTTCCTCGTTGATGCTCATGATTGATGGGGTCGCTCTAATTCTGTTCTCCACAGCGGACGTTGACCTAGTAATTAGGAAAGCGGAGAGTGAAGGCTTTCTCAAGGTGCTTCCAGAGGAGGAGGTGGGGCTTAGGCAGATGAGCAGGTTGCATAACATGTTGATCTTTGCAGCTATAACGATCTACGCGATCCTCAGTTCTCTCTTTACATATCAATTCGAACCATCGATCGCCCAAATCTTACCGAACAGAGCAGCGTTCCTCGTGTATACTCTATTCGTCTACGCCCTTCCGTTGACGCTCATCCCTGAGTCGATCTCACTTTACACGCACGCCAAGTACCGATCTCTCAAGCCGATTCTTGACGCAGCTGAAGCAGGGTTCTACAAGGATATCTACTATGGAGCACACGACAGGGAAAAGGAAAAGTGAAGCTAGAAGAGCGAGTCACATTTCCCTTTGTAACCTGGTAATGGAAGGCAATCGCGCATATCACGCAATATGGGACCGGTTACACCATGTGTAAGCCTTATGTTTCAGAGATGCAAGAGACATGATGAGGTCTTTGGAGATGGAAGGGACGCCCTCAATTGCGTGTGAGGTTGGTGAACTCATGGTTCTGAGTAGTCTATGGCGATTCTTCCCTATCTCCCATTTAACGCCTTCTTTTGCCTTTCTGTCCACCTGAGAATGCTTTGTTTGAAACGACTCAAGTGTCGCACCTTTCTCAAAAAAGAGGGGTGGTTGGCTTTTTTTTGCTGTTGACGTTTCCGCGCATCGAATTAACTTTTCTCATTGATTTTTTGTTGACTGCCAAGAAGCCTTTGGTGCTTCAGCTCCCCGACTACCGCCCTGGCTAGAGACTTGATCTCGGATATATCCATAATCGCATTTGCGAGCTACTAGGTGTTTAGGTTCCAAACTGTCGCATCTACTCTTGACGTACTTAACTATGTCATGAACCGTGTTCTCGGTGCCTCCTCTTGAAGGGGAGAAGGAAAGCAGGCGGAGACGCACTCCAGCTAATGACATGGCTCACGACAACGGCTCCCATAGCGCACGATGGAAGACTATAAGAGTAACTTGGCACCATGCGATGTTCAGACGCGCCGAGTAAGTGCGCGCGTTCCTTAGAGGAATAAGGCGGAATAGGAAGGAATAGGTCATAAACTCATACTATCTCCAGGAATGAATCAATAAGAGGCAAAACACGACAGCACAAATAGTGCCAATACTACTGCTACTTGTAACGATGATAGTAGTAAGCGTTCCCACAACCATTATCCCCAGATGTGCGGCTTGGATGAAAGGAGCGGTTTGGAGTGGACGGGAGAAGAGAGAAGGATCAGGGTAGCTGCATCGTCATAGCAGATACGCATCTTGGGCTGGTGCCAGATCCGGGTAAGCTGGCAGAAGCCGAAACCTGTGATCCAGCAGCATTGGTGGGGTTCATCAACTGGCTTGTCGATCTCAAGAACAAGAAAGTTGAGAACGAGTTAGAGCTTTATGACGAGGGAGGCGATGCTAGCAAGAAGCTGGAGCCCCCCAGCATGCTCATTCTGCTGGGCGATATCGTTGACTTATGGGACAGCACAGAAGCCAAAGTCGAGTTTTCCAGTAGACCGCTCTTTAGTGCGCTCGAGAAACTTGATTGCGAGAAGATCTATGTTTTGGGGAACCACGACTACGAAGCACATCGACTTTTCACCGAGAAGGATACGGAGAAACAGAAGAAGAAAGATACTAAAAAAGGGAGAGATACGGAGAAAGCAACGTCGCACGAGGAAACAAGCCATGGCTTCGAGCGTGCGCGCACTCAGATTTACCCATCTGGCAGGGAACCGATCACAGTCTATGAAGACCATTACCCACTTGAAAACAACCAGCCTCAAGTTGATGGAGACAAAGCCTCAAAACCAGCTCGGAAAGGCAAAGAGGAGGAACCTAGACAGGAAGAAGACGAGAACCAGGTTCCTCATGTGAAGAAAGGCAAACGAAACTACCTGTTCCTCCACGGCCAGCAATTCAGCAAGGGTTTCACAACGCGCATAGTACCTTGGAATAACTTCAGCACCCTTAGGTCGGGGGCACTTGCATTCGGTGACTATGGATACATCTTTATGGCGCTATCCTTCCTGATCATTCTCACACGACTTCCGGGGCCTGACGGCATCTTCTTGGGAGGGCTAATTACACTTTTCCTAGCAGTCTCATTCAATGGCTCTAAGAGAGAAATAATAGCCACCTTTTGGATTCTGATCGTATTACTCATATCCGCCATCGTGCTGCAAGTTGGGGCGAATCTCGGCCTGCTTGGCCAACTCGGTCCCCCGGTAGTGTCTGACGCTCTCACCAATATTGTTGTGGTTCTTGTCGTTCTCTGCTTGCTTAGGGAGACAAAGCCCGGACTCTATAGCATATTCTTGCCCTTGTCCCTTCTGGCATCAATTTCAGCTGCAGTCCTTACTTCCTTGGCGGCCTATTTTCTTGGTTTTCGTATTCTTCTTGTGAACGGATTTCTCGCGATCCCACTTCTCCACGATATACTAGCTATTTTGATGGTCGATGCACTTGCAGTAGTCTGGTTGATCCTAGGGCTCCCATTCATACTCTACTATTCTGGTATCAACATTTGGCGCGCTTTCAGCACAAGATACGCCAGCATAAGTGATCCTAAGTCGAGTGTGCTTCGAGGCATAGATCAGTGGTATGATAGTAACGTCACAGACGGCAAAACCAATAATCATAGCGGCCACGACAAGTGGCGTCCACTTGACAATCTAACGTTAGTCTTCGGGCACACTCATCGTTTGCAAGTGTTCAATGACATTGGAAAGACTGGCAGCGACAGTCGCGAGAGCAAGAAGAAAACGAGATCCGCGGGGACTCTAAGCGCCCTTAATGTTAGGGCCCTTAATGTTCCTTCATGGCTAAAGGACAGAACCAGCGGAGGGATCCACAGCCAGGAACTGCGAGCGGCCTGCCTGTATATCGATGGCGAGAGCAAGAACGCGGAGTTGTTCATTGGATGGGACTGGAGTGGCAATAAACCGTTCCATATCCCACCAGGGCTCGTCGAAGAAATGACGAACAATAAGATCACCGAAGACAAACTCAATCGACTAGCCCGCATTGGTTGGCCCGAGAACTTGATAAATAAGTGGAGAAGGCATGCTAGTCCGCCAGAACTCGAACGAACCAAGAAAGGGTTAGGACGAAAGCAACTCACAAAAAGTAAGCTGCCAAGTGCTTGAAGGGTGTTGGCTTCCAAGCGCGCTAGGCAGGCCCCGAACCTATCGGGTGGCTGATCGGCATGGTTGGTCTCGCTCTACGCATTCTGTCAATTCCCTTCTGGGTTTCGATTTCTGGGAAACAAGGTTGCAGCCACCGTATTCCTTGGGGGCTAAGAAGCTAGCGAGGAAGAACGCATGCAATGAAGCCTCCAATAAGAGCTGTGGTACTTGTGTCCGCGCGAGGGGGCGAAGCATTGGTTACGAACCAGAAAGGGTTGAGGCTTTTTGGCAGCTCACATTTTTCCGCAGGTAATTGACTTTCCTCATCTCGGTGCGAGGAACGACTCCTCATCATCCTTATATATCGCTGCATTTAGTCTCTGAGGAGGAGATGCGCGCTATGGAAGTCACCATCCGCTACTTTACATTGCTGCGCAATATAACGGGCAGGCACGAAGAGAAACTCTCGGTGGAGGAAGACTCGACCATAGAAGATGTACTTTCTGCTTTGAGCAGAGAATATGGAAAGGAATTTGAGAACTACGTCCTCTCCGGAAGAGATCGTAGAGGTCTCAGAGTACTATTTTTTCTGGATAGCCAGAACATCGAGGAGCTGGATGGCTTGAAGACAAAGCTTCGCGCTGGAGGTGTCCTCGCAATGATGCCTCCTGTGGCTGGTGGATGATCGCTTTAGATGAGTTTTCCGGGGTCGTCGTAGTGTGGCTTCTCCTTGTGGGTGCTTTCGACAAGCTTTGTGTCGAAGATATCGACTCGCTTCAACGGCCTTGATATGTACCCCATCTTCTTAAGAACTGGGATAAAGGCTAGGGTGGATTCTACGAATTCCTTCGGAACGCTTGCACAGTACTTGGGTGAGACCTTAAACACGTCCAACAAGAAGTCCTTTTTCACTAGTCCTATTGCATGCGCGCCCATCTTTGCCGCTTCAAGGGGCTTGAGCCTTATCAGGTTGCAGGCGTCTTCATGCAACCTTAGGAAGAGATCTAATGTGTCGGGTGAATCGTGGATCACGTGCTCCGCGGCAACGATGCCGTAACTTGGGCTGTACGCCCACATTGCGTGCGGAGGTAGTATTATCTTCGAGTCGAGGAACCTCGAGGCAAGCACCGCTAATGGCGGAGTTCCACAGCCCGCGTCAACCAGTTTCTCCTCCATGGCCTCTAGAATGAAATCCGCCCATTGAAAGTTCCTGACGGCTATTTCATCTTGGAGACCAGCCGCCTCTACGAGATGGCGGATTATGACATCGTGGATTGAGCCCTTAGCCGGAGTCCCGATAGTTTTTCCCTTAAACTGCATGAGAGTCGCTTTCACGTCGTTCAACGCGTTCAGGTCTATGAATCTGCGGGCTGACACCATCATGGTTCCTTCGACGTGTCCTCCGGCGATGCACTTAATCTTAAGGCCCTTCTCAATACCTATCATGGCCGGAGGTAGACCTATGTACCCTATGTCCAGCTCTTCTCTCTGGAATGCTTTTATCATCTCGGGTCCTGTGGGAAACAATCGCCAGCTGGCCTCAATTCGGGCCTTTCTTTCTAGCAGCTCAGCTCCCATGAGTACGAAGGCTGTGTGGTACGCTGTCGAGAGATGCCCTATTCTCATTGGCGCCATTAAGTTTTCCCTCATGCTTACTTGGACTAGTCTGAGCCGCGCCGCATCTTTGCGAGAAACAGAGTGAGATCTACTTAATCGAGTTCACGTAGGGAGGAGCTGGTGAAACACTTAAATCTTACAGTTCTGGGGTCGAGACTCTCACCTGTAGGGTGAAATCCGTCGAAGCCCCGATACGAAACTCTCATTCGTCAGCGCTTCTAACCTACCATTTCCTCTGGGACAAGAAATAGAAACAGGTGAGTATGCCGAGCGGTGACATGGTTGCTGTAATTCTCACTTGATGCCCAACTTCTGCGATGCTTCCTTGACCTTGGGGTATCTCTTGCCGATAGCTTCCCATTCCCTTAGGGAGAGCTCTGCTATTTTGATTTGGTTGTTGAGCGACTCGAATTCCTTGGGGAGCGGCTTGAAAAGTGGATCCCCTGTTTCCCTAGCCAAGTGGGGTTTCAGCTCCGCCCATTCTGTGCGCCTCGTGTGAGCCTTATTGTAGCACTTATCCGTGGGGTCGAATATGGAGTCGTATGAATACCCGCTAGTGATCTTTCCCACTCCAAGGATTTCCTTGTCGGTTGCAGCAATAACCGCGTCGCCTATCATGACATCGTGCGAGAATTTCCACAATTCGGCGGCGGCCCCTTCCGAGAGAAACTCTTCGATGTCCTCCTTACAGGAGAACTTGTCTAATTCATTAAGGTCCTCGGGTCCGAACTTGCCTACAAATACCGCTTTCTCTTTGACAAACCTACCCCAGTCGTTCGTAGGATTTAGCAGAACAATTTTCCATACTTGCATAAGTGGAAGCTCCTCCAGAGATATGTCTGGCACGCGTTGATTGACACGATATAATAAGCCTTCCGATAATACGCGCGCGCAAACATCCTGTGCAGGCGCGCCATGCCTGCTCTACAAAGCATTTGCTCAACTCTTTTCCCTGCATTCTCACCTCGAGCCAGCATGATCATGGGCCTCTCTGTCGACAAAGGATCCTCTATGAGAAAAGTAGCCTGTTATCGCACGATAACACTTATAAATGAAGACGGCAACTTTAGGGAAGTTTAGGTGCAGGCGAGACTTTGCGGGGCGCGTTCAATGGCCAGTGCGGAGGAATTCTTGGGTCTGACTGGCGAGAAGGTTCTCGGACGTCTGGACACGTCCATTTCAGGTCTCACACATGACGAAGTAAGCAGGCGCATAGAGAAGTTCGGTTACAATGAGCTTGCAAGAAGAAAGAGGAGGACTGGGGCAGTAAAGTTCGCTCTTCGCTTCAGAAGTCCTCTCCTCGTGATACTAATTTTTGCCTCCTTCTTATCGATTTATCTGGGTGACCTTATTGATGCCACCATTATACTGGGGATCGTGTTTGCCAGTGCGGCTCTCGACACTTACCAGGAATCCAAGGCCGTCAAGGCAGCCGACAGTTTGAAGGAGAAAGTGACCACAACCGCGACAGTCGTGCGTAGCGGCGTCAAGGAGGAGGTGAAGCTATCCGAGATAGTGCCCGGCGACGTGGTACATCTGTCAGCAGGTGACATAGTTCCGGCCGATGCAAGAATTCTCAACGAGAAGGACCTTTTTGTTGACCAGTCTGCGCTGACAGGAGAATCCTTCCCCGTAGAGAAAATAGACAAACCGATAAAGGCCAAGAGTAGAATGATAACTGATTGGAATAACTTCCTCTTTATGGGAACATCCGTGACGGGCGGGACGGCAGTGGCTGTGGCCGTTAATACTGGGGGGGAGACCGAGTATGGCAGAATCGCGAAGACGCTCGTCGCGAGAGAGCCTGAGACCGAGTTTGAGCGGGGCCTTAGAAGATTCGGCTACTTGATGATGGAGGTCACCTTTCTTCTTGTGATCTTCGTCTTCTTCATGAATGCGCTACTTAAGGGTAGAATACTTGATTCATTTCTTTTCTCAGTAGCCCTCGCCGTTGGCTTGACCCCTGAGCTCTTGCCTATGATCGTCTCCATAAACCTCTCAAAGGGCGCTCTTTCGATGTCGCATAGAGGCGTTATCGTGAAGCGTTTGGCGTCAATACAGAATCTAGGTAGCATGGATGTCTTGTGTACTGACAAGACAGGGACACTCACGGAGAACGAGATCTCACTGGTTCTCCATGTCAACACCGATGGTGAGGATGACTACAGGGTCCTCACCTACTCGTACCTGAACAGCTACTTCGAGTCGTGGGTGAAGAACCCTCTCGACGATGCGCTGCTCAAGCACGCCAAGGAGGTTGACGTTACTGCGTACAGAAAGATAGATGAAGTCCCATTCGATTTCACGAGAAGACGTGTCTCGGTTGTCGTTGAGAAGGCAGAGGATCAACTTCTCATAACGAAGGGCGCTCCTGAGGATGTTCTCAAAATCTGTACGAAGGTTGAAGTCAAAGGCAAGATTTTAGACTTGACACCAGAGCTGCATCAGAAGATTGAGAAGCAGTACAGCCGCCTGAGCGCACAAGGATTCAGGGTACTCGGAGTCTCTTACAAGAATATGAAAGAGGAAAAGACATGCTCTGTGGGCGATGAGCGTGACATGACGCTCATGGGGATGATCGGGTTCCTGGACCCACCAAAACACACTGCCAAGAAAGCCCTGCGGCAACTAGCTAAGGCTGGCGTGGAAGTCAAAATCCTAACAGGCGACAACGAGTTGGTCACCAGGAAAGTGTGCGAGGAGCTGGGTTTCAAGATAAAGGGTGTTGTCACCGGCAGCGAGATCTATGAGCTTAACGACGACGCTCTCGGAAGAGTCGCTGACCGGGTAAATATCTTCGCTAGGGTCACCCCTGCTCAGAAAGACAGAATAATGAACGCACTTAAATCTCATGGGCATGTGGTCGGGTTTCTCGGAGATGGAATAAACGATGCGCCGTCGCTCAAGACAGCTGATGTAAGCATATCCGTCAATAACGCGGTCGATGTGGCAAAGGAGTCCGCTGACATAATCCTGCTCAATAAGAGCCTCATGGTTCTTCATGAAGGTGTGCTTGAAGGTCGGAAGACCTTCGGAAATACGATGAAATACATCAGGATGGGTACGAGCTCCAATTTCGGCAACATGTTCAGCGTCGCAGGTGGATCGATATTCCTGCCATTTCTGCCAATGACGGCAACGCAAATACTTCTGAATAACCTCCTCTACGATGTGTCTGAGACGACTATTCCAACTGACAATGTTGACAAAGAGTACCTTGAGTCTCCGAAGAGGCTAGATGTTGCAGGAGTGAGGAAATTCATGATATTCCTGGGCCCCATAAGTTCCATCTTTGATTTTCTAACTTTCTTCATCATGCTATTCGTGTTCAACGCTTCACAGAATGAGTTCTTGTTCCAGACAGCCTGGTTCGTTGAATCCATTTCCACGCAGACGCTCGTCATCTTCGTCATAAGGACGAGGAAGACGCCGTTCTATCGGAGTCGACCCAGCAAGGCGCTTGCCGCTAGCAGCATTGGTATCGTGACATTCGCTATCTTGCTTCCATTCACAGGTGTCGGCGATGAACTGTTCCACTTCGTGGTGCTACCCAAGGCGTTCTTCGTTTTTCTCGCAATTATGATCGTCAGCTACCTCGCGATAGTTGAACTCGTGAAGAGATTGTTCTACAAGCGGTATGCGTACAGGATGGAGCAGACGTCAGTATCGAAACCTTTTCATTCGGCACGAGCGTGATTATGTCTCTGTTTTTGCGCTTCCCAAGGAGTCCAGGACCCTATCTCCTCAACGATTCCATTATGTTCTTCTTTATATCGAGGGGAGAGAGCGGGATATCACTTACATTGGAGTTCCCGGGTCTGGCAAGTATATGCACAAAGTTTGGTCCTTCATCTAGGCTCTGAATTGCCGAGAGTATTTGCTCCCGACTTGCAGCCTTTGAAGTCTTCTCTATGCCAAGCCCCTTGGCAGCGACTTCCAGATCGACGCAAAGGCTTGTAGCGGTTGGCTGGTTCCCGGTCGATCCATGTACGCCGTTATCTATCGCGAGAATTGTTAGATTCGGCGGCCGAGCAGTCGCTATTGTCGAGAGCGCACCCAAGTTCATTAGTAGGCTTCCATCTCCCTCGATGACGACAACCTGTTTTGATGTGAACAACGAGATTCCGAGTCCTATTGATGATGCTAGTCCCATGCTTCCAAGCATGTAGAAATTGGATTTCTGATGTTTTATCGAGTAGAGTTCCTTGCTTGGGATGCCGAGGTTGCAGACTACTACTTTGTTCTCGAGGTAAGGTGCGATAGTCTTGAGCACCTCGAATCGGGTAAGCGCACCATAAGTAGTATCATTTCCATCGGGCTTTGAACGCTTAAAGTCTGGATGAGTCTCTGTGTCGGCTACGCTCTGAGAGGCGCTGGCCTCCTCTTCCCATATTGAGGGGCTGAGTAGGAGCGCATGGATCCTGCTTCTCGAATAGGTTTCGGCAACAGACTTTGATATCGGGGCGATGTCCCCCTTCCTTCTTACAGCAGTGTACTTGATGCCCAACGCCTCTAGAAGCTTTGGGAGGCTTCTTCCCAGCGGAATCTGGGCTGGTATTCTCTCCTTGTAGACTCCTCTCCAGCTGACCAGGATCAAGAGGGGCAACTTGTAGACCATCGTCAGGGAGCAGAGGGCATTAATCATGTTGCCTATGCCAGAACTCTGGACAAGCATGGCTGGTTTCGCGCCAGCGAGATACGCGCCAGCACACATCCCAACCCCTTCCTCCTCTCTGGAGACCGCAACATGCCTGAACTGCTTTCCTACTAGGTCATATAGGCGCCTCACTTTTTCGCATGGAAACATGGCGAAGAAGCTTATGTTAGCTGCTCTCAGCGTATTGACGATTGACTCAGCGATCTGGGAGCTCATCTGCGGTGCCTCCTCAAGCCAAGTATTGAATAGTTCGTTTGGGATAAAGACTTTCTGCCCGTACTGTCATGTGCATACGGCTTGATGAAAATCCTTAAATCAGATCGTGAGTATGGAGGAGGAAAGGAGATGGAACAATGGCGCCAAAGACAGTTGAAGAGATATATTCGAAGACCTACGCAAGCGTCCATGAGAATGATATGCTTTCAAAGTGTCTCGAGCTTCTAGAGAAGGAAAAGTCACCAGTACTTGCCGTCCTAGACAAGGAAGGGAAGTATAAGGGCGTACTGGCTGAGCGCTGGGTAAGAAGGTCTGGGCTTGACCTCTCGACGGCGAAGGTTCAGGTACTCATGCGGTCAGCCCCGACTCTTGAGCCTCGAGACCCTATAAGCAAAGCAGCGAAGATGATGATCGAGAGTAACATAAGGCAACTTCCGGTTTTCAAGGGCGAGAAGCTCTTGGGATTCGTTAGTGATGAGCAGGTTATTCACTCTGCCGTCATGGACGAATGGGGCAACAGTGACGTCCAGTATATAATGACTAGGAAGCCCTATTTCGTCGATGAGGATGACTCTGTCGCATCCATCTTGACGCTCTTCAGGGATCATGACATCTCACATGCACTCGTGATGAACAAAGGAAGACTCGTTGGGATGGTAAGTGTCGCGGACTTTATTGAGCATATCTTTAAGCCTTTGGAGCGCCCGAGGAAGAGCGGTGTCAGCGCTGAACGGTCTAAGACCCTAGGCGGATCAGCAAAGGAGATAATGTCTTCCCCCGTAATCACAGTGTCCCCCCAGGCAACCTTGAAGGACGCAGAGCAACTCATGCACAAGAACAATGTGCACTCGCTGGTTGTCGTAGTTGATGACTATCCGATTGGAATTGTTACGAAACGGGACTTTCTTGAACCGCTCGCGCAGAGGGAAATGGCGGAAAAAACGGTCAACGTGCAATTCGCTGCAAAGGAAGTTCAGCTGGATGACTTCCAAAGGGAGTACTTGGTGAGGGACTTCAAGACCTTCTCAGAGAGATACCAGCCTCTACTCGAATCCGGGACTCTCTTCGTGTACATCAAGACGCATGGGAAGACCCACAAAGGCGATCAACTCATCCACGTCAAGCTTCAGCTCAGGGCGAAGAACGGCAACTTCTATAGCGCAAGCGACAGCTACAACTTGGACGAAGCCTTCCACTTGGCACTCGAGCACCTTGAAAGGCAATTCATCAAGACAAAGGAATTCGAACTGGATAGGGAGCACATGAAGAAGTACTTCCAGCGAATACAGTTCCCAGAGTCTGAACTCTGAGAACCATTGATATCTCTCCTTCCCATGTTCCCACTTAGAGTTGGGTCGGGGACGATGAGGGTACCGATCCTGTTGTACCACCTGCAATCAATCTCCCGCCTCAGACCTGCCTGTTCCTCTCAGTTGGTTCTCTACTAGCCTCCCACCAGCCATTAATATCAGGTAGATCTCCAGCGATCTCTACCAAAACCTTAGGCTAACTCGAATGGCTTTGAGGTTCTGTTACCTCTGCGGTTGATAACCGGTTTGGTTAACTTCTCCGCTTTGGCTCATAGCCTTGCTTAGGGGACTAATCACGGCTACATGTGCGGAGCGATCCAGCCTGAACCGCAGGCTTTCATCTTGGGCTTTCAGCATGTTCAAGCAGGCATTTACGTGGCGGCCTATCCCGCAGCATTCCAGGGTTCTTGCTTTCGGGTCTTTGAGAAAACCACTGAAACCGTGCAGGCAGTCAAGGTCACTGAGCCCAACTTGGGCGCGGCATCCGATAGGAACTGCGCAGCCCTCTTATGCAGGGGAACGTAGAAGTACTCTCTGGGCTTGATCGGAATTCCCAGTCTGCCATCAACGACTTTTTAGCCTTGGTTTCCCAGTTTGGCCGTGAGTTTCTTGGCCCTCGGCACTCGAATGTTCTGCCGCCTTCTTTTCGCTTTCCGGTAGTTCTTCAGGATGGCGGTGGCAGCCTCGATGGCTGAGAGGCTTTACCAGGTGTGGAGACCGAAGCCGCTTAGCTGGTGGTACGTCTCGCTCTGCAGCCTGAGCCTGGAAGTTGCATTCCTCTCCAGGCCGACGCGGATGCAGTGGTTAACCATGGTTCTGAAGGTTTCAAGGAGGCTGAGAACACCACTTGTAGGCTCGTATGGTACCTGCACCGCTTTAACTGCCTGCATAAAACTAAATAAGCCAAAAATCCCATTTAAACTCACCAACCGCAGAGGTAACAGATCCAGTTAGTCTAGAGAAGAAAAGAAAGGTACTGGACATATATCCCCGTTGAATGGAGGGTTTAGGCTTGGAGTTGACGACAATACGTGATGAGGTGATTATTCCAGCGGAACCTGAAGAGATCTACGACGCTTACGTGGATCCCAAGAAGCACAGCGCATTCACTGGTAGCAAGGCGACCGGTAGCGGCAAGGTTGGAGGAGAGTTCACTGCTTGGGATGGATACATATTTGGAAAGAACTTGGTGTTGGAGACGGGAAAGCGGATAGTGCAGGAGTGGATGACTACTGAATGGCCAGAGGGGTATCCGGCTTCGAAGCTAGAGCTGACCCTCAAGAAAGTCAAGGGCGGAACGCAACTCTCGATGGTTCATTCGAATGTCCCAGCGGAGCAGGCTGATGACTACAAGCAGGGTTGGACGGATTTCTATTGGAAACCGCTGAGGGAATACTTTAAGAAATGACTCTCGAGAAAGAGCGCTTTCAGAAACCGAGAAATCACATTCTGGTTGACAATATTTATTAGTCCCGATCTGTCTGTGTGAGCTAAATAGGTGCCGCTCTGTCATGTCGATTGCGATCCGTGATCTGATAGATGTCATCAAGATAATAACGTTGATTAACATAGGCAAGGATGAGAAGATCCAGACAACCCAGCTGAAGCAGAGAGTCGACAGAATCTGCGCGAATCACGTGTGTGTTGAGACGAGGGATGTCGACAGGGCTCTTGATTCCATGGAACATGAGGGATTAATCCGCCACCATGACGGAATTAGTAGGCTGACCGAAAAGGGCGCCAAGCTGGGTAGTGACTGGCGAAGCCTTCTATTAAAGAAGCAACCCATCATAGAAGTCGTTGCAGGTCTGACTGATGGCTCAATTACAGGGCTGGTTGTTATTCTATCTGCTTTCATCGCAAACCTACATACCGGTGTTGCTGTTTTTGCTGCATTTCTGACTCTCGCCTCTGTTGCTATAACGAACTTTTCCAGCTTTCTGCTTGGCGGAATAACCGAGGACATAGCTGATATGATAACTCTACGAAATCTGGTTAACTATAGCCTGCACGGAATTCCTGACATTGACAAGCGGGATCGGTCGCTCAGGTTGGTCAAAGAGCTATTTGATCTCTTACACAAGGAGATAAGCCGTTCGAACCTTCTGGCAGCCGTACTGTGCGGCACGACGACCTTTGTTGCTGGCTTCATGCCCATAGTCGTTTATTTGACGCTGCCGGATCCTTACCGTCTCTTTGCATCCCTTTGCATAGTCGGAGCTGTGGTGGGCATTTTCTTGGTCCGCTATCGCTCCAGGATAACAAAGGTTCACTGGAAAGTGACTCTTCTGGAGACCATTGCCATAATATCGATTGCTGTTACTGCTTCGATATTACTCGGGATCAGCGCGATATAGTGACGGATGCTGCCAGCCTTTGCCAGTAAGGGTTCCGTGGTGAAGATGCGAACACGACTCGGTAACGCCTCATTAACAAAAGAGAGGGAGGTCGTGTTTCACCTTTTCCTCTTGTTCGTCGACCTCGCTTCACCTATTACTCTCATCAAGAAGTAGCCTAACGACGCACTTGCGGCCCCAAAGATTGCTATGAGGACGACCCCGATGACGAAGAACATTGAGAAGAAAGAGAAAGCCAACCCAAAACTGCCGGGCGCTGATAAATCAATGAGCCCAAGAAACAACAACCAAGTTGAAATGAATCCTAGAACCCCTGACAGAATGGCGGTTTTGAAGTCTTTCGCTAGCATTCCACCGACGACGCCAGCAACCACTATCAATTGCCATATCATTGTTGCCTGAACCAGCGTCGCCCCGAGGAAAGTTATTAGTAAGCATGGCGGGAGATTAAGCTGTTCGATTTTCACTTGATCACCTCGCAACGAAGTCGAGTACGCTTTCCACGTTCGCCACGCCATCACGAGTCGCCGGGAAGGCCATCGGCTTGTATTGCCCATTGACCCACATATGGAGCTGGTCATAGTAATGCAGGCTGAAGGGGCTGCCTGACTGGCCACCTGGGAGTACGCAGAAGCTCTGGTTGAGATTCGCGTAGTTTAGTATCTCTCTCCAAGACGGTCCGTGTGCACCAGTGCTCGCTATATTGTCCACACAGTCACTCCAACCTCGAGCGCTCCAGTACGGGTAGTCGAACATGCTCAGCAGTTGGTGCTTGATCTGCAGCGTGTGTTTGGTTGAGAATTTCCATTGGCTCATGTCGTTCCCGTATTTGCCTTTCATGACTTGAATGGTCTTGTCTAAGCTGGCGCGTATGACTAATGTAGAATTCTGCGTCGAGTGTGTTAGCGCATTGTTGAACCAGTGGTTGTTGGGATCAAATAGCGTGAGCGCTTCTATGCTGCTTGTAGGGAGCGAGTCTACAATGTTGTCGAGGTCGCTTCTAGTGATGAAGAAGCCAGGAACCGTCTGGTTTATGTCTATAAACTCGTCGGCGAAGGTCATGTCCTTGAAGATCGGAAGCCACTCGGCGAAGATCGTTGGAGCAACGAGATCAGGAAGCATCGTGTAGTTCCAAGTGCTGAGGTAGTTGAGCGCAGTTTGAATGTCTCCGCTGGCACCGCCTGAATACGCATCAAGTATCTTGGGAACTAGAGTCGATGCAGGCACGAGAAGGACATCGTTCTGGATTTTCTTCATGTCATCGACCGAAACGCTTCCCTTATTCTTTACCGTCTGGTTAATGAGCTGGTCTATTCTGTATGACCTGTAATAGTCTGCGAACCCCCAGGCAATGTCGTAGATTAGCGGGTACGAGCTATTGACGGGTCTATTGTTCGCGGTAACGACGTAGCCCTGAGTCGGGTCCCATAGGGTAGGCGCTTGGTTTGCGTCAATCCAGTGACTTACGTTCCACTCTACTACGTCGGCGGCGCTTCCATTGAGAGGTAGCCTGTTCGTCAATGCCGTCATGGGGTTAGACGCGTTAATCGCCATCAAGCCGTTAGGGTGGGTCCTATTCGGGTACCATCCGACTGCACGCCAACCGAAGTCGCCGTATATGTCCGCGAAGACATGGTTCTGTGGAGGCATCTGGAAGTAGTAGGTTGCCTTCAAGAAGTCATGCGCATTCTTTGAGTGGATGTACTTCATCATCGCGATGCCTTCTGTCGAGCCGTATCTCTCACCCATCCAGCACATCGCGAACTTCTGCCCTCCCTGCTCAACAACGGGTCCATGAACGGTGAAGTTCAGCAGGAATGTGCGACTTACAACTCCGCCATCAGTCTTTACGAGAATCTGCATCGGGGCCTGTTCAACGTCTCTCCAAACGCCCTTGTACAGGTATTGGCCTGCACCGTTCCAGTTGTAGCCGTAGAAGTCAATGTGGTCAGCCATCACGTTGGTGAACCCCCATCCGACGTACTGGTTTGAACCAATAACTATGAATCCGATGCCCGGCAATGAGACGCCTCTTGCGTTGATAGTACCGATGTCAGGTGACTGCGTGACGTACTGAATCTCGTACCAGACTGGAGGGCTTGACAATCCCAGGTGCGGATCATCGCACAAGATTGGTTTCCCAGTGTTGGTTAGGTTGCCGCCAACGACCCAGTCATTCGATCCAATCATGGATTTTATCGGCGCCATCATCGGATCCGCGCTTCTAGCCCAAGCGATAATCTCACTTAGACCCTTGAAGTCAACATTGGCCGATAATGCTGCAGAACTCAGAGCAGCTGGAGGGTCACTCGGACTTACACTGTATGAGCAATTCACGCCATCTGGGACTATGAAGTGGTCAATCTTCCTATCGATCGGGAAGTACTCAAGGAGGTACTTCGTTCCATTTAGCACTCCATATCTTCCAACGAGACCCTGCTGGATCATGTACAAGCTAAGATCATAGAATCCGCCAGTGAGGCCCCAGGTCATTAGCCTATCCATTTCAAAGATGTTCTGCACTGTCCAAAGCTCTGGCGAATACTTCAGCAGCTTGAACTCGATCGGCAGAGCGCCTCTACTTTCCATCCATTGGATCGCATAGTTCACTCCCACGCAGTACGCTTGGGCAAGGCCAAGGACTTTCGCGGCGTCGCTCCTAATAAGCGAAACGTCCATCTGTGGGTAATAGGTGACTGGTATCCCTCGAGAAATGTTCTCTAAGACATCTATGATCTTTTCAGCGCCCCTGTAGAGTCCCAGAGTCCTGTAGAGAGCGTCGATGTCGTACGTGATCGAGCCGAGTACCTCAGAAAGCCTGCCTTCAACCAATCTCCTCTGGATATCCATCTGGAAGAGCCTGTCGTGCGCGTGCAGGTACCCCATGACATATGCCAAGTCCTTCTCCGATTGTGTGAATATGTGCGGAACTCCGTAATTGTCGATTAGGACAGTTGCGTTTTGCTGCATCCCTGGAATCATTATCGTATCGTGCTCTGGGTATCTGGCTGTGTCTATGCTCCCCCAGACACCAGTCATTGGATTGGACAAGCCCAGAAGTGACGAAGGGCTATAGAGACTTGGTATCGGCGCCAAGAAGGCTACTACGAAAACACCGGCAATAACCAGTCCTGCCAGTTCCTTTTTCACTCTCTCCTCACCCTCAGGTTTCCCACAGTTGAGATGGGTTTATGATGCTGGGTTTGGAGATTTAACACTTACCATAAGTCGAGAATCGGGCATGGGCCCACGTAGCATGCGATCTGAGTATTATCGCATTTGCTGGCGTTTGCAGGATGCGCTTATAAGTTTGTGCCCAGTAGAACTTCAATTAGTTGAGACACCGTCTCACGTTTGTCATGCAAAACGCATCCTGACGATTCGTCGGTGCTGGCATCTTTGCGTTTGAATGCTCACCGTGAGAAGAATGAGATGAGTGGCAGAGCCTCAAGTCAGTGGGTTTTGCCTGGAGTTGAAGAGTAATGACATATCATATGAGGCGAAAAGACAAGGAGATAACGGACGCGAGTGAGCTGAGAAGAATACTGAAGTCCACGAAATATATCACCATCGCGCTCTCAAAAAATAATCAACCGTATCTTGTGACCCTGAGCCACGGGTACGATGATAAACACAACTGCATCTACTTCCACTGTGCGGCGGAGGGTAAGAAGATCGACTACCTTAATTCGAACAACAGGGTATGGGGTCAGTCCTTCATAGACCACGGCTACGACGAGGGGCAATGCAATCACCTTTTCTCGTCGGTGCATTTCTCAGGTAAGGTATCCTTCATCTCCAAACCAGAAGAGAAAGTCATGGCTATGAGGTGCATGATGAGGCAACTCGAGAAGGACCCTGAATCCCAGATAGCAAAGCTCAGCGCGGAGAAGCTAAAGGATGCGCTCATAGGCAGAATAGACATAGAGTACATGAGTGGGAAACAGCCCGAAAAGAAGAAGTAGCCCCCACTGGTTACGAAAGCGCATCTATGCTGCTGCTTCTTGATGTCAGAAGTCTCAAACGAGTTTGGGATTTCAGTTGTTGTCTAGATCGCGCTTTCAATCTTGTCTAGGATCTTTTCCAGCTTCAACGTTGGCATCTCTCGGAGAACTTGGCGCGCCGTTGGCGGTCGGCGAGAGATCATGCTGGAGATCTCCTCGAAGTCGAGGTTCAGCAGCAGCGTCGCTTTCATCGAATCGTGCAGGGCTCTTATGAATGCGCTTTTCTTGCTCTTCCAGAAATCGGACGCAGGGTTTGTCTTGCCGCTTGCTCGATATTCTATGCCGTGTGGGCCATAGGTCAGTATATCAAGATTCGCGGCGCCTTGGCTGAGGAAGGGCGCGGCAAGGACTCTCCGATCAAAGAATCCCATGTAAGCGAATGCCCTGCTGCCATATCCTCCCCCTAGCTGGCCTATTCCTTTCAGGGGACTAACGGATTCGGACTCGACTGCAATAACCTCATCTTCTGCAGCACCATCCTTGAAGGTCTCATGCACTTTGCCCAGTGCTCTTATCGCTGCAAGCTCTAGTATGCTTGCTCCTGTTCCTATGAATCTCCGTTCCCTAAGTTCATTGACTAGGCTAGTCTTGAATACTATTACGTCTGGCCCAGACCCAGTGTCGCCTTGCGTCATGTAGCCTTTTGACATGAAGAAATCGGCTGAAATTAGGTTAGTTACACTTTCTCTAATTGAGTTATATCCGTTCGAGTGCAGATTGTCACTTCTAACGACTGTGGCAAGCCCTGAACCATACTTCTCTCTGAAAAGCTCTCTGATCGCTTGCTGCTGTTCCGATAGAGTCTCGCATCTCTTTGTCAGCGATCCCGTCTTCGATTCCAGATAACTGAATGCGACGAAGTGCTCCCCCTCAAGTAATCGCCTAATTGAGTCATGGTCTCGCCCGATTATCGCAGACAGCATTGGATCCGGAGCGCCAGATACGTCTCCGTCTTCCAACGAGGGACTGCACAGAGACTGAAATGCATGAAGTGTTTCTCTTGGGGAAGCGATGGCTAGAAGGGGATACTCGCCCAGCCATTCGATTCTTTGCCTGAGGGATCCACCCTCGGTCAGGGACCTGAAGGCGCCAAATAAGGCCTCAAAGGCCGTCTTTCTAGATACTCTCCTGTCGTACGAGGGTCGGCGATTAGGCATTGCTACCCCAAGCCACCAATTGCGCAACCATCTCAGGTTTTCCGCAGAAGTCAGTGCGGTACAGAAGTATTTAAGCTGCCATCCGCATGATCGCCACTTCCCTAGATCAAGTTGGGTTGATGTTGGAAAGGTTAAATAGTTGGTCAACTAAACCTCCGCTATGTGAATATGCGGGGAGTCAATATGTCTAGGAAGGTCAAGATCGCTGCTAGCGCCGTGATAGTTTCCCTTCTCTGCGTCGGCAGCGGGTTGGCTTGGCTCTTCTTATTCAGGCATCCGGGTACCCTACCTCTTGGAGAGACTCCAGCCATAGGTCTCCCACTATATGATTTCTCTCATAACAACATGATCGGCGGGTTCGGAAACATTCACCGCCTAGATAATACAACCTACTATCACAACGGCATCGACTTCTCCGTGAATGGAACGACGAATTTCGTTTGCCCTTTCAGCGCCTACGTTGACGAGGTCAGGACGTGGTTCAATGACAAGGGCGGACATTGGCAGACGAATGTCCGGCTCTGGATCAACTCGCAGTGGGCAATCGAGATCATCTTCGAATCTTGGGCTTTGAATGAAACATATGGGAACCTGGAGGCAGATGCAGTTTCGGTTGTTTTGGGTCAACTCGTTGTGGCGAACCAGACGGTCGGCAATCTACTTGTGTTTGGTAATGGCGCCCACGTTCACTTCGGTGTTCTCTCAAATAGCAACGCGATATGCCCCTACAACGTCTTTACGCCGTCAGCTAAAGCCACCTTTGCCACGCAGTTCTACAAGGTCAACTCAACCCCAAGCTGGTATATGCCGTAGGTTCTAGGTTTCTCTCCCCGTTTCCCGGGGCAAATCGGCCTTATTCCTTGCCTCTTGTTGGCATATAGGGTCGTGCCTTTACTCTGAGGGTATGCTGGAGATCGGCTCTCGATAGTCCGCATATGCGCTGCACTTACTTTTTTTTTGACTTCGTTGGAACTCGTCGCTTATCCTCTCCGCCGAAGTGCGGTCTGGCTCAGAGTCGAGCGCGTTGCGCGTAGGATGTTCGCGCTTCGCCGAAAGGTCCAAGGCATGCGCTCGCCGTGCGCGAGGGCGAGTACTACTATTTTGACAGAATTCGCTCGATTAGTATTACTATGTGGCAAAAATTTATTACCAAGAAGCGCGGGATCACCTGTAACCACTTGCCAAAGAGAACGTTCCTGAGGTGAAAGAATGGGTGACGATCCCTATCTCACTACAAAGGATATCGCGCTAACAGGAATCTTCTGCGCCATCTGGGTGATCCTAAACCTGACGCTTGGACCCCTGAGTTTCATGCTGACCGGCCTCCCGATAATTCACGATTTCGGGGTTTTCTTCACACTTCTGCTGGTAGCATGGATAACGGGGCGATTCGGCACTAGCTCAATGACGGGAATCATAGGCTCAACGCTCGCCATGCTCATATCTGGCATGACTCTTATGATCGGTTTCCTACCTGCGGCAATAATCTTTGATCTCGTGCTGATTGCAAACCATCACAGAATCCGCCTCTCTGTGTTCAGCTTGACTATAACCGCCATTGCGGTCCTACTATCAGCCTACGTTGCCGGTGTAGTCATCGGCCTTTTCTTCATGGGGATGGGGCTGGAATTGGCCCTGGTATTCTGGGGAGTGTGGCATGCGGTGGGAGGGGCTATTGCAATTGTCATAACGTTTCCTGTCATAGGGTTGCTTGAGAGGGCAGACGTTAGAAAGATCAAGGGTGACTGAAGAGATGAAGGAACTAGAATCGCAAATTGAAGACGCTGTGGAGCTGCACGGCCATTTGGGGCCGTTTCTCGTTATCGGCGTCAGGATGGGAAGAGCCGCCAAGCAGCTCCTGAACCCTGGAAATCAGCCAGACATGGAGCTGCTTGCGTATGTCCAAGTGCACCTTCGGACGCCGTTCTCATGCACCCTTGACGGCATACAATTGACTACGCAGTGTACCATTGGAAACCAGAGATTGAAAGTGAAGGAATCGCGGCGAAGAATAGCTGCGAGATTCGTGACGGCATCCTCAGAAAACGCCGTAACCATAACTGTCAACCCCGAAGTAGTTAAAGAAGTGACAGAGGGAATATCAAAAGGGACGCGTAACGAGGCCCTGGCTGAAGTGATCGCATCCGCGCCAGAACGCAGGCTCTTTGAAATCGACATCGCCAAAAAGCCCCGCTGAAAAAAGCTTTGGTTCCATCTACTCAACGAGAAGACACACACGACGAACTGAGAAGGACGACTGTAGAGTTGCCTAGGGAAAAGCAAGCTCATCCGACCTATTCTGTGAGGTTAGGTCTCAAGTCGGCGCTCCTTCCCTATCTTGGAATATCAGCGATTTGTCTTCACCCGAGCTGCGGCCGGTACTGTATGACACGGCCTGCATTTCCGTAGCTCGCCAACCTGAGTGTGCTCTATACTTCATCGTATCGAAAACAGTCTACTAGATGGTCGTTCACCATTCCAACAGCCTGCATGAAAGAGTAACAAATTGTGGAACCGACGAATCTGAATCCCCGCTTTTTCAGGTCTTTGCTCATGGCATCCGATTCCATGCTTGTTGCAGGGACCTCTCTGCCCGACTTGAATCTATTCTTGATGGGTTTGCCCCCTATAAACTGCCAGATATACTTGTCAAAGGACCCGTACCCTCTTTGAATTCCAATGATCTTTCTGGCATTTCCTAAGGCAGATTCTATTTTGAGGCGATTCCGGACTATTCCTTCGTCTTGGAGAAGCCTCTTGATATCTCCTTCTTTGAACTCAGCGACCTTAGCTGGATCGAAGTTGGCGAAGGCTTTGCGGTAGTTTTCCCGTTTCTTAAGGATCGTGAGCCAGCTAAGCCCAGCCTGCGCGCCCTCAAGTGTGAGAAGTTCGTAGAGCTTACTATCGTCGTGTGATGGTACGCCCCACTCTTCATCATGGTATCTAGTCTCCCAGGAATTCGCCGTTCCCCATCCACAGCGTTTTCGCTCCACTTTAACCATTGCTCCTTCACCTCAGCGCCGCGAGGAAGCCCACGCCCCCTTGGGGGTGGCAGGACCCGCAGTGAGACTCCAGAATGGACGCTTAGAGCCAGCGCCTGCTTAAATCCTTTGGAGATACTGTGAGAAATTGCCTGCCTCTCAACTTCCTCTAACCCACGGAGGCAAGGAGGAGAGTGTTCAAGCGCCCTTCCATCCTTTTCCAACGGCCTCAAAATTAGCAGTGCTTCAGAACGGCCGCGGCATGGTGAATGACGGAGGAAGCAATCCTAATTAGGATCCTCAGCACTAAGTGAAATTAACGCGATACTGTGGGCAGAGATGGAGGATTCTTTGTGAGAAGGAAGCTAATATGTTCCTTTGCTTTGCTCTCTGTTCTGCTGGTTTTATCGGCGACTCTTGGCTCGAATCCTGCGAGGGCAGCAGATTACACTAAGGTCGGAGTAAACCTCGGCGCCACAGCGAATTATACATATAGCCAGACGTGGAGCGCCGTCAACAAAATGCATCTATACGTCTATGGAGTAGTAGGATCCATAGTCACACTCAACAGAACGCTCTACAATCCGGGTGGCTCGGTTAATCTCACGGAAGTGCTTCAGGACGACGTTCTCATCGGGATGCTTCTCATCAACTACGTGATAGCAGCGAACCTGCAACCTCACGACCCGATCTACAGCGGAGCGGCAATCACGATCAACGACACGGTCACAAGAGGAGTTGCGGGTTCAAGCAGACCTCAGAACCATGTGGCACTCACCAACTACTGGGGCTTGGGCTGGAGAGTTGACTGGTACTGGGATCAGGAGACTGGTCTGATAACAGAGATGGAGTTCTGGCTCATTGCTTGGTTTAACTTCACCATGACATCCACAACAGCTTGGAGCGCGTCGAACTTCTTCACACTGCCTAACCTTATTATCCTAGGCGAAGCAGCGATCATAGTTGTCTTGCTTATCATGCTCTTACTCCGGCGGCGCAGAAAGTAGCAAAGCAGATGGGAGACGCCGAGCGTCAAGATTCGGCTCTTCGAGCCTCAGCCTTCTTTTTTCAGAACTCAACGATGAAGACTTGCCTGTGATTACGGTCTAAAGACGCCTGGGAATAGCTCTGCCAGCAAGGACTCAGGGCATGATTCCCCCCTTGGAGATTTCCACCTTAATGCTTCACGGCGCTTACTGTGGGGAACCCCACGCCTTTCAGGGGTGGGTAGCTGACTTCCTCTGTCCGCATTCGCGTTCCTATCTGACTGAGCTTCTCTGCATCGGCGTACCACTGGGTGGCGATCTCTCATTCCATGATAGTTGAAGAGCAATAGTTCTACGAAAAGACTTGAGTTGTCTCTTACTTGAGTTCAATGATGAGCATTACCCCAGGCACCTAGCCTCGGACGAATAATACTGCTTTATTAACACGTGCACTTCTTCTTAGGGCAATGTCGAGGTCGCGACTCGATTCCCTATCGTCACGTAGGTCCCAAGGGCGCGAACCCACCATGACCATTGAAGACGTTTGCCGTGAGCTGAGGCGGGGGAAAGCAAATGGTTAAGAAATATGACCTCATCGTAGTAGGTGCAGGCCCAGGCGGATCATTGGCCGCTAAGACCGCATGTGAGAGCGGATTAAAGACGGTTCTGATCGAGCGTGGGAGGAGACCAGGCGAGAAAGCCTCGTCTGGGTGCGGACTCGCTCCAAGGGTTTGGAGAGACTTCAAATTCATCAGAGAAATGAGGATACCTAGCCTAAAGATCAGGTACCAGTCTCTTCACATGCTGGACGATAACCTGGATGAGAGGTTCACGATGCGCTGGTCGCCCAGCGATCTGGCCCGGTATCCTGAGGCAAGAGACTTCTTCCAGCTGAACGTCTATAGACGTGACTTGGACCAGTTCCTCGCTGGGCTGGCGACTGATGCAGGCGCCGAACTAAGAACCTCGACACTAGTCAAGGACGTCATCAAGGATCCTGGTGGAAAGGTAACTGGAGTTGTTACGGACAAAGGTGAAAGAATAGAGGGCTCCATAACTATTGCTGCAGATGGAGCGATATCGCTCGTCGCCAACAAGGCTGGTCTGCGGAAAAAGTGGGCACCTGACGAGATAACACTGGTCGTTGACTGTGACTTTGAGGCGCCGATGCATAGAATCGATGAGGTAGTTGGTCCAGAGGAGTACGGTAACCACGTATATGTTTCACCGCTTTACCCCGCCACCTATGTTGCCATGATGCCAGGAGGGCTGCACGTAGGCTTTGGGCAGTGGCTCGGGAAACTCACCTCAAAGTCCGCTTCGAGGCCATACGAATATCTGAGGCGGGTCATTCGCTCCAAGCCATTACAGGGGTTCCTAAGTAGACTCCAAGCGAAGCCTCGTGAATTCCATTCCCATCTTCTCCCGTGGATGCCGAGAATGCCGACCAATACCTCCGGAAACGGGATAATGCTGATCGGCGATGCAGCGGGTTTTCCATGCCCGCTTGAAGCTGAGGGAGTACACTATGCCATGCTATCGGGAAAGATCGCTGCGGAATGCGCTGCGGAAGCCATCTCTCGAGGGGACACGTCGAGCGAGAGCCTTAGCACCTACGAGAATAGATGGAAGAATTCCACTATTGGAGAAGAGTTCTCGGCCGCAAGAGAATGGGCTGACCTGTGGGCTGGGATCTTCTTCGATCCACCCCAATGGAGGAAGATCACCCCGATGGCAAATAACCTGATGTTCTGGGCCAGCTGGTCGAATCCACACATAGAGAATCTCAAGGACGAACTACGTCAGTACTCCAAGGATCTGCCGTTCATCCTGGAATTCACCAAGAGCTTCTTGTTCCCCTTGCTGCACAAGGCCAAAGTCCCCATGATGAGGACACTGGTGAAGTTGGGGGCACAGTGGCTAAGAACTAGAAAGAGAAGAGGCGTAACACCATCATTCGAGGTATGAACCATGGTTACAAAAGAAGTTGACCTTAGAAAGCTTGTCAGAAGAGTAGGGGAGACAGGAGAATTCATAGCTTACAGTGAGTCTCGATGCACAGGGTGCGCAAGATGCGTCAAGGTCTGCCCCATGAACATATGGGGACTGAGAAAAGGCAAGGCAGTCTTGTCGCCGGATTATCGCAAGAAGTGCGTTGAGTGTGGAAGTTGCTGGGTCGTCTGTAGGTCTGACGCCATCGACTTCTCCTATCCAGACGGGGGGACGGGGGTCGTCTGGGAATATGGATGATGCCGGTTAAATACAAAAATAGGGAAGGACGCTTAGGAAGGTCGAGTTACAGTCTAACTTCCTCTCATTAGCTGTCCTAGTTTTGCGCTGGTTCTCTTCATCTCTACCAGCACGAGACCGATATTTGCGCTCTGCTTCGTAATGCCAGACAGTACTGCGTCCTGGCCAGCTCCCATGAGTACGACGTCGCCCTTGGTTCCGCTAACTATGACTTTTTCGAGGTCCCCTCGGGCCAGCTCCTTGACAGTTCTGGAGCCAATGTTCAGGAGGGCAGCTGACATTGCGGCGACAAGGGATTCGTCTGTTTCTCTAGGCATTGCGAAAGCTACGATCAAGCCATCGGTTCTTACGACCGCCGCTCCTTCGACGTCTCCAATTGCCTGCTCCATGTCTTTCAAAACGGTTTCCAGTTCTTTTTTTAGACTCTTTTTTTCACTCATCGTGCACTGATCCTCCAGTTTGCCTCGGTCACCGAGAGTGTAAGTCAGGTTTTCCCTGCGAGGCGGTTGCTGTATCTTTTCTTGGAAACCCGACCATCCACATTCCTTACGTGAAGCTCGGATGCTAGGACGCGCTATAGTCTTAAAAGGCTGAGTATTCGCATGCGATACTCGCAGAAGGTCAGGTCAAAAGTGGAATTATCGCCATATGCTAGCTCTTGCTGAGCTCTAGTGTCTTTATCTCGTGCTTGGATATCGGTAGGTTGACTATTTTCTCATTGGCGACGGGGGTGGATGTTTGGTTTTCCATGAGGTCGGTCTCGGAGGCCTTCTTGAATGCTTCGGGCGTCCGTATGGTGAGTTTCGCATTTTTTCCATTGGTTTCGTAGCATCTTAGGATTGTGTTTTCTGAGTCTTCTGCCTTCTTGAAGACCGTGATAATTACGTTGTCTGGTTCAGCTGTGATGAAGGAGTGTGATTTAGGCAGATCCCCTTTGTGGCTTGGCTCCGGAACGGCAACCAGTGGGTAGTTGAATTCATAGGCCTTTCTGGCTGTCAGAGCTTCCTTGAAGCTCGATCCATGTGGGTAGAGTGCGTATGAGACCGTATGTGCTCCCTGGTCGGTTAGCTGCGATAGCGTGGCATCATCTACTGGAAGACCGAAGAGCCGGCGCAATCCAAAGGGATAGGAGGCGCTTCTTAGGAGCGTCATTCTGATCACGTCACTGGCCACATCGAAGCCATATTTGCAGTCGTTGAGGAGACTGACGCCGTAGCTGTTATCTTCGCTAGTGTGGTCGATCCATTTCTGACCTGAGGCCTCGTACTTGGCTTTTTCAGCTTTCGTTGCTTTGGGTGAGGTGGGGTCGAGGCGGGTAATGAAACCGTAGGGGATTTCGTAGGTCGTATGATCGCTGCGGATACTCAGCGGGAAAGCTACCTTCGCGAGTCTGTGCTCCGCGTGCCAGTCTACGCTTATCTTGAACTGCACCAACGGAATCCCATGATGTAGAATTATCTCCTGGACAAATGCCGAGTCCTGTCTGCCTTGTTGGCTGTACTGGTGTTTAGCCTGGATCCGCGCTCTCACTGGTCCATTCTCTGCCAGTCTTACTATGACTGGATGGCTCAATTCGGTACACTTTGATCCGCCCTTTTGTTGGTGGATGAAGGTTTCCCAAGCGTCGAACATCGATGCATCGATAGGGTAGGCAACGCTGGTTCTTCCACTAACAGGGGTGTCGTCGAAGATCTGGACTAGGTTTGCTTCACCTCGAACGATTTCCTTCTGCGTCGTCTTGTCAAAAACGCTGCTTATTAGTCCGGTCTCCTTGTCAATCTTGAGTATAAGGAAATCGTTCTCCATTTTGATTTCTCTGTCTGTCTCCTTTGCGGATATGTCGGTCGTTAGCTTCTTCCTCACTTGACCCGTACGTTTGGCCTTGTACTCCTTGTAGCCAATCGATGGCACGCCTTTTGCTACGAAAATGAGCTTTCTTTCCTCCTCGATTATTTGCGATGGGATCAACTGCCCGTTTTCGTCGTAGATCTCGGATATGTCCCCGGTATCCTTCAGAGAAAACTCGGCCACATCAGTTCTCTCCCACGACAGAGGATTGAATACAAGTAGCGATCTGCCTTCCCCAGATGTGTCAATCTTGGATGCAATCGCCTTCAGAGATCTTGAGGTTACCGAGTCCAGCGTCCCGAAGATTGATTTGAAGTACTCTTCGGAATCCCTATAGACATCCGATATTGCCGACCCAGGCAGGACATCATGGAACTGGTTCAGCAGAAGCTTCTCCCAACAGTCTCTGAATTCCGCGATTGGATACCTATAACCATACATCGTTGCAAGAGTTGAGAATTTCTCAGCAGTTTCTAGGAGGCATTCAGCCCTTCTATTGTTCTTCTTTGTCCTTGACTGCGTCGTGTAAGTCCCACGATGGAATTCGAGATACATCTCGTCGTTGAGTTCTGGGATCTTCCCCTGAGTTTTCTTGATTATCGTGTTGAAGAAATCGTGAGCCGTTGTGAAGACACCTTTCAGTTGCTTCTTCCCATCGACGAATTCTGTCGCATTCTTGATCATATCTTCTGTGACTCCTCCTCCATGATCTCCAACCCCGAAGAGGACCAACAGATCGTCCAGTTGCTGACTAGACCGCAAATCCTTCATCTGCCTGACCATGTCCTGCTCAGCAACGGTCTCACTATATGAGCCCACATTCTGGTGAGCGTAGAGCCAGGAGCCGTCGGGGGCCACCCACTTGAAGAAGTGGTGGGGGAAAACTGTTGTGTCGTTCCAACTCATTTTTTGGGTAAGGAAGTAAAGCATTCCAGCCTTCTTCATTATCTGGGGTAGGGTCCAAGCATATCCGAATGAGTCAGGCATCCATGCAACTTTGACTTCGACACCAAACTTCTCCTTGAAGTACCGTTTTCCATAGAGATACTGCCTCACATACGATTCTCCTGAAGGAAGGTTTCCATCTGGCTCCACCCACGAGCCCCCGACGATTTCCCAGCGACCATCCTTCACCCTCTTCCTGACTTTGTCGAAGGTTTCTGGGTGCTTCTCCTCCAGCCACTTGTAGTACTGGGCGCTACTCTGGCAGAAGATGAACCCAGCATACTTGTCCATGAGGGCGAGGACAGTTTCAAAGGTATCATGAATAACATTCATCGTATCCGGGAAGGTCCAAAGCCACGCGGCATCAATGTGACTATGACCCAGAAAATAGCAGGTGCCACCAACATTTTTCGAACTCATGACACTCCATCACCTGATCACACCTAGTCACAACAGAGATTGTTCGCCTACAAGGGATAAATACTTGCCTCCAATCAGAACCGCGTCAGCTACCGATGTTATGTATTGTGCAACAACTCACGTCACGATGAGATCAAAAAGAAAAAGAAGTGCTGGCGGGATGGATGCAGTGCGCTCTGCCAAGGACTTAAATCCATTTAGCCTTACGGCCAACCAACGCTTCAGGATTCGCCAGAACTACTTCTGCGGTTGCTTTGCCTGGTACCTTGCGATTATTACCAAGGCGAAAACACTGATGATGGTCACAAGGACAGCACCAAATGCAACTCCAATCCAGCTGCCCCAGCCGGTAACGCTTCCAGCGACTATCAGTCCGGCTGCTGTAAAGGCCTGTGTAACGACCCCAGTCCAGACGAAACCGATGAGTACGCCGAAAGCCGTCCCTATTGAGGTTACCATTTGCTTCCGGAGCTCTGACCAGGGCACTCTCTGTACTAGGTCTCCTGGTCTCAATCTCCTTGAAGAATCTGCTGCGGGTTTGTCATCTGACTTTGCCACTACTAGTATCACCCTCTTCATCTTTCACGTTTTTGATATTGGTTTTGCGTTGAATAGATGTTACATATTCCGTAATTAAGTCTTATCTATCCTTAGGGATTTGCGTGGGCTCACGAGCATGGCATATAGGCGATAAGTTTGCAGGGTGCGAAGAGTACGGAACTCTCTTGGCAGTTCTGACGTTGATTCGCTTAGGTAATAGTGGGTGCTTCAGGTGCACCACCGCTGGACGACGCCCCGGGTGCTCAGAATACCCCCGCCAAATGGAAGTACTGCAGGAATCCAAAGGCGAGTGCGACGAACCAGAAGAGCGCGGTAAGACGCATCCAGAGTTGGAGTTTCTTTGGCAAGAGCTTGACGACGAAGGCGACGCCGAAGATTATCCCCAGTGCTCCGAAGATTGCATGGACCATGGCGAGCAAGAGTGTCGTACCGTCAAGCGCTGCAAGCTCTGAGAGGAAATAGATCATGGAGGGCAGCATTGCTAATATGAAACCGATAATGTTCAGAAGGATCGCAGTGGCCATCAAGTTGTGATGCAGCGTCATTCCTAGCTTGCGATTCCGCTTTTCCAATCCTATGCCAGCGATTAGGATCACGAGAACGGCTGATTGGAGTATCAGGTCCAGAGTAGATGCAAGATATACTGCCATGGTTTCCTCTTAGGTTAGACTGGCTATATAAGATTTCTTCGAATGATGCTCGGGTTACTGTGCCTGTGAAGGAGAGAGTCCGCCGCGAGTGTCGGCGTGTTCCTGTTAATCATGCGCCTTCATTTTGCCTTCGCGTTGGTTCTCTCTTCTCACTCTGCCTCTTGCCAGCGACGCGAATATTCCGATGAAGCATAGCACGGCGAAGATGGCGAATAGCGCCCTCATGCTGCTAACAAGAAGGGCCGGATAGAGCGGGTTGGAAGGGAGTATTCTACCGATGATTAGCGCGAAGAAGAGCATTGCGATCCCCAAGCTTAGCGACTGGCCGACAAGCCTCATCGTTCCTGCCGTTGCAGAGGCGACCCCATAATATCTTCCTTCAACCGAGCTCATGATCGCGTTCATGTTTGGGGATGAAAAGAGTGCGAAGCCGAAGCCAAGGATCATCAGATTCCCGATGATGAATTGTAGATCTGTTGAGCTGTCTATGGGCACAAATAGGTAGAGGCCGAAAACCAGCACTGCCATGCCGATGGAGGAGACAATTCGCGGCTCAACCCTGTCCGATAGGCGACCCGTTATCGGCGAGAAGATCGCTTGGATGATTGGCTGCGACACGAGTATCACTCCCGCATATTGCGGGGAGAAGCCCCTTACATCTTCCAGATAGAGGCTCATGAGGAAGGTCACCGCGAATGTCGCGCTGTAGTTAATGAGTGCGGCGAGGTTCGAGAAGGCGAATACCGGGTTGTGCCTGAAGAGCTTCAGCTCCAATACGGGAGATTTCACCTTGGATTCTATAAGCGCGAAGAATAGGAGAAACAAGAGGCTTCCTGCGATTACCCAGTACGCTTGAACGAGTGGCAGGAGCGTGAAACCGTAGATTGCCAGGAAAAGCATCAGGGCATAGACTGCTGCTCCACCCCAGTCAAACGTGTCACCCTTCGAGCCGCTCCATTCTCCTTTGAGCCAAGAGAACAGTAGAACGATTATGATTACGTCTAGAATGAGAATGAAGATGAAGATACTTCTCCACCCGAAGTTCTGCGTGAGGAATCCTCCTATGAAGGGTCCAGAGGATAGTCCGATGTAAGTTGCCGCCGTGGATATGCCAAGAACTTTCCCCCTGTCTCTGAATGGGTAGACGGCGATCAGAATTGCCAAGCTGGTGCCGAATATCATTGCGTCTCCGAAACCTTGTAGAACCCTGAAGGAAATGAGCCAGGGCGAGGAGAACGATATCGCGCACAAAATAGTTGCAAGTGCATCAAGGATTATGCCGTATTGGTAAACCTTCTTTCTTCCGTGGATATCTGCTGCTTTTCCTAGTGGAACGAGAAACATGGCGGCCGCCAGAAGATAGGCTGTTACGATCCAGCCCTGCGAGACCGCATCCATGTTGAACTCCGCGGCGATGGGTGGGACCGCTAGGCTTATCGCAGAACCCATGAAGGGCGTAAGAAAGGAACTCAGCGAAGCGATTAGTAGCGCAGTTCTTCTAAGGCTCGGCGGGCTCTCCAATTCCTGCTTTCCTCCGGCAAGGGCTCAAGCGCAATGCTCCTCTGGCATGCCTCTTCTCGCATTGACGGTCATACGCAGCGAGTCGCTCACTTCCCTTCTCTGAGTGAAGGCATGTGAATATAAGTGTGTGGTCTTTGTCCTGGGTTCAGAATGAAGGCGGAACTAGGTTCGTTCGAATGCTTGACTCTGGGTGCGTGGGGCGCATGTCGGAGGAAACACGCGCGCGGAAGGGCAGTCGGCGATTTTTGCGCGGAACTGGAAATCGGCAGTACGGGAATTCTGAGAAGTGGATGCAGAATCTCTTCTTTCTTTGAAGTGCAGCTTGTCGCAACAGCGAATTTTTATTCTAATAATGCGACCTCCGCAACAGAAGGGCTCACGGATCGAGCACAGCCAGAACATCTTAAAAATACCATCCCCTATAAGTGAGTAATAGGAGTAAACTGCCTTAGGAAACTAACCCAGAACTCCAAGATCAACACGTCTTACAAAGGGAGACATCGAAGCTAGAGGTCTGTTTGGGCTATGCCTGAAAGAAAACTTGCTGGGTACCCCTGCCCGGTCTGCAAGACGATGATCACGGGGATAATAATCAAGGAGGAAGATATACTTGATTCTAAGCGCACTCCGGCACTTGTGCCCGCAAGATGCCCAAGCAAGCACGATGTTGCACTCTATGTTGACAGACAGTTCAAGATAAGGGATGCAGAGCCGCTGGTTGATCCGAAGACAGAGGGTGGACTTGACAAAGCCAGAAAATGGATCGCGGAACTATGAGCGAGAATCCCACCTGCACGGAAAGGCAACGAGGGTGGAGATGAGAGAATGACAGTCCATAATGTGTATGTATTCAGCGAGAACGGAGAGCCTCTCGTAACCATGAAACTCGGAAGCATTGAGGCCGACAGCACCCTTCTCACTGGATTCCTTTCTGCAATGGAGTCATTCTCTAAGAAGATCGCACAGGGTGATATCGAGGAGATCAACGTAAAGGACTTCAAGTTCCACATCAAGGCAAATGGGCACGTATATGTCGCCCTCGTGGCTGACAAAGGCGACCAGGATGCCAAGTGGCGGCTGCATGAGGTCTGCAAGATTATAGAGGATCATCAGAATAGCTTCGCGGACAAACTAGTCGAGATGGAGATCAGGGATGCCGTGACGAAGAAGATCAGCCTAAGAGATAGGGTGGCTAGTTGGGCAGAAGTGGGTCTATAGGGCATAAAAGGAGAGTCTGCAAGAAAATGGATGCGCTTTCTGCTGCTGCAGTTATCATGGGATTCAACTTTGCATTCAGCTTCGTATCTGTACTGAATTTCTATAGGGGTAGAGTAGGTAAGACCCCGGTTGACCAAAGATCGGCGCTCACGCCTACACTTGTTATTTCACTTTCCTTCTTGCTTGGGTTGATCTCAAGTTTGGTTACCTTCTACTCATTTCTGGCTCTTCCATCCCCCCCTGCGATCCTTCCTCCTTCTTCTATTGACGCGCTGTATCCGTGGAACCTGATCTCCGAGTTAGCAATGCCGCTGTTTGGCTTCGCTCTTCTTGTAGCTGTAGTTGGTTCTCTTAGAAGACCCCGGTTCTACGCGCTGCCTGTGGGCCTGCTAGCAATCGCCTACGCCTTGTCACTACTCTCACCAAAACATCCTCTGGATGACCCGTATCTGTCAATATGGGTGGCCACGGTTTCACTACTGCTTCTGATACCGATGGTTCTCTTCGGATATCTCTGGAGGAGAACTAAGCGTAAAACCGCTCTCGGCATGTTTTTGGGGCTGATCATATACTATGCCTATTTCTTTTACTATACACGTACGGTGTCCGAATACATCGGATATCTTGGCTTCTACCTAGTTCCGCCAGAATACTTCCGTCACGTCGCGCTGTATCAGGATCTCATCTCACTTATGCCGATGATGATCTTCATAGGGGTCGCCTCGCTGTCGTTGATCTACTGGTTCTTCCAGTACTCCGAGAGAAAAATCGGCGGGGAGATCATCGGGTACACGATTACCATGCCGGTGGTGAGCCTGGAGATCTACATCCTGCTTCTGTTTCTTGGAGCGTTTCCGTTCCTATATGTCGCCAGCTTGGTCTTGACGACTATTGCGGCGATGATATTCATTCTGGGTGGCTCGTACGTCTATGGGCGATACAGGGAGAGTCGTTCGAAACAAACCTTGGCGCTTTCGCTGTTCTCATTTTTCGCTGGGTTAGACTTCTTGTTGTCTGTCGTGGGTCAGGATATCTATGCCTTGTCAGGGGCGCGTTATCCTTGGTTCGACATGATCGCCTTGCCAGTTGGAATGTTGACTGGTGGGTTCCTATTTGTTGCGGCCATGTATGCTCTGGACCGCAAATCCCTGATTTTGGCTCCTGCCCTAGTCATTGCGCCACTTGTCATAATATCGATCATGTTGTATCCAATGCCTGTGTGGTTTCTGATTATTATGGCAGCTGCGGGTCTGGCGATAACGGTGACCCCAGGGGCAATGTTCGGTGTCTTGTTGCGGAGGATGAGCAAGGCAAAAGAGAGAGGAAGGGGAAGAGTTCTGGGAATCTTCATAGGGTTCCTTTTCCTAATATTCGCCTCTCCCCTTGAGGTCATAAGTGCCTTTACCCCTGACCCGATAGCGTACGTGGGCTCGCTGCTTGGCCTATTGGGGGCCGTCTTTGCTCTCCTTGGCGCGCTGATTTTCTTCTTGGGTGTCTCTGGAAGGTTCGACAGATGGTTCTATGAGCGGAGGAAACGGTAGGCAATGATAAGAAGGAATGTCTTCAAGATCATCGTCATTGGAGAAGGCGGCGTTGGCAAAACGTCCCTTGTGAGGCAGTACGTGGATGACGCCTTCGCGCAAGACATGAAGATGACCATTGGAGTCGACCTCTCAGTCAAAAAGATATCAAATGGGGCTGGAGACATGATCCTCCAGATCTGGGATCTGGGAGGACAACCCCACTTCAAAGAAGTTGCAGACATATATTTCAGGGGTGCGAAGGGGATGCTGGCCGTCTTCGACGTGACCAGGAAGGCTTCCATGGATCGACTAGTTGACTGGATCGAGAGAGTCCAGGCGATACTCGGCAAGATACCCATGATAGTCGTTGGCAACAAGGTGGATTTGAGAAACCCAGGTGAGGGAATAGTCGGAGTTCCAGTCGAAGAAGGCACTCAATTTGCGACAGAATACGATTCAACATATGTTGAGACATCTGCGAAAATTGATTCAGGCGTAGATGAAGCCTTCAAGGCTCTTGCCAACAAGATGACCGAAAGGGCGCAGCACAACTAGAGGGAACACTGGATACTCTGAGTTGCCTGGCATCTACTTCTCAGCGTGTCTTCTTGGATTATGCTTGGCAGGATTGTCATCTTCCTACACGTGGCTGGTAGAATAGACAATCGATTCTGGGGTGAGATGGTTCGTCAGGGAGGACAGCCTACAGGAAAATGATTCCCCGGAGATCTCTGAGAAAGAACTAGCCATCAGCGCTCGAAGCCGCCGGTATATTTGGGGGCTCCTTCTAATACTAAGCGGATTCGTGTAACTGTTTCCTTTGAGACCTATTTCCCAGCTTGGTTTTGGCAGGATAAGCTTAATCTGCCTTTCCGAAGTGATCGTGGCTCTGGGCGCGCGTTTGGCACGCATGTGACACTGGGGTTGACCGGGATGAAGCGAGAAGGCCGGATGAGGGCTGTCTATATACTCGCCGTGTCCAACGTGGTGTTCACGCTAGGCTATGGAATTTACGGGTACATCTTTCCGAACTTCCTGGCAACCGTGAATGCAAACCCACCTCAGATTGGCCTAGTAGCGACATTGCTGTCTGCATCGATGGCCCTCACCCTTCTGCCAGGTGGAGTTCTTAGTGATGCCGGTCACAGAAGGACACTCGTAATAGCTTCATGGTTACTACCCGTTTTCGCTCCTTTCTTCTTTATTCTGGCCGAGCTTTCTAACTCATGGTTATACGCGCTTCCAGGTGTTGCGCTGTTTGGCTCAAGCTGGATAGGCGTCGCAGCGGTCCAGTCATACACCAGCGAAGCCGCACCCGCCGGAAAGCGTGGTCTCTCATTTGGTATACTAGTCTCGTCCGGGTCAATAGGTCTAATTGCATCTCCATTGATCGGCGGGCTGGTCTACGATGCGTACGGATTCACCACCATATTCTTCATCGCATTCATCCTCTATCTTGCATCCACCGCCATTGTTCTGGCGATTCCCAGACTGCCGGGGGATCTCTCAACTAAGGTAGATGCTTCCGCTCGGGGCGCGGACGATCTATCAAGTGAAAGCAACGTGGACACATTGCGGACCGGAGGAAGTTGGGGCGATAGTGGCAAAGAGCGTGGACCAAGCGAAGGGAGCAGCGTTCTCAGGCGGCTTGCGCCGATGGTTGCGTTAAGCTGTCTTTTCATGGGGGTCGTGTACTTGGGTTGGTCCTATATTCCTCTATATTTGAGCGAGGAATATGGATTCAGTTTCTTCTCCGTACAAGTAATGTATGCAGTATCGAACCTCTCAGCAGTTGTGATTGTGAGCTTGCTCGGAAAACTCAGTGATAAATACGCTCCAGCGAGGAAACTCGCGCTAGTGACCGTTCCCATCGTTTCACTTGTTCTCGGGTATTGGATCCTCGTTCCGAACTCTAACTCGTTAATCCTGCCTGTGAGTTTTGTGCTTCTGGGCTCAGTCGGGGCAGTGTTCCCGCTTATATATAGCACAATAGGTGAGCTGAGTGCTGGGAGAAGGGTGGGTAGGACCTATGGCGTAATTGGGACATTTGTCTATGCGGCTGAGGCTACGACGCCTTACTTGGGGGGAACCCTCTACGCATATTCTAGGCAGCTGCCTTTTATGCTGACGCTGGCCCTGAGTCCACTACTCTTTGTCGCGGTTTATGTGGCCTACAGGAAGACTCGCTAACAGTACTTTGTGACCTGGCTTTATCGGTGGGGTATCAGTTGGTTGCGGAAGACGTGCTAAGAATAGGTAATTCGATCTTGCGGCTCGTCAAGGGAGACATAACTGAGCTGGATGTTGACGCTATAGTGAACGCGGCAAACTCACGTCTCCAGATGGGTGGCGGTGTTGCCGGGGCAGTACTACGGCGAGGAGGAAAGTCAATCCAAGATGAGTGTGACAGGATCGGGTACTGCCCTGTGGGTGGAGCGGTAATCACTTCCGGAGGCAAGCTGAAGGCTCGTTACGTTATACACGCTGTCGGGCCAAGGTTCGGGGAGGGAAACGAAGATGAGAAGCTTGGCAGTGCGACACTGAACTGCTTGAAGCTTGCTGATTCAAGTGGGCTCAGGAGCGTAGCGCTGCCAGCGATCTCGGCGGGCATATTTGGATTTCCAAAAGCTAGATGTGCCAAGATAATGCTCGCTACTGCCAAGTCATTCCTGCGGGGGCGAAGAAGGAGTTTGGAGGAAGTTGTTATCTGCCTTTATGATGCAGAGACATACGCCATTTTTCTCGAGGAGCTGAGGAGGGTCATTTAGCGCTGCCGTTGGCTCAATGACTGGTGATAGCTTCCAGTGGGGTTGTCCCGGTGACAGGGGGCGCTGAGACGCGTCGCGGATGGGGAAAACAGGTGGAAAATGACCGTATGTATTGAGAGAGTCTTGTAAGAATATCCACGTAATACCGATACCCAATAGTTTTTTATAAGAGTTGTTCCATTTTTTAGAAAACAGACAGCGGATCAATGCATGACCAAGACGAATTTGGAGGCATGCATGCGAGATTCGCAACCGGTTTCGGGGAGAAAAGTATCGGGAGGTTCGTGTATCATGCAAAGCGGATTGTCGAAGGGGCTGCAGTTCTGCTCGTTCTACAACGAGAAGACGCGTAGGTGCACGATCGATGGCACATCATGGTGCGCCTTCCCTAGGAGCACTTGGTGCGATCTTTCTGCGGGCGAAGGTGCCAGGAATCATAAGATCCCGTCAGTGATCATCGAGATCAAACGTGCCCTCTTGAAGGGCGCCTAGGAGCCACCCGAAGAGGATGACTTTGAGGGAGTGCGGGATCTGCCCTGACATGTCTCAGGCTATTCCTTTTTCGAGGGCTTCGGTCTCCTTCTTTATATCTTCATCTTTGATCTTTTCCGCCACTGGCTTCGGCTTGCCCACTTTGGTGCCAGGCGTCACTGCGAATTTGCCTAGTATGTCCCAGGACAACAGAATTCCCTTCCCAGATCCGAATATCTGAGATAGGATTTGCGTCGCCGTGTTTGGGGCGATTGGATAGAGGTATAAGGCTCCGTCGTGGATCAGGTTAACGTTCAAGTAGAGAGTTGTCCTGGCAGATGCCTCTCCTTCCCTGTCGCCGGCTTTGATCTTTCTCCAAGGCTCCTTTGCATTGAAGTACCTGTTCCCTTCTCCGAAGGAGTCGACGATCTTTCCGACGACTTTTGTGAGGTTTACCTTTTCGTACAGCTCTTCGAATTCCTTGGGAAGCCTCGTAATGAATTCCTTGAATCCTCTGTCCTCTGCGCTTGCCAGGCTACTTTGAGGTTCCGGAACCTCACCACCGAAAGTATCTGTCGTGAATTTGAGCACCCTGTTCACGAGGTTGCCGATCGCATCCGCAAGCCCCGTGTTTATCCTGTCTTGAAACTCCTTCCACGAAAAGTCACTGTCCCCGATGCTGTTGGCAGCCTTGGTTGCTAGGTAGAACCTGATATAGTCGGATGGGTAGCGGTCCAGAACGTAGCGGAGGTTGATTCCCCACTTCCTGCTCTTGGACATTTTCCTGCTTTCAAGCGTAAGGTACCCGTTGACAACGTACTTCTTGGGCAGAGGGTAGCCTGCAACTTTGAGCATAGCTGGCCAGAAGAGCAGGTGGTGGTAGATAATGTCCTTGCCAATAAAATGGACTATCCTTGATTCAGGGCTTTTCCAATAGCGTTCCCAGCTTATTCCGAGCCTGCTGCACAGGTTCACGGTGGATGCGATGTAACCTATGGGCGCGTCCCACCAAACGTACGCATACTGATTGGGGGCGGCACCCTTGAATGGAAGTCTGAAACCCCAGTAGTCTTCCCTGGTGATGTCCCAGTCTTCGAGGCCACTCTTTACCCAGTTTAGCACGTAGTTCACTACTTCCCTCGGGAAATCGCCGTCTCGCGATTTCGAGAGCCAGTCGGACAGAAACCCCGAGAGTGCGCTAAGCTTGAAGAAGAAGTGCTTCGCCTTTCTCTTGACCGGGGGCGTGCCGCAGATGATGCAACTCGGATTGATTATCTTGCCAGGCTCAATGACACGCCCGCAGGCCTCGCACACGTCGCTATACTGGTCTGCTGCACCGCAGTACGGGCATTGGCCTTTGACGAAGCGGTCGGGGAGAAACCTCTTGTCTTTCTCGCAGTATGACTGTTCGACCTCCTTCTGGTAGATGTAATTCTTCTCGTAAGCGGAGTTCAGGAATTCCTCCGTCAGGACCCGGTTTTCTTCACTGCCAGTATAGTAGTAGTTGTCGAAGGAGATGTTGAGTTGCTGAAAGTCATGTATCTCCCTCAATCTGTAATACTCCGCGTGCTCCGCAGGCGTTTTGCCCATGGCTAGCGCTGAGACCTCGATTGGAGTACCGTGATAGTCACTACCACACACGAAGAGAATGTCGTCACCCTTAAGACGCCTGAAACGGGAGTAGACGTCTGCCGGAATATAGGTGCTGGTCACGTGACCAATATGCAGGTCCGCATTTGCATAGGGCAGAGCCGCCGTAACTAGCACGACACTCTTCTTACGATCAGAGGCAACGCCGTGGCCTTCCGCATTGCTGTCATGACTCGTAGACCCTAAGTCGGTGAGCGCTGAACGCCTCCTAAAAACAAGTTTAACAACAGGTATCTCGTGACTTATAGTTTGCTGAGGTTCTTAAACATTGGGGTTGACTTGGACAACAAGAAGAATCAGGCCCTGCCACAAAGCGTAATATGGAGTTTGCCGCAACCATTATTCAAATGATGCGATGGGCAATGTGGAAGACTAATGGTGACGCAGTATGAAGAGGAGAGAAGCGGAGGAGTTTTGCGGGAAGTGGCTTCCAGCTTGGACGGGCAACCAGGCGAATGCTTTGATAGAATTCTATTCGGACAACGCTGTCTATGTCGATCCTGCAAACAAAGAGGGAATTAGGGGGCGCGACCAGATCCTCCAGTATTTCAGAAAACTGCTTGCCGCCAATCCAGACTGGAGGTGGGAAGCAATCGAAGTCTTCCCGACCGACCACGGATTCACCTGCAAATGGAGAGCCACGATCCCTATTGGTCCAGAGACCATAATCGAGAATGGAATGGATATTGTGGAGATACGCACAAGCAAAATAACGCGCAACGAAGTCTACTTCGATCGCTCCGGTCTCTTGGACGCGCTAAAGAAGCGAAGAGGGGCGAAAACCTAAGAAAGAGCTGTGCCTTCCCGAGAAGGCAACGCGCAGCGAATACGTCACGATGGAAGGCTTCAAGCCTAGGCTTGCCTCAGGAAAAAGTTCAGCGCGAGACGAAAGGTTCCAGGCAGCCTTGGAGCTTTTCCGCCTCACATGAATCATAAGATTGGTCTTGGATCGGGGACGAATACGGCTGGCTTGTAAGAGGAGACTGCCTGCAAGTCGCCTATTCTGCTGAATATCATGTCTCGGTCCTTTCCGTCCACGCATTTTTCGGCTCCTTCCTTGTACAGCCTGAGCGCGCCAGCCAGTCCTTCTGGGAAGTTCCTGTAAAGTGTCAGCGCGTCGAGGAACTCTTTGAAGCCTTCTTTCGGGACGTCCATGAAGTTCATCCATTCCTTCACCTGCTTTGAATCTTCCTCGAAGAAGTTCTTCACGGCGGCGGCTGATTGTGCGAGCTCGTCTGAAACGCGGTATTGCCAGTACTGGGCTTCCCCCCTGAATGCTAGAATCAGGCCTTCTAGATGCCTCGGGTCCATGTGCTTGTGCATCTTATCTTGTCTCCCTCTCTTTATGCTCTTCACCTTGATCAGGGCAGTCTTCAAGCAGGAGACCGAGTCCAGGTACTGATCTCGTATCGCTAGTCCATTCCGGTAAAGTGGCATCAGGTTCTCATAGGCTGCTCTGAATTCAAGGAATCCAGGTCTGGGCCCTCCCATTTCTCTGCCTGCAGCGCTCTCGTCTTTTGCGATGGATGCCATTGGGGGTGCTGCGGCTCTCTTCATATTTACTTGTGGCTTACCTAAGGTGACTTCCATTTTGGCATCGTATGTAAGGGTCCATCCCCTTGCCATGGGGGTGGCCATTGCTGCAATTTGCGTCCAGACAGCAGCAGCATATCTGAAGAGGAGAGCGACCATGTAATCCTCGCTCGTAACATGAATCTGGTCGTTTGTCTCTGCATCCTGCACGGTAACGTCCTCTATGCCAGCTTCCTCGAAGGACATGCCAACCATTACATCATCGAGTATTCTGGCTAGGTCGATGAAGACTTTCGCGGCATCTTGGCTGTATTTTTGTGCGCTGATTATTCTGGAGGCTTTGTTGAAGAGTTCCCTCATGTTTGCGAGGGCGCGGATCTTCTCGATCACTTCCTTGGGGATGGACTTCTCATATTTCATTATGAAGGAATCAACCTGTCCCATCTCGATGGCGTTGATGAGCTCGTCTGCGAGTGCATTCTCGTCAGCCCTTCCCTTGAGTTTTGCGTAGATCATCTTTGCGAAGGCTTTAGCTCGATTCATGATAAGTGGCTTCACAATCATCGTAATGATTGCGTCAATCCCAGGGATAACTAGAGCCATATGATTACAACCTCCCGGTTATGGTGAGTGAGCGTCACTTGGCGCTCCGTCAATATGAGACTTTGCAGTGTGTTGCGAACCTCTTAAGCATTGCTCGCTTGAGCTTTTCTCCGCCTGAAATCAACCTTTTCGGTCCCAATAGAGATGCCACAGAGTCATGCTTGGACGGATCGCCCCTGTGGTTGGCGGATTTGCCTGCATTGCTGTGTTGATGGCTTATTCATTACGATTTAGATGATTCTTAAGGGTTTAATATGATAATACATGATAAACCTTTATATGAGAGAAGTGACATGAGCTTACTCTAGGAAACATAACGTTATACTCAAGATTATTAGATAGAAAGAGGCGGTTCCTCCATGCAGCTCGGCATATATCTGCCAAGCAGGCATAGGGAGTTTACATCTCTGACTCCGGTGAAGATACTCTCAAGGTGGCGGAGCAAGCAGAGCGTGCTGTCTTTTGGGTGTCCGAGGCCGAGGCGGGGGTTCAGAGCGCCTTTTATCGAAATGCGCTTTCCCGTGGCCGCAACAGCAGTGTTCTACCTTGAGAAGTATGAGGAGAAGAAGAAGCCAGGTCTTGAAGAGCTTGTCCACGAGTTTGAGGGGGGCAAGCCCGCAGTCGAAGAGGGTTTCGTGGGCTATGCTTTTCGATTGATGGCGCTTCCTCAGAGAGGAGCCATTATAGTATCGTCTTTGGGGGGACCTCTAAACACAAACGTTGCAGAGGAAGCGATCTCGGCGGTTCTCGACATGTGTCTTCCGTCTCCAAACGGCTTCGAAAGGTTTGTCCCGCGGAGTGAGGATTTGAAGTGCCTATGCGACCACTACTTACAGACGCTTCCTGGTAGCGAAGTCTACAAGGTCCGGGCAACGGTGGAAGACGTCGAAGTGGAGCTCAAAGGCTCGGATCTTATGAAATCCGAGATCTATGAGAGGATCGACCATGTCACACAGATTGGTTCATCGCCACTGGAAGGGGCAGGATACCGCTGGGAAAGCGACAGGGTGGGCAGAATTGTCACAATGCGCATCTCGGCCCCGGAGGGACGAGGAGTCATAGGTGTCTCAGCCGGCAGGCTGACAGCCGAAGAGTCAGTGCTGCTTTCAGATGAGGTCATGGAGAAGCTGGAGAGTGCGCTAGGCAATCACTTGACTGAGCTGGTCTTGGGAAAAGCTACGGCACCATCAGGCTTTCGAGGGATTGACGACTACGTCGGAGACCTTCCACCGGTGGTTCCGGTGGTTGACCTTGAGGAAAGGTACCTGAGAGACTCTAGGATGGTTGCGGCTGAGATCCAGCGTCTCATAAGACTCGGTTACCAGATGAGATTTGACACATCTAGGGGCAGACTTCTGGTCGCTAGAGAGTAGCGTCGCACAGCAACTGTGCGTAGAGAAATCGAGAGAAAAGGATAGTTACACCTTACAGGGCGCGAAGCTGAGGACTGGTCAAACATGTCTTTGCCATTTAGGGTGATCAGGGAGAAGCTTGAACGGCTACCGAGCATTCTTCCAGTCTCAGCGCTCGCCGAACTCACTGACCTCAAGTACAACCAGCAGATAATGCTAGGCAAACTTGAACCCGTTGAATCCGCTGATCCTCTTAAGGGCATTCCGATCGCTCTGGACAGCCACATAATGCGGGGGAGAAGCACGATTAGTATTGATGGCGGCAGCAATTTCTGGGTGCTCCCGTTCGGCACTCTCCTCTTGGGTCGGGCAGGAGCGGCAAGACGATATTTCTCGGGCGCTGGAAGCCCGCCCACGGAGTATCTCGTATCATGCGAGAGGTATCCCCCCTTCTTCCTCTACTACTCCAAGTTGCTTTTCGGTGACTCCGAGGGCTTTGTCAGTGAAGATGTTGAAGACCTGAAGTCTCTAGTAAGAGACAATGTCGATCCCTTCGAGATCGGTAGCTTCATCAGTTTGCTCCGGACCTACGCTGAGAACGAAACAACCTTGGAGGCTCTCGACTACACCGATCGGGGCGGCATGATTATTCGGGACGGGAACCTGTATGGACCGAAGTCACGGTGGGATGCTGACCCGAAGCACAACATGTCATCGTCCTACCAGCAGATATCCCAGCTTGAGGAAAAGTATTACCAGGTCTTCCTCGAGAAAGATGCAATGGTCATAGGGATCGTTAAGAGGCCTTCGCAGAACGTGGTCGTGGAGTACCTCAGGAGCAACTCCAAAGAGAAGTTCGATGCAAGCTTCCCCACTGACTGCTCGCTATATGCATTCAGGCTGAAGCCTGGCGAGAGGAGTGCTGCCTTCCATTTTCGACCCCCAAGGATATTTGGTGCAACGCCTTACTCGAGTCCTATATCGTTTGTCTTTTTTTACATCAAGCCTACCAAGTGGTCCGCACCGTTCAGGGTTGAGATCCCTGATTATTGCTGGGAGCGCTGGGGGATAAGGGAAGACCTGATCTCAAAGGCGGTATACGCTATGAGCTTGGCGTCCGCAGCAGAGGGCGTCCCGCATCCTCTGATGTGCATCCACAGAATGGTTAGAGTTGAGCGATCCGCATTGCTTATACACCTGAGGCGATTAATGTCCGAGTGGATAAAAGACAGGGGAGTCGAGGATGCTCGACTGAGCCTAGGTCACTTTGCATCTCAGTACTTCGTGGGGAGCGAGATTTGATGTCCAAGAAGATCAGTGATTATGATCCCGATGAAAACTCTGCGTTGAATCGCTCGCAAAACCACGCTTCAGCCTCGAAGTTGAGACCCGCTCCTACCTCTCCGAGAGAAGAGAAAATGGACGCCAAGACCTTGCCTGCCGAAAGAGAATTCATCGGCGTCGTCGCAGGCGGATTTGAAGAGCCAATAGAGACTGAGGTGTTTAAAGTCATAGTCCCTTCTATGTCGAAAAGGAGGATTGTGGGTGACCTGAAGATTGATACGATTGTTAGGGTGGATGCCATCGACAGATCGAGGACCCCTGTCCTCGGCAAGATCAAGCGGATCGTGATTCAACCTGGTCTCTCATATAAGAGCGCCAAGGACATGGCGATGGTCTCCTACTATGGCGAAGGCGGGGAGAGAGACGTAACTTGGAGAGAGGATTCGGAGATACTGGAAGTTGAATCTTTAGGGCAGCTCCTAGAGGGAAGGGTCGTTGGGCCCTTGAGACCGCCTGAAAGAGAAAGCCCCGTCTACCTGGCGAATGCAGAGGACATTAAGATAGCCCTAATCGTAGAGCAACCACGTGAGAGCACGCTGACGATTCCGATAGGTCTCTACGCGAACCCAGAGTCAATTTACAGGCCCTACGTAGTAATCGACTTGCCGATGGACGCAATGTGGTACCACGGCATCATCGTGGGCGCAACCGGGGGAGGAAAATCCAACACCATTGCCGCTTTCGACAAGTCGCTTAGCGAGTGCGGCCTCGCAGTCGTACAGTTCAACGTCAAGGGCAGCGAATTCTTGTACCTCGATCAGCCGTGCCAGCAAGAGGTCATGGATGCGAATTTCAAGCGAACACCCACCGGAGCCGCAGTTTGGAAGGGTCTCAATATCCGGCCCGCGGGAGTGCGGGACTTCAGGCTCTACGTGTTGAAGGGCAGAGAATGCACACGCAGGGACGGGGCGTGGAACAGCTTTGATCTTGAGCTGGAAGCGCTGGGTGACAGCTACCTTGAGCAGATACTGAAGGACCGGGTCTCAGGCATGGGAATCGATTCATTCATCCACGCCAAAGACCTTATCAAATACATTCTTGAGAAAGAGGGAAGAAGCTACAACCTCAGAGAAATAACTAGGCTTCTATCAATTCTGATCAGGGAGGCTGAGATATCTAAGGATCAGGAGATCAAGATCCCAGGACCGACAAGCTCCGCTGGGATTCACATCCAGACTGCCAAAAGCATCCTCAGAGGTCTGGAGCAGCTTCTCCTCATGGATCTTTTCGATGATCCGAAAGTGCCCACCATTCCAATAAACGAACTCGTTAAACCCGGTCGGGTGTCGGTTGTTGACGTTGCTCCCCTGACGAGAGACGCACAGGAAGTCACAGTCTCGTATGTTCTTTGGGCTCTCTATGATCATATTCACAGTCTGCACTCCCTTGGGAAGGCTTATCCGCCAACAGTCGTGATAATCGACGAGGCGTGGAAGATCCTCAAGGATGAGGCTACCCTTCAGGGGGTTGAACGCATAGCCCGCCAAGGCAGATCACTCAGATTCGGACTGTTCTTCGCGTCTCAGGATCTGCCTGGGTTTGAGGCGAAGCACGTTCTGGGGCAGTGCCACTCCATGATAATCCATCGAATGGGAGAAGACTTCGACAAGCTCAGAGAACTCGTTCCACACTTTGACCAAAGAGACATGGCAAGGCTTTCGAACCTTCCCACGGGGCTCGCGTACATATGGAACAAGCAGTATTACAGATTCCCCATATCCGCCCAGATTCCGCTTGCGCCCTGCAGGCATGCCACGGACTAGCTTAGCCTAGGCGGCATCCCAAGCTCGATAACTAAGGCAGATACATCATTGGCAGCAGAGAAGGGGTTCACGATTATTCCAGTGGATGTCACCGATTCAGATAGATTTAATACTGAGAGTTGCGCACCTACTTCCCGGCGAAGGAAGCAAGCGGATTACTTGGCTTGCGCGGTCAACTCGCTCGACAAGGATCGACTTTGACGGCAGGGGTGGGGATAGAATTGTCAAGAGATCAAGACGATGATGAACGCTTCATCATGCTTTTGCACAGGGTGACAAACGCATGCTACCCGATCAGCGCTTGGATCATCATCGAAGGCTTGGTTATGCTATCAGTCGCTCAGTATGCGTATGACTTGGTCGCTACTTACCATTATTCCGCCTCTTAGGCACTTGAGGCCGCCACCCCAATTGTGATCGTGGTTGTAGCGGTCGGCGCAGCACTTTCTTTTATCTTCGGCTATATGTGCTACAGCTCGGGAAAGCGGCGGATCAGAGAGTTGAGAAATCTGGGAGTGGTGTGGATCGCCACCGCGGTTTTGGTAGCCCTCCTGTCGACGATATCACTAACGACGATGTACTCAGGTCTCGTCGTATACCCAGATAACTGGATCACCTCTTCCTTTTCAATTGTGGCAACCTTCCTCGCTTGGATCAGAAATGGATTGCAGTTCTCGCCTTTCCTACTTGCGAGTGTTATAAGCAACATAATCAAGTTGTTCGCCTTACTCGCATTGATGAATACAGCCTACACTATGGCGCGAAAAACTGACATCGAGTTCCTTCGAGATGCAGCCCCAATGGCGGGAGTCATGATACTTGCGGGTCTGGTTGGCGCAATTGCATTTTTGTTTTTTGGCGCGGGTATTGGCAGAATTGTCATGGAGTCAATGGACAGTTATCCTTCGCCAACCCAGAGTAAGTCTTCTGGGAAGACAGGATGAAGGCAGAAACCCATATCATGCCCGCTTCTGGAGTCGAGGCTTTGACTGCGAGGCATGAAAGCAGTAAAGGGTTCAGCTCACGTCGAGATTACCTGACCGGCTTTTCCTCCTCGCAGGAAGCTCGTGCTCTAAGGTCATGAACTAGTGGAAGAATGTTGCACGTCGATCCCGTAGATACTTATATAAGATGAGCGACAAATGAGTAGCGATTGAGATTTGGGAGTTCCCACGTGCGTTAATGAGTTGGAGTGTTAGCCGATAATAGTTTAGGGGTCCTTGTCCGCAAATTGGCCTGTGCTCCCAGTCTCTGGAAGCTCGTCTTGGTGGGAGGTGTGCCAGAGGTGCCTGAGGATCATGACGAAAACCAACGCCTTGTTAAGGACATTGCGTTAAGTGGGGATCTGACAGTCTCTGAGCTGGTGGAGGAGCTCGGAGGGACTTCTTATAATGCTCGGAAGCTCTTTGAGGTTGCTAACATCTGGCTGGAGGCGGTCAAGTCAGGCTCCCGCATTTACTTCACATTGGCCGGGGCAATGACTCCTGCGGGTATGCGGAGAGCCATAGCTCAGGCAATAGAGAACAACTTTATTCATTTTCTTGCCACAACTGGAGCAAACATGGTTCACGACGCGATAAAAGGAACTTATCAGGCTCACATGATTGGAACCGAGAATGCTGACGACGCACAGCTTTTCAAGCAGGGGCTTTTCAGAATCTACGACATATTTCTCTCGAACGACAGATGGGCGGAATTCGGGGAGTGGCTTGATAGCACGTTTTTCCCGAGCTTCGTCAAGAACAGAAGCGGAGTCGGCAACAAAGCTGCTAATCCTGCAAAGGCGCCGTCGGGCAGGAAGGGTAGCGCTGCTAGTGGTCAAATAGAAGAGGTGAAGATCACGCCTGCCCAATTCTTCAGCAGCCTCGGAAAAGTGCTGGCAGAGAAAAATGATGATGGCGTCTTAGCCACGGCGTACAAGAACAAAGTGCCAGTCATCTGCCCCGCGTTTGTAGACTGCGACTATGGTATACGGCTCCACTATGCGAACATGGAAGTGTTACAGCCCCAGTATCAAGCGAGACTGGTCGTGGACATGATATCCGAATATGATACCCTGTTTGCAGACATGGAGAAGCACAAGGACCGTGCAATCATCATAATAGGCGGGGGTACGCCGAAGAACTTCGTTCTCCAGACCTCTATGGCGCTTCCAAAAGCCGAGCAGTGTGGTTTCAAGTACGCTGCCCAGATAACTACTGATGCACCGCAGTGGGGAGGGCTTTCAGGCGCAACACTGAGAGAAGCGATTAGCTGGGGAAAGATAAAGGAAGAGGCAAGGACGTCGATCTGTTACTGCGACGCAACGATAGCCCTGCCACTCATCGTAGCCTACCTGATGGCCAAGACAAAGAAGTAGAACGGAATGTTAACCCAGGAGATCATTCTGGCGCGGAATCAAGCTTCTTGCCAGCGTCTCTATTCTCTTCCTCGTGTATTTTGAGCGTGTCTGGCTCATCGATCTTAAGTATCGCCCGCAATGCTTCAGGCTCTATGCCGGCTAGGAGCCTTCGGATCTCGGTCTTGGCAGAAGCCACTTGCCTCTCAAGAATCTCGCCATCTGCCTTGTAGATCTTGCCGGCTAAGGGACATATCTTCTCCATTTTCAAGAAGTACTCGAGCTTCCCCGTCTTCGGATTGATATCGAACGTAATCGGTCCAGCTACGCAGGTCTCAGGCTTAATGTCGTGTATTCTGCAGAGTCTCGTGCTCTTGTCGTAAAATATGCAGAATCCGTCCGGCGTTTCCCTTGGATGAGTGTAGTTGTTATCCTTCACGAAGTACGGCGGTTCCACTCCCACAAGTTGCTTCTTACCGAGCCGTTCTTCTATGAGCTTCCGTCTCGCTGGGGTTGTAGGTGGTCTCGCGTCCCTGCAGCAACTAATCTTGCACTGCCCGCAAACGTCGAAGAAGTTGCTTTGCCTGTCGGCGTGCTGCTTTTTGTCCATCGTTCTCTGACTCCCTTTGGCGGCCGTTCAGAAATACGGCTTGTTCTCCCTAAGGCTCTTGACGAGGTCCAGGTATGTCTTCAATATCGCCTCATGCATACCCACTTTTTGTGATCCCCGTTCCACGTTCCTAGCTATCGCCTGTGAGAGGTTGCATTCTTCTATTCTTCTTCTCACTATTGGAAGATAAGCCTTCTCTTCATCAAGGGCGTTGTTACTGGCTAGTTGAAATAGGTAGCGACAAACATCGCGGCTTGTAGAACCCTTTGGGTGCTGGACCTTCGCGTCTAGGCCATGTCTCATCACGGAGTTGAAGTCCTTCACCAACATTTCATGTGGCGGCAACTGCAACTTATCGTCGTCTCTGAGTAGTCCTCTCATAGCCGCCCTTATCAGGCAGCTTACCGCTACGTCACTCTTTATGCAGTCCTGCTCATCGATTACTCTTATCTCGATTGCATGGCGGTCGAATCTGAACACTATTCCGCGCGAATTAATCCATTCGACATTGATGATACACTTCGAGGCATTCGCGCGAGCAAGGTCCCTGGAATATCTCCCAATGACGGTCTCAACGTATTCATCCGTGGAGTTCACGTATTCCGGGATCACGTCCCCCACCAAGGTTGGAATCTCGATTTGATTCTTCTTGTAGAAATGCAGTCTGTTGTCAACGTAGTCTCCAAACTTCCCCTCATAGATTGGTGAAGCGGCTGTGATCGCGGGAATGTAAGGTACTATGCTCGCCAGAAGATTGTGGAAGGTCGGACCCTTCTTGGTTCCGCCGTAGGGGAGGTTGAGCTGGAAGGCTTGGATGTTGAGCCATCCGTGCTGCCTCACGTTAAAGATCTTCTCGTAGGCTCTGTAGATGCTTCGATGCCGGTGAGACCAGATCTTTGCCTCATTGATTCTGATTAGAGGGTGCATGCCGGTGCCCAGAAGAGATGCCCCGTACTTTGATTTGATGAAGTCCGAGACAAACAGCACTCCTTGATGCATCGCATTCTCAAAATCCACAGGTGAGTAGAAGGGTTTCTTCGATTTCAGCTCCAAGACGTGCGACTGCAGTTCTTTCCCTACGACGTATCTGGGATATTCGACCGCGTTGACTACGCGTCCATAGAGATCCTTCATTATTGTGTCTACGATGGGCATGGCGCGCAATTCATCGTCGACTACGGAGAACTCGTGTTCAGGTCCTAGGACCTCCAAGGCTTTGTACGTTGGTAATCAGCCCCAACAATGGTAGATACATCTGATCGAAGTGAGCTTTACTCGCCATGGGAATAACTAGCTGGCTAGGTAGTCGACTATTCTCTCGTAGACGTCTGCGTCTGAGTGATCCTCGTATCCGGCGTTGATGCTTGGGTTGTCATTGACCTCTACTACGATGTAGTTGCCATCTATCTCTTTCACGTCGACACCAAAGAGACCGTCTCCGATTGCGGCGCAGGCTCGGAGCGCCACCTCTTTAAGTTCCTCGGGGGCGTACTCCTTTCTGATCGAGAAGGCATCACCCCAGATGAAACTCTTCTTGCCTCTCCTCTTAGCACCGTGTTTCCATTTACCCTTGATCATGTTGTACTTGCAGACGTAAAGCACCTTGCCGTTGAGAACTCCAACTCTCCAGTCGAACGTGGTTGGCATGAATTTCTGGACCACTATGGCATCTGATCTCCTGAAGAATCTCTTTGCGATCGTTCTGAAGCTCGTTTCGCTCGCCACCTTCTCAACGTACTTCGAGAAGCTGGTGTAGGGCGCCTTCAACACGAGGGGTGAGCCAAACAGTCTGAACAGGAACCTTATGTTTCTAGCCCGAAGATCCTGTTTCGAGAATATCACCGTAGGTATGTAGGGTACCTCATTCCTTTCCAGGAGACCGTACATGTTAATCTTGTTTCCGCAGATACGGATCGACTGTGGCGAATCAACGACTTTAAGGCCGTTCTCTGAGGCGATCTTTGAAACCATGTAGGCGGTGTAGGTTGGATCGGTGGTTGCCCTGATGAAGACCGAATCGTACTCCGGTATCTTGGATATGTCCTTCTTGAATATGAAGTCGAACCTATGGCCCTTCTTCTCTGCTGCCAACTTGAAGTTTCTGAGTGCCGTTGCCTCATCGCTGCGCAGGAAGTTGTACGTCTCGACGAAGCAGGCGATCTTCTTGTGACCGTTATTGGCCAAGCGACTCACCTGCCTTGGTTACCCCTTCTTCGATAAGGGCAGACTCCGTTGCGTTGAGCCTACCGGAATCTTTCAGTGGATCTAAGCCGCATAAGTAGAGCTGATCGCCCTTGCGCTGCATGTACGATTTGAACATTGGAACCCTGAATTCCTCAAATACCATTTCGGAGATTCTCCGCACCTCTCCGTCGCACACATTCTTTGTTAAGAGATTAATTGGAATGCCGAAGAGAGTCTTGAGTGAGACTAGCTCCCCGAGAACTGGCATTGCGCAGACCATGTAGCGCTTATTCATTGTTAGGCGCTTCATTACCGCGTATAGCCCGCTTTTCGAGTATGCCACCTGGAAGCCATAAGTCGGGAATGGGTTGACTGCAAAGATCATAACTGGAAGGTCAAATCCAGAGATGACCTCCTCCGCGGAGTCTGTCACCAAGTAAGGCACCACAGGTATTCCGGCCTTCGATGCCCTGAGCAACGAAATTGGAGTACGGTAGACGTCGAGGGCATCCGCGCACCTCGGGATTACCGGGCTACCTATCAAGTCTGCGTGCAATGAGACGTAATAGCCCATTTTCATGTAGCGGTAGTCTGGGCTAATGTTCACAACCGATGGCTGCCTGTTAAGGCATCCAAGGAAACTCCTTGTTCCCACTACCTTTACTCCTGGCAACTGAAGCTTGAAGTCAGAGACGACCAGCAAGTTCAGAGTCTCTCTGCCCGCACCGACCGCGGGAGAGCTAGTCGCGTCACCAAAGTACAAGCTCGCGCATCGGTCGCCAAAAATCGAGCGGTTTGCTACCAGTCCATTGGACTCACAATCCGGACCTGGGCCCGGATCGGAATCCGAATCAGAGTCCTCATCATCACCTGACGAGGATTCGCCTTCTCCCACTAACTTTTCACTCCTGATTTATGGAAGGAACCTATGGGTTTAGTTCTTATTATCTTATCAACTATATTTAAGCTTTGTCTCAAAAAGACTTGAGTGAACCAGCCCAAGACTCTGGCCGGAGGCACTGCGCCACGGCCTTCGTTCTAGGACTCGCTCCTGACCCCACCGTCTCTAGTCATATTGATTAACTGGTTATTGCGCCGTCCTTAGATAATAAATATGTTCCTGTGAAAAGCAAAGAACTCCGATTCGGTGGCGAGGACAACGATGCAGAAGAGCGATGCAGGTACTTGATCCGACGCGTGGACTGCCCGCATAGGGGGAAGTGAGACAGAGTTTCGTCATCGGGTTGGCTGCGGCAGGTAGATCTCGGTTGATACTCTTGCACTCAATGACGCGACGAAGAAGCTGTTTGCCAGTAAGCGTCCAGCGCCCGCGAACTAGTACTGCGCTCTCAAAGGCTCCCTCCATTCTAACCATGTCCACCGACCGCGCGGCACCATTTACCGCCAATTAGCCTGCTTAAGGTTGACGAACATTCGCTCATCCAAATAAACAGAAGGCTTTTCTACTCGGAGCCTGCCTAGAGCTGGGGGATGAGTCTTCCTCCCTTGGGTCTCAATCCCCGATCTGCACGTTCTGGGCGGATGGTGGAAACATCACGAGCTACATTATTGAAACAAAGAACCTCACAAGAGCGTTTGGAGATTTGGTAGCTGTCGATAACCTCAACATCGAGGTCAATCATGGTGAAGTATTCGGTCTTCTCGGCCCGAACGGCGCCGGCAAGACCACCACGATATCGATGCTCTGCACGATCCTAAAGCCAACATCTGGGACAGCGACCGTGAATGGATTTGACATCGTTAAACAACCCGGTCAGGTGAGGAAATCCATAGGAATTGTATTTCAGGAACCTAGCGTTGATGACAGACTGACGGGCCGCGAGAACATGTCGATGCACGCAAACCTCTACGGAGTAGATAGTGGCGTTGCGAAAGAGAGGATCGAAGTACTGCTTAGACTCGTTCAGCTGGACGAGAGGGCAGACAACTTGCTGCGAACGTACTCCGGCGGCATGCGCCGAAGACTGGAGATAGCGCGAGGTCTTATACACTACCCAAGAGTGCTGTTTCTGGATGAGCCAACGATCGGCCTTGACCCGCAGACCCGTGAGCACATCTGGACCTACATAAAGGAGCTAAGCAAGAAAGAGGACATAACCATAATCCTCACAACGCACTACATGGAGGAAGCAGACAAGCTCTGCGACCGAATAGCCATAATCGACTATGGGAAGATAGTCGCGCTAGACACCCCGGACAAACTGAAGGAGAGCCTAGGAGAAGAGACAATTGCCATAAAGACTTCCGAAGCTGAAAAGCTATCCCAACTTCTGGAAAGGTCGGCGCTGGTAAGCAAGGCTTCCACATCTCAGAATGAACTCACAGTGCACGTCAAGAACGGGCACGAGACTCTGCCAAGGATCGTTGAGACTGCTGCAAGTTCTGGCATACGCGTCGAGTCTATATCGCTTCACGAACCCGACTTGGGGGACGTTTTTCTCCACTACACTGGAAGAGCGATTAGGGAGGAAGAAGGCAAGGAGTATCATGGCGTAGCCGCCGCCAGGAGGAGAGCTGTGAGATGACCGAGGCAAGAGCAATATATACGCTGTGGCTGAGGGAGGTCAAGCGGTACTTCCGAGAGAGAGTGCGACCTATCAGCTCTTTCGTTCAGCCCGCACTTTGGCTACTGATATTTGGATCTGGTTTTGGCAGAACAATTCAAGGACTCCCAATTCCCTACCAGGAGTTCCTTTTTCCTGGGATAATCGCGCAGACCATGCTCTTCACGTCAATGTTCATGGGCATCTCCGTGATCTGGGACAGGGAGTTTGGCTTTCTCAAGGAGATACTCGTGGCGCCCGTATCGAGAGGCTCGATATTTATAGGTAAGATGCTGGGAAACAGCACCGACGCGCTAATCCAGGGCGTCATTACTTTCATGCTGGGCTTCATAATTCAGGTTCCCCTGAACCTCCTGATATTTCTAATCGCTCTTCCGCTAATGGTAATGGTGACTTTCGGACTTGTCTGCATTGGACTATCCATAGCCAGCTCAATGTCAAGCCTTGAGAGCTTCGGAGTCATACAAAGCTTCGTAACGCTGCCAATATTCTTCACGAGTGGCGCGCTTTTTCCCGTTTTAGGCGCCACCGGTTGGCTTCAGACGGTCACCTATTTCAACCCAATGACTTATGGAGTCGACGCGCTGAGAACGATCATAATCGGATCCGTCCCAGGCGTTGCCTTATTTCCACTCTACATCGACATCCTCGTTGTCGTTGCTTTCGACGCAATCATGATAGTCATTGGAACCTTGGCCTTCGGCAGAAGGAAATAGCCGGGGGAAGGGTCGGTAGAACTCTTCTACTCTTTTCCACCGTCCATGACGGAGCTGGCACCGCCGCGTTTTCTCCCGTTGCCAGGGGACGATCACATCTGGGATCCGGCAGGACCCAACGAACTTCGTTATGTCTCGATAATATGGTTATTGATTTGTGGCGGATAGACCAACCGTATATTTGTAAGCCCCGCCGCGGATTTGCCCAAATTGTGAGTGCCCCATATGCAGTTTTATAAGATCGTGAATCGTGAGTAGAGTTTGTCTGACGAGTTAAGTGGTGATGATTATTGTTGAAGGGATGGAATGGCAAGATTCTCCGCGTTGACCTTACAACCCGTAAGTCCACAATTCAGGAATATGATGCTGGCTTTGCCTCCAAGTTCCTAGGGGGCAGAGGATTCGCGGCGAAAATACTGTGGGACGACCTGAAACCAGGAACAGATCCCCTCTCCCCTGGTAATGAGTTGATTGTGGCAGCCGGGCCCCTCACGGGGCTGGGTTTGCCAAGCCCGGGGAAACTCGTAGTTGCCGCGAAAAGCCCATTGACGGGAGGATACGGTGACGGTAACATTGGGACGTTAGCTTCAGTGTATCTGAGAAAAGCTGGATACGAGGCAATAGTGATCAGCGGAGCCAGCGGGAAGCCAGTGTACCTTCACGTGGAAAACGAGAAGAGCGAGATAGTAAGCGCCGACGATTTGTGGGGGCAAGGGACCTTCACAGTCGAAAAGAAACTGCGCGAGAAATATGGGAAGCAGATAGGAGTCCTGGTGATAGGAAAGGCTGGCGAGGGACTCGTCAAGTACGCCAACATCATATCCCAGGAGGGCAGAGCTGGTGGGCGCCCAGGCATGGGCGCAGTCATGGGATCAAAGAAGCTCAAGGCTATCGTAATCTCAGGCAACCGCGAAATAAAGTTCGCCAATCCGGAGGAAGTCAAGAAGCTTGGGGCAGAAGGCTACAAGGAGGTCCTTGGAAAGCCCAACTACGGATTCTGGAAGCGCCAAGGAACAATGTCCACTGTAGAGTGGAGCCAAGAGCACGGCGTCATGCCCACGCTAAACTACAAGGAAGGCGTGTTCGAAAAAGGCTCCGCAATCGGCGGTGACGCCATGGAGAAGATCAAGACCGACAACAGGGGGTGCCCCAACTGCAATATGACTTGCGGGAATGTCGTGAAAGACTGCAATGGCGAAACGGCAGAGATTGACTACGAGAATGCAGTGCTCCTGGGCTCAAACCTAGGAATCGGCGACCTCAAGCAGGTGGCCGCTCTAAACAGGCTCTGCGACGAATACGGTGTAGACACTATCTCCGTCGGAAACGCAATCGGCTTTGCTATGGAAGCCTCTCAGAAGAGGATCATTCAGGAAGGCATCGAATGGGGAGACTACAAAGCTGCGCGGAAGCTGTTGGAGGACATAGCTGAGCAACGTACACCACTCGGCAGGTTGCTTGCCCAGGGGGTGAAGGCGGCAGCCCGGCAACTTGGAAACGGGTCCGAAAAGTGGGCTATGCACGTCAAGGGACTTGAGATCTCCGCATATGACTGCCATGCGATGCCCGCCATGGCGTTATCATTTGGAACATGCTCAATAGGGGCGCACCACAAAGACGCTTGGGTCATATCCTGGGAGGTGACAACCGGAGGGCCGGGGTATGGCGCTAACAAGGTCGACAAAGTCATAGAGCTCCAGAGACTCAGAGGCGGGCTCTTCGAGTGTCTAACTGCATGCAGACTGCCGTGGGTTGAGCTTGGCTTCGACCTCGGATTCTACCCAAAGATCCTGAAGAGTGTTACGGGAGTAAGCTATACGATGAACAACCTCTTTGAGGTTGCAGACCGAGTCTGGAATCTCATCAGAGCATTCTGGGTCCGGGAGTTCGGCAAATCATGGAATAGGGCAATGGACCAGCCGCCAGCGCGCTGGTTCGAGGAGGCAATTACCCAGGGTCCACTCAAGGGATCGAAACTCGACAAGTCGCAGTACGACTCAATGCTAAGCCTCTATTACGAGAAGCGTGGATGGGACAAGAATGGGATACCCACACAAGCTACCCTGAAGAAGCTCGGTCTCAATGACGTTGCAGCACAGCTCAAGTAGATCGCAGGACAAGCCATCCTGCGGAGCTTTTCTTCTGGTGATCCACCAGCGCCAGATTTTAGAATCTCATGCAGACTCTAGGAAGAAGAGCTGATGCTTTGCCTTCTTTTGTTGGGAATTCCGCAAGCAAGCAGTAACCTTTATTGGGAATTCTGCACCGAATATGATCCAGTAGCGAATGGAAATGGGGGTAAGTACTTGGAACAAGAAGAAGTGTACTTCGGCGGCATGACGAGCGCCAATTTCAAGAAAGGGCACATGTCGGGCTATGGAGTCTATGCCACGAGCAGAAGGATAATCGGCGTCAAGAAGAGAAGAGGCGTCTTAGGTGGCTGGATGGTCGCAGGCCTGATGGGCGGGCACGCTGGCACGGTCAAAGGAGACATACTGAGATCCGCCTTTGCGCAGGCGTTCACGAAGGACGAAGGAGCAAAGCAGATCAAGGAATTGGAGAAGGATAAGGACTTTGAGGTCTACAAGGAGAACATATCGTACATAGAGATTAAGAAGCCAGGCACATTGCATCGCGGGCACATCAAGATAAGGCCGACGCAAGGGAAGGAAATAGAGATCTCTATGGGTGGTCATGAAGAGTTTGAGCACATGAGAGATCTGCTTGGCGCATTCTTACCTGGGGCAGTTAGAGTAGAGGAGTGAGTGACGCATAGAGATGGGACTACTCTCCCCCTAACTATTTTTCTCGCAGGTCACCCTTCGAGGCCAAACACCCAGATAGAAAGCTATGAAGTGTATGGCTTGAATTCCCATCGATCCACCTCAGAGCGGATCTTCTTGACAATGCTAGATGCGATCTCCTCGTCTACGAAGAGCATTAGCTTCGCCATGTGCTTGCACAGCTTCTTCTCGGGAATCAACCTGTCCCAGTCTGCACAGTCGTGGAGTATCACTTTGTTCTCAGTGTCGATGACAACGTGGTAGTCTCGGACTGTCGCCCTTAGAATAGAGTCGGTAGCCTCCTCGATCTTGATCTCCTCGTCCTTGATCTTCCTGGCCCTCTTCATTCTCTCTTGACCTGCGAGTTCTTCGATTATCTCCTCGCGACTTTGCCCCATCCACTGATCAAGTGCGCCTGCCTTAGCTTCAGATCTTAGATTTCTCTGTGGCTTGGCGAAGGATGCCTCCACGTGCGCTTTGGCACGGGATTGTTCGGGGGTCAAAGCACCTAATATCTCAAGCACCTGTAGGCAATTCTCGACGGCATAGCCGTGATAATGATTGTTGAAGTAGCCGTAGACTTTCTCTGCTTTGGTAGCAACCTCCTTGACTCTTGGTACCCATGGCTTCAACTCCTCAATCTTGTACCTGTAGTCAAACCAAGGTCTGCGCCCCTTGCCATGCCACCTGAAGTACGCAATCTTCGAAGTGACCCTTATCTCAGGGGGCAAGAGCGGTTCATCTACAATAGTATAAGCAACCTTGTGCTTTGAGAGGAGATTCCAGGTATCCTCAACTATCCACGACAGATCTCGGAACTCTACAGCGAACTGGAACTCTCTTGGTAGAATCTCGAGGAACCGCTCCAGATCCCCGATCTCGTTCACCGTGAACTTTGGAGGAAGCTGGATCAGGAGGCATCCAAGCTTGCCAGCATCAAGCAGGCGACGCATCAATTGGCAGAACCTGTTAAGGTCATCTTCGACGCCTTGATTTAGGTCAAGCATCTTGTCATGAGTAATTAGCCGCGGAAGCTTTGCAGTGAAGACAAATCGGGGGTCCGTGTACCTGAGCCAGCCGAAAACTGTGCCCTCGTTTGGGTACCGGTAGAAGGTGGAATCTATCTCGGCTGTCTTGAACACACTATTGTAGTAGCGGAGCTTGCTTATCTTCCTGAACCTGTAGAAAGGCTCCACCCATTCCTCGTATGACCAGCCCGATGTCCCAAGCATTATATCTCCCAAAGAGAGGCCCACCACTACTCATAGAGAGACCGCTGAAGACTATTAAAATAGCGATCCTGCAATGAGAATGGCCAACCCTTTGAAGAATGAGAAGATGATCCAGGATGAGCCGCGGACCTGGCGCACTGGAGAGACGGAGAAAAGCAGCTTATGGTAAGGCGCAGGTCCTGTCGATAATGGGGAGGATAGCACCTTCGCGGATTCTCAGGGTAATCGCTTCGGAATTATTAAATACAAGTTGGCTCAGAGCTTATAGCGACTGAAGAGGGGGCTGAGATGCCAGAGGGTAAAAAGGAGAGAGCACTTCGTGGGCTCAGCCATGGCCAGCTGGCGGAGATGGCCAGGGAGGCGTCAAGATCTCAAGTCCAGTCTTCGGCTTCCAAAGAAGAGCTGATCAGGATAATCGCAGAATCTCTCAGTATCGACGAGATCCGGAGCCAGATTCGCGGCGGAAGAACCATTCCGCTTGTCTCGGGAGGAACTGCCCCAGATCTCATTCCTGGCGGCGTCGCCCAAGCTTTTCTTGTCGTTGCAGCAATCTTGATGAACCTGGCATACTTTTACTACGGATATATAGCCCCAATTTACATCACCGGAGGTTACTTGTCGATGTCGCTAGTGGGCATATTCGTGGCTTTCATTTTCCTCATCTTTGTAATAGCCTTCAGAGTCTCAAGCGGGCGAATCGATGGACGTTTTCCCCCACGTCGCCTAGGAACAGCGGTTTTTGCGCTTGGGCTCATAGCCTTCATAACCATGGCGTTCTTCTATGGCTGTCTGCTACTTGGCCAAGCAGTTGCCTTCCCAGTCTATTACCTCAGTGCCATGGGTCAGTTCTTGCTGTCCCTCCAGACAATAGGCGCCATATCCGTTGACCTGACCCTGGTGTCAACCGGCATCTTCCTGATGGTGCACAGGAGGCTCTACTCGGATAGTGAGCTTTGGCTGATAGCGGGTCTAATATATGTAATGGCAGGGATATCAGGACTTGCGTATCCGATTATCTTTGAGTTCCCCAGCACCACTGTTGTCGCCGGAATCGTGGGTGCTACATGCTTCCTGAGCGGCGGAGCAACCCAAAAAACGTAGAGGAGCAAGAGATGATGACCGAATCGGAACCCAGCGAACCTACGAGAAGAGAGCCGACCTTGCTGACTCAGCACGAGCTCGCCGTCGGAGGAGCTGCGCAGTCACTCCTTGCGATCTACTTCGCGGTTCTCTATCTTGCCTCTGCCACGATTTCCATGGTAGGATTCCCATATGAAGTCCTCATCAGCCCATTAATTGCGATTATTGACTATCCTCTCTTCGTACTCTTTGTCCTGTTGCTGTTCATTTCCATGGCGAGAGTTGCGTCGAGAACCAAGAGAAACGCCGTGGGCTTAGCAGCAGCCATATTTGGCCTTAATGCTGCAGTTGCCGGCATCCTTTACCACTTTCTGGTCTACTCCGGAGCAATAGTCTCGACCATGTATCCCGGATCGTACACCCTGACTACACTCGGATGGCAAATCTTCTTCTCATATAGCATTCTTCTTGGTCTGACCGCTGGGCTACTGGGAGCGTTTTTCCTCGTCTTCCGGAAGTATTCTAAGCACAGTGACCTGTGGCTCGTCGCGGGAATCCTATACGTCTTCTCATGCATGGCAACCGTAGACCCGTTCTTCTCGTACCTGGCGGCTCAACCGCTGAACATCCTTGTGGGCGCCGTGGGTGCCTACTGCTTTCTTTCCGGCTGAGATTCGGACTGAGAAGGAGGCGCAGACTTCCACCCCGCTCTTCAATGAAGTTGACCCAGAATCCATGGCGCGGAGCAAAATGGTAGATTAAATACTGGAGGTGCGTGTCTAGGAGTAGCAGAGCACTTGGCTCGGCTATGAAGAATTGTGTTGGTCTGATGGGGCTTGGCGGAATATAGGATTGGCGCTGGTGGCTGGGCTTACTTCCAGGTTCCAGGTGTGGACTCCCTGAGGGCGTACTCAAGAGCCTTCAATTTCGTGGAAGTCAACTCCACGTTCTATGAGACGCCTGGAATGAACACGGTTGCGGCGTGGAGGGAGAGGGTTCCGAAAGACTTTGAGTTCTCGGTCAGGTGCCACAGAGACCTCACGCACAAGTACGAGTTTGAGCCGACCGATGATTCCCACAGAGTATTGAGGAAGGACATAGAGATCTGCAGGACGCTTCATGCAACAATTCTGCAGATGCAGACGTCGCCAAGCTTCGAAGTAACGAAGCCCAAGGCGACAGCAATCAGGGATCTGTTTGAATCCTCGGACATGGCTGGAATAAGAGTCGCGTTTGAGGTGAGGGCAAAGACCCGACAGGGAGCGCTACCAGAACACTTGTTGAGGACTATGCAGGATTTGAAGATGATACACTGCGTCGACCTGTCGAGGGATGACCCTGCCTACAGCACCGACGTGGTTTACACGCGGCTCTTTGGCAAAGGAAGACATAACGTCTACCAATTTGACGATAAGGAACTGAAGCTAATAGATGAGAAGGTCAAGAAGAGCAAGGCGAAGAAGGTGGTGTTATCCTTCCATGGCTTGAAGATGTACATCGACGCCGCAAGATTCAAGGTCTACAATCAGACCCTCGGGTTTCCGCCCGTTTCGAAGGCGGTGGGGCTATCATCACTCAGAGAAGTCTTGAGGGAGGATTCCCGCTTTCCACTGACAAAGGGGGAGTTGATCAAGGATCAGGGGTGGAAGGTCTTCGACTCCGCGGCGTCAGAGAGAATTCACGCCTCAGAAATCCTCAGAGAGCTACCTGAAGGGACTTACAGAAGCTTGGACGAAGTGATAACTGCGCTCGCAGATGTGCATGAGAAATAGAGAAGAAAGATTCATGGCCCAAAGGGAGTTGCCGGCTATTCTTCCTTTCGTTCTACTACGATCTTCGCCTTGGACACCATCGCGGCGACGACCCCAAGTGCTGCCATCCATGGCGCCAGTATGAAGCCTACGACTCCCAGAGTCAGTGGTATCTCTAGCAGGGTTTTTCCTTTCTCATCCCTAACCACAATCCTTCTTACATTGCCCTCGTGAAGCAGTTGCCTGACCTTCGCCACAAGGTCGTCTGAGGAGACAGAGTACTCCTCTTGCGTCATCTTCTGCAGTGGCTCACCGCATCTTGGGCAGAAATTCATTATATTGGGATCAGTATTCTCTCCGCATCTCGGACATCGATTCATAGCTAACCCCTCAAGAGATTTGACACGTAAGGCTCTCAGCAAGTTTTCGGAACTGCAAAGGGCAGGGTGCGCAGCGGACCCAGACTCGCAGCGCGAAAAGCAGGCCCCTAGACTACCCTGACAGTCTTTCTATTAGTGACCGAATTATCCCGCGCAGGGACGTTCCCCCTCTTTCTCTTTGCCTTCTTCTCCTCCTCTTCTTCGCGGCAGGAGCCTTTGGCAGCTTCTCTTCTACTTCTTGAAGGTGCTTGAGGAGCGCCTGTCTCTTGTCTGTCAATGAGTTTGCGCTGGCTTGGCCATAGGCGGGATCCCAGTCCCGCATCTTGTCAACCTTACGTTCAGTGAGATCCTCGATGGTCTTCGTGAGATCCAAGATAACCTTTCGATCCGCTTCGTCAGAGTCTGCCGCGCTCTTCAAGACGCTTCGGAGCTCGTCTATGATGCTCTCGATATCGTCTTCCGCCATGGTCGTCTCATGCGCTTCTTTGACCTTAGTGAATCGAACCATGAAGGAAAAGCACCACCCATGACCCTGCCTTTGGTCACCTATTAGAAGTACCTCCCTACAGCCGCAACACCGCGCCTGTGATCATACCACCCTAGAAGCCCGGAAGCATCGGGTTCCACGGCCAGAGTAGCTCCTCGGACGCATCTACCTCGGTCATTATTTAGAGAAGACTTAGATAATAAACCTATTTGTGTGGTTCAATTGGAAGTCTTCGTGGGGGACAGAGTAAGGCACCCCAAGACGCAATGGCGGGGAAGGTTGCGTGCCAATAGAAGATTAGTCTGAAAAGATGCATAGCGGCGTATTTATACCAGAATCGCGTAATGGATACGCTTGTAAAGGCATAGAGAGGAGTTGCGCCCATGTACGGGTACAAGAAGCCATGCAGGTACTGCAACGCAATGATCCCGCCGGAGTCAAACACCTGCCCAGCTTGCGGAAAGGTCAATCCTATCGGACCACCAAGATGCCCCAAGTGCAGAAGCCCAATTGAGAAAGGCTGGAAGAATTGCGGCAAATGCGGACTATCGCTGGAGGTCAAATGCCCGAAGTGCCACAAGGCAACTTTCTTCGGCGACTACTGTGAACACTGCGGTGCTCCTCTTGCCGGTGTTCTCCGGAAGTAGAAGATCAAGCCAACAATCTGCTGAAAGAATTCATGTACCTATCAAGCAATGGAAGTAGTGGGAGGTGAAAAGACAGGAATGTCACTAAAGCCATTCACGAAGAACTTTGCCGATAACAGCACTGAAGCTGGATTCCAGTTTACCTTCTTCTGCGACCTTTGTGGAGACGGATTCAAGACGTCGTTCCAGCAGTCAAAGACATACAAGAAGGGAGGGCTCATAAAGGGCTTAGGAAGAGCCGCATCCATAGGCGCATCGCTAGCTGGGAAAAGCTCCGCTGGATATGCAGCCAGCAGCGGGACAGACATAATCGGGGAGAGATTCACAGGGATGTCCCCTCAGTGGCAAAAGGAGCACGAAGCCGCGTTTGAAGCTGCCCAGAACGAAGCGAAAGGGCACTTCCACCGCTGTCCAAAGTGCAAGAAGTACGTGTGCGACAACGACTGGAATGAAGAGGAGAACCTCTGCGTTGACGATGCCCCTCGCGAGGCTGTTGAGGTGACGGCTGCCAGAGCAAAGAAGAGGGTAGAAGACATAGAGGAGAAGGCAAAGACCACACAGGTGTTCAAAGGAGAGATCAAAGGTAGGCAGACTATCTGCCCAAGTTGTGGTAAACCAGCAGGAACAGGAAAGTTCTGCAACAACTGCGGCGCACCCCTAGACTTGGTGAAGTGCCCAAAGTGCGGGGCAGACAACCAGCCTGGGACAAGATTCTGCGGCGAGTGCGGTGCAAAACTCGCCTAGTGGAAATCGCATCAAATATGTGGGAACGTGCTTCTTGCAGGTCCCCACTATTCTACTTTCTCCGTTCGGTGGACCAAGTCAGAATGACAACTTGCCACATGCTGAGCTTCTTCTGACAGCGATAGAAAGGCGAGCCTGACTATCGCCGTGAAATCCCTGCTGATGCGGAAGGAGATCGGGTACACTCTCAGCCAGCGTGCCTTCTTCCAGCTTACCAGCAGGCCAGTCCCTATAAATCGACTGTTGCGTTCCGATGAGGGACCCGGTTTCGGTGCCGTGGGCCCTGAGCCGACTCCCATGGAAACCCCCTATTCCGATAGGTGGTAGCTTACTTCCTCAGAGCAATTCCATCCTTGGTAGGCTAGGGCTTTTCGCAGACTGGAGAATTGACAGTTGGTGCCAAGAAAATGCCTGAAGCTCTCAACGCTGATGACTTCTCCGGCTGCTCCCATCTTGCCATAGTCAACTAGAGGAAGCCTATTCCTGTCGGTCTTCGCGGATTTCTGGGTTGTCGTTTCTGGTGGCATAAGCAAACTGCCTCCAAGGGAGGCGGTTCTATATCAGTATGCCTTTCTTACCCCTCTCTTTCCTCTTCTCTTCAAGGTCCTTCTGTGTTTTGTCTTGTGGAATTGCTTGCGCCCTTGGCTGCTGGTCTGCGCACCACACATAACCATCGCTAACCTTCTCTATGAACTCTCTCAGCCACTGCTTCCTAGCCCGCAACTCTCGGTAAGGGCGTTCAAGTAGAGCGAGGATCAGCTCCACATCGCGCGGATCGATATCCGCGATCCTCCTGTCGGCGATTTGTCGACCAGGATCATTCTGCAGCAGAAAGCTGAACTGCTTCAAGGGAAAGATGAGGGATTCCGAATGCTGCAATATCTCGTCTACCGAGTCCATGTAAGACTTCAAGGCTTTCAGCACGTCTTGCTTCTTTAGCAGAGGCAAATGCGCTACGGATACGTCTATGTCGTCATGAATCACCTTGGGCGTGCTAAGCCGATAATTCAGTTCCCTCATGAGGGCTTCCACGCCAGTCGAATTCACGTAATAGAGCTTGACCTCATGTCCCCCTCTTTTCTGCTGCTCGCCTCTAACGTAAGCGTACATCTCAAGTCTGTTTAGGCAGTTGTATACTGATGATGTACCGATGTCTGCCCAGTTTCTTGTACCTCGATTGTCGAGGATTTTGTCGATGTCTTTTCCCGTAACTCCGTCTTTCCCAGCGACGAGTTGCGCTAGAACAACTACGTCGCTTGGGGGTATGTGTTCCGGGATCTTTCCTGTCACTGGCATTGTGGGCTTCGTGCTTGGCATTTCTGACACCCATTCTGGAATTGGATTATAGGTTAGGGTTTTGTTAGGGGGCACAAGCGTGTCGCCTGTCGCCCTCTACTATATGTCTAATGTTAGAAATAAGGTTAAATGCTGATAGGTGTGATCGCAATGGACCACAAAGAGATGCTGGGAAGATCTACACAAAGCCCGGTCGCAGGAGCTGTCATATCAGAGTTCAGAATCGGTAACTGGCTCATTGACACAAGTGTCAGTTGCTGACTCGGCATCGATGGCTACGGGAATCGTCGCCAGTCACCCGCTTATTTCTGGGCTCGTCAATGAAAAAGGAGAGGAATCGAATTGAAGAAAGGAAGGATTTCGGTGGATCTCGAGCTTGAAGTCATTTGAGTGTCGACCACATTATTCAGGATACTCTTCATCCAAACGCTGGCAACAGCTTCAGAAGCGCATTCAGATCGCCGTCGACCTTGATTTTCCCCGTTCCCATCGCTTCCATTGGAGGCAGCTTCCCATCGATTAAATCCTTCATTGTGTCCACATCGACGGTGACCGTCGCTGCCGCGTCTTTTGGTTTTATTTCCGACGCCTTCACTTTTTCCACCGCCACCGTTCCATCCTTGGCGAATTTCATGCGATATCCGATGCCGATATCACTGAAAATCTGTTGAACCATCTTGCCCCAGCCTTTGGTTGCGTCCTTGTTTTCGTTGAGTCTTTGCTGGACAGTCTACATAACTTCATCTGCCACTTTTTCTTTCTTTTGAGACATCACATACCCCTCTATTCTGCTTCTTCCGGTGTATTCATCAGTGTGTAGCCGTTATAAGGTTAGAACAGGGTGTATTTGAGATTTTCCTCGGGACACCGTTAGCCATAGTCACAAGCGGGTTGACACGAATAGAACGGGTGCCAAGAAACCCGAGAGAATTCATCTTTAGTCAAAACGGTTCCGGACTATTAGATTCCATTCAGTAGATTGGAGACAATCGCGGAGGTACGTGCCCCCCATCGACGGGTCACGTTGGTTACTTGGACAATTCAGCAGATTCTTATGATCGCTAACCCTCATTCTTTGTTTTGGTTCGAGCAGTTGAATGGTGCTCTTTATGTTCGAAAAGGAAACAGCAATCACGGAGATACTCGGCAAGCTGAGATCGATGCGCAATCCCGAGGCAATAAAGGGAATGGCAAGGTACGGAATCAACACCAATGACAACTACGGGGTCTCAGTTCACAAGCTTAGGGAAATGGCCAAGGAGATAGGCACAGACCATGAACTGGCCCTGCAACTTTGGACATCAGGCATCCACGATGCCAAGATGCTCGCAAGCATGATCGATGATCCTAAAGCTGTCACCGACAGGCAAATGGACATGTGGGCAAGAGATTTCGATTCATGGGACGTATGCGACCAGACCTGCAACAACCTCTTCTCAAAGACCCCGTTCGCATACAGGAAAGCCAAAGAATGGAGCACGGGAAAAGGAGAGTTCGTCAAAAGGGCAGGGTTCGTTCTTATGGCCAATCTCGCTGTCCATGATAAAAAGGCTGACAATGCAGAATTCATCAGGTTTCTGAATATCGTTGAAAGCGGCGCGGAAGATGAGAGAAACTATGCAAGGAAAGCCGTCAGTTGGGCACTAAGGCAGATTGGAAAGCGAAGCCCAGACCTCAACAGCGCAGCGACCGAAACCGCGAATAGACTCCTAAGCGGAGGCTCAAGGAGTGAAAGATGGATTGCCTCAGATGCGCTTAAGGAATTTAGGAGCCAAAAAACGCGTCGGATGATCCTTCGACGCCAGAAGAAGGGTGGGCGGTAATTCAAGAAATCGGTAGCTCGCTGGTGTGCGTTGTGGCCTCCTGGGATTCCAGTACGCAGCGGATCTGAATTGCCACACGGAGCTCGAAGAAGAACTTGGCTGGCCAAACATCATCCCATACCAGTAGGAGAATAGAGACGCATCGTTAGCCAAGGATGGAATAGCGTATCGAGTAGTCTCAAGCCAATGAGCTACTCTCCGTCTTTTTCTATTTGAGAATCCTCTTGAATACTCGGAGAGCAAGAAAAGTAATCCATCTGGAAGGCTCCTTTTTCTGCCCGAAGTCGAAGTCAGACCACACCTTGATGATGGACTCGGGTTTAAACATACCATTCTTGTTCCGCTTCTTGAGGAGCAGCTCGACGATCCCTGATTCGAGAAGTCTTTCCCGGGCTTGATCGAACATGGAAACGGTATCGAGGAACTTAAGGATCTTGTAGTCGGTGAAAGGGTACTTCAACCTATCCCAGTCGGTACCGATGCTGCTGTCATGCCCAGCATACTTGACTTTTCTCCGGTTATTCCAGCACTGGAAGGCAAAGTCGATTGCCTCATTAGCGGTCCCGGTGTTCTTCATATCAGGGTTCTGGACTAATGCGCCCAGCACGAAGGTTGTGGCGAAGGCGCACCCTGGCTCCTTCTCCCTCGGTCCCGATGCTTGCCCCGTCTCCTTGCACCAGAATGCGCCGTCTAGGCGCTGGCGGCTGGCAAGCCAGTTGTAAGCTTTCTGCAGCCTCGGATCACCAAGAAACCCAAGCTTAGCCAAAGACTCTGCTAGGATTGCTGTGTGGCATTCTGCGGGCTTCGTTGGTGGATCCCACCCGAACCCCCCCGATTCGAGCTGGGTAGTAAAGACGTATTCGCAGGCTCGAGCTATCCTATTGTCGGCTACAGTTAGGCCGAAATCAGCGAGTACAGGGAGGATCCAGAAAGTGGTGTTCTTCTTCGGCCACCACGTGTGGATGTCCCTAGGCTTTCCCCAGTAGCCTTCCTCATTCTGGGCCTCGAAGATCTTCTTTATGAGAGGGTGGCCGTAGGTCGCCATCTGCGCGGTGGCGACACGGTTGTCCTCTGCACCTTTTTCCATTAGATCCGTCAGCACGCGGTAGACTACCCAACATTCCCCCTCAAGAAGCCATTCCGCGAGCTTATCACTGAACAGTTCTTCCCAGGTTGGCAACTTGGCAGGCATCGAAGGCAACTCCTGCAGCGGGGTGATCTGATGGTTCCCCTCCACTATAACAGATATATATATTGCGTGGGATTAAATAAGTTTGCAGTGCAATTGGCCACCGATTCTCTGAAATGCTGGGTGGGTGTGACAATAGATGAGCGTGGATCCATTCTATGCCGCTTTCCTTGGAGTCGTCGCAGGGCTTATCCCTGTGTACTTGGGTATCGCTCCATGGAGAGCTTTGAGGAAGACCAGTGAAGGCGTGAGAACGTTCCTGATAAGCTTCGCAATAGGCGTTCTTCTATTTCTCTTCGTCGATGTCTTTCATGAGTCTGAAGTTCTGGCTGAATCGTCTGGTGCCATGCTCGGGGGAGCGCTAGTGGTTTCTGGATTCGTGGTCGGTCTCCTGGGCTTGGCGGTATACGAGTCCATACGCGGCAGGTCTCACAAGCATCCGAGGGGGTATCACCCTGACGTATCCCAGCCAGACAAGGATTCAAAAACGCCTCAGGCAAGCGTTTCCTTTGCGTATCTCATTGCTCTTGGCATAGGCCTGCACAACCTCGGGGAGGGATTAGCCATAGGGTCATCTTACGCTGCTGGAGCTGTGACGCTGAGTTATCTCCTCATCATCGGGTTCGCGCTGCACAACGGGACAGAGGGGTTCGGCATAGTCGCGCCTATCGCCAAAGCTGAAGTCAGAACCAGAGATCCTATCCTAATTGGGCTCATAGCTGGCGGCCCCACGGTGCTGGGCGCAGTTCTTGGCGCCCTCTTCTACTCTGACATGCTAGCAACTCTGTTTTTCGCTCTCGCGGCTGGGGCGATACTCTACGTTGTTATCGAACTCATACCGATAGCATACACGAGGGAGCACAAGCACCTAATCCTTGTGGGCGTGACAATCGGCATGATAGTGATGTATCTGACCGAGCTGCTGCTGAGCATATAGCCTCGATTTGCTTCGCCGCATACTGGGAAGGAGAGACGAGCAACATACTAGATCATGAGTCCTCCCACTAACAGGAGCACAAAAATGGCGACTTGGGCCAACATCCTTGGATAGTTCGCTCACATCTTCAGCTCACCTGACCAAATTCAAGAGGGTATAGGCAAGAGAATACTCGTCATCTAAACCAAAGCCGATAAGTTGATGCAAGTGGTCTAGGTAGATTGTGATTGTATTGAGTGGAAGGTCGCTCACAATTGAAAGAACTAGAGCTTGAGCACATTGAAGATAGTATGTTTCTCGTCAGGGGCGAGGATGGAGGTAGATTCCCCCACTCAAATTCCGTTTTAGTTAAGAGAGACAATGGCGAAGCAACAGTAATAGACACTGGCTGCGGGATAAGCACGCTCAGCGTGATCAAGCGAAGATTCAATGTCACTTGCGTCATTAACTCCCATACTCACCCAGACCACTCCGCAGGAAACTGGCTATTCAGAGACGGCGTCAAGGCGATCTACGTTCCAGAAGAGGGATTTGAGACAAGTGGAAACATGGCTGCACTCGGAGACAGACTCGCAGAACCCGGGTGGCTGGCGGAATACTGGAGAGACTTCGTCTCCAAGGTCATGGGCTTCAAGGAATGCAAACCCACCAGAAGTTTCAGTAGCCGGACGTCCTTCAGATTTGGCGAAGCCACTCTTCTTCCCATCTACACTCCAGGACACACAATTGATCACTACTGCTTCTACGAGCCTAATAAGAAGATACTGCTCTCATTCGACTATGACTTAACCTCTTTTGGTCCTTGGTACGGTCACAGGGAGTCGAGCATCCCTGCATTCAAGGCATCCATAGAGAAGCTAGAGAGACTGGACATCGAGATCATGGTTTCAGGTCATAGGGAAATCATAAAAAACGACATAAAGAGAAAGCTCAGCGACTTCAACTCCAAATTTCAGGAGAGAAGCGAGAAGATACTTGACATGCTCACTACGAGTGGCAGAAGCGTAGCCGAGCTCGTGAACGAGGCTCCGATCTACGGAAGGTTCCCCTACGCAGAACCCCTGCTGCGCTACTGGGAAGGAAACATGATCACAAAGCATCTGAATGAACTAGTCAGCCAAGGGAGAGCAGCAAAAAGGGGAGAAAGATACTCTCCAACATGAGTACAGGGGGAGTGCGCTCCGCCTCAGGGGCACTCATAGATTAGATGCACTCATTCCCGCCTTAGCTAGGTGTGGTTCGGTTGGACCTGTTTTGCTTGAGTCGACAAGTCTTTATATCGCTATTCTTATGATTGTTTTGATGGAGTCACTGAATTGCTTCTAGGTATTTCTGACTGGCACTCGGAGGGCGCGTAAGATGAGTGAGAAAGGATCGAAAGTGTATTTTGGGTCAGTTCAGCAAGGCAGGATCGCCGAATTCGCATCCCTAAGCGCGAAGGTCGACAAGATCCTTGAGTTGCTGGATCTCTCAACCATAAAAACGGGAGACAAGGTAGCCATAAAGATGCACCTTGGCTTCAACACGGGTTACCAAACAATCCCCGTCTTCTTTGTAAGACGCATTGTGAAGGCAGTACAAAAGACTGGCGGCTATCCCTTCATCACGGATAATCCAACCTCCGTATACAATGCGGTCGACCGAGGCTACACCCAGGAAACCTGCGGCTGCCCCATCATCCCAGTCGCAGGAATCAAAGACAAGTACACGTACGAGGCGATGGTGAACTACAGGGGAATCGAGAAGCTGGACATGGCTGGAGTCCTGCACGATGCTGACGCCCTGATCGACTTGAGCCACGCAAAGGGGCATGGCGCAAGCGGATACGGCGGCGCCATCAAGAACTTGGCCCTTGGCGGATACTCAGGTCCAACGAGGTGGACGAAGATCCATCAAGCTCCCTACCAGGTGCAGTTCTGGGACCCGAAGAAGTGCACCCCAGAACACGCAGAGGAAATCGCCAAATCCTGCAAGTACGATGCAATCAAGTATGACAAGAAGAAACACCACCTGCAAATCGAAATCCACGAGTGCGTCCAGTGCAACGAATGCCTCGAGACAGACAAGGGTGTTGGCTGCTTGGAGCTGAAGCAGGAGGGCTTTTCGGCGTTCCAAGAGATGCTTGCCATCGCGGCGAAACAAGTGGTGGATAGGTTCGACAAGAGCAAGAGATTCTTCCTGAACTTCATAATTCAGGTAACACCATACTGCGATTGCATGGGCATGGGTATGCCATGCGTTGTTCCAGACGTAGGTGTTGTCGGCAGCAGGGACATCGTGGCAATAGAGACCGCCACGTTAGACTTGATCTCAAAGGCGGGCTTGCTCGAGAAGGCCATACCGCCGCACTTCATGCACGCCAATCTGGATCCAGGCGCAGACCTGCATCCATTCCAGCGCATTCATGGTGCAATGAAGAACCCGTACCTCGCCACAGAGTTTGCAGAGAAACTTGGCATGGGCTCGAGAAGATATGAGCTCGTTGAGGTTTTATCCCCGGAGGAGACGTTGAAGATGGAGCCTCCAAAAAGGGCATATGAGCGACAGCCGACGTTCTTCTAGGTCGCTCGAACGGGGGATTTCGCCTGGAGTAAAAGGCCTATGACTGTACCTCCACTGGAGCTGCGGTGGATCGCTAATGGCTTCAGGCAACTGCCCGCATTCCCTTCGGTCAAAAAGAAAGAATGAGTGGGGATGAATGGATATATCTTGTCCTTTCATCCCTTAGGTGCGTCTTATTTTCCTTTCCTCGATTCGAACACTGATTTTCGCACTACACCTGCGACGAGGATCAGTGAGATCAGTACCAGTGCAATGGAGCCAAGCATCGATGTCGCTAAGCCTCCAAGATCTAGCAGGTATCCACCCATGGCTCTCCCAATGACGTAGTTGAAGTTCAAGATGCCTTGGAAGACGCCCATTTCAGTGCCCATTTCGCCGGTTGGCGCCAAGTCGGCCATTATGGCTAGGTAAGTTGGCGTAGATGCGCCGATGCCGAGACCAAAGATTCCCAAGGATATTGTTAGCGCAATTATGTTCTGCATGAACTCCAAGTAGGCTGTGAGCAGTAGCAGTACTAGAGGTACTACGCTAATGGCAAGGCTCGCGATCAGTAGTGCTCTCTTTACCCTCAACTTGTCGATGACAAACGCGGATATGCCAAATCCAACCCCGGTGAAAAGGAGCATGAACATGAGCGGTATGGTTGTGCCGGCGAGTGTGAATGCGTAGTGTGTCTCAAGATATGGGATGAGAATTGTTTGTATAAGTATGCCAGGAGCGGTGGCGATCATCGCCGATATGCTCAGTAGAATCAGGGGGGTGTCGCGAATCACTTCTCTCCATGTTCTTAGTTTGCCACCTTTCTCAGGTTTCGTACTCTTACTATCTAGGCTCGCAGACTCTCTCTGGGAGACGAGCAATAGCGGGAGTACCGCGACGAATTGAATTGCGGCAACAATGACGAATGTCATGTACGAGCCAACGCTTTCGTATAGAACTCCGATGACACCTAGCGCACCGATGTTAGCCACGGTCAAAGCCGCCTGCAAGCCAGACATTACTGTACCCCGGTTCTTCATCGAGCTTTGGTCCGCGACCCAAGCTAGCAGGGCGACCCAAGCTGTTGCTGCGAAAATCATTCTAACAGAGCCAACGATGTACAGAACGAGGAGCGGCTCGAATGTGAGTGCAAAAGTATAGGCAAAGTAGCAGATGGCTAGCCCGATGAAAGACACTATGACGACCGGTTTTCTGCCGAACCGGTCAGCTAGTCTGCCAGACGGCAGCATGACGACTGCGTTGATGAACGCTGTAACTGCTAAGAGGATGCCGATTTGAGTGTAGGTCGTGGCAAATGTGGTCGTAACCATTGTGTTATCCAAGAAGAACCAGTCCAGCCCGTAAGTGAGAATTCCCCACACGATTGAAAAGACTATAAGTACCGTGAGTTTACCTCTGCCCATCGTTCAATGGACCTCCATTTTGAACAGTATTCCTGTCTCTTCCACCACTTTCGTACTCAGATTGGTGGGACTTTTCGAGCACCCTCCTAATAATGCTTTGGCTGTCATCTTTCTGAACATGCAAAAGCCGCTGCCGCCTCAGCCAGGCGGCTATTCTCATGGCGCGCGCTGTTGCGGACTCCATGAATTTCTCGCTGAACTCCTGAAAGGCATCAAGGCAGCCATGAGTGTCACGTGAGAGATCGCTCATCTAGGTGCTTTCCGCAGGCCGGGCAGTAATCATGGACGTGTAACCATTCCAGCATGTGCAGTCTGTGGGCCATGCTTCCGCACGAAGCGCATGTGACAAGCATCTCTCCTCGGCGAATTTCCATGCCGCAGACGATGCATCGCCCAAAGCTTGGTGTACCAGACTCGCGCATTGCCCGCCCATCACTGCCAGCCGTCCCCACTGTCGCTTCTGGGCCCGCCGCGCTTTCACCGGGGATGTACCTCCCCGCCTTACTTCTTCCCCTCACCGCTAGAACCGCCACCACGGCGAAGCCCACGGATCCGACGCCTAGCCAGACAACAAGTGGCGAAATGCTTCCCGAAGGCGTCGATCCCGTCTGGCCTGGAGGCAAAGATCCCGTCTGACTAGGTGGAGTCTGATTCCAGAGCCAGACCTGATATGAGGCACTGTTATTGTTCATGGGTGCACCATAGGTGTTGATGTAGATCCAGTACTGCCCGCTCAGAGGAATCTGGACGAACACCGTGGTGTTTCCCGTGACTCCCGTGGCATTGGCATAAGGATGATCAAATATGTAGGGAAAAGTGTTATAGTGGGCGCTCCAGTCGCTGTTGTCCAAGACTAGGAAGTTGAACATCCCAGATGAGACTTGCATGTCGATCTCCACCCAGCCACCAGCTGTGCCGTCAAACGACTGGGCGATGCCACCCCCGATCGTCCAGCCATCCATAGAGCCCCAAATCAAGCTCGTACGACTTGGAGGAACGCTGAAGCAGTATACCTTATCCGAATCAACGACAAGATCCAATGCACCATCGCCGTCCACATCTGCAACAGCAGGCTTTGTAGTGGTGTTTCCCACCGTTGCGTATGTCCACTCTACGTTGCCGAACGCGTCGAAGCAGTAGACTTGCCGGTCGTCCGACCCGATAATTATCTCTAGCCTCGAATCTCCGTCAATGTCAGCGATTGTAGGGGAAGACTGGACATAGCCTCCTGTTGTGTAGTTCCACTTCATTGCGCCGGATACTCCACTTAGGCAGTAAACCCTGCTGTCATCTGAGCCGAACACTATCTCTACCTTGCCGTCTTGATCAACATCGGCGGTCGCAGGAGAAGAGAAGATCACGCCTCCAGATTCAAAACTCCACTTAAGCCCGCCTGTTCCGCCTAGGCAGTAGGTTTTGTTGTCAGTTGAGCCTATGACTATCTCCGTCTTGCCGTCTCCGTCCACATCAGCGATTGCAGATGAGGTTCTGACAGCACCTCCCGTTGTGTATGTCCACTCCAGTTTGCCCGTTGCGTTGAGGCAGTAGACCTTGTTGTCGTATGCCCCGAACACTATCTCCATCTTGCCATCCCCGTCAACGTCAGCGACTTTGCATGAGTCCCCGGCAGGTTCGCCCAGGTTGTATGCCCACTTTAATCCACCCGTACTATTCAGACACCAGACTTTGTCGGAAGCTATGATTACCTCCATCTTGCCGTCGCCGTCGATGTCTGCGAGGGTAGGAGAACCTACCAACAGGCAGTATCCTGGAACGTTGGGGTACGTTGTGTAGTTCCACTTTTGCCCGCCTGCTCCATCCAGGCAGTAGATCTTGCGATCCCATGAGGCGAAGACTACCTCCACCTTGCTATCGTTATCAATGTCCGCGACAGCGCCGACATTATAGGCATAATTCCCAGTCGTGTATGTCCAGGCTAATCCGCCTCCACTATTCAAGCAGTAGACCTTGTTGTCCATAGAGCCTACGATTATCTCCAGTTTACCATCTCGGTTCACGTCGGCGATGACTGGAGAAGAAACAGCCCATTGGCCCGCGCCGTAGGTCCAGTGCGTTGTCACATTTGCTGGGGGGCTCGCTTCCGTCGGTTCCTGGCCCCCAACTACTGCCATTGCTGCAGGATTTGCCCACTGGCTATGCTTGCCTGCAGTCACAAGCAGCGGCTGCAGTGATGCTACTACTGACAACGCGAGGATCATTATGACAACTGCTTTGCAGGTTAGCGAGCCTGCGCTTCGATAAGAGAGCCTTCTCATCTTCCCCCTTCTCGCCTCTCCACCTATCACACTGATCTTTTTTTGTGAATGACCACCCTATAAATGTATGGAGGCGAGCAGTAATGTGCAAGGCACGCGTAGCCGTTGGCGGAACTCCAGGACCAACGCTCTGTGGCCCGCTCCACAACTGGAATGCCATGCGAGCTAGAAGAACGCGATAATGCTAGGAAGTGATTTATGCTTTGGCCCTATTCAATCATGTTGTTAGGGGAGCCTTTGATGCTTGTGGATCGTGACCATACAGCCACCGTTTCCGGCTTGAAGGGGCTGGATTTTCAAGTCTTGTGGTATGATTCGCTTGGAGCGAAATCCAGCTCAGTTCTAGTCTGGACGCCCGATGTCTCCATACTCATTGATCCCGGCGCATCGGGCATGCAGAAGGGGTTTCCGATGTCCAGGCTGAAGAAGGCTCTCTACAGGCTCAGAGCTCTAAGAAGAATAAGCGAGGCAGCTCGAAAGGCGCAAGTCATTGTCATTTCGCACTATCATTACGACCACTACTGCCGCGTTAACCTTAGATCGGCTGACTGCCCAAGCCTTTATCGGGGCAAGTTGGTCCTCGCGAAGAACCCGAACCAATTCATCAACTTTTCGCAATGGGCGAGGGCTAGAACATTCTTCAGCCAGATCCTCGGCAAGTATAGGAACGGAGCCAAGCTGGACGAGTTTCTCACCTCCCCTCAGAGCGCCGACTTCGGAGATCCTGAAGAGACGATGCAGCTAGCCATGAGCAAGGATTTCAAGGGATACCAGCAACGTAGAAACGAGATCCTCGAAAGAGGTAGAAATTGGTTTAAGAGTCTCTGCAGGATGTGGTCCTCCAACAAGTGGATTCCCGAGTTGAACTTCGGAAACACGAAGTTCATGTTCACTGATGACAAGAAAGTAGAGATTGGGAACACGGTATTGCGGTTCTCTCCCCCACTATTCCATGGAGTCGAGTATGATAGGTTAGGCTGGGTTTCTTCAACTGTTGTTGAGCATAACGGTGTGAAGCTCCTCCACTCGTCTGATTTTGAGGGTCCTGTCATTGAGGATTACGCTGACTGGATAATTAGGGAAAACCCAGATGTGTTGTTCATCGATGGGCCTCCCACCTACCTATATGGCGTGGTTGTGGGTCGGACCGCGTTTGCCAGGGCAATAGATAACGCTTGCCGTATCATCCGAGAAGCCGACCGAACAAAGCTAATGATCTATGACCATCATTTGATGAGAGACCCGTTGTTCAGAGAGCGAGTGGCTGACGTCTACAAGGTCGCAAAAGAGAATGGAAAACGCGTCACCTCCGCTGCAGAGTATCTGGGACAGGAGGTCGTTGCCTTGAAGGTTCGAGGCTCCCCCCGGAATCCGCGGGATTAATGCCTGCGAAGCATTATTAGAGACATTAAATGTGAAAGTCCAAGAAGCCACCAGTCTTCTCTCTTCCTCGAAGGATCCAGTGCGCAAGGCTAGCTGTTTTTGGCTCTCGCGCGCGATGGTGGACCTTAGCTAGGTTCGAGGCGCCCCAGTCCCAGAATTTATGTTGACCCTCGAGATTCACTCCCCCTCCCCCCCGAGATGGCTTTATATACTGAGGTATAAGATGTCTTTTACAGCCAGCCGGCGATGCTGTGTCGCCGGACTGGGAGAGGGAACGTCAGAAGGGAGGGGATTCGTGAGAATTGTCGATTAGTGATGATGTGTATAGGAGACTGCAGGAGCCGCTCGGCAAGCCACTTGTTGGCTCCACTCGAAGCAAGTCGGACGCAGAGATACGCATGCTGAAATTCACCTTCACTCCTAGCGCGCACTATCCACGCGTCAACGACATAGGAGATGAATGGGTTAGATGATGAAGATACCAGAAAGCTACTTTATGCTGAGGAAGATGGCTCAGAAAGCCGCTTCTGAAGTGAAAAGTCAGACTAAAAAGGAGAAATAGGTGTTCTCATCGCGGTCCGGAAGCCCTCGCCATCAAATCCAGGATTCGGGTGCGTTTCCGCATCGATTTCGTCGAGTCAAGAGGAAATTAGCCCATCAACTGTGGTGAATCTGGTCCACAACTACGTGATATTGACATCGTCATCCAGATCCTGAGACCAGCAGTGTCTTGGGTGCAATCTCAATCAAGGTCGCTCTACGAGAGAGGACCTCCCAGACTGGATACTGGAAGTTGAAATTAAAGCGCGCTCATAGAGTGACTTCTAAGTTCTTATTTTGTTTGAACGCAACTGGGAAACTTTTTGCCGCCCAGTATTCGCAAGTTCAGCTGGTCGGGTTCATGCGCAAATGGGAAAAGGTAATTTGCCTTCAATGCTAGTGTTAACTAGAATGCTATTTTGGAAGCTTCAGAAGGTGTTTAGGAGTGGACGAGCTTAGAGTAATAGGTGTCACCGAGTACCTTGATGACATCTACTTCAGGTGGAAGGTTGAGGTCAAGGACTCCAACGGTTATAGAGCTGCATGGTTTGACAACTGGGAGGATGTCATTGAGCAAATGGAAAGTGAACTGAAACCAGTTGAGAAGGAGGAAGCGAGAGGTGACTGATCTCCAGTAGGGCCTTGGGTCGAACTATTGAGTGAACTGTGTTCTGGTAGCACCATCGGGGAGATATGATGGCTCTGCTTGACTTCTTGAACGTCGTAACCATATTCTGGCTGACCTTGGGCGCCTCCGTACTACATGTGCTCGAGGAGTACTTTGGGGGTTTCGTGGAAATGATGAGGAGATACGGTCCCCTACGGGGCATCACGAAAGGTGTGTTTCTCCTTGTCAACGCGGTTTTCATAGTTCTCTGCCTTCTGGCCGCTATTATCAATGCCGCCGTCCCGGTATACAGCCTGTCCGTCGCGGCCCTGATATTCATCAATTCCTTGATCCACATTGGTGGAGCAGCCAGAGCTAAGGGGTACGCAGCCGGGCTGGGCTCAGCATTGTTCCTGTACATCCCGCTCTCCATCTATGCCTATATTCTGTATAGTCAGGCAGGTCTCTTGGATCCCGTCATCCTCCTTCTGTCTCTCCTTCTTGGGGCAGCGTGGATGGGACTTGCAGTTGGATATGGACTAGCGGTCGGCCGGCTAGCGAAACCATCAAAGGTGAGGCAAAGAGGGCAGGACTTGCCTACACGTTGATGGCTTTTTCGGTTGCTGCAGACTCGTAGCACGCCAGTATTATCTCCACTATTCTTCTTCCTTCTTCACCTGAGACGGAGGGAGTCTTGTCTTGGAGTATGCAGTCGACGAAGTGCTTGGTCAGATAGTAGAATGTGTTTAGGAAATTGGTGTCAAGCTCGTATGTAGTGAACTTCAGTTGCTCCGCCCCGATCTTCAGGTCCTCGATTGTCTCGTCGAGGATTCTCTCGTTGCAGTAGTTTCTCCACATTCCGTCCTTGTAGTGCATTAGGGGTGGACCCTGCAGAATCTGGTCCTGCACGCCGTTCACAATAATCATGCCTTTGTCTCCCACAACTTCGGTTCGATCGTCCCAGACTGCGGGTGGGCCGCCAACATTCGCGTTGATTGTGCCGTAGCTTCCGTTCTGAAACTGAAGCGAGATCGCACCGACATCCTCGGACTTGAGGCTTGGCACCGACTTCCCAAGGAAGCACGAAACGCGTTTCACCTCCCCCATCAGGTACCTTGAGACGTAGAATCTGTGGATGAACGCTTCCATCATAACTCCCCCCGCGATGCTCGGGTCTCCCCTCCATCCGTGGGCGGGCCAGCCGCCATGAAGTATCGACATCAGGGATATTGGTTTCCCGATCTCCTTTTCAACGAGCTCCCTCGCAACTTGGTGTGGGGGCCAGAAGAGCTGATTGTGGCAAACCATCAGCTTCACGTTGTTTCTCCTTGCCGCGGCGATCATGTCGTCGCACTCCTTCAGAGTGAGCGCCATGGGTTTCTCTGTGAGAAGATGTTTCCCAGCCTCAAGGGCAGCTACCCCGATCTCGTGGTGAAGATTGGGTGTGAGGCACATGTTGACGATATCTATCTCGGTGTCCTTCAGAAGCATTCTGTAGTCTGTGTAGACTTTCTTCGCCCCCCATCTGTCGGCCTTCATCTTTGCGTGTTTCTCGAAGATGTCGCATACTGCATCAATCCTGGCTCGCCCATCCTTGAGGAAGCCTCGCACGTGGGAGCTTGAGATAGTCCCAGCCCCTATTACTCCAACGTTTAGGGTCTTTCCCATGATGCTCACCTCAGGCAACGTTGAAATGATGTGTTTTCTGTCTCCTCCCTTGGTTCTTATTAAGATATTGCCGGGTGCGTCGATTCCAGTGGAGTGCAGGTCTCTTGGTCAGAGTTATCTATGGATGTTTCTTGTACGAGGAGAAGATGTGAGGTATGAGGAAAAAGGCGCGCGGGGGGAGCGCGTGCCAAGAATTCGCGGGAAAAACCGAGTGCCGAATCGACATTCAGTGTATCAATCGGTTACGCCAGAAGAATGCCTTCGACACGAGATCCTCTCTTGGCAGAAACTTCTTCACTAGGAACGCATTGCCTTTAGTCGACAATTCGGCGGGGGCGACCCAGTACTTTGATGCTTTGAGTTCCTCTTTCTTTGGAATCCATTCCCTCCACTCCTCGGGCAGCCACTTCTGCTCATAGAAGAGCATTAGGTTTGTCAGATACTTGATCTTCTCTTCGTCTTCAATCCAACCGCTCATAGGGTCGTGGAGCATTGCCTTGACCACGAGGTCGGGATCGTTGCCAAGGGCAGCCTTGACGGTGAGAGGCTGCTGCTCGCAGTGCGGGACAAGGTAGCCGGCGACCTTCTTCGGAACATGGATCTTTCTCACAGCTCTCATCCTGCCATCCTCGAAGCTGCCTGGCACCTCGACAATGCAGTTGTCAGGCAGCTCCGGCACGGTGCCGTTGTTTGGGATGTTGACGACGTACTCAGTCGGCTGGTCTCTTCGCCAGTCCATCGTCATCTCCATGGCCCACTCGCCCTCCTTTCTTGGGCCTGGCACAGGGATCAACCCCTTTGCCCACAGGTGAAAGGCAGAGTATACGAGTCGTCGCTCAGCGTGAACCCTCCAGACGCTCCTCTCTTCGGGGAAGCTCCAATAAGGGCATTGGTTCTGTTTCTCGTGGTTGAACGCGTTATAGTAGTCTGGCAGGAACTCGACCACGTGACGCGCGCCTGGGTACGGGAAGCAACCTGTCTTCTCAAGCAAGTAGAAGTTGAAGCCATTGGCGGCATCCCTGCCGCGGAAACGGTCGAGAACAAGTTGATGAGCGTTTTCGCGGAGAACTGGGTATAGATCTTCCTCCTCATATTCGATTCCTGTGAGCCACCCGAAATGGTTCAGTCCAGCATATTCGACACGTATGTCTCTCCAGTGCTTGATGTGCTTCCGGGCTCTCTTGTTGTAGAACCGTCTCAGCACCTTCATTCCATTGAATAGCTCATGGCAGAGGCCGATGAATTGAACGTCGGGTGCAACGGTTCGAGCAGCCAGGGTGCAGCTTGAAACGGGGTTCGTGTAGTTCAGCAAGGGAGCTTTTGGGCACAGCCTTTTCATGTCCTTGGCAATTGCTGCACATACGGGTGCACTCCGCAGCCCGCGGAAAAGCCCGCCGGGACCCACCGTATCACCCGTATTCTGCGGTATGCCAAACTTGAGCGGCAAGTAAAGGTCATACCACTCTGCTGCCTGCAACCCAACTGAAATACTCTTGTAGACGAAATCCGCGTTCTCCAGCGCCGTTGTGCGATCAGTAGACGACGAGACAAGAACGTTTGATTCCCGGTAGCGCTTTCTTCTCGCTGCCTTTTGCACCATTCGCCTGAGGATTCTAGTCATCAGGGAGAGGGAGTAGGCGTCTATGTCACACAGGGCGACTTCCATTGGGAGTAGCTCGGTCGCGTTTACGATATTCCTGAAGAAGCCGAGGCTGAAACGGAAGGAACCAGCTCCAATGTATGCGAGCTTGAACCTGTCTGCCATGTAGGGTCACTCCCCTGATCAGCTACTTCTTCTCTCTTAGGCTCGCCTGTCTAACCGACAGCAGAACCGTGGCTATAATGATGAAAGTGATGGCAATCCCAGCGAGGAGCACCGAAATCAAGCCGAAAGGCGGTATAAGCATGTAGATCCAGAAGAAGTAGAAAATAGGTCCGATCTGGATTGGCGCCTGCTGGACGGGCCTCATGTTGCTGGCCTGCCCAAACTCAAATGCCTTCTGCAGTCTGTGGATTCCCATAATCTCGCATGGCGGAGTAATCACTATTGCGGTGATGAACATGGCTAGTTCGGTCGGCGCAAAGGCTCCAGAGAGGATGCGAGCAACCATCGCCATTATCAGGGAAAAATAGAAGTTGTTCAGCACCGTTAACAAACCTGAATCAGTTGCGTATAGGACATCTTTCCTTCGTGCGCCAGTTCTGCGCAGGGCAAAACACACAAAGGAAAGCGCAGCAATGATTACCGTGAAGACGACGAGCCTTACGAAGAATTCCGTACCTATCAGGTACTGGTAGTCGCTAATGTCGATCTCTAATCCGCTGTATGCAAGAGCGAAGATTGAGGCAACCATGAGGAAAATCCCAACTACCTCCGAAGCTCTGAGCCTCTCCTTCAGGTATTTCACCGAGGCCAGAGCCAGCCAAATCAGCCCGGTGGCCTCCAACCCAGGGAGCAAGGCTGGACCTATGAGAAGGACGGCGGGTATGGAGAATATCAGGGGCAAGTAGCCATTCACGATGAAGCCGAAGAGCCACACCTTGTTCTTAACCAGACCCTTGGTTACCTTCTTGCCCTCTGGCAACCTGTTGATGGCGAGCTTCTGGAAGAGGATTCCGATATTGTTTAGAAAACCATCGACAAGCGCCAGGACTATGCCAAGAAAATAGAGGAACGGATCGACGGGCATAGTCAGTTTAAGCACATGACTCTCTATTTATGCGTTGCTTTATCAGACCATCGTTCCATCTCTACGCGGAGAAGATGCACGCGACAAAAAAAGGAGAGTTGCCCCTGTTTCCGTCAAAGGTTTTTCATTATCTCGCTTAGAGGTGTGACTTGCCTTATGTCGACGGGCAGAGGGCTAAAAAACCTTGTAACTGTCGCCGCGCTGTCGGCATCCACAATGAAGAAGCCTCTATGATCTTCTCCCGTGTTCTTCGGGCAACTTAGGTAGGCGCCTACCAACTTGATCCCGAATCTCTTCATGTTCTCGTTGGAGAAGACCCTTCTAATCGTCGCTTTCCCCTGAGATGACATGCGCGGGCATTCCAGTGCAGGATGAGTGTGAATAGCAGAAAACATCATTTCGACTTCTCCTCCACAAAATAGAAAGAGAAGGTTGTACGAGTATAAATAGGTTGAACTCGTTCCCCAGTATCTAGAGTACCTACTCCTCTGTTTCCTCTTCGTCGTTGGTTTCCCGTTTCCGTTTCTCTTTGGAGAGCCCCCGAGGTGCTTCTTTTAGCTTCTCCGCCATTGCTGCGAGGCGCTTGTCGACTCTGTAGCATATTGTCCCAGCTTCGAAGGTTCCATCCTTGCCTCTCGTGCCTGCTTTAACTCCTGTGAGCATCTCTATGCCTTGGTCTATTGTCTTCACGGGGTATATGTGGAACTTGCCTTGTTTCACAGCTTGAACGACTTCTTCCTTGAGCATGAGGTTATCCGCGTTGCTCTCGGGTATGAGTACGCTCTGCTTTCCGTTTAAGCCCTTAGCTTTGCATACTTCAAAATAGCCTTCGATCTTCTCGTTCACTCCGCCGATGGCTTGGACCTCGCCTTTCTGGTTAACCGAGCCGGTGACGGCGAAATGTTGTTTGATTGGGGCTCCTGATAGAGCCGAGAGTATGGCGTAGAGTTCGGTGCTGGATGCGCTGTCTCCCTCAACCATTCCGTAGCTTTGCTCGAATACCAGGTGGCTTGAGAGGCTTAGTGGCTTATCTTGGGTGAACTTGTCCATTAGGTAGCCGCTCAGGATCAGCACTCCCTTGGTGTGAATTGGTCCGCCCATTTTGGCTTCCCGCTGTATGTCGACGATCCCCTCTTTTCCAAGTCCCACGCTGGCGGTGACCCGAGAGGGAGCCCCGAACATGAAGTCTCCCATGCTCATCACTGATAGTCCATTGACTTGCCCGACTGATTCTCCGTCCGTGTTGATCAAGATTACGTTTCTCTCGATCATTTCCCGGATCTTCTCTTGGACGAGGCTGGAGCGGTAGAACCTCTCATCCATCGCCTTCTTCACGTGCTTCTCACTAATGTATTCTGACTTGTCCTGCGTAGCATAGTAACTAGCTTCCCTAATGATGTCAGCGATGTCGCCGAACCTAGTAGACAACTTCTTCTGGTCCTCCGCTAGCCGGGAACTGTAGGCAATGAGCTGCGACAAACCGGAGACGTCAAGGTGTCTAAGCTTCTCCCTTTCGCAGACGCCGCATATGGACGCGGCGTACTTCTCCATATTCTTGTCTGAGCGATCCATCGTCGTATCGAATTCAGCCTTCACTTTGAAGAGCTCCTTGAATTCCGCGTCGAGCATGTAGAGTTGCTGATAGATCTCTGAGCCGCCGATGAGAATGACCTTAGCGTCCAAGGGAATGGGAGCTGGTCTCAAGCCCTTGGTCGTGACGTAGCCAAGCTTCTCCGCAATTTCCTCTATCGATAGCCGCTCATTCATGAGGGCCTTCTTTATTGCATCATAAGACAGAGGGTTGATCAGCAAGTCCTCAGCCGGCAGCACCAGGTACCCACCATTCGCCTTATGGAACGAGCCTCCACGAATCAAGGTGAAGTCAGTCGTTAGAACGCCGAATTGCGCTTCCTTCTCAACCAAGCCAAAGAGATTCTGGTAGGTCGGATTGAGTTCAAGAATGACTGGGGCTCCCTTCAGCGCTGAGTTGTCAACTATCACGTTGACTTCATACTTCCTGAAGGGAAGCTCCTTCATCCACGGCACGGGGACCGGAGTCTGCGGAGTCTCAGGTTCCTTCAGGAACTGAACTATGTTCTCAAGAATATCGTTGCGCACCTCGTCCAGGTATGTCTTGACATCTGGTACTTCCCCGTATTTCTCGACGAGAGAGTCTACGAGGTGCCCGATCGCGAAAATCGTGACTTCCTTGTTCAGCTCCTCCACTTTCTCGCCTGCCTCTTTCTCCAAGCTTCGGACTTGTATAAACGCAAGCCTAAGCTGCGAGGTCAGGTCGTCGCTTCTCTTACGAATCTCCTCTTTGGCCTGAGGGGGGAGAGCCATGAATTCCTCGTCGCTGAGCGGCTTGCCTTTGACGACGGGGACGGTGACGATTCCAATCTGAGTCGTGCGGAGAGCGAAGCCCGCCTGCTGGGCTTTGGCGTTGAGCTGCTCAAGGAGCTGCTCCCTTTTCTCCTCAACGCTCTTGATTACGGCATCCCGCCTCGTGGCGTAGTCCTCACTCTCGAAGGCCTTTGGTAGTATTGTTCGGACGCTTTCGACGAAGCTCTTCATGTCCTTCTTGAACTCTTTGCCGCGTCCAGGTGGTAGTTTTATGGCTCTTGAAGTGAAGGGATTTGAGAAGTTGTTTACGTAGCACCAATCAGAGGGGACAGGTTTCCGCTTAGCCATCTCCTCGAGAAAGGCCTTGACCGCGGTTTTTCTGCCCGACCCTGGCACACCCGCTACATAGATGTTGAAGCCCCGTTCCTTGATGTTGAGCCCGAATTTCAGGGCTCTTACGGCCCTTTCTTGACCGACGATCTCCTCACTGGGGGTCAATTCCTCGGTTGACTCGCAACTAAAAGTTTGAGGTTTGACGTCATTTCTCAGTTTCTCAGGTGGAAGTTCATTAAGCATTCCGGCTCCTCCTCTGAAGGGAGTTTTGAACATATAGTTACGGATGACTGTATTTTAGGGTTACTGCTCTAGCATCCACCATCAGCTGCGTTGCCTTCCCATGCGCTTCTGGAATTTAAAAGCTTATATGAGCCCCCAACCAGCTAGAACTCTGTCGTGATTCGCTTGAAGGAAACTCTTGAGATAGAAGATGTCCACTTGGCGAGGATATACCAGGGGCGCTTCAGGAGCGATATGCTACCTCAAATCGAGCGGGCTATTCATGATTTCCTGCGCGAGGACGCTGTCACCAGGCAAATGAGGCAGATAGCTGACTGCAGCGAAATATGGATCAAACCCAACCTGACCAATCCGAGGCCCCCCGAAACAGGGTGCATAACTCACCCGGTGGTAGTCAGGGCGCTCGTCGACTACCTCCTGGATTACCTCAAAGTTAGTCAGCCGATCAAGATAGTCGAGACAATAACATACCACAAAGGAGCAGGAATGCCCGAGATCCTGGCTAAGCTGCCAGAGAACGAACGCAAAGCCATTGAAGAAAAGATGAGGCATAAAGGGCCAGACCAAGACATGCATGACTTCGGCTTTGACCTATTGCTTGAGTTGAGTGGAATCGGGAACTTGGTCAGGGGTTACCAGTCAAAGGGACAACGGGTGCAGATCCTTAACCTGAGCAAGGAACCGGTGATGACCCCTGATGAAAGAAGGGAAATTACTCGCAAAGTCGAAAGCCTCCTTGGACCAGGGCTTATGCCAAAAGAGAGTATTAGGAGGAAGCTGCTTGAGAAGCTACCTCGAGTCCTGAAGGAAGGCGGCGTAGGAGTTATATCGCTTACACTCCCAAAAACCCATGATGAGCCGCAGGCTTGGATGACGGGCTCCATGAAGAACATCGCACTGGGGCTCTACCCGCAGTACAAGGCATTCATGCACAAGGACCTTGCAAAGGCGATGGTCTACCACTACGCCTTCTGGAAGGTAGGCTTAAAAGACCGCATATTCGGAATAGTCTCTGGCCCGCTCGGGCAGGACTCTGAAGGGCCAATCTTCGGCAGAACGGTTGACTTCCCGTACATAGTTGCGGGACAAGATCTGCTGAAGCTGGACAGCACAGTGGTTGCGCTCGTTTCTGGAAAAGTAGATCTTGCTAGCCAGCTTGACACCTTCAAGTACGGGGCAGGCAAGGTGGGCAACCTTCCATCAATGACGGAACTCCAGAGGGTCATCCCCTACTCCCTGAGCTACCGACCCTATCCGTACAAGAATCTGCCCTGCTGTGAGGAAGCCTGACCAATTCTCCACATCGAGGCTCTTTGGTGAGAGGCTTGTCAGAGTCGGCAGAACAGAGAAAGAAGAATTGGCTATTCTTCTTTCATGTACTTTCGTCCATACTTCAGTCCCCAAGGCACCCACATCAACGACAGTATCACGACAAGTAGGAGGATAGAGATGAGCACGATGGCTATGCTCTGGTAGAGGGGCCAGCCGACAGAAAGGAAGGCTAACCAGAGAATCAGAAACACAAGCCAGCCGAGGCTCACTGCTACGGTAACTGATACTCTCCATCCCAGTCCGGGTGCGCTGGCGGCGTCTTCGTTGTCTTGAGGCATATACTCCACTCCTGTGGTGTTGCATCTTAGCTCTGACCCACCTCCTATATTAAAGCTCGTATGAGAGCTAACAACAAGAATTAAAAAAGATGGGGAGCCTCGCGCAGGCAGCCAGTGTTTTTGTTCTCTTCAGAGTCATCCATCTGGACTGCGGAGCGTGAGGGAAATGCTATTTCTTAGAGCTTCTGGCGCCGTGCTTTATTGCCCAAGGCGCCCAAGCAGCGCCGAGTACTGCCGCCATGATGAGCAGCGACACTATTATGATCGCCAAGTTCTGTAGGAAACTGAAACCTGGTGCGTAGAGCAGTAGCCAGAAAATGACAAAGAGTATCCACCCGACACCCATTATCGCGCTTAATGCTACCCTCCATCCGAGTCCAGGCTCTGCAGTTCCGGACTTCCATGGCGCTCGAATAAGTCCCTGCATCGTACCCATGATAATTGCGGAGACAAAGAACACTAGAACATTCTCAGTGAACGTGTAGGTCTGGGCATAGTAGTAGAACCACACGAAGAGAAAGGCGCCCCATGCTATGCTGACCAATTGGCTGACCGCGTATCTTGCTGTTGATAGCCAAGGTTTCTCCTTCATCCAGCGGCGCCTCGTGACAGATTGGAGTACGCCCCAGAACGTAAGCGGGATGACGATGAAGGCTATGTTCATGTAGAGTGTGAAGCCCTCGGCGTAGAAGAAGAGCCAGATGAAGACGAACACCGCTATGAGTGCACCGAGAACTATGTTGAGGGAAACTAGGCGCTTGAATCCTGGCGTATCGGGCTGCCACCACATTGGTACCCAAGTGAGGCCCTCGATGACGGCGACGGCTACCATTGACACAATGAGGACTGCAATGTTCTGGTAGAGTGTGAAGCCCAGGGCATAGAAGAAGAACCATACGATGAGGAATATCAACCATCCTATGCCAGCAACAATACTGAGCGATACTCTCCACCCGAGTCCCGGCGTTTCGCTGACATCCTTCCTTTTTTCCGGCATAAACGAAAACTCCCTACCAATCGATTGTCAGTGTCATAGAAGTGCAGTGGAGATATAAAAACCATCGGTTTCAATGCCCGCTCCAATTGGCGGAGACCAGAACCCCCTTGAAGGCATCTACCTCAGGCGAAACTGACCCAGAAGTGAGCCTTGAAGCTCATAGTCTCTCCCCGAGAACTCTTATATATCACGAGGCTTCAAGACAAGTCTGTGATTAATCATGCTGAAGTTGAGTTGCTGCACTCTAGCCTACATCGTAAGTACGCCTCTTGACGAGGCCATAAGACGAATAGCTGAAGCAGGGTACAAGGGTATAGACCTCTACACGGGTCCCCCGCATCTCTATCCGGGACACTACTCCGAGGAGGAAAGAAGAGCAGTAAGGGAGTTGATTGACGACCAGAGACTCGAGCTGACGGGCTTCGCCGTTGCGGGTGGCATTCTAAACTTGGGGCTTAACTTCTCCCACTCAAACAAGAAAGTCAGAGACGAGACCCTTCAATACTACAGGGACAACGTGAACCTCGCAGCCGACATCGGATGTCCACTCATAAATGTCCTCACAGGTCACTGCCTGTACGGCACTCCAAGGGAGCAGGGAAGAAAGTGGACTATGGAGGCGTTCCAGGAGCTGGCCGCACTGGCAGAGGAGAAGAACGTGATCCTAGGCTTACACCCACAGTACATTGGAGACAGCCCACTAATGCTCACCATCGACGACGCGCTGGAAATGATCAAGGAGCTCAACTCGAAAATGGTGAAGATCATCTTCGACACCGCCCAACAGAACATCACCTATCCAAACTTCGCCGATGACATAAGAAAAGCAGGACAACACCTGTGCTACATTCACGCCGCAGACAATGACGGAATACACTGGACACATGTGACACTCGGAAAGGGCACGGTCAACTGGGATGGACTAGTCGCGACACTCAAGAGCATAGGGTATGATGGCTACGTCTGCGTCCAAACTTGGTCTGGCGCCCCGATAGACGCCGACGCAATGATACGAGATTCTAAGGAATACATGGATGGAGTCCTCAGAAAGTACAGGTGAAGCATGGCGACCTCTTGCATGGCCGTATATGAAGCTTTTGCGGAAGCGCATCGATTCCACTTTCTTCTGGGTATCTTGAGTCCGGATAAGAGACCCGATTTGTCCGGAAAGGGACTGGTGTCACGCTGACTTGGCTGCCTACTGAAACTCAAGGTCGTGGTATAACAAGTCTGCGAGTGGCGAATCAAAGAGAGCCATATCCACTAGTGCTTCGACTGTTTCGCCCTCTCTTGCGGAATCCAGCAGGTCTCCAGGTGAGATCGTGTCGTTTTGCCGCCTCTTGTAGCCTGGCCTAGCCATGGCCAGTACCCGCAGGAAGTGCGATCCACACTCGATTGCCGTGCCAGCCTCAAGGACTCCTTCCAATACCATAAGGACTATTCCGCAGCGCGGCGTACCTGGTATCGAATCAACCCTTAGTATTCGAAGCCTACCCAATGCTGCAAAACTCCCCAGGCTTACGCTCAGATCTGCCAAGCTATATAGATTGCCATACTGGAGTTGCGCAGGGCAAGGCACTCGCCGTGGAAGCGACCACTCTACGATGAGTCTCCACTGAAGAAAAGGGAGGAGGGTCACCATCTGATTCGCTTCAGGATGCGCTCAAGGACTCCCTTGTTCTTACTCGCCATGCCGAATGGATCCGTGGCTTCCCAGACATCGACCTGTAACCACTCCAGGTGTGGACAGGTTTCCTTGAGTGTCTTCATTACCGCTTCAATGTTTATGTTGCCTTTCCCGAATTCCAGGTGATTGCTCGAGAAGAAGTAGGGAGTTATCCACCCGTCGTTGTCGGCCAGGTGCGTCCACCCTACCCTGCCCTTCAGGGCTCTTAGGAAGCCCACTGGATCGCCTTTCCCAAGGGTGTTGGCGTGGGTGACATCGTAGAGGACCTTCACGTAGTCAGACTTGATCTCGTCAAGAACCTTCAGCGTATCCTCTATCGGCTTCCTGACGAAGCCGCCGTTGAGTATCATCTGAGGCTCTGGCTCGAAGGCGAGGACAACCTTGTTCTCCTCGGCTGTGTCAACTATCTGCCTCAAGGCGTCGATGAACATGTTCACCATATCGTCATGGGAGTACCCATTCATCACGACGTCGGCTGAGAACTGCGGAGGGGAGACTGTCGCTGTGGGAGCGCCCAATAGGTGTGCAAACTCGATCCACTCCTTCATTGTCTCAACGAATTTCTTCCTTGTTTCTTCGCTGGAGCTTAGTGGCGAGTACATGCCAGTAACAAACCCGGTCTGGATACAGGGGATTTCGAGGCCGTAACTTCTGTACTCGTCGCGTATGCTGTCTTCCGAGCCTTTAGAGAACGACTCGTAGTAGGGGTGAAGCTCCATCCCCCCAAAGCCCTCCTTCTTTGCGAATTCGAGGATCTGTTGCTTATCGATCATATCGTGCCAAGGTTTACCAAAAATAAAGCCATTTTCGCCCAGACAGAATCTCGGCATGCCGATTTCCACCCAATTATCATTTTCTCTCGGTATTATGGCCACATGTATATTAGAGTTCCTAGAAAGCATTAGCTTTGCTAGTGCGCGCTAGTCTTGCTTTAGACGTTTACGACCTTTCCGGTTTCAGCGGACTTGTATGCGGCAAGCATTATTTCGACGAGTCTTCTTCCTTCCTCGCCTGGGACGAAAGGCGCCTTGTCCTCGATAATGCAGTCGATGAAGTGCTTGATCACGTAGTAGAAGGTGTTTACGAACTTGTTGTCTAGCTCGTTGCTGGTGAACTTCACTTCCTCCGGGATACCATCCATGCCCTCGGCGGTTTCCCCAAACACTCTTGGCGTCATGTATGACTTCCACGCGCCATCCTTGTAGAGCATCAGGGGTAGGCCGCCCAGTATGTGGTCTTCGACGCCGTTTATGATGATCATGCCGTCGTCTCCAACAACTTCTGTCCTGTCATCCCATAGGGCGGGAGGGGCTCCTCGGTTCGCGCTGATGGTGCCGTACCTGTTCTTCTCGAACTGCAGGTTCACCAAAACGATATCCTCGGTCTTGAGTTCGGGGGTCGTTTTAGCTGTCATACACGATACCCGCTTCACCTCGCCCATGAGGTAACGCGAGACGTAGAACCTGTGAATGCATGCCTCCAGCAAGAAGCCTCCACCTATAACTGGATCTTCTCTCCATCCGCTCGCGCCGAATCCACCGTGAAGCAGGGACGTAGACATAACGGGATTCCCGATTTCATTGTCAACGAGCCGCTTAGCCTCTTGGTGAGGGGGGTAGAACAGCTGATTATGGCAAACCATCAGCTTCACCTTGTTCCTCTTTGCAGCTGCTATGACCTCATCGCAGTCCTTCAGCGTCGTCGCGAGTGGTTTCTCCGTCAAGATGTGTTTCCCGGCTTCCGCTGCCTGAACTGCGACCTTGGCGTGAAGGCTGGGCGGAAGTAGGATGTCGACGGCTTCCACATCGGGATCCTTCAGGACTTCATTGTAGTCGACGCATGATCTCTCTGCGCCCCACCGGGCGGCCTTGTTGGCCGCCTCCTCCTCAAGGAGGTCGCAGACGTTTACAATTTGAGCGCGTCCGTCCTTCAGAAAGCCTCGCGCGTGGCATTGCGCTATGCTTCCGACTCCTATTATTCCGATTTTAAGACGTTTCTCCAAGTCAATCATCCTCGCCAAATGATTTCGAAAAAGGGGCAGTGCCCTTTCGTTGGTTTTACCTTGATCGTTCTTATTAGCGTTTTGCGTCTGGCAGCCGGCAGCTGGTGAAGTGGGTTCCTAGGGGGTCCAGAAGTTTTCTGGGCTCCAGCCTTCGACCTCTAGCCCGTCCCAAACCCATGGGAAGCCTCTCTTCAGAACTTTGAAGGCCTCTGCGTATGGCCTTCCGATAACCTTCCCGTCCCTAGCATTCTTCTCCTTGATGACCTTAGCGATCTGGTCTCCAAGTTGAGTCTCGTGCTGCCGAATCGCGTCCAACTTTAGATCAATTGTGTCGGTTATGTCGACCCACGTGTCGGGCAGGAAAGGCTGGAAGAGGTACATTTCGAGAACCATGTGGAGATCCGCATCCTTCTCAGGGTACTCAAACATGTCGTAGGCGAAGCCGGCGGCCTCGAGCGCCATGATCCCGGTGTGCCTGTGATCCCTATTCCCCTCGTACGGCCTCCACGGGTCGAAAGTGAATACTATATCCGGCTTAAGGTCACGTATGATTCCTATCAGCCTTCGCCTCAGCTCGAGCGAAGAATCCATGTGCTGATCCGGGTAATCGAGGAAAATGACCTTCTCTACTCCCAGTATCTTGGCTGCCCGCTTCTGCTCTTCATTCCGCATCTTTATTGCTTCTGCGCTCGGGATCTCAGGATCTGCAACCCCATGCCGCCCATCGGTTAGTAGAAGGTAAGTCACTTTCTTGCCCATGCGGGTCAACTTCGCTATCGTTCCTCCGCAGGCAATGTCCGTGTCATCTTGATGCGCCTGAATTGTCAGTATGCTGCCGACTTGCTCTTCGAATAGCGTTGTCGACCTGAGCCTTCCGAATTTTGACAACCCTTCGCTAGTACCATTTCTAACCATCGATACCATCAACCTCTCAATCTCGAAGTGGCTCCTATTCACAACCTATTCTTGGCGCTACACCCCTAAAAGCTGTGACCCTCGTCTCATCACTGATCCGACAGGACCTCAAGGTGGCGGCCTCGTAGCGGCAGAATCGTCATAGCACAGATCTCAGTCTTCTCCGGGATACCTATGACGTACGTCATGTTCATGCTGATCCCAATGCAGACCAGCTCCATGCTCCTCTACATGCTGTCGGGTGCACTTACGGGCTTCCTGATATCATGGTGCTCTGCGGGATGCAATAGCCCGATCTTCAGCGAGATCTTTGAGCCAGAGATTAGGGGCTCCGTATACGCCGTCGACACGCTGGTAGAAGGGTCAGTTGGAGCGCTAGGTACCTTCCTTGTGGGCGCAATTGCTGAATCCGCCTTCGGCTACATAGTTCCACCGACGAGCGTCCCTATCCCGAGCCTGCCAGCAGGCATGAGGGTGACGAACATGTTGGCGCTCTCGAAGGCGATGTTTCTAATTGCGTTCATTCCTTGGACCCTCTGCCTGATTCTCTATACATTCGTGTACCTGTCATTTCCCAAGGACGCGGACCGGCTGAGAAAGAAGCTCGAAGCAAGGAGAGTAGAGATCGGCAAGCCATGAAGCCCTCTCCGACTGAACTAGGCAGGAGTACAAATGCGCGGCTCATATACCGGGTTCTTCATCTTGTTTCTAACAAGTTCAATCCGAGGGGCTCCTATCTCTGCAAGCGAGGGCTGGCGGATCTCAGAAGAATAAAGTTAAATACTTCCGATGACTGTACACTCACTTAGCACATTTCAAGGAATGGAAACGCAGTCACGAGGGGGAATCACTTGAAGAGGCCTTATGCAGTATTAATCATACTTTCGCTGCTTCTGTTTGTCTCTTCTGCTACTACTCCGACGCAAGGTGCGGACTACACGAAAGTTGGCGTAAAAACAGGGGACTGGGCAAACTACTCTTTCTCATTGTATGTGGCGTCAGCCGGAACAATGTCTGGGTCGGCGCGAGTCGACATCACACAGGTGAGCGGAACCACCGTTTCAGTCACCTACACAGTAAGCTACGGAGGCCAATCACAAACACACTACTACTCGGGAGACATTTCAACGGGTTCGAACAGCATCTGCTCTTTTGTCATCGCGGCTGGATTGAACCCAGGCGATCCATTTTACATGGGTTCGACTGTAGTGATCACCGACGCTCCATCAATCTATGTTGCAGGCACACACAGGACGGTAAATCACTTTGGCACGAGTGTCAGCAACGGGTCAGTTGACCTGTACTTTGACAAGGACACCGGATTGATGCTGAAGGAAGTAGTTACCATATATTCGCCGCAGGGCTCGATCACGATTGAAGCGACATCCACATCAGAGTTCTCTGCTGACCCGATACCTCTGCTCCTGATCGGGGGTGTAGGCGTTGGCGTGGCAGCAATCGCGTTGGTGGCTTTTGTGGCCTTGAGGGCGCGCCATCGAAGGGAAGAACAGGAGACAGTGAGTGCAATGCCAGAAGGCGCGGCAACAACGGGTGTAGCCAACTCGGCAGGGACACCCGGGCCAGCAGCCGCCGCGGTAGCATCACTTTGCCCGAACTGTGGCGCTGGGCTCGTCGCCGGCGCCTCTTTCTGCGCATCGTGTGGAGCAAGCTTGGTCAAACGCGAGTGAGCGCAACTTCTACTTGATGGGACTTGTAGATGCCGCCCACGCTACTTTATTCCGTATTTCTTAGCGAGTGGCGAATACAGCTCATTTCGGTCAACCGCCTTCCCCGTTTTTGCTGAGAGAACACCCATTAGGGCCATCTCGACCGCAACCTTTCCTTCTTCACCGCGGTATTTTGGATCCCTCTTCGTGAGCAGAGAATCCACGAACTCCTTTACCTCCCCTCTGAAGGATAGGGTGTAGAACTGAGGCATCGGGAGGTGTTCCACTTCGGGCTTCTCCCATTCCTCTGAAGGATTCTCTCCCTTACTGGAGAAGAATTTTATCGGCTCATCCCAGGCCGTGTCCATGAGAATCGTCCCCTCAGTCCCGTAAAACTCAAACCTGATGAAGGCTGGGCTGCCAATAGTCTCGCTCAGAAAAGCCTCTGCGACCGTCCCTTTCTTGAATTTCAGTAGCACTATTGCGTTGTCATCTTCCTTCTCCTTAGCTACGACGTGCTCAAGCAGACCCGCTCTAACTGAGTCGACATCCCCAAACACGTACCTGAACGCGGAGCAGATGTGGACGCCAGCATCGAACCAGACTCCACCGCCCGCCTTGTCGGGGGTGCAGTGCCAAGAGTCGGGGTCGCATATCTTCGGAACCTCGTTGAGGCACTCTGAGCCACGTGCGAAGAACAATTCACCAACCTTGCCGCTATCGACGATCTCCTTGATTTTGACCATGGTAGGCATGAACCTGTAGGTCTCAGCTATCATTAGCTTGACCTTCGCATCCTTCGCTGCCTTGATCATGTTGTCACAGCCTTCGAGCGTGGTGGCCATCGGCTTCTCACAGAGGACATGCTTTCCACTCTTTGATGCAGCGACCGATACTTCCTCATGCAAGTAGTGAGGCAGGCAAATTGAGACAGCATCGATATCCCTTCTCTTGACAAGATCCCGCCAATCCCTGTAATAGGCATCCATCTCGTACTCCTTCGCCATCTTGGCTGCAACATCCTCATCGGCATCACAGGATGCAACGAGCTTCACATTTCCCGCTTCTATGTGTGGCTGATAGGCTATTGCGTGCATGCAGCCGGCAAAGCCACATCCTATAATTCCAACTCTAATTGGCACTTCGAAAAACCTCCTGGTCAAGACACTACGTCTCGTGCCTAGATAGACTTAAGGTTTTTCTTATGTCGCGCCGCGTTCCAGGATAAAAGAAGCGAGGCTCGTAGATCCCTCCTGACGCCTCTCGCCACGTGTGAGGAGCGCCACTTCCAGGTGAATCGATAGGGCTCTAGAGTATTGGCGTGAGCTTTGGCGAATCATATCCCCGTGAGACGTCTACCTCTACAACGAATAGGTTTGTTCTGGGTTTGATCCCGTAGAGGATTAGGGCCCCATACTTCTCTGCCAACCTGAAGTGCACGTAGGCCAGTTCATTCAGCACCACTGAGGCTTTGCCATAGCCTAGTCTCAGTGAGATTATGCCGAGGTTCCCGTGCTCCATTGCCCTAGCTGCGTCAAGGACTGCAGTCTTCATTGCGGCCTTCAAGCCATAATTCGCGATCACTGAATCGTATCCCATGACATAGACTATGGGCTTCCCCGTCTCCTTCCTCAACTCCTCCTCCACATTTCTGATGAGCTTGTTATCCGAGTCGATGTTTTCTCCCTCCAAGGGGATCACATATGGCTCCCTGCTGGACTCGGAGAATCGGAGGAGGCAGAGCCTCAATAATCGGTCGATGTCTTTCTCCTTGAATCCAATTCTGGTGGCAGCCATCTTCATCATTTTTGGGTCTATTCCGGTCGATGGGAGCATTATTCCGGCCCTGCCATTGGCCATGAAGTTGCGGACGACCTGACCCTGGAGCAGCGCGTTGTGGAATACCGGCACGCCTCTGCCGATCTCGAAGAGGATCGTTGACCCTACGGGGTATCCCCCGTTAAGGAGTCTGTCCAGGTCCTCTGATCCAGAGGAGAACCTGCCTGGCTTGTCAGGTATCGCCTTGAACGGTTTAGGGCTAGCTATTGGTTTGAGCTGAAAAGGCGCGAAAACCTTGAAGCCCTCTTCGAGGGTAAATATCAATTTTCTCTCGGCTAACCTGGTTCCTCTGAGCTTGACGAGTTCCAGTACTCTGATCAGCCGGTCGTCAATCATCTCTGACCCGAGCTTTATGACCCCGTCAGCAACGAATTCCTCTACACCCGTACCGACGCGCTCATCCCCGAAGGGGATCTCAACGGCAAGGATTGTGGTGCACCCGAGCTGCCGGACGACCTTACTGAGAATTGCCTGGAGGATGCTGCGGGTATCAAGTTTCCTCTCGAAGGCTAAGGCCATCGCCGAGAAGCTATCGATGACGAGACGCTTAGCACCGGTTCTTTCGACCCGATCCAATATGGACTGAATCATGCTGGGCGCACCTCCTTCCCTCACAATAGACAAGTCGAGGAAACTCATCTTGTCGGTGCGCATGAACTGCTCCGCGTCGAAATGAAAATGCCTGGATATTTCATTAATGAAAGCTTCCCTTGGTTCGCCCAGCGAAGCGAACACAACGGCATCACCCGAGCTAATGCCCTTGCATGCAAAATTGATGGCAAAAGCCGTTTTCCCTGAACCAGGGTTGCCTGCTACGATGACAAGGCTGCCCTGTGGGAAGCCTCCTTCGATCATCTCGTCAAGGGCTTCCGCCCCAGTTGAAACTGTAGCTGCATCCATTCACAAGCCCCCTTCAATGCAAAAGTAAAGTGCATCTGTGGAACCGGCTGAACTCCATAGTAAGATCTTTGCTATTCTAGAATATGAATTCTATGTAGCGCGGGACTCAGAAAGCAACTGCATTGTCAGGGTTCACAACTCCGCTGGGTCATCATCCTATAAGTAACCCCCACTGCACTGCCAGGAAGCTGGAACGGTCTGATTGCCGGCAAGAAGCTGGTGGAAGAATGAGATCCTTACTCTGAGCGAGACACGTAACGCTCCCAACCAAAGCACGCAACCCATCGTATGAAGATGGTGGCGAACCCAAGCGAATCTCGAAGCGCCCTAATTCAAGAGCAACCTATATATGGAGCTTAATAGACTCTCGTCGTACAGGAGGGCCCAGGACTAAGGCGGCTGTCATCGCTAGGGTTGGAGCGACGCAACCAGTCCTTTCGCAAACCAGGCGTGTCACGTGACTTAGCTGGGGATGACAAGCGTTGGCTAGAAAGAAGATTGCCGACGAATCTATTATGAGGATGGTTTCCAGAGTGAATCTGCTTTTTGGATCCTTACTGGGGGCCATGAGCCTACTAACGCTTTTCCTCATTGTTCTAACTCCAGGTCTCCTTGCTGCTATGCTCGCCTTGATCCCATTAGCGCCTCTGTTAGCCGCTCCTCTTATTACTGAAGTCATCTTGGTCGTCATTTTTGCGCTCGGAGCTATTTCCGGCATCTCCCTGATCCTACTAGGCAGAAGACTGTTGATTGTGTGGCTGGGTCAGGCAGGCGTTCTGTACGCAGCTGCCTACCTTGCATTTATCGTCTGGGTATTGCTTGGAACCTCCGTGCCTGCTTACTACTTCCCACCTTTTACGCCCCTTCCGTCACTTCTCTTGGTATTCTTGCTCGTAGTAGGATATACCAGCGTACTGGGCCCCTTGCTGTTTAGTTGGGTGGCCTTCATTTTCTTTGCAGTCGGAATTCGGAGGCTGAAGCGGAACACCGGTGAGCCGGACCTGAGTAGTGCGCTCGCTTTTGCATTGATCGGAATGCTCACAACTAGTTTCTTCTTCGCGTTGGCTCTCGTACTCTTCGGGGTATCGATGGGGAAAGTGGCTGGGAGCAAGAAAGAGTGGCACAAGGCTTAACCAGCGCCATCTGTGGCTCACTTCATCTTGTCTCTTCCTTCTCCTTGGATCCTTTGGGGGTTGCTTCATTGGATCCTGCTTGCGAACCCTTCTCACCTCTTCGTGAAGTTTCTGACTGCGTGCTCGGCTTCACGAATAGAAATGGGAAAGAGGAGTACGAGTTTTAGACTGAGAATGCCGTGGGGCAATCCGGGGCAGGGGTTGGGGGGGTGGCTCCTGTCTGCGCCGTGATCGGCGTGGTTCCAGGTGATCTATTGCTCAGACCATGCGCTGTCTTATTGTGCAGTTCGGCTTGTCATATTCTAGGCATTGATAGTCCCATTCATAGCCGGTCGTGGCTCTTAGGTATACGGAAATTGGGATACCTAGGTTGCAGATCATTTTCCCGCCTGGCCCGGTTAGGAGGTCTTCTTTGAAGAGTTCCCGGCACGCGTCCTTGTAGAAGCAATTCGGCAGCAACACGTCAAGGCTTCCGTCTTCATTTGCCCTATATCCGAGTTCTGCTGGGCACAGCTTCATGGCGATCGCTGCTTGGCGAAAGTTTGACACGATGCCGCTGAGATCTATGTTCCTCTCTTCTCCGTTTTTCGGCTTTAGGGTTTGTCTTTGCCAGCTAATATTATTGATTCGTTTTGCGGCTCCGATCTGCCCTTGGAGCTCTTTCTCTGTTTTGCACTGTGCATATGTCAAGGCGCAGTACGCCGTTTGGCATTCGCCAATCTTCGATAGTGCGTGGTCCGCCAGTTGGGCGAAGGTTCTAATGTCTTCTGGTGGCTTCTCTCCGGTTCTTTTGGCGAGGTACTGCAGCGCATACTGGATCATCCTGGCAGCGTATACTGGGCCGTAGACCTTCTCTTCCTCTCTATTGCCAATCTTCCATTGGGCTATGAAGGCCTTCGGGTCAAATGATCCCGGTGGTGGTGCTCCAAACATTTTGAATCCATTTATCTCTCTGCCTGACAATTTTCATCCCCCCCAGAGGGTAGGTAGACTATAATGTCTCAGCGTCCCCTCATCACTAGCACTTCCCCTCCTCTTAGCCGAGCTGTACCTCCCCCGTGCTTTCTCCACATAGACGGAGAGCCGCCTCGTCTTATTAATCATGATTAGGATCCTTGTCGATTGTCGCGCTGGAATTGCGAGTTTCCCAGAGGCATCAGAGCCGCCTGCGCCGTATCCACGAGCTCATTCTTTCCGCATAAAGGCTGTGGGTGCGAATGTCCCAACCCGTGACACCGATGGGAAAGCGGGGATCGTCGATTAGCTAGATATATATCTGACTATTCAGCAAGATGACCCATCAGGCTATGCTTGATGAGTGTTAGGAGAACGCTAGTTCCATGAAGATCCTTGTCACAGGTGCATGTGGGAACATTGGTTCGGCATTGGTACCTCGTCTCTTAGAAGAGGGTTTCGAAGTGCGAGGTCTTGATCTGCCGACTGAGGCGAATAGGAATGTTGCAGGAAACCAAGGGCGCGCGGAGTTCGTTTGGGGTGACGTGTCGGACGCGAATACTGTGAGAAAGGCGGTCAACAGCGATGTCGACGCCGTCGTCCACTTGGCGTTCGTGCTCCCTCCAGTGAGCGAGGAGAAACCCGCGCTGGCAAAGAAAGTGAATGTGGCTGGCGCGCGGAACGTCTTGGCAGCTATGAAAGCAAGCATAAGGAAGCCAAAACTTGTCTTCTCCTCAACGATTTCGGTTTTTGGCATTACTGATAAGGAGAATCCGCCGATTAGACCTGATCACCCGGTGAAGGGAACCGATAACTACACGCGTGGCAAGATACTGTGCGAGGAGATGATCAGGAAATCAGGAGTAAGATACGCGATTCTGAGGCTTGCAGTAACGCTATCGCCTGAGATAGGTTCGGCTAGTATGGGATACCTCTTCTCCTTGCCTTTGGCGGGGAGGGTGGAATTCCTACACGTGCAAGATGCATGCACAGCCATAATCAACTCCCTGAAGAATAAGAGCTCTGATAACAAGACTTTCATCATTGCAGGTGGAAAGGAAAACCAGATGACTTTCAAAGACCTGATCAGAAAGACATTCGGAGCACTTGGGCTACCTGACCCAGACTGGAGCAAATTCACTAAGAAGCCAAACTACGCAGACTGGTACGATACAACGGAGTCTCAGGCGGTACTCCGATACCAGAAGAGGACAGTAGAAGACTATGTTGGAGAGCTGAAGAAGAAGCTGCTCTAGCGACGAAGATGAGTATTTCTTCCTTTGGTGAATCAAGCAATGCCCGTACCAAGGGCTCTGTTCATAGCGGGCATCAACCGTTCTTCAGCCAGCGATTGATGTCACTTCTGTCTTCCTCAGAGCCACCTTCTTCTCCTGAAGTAGATCAACATTGTAAGGACAACCCCGAAGTTGAGGAGCATGATTACCAGGAAGCCCCATTCGGCGACGTATGGTGGAAAAGGCGTGGTGAAGTTCATCCCGTATACGCCGACGATGAAGCTTAGGGGCATGAAGATGGTGGCGATGATGGTTAGCACCTTCATTATCTCGTTCAGCTTGTTGCTGATGCTTGATACGTAGATGTCGAGCATGTTCGAGAACACCTCGCGGTATGTTTCTATGCTCTCTATGACTTGAATCGCGTGGTCGTAGACATCCCTTAGGTACTGCCTGGTGATCCTCTTTATGAGTCTCGAGTCGCTCCGCTCCAGGCGATCCACCACGGTCCTTGACGGCCAGATTGCTTTGTCCAAGAAGAGGAGTTTTCTCCTCAGTTTGTAGGTGGCCCTCAGGGTCTCCTTGGTAGGGAACTCCACAACCTCCTCTTCAAGTGAAGCCATGCGATCCCCAATGCCCTCCAGGATGAGGAAGTAGTTGTCTATGATGGCATCGATTAACATGAAGGCAAGATAGTCTGAACCCATTCTTCGTCCGCGGCCCTTTCCACTCTTCAGCCTTTGCCTTACGGGTTCAAAGACGTCTCCAATCCTCTCCTGAAAGGTCACAACGTAGTTCTCTCCAAAGATACATGAGACCTGCTCGGTGACTATCTCTTTTTTCGACTCGCCGTAGTAGAGCATCTTCAAGATGGCAAATATATAGTCGTCGAACTCTTCGAGTTTTGGGCGTCCACCTTTTCTCAGGACATCTTCCACTATCAGCGGGAACACCTCGAGGTGAGCACCGACTTTCTCTATGATGTCCTTTCTCTCCAGACCGTCTATGTTGACCCATGTTACGCCTGGTTCCCCCTTTATTGGGAAACACTCCTCGATTCTGCCTACCCGCTTCTCCTCATAGTGGTTCGGGTCGTATCGTATTACGGTTATCCTCACGTTGCCGTCTTTCCTTCCTCCAATAGGATCAGGCTTCGAAGTAGCTCCTGTCCTCTTCCCGGGATTTCTTGCAGTTTCCGTCAAGGTAGTCCACCTTTGGCCATATGATCTCTCTTTATGAATCAGTTGATCGATATTATCTTTGTGAGGGAGCCCCGCTTGCAGCAGAGAGTCGTCATGCTTGTGGATCTGGACTACTTCTACGCACAGGTTGAGGAGATAAGGAACCCGTCCATTAGGGACAAGCCTGTCGTAGTGTGCGTGTATTCTGGGCGGACGGAGGACAGCGGGGCGGTCGCCACGGCGAACTACATCGCGAGGGAGCATGGCGTGAGGTCCGGGATACCCATCGCTCTTGCGAAAAAGAGGCTGAAAGGCATCGAGGCAGTCTTCCTCCCCATGGACCGCCGATACTACGAAGAAGTCTCAGAACGGGTAATGGCTATCCTCAGAGGCTATGCTGATGCCTTCGAACAGGTTGGGATAGATGAGGCCTATCTGGACGTGGGCGAGAGAGTTAGGGGCAACTTCAAGGACGCACGTTGGGCTGCGTTCGAGATAAAGGACAAGACAAAAGCTCAGGAAGGAATAACATGTTCCATTGGGGTTGCCCCAAACAAGCTTGTCGCCAAGATCGCTTCAGATGTGCAGAAACCAGACGGTTTGACGGTTGTTGAGGCAGACGAAGTTGAAAGCTTCCTTTCACCAATGCCCGTCGGCCGTATTCCTGGGATTGGGGCGAAAACGGAGGGAAAAATGGGGGAGCTGGGAATAAGCACAATAAGCGATTTGGCTAGGTTCGACGCGCAGAAGCTCATCGAAACCTTTGGAAAGGCTCTTGGAACCTATTTCCATAACGCGTCTGTCGGGCTTGACGATCAGCCCGTGGAGGAAAGAGGGGAAGCCCTATCGATAAGCAGGATAGCCACACTCAAGGAGAACACTCGAGACTTGAGTGTAATCATGGAGAAGGCCAATCAGCTGAGCGCGGAGGTCTATTCGAGGCTTCTGGAACGGGGTCTCACTTTCAAGTCCATCGGGATAGTCGTGGTTATGACCGATCTCACCGCCCATAGCCGATCCAAGACCTTTGAAAACCCAATGAACCAACTCGAAGTCATAAAGAAAACAGCTAGAGAACTCTTCGAGAGATTCCTTGCAGAATCGACGCATGAGGCGAGAAGAGTAGGTGTCAAAGTATCCGGCTTCGAGAAACAGGAGGGACAGCAGAGAACACTGGCTGATTTCATGCAACCTTCAAGAAAAACTTGAGTAACCTGGGATATTAGCCGCCAACCAAGGGAACAGGCTATACGCTTAGGGTGAAGCCGAGAAACGTCTGCTCAATCCACAGTATGACGGCTGCTACGGTGACCTCTAAGACCGAGAGTATTGACCCTACTTTCAGGTAGTCCTTGAAGCTTATCGTTAAGCCCTTTCTCTTCATGGTTCCAAGCCACATTAGAATAGCGAGCGAGCCAAGTGGAAAGAAGTGTGGTCCAAGGTTGTTCCCGATTATGTTGGAGAAGATGAGGGTGGTGCTCGACTGTGGGCTCAGCCCATAGGTCATCATCGACTGCTTTATTGACAGTAGTCCCATGAAAGTCATCGGCCAGTTATTCATCGCGCTAGCGCTGACAGTCACAATGAGGCTGGGCACCAACGTTGAGAGCACTGAAGGCAGGGAAAGTGAATTCACGAAGAGAGTGGAGAAGAAGCTGACAGCACCTGCATGACTCAGACCCTGGACAACAAGGAAGATACTTATCATGAAGAAGAGGATGTCCCAGTTTACTTTCCTCAAGACATGCATGGCGCCGACTCGCTCCTCTCTGTACACTGCCTCCCTCCTGTAGGTTCCAGCATATAGAAGAAGGAGGAACAGAGCGCCTGCGCAGATTACGAATGAGACAGGTATCCTGTTGAATGATGCTACCACGTACCCTGCATCTATGGCGACGAGAGTCGCCATACTCGTTTTCAGCCACATTGGACTGTGCTCGTTCTTTACAAGAATCTGCACCAGCTCCGTGGAGTACGCCTTCGGTATGTCCCTCCTGAAGAAGAGATAGACCACGAGCATGCTTAGTAGCACTGTTGCGACCGCAATTGGAACCATGAAAACCATGTGTTCAATAAACGTGTACCCGAAATAGTCAGCGCTGACAATGTTTACGGGATTGCTAGTTATGAGTGGCATCGCGGCGGTGTCAGCGATCAGACCAGCGCCGAAGAGATATGCAACTCTACTGCTCTTAGTCATTTTCAGATTGCGAACCATCTCCATAACAATCGGGGTTAATATCAGCACTGCGCTGTCATTGGCGAAAAGTATGCTCACAGCGGCCGTTAAAAGCGCCGTGTAGAAGTACAGTCTGACGCCACTGCCGTGCGCGAACCCCGCAATTCTTAGGGCTGCCCACCTGAAGAATCCCATTGTGTCCAGAGTCACCGACAGCGTCACAATTCCGACGAAGGCTAAGGCAGCATCCCATATATTGCCAAGCGCCACAATAGCGTCTCCGATGCTAACGGTGCCCAGTAGCAATGAAGCGATCGCGCCGATCCCAGCAGCTACGCCAAGGTTTATTCCTCTAGGCCTCTTGATCATAAGAAAGATTGTCGCGAGGAAGACCACTAGAGAAGCTACTGGCAGGTAGTCCATGTACTCGAGACACCTTCTTCCAGCAACATAACGGGGTAGATCTTAATGCTTCGCCGCTGCGAACCAGCTATTGCCTTGGGCGCTCCGCTAGGAGTTGAATAGCGCCTGACACGAAGCATCCTACTGTCCATTCAAACCTAAAAGGATGCCCGAACGGACAGCCTGATAGCCGCTTACCGTGTATCTGCACTGCGAGTACGATAGCGCGATTTCAGGGGCATAGCCAAAATATAAATACGCAGAGAGCATAGCTATTGCAGAACCAAGCCCACACGATGAATATTAGGAGGGCAATTGTATTTGAGCGAGATAAAGACCGCAAGTGTAGTTAAGGTATCCAAGGAGCTGCTGGATCTTCTAAACAAGGGGATAGCAGCTGAGATGCAGGTTTCAATCCAGTACATGTGGCAGCACGTTCAGTGGAGTGGAGTGAAAGGGTTCACCGTAAAAGATGAACTAGCGAGTATTGCGAAGCAAGAGATGAAGCACGCAGAGATGATAGCCGAGAGGCTCTTCTACCTAGGAGGAACACCAACGACAAAGCCTGAGCCAATCTTCGTTAGAGAAGACCTCAAGGACATGATTGCACAGAACGTGAAAGACGAGGAAGGCGCAATCAAGCTCTACAAGGGAATCATTGAGAAGGCCAGAAAAGAAGGCGACGAAACAACAAACAGACTCTTCCGTGAAATAATGCAGCAGGAAGAGGATCACCACGACACTTTCACGACCCTCCTCGAAGAAATGTAGCTGAGCTAGCCGACCTGTTCTGGTGAAGGTTCTTAGACCTTGCCTCCACACTTATTAAGTCCCACGCGCGAAGCGGTGGGACAGACTTTTTTATATGAGTTTGGAAGACGGTGATGTGGCGCAAGGTCAGCATCAAAGGCCAGCTGGCCAGCGGATAGAAAAACAGATAAAAGCATATGGTTATCTCTCATTCAAAGCAAGTGGATGAGGGAAACCTTAGATAGGAAACAGCCAGGAAGAAATGATTAGGACTAATTGGAGAGTAGAAGGAGGATACACGACTTTGGAGAAAGCCAAAACCTATGCATTACCCAAGCTGCCGTACGGATACAAGGACTTGGAGCCTCACATGTCTGAAACCCAGCTCACAATACACCACCAGAAACACCACCAGGCGTACGTCAATGGGGCAAACGCGGACTTTGATAAGCTCGAGAAGGCGCGAAAGGAAAACGCGGATCTCGACATGAAAGCAATTCTCAAGGACCTTTCATGGAATATCGGCGGACACAGAATGCACTCACTGTTCTGGGAGAACCTAGCGCCTGCAGCTAAGAGCGGAAAACCGACAGGACCTATACTAGATGCGCTTACCAAGGAGTTCGGGAGCTTTGACAGATTCAAGAAGGAATTCACGCAGGCCGCACAGAGCGTAGAAGGATCTGGATGGGCAGCATTAGCCTACTGCAGGGAACTCGGCAAACCGATAATAATGCAGGTTGAGAAGCACAACACGAATGTTATTCCGACATTCAGAATCCTGATGGTTGTCGATGTCTTTGAGCACGCATACTACATCGATTACAAGAATGACAGAGCTAAGTACCTTGAAGCTTTCTGGAACATCGTCAATTGGGCTGAAATTAACAAGAGACTCCAAGACATAACGAAGAAGTAGAGGGTTCTAAAGCCATAAATTCCTCTGCCGCAAGAACTCTAACCTCAACCCTTCTTTTTTGTTCAGGCTCGTATTGCGCTTGGCCAGCTTCCTCCAATCGCAATCTGTGGCCAAGAAGTAGGCATCTTTCTTAGATCACACATTTCTGGCAATCCGAGTTTGTCATAGTTCAGGACCCGCCCCTCGGAGCGGAACTCGCAGCCACATCAACAATGGGTCGCCACTGAGACGGCAGGCAGGAGAGAATTAACGAGGAACAGCGGGAACACGGAAAGCAGTTACTGCCGCCCTAGTGGCGTAGGTTGCTCTCAAGCGGCAATCTGTGCGTTAGCTGAGTTAGGCTCCAACAGACATTATTGGAGGAGCGGGTTGCAGTTAGAGTCTCCATGTGGGTCTTTGATTTCCACCCGGTTCTTCACCGGAATAGGCTGATGCCGTATGCCGAAGCCGACACAGGCTTCGTGCGTCCTGTCCTCACACAGAGGCTCATGAATAATAGTCGGTTATAGGCGCTATATCAGTCTAAACTTGTTACAAATGTGACACCGCAAAGAAGCAGCAAGAACGGGGCGCGCGAGACTCTCCAAGGAGCCGAGTAATTCGTGGGGGGGATTATTATCTCTGTTTGCCTCTACTGCACTCGTGAAGGAGGAATGGTCTGCAGAGGGTAGATTCTCGCATGCCGCAGGAACGGGGTAAGAGTCCCTTAGCTCAGGTACGAGATGCGTCCGTGGATACGCTCCGTGGGATTGCAGTTATCATGATGATCGCCGCCAACAGCGCCGCCTTTCTGCTACTTCAGCCGCATCCACTTTGGCTCCGCCTCTACGGATCCTTCGCTGCGCCGTTGTTCATACTGATTTCCGGTATGATGGTTGCTTACACAGCCAGAACAGAAGGGCACAACTTGAGGCACTTCTCAGTCCGGGGGGCAAAGGTCATACTGGTGGGAGTGCTGGTCGACCTTACAATATGGAGGATCTATCCTTTCACGACCGTTGATGTACTCTACCTGATTGGCGTCTCAATTCCACTCGCATACCTGTTTCTAAGGCTCAGACCTGCTATTCAGTGGGTCATCATAATCGCCATCCTCGCCGCCACTCCCCTTCTCCAGATAGCTCTTGGCTATGCTGACTATCCGACCGAATTCAACCTGCTGGGGCAACAAACCTTCATCGTCTCGAACCAGATGGGCGTTCTGAATCACTGGTTGGTGGACGGCTGGTTCCCCGTTTTTCCTTGGCTAGGATTCTCCTTCTTAGGCGCCACCCTCGCTAACATTCGTTGGAGCTCCAACTCTAAGGATAGTTTCGGAGGAACTGGGTTTCTGGTGGCCGGGCTTGGGCTTCTTGTCGTTGGTATTCTCGTCTGGCTGATCTTTCCTGGCAGCCTCTTAGTTCGCGCGGGATACAGCGAACTGTTCTATCCCCCTTCGATCGGCTACGCTTTGACCGCGATCGGGCTGATAGTTGTGCTTTTCACCTTGGTGGGTTGGACTTCGTCCTCGGCTATATGCAAACCCCTGAGCGTCGTGGGCGAGTCTTCTCTCTTCATCTATGTTCTGCACTTAGCTCTCATCGAGTACGTAATCTACCCGTTCCTTGCTCAACAATACATTCAGGCATTCTCTGCAACCTACGTTGCGTTGCTGGTTGTCGTTGCCCTGCTTGCTTACGGTCTAAGAGCCGTCAAGGAAAAACGAGAACCGATTTAATGCGCAATTCGCATGTCTCTCGGCATCTAGATAGTCTTGACCAGCCCTTCTGGGTGTCCCGTGATGATCGCGGTAGAGTGTGATGTCAGAAGGCTCAGCATTACTTCAGGGGAGTCGGCTTTCACTGACTGCTCGGCGAAGAGCCGCTGATCATAGGCGCAGATGGCCATAATCTCAGCGCCAACCGATTTGCTGAAGTTTGCCTCATACTCCATTAGGTCTTGAACGATTTCGTGGTCAAAGAAGCACGTCATGTCCCCAGTTACCCGCATGCCCTTGAATCCTTTCTTCCTAGTTTCCCTTACTAATCCTCTCCACAGATCCATAGTTTTCTCAGGGTCAAATCCTCCGCCAATGATGTACCATCCTCTGTAGTCTATCACCCTTAGTGCGCCGCTAGCCTCGTGGCGCTTCACATCGACTCCGTATTCCTGCATGGCTTTTCTAACTTGGTCCGGGGTCTCCTGGCTAGTCACGTAAGCTGCTGCTTGTCCCTTTTCGAGCCCAGCTTGAATATATGTGAAGAGGACGTAGCGCTTGTCTTCACGGCTTGAGTGGAAGAAGATTACATGGTCGCCGGCTTTCATTTGCTTGACGAAACTAATGATCTCGTCCCTCATCAACTGCAACACCACCGATCGGCGTCACTTCTCATGGTCTAGTGTAATATAGTTTTAGGTGGAGAGAACCGATGGCGGCTTGCGGCTGCAGCTGTCTGCCTGTCGGCAGCCGTCTTGCGGCTAGTAGGGTCTCCTGAGTCTCCTCGCGCCAATATACGCGGTCAACAAACCCGCCAGCAGCAAAGGCGCGATCATGATGCCGAGCGCCAGTGGTAGCATAAAGGGATTAGAAAGGTCTGGTGTTCCCAGGGCGGGGAATATTGAGAAGATCGCGACAAAGAACCAGATCATCGAAGTTCCCATCACAATGAACACTGTTATCAACCTGCCTGACTTGAATGCACCGCTTTGCGTGTCATCATACGTCGGGTTAATCGCAGAAACTCCTATGCCCACCATTGCTGAACCGCATACCGACAGATATCCATAGATCCAGATCACAATCGTCTGGATGAGGCTGTAGTTCATCAAGATAAGGAAAATAGCCGCAGGGATAGTTGCGATAATCAGAGCCATTAGAAATGCCTCTACTACTCTTGCTTTGACGAATCTTGTTGCGCCCTTCGGGGGTGTTTTAATGATCCACAGCTGGTCTTGGGAATCAAGGAATCCAATTCCTCCGAAGCTCATGCCGCTGAAGATACCGAGCATCCACCCGAAAATCACCGGCGTAATGAAGTAGGTCAGGAACGCTTCACTCACCGTGCCATGCCCGGCGTTTATGCCTTCGAGGTTCAGAAAGAAGGGGAGGATAACTGACAAGACTATGGCATAAGCTAGCATCGAAACGTTTTGTGCCTTCCGCAAGAAATCCTTGAGTGACGTGGTGAGAAGAACTCCAAAGGATCCAGGGAAGACTCGCCGGATGAGCCTCAGGAAGGGGCCGTCTTTTCCGACAGTAACGATCTTCTCAGTTCTGGCACCTGCTCCAATGCGGAACAGCCTGCCCGCAGAGCCGAAGGCTAGTCCGATGATGGCTAGAGAGAACACGGAGAGGAGTAGGAGATCGGAGAACCAGTCTAGGGTGAGTGCCGACGCAAAGGCTGTCATGGTTGACTGGGGGAGCCCTACACCGTTAAACGAGATAATGATCCAAGTGAGCAAGTCCGCGCCCCATGTGAAGGGAAGAAAGAGGAAGACGTTAGTTCCCAGTATCTGTGAAACAGTGGGAGCAAGGTAGATGAGCCCGTACATGGGGACAATAACAATGATGCCAAGCACTATGCCGAGAGCCTTGGCCAAGTCGTTTCCCCTGGGGGAATCGCCAAGCTTCCCCTGTATCGCTGTTATGAGGAAGTTGGCAAGCCAGATCGTGCTCACGGCAATGAAGAATATGGTCAGATACATGAATACCTGGCCAATAACTGAGACGCTATAGAATATGGCGAAGGGTGAGACGAGGATCGGCGCGAGGAAAAGCGTTACCAAACCGTATACGGGGATCTTAGCTAGGAAGGTGCCTATCATGATGCTTCTCGTCCCGACGTCGTGACTAAGCATAATCTCCCATTGCCCAACTTTGATCTCTTGGAGCGCGGCTGACATCGGATAGATGAGAAGCATAGACCACACTAGCATGATGGTCGAACGCATGAACCCCGGAAAGAAATAGGCGCTCTGCAATATCGGGGCCACCAGTGGGCCGATTTCGGCGAGCAACTGTGACACGATTGTTGGAACTATGTATAGAGCCCAGAAAACGCCTAGAGCAGAAGCGCCAACCCACACGATGCGCCGCTTGCCACGGTACCTCGATGTCGAAGCGAGGAACTCAGCCCTTGCAACCTGAAACCACTTGCGGGTCATTTACCTTTCCTCCACTCGAGGAGCTTTTCGCGGTCGACTTTTCCTCCAACAATGCTTAGGTATGCGTCTTCAAGGGTCCTTGCTTTTACGGATCGCATTATGTCGTCGGGTGAACCCACGGTGACAAGCTCTCCTTCGCTGAGTATCCCGATCTCGTCGCAGACGCCCTCCGCGAAGGCAGTCTGGTGTGTGCATATAAAGAAGGTTGTGTGAGTTTCCTTTGCGAGGACGATTATGAGGTCCTTTATTAGTGCGCTTGCGGCAGGGTCTAGACGAGAAGTCGGCTCATCCAGGAAGACGAGCTTCGGATCATGTAGCAGCGTCGACGCTACAAGCACCTTCTGCTTCATTCCAGATGAATAGGATTCGAGAAGGTCATTCTCGCGGCTTTCAAGCCCAAGCATTTCTAGAATGCGGTCGACTCGCTTGTGGAGCGCCTCTCCGCTCATGTCGCGGAGTGCGCCTATGAACTCTAGGAACTCGACAGCGGAAAGCTTAGAGTAGACTCCGGGGGTTTCGGGAAGCAGGCCTGTCACACTCTTGACTTTGCTGGCTTCTCTGACGATATCAAAACCGCAGACAGTGGCCTGGCCACTGGTCGGTTTCATCAGGGCCGACAGCATGCGAACGGTAGTTGTTTTTCCTGAACCGTTCGGTCCCAAGAATCCAAATCTGGTGCCCACATCTACTTGCAGGTCCAAGTTCTTGACCGCCTGAACTTTGTCGAATCTCTTGTTCAGCTTCTTAGTGATGATACTCACATTATCCTTGCTCATCTTAAGCGCCTCCAGGAACTCCGCTAACACAATTCCTTGAAAGCGATATATATTCTTCGAATTGATACCGGATCGCCCTTTTCGAGATTCCAGCCTGTAGCCCATGGACAGGCGAGCCTCTCTCCACACGGCACATATCTCTCCACCAGCTATAAAGCGTAGATCCATGATTGACGTATGAGATTGCCGACTTCGATAGGTGCTCTACCAGTGGCTTAATAGGGAAGAACCTTGCGAAATAACGCTGATTTGGTGAGGCTTATTGGCCAAGAAAACCATCAGTCTAGCTTCGAAAAACAAGTTCTTCTCACTCCTTCTCATAATGACAATAGCAGCTGGAACTTCAACCTTCCTGCTGGCACCCGCCCAGTATGCGAATCCCCAGCTTGGCGTGATAAGCGTCCAGGGAAAAGGGTCCTTTGACTTGAACGCGTATCCGGTGCTCGACCGGCGAGTTATCGGGCTGCTCAACCTTTTCCGGGACTACTACGGTGTAACTGATCTGTCGAATTCGAGTGTGAACGATCTGAGCATGCTACCGCCCTTCATGACTCAGTACTTCCTGGCGTTCACGACCTATGGAATGGCGAAGATCGCTGACTCCACGCCAGGCTACCGAACCAGCTACTACACAGAGGTATTCCACAAACTCATCGCCATGATGAACAGCTCCGCGATGGAGCAGCTTGAATGGATCAGCCCTGATTTCACTAACGCCAACTATTCGCTTCTTGGCAATAGTTTCAGGGGTCCCACAAACATCATGTGGACCGGGCACTACGCGTTGATGGAACTGCTATACTACAGCCTGTTCCATGACAGCATCTACAACAGCGAGATAGAGAGCTACATGGACCAGTGGAACGCGACGCTTACCGCAAACGTGACGTGGGACGGAAACCCCTCGAATGGCCTCGGCAGGTGGGGAGTGGGATTGATACCCTGCGAGCCCTTCATCGTGTTTGTGCAGTGCAATTGCATCCCCTTCTACGCGATGAGGCTATACGACAAGCTCCACGGCACAAACTACCAGCAAGCCACCTTGCCGGGCATCTCCTGGTGGGAGGCGAACATGATTGACCCCCGGGGGATACCTGTGGACGGCTACTACATACGTGCACCTCTCATGGAGCATAGAGGAAGTGATGCCCCGCAATCCTATCCCGGACCAGCATTAACCAGGGGAACAACATACCCCAAGGTCTCAGCCTACGGCTCTGCGTGGACAACAATGTTCTACAACGCCATGGGGATGACAGCGCTCGCCAACGAGCTGTATGGCAACTGGAAAGGAGCCTTTGTCCACTATAGCACGGAGGACACCGCCTACGTGGTGGACTCGTACTACTACCCACATGACTTCAGCCTCTCCGAATACGTAGGCAACGTGTTTGCCCTATTCTGTGCACGAGAGATGGGCGACCAAGCGCTCTTCAGGAAGCTTGAGAACTGGTTCTATAGCCCCTTTGAAGCCAGTTGGAGCGGCTACAAGTACTCCTTTGACACAAGCGTCATGGGTAGCCTGAGTTCGTTCGCCTTCCCAGTCATCAACGTCGCGTGGGCTTGGTGCCACGCCAGCTCGACTCTGACTGATCTCATGAATCCTCGAAACGACACCTTCTTCGCGAAGCCCTACATCTCTAACCAGTCCACGACGGACGGGTTATTCATCTACCAGGCCTACTACGATACCGCCAGAGCAGCGTTCATTCTAACCTTGGAGACGGCCAGTAATGTGGTCTTGACGTTCAGCAACTTCCCAAGCGTCCAGAACGTCTACACGGCGCAGGGCACATACGCAAACTGGACCCAGAATGGCAGCCAGATGCTACTTACACTCACTCCAGGCAGCTACTCATTCGTCATCGCGTGAGAGGGACGATGAACAATGACCAAGAAGAAGGAGAAAACCCGACTGGAAAGAGCCCTGTACTTCATGCGACTCCAAACCCGCGAGGACATCCTCAAGACACTGCTGGGCTCCCTCGCAGGGATAGTGAGCTACATAGTCCTGTACTTCGTGAGGTCGCCCAGCTACAAACTCATGGGCATGCTCACGGTGCAGATAGACTTCGCCTTGCTTGCTATCCCGGTAGCAGCAGCGTTCTTCGGTCCGCTGTCAGGTCTACTCGTCGGGTTCCTTGGAACCCTAGGTGCCGATGCCCTTTTCACGCAGCAGATCATAGCTCTCGGAGTCATCAACCTCTCCTACGGTTTGCTCGGCCTCATAACAGGTATCCCGCACTACACCGAAGGCGAAGGCTTCTCAAGAGGGAGGAGGCTAGGCAAGCTACTGGTATTCACCATGGCAGGCCTCATCGCAATGGTGATCCTCTACTTGGGTGGACTCTTGGTGATCGCTGGACAGAACCTTCTGCCCACGCTTCTCTACAATTTCCTGCCATTCCTAAGCGTCTCGTTGATTACACTTCTCATAGTAGGTCCAGTCGCCGTAAGGATAGCAGGCGCCGTGAGCAGCTACTTTGCAGGACGGGTGTGAGAGCCTCACCTGCTTGTTGCCTTTGCCTTGTCGCTCTCCTCGTACCTCCTCTCTTTCCGGTACGCCTTGTTGACTATCTTCGAGTATTCCTTCCAGGATTCCTTTCCCCACTTCTGTTGATGGTAAGTTCGTTCCAGGTTTTGCGCCGTCCTATGGCAAGTTGAGTACACCTTGCTGATTGGAGTGCCTTTGAAGAAGGTCTCGTACACCCACTTCTCGACTACCTCGTGGATCGCGAGGCTGAGAATGTACTTGTCTTTTGTAGCGGCATCATCATCAAGAAGTATCTTTTTTGAGTTTCGTGTCTTCCACCAGGATCCAATCCAAGGCTCGTGCTCAACGATCTGTATGGTTTGCGCGGGCAGGATCTTTGCGCCCTCAAGGCGGACTTCTATCATTCTGCCGCCGCCCTTCTTTCCCCCTGTCACGAATTTTGCGTCGGTAACGCGAAAATGGCTCAACTTGCTGGATAAAGACATCCAAATCCCCCCGCAGATCTGAATAGTTCCAGTGGGCGATCCGTGAAAGGTCGCTGTTCTCAAAGCTTGAAAACCTTGTACTCGCATATCGGTGGGTCGAACCTCAATACCCGGTATTCGTGTTCGCTGCCCGTCAGCATTGCTGCTGTGGCGGCGTCCGACAGCGCGTAGATGCACTCTAGCCCGCATGAGGCTGCCCTGAAAATTCCTTCCTGTGCTAGTTTGTTGCATACGTCGATGTAGTCGCACCCCGTGATAGCGTTCACGGCAGTATTGCTGTCTCCGGTGACCTTCGTGATTCCCTTCTCAACTACGTTCATGTCCTCGTTGAACTTCGTGTTCTTCGTTATCGCGGCACATGTGCTCTGCTCGCGGCCCAGCATCTTCCCGAGCCCCATGCTCTCCATGATCTTTCTCATGATTGACTTGAAGATCCTGGTGCTGGCGCCGGAGTTTCCTTCAAGCGTGCTTCCCGCCTTGTAGACTCCGTAGGCCAAGGCCGTGAAGGCTTTCGGGTACCGGCTTTGGCTCTTTGTAAGGTAGTCGACGGCTTGGTCAAGGTTGTTGACGGCGGGTGTGGCTTCCCCCAGTTTTTCGGCGACAAACTTCGACGCGGAGATTCCGACGAGTCTCGGGATGACCGGGCCATACACTTTGGCTTGCTCCTTCACAGCTAAGATCTCCAGGGACATGATCGCCTGTGCGTCTACCATGCTACCTCCTCCATCCATCTAAGGTTAAATATATATTTCTGAGGGAACTGCTTCTGTGCCCCTTGAGGGCTAGGGGATGCTTGGGGTTGGCAGTCTGCTCGTGGATGAAGTTGCCTCCAGAACATAGCTTGTCGAAGGCTTAAATAGATAGCTGGGGCGGGGCCCATTGCCTCTGCTTTCAAAGGTAAGTTCTCAATGTCTTGCCCGTCACGCTTTTCGGCTTCACGGTTCCCAGTCGGTGAGAGCGCAGGCTCGGCGCTTCTTGCGATCCTCGCACCTTCCCCGAAACGTATATTAGAAATCCCTCACGAGATAATCTTGTTAGTTTCGGAGCCGATTAGTTGAATAGGTGTTGGGCAATGCTGGGCGTAGTCTTCTTCAACGAGCGAGTGCTCATGGTCTTCCTGAGCCAAGTGATAATAACGGCAATACTCGTGTTTCTGACACTGAAGCTTTTCGGGCGGTACAGGGAGCGCAGGCAGCCTGCTACACGCTACATCACCCTCACCTCGCTATTCCTGAGTCTGACCACATGCATGCAGCTTCTGGACATGCTAGTCATGGATCCTCTAGTCGGCATTCGGAGGGTCGGCCTGAGCCTAGCCTTCTCAATGTCGGCTATAGCCAACATTTTCCTGTACCTCTTCATGTTGGAGATCTTCTATAAGGGCAGAGAATCCGGAGGAGCAAGACTGAAGATCTTCGGCGTGGTGGAAGGAGCGGTCGCGGTGCTGTTGCCCATCCTCGGCCCAACAATGGCTACTGGTTCAACACTCCTCGACACGTTCACAGTTCTCCTTCTGGTCCACCTCACCTTCGCCCTGGCGCTATACCTCACGCTTATCATGGCGACAACGCGCGCAATTCACGGAACAACCGACCAGATTGCGAGGCGAGGATTCTCCTACATCCGCTTGGCAGCCCTAAGCATAATCGTAGCCTACCTGCTGTTCGTCATGGACAGCGTCTGGACAGCGTTCTTCGAGCCGGAAGGCTACACTTACTGGGTCATCGCGGGCTGGATCGCGGCGGGAATCTCTGGGATTCTGCTCTACATTGGATTCGTTCTGCCGAGACGCCTCAGGCAGTAATCTGTATAGCGGTAGAATGAGCTATGCCAATGATAACCCACTTCTACGTAGTTACGGATGCTGGCACGAGCATATACTCCAAGTCCACTGAGAAGCAGGCAGAGCAGCACCTCCTCCCAGGGTTTATGACTGCTATGGACTCCTTCGCGAAGAAGACGCTGTCAGGTGAACTGGAATCCGTCTCCATAGGGAATTCAATGTACTTCGTTGCTTCGGCCCACAAGCTGCTCTTCATCACCCGCACAGAACTCAACGCAAAGGGGAGCGTAGTCAAGAAAGAACTAGAGGAGCTGCAGAACATCTTTTTCAGCAACTTCCCACCCCAAGAGTACTCCGAGAATTGGGAGACTCTAAAGGACGCCACCCAGACTCTGGATGCAGCCTACGACCGCTTCTTCAAGGACTCGGACCAGAAGATGCGGGAAGCGGTCTGGTAGGGGCGCTTGCCTTTTGACCCTCAGGAAGTATGAATCCTGAATAGCCTATGGGCTGGGGTTGCCCATCTCACCACCTCTCCGCTCACCGCGCAGAGCTAAGTGGACGGCATTGCGGCTTGCCGAGGGAAGCCCCCGACCTACTTTCGGAGCCGAACCCTGTAGCGAGAGTAGAGCACTATATTCACCGCAATTGCTGCTAGGATGACCAAGAGGAGAAACAGATCTCCATACTGCGCCAAGTATATAAAACGCCTCGATACGTCGAATAGGAAGAGGGTGGTAATACCAAAACCATAGTCAGTAACTGAATCTACCGTCCCCGAGCCAATATACGTTAGCAGAATAGATGATATGGCGGTCAAAAGGAGCGCCGTGGTGGAGGCGCCTACCCGGTTTCTCTTGAGCCAACCAGCGATTCTCTCTGAAGCAGGGGCGCTCTTCTTTGGCACCATGAGGGGAACGATCCGGCTTGCGATGAGCAAGGCGCAGCCCGCAAGGTACACGTAGCCCCCTGGCATAAGGATCATAAAGAGAACGCCGCTTGACTCTGGGATACGCATTCCGCCGCCGACGTATTCTGGGTGGGTCAGCGCGAGCATGATAAGGGCGGGCAACCCCAAGAGCAGCGTGGCGTACGCAAGTGGAGCATTGAAGTCATATGCGGTTTTCCTCTTTGCAAGAAGAATCTTCTCGATATATAGGAGTGCAAATAGCCCGAAGGCAGAATATGAGAATAGAAGTATCGGCTCCTCGTAGCCAAAGACATCTCTGCGCACCCCCCCTCCGAGTCCACCCCAAGGAGGAATGTATACCTGATAGAAGGGCAAGGCAATCGCGATGGCAAGCAAAACAAGCGCTACAACAAACATTAATCGTTCAAGGATTGAAGGCAGAGCACTCCTTTCCAACGCGGATCCCCTCCTCACGGCGCAACCAGCCAGGTTGCCCGCGGCTCTCCATCTTAACCTTTACGTACGGTCATATTTAAGTCGTGTCGTCATCCGACACCATCGGACTCCCGCCCGCTCTCTCACGAGAGCCGCCTGCTTGCGCCCTCACTTTTCCGTGGAGATAGTAATGGCTTATCACTTCGCCTGATCGTATCCAAGTTGACAACCAGCCTTGGCTTGCGGGTGAAGGCCATGCCCTCGTAATCATTGCGCACTATGCGCTAGCCTTGGCTCCCTATTGCGGCTGATGAGGTCCGGCCCATGAAAGAACCGAGCTGACCCTAAGGGGGAGCAGATAAATGCTCAAGATCGCTAGATACATGACATGAGGCGACGGGCAGGAGGCGCAGAACCGTGCGCAGAGCACAGATAGATATTCAGAAGTCACTTCACTATCCAGGGGAAGATGTGGGCGGCTTCGTGCACCTTTTCCTAGATAAACCAGTTTCCAGCAGGAGTGCCACGATATGCATGATGGGGAAGGAAAGAACGAGTGTCACTTACTCAGCAGGGGAAAGCACCGCCACAGCGGTCGAAGAGCGGGAGTTCCTCTACCGAGAACTTCCGGTAGCTCTGCCAACTGACGAGGGAGGGAGGTTCAGAGCAGGAGACTATGACATCCCCTTCAGATTCATGATCCCGGAAGGGCTCCCAGGAACGTACAAGGGGAGGAATGTCGAGATCCTGTATACGATAACAGCCAAGATCGATGTTCCTCTAGGGTTCGACATTGGAGACTCGCGTGAGTTCGGGGTTACCTCGGGGTTCCCGGTTTTCCGGTCCGAACCGACCAACGCCTGCTCAGACTCCTGGGACGATCCCAAGAGCCCTGGGATCAACTTCAGGCTGGATCGCTGTGAATATGGGCGGGGGGAAGTCCTGAGCGGGAGGTGCGCCTTCAGGAACCCAGGCTCCAAGAACCTGAGGAAGTTTGACTTTACCTTGAAATGGATCGAAGCAGCAAAGGCCGGGGACCACAAGGCAAGGGCTGAGGTGGCGGAGGAGATCATTCACGTACCGCTCCGAGGCAGGCTCTTGAAAGGTGAGAGCCCCTTCAGCATCCCGATACCCCAGGATGCCCCGCTGACCTATAAATCGCCCCTATCAAGCGTGAGATGCGTCCTCGCCGCGAAACTGGACGTCGCTCTGGGAAGCGACGTTGAAGCACAAAAGACAATAATCATCGCGAGCCAGGGATACGGGGAAGGCGCAGTCTCATATCCAAGATTCGGGGAGAAGGCTACGGCAAAGGGTATTCTGGAGAAACCAGATGAGTCTGACTTATCAGATCGCGGCGAGTACCTCGCAGAGGCTGGGCGGATGTCCGCCACAAGGTGCCCTAGCTGTGGCAATTCTCTCAGAGCTAGGGACGCCAACTACTGCACACACTGTGGCACGAGAATCCGGGGAGAGTCGAGAGAGGTCACTCCTATGGCAAGAGGCGTGCAGGTCAACACCGAGAAAAGCGAAGATTCAGAGGTGGTGGGGATGGAGATCTGCACCGTCTGCGGCTATGGACTCGGCCAGCGCGACGACGTAGTCTGGTGCCGCCACTGCGGTAAACTGGCACATAGGGAGCACCTTCTGCAGTGGATTGCCAGGAACAGGAGCTGCCCTGCCTGCGGAAAGAGCCTCAACGAGGAGGATTACAGATAGGGCTCTGCGGTGCCACAACCCGTGCTTCTCGGCGCACACGCACTTCGCGCGCCGCGCCGTCCCGTAGTACGCCTATGTTCTTCCCGGCCCAGCCACTGTTCCCCCTGGGAGCCGGGATAGTAGTTAGGGCGCAAAAGGATTTATTGCCGACGCGGGTCAGAAAGCCCATGCCCTAAAGGGTGCGGGATGGATGGCGGATTTAAATAGAGGAAGATGCATCTGTCTGGGCGGTAGGCACGGTGCGTGCCGAATCTACGCCTGCGGAGATCGAAGCCCCTACCCTGGCGCACCCGGGGAACCTCAGCGGTGCCCCACGCGCTAAGGCGAGCTCGGTCCATGAACCAGGAAGCCAACACCCTTCAAGGCGTTGGTAGCTCACCGAGGGGCTTCCGTACCACTTGTTAGATCGGATACCTCTTCAATGTGAGGAGCCATGGATGGTCAGCGTATGGGGGATATGAGGATAGATCTTCCGAAGAAGGCTTACCTCCCTGGTGAAGAGGTAAGCGGCAACGTACTCGTTTCGTTGGATAAACCAGTCTCATTTAAAAGCGCCTTGCTGCAATTGCTGGGGAAGGTGAGGACCGAGGTCAGTTACACCACCACGGTACACGTCACGGGGCATCGGGGATTCGGTGCGCGTTCAACCTTTGGGGGGCGCTCAACCTTTGGAGGAGGCTCGACGATGGAGCATCGAACTGCGGTTGAAGAGTCCGAGTTCCTGCGCCAAGATAGCCCTTTGCCTCTGCCTCCTGACGAGAAGGGGCGCGCCCTATCTGGGACCTACAAGTTCCCCTTCAGATTCACGCTTTCGCAAGGTCTGCCGGCAACGTATAGGGGCAACCACGCGAGAATCACGTATGTGATCACCGCGAAGATCGATGTGCCCATGGGGTCTGACGTTAACGAGTCGTGTGAGTTTGATGTTCTCACAGGGGCCCAGGTCTCCGCGCCTAGGCCGGTCGATGCCTGCTCAGCCAACTGGGGAAGCCCGGAGAGCCCCGGCATCAGCTTCAGGCTGGATCGCTGTGAATATGGGCAGGGGGAAGTCTTGAGTGGGAGGTGCGCCTTCAGGAATCCTGACTCCAAGAGCCTGAGGAAGATCGGGGTGGAAATGAGGTGGGTTGAGACAGCGAATGCCCAAGGCCATACTGTGACAACCGACGTAATGAAGCAGGCTGCTGAGGTGCCCCTTGGAGGCAAGCTGCCGAAAGGTGAGAGCCCCTTCAGTATCCCGATACCCCAGGATGCTCCGCTAACCTTCGAGTCGCCCCTCGCAAGCGTAACGTGTGTTCTGAGAACAGACCTCGACGTGGCCTGGGCGTCGGACGTGGCGGCGGATCAGCCCATCAGGATCTTCGGGTACGTGGAGCGTGGGAAAGCCATGCCTTACTCCCCGGCTGAGAGTTACGGTGCCTCGGAGAAGCCCTCCGAGAAGGCATATCAAAATACATATGCAGGTCGCCCGGTGAGTCTACCTGGGACTGTGCCAGGACCAGTGGTGCAGTGCCCCGACTGTGGCGCCAACCTGAGGACACCCAACGCCAGCTACTGCCCGTACTGTGGTGCGAGGCTCCTGGCAGGACCGAGGGAAGCGCCTGCTGTGGCGGAGGCCACAGAGGTGAGAGTTAGGAGAACCGCTCCCCCCAAGGCGCAGGGGTTAGAAGCCTGCACAGTCTGCGGCGGTCAGCTCGGCCAGGGCGATGATGTTGTTTGGTGCCCCCACTGCGGCAGACTCGCGCATAGAGGGCATCTCCTTGAGTGGATCGCTGGCAGTAAGAGCTGCCCCGCCTGCGGGAAGAGCTTGGAGGAGGCGGACTACAGGTAGGAGGCTAATCGGCGAGAACCGAGCTTTCCACCATGTGCGCACCTGATCCTTGGCGAGCCCCGACGCCGTGGGGGTTGAACCGAACCGGGATATATATGTGTGATGGCTACTAGATTTGAGACGCATAAGCTCTGGCGCGCTTTCAACCAAGCGGGACGAATCCACACATATTGAAGAGGCAGGGGGATAACTCCATGAGTGAAATGGGGATAGATCTTCAGAAGGTAATCTACGTTCCTGGTGACGAGGTAAGCGGCTTCCTGCACGTATCGCTGAACAAGTCTACCTCTCAAAGAAGTTCTATGCTGGCACTGATAGGCAAGGAGAGAACAGAGGTGGAATACCAGGCAGGAAAGAACAGGGCTAAGGCGAGAGAGGAGTCCGAGTTTCTGCACCAAGAGTCCATGTTGCCTCTGCCGGTGAACGGGAAAGGAAAGCTGGAGCCCGGGGACTACACCATTCCCTTTAGGTTCGTACTCCCCGAAACGCTTCCGGGGACCTACGAAGGGACTAAAGCTAAGATCACCTATGGGATAGCCGCGAAGATCGATATCCCCAATGCATTCGACATCAGGGACCTATTCGAGATTACCGTAGTCTCAAGCCTTCAGGAGCCAGCACTGGCCTCTGGGCCAGTTGAAGTAAGCTCGGACCTCTGGAGCGAAGAGTCGAGCGCCGGTCTCCGCCTCCGCCTGGGCGGGCTCGAATGCGAGAGAGGGAGTGTTCTCGGCGGCAGTTGCGCCTTCAGGAACCCGGGCACGAAGAGCCTGAGAAAGATCGACATATCGCTGAAATGGGTTGAGAACGCGGTTGCCGAAGGCCATGAAGGCAAAACTGATCTGGTGGAACAGGACGTCGTAATACCCTTGGGGAGCAGGGTGCTCAAGGGCGAGAACTCCTTCAGTATTCCAATACCCAAAGACGCCCCATTGACTTTCGAGAGAACTCTCTTCAACCTCAGGTGCATCCTCACGGCGAACTTGGATATATCTATGGGGGAAGACGTTGCAGCAACTGCAACCATAAGGGTTGTTGATAGCCCAGTAGGCGACAAGGTTCTCCCTCCCCAGCAGCTGGAGAAGCGCAGCGGTTTTCTGGTGAGTATTCCGCAGAAGCCACTTCAGAGTCAACGCGTGGGGTCAAGGGAAAAACCCACAGAGACTGGGCAGAGACCAGCAGCCCGATGTCCCAGTTGCGGCGCCACCCTCAAGACACCAAGCCCCGAGTTCTGCCCGTACTGCGGCGCGAAGATTCCCTCAGAGCCGAGGGTGGTGGCCGCTCCCGCGAAAAGCCTTCAGGTAAAGATCAAGAGGAGCACGTCTCTCAAGGCAGAGGTGACAGAGGCCTGCACGGTCTGTGGCGGCGAGCTCGGGCAGCGGGACGACGTGGTGTGGTGCCCCCACTGCGGAAAACTAGCGCATAGACAGCACCTCATAGATTGGATTCGCAGCAACAAGACCTGTCCAGCATGTGGAAGGGCCCTTAATGAGCAAGACTATGAGTAGACATCCCCTATTCCGGCAAGCTGCCCTACTTGAAGTAGAGCGGGCCCCCTATTGTTGACGGATCCCCCCTATTCGGCGCCGCTTTTCTTGGGGAATCCAGCTTTCACGCGTGTTCTCCGGTTAGACGCGCTCCCTGCGACTTCTTGATGCGAAACTCGTTCTGCTATGTCTTCCTCTACTATGTGATTGTGGCAGGAAGGGCATTCCCCCTTCACGTGAACGAACTCCAGCAGGTGTACGCGGTGCGCCCTGCCTCCGCAGCTCGGGCAACACGCGAGGGGTTCGCCTTGATGGATGCCCATGCCACAGACCATGCACTTGCCAACCTCCGCGCCTTTAGATTGGACAACCGTGGGAGGCGGGCCAGCTTCTTCCTCCGCCTCATCTGGTTCTGGGTAGCTGCCTTTTCTCACTATCTCGGTGCCGCACTTCGAGCACTTACGTTGGTTGGGAAATATGATCTCCGCGGCTCCACACTTTGGGCAGCGTGTCATGGTGCCCTCTTCGCTGATTTCCGAGTAGAGGGGGGTAACATCGTCATCCTCAGATTGACGTGGTTCTTCCTTCTCATCGCTGCTCGTCCATGCGCTCACTACGGTTATCATGTCTGCACACTTCTGGGTGAAGAAGGTCTTGAGCTCGGCCAAGATAGACTCTTCACCCCGATAGAAAGACACTTCCTCGTTCCAAACGCGCTGCGGGGAAATCAGTGCTCTCCAAGAGCCTCCGTCTTGCTGAAGAAGGACAGCGGCGGCGAAGTTCTCTCTTTCCGCTATGAGCAGGTACGTCTTCTCCGACTCAAAGACGTACTTGGTGACCTTCCTGAACCGTATTTCCTTGTGGAACTGGGCACGAAAAACATCCATTAGCTGGCGGATACTTGAATTACCCCTCAAGACGAATGACAGTCTCACCGACATGTAATTGACTACGCGCCTCCCGCATATATCTCTCTTATGCCCAAGAGAAACCTCGGGGTTCGTGAGAGCTTGTTGCATATACGCTTCATCATGGCATCACTCTCTCAATGCGGCGCCAAGGAGGACGTGAGGAGAAAAGCTTTAGGGGCAAGTGAAGCTCTTCACTCGGTAAGAGAGAGGGAGTTCGCCTCAAGTGGTGTTCTCGAGATGTCGATGATTTTCGGCTATATTCTGGGGACAAAGGAGGGTCTTCTGATTGCCGACAGGTTCTTCGGGGCACCGCCCGGAGCCAAGTCAGAGCTAGCGGTCTCCGCCCTAAGTGCCATCCGATCATTTACATTGAGCGTTCTAAGCGAGTCGATTGAGCAGGTGGTCACTGGCAGAAACCAGATCAGCTTGGCGGTGGGCCGAAGGCTCATGCTCGCCGCGATCTCGAGAGTCAACGTGGCTGTGGCCAAGCAGCTCGCCAAGAAGTACGTCAAGATCATCGAAGAGAAGATCGGTGAAACGGAGATAAACGGCAGCACACCGGAACTCTTCGACATGATAAAGGAAGAACTCAACGCGCTTGAAGGGGAGATAAATGAGGTGAACGGCAAGTACTCTCAGATCAGCTACATCTGAGGCGGCGGCAAGCATGGTTGACATCTACGAGATCGCCGACGGCGTATTTGGGCTAACCGAGTATCTGCCGGAGAACTCGATCTCCGTATCCTCCTTCCTTATAGCCGGCAAGGCCCCTGTGCTGATCGAGACGGGGACGCCCTACTTGGCGAACGGGTTTCTCCGCTTGATTGGCGACATGGTTTCCCTCGAATCAACATCCCACATAATGATTACCCATGAGCACCTTGATCACCTTGGGGGGCTCCCGGAATACGTGTCAGAGGCATACAATGCCAGCGTCGTTGCACACAACTTCCTCAAGGTTCAGCTCGGCTTCATGGGGGTGGTTAGAGGAATAACGCCGGTAAACGGCGGAGAAACGATCCCGCTTGGCAGCCGGAGGATGGAAGTCATCTACGCCCCCATAGAGACGACTGGGACCGTCGTCTACCTGCTGCAGCCTGATGGGATCCTCTTCTCTGGAGACTACTTCGGGCAGCTGGGCCAGAAAAAGGCGGCGCAGGCAGCGGGATCGCCAACCGAAAGGCTCGTCCACGACATCATGGTTCTCCATGAAGGCCTCGGATACAGCAAGGAGAACATCAAGAAATACCTGGCCCCCCTCGGGAAGAAGAATATCAAGATGATCGCACCGTCACACGGCTCTCTGATCAAGGACAACGTTGACGAGGTAATTGACAGAGTTGTGAAAACGAGGCTAGACTCCAGGGGAACGCCGGCGATGCAGAAGAGGATGGACTGGCGGTGCTGAAGAGGGCGGCCGGTAGCTAAGGAGGGAAAGTCGGCTCAAGGAGTTGCCGCGCTCAATTCTATTACCGACCGATGCAACGAAGGGTAGAGCATGCATCTTTGAGGAATCCAACTGTGAAGCTGCTTCCTTCGCGGGTTTCCTGCTCCTCCAAGTCCGTGACAAGCGGATCGGCCAACATCTCCTTCGTACATTTTTCGAGGGAGCTCCTTCCGAATTTTTCCCTTTGGTTAAGTCAGGATGAGCAAGGAAAGGACGAAGATTTCAACAGGAATTAAAATAAGGAGCATTGACGATAGGAGAGCATGTGTTCTGGCGCACCCGGTCGTCATTGCCACTGTAACGTGGTGGGTAGACGTTATGCTTGTAGACATTGAAGTCGCGAAGAGGAGGCTCAGAGAAATTCTTCCTGTTCTCAGGAAGGAGTTCAAAGTCAAGTCCGTCGGGATTTTCGGCTCTTATGTGAGAGGAGAGCAGAAGAGTGGAAGCGATCTCGATGTTCTGGTGGAGTTCGAGGAGCCAGTCAGCCTTCTCAAGCTAGTAAGCCTTGAGAATTATCTCTCAGATCTTCTGGGTGTTAAGGTTGACCTCATTCCCAGGGCAGATATTAGACCTGAGCTGCGAAGCAGAATCCTAAGTGAGGAAGTCACAGTATGATGCGAGATCTCTCCATTTACGTCCGCGACATCCTTGAGAACATGAAACGCGCTTTGAATTTCGTCAAAGGAATGAAATATGATTGCTTTGTTGAGGACGAGAAGACTAGCTTCGCTGTTCTGAGATGCATTGAAATCATGGGTGAAGCCGCGAGATGCCTTCTTACTTGCCTCTAATTGTCTCCCTTCTTAGCTTCCATTCTCTTCATCTGCGTCTTGTTCTTCAGGATCTCCATGTACATGGCAGATGTGTCCTTGGGTGGGGCAATGATCTTCTCTTTCTTGACCAGCTTGGTGGCACCTGCTGTGCATGCGGGGACGCATACTCCGCAGCCGATGCAGCGCCCAAGGTCGACCTCCGACACGTTATCCTTGACGGTTCGCGCGCCCATGGGGCATACGTTGACGCAGGTCTCGCAGCCTGTGCAGGACTCAGCGTCGACTTGCACGTAGTAGTTTGACGGGAGGAACTCGGCAGGGCGGGGAAGTCTCTTGACGGTTGTCAAGTACCCGCAGCAGTCTCGGCAGCAGGTGCATATGGCCGCTGGTTTCAGCGTATTCATCATTTCGAGGACTAGCCCATCTTCTTGAGCCTTCTTCAAGATTTCCAGCGTCTCCGCTTTTGTTATGAGCCGGCCGCGCCCTTCGTCGACGTACATTCGTGCGGCGGATCCGAATTGGAGACAGGATTCTCGGAGGGAGGTTTGCTTGCATGGCTGCCCAATGAGATCATTCCCTTGGCGGCAGATGCAGTTAGCGACGCTAATTGGCCCGCTGAAATCTTCAATAATACTCTTTAGATTCTCGAAGGTTTCAACCTTGTACTCCGGGGTGATACTCTTGTCTACTGGTATGATGCGCATCTGCGAGCTGCCGGGCCGCGTTATTTCTTTTCCAAAAGACTCGTCAAAGTACTGGTGCATGTCCGCCACGAATCCCTTGGTAAGCCTGTTTACTTGATGTTCATACATTCCTATTGCGAGCTGCGCGTTCAGGTAGTAGCTCCCTTCCCTGCCTTTCACCAGGTATATGCTTCCCTTTCTCCCCATCTCAGCTAGGGTGCGCTCTAACTTGCCGATGGAAAGGCCTGTCTTCTCAAGTTGCTTGTGTATTTGCTCAAGCGTTTGCGGTAGAATAGTGAGACGCATCGCTATCTCCGCTTCCTCGGGCGTAAAGAAGTACTTGAGAAGGCGGATTTCCACACCCGACTTGGTGGAAGGAAAACCGATCGGAAACTCATCCAAGTGCTTGCGCAGCTTACGATAAACATCTTCAGGATCACTTTTCAACATTTCAAGAACCTCACACTTGAATTCTTATCATGGTTAGCAGGGCTTTAAACTGTTCCATGTTGTCATAGATCTCTTCTCTCCTATTATCTATTCGCTTCATCCTTTTCGCACGCGTTCTTTCTTGCTGCCTCAGCATATCGCCAGATAAGCTTAGCAGGAGTGTGACCTATCTCTCGGGATTTTGGAATGATGACCTTATCATAACTCAGCACGGTGATCAGGCAGAGAAGGTTAAACTAACAGCATTCCAAGAAAGAGTCCTCGAGCGCGCATTCCGCACTCGCCTCATCTGTGCTTCTTGCGTCTAGCTACAACAAGTATCGCTACAAGAAGCGCGACTACAAGAGCGCTCATTACCAGAAGCGGCAACGCTAAGGGGTTATCGAACAAGCCCGGGGGAGCCACGGGAAACCAAGCTGTCGTTGAAATCATAGTTAAGTTAAGCCAGGCAACGGAGTAGAGGTTCATTTTGACGACGAGACCTGTGTCCTTGTCCCACCAAAATTCAAACAATCCACCGGAAATCCTCGCATGGTTGATGATTCTAGACATACCACCGAAGATCAATATGCCCGAGTCATTAATCTTTATCGGTGAGCCAGAATAGATCCGGTCATTAGTCGTCAGATTCTTCGTCACCAAGACATTCAACATGCCCCCAGTCACAGTGTCCCCGACAAGTTGACCCTGGCTAGACACTGCGCCGTTCGGGAGGAAATACGTATAGTTGATGTAAAAGGAGGTTCCAACAATCCCATATACGAGAAACACCGTCTTGTTAACAGCTGAGCCCGACATCGCCGTCCTGTACGTTGCAATGTCCCCTACTTTGACGCCAACCTTTGCGTAGTCCGCGGCGGCAGCAGGGGTAGTGGATGCCACAAGAACCATGAGTATCGAGAGCGCTACAAGCGAATAAGCTCGGCTCCTCCTCACAGAAAACTCGCTCCACACTTTATCTCGAATTGCAGCCGAGTATGGCTCACCCCCGTATTTAAGCATATGCTTAGACCTGCTCTCCGAGCCAGGGGAGATTTCGCTTCTCGCCGACAAAAGCGATAAAAGAGCACACAAACTGCCAACGAAATCATGGACCCAAAGTAAGAGACACAGGTCAAGCTGAAGATGGCTGCTTATTCACAGCCGCCGTGAACCGATGGATCAGCGAAGAGAGTTCACGCCATTCCCTTGGAGGCTCCTTCTCGACATTCTCCATGTGCCGTTGCACCGTTCTTCATAATCTGGAGCCGCACATGGGGCAGTACTGTTCGCCTGATTTGATGCTAGCACCGCAGTGTGGGCAATAAGCGCCTGCGCCGGCTGGTTGGGGGTAGTTGGCTGGCTGATAAGTCTGCGCTGGGCCTGTCCAAGGTACTTCGCCTTGCCTGACTGGAGGTTGGGGAGGCGGAGGCGCCCCAGGTCCCGCGTTTTCGACGATACTAATCGTCTGGCTTGCAGCGACATCAAGCCCCATGGCGATGTCCATGCTTGCGCTCAAAATGCATCTTACATTTGAGAGTGTTGCCTCGTAGGTAGGTGGGGCTTGCCCGGGTACGTTTATGCTGAAGGGTGTCTCACCTTGAAGCACTCTGCCCCCTACCGGGATTTGGGAATCCTGTCTAATTACCTCGGTTGTGGCTCTCTGGTTTTGAGCGCTTGCCGTCTCGACCCATCTAAGATGGATGTCAATCTTCCTCAAGTCTTTCGAGGATGGATTTCTGAAGGAGCACTTGCCACTCACAACTTCGCCTTTCCCGTATTGGCTTCTTTCGATAGTGAAGCTGATGCCAGCGCTCTGCGGGTTTCCCCAAGAGTCGGAGTAGGCGGTAACCGGTCCAGATTGGAGGGGCTGAAGATTTGCCGATGCGACGGTAAACTGAGATGACTGCCTCACATCCATACCCATAGGAACGTCGATCTTCGCCTCTACTAAGTACTGGATTCTTGCATGGCGGCCCGCGTAGCTTGCCGGCAAACCTTGCTGCAGCATGAATTTGAACGGGGCGGCGTGCTCTCCAGGACTAAACTTTCCCTTCTCATCTACCGGCAAGGGTATCGGATATTCCTGATGCAAGAACTCAGACTCTTGGACCGCAGTTTCCGTGCGCGTCTGCTGGGTACTAGTGGGTTGACCTGTTCTTTGGTAGCCTTGGATTACAGCCCCTATCCCCGTTTGCTGGGTATGACCTGGCTGGACCGCCTGTTGGTAGCTGATTTCGGTCCTCTCCTTACCTATCAAATGTATTGCGGCGCCTCTCTGGGAGATTGGCTTGTCCAAGGAGGCGTGCACAATGCCGCTTACCTCCTCGCCAAGCAAGTAGACTTGCTTTTGCATCTCAATCCATATTCTTGCCAACGAAACTCACCACATGTACCTCTTCGCCCTCTGAACGGGCGACAAGGGACGAATAAACCGAATCGAAGGAGGCAAAGGTCCATATCTGGGCCCCGCCGCCTAATGATACAGGAAAACGTCGCACCACATATATTTAGCGCGCATATGCGCCTCGAATCGTAGACAGCTGATCGAAGTTCGCAAGAGGGTCGTAGGGAGATAGGGTACACATTGAGCATTGAGGCTAGCCCGGTGTTCCTCCCATTTGCCGCCTAAGGACCTGGCAGAAAAAAAAGATGGAGAAGAGCGCGATATTGTTGTTTCGAGTCTCTCTCCTTAGGCATGACTCTGAGTCCTACTTTCGGCGTCTACTCACCAGTACCGCAATCGCTGCGACTAGGGCGATCACTGCCGCTCCGCCGCCAATGAGAATCAGCACCATTGGGTTAGCCGCTCCCCACATGTTCGTTGAGATCATGGTGTAGTTAGAGCCACCTGGGGCCACAGCCTTCGCCAGGATTCCAGTCTCCTGATCGAAGTAATAGTGGCTGCCACCATCGGTGTGGTCATTAACTGTTCTCATTTCTCCCGCGATCTCCAAGTTGACTGTACTACTGAAGAACAGGTAGCCACCCTGCCAGAGTGGGTCGCCAGCCTGCAGGCCCCCGCATACCACGGCGTCTGCCAAGTCACCACTTGATACGTTTCCTGCATAATGGATAAGGTCTACCACTGTGCCATTCGACCAGTGATAGGTCAAGGTCAGGTTTACGAAGGTCCCTGTTACCTCTGTGACCTCTACCCGCAGCCGGTCACATTCGGCGTATTGGATGGAGTAGTCTGCCCTATCACCCACTTTGACTCCGATCTTCGAGTAGTCGGCGGCCGTTGAGGGCGCCACGATTGTGGAACAGACAAGTAGCGTCGCCAGAAGAGCCAAGATTGAAGCTGTTTTCCTGTTCACGCTCTCGCATCATCCTCCTGCTGGTGTTCCAGCTCGCGCTGCCTACGATGTTTGTTGTAGGCTGTATTTATACTCTTCAGGCTGCAGCTCGCTGGCTTAGCGGCCTTCTCCTCCCCCTCCTCCTTCGGGGGGGCGCCTATCTGGCAGGGGATGCTGGTTGCAGCTCGATCCATATTCTTGCCAACGAGGCTCACCACATGTACCTCTTCGCCCTCAGAACGGGCGGCAAGGGACGAATAAACTGAATCAATGGCGGCAGGTGTCCGTACCTCGACCCACTGCCTAATTATATGGGAGACCATCGCATCGCATATGTCTAGCGCGAATGTGCACCTTGAATAGCGGACAGCTGATCGACGTCTGCAAGAGGACCACGGGGAGATAGAGTAGAAATCGAGGCTGGCCTGTTGCTCCTCCCCTTTGTCGGCGAAGGAATTGGCAGAAAAAAAGAGGCTAGGGGAGGAGTTTGCGGGGCTGCTCGCTCCACAGCTTGCCGCCACTCATCTACTACTTCCTGCGCCTTTGAAGGATGATAGCCGCCACCACGATGGCCGCCACCGCTGCGCCTCCGCCGCCAATGAGAATCAGCACCACTGGATCAACGGGTCTCCACATGTTTGTCGAGATCATGGTAACGTTCGAGTGACCCGGGTGAGCCATTTTGGCGAATATTCCGGTCTCCTGATCGTAGTATACGTGTTGGTCGCCTGAGATAATGATCTCATTCACGGTTCTCATTGCTCCAGCGATCTCCATGCTTACGGTGTAATTGAAGTACATGCCTGCTCCTGGGTAAAGTAGGTCACCTGCCTGCAGACCCCCGCACAGCAGAACCTCCGCCAATCCGCCGTTTGAAACGTTGCCGCGTGCAGTGGTAAAATCTACCACCGTGCCGTTGGACCAGTAGTCTGTGATGGTGATATTAACGAAGACTCCTGTAACCTCTGTCACTTCTAGCCGTAGCCGGTCGTGGTTAGGGTTCGCGATGGAATAGTCTGCTCTGTCTCCTACTCTGACGCCGATCTTGGCGTAGTCAGCAGCCTGCGACGTGGCTATGATTGACGAAGAGAACAATACGAGCGCGATTAATGCAAAACTGAAAGTGACCTTATTACTTATCCGAGACATGATAGTCGACGCATCCCCCTTAGTTGTGTTATCTTATGATGAGGATTGTCTAGATTGTCTAGAAGCACCTATATAAAACGATTTGGTTCCGCAGTTGGGCCGTTAGCCCCCGCTTGGTTTCCGCTTTTTCTCATCGCGCCCACTGGAGCGTCTTTGAAAGACGAAAGAGGGCTCCTTGCAAGGAGTCAGCCCCGACCTTTACTCTTCATGAAAGGAAAATAGGTGGTGATGGATGGCAGATCCAACCCACAAAAAAGCAGGTCAGCGGCGCCTGGGTCCGAACGTCGGCTCGGCTACGCCGAACTTCCCTGCCTTCTTGAGTTTGACCGCCGCTACAATTACCACTGTCGCTATCGCTGCGATTCCACCAACGATCGCTAGCGCCACCGGATCCACCATGCCAGGCCCCCACATGTTCGTTGAGATCATGGTGTAGTTCCACTCGCCTGGCAGGGAGACGAGCTTGGCTAAGATCCCAGTTGCCTGATCAAAGTAGGCGTGATCGCCAAATTGGAGCAGCAGGTTCACGGTTCTCGTCTCGCCGGCGAGCTCCATTGAGAAGGTGTCGTTGAACCACTTGCCGGTGGATCCTTCGTAGAGTTTGTCGCCTTTCTGCAGGTTTGCGCAGTAGAGGAACTCCAGGCCGCCGGCTGAGATGTTGCCATGGTAGGTGTTGACGTTCACCACTGTGCCGTTGGCCCAGTAGTCTGTCATCGTTGCGTACACCACGGCCCCCACTACACTTGTGATCTCAATTGCCAGGCGGTCAGCCTGCCAGTAGTCTGTTGCATAGTCTGCTCTGTCCCCCACCTTCACGCCGACCTTAGTGTAGTCGGCAGCCCGCGACGTGGTTACCGCGGAGGAGGATAGAAAGACTAGGGCAAGCAGGGCAAGCGCTGGGATGGCCTTCCCCTTCCTATTCGCCGTCTTGGATAGCCCCCTTTCCTCTCACCTGCTGGCTACTTCGAAGGTACGTTGGAGGGTGCATATAATGGTTTGCGGCTGCCTCGAAGAGGCTGCAACTTGGACTGAGGTCTCCCTGTGGGTGGGCCTGGCGCTTCCACCGCAGGTAGGCTTCCCTTCCCTAGGCTGCGCCAATAAGTGCAGACCGCGGTTTGTATAATTAGCAGGCTATTTAATTAGGTTTCGGGTGATCCGCCGACTTCTCCCATGAACTTCTACAAATAGCCCTATACTTTCATTTATGGAAATGCCACTCAATGGGGGTAATGTAATACAGAGTCCGCCGCTTATTGCCCGCAATCGCGAAGCGCTTGTCGCCTGCGCAGGGTGAGTTCAGGCGGCAGGGCGGAGACGGCAAACCTTATCTCTGCATTGTTCTAACTCTCTGACAGAGGGGTTGTGAGAGTTGTCTATTGGTCGATTTCCGAGGGAGCCGCCCCTGTGGGAGGAGGTCAGCCTAAGGCTTAGGCCCGGTGTCGATGTGAGCAGGGTCATTGACGCCTTCACCCAATTCTATGGGAAGCTTAACAACCTCGCAGGGTATCGGGCGGGAACCCGCCTCTACGAGTCTGGCAGGTTAGGTGTGGTATACACGGAGAGCGGCGGGGATACGCTTGACACGGTCTTCGTGGTCATTGCAGGTTCCGGCGGAAACAGATGCGCCGCCAGGTTCCTGGTCGTGGGGGACACCAAGAAGAGTTTGAAAAACCAGTACGAGCAGATGAGGATGTTCTTCGCGGATAAGGGCAGCGCGGAGCTCTTTGAGCTTGAGCGCTGGGGAGCGCCCTCCAAGGCGGATGAGGCTGCCGTCCAGGGGCGCGCCTGCCCGCGCTGCGGCGCCGGCGCAGCCAACGAGGATGCCGGCTACTGCTGGAGCTGCGGGGAAAACCTTGCGGCGGGCGTCGGAGCCCCGCCTTCGCCCGGCAAAGCGGCCGAGGCGGCGCCCCCCGTGGCGCAGGGTGATGGGCTGCGGATCTGCATGGTCTGCCACCTTGGGTTTGGGGAGGGTGATCTGCTTGCCTGGTGCCCCTTCTGTGGGGCTGCTGCGCACAGGGTGCACCTGCTCGAGTTCCTGCACGTCAACGAGAAGTGCCCGTCATGTGGCCATAGGCTCGAGGAGGGTGACCTGGCGAAGCAGCTTGGGGAGGCGCGCCTCCGGCCGCCGGGTGGGCGCCGAAGGTAGGGGTTTTTGGCTGTGGAGGGTGGGGGGAAAAGCCCTTAAATAGGGGCTCGGGCACAGGTACTGCACATAATACAGTTTTTGCGAAGCAAAAATAACGGGGTTGCAGACCCATGAACCAGGAAATTGAAGCCTTCCTAGGTCAGCTCAAGCTCAGAGACACCTCCGACCTAACACCCAAACAATACGGATACACCCTGGGAATGTTCCGGCGTTTCCTCGCAGACGACAGGAACATCAAGAAGATCACAAGGCAGGACCTGGCAGCCTTCATAGAATACCTCAGCAAGCCGAGCGGCGACAGAGTCCACAAGCACGCGTACAGGAGATCATCAATAATCGCCACGAGAGCATGCCTCTCATCCTTCTTTCAGTACATGGTTGACAGCGGCAGAATCACCGGGAGCCCCATGCCCAGAACCGCCAGGATGGCAAGGCCGCCCCGAAACCCAATCTACCTGACCGAGGAAGAGAAAGAAAGGTTCCTAAGCGCAGCTTCAAGTCCCAGAGAAAAGCTCATTGTCAACCTGCTCGTAAGCACAGGAATGCGAATGGGAGAACTTCTCAGTCTGAAGGTGAAAGATATCGACCTCGAAACCAGTCATCTTAATGTTAGGCTGAAGCGAGGTGCCGTACGCCCCTACATCATTGTCCCCGCCCTTATTGACGAAGACGCGGCGAAACTCATCAGACGCCATGTCCAAGAGCAACGACTCGAAAGCGACGATCTCCTTATCCACCTCTCAAGGAGAGGGCTTCAATACACCGTAGAAAGGGTTGCCAGAAAAGGCGGGATAACCAAGAGGATCTCACCACACATGTTGAGACACACATTCGCTGTCGCCATGAGACGCAGAAACGTCAGAACGGAATACCTGCAGAACTTACTACACCACAAGAACCGAGACACAACTGCAATATACGAGGCAATAGACATGCGAGACACCGAAGAAGAACTGGCACGCCTAGGCCTGATCAGAACATGAGACGTAGACGGTATTGGAGGCATTATACGATATGCACTTGGGGGCATTCCACGCATCATGAAGAAGACAAATGCGTTGCGATTTCTGGAAGCTTCGGTCGGGCAGGGTTGAATAGCTGTTAGGCTATTTAAATAGGCGATCGCTGGGTAGACGTCTTCGAGGGTGGGACACTCCAGGCGCGGAAGCATTCGGGGAAAGAGCTGGCTTCCTTGGTGGATTTCAAGTACTGAAGACCTGTGTGCGACTTCGCTTTCCGATTTGCTTTGGTAGCAGCTCGCGCAGGTTCATGCGGTATGAAGATGCTCTGGCCACTTCGAAGAGCCATTTGAGCAGTCTGTAGGACTTGAGATTGCCTGCGTGGATAACCTTGTGGTGTTTGAAACACAGCAACACAAGCCCTCTAGGATTCCTTCTCGCCTCCGAGATTGAGAAGACCCGGCTAGCCGTTCCATGTCTGTCGCGCAGATGATGAATCTCCAATGCATTTCTGGAGCCACAGACAAAACAACTGCCACCAAGCCATTCATGAACCTCATCACGCTGCCTCATATTCTGGACTTTGCTGTACTCGCTTCGTTCCTTCTTGTGGGCTCGAGACCACTCCTGCCACCGCTTCATTCGGGCTTCCTTCAAATCGTCGGCTACTTGCCACTCGTTCTCTTCTTCTGTGAGCAAGGCTACATCCACCTTTCCTTTCAACCATCTAGATCCCAGCTACCATCAGGGAGTAACCCTCAAGGATTAAAAAGACCCCTATCATCACCACAATAATTAGGCATGGTCCTCGAGTGAATTCGCTCCATTGACGATTTGATAATGATCCGAATTGCAGTTCACCCGCCTTTGGAAAGCGCATACACACCCAGCGATTATCTGTTCCAAGCAAATCATGTACTGAGGATAGCTTGGAACATCTGCGCTGAGATTCCAGTTTTCCCCTAGTCCTAAAGACGGTAGCCTTCGTTAATCAGAAGTAGTTATTCGAGAGAGCTCCATTGCCCCTAAGATCCGAGACAGAAAAGGTGCAACCGATAAAATACCGACGCTGGCGAAGACATCCTAATCCCAGTAAGGCATTCTAGCAATCTTGCGTAGCCTCTGTTCGACAGCACTCCAACCACCAAGTTTGTCTGGGGCAAATCGACTTGTCGAGAGTGTGCCTCATTTCAAACAATACCGCTTGCCTCATAGGCTTGTGCGTTCTGCCTGTCTTTCCTCTTAGTCTCTTCATAAGGCTGCCGCCCTCATTTCGAGGAAATATCCCTCTTTTTGCTGGCTGCACGTTTAGCCTTCATTCGTTCCAATAGAATCGAAGCCGGTTCATCACTTGGGTCACGGGGAACCAGTCCGCCTTCAAACGCACTCTTCAGGATGCTTTTCCGTGCTTTCTCTATGTGTTGAAGGGCGAGACCAATGTTCCTCTCAATTTCTTGGACCATTGACAGGTAGCTTTTGACCATCTGCACCACCTCCTGCTGCTCGGGAAGCGGCGGCAAGGGCAGGTTTATTTCTGATAACATCCGGGAATTCACATTGGGTTGACCGGTCCCTACTTGCCTCGCTCGTATCTGCGACCAGTACATATCGGAATGGAAGAAATAGTAGACAAATTCCTTGTTAATGAGACGGGAAATTACGACTCTGATAAGGTACGAAGCGAAGATGGCCTCGGGTATTTCGCCTTTAATGAGATAACTCTTTCCGACCGTTGCCCCAGTTCTCGCAAAAACAAGATCCCCCTCGCCTAGCAGGAATTTCCGCTTCTCTTGATCTGCTATCCTGCAGTATGGCACAGCTCTCCAGTCTACAGTATCGTGTTGGATATCCGTTATTCTGAGCATCTTCGGTCCAATGGGGTCTGAGCTGGAACTTGAGGTATATCCATACTGAGCCATCTCTGAAATGTCACCTACTGTCGTCCATGCCCAACATTCCGGGAGCCGAGGTAACTCTATTTCTCTTAGAGGCTTTTCCGCGCGCCTTGAGCCGAGACCACTTTTCAGATTCTCCCTTATCTTCTCGAGAAGAACTGATGCTGATTCAGAGTCACTCTTATGAGCTTCCCTCCACTCCGCCGTAAGTTCTCCAACAACTGCCGCTTCGAAAACCCACTGGTGGAATCGCTTCACCAGAAGCATAGCTTTGCAGACTCCCTGTTCCGATGAACGGAGTTCTTGGAAGAGTTCTTCGATTTTGGCGACTATTCGTTTTTGCTCAACGAAGGGAGGTACATTTAGCTGAAATCTCTTAATGTCGTGTTGGAACAAGTGTGGCACTGCAGTGCCGGTAACCTTTTCTTCAACTATATCCTGAAATTCTGGACCCCTAAAATAGTAGAACAGGAATTTTGGCAAAATCCCTAGACAAGGTCGCACAACCAGAATGGAGGAATTCACTGTTGCCTTGGAGGGAACGCTTTCTAGGAAACCTATTTTCCCGATCGTTCCATCCTTTGTGACAAGTACATCATGATCTTTCAACTGTATTTCCGGGGACTCAGAATATCTGAAATCATTTAGATGGTCTGTGATACCATCCCAGTCTATTGTTCCGTCCTCTCGAATGTCCTTGACCGCCAGGAATAGTGGTCCTTCTTTTAGGTATTCACTCTTCTTCAAACCTCTCCATCCGATTCTGGCTGCAATGAAAACATAGTCTCCCAAAGAAACTCTAATCCAGCCTTTGGGCAAGTCAACTGAGCCGCTTTTCTCGTCCGTTAATCTCTCCGATATCTCATCCATTTCTTTCGACCTTGTTCTTAGCACTATTCCTACCAAGATTAGCGGTCAGTTCTGTCAGAGCGTCCACAGCTACTTGAAGAGTCGTTAAAGCTTCGCCAATCAAGTCTTCAGGATCAGGAAGATTCGTTGGATCCTCAGAAGTCGCATCTCTCAGCCATGAAATGTCAAGACTATAGTTCCGATTGATTATGTCTTCGACTCTGAATCGCTTGAACCTTTCAGTTTCCTTACGCGGATTCATGCTGTAGCATGCTTCAAAATCCATGAAGTAGTTCGCGGTCAGCGAATGTCGTATCGTTACCTTTTCAGTATTGGTTCGAAGGTCGTAGATCCAGATCTCTTTTGTAGGTGAGCCTTTGCGGAAGAACAAGATGTTAGCTTTGACGCCCGATGAATAGGGTGTGAACGTGCCTATCGGCAGTCTAAGAATTGTGTGGAGTTCACAATCAGCCAGAAGAAGCTTTCTCACTTGCCTACCGGCATGTTCCTCAAAAAGGACGTTATCTGGCAGCACAATCGCCGCCCTCCCGCCAGGCTTCAGAGATATGATGACATGCTGAAGAAAGTTAATTTGCTTGTTCGACGTCTTGACCGTGAAATCTTCACGGACGGGGATTTCTCCTGCACCCTTTGTCCCGAATGGTGGGTTCGTCATTATGCAATCGTGTCGTTTTGACAGGTGGGGGCCTTCAGCTAGAGCGTCTCCATAGTAGATGTCTGCTTCGATTTCATGCAGATAAAGGTTCATGAGTCCCAGTCTACGAGTATCTTGGACTATTTCGCATCCAGAGAATGTATGTTTCTGCAGACGCTCCCGTTCCTCCCTGCTAAGTTGGGCTCCCTCCTTTGTCTCAGCCATCATCCATTCATACGCGCCGATCAGGAAACCCGCAGTGCCCAAGGCGGGATCATGTATTGAGAAGTCTGGTTTTTCCATGATATCTGGCCTTATGCAACGAATCACACACCTTATAGCTTCTCGAGGGGTGAAATACTGTCCAGCTCCCTTTTCTTCAGAGGCATATTTCTGGAGGAGCCCTTCGTACGCCTGTGCCTTGATATCGACATCTAGCGCGGTCCATTGTGTTTCATCTATGAGTCCGATTAAGCGTTTGAGGTTCACTGGTTCTCGGAATTTTGACAATGAGCCGGAAAAAATGTCTTTGAGCATCCCCTTCTGTCTTGAGAGGGTGCGCAGAATTTCGATATAGGCGTCGAGTAGTTCTGATCCTGATTTTGCTCTGAGGTCTTTCCATGTGCAGCCTCCTGGGAGTTTTACTCCTTTCTCTCCGGCGAGTTTCAGGAAGAGCAGGTATGTTAGCTGTTCGATGTAGTCGCCGTATCCTATGCCGTCGTGCCTTAGGGTGTTGCAGAATCCCCATAGTTTCGTCACGACTTCGCTCATGCAGTTATCACCTGTGCATTGATCTCATGGATAAGCGCAATCAGTTCACCCTGAAATACAGCGTTTGCCTTGTACCACCCTCCATGTCTGGAGAACGGTAGCAGATTGAAGTCTCGCTCCTCCAAGAGTAGTTCTCTGATTGAGTGGTTTCGAACTAATTCAAGCCACTTCTCTTGTTCTGGGTTGAATTTCTTGTTGCCCTTGATCTTTGCGATTGCTCGATCCACTCGTTCCTCTGCTGTTAGGAGTGGCTCGCCCGCTGCCGCGTGTCGGATGATTGATATTACGTCTGCAAGTTCGTTATGATATGCTTTGCGTAAGTTTTCCTCTGTGAAGTGCTCGGGTCGAGCCTCAAGCTTCTTTCTGAGGTCGCTCAGCTCGCGAGTCCCGAAATCCTTTGGTTTGTTGAGCAAAAGCCTTAGAGCTTCGATGTGGTCGGGATTCTCTTTGACAAATCTCTCGAATGCTATGAGGTAGTCCTCTGGTTTCAGTGCTTTTCCATCGTTGGTTCTGAACATGTATTCCGAAGTCACCGTGTCTTGAGCCATTTGAGCGACAACGAATGTTTTGTCGGCCCGCGGATAGTCCTCCAGCAGGTTCTGAAATTCGGGGTTTCTTAGCATCAGCATTGTATTAGTCCAATCAGTCTGGAGTCGTTCGGGAAGCGATTGCGCGAAGCTTCCGACATCGCCATCCGGAATAAACTTTGCGAACATCTCCCTGCCTTCCGCCGAGACGTCTTTTTCAATCCTCCTGAGCCTCCTAATGAGGACCTTGGCATTGTATTGTCGGTCCTTGTTTCCATATATGCTGTCGATGATTTCACGCCAGGCCCGTGTGGGTTTGGTTGGGGGGTCTGCCGTGAACTCGGTTGCTCTTCTGAAGTATTCGAGCAGCGTCCCATCGAAGCAGTCATATACGGTGAAGTGGGTCTTATTGATGTCTTGGCACTTCCTTGTGCCCCGTCCAAGCATCTGCGTGAACAGGATACGCGATTTGACTGGTCGAAGGAATACCAGGTTTTCGAGTTTGGGTATGTCGACTCCCGTCGTCAGCATGTCGACGGTTACTGCTACCGCGGGGAGCGGTCTATTTCTGAATTCTCGTATTCTCTGTAATGGTCTGTCGACGGTTGGGCTCCCGGTGATCTTCTCGACGAATGCATCTCCCCTGCCGAATTCGTCTCTGAGTATATTGACCAGTTGGTCAGCATGGGAAACGTGTGGCAGGTCGTTGACTGCAAAAACCAGGGTCTTTGGGAAGCGCCCCAGTTCCTCCTCCTGCTTTCTTATGTACGTGGCGACCTCTTTTACTATTCTCCGGTTTCTGTCGGGTGCTGCTGCTTTTTGCTCTAATTCGTTCGTCTCGAACGTGCGCTCGTCCTCCAACACATCATACGATGATACACCCGACGTTCTGTCTATGTAAGTTATTTCTTCGCCTTCTTTCAGGAAGAGACCCTTCATCGTGATGTCTGACTTGATATCTATAGCGTCGTAGTCGACGAGATAGCCTTCGCGGACGGCTCTCTCGTAGTCGTACCTGTAGACTATGTCTTCGAAGTAGGCCGTCGTGTGCGCAGCTGGCGTAGCTGTTAGACCGATTTTGATGGCATCAAAGTGCTCGAGAACCTCTCGCCACTTGCCTTCCTCGGTTGAGGTGTAGCCTCTGTGGCATTCATCGGCGACTATGAAGTCAAACGCGTGAATGGGTACGGGGAGGATGTCCGCGTCGCTCTCGTCCTCGAGCTCACCTGAGGTCTGCTCGAAGACTGAAGCTTTCCCAAACAGGTTAATCATCATCCTCTGTATTGTGCAGATGTAGACAAAAGAGTGATGTGGCTTTGGATCAGTCAGGTACTCATTAGGGATGACATTAATATCGAACTTACTTGACTCTTCGAGCAGATCTTCTCTTCTGAATCTCTGGCTGTAGACTTCGTAGATACGGTCGAACTTCAGACCCGGCTCAGGCTCAAAGGCTGCAAACGCACCGACAGCCTGTGCGGCAAGTGCACGCCTGTCAACAAGGAACAGGATTCTCTTGGCGAAGCCCGACTTGAGTAGCCTATAGATCAGTGACACTGCCACGAAGGTCTTCCCTGTTCCTGTGGCCATCGCAAGTAGCATCTTCCGTTTTCCCATTCGGACGGCGTACTCGATTGCCGCTATTGATTCTCGCTGGTAGGGTCTCAGGAACGGATTGTCGTTGGGGTTCTGTTGAAGCCACTCGGCTGCAGCTGTGCTGTCATTATTGAGCATTTCTTTGAGCGCAAGTGGGGTGTGGAACTTTGAGATCTCACGTGACCGTGATGTCTCTTGTCTCAGATCTTGGAACCAGAACTTTATTCCGTTGGTGGAATAGATGAATGGGAGATGGAATTCACCAAAAACGAAACTTCCTCCTTGATAGCCTTTTGCGTACCTCTTAGCCTGAGATAGTACATTTTGAGGGCCCAGACCAAGTCGCTTCGCCTCTACCGCTGCAAGAGCTTCGCTCTCATAGAACAGGATATAATCGGCTGGTCCGTGTGCGGTCTCATACTCTCTCACGGCGGCGGTACGGTAACTCTTGCTCCCAGAGTAGTCCAGGACTGGCCATCTTGCATCTCGTAGCGCTCTTTCGACCAGTTCTCTTCGAGTCGTGTCCTCATCAATCCCTGCCACTTTGATCTACCTCAGGCAAGTTCTTACTGAACAAAACATAGTCGCTTTATTCGCTCAAATGCTGGCCATAACTGATCCTTTAGCCGTCTCTTATCTTGACGCGCTTAGACCCTCCCTTTATGCAGTCTGGAGTGACATATCTTGAAACACTTTATTAAGATTAACGCGGTTCTCAATCTGTGACGTGCAAATGGAACGCAAGTCGCAACACCAGATCGGAGAGGAGGCTGGAAGGGCTTGAATAATGCCCGTCCAAGTCGCAGATGATGCAAAGATATCAGTCTGCTTTGAATCATAGTTGAGGCAGTTACCGATAGCAAGGACAAATCAACGAGAGCATTTGGTGAATGAAATGAATGAATTCAACGATTTCCTCCTGGATTATGACAATAGAGAGAAGGAAGAGTTAGACAGATTCTTGGTAAAAGCCAAGAAAGGTATGATTGAGAGATACCCGCCCTTAGCGAGATTCATAAATGCAAGGGAGCACTTGGCAGGGATTAACATCGGTCTCTCAATGTGGGGTGTCATCCCCTTCTACGGTTCAACAGTCATTCAATTAGAGCCAACTAATGACAGGAGGAGTTTTGACAACCTTTATCGCGAAACGGGCTTTACATCCAAGGATCTTGACAGACTGATTGATTTCGTCAAACAAACGGGTAGACTGCAGTTTGTTCTTACTCAACGGCCAACAAGATATCAGAGTCTTGAATTTCTCAGACCCCTTTTTGAAGAGCTGAAGCCTCCAATCGCCCCTACTTCATTCGCTGTACTCCTCAAACCCAAGCGAGTCAAGCAATACTTCACTGAATTCGACACATTGGCAGGCTGAATTCGACACATTGGCAGGCCTGGGATTTCAGCAGGAAATAGAGCGCTCGGAGCAAGCCAAATGGTATCCACCCGACAGAATCATCCACAATTACCGCGTATACTACAGTCTAGCCAAGTCGTTCGGAAGCAAGAAACTGATCGAAGAAGTAACAGAAGCGATCGTTGATGATCCGACCCACGCGCTAGATTTGCTTGTCGCTGTTGGGTGTCTGTACTATCCAGCGGTCGATCCACTTAAACTGACCGTCAACTACAGGCTAGAATTCCTGGCTGGTATGCGAAGGACCCTGGGTAGACATCACTTGAGGACACCGGATGATAGTGTGTATGAGATAGGCAGATTCGTGTTAAACAAAGTGATTCACTATCCAACGACCTTCGAGAGTTGCTGCAGAATGATACAAGACTATGAAGACCACCAGTTGCTTAGAGTTACAGAAGCACTCCCTAGCGGGGTAAAAGGAAGGAGAATTGACGTAGTCGAGAAGAACAGCCATGAGTTATCGACTATCCTTGATAGCATCTGGAGAGATGCGAGGAATATCAGCCACAAGAGAGGCTTCATATCGTATGGAGTATCTGCGCTCATAGGACTCATTGGTGGGCTTGCATCTGCGCTGCCGGGCGTAGGAATCCTTGCAGCACTCGGTTTCCAAGCTCTAGACAGATACACTGAACCGAGAACAAGCGAGAGACTTGCTAAGATGGTTTCTCCAAACTACCTAGTTACGGTATACGATTTTCAGAAGAAGCTGCCCTCCAGAGGATCTCACAGCGATACACAGGAGAATAGCGTCTGCCTCTGACAGAGACGCTGGGCACCCACTCTATCCGCACAGAACGAATCCGGTCTAATCTTGAATTGCATCATGGCTGATCCCCTCACCCTCAAGTCATCCGTGAAGGTTCGCTCTGGGAATATGCCCATCACTGGAAGCTTGGTGCTCGATCTTCCTATCGAATCATGAAAGGGTCTGATGAAGAACGAAAATGCGAAAACCTAGGATGCGCGACCACGAAGAGGTCCTTCAATGGTGCTTCTTGTGCAGTTCCTCATAATAAGGGAAATCCTCTATCTCATCAATTTGGCTCGGACTGAAATTCTGTATGATGCTTTGAACGTCAGAGTCAATAACTGCGCCACATTCTCTACATTGGTACTTGCTCTCTACGGTTGAGTAGTCGCAGTTTTCGTAGTTTTGATCAAGCATTTCATGAGCATCACAGCCTTTGCATTCACAGTGCGTGGGCATCACCACACCATTCCTCACTTCTTCATAGTCTAGGAAGTCTGGGTGAAGGAATTCATTATTGTTCGAGCAGTATATCAAGGAGATCGGGAAGACTTCCGAATTGCATGCTGGGCATCTGTCGATTCTTTTGCGAATGGAGAGCTCGAAGTGCCTATAAACGTTCGTGGAGTCAAACGTCGGTCTCTCACCACAGACATCTTCCTCCCTTCCTATCTTTGCCTCACTCATGATAGATTCTAAGAGCAAAGATAAGTAATGTTTGCTGATTATGTGGTACTCACCACCTTTGCTTTTGCAGTACGGCATTTGTTCATATCCCTGTGGCATTATGAGAATCGAGTCACATATCCGCGAGTACTTCTTCATCTGCTTATTCTTCTCCTCAAAGAACTTTCCCTCAGTTCTGAAAGCGCAGTGAGCATCGAAAATGATGGCTGGAATCAGGCACGGGTAATAATCTTTTGTGTCCTCGCATCCTAGACACTGTATTAAAGCAAGAACATCTGGTGTCGACTTCTCAATTCCGTTTGGCGTAGGCATTTCCAGCTCATAATGCCAGTCTACCTTGAATTTACCTGTCAAACTCTGTTTGACCAGCCTGTAGATTTCTATCTCGAACTTCTGCCAAACATGATCATATGCAATCGGCTCAACCATATCCTTTCACCAGCAGACCGCTCTGCCAACATTTTCGCCGCTGCGGCTTTCCGTCTAGATACATGTTCAGAAACAGGATTTATCCCTAGTGTCGTCCAGCCTCCAAAATCAGGGTCTTGCGCCAAATAGTTGCGAAGTTATTAGGCGCCCAAGGTGGTAGCTATAGAACTTTCGAATAGAGGATGTCTGTGACCAAGGCTGGGGTTTCATAGGTATGAGTACCTTCTTTGGGGAGCCTTGGGCGCCCATAATCAGATGTATCTAACCCAACATAGTAAAGTTGAGGCCTGCGGAACCTTGGGCCTCAATATTGTTGAGAGAATAGACGGCAAGAAAGGGCGGATAGCCAAGCTTGTCGGGAGAAGCGTTCCAGTGAAGCTCAACGCAATCGTCTTGCCGAAGAACGCCCTCAAGTACGTAATTGCCCATGAAGTAGCGCACACCATCAGCAAGAAGCACGGGAAAAGCTACTGGAAGATCGTGGAGACAATCTACCCAAGGTTCGACGACGGAAAGAGACTCTTGGCCGAACACGAAGATGCCCTCTCAGTACCCCTTCTGAACCCTTAACAGTACCATTACGCACGTTCAAACTCAGGAGATCTAAGCCGTATGGTCGAAGCGAATCTTGTCAATGTAGTTGCTACAGCCGAATTGAAGCAGAATGTGGATCTGGATAAGATTGGCGATCTGAAGTACGGCCTACACGATGACATGTACTATGGAGGGCGCGTAGCGTATCTGAAGGCTCCAGCCATGAAGGGTAGAGTAACAATCTTTTCCAGCGGCAAGATGATCAGCGTTGGAACCAGAAGCAGTAGGGAAGCGACTAGCGATCTGGAGTCAGCAATACATATCCTCGCTGAAGCAGGCCTAGCCAAGTTCGTTCCTATTAGTATGAGGGTTAGGAATGCTGTCGCGACCGTGGATTTCGGGAGGACTCTGGATCTGAATGAGCTCGCCAAGAAGTCTGGTGAGGTTGTCTATGAGCCTGAGCAGTTCCCCGGGGCGATCTGCAAGTTGGCTGAACTACCAGAGATTACCGTTCTGCTTTTTGCATCTGGTAAGGCTGTGATTACCGAGATAAGAGATCCAGACCATCTCGACGCGATTGTGGGAGAAATTCTGCGGTTCCTTGACGCAAGACATTAGGCTGCCGAGGATGTTGTTCAGCCGCGATCTGCGAACCAAAGGGAACAAACCTTTATATTTCCATGACTGAAGACTCATTGTTGATTGCGCATGTGAGGGGGCGGCACACCTTGGCAAGCATCACGCTCTTTTGGTTTCAGAAATTCTGCATAGACGTTGTTAGGAAGGCATCAATCTCGAAGGAAAAGATTCTCCTGTCAATTGCCGCAGGGTTAGGACGTTCGGTAATCGTTGTTGAGGCACTAGAGGGATTGTTCGGGGAACAGAAGATCAAGCATGCCCTGTTAGTTGCGCCAAGAAACGAGATCTTGGACCAGTTCTCCATGTTGTTCTCGAAACGCTCGCTTCAGAGTGTCAGAGTGACTGTCCTGGCAAGATCTGCAAGAAGCACTCTGCAAGAGAGCCACGTTGGCATGCAAATCCTTTTGGCGTTGCCCAGTGATCTTCATAAATTGGCATCATCTCTGCCACCTGATTTCTTTGACGTGGTCTTCCTTGATGAATGTCACATGCTGACCGAGAAAGACTGGAAGATGATTGATGGTCTGCGATCAGCGATCATAGGTCTGAGCGCCACTAACCCCTTCCTCACGAGTCCGAGTGTTCTCAGACACCTTGGCCTGCAGAAGCCAACGTATTCCTACGGAGCTTGGTCAATGAAACTGAAGGATCTTGCCGACGTTTTCACGGGTGCCCACTACTCGTCAACCGATCTGTCAGATAAAGGCGAGTACAGGTTCATAAGACCCCGCGACATCAAAGACGGGAGAATTCAGAAGGCGCCGGTATTCGTATCTCGAGCACTGGCAGAAAAGAATCCAAAGAGTATCTTGGCTCCAGGAGATATACTGCTACAAAACATTTTTGATTTTGAGAAAATGGTGGCCGTGAAAAAAGAGGATGTTCCAGCAGTTGCCTCAAATAACTTCTTTGTAATAAAATCAAAGGAGGTTGGTTCAGGGTTCCTTTTCGACTATCTGCGGAGTGACACGCTGAATAAGGTGTTTCGAAGACAACTTGGAGAACTGGCACATGGAGCAACGATCATGCATGTCAATCTCTTTGCTGTACGAGAGATGCCTGTTCCAATTCTGTTTCCGATCGAGGATGCGACTGACTACAAAATTCCCATAGGTGAACAGAGCGATGCAGAAGCACTAAAGAAAACTGTGGACGAGATCAGGCGGTTGCGCGATGCTCTCGTTCACTATTCAAGCGGGAGGGGCAATTCACGTTGAGCGAAGCGGAGCTGCCGTCAAAGGCACTTGGCAGAGATTCTGTTCTGGCATACCTGCGGGAAATGGAAGGCAGGATAATGCAAAGAATTCAAGAGCTAAAGCAGCCCACGGCAAACCCGAATGTAACCTTGGGGGATGAATCCATAATCAACAAAGGTCAGAAAAACAAGGCAGAGAACAGCATCGAAAAGTGGTTTGAACAGCTTTCTGGGGACGTGATTGCCGAGCTGGACTTTATCGACAAGACAACTTTTGGCTATTTAGACTCAATACCGAAATCCTCTGGAATACGTATTATTACTTCTGCCATAAAGGACCTCAACAAATGCCTCAGAAACGCGGAAACATGTGCTAGGGACAGACCACACTTCGAAATCTCAAAGATAAATAAGGTCCATGAGCGATGGATAGGTTCCAAAGAATCATTCTTCATCGATATAGGAGCCGACTTGAAGCGTGACGCGCTTGGGAATTCCACGCACACAATTAGAAAGTTCTCTCCTGAGGCATTCAAAGAGTCAATATCTCACTTTGAGAGCTTGTGGACGAAAAATCAGGAAGAGTTGAGAATGATGTACGGAAATGACTGGGAGAAATCGATACTTTATCAGAGGCGGAGGCGGTAGGCTCTCAAGATTCTTATAGTGAGTCATGCATACAAGCTACCTTGAAGACCTATGACTGCCTGGAGGAGGGAAGCCTTGGATAAGTGGACTTTCACTGAGTTAGCAAAGAAGGTTGTAGAAGAGGAGAAGAAACCCTTATCCCCAGAAGAAATCTGGGAGCTGGCGAAAAGCAAAGGATACGACAAGAACGTAGGTTCCCAGGGGAAGACTCCTTGGAGGACAATTGAAGCCAAGATCTATGTCAGTATCAGAGACAGGGAGGATAGTCCGTTCGTCAAAGTGGGCTCAGGGCCAACAAGGTTCTACCTCAGATCCCTTGTGAAGGACGCTGACGAGTTGGAGAAGCTCATCGAAGAGCATACTATGAGATCAGCCCTGCCGCCAAAAAGGCTCACCTACCTAGAAAAGGACCTACATCCTTTACTGGCATACTTCGCGTTCTACTATCTTAGAGCTTACACAAAAACAATCGAACACACCAAGTCAGACAAGAAGGAGTTTGGAGAATGGGTTCATCCTGACATGGTTGGCTGCTGGTTCCCGCTTGAGGAGTGGAAAAGGGAGGTACTCGAGTTCAGCAAAGAAACAGGAAACATTCCGGTGAAGCTATATTCATTCGAGATAAAGCGCGAGCTAGACTTCTCTAATCTGAGGGAATACTTCTTCCAGACAGTGTCAAACTCATCTTGGGCAAATGAAGGTTATCTTGTGGCTTCCGAGATCTCCACTGATGAAGACTTTCAAAGCAACCTCAAAAGACTGTCGACGTCATTTGGGATTGGAGTCATAAAATTGGATGTAGAAGACCCAGACTCCTCTGAAATCGTGTACCCTGCAAAGCATAAGGAGTACCTGGACTGGGACATGATCAATAAGCTTGCGACGATGAACCCTGACTTCCAAGACTTCCTGAACCAAGTCAGATTTGGAATAATGAGCAGGGACAGAGTCAAGGAAAGGTATGACAAGATCTTGACGAAGGAGGAACTGATCAGACTAGTGAAAAAGTGAGACCCGGATCTAATGAAGTAGCTTCTAGGAGAAACGGGTGGCAGCAGATGGCGTGATCCAAACTATTGCAGGAAATCCGAAGTGATTTCCAAGGAGGCATTCGGATATGATTCCCACGGAGGACAATTATGCCGACTGGATCCTGATTGGCATCGCCGACTACTTCCGAAGAATCGGATGGAGGGTTAGGGTGTATTCAATAGGGCAAGTAAAGGAGAAAAAGTTGCCCATAGATAGGATTATCGCCGTAAATAACAAAATCCTTGGTCTGCAATTCAAGAGGCCACGAAATGAGGGACCGCCCTGGGAGTATGATATAGATGTCAATCAGCAGACACTCCTATCTCGACTGAGATGGGGTTTCTATTGCTTTCCTGACTTTACTGATATTCGTCTGCAAGAAGTCGCCTTGTTCCATTGCATGTTCGAACGTCCATCGAGAGCTATCAGTGGACCGAGACTCGTCGCGAAGTCCAGCCTTTATTATAGATGGGGATCCTTTTCGGACGGATTTATGAGTTGCTTGGTTGGGCTTGTCATAAGCGGAAAGGAAGTCGACGAGGTAGTAGAACTAGTCTACGAGAATCCTGAGATCGCCTATCTCGTCCTCAATAAGAGTACCAAGAGTGTCTTCGTAATAGGTACCAGAAGGGCAAATGAATACTCTCAACTAGACATCGACTAGGATAATGCGTGGACGGTGTCGATTTAGTGGCAATTCGATAAGGGGCCCAAATTTCGTACTGCGCTTTGCAGCGCTAAGGCCTCGCTCACTTTTCATCCAATGGATGTTTTCCTTGAATGCTATCCGTAAGTGCCTTGTTTAAGGAATCTTGAATCTGTTTAGCTATTGCCGAAGACCGCTGATTTAGCCAATTGAGCAAAGTGTTGATCTCTCCCGGCAGAACCTCGACCGTGGGCTTCGGATCTTCATTCGCCAGCCTGTCCTGCAGACCACTTTTCAGCTTGCCCAGCGATCCCTCATCCAAGTTCGTGACGACTATCACAGTCTTTATTCCTATGCTTGTGTACCTCTTAATTTGTGGTATGAGATGACCCACAATGGTGCCCAGCCTTGATTGGGTCATAGGGGCAAAAGCATCCTCGTACACTTTGCATTCTATCCCTGCATCGTAGTCCGGCAGGTATACATCAACCTCAATCGTTTTGTCTTCATTTGTCTTTATGACGGCCTTGGGCAGGATCTTGACCATCTCTGTCGGTGCTGCTATACCTATCTTGTGTTTGAGGTAGGCTGAAATGAAGAGTGGAAGATCCGAATTGTCAGCCTTCGTCAGGCTGTAGGGAGGCTGAAGGCTATAAAGCGTGAGAGTGACCCATTCGGAACCACACCTCGGACAAACCTCGACCAACGAGGGGTATCTTGAGACAGTAAATTGGTAATTGGCACACTCAGGACACAAGCTTACCTGCAGGGCAGACTCGATGATATTCAGCCTTCTCAAACCCTCTATCATCAACTCATAATCTTCCTCATCAAGAGCAGAATGTATGTGCCTGTCCCTCATCTCTAGAAGTGTTTTTGCGACCCCAACGGCTATGGAACCCGAAAGTGATGACGCGCCCTGGACGATAATTCGAGAAATATCTCTTTGATATGTCCGCTGTTCTCCCTGGAATTCAGCCATAAGCATCATTGCTAACATTTGCTGTTTTTCTTCCTTGTTTGCCAAGGCGACTTCTTCTTTCCGTAGAATGACCATGATCCTCGGCAAGAGCATACTGAAGAATTCCTTAAAAACAGGGACAAGTTCGACTTCCGATTTACCTTTCAAGATGTCCATTGAGCGATCGATATCCTGGTACGGTCCGCTAGCACTCACCAAACAGAACATCTGCAGATCCTCAGACAGTGCAATAACAGAGCCGTTGAGGTACAAGATACTCAACACATCTTTCCATTGTTCGGCAACAGCAGCCTCAAGCAATGGTTTGACCGCAGATTCCAATGAGGAACTTTCCTTGTCAATTCGCACAGCCATCATCCCGAACATATTACGTAGAAGATCAATTATAAATGTAGCCAATAGCCGGGATGCGGAACAGACTTTGTACACGATCATCAGCTAGGAAAGTGATTCCTGTAGCCTGGGTAACTGTCTTCGACTCTCCACCTGTGGCTCAACTGACTCACTTAAGCCGAATAAGGTGAAACCAATCTACATTTCAAATGACTTACTGCTATATCTCAAAGTCCAAGTCAGCCAAATTCCCTCTGCTCTTCTCCCCTGCTCCCCAACCTCTAGCTTCTTCCTTAGCGCCATGTCTAATAGATTTGACAATTCACCACAAACTTATAAGGGAGTTAGGTTAAACTGCACTCGGTGAGGAGAAGGGTAATAGGGGGTAACGGTATGCCCGCAAATCACAAGGCAAAGGAAAAAGATCCGACAGACTATGAACCAGTATTGATAGTGACCGTATTTGGGGTATTCTTCACTCTGATGTTTAGTAGGCTCAATGCAGAGTTCCTACCATCTCATGTATATTATCCGCCATGGGGTCAGATAGTGTCAATCATCCCAGTCGCGGCATTCGTTTTCTTTTCATTCTGCATCATTTTTGATTATCTTAACTCACAGTACAGGGGAATATTGAAAGCAACGTGGACTAGAAATTGTGGGTTCTCGCATTTCGTGGTTCACTCGGGCTTAAGGACACTGGCAATCGCGGGGACCCCCCTCGCGGTTTTCTATATTATAGTCTGGCCTCTCTATCTGATTTTGCCACAGGCATTTCCTCCGGAGAACAAGTATGATTATGCCGCCCTCATCTACTTCAGTGCTTGGTTCCTTGCTTACTTTCTGGAAAGGCATTATGGTAGAGACAGTTGAAGTATAGGTTGAACCGAATAGCTTCCAAGATCCAAAAATGTTTGTTAACGAATTCCTGAGATTGATCGTTGGAGTGGTCTGATGGTTCACGTGTATCGCGTGAAGTCTCATTCGCCCCAGCGTTCTTCCGCGGACTGGTTGGAGGATCTTCACTTTTACCCAGTACCGCGCGGGAATACTCACAGGCTGACTTGCGTGCACACCATCGATAAACATGCGATTATGGAAATGTCCCATGATATGACGGAATAGGTCTTGGAAAAGGTGGTTTGACTTCTCTTCCTATGCATTGATCGCACGTACCCAGGTATCAGTCACTTGTCCTCTTAGATGAGCTTGGAATACGATAGATCAGTTGTTGCTTGTTTCGCCACGAGAATGAAGGCTTGCGGAATTATGCACTGTCATTAGTTCGCTGAGAAGACGGTCACATCCAGATCATATCAGCATGAACTCCAGGTAATATCAGTCTTCCCAGAAGACTTCCAGTTTATCAGGTAACCTTTTTCTCAAGGTAGAGAGGGCTATCGACCAACACAAGATCGTAAATACGCCGAAGAAGGCTACAAAAAAGTAGAAACGAAAATCCAATTCAGTGGGGAGCCACGAGAAATATCCAAGAGGTACCAGGACAACAGGAATCAGTGAGAAAACTATCGCCGTAACGTATCGCCGTTGCTTCGCTGACAATCGTTTGCCAAAAAAGGGTATGGAGGAGAGATCTGGAGGACGCTGGACGCGCCTTCTGACCAGGCCCCCGGCTCCCTTTATCTTTCCGCGGACATCAATATCTTGACTTGACTGTCCCGTGTGAAGTGTCTGCAGAACTATTCCTTGGCCCTTGTCAATGTACTCAAATCCGATTCTGACAAGGGAATGGTTTTCAGTCACGGCGAGACCGAATTTGTTTGCTGGCTCAACAGATTGAACTATTCTCGCGTCAAGTATCTTGACACGCTCACGCGCGTATATTGCCACAGGCTCTGCTGACGCGATGTCTCCCCTTTGAATTGTATCGCGGCCAGCATTCCAGAACACGATCTTTGTCACAGTCATGTTCGCCAGTCGCTGGCGTCGGTACCGAACTTCTAGGTGTTCGAATTTGCTGATCAGATCTCTCACGAGATTTGTGCTACGAATAGCGTAGGATGGAGATTTATTCTTCTTACTCCTATAGTAAAACACTACTGCAAGAAGTCCGAAAAGAAAAGTGGATACAAGACCGATAATGGCGAGCCAATTAACTGCGATCCAGTCAATCAAGCCGAGAACCAAACTCGCTACATCCCCTCTCCTGGCTGAGGCAGCTTGGATAGGAAGCTATTATGATTGCATTTAAGTTTTTCTTGGTATCTGTAGCTTAAGAAGACACGAATCTCAGCCACACATTGAGGTACGCCATCTTGTCAAGCTTCTGGCTTCGTCACCCCTAGACGAGCCTCTCGTACGGCTTCACATAAGCCGACTTATTCGAAGGCAAAGCAAAAGCTCTAAACAAATAACGCGCATAAGCGTCCTCCAATCCTTTAGCAACAAGAGTACTAATATGTCTGAAAGGCTATGCCTGCTCCACCATGACCAATCTCTCTGGTTTGGTGCAACCTGACGTTAGCGAATATAGCGAGATCCTGAGGTCCCTGGATCGCATCTTCGGGAACAACAATGTGGTTCCTGAATGGAGTATCGCTAAGAACTCAAAAGACATAGTCACTAGAAATCTCTACTGTCCCCGTGTTGACTTCGCTGTAGATCCATTCAACATTACCTCCGATAGGACAAGAAACAACGACGTGATCAACCGTTTCTAGAAATGTGGAAAACCATGGAAGTTTTCCGCGTTTCTATTCGGAGCGTTGGCGGCATCTGGTCCAGCCTGTTCTCCCGGCCTCGGCTCTCCGGGGGCGTACAGGTATTCATCCCTCATCTGCTGCCAAGAGGCGCCCGCACTCACCGTAAACGGGTAGCGGCAAAGGCGCAGACCACGGCGGAGTATCGCCAGCGAGGCGAGCCTATCCCGCTGGTAGTCCACGCCACAGGTTTTGCATCTCGATATGGCCCAAGCTGGGTGCTCTAACTTTCCACCGCAGACGGGACACTCCGTGGAGGTCCCCCTCGGGCTCACGTAAATCGTCCTGCATCGGCTCTTGTACTCGACCATGCTCTGGAACATCCTGTAGGGCCATCGGCTCAGGTACGTCCTCAGCTTCCTGCTCGCCTTCTTCCTCTTCCTTTCCCCCTTTCCCCGGATGTTCCTCAAGTCCTCGAAGATGAATGAGGTGCCAGGGTTCTCCCCGATGATCCTGGTTGAGAGCTTGTGGAGCTCGTCCCGGACCCTGTTCCTCTGCCTGCCCCCTGTCTCAGCGAGCTTCGCTGCTCTCTTCTCTGGGTTCCTGATGTGTAGCTGGAGTCTCCTTCGCCTCCTTGAGAAATCGTTCTGAACCTGCACTATCTTGTTGAGAGGCTCAGTGCAGGGTGGCTCCAGCTTGCCACCTCTGAACGCTGTGGAGTCTATGCTTCGGAAGTTGAGGTCTGAGCCTGCGAGTCTCCCGCCGAGAGGCTTTCCGCCGTCGCCATCAGGCCCCACGATGAAGGTTACGCAGAGCCTCCTGTCAGTCAGCAGTAGTTCGCTCACTGCTCCCCTGCTGTACTCGCTCCACTTCCTGTGGCTTGGAGTGAAGGTGATGGTCTCGTAGGTGAAGGGCTTCAGCGTCACCCTCACAGTCACGGTTCCATCATCTTTCTCCAGGACGCGGAAGAGTTCGGAGTCGATCCTCATGGCTAGCCTCCTGACCCGGGGCATTGCGAGCTCGTGGTGCCTCTTCCTGTACGACCTGAGCAGTGATACAGCAGTCCTGCACACAGGGTTGACGTGGTGCCTCGCGTAGTCGTAGTGGGCGTCGAACCAGGGCTTCACCCTCCTCCTCAGCGCCACTGGGCTCGGGAGCAGGCCACCAGTCTTGGCAAGGGCGTATGCGTGGGCGACAGCGCCCGTCAGCGCGTCCCTCATGTCCTCAAGGTATCTGAGTGTTGCTGCGGAGGGCTCGTATCCGACCGTGATGGTTCTCTTTTCTCCTTCCCTCGCCTTCCACCTGTGGTGCCCCCGGTGGGTGGCTGCCTCTTCACGTGCGACCGCCAGGATCCGCAGGCTGCCCGGGTGAAGCTCTCCATCCCGTAGTTCTCCTTCCATATTGTCTTACATGTGATTACACGTATTTATACAGTCCATCCGAACAGTTCCGAACCCTTTCCATAACTCTCAAAAAGGTCCGGATAATCAAAAGGAGCGTTAGAATATGGAGAAGCAACCACCAAATGAACGCTACTATCTTCCAATTCCTGCATATTCTGACAATCACCGAAAACGAGTTTATTTTTCCAAGAAATCTCTTTACCCATAAATCTCCTCTCTGCTGAACGTTTCTCTTCGAAAAAATCCCGCTATCTCTTCTGAAAACTCTAATGGTTGGTTGACCCCCACTGGGCATGGCTTTTGCATAAACAAAAGCTAATATTCTTAAACGATGTTGTTAACCTAAGAGGTTCAAGGGGAGATCAAAAACGGTCCAAGTTACGGAAACCCAAACCTCCAGTCCTTCCAGAACACAAATCTATAGAAGAAAGATTCTGGAAGCACCCTATGAAATATGCATAGAGCGCGCCCGGTACTACACCGAATCCTACAAGGAAACAGAGGGTATGCACCCAGCCATCCGAGCCGCGAAGGCTCTGGAAAACACTCTACAAAAAATGACCATCTACATACTTCCCGAAGAACAAATAGTGGGAAACCGTTCCAGCAAGCTGGTAGCAACTATTATTCCAATAGAGCGCGGCGAACTAAACTACGTCCTAAGAACAGACCTTAAAAACCTCAAAAATAGGAAGGACCACCCCTACCACATATCAGGAGAGGAAGAGAAAGAACTGGGGAAGACGCTCAAGTACTGGAAGGGCAAAACGGTAAGGGACCACCGAACCAAGATCATGAAGGAGAGAGGACTACACTTCAGAATCAGCCTCGGCCCTGGAGCCAACTTGAGGAGACTGAAGAACTTCGGCTTCAAAAACATGTGGAAAATCATGAAGTTATACGCCGGGGGAAGACTACGCTACATATCTAGTAGCTTGAATGAGGTGACGCTTAATAATCCAAACTTGGTGATGAATGTTTTTGATGTTCAGGGCCATTTGGTTATCGGTATCAACAACGTAATCAAAACAGGGTTCAAGGGAGTGAAAGAAAAGGCGCGGGAGATAAAGAAAACCGTCGTGGGCTCTGAAAAAAAGAAGTTCCTCGATGCCGTAATGATCTGCTGCGACGCCGCAAAAATGTTTGGTCAACGCTTCGCATCGTTGGCTGAAGAAATGGCGTTGAAAGAAGATAATCCTCAGAGGAAAGCCGAACTGCTCCAGATGGCTGAAAACTGTAGATGGGTTCCCTGCAATCCACCTCGAAACTTCTACGAAGCTTGCCAGTTCCTATGGTTCACCCAAGTCATGGCTTCAATAAGTTATGGTGTGGGTTTAATTGGAGCCGTGGGTCGGGTTGACCAGTATCTTTACCCCTACTACAAGAAGGATATCGAAAATGGAAAAATCACCCGCGAACAGGCTTTGGAGCTTGTGGAAGAGCTTTTAATCAAGTTCAGCTACAATCTGCTCCTTCTTCCCAGCTTCGGAAAGCACACCGCCTCAGAACTCGGTGCCGACGAGGACGCCCTAACCATTGGGGGAGTCGGTAGAGATGGGGAGGATGCCACTAACGAGCTCTCCTACGTGTGGATGGATGCTTGTAAAAACATGAAGAATCTCACCAACACCTTCTCTGTACGTGTTTCAAGCAAGTCCAGCGAGGAGTGGCTTCGAAAAATCGCCGAAGTCTACAGCGTGACCTCGGGACCCGCGCTATACAACGACGATGTTACCATCCCCGCCCTGATCAATAATGGAACAGGATTTGGGGACGCTTGGGACTACGCGGTAATCGGATGCGTGGAGCCTACAAGCGCCGGAAACACCTTCGGGTGCACCAGCGGAAACGACATATCGCTGGTGGGTATTCTGGAAATGATGCTCACCAACGGAATGATCAGAATGCTCGGACGCAGAACCGGAGCAGACACCGGGGATCCGAGGGAATTCAGAACATTCGAAGAGGTAATGGATGCCTTCAAGAAACAGCTTCAGCACAGCGTCGACGTCATATCTCAGCTGGTGGAGATTAAGGACGAGGTCTACGACAAGATGTTTCCTAATCCTTACATCTCAGCCACGCTTGAGGGCTGCGTGGAAAACGCCATGGATATGACCAGTGGAGGAGCGAGGTACAATTTTAACTCTATAAGTGGACGCGGATTAGGCACAACAGTTGATTCCCTAGCTGCAATAAGAAAAGTGGTTTTCGACGACAAAACCGTAACCATGAGTGAATTGATAGACGCACTAGAAAACAATTTTAGAGGAGAGAAGAGGGAAAGGCTGCGTCAGATACTAATAAACAGGGCTCCAAAATACGGAAACGACGACGATTACGCCGATTGGATAGCCAGAGAAATCGCGGGAACATTCTGCGACATGGTAACAAGTAAAAAGGCTTGGAGAGGAGGACCCTACAGAGCCTCATTCTTCTCATATGGACTTCACGTCCTAGACGGGAACCTACTTGGAGCAACACCCAACGGAAGAAAAGCTGGAGAAACAACATCAAACAGCCTGTCCCCAAGTAACGGAGCTGAAAAAAACGGACCAACAGCCATACTAAAATCGTGCTCAAAGATTGAACATACAAAAATCGCTAACGGCTGCTCACTGAACATCAAAATGCTTCCCATGCTACTCAGAGATGAGGAGAGGAGACAGAAGGTGGCCAGTCTGATCAGAGCATACTTCAAATTGGGGGGAAGCCAAGTCCAGTTAAATGTCGTGGACAGCCAAACCTTGAGAGACGCCCAGAAAAACCCAGAAAAATACAGAGACCTGGTGGTAAGAGTATCCGGCTACTGCGCCTACTTCACAGATCTCGGGAAGCCAATACAGGACGACATAATAGCCCGCGCGGAATTCGGAAGCCTCTAACAAACCCGCCTCTTTCGTTTTCGCGCGCTAAGCTATACCATGCAGGCCGACGACGCATCCGGATAATCAATCTGATATGACAGTAATGAGTGTGTTCGCAAGCTGTCACCCTAATGCTAAGCAGGCTTGGAATAGCGGGGTTGGCTTCACATAAGCCGAGTTATATGCAGTGTACGTCTCAAGTTCGGCAGAAAAATGGGATATAAAGATGCCTTGAGGGTCCGCAATGCTAGCTATTTTGACAGTGGATGCGAAGATCCGCGTTGGCCGCTGTATTTTCGAAATGTGTAATTTCTCACGAGAGGACCCTCTTACGATCACGCATGAATCTAATCTCGGACTGGATCTGATGCACCAAGCAAACTACACCGAAAGTCGATTAAGCCTCAGTTCCTTACTCAGTATGTCGACTAGCTTTCTCTCCTCGTCTCTGAGAACAACGTGCGGGGTCTTCCTGAGTTCTTTGAAGACCTTGAAACTCTGCTCATCCTTCACTTAACACTTCCGCCCGGGGGGGAGGGTGGATATATACTAGTATTGATCATATATACGGACTATCTGTAAAGAAACTGAGGGAGCAAGGAGTGAAACGTGGGAGATGTCAACGAGGAATTCTTTCTGCGTAATGCTTGTTCTTCTCCTATCTATCAGCATCTTCGTATTGCCGCAGTCAGCGACAACTAGTGTTCCTGGTGCAAGTGTGACACAGATGCCATCAGTGCAGCGGTCCCCGGATCCTCCCCTGACCACGCTGATTCGGGAATATCTTCTGCCGGCTATACCGCTTACTACTATAGCATACCTTGGCCCTGCCCGCACGCCTTTCGGTATTGCCTACGACTCCAATGGTTATAGCTGGGTGACCGACATCGCAAGGGACGTCGTCTACCAATTGACTCCCGCGACCACGGATACCCAGACTTCGACGACCGCTAAGGAATGGGTACTCCCTGATACTGGTTTGAAACGATCTCCACTCTACATCAAAGTAAATGAGACGCAAAAAGTGGTATGGTTCACTAACCCGACGAGCTTTATGATCAGCAGCTTGAATTGGGTCACAGGCCAGCTGGTTGACTACAGCTTGGTGAACCTTAACGTAAAGCCGCTAGACCTTGTTCTGCAGTCAGGGAGTGTCTGGTTTACAGGCATCAACAGAACACAATTCTACCAATTGGTGCCGGCCACTGGTGCACTTTTCATGTATACAATGAAGTTGCCAACGGGCTCTTCGGCTGCTTTCCCGACGAGGATAACGACTAACGGAACCTGCCTCTTCATAACAGATATCATGTATGACAGACTCTATGAGATACCCTTACCTCTAGCGCCGAGTGCTCTGAGTTATCCTTTGACTAAACCAGGGTATACATGGGATTTGGATGTCGATACAGCAGATAATGTTTGGGTTACTCAGCCGCTCAGCTCACTGGTCGATGAGCAGCTTGCCGGCAGCGCAAACAAGTCCTCCTATAGCATATCGATGACTACGGCAACTCTACCACTAGAACCTGCGACTTTGAATCCTAAGACACTGAATATTACCATCCAGTTCGCTGCAGTAGCGCCCACTGCGTTCGCTGGTCCACTCAATGTTACAGGCGATCCTTTTGTTGTATGGAGTATTCCGACCACCGTGACGGCAGTAGGCTATGTTCCGCCGCCAGCTAGACCGTGGGACATAGCCGCCAGCGCCGATGGCTACGCGTGGTTTACAGAGCCGCTCTACAACCACATAGGAGTAATTCAGCCCGGACCATCGCCGACATTCACCGGAACGATCCTCCTATACACAGTTCCGACTGCACAAGCGCTGCCTCTGTCTATAGATATCCAGTCAGGCAATCCATATCATGTCTGGTTCACTGAATATCGAAGCGGACAGATCGGAGAGCTGTTCAACAGCACGTATGTTCCGGGAACGGCTGGAGTTCCAGTAGTCATAACGATCTACGGCCTCGCTGTCGGGTTTGTCGCTGGGTTTGCAACGATGGGAGTCGCTGCATTGCTGATCCGGAAACGCAAAGGCTGAAGAATTCAGAGCTGGGGGCCAATACCCTCGGCTGCAACTTCTTTTTTCAAGATGCAATGGCTGACGCGTGCTACGTCTCGAGTCGGCGCCGCTCCTTTGCAGTGCCTTGATGTCTGGTTTGGCTTTCTCGACCGAACTTTCGGTGATGCACGCCAACTCTGAAATGCAGGGAGTACCGCACAAAAGCCGACTTATACGTATCCTCGGCTACCAGCCACGCAAAAGCCGATGACCTGAGAAGCCTTGAAGGAAAATCGGACTGGTGCATGAGAACCGAGAAGAAGCTTAGACCCATCTACGTCTTTCTGGATCGGGAAAAGCGACGGCAAACATGCAAGTCATCTCCGGAGATTAGGAAATCCGCGGAGAGAGTGGGGCAATTCCTACCCGGTTTGAAGACGGGTGTCTCCTTGCCCCAGATCCTATGGATTATCTCTTCTTCCCAAAAATGGAGCCAAGTAGCCCTCGGACTATCTGGTTCCCAACCTGCCGGCTCGCGCTGGTAGCGAAGCTCTTGGTCACGGCATCCATAACGCTCTTTTGTTGCCTTCCTTTTGGAGCGGCCTTTGCTGCGGGCTTCGCAGCCTGCTGGGCAGCCTGCTGGGCCTTTCTCTGTAGCACCTCATAAGCGGATTCCCTGTCAATTGCCTTTTCGTATTTCCCAGCCATAGCAGACCTTGAAGTGATGGCAGATCTCTCCTGCGGCGTAATCGGGCCTATCCTACTCCCTGGCGGGATAACAAATGCCCTTTGGACAATTCCTGGCTGGCCCTTCTCATCGAGGAAGGAGACAAGCGCTTCCCCAACACCCAGTTCAGTGATTGCCTGCTCAATCTTTATCTTCGGGTTAGGCCGGAAGGTCTTTGCTGCAGAAGAGACCGCTTTCTGGTCAATTGGCGTGAATGCCCTGAGCGCGTGCTGCACCCTGTTTCCCAACTGCCCCAGAACGATTTCAGGCACGTCCATGGGGTTCTGGCTTATGAAGTAGACGCCAACCCCCTTTGACCTGATGAGTCTGGCAACCTGCTGTACTTTTTCAATCAGGGCCTTCGGCGCGTCATTGAAAAGCAGGTGCGCCTCATCAAAAAAGAAGACAAGCTTTGGCTTTTCCACATCTCCTATTTCCGGCAGCTGCTCGAAAAGCTCTGACAGCAGATAGAGGAGGAAGGTCGAGTAGACCTTTGGAGAGGTTATGAGCTTGTCTGCTGCCAGTACGTTCACAACGCCTTTCCCGTTCTCAACCCTTATCAAATCGTTTATACCGAAAGCAGGCTCTCCGAAGAACTTGTCCCCGCCCTGCTGCTCAAGCTCAAGCAACCCTCTCTGGATTGTGCCTACGGTTGCCGTTGGAATGTTCCCATACTGTGTAGTGTAAACCTTGGCATTGTCCCCGACATTTTGCAGCATAGACCTGAGGTCTTTCAAGTCGAGGAGCAACAATCCGTTATCATCAGCAATCTTGAAGACGGTCGCGAGCACGCCTTCCTGAACATCATTGAGGCCCAGCAGTCTGCTAATGAGCAGCGGCCCCATTTCGCTTATTGTGGTCCTTATCGGATGGCCGCTCTGCCCAAACACGTCCCAGAAAACAACAGGATAACTCTCGTACGTGAAACCCTTGATTTGCAGAGTCTTTATCCTGTCCTCAACTTTCGGATTACTGCCGCCTGCCTGGCTGATCCCTGAAAGGTCTCCCTTTACATCAGCCATGAAGACTGGAACTCCTATACCACTCAACTTCTCAGCAATCTTCTGCAGGGTCACCGTCTTTCCAGTTCCCGTGGCTCCTGCAACCAGACCATGCCTGTTAGCCATCGAAGGCAGCAGAGCCAGCTCAGTCTCGCCCTTCGCAATAACAAGACCCGAAACCATACTCACACCCCACAAACGGAACGCCAAAACCAAGATGATAATCGTATATTATGAGGTTTTCTGAACCTTTTAAAACTTACCCAAAAACGGCAACTCACAAACTGTCGACTGGAAAGACTCCAGTGGAGTACTTCGAGGACCCATTCAAGTTGGATCCCTCTGAGGGAACAATCTCTACTTACTAGCGCAATTTCTGGAGCGTATGAATGGCGTAAATCTGTCTTCCAGGGAGTTACGATGATCCCTCACAAAAACCGACTTATACGCAATCCTGATGTCAAAATTCTGTCTGCGCGGCCACCTCAAGTGTTAAGCCTCCGAGCTTCTCCCAATGCAAATAACCCCGTGAACAATAAGAGGACGCTTGACAGCTTAATCTCGTCTTTGCCCGAGAATGCAAAGGCGGAGCTGACGGAGCCTCGTCTGCGCGAAAATCTATGAACGGAAGTAATCAGGCTCAACGAGATAGCCGATGCTAAGACTCCCGCTAAGAATGGAGAGATTTCGAACAAAGACCAAAAATTCCATGACAGACACCACGAGCCAACATATGGACCAGGCAAAATCAGGAAATAGATATATGGGCGGCGATAAATGTCGCCAATTAGTGGAATGATTCCAGCAACTACGAGAATTGCAGCGCTAATGAAGCCGCTCAGTTCAGCCATAGCTGAATTCGCTCTGGCGACCTCATACGTGGTAAGCCCCAAGAGCATGATGACTATTATGAATGCCGTCAGCAACTCGGACGAGCTGATCTTGGTTTTTTCAGTAGATGCTTCACTCATCCGTCGCTATCACCTTTGCCCGGACCACTATCCTTGGAATCAGTCCAGCTTTGCTTTTCAAACTAGATATTCATCTAGGCAGACGTTGTGGTAATCATCGTAGAAACCTTTCAGAGCTTACTTTCTATGATGCGCCTGATCTGTCTTCTAATCTCTAGCATATCGAATGGGGGGTTGCTCCTGATTAGCCTAATCGCGTGTTCCTGGATGCCGTCCAGGGCCTTGACAAGTTTCTTCTTTTCCTCAAAGGATAGGGGTCTCTTGTCGAAAAACCTCTCAAATAGGTATGTCAGTTTGGCCTCGTCTATTTTCTCGTCTGCCAGTATGTCCAGGTAGTGCCTGCCCTCCTTCTTCCTATATACCCCTTCAGTGCGGGCCTGTACAGTATCTGTTCTCCGCATACGTGCGAGCACAGGCTCCTCGCCGACTACGTCCCCCGGCCACAGGTCTTTGATGGTTCCATCATCATATTCAGGGCCAAGTTCCTTGATGAAGCTCACGGCAAAGTCATCAATGCATTTTCCGAGTTCCTCTTGATTCTCTTTGTCCGGCTTTAGAGAATACTGTTCTGATACTGTCCCCAAGCCAAGCAGCCCCAATATAATCGCCTTCTCTCTGGCCTCTAGCGGTTCATCGGAGAGCTTGATGACTCCTTCGAAGAAGACCTCGTTAAAATCATTCAGCATCTCGTCCATATTGCCCGAGAGGTCTGTGATTCCGTAGTCGAGAACTAGCATCGCTTTCAAGGTAACCGTGAGTAGCTTGTCTTTCCTGCTTATGAACTTCAATAGGTTCTTAGCTACTAGTTCTTCGATTTCATGTTGGGGTAGATTAGCTTCGTTCTGACGGAAGGAGAGAGACTTGTAGAAATCTTGCTGGTTCTTCTTTTTTTTCTTGATCAGACCAATGGCAAGTTTACGATTAGACTTGGGTCTGTTTTTCCCTTTGTAGACCAACTTCCCGAGCACCCTGGTCTGATTCGCGCTCAAAATGCCTGAATCGTTCATGGTTATCACCTACTCGAGTTTAACAGGTACTAATTCCGGCCTGTTGAGCTCATTATCGACCTGACTCAGCAACGCGAATAGAACTTCATTGCTTTTGACCTGTCTCCCTATTTCTTCCAGTAGCCTGCCCATGTTACCAGCGTCCATTATTCCTATCTCATCGAAGAGAAGGATCTTTTTCTTTCCGCCATAATCCTGTTTCATTCTCGCTAGTAGAGCGTTTAGGGCAGTGTGCCCAGTCCCGATATCGATGAAACTTATCGGGCTTCTAGCTTCAACAATGTAACGGCGATTCATGAAGTCTATTTGCCGCACATTCCACCCCCTGTTCTCGAAGTACACGACCTTTAGAACATCGGCGAAGTAGTCGCCAAGGGCGCCATAGAATTTGACTGCTTCGAGATCAGGGCTCTTCTTGAAACTCATCTTTTCAAGATCCAACGAACTTATGTAGTCCTTCCACAAGTGGATTTTCCGCATAATCTCGTCAGTTGCAGCATATGCAGATTTTAGCTTTTCTTTGTCGAGGCTGCCAGAAGGCTTCTTGGATTTTGAAAGATCATTAACAAGTTGCCTTTTGCTTTCTATAGTTATGAGACAGTTCCTGACCTTGCTATCCAGGTCAGTTTTCTCTTTTCTCTTGCTTTCGTAATCATGAACACTAAGCTCTTTGGTCGACAGTAGGTCGACCTTCTCTCTTTCCGGGATGGCATTATACTGCCCAAGAAGGTTGGTGAACTCCTTCAGCTTATTATCGTACTTTCTCTTTGCGTTCTTAAGATCCTCATCGGCTTGATCAAGGTCATCCTCTCCAGCAACTTCTTTTGGTATCTGCGCTGTCACTTCAGCAAACGTATCAAGGTTTGCGATTATCTCCTTGCAGGCTTTTATCGCTTCATTCAGACTGACTTTCTCTGATATCCTGCTTTTCGATTTTCCCCTGCTTGATTCGAGCTCCTTCAAGAACTCGTTAACATTCTTGCCGTTAGTTCCTGGTATTTCTGTGCTCATATTGACAAAGTCCTTGAGCAGCTCTATTAACCGATCTAGCAGCTCTATCTGTTCCTCCTCAGGCATCTTCTTCTTCTGCAATGGGTTGGACTCCAAGGTTCTAAGGGTGTCAACGTAGAAAGTCCTCCATCCCTTCTGCTTTTCATCGCTGATCTTTCTTGGCATAAAGACGTCATTGATTTCCTTGGCCACGGACAGGTTGCGCTTTTTATCATCCTCATCCTGAAAATCATTGATAGACGACGAAGTATTGACCGAGTGCTTAAGGGTCGACAGCACCTCGCCAAACATCTTCAAACGTTCGACATACTTCCTGTTGCCTCCACCGGCTCCAGCTTCCTTTAGCTGTTTTATGCGCTTGTTTAGCTCCCCTTTCTGATTGTCCAACTCCGTTAAATCGTAGAAAAGTCTCTTATGCAGGCCCACCACATATGCCTTCTCCATCTTAGAATAGTCTTCCTGCACGCTTTCCAGTCTTTTCTGAAGATTCCCAAGCTCAGTGTTCTTAAGGGCAAGCGCTTGCGCTTCCTCTTGAAGCCTGTTCTCCTTATCCACGTAGTCATCGATCTTGTCGAGGGATTCCTTGATACATCCTCTGTATCTTTGAACGTAGAGCTCGTACTGGCCCAAGTGATAATCTATTGACCTTAAAGCAGAGATCAGTTTCTTTGTTGGTTCTTCGGGGACATCGAAAAGTATTTTGAAGTGATCTTGAACGTAGGTCGGAGGTTTCACCTTGCCGTTTTCAGACAACGAGATCTTATGATCCTTTAGGCTAGACTCCAATCTGGTGTTGCCATCTCTACTCTGGATTATGAATTCGAATTCACACATATCAGTGTCACTCGATATGAGTCGTCGCATCTTGTCTTTGAGTGTGCTGTCAATGTCATCTGAGTCTAGACCATATAGACCTAAGGCAACCATCTGCATCAGAGTGCTTTTTCCTTGATCGTTCCTTCCCTTGACTATGAATATGTTATTGTGGTAGTCTTTGATGTTTGGGTATGCGCACGAATATTGCGGGCCACCTTTTTGGTACGTGTACTTGATCTGAAACGTCTACTCCCCCTCCTCAACTTTGAAATCGCCGCGAGACCGAACAATGTCTCTCAGAACCTCGAATTCCTTCTCAGTTAGGAGTTTCTTCAGGAGGGTTTCCATGTCCTCATCTATTCGCTCTTCTTCCATCACTTACACCACCCAAAGACAGTGGAAACTTCACGAAATTCAGCTGACTCAAGCCGTGAACTTTTGCGATCCCGTAGCCAGGCTTCAATGCCTCAGGATCGATTCCCCGAAGAGAATCTGACTTGAAACCGATTTTCGTGTTCACAACATTGACGATACCTTTTGGCATGTCCTCTGGGTTCTGGGAAGCAAATATCACACCAATTTCCAGGCTGCGACCCTTTCTGCAGATGGCGTCCAAGGTATACAAGGCTTCGCGGCTTCTCGCAGATCCGTAGAATTCGTGCACCTCGTCGATGATTATCAGGGCTGGGACCTCGGTTTCTCTGCGACTTTTTGCTTCGAAGATCTTGTCAAGCAGGTCTCTCAAGAGAACTGCGCCGAATCCGAATCCATGCTTAGCAGTTACGTCAATCACCGACATCTTGCCAGGCTCGAGGATATCTTTGGCGTTCAGTTCTTTTGCGTCCCGGACATCGAAGTACTCTGCTGCGTTAGACAGAGCATTCAGAACACTCTGAAAGGTTCCAGGATGCATTCTTATGGGTAGTTCTTCGCCACGACTGTTCAGTGCAGTGTAGTCCCTGTTCTTGTTTGGGTCTGCGAAGTAGCGGATGAAGTCACCCAGCTTCTCACCGCGCTTCATGATTTTCTCCTTCCAATATCTAAAGATCGCGGGTAGCTGATCGGCACCCAATTCAGTAATGTTCTGTATCAATCCGGTAAGAGTTTCGGGATCAATGTGATCTGTCTCAAGAGTTATCTTCTCACACTTACCGAGGTCAACTGCCTTCGAGTATCGCGGAGTCAAGTTGCCAGGATAATAGGTTCTAAAAGTCTCAACTCCGTGGGGACTGACATGAAGATCGGACCATTCGTTCATAACTTCTGAGCTACCAGACTCACTGGGCCTATCCATGGTTAGCATGTCCTCTTCTTTCACGTTCACTGCAAGTACTGCTCCGGGCCCGCGTCCGTTCAGTTTCAGTTCTTCCACAAAGTACTGTGCCATGTATTTCATTGCAACTGTCTTGCCTGAGCCCGTACTCCCTGTCACTAGCATCTGGTAGAAGAACACGTCCTCCGGTATCTTCACTTGAACGAGTTTACCTTTGTCGTCGCGCAGATGTTTGCAGCTTCTTGCCAATGTCGTCGCTGGGAAGACAGGAATTCCTTCATTGTTACCGAAGGCGGCGTCGATTTCGGACTGATTGGATACTCTTGCCAGCAATTGCGGCCTTATGAAACTGCTTCTTCCGTCGTCACGATCTGGATGTTCTACTATCTTGGTCGCATAGACTACATTTTGACATTTCTGATCTTGCAGGAGTGGGGACAGATCCATGTCAACTACCATGGGGGAAGGCGAGTATGGGTTGAATTGAGAACTGTCCTCAACCCTCAGGATGAATTTCTTTTCTCCATCTTCAACGGTTAGATATGATCCCCTGTGCAGTATCCCCTTGACCGCGTCATCCTGATTGCTCTTGGAGACAAGCATAATCTTGCCTTTGTCTTCAGTTATTACAATCCATGACATTCTTAACTCCATCCAAACCTTTCTTGATTTACGGTAGATGTTATTCCCAGTCTCCTCATTAGTTTGTCAAGGTCGACTAACCTCAGGGTTTCCCTAGCATACTTCTCCGCAACCGCAATTGGCCTTATTTGCGGATTGGATAGGTCACCCTGAACAAGCATGAGATAGTATGCCAGGTCCATGAGAGCACTCATCTTTTTTCCATACTTCTTAAAGGTACTTACGTGGAACTCGACTCTCTGCGGACTAATCTCGAAAGCCTTGAGATAACAGAATAGCTTTGCATTGGCAGTATTCCTCGCATCCTGGTACTGGAAGAAGCTTGTCCTCTGCCCAGGCTTCAGCGACGTATATGCCCAGTGCATATCAGAATTGTATCTTCCCACAAGTCCATCAATGTGATCGGTGACCAGATTGCTTGCACTGTTCTTTACGAAGAAGATAGGAATTATGTTCCTTCTGAGCAGCTCCTCGTTCATTCTGATGGTGTAACTGCTAAGCTGTCCCCCGATTAGGACGCCATCGATAAACACTATCGAATTGCTTGGCGCACTTCTTAGCAGCAATTCTGTTCTGTCTCTAACATAGTCGAGTTTAGAGCTCTGCTCCGGATTGTCAGAGTATTTTAGAAGTTTTGAGTTCTCCGTAAAGGTCTTTGAGCGAGTATAGAAGTTGAGCGTAAGGTAGCAAGATGGGACGTAGTCATCTTTCCGGTGGATCACCAGTGAATGAGACACAACAAAAGCGGTTCCCTCCAAGCTGGAGAACTTACTCATTGACTCATCATATGCACAGATCGGAATCCCTTCCTTCAGCAGATCCTGTCCTCCTCCTGCGTCCAGGTCGAAGCTTCTTGGCTCTTCAATATTCGTGACTAGCTTGCCGTTTTGGGGAGGAAATAGGTATGAGTTAAAATCCATCTCTTCCGCGATCGGATGACTCGGTATGCAGATGCCAAGCTTATTTATCTCATCGATAGTCTCGTTGAAAGAAGGATGCAGTACAAGTCGGTTTAGATCTCCAATCTCCCCAACCATGGTCGTGTCCCCAGCCACTAGATGCATGTTGCCGATTTTATACTTTGCGGGGTATTTGCGATATTCCCAAATCTGCGAGAGCTTAGAAAGAGGTCCTCATGCCTTATTCTGGGTCACTGAGTTCGGATAATTCAGGGACGCAGGCGCATGCGAAAGAACTATAGCTTTTATCTCCTTCATTGTCTGGCGGAGTCCAGGATCGGAGGATGATGGTTGATGGCTTCAGTTCATATCGGTTCCTATGTTTTGGACACGCTTCAGATATACTTCGCTTGGGATGATGATCTTTATACTCATCTCAAGGAAATGGGCTTCGGAAAGGGTGGCTTTGAAAGGAAAACAATGCCGATAATCTATTCCGATAACTGCGAGAGCACTACCAGAGAACAGGAGAGAAGAAGGAAGTATGTGATCAGCCCCCGCTACTTTGGAAAGACGGTTGAAGCGCTCGGATGGCAGGCCACTGATAGAGAGACGGAACCTATAATAGTATCAGAGAAGCCTCGTGTGAAGGTTTCTTTGATAGATGATGACAGTCTCGAGTTCCGGATTTGCCCTCAAGTCGATGGTCAGGAGCAATATCATCTTGAGTATTCGACAATGGCTGCATTTGGCAGGCTCTACTCAAACTGGTGCATTCCTGTCTTTGCCATAGGCGACTGCAGAGATTTGCTTTCCCGATTGGGGAATGTCCTTTCTCTGCCAGAAAAGGACTTCGAAGGCATCCCCTTCCTGAGTGAGTCAAAGCAGGCACAGAGAGAGCAGATGTTCTACGTCAGGGTTCCCATTAACTCGTACAAATTCAGTATAGGGGAATTCGTCTATGCACGGGACTTCCTGCTGTCAAACGGTGTTGCCGGTACGATTCCATCTCTTATGTTCAGGAATCAGCCTCCGTATCTTGAGAAGATGAACCCAATCCTGAAGCTTGGCTTCATCCATACAACTGCTCAACAAGGGTTCGAAGTGCGAAGACCACAGATTGCGTTGAAGATCGCCCAAGAAAAGATGACCACCAGCCTCCGCGGGAAACCGAGCAAGGCGAAAGGAATAGTACTAGTGGATGACAGGTACGAGAACTATTTTGTGGTTCCGGCCAGAACCTTCACTACGGTCGGTCGCGCCGTCGTAGAAGTCTACTCGACGCCATAGCGATTCGGACCTTCGCGGACCTGCTGCCCAGACAGATGCAGTATTTTTCCTGCATGATTACGCGATTTTGACGCCAGACGGCCCTAGATGGAAAGTTAAAAGCCTACAAAGCTAATAATCACAATGTAATGTCCATCACCATGACGGTTAGCTGAGAGGAGAGAATGTCTGGAATGGCTGGCAAATGGATAAACAAGATAGTCTTTGGCGACTGCCAAAACATGCAGGAACTAGAAGACAAGAGCGTACATCTAGTTGTCACTTCTCCGCCTTACTTCAATGCTCCCTTTGACTACCCCGACCTCTTCAAGAGCTACGACGAGTTTCTGGGCATTATCCGCAAAATGGCCGAGGAACTTGAGAGGGTGCTTGCTGAGGGGAGAATTGGTGCTTTCGTTGTTGACGATACGTTGATAGATGGCAAGAAGTTCCCCGTGGTTGCGGACATAACAAAGATATTCGTCGAAGAGGGATTTAAGTATAGAGACAGGATTACTTGGGTTAAGCCTGAAGGCTATATCAGGATAAGCAGAAGAAGCGGGGTCTTGCTGCAGCATCCTTATCCCATGTATTACTACCCGGACAACCTCCAAGAGTCGATTCTTATCTTCCAGAATGGAGACTTCGACTACGATAAGATCCCAAGCGAGGCCAAGGAGGAATCGAAGATCGATCTCGAGGCCTATCAGAAAGGCAAGTGGTATCTGAGCGTCTGGAATATCACGAATGTGCTCCCCATCAGCAACCGATTGGAGAAGGGGATAGCAGCTTACCCAGACGAGATCCCGCGTAGGTTAATCAAACTCTTCTCCTACAAGAACGAGGTTGTTTTGGACCCCTTTATGGGCTCGGGAACGACCTTGAAGGTGGCCCTCGAACTGGGCAGAAGATGCGTAGGATACGAGATTGACCTGGAACTTCTGGACGTAGTTAAGAAAAAACTGAATATTGATCAATCCTCACTCTTCGGAGACAAAGCAAACTTCGAGACGATTCTTAGGGATGACGCAAAGCATTTGAGAGCTGGGCTTCAAGACAAGGTGAAGAATATCCGCAAGCCCAGATAGGCAACATCCATCTGACAACCTATTACATACGCGCAGGATTATGTTGATTCTCGGAAGAGTATCGTTGACGCCCGCCCGAATTTCTCATGAGCCCGCTTCTGGTTGAGAGTTTTACATTCATGGACTCACCTTCATCATCTTCTGGCATAAAGAATTAATGTAATAAGGCCATAACGTTAACAGCTCAGCTTTCAGTTTCATGATGCTCCTATGCCTCATTTTGTTCTCCAGTTCTCTCCAGGTTGCGTATTCTTGTGTCTGCCGCTTTTAGACCTGCATCTCTGTGCCTCTCGAGATTGCGCTTGCGAGTTGCTGAAGCTCTACGACCCGCGCCTTCACATTTTTTGTTCACTTCTCGCTTGATCATATTGTCGTTGGCGCATAAGATCTGATATTTCTTGGAACCTTTTTCAATCTGATCTCTTATGTGCTTCAAGTATCTGTGTGAACTGCCCCCGAAGCGTAAGTATTCTCTTCTGCCGCCACCATTAATGTGATCGATTTGGAGTGCTCTTGGATCATGAAAGCCACACTTGACACAGCACCCACCAAGCGCTGAAATAATGTCCAGTCTTAGCCTCTCAATCGCTGACTCAGTCATATCTCCACTCTCTGGTCTTTTTGGTTGAACTCTCGACTTCGACTACAACTGCCTCGTTCTTTGCTTAGTGACTAGACCGCCATCTGCATATTGGGGCTTGATCGCATCGACTGCAGTTCTTTCCGGGAGCAGGCGCGAATTGCCGCTTCATGATGCTCTCAATGGTCCTGCCAGCCTCCCCCTTTGCGTTACTTAGGGCAGGGTCGCTAACATCAACCGTCTTCACGTCTCCTTCCTTTAGGTAGGCAACAGATCCGCTTGTTACAGGTCTGCCCACGCTCTTGAGACCAGCGGCGTATAAGGTGACCTGAGTAGAGATCTCTTCGGATGTCCTAACTTTCGCGGAGGTCTTGTAGTCTCTAACCTCCATGGAACCCCCATCTCTCAGAATCACATCCACCTTGCCCATAATCGTCGCTGCATTTGTAGGGCTCTTTATTGGATACTCGATTCTGTATTCTACTTCCTCGATCCGCTTGAGATCGTCGCCGTATTTCTCTGCGAATCTGCGGAGCATCTTTCCCGCGCTTTTTCTAAAGTTTTCGAGTACTTCGCCTCCGACGAAAGGCATATGAAAGTCTTCCTTGACTGCTTTTTCAGCTGCTTCTATTGGGCTGTAGCCTTCGTTCTTGATAAGTTCGCCTGCTCTTCGGAGGCAATAATGGAGACCATTACCGAATCCTATTGCCTGCCTGAGTTCTGGTTGGTATCCCCAGATATCTCTTAAGAGGTACATGTGCGGGCATATGCTGAAAGTGATGACCTCTTCAGCGGTGAAAGTCTGGATTTCGTCTGGCTGTGAATTTGCGTGAATGGCAAGTTCAGGGAGTCTCTGTTTGTCACTTAGTTCCGTCAGGGCGTCCTTGTCGAGACTGTCGATGAGCATGCTTCTGCTTATGTTGTTGCTTATTCTCCTGAAGTGGCTGATTACTAGGGCATCTTTTGATCTCGTTACTGCAACGTAAAAGAGCCTTCTTTCATCTTCGAGACCGCCCTCATACCTCTTCGCATCAAACATTTCTCTCGGTACGTCACACCACTCCTGAGGTCTTCCCATGCGGCTGGGTGGGAATCTCCTCGTTACGTTCGCAAACAAGAAGACTATCGGCCACTCAAGACCTTTCGCTTGGTGAATAGTCATGATTTGGACTGCATCCACTCCCCGTATGTCATCCGAAGGCTGTTCCTCATAAGCGAGTAGAGCGTAGCTGTTGATGAACCAGAATAGCCCTTTCAGGTCGTGAGCCCATTCAGGTCTTCTTCCCCCGATCCGATTTGCGAATTCATAGTCTGTCAGTAGAACGTTAAATCGACCAAGATTTGCCATGACGGTTGCATCATTTGTGTTCGCGTAATCCAACTTTTCATATCCAAGCGCGTTGAGGATGTCATAGTAGATCTTGGTGAAGTTTCGGTAGAAGGACTTCTCAGAGTTCAGATCTCCTTTGATTCGTCTCAACTTGATTTCTGCGCTGGTGGGGTGTCCATGCTGATGCGCGGAATCCCAGCACTTCAGCGCTGCACTCAAAAGCGCATTTCCAGATATGCTCTCATCTCTTCTGTATGGATCGTCAGTCCAAAACCCGTCCTCCCAGAACCAAGAGAAAATCATCCCAAGCGCGCGTGCTTCATCTCTTTTGAAGAGACCGACCTTGCCCCCCACGATGTAGGGCACTTTCCGCTTCTTTAGTTCGTGAATAAGCGGCCCTGCTGAGGTGCTGACGCTTCTCGTCAGAACACCTATGTCTGAGAACTTCAGGCTTTTTTTCTTTATCAAGTCCTCTATCTGGTCTGCAATCCATTTCGCCTCGTCGTCAGGGGTCTCAAGGCTCGCTAATCCGATGAACCCGTCATCCTTTCTTGTTGGCTCCATATGTTCATATGCTCTTTTCTCAAAACTATCTGCAAAGCAATTGGCGTTCCTCACGATTCTCTTGGCGCTCCTTCGATTTTCCGTGAGAGTTACGGTTTTCACCTTTGGGAAATCCTTAGCGAATTTCTCAAAGAACTCCTCATCAGATCCTCTCCACTGATAGATGCTCTGCCTTGGGTCTCCCACAATGAATACTGAACTGTTTTGACCTACCAGGTTTATGAGTTCCCATTGGGCTCTGTTTATGTCTTGGTATTCGTCTATGATGACATGCCTAACATGTCCAAGTTTGTCTGGGTTGCTTCTCAGGTTCAATACCGCTTCATGGATCATTCTGCCAAAAGTGAGCTGTCTGTGGACCTTGAGTAGATCCTCATAGCGCTTCATCCTCCTGAAGAAAGGCGGCGCTCTTTGCTCAACTTGCCCTTCGTCAAGCATCTCGTCCCAGACCATGTTTACCGTTCGCAGGAAAATCCGACAACTCTCCGCATAGTTACCTGCGTATAGGTGTGAATGTATGTTCCATCCATGCCTCATGAGGAATGCAACTTCTTTGCCCTCGTCCAGAACGCCATAGTTACCATATCCGAAGTGATCTTCTAGTATTCGTTTGGCATACCCGTGGATCGTTCCAATATACATTTCGCCGAGATTTGCAGTGGCCCCGGACCCAGCGAGTTTCTCCACCGTGTGATAGATTCGACTTTTCATGCTCCGGGCGGCTTTCTCGGTGAAAGTGAAGGCAACGACGCGTCTCGGTTCGACTCCTTCTACCAAGAGTAGGCAGGCTATCCGTCTAGCCAACGTTTCTGTTTTTCCAGCCCCTGCGCCCGCGATTACTCTAGTGTATCTGGACTTCGACAGCGCGGCTTCTCCCTGGTCTTCAGACAGAACAGGGGGAAGATTGAGAATACTGCTGGTCACATTCGAGAAATCATATGATGACAACCTCTTCGAAACAGTTCCATCATTAGTCATTACGGGTCCCCCCAGTGCGGAACAACTCTTTTGGTAGGGATCTACTTATGTAGCCCCCTCCTTTGAGTCGTCTGAAATCCGACTGACTTCCGCGTGAAAAACACGTAAGTTTGCGATGGCATTTATACCTTGCCGCAATCACCCCGGTTAGTCCGAAGAGTTTTGCGACAGTCGCACGAAATTATACTATTGGGAAATATCGCGTAGACATCTATCGCAACGATGCGAGATCACTATGGGACGCTTATTGCGAGTGCGAATGTGCATATTTCCTTCTCAGCAGTACGACAAGCGGGTCCGTCTACACTCTTATCCGTGTAAGCCATCCGTTCTGCCCTTCAGAAACCTCAGTCAAGAATCCGGACACGTAGATGTCGCCGCCGGGTCCCCATATAGGGCCGTAGGCAACGTCGTAGTCATGCGCCGAGCCATCCTTGGTGTAGGATGTGATTATGCGGAAGTCACTCGTGTATTCGGCAAGGTATGCGTTTGGCCCCCCTAGCGTCTCGCTGTAGACTCCGGCTACTAGCAGGACGTTGTCGCTTAGCATGACAAAGTCATAGGCGACGTCTTCTCCGTGAGCCGGCCCGTCGAAGGTGACGTTGTCCAGGAGATTCAGATCCGAGTCGAATTTCCCTAGCCATAAGTTGGTTCCTTGACCAGACTCTGTTTTCATGCCTACGGTGTAAAGGTTCCCCAGCGAGTCGAAGGCAAGCCCGAAGCCTTTGTCTTCAGCGCCAGGCATAGGTCCAGGGACTACGGCCTCATCGAGCAGATCAAGATCCGTTGTGAAATGACCGAGCCAGATGTCGACCCCTGTATCGGGTTGGCAGATGGATCCACTCACGTAGAGGGTACCGTCTGGGCCGAAGGTGAGGAACCTGGCCTTATCCGTGCCGTCTCCGGCGCCATTGAATGTATAATTCTTGATCTGGTTTAGATCTGTGTCATACTTGGCGACGAAGAGGTTGTAGCCTCCATCAGGCTCCGTCACAGTGCCTGCGACGTAGAGATACCCGGCGCGGTAGATTATTCCGTAGCCATCATCAGTCCCGTGTGCTTTGCCGTCGATCAGCGTATACTTCTGGACTACCAGGTCATAATTGTATTTGGCGATCCAGATGTCATTCCTATGATTCGTTACGTTGACGTATCCGATGACATATAGCATCCCGGGATCTCCAAGCGTCAGGACATATCCAACATCGTCATTTTGCCCTGCGCCTTGGAAGGTTGTGTTCTTGATCTGATTGAGGTCCTCGTCATACTTAGCGAGGAAGATGTCCTTCCCTTGACCCGGAACCGTGATGCACCCGGAGACGAACAGCAGGTGGTTCGTCTCGTCGTAGAACATGCCCACAGCCCAGTCGTTTCCCCCGGCACCACCGTCAAAACTGATAGACTTGACCACATTGACTAACGGTACCCGCGGAGGCCTGGGGAGCAAGTAATAGGTAGCGATGCCCCCAGCGACTATAAAAATGAGTGCTGCCACCGCGACAACTCTTAGCCCAGCCGGTTTCAGCTGCGAGTCCCCCCGCTACTAGGGATTACCTCCCGCTCATATCTGGCTTTCGGTTCATTTAGCCAAGTACCACCCGATGAGCTGGATGGCTTTGAGTAAACCTCCGCTGCGCCCGTAAGCGAAGCTTCGTCTGGCGCTACGATTGGCTCATTGACGAAGAGCCTGAGGTGCCCAGACCTGCCAAGCACTCTGATGTTACAAGAATCGCGGCGAGAAGGCCTCGCACCTTAGTGCGGGGAGCATCAAATATGCGCGAGCTTAATACCTTGTTTCTCTTTTCGAAAGGATTAATAGTAAGGACCGAGAGAGAAGCCAAGTTACAGGACCTGGTGAGATTGGAGTCTGTAATCCTTGGCAACCCGCCCGCCAAGACACAGTTATCATTTCTCAAGAAGCGCGTTGAGGGTACTCCGCCTAGTGGTCTTTGTCTTTGGTGTATATTGGACGGCTTCTTTCTTCTTCAGCTTCATCGGGTTGGTAATAGGTATCCTTTACTTTGTTCTCTTTAGGAATTCCGCGTGGAGGTTCCATGGGCTTGTCTTGGCTTGGACCTCTGGCGTAAGTACCTTGATCTTGAATACTATGTCGTATCTCAATACCCTCAGCGTATTTGGGGGTCCCAGTTATTCGACGTCGTATTTCTCCATCGCCATTGGACCAGGCACTATGATTGCATATGCAGTTGTGTTCGCGGTGTGGAGGATCCGGAGCAGAAAGAGGACCCGTAGGTCAACGTGGTTAGTGCAGTACGATGGATTCACTAAACGGATGCCGAAGTATGCAAAGGTTTCCCTTGCGATTTTACTCGTCCTCGTTCCGACGATTCTCTGGTGCAGTGTGAGCGTGGACCTCGGAGTAGCCTTTGACAATGATCCTCGGCTGCTGTGGATTCATGCGCCCACAACAGTAAACTCTGGTTCGAATTTTAGTGTGGCAGTTGAGGCATGGGATCCATATGAGCGCCTGAGTGCGGTCTACAAGGGCACAGTTCAGTTCTCGGTGACGTCGTATAATCTTACGACATTCGAGCTGCTCTCTTCGGTCAATGCAGGCTTGCCGAGCGCCTACACCTTTACTGGGCAGGATTTTGGCAGCGACATGGCCTATGAGATCCGCGATGGAAGAGATAACGGGCTCCATGTCTTCACTGCGAGGATAGATACTCCAGGCATTCATTATCTATTGGTCAATGACTCTGTTACACAGAACACGTATTGGAGCAACCCTATTATCGTCGAGAACCTTTCAAGTGCGGATCCAATGATCTATTGGGGCGACATCCACAGCCACTCAGAGCTCTCCGACGGAAGCGGATCGGCGGAACACAACTACTATTATGCGAGGTACGTTGCTTGCCTTGATTATTGTGCTCTGACGGATCACGGGGAGGTCATGAATCTTGGGTTTGGGGCTCTGGTTGGGGCTATGGATCACTCCGAGTGGGTGACCAACTTGGTCTACGATCCTGGTAGCTTCGTTGCGCTCCAAGGGGTTGAGTGGACCCAGACGAGCACAGGACATTACGTCTGCTTATTCAGTGGTAACAGTTTGCCAAGGAATCCAGTCATCTCCTACATGACTTTGCCTACAACTCAGGATCTTTGGAACGTTCTCGATGCCTTCACTAATGCCACTGGCTGCCAGGCGCTAGCGATGCCTCATCACACAACAGAGGAGGAGTATATGGAGGATTGGACTTACATTAATCCGAAGTACGTGAAGATCGTGGAAGTCACATCTGTTCACGGCGAGTGCCTCTTTGAGCAGCGCGATCCCCTTAACTACAGGGGCTGCGTCGATCCGCCACCCGCGTACACTCCTGGGAGCTGCGTCATGGACGCCTTCAAGATGGGGTACAGAATGACGGTGTACGCCTCAGGCGATAACCATGACGGTCACCCAGGCCACTCACTGAGCCACACAAACGCCTATATTGGTCACCAGCGGCCTTGGACGACTTGGAATATTCGCGGCGGCATGCCCTACCCTAGCGGGATAACGGCGGTGTACGCGTTGAACCTCACGCGAGATTCAGTCTTCACTGGATTGGAGAACCAGAGGATCTTCGCTTCCTCCGACTATGGGCGACCTTTCATCAGTTTCACGATCAATGGGACGCGCGTCGGTGATGGCTCCACGCTGAAAGTGGCTAACGCCTCGACCGCACGACAGATAAGCGTCGTGATTGCGCAGGATGGGGCACCTGCAGCTAATAAGCGCCCTCAAGCAGCATCAGTAACGCCTAACTGGGTGCCTGACTGGGGGGCTAATGTCGAGATCTTCAAAAACGGCAACCTCCTAGTCCGAATCCCAATAAGTACACCTTTGGCAAACGTAACGCTAATTGACGCTACTCCCATTACGGGAACATCTTACGGCGTGGGGAACTGCGTTCAGGTGGATGGAAAATACTACATAAACGGCTACAGCGACAACCCAATAGATGCAAACACGCTAAACACTTCTGGAGCAGACTTTTACCTGCTACGGGTAGTTGGAGATAATGGTCGAACCGCATATGCGGGGCCAATATGGGTTGAGGTGTCCCCGTAGCAGTCTTAATCCTCGAGCAGAAGTGCGCGAGGAGGGGTAGATATGCACACCTATGGCCATCTTACCTAGAGGAAGATGCCCTTGCCTTGACCTGCAACTGTGATGCATCCAGAGACGAGTAGCAGGTGGTTCGTCTCGTCATATGCCATGCCCTCAGCCCAGTCGTTTCCGTGGGCAGCACCGTCAAAACTGACTGACTTTACAAACGTGGGCCAGAATGCCCACGCCCTTCAGGGGTGGGATGAATGGCGGGTTTAAATACATAAAGATGTACCTGTCTCGGCATAGGTACGGTGCGTGCCGAATCTACGCCTGCGGAGATCGAAGCCGCTACCCCAGCGCCCCCGAGGTGCCCGAACAGTGCCCGACACGCCGAGGCAAGCTCGGTCCATGAACCAAGAAGCCAACACCCTTCAAGGCGTTGGTAGCTCACTACAATGATTGACGATACACGTGGAGGTCTGGGGAGCAAGTAATAGGTGGCGATGCCCCCAGCGGCTATCAAAATGAGCGCTGCCACCACGAAAACTCTTGGCCCAGTCGGCTTCAGCTACGAGTCCCCCCGCTACTAGGGACTACCTCCCCCTCATACTTGACTTTCGGTTCATTCAGTCAACCGCCACCCAACGAGCTGAATGGCTTGCAGCCAACATCCGCCACACCCATAAGCGGAGTCTCGCGAAGCGCTACGACCGGCTCATTGGCGAAGAGCCCGAAGTACCCAGGCCTACCAAGCACCCCGACGCTACAAGAGTCGCGGCTAGAACGCCCCGTACTCTAGTGTGGGGAGCATCAAAGATCCCCCAGAGCTTAATACCTTGTCTCACTTTTCTAGAGGCGCCAATACTTGAACGAGGATAAGAATGTGAGGACGACAGAAGAAACATGAAGATGAAAGTGTGTTCAGGTCTTCTAAAGGATCTATCCTCTTTTGGTTTCATGCTGCGGTCGAGGCTCACCACTCTAAAAATCTCGGCCCTTTGGCGCTGGGGGATTCAGAGTAATTGAGACGCAAGATTTCAGGCCTCAATAGTAAAACACGGGTTTCAACCTATGTAGGCGTAGGTAGGTATGCGTCAGCGTACCTGTCGTATGCCACGTAGATCTGGGGCTTCACCGCATCATGTAGGCGCCTCACGAGTTCATCGGCACCCCTCCGCTCCGCCCCCGTCAGGGCGTACCCACCCACTAAGGAAGGCAGGATGCTTGCATCCCACCGCTTCTCCTCGTGGGGAACGCCCTCCATCCTCAGGTAGAGGTTGATGGCTGCGTTGAGCTGCCTATCAATCCGCAGCCCACAGTTCTTGCACTCGAAGACCGCTACTCCTCCTCTTAGGTCTTTGTTTACGCACCCGCATCTGGAGCACGTCTTCGAAGTGAACTGCGGAGGCACCTCAACGCCTCCTGCGAGCCTCCTTATTCCGCGCCAGTCCGTCCTCGCCACCCGCCTGTTCCACACCCTCGACTTGGAGTAGAGCCTCTCCTTGCGCAGCTCCTCGAAGCCGTTTTCGTCTGATAGGGATCGCATCACTCTCGCTATTTCCACCTGGTGCTTCCTGGCGCGGTGCCTCTCCCTCCTCCGGTATTTTGTGAGAGTTCTCTTCGCTCGCTTCGACTTGGAGGCCTTCCTCTGCACGCTGCGCCTCTTCTCGAAGGACGAAATGTGGACGGAGGCGAGCCTCCTCGTATCAATCTTCACCCAGCCAGTCTCAGGGCTGTACCCATCCATGCTAAGCATATTCGAGTCCCACGCCACCCTCTCAGCCAGCCTCTTCTCCTGCTCTTCTGGAACATGGATGGGCAAGTGTATCCTGTCGCGCGTGATGATGGGTTCACCTATGCCCGCGGAGGACACGCTGTCAGGCAGCTTGAAGTAGCGCCTGGACAAGTCGATGTAAACGAACTCATGCGGCTTCATGGTGACCCTCAGCTTCTCGCCTTCAAGCTTGAGGAGGGTCTGCTTGGCCCGCAGGAAGAGCCTCCCCGCATGTGGGCACGTCCGCTTCCTCTCACCCTTGTCATAGTTCCTCTTCCAGGAAGCCATGATGCTGAAGGCGGTCTTCAAGGCGGAGTCAACCCAGTGCGCGGCATAGCACCACTCTTCCAGGCACCTGTCTCTCAACTCCCGTCTGAAGGCGTTGTCCTTCCTGTAGATAGGGTAGAGCCTGTGCTGCTTCTTGCCCTTGATCTGGTGCTTCCTCCACTCTGTCGTCCTCCAGGTGCACTGCAGCATGGCGTTGAGAATGTTATTGTAGGCAGCCATTAGGCCGCTGAGTGCTTCGCCTTGGTTATGACTGAGTGAATAGGTTCTTAGCGCTTTCAACAACCTCCTTGTACTTGCGGCTCCTGAGACCCTAGGGTTTGCCTGAGAAGCACGATATTATCGCAATAAGGGCTTCCACCAGTTCCTGTTGCGGCGTCTTCAGGTTAGCCTCGTTCAGCACATCGATTTCGGCGCCATGTGCTTGAAACACCTGCTCTAATGTTTCGAATCCGAATCTTGTGAGCCTGTCTGCGTGTGTCACTGTGACCTTCCCCACCTCGTTAGAAAGCACTTTTCCTAGTTTTGTGTAGCCTCTCCTCTTCTCATTGGGCCTGCTGTCCATGTCCCTTATCGCTTTGCTTGCGCCTTTAGACTTTGTATACTCTACCCCGTGTTCCAGGTCGTCCGACTGATCTCGTGACGACACCCTAGCGTACCCGATCGAGACCCTGATCCCGTTTCGCCTTGTAGCGTCCTTATCTCTGATTCTGGTATCCTTCTTCTTCTACCCGGTGTCCTGGCAACCCTTATTTTCCCCTCTTTGTCCCACTTCTGAACTGTCCTAGGATGCACGCCTAGGAGAATACAGGTTTCTCTTGGAGTGTAAAGTCTTTCAGGCATACGTAAACTTGTATGACATATACCTATGTAAACCCACATTGACTGGAACTGTTTAGAGAGGCGAAATGTGTCGTTGGAATGGATAGAATAGATAAGCAAGTATGGCGCTAGCGTGGAATGTTGAGAATTCTGATAGGTCGTAATTGCCATGTCTTTTGAAGATGCTGAGCTCTTCAAGGAAAGGGCTGAAGCTTTTTTGAAGAATGCCGAGAAGCTGGTCGGAGAAGGTGTCCTAGACTTGGCTGCTTTCAACATTGAGCAATACTGCCAGCTTATGCTTAAGTATAAGCTGCTAATCAAGGCCGGCACCTATCCTATGATCCACTCGGTCATAAGACTTTTGCGTGAACTTACGGTGATCGCACCAGCGCTCAAAGACTTCCTAGACGACTCCGAAAACATGCTGTATCTAACTAAGGTTGAGGACGCGTACATTGGCGCCAGGTATTTGCCCAGACGCTACGAGGGGAGCGAAGTCAAGAGCATGCTGAAATTCGTGAAAGAGGTGTTCAAACCCATTGTCGAAAGGATTTGAGCTGCTCGTGGAATCAGGAACCAAGGCATTGAACCAGATCAAGAATTATAAGGAAGTGGCGCGGAAGGTTAAGCGCATCGTAGACACGTTCTTGACAGGCTCCAGAGTTTACGTGTTTGGCTCAGTCACAAAGGGCAGACAGACAGCGATGAGCGACATAGATATTCTCATCGTAGTTGATGGTGTGACTCGGGACCAAGTATATGAGGTCGAAGCAAAGATCTACTCTACTATAGACGCACCCATAGAACTACATGTCGCGTCCAACGAAGAGTTCAACTGCTGGTACAGCAAGTTCATAGACAAGCTTGAGGAAATAGGATCGTAACGAGCGCTCAGCATAGCGCGAGCAAGAGTGTCAACAGTCAGGTGCCCCAGTTACTTATGGTTATCACTGGTGGTTACCTAAAGGTTCCAACGTCCTTTTACCAAGTCGAGCCAGAATGCCCATGCCCTTTTGGGGTGGGATGAATGGTGCACTTATATTGAGGCACGTACCTGGTTGGTACGTGGAGAGAGGTATGCTGAAGAGCGAGACCATCAGAGCCTCCCTGAGGGCCACCCGGGAGAAGCGGAGGAGCCAAGCCTGCAAGGCGTACCATGTGAAGCTCGACCACTCACACCTAAGCCGCGCCACGAGGGAGCATTTTGCGCTGCTCTTCCTGGAAGCCAAGTGGCTATACAACTTCCTCATATCCCGGGGCGGCGCAGCTGCGCTTGACTACAAGGAGATACAGGAGGTCCCAGTCAAGGTCAAAGACCACTTCGAGACACGCAGAATATCCCACCTATCCTCACAGATGAAGCAGAGCATAATCACCCGAACCCTCGACAACATGAAGGGACTAGCCAACCTCAAGGCAAACGGACACAAGGCGGGCAGGCTTAGATTCAAGAGCGAAGTCAGGTCAATCCCCCTGAAGCAGTACGGCAACACCTACAGTATCCCCGACAAGAAGATTCGATCGACGTGAATCGGGTTTTGTGATGCAGGTTAACAAAAGTCTCATGTGAATTCTCATATAGGAAGACGTGAATAGTGTTTGCCAGTGATTCATCGTGAATGCACTTGTAGTATTCTTTTCACGGGATGGAACTACCCGCAGGGTCGCGCAAGCTATTGCAGATCGATTGCACTGTGAAATCGAGGAAATCACGGAACCCAAAGGCCGCAAGGGTTTCTTTGGGTTTATGCGATCGGGGTATCAGGCTTACCGACAGAAGCCTGCTAAAATTAACCCAGTTGCAGCTAAGATGAAGCATTTTGATATTGTTATTGTCGGGACGCCTGTGTGGGCGGGGCGCCTGTCTAGTCCTGTGCGGGCTTTCTTGGTTAAGCACGGGAGAACCATCCGGAAGGTTGCGTTTTTCTGTACGAAGGCGAGTTCTGAGGCGTCGAAGGTCTTTGGCGCGATGGAATCCCTCACTAGGAAGGCGCCGGCAGCAATCTTAGACCTAAAGAAGGGAGAGATCGGCACGAAGGGTTATTACAGAAAGTTGAATGTCTTTCTAGGGAAGATAAGAGGGTCATCCTACAAACAAGAATGAGCTCATCACAATTCATACCAACCGTCCGTCCGTCAAGTCAGATTGCTTAACAATGCGCCGCTTTTCTACGAGCAACCTTTGTTTCTGTGCAAAACATGGATTGAATGGTGAACACGCTTCCTAGTAGTCATGGCTTCAATGCTCGGATTCTTCTGCTATCCCAGCGTGGTCATCGTGTCCTCCGATTGCTGGAGCCTCAATTTTCGGCTTTCCTTTTTCTTCTAAAGAATCTATGTCCTTTCTTTGCTGGGGCCTCAATTTTCTGCTTTTCCTTTTTAATGAGTTCATGCCCTTCGATTGCTGGAGGTTCAAGTTTCGGTTTTCCTTTTTCTTCTAATGCGTCTAAAAATTCATCGAGCCATGCGTAGGCTACGCACGTGCAGGTATCGGCTCCACCATAGTACACGAGGAGTGTTTTATCCTTTATTACAGCACCACAGGTGTAGACTATTCCTGGTTTGAATCCGCTGTTCTCATATTCTTGGTCTGGTTCGATAACTGGCTGCTTTGATGTACACAGCACATTTTCCGGGTTCTTAAGGTCTAAAAGCGTGGCACCTATTTTATACTTCCCTTCATCCACTCCGTGGTAAAAGAGGAGCCAGCCCCTCTCTGTCTTTAATGGTGGCGGTCCGGGGCTTTTTACTGATGTTTCCCATCCCCCTTCAGCAGGGGGAAGTCCATCTTCATGCCAACTTCTTATGTACTTCCCTTCTTCAAGGTCAAGACTATCTAGGTATGTGATTGAAATGTTCGGGGATATGCTTTGCAGGATTGCATATTTCCCTTTGACCTTCTCTGGGAAGATTGCAAAGTTCTTGCTGACTTCTCCCGGTGGAGAGATCAATCTTTCTTCTTTCCAGCTCCATTTTCTGTCGAGGAAGTCATCCACACGAATAGAGGTTATCCCCACCCTCAATCCTTCGCCGAAAGCATTATACGTCGCGTAAATACTGTTTAACTCTTCAATCTTTACCAGTCTCGGGTCTTCACAACCGCCAAAACCTCCGCCAGAAGCAGATAGGTACGCGGAAAGCGAGCAACCCCTTCGCTCATAGATAGGATGCGGGAGTCTTTCATCTACCCTAAACCCATCACTAGAAACAGCGTATCCAAACCGAGAAATCCCGTCAACACCAATAGCCCTATAGACCAGATGGATTTTATCATCCAACAGAATAGCTCCTGAATTAAAGGTTTGATACCTCTCCCAATACTGGTCTTCGCTGGGAGCAATTATCGGATTATCAGAGAACTTAACCAACATGGTTTCCAAAACCACTGTTCCTAAGAAGGTGCGCGCGCCTTTTAACTATTTTTGACCATTCAGACCATGAAACTCCAAGTCTTTTTGGCGCCACGTAACAACTATGCAGACATCTTTTGGGTTCATTAGAGGTTTACCACGATGTGGCAAACCTCCGCGTTTTCATGAGTTCTTTTAAGGATGCGAAGCATCACGCCGTTTACAAGAGAGCAGCCAGAAAGCCCACGCCCTTTAGGGGTGGGATGAATGGCGAATATAAATATGGCCAAGCCTTAGATGGGAGTATGCTGCTAACCTACAAGGTCAAGCATGGCAGAGACTTCTCCGAGGGACTGGGGAAAGCGAGGCAGGTAGCAGACTTCGCGGTCAGGCACCGAACCTTCTCCTCAAAGGACGTCAAGCACATAGGCCTCAAGTCCAGCATAGCAAACCAGATACTAAGAAAATACGGCAAAAACCAGAAAATCAGGAAGATCAGGAACGTCAACCTCACCGTGCCAGGGCAAGGCATCAAGGCGGACAAGGAGAAGCAGACCATAACCATCCCCTGCCTGAAGCTCGCCTTGGCATGCCAGCACTTCCCCAGCTTTGAGAAGATCGGCCAGGTGGAGGTAGACAGCGAGTACGCCTACGTCTCCATCTCCATTAAGGAAGAGGAACCCGTAGAGCCGAGCGGATATGTAGGCGTTGACCTCAACACCACCGGCCACGTTGCTGTGGCATCTGATCCCGGGACGGGCAAGGTGTGGAAGCTCGGAAAACGGGCTCAGCATGTCCATAGGAAGTATATGAACATCCGGCGGAAGCTTCAGAAGCGGGGAAGGTACAAAGCGCTTAAGCGGATCAAGAATAGAGAGAGCCGGATCGTCAGAGACCTCAATCACAAGGTTAGCAGGAAGATTGTTGACCTAGCTGCATCACTTGGCAGAGGCATTAAGCTCGAACGGCTGGAGGGCATCCGCGGAAGCCGTAGGCATGCTAAGTCGTTCAGGTATTCCTTGAACAGTTGGTCCTTCTACCAGCTGCAGAGATTTGTGGAGTATAAGGCCAAGCTGCGAGGAGTAGCCGTTGCCTATGTTGAACCAGCCTACACGTCTCAGACGTGTTCAAGGTGCGGTCACATGGGCCACAGGAACGGCAAGCACTTCAAGTGCCCATCATGCGGGCACGTTGAGAACGCAGACGTCAACGCGTCGTTCAACATAGCGGCGTTGCGCCAGATAGGTGTCTCTCAATCCGGCATAGACAGAGATATGCCGGAGGGCAGCACTGATACGCCCCAAGAGGCAACGTTGCGGACGACAACGGCCTCAGAACCCCACAGGCTTTAGCCGTGGGAGTATGTCAGATCCTGCGTAAGTTTGCGCATGCGCTAGAACAAAAAATCCTATGACAGGCGGCGCCAGGCGAACTGCCAGGATAACAACAGAAAAGCTTAGAAACATAAGAGCAAGTAATTGACGGGGTAGGAGGTTGTCTTAAGAGATGGGAAGGTGTAGTCATAATCCTATCTTGTATCCCATCAGGGAGCATGCGTGGGAAGCGTTCGCCGTTTTTAATCCTTGTGTAGTCAAGAGGAAGAAATTCTATTACATGCTTTACCGTGCTGTCTCTTCCTCTGACCTTTTAAAGAAACAGGGGACAAGCTTCAGTTCGATAGGCATAGCGAAAAGCAAAGACGCACTGCTTTTCCACGATAGGGAAAGATTCATCTCTCCTATTGAGGAATGGGAGAAATTTGGATGTGAAGACCCAAGAGTAACCTATATTGATGGACAATACTACATTTTTTACACCGCCATATCTACGCATCCCCCAGCCGCGGAAGGTATAAGGGTGGGGGTGGCGGTAAGCAGAGATCTAGAAAAGATTGAGGGGAAGTATTTAGTAACACCCTTCAACGCGAAGGCTATGGCGCTTTTCCCTGAAAGAATTGGTGGAAAGCTTACAGCAGTTTTAACGGTTAATACGGATAGGCCTCCCACCTACATAGGAATCGCACAGCTTGGAGATGAACCTGCATTATGGTACGACGAGATGGGGAAGTGGTACAAGGAATTGAAGGACCATGTATTGACCCCCGACCCTAGAAGAGAGGCTCAAGATAACATAGAGGTTGGTGCGCCACCAGTCAAGGTGGCTGGGGGCTGGCTGGCCGTCTACTCTTACATCCAAAACTATTTCTCTCCTAATCCTGAAAATAGAGTCTTCGGTGTGGAGGCTTTGCTACTAGATTCAGATAACCCAAAGAAGGTCATCGCTAAGACAGATTCCCCATTACTGGTTGCTGAAGAGTTTTATGAATGGTATGGGCATGTGCCAAGAGTTGTTTTTCCCACATCAGCGATTTTAGAGGGGGAGGATGTAAAACTTTTCTATGGCGCAGCGGATATGACTTGTTGCCTCGCGACGATCAAATTGAGGGAGATAACTGAAATCCTGAAATGGAAAACGAGACCTGTTTTTAACAGATGGCCCCACAACCCAATCATAAAGCCTAACCCTGGACATGACTGGGAGAGCGTAGCAACTCTCAACCCCGCCGTCATAGAGCTCGAGGGGGAAATATACATCCTTTACAGGGCCCTATCACGCGATAAAACATCAACAATCGGTCTTGCAGTTAGCAAAGATGGCTTCAAAATTGATGAGCGGCTAGATGGGCCCATATACGTTCCGCGCGAAGATTTTGAGTCTAAGCAGACCCCAGGCCACTCAGGATGTGAAGACCCACGCGTCGTGAGGATAGACGATAAGATTCACATGTTTTATACAGCCTACGACAACGTGAATCCACCAAAGGTTGCCCTCACATCCATAAATGTAAAGGATTTTCTTAATCGAGAGTGGAAATGGTCTACGCCCCGAGTAATCTCACCCCCAAATACAGACGATAAAGATGCTTGCATAATCCCCGAGAAAATTGGCGGCAAGTACATGTTTATCCATAGAGCAGGAAGCGTAAACATTGTCTACGACTACATTCATTCTCTCGACTATGTGGAACCTGACAAGCTGTTAAACTTTGAACTTTTGGGGCCAAGAATAGGGATGTGGGATGGGAAGAAAGTAGGCCTCGCAGGGCCTCCAATAAAAACGTCCTCAGGTTGGCTCGTTTTCTACCATGGCGTTTCACACGATAACACGTATAGGGTTGGCGCCATCCTATTAGATTTAGAAAACCCAGAAAACATTATCGCAAGAACGCCAAGCGCACTCCTAGAACCAGTTGCAAGCTATGAAAAGGAGGGCTACGTTAGAAACGTAGTTTTCCCATGCGGTGCCGTAGTAAGCGGTAATACAATAAGCGGTAATACAGTTTACCTCTATTATGGTGCGGCAGACTCCTATGTTTGCGTGGCAACCGCCCCACTAAAAGAGATACTTTCAATACTACTTAGTTGACAGAAGTTCTAGGAACGAAGCCTAAATTCTTCGACTACGCTACCGACTAATTACCTGACTTTTCCCACTTTTTGCCATGAAAAACTTTTTGTGGTCGCTCAACCAACCAAAGCTCTCTTTTTCATCGTTCTTTTAAGGGTGCGAAGCACCATAACTGTTTACACGATGTGCGTGCAATCGGTGATGTGGTTTTTTGTCGCCCCACTTGGATCCAAGTTAGAAGGGGATTGAGCAAGAAACCCGCGGAGAGAGGACTGTCGACAGCTGTGGTTGATGAACGGTGGACATCCAAGACATGCGGGAAATGTCGCTCAAGACACACTCTTCGCATGAATCAATCAACCCTCTTCGGCCGTCATTGTAGCATGACTTTCAACGCTGACTACAACGCTGCATTGAACATCGGCCTGCCTTATTTGGCTAAAGCCGCGGGTCGAAGGGCTGCAGATGAGCCAGCCCAACAAACCGAGGATGAACAGGCAAGAGAAACAGTAGCCTGCAAGCTCGGAAGCCAACACCCTTCAAGGGGTTGGTAGCTCACAGCAGTTATCCTAGCTGCAGACAAGTTTGAGGACGTGGCAAACGGGTAAATAGAGAGACGCATCCATGGAATCCAATCGAGACTCGGGCGTGCCAAGCTATGACGCTGGAACAAAAGACAGAAACCCGCGGCGGGACCAAAGGCTTGGAGAGCGCAGGTATAGTAGCGTCAATAAACTCGATCAGAAGTGAATATGGCTTGGCGGCGGAAGAGGCAATTGTCGTCTTCTATGCTCATATAGTTAGGGCTTATCTTGCTGGCAAAGTTGGCAAGAAGTTCATGAAGCAGATAGATTGCCTAATAGAGTCTCAAATAGGAACGAAGTCACATTTTAAGGCACTGGCAGATTCTCATCCCGAAATGCTTGAGGCGCACCTGCACGAATATAGCGGCACCGAGAGCATTGATATCGTGTCATCAGTTTATGAGAAACTGATCAATACAGAGCTCAAGAAGGTACTAGGCAGGTTCTATACGCCTCCTACACTCGTCAAACACATATTGGATTCCGTGGAATTCGGAGTAGCGGCAAAAGACGCGAAAATAGTCGATCTGGCCTGCGGGGCAGGCGTCTTCCTTTCTGCAAGCGTTAAGAGGATACTTGAAAAAACAGGTAACTTAGGGGCGAAGGGGCTTCTTGAAAAAATAAGGAACCAGATATACGGAATTGATGTAGATGAGTTTGCCTGCAGTTTGACAAGGTTGAATTTGCTTGTGTCAACTTCTCCAATATGGATAAGGTCAGTGGGCAAAGAGAAGAATCTGTCCATCTCCTTCAACGTCTTTTGCATGAACGCTCTGACTCTGCAAAGCGAGGAGAATCCACTGCGGACCCGCAAATTCGATCTCGTTATTGGCAATCCACCCTACGTCGAAGCGAAAAGGCTACCGAAGAAAGACAAGCTCCTGTGCAGACGAAATTTCCCAAATATCGCCAAAGGTGCGTTTGACATTTACGTATGCTTCATTGATCTGGGATTGCAGATACTCAACAATGGCGGTTACCTGGGTTTCGTACTTCCAGACAAGTTTCTCGTTGCCAATTACGCATACAGCACCAGAAAAAAGATACTTGACGGGCACAAGATAGTTGAGATCTGTGACATCTCCAACCTAGGCTACTTTGAGGGAACAGATGTATACCCAATTCTATTCACGGTGAAAAAGGAAAAGCCGACCGGGTATAGTCGGGTCGTCTGTAATATCGAGAGCAAGGATGATTTCGAACATGACAAATACCAGTTCGTAAATGTCGAGCAAGACAAATATAGAGTTCTTGGGGGAACGTTGCCTTTCTACTGCTTTGAAAACGGATTGGACAAAGAAATATTCTTCCAAATACTTGAGCGGTTCAATCATAGGTTGGGTGAGTTTCTGCAGTTCCGGACTACTGTATCATTTCACTCTAAGGGAATGCGCGAGCAATACGTTTCAGAAACCATCACTGGCAACAACAAATTCAAGTATCTCGGCGGCAAAAGCCATGCTCACAAGAATGAGATTGGCGCCTACAAGGTTGAGTGGGTTGGCTATTACATAAACTACGACAATGCTACCCTAGGAAAGCTCGGGAACCCGCTGCCGCCAATTTCGATATTCAAGAGGACCAAGATAATATTCTGCCAGCACGCGAAGAGAATGTTGGCCTACTGTGACGAGAGCGGAGAGTGGGTGACAAAGGACGTATTCCCAATTGCATTCGTCAAAAGCAGAGAAGAAGGAGTAAAGAGAACCTATTACTATACTGGTCTCCTTAACTCCGATGTTTTCTCGTTTGTCTACGCCATCATCTGGAAAGGGATTCAGATCGGAGATGGCTATTTCCATTTTCTGCCAAGCTTCCTATCCGTCATACCTGTCCCAGACGAACGAAGAGAGACAGTTGAGAATGTATGTAAGCTAGTCGAGGAAATTCAAAAGCCCTCGAAAATCGGGGAGTTAGCAGTAGAAGTGAATCGAATTTTCTACGAATTGTACGAATTGTCGGGGGAGAAAACGAGCAGGGTAATAGAATATAACAGGAAATATCTCGAAAGCGAAACCGCTCAAACCCACTGAGCCTTGAAAGTATTCCGAGTGCAACGGAGTATGATGCCTAGATCAATACTTCACAGTAGTCGTTGTTAGGAAGCCCACGTCCTTCAGGGGTGGGAGGAATCGCAGCGGCATGCCGGTTGGGCGCCTTAAATACCTTGCACCCTAACATCCTCTAGGGATACTATGAATAAGTGCCTGCCTCTAAACCTCTTGGAACCAACGGGGAAGAAGAGAAGAATCCTCAGGAAGACGTATGCCACGTACTTGGAGATGGTGAGGGGTGTGCTCTGCAGCCTTGGCGGCGCCAAGAGCAGAGGCCAGCTCCACAGAAAGACCTACGCGAGGCTCAGGGCGGAGCACAATATAGCATCCCAACTCGTGATTGAGGCAACAAGCCACGCGTGGAGCATAAGGAAGACCGCGAGCAGGGGCGTGGAGGGGTGCATCGTCCGCTTCGACTCGCGCCTCTTCAGCTTCAAGCAGACCAAGAGAGGAAACCCTGTCCTCGCTCTGAGGACAAGCGCCGAGAGGATAGGCCTGCCGCTCAGCAGGGATGGCGCCTACCAGCGCCTCCAAGCACACCTCTCCCAAGGCTGGAAGCTGACCAGCATCATTATGAAGAGGGGATTGAGGTTCCTCGCCGCCCTCTCTAAGGAGATGCCCGCGTCTCAGGTGAGGCGCAACTGGCTGGGGGTGGATGTGAACAGCCCCAGGATCGCCACCTCCACAGTAGGTCCAGGCGTTGGCGTCCTGAAGCAGACCTACTATGGGGAGGAAGTCTCCACAAGGCAGTTCAACTTCGAGAAGAGGCGTGCAGCACTCCAGCAGCTCAGGGACACCTCGTCGAGGAGCAAGGCCGGGCTAAAGCTTAAGCGCCTTGGCAAGAGGCAGAGGAACTATACGCGGACGAGCATCTGGCTCGTCGCCAACCAGATCGTGCAGCAGGCAGAAGCACGCGGCGCTAGCATCGCCATCGAGAAGCTGAGCCACCTCAGGAAGAGGCGGGGCGAGTGGAGCGCAGCGAGCCGCAGGAAGGTGAACCGCACCCCCTACGGCTTCCTCAGACACGCCCTCAGACACATAGCTGAGAGACAGGGAGTGCTGCTGGTTGAGATTGATCCCAGGTACACGTCTCAGATGTGCCCCTACTGTGCGTACACGAGTAAGGCGAACTGGCGTGGGTACTCCTACTTCAAGTGTAGAGCGTGTGGCTATGAGGCGAACCGTGACCGCGCTGCGAGCCTCAACATCGCCCTCAGGGCGGCCCAAACGCAAGACACATCCAGCACCTACAAGATGGGCCAGTTTCCTGAGGGGAGCGCCTCCGTCAGTAGGCGCGTTTGGCAAGGTGAAGGGTTTGAAAGGCCGCGCCAGACAACCCCGAGTTGCAAGCCCACAAGCTTCAGCAGTGGGTAACTGACAAAGAATAGAAAGCCTCATACGGCATTGGTCACGTTCATGTTACATCGTGTACCTATGTGCACTGGCGTTGTATGCAATAAGGATGGAAATCCCCGTCATGAAGCCAAAGGTGTGCAAGGTCCTGACTGAGCTTGATGGAGGCGACCGGAGAGTATGGTAGGAAAAAAGATAACGGCCGTAATTCTCACCGCAGACGAATTTGAGGATATGGAAGTCTTCTACCCCTACTACCGTCTGCTCGAGGAGGGAGCACAAGTTCACGTAGCAGCGCCCGGGAAGGGTGTCATAAGTGGCGAGCACGGCTACCAGCTGAAGGTAGAGAAGACCTTTGAGGAAGTTGATCCCAAAGACTATGACCTACTAATTTTGCCGGGAGGAACGCCAAAGGGAGCGCCGACCACAGTGAGGAATAGCCCCAAAGCAAGAAGCGTGGCAAAAGCATTCTTTGAAGCAGACAAACCTGTCGGAGCAATCTGCCACGGCCCGTACACGCTTATTTCAGCTGGGGTGATCAAGGGGAGACACGCCACCAGTTTCTGGGGAGACAAGGTGCCGGACGAGATCAAGCAGGCTGGAGGAATCTACGAGGACAGAGAGGTCGTCGTCGACGGCAACCTGGTAACGTCAAGGTATCCCGGCGACCTGCCCGCATTCATGAGAGAAGTCATGAAAATGGTCCGGAAGGCAGGCAAATAGGGAAATCGGAAAGCCACGTGTGGACTTGGCTCAGCTCTCATGTAGCTTGGCGTGACATTCGCGCAACCGTCGAAGCGCAGGCCGCTCCAAGTCAATTCGATACAACCCCCCCGCGGTGATAGCCAACCTTGCTTGATGCTACATGAAGAGGCATACGGCAAAAATCTGGCCCTATCTCTCCTTTAACTCTTTCTTGACGAGGTCAATAACCTCTTTGGCGAGTAGCATCGCTTCCTCCGCTTCCTTTGGATCATCGAAGTATCTTGAGGGAACTCCTCCCGGTAGTCCACTTGGGTAGCGGGTGGGGAAGTAGTACCTGTCCAGCTTCTTTGCCTGCTCAATTCTGGCGAAGCTCTTGTCTGCCTCGACAGCCATCTTGAGAAGGTCGTCCAAGGACTCTGTGTAGAAGACTTCGATTGACTTCGTCTTCAGGTAGAGGTACGCCTTCACAGCTTTCTCAGCAGCTTGTTGGAAGTGGAATAGAGCAAGGTAGAATCTTCCCCTTTTCCTAAGATCATCGGCGTCCACGAATTCGTCTTCCGCCTGTGTGAGCCATCTTATGGATTCATCTTTGGCTGGCCTTTTCATAGACAACCCTACCCGTGTCTATTATCCGTCTTAGAAAGCTGTTAATTAGAAGTTCCGTCTCAAACTCTTTTCTGTTGAAGACGACGATATCTGAGGCGGCGCCTCTTTCAACACAGTCGTAGACGAGTCTCGACCATTCCTTCCCGTTCTTGGTTTCGGGCATAACCACAAGAATATCTATGTCGCTGTTAACGTCAACTTCGCCGGTCGCGAGTGACCCGAAGAGAATGATTCTCAAAGCGCCCATTTCTCGCAGTTGCTTTACAATCAAGATTAGAGCTGATTCTAGTGTCACTTTTCTCCGATTCTTTCTCTCTGGTATTCCCTGAAGCCTAGACGTCTCCGACCACCGCCTGCGCTACATGGAGCAGGATACTCAAGTGGTACTACTATTGAGGACGCTCCTTCATAAGTCAACTACCCCCTGTTGAAACAGGGGGCTTGCAGCTGGACTCTGCGACCGTTCCCGCATGTTTCGCATCATCGCCCGCTACGATTGGCTGGTTGACGGTCAGCCAGCTCAGCAGGGTTATGCCCCGCTAGGCGATGTTTCGCGCAGCGTTCAAGTCAGCGTTCAGGACAATGCCACACGACGGGCAACTGAACGTGCTGCCATGCCGCCTTCCGAACGCTCCACAACGAGAGCATGTGCGGCTGGTGTTCTCAGGCGGAACGAGCACAACTCTCTTCCCCTTATCCTCACATTTGTACTTGAGGAAGGCTCCGAGTTTAGCGTATGCCCAGCCCCCGAGCATCCGGTTGAACCTTGGCCCCTGTGGCTTCCTTCTCCTTATCCCCAACTCCTCGAGCGCCAGGACATCGTAGTCCATGGCGGCAATCTGCTTAGCGATGCAGTGGTTGGTGTCGGCTTGGAACCGTCTCTCCCGCCCCGACAGTCGCCTGAGGTGGCGCCTCGCCGAGCGGGTGCCTGCGGCCTGCAACCTCCCACGCAGATACGCATACCTGCCACGAACCCTTCTGATCGCCCTTGAATTGAAGAATGCTCCGTTGGAGGAGACTGCAGCATTAGTTATTCCTCTATCAACGCCAAGCACCACGGGTGGTCCGTTCCGTACCTTATTCGGAATAGCAGCAGCGGGCAGCTCGATCACGAGATCTGCGCAGAGTGCACCCTTACTTAGCCTAATGCGAAGGGACACGATTCCGCCACCAGAGTAGACTAGGAAGTATTCAGGGATCCTAATGGGTATCCTCTGTCGGCCATTGACTGTTGCGAGTGATAGACAAGCACTGTCCAGGTATGCCTTGAATGTCCGCTGATTGAAGCGTGCACTTGACCAAGGCTTCTTGAACGGGAGTCCCCTAAGCTCCTCGTGCCTCAGCATATCACAAGCGCAGTCGCGCGCCCCTTGAACGAGTGACGACTGAAGGCAAGGCCACCTTCTCCTTGCTTCCCTGTAGCCCAGCGCCTGAAGCACCCACTTCGAGTATGTCTTGCTGTCAAAGCCGACCCTGCGAAAGAAGTTGCAGCACTCGTTGAAACATCTAACGGTGTTCGTAACGGCTTGGTTATCTTCCAGCTTGACGGTGATGGTTCGCAGCATAAAGGGATATATATACCATATGGTATATATTTCTCTTGCGGAGGTATGGTAACGTGCAGGTGCACCGAGGCACATCCGCCGTCTGGGAGGTCGCCTACCACATTGTGTGGTGCCCTAAGTACAGGAAGAGTCTGCCCGGGTCCGTGCTGAGAACCTTGCGAACCTCATTATGCTCAATAGCTGAGGCCCGCGAATGGAGCATAAAGTCCATGGAGGTGATGCCGGACCATATTCACCTCTTCATCGAGGCACCACCAAGTGAGTCTCCTACCGGAATAGTGAAGGTCTTGAAGGGTACGACAGCCAAGGTTCTTTTCGAGAGGCACTCGGCACTGCGCACGATGTTCCAGCATGGCCACATCTGGAGTCCCAGCTACTACATCGGTACGGTCGGATATGTCTCCGAGGATACCGTCAGGCGCTACGTTCAGGAGCAAAGGCAGCGGACTGTTGGGAGACCAAGAAAGGATCGCATTTCCTCCCCTCAACAAGTTGAGGGGTCTCCATGCGAGGAATCTTCATGAAGCACGAACAGTGGCCCGCTGTTCCCTCTGTCAGCCCCTAAAATTCAGAGGAGTAGCGCAACGACGCGCGAACACAGGGCGAACGAAACGGAAGGCCCACTGGCAAGCCGTGGGAAGAGGTTACATGACAAGGTCACTTGTTAAGCGCCATGGCGGTTTGGCTCAGCCTCGATGCAACATCCTTCAGCTGATTGAGATTGGTCTTAGTGATGGTGTATATTCTCCTCTTGTCTATTCTCGCGTATCCATGAACGAGAAGGTTTCTGAATCTTGCCATTTGCACAAGGTTTTCTTTCATTGATATCGGAACAACACCGTTCTCGCATAGGATTCTAAAGATGTCTTGATAGGATTGCGGAGTTTCAAAACCCTTTCTCCTAATTATGAAGTTGCCTAAATCAGCTACCGCCTCGATTGTGAGCTGCAGGTTTCTCTCCGCGGCGTCTGAAATGAATGGATCACCGAGGAACTCGGTTTGGCTCTTGTTGGCGATTAACTCCAGCTTGCGAAGGTAATCGGCGACGAGCTTGGTTCGTTCTTCAACAGATGGATTGCTCACCAAGTTGGGGTTCCTCCGCTTCGTCCTTCTGACAGGTATTCCTGGGCTTCCTTGAGCTTGTCCTGAAGCATCGGCATAAGGTCATAGTATTCCTCGGTCGCGGCTAGATACTGGTCTTCGTACTCTGTCTCGTTTCCCTGGTATGCAAGGATGCCCTTGGTGAAGATCTCATATTTGAGCGCAGCAGGGGACTCGTTTATCAAGACAACGTCAACCGAGTCTGTGCGAAGAAGGTCTGTGAACTCCCCTATGAGCAACAAATGTGCATCGAATAGGTAGTCATCAAGTTTGGAACCGAGTCTGTCACTCCTTCGCCCATCTTGTTTGCCAGCTGACAAGTAGATCGCTATGTCGATATCGCTTGATAGGTTCATTCCCTTGGCTGAGTAACCTGATGCTACTGACCCGAATAGGACTATCAGCGAAACGCCATATTCCCGGTTAAGCCTTGGCCCATTTTCTCGGAGCTGTGCGAGAATTTGCTCTCGATCCATTTGCTCCACCAATCTATTCTGTTCCCTTCTGTCATTACTTCTAGCTATCCGCCTCCTTAAAAACCTGATAGCGCGCCTCTCCTGTCTCGCCCCAAAGGATAGGCTACCTGAGACAAAGCCAGCCATCGGAAGTACCCTCGAAGGAAGCAGAAGAAAGGGTCTTTGAGCACTCCACATTCGCCCATTTCCCAGCGGGACTCACGCTTGCTCCGAAGAGGTATACCGCGGAATGCGGAAGGCCGCGTCAGCGAACTATTCGGGTCGGCGTTTCAAATGGAACGCTTAAGTACTGCCGAACTTCTTAGGTTTCACTTGAGGCGCACGCCGCCGGGATGCACAGTCGGGCAAGCGTTTTGGATTGTCGGATTGGGTGAGCACGAGTTGGCCGTGAATCTGCAGTATGATAGAGGCATCATTGTTGTGAGCGGTGATTATAGGGTTCCTAAATCCACGTTCGATCCACGTTCTCACTCTTCTAAGGCGCTGGCTGTGGATTATGCTGACATAGCCGAATATCTGAAGAGAAGTCGGATACCTTACGTTGACAAGGTCATGGACCTTTTACCGTGTCCGCACCTTGAGTGTAAGCTCGAGCTGAGATCCTACCAGAGGGATGCCCTAGACGCTTGGCTTAAGGTTGGGGCAAGAGGAGTCATAGTGCTGCCTACAGGGGCGGGAAAGACTGCGATTGGCGTTGCAGCAATAGCGCACCTTGACACGCCGACGATAGTCGTTGTTCCAACTTTGGATCTCGTGGAGCAATGGCGCAGGTATCTGGAGAAGGAGTTCGCTGTGCAGGTTGGCGTTTACGGAGGAGGAGAATATAGGCTAGAAGCCTTGACTGTATCGACGTACGACTCTGCCTATATCAGGGGGGAGGAACTGGGGAACAGGTTTGGCCTGGTTATTTTTGATGAGGTGCACCATTTGCCCAGTACTGGTTACTCCCACATTGCTGAGGTGTTCGCCTGTCCCTGCAGGCTTGGATTAACTGCAACTTACGAGCGGGAAGATGGGTTGCATACGGATCTTCCTCGTCTCGTCGGGGGGAAGGTATTCGAATTAGGTGTGCGCGATCTCGTGGGGACACACCTTTCTCCATTCGAGACTGAAAAAGTTTCCGTCGACCTGGCGCCTGAAGAGGAGGCTGAGTATCAAAGACTCTACAAGGTCTTCAGGGATTACGTGGAGCTGAAGGGCATACCTATGAGTTCACCGACCGACTTCACGAGGTTCATCATGATGACCAACAAGGATCCAAGCGCAAGGAAAGCCCTCATAGCGAGGAATAGAGCTCTTGGAATAGCCCTTAACTCGAAGTCAAAGATCTCTGCTCTCCGAGAAATCCTGTCCAGGAATCCTAACGAGCCCACAATAGTGTTCACTGCCCACAATAAGCTGGTCCACATGATCTCCGCCGAATTCCTGGTCCCATGTATCACGTACTTGACTCCGAAGGACGAAAGGACGGAGATACTTGACACTTTTAGGGAAGGCAAATACAAAGCAGTAGTCACGTCAAGAGTCCTGGACGAAGGAGTCGATGTCCCCGACGCCACGAGGGCCGTCATCCTGAGCGGAACGGGCTCCTCAAGAGAGTTCATTCAACGCCTGGGAAGAATCCTCAGAAAAAGGGAAGGGAAGAAGGCCAAACTGATAGAGGTCGTCTCAAAGAAGACCTCTGAGACGTGGATGAGCTGGAGAAGGAAGAGGAATTTGGTGGAGGAGAAGCACGATGCTCCCCAATAATCTCTTGATCACGACGTTCGTGAGGGGCAAGATAAGACCGAGATACGCTCCTCTCACGCATGAGACTCTCAACCTTGCCAGAAGACTTTCGGGGACATTTGAGAATGCGATAGGACAAAACAAGGAAGAGATATACGGGGAGCTGGAAAAACTAGAAAACGAAGGCCACTATGATTACAGGCTGATACGAGGGCTAGGAACCCTCCTGATGCGGAGATGCGTCTTCGAGGCGAGCAGCCCAGTTGACCCGAGACCGGCAAGGAGGCTGGTCTTCACTCTGGCCGCCAATCTCGGCCTTCCCACAAGCCGAGAGAAAAGGGCTGAGATTATGGGTAGGGCGGCCAAGGAGCTCGGAACCACAACTCAAGATCTTGAAAAGTCACTGTGGTCTGACTTCGATGAGAACCTCAAGCTTAGGCAATTCTATCCCGTGGACGATGGCGCTTTAATAAGATACTATAATCTGGGCTTGACGCAGACATTACTATTCAAAGCGGTTAGGGTGGAGTTTACTGTCAGGAGGGGGAGCTTCAAGAACATCTTCAGAAGCATCAAGCGGCTCGGGCTCATGTACTTCGTTGAGTACCTGGGAGCAGACGACTACGAGATAACCGTGGAGGGGCCAATGGCCCTAATGAAGATGACCGAGAAGTACGGCACCTCCATCGCCAAACTCTTGCCGGTAATACTTGAGAGTGAGTACTGGAAGATTAGGGCAGATATATTGAGGCGAAGAGAGGGGTTTCCCCGGATCTACGGGTTTGAACTAGACTGCAGAGAAATCAAGGGCCAAATTGAGGCACCGAGTGAGCACGCCGTCGAACCAATCCGAACGTTTGACAGCGCGATCGAGGAAAAGTTTTGGAGAGACTTTGTGGCATTCGGGTCCGGTTGGAAGATCCAAAGGGAACCAGAACCTCTTGTGACGAGTATTGGGACAGTGATGATACCTGACTTCAGCCTTGAGAAGGACGGCGTAAAAGTCTATCTTGAAATAGTCGGATTCTGGACGAAGGAATACCTTGAAAGGAAAATCCAGAAGATAAGGCAGCTCTCGGTGCCCAACATGATTATTGCTGTAGACAAGAAGCTTGGCGCCTCAAGAAAACTGTCAGGTTTGCCCGTTGACGTTGTGTTCTTCGACAAGAGCGTCGCGTTGAAACCGATTCTGGACCGCTTGAAGAAGATCGAATTTGACGTCTTCTCGAAGCAGCTCAAGAAGGTTTCGGAAATCGAGTTGAAACTTGAAGGGGATGTGGTTGATTTGAAGGATCTTTCTCGCCAAATGGATGTTCCAGTTGAAGCCCTAATGAAGGATATTGAGGAGAGACCCCACACAGGCTACGTCAAGGTCGGCGACCAGTTAGTCTCAGAAAGTCTGCTAAAGGAAATCGACGAAAGGTTCGAAACTCTCCTAGCGAACGGAGCTGTGACTCTATTCGCGGCGTCGAAACTAATAGAGGAAATTGGAATAAGGAGCCCTCAAGCCCTCCTCAGCCAGCTGGGGTATGAGATAAGTTGGCATGGAATAAACCCTGATAAAGCAGTAATCTCAAAGAAATCCAGAAGCTGGCTCCACGGAACCAGTAATAGTTAGCAATCTGATCCGGGTGCGTCTCGTGTGCCCAGGGTCTGACTGAGCGTTTGTCCTACCCGTGGCTAATCCGTCGATAAGTCTTGAACAGAGTGCAACTGGTGTTTTCAATTGAGAGGCCGTGTCGAAATCGTGGTCTTTGATATGGACGGCGTACTAGTTGACAATGATAGCAGTTGGGGTTGCGTTCATAGTGCATTCAAGGTTGGTAGGAACGACAACCTCAGTAGGTACCTGGCGGGTGAAATTGATTTTGGAGAGCTGATGCGGAGAGATATTCGGCGCTGGGGGCGAGTCCACATCAGCGAAATTGAAAGGGTCCTTGATGGTGTTCGAATAACGAGGGGAGCGAAGGCCACGGTAGCCAAGCTCAAGAGGGCTGGGTGCTATACTGCCATAATCAGTGCTGGAATATCCATTCTTGCGGATCGCCTCCAGAAGAAGCTTGGGATAGACTGCTCGCTAGCCAATGGCTTGGTTGCCGACGAAAATGGAGTATTGACAGGCGAGGGTGAGGAAGTTGTCCCCTTGCTGGGGAAGGTTGACGTCTTCAGGCGACTCGCTTCCGAGCGCGGGACAAGCGCCGACCACTGTGCGGTAATAGGAGACAGTAGATTCGATATCCCCCTGTTCGAAGAGGCAGGGATCAGTATTGCCTTCAACACAAGCGATGACCAGGTGAAACAGAAAGCAGATATCGCGATTAGGGGGAAGGACTTGAGGAGCGTGCTGCCCTATATATTGCAGAGAGAAAAATGAGTGGTGGACGGTACATGTGCTTCTATTACCCCTGTGAATCGTGAACCTTGCTTGTGCCACTCCATTCCAGCTTCTTCGATATTGAGTAAAGCGCAATGTTGCTTACAAACCAGAGTGCCGAGAAGCTGTAGAGCGTCATCATGCTCAGCCTCCCCTCAAATACCGATACGGATAATATCGCCGCCGCCCAGAGAATGGCGTTGGCGATTATCATGGCTGCGACTGCCTTCCTTGCAGATCCAATCATTGATGTTCCTGACGTCGATGCAATTATCTCGTTCATAAGTTTGTATACCTCCTGGCCCAGCTCAGATAGCGCGTACCTTCCTTCCCTTTGCTCAACGAGTTTCTCGAGCGTACTCAGATGGTAGGAGAGGGAGGGGCTGTCTTCCCCTGTTGAGTGCTTGATCTCGGTAAAAGTTGCCTCCGTGTTTTCGCCCAGTAGGCGTATGATGTCTCTCCTCTTCGGGCTGCTTATTGTCTTGAAGACGGATTCCTCAGAGTTCTCCGCCTTCCTTTCGATTCGAGCCTCGTCAGCCATTAGTTTTCACCGCTACTCAATACCCAAGCGTGATATATAAGCTGGCGAGTCAGTTACCCACCGCTGAAGCTTGTGGGCTTGCAACTCGGGGTTGTCTGGCGCGGCCTTTCAAACCCTTCACCTTGCCAAACGCGCCTACTGACGGAGGCGCTCCCCCCAGGAAACTGGCCCATCTCGTGGGCTCTGGACGTGTCTTGTGTTTGGGCCGCCCTGAGGGCGATGTTGAGGCTCGCAACGCGGTCTCGGTTCGCCTCATAGCCACATGCTCTGCACTTGAAGTAGGAGTAGCCTACCCAGTTCGCCTTGCTCGTGTACCCGCAGTAGGGGCACATCTGAGACGTGTACCTGGGATCAACCTCAACCAGCAGCACACCACGTCTCTCAGCTACGTGTCTTAGGGCGTGTCTGAGGAAGCCGTAGGGGGTGCGGTTCACCTTTCTGCGGCTCGCTGCGCTCCACTCGCCCCGCCTCTTCCTGAGGTGGCTCAGCTTCTCGATGGCGATGTTTGCGCCGAGTGCTTCTGCCTGTTGCACTATCTGGTTGGCGACGAGCCAGATGCTGGTGCGCACGTAGTTTCTCTGACTCCTGGCGAGGCGTTTAAGCTTTAGTCCGGCCTTGCTTCTCGATGAGGTGTCCCTGAGCTGCTGGAGTGCTGCACGCCTCTTCTCGAAGTTGAACTGCCTTGTGGCGACCTCCATCCCGTAGTAGGCTTGCTTCAGGACGCTGCAGTCTGGGCCTGTGGTAGAGGTGGCGATCCTCGGGCTGTTCACATCCACTCCCAGCCAGTTGCGCCTCACCTGAGACGCGGGCATCTCCTTGGAGAGGACGACGAGGAACCTCATGCTCCTCTTCATAATGATGCTGGTCAGCTTCCACCCTTGGAAGAGGTGTGCCTGGAGGCGCTGGTAGGCGCCGTCCCTACAAAGCGGCAGGCCGATCCTCTCGGCGCTGGTCCTCAGAGCTAGGACAGGGTTTCCTCTCTCGGTTTGCCTGAAGCTGAAGAGGCGCGAGTCGAAGCGGACGATGCACCCCTCCACGCCTCTGCTCGCGGTTTTCCCTGCGCTCCACGCGTGGCTTGTTGCCTCAATCACGAGTTGGGATGCTATATTGTGCTCCGCCCTGAGCCTCGTGTAGGTCTTGTTGTGGAGTTGAGCCCTGCTCTTGGCGCCGCCAAGGCTGCAGAGCGCCTCCCTCACAATTCCCAGGTACGTGGCGTACGTCTTCCTGAGGATTCTTCTCTTCTTCCCCGTTGGCTTTAGGAGGTTTAGGGGCAGGCACTTTCTCATGGTATCCCTACAGGACGTCAGGGTGGGTGGTATTTAAGGCTCACAACTGGCATGCCGCTGCGATTCCTCCCACCCCTGAAGGGCGTGGGCTTCCTCGCAAAGACTACTGTGATCCCGCCCGAACATGCCGAGAAGATAGTCAAGAAGGCTAAGGAGCTAGCGAAGGCTGACTCATGGTGGTTCGAGCAGGTCAGGAAGGGCAGGAAGGACTTCGTGGAACTCGATAAGGAGCTTCCACTCCCATGAAACTTCAATTCACTGATCTGATCGGAAAGCATGTTGGTGGTCACTGAATGGCGCGATTCGAGGTTCCCTTCGGTGGGGGGGTGACTAGGATTTGACCTACCGCACGGGTGGTAGGTTCTGAAGTTTGCCGCGCCAAGGTCTGCATCCCGGGTGCCGGATGAGGAGAAAGAAATCAAGAGGGCTATCGAGCAGCCTATCGGGGCAAGAAGACTATCTGAGTTGATAAGGCCGAAGTCTCAATATTCCCCGTGGGAGGAATCACGTTTCCCATTCTTCCCAGGCGGTCAGGTGACATGAGTCAAGGGAGACGAGACTTGGCTATTTGAGCTTCGCTCCCAAGTCTTGTAAGCCCAGTCTTCTCAATGTTTCAGGCGTCGGTACCCCGTTCTCGTCCCAGCCGACTGCGCCATAGTATTCCAGCCTGTCCCTCTCAAACTTCTTTCTGTTCAGCTTCTTTCCTTTGTATGGTCCTGATGGCAGCGGTTCCCAGAATCTCGGTGGGTTATCGTCGTCAAGTCTTGGTCTCCATTTCGCGTCTGGCCCACCCAGAAGCAGCATGGTTCTCTGCAGGGTCAGTATCCTTAGAGCCTTTGTACTGTACCATTCCTGGGCCGGTAGCTTCCATCCGGTTATTGCCTCGTATAATTTGAATAGCTCTGTGTCTTCGATTCCGAAGGTCGTGAAGAAGCAGTAGGTTGCTGAATCAGCGAAGATGGTGGACAGCTCACTGTCGTCAAGAGGCAGGTTGGTTGCAGATGTGTGGTCTCCGCCTTGCACTGAGCATGCGTAGCTGATGTTCTTTGTAAGGAAGTCTTTCCCGCTTCTTATTCCATGTGCCCCTATGGATACACCCTTCGAGTGGACGGCGTATTTCATTAGATCCGTGCCTTTCAATTTGCTGAGTTTTAGGGCTGCTCTGTAGACACCTTCGGCTAGTGTGTCTCCGATCCCTTGCCTTGTGGCTATTTTCTCTGCTAGGGTTTCGAAGGCTTTGACGTTTCCCCAGGTGAGGTCTATTCCGTCAAGGTCTTTCTTGGTCAGTATTCCTTTTTCGTAGAGGTTCGCCGCGAATCCGAGGGCTGATCCGCCTTGGATTCCGCACAGACCGAGTTCATTGATTAGGTATGACAGGTAGATGTTCTGTTCTGGGTCGAATATTCCGAGGTTTGCCCCTAGGAATGCTTCAAGTTCATAGTCTGGATTGTCGCACACTGCTCCTTTGAATCTGCCGGCTTTTAGTACAGCAAGTTTCAAGCATGTGACTGGGCAGCCGAAGTCGCCCCAGTACTTCTTGACCCAGTGCTTATCGAACTCTTCGCGCGTGTAGGTTTTCTCGTCGTGCCATTCTTCCTGCCAGTTTCTGACTGGCTCTGAGCTATCCACTGCTCCGGTGGTGTAGCCTCCTCCTCCAGTACCATAGCGCCTCCATCCCTCCATTTGGAAGTTTCTTTTGGAGAATTCCCTGTACGTTTGCTGCACTGTTTTCTTGTCTTCAACGTCTGGCAGTGGTCCGAAGCCCTTGGCGGTTATTGCTTTCAGGTTTTTGGATCCCATGACTCCGCCGTATCCGCCGTAACCGGCCGCGTGCGCGTACTTTGAGATTACCGCCGCGACCCTGGTCCTGTTTTCTCCAGCTGGTCCTGCATAGAGAATCGCGGGCTCCTTCACTTCTCCGTGGTTTGTCCTAATTGCCTTGATGTCTTCAACTGACTTCTCAACCAGATAGCGGTAGGTTTCTCTTCCCTTTTTGCCCCATATTGGCGAGGCATCCTTGATTTCGACGTGGTTGTCGCATATGAATATGTAGCTTGGCTTCTCGGCTTTCCCAGCTATTATCAGGCCATCATATCCGGCGCATTTTAGCTCTACTCCGAACTCGCCTGCGACGGTTGACCCTATCACCCCGTTGCTTTGAGGTGATTTTCCGGCGATGCAGACTTTCGTTCCAGGGATGTACCCGGTCAGGGGGCCCGTCATGACAAGCATCATGTTCTCTGCTCCGAATGGATCTACTGTCTCCCATTTTCTCCCAAGCCTATCCCACAGTATCTTCGTGGCTAGCCCTCTTCCGCCGACGTAGTCTTTCAGAACTTCGTCTGGAAACTTTGCTTCCTTGCTGCTTCCACTTGATAGGTCTATTTCCAGGTATTTTCCTGCGTAACCTCTCATTCTTCCAGAACCTCCCTGGCTATGTCTTCCCCTAGGACCTGCCTGGCTACTTCGCGTGTGAGCTGGTCTGGCGTCTTTGCCAAAGCTTTGTAGGAAACCTTCTTGTCTCTTGGGACAGTCTCCAAGGCGTTCCACCTGCCTTCTTGGCATGCTTCGGCGCATTTGGGCTTTCCGCCACACAGGTCGCAGATGACTATGTGGTTCTTCTCCGGATGCATATGCGGGACGCGCCCTGGGCAAGCATCAATGCATTGACCACATGCGCTACACTTTGAAATGTCGACCTTCACAGCTCCAGTTCGGCTGTTCACGGTCAGCGCCTCCACTGGGCACGCTTGGACACATGGGTAATCCTCACACTGGAAGCAGAGGTGAGGGATCTCAACTCCTGGCACGGACATGAAGACCCTTACTCTCGACGCTTCAGGCCAAGTTCTCCCTTCGTGAGAAAGCGCACAGGCGATCTCGCATCTCCTGCAACCGCTACAATTCCCGTAAATACGCTTAACCCTAACCTGAACGATCGAACTCATACCAAAGTCACCAACCCTCAGAGATCGACTCCTCCGTATTGTTCCAACCTCGTCAGTCTTGACCACTAGCTACTGTTTGACCACCAGAGCGCGGGAAACAGAGCAGTGCACCCTCCGAATTATCGATATGAGAAGCATAATGGCACCGTATAAGAATTCCTGTGATTGTGAAGTTATCAACTAGGCGAGACGGCTGGCAACTCCCCCAATCATTAGGTAGCTCAGCGCCAAAGTCAGCCTGTACCTGAGGATGGAGGGCGTTCCCCACGAGGAGAGGTGGTGGGGTGCAAGCATCCAGTCTTAACTTGGGGGCGGGTACGCCCTGACGGCACGGAGCAGAGTGTCCCCGATAAATCCGTGAGGCACATGCATGATGCGGTGAAGCCCAAGAACCTACGTGGAATGCGACAGGTACGCCGGCGCATACCCATCTATAACCACGTAGGCTGAAACCCTTAAGTTGTCCGGGACGCTTATACTATCGGTGTCAGGGATATCCTGGGACCCTGGAAACCCAATGCATGGCAAGGAGTTTAGTATGATGATGGATGGAATACCCTCGCGACAAAGAGTGCTGTGCTTTGCCACGCTTGCTTTAACCGCATTCACAATGGCGGGAGCGATCGCAGTAACTGCCACCAGCATCGCAAATGCGACTGCCCCACGAGGAACGACTTCGGGCGACATTGTGTCTGGAACAGGAACAGTTAGATTCCTCAGCTTTGAAGGGGGATTCTATGGAATAGTTGCGGACGACGGAAATCACTATGATCCCAGTGCTGCGCTGCGCAAGGAGTTCCAAGTCGACGGCTTAAGAGTGTTCTTTGAGGCGCGAATACTCCATAATATGCTCTCTTTTCATATGTGGGGGCAGGTTGTCGAGATAATTACGATTTATGCAATAGCCTGAGCGACTGAGGAGAGCTCTTCTCGACCCAGAGTTTGTACAATCCCGGGTGGAATATCCCACCACATAGTCCAGCACAGCGGAAACCAACCCCAAAGTGTGGCACAATCTTCCTGCCCCGCCCGGTTTGCGAAGCATCTCAGACAAAGAGAGTTGCAAAGCTCTAGAACCCGAACCCTGGGAAGAACATAATCAGCAGGGGATAGGCCGTATAATATATTCCTGCCAACATACATATTATCCCGAGAACCACGACTGTCATCCCAAATGAAATGTCCGGATCTTTTCTCATTTGATACGCTCCCAGGATTATCGCAGCCGAACCGAATACCTCAGGAAGCAACAGTATACTTAGAATAGCGCTCAGGATTCCAAGAACGCCATACGTTCTCGGCGATCTCGCTTCGGTCATGTCCATGTTCTTTGAATTCATGTTCATTTCTTATTCCATCAACCTCCCTTGTGCGCTCTGCTTGGATATCTTTCCAGCGCCGTGCTGCTGGCTTTTTCTTTTCCAGTTTTCCGCCTTCCTCTTCTTCTTTAATTCTTTCTTCCGAAGTTTCCTTTCCTCTTCATCAGGTGCATTTGCGGTTGCCATTTCTCTTTTCGCCTCTTATGTTCTGCTTTTCTATCCTGGACCTCTCGGCGCTGGGCAGCCCTTTTCGGCAAGACCAATGGTATGGTGGAAATACATTAATGCTGAGGTGGAAATGTAGCGGGCCCTTTCTGCAGGCTTGCAGCTGTTCCAGATTTTGCGCCCACAATGCAGCGCACATCCGACGACCAGCGCTGACTGCGTTTCTGCACACCAGGATCTATGGTTCGCCCTGTCTCAGCCAGAAGATGTTGCCGTCAGGATCCTCGAACATGGCCGTGGCGCCCCCGCCACCTTTTGTGACGTCTCGGGTGAATTTGACTCCTCCTTTCTTCATTTCTGCCACCGTCTTCTCAACATCCTGCGAATAGAAACCGATCCCAGTATTTCCTGGCTCCGGTTTTCCTTGGCAGAGGTGGAGTTTCCATTGGCTTCCCTTGGGCCACGCTGTGACCCAGTGTCCCTTGACCGAAGTCTCGAATCCTAGCTTCTCCTCAAACCATTTTGCCGCCTTGGCTGCATCGGTAACCATGACGGCTACACTGAACGGCTTATCAAACATTTTCCCAATTCACCTTCCCTGAGATCTTCCCTGTCTCTCTTTCTCATACCGTTGAGGGTTTCTTTCATGACGATACCAAGTATTGTACGGTTTCTTATATTCGTTTCCAGAAGGGCAAACCATGGTCGCACACGATGATCCTAATGTAGCGAGACGAATCATTCAACCATTCTACAGGAGGGGCGCTCGAAGCGGGGGCAGAGCCTTACGTTCGATCGGTCGCTCTGGTGCTAGAACCAACGGCGTCGGCGCTTCTGCTGTTGCCCTGCACCACCTGTCTGTCCTTCCCCCATTCTGGAGTAATGCTCATGAATTATCTTCCATTCGGCAACCTCCTTCAGCAAGATGGTGGTGACTCTGGAGCTGACGTCGAAGGATTGACTTCTCATTTCTCCTGTATAGTGAAACTGAAAGGTAGCGACAGCCACATCTCCCATCACATCTAATTTGAAGTTCGTGAGATCATAATTGTAGTTCTTCAGGACTTGGAATGCCCCGAACTCATTTTTGAGGCCTGTTTCCGCGTCCTGTCTACCCCACGGAGGCCAATCATCAAATTTCGAGTACCTACCCGCATCAATTATGCTTCTCACGGCCGTTTCATCTCTGTTCTTGATGCCGTCAAGCCTCCTGACTATGACACCCTTGATCAGGTCATCTGGGGGAGCCAACGGCGCCAAGACTGGAACAGTTACTTCGACTAACCGCGCGCCACAGTATTTGCAGAAGACGTCAAGATCTTCAACTACTCTACCACACTTAGGGCAATTACTCATATCAGATCTCCTCCACCAGCATTCTTCATGTAGTATCTCAACTTTGCTCCGAATCCAACGAGGCTGGCAAACCCAGTCGCGGCAACAGAATATTCACCAGGAAATACCGGAGAGCAACAACAGAGACAACCAAAATAGCGAGTTGCATAAACGGGTTCTTTATCCTTCTGATTGCGCGCACGATACAGTATCCAACAACTATCTCGACCTCGGAATAGATGACGGTGATGGTTAGAGGATGGATCGCCACTTACTTTTCATCTTCTCACTACGGCCGTGACTTTGCATCCACTTCATTAAACACTTGGCTGTAAATCGCCAGCTCCGCATTGAGCTTAGTTTTCCAAGGACTCCTACCAGCTTTTCCAGAATACCCTTTCAATCCGGATCATACCAGTCTTTCATCGGTTAGTAATATGAAGGAAGAGAAAAATAGTAGTATTGTGTTGTATCTGCAGTTGGATTTGGCAGAACAATCGTTCGAGGTCCGTAGAATGGTCGACATGGAGGCAAGGGAAAGCGAGAGAGCAAGGGCGATGCCCAGAGCATTGAAGAAGAAGATGAGAAAAGCTGAGTTAAGTAGACTAAGAAGTAACACGAAGAAGTGAGGCTGCTATGCTTTTCGCTTGAAGTGCGCCAGTGAAAAACAGAGCAGATTCATTGCAAGCTCCCTCGTCTTGCCGCACACAACCCTCAAGTTATCCATTCCAGCAGGTTGAGGCATATGAGTCCTGCATTCTTGTTCCAGCCTCTCATACTCCTGCTCTACTCTTCCGCTTCTTAGGATCAGGGAGTCTGTGAGTTCGTTAAGGTTATCTATCGCGGAACTCAGCGCTTGTGAGTCTTTGCGGGACAAGTGTTCTTTCTGACTGATGCTTAGCTCCAAGTCATTTATCTTCTCTTTCGCCTCTCGTACGGACTTTAAGCTGTTCTCGTAGCTTCTCTCAATGTCCATCGCTGCGTCGTCAATGCGAGCCTTAAGCTGGGCAACTTCTGACAAAGCTCTCCTGCTCCTCTTACTTCTCGGGAATGAAGTGATCCATTGGAAACCTATTTTAGTCTTTTCAGGCAATCAAGGAATAGTTATGAGGGCATAGTTTGAAGAGCCTCTGCAGCGGGGATCTGGTCCAATTTGGAAGTCTTGTCTTCTATGGTGGAGTTTCCCGGCGGAAGCAGCAAGAGGAAAACTCTGGGCTTCCTTGTGAAGCCAAAGGTGCCTGCTAAGTATCCCGCCGTAATCGTTATTCATGAAATATGGGGTCTCGTTGATCACATCAAGGACGTTTCCAGTAGTCTTGGCGCGCAGGGTTACGTTGCGCTGGCAGTCGACTTGTTTGAAGGTGAGCATGTCTCAAAGCTAGAAGACGGAATGAGAATGCGCCAGAGGTTCTCCGAAGAGAAGATACTGGGAGACTTGACTGGGGGATTCAATTACCTCAAGACCCTTGATTCTGTGAATCCTAAGCGTATAGGTAGCATAGGATTCTGCATGGGCGGAGGACTCTCAATTCTGCTTGCCTGCCACAACGCCGAGCTTGCAGCCGCCGTCGTTTTCTATGGGAGGAACCCATCCCCCATAGATTTGGTGAAGAATGTCCAGTGTCCGATTCTCGGCAATTATGCTGGGGCCGACTATGGCATATCAGAGTCCGACATCAGCCTCCTGAAGCAGACTCTGACGAAGTATGGAAAGATCTTCGATGTGAAGGTCTATCCCGGGGCTCCGCATGCCTTCTTCAATAACACTCGAGAGAACTATAGACCTGACGCTGCCAAAGACGCTTGGGATAGAACCTTGAGGTTTTACGGAAGTTATCTGAAGGACACGCAGGCATAGAGGAAGAAGCGCACGCCAAAGCGATGTTAGTGGTTTCCAAGGAGAAGCTCTACACGCGAATATTACTAGTTTCTCTTTTCAATCGCTGTACCGCTCTTCTCTGCATGACCACAGCTGCTGCAAACATGATTATACCCGCAATGAAAAGGATCCACGACACAATCCAGTAGAGTTCAATCGGCGCCCCGTTCTGCTGAGAAATGTCCTCTGAATAGAAGAATAGAACCAGACCCACGACAACCAAGATGATTGCCAGAAGCTTGGCAAAGATGCCTCTAACGTAACTACTCGACTTCATGCCCTTTCCTCTCGTTCAATCCTCATAAGCCAGTCACTGGCTTTTCTCTCTTGCCCCAGCCGTGTGCTGCCACCGCCGAGAATCCAAGCCACCTTGAAGATTCTCCTCCTATCCTTTGGCAGGCTAGCCTTCGATCCTGAAAAGGTTTGCAGCCGCGTGGCAGCTGCACGACGTTGCCAGTGCTATGGTGCATGGCTCCGATTCGACGCAGAGATCCAAAGTTCTTTTGAGCTCTTCCCCTTGGAAGCCACCGACGTTTGAGGCGATCAGGCGGCTTCTAAGCACCTTCACAATGTCGACGCCGGCGCGATTCAATGTCTCCTCAATCAGCTCGTACATTGGGCTAGCCAGTCTTCTTCTTGTCATAGGACATAGCTTCGGTTGCCTGCATCCTGGAGCGCAAAGCCGGTCGAAAGGCATCTTGCTTGCCACAGCCAAGGCGTTGCCCGAGTCCAGCCTATACTCAGCGCCACCAAGCTGCGCTTCCCCGAATGCTCGTTTGAGATGCTCGAAATCAGGCTGCACTTTAAGTCCTTTACCAGTTAAGTAACCTGTCAGAACTTTGGCTGCAAAGTGAAACGGAACACAGGGAATGACTGTTCTGGGGACAACCCCTTCCGCTAGAAACCGGAGAGCGACGCCCACAGCGTTGCCTACTATTAGTGTTGGGCTCGCAATTTGAGTGCTGTCCCCCATTTCCTCAAACTTGAGCTGTGATTTCGTGAATGCGGACGCCTCGCACCCGCTGCTCTCATCGCAAACGATTGTCTTCCAGTCCGGCTGCTTCAAAAAGTACCTTAATGCACCCGAGCCGTGTTTTCCTCCCCCAGCTATAAACGCAATTTTCCCCGAGGCCAACTCTATCACTTGGGCTAGAAGTGTCTAATCCCGGACATCATTCGAGGGACTCTCTTATGAGCTATTAAATCTTTGGACTTGGCAAGTGAGCTACAATCCTGGCGGGTAAGCGCGCAGTCGAAGACAGATACATGTCCGGGCTTCAGCTGCGCGGAGGGTGGCTGGTGGCTCAGATACTTCGGGCCTATTGGTCGACGGCTGTCGAGAAGAAGCCGACTAGCCTTATGATTCTGAAAGTGTCCTCCCTCAGGGCGAGAGGAGCCTCTTCCCAAGATGCCTGTATCACGGCTTCAAGGAGATCTGTCAACCCCTCTTCTCCTTTCCCTTCGAGCCTGAGCTTGGCTTGGACGCCTATTGCTTCCAGTAGCTCTCCGAAATCTGGGTAAGCGCAGGCTGATTCATGCTTGATAGGACCTGTGCGGATGCTGTAGATTTGTCTCTCGAGTTCCCCCGCGACCTTCTCGTTCATTTGCCGGATGTATCCGAGCGGGTTCTCGTGAAGTTCTCTGATCCCCTCGCCGTCTTCCTCGACGTGCTCATCCTGGTAAGTTGGCTCTTGACACAGTCTGCCATGGGTTTGGCTTCTTCCTATGATGCTTCTTCCCAGTCCGATGAGGAGGTGCACCAGTAACCCTTCCCTCCACTTGTTGCCGTAACTGGTCTTTAGGGAGATTTCAACTTCTCTGCCTATTTCAGTCATGCTTACTCTTCACAAATGCATAGAATATAAGGCTAGTTCGGCGAGTTTCCCGCCTTGCGAAAAACATGGACATCTATCAGGAACTGGGAGAAATATCCGCTTGTCACAGGATCGGTCCATGCCCCTGTGTCCACTTGCATCCAAGCCTTGCATCCAAGCGGCGGCCCAACGCTGGTCACCACATCGACGAGAGCACTACGATGGCCAATACCCATCCCATGATCGAGAGAAACAACGCCAATACGCCGAGGACTACTCCTGCGCTTCCGTTCTCGTCGCCTTGGCCGGATGCTGATGCTCCAAGCGCAATGGCGATAATTCCTAGAATGATCCCGATCAGCGGGATGAAGAGAAAGCCTATTATGATGCCTACGATTCCGAGGGCAATTGCTGCGGAGCTTGATCCCCCTGACTGCGGAGCCGCTGACCGCGTTGTTCGTTGAGCCGGTTCTCCTTTTGCCGTGACCGGTCCTCCCTTCACGGGCTGGCCGCACCGCGAGCAGAACTCCTCTCCTTCTTCTATAGCGTTCCCGCACTTTGTGCAGTATTGCATGGTTCCCCGCACCTCAGTTTTGAGGTTCAGCCGTACACATATTTAAGGGTGCCTATCGCCTTCAAAACAAGCCCTTCTGCCCTACCTGCCCTCTACTAACTATTAGTAGGCATACATCAATTTCTCTATATCCGTTCCATCAACTTGCTTTTTTTCTCTTGGAATTGCTCTTCAGTTATGGCTCCCATAGTTCTCAGTTCAGCGAGTTTCTTGAGTTCATCAAATGCACTGGTTCTCGACGGACTCATGGCTTGTTGTCCTTTAACTTTATCCTTCCTTCTTACAGTCACATTGGCAATCTGATCAACATCATCGTTTGCCATATCCTTGAACCTGTAGATGTTTGTTCTTGTTGAAACACCAAGCTCTCCTAGTAACCCCCTCTTCTTCCCTTCAGCGGTTATTATCTGATCATAGTTCACCGAAATACCTTCCACCTACCCATTCAACCTCACTGGGCAGCCAGCCGCCTCTATACCAATCGGCTTCACATCAAAGGGTCTCCCCATTGGGCTCCAGATTATCGGAAACCACCACGATGGCTTAGGCGTTCTCAGAGCATGGAGAGCTCACGAAAAATGCACCCTTGGCAGAATAGGAAACCGCCTTTGTAGAGCAAATCCTTCGAGCGAGTTTGGAACTCAGCTCAGTAAATAGGCAATAATCTACAGACGCACGCAAGGATTCTACAAGACGCACCGACACCTCTTCAAGCCACAGTAGCATTTTCGGAGTGCATAGTGAAAAACAGGAAAATGCTGTTCACCTAGAGTCATGCGTAAGCTTAGGCATCTATCGGCAGCAAGTTGAAGGTAGCTCAGAGTACAAAGCCTAGGATTATGCCCAGCAGTAACAGAACCGCGCCAACCGCCATCATCGTCAGCATAGCACTTAATTGTTTGTCGCGTTCATTCAACCTGTCACGAGCCAGCGCCTCCCCAGTAATTGGAGAGGCGGCTGGATTCATCCTCCCAACCATTGTCGTATCGGCAAAACCTCCTCCGACAAGCGCCCCGATACCTATCCAGAGCATTCCACCCCAGACGAGAGCGTTCTGCCACAATGCCTTGTCCGTCGAGAAGCCTAGTATAAGCAATTCAATGAACAGTGTGCCGATCACCAGCGCAGTTATTGTTGCAAGCCTCCTCGCAACATGCATCCTCCATCTGCCGCGGCGCCTTTGCATTTCCCCATACTTTTCCACCACACTCTTCTTTCCCATCTTCGATGCCACACCCACTCACGCTTAACAACATGCCGTGACACATCCACTTACACCACTTAATAACGCTTTCTAGGAATGCATTCCTGTGAACTATTACATCTACCATAGGATTGCCAAAGACCCTCGACTTTGAGGATAGACTTATTGCCCTTCAATCTCAAAGCCCTCCTTCCCTGACTCGATCACAATGCTCGAATCCCTCCGTCAGTAGGCGCGTTTGGCAAGGTGAAGGGTTTGAAAGGCCGCGCCAGACAACCCCGAGTTGCAAGCCCACAAGCTTAAGCGGCGGGTAACTGACGAAAAGGTTAAGAGATAGTAACAAGGAGAAATCAAGCTCGATTTGAGACCGAGCCGAGCCTCGGAGGACTGTAGGCATTGCCGTCCAAGCCAAAGGCAACCAAGCGGGACCCAAGACGCAGAGTGTTGTTTCTTGTTCGCTTGGTTATCCTTGTATACGGGTTCTACACGACGACCTTCTTCTTTCAGAGCTACATCGGCCTGGCAATAGGTGCATCCTATTTTCTTCTCTTCAGGAATCCCACGTGGAGGCTCAGCGGAGTTGTTTTGGCGTGGACCGCCGGTATCACCACAGTAATCATTAACGTCTTCAGCGACCCCGCAGTCGGCTCGAATATCTCGGCCAACCTGCTGTCAATGATAATGGGGCCGAGCACGCTAATCGTCTACATTGTGCTTTTTGGCTCTTGGAGGCTCTGGCAGAGGCGAAGCCTGCAGAAGCCAAGCATAACGGATAGGGTGAACGGGATTGCCAGGAAGATGCCCAAGTACGCCAAGGTTGCAGCCGTTCTGACCATAGTCCTGGTGCCGACAGCGCTCTGGTGGAGTGCAAGCATTAACCTTGGAGTCATGTTTGACAACAACCCCCGCCTGCTCTGGGTTCACGCGCCCACAACCGTAAACGCCGGCACCAGTTTTCCCTTGAGTGTTGAGGCGTGGGATCCCTACGAGAGGCTAAGCGCAGTCTACGCGGGCACCGTAGCTTTCTCCATCAAGTCGTATAATCTGACGACATTTAGTCCACTCCCATCGGTAGGCGCCAGCCTCCCGGAAACATACACCTTCAGCGGGCAGGCATACGGCAACGACATGGCTTATGATATTCGTGATGGCAGAGACAACGGACTCCACGTTTTCACAGCTAAGATAGACACCCCGGGCGTCCACTACATTCTGGTTAATGACACAGTCACCATGAACACCTACTGGAGCAACCCCATCATAGTTGGAAGCTTCTCAAGCGTGGATCCCAAGATCTATTGGGGGGATTTCCACGGTCACTCGGGGCTCTCCGATGGAACAGGATCACCCGAGCACCATTACTATTACGCGAGGTATGTGGCTTGCCTAGACTACTGCGCGTTGACGGATCACGGAGAAACTATGCAGTTTGAGCTTGGTGCCTTGGCTCACTCGGAGGGGGCCACCAACGCCGCATACGACCCTGGAAGCTTCGTTGCACTTCAGGGAGTCGAGTGGACTCAGACGAGCACGGGCCACTATACATGCATCTTCAGCGGGGACAGTCTACCCGATAATCCCATCATCTCGTATATGACGATCCCCACGACCCAAGGGCTGTGGAGTCTCCTCGACGCCTTCACAAACTCAACCGGGTGTCGCGCACTGGCGCTACCCCACCACACCACGAAGTTGGGCTACATACAGGACTGGACGTACATCAACCCGAAGTACGTGAAGATCGCCGAGGTCACGTCAGTCCATGGTGAGTCCCTTTTCGAGCAACGCGATCCCCTCGACTACAACCCCTGTGGAGATCCGCCGCCCCTGTATACACCTGGAACGTGCATCATGGATGCATTCAAGATGGGCTACAGGATGACGTTATACGCTTCAGGCGACAACCACGACGGGCACCCAGGACACTCGCTGGCTCACACAGATGCCTACATAGGGCACCAGCGACCCTGGACAACTTGGCCCAACCGGATCTCCATGCCCTACCCAAGCGGGATCACGGCAGTCTACGCGATCAACCTCACCCGGAATTCGGTCTTCGATGGCTTGGAGAACCAGAGAATCTTCGCGTCGTCGGACTACGGGCGACCGTTCATCGACTTCACCATCAACGGCACGCGAGTAGGAGACGGTTCCACCCTCAAGGTGACAAGCGCCTCCACCGCACGAGAGATAACGATTGTTGTTGCGCAGGACGGCGCACCTGCCGCAAACAAGCGCCCGGGGGCAGCACACGTTACGCCCAACTGGACTCCAGACTGGAACGCCAACATAGAAGTCTTCAAGAACGGCAACCTTACAGCGCGCATCCCGATAAGTACCCCAGTGGCGAACATAACACTAATCGACACTGCGCCAGTAGCAGGCACATCGTACGGGGTACAGAACTGCGTCCAGATAGACGGAAAATACTACATAAACATCTACAGCGATAACCCAATAGATCCGAGCAAGCTGAATACAGGTGGGGCGGATTTCTACTTGATACGCGTCGTCGGAGCTAACGGGCGAATTGCCTACGCAGGGCCGATCTGGGTCGAGGTATCTCCTTAGCTTGGTTCTCCTTGACGGGCTGACCGACGCATCAGTGCATCTGAAGAAAGAAGGTCCTCCGAGGCGACGTAGACCTCGCTCACTGGTGGCGCCTGAATTCCCTGCTGGCGTCAAACATTGCGACCACGTTCAGGGGTGGCACCTCTGCGGTTACGTTGTGGATGTTCGACGCGACGTATCCTCCGCCCGGCCTCAAGCACGCCATGTTGTGGAGTACTTCGCTGCGGACCTGCTCGGGGGAGCCGAAGGGGAGTGTATGTTGTGTGTCGCACAATCCACCCCAGAACGAGATAATCTTCCCGAAACGCTCCTTCAGACTGCATGGTTCCATATCATATGCTGCAACCTGTACCGGGTTCACTGCGTCATATCCGATCTCGGCGAAGTGGGGGATGAAACGCGCTACTGATCCACAGCAATGGTAGTTGACTTTGACCTGGGCGAGCTCGTGTATCTTCTTCGCGAACCTGCGTTCTATTGGCTTGATGATTCGCGAGTAGATGTTGTCCACATTCATGATTGGGCCAGTCTGCGCAGCTAGGTCTCCGTTGACGGCGACTATGTCGACGTAATGCTCGTCTCCAAACTTTACTTCATTCAGGTATGTTGTGGCGTAGTCGGTCCAGTATCTCTCAAGCTCCTCCATTGCTGCGACGATGAGCTCTGGCCTCATTCGCAGGAACCGAAGGGCTTTCTCGAAGCCAAAGAGAAAGGTCGTGTATTCGTAGATGCATCCCAGGGGAGGTGCGGCGATAGCATACTTGGTGGTTTCCCTTAGCTTCTTAGCATTTTCGCGGAGTCCATCGAGCGGCGACTTGTCAGTCCCGTCTGGCCAGTCGTACTGCACTATCTCTTGGACGGTGGTTGCGTCGCTCAGTGGATGGATGCATGGGTCATAGAATAGAATATCTTCAACGTCTTTTTCAGCGCTGTCACCCCAGAATACTCCAAACTGATCGAATACCCCTTGGTACTTTCCCTCTGCTTGTGGTGTGAAGCGCTCGGGGATGAGTGATGATGGTGTCCGCAGCCACCTTATGTCCACGTCGAGGCGTTGCAGTAACTCTTCGCATGGATATGCGAGTTGCTGGATGAAGTCACTATACCTAATGTCGTTGTCCTCAATATCGAGGTAGTTGAGTAGATTCTTGTAGGCTTTCATGTGAATGCCGGACTGGTTTCCGCCGAGGTCGATCGGAACCATGTCTGGTTCTTCATGGTTCAGTGCCGCTATAACCCTCTGTCTCGGATTCATTCAGTAGACCCCCAGCCTATCGTTGAGCGTCTTTGCGATGCCTAGGTTTCTTGCTGCCACGTCGAGTGGCTCCCAGGGCCATTCGCACCCAGCTCCAAACATGTACCTGCCGTCTGGCTTCCCCGCTTCAATTGTCTGGGTGACTTCACGGGCGACATCCTCGGACCCGTATAGGCGGTTTCCGAGGAGGCTGGTGTTAGTGTTTCCTCGAAGACATATCTGGTTGCCAATCTTGCTCTTCGCTACAGCCATATTGACTTGATAATCGATATCCAAGATGGAGGCCCCAGATCTTGAGAGGAGCTTCAGCATGTCGCGTCCCTCCTTATCCAGAGCAGAGGTATCGCCGCAGACGTGGTACAAGACGGGCACCTGCCTTCCGATTGACCTGAAGAGCTCTTGGGTCTTCTCAAGGCAAGCCTCCTCGTATCTCTTGGGACCTATTTGGGAGACGGCGGAGTCGCCCGCCCCAATGATGTCTGCGCCTGCTTCGATCTGCATCTTGGCGAACTCAAGCTGAACCGGCAAGACCCGCTCCATCAGCGCTTTTACCCAATTCTTCCAATCTGGTTTCCATCCGAGCTTAAGTACCTCCATTAGCCCGAAGAGGCAGCAGATCTCCGCGAATGGTGCTTCTATCCATCCGACGATACACTGCTCGCGACCCACTTTGATGTTGAGCAGTTTCACAGCCTGGACGCGGTTCTGGACTCGTTCGTTAACGCTGAGGTCAGGCGTTTCCAGCGAGTCGAAGCTTTCAAACCTAAGGGTTTTTGAAGGGACTGGAGTATGACCAGAGAAATCGACCTCGACACCCCAGGCACTGGCTTCCCTGTAGGCGTCTGTGGAGACGTTGACATGGTCGATCCCAAAGGTTTTCGCACAGCTCATGTGCGCCTCTACAAGTGCTTCGGCATCGCGACAGTAGACTTGACTGTAGTTGATCCCTTCAATTGTTGCCGCAAGATGCATTATGAAGGGATTGAACGGGACCTTCTCAGGCGTCCCTTCAATAGCCGATAGTGTGAGATCCCGCGAATTCAATACTTCAGAACCCACCTTAGCGGCTTGTCAGATGTACTATCCCCTTGGAGGATGATTCGGTCGGCCTCACGAACAGGCTTTTCACTTCTGCCGTTGATCTCCACCACAGAGATGCGCTGGAGTTCCTTCTGGTCGAGTCGGAGAGCTATTCTCCATTTGCCTGCCGCCTTAGGTGCATACTTGCCCGAGTAACCCTCTTTCGTTTTCTCGAAGTCGAGAAGAGGGGAGGAGAATCTGAATTTGTCTTTCGGAATGACAGGCGAGAGATCGACACCGCGCTCCGTGAACTCCGCTCCCACGAACTTTGTGATCGAGTAGAGTGGCCATGCATGTGGGTGCATGTTCATCACGGGGAAGTCAGTCCATTTCACGCCCAGAAGCTCCACATCGACTTGGCCTGGGGCCTTCGAGTGTTCGGAGTTGTACACGTCTGGTCCGCTCCAGATGCCGTACCACACATCAGGGTACGCTTCGGCATGCATTGCAAGTGTGTTCTTCTTCCATTCGTCCCACGCCTGCTGAGGGTCTGTGAGTGATAACGCCCATACGAGGACACCATTAATCGAGGGCCATATACCTGCATTTGTTCCAGTTCCTGGAGCTCCCGCCATCGCTTTAGTAGGCTTACTGAGTATTGTCGCTCCTAGTTTTGACGGTTTCCGAACACTGTCATGAATTGACTGTTGAAGGGTTTTTGCTTGGTTTGGGTCAGCTGCCCCGCTGATGATGGACCAGGGCTGAGGCTCAAGCCACATTTCGTCCACGCCAATCCACTCAATTTCTTCTGTGAGCCATGCTCGCCTGAACCACTTCCCAGTCCACTGAGAGCGAACGGCTTCGCGCTGACCTTGAGCGCGCTTCCTTGCATCTGCGGCCAATTCTTTGTCTCCAGCGTAGCTCAGTAGTCTAGCGTAGATATCTAGGACGTATCCTGCCATTGCCGCGTTCAACACGCTTTCTCCAACTTGGCTGTAGCTCGCCTTGAAGTCCAGCGCCTCTCCTCCAGCCTGTGAGACGGCGTCGCGCTGCTTCTGTGGGACATAGCCTGCGACTACGGCGTCGTTCCAGTCACCATTACTTAGGTGCAGCAAACCATGTTTTCCGGTCCCAATGTGCTCCACCAAGTGTCGGTAGCAGAGGCGCAACAAGTCTCCGACTCGTGTTAGCTGTGATTTTGGACCGTACAAGGGATAGGTTCCAATCTGCTCCTTTAGGAACTCAAGGTCTCGCGTAGCTAGGACGTATTCACTTGCGAGCCAGAGCAGCCACAGTTCCTGATCACTGGGGCGAAATGGCGCGGGCATGTACATTCCGCTTCCGACTATCCCGTACGGGATTCTGCCTTCTGGCGTCACCGTCTTCAGGGTGTATTTGATGATAGTTTTTACGATCCATGGCTCACTGTAGATGAATGGTAGGGCATGCTGTAGGGGATCGCGCATAGCCCCCTGGAACCCGATGATGTACTGGTAGACGTGGCCTTGGGACAGAATGTGCTCTTTGAAGAAGCTGTCAAAAGTCAGGTTGCTTCTAAGGTAATAATGGTGCCACGTTAGTTCGCGATTAACCCAAGGTTCATCATCCAGTTCAAGTTGGACTAGGTTGCCCTTCCATTGTCCGCTCGAGTGAGCGAGCAGGTTTGGAAGCTCGTGCTCGTACTTGAGCAGAAGAGGTCGAAGCTCGACTCCCTGGGGCTGATAGCCGAAAGCGAAGTACATCGTCTTGCTTCGTCCCGGATTCAAGGGCAGCTTACGTTCTATAAACAATCCCTTCTCTGCATTAGGTGCGACAGAGCGCTCAAGGAGAGGCTTCTGCAGTCCATCGGGGTGCTGTGCACCGCCTTTTCCAAAGAAAGACGAGGCATCAGTGGTGAAGCCATCGAAGGGCGCGTCAAGGGACACAAGGAAGACTGGCGGAGGAGACAAATCCTCGATTGATGCTTCCCTAACGGGAGACTCGACAGCTCCGCCCGTGAGAGCTTTTCCAGCTGGGGTAGCCAAGTACTGGTTGACAAGTTTCCAAGCCTGCTCGTCACCCGGGTCATAACCCTTGAAACGCTTCGCGTCGAGCAGACCGTGATTCTTCTCAATCACGCTGATGTTGTGTTCGAACCGTCTGCCAAGCCTTCGGCGGGACTCCATAGGGGGTCGTTTTGTAGCCAAAGACATCATCGTTGACTTGTAAGAGAACTGGTAGATCTGACAACCCCAGTACTCAATCCATCTGAGATCAGCGGGCGTATCCCGCTCGTTCTTGACTGTAACTTGGGAGATGAGCAGAGGATCGTCGCCGAACGGGGCGAAGATGATCTGGTCTGCCATCAAGTCGTGCCCTTTTACGGTCTTCCTATAATACCCTGTTCCAAATATGCGGTCGAATCTCTCTTCACGTCCCGAATAGAAAGTGCTTAGAACCTTCGTTCCATCGGTTAGGTAACCGAATCCTCCAGCAAATTGCATGTGCTCTGCATCATAGTCATTTAGAAACTTGGGGCTGCCCTCGTCTTGGCGTACCTGTACATGCCCGTAGTTTGATGCTACGGCGACGAGTCTGTCATTCCCAACTTGATGAACGTGATCCGTTTTGAGGCGCCAAGTTTCATTCATCAGGGTGACTGCTTTAGGATCGCTAATCTGCTTGCAGGTGTATTGATATGCCGGGAGATCGAATTCGTCCTTAATCCACTTACCGAAGTATCCTGAGCCGAATGGTTTCGCGCCTTTCATGATGGCTTCACTTCTCTTGTGCTGATATCTGTGTCAGAGATGAAACCTCTACTGTTAGAATCTGGAGGTGTAGCATGCGGATGTCTGAAAGATAAGTTTTGACTATACCTTCTTTGTCTCCTGTCAAGTTTTCGTTCATGTTGCTCAAACGAAACTATTTTGCTGTGTTAGCTTTCAGCAGGTTAATAAGATTTGCCATTTCTCTACAATGTCTGCGCGCATTGCAGAGACTCTATAGCACTCCACAGCATAGGAGGAGGCAAAGCGTGACCCTGGAATCAATAACCAAGATGCTCGTTGAACTAGACGTTGACCAAATTGGTGGCGCTGTTCAGAAAGAACTTGACGCGGGCGCAGATCCACAGGACATCTTGGCAGCCCTCTCAAAAGGCATGAATGAAGTTGGGCGCCTATATGAGGAAATGGAGTATTTCCTTGTTGAACTTATCTCGGCTGGCGAGGCGATGAAAGAAGCAATAGCCGCGCTAACGCCGCACATCAAGTCAGGCGAGACGGGAGGCAACGGGACAGTCGTTGTCGCGACTGTGAAAGGAGACAACCACGACATTGGAAAGAACATACTGATTTCGATGTTGATGTCGACTGGATTCAGGATTGTTGATCTGGGAACGGACTGCGATGGAGAAAGGATAGTCCAAGCAGTTAAAGAGTCGGGCGCTACGCTGGTAGCCCTGAGTGCCCTTCTCACGACGAGCGTGAAGGAGATATCCCTTGTCGACAAAGCTCTCAGGGACGCGGGCCTTCGCGACAAGGTTAAGATAATTGTAGGTGGGGCACCTTTGAACATGGAGCTAGCGAGGGCAATGGGAGCAGATGACTACGCGGCAAACGCAGTTGAGGGTGTCAGACGCATTAAGGGTTGGTTTTCTGCCTATCATTAAGTATCGATTGACACTTGATGACGTAGCAGCTACTTTCCCACCCGGTCTTCCAGGCGCCGGCTTAACCCCATTGCCGGTAGCCCCCGGATTCTCACCGGGCTCCCCGCCCTTTCGCACCCCATCATTACCCTTCAGAGGTGTGCCCTGTCCTCGTTCTCTGCAAGCGGGGTGACCTGTGAAGTCGGCTCGACCAGGCCCGCCCAGCTTCAAGCCCCTACTGCCTTTCCTTCCAGGTGGCGCCCTGTAGGGGTCCCCCGGGTGAGCGCGGCCGTAGAGGGACGCCCACACGTAACGCACGGGCACCCTGACCCTCGGCATCCTGCCTCTCCTGAAGGAAATGGGTAATGGCTTCTCCAGCTTCTCACCGTACCCGTAGAACCTTCTCTCAATCACGTACGCGGCTGCCTCGTGGACCGATAACCCGAGCCTCCACGAGTACTTCGCGGCGCCGAGCTTCGACGTGTACGCCGGGTTGACGGTGGAGACCGGGTACCGCTTCTTCCAGCACCTGCTCAGAAGGTTCTCCGTGAACTTCCTCCTCACGAAGGCGTGCACGACCCTGTTCACCCTCCTCCCGAAATCCTTGTGGGTCTCCAGGTCCAGGTCCTCTATCGCGAATGAGTGCGTGTCCCAGTCCTCGGCGAACTCCATTATGCTGCTCACCAGCGCCCCGACCAGCGAGTCTCTCTTCCCCTGGGAGGCGTATATCAGCCTGTCCTCCCTCAGGAACCTGTGGGCTACCAGGTTGCCGTCCCGGGAGGTGATTGTGGCGGGGAATCCCCCTGGGTTCTGGTCCACCGAGCACACCCTCAGCGGCGCTTCCTTCGGTCGCGGTGGCTGCTCAACCTCGAAGCTCACATCTGCGAAATACCTTCCCCCGCGCCTCGTGAAGCGAACCGAATATGCCCCGCCACCCTGGAAAGGCGCAAGGTACTCCAGGAACTTGCTGGGAACCATGAGCTGGAACTCCTTGACGCTGCTCGCCACCCTGAACACTCTTCCACCCTTTCCGGTCCTTGCTCTATCCATATTCTCTGGGAAGCGGACCGCTAACGCTCTCCCCTCCTTCACGATTCTCATGTTGGCGTTTCCCTTCTGGTTCGCCTGGCCTATCGAGTAGACCTGGTTGCTCCTCGCCTCCCTCCACTCATGGCTGCTGATGCTACCCCTTGCCAGGGCGGTGAAGCTCCTCCTGCCCCCGAAGATCGTCTTCGGTACCGTTCCATCGTGGATATGTTTCCGGTAGAACTCTGCCCTCTTCCTGAGCCTCGCGAGAAGCTTGCCGAGTCTCACCCTCTTGCCAAGCGACTTCGCCTTCCCCATAAGCTCCTCGACGCGCCATATTCTGTCCTGCACGCTGCCCAGGTATAGTGGCAGCAGGTTCCTCTGGCTCTCGATCGCTGCCTGGGCGTCCCGGGCTGAGTGCTCCGCGTACCTCCAGTTCAGGTGGAGGGAGCCGTACCCAAGAAGCAGGTGCGTCACCTCGTTTACGCTTCTCCCCTCCAGCAACCTGTTGTAGGCTATCCTCTTCGCGGAGCAGTACCTCGCCATGAGGTCATCGAGCCCGCTTCTGTCGCCGCTTGATAGCGCGGCGAGCTCGGCTTCGAACGTGAACTGCAATCTTCTCAGCCCTCAAGTAAGTCGCTTGCCTGCTTCCTGCACTCACATGATGTGCCTAATCCTCGTCAACATGTACTTACGAAGTCACGCTATATTAAGCCCCAGAAAAACCAATTGACGATAAACGAGCCAACTGATGCGCAAAGATATTTATTTGCAGAAATAGTTCGTAGGCTCTGCTAGCGGCTTAGATAGGACCGTTCCGGGAGCGCAGGATCCACCCCAGCTCATTATCTATAGTAGTTTTCGTCTAGGCTTTCCCCGCAGGATGGACACGACTTCTTTGTTCGGACCCACTCGGTAAGGTGGTTTCTGTGTGCCAATCTGCCGCAGTGAGGGCACCAAACAACATCATCGCTTGGTTTAAGCTCGAGACCGCATACCGTGCAGTCTTCTAGCTCCTGCCCCTTCGGAGATGTGCGCTTTGACGGAGCTGTCTTCACCTCTTTGGTTGCTGTGGCTGCGCCTTTTGCGCGCGCCTGCAAGCTTGCGCCACAGTTGGGGCAGAACATGGCGTCTGGAATCGCGATGACACTGTTGCAGTTGCTGCAGCGCCGCTCTTCGATGCCTCCTCTCACTTGGGGCTCCAACGCCCGGTGTTTCTCCTTCCAAGCGCTTACTGCGTCATCCCTGTCGCGATCGGCGTAGAGGGGTTTATAATCGCTATCTAGACCAGTGTCTCCGACAACCTCAATTTCACCGAATATCCCGCTAAGGCTGAATCTGCGGGCCAAGGTTGCACCGCAGTGTTTGCAGACTATCTCCTCACCGACGCTCGGGCCAAACCAGATCCAACCTCCACAATTAGGACACCACACTATGACCAGTCCTCACTCCTCTTTTGAGTCCAGTATAATACTTTTCCCGCTATTTAGGGTAATCGTTTTCATATGGTGGCATTCATGTTCTTGGAGCTGCTCGCGGCGCGCTCGCAATCGACTTCTAGAACAAGTCCAGGCTCGTCATGGAAAACTTCGGGCCATATGTTTGTCTGCTTGATGCGTCATCGGCAAGGGGCTTCGCCATAACCACCTTGTAGCTTCTATCTTGGATCGTATATCCCCTCAGCTTATAGACGTTGAGAAGCGTCTCGTCAATAACGAACTTGTCGTAGACATATCCCTCTGCTCTTGCCTCCATAAGGTCGAGCAGGTTGCCAGTAGCCTCGGCGTCCCGTGCTACAAGTTCCCTAATCATTACTCCTCTATACTTTGTCCCGGTGTTCTTGAAGATAACATAACTATTCCCGTCAATAATGCACTCCTTGTCGGCGATTTCTAGGCTCCACTTCTCGTACTTTAGGAAACCTCTGTCTCGCAGCACGAATCCCGACCTGCCGGCGAAGCAGTTGGCATGAATCCTAAGAAGCTTGCTGAAGTCAAATCCAGCCGCCCTTCTCTTCGGAGAAGTTCCCGTCTTGGTCGGCTCAAGAACCTTGTATGCGCCGAGCCAGTCTATCAGATCTGTGTAACCGAGTTTCCGGTACATGGCGTACGCGACAAGATATCGACTAGTGCACAAGAAGGAGAAGCGGTAGCCCTTCTCCCTAAAGTACTGGTGCGCCCTTGTCATCAAGTTCATGGAGATTCCTTTTCCTGCATGCGTTGGCAGCGTAGCAACCCCCCACAGCCCTCCGACATGCTCTACGCCTCCGTCCAGAGTGCGGGTGTTAAGATCCATTACGCCGACAAAGGCAACTAGGAGATTATTTTCGACAGCGCAGAAGCCGACTGGACCATTCTTTAGCCTTGAATCTGAGTCAATCATCTTTTTGAACCCTTTTGGGTGGACAGCCCAATCAAAGGCGCTATCCATGAGTGGCAACATCTCTGCCTTCGATTCGAGATCTCTGTACGTCAGAATCTCCATTGGCACCCACCCTGACCCAGCATCCCATTGATCACTTAAGCTCTGACAGGAGTTAAGCGTTTCTTGACCCCGCCCATGATTTCGCGGAGGACTACGGCATCGTTCGGGAATCGGATAAATAGGTCGGAGACATATACGTTGAGACAAGGCAGAAAGTATGGGACCACCGGCACCCCAATCAACGGCAAGATTAAGGCACATGGACCGGCTACGGAGCAAGATGACAAAAAAGGCTATACAACAGAAAATAGACGAAATAGGGCTGTGAGACAGCGCAGTCTCCAGCCTGCGAAAATCCTAGGGGCTACTCCTCAGCCGGAAGCGGAGCGTGATAACTTGGACTTGTTGTCTGAACTGGAGAAGAAGGGTTCTGACTTTGAAGGGATAGCTGACAGGGCATTGAAGGATCAGGATACACTCGCCGAGGTAGTCAAAGGTCTTTCGTCCGACAAGGCAAGGATGAAGTACGGTTGTGCCAAAGTGCTTAGGATTATTGGAGAGCTGAGCCCTCAGACACTCTACCCAAAATGGGACTTCTTTGCCAGCATGCTTAGCAGCGGAAACACTTTTCTCAAGTCAGATGCGGTTTTCATCTTGGGGCACCTCGCGAGGGTTGATTCCGAAAACAAGATCGAGCCCATCTTTGACAGGCTCTACGAGCTGCTTGATGATGAAAGCATGATCACCGCTGCGAACTTGGTGGGCGCGTCGGCGAACATCGCCAAATCAAAGCCACAATTGCAGACCAGAATTACGAGTAAACTACTTGGTATAGACCAGACTCACCACGGATCGGAATGCAAGAATGTCCTCAAGGGGCACCTAATATCAACCTTCGACCAGTATTTTGGCAGTCTGAGAGATAAGAAGAAGGTTCTTGATTTCGTTAGGTCAGAGCTTAAGAACGCTCGCCCCGCCACGAGAAAGAAGGCAGAGAAGTTTCTGGAAAAATGGGGATGACTTGACCTGGTTTCAGGCTCAAGACCCAAGTGAGGCGTCGCCAGTCGCGTCTATAGGATCCCACGGTCGAGGGCCAGAGTCTCTTGCTCGCAACTCTCTGGAGGTCTCTCCTACCATGCAAAAATGGAATGAAGCATTCAAAAGAGAGGGGAAGATATTCACCGAAGTCCAAGAAGACATTCCGAAGATTTCAGACTTCTTCAAGAAACATGGAGTAAGAAGAATCCTGGACTTGGGGTTTGGATCCGGGAGGCACACGGTGTATCTTGCTGCGAAAGGTTTCGAAGTGCAGGGAATTGACATTGCCCAAGAAGGGCTGCGCCTCACGAGATCCTGGCTAGAGGAAAAAGCTCTCAAGGCCGATCTGAGGATAGGAAACATCTACGACAGGCTTCCTTACCCCGACGATTTCTTCGATGCCATAGTCAGCGTGCAAGTCATGCATCACTCAGTGATTGCGAACATCCGAAAACTCATCAAAGAAGTGGAGAGGGTGCTGAGACCCTCAGGGTTGCTCTTCGTGACGGTCCTGAAATCCAGCCAAAGAACGCATAAGAAAATTGCGCCAAGCACGGTTGTCCCAACTGGAGGACCAGATAAGGGTCTAATCCACTACCTCTTCAACAAAGCTTCATTGAGGAAGGAATTCAGCAACTTCATCATTGAACGCATTTGGGTCGACTCTACCAACCACTACTGCTTTCTGGGAAGACTGAAGAGACACGTCACCGTGGGTGAGGAGCCCTAGAGCAGGGTCGTCCCCTGGAACATGGAACCTCTTGTCGGAATTCCCGCATAGTTGATATGCTGCCAGCGGCAACCCATATGCACGCGAGATTGGGTAACTAGGTTTCAGCCTGGGCCTTGATTACCTGGAGAATGTTGATGACCACTTGATTCTGCCTAGCCAGAACCGCCAACAGCTTGGTCATTGCCTGAAGATATGAGGCCTGGAGCCCTGCCTCCTTACTTCCACTTCCCACCTTGCCCAGTGACCGAGTCAGACCGCTTAAAACGCCTCCCGCTTCCTTGCTTATGTCATGCAGATCCTTTGAGCACTCAGCCAGCAGCTCTTGATCCTTCAATCTGGGAAGATCGAGTCGAGCTTTCTGTATGACTCCAGCCCCGACTTCACGGAGCCCTTCAAGAGATTCATCAAAGAGCTTTACCCGGTACTTGCCGTTTAGCCTTCTGCCATGCTCTATGAGATCTTCGATCTCATCCCGCTTTGCAAGATACAGTTCCAATGCGTCCTCAACATCTATCTGCAGGCTTGAAAGTTTCTGCTTCAATTCCTTCTCAAAATTGGCCAATTCCCTCAAGAGATCAGCCTGAGTTACTAGTACGACATCCTCGATTTTCTCGTTCAAAGTGACCTTCTCCTCAACACTGAAAGCTTAGACCAACGCTATTTAAGGTTTCACCTACCTTGGGGGAATCGCCTAGGGAATAGGAGGCTGCGATTCCAAAGAGCTCCGTAAGGCCGCAACGAGTGAAGCTTGGAAACCTCAAGCCGATTCAATTATCGGAAGCGCCGTTTTCCGTTAACATTTCGCTAAGGCAAATGCTTTTTTGGTGTGCGAAACTGTGAACAGTAAAATGCCAACTACCCTCTTTTTTTATGAAGCTACTAATAATACTTGGCTTTCAACGTGTTAGGTTCTAAAAGCCTCAACCCTCTTCTTCTTGGTTCTACTAGCACCCGCTAGGTGTATTGTGGGGTTCTGGTTGTTCACGTTTCTGCGGACCCAATGGTCGTCTAGTCGCGGATTCTTCTCTTGATCTCTTCGAGGCTGAGGGAGTTCTTCACCGTCTCCACCAGGTTCGCTCTCCCCATTCTCGCGCCCGCCTTCTCCCCAAGCACGGTCCTCGCCAGCTTGAGGAGCTTCTCGTCGCTGAGCCTGCCCAAGATCTCCTCCTTCCTATGCCCCCTGACCCTGCTCCTACTCCTCGACGCGTATACAAGCACAGCCGACAAGACTAGGATCGGTGGGAACACGATGTACCAGTACTGGAGAAGCACGGCAAGTACCGGAAGAGATGAGATATTGGTCTCGACCAGGGAAAGGACGACCGACTCCACGTCGCCGTTGACATCCTTCGAGTATTCGAGCCTGAGCGCCACGCCAGTGCCGGCATCAATCAATACCTTCGTACATTCGTACCAGTAGTTGGTCGCGCCACCATCTTGGTCCCAGTGGGCGAAGTTCTCGTAGACTAGGGTGAGCTGGTTGCCGGAAGCAGTGACCTGTAGCGGCGGAAAGTAGTCTTCAATAGCATTCCAAAGTCTTCCCGGGCCCACAGGGAAGAAGAAGGGGCCCGGAGTAATGCCGTAGAAAACCTCGGAAAGCTTAAAGATGTCCTGCAAGTGGCCTGAGTCCCACCCTGACCATGTATCGTTGACGTATATATCTAAGCGGGGCATTTCGTAGCCGAGGATCTCATTGTTCAACTTGTCAGATATTCGGATCACATACTTTTCCGCTAGGTAAACTCGCATTCTGTCACCTTGGCGAAAATCCAGATGCCCAAAAGATGTCAAGTTCTGCTGATCGACGTTGTATGTAGCATAGTCACCTACACTGACTTCGAGATTGTAGGTGGGAGACGCCAGAGCGGAGGCGGTGGGCACAGCGGCCACCAAGCATCCGCAGACGATTCCCAGCAAGAGAAAGACAACAAGCAGATTCTTTCTTTCTGACCTCATATTCTTTACACCCGCCCGGCACAGCAATGACCAGAAATGAGTATGATCGGTCATTTAACGATTTTCCACAGGAGAGATTTTGGACGATTGAGTATCACTTCCACACGTAGAGCCCAGCAGTCCCCTCAGGCAGCTCTACTCAGACCAGGAATCGCTTGGAGCAACGGCCATCTAGAAACCCACCCGGACCGGATACACAGTGGCCAGCATCATGTTTCACTTCAAGCATGGCGAGATAGAGGTATGGATCTTTTCTCGCAATCGACGCTGCCGACAGTCGTCTCCGCCCCCGAGTAGGCTACAGCGTGGTGTACCAGTCAATCTGATAACCCGAAGAGGGATAATTCTTTTGGGTTTCGATAGTATCCATTTCGTCAGCGTATTTGTAAACCTCGTATAGCACGACGGTCCCGGGCGTAAGTTCTTGTTCGGGTTTGTCTGCATTGACTGATTTGCCGTCCGGCGTTTCTCCGTGTAGAGCGCTGACGAAGTAATATAGGAACTCGTCATACTTGTTGCCATCATGCGGCCAAGATGTCTCGCTGGAACTGCACGCCGCGTATATTACTCTCTTGCTGTTACTGATCCAGTTTATGAATCCTCCACTGTAGCACTGCCCCATGACGATCAGCTCCAGGCTATAGGATGTGATCTTGCCAAGGTAATTTGACCCGTTGAAGTCCTGGTCGCTGATGTCCGCGCCCCACGCGCAGAAGTAGGAGTGTGCAAGAGTATTGTTCCGGTCGCCGTGTCCCGCCATGAAGACGAAGATGAAGGTCTCGCTGTCAGACGCGCCCGCTATGCTGGTGAAGACATACTGCATGCTTGCTGGGGTCGCAGGGAAGTCTATCACGTTCTCGTGATTCTTGATGGTGAGATCGTATTCCTCTTGGGTGAGGGTATCCGTGGTCGGCATGCAGCCATCGCAGTAGAGAACGTAGATCTGGGAATCCGTGTAGTTGTAGTTGTCTTTCAGCGTGTCGTACATGAACATAATATCATTATAGTACCGCCCCTTGTTATTCGCCCTGTCCCAGCCTGAGGCGACGAGGACGGCGAATGCCTTGAGCGTGTAGGCCACCTGGAGGTACGGGTGCAAGGTCCCATTAGAGGCGGTAGCCTCCTTGCTGTAGAAGATCTTGCGGATGTTGCTCGGAACCGTTGGCACGCCGCTCGTCTCGTACTCGTCCTTGAAGCACTCGCTAAAGACCCTCTTCTGGTTGCTGAGGAACCCCTGCCTGGCGTCCGCCGTGACGCTCCAGGAGAACCAGCCGGCACCGGTCGAGACCCAGGTCACGGCGGTAGCGGATGCGGTGAAATCTGGTCTTGTCTGCCACGTTATGTCCTCCTCAGTCCAGCTGTTGTCGGCGGCGTAGTGGGCGCCGATGTACCTCCACTGGCTCGAGGACAAGTATAGGTACAGGTAGATCTTCGCTGAGGATATTGATGCGCCGGCGGGCAGGCTCACAAGGGAGAACTTGATGTAGAATCGATACCTGAAGATGGTGCCATTCTCCTCCTTGTAAAGCCTTGTCTGGATGACTTCCGACGAGCCGAAGTTATCATGAGGGGCTTCTTCTGCCACGCTGGCATCATCCAAGTCATCCTTAGTGGTGATTGTAGGGTCTACACATATGCTTCTTGATCTGCTTAGCGTGAAGTTGCCGAAGGTGAGGGTGAGGACCTTGCCTGCTGGATCCAGTGCCGCCCTTGCCACAGCCAGCCCCGCGTCTCCCCAATCAACCTTCATTGCCAGGCAGCCCGACTGGTTCGCTGCGTACCCTTCGCGCGTGATCTCCTTGCCTGCGTGGTAGAAGCCGATCGAGGAATCGCCCGCTTTGCCTGTCGATGGCTTTAGAAGGATCTCGGTACTGGGCGACTCGGTTTGCATCTGCACAAGTGCGCCGGCGTACGTGTAGTAGTCTCCGTTGATGCTGGAGATCCTCCAGGTGAGCTGAACATCCTCCGCAGTCTCGCCGCCCAACCACTCAACAAGGAATCCGACTTTGAGCGGCGATCCAGGGAGGAAGCTATAAGTGACGCTGACCTTCATTTCGGAGGCGTCTGAGGGTTCGAAGACTTGCGTTACAAAGGCGCCTGTGGAGTTCTCCTCCAAAAGGGGGCGGGCACCTCCAAGATGTGGACATGAGGACATCCCTACTTCAGCTCTTCCAACCTGCAGCGCAAAATCTTGTGAGTAGAAGGTTGCGCCGTAGTCGTCTATGCATGCCCAAACCCTTGATGTCGCCGCGAAGCAGCCACTGCTGTTACGCGTGAAGAGCCAGTCACACCATGAGCTGTTCCATGTGTTGAAGACGTAGCGCCCAGCCGGTTATATGTTCCTCAAGCGGGTTCCATTGCCGTAGCTCCATTCTTCCCAGTCACTGCTGCGAGCGTACCCGACGCAGCCGGATGAATGCTGGCTCACGCGGCCAGTATTTGAATCAGTGTTTGGTGGTGTGCCGCGTTGGCCGAATCCTGCCCCCGTAAGAGCTGGTTGAAGAGCCGATGGAACTACGAAGATGAAGATGACTGCTAGGCAGACGGCATCGACCCATGTGATGTGATCTTCTCTCTTTCGCGCCCGAGCAAGTGTAAGCTTAGTCCTTGGCGTCAAGCCAAGTGTTGCCCTCCTTCGTTCCTCCTCCTGTAAGCTGCACTGGTTCAGGGCTATCAAGAAGGTTGTACTTAAGACTTTCGACAAATGGTTCAGCAGGAAGGCACGGCAAACACTCGACCATAAGTGAAACTGAATACGTAAAGACACCGCTATCCCAAAAGCAGGGAACATCAAAACGCGCAGTGTTAATCGCCATCCTTGGAGTCAGTGCCATCGCCTACGCCATTCCTATGGCACTCAAGGCCCTGGCTCAGACGGTCCTGGAGGAGTTGAGGCGGCATGAAGGGCTTTTTGCTGTTGACAAAAAGCGAAGGTAAAAGTTAATTAGCTGTGCGCGCAAACTCACCCTTGGCAACATTCCATTCATGAGGCTCAACACCATGAATACTGATGCTTTTCGGAAGATCTGTTGCGGAATGTTCGTGGTCTCTTCAACAATGGACAAGAAGATAAATGGGCAGATCTGCAACACGATCTTCCAAGTCACTGGTGACCCTCCCGAGATCGTTGGAAGCATCAATAAGAAGAACCTGACTTACAGCTACATTCAAGCTAGCAAGGTGTACGCTGCCACTATTCTCTCTACAGAAACCCCAATGACTTTCATTGGAACCTTTGGCTTCAAGTCAGGCAGGGACATAGACAAGTTCAAGAACGTTAAGCACAAAACTGGGGTGACTGGCGCGCCAATAGTTCTTGATTATGGCGTTGGCTATTTCGAGGCGCAGGTCACAGGCAGCCTCGACTGCGGAACCCACGTGGTTTTCCTGGGAAAAGTTGTTGATGCCCAAATGATCAATGAAGAGGCAGAGCCAATGACTTATGATTACTACCATCAAGTTAAGAAGGGGTACACCCCTGAAACCGCTGCAACATATATAAAATCGCAGAGAAAAGAGGAGGTTGAGGAAGTGTCTAAGAAAGCACCTGTTCCCAAAGCAACCAAGCCGTCAGCTTCAGCTGCCCCCGCAAAGATGGCAAGATACCAGTGCTCCGTTTGCGGGTACGTATATGACCCAGCGAAAGGCGACCCTGATTCAGGCGTGAAACCTGGGACGCCTTTTGAGAAACTGCCAGACGACTGGGTTTGCCCTGTCTGTGGAGCTGCCAAGACTGAATTCAGCAAGATAGCAGACTAGAAAAAGTGGGCAAGCCAATTGCCCACCGATTTGAGGTCCGCATTCGCGGATCCCATTCATCATTTTGATCCTGCAACTTCATGGCGATAGGTAGATCGCCTCGACTCTAGTAGCCGAACTCGCTAAGTACTTCGTTGATCTGTGCATTGTCTATGGTGGTCGGAATGTTCGATCTCTTGAAACATGGCGTCAAAAGCGCAGAGGCCTTCGGTGCCGAGCTCGCACAAGCGAGATTCGATGAGCAATCTATCCGAACAATTATGGCAGAGAACAATACTATCAGGGACGTTAAGACACTGCGAAGGTCAGGAATTGGTATCACCGCATTCTTCGGAGGTTCAGCGGGCTACTCCTTCACTGTGGACCTTACAAGGAACGCTACGGCCGAGGCAGCCGGCAAGGCTTTGAAAATAGCCAAGGCCGCCAGTCTCTCGTCTCAAGGAAAACTGAAATCTATCAAGGCGCCCCAATTCAAGAAAAGCGGGATGAAGCTCAGCGCTAAGCTACATCCAAAAGATGTCTCCCTCGAACTTAAGAAGGACCTCATCATGCGGGCTGTTCATGGTGCTCAAGATCATGGCAGAGAGATAGTTTCGATCAACGCGATGTACAACGAGCTGTACGGCGAGAAAGGTTTCGTCGACAGCAATGGAAACGAGAGTTCATGGTTTCCGTTAGTCATCGACATCATGATCCAGGTAGTCTCGAAAAGAGAAGGTCTGCTCGCCGATAGCATGGATTGGTACGGAGGTAGCTTCGGGCTTGAGGGGTTTGAAGCAAAAGACCACACGCCAGACGTTATTGGAGCTAATGTCGGCAGGTGGGCAGCAGAGAAACTTGGGGCAAAACCCGCGCCAGCGGGCAAACACAGAGCCCTCTGCGAAAACATGTTGGCTGGAGTTCTAGCGCACGAGAGCTTCGGTCACTGGACTGAGGCAGACTTCATAACATCCGGAATGTCAGCCCTTGCAGGGAAACTGGGAGAAAGACTGGGGTCTGAACACGCAACGGTTATAGATGAAGGAACCCCCCAGCAGCTGGGGAAGAACGGGTTTTGGATACCGGTTGATGACCAGGGAGTGGAGACGCGGAAAGTCGTCATAATGGACAAAGGCATAATGAAAGGCTATTTGCATAGTCAAGAGACTGCCTCGTTGATGGGCTCCGACTTAACCGGTAACGCAAGGGCAGTAGACTACAACTATCCGCCAATCGTAAGGATGCGGAATACTTACTTCGCACCCGGCGACCTCACATTAGAGGAGGCTCTCGAGCTTCTGAAAGATGGCGTGTACGCTATCGGAACATCTGGTGGTCAGGCAAGTGACGAAGGAACATTCGCCTTCAATGCCGCCAGAGGCTACCGTATCGAGAAGGGCGAGATAAAGTACCCACTGCGAGAGGTCACACTTTCAGGGTCCATACTCTCATTTCTCCAGAAGATCGAAGGCGCGACGAAAGAGCTTCTCATGTGGAGCAGCTACTTCGCCGGTTGCGGCAAGTTCGGGCAAAACCACTTGCCCGTTGGAGTCGGAGGGCCGCACCTCTTGTTGAGTGAAGCACAATTTGGAGGTGCCTGAGGATGAAGACCCGGGAATTGGACCTGATTCAAAGCGAACTGCTAGCCTTGTCTGACCTCGCAGTCAGGAGAGCTTTGCAGAAAGGCGCGAACGAGGCTGAAGCCCTCTCCTCGAAAGCTGATATGATCTCGGTCAATATCAGAAAGCTGACTGCTGAGGCCCGATGTGGAACGCCCTCTGGCGTGGGAATCCGCGTGGCGGTAGAAGGTAAGGTAGGGTTCGCCGCCGCCACTGGAACCGACAAGAGACTGATCGATGCCGTGGTTGAAGAAGCCCTGGCAGTCGCACGAATACGCCCGGCAGACCCGAATTTCAAGCATCTGCCAGATCCAGTCAAACTAGCCTCAGAAGATGGCACAATTGACAGCAGCATCACAGAGTTCTCTGAGGATGACGCGCTCGCATCAGTCAGCGAGTTCGCGAAGAGGGCTCTCGCACTCGACAAGCGGGTGAAATCCTTCTATGGCACTCTCTTGGTCAACAGGGCATGCTTCGCCGTATCTAGCTCAAGGGGAATAGAGGCGTCCTCAAAAACGTCTTACATTGAGGCAAGCGCTAGGTGCACAACCGCTGAAGAAGGTAGGCAGAAGACTGGGACGGACTCCCTTGTTTCGCGCAGACTCACAGACTTCAGTCAAATTGGCGAAAGCGCGGCCAAGAACTCCCTTAAGATGTTGGGGGCAAAGCCGTTGAGCCAAACATTCAAAAGTAGTGTCGTTTGGGAAAACGTATCGATCGGAGAACTGCTCAAAGATACGCTTGGCTCTGCTACAGATGCAGGGAACGCCATGGATGGTAGAAGTCGCTACGAGGGCAAGGTCGGAGAGGAGGTAACAAGCCCAGACATCACCGCCATTGATGATGGTCAGCTGCCAGAAGGGATCGCAACTTCGAAGGTAGATGGCGAAGGAATCCCAAGGCGAACGACCAAGATAATCGATAGAGGCGTCCTGAAGACGTACATATATAACGGCTACTCGTCGGCGAGGCAGAATAGGGAGAGCACGGGAAACGCCAGCCGCGACTGGCCCGAACCATTCCTTCAGCTACCAGGCACTTCGATAACTAACCTTGTGGTGATACCAGGAGCAAAGCGAATCGACGAACTAGCAGCCGAAATCGGCGAAGGAATTCTTGTCACCGACAGGCCAATAGGGATCGGCATGTCGAACCTGACAACAGGTGAGTTCAGCGTGGTTGCGCCTAACGCCTATCTAATCGCGAAAGGAGAGATCACCTATCCTCTTGAACCCGTGAGCATAGCTGGCAACATCCTTGATGCATTAAAGAAAGTACAACTGGTAGGACAAGACGTGCGGCTTCTCAGTGAAGGCAAGATACCTAGTATGGTGCTCGATGACCTAACCGTCTCCGGCTAGATTCCCAAGGCACTCATTCGGAGTGACTGATTCCTGCAAAGGCGTAGTCGCCTTTTTCTGAAGACCTCCAGTTTCCTAAACGAGGAGATAATGACTGAATTATGGGTCGAAGGAGCTTTTGTGGCGACGAGGTTCTGAGGGAAATCAATGAACTTGCCACCGGTGAGCCTGACGCGTCACTTCGAATCGAGCAAGCTGAATTCTATTCCGCGGAAAGAGTGGGACCAAAGCGCTTACGGGGGAAATCACCGCGCCTTGCGAAGGAGTCGAGACGGCAGCGCCGATCAGAAGATGCGCGATAATCAGTTGGGCACTGGGTGCAGAAATACGAAAAAGTTGAAATACCACTTTAAGAGTAGTCTCCCATCAAGGAGAGCATGCTTTGACAAGAATATACTTCACGTCCGACATTCATGGCAGCGAAGTCTGCTGGAAGAAGTTTCTCAACGCCGGGAATTTCTACAAGGCAGACGTGGCTATAATGGGAGGAGACATCACCGGCAAGGTTGTTGTACCAATCGTCGAAGCTGACGGCGGAACATACGAGGCACACATATTCGGCAGAGACGAGGTTATGAAGTCTAGGCAGGAAGTCGATGAATTCAAAGCGAAGGTCATGTCTTCGGGCTACTACCCGTATATGTGTGGCACAAAGGAATATGAGCACCTTCAGAATGACTCCGCTGACCTCAGCAGGCTCTTTGATAAGCTCATCGGTGAAGGTATTAACAGATGGATGGAGATAGCGGAACGGAAACTCGATGGAAGTGTGAAAGTCTTCGTATCCCCTGGAAATGATGACAGATTCATAGTTGACCCCATCCTAGAATCAAGCAACAAGATAATAGACCCTGAAGAGAAACTGGTCGAGATCGACAAAAATCACCTCATGATTACCTCTGGCTGGGTGAATCCGACCCCGTGGAATACCGCTAGGGAGGAGCCTGAGGATAGGCTCATGAAACGATTTGAGAGGCTCTTCAAGCTAACGGAGGATTACGGTCATCTCATCGCAAACCTGCATCCTCCACCGTACAAGTCCAGTCTTGACGCGGCGCCCAAGCTTGACGAGAAATTCACCCCCGTAGTTCAAGGTGGACAACAAGTCATGATTCCCGTAGGGAGTAAGGCCGTTTACGATCTGATCAAGCAGTACCAGCCGAAACTTGGACTTCACGGGCACGTTCACGAATCCCCCGGAATCGCCAAGATAGGTAAAACCCTTTGTGTCAACCCGGGCTCTGAGTATGGTGAAGGGATCCTCAGAGGCTTCATCGTTGACCTGGAGAAGGATAAGATCTCCAAGTACTGGAGAACTGAAGGCTAGTGAGAAAGCGAGAGAGGCTTTGCGCCCTCCGTCTTAAGGGGCAACAATATCTCACTTGTGGGCCCATGCGAGTGTGAGCTAGATGGACATCGTCCAACAAGCAACAAGGATTATTGACGAGGCCCAGAAGAGCAGAGTTGTTCTGCGGGCACTCGGTGGCACGGCTATAGGAATGCGATGCCCCAGCGCAAAACATAGGAATCTGATCAGGGACTATGCCGACATAGACCTCGTTGGGCATGCAAAACAGGACAAATCCATCAAGGAGCTCTTCACAGGCCTCGGCTTCGAGCCCAACAAGAGATTTAACGCTCTGCATGGAAAGAAGAGACTGCAGTTCTCGAACACCAAGGAGAAAATCGACGTCGATATATTTCTTGATGTCTTCCAGATGTGCCACAAGTTCGACTTCAAGGACAGACTTGAACTGGATAGTTACACGATACCGCTCGCCGACCTCCTCATGACAAAGCTCCAGGTCGTCCAGATCAATGAGAAGGATATTAGGGATATCGTAGTCATCCTGAAAGACCATGATTATGGGAGCAGAGACCCTGACAAGATAGACTTGGACTACATAGCGAAGCTGTGCTCCGGCGATTGGGGGCTTTGGAAGACGCTGTCCATGAACGCGGAGAAGATATCTAAGATGGTGGCCGATTACGGCTTGTCAGATGATGACACTCGTAGAATCAAGTCCAAGTTGGCATCGTTTCTCAGAAGACTGGAGGAAGAACCAAAATCCATGAGGTGGCGCATGCGGGCCGCCAGAGGCGAGAGTTCTCCCTGGTATGAAACTGTTGAGGAAGTGAGACGCTAATCCGCAAACCCGATCTTATGGTAGTCTCTAAATAGCCGAGATGAATTTGGGGGCATTCAAACATGAGTCTCCTCAGCATAGTGGATGTTCTTAAGAAGGAATTTAGAACCCTTGGGGTTCCAGACATAGTTGAGCTAGCTCTGCTATCTAGCCAAGGCAAGGTCCTTTACACGGATCTGAGCAAGGCTACCATGAGTAGAGTCTCGCCTTTCTACCATAACATTCTAATCATGGGGAAAGGCGACAACCTGACACTAACCTTGGACCCTGTCAAGACAATCGTGGCTTCGAGGGTCTCGAACAAGGCGGTCCTCATAACCCTGACCGACAAGAAAGTTGGCATAGTCTTGTCCAAAATGGGAACTCTGGCCGACAAGTACGGCAGCCTGATAGACGAAGTCATAGCCCTCGAGGATTCGAGAGCCCAGGCGGCCGCCCCACCTCCCCAAGCCCCCAAAGAGGCGACTCCCACCTCTGTTCAGCTGGAACGACCCGTTGAGAGAGTTCAACCTCCGCCTCCACCCGAACCCGAGGCCACGGCCCAGCCAGAGCCAATCATAGAAGAGGTGCAGCCCCAACCTACGCCTCTGCTTCCTGCGCAGCCGCAGCCTCCCCCCGACATCCAACCGTCCGAGGAGGAGACCACTCCCACTTCTCCGCCTCAGTCACAACCCCCAGCCTCGCCTCCGCCGCCTGAGATCGTTAACTTGGCGACTAGAATCGTCGATGACGCAAGGATGGAGAACCGCATATTGAGGGTACTTGGCGGCGTAGCAGTAGCGATGCGTTGCCCCAGCGCGAGTCAGCCGCCCCTAGCCAGAGACTATCCGGACGTAGACCTCTTCGCCCATGCAAAGGACGATATCGCAATAAAGAAGATGCTTGCGAGCCTGGGCTTCGAGCCTATCAAGAAGTTCAATGCGCTTCACGGAAGAAAGAGGCTGAAATTCTTTGATGAGAAGACTGGGATCGGCGTTGATGTCTACCTTGACGCGTTCGAGATGTGCCACAAGCTTGACCTCAAGGACAGACTTGAACTGGATGAGTACACGATACCGCTCGCCGACCTCCTCATGACAAAGCTCCAGATAGTGAAATTCAGCGAGAGAGACGCTCGCGACACGACGGCAATCATGCTGGATCACGAACTTGGGAGTGGAGACCCTGGAAAGATAGATGTGAAGTACATCGCCAAACTGTGCTCAGATGACTGGGGATTGTACAAGACTCTATCCATGAACACGGAGAAAATGTCCCAGATGTTAGCGGAGTATCGCCTTCCGGAGGACGAAAATGGAAAAGTGTTAGCAAGGCTCGCGGATTTTCTGAAGCAATTGGACGATGAACCAAAGACAAAGAAGTGGCAGAAACGGGCAGAGGTAGGCGAGAAATCCCAGTGGTATGAAACCGTCGAGTAGCCTCCTCCCACGGCTTGAAGCCGGTGGGCTTTCCGTTTCGTTCACTTCTTCTCCGCCCGTCGCCGGGCCGCTGGTCTCGCAAAGTCTGCTACGGAAGTTGAGCTCCCGGGCTCGCGCGCTACATTTTTCCAGCCCCGCTCACCTCGCCAGGCGCGGTGGGTTACGCTTCCCGTCTCCGTGCTCGGAGACCACCATCCGCCCTGGGAAACAGAGACTCAGGCTTTGCATCGGGGGCGCCACCCTGCGCGGTCTCGCCCCAGGGTCCAAAGAAACATATGGAACAGAGATACTTAAACGAACATTCTAGCCGCCGCAGTTCATCCCACCCCTTAAGGGCGTGGGCCCCCCTGCGGCAGAATGGTAAATGAGGTGCTCAAAGTAACTGCTTTTCCCTGGCAAAAGTAAAAGTATATATATGAACCCCTTGAGCATACTATTACTCATCTCCAATAAGGAGAAAAGAACAGAGGAGAGAAGCAGAGGGAATGTCCAAAGGAAAACAGGTCTTCGTTAGAGAAGCAACCGGACTGGTTCGGGAGATCGGCTGGTTTACAGCACTCGCGATGGTGATGAGCGCAGTTATTGGAGCTGGAATAAACTCTTTCGCCGTCCAAGCCTACGGATGGACATCGGCCGCCGGAATCAACGCCGTAAGTCCACTAGCAATGGTCCTATTGGTGGCAATACCCTTCGGTTGTTCAGCGATATGCCTTGGCATCATGTCCTCAGCAATGCCCAGATCGGGCGGACCCTACGTAATCATGAGCAGAGCAGTCAGCCCATCAGTAGGCTTCCTGGCAAGCTGGGGATCGTGGGTATCAATCGCCCTCTCAGTGGGACTACTTGCCAACTATGACATATACTTCTGGGGAACTAGCTTCAAGATAGCAGGTGCCATCTACAACAACGGCGCACTCGTAAACCTGGGTCTACTTTTCCAAGACATATGGCCTTCGATCTGGCTCGGGGTCGCATTGACAGTGGTAATTACCCTTCTAGCAGCACTCGGTGCCAATATATGGGGACGCGTAGTACAAGCACTATTCATTATCCCACTGGTTGGAAGCGTCTTTACTATCGCCGCGCTTCTGATACATACCGCAGGAGACCTTCCAACATACTGGAACGCAGTCTTTGGAGCAGGCTCATACGCGACGATTGCAGCAAGCGCCGTACCCTACACGCCAGACTTCGTCCTCAGCTTTGCAGCACTCCCAGGCATAATCTTCGCGTATTCCGCCTTCTACGCTTCGTCCTACGTTGGAGGAGAAGTCAAGAACCCGAAGAAGAACATGGTACTCTCACTCATCGGTGGTATGGGACTCATAATTCTGCTGTTCGTAGTGTACACCGGAGGACTGGCCAGAGCTGTTGGAGAAGAATTCCTCTATGCGTACAATGTCGTTGGAGGTCCAGCCCCCGCACAATTGCCGCTGTTCGCAGCTGTCTACACCTACTCGATACCCATTCTATCTATCTTCATATCGATCACTGGTGCGCTATGGCTTCTGAATGACTTGCCGCCATTCTTCCTGATAGCTACAAGATCGACATTCGCGTGGTCATTTGATCGTCAATTCCCTGAGAAGTTCGCTGAAGTCAGTGATAGGTTCCACAGTCCACTGTGGTCCGCACTCATCTGTGGCATCGTAGCAATCCCGGGAGTATTCTTCAGCGCATTGACGGCTTGGGGCTCATTGGTCTTCATAACTTTCATCGACTGCTTCACGTACCTATTCATATGCGTCGCCGGCTTGACGTTCATTGGCAAATTCAAGTCCGCATACGACAAGGGTACTAAGCTCGAGTGGGAAACAACGACAGGCAACGCACTCGGCGTAGGCTTTTTGATCTCATTGTTGGCAATAGCGTTCGGCATAGCGATAGCCATCTCATCGGCGTCCATGCTCTTCATAGGAATCGGCCTCACCTTGATCGGCGCCATAGGGGTAATCTTCTCGATTGCCGGAGCGGCTTCTTCAGAGGATCATTCGAAGCCACGTAAAGTTCCTGCGTTGAAGGTCTTTGGCTGGATTGGCACCTTCTTCTGGGTGTTCATGCTGGTAGCCATGCTCTTCTACATATTCACAGTTGATCCTATTGTCGCAGGCTACTATGGCATGGTTGACGCGCCCTTCTGGGAGTCGGTCATGATCCTTGCTACATTTGCCATCGGCCTTATAGTATACGGTGCCTTCAAGTTGCGAAACAAGAGACGCGGAATCGACGTTGGCGCCATCTACTCCGAGATCCCGCCAGAGTAGGGCAACACATCGTCAAGAATTCCCTTCTTTTTTTTTATTTTCGGCCTAGGCGAAACCGATTCAGGAAAACTCCGCATTCGAGGTACCTGTCGGACAAGTTGCCTTCTCACAAATGGGTGATTTGTAGAACCCGCGTCATAATTAGTAATGCTTTTTAGAACGGTGATTCTCATATGAGGCCATGAATGCATCCGATCTCGCCTAAACAAGCCATCACATGCCACAATCATACTTAGTCAAGAGAGGGGATCCGTTGAACATAGATGAATACATCAACTTTGCCGAGAAAAGAATATTCAGTAAAGGCAAGGCGATAAGTTCCTGGTACTCCTCGTCCAGAGACCAGAAAGTCGGCGACGTAAAGGTTGATCTTCTTGCCAGGGGGAATATGGCTGTCAAAGGCGTACTACTCTCAAGGATGTGGTCTTGGACCGCACCTCGCTGGGAAACCCTTGCCTTGGTTCTGTCCCATAGAGGAGGAGGAAGAGCGCCCGTCGAGCAACTGCGGAATCTGGTGGCTGCCGCCGAGAGCTACATGGCTGACAATGAGATTAAGTGGTCGTGGATAGTCTACGTGTCTGAATCTGGCTTCGAGGAAGGCGTAGTTAGCTTGCTTAAAGCTCAGGCAAAGAGGGAGACAGGAATAATGCTTCTTGACCTACCTTCCAAAAGGCTTCTCTGCAACAACTCCCTCGTGAGCAGACATGGCGCGCGAGTATTTCGACCGTAGGGGGATACCGTGAAGAGCGCACTCTACTAGTGCCCGCGCCACGATTCCCAAATGCTTATTTTTGAGTATGATAATCACATCATAAACTGATTAGCTGAGAGGAGGAATCAACGTATGGATGTGAATCAGGCAATTAGTGAAAGGAGAGCTTACCGCTCGCTTGATCCCGTCCCGATAACAGATGATTTGGTACGGGATCTGGCTGAATCCGCGAGGCTGGCGCCTTCATGTAACAACTTCCAGCCCTGGAGATATGTCTTCGTCTACGACCCAGAAGTCCTGAAGAAGCTGCATTCCACTTTCAATAGGGGGAACGAGTGGATGAGGGCCTCGTCGATGATCATAGCGGTAGTCAGCAAGAAGGAACTCGACTGCGTGATTGGAGACCGAATATACTACCTGTTCGACACGGGCATGGCAACTGCACTCCTCATACTTCGAGCCACAGAGTTGGGTCTCGTGGCGCATCCCGTCGCAGGATACGATGAGGAGAAAGTCAAGCTGGTCCTCGGCATCCCTGCCGACATGATAGTCATCACGCTCGTCAACGTCGGAAAACACTCCGACGCAATAAGCCCCGTACTCTCAGAGAAGCAGAGGCTCGGCGAGAAGCAGAGACCGGAGAGGCTCCTCTTCGAGCAGTTCGCCTACATCAACGGCTACAAGAAGTAACTTGCGTTATTTCGATAAACATAAAAAGAGGAGTGCCAGTCACACCCCCACTACATCACCCTTTTTTTCCTTCAAGGAGATCTTCCGAGCATGCTGCGCTGCCGAGTTCCGACTAGACTGCCTCTATTGTCGACGGCGGCTTCTTAGTCACACTGTAAGTTACACTCACTATGCCGGGAACTTCTGTGGTTATCCTGTCCCCAAGCTTCTCGAGAATCCTGAAGGGCAAGTTCGTCGGTGTTCCAGTGACGGCGTCAGTGCTGTCCCAGCATCTCACTTCCACTTGCTGACCGAAGTCGCGCTTCCCCTCTCTCATTCCTGTCACCTTGTCCTCATGGAGAATCGCGAAGTACTGGAAGGCTCCAGATCCCGCAAGCTCTTCTTCAACGATCTTCGTTGCTTTTCTGACAGCTTCGATTCTTTCTGGTGTGACTTCTCCTATGACTCTTGCAGCGAGTGCTGGCCCTGGGAATGGCATCCTGTTCCAGATTGACTCAGGAAGTCCGAGTTGTTTGGCTACCCGCCTTACACCAGTTTTTCTAAGTTGAATTATCGGTTCGACCACTTTGTATCCGAACTGTTTCTCAGTGTCGATGCCTAGCTGCTCTAACACGTTGTGCTGTCTCTTGACTTTGGCCACGGTTTCCTCCACATCGGTGTAGTTGGTTCCCTGCATTAGAAACCTTGATCCGCTTTCCCTTACGATCTTGCCGAATACGTCGCGGTAGAAGGTCTGGGTTATGGCTTCCCTCTTCTCCTCGGGGTCGGTCACTCCCTTCAGCGCATCGAAGAACTCCTTCTTCGCGTCGACGAGTTCAACGTTCACTCCCAGCTTCTTGAATGCTGCGACAACCTGCTCCGGTTCGCCTCCCCTCATTATCCCGTTCTCTATGAAGTAGGTCTTTAGTCGCTCTCCAAGCGCCTTGTGTCCCAGCATTGTGACAGTCGAGGAGTCTACGCCACCTGACAGAGCGTTGACAGCTATTCCATCTCCAACGGTAGACTGGATCTCCTTCACCTTTTCCTCAATGAACCTTCTCGGGTTCAGTTCCCTTAACGTGATTTCTTTTATGTTTTCCATGGGCGGTACTACGGCTGGGAGAATTATTTATAGGCTTCGTTTTCGACTCCGTTCAGCTAGCCTTGCCACGCAAAAAAGCTAGGCATCTTACTACCCGGCGAGACGTCGATATTGGCTTCAACGTTCATCACCTAACATCATCTTGGGAGGGAAACGAACCGTTCGGATGGACTGTATAAATAGACGCAATTACATGTAGACGAATGTGGAACAGCTATGCTCTTCCAGGGAAGCACCCTTAGGTCGCTTGGGTGCCTGCGCCGAGGCCATGCAGGGCGGGGACAGAGCAGGCAGGAGCCCAGCGAGAAGCCACAAAGACCGAGAAATTACGAGGCGAGCAGGAAGCTCCAACAAGCAGTCAAGGAGGCGGGACTATCGGCACCGCAGTGGCAGCAGCAGATCCAGGGAAGCATCATAGGTGGAAGACCAGAGAAGGCGAAAAGAGAACCATCGCAGTAAAGTACCAGCCATCCAGCAGCATACTCAAATACCTCGAAGACATGAAGGACGCACTAGCGACGTCTCTCGCCCAGGCATACGCCTCAGCCAAGATAAGCGGTCGCCTCTTGATCCCCAACCCGGTTGCGCTGAGGAGGAGGGTGAAGCCTTGGTTCGACACCCGCTGCGAGTATGCGAGGCACCACGTCAACCCCCTCTGCAGAACGGCCGTGGCGCTCCTACGGTCGTACAGGAAGAGGCATGGGAGGCTCGCCATGAGGATCGACTCCGAGCTCTTCCGCCTCTCACCGAACCCCGACGGAAGCGTGACCGTCAGGGTCACCCTGAAGCCTTTCACCTATGAATATATCACTTTCATTCCAGGCCACAAGAAGTGGAGCGAGTACAGCGCTGCAGGGGAGGCATGCGAGATCCTGTTGACGGACAGAAAACTCTGCGTCACCTTCGCCGTAGGGCGTGGTGGCGGGAAGCCCCTCGCTGCGAGGCTGGCTGGTTTGGACCTCAACTTCCACAGCGCAGACTCCTCAGCGTTCAGCAGCGGCAGCATAGGGCTGGAGTCACCCCACACCAACTCCCTTAACAGGGTAGTGCAAGTTCAGAACGACTTCTCGAGGAGGCGGAGGCTCATCCGGCTGCACGTTAGGAACCCCGGGAAGAGGGAGAGGAAGCTTGAGGCGACAAGGGGCAGACAGAGAGACAGGGTTAAGGACGCGCTCCACAAGCTGTCAACCCAGATCGTCCGGAAGAACCCTAGCACATCCTTCGTCTTCGAGGACCTGAAGGGGATAAGGCAGGGAAGAGGAAGGAAGGGCCTGGCAAGCAGCAGGAGGTTTAGGACGTACCTTAACCGCTAGCCATATAGAGAGTTTCAAAGAATGGTTGAGTATAAGAGCCGTTAGAGGACTTTCTACGTTAGCCCGAGGGGGACCTCATCGAAGTGCCCCGTCTGCGGTGGAACCTTGAAGCACCCAGCTTGGGCAATAAGCAGATGCAGGAACTGTAGCGTGGACTACAACCGGGATAGGCTCGCCAGCTTGGCGATACTCCACCGTGGCCTGCGCCTATGCGGCCAACCGTTTGCCGTGAGTGCGGGCGCCTCTTGGCAGCAGATGAGGCGTGAATACCTGTACGCCTCCAGAAGGTAGACTGATGCAAAAGAGTGATTCATCTAACTGAATTGTGCGAATGAGGGTGCTTGGGATGACCGGAAAAGAGAAAACCTCTATTCAGGGAAGAGGGGGGATTGGAGACCAAGCACCCTCCGCTGGGAAGTTAGCTGGGATAGGAAAGACACTGGCAACAGACTGATATCTACTTAGGAGGGTGAGGGGGATGAATGAGAAAGACAAAGTACACGGTCTGGAACTTGACCTTGGACTCGTCAAGAAGCAGGTTCAGAAGCTGCAGTACGAGCTGACCCTCGTGAGCGGGCGCGTTAACGAATGCTTCGACAGGATCGAGAAAATGAGGCAGACGTGGAAAGGAACCGCTGAGAGGCTGACCGAAATCTAGAGGATCCCTGTCGAGAAGGAGAGGTCGAATGAAAAATCTGACTCACATGTGGGGGGATCATGACGACGGGAACAAGCAAGGAAGACAATGACTCTGAAAAGGGAATCCGAACGTGGCAAAGAGGAAGAGGCATGAATCGAAGGACCAGGAAGGTAGCCGACGCGCCCGCCGAAATCTCAACGCTGATCAAGGAGGCAAAAGAAGAGAAAGCCAAAAACCTGAGAGGGATGGAATGGGTATTCGCAGAGATAGCAGCAGAAAACCTGAAGTCGCTAAGGAAACAGGAGAAGCAAAATGTGGAATCGCTCTACCGCAAATTCGCCGCCCGGATGGCAAGGCTACCGGACCGCAGTCTTCTATGCAAGAAGTATTGGAGGAATCATGAGTTTCTCAGCCAACAGATTGATGAAAGAAGTCATCAGATGTTCACGATGAGTTCACTTTTCGTTCCAGTCTCCTTTCTCTTCTTCATGTATACCGTCATCAATAGGATTACAGATTTGACTTCCTATATCCTGATGACAGCCTCTTTGGTGTTTGTTCTTTCCTGGTTCCTCTTCTATAGACGTGTCCAACTGTTAAATGAGAAAAGCTATCCACACATATTCGCATATGAACTTGTATTGGGGCTCTCTTGCCACCTCACACTAAAACAACCTTACGAGAAGAGTCGACTCATGAGATGGACAAGGCACATCTTTAGAGCTAATGTCTTCTTCGTAGGTTTTCTGTGGACAGCCTACCTTCTTCATATTGTGGAGGCCATCTTCACCGATTTTTCGACCAATCTGTTATACAATGTTGGCATTGTCATACTGTGCCTCATTCCGTTCGCCATCTGCGTCATTCCATGGTTCACAGTATTGATAGCGAAACTCAAGGACAAGGCCACCGGGAGCTAGAGTGTTCATAAGCGGGCGAGCTTGGGATGACCGGAAAAGAGAAAACCTCTCCACGAACTTTCTGTGCCACAGGCTAGGCGAGCGCTCGGCAGCCAAAACACACATAGAAGCCCATTAGCTCGGGTTAACCAAAGACTATCCCTTTGTCACCAAGTCAAGTCGTTCCGCCATAAATGTCTCTTTAAGATAGTACACCCTCGCATAAGCTATGATCCTCACCATCTTCTCATCCTGCAGAATGCTCTTAAGAGCGTCAACGATCCGCGGGTCAGAGAGCAATTTGTAGCAGCAATCGCATATGCAGTCTTTAATGTACTCTCGGGGGAGCAAATCGCCTAAACCATGCTCTTTCAAAAGCGACTGCAATTTCTGTGGTCCCCATACACGTATTGTTTGTAGGAAAAGATTCATTTCAGCCCGATCTAATATATCATTCAACCGATCTATTCGCAAGTTCCCGAGGAAGAGTGGGTGAGCTGAGGGCAAGGTCAGCACTGGTCCTATGCAAGCATTTACTTTCCCATCTGGAAAAACCACTGGTGAACTCGCCATGGTACACGCCCCGACCGTAGGTTCAGCCTCAATCTCAAAATTAAGATGACCCTCATACCTCTGCGCTCTGCCTACAGGGTATGTTATGGCGGTCCTAGTGTTTTCGGCTTCCCCATTCGCACGCAAGTCATTAATAATCTCCTTGAACTCTGGGTTCTCTTCGTTGTCTGTACAGACCGCAATGTTATACAGCCGCCCAAGCTGCTTGGCCGCCCAAATGCCATTCTTGACATTTTGAGGTGGAATCGCCCTTCTGTGGTAAGTATCTGTGCTAAGTGAAATCATCTGAATTGCTGGAAGTCTTGCGATGGTCTTTTGCGCGACATCCCTTGTTGTTGCCCAAAAGCCGTTAGTTACGACCGAAACAACAAACCCTAGACTATTGGCAAATTCGGAGATCTTCGCGAGTTTTTCCAGGTCATAGAACGGCTCGCCCCCAGTCAACGCTAGACCGACAATATGTCCATTTCTAAAGGTACTTGCCTGCTTGACCCAGTCCAGAGCCATATCAAGATCCATTTCTTCCTTACGGTGAGGTCCAGCCTCAACAATGCAATGTGGACACGATATCGTACATTTGTAGGTGAGCATGAAACCGATGTTCTTTAAGAACGGTGCTTCGAGTTCGGATGACATGTATCCACCCTGTTAACTCAGTTTGCAGAGTAAACAACAAAAGAATGGGTGCCACAATTGCACCCATTTGTCAATCTACTCACTTCGGTATTATTACGATGTCGTACTTCTCGTTGAATTCCTTGCTGGCTGCTAGCTTTTTCAGGGCCTCGATGTTTTTGAGAATCTCTAGAGTAACTGGCCACAGGCCAGGAATAGGATGTGTTTTGAAGATCATGTGTGGCTGCTTGGCAAAGAGTTCATTTATCTCAGGCGGTATGACGATGCGTATTTCACGTGATTCAACTGGCATTTTCAACCCCTCTATTACACCCCCTATCATAGTAGAGCGTGCTAAGATATCCACTGTTATCTTAAATAAATTTGTCGGTCAACGCGCAGGCGTTGCCGAATTAAGGACTTCTTGTCACCTCCTATCAAGTTCTTTCTTTCTCCCTTGCTGTCGTCTACGGAATAGTCCTTACTCAAGGCTTGCGGTTTAGCGGTATAACAGTAAAGTATAACAGCCTGAAAAACGCCATATTATACGTCAGGGGATAGAATTGTAGGGGTGGACCCGTGCCGGGAGGGGATGGCTCCGCCTATGCATTGGGGCAAAACCAAAGCTGAATGCTTTGGAGGCGGTCACCGCCTAGCCCCAGAAGAGGGGCAGAAAGAGAACGAAACAGAAAAGCAGTTGAGTGGAGGACAAGTATGAATAGAATGAGTAAGAGCATCATGGTCTTTGTCGTTCTATCGATCTTCTTGCTAACCTTTTCAGCGGGCGCAGTAACTCAGGCATCAGCAACTACCTTGGTTCAGGAACAGGGCCATTGGCTCAACGATGACTACGCATGGGGTAGAATTACCGTTAACGTCTGGCAATCAGGGCCCGTCTACTACTACACGGTGAAGTTCGAGTGGCACATAATCCTCAACTACGATGGCAATTCCCCACAGTGGAAATTGAGATCAATGATATTAGGCGTCATCCAGAAGGACTACAATCAAGTGATCTACTCCAAGCTTGCCAGGGACTACAATTGGATGTGGAATCCTGCTACAAACCAGAATGAGTACGTTGGGCTTGATGGACCAGCCGACAAAAGCTTCTCATATACCTACGGACCTGGTGGTGGCGGCGGCAACTACAAGGCAGTAATATCATGGGTTTACAGTGACGGCAGTGGCGTTCACTACTGGGACTTCCCAGTATTGTCTTTCTTCGTTCCAGGCCCCTACTAGTGAACATATCGCAGAGGGAAGATGAGCTGGAGACTAGTGAGTCCTGTCTTCCCCCTCTCTCTTTTTTGTTCTGGCTTGTCCAGGTGATCCAGTCGAAGAAAAACCATCAGACTGGCAAGTGCGCCTGTTGAGCACGTCACTTATCCAAATCTCATAAGCGCCGGACTTTACGCAAGGGTCATCTACATTAAGAGAATCCGCGTAGTCTGAGATGTTGAAGGACTCTAAGTTGGGTCCCTGTGTCGTAGCCGAGCATGGTCTCAGATTCGAAAATCCTGTGGATGTCGCAATGCCTCCGCAACCGATATATCACGCGCCCAGCGATCAGGTAACTATAGTTCAGCAAGGAAGTGAGGGGGATTGAGTAAGTGAAGTTTGAGATTGACAATTTTGGTGCAAAGCTACTTGAAGCTATCACAGAAGGCCTCTATTCTGATAATCTGAATTGTCTGAGGGAATATGTCCAGAACAGTCTGGACGCCGATCCAAAGAAGGTGAAGATCTACTTCGAGACTAAGAGTCCAGAATCACTTGATCTGGTCATTCACGACGATGGCAGCGGAATGAATAAAGCCAAGCTGAAAGAGGCTTTGAGCGTTGGACTATCGTACAAGCCACCTGAAAATGTTGGGTGGAGAGGTATCGGCATCTGGAGCGGCGTCCCAGTCTGCGAGAAGATCGTTATAACAACCAAGAAGAAGAATGAGAAGAAACTGAGAATAGAAATAGATTGCAAGAAGCTGCGCCAAAGTTATGGAACCAATAGATCGGCAGCCGATGTGTTATCAGAGTCAACGGGGGAAATCGAGGAAACAAATCTTGACTCAGGAGAGTCTGTCAAAGATCACTTCACGGTTGTAAGACTTTGCTCAATCCTGACAACACATAAATCTATGTTCCAGAAAGAGAAGATAATCAAGTACCTTTCTCGAACTGTTCCCGCACCCTTCAACAAGAAATTCTTGCTTGCCGACAAGGTGAACGATTACCTGAAAGAGCACGACGTTGAGCTACCTGAAGTTGTGATTGAGTTTGAAGGCGACCCGATATCCAGGCCGCCTGACGATGTCGATATATTCCTTGTGAATGATCTTGTCCCCAAGGAGTTCAAGGTAAACGGCGAAATTGTGGCCTTCGGCTGGTTTCTGACAAACAAGGAGAATAAGGAACTAGGCGAGCCGAACAAGGGCATCTTTTTCAAGAAGAAGGGTTTCACTATCGGTGATGAACATTTCATAGAGAACCTCTCAAGTGGGCATAGTGAATGGCAATATGGAGAGATCCACATAGTTACTCCGAAGATAGTTGAGAATGCAGCAAGGAACAACTTTGTGCCGAGTACCGAGCTTGTTGCTCCGTTCTTCCAGCAGGTTGGTAGTTTCGTGGATGAGTTCCAGATCAGTAATCGGTACCAAAGTGATAAGAACCAGGCGAAATCGATCGAGAAGGCAAAGCACCATTTGGCAAAGGGAAATACCAATTCAGCCAAGAAATGTCTTGAGAAAGCAAAGAAAGCTATGAGTAGCGGCAGAAGTTTCGCAACAGACCCTGCGCTTCAGCCTCATAAGCAGGTCATAGATGACAAGTGCAAACAAGCTGCTAAGGAAGTTGCGACACTGGAAGCCGAGATCAAGAAGAAACTGCCTGAAGAAGATGATCTAGCCAAAGCAAAGGAGCTGCAGAAGAGTATGTTAGGTCTTTTGCCCAAACCTGTAAGAAGCGACTTCGACAAGCTCACGCCGGAAGGAAAGCTACAGCCTGAAACAAGCATGCTGGATAAGATTGTGGAGCTACTCAAGAAGAAGACTGGTCTGAGCACTAATGAAATATTTGGTCTCTCCAAAGCCGCATATGGGTGGGAAAAAGTAATTTCTCATTCGACTCGAAAATTGACGATAAGCGGCTCCTCAACGGACCCACAAGAGACGAGACGAAATCCGGAATTAGGTGTGACAATACAAGCGCTTCAGGACTTATTCATCAACGCTCAGAAGCATGATAAGGGAAGCGATTCCTTCAAATGGTTCGAAGATCTGACCAAAGCTGAGCGATGTAATGTGATGACTATGTTCTCTGCAACAGTAGGGTTGGTATACAGGATGATTGAGTTGTCACAGAAATGCCCTCCATGAGGAAGCAAGACAAATAAAGATCACGGAGACATATACCCTTTATGCGCACCCTCTTGGTTCAGCCAAACTATTATTCTAGGTTCCCTCCTCTTGGGCTTCTGAAGATCTCCACTTATCACAGGATGCTTGGCGATGAGGTCTGCTTTCAGAAGGGATGCGTCGCTGCGCCGTGGACCCCAGACAATATCTATGTGACGAGTCTCTTCACATACGCCTGGAAGCCAGTGCACGAGGCTGTCAGATTCTATCAGCAGCAATATCCGAAGGCTGAAATCATTCTAGGCGGCATATACGCAACGCTCATGCCGGAGCATGCAGCGAAGTCTGGAGCGACAATCCATAGGGGGCTCTTCGAGCAAGCCGAAGGCATGATACCTGACTATTCCCTGGTTCCGGACTGGAATGCAAGCATAGTTTTCAGTTCAAGAGGATGCATCAACGACTGCCCCTTCTGCGCAGTCCCGAAACTGGAGCCGGAGTTCAAATGCAGGAAGACGATCAAGGATCTCATCTGTCCCGACCACAAGAAGATCATCCTCTGGGACAACAATATGCTGGCCTCCCCCTACTGGAAGGAGATTCTCCTTGAGATCCGCAGTTTGAATCTGCCAGTCGACTTCAACCAGGGAATAGACACGAGGCTAATGACCCCGGAAAAGGCTGAGGTTCTCGCATCACTCAGAACCTATATGATAAGGACTGCCTTCGATCGACCAAAGCAGGAACAGGAAGTGGAAGACGGCATACAAATGCTGATCCAGGCAGGCGTGAGGCCGAGAGACATCCTGGTCTATCTCCTCTACAACTTCAATGATACCCCGGAAGACTTGCTGCATCGTCTCCAGAAGGCGATGGAGTGGGGTGTAGTGTCCTATCCAATGAGGTATCAGCCGGTTAAAGGCCGATATGCTCTCAAGAAGGACAGCTTTGTTGGTCGCCACTGGAGCCCTGAACAACTAGAGATGGTAGCCGATGCGAGAAGAGTCTTGGGCACACACGGCGCCTTTCCACCCTACGAGGGCCTAAAGAAGAAATTCATAAGACCAAGGACGCTTGAGGAAGCATTGCAGCTCAGAGCAGTAACAAACACGAATAGGAGGATGGGGGTCCTATCGGCCATCAAAAAGAGAATCTGGGGAAAGTAATCCAGGGTATCAGAGACCGAGGTCCCCTCTTATCCGGACGACGTTCTTCTCCTTCATGCTGGCCCGCACCGTCAGCAGGTAGCTCTTCACCTGTTTCAGCCTCTTCACGGACCCGATGGTGTCCTCCACCAGACCTAGGCAGTTCTCGAACCCATGCCGATACCCCGAAGCCTCTCTCGCCGTCCAATCCACGACAGAACAAGAATGGTCAACCACGTTATTTGAGGTGCAAGAGTCCTATGCAGAAGTGAGGGTCTCTCTTTGGGGCAAAGCCGCAATAGGTATCCGAATTCCATGTGTGAATCTCGCAACGAATGCGAAACATATTTTGATGGGGAAATCACCTGTCAAAATAGAGGATGTTTATGGTAAAAGACAAGCATTGTTCAAAATGTGGGTTTGCGATGCATGAGGGTGTAATAGGTTTTGATCGCATAGTTCGGTGGCATAGTGCAAAAGATGAGGAACTAACTGAAGAGGGCCTTCGAGGAGAACGAGACGTACAGTTTGAAGCTCGGACAGGAAAATCACTTCGTGCCTACAAATGCGATAATTGCGGTTATGTCGAGTTCTTTGCTCCTACTTAAGTGAACATGTCTCTCTTAGCCCTCTACATGAAGACAATATTCGTCACAAGAGATGTCGACGAAATTGGGCAGAACCTCAAGCACCTCAGGGGCAGTATGAACCAGATCAAAGGAAAGCTCAAGGTGGGCTAGCCACCTCAATCCTCTTTCTTTCTATTCAACACAGCTCAACTTCCTTTCTGAGGTCCCCGAGGAACCCGCTCCAACTCGAGTCCCACACAGGCCCCTGTTTCTCTGGTACGCTCCTTATGCCATGGCATAGTCGGGGATGATACGCGATTAAAGAGACTTGTGGATATCGCAATGCCTCCGCAACGAATATATCACGTGCCCAGCGATCAGGTAGGTATAGAGTTCGACTCGGAGGCGGGGAGGATTTCTATGGGATGTGAGTGTTATGGCTGAACCCTATCCGAAACTTGAGGAAGCTCTAGGACCAATTAGAGAAATCTGTGAAGGAAAGTGTGTCCTTCCGGAATTTCAAAGGAGTTTTGTGTGGGCAAATCCTGACATAAAAAGTCTATTAGTTTCAGTTCTAAACGGCTATTTCGTCGGCACCCTTCTTTTCTTAAGGCGTGCTGAAACCCTTGATTTTGGAGTTCGGTATTTTGAGGGAGTAGAAAAAGTCAACACAAAGTTACCATCAGAACCAGAGGAGAAAAATGTTGAAAGAGCGGTGCTCGATGGACAGCAAAGATTGACTGCCTTGTTCTACGCTCTCTACAGTCCCCCAAAGGTTGAACCTAAAGGGGCAGCTTACCCTATCCGATATTTTGTAAAGGTCAACGAAAGACTCGCCCAAAAAGATTGGGAAGATTCGATCGAATCAATATCGGAAAATGACAGAACAAAAAACATGGAAGTAGACATGGGGTCGGGGGCTAAGAAATACTCTTTCAAGGACTTGCTAGACTGGGCTGGCAATTTTGGGAATTTGTTAATGAAGAAGGAATTCAAGCAATATTGCTACGAAAATGGACGGATACCCTTTGCCAACTTAGGAGCACGTTCCGAACTAGAGAGCTGGTTGGAGGATTTTGGAGACTACATCTCTAAGAAGAGCAAACCTTGGGGCGAGATCAAAGAGAGAAAAGCGACCATAAGAAATATTTTCAATCATTGGTTTGGTTTCAAAATCCCATCGTTGACTCTTGAAAACAAACAGTTCTATGAGGTCGCAGAGATATTCGAGAGGATTAATAGAACAGGCGTGGAGCTTTCGGTGTTTGCTCTTGCCACCGCCGTATTCTTCAAACAGAAAATAAACCTCAGAGATTGGTGGAAAGAGTATTTCGATGACACAGAAAGTGAAGTGAATAAGTTCTCCGAAGAAGATGATGAGGAATACCCAAAAATCATACTTCAAATTATGGCTTTGCGTCAAAAACCCAATCCTCTAGAAGTGAAGAAGAAAGTTCTAGTGAACTCAAAAGTGTTCAAAATTGACAAGGACAACTGGAACTCATCTTGTAGTTTGCTCAATCATTCTTTGAGAAGACTACAAAACACCCAGACTGGATATGGCGTTATCAGACCAAACCTATTACCATACAGGCCTGTAGTAGCAACATTGGCGGCAATACTTGAACATTGCAAGGCTCCTAATGACTTCAAGAAGTTGGACACTTGGTATTGGAGTTCTATATTCACAGAAAGATATGCAGGAGCAAGTGATACAGCCATAAAACAGGATTTTGACCAAGTTAGGGACTGGTTTGGAGACAACTTAAGAGTGCCTGAAGTAGTCAAGGAAGCTGAAAGCCGAATAAGAGAGATAAATTTGAGAGACACCTCGAAAGGTGCCATATACAAGGCGATACTCAATTTGATAGCCCTAAAAGGGGCGCTGGACTTCTATAATGGACAGTCAATCGAGCTTGTCAAATTGAACGATCATCATCTATTTCCAAAGAAATCAGGAATCACCCTCACCAAAGAAAACTCTATACTGAACAGAACTTTGATTCAAGAATCAACAAACAATAGCATCATACAAAACAAGAAACCATCCAAATACATAGATCTCATGAAACAAAAACTGGGCTCGGAGGAAAAAGTGAAGATTGTTCTCAAAACGCACTTAATTGAAGAGAGAGCTTACGATGCTATGAAGAACAATAATTACGACGAATTTCTGAAGGCACGTGAAGAGACTATCGGCAACGAGATGGCAAGCAGGATAAAGTCTTCTCATACATGATGTGTGAACCGTCAGAGTAGACCCAGCTCCTCCTTAATCTTCGAGAATTTCTTCTCCTTCACTAAGGCAAGCATCTTATCCACATTATGCTTGGCGGCCGGTAGGTCCCGGGCAACGTCGAGGATGCCCATGACAATCTCGGCGCAGTCCTCGAAGCCCCTCCACCACTCCTCGTTGACGACCATCGCGCCCCACCTGCCGTGCACGCCAATTGCTTACTCATAGACTATGCATCCCAAGTCAACTATAGAGGTACGTTGATGGCGAAACCTTATGGGGTTGAAGGGACTACCATGAAAGTGAACCACTGCCACAGTTCCGCAGTTGTATCACGAGCAATGACTTTGGCGGCGCAGAATTGTCCGGTCACTGCTGTCTCTTCTGCAGCTCCTTCGCCTTCGCCTCGGCAGGAGCGATCACTTTTTCTGGGAGGGACGCCAGCAACTTGCCAGGGCTCTCATACCTACGTATCTCAAGAACTCAGGGATACCGCGGGTAGTGCTCGAACATGCCGTACGGCTTGGCTGGGGCCTGCAACAGCGGTTGAACTGGAACCGATGGTAGCTCTGGGACTATGCGCTCCAACTCCTGGGGAACACTCTCGGCATCCGTAATATCAGCTATGACAAATCGCGCCATGTGTGCGAGAATAGAGATCGTTTCGGTGAGATCCCGGTTGGCAGGTTTCCCGAAGTCGAACAAGATGGGCAAGTAGTTGTGCTTACGTAGTTCATCCTGGATCGCATCTAAGATTGCCTTCCGATCTGATGAAAAGTTACCTAGAATTAGCACGACCTTTGAAGTGATAGTGTCAATAACCTCCCGGATCTCCCTGTTGTTGAGAAGCAGGTACACAAATTGCGCAACCTTGAGGTAGTCCACCGTAATCTTGGGCTCAGCGCTACGGGTGATGATCAGATTCAACTGAGTCGCATTCTCCAGATCCACGTTCCATGTAGAGATCCCGTAAACCCGGCAATTCGTAAGGGATGCCTTTCTTAGGTCCACCTCAACTAGCACCGTTTTCTCAAGGTTTGCTTCACTTAGGTTTGCTCCGCTGAGATCTGCTTCACTTAGATTCGCGCCAGATAGATTTGCCTGGCTCAGGTTTGCTCCGCTTAGCTTTGTTCCCAAGAGAATTGCCTCGCCAAGATCTGCTCTCCGGAGTATGGCTTTGCTTAGGTTTGCTCTATTGAGCTTTGCTCTCCAGAGAGCCTAAGGCCGGGGGAGCAGGCGGGACCGAACAAGCTGCCAACGCCCCGAATAGAAGCGTGGTTGACTTCCATGAATTTCTACGTTTCTAGAAGCGGCTGATGATTTGATGGGAGAATATCCTGATAGGCTGTCTTCTCCGAACTGTCGAATCTGCAGCACGGAGATGCTGCATATGGGTTGGTTTCCCTTCAGGATAGACCTTCCAATATGGCGCTGGGGGGAGGAGGAAGCCGCACCCATGGACGTTTACACATGTCCCAAGTTCCTAACGGTCGAACTCCGCGCAGATGAAGACTCGGATGTCTATGACAGGATCACAGAACGGCGAAAAGATATCGAGCGAAACTCGGTGATACCGAAATGGTAGAAAACCAAAGAATGCGCAAGATGCAGGCAGAGAATTCAAATAGCGTCCGAAGAATGTCCACAATGTGGCGCTCAAGAGCTCGACTGGAAAACCCTTAACAAAGCTCTTCGTAGCAGGAAATAGGTGCCAGCTCCGCTGGATAATCTGATCGGATGAACTTCCGCACGTCGTAGCACAAGTGACATGCACTCAAGTAACCTCCTTGGTGCCTGTAGCCCAGGTCGGAAGCCAGGCGCCACAAGCCTTTAGGTCCGCCTGCCGTGAGCTCACGGATTATGCGGTGCTGCGATGGCTTGTAGTCAGACAGGATCTTGCTCAGTGTTTGCGTTCTTGCGTTGCCAATGCTTATGCCAGGGCATAGCGTGACTTCCCCATGCGAGTCGATGTCAACGCCCACTGGGTTTACCCAGCTTCCACCCGCCCATGGGCCCATGCATGCCCCATCAACAAAGGTTGGCTCTCTCTGCATTTTCTGGGGCAGGACCTCCGCTGCGCGGCCGACGTAGAGCGGGGGGCCGCGCCACGTTTCGATGTTTCTCAAATCTCCGAGTTCACGAAGGATCTCCACGGTTGACTTGTTGATCTGGTTGTCTTCCTGGAGCGTCACGCCCATGATGCGGGTATCTAGAGTAAGCTCCAAACCCAAGTCCGCAGCAACAAGCATGGCCGAACGAACTCTCTCGGTCGCAACGAATGGCCGGTGGAATCCATCAGCGCCTAGGCAGAGTCTGCCGACACCGGCATTCTTGAGCCGTACCAGTATTCTCCTCGTCGATTCACGATCCGCCGCCCAGTGAGCATTAGTGAAAACCCAGATACTCTGCATTCGGAGCCTTCTTGCTTCTCGAGCGATGCTGGTTACAGTGCTGAGAAAGAGAAGTGGCTCGCCGCCACTTATGCAGAGCATGTCTGCCCCTTCTTCCGTGGCTTGTCGAAGGTACTTTTTTGCCTCACCTAAAGCCATCACGCCTTTGCCTTGAGGTCCACAGTGAAAGGCGCAGTGCTCGCAGCGAGCATTACAGCGATCCGTCAAATGCAGCCCAAGAGCCCTGATACGCAAATCAATGTCACCCTCCTATCCTCGTGTTCGTCGCCTGATATTACATTTGCCATCAAGACTCCTGGGACAACTGGATCTGATAACTCCCACTCTTCATGCGATTCAGGGTAGTGTCTGATGAGACCACGCAACACCCGACCGGTATTTGATGAAAAGATAGTTGAGAGTTGGCTGGCCGAAAAATGGTGCCCCATGTCAGATCTGAATGTGCATTAGGCACGTATTTCCGTTTCTCTCAACCTTCATATCGCTGACGTCTGCGACATGCAGGGCACCGAGCAGACCAGCGACTATGACGCCAGGAAGACAAAGCGGACAGTCCTTGTACCCGAACAGCTTAGCAGCATTGGCCATGTCCTTTAGCCCGCAGTCAACCCATTTGACTGTGAAGCCATCCTCGGTCTTGACCATTTCTAGAGCATCTGGGTCTGCAAGCCCACCCATCTTTAGAGCCATTCTCAGACCTACGACAAACTCGTTCAGGGTCGGCGCCTCCATGTTCGTGGTGCCTAGTGTCATCTTTCCGAAGTCCGCCAACACGGGGCCAATCACCTTTGAGGCCTGGCGGGCGACAAGCGTCGGGGTCACTCCCATCTTGTCCAGCGAACTCAGCAGGGAGCAGATTCCCACCGCAGTGAAGATAGGATTTAGCACTCGGACCATATCACGGTTTCACCTCACTAGAAGAACCTGCTGGGAACAGTCTAATCGATACCCATCCTACTAGGGGCGCCTTTGTAAAAGAGTTGCGATCGGCGTGCGACTCTCGCAGTGATTCCAGGACGAGGGCAACTTCTGGAGAGTTAGATAAGCGCCAAAGGCGAACTCTAAATACTGATGATTGTATCACCATCTTGCTGTAAGCATGATCACTTCCGCCTGGAGGTGCATGATTCTCTTGGATAGTGCAATGGAGGTTTTCGCCGTAAAAACGCCCTTAATCACTGAGAGTGACGATGCTTCAGAAATCTTCCTCAGCTCGATAGGGAGGATGCAACTCCCTCTCGAAGATGGAGACGTAATCGTCGTTGCTTCTAAAATCGTTTCCGTAACTGAGAAGCGGGTTCGCCAAGTCTCAGACGTCGTGGCCTCGAGGAAGGCGGAAGAGATGGGGAGAAAGCTTGCCCTCCCATCATCCTTGATGCAGTTGATCTTGGACGAGTCTGATTCCGTTCTTGCAGGATCACCCGGATACGTGCTGGCAGTAAGAAGGGGCTTCCCGTGCGTCAACGCCTGCATCGATGTCGCCAACTCTCCAGGGGACTCGTACATACTCCCACCAGCGGATTCCGATGAGTCAGCTTGGAGCTTCAAGAGAAGGATAGAGGACAAGACAGGAAAGAGAGTTGCCATCATTATTGCAGACTCCGGGCTGCTTCCCGGGAGAAGGGGAACAATAGGGGTGGCGCTCGGGTTTGCTGGACTAGAGCCCGCTAGGAATTACGTTGGCAAGAAAGACCTTTACGGGAGAACGCTGCGCGTAACGTACCAATCAGTGATCGACGACATTTCCTCAGCAGCAAAGCTCCTAATGGGGGAATCCAACGAGAGAATACCTTTCGTCATCGTCCGAGGAGCGCCAATCAAACTGACAGACAAGAGAATAGGCATCGATTCCACGCTACTGCCTCCCAAGATATGCGTCTTCATGAGTAACGTCAAGTAGACTGTTCCGATGCGCAAGGAAGGTTGCCTAAATGAACGAGGAATCAAAGAATGGAAGAGTCAACCGCCTGATATCCGAGAAAAGCCCCTACCTGTTACAACATGCACACAACCCAGTTGACTGGTATCCTTGGGGATCTGAAGCCTTCGAAGAAGCGAAGAAACAGGACAAGCCGATTTTTCTCTCCATCGGCTACTCCACCTGCCACTGGTGCCACGTAATGGAAAAGGAGTCCTTCGAAGATCCTGAAGTTGCGCGGCTCATGAATGACTCGTTCGTATCCATAAAAGTCGACAGAGAAGAAAGACCCGACATAGACAGCACATACATGGCCATCTGCCAAATGATGACGGGAAGCGGCGGATGGCCACTCACGATAATCATGACCCCTGACAAGAAACCCTTCTTTTCATCGACATACATTCCAAGAGAAGCCAAGTTCGGACGATTGGGAATGAAAGAGCTAATCCCAAGAATAAGGGAGCTCTGGAACTCGCAGAGAGAGCAACTCGTCAATTCAGCCCAAGGAATCGTGATGCGCCTCACCAAAGCCGAATACGCGTTGGAAGCATCTGGAGAGGAGAAGTCGGGGGAGGAGACTCTGGATACAGCCTATAATAGTCTTTCAGCAGAATTCGACGAGGAGCATGGGGGCTTCGGAGGTGCACCGAAGTTCCCGACCCCTCACCATTTGACTTTCCTCCTTCGCTACTGGAAACGCACGACCTACGATAAGGCGCTTTTGATGGTTGAGAAAACCCTCACATCAATGCGGCTGGGCGGCATCTTCGATCAAGTAGGATTCGGCTTTCACCGCTACTCTGTGGACTCAAGGTGGTTCCAACCGCACTTCGAGAAGATGCTCTACGACCAAGCTACGCTCACAATGGCGTACGCCGAGGCATACCAGGCGACAAAGAAAGAGGAATACAAGAGAACAGCAGATGAAATACTGAACTTCGTCTTGCGTGACATGACTTCACCCCAAGGCGGATTCTACACTTCGGTGGACGCGGACAGCGAAGGGCAAGAAGGGAAGTTCTACCTCTGGAGAAAAGACGAAATCAAACAAATACTCTCCCCGGAGGAAGCAGAACTCTTCTCATCAGTCTTTAACGTTCAAGAGAATGGGAATTTCCCTGATGAAACTACGTACAAAGATACAGGGAACAACATACTGTGCATGAGCAAGTCGCTTGAGAGAACTTCTACCGATACTGGAATCCCGATAAGGGAACTCAGGGAGAGACTTGAAGCAGCGAGGCGCAAGCTTTTCAGCGCCCGAGAGAGACGCATTCACCCTAGTAGAGACGACAAGATCCTAACTGATCTGAACGGTCTGATGATTGCTGGGCTAGCAGAGGCGGCGCAAACCTTCGATGAACCAAAGTACTCGGAGCTGGGGAAACGTGCAGCGGATTTTCTTCTATCAAAGATGTGCGATTCGAAGGGAAAGCTCTATCACCGCTTTAAGGACGGCGAAGCGGCGATACCCGGATTCCTGGATGACTACGCCTTTCTTGTCTGGGGCCTCACGGAGTTGTATGAGGCAACCTTTGAAACAGGATACCTGGAATCCGCCATCCAGTTGACGGAGTACACTGCAAAACACTTTTGGGATCTGGAAAACGGCGGGTTCTATCTCAGCGCAGACGATGCGGAAGAAGTTATCGTTAGAAAGAAAGATGCCTACGATGGCGCTCATCCTTCAGGCAACTCAGTTGCAACGTTAAACCTTCTCCACCTAGCCCACATGACGGAGAAACCTGAGTTCGAAGATAGGGCATCTCGGGTAATTCACACACTTTCCGGCACAATGTCAAGAGCACCCGCAGCTTACACGCAGTTGTTGACTGCACTGGATTTCGCCATAGGACCAGTAGCCGAGGTAGTCATTGTCGGTGATCGAGGCGCGGAAGACATGATGGCGATGCTCAAGGCGCTTCGAAGCAGTTTTCTCCCCAACAAAGTGCAGATCTTCAAGCCAACTGGGGTAGAGGCGCCCAAGATAGAGGAACTAGCTGAATTCACAAGGGACTTGTCGAGCAAAGAAGACAGAGCCACGGCTTACGTATGCCAAGGCTACAAATGTAGCCTCCCAACCACAAGTGTACAGAGAATGCTCGAGCTATTGGATTTGAAGGGAAAGTCGGAGTGAAGGATCCCTTGAGAACCCTTTTCCGGGGTGCTATTGTGGCGCAGCAAAACGGAGGGAGTTCCCTGATCCAGGACGGTAGTCCCAGATCGGGGAGAATACTCAGCTTGGAAGTCTTCTCTAGATGATCTTTCCCGCTATTTCCTTTCCGAACTCAACACACTTCTCGAGCTCTTCTTTCGTTGGAATATACTTGACTTCTAGGCTCGACTCGTTAACTTCGAATTTCGCTGCGGCTGCAATTTCAGTCATCTTCTTGACCGCTCCTCCGCCCCAGCCGTAGGAACCGAAGAAGCTCCAGACCTTGCCTTTTGGTTTCAGCCCTGATATGTAGGTTAGGAAACCGCTAACTGATGGGAAGATCTCGTTGTGTAGCGTTGGTGAACCGACGACCACCGCCTTCGAATCCAAGATTTCAGTGACAATATCTGTCATCTCCGTTATTCTCAGCTTCATCAGCTTAGCTTCGGCGCCTGCGCTTCTGATTCCTTCAACTATAGCTCTAGCCATCTTCTCCGTGCTCCCCCACATAGTGTCGTATACTACAACGACCTTCTGCTTGTTGAGGAAGCCCTTGCACCAATCCAGATAGGTTCTAACGACTTTCGACGGGTTCGTGCGCCAGATCAAGCCGTGGCTGGGAGCAATCATTTTCAGAGGTATACCCATCTGAGTTATCTCATCGATCTTGCGAGCGATGAGAGTAGTTATGGGCATCAGTATATTCGCGAAGTATTTCGCCAGCTCTTCCATCAAGATGTGTTCGTCGACCTCATCGTCGAAGCGCCCGGAAGTTGCGTAGTGTTGACCAAACGCGTCATTTGACAGCAAAACCTCGTCCTCGACCACGTAGGTCATCATGCTGTCGGGCCAGTGAATCATTGGAACTTCGATGAATCGGAGGGTTCGCTTCCCGATCTTTATCTCGTCACCAGTCTTGACAACCTTGATCTCGTTCGGTACTTCTCCGTAATGCTTGATTAGACCTTCTTTTCCTCTCTGCGTCGCCACAACAGTAGCGTTCTTGGCAAGATTCATGATCATTGGATAAGAGCTGGAATGATCCTGTTCGACGTGGTTGATGATAATATAGTCGAGTTTCTCAGGCTCTGTGAATTCACCCACCTTCTCGATGAGCTCGTTAAAGAAGGGGTACTTCACCGTGTCGACCAATACCTTCTTTTCATCATCTATCAAGTAAGAGTTATAAGTTGCTCCGCGGCTCGTGGTGTATCCGTGGAAATCTCTCAGATTCCAGTCCACTACACCTACCCAGTAAATGCCATCCACTAACTGTATCTTCGCCATTCCCCTATCTCACCACCAATCTTCACCTGTTCTTTTGTCTGAATCTTCGCCTGCCACTCCAGTCAGACTTCAAGTTTATCTGTCAAAACGTTAGGATAAAGGATTAATAAACATATTTCTAAGAGTGGGTGAGCTGAGGACCAAATTAGTCAGAGTGACTCAACGCTTTGAGGATACTAATATCGATTTGGTGAAGGAGCATACCATGTCTCTGGATGAAACCAAGTTCAAAGCCTCGGTGGTCCTGCTGATACTGAATGGCAAGCCAGAAGATGCCTTGGAGCAGCTCGCAAAGTGCTATGGTGTCAGCGTACCAGAGATCAAGGTCGGGTTACCTAAAGGCCATCGGAAGAATGTGCTGGGCTGCTACACGGCGAGAGATAGAACAATATCCATTCTGAACAGCGAGGTGCTCAAGGACCCGCTGGTCGTCCTGCACGAGTTCTACCACCACCTAAGGACAAGGCCAAGTAGAGTCCACAGAGGCACCGAGAAGAACGCAACGGGTTTCGCGATGAGCTTCATTGAATCATATAAGTCCATGATGTCACCTAGTTCCGTGACTTGAAGTGCGCTCAAACCTAGCTTTGCCTGTTTTTGATGGATTTCTGCGGCACCGCTTTCCAGTCAAAGCACCAAGCCCGCCAAGGCTCCGCGAGGGGCGGATTCCAAACGGCAAGGAAGAGATTGGGAGAAGCCGTAGGATAACTAGTGATGACTGCTGGGATTCTGATATAGCTGCCGTGGGAGATCTCCTAGGCAAAGTACAAGAACACAAATCCTACTGTCGTGATTGACGCCACGGTGATTATTCCTCGGACCGAGAGGCGGTAAGCTCCCACAACCAAGAGCGAGCCAAAAACTATCATGCTGATACCCATTACAGGATAAAACGGTAGCAACGCAGGGTACGACGTGAAAGGGTACGACCCGAGATATGCGATGATGAACCACGGTTTCACGGCATCGTTCCCCATGGTCAAGAAGTAGAGTACCATCCACACAGTACCACCGACAATGAGAAACAGCCCAAGCAAGGCCGCAAGACTTCTTCCGCCCCCTTTTTGACCCCATCCCCACTTTTCCCTTTTCCTTTCATCAGGCTCCAGGAAATCTAGCCTTGATGGCATGCCCTCGCCTCTGCTCACTGCCCACACTGAAAGTAATCCCCAATAATGATCCCGACAACTGCAATATATAAGCAGAGTGGTCTCATGCCGCGAGAAAACAAGGGGTCTAGAACTGTTCGGATGTAACTCATAAATCTGGGAGGAGAGGATCACCAGAGCGTCAAGCCCGATCACAATGTCCCACAACGCTGGGTGTGCTCCGCAGGCCAGATCATTGAGGGCTAGATGTTTTCGGGGTCATGTCAACCCACTCTCTTCTTAGATCCTATTCGTGTCTCCGCTCTTGCTAGGTGCTCTTTGATTTCCTTTTCGCTCAAACGTTTTCCGCAGGAAGGACAGTCTCCCTTAACATGCAAGTACTCCAGAAGGTGAACTCTGTGAGCAAGGGTCCCGCAGTAGGGGCATGATGCAACTGGGTCGCTTCTCAGAATATCATATTTGCAGATTGGACAGGTTCCCAGGGTCTCGGAGACCGATACCGGGCTCACATTTACTGCTACCTTGCTTCGAATGGCGGCGATGTCAGTACCTGCCCTTATCGTTATTAGGCTCGCCCCGCAGTTTGGGCAGAATCTCGATCCGGAGATACCGATATCGTAGTTGCAGTATACGCAGTACCGGTCATTGATGTGGGGCTTCTGCTCCTCGTAAAGCCTTGTGTTAAGCCTGTATCTTTCCTGGGTGCGCCTTATTCTGAGAATGGGTCCAACGAACACGCCGAGAGAGCACACAGTAATCAGAGCACCTATCATAACCAAAAGACCAAATTGGAAACCGATATCCCCTCCCTGACTCCAGCCCACAAGCCCGATGACGGTCACTATTATTCCAAACAAGATGGGAATGAGAAGGACAATGATACCAAGAGTAGGGGCAAGTTTGTCATCGCGTGTCTCACCAAGCTGAGGAACTTCTGAATGGGGAACCATCATAGCATTTCTCAAGTCGGTCCACCTTCTTCCTCTAGCTCCATGGAATTCAGTCTGATTGCAGGACTCCTAAGACAATCGCTGCCAGGTTGATAAGAAGATGCTCCAAAGAACTACTGCGAAATGCGAGCATAAGGATTAGCAGGAATATTCCACCAAACAACAGAAATGTGCCTAGTACTGGAGAAGGAAGAGGTATGTATGGCAACTTATGTCCCACCCCGCCTGTCGGCACCACAGAAAGGAACAGTTCTATTCAATATAGATCCAATTATGGCATTCAAGCATAATGTGGAAGAATGGGAAAGAAAACGTTGACTTGACCCAGAGGGTCATTCGTCAACTTTTCTTCTCTCACGAATGGTTTCATCATCGTTGATGATGCTTTTCACTCCGCTTTCTTACGAGGTGCACCGAGCAGCTGACGCATGGGTCGAAGGCTCTCGCCACCATCTCAAGTTTGGCTTGTATGTCGTCGTTGTCTCCACTGCTAATTAGGTTCGCTGCTGTGACCTTGATGAATTCCTCTATGTCGTCCAGGTTCTGCGCTGTTGGAGTGATGATGTCTGAGTTCTTGATGAGTCCGTTCTCCACTTCGTAGTGGTGGTATAGTATGCCTCTTGGAGCTTCGACGGCGCCTGATCCCTTGCCGGTCGCTTTAGTCCTCTTGGCAATAGGCTCTTCTGGTTCTTCTGCCTCCGCAATCGCATCCACGATGGGGTAGACTGCCTGTAGGGTCCATAGGATTTCGAGCGCTTGGGCATGGATGTTGAACATCGGGTTCTTCTTCCACCGTCCGCTGTAGTACTTTTCGTAGTACTTCTTGGCGACTCCTTGTAGGCGGTCACCCAGCAGATTGATTCTGGCGATTGCGCCGACGGTGAATGGTTTTCCATTGTACCGGGAGCGCTTTGCGAATGAGTGTGACACGACTCGCTCGTTGGTCAGCTGCTTGTAGTTCTCTACTGGGATTTCTTTCCCGTCGGAGATAAGGACGTTGTCGCCGACGAGACCATATTCGCCCGTCGGCGGGTTGAGGCACATGAATGTCGTATCCCGCTCCGGGAATACCGGTATTTCCATTTCGCCGATCATTTCTGCTGCTTTCTCGGCTTGTGGGATTAGCTCCTGGGAGATACTCTTCAGAGGAGCCAGCTCTTGGTCCGTGGGGTATCTTCCAAAGCCTCCTATTACGGGGTTCTCGCCGTGGACGAATCGACCTGAGCCTATCTCCATGATCTTGTTGGCGAAGCCCTTCATCTTCATGGCGCCCAGCACGGCGTCCTTGTAGTCGCTCGCCATCTCTATGGCGTTAGGGTAGCCGAGTAGATCTGGGAGGGAGAGGAAGAAGACGTGGAGGACATTGCTTTGCAGTGTTTCGGACAGGTGGAGTAGTGTTCTAAGCGCGATGGCTTTTTCTGAAGGGGTGACACCTAGGGCTTTCTCGAAGGCGCGGATTCCCGCGTATTTGTGGCTGAATGAACATATGCCGCATACCCTAGGAACCATGTTCAGGTCCTCATCTGGGGTCTTACCTCTGACCAAGGCCTCGAAAAGGCGTGGGGCTTCCGGTATATCTACTTTGACATTTCCAACGCCGCCGCTCTCGTCCAATTCAACGGTGATAGCTCCATGTCCCTCTATTCTGGGTAGGTACTCGATCTCGATATTTCCGTTTGATCTCTTCACTTCTTGGCTCCCTCCTGTAGCATTGTCTGTATGGTCTTAGCAGTTTTCGCCCCTCCGAAGACCCTTATTCTCCTGATGATGTCCTCCTTCTTGTATCCGTTCTCTTCCAGCTTTTTGACCTCTGCCGCCAGATTACCGTCCTCGTTGAGCCCAAAGCAGCCCACGCAGGGCAGGTTCATTGAGGGGCAAACCGCGCCGCAGCCCGTCAGAGTGATCGGGCCCAGGCAGAATTTGCCGTTGTATAGCATGCAATCGTTATCCTTGAATCTGCATTCCATGCAGACTGGGAACCTCGAGTTTTCAGGCTGGAATCCTCTTACGAGTCTCGTAACCAAGGCGAAGGTCTGTCTCGCGTTAATTGGGCATCCCGGCAGGTAGTAGTCAACCTTGACAATGGCATCGACTGGCTGTGCCTCGACTGGCTTTCTAATCTTCACTATGGGCGAGTCTCCGTAGACTTGCTTCAGTCTCTCTAGGTACTGTCCGTCAGCCGCGGATTGCGCCTGGATGCAACCGTAGCAGGCGCAGTCGCCCATGGCCACGAGTTTCTTGGCGCGGCTCCTTATTTCTTTCAGGCGTTCTGCATCTTGCTCTGTGCTACATGAGCCCTCGATTAGGGCAACATCCACATCATCTATCTCTGGTCCGCTGGATGCCATGACCCAGACCTTAAGATCGATCAGTTTGACAAGGTCAAGCAGAAGCTCCTCGCTGTGAAGAAAGATGAGCTGCTCACCTGAACATCCTGTGAGTTCGTATATTCCCACCTTGGGTTTTGCGCTTTGCTCTTTCTTTACCATGAGTATTTCCTCCTTCTATATCAGCTCCCTGGAGTGCATGACATCCCAGTAGGTGAACACGGGGCCATCTCTGCACACGTAGAGTTCGTCTACCGCACAGTGACCGCACTTCCCTATCCCACACTTCATCCTCCTTTCGAGGGTCATTTGTATCTGGTTCTTGGGTATCTTGATTTTCAGCAGTTCCCTAATGACATAGGTATACATCACCGGCGGACCGCAAATTACGACTGATGTGCTGTCAGGGTTGATATCCTGCAGGTCCGCGAACAACGTGGTTACTACACCTACTTTCCCAGGCCACTTTCCAGTAGGATCTCGGTCGACGGAGTAGTGACACTCGACATCGCCTCGCTCTTTCAGTTCGTCCAAGTCAGCCTTGAAGAGCCTTTCATCTGGTGTCCGGGCGCCATACAGGAAAATTACGCGTTTGAACAATTCTCTGTTGTCGAGTGAAAAGAGTAGCACTGAACGGAGTGGAATCATTCCGATTCCCCCTGCAACTATAAGGAGATCCTTGCCCTCCATTGCTGAGATGTTGAAGTTGTTACCATATGGTCCTCTGACAAACATCGTATCTTTCTCCTTCAGCTGCAACACGGCCTCGGTCAACCTTCCGACATTCCTAATTCCCAAATCCAGTGTACCGGGGCGTGTGGGAGTTGAGGAGATCGAGATTGGTGCTTCGCCTATGCCTGGAACCGAGACCATCACAAACTGACCGGGGCTATAGTTAACGGCTAGCGTAGAGTTTTCGTTGATTGGCCGGATCTGGAATAGCCTCACTCCTTCCGCAAGGTCAGTCCTCCGAAGTATCTTGCAAGGCTCGGAGATGTAAGGGCTCTCGGTTTTGGTCTCAATGCTTCGGTTCATTTTTGTTTTGGCACCTCCCCTGTCAAGAGTGCATCAGAAACAGTCAAAACGTTTATGTCAACTGGACAAGTCTGTATGCATCGCCCGCAACCCACGCATGACGGGCTCCCAGGCTTTCCGAATTCCGCCTCATATGCTCTTAACTTGTGCGTGTACCAGAGCTTCAGGCGCTCTGAGCGCTTGCCTCTGAAGTTGTGCCCGCCCGCAACGAGGGAATAGTCGGAGAACATACACGAGTCCCACTGTCGACGGCGTGTACCCTTGAGTTCGGGGCTCAAGTCTATCTGGTCGTAGGCGTCATAGCAGTTACACGTTGGGCAAACCATTGTGCATTGCCCACACGAGAGGCATTTGTCCCCAAAGCCTTCCCATACGTTGCTACCATAGCTGAGCTCCATCATGTCAGGCAGGTTCTTGAATTCGAAGCCCTTCACGAAGCAGCTGTCCCTCTCTTTGCGCCACTCGAAGTACTTCTTAATGTCCTCTTTTTCCACCTTCTCATCGAATATGTCTTGCCTGACTCTCGTCATGTCGTCTCCAATGCTCGACCCCACCCAAACAAGGTAGTAGTCCTTGAGATCCGTGAAGAATAAGTCAAAGCCCTCATGAACGATGTCGGTATTAGTCGACTTGCATAGGCAGCTCTCACACGGAATACATGAGTAACCTACAATGACGGTCTTCTCTCTGGCCTTAGCCCAGTATGGATCAGCTGCGGGGTACCCACCAAAGAACTTGTCAAGGATCAAGAGCCCGTGAATGTCGCACGGATGGATTCCGAACAAAACCCTGTTCGTAATCCAATCATAGTTAGGCTCGAAGCCCTTCTCAGAGAAACGAAACATGTCGAAAGTCGGTGGGTGAAAAAGCTTCTTCGGAGGAATCATCGGTATCTCGTTGCCTAGGTATAGTCGGCTTCGATCCTCGATTTTTCCATAGAGGAACCTTCCATTTTCCTTTGTGGGGCCCCAGAGCTCACCAAACGAGCTAGTCTCCATGAGAAAACAGTCTAGATCATCTTTCTCCATTTTGAGTATTCTCAAAACCCATCATTCTCCAAGGCTATTTCTTGCAACCTGTATTTCTCCAGACATTCCCCTTTTGAGCTTGAAACACAGTCATAGTTCTAAATCTCCTACAAAAAAGCCTTTCTATTCTGCAGCGGAAAAAGGGGGAGAATAGAGTATCACCTTGAGGAAGAACGATTTGCATTTTCAATGCTTCTCCTCATCCTTCTCATTTCGTGTCCGAACCAACCTCTAGTGCACTGACAATGTTGTGCCGATATCGGGAATGTCGAAGAGATAAGAGGAATGCTGACGGCGCCCACATGAATGCCACTATGCAGTGGCTATCGTGGGAATGGTTTGATGAAGCCTTCTTTCATCAGTAGTTCGTTGATCTTCTTGTTGGCCATTATCCTTTTCAGCATGTCTTCCTGCACCTGCTTTGGATCGACTTTTACCCGCGCGGCCCCTGTTCTGATCGCTGCGCGCACGATTGCCGCTGCTTCTCTTGGGTACATTTCGAGCTCCGTCATCCGGGGAACTATGTAGTCCTCGCTGATCCCCTTCTCTTCAGCGAACTTCGCGACCTCAGTGGCAGCCTCTATCATCATTTCCGTGTTTATGGCCTTTGCGTGGACGTCCAGTGCGCCCCTCAAAATCGCGGGGAACCCTAAGCTGTTGTTGACTTGATTCGGGAAGTCGGATCTGCCTGTTGCCACGACTTTGGCTCCGGCCTCTTTGGCATCGGTGGGAAGTATCTCTGGCGTTGGGTTTGCCAGTGCGAATACTATCGAGTTGCTAGCCATCGACTTCACCATCTCCTTCGTTACGACGCCTGGGCCCGGCTTCGATATTGCTATGACGACGTCAGAGCCTTCCAAAGCCTCCTCTATTTCCCCGGTTTTTCGGTCGCCGTTAGTTATCCGCGCGATCCCAGCTTTCCAGTCGTCCATATCTGGTCTGCCATCATAGAGGATCCCCTTGCTGTCGACCATGATTACATCTTCCCGCCTCGCCCCAGCTTCGATCAGGAGTCTTGCTGTTGGGATGCCAGCTGCACCTGCGCCAATTACCGTGGTCTGAATCTCACCTATCTTCTTCCCCGCTACTTTTAGTGCGTTAATGAGCCCCGCGAGGATCACAGTCGCAGTTCCTTGCTGGTCGTCGTGCCAGACGAATATGTCAAGCTGCCTGGTTAGCTCTTTAAGGACCTTGAAGCACTTGGGCGAGTCTATGTCCTCCAAGTTTATGCCTCCGAAGGTTGGCGCTATCCATTTCACTGCCTGGACTATATGATCCGCGTCTTTTGTGCCGAGGCATATTGGGAAAGCGTCGACGTCTCCAAGGTACTTGAAGATCAGCGCTTTACCTTCCATGACTGGCATGCCTGCCTTGGGGCCAATGTCCCCAAGCCCGAGGATCCGCGTGCCATCGGTGACCACGGCAACCAAGTTCGACTTATTGGTTAACTCGTATTGTCGGTGGTCGTCTGCCTGGATCGCCCGACAGACATCAGCCACGTACGGCGTGTACCAGTACGAAAAATCGTTAAGTGAGGTTATCGGAACCTTGATCTGAGTACCCACTTTTCCCCGGTAGAATCCATGCCATTGGATCGCTACGTCTCCGCCCTTCTTATCCTTCATAGCAGCTCCTTTAGGTTCAGTCAACTAATCACCTTCTACTCATCTTCAAATAGCGTCTTCCTCGCCCGGGTCACACCATTCTTCTGCGGCCCATCGGTAAGTAGCCTACAAACTAGTCCTGCAAATAAATATTTTTGCATATCAGTTAGCTCTATTAGTGTCAAATTGGCTTTACTCGGACTTAATATAGCGTGACCTTTTAGGGTGTGAATGGCGGGTTTAAATAGAGGAACATGCCTCTGCCTGGGCAGTAGGTACGGTGCGTGCCGAATCTACGCCTGCGGAGATCGAAGCCGCTACCCCGGCGCCCTGGGTACCTCAACGGTGCCCGACACGCCAAGGCAAGCTTGGTCCGTGAACCAGGAAGCCAACGCCCTTAAAGGGGTTGGTAGCTCACTAACCGAAGAGCGTGGGAATTTCCAGTAGCGAGCCTACGCTATTTCAGGAATGGGGTTGGCAACTATGACAGTTGGTTTTGACCCGCTTTCCTTTCTTTCACGTAGAGGCGACAAGTGGTTTCTAGGAAATGGGGTCGGCTTGGTGTACGCGCCGTCGTTTCCTGAGTATCTTGATGTTCCTGGGTTCTATGACTACGCCGACTACTTTGACATCAAGGTGGAACCAGTATTTACGGTCAACATACTTGATGAGGATCTCAAACCCATAAGGCTGCAGCATGACCAGTCAAGCCTTTTCTGGACTCCTGCATACTTTAGGCAGCGGTTCTTCTCCGATAGGGGGATAGAGGTCATCGAGCATAAGACCGTGACGCCGAATAATGCTCTGACATCCACTCTGCAGATCGCGGTCGGCGAACAGGGAGCCGAGTCGCCAGCCCCACGTTTTCTGCATCTGGTAGCTTGGGTCGCCTATCCCTCCGCAACTGTCCTAGACGCAAAGCCTCTTGGCAGGAGGTTTCTCGCCATTGCACGGAAGAACCCCAACATAGTGCAGGTTATCGGTTCCAAGCAAGATTTCTCGTCATTCACCGTGAACCTCTCACAAGGCTCTGAGAACAAGCCAAGATGGGAGTTGACCCCATTCGCTGACAAGATCTGGGGCGGTCTATTCAAAGACGAAGTCAAGCGTCAAGTTGGAACTGACCCCTACGGACTACTTTACATCGGACTCCATTACCCCCTTAAACTGAATTCCGGGGGGATACTCACCTTTAGCTTCAGTGCTTCTTTTGCCACTAGGGAGGACGAATCAGTTAACAGACTCGAGAAAGAGGTCGGAGCCAAGCAGCCAGACTCGAGCGAGGAATCTTGGAGGAGTTTCTTCTCACTCGTCCCAGAGTTTCACTGTTCGGATCCGTACCTTGAGAAATACTACTGGTATAGGTGGTATGGACTACATCTCATGAGTGTCGAGGGTGGTTACGGGAATCACACGCATCCCTGCGTCTATGAGGGACTGAGGGTTTTCAGGAAGCATATCTCCTATTCTGCTCAGTGCCACGTGCTGGAGACGAGGTGGATGTCTGACCCAGTTCTCGCACGGGGATGCATAATGGATCTCTTTAGCCATCAGAAGCCCAACGGTTTTCTTCCTGGCATTGTTGGCTTCAGCGACGTGAGGGACAACACGTTCTATCACGCTAATTGGGGTAGGGCAGTGCGAGAACTTGACAAGGTTCATCCGGACAAATCCTTCCTAGAGCAGATCTACGAGCCGCTTAGAAAGTACTTGAACTACTTCAAGAGCGAAAGAGACTCGGACGAGGACTACCTATACGATATCATAGATCAATACGAATCTGGTCAAGAGATGAATCCAAGGTATCTCTTCGTAGATGCTGAGGCTGACAAGGACAAGCCTCTTCAGGAGCCCTTGGAGGGCGTTGACGCAACAGTCTATATCTACGAGCTGTACAACGCCCTAGCTTCCATAGCAGCCAAGCTGGGCAGGAATGATGAAGCTAAGACTTTCGCGAATGGTGCCGCGGCGTGTAGGGGGTCCGTTCGATCAACTATGTGGGACAAGGAAGACAATATGTTCTACGATGTGAGACCTAGCGACCACTGGAAAACAAAGGTGAAGGCTGCAATAGGATTCTACCCCTTTATTTGTGACATCGCCTCGCCTGATCACCTCCCAGCAATCAGGCAGCATTTGCTTAACAAGAAGGAGTTCTGGACGCCGTTCCCCGTGGCGACGTTGAGCATGGATAACGAATACTTCAGCCCCGACGCGGAATGGAAGGGAAAGCGAATGATGTGCCCGTGGAATGGGCGCGTGTGGCCCATGACGAATAGCCATATAGCTGAAGCGCTAGTCCATGCCGGGGAGAACCTTGGCGACAGAGATTTGAGGGCAACCGCAGCCGATTTCATTTCTAGGTACATCAGGATGATGTTCTTCAATGACGATGTTAACCGCCCCAACTGCTACGAGCACTACAACCCAATAACAGGCGGTCCATGCGACTACAGAGGAGTCGACGACTACCAGCACTCTTGGGTTGTCGACTTGATAATAAAGTACGTCTGCGGCATCAGACCTATGGATGAGGAACAGAAATTGCTCGTAGTCGATCCACTTCCATTTAATCTTCGGAGCTTTTCCATAGAAAGAGTGAGGTACCAGGGGCATGTTATAGGGGTAACCTGGGCAGCCAAGAACACTGAGAGATACGAGGAAGGACTAAACATCTATGTGGACGGAAAGAAGGCTGCCTCAAGTGGAAGGCTAGAAAGACACGAGATACAGCTGCAATAGTGGAGTCAACTACCTCTCATGATTGCCTGCTGGATGCAATGAAAGACAAGTTTTTATGTTCGACTCGAGTCTTCCACTACACCAATAAGGAACGGAAGAGCGGCTGAGGGACGAATGAATCGGTGGTCTGGTTTGGTAGAGAGAATCAGAAGTAAGAGTAGGTTATGGTTGGTGAGATTTGCATGAAAGTCAACGATCTCTCTGTTATGGTAGGAGGAGAAGCTGGGGCAGGCATAACCCGTGCAGGCTATCTTTTCGCCAAGGCCTGCATGCGCGGAGGAATGCATGCTTTCGGCACAAACGACTACCAGTCGCTAATCAGGGGAGGACACAACTTCTACGTCGCTTGGATACGTGAGAATGAGGTATACTCCCAAGCTGACCTTGTTGACCTGCTTCTTGCTCTGAATGCGGAGACAATTGCGCTTCACAAGGATGAGATGGCTTCAGGCGGCGGAATCATATACGATCCAGAGGATACGCCCGATCCAAAGCAGGCTGCGGGAAGAGGTGACTTGAAGTTCTATCCTATTCCGCTGAAGAGGATCGTCACTGAGGATCTGAAGCAGGATCTAATATCTAGGAACACTGTGGCCCTCGGGGCCGCCATGAAAATCGTGGACTACGACTTCGCCATGCTGGAAGAGGTGCTGGGAGACACCTTCAGCGATAAGGCTGCGGCGACAAGCATAGCTGCTGCTCGAAAGGGATACGACTACGCACACCAGAACTTCCCAGACGACTTTGGGTGCCATCTCAGCAAGACAAGATCCTCGGGAAAGACAAAGATATTCCTGACGGGAAACGAGTCGATAGGAACGGCGGCTATAGCTGCTGGGTGCAAGCTCTACGTGGCCTACCCAATGACCCCAGTGAGTGGCCTCCTTACCTTCATGGCGGAGAAAGAGAGGAATTACAAAATGATCGTGTTTCATCCTGAAGGCGAAATCGCTGCCTTGATCATGGCTGCCGGCGCATCGTTCGCTGGAGTGAGAGCGATGACCTCAACCTCTGGTGGAGGCTTCTGCCTCATGACTGAAGGTTTAGGGATGACAGGCATGACCGAAACGCCAGTTGTCATAGCTATGGGGATCAGAAACGGACCGAGCACTGGGCTACCTACCTACACATCTCAAGGAGACCTCAGGTTCGTTCTTCATGCGTCGCAGGGTGAGTTCCCGAGAGTTGTCGTCGCCCCCGGAGACATCGATGAATGCTTCTATGAAACAATGATGGCCTTCAATTGGGCGGAAAAGTATCAGCTACCCGCCATTCTTCTCGTCGACAAGTATCTCGTCGAGAGCCAGATGTCAGTGACCCCTTTTGACCCGGAACGCATAGGAATCGAGAGGGGCGAACTCGATATAATAGACAGGTACGCTGGGGCAGAGGAATACAAGAGGCATAGAATTACCGAAACAGGAGTATCTCCAAGACTAATTCCATCTACCATGGGAGCCATCATCCGCACGAATTCAGATGAACACGATGAATCTGGGTACACCACGGAGCGACCTGACCTCACAGTCAAGATGATGGAGAAGAGAATGAGGAAACTCGAATACCTCGAAAGAGAGCTTGTCGAGAAGGAAATAGAAACAACAAGGCTATTCGGACAAGAAGACGCAGATGCAACGATAATAGGATGGGGCTCAACCAAGGGTCCGATAAGAGAAGCAATGAGAATTCTGAGTAAAGAGGGCATTTCGGTAAACTACCGGCAGATAGTCTACCTGCATCCCTTCCCGATTAAAGTGCTCGAAGACACGCTAAAGAATGCAAAGAAGACGGTAATCGTGGAGAACAGCTTCACCTCGCAGCTTTCTGGCCTAATCCGCCAATACACTCTAAGAGATGTTGACAGCAAGATTCTGAAATACGATGGGAGACCTTGGAACCCGGATAGTCTCGCACAGAAAATTAAGGGGGTGCTCTAGAAGTGGGAACTACGCTCAAAGATCTCCAAACTCCAAGAAAGAGCACTTGGTGCCCCGGTTGCGGTAACTTCGGCATTCTTACTGCAGTTAAGAGTGCCATAGTTGACTCAGGTCTGGACAGAGAGAAGCTGTGCCTAGTTTCGGGAATTGGCTGCCACGGCAAAATGATCGACTACGTAAACATAAACGGTTTCCACAGCATCCATGGCAGGGTACTTCCACTTGCCACTGGGATAACTCTCGCCAACCCAGACCTGAAGGTAATAGGGTTCTCTGGCGACGGCGACTGCTATGATGAGGGCTGGGATCACTTTGTCCATGCGATAAGGAGAAACATAAACATGACACTCCTTGTACACGACAACATGGTCTTCGGGCTAACCACCGGACAGACGACAGCGACAACCTCAGTCGGATTCAAGAGCAAATCCACACCCTACGGCGCACTAGTCCCACCAATAAACCCGCTGGCACACGCCCTGGTCAGCAACGCAACCTTCGTGGCACGCGGCTACGTAGGAGAAACAAGGCATCTACAGAACCTAATTGTTCAGGCGATCAAGCACAAGGGCTTCGGCTACATTGATATTCTGCAAGTCTGCGTCAGCTTCAACTACCTCAACACCTACGACTGGTACCGCCAAAGAGTGTACAAGCTCGAAGACAAAGGCCATGATTTCACAGACAGGAAGAAGGCTCTAGAGAAGTGCTTCGAGTGGGGCGACCACATACCGATAGGCCTCTTCTACAAGGAGCAACGACCCACATACTACGAGAACCTTCCACATGTGAAGGGAGTGAACTTAGCTAGGTCATCCCTTGAAGGAACCGATATAAGCTCCTTGCTCGAGGAGATGAAATAGGGGTTGGGCTGGCGCCACTCGCGCGAATCCTAAGCGGCTTCAATCTGCTTTAACGAGTCGCTTGCGCCGAGCCCCCTTTTTTCCAGCCTACCAGCCTCGTGTCAATCTCTAGCAGATGCCTTAATATTCGGTCTTGGCTTCAAGGGCTTTGAAGCAAGGAGGATTGCCCCAATACAACATGAGGCGGTGAACATGCCACTAGTTGAAGAAGAAATCAAAGATAAGATCGGCCTGATAACGATGAATTATCCCGAGAAAAGGAATGCTCTCAGTGCAGAACTGATGAGGGAATTGGTTGACGCGTTCCAGGATTTCCAGAGACGGGGAATGCGAGTAGCCATCTTGAAGGCAACAGCCGGAAGTAACGTCTGGTCTTCTGGAATCGACGTAACGGAATTGCCCAGATCACGGCGGGACCCTTTGGGCTATTTTGATCCAATTGAGAAGGTCTTGCGGGCAGTTCAGGAGTACCCTGGCCCAGTTATCGCTATGGTTCATGGCGGTGTTTGGGGAGGCGCTTGCGACCTCGTGATGACCTGTGACATGGTTGTGGGTGATGAAACGTCTTCCTTCGCAATCACACCCGCGAGAATCGGTCTTCCATACAACGTTAGTGGCATTCTGCACTTCATGAATAGGCTTGGATTAAACGAGGCAAAGGAAATGTTCTTCACCGCGAATCCAGTGACGGCCGAGGAGGCTGAGCGCATCGGCGTATTGAATCACCTTGTGCCATCTGCGAAGCTGATGGAGTTTACCATGGGCTTGGCGAAGAGAATTGCATCGCACTCTCCCTTGGCAATTTCGGTTATCAAGGAGCAATTCAAGATTCTGTCCAGTGCCCATCCGATCGCCCCCGAGGGTTTTGAGCGCATCCAGGGCTTGAGAAGGAGAGTGTACGATAGTCACGACTATGAGGAAGGCATACGCGCCTTTCTCGAAAAACGAGCGCCAAACTTCACAGGAGAGTGAATGGAGTTTTCGGGAGCGTAGCTGAAGCGCTCCCCGACCTTGCTCTTCCCCCGCCAGCCGAAATCTAGACTACTGGCATGAGCAAAGAATCCCCGCACTCTCCTCCCCATCCGCAAACCCTTTTATATCCCCTTCCAATACTAGCGTCCTCCGAGGAGAGATGAATGAAGACAACGAAAGTTCCAGGTAAAAACAACAAGCATAAAGTCACCGTTTATGCGCTCAGCACGTGTGTCTGGTGCAAGAAGACCAAGCAACTTCTGAAGGACAGAAACATCGAATTCGAATACGCTGATATCGATCTATGCGATCCCAAAGACCAGGAGGAGATTAGGAACGATATCAGAAAACGTGGAGGAAACATAGGATTTCCAACCGTGATCGTTGACGACAAGAAGATAATCACAGGGTACCGCGAAGACAAGATAAAGGAGGCATTAGATATATGATCACCCTTGAAAAGGTCAGGCAAAGAGCCGAGAGCGACGCGAAGACAAATGGCTGCTACCTCAACCCCGACGCGAAGTTCACAAATGACCTCTTTGAGGGGCTCAAGAAGAACGAGGAGCGCTACGGATACCCATCATGCCCGTGCAGGCTTGCCTCCGGAGTCCTTGAGATTGACAGGGATATTGTATGCCCGTGTTTCTACCGCGACCCAGATGTACAGGAATACGGCGCTTGCTACTGCGGGCTTTACGTGGGCAAGGAGATATTTGAGAAGAAAAAGAGCCTCCAACCCGTTCCAGAGCGAAGGCCACAGGAGAAGCAGGCTAGAGCCTTCGGAGTAACGCCGGAAACGGCTGCAAAGAAGAAACCTGATAAGAAGGCGACGGCAGCCACCGCTAAGGAGGCGCCAAAGACGGGAATGAGACTCTGGTACTGCAAGCAGTGCGGGTATGTATGCTACCGGGAAGAACCACCCTACGTTTGCCCAATATGCAAAGCCAAGAAAGAGATGTTCGAAGAGCTGCCTACGCAGTGACCAGTCGTTCACGACGGCGGCTCAGTCCGACTATCGCCTTGGCACCTGGAAAAATAGGAAAGTGGCAAGTGAAACCCACGGTTTCACCTATGCGCACTTCTTTTGTGAAGATCATTTGGTTTTTCTTGTCTTACTTCTCTTTCGCGGGACTACCACGCTTCTCTTTTTGACGACCACTATTGCTAGGACTACTACGATTGCTGCGCCTGCTGTGCCTGCGATTATGAGTAGTGCCATTGGGCTGCCTGAGGGACCAGTTGATGTTCCGAACACTGCGAAGTAGCTGAAGTGGTTCAGACGGGCGCTAATTAATCCATGTGTGCTGTTGATGATGGTTACCTTGCTTGGCACAGCGTCCCACTGCAATGTTGTCGCGTTCCATCTATGGATTTGCATCGCGAGCTCATCCACGCCGAGGGAGCGAACCAGTGATCTATCGTAGTAGAGGTAGATGGCTGCACCCGTGGTACCATTCACCTGGGTGCCGCTGATTTGAAGGTACAGGAACGCCGCCGTTCCGCTTGGAGGCGCAACTACTCCGGGTGGCAATTGGTTTCCACTTGTTACTACTACCCCCGTTGCATTTGTTGTGCTCATCGTGAAGTGGTATTCCGCAAAGGCTGATCCGGGCATAGTGGCATTATTCCCAGGTCCAGGGATGAGTGGAACCGGTGGATAGCTCTGCCACTCCTTCGCGAACGGGTTTGTTGATATCAAGAACTCTTGGTAGTCTGTGAATCCGTCACCATCGGTGTCCGGATTCTGGGGATAAGTGCCCACTGTGATCTCATAGCCATCCGTCAAGCCATCCTTGTCCGAGTCAGTAATGCACCCCGTATGCCGTATGTCTTCTCGGTAGCCGACTGAAGGCCACGGGTAAGCGCTTGGAACAATTGGGGCAGACGCAACGCTCAGGCAGTAGGCATTTCCGTCCGACGACCCAAACACTACCTCCAGCTTGTAGTCACCATCGATGTCGGCAACGGTAGGAGAAGAGAGGATGAAGTCGCTTGTTCCAAAGCGCCACTCTAATCCTCCAGTTCTATTGAGGCAGTAGAGGTAGTGGTCGTGCGATCCCACTAGTACTTCAAGCATTCTGTCACCATCGATGTCCGCAACAGCAGCAGAGGAGTAAATGAGGTCTCCAGTTGTGTAGCTCCACTTGAGCTTGCCCGTCGAGTCCAGGCAATAGAGCCTATGGTCGTTTGAACCGATTAGGATTTCCAGCTTGCCGTCTCCATCAATGTCTGCCATAGTTGGAGAAGAGTGAATATTGTCTCCAGTCTTGTAGCTCCACTTCAAAGTGCCCGTGCTGCTGATACAGTACGTTGCGTTGTCAATCGATCCTACGACTGTCTCCATATGTCCGTCGTTGTCGATGTCTGCAACGGCCGGCGAGGATTCGCTAGTATCCCACTTCTGGCCCATGCTGAAGTCCCACAATGAGTGGACGTAGCCGTCCGCGTTCGCGGTCGCATTTAGGCAGTGAAGACTGTCGTACCCACCTGAATTCATACTGTGGACGAGCACCTCGAGCTTCCCGTCTCCTGTAATGTCTGCGAGCGTGGGAGAGGAAAGTAGCTTGCCCTCCGCTGGGTACTGCCAGAGTTGGTTGCCGTTCGTTCCGTTGAAGCTGTAGACATATCCATTGTAATCGCCCACTACAACCTCGAGTCTCCCGTCGCTATCGAGGTCGCCTATCGCAGGAGAACCTTGCAAGTACCCATAACCGGCATACCACAATTCGGTTCCATCCGTCCCGTTGTAACAGTAGAGATAGCCACTGATTACGTTTAGCACTTCGAGTCTTCCATTTCCGTACAGGTCTGCGATACCGGGTGATTCAGGATAGTAGGGATCTGCCGCTCCAGAATAGCATGTGTACACCCGCTTCCCCGAACTGTTCACGGCAACGAGTCCATAATCGGAACCCACTATTACCTCGATTTTTCCGTCCCCATCGACATCAGCTATGGCTGGGGAACACTCAACAGGAGAACCTGCCGTGTAGTTCCACTTCGACGTGAGCAACACTGGCGACGCATGACTGGCTCTGGGTTGATAGCCTGATGGCGTCATTACTCCCTGATGGATTGAGTAGCTTGCGGTCACCCCTATGAGTATCGGTGTCACTATGGTCATTGTGAGTAGAATCATCGCTAGCGCCCTTGTCGTCTTTGTCCTATTGAACATTCCATTTACACCTTTTTTCACTTATCTTATCCATTTTGATTCTGTCGTTCGGTCTTTAGAGCTATACAACCAATATTAAAGACTAGTGCTAGCTTCCTAGTTTCTGAATTCCAGCCTGCGGACACATACGCCGAGTAGTCAACTACCACCTATTGAGATAGGCGGCTTGTGCTCGTGGTGGCAAGCATTGGCTGCGAGCCTCATCTTGCCAAGATTCATGGCACGGGGCGGGCTGGTTGACCTCAGCCCCACTCCGGGAAAACTGGGCACGGCTTCGCGCCCCGAGGCGCGCCGCCGAGTCCGCTCCCAGAGCAGTTTGGCGATGTTCACCGACGCGTTCCTATCCGCGTTAGCGGTGAACCCGCAACCTCAACTAAACGTGGCTCCTCTTCTCACGCCTTTGGCGCCGCACTTGGAGCATGTCTGGGATGTGTACCGCGGGTTGACGAGGCTCACCTCGATGCCCTCCTGCCAGGCCACCGCCTGGATCGCCTGCCTGAGCCCCGAATAGGGCATGCGCTTCGCCTTGCGGTTGGACCGTCGGCTCAGCCTCGTCCTATGCAGCCCGTCGAGGTCCTCCACGGCGATCGTTGCATTGTAGTGCTTGGCGAGGGTGACGATCCTGTGCGCCTCCTGGTAGCACCTCGTCTTGTCGAAGCTGCGCTCGTAGCCCCTGAGGTTGCGGAGGGCGCGCCGCGCCCTCCTGGAGCACGCAGAGGCGTGAGCTTGGAGCTTCGAGCGGCGTATACCTAGGTCGCGCTTCACCTGCCACACGTCTCGCCCAAAGTAGAGCTGCTGCCCCACTCCGTGGGCGTCGAAGATGGTTATGGCAGCGAGTGTGCCGACTCCCACATCGACGCCCAGCACTGCCTGGCCCGGCCCAGGCTCGGCGACTTGGAAGCGCCGCTTGAGGGTGACCCTTGCTGCGTGCGTGTTGAGCAGCTTGAACTCGGTGAAGGCCCATTCGTCTGAGAGCATCTGGGTGAGTCTTCGCCACGCGCCATCCCTGGCTACGCGGAGGCCGATGCGCCTGTTTAGCGAGGCTGGGCTGAGGATGGGGTTGCCTCGCCTCGTTTGTTTAAGGGAGCCGCTCCTAGGCACGTTGTAGGATATGGGTAGGTGCCTGAAGCTGGTGATGGTTTGCCTGCGCTTCGCCCAGGCGTCGAGCCGCGCTGCGCAGACGAGTTGAGCAGGAAGCTTGGATCTCTCGCGGATCCTCTTGTAGGTTAGGTGGTGGAGCCGCGTCTCTGAGGGTGGCCTCTGGGTCTTGAGTGTGGTGAGGGCTTCGTTGGCGGCGCCTGTGTACTCGGAGAAGAGGTGGGAGAGCTCGCCCTGCTTCGCTGAGGTTAGTGGGAGAAGGTTCAGTTCAAGTGACTTGACGACCTCTCTCCTCATCCCTTGCGCACCAAAAAGAGTACTGGTGATGCCGCCTTAAAAACCACCATCTGTGGGAGGGCAATTCCTCCCCCGCTTCAAAACAGAGGTCTCCTTGTCCTAACGTTCATGAAGTGCTTCACACCAAATGCACCGCAGGCCACAGCGAAGACTAGAAAAAACCTGGACCCTTAGCAGCATATGCCCCGCAGACAGGTGCGATCGTGTCGTCTCCCTGCTTCTAGAGGCATCAGGGTACTACTTATCTTGTTACAGCAATCTGGATCTCTTTCCAGTCCTTCTTTATCCCACGCAGGGAATTCACGGCGCCACTAATCATACCTGCAAGTACCTTTCTGACGAACTCGTTCAGCTCTATCTCCTCTCCATTAACTAGAAGCTTCACATCCATCTTGATCACCAGCAGAATTAGTGAAGGCAGAAGCGTAAAAACTTTATGCAGGTCCATAAGAAGTGGAGTAATGTGGTCCAGCCGATCGAAACCAAGGCGGTGGGTGACGAGGAACCATGAATCTTGATCAGAATTCGAGAATGTTGAAGGTGATTTCCCTTCTTGAAAGAGATTATGCTGACACGAAGACAGCGCTGACCTTCAAGAATCCACTGGAAATCCTGGTGGCTACCATACTCTCAGCGCAGTGCACCGACAAAAAGGTGAATGAAGTCACCGCGACGCTCTTCCAGAAGTATCAGACGCCAGAAGACTACGCGAACGCAGATCTCAGAAAGCTGGAGAAGCAGATTAAGCCGACAGGCTTCTACCATAACAAGGCGAAGAACATAAAGAACTGTTGCCGAATGCTAATCGAAAAATTCGACGGCGAAGTGCCGAGAACAATGGAGGAAATCCTTGAACTCCCAGGAGTAGCTCGAAAGACGGCAAACATTGTCTTGTCTAATGCCTACGGCGTCATCGTCGGAATCGCGGTGGACACCCACGTCTACAGGCTCGCTCGGAGACTCGGATTCACGGAGAAAAAGGATCCCAACAAGATAGAGAAGGACCTGATGGATCTTGTGCCTAGTGAGAAGTGGATGAGGATCACCGACCTCCTGATATCCCATGGCAGGAGCATATGCACAGCAAAGAAACCGAATTGCGTAGGCTGCAACCTGAACAAGCTTTGCCCCTCAGCGTTCACCTTTGACTAGGCAGACCCCTGATTCGCGTAAGTGCCTCTACAGGAACATTAGGAAGACTCTCCCTATTTCCTCGTCTGTCTCGACGACGCAGCGTAGTAACCTCTTCTCACCGATTACGCGCTGAAGTTTGACAAGGCATTCTTCCGCAGACTTGTTCTTCCCCAGCCCCTTCTCAATTAGGCACTTGCCTATCTCATCAGGCTTTGTGAAGGATGATACTCCCCCAACCTTGAACCACAGGGTTTTCTCATCTTTTGCAGATGCCTCGGATTCGGTTAGGAACCTAAAATCATAGCATTCTTGCGACGAACCCGTTCCGGAAAGAAGATTCAGATAGAGTTTTCTACTCTGGTAGAAATCTTCGGTTTCCTGGCTTCGACTGGGAACTGATCCCTTGTTCAGCCCCACCAATCCAACGTAGAGAGAGGCTAGACGGCGCTTCCCGTCAATTACTACTGCAACGTTGTCTCGCCTTCCTATGCTTGATGTTGGATCTACCGCGCACGGGCATTCATTGCCGTCCCCGGAAAAGTCGCAGAAATGGTAGTCCCCAACTCTGTCTCTACCGACACTCCAGAAAATGAATTGCCCGATGCTGCGTTCCTGCATCAACAGACCGAAAAGCTTCTCTATCTGTTCCGGAGGCCAAATCAGTTCTCCTTCCTGTGGAACTGGGACCAGACACCTTCCACAATGAACTTGCCCGATGACCTCACTTATTGTCAGAGCCGATTCGGTAGGATTTGCAGCTTCCATACTACGACACCGCCTACTCTCAGAATTATAGCCATCCTATATAAGAATTCATGCGAACTCTCGAGAGTGGTAGAGACTGAATTGTGATTATCTCAATTCTACACCCCCCAGTACCACGAACCTTGCCGAGGTCGGTCACACCGCCCCTAGCCTAGCCCTCGTATCCTGCTTCATGAGGGTTTCACCCCGATGCGATTGCTTGCTAAGGAGCGTATTGTGACTAACCGAGATCATTATTATAGGTCACACAGAGTACCTTGTTACCAGCGACGGTCAGAACAACCGCCAAGGGAGGCGAAATGAAATGGGAGAAGAGGAAGAGAAACAAGAAGTCGTGAAGCAGCAGAAAGGCGAGAAAGTTGATAACAAGATGAGGCACATGCAGGGAAGAGGTAAGAAGCAGAAGCAGCCCAAGAAGAAGTAGGAAGACCTGATCCTGCACCGCCCCTTGCCTCCTGTTTTTTGTCTGGGGCCTCAACCCCAACCCGGCAGGGAAAGTTCCATAGGCGTGAAATCTGGGCAGAACTGTACCTTCAGTTTGCACAAGCGATTATCTTATTAGTGGACTTTGCATCAATAGTACATCGATTAGTCATATGATTGTTCGGTTTAGGGAGGGCTGACATAAGAATGTATTTCGCTGTCTTTGCTCCTGTACTCATTCTTGGTCCTTTGATAGCGATTCTCTTCTTTACGCTCTTAGTTGTCTCGATAGCGGTGTCAACGAATGGCAGACCACGATCGAGAGAAGGAGTGGCGACGAACTCGCCCGCTTTGAGGAGGACCCAGCCTGTGACCCGCTTCAGCACGAGGTTCTGCCCATACTGTGGCGCGACCCTTAAATCGCAGGATCAAAGCTTCTGTCACAACTGTGGCTCCAATCTCGAAGCAACACAAAGGGCGATGACATCGTCCTCTCAAGAGGAGTCTGACCTAGATCTGGCGAAGAGGCTGTCAATGGTAAGCCAGGAACTACTATGCGCAGTCTGCCACGAGAGCATCACAAAGACCGATCCCATAGTCTTCTGCCCTCACTGCGGAACTGTCGCTCACAGAGACGATTTCCTCGTGTGGATCCATACGAGGGGCTTATGCCCATCATGTAGCCAGAAGCTAGACTACAAGGTGCTCGAGGATCAGCTGCCAAAGAGTCTGGTACAATCAGCCATGAGGTAGGCCATGAATTCGCCGACTTTGCCGAGGGCCTCGCCGATAATTGGCGCTAGCTTGGCGCACCATGGGCATTCTTCATGCCAGAATTCATCAATTGTTGACGTCGAGACCGTTTCCCGTGGCGAAGCTCGCCTCAGTTCTGCAAAACTCCTGAAAAGAATAAGGGGAGTTGAGAGTTCCCCGGACGAACTCCCTGACAGATAGACCTTCTTCCCGTGTCTCCTTCAACTAGTAAGCCTTGAATCTTTCCATCGAAGCGCCGCAGATAGGACACTTGGCTGGAGCGTTTCCCTCTATAGTGTATCCGCAGTTACCGCATACTTGAACCGGTCCCAGAGTCGGATCCTTGCCCTTGTCTACTGCTTGCTTGGCTTTCTGGTAGAGAGCAAGATGGTTCTTTTCTGCAGCCAGAGCCCAACTGAAGCTGGTCTCGGCGCCCTTCTCTGCCTGGAATTTGGCTACGGTGATGTAAACTGGGTACATCTCATTAATTTCGAAGGACTCCCCGTCGATGCCCGCCTGGAGGTCCTCTGTGGTGTTCGTTGTTCCAAAGATGGCGCCTGAAACAACGCTGGTCGAACCTTTGCTCCTGATGTTCTTATAGTGATTGGTCGCATGTATCGTCTCTGCAGCTGCTGCGGCAGTGAACAATCGAGACACGTTGGGGAACTTGTCTTTCGCCCGGTCAGCATATATGCTATACCTCATGTGCGCCTGGCTCTCGCCACCATAAGCGCTGCGAAGGTTTGCCTCAGTCATATCCTTAACCATTCTCTAGTAAACCCTCCAATAAGTCGGTCGGCTTTCATCAGCTGGAAAACTCAAGATCTCATGCTATTTATATTCTTCCCTCTTCTTGAAACCAAGTACGCCATGCTGCAAGCCTGCGGCAACTCAATTGCATGCAAGGTTGACAATGTCGGCGATCAACCCTAGAATCTGAGCAGCCACCCTCGAACTCCTCTCGAGTGATAGGATCCCTGGAACCAGTTGCTGCGTGCAAGTCTACGAGACAAGCCAACTCTACTCAGAGAACCCGTTCCAGATCGCCAATCTAGCCTCTCTCCACGCCGAATCGTCCCAGCAAGCGGACGACCCATACGTATAGGCTTAAATACCCAACCCGTCGCGTGAGAGTGACAGGGAAAGTTAAGAACCAGGGAGGAGGAGAGCCTTTTGAATAAGAGCAGGATCTATGGTTTGGTGCTCCTTTCGGCGCTTCTGGTCGGCGCTGCCGTTTCGACTCCTGCGCAAGGCGCGGTGTACGGCGTCGGAGTTAAGCCGGGGGACTGGGCAGAATATTCAGAGTCAGTCTCGTTGGTTTCTGGAAGCGTCAAGGTGCGCGTCGACGTCACAACAGTAAGCGGGACTACCGTCAACCTTACCGAAACCTTCTACGACGCTCAGGGACATGTCGCATATAGTCTGAAGTTGAGTGGAGACTTGGCTTCCTACAGCGGCTTCTTGACGCTGATGTTCTTTCTCATACCGGCAAATCTGACGCAGGGGGATCCCATTTCACCAGGATCGCCCATCGTGATCAATCAGACTATACCAGTGGCTGTCGCTGGAACGGAGAGAAACTGCAACCTCCTTAGTATGGGGGCCTCTTTTCAGGGCAATACGGTTTCAGAGGACATTTACTGGGATCAGCTGACAGGCATTCTGGTTGAAATGTCTGCGGAAATGTCTTCGATTTCGGGTAGCTATTCTGAGACATTGATGATGACGTCCACGAGTCTATGGTCTGTTGACTATGGGGCACTAGGGACGGTTGTATTGGTGGGCGCCGCATTCGCGGTCGGTCTTCTCGCCGTGGTGATCCCAGTCGTGGTTATCAGATCGAGGAGAAAGAATGCTTAGGATAATCAGATACTGCTTCAGCCGCACGAAGCACCACACAGGATTAAGCATGAAGTCCATGTTGGCAAAGTATACATGAACTCTCCATTGATAGCAAAGATGATCGAGGAGATATTTGACACGGTGTGGGCTCTTTCCAGCCGCTGATCTCGAGTTCCCGCCTCTTCACAGAATGTTTCTCCGCAATTTCATCCACGTGGATTCCCGACACGATTCAGGACAGCATAGGTCACCCTGCATCTTCGGGTGTGGAATTGAAAGCCCCGCTCCAATCTACTCCCTAGACTATTGCTTCCTTTTTACGGGGCGAGACTTCGGCACGGCGGCGAGCGACTGAAATTGAATGGGGATCAACTGTGATCCCTTGACCTTTGTTCTGCATGTAGGGCAATAGTCCCTTCCGCTTAGCCAGTCCAGCATGTGGTCCTTGTGGGCAACGTTCTTGCAGAAGGGGCACTGAACTAGCTGCTCATCTTTCCCAAGTGGGAGATTGCACACGATGCACTTCTTGCGAGTTAAGTCGTTAGCCAGTTGTATATCTTTGGTCGCATGATTGACCTTCCTCAGATCTTCTACCATGCCTTTCTGTCCTAGATCTGTTGCCAGTCTCCTCAGTGTGGCGAGTGACTCTTGGCTCCCGATTTCTCCAAGGGCTATAGCCGAGGCTATAACCACGTTGACCGCTTTCTCGGCACCATCGAGGTAATCCTTAACTACTTTCAGTAGAAAGGGAACCGCTTGTTCGCTACACAGATGCCCCAGCCAACTGGCAGCCTCCTGCCGGACTTCGTTATTCTCATCGTGAAGCAGAACTCCTGTCAAGGGGGTGACTGCCCGCTCGTCACCAATGTTTCCCAGCGCTGACACCATTTCCCGCCTGGTTTCCCAGTCAGTGCTTTTCAGCGCCTCGATTAGAGGCCCCACGGGGGTCTGTCTCTCAAAGGTAACAGCCTCAGTTCGCGGAGATGGGGGGTGGTGTGCTCTTGAACCAGTGGAAGCCACGGCTGCTATGAAAATAACCATGATAAAGAACATGACCAGCAAGATCCCCAATGTGGGATCAATGTAGTCAAACGGGGCGCCTTCCACAGAAGAAGGCATGCTCAAAGTGGCTTTTGCCAAAGAGACCGCCCCAGCAGATAAGCCTAGAGCAATTGCATGATCGAGGAACATGATTCCCGCACCTCCTCCGCTCAGACCGGACAAGTTTTGCACTGTGATGGAGGGAATATCTCGTTCCCCATAAATATAGTCTTTTCTATTTTGCCCTCGCCTATATCTACTCGTGTAGACTAATAGAGTTAGAAGACACTGGCTGTGGTGATTGACCTTGACAGATCCTTCTCGCGTAACCCTAGATGAGATTGGCGGTTATGGCCCCTTTGGGGAGTCTGAGGCTGGCGTGGCGCTTTTCAGCATTGGGAACGACTATGAAGCGCATGGGCCTGCTCTGCCTAAAGACATCGATAGTAGAGTTGCGAAGGCGATTGCCGTGAAGGTTGCCAACGTTTCAGGCGCAAGCTATCTCGCCCACATCCCTTTCTCAACGGACATGACGGGCGACATAGCAAAGTACTGGTCGCCGCGTTACCTTCCCTTCGAGGAATTCGCTGACAAGACGCTCAAGTTCATGCAGTTCAACCTGGAACAACTTTCAGAGAGACCTAAGAAAGTCGTGATCCTGAATGGTCATGGCGGAAACACCCGGTTGTTGGCGATGATCGGGAAGTACACCGATCATCTTGGAGTTCCAGTCGATGTCTTTGTTCCGGAAGCAGTAAGAATTCCGCTGGGATACTCAGGAGAGCATGCATACATCGCAGAGCATTCTGTGGCTGCCTACCTAGGAATCATTGATGCGAAAAGATTGGGTGAACTGAACAGAGTGGCCAAACGAGACCCGATGGAGGCCCTCAGAAGATGGCCCGCAATCGCCGGACTGGGAGGATTCATTGAGTTCGGAGGCGAGAAATTCAGTGTACTTCGAAGGCTCAATGGTGAGTGCCTCGAGCACTTCAAGTCAAGCAGGATGATTAAGGCGGATGGCAAACTCGGAGAAAGGATTTTCAACTCCATGGTCAACGCAATCAAGGAGCAGATTTAGGATGTACATGCCCCGACTAGGCGTATGCCTTCTCGAATCGGGCATATTCATGAAGCACTTTGAAGCCTAGCGAGCGGTAGATTCTGAATGCGTGCTGGTTGTTCGTTCCTAGCCTTGCCACAGGCATATTGTGCGAGGCTAGCCAGCTTAAGCTTCTCGTCATCAAGGACCTGGCAAGTCCCTTTCTCCTGTGAGGGATTAGCACCCCGACTGCTCTTATGTGACCGAAGGTCTCCTTCTTTGCGTCGTCAGTTTCGATCAGGCTAGCTGTTGTGCCGACTATCTTATTCGATTCCTTGTGGACGGCTACGAGAAATCCACTTACATCGAAAACTGGTCTATCCAGATATCTCTTCTCGAATTGCTCCCTATTAAGTGGCGTGAAACCAAGTGTGTCTGAGAACGCTTCATTCACGGTAATTCTGAATTCCTCTAGCTCGTCGCGGTCAGTCAGGGATCTGATGCGGTACGCTCTGGGCTCCGGCCGCTGTGAATCAGATTCGCCTAAATCTGAGAGATCTCGCTCCATCCAGTAGCTGCTTCCTGCCTTCTTGAATCCAAGTTTCTCATAGAATTCTATGCTGCCCTTGCACTTCGCATGAACATCATCAATAACGGCCATCTTCATGCCTCTGCTCAGAAAGCGGCCGATGGCGGTTTCGAGCAGTTGGCGACCGATTCCTCTTCTTCTGTACCCAGGCAGAACGTTGAGAATAAAGCCAATCTTGCCTTCAGGGAGGATCATGTACGAAAGGTTTCGGGAACCGAGAGCATCAGCAACTATCTCGTTGTCAACCATGGCCAAAAAGTGCCCTTTTGGGTCGTAGTACGGCGGAGTGAAGAAGGCGTGAATAGCCTCAACAGTGGTTTCCTCATAGTCGGGGCGGTCAGCCCTTGCCCTATTGTAAAACCTGAAGTACTTGTGGATCATGTCTGGCGAATAGTTACGTACCTCCAAGTACTGAGGACTCCCCTTCCTTAACTTGCTTGTCAAGGTTTCATTTCTGTTGTGTTTGTTTCTCTGGTTTCGCAAGCCTATCGCGCAATTGGCGGAATAAGGGTTTTTGTCGGATCAACCCAGCTATCAGAGAATAGCAAAAGAATTAAGAAGTGCCAAGTGTACATGAGAAGAGCGGAGAATCAAACACCGTTATTGCAGTGCCGGAGGTGTGGGGAAAGATGGTTGGTGCATTTAAAGTCACCAATGACGTCTATTGTGTTGGTGGAAGTGGCGTCTCCAGCAGTGGTGACTGCATGGTGTACCTCATCGACACCGAAAAGGATCAACTAGTACTGGTTGATTCTGGCTTGACGAACCCTGAGCTGATTCTGAGAAACATCCAAAGCCTCGGCTTTGAGCCTAAACGCATTGCACACCACATCATTACTCATAGTCACATCGACCACATCGGCAACTCGGCAAACCTGAAGAGGGCGCTGAAATTCAAGGTATATGCTCATGATCCTGACACCAGAACGATCGAAGCAGGCGGAGTAGAAACTGGCGCGGCGCTCTACAATGTTCCCTATGAGCCTGTGAAAGTCGACGTGAGACTCACCAAGCCAATGGATGTATTCGCAATAGGCAAGCACAATATAAAGATCATGCACATACCGGGACACACACCGGGCGGAGTATGCCCCTTCGTCGATATAGGAGGAGAGCGAGTCATCTTCGCCCAAGATGTCCACGGACCGCTGTTTGAGGAGTTCGGCTCAAGCAGAGTGGACTTCGTTGACTCCCTGAAGAAAGAGAGGGACCTGAACGCAGACATACTCTGCGAAGGACACTTCGGAGTCATTAGAGGAAAAGAGAAAGTGCGCAAATACATAGAAGGCTACATTGGCGAGTTCTCAAGATAAATCGCTCGCAGACAACTATTCTCCGAAGATCCTTCTCCGCAAGCTACCTTCTTCAAGCTTCAGCTGTCGCTGATCCAACATATGCCACTAGGCACCCGCATTCAACTATAGAATCTCTTGATCGCTCTTAGAGCGCGCAGAGTGATCCACTTCGACGGTTCACCCTTCTGTTCAATATCCACATGGAACTTCCCATTGAAAGTGTTTTCGAGCTTCCACCTTCCATGTTCATCTTGCTTGGAGACGACAAGGTCAACTGCTTCTTGCATCCGATCATCCCTGTAGCGGAGCTTGGTTAGAACGTCTAGGATCTCAAGGGCATCGGTCTGGTACATAAGGGGAAATCCGAAGTGCAGCCATCCAGGCTTGGAATTTTGACTCAGATCGTGGCTCTTCCTGTAAATGTGATGCTTGAGCATGTATTCAGCTCCTTTTTCTATCGTGTTCTTCAAATCCTTGGATCTCTTGTCGGCAGGGATCTCCGCCAAAGCCTTCAATGCCTTAACGACGCCCATATGGCAGGAATGCTTTCCGAAACACATTACCAACTTATCGTAGGGCCAGCCTTTTGCCGCTTCCTTCACCCCGTCATCGAAGCGCTGGTATTTGGCAATCCATTCGATCCCTCTTTGAATCCTAGGATCATCGATGTAACCGAGTCTGATTAGGCTCCAAACCATGTTGCCTGTCAAGCATGGTATGACGCCAGCATACCTTCCTCCTCCAGTCTTCACGCTTTGCCACGGAGAGAAACCCCAACTTACTCGATCCTGAGAGTTCTCAAGAATAAACTCACATGCCTTTCTGATTCTTTCATCCTTGCCATCAGCTCCGAGTTCCGCCAAGACCAGAAGCTGCCACACGGTTCCCTTGTATTTGGCGGTGTAGAAGCTCTGAGCAGTTCCCCAGTATCCGTCGTTCTTCTGCTTTGCCAGAATCTCGCGCACAGCTCCTGTCCCCATAATTGCCGCTTTTGCCTCGCTCACATCAGGATCATCGCTGTGTCTTTCCAGGATATCAGCCAAAGCGAAACACCGAACTGAGGGATTATCATAATCCAGCAGCCAGTCAATGGCATCACCTTTGAGTAACGATCTCCAATCTGTCACCATTCAGCACCCCTATCGCATAGTCGCCCACGAGGGCAATTGAAGAGCGCGTAGTTGGCGGAGTGCCTGCGCTTAGCCACGGCACCGCAGTGGCTACACCACTTCGAGGTGTCCCAAGCATCCACAATTCATGTTATCTGCCGAACCTAGGAACTCCATGAAAGTGTTTCCGCAATTCCTCCACCCCCTGAAAAGGGCAGTCTCCTTGCGGTACCTTCTATGAGGGCATCTTCCCATATTTGTCAACTTCGTACTTCCCAGTTGATCCGCTCGCCAGGCTCTTAATCGCTTCTGCGTAATCTTGGTGGCATCAGCCTTCTTCGTTGAGTCTTGCATCCGTGGACATCATTCTTGATCCTCGGGCACACTTATAGGGAAGAGTACTAGATAGAGCAGTGAACGGAGGTCGACTGATGAATTCGAGGGAGTGACGCGGGAACTTGAACCCCATGTCTGAAAAAGACAAGAAAAAGGTTAGTCAGGCGAAACCGTGGAATCCCCCCGGGGAAAAGGACTTGAAGTGTGACTGCCCTGGATGCCCAACGTACAAAGGAACGGGTGAGGTTCAGGAGAACTTTTGCGGAGTTAATGTGAGAAGCCTAAAGATTGCAAAGGAGAAGGGATGCATTTGCAGAAGCTGTCCAGTTGCAGTTCGAGCGGGCTCGAGAGACGAGTATTGCTGTATCAAAGCTACAAGAACTCAACAGATGTTTGACACGCTTCTTGGGGGGCTCAAGTGATTGTCTCCTCAGGAGGATATGATCGACGAAGAACGGAAGCCGCCCATAATTTGTGTAAACGGCGCCCAGCTTGCGGCGCGTTGCATTTCATATGCTTGGGTTATTCTGTAGCACATCACTATGTGAGTATTAGAGCTGCGTTTGGTATTAACGCTTCTTTGTGACTGCGGCGGCGAGAAGAACCAGCACTGGCACCGCAAGCCCCGCTCCCAGTACGCCTACTTTGGCAATCATATGAATTCATCTCCCGAAGGAGAAACCTCTGCAGAAGGCCACGAGGAGGATCGCTTGGCGGGTCGAAATAAACAATTGTCCAAGTACCATTGAAGCGGTAATGGTTCTTCGAGGCGTCTGCGATTCTTTTAGATGCGAAATAGACCTTCCGCAGTTCTGTGTGTAAGGGGAATCATCGAACCGCATTCTTTTGGCTGGACTTCTTGGTCTGCAATGAACACGCCGATCCTGTGAGCCTCCAAGTCTATTACGCGGGTCTTTCAACCTGCATTCATGAAAAAAGGAGGTTGTGGTCTGTGTAGTGTGTCCTATTCAGACCTCTATCTCTTGCGGATCTTCGCGATAGCCACCGCCACGGTGGCTGCCGCCACTCCTGCGATACCGACTAGAGCTATTACTTCGATGGGAAGAGCTCCACCAGGCTGCCCGCCTCCTCCGCTAGTTGTTGATTCGCTTGGACTATTGGAGACACCGCCCATGTTGGGAACCCCGTCGTACGCCCTGACTGCAAACCAGTACAGGGTACTTGTGTTTAGCCCATTTATCACGTGACTCTCTATGCTGCCCGCGGGAAGAGGTGCCCAAAACTGAGTATAGTTCTTCGCGGATGCCCAGTTGACCACGGTTATGGGCCCGCTCGTAGAATACCTAACTACGTAGCCGGCCGCTTTACCTAGTGTGCCATTCCCACCAGGCGCAGTCCAACTTAAAGTGATCGAGTTAGCAGTTGCACTACCCGCTGCGAGGTCGGCTATTGTGGCAGGCGGAAAAGCGTCGGCAGTTATACCCATCGGGCTGTTCGAAACATCACCGCAGTGCGTCGCGTTGTCGCAAGCTTCTACTGCAAACCAGTATCTCGTGGCGTTGTCAAGACCAGAAATTGTACGCGTTTCCAGGGTTCCATTCTTGGCTGGCTTCCACGATTGAGTGAAGTTTGTTGCCGATCCCCAATTTGAGGGGGTTACGGCCCCACTTTCGGAGTATTTGACAACGTAGCTCGAAACGTTTCCGCTCATGCCATGAGCGCCGGGTGCCGTCCAAGTCAAAGTAATCGTAGTGCCACTTGAAGCGCCAGCAGCCAAGTCTGAGATCGTCCCCGGTGGCTGAAGGAATACATATCCCGCTGCCTCAAGCTCCTGTTGAGCAAGAGTGATTGCACTCTGTGCGGTTTCGTTGCGAGGAACGATACTCGTGTCAAAGCCGAGGGTCTTCCGGGTAATCGGGGTTGTGATACCATATGTGCCATACCCATTGAGAACCTGCTTGATTATGGTGTCCTTCGGAACTAGGTACTCTATTGCGCGTCTAACGTGCCAAGCGGCTTCGGCTGCCCTCGCTGGATTAGACTGACCTAGAGGAGTGCCCAGACCAGTCCCCCAGATCGGGTGGCGCAAGTTGAAACCCATCTCCTGTACGCCGTACCCATCGTAGGAAGTCAGACTAGACCACGAAGGATTGAGTGAACCCAAAAAGTTCTCCAAGTGGTATTGTGAGTCGAGCACCTGAACACTGCCAGACTGCAGAGCAGCTATTGCAGCCGTAGCGCTGCTGATGTACTCGACGTAGTAGTCCGTGAACCTGTAGACACCCGCGGCCTCAAGGGCAGAGCGTCTGAAGTAGCCACTGAACTTCTGCTCATGCGAAGTAAACGTGCCTGTGTCGTAGCTAATCCACTTGTACGGACCAGCACCGAAAGGCCCAGATCTGGCCGGCATCAATGATCCTGTTTTATCATAGTACACATAAGTTCCTGACGTTCCAGTGTTGTACGATGTGCCTTGAAGGACAGCCGCATTAGATGGATTCCAGGCGCTGTAGTTTGGGACTCCTGCGCTGCTGTTTACCAAGGCTTCTGCCGGCAGGATTGAGGAACCTCCGATGTCACTTTCCGTGTAAGCCCAAGCAGCTTCTTGGTCGACGTGAACCTCATAGTAGTTCAACGGCAGCCCCGCTCCTGGTGTTCCCTGCTCACCTGCCCAGTAGACAGTTCTATTGCCATATCCCGCGGCTATACCAGCGCTGACATCGGAACCACAGATGATGCCAGACACGTAGTTGTACGCTCCTGTTCCAGCCGATCCGGAGGCAGGAGTCATCTCGTATCTCAGCGTATAGACAAAGTCCCTACCATCAAGTGGCGTGCCATCCTGGAACGTGATTCCAGGACGAATCCAAAAGGTCCAGTTCTTGCCGCCAGCGGTAGCTGTGTAGTTGCCGTAAGCCACGTAGGGCACCATTGCTCCTGACTGATCCCTGGTAAGCAGCCCAGAGCCGCCAAGTTCACCGAAGATGGGTCCGTAGGCCGTCAAGTCGTAGTATGACGAGGTAAGGTATGGGACAAGACCCTGGCCACCGCCAGGACCAAAGGGTCCTATCTGCGCAATCTTGACGTTGGTTGAGCCCGCTGTGTCGTTCCATTGCTCAACGCCAGGCCACTGTGGATAGTGGTTATTCTGGAATGGTGCTGACTGGAAGCTTGGCTTGAAGGCTACGACCTCTTTGTTGTAGTAGATTGCCACGCTAGGTGTCCAGTTGTAGGCGTATGCCTGCCATTGATGAACGTATTGAAGACGCAGTGTAGGGTCGACTGTGTGCGTTATGTTGTAGCATAATGCATCGTTGTATGAGTCGTTCCAGAGGTAGTAGTTCTCTCCATACGGGGCGAATTGACTGCTATGGTACAAGGTGTATGGATCTGGATCGGGACCCAGAGAATATCCAATAAATACCATGTCGAAACCGCCCTGATCATAGGGCTTCCCAATCACATACTGATCAGGCGTCAGAACCCTCGAGTAGGTCTGAGCCCATGAAGCAATGACCGTCTGCACTTGTATGCCAATGCTGCGCATGTTGGCCGCGACCATTTGCGCACAAGCTTGTCTCTGCGGGTTTGCGCCAGGTACCAGCAGGGTTATGCTGAAAGGCGTAGATATGTATGGGGTTCTTGAGTGCTCTTGGCTTGGAGTAGAAGTATTCAACGTACTGGGCGCGAATTGGTAGGAGAGCCCAGTGAAGATCAGCATTGCCACAAATAGAAGCGCATAACGTTTCTCGCCGCGCTTTAACTGCGTTCCCCCCATGCTACAAGTAACTGCGGCAATACAACTATCCGGCTTCATCCATAAATACATTGCTTCTGCGACACGTGACAGTTGCCTAGAGTAGTGAGCTGCCAACGCGCTAAGGCGTGTTGGCTTCCTGGCTCATGGACCGAGCTTGCCTTGGCGCGTTTGGGGCACCGTTGACGCGCCCAGGGGCGCGGGAGTAGCGGCTTCGATCTCCGCAGGCGTAGATTCGGCACGCACCGTGCCTATTGCAGAGACAGATGCACGTTCCCCTATTCATACCCCCCACTCACCCCACCTCTAAAGGGCGTGGGATTTCTGGCCCGCGTCTGTAATAATCTAACCTGAAGCTGGCTTCGCTGAAGCAAGGGGAGAATACGTGGGACGACGGACATTACGGGAAATCAACGAGAGCATGATATCCAAGCAGAGACCGGCGTTTTGAGAGGAGCGGCACGAGACGCTCTGCTTTTTGCTAGATCGAATCTTGTTCACGAATATTACACTAGAGTCTCTAGAGATAACCATTTAGACGTGTTGTATTCTAACTTGATCTGATCGGTATTGAAGAGTGAGTTCTTAGGCAACGAGTGGAGAGGAAGATCCTTATGGTGAGGGGAACCAAGACTAGCAGGTTCGGCGTTTCGAAGAGGGAGTGCCACGACTCCACCCCATTCTACCGGGGCAAGCTGTACCAAGACCTAAAAGTAGCAGAGGGCGAACCCGAAATTGAGAATCCTATTCCTCCCGAAGTACTGGACAGAGTTCTGTGCAGCGATTCAAGAAAGATGAACAGTATCCCGGATAGCAGCGTCCACCTCATGGTCACCTCACCTCCCTACAATGTGGGAAAGGAATACGACGAAGACCTGAACCTTGAGGAATACTCAGGATTGTTGAAAGGCGTCTTCTCCGAGACAAACAGAGTACTCGTCAATGGAGGCAGGGCCTGCATCAACATCGCAAACGTTGGGAGGAAGCCCTACATTCCGTACCACAAGTTCGTGATAGACGTCATGACAGAAGTCGGCTTCCTGATGAGAGGAGAAGTCATATGGAACAAGGGAGCAGGCGCTGGCGCCTCAACCGCGTGGGGAAGCTGGCTATCACCCACAAATCCAACCCTAAGGGACACACACGAGTACATACTAGTCTTCTCTAAAGGCAAATTTGGGAGAAGTGACAAGGGAAGAGAACCTACAATATCAAAGGAGGAGTTTCTCGAATACACCAAAAGCGTATGGGAATTCCAGCCAGAGTCTGCAGAGAAAGTAGGGCACCCGGCGCCTTTTCCTGTCGAGCTGCCCTACAGGTGCATACAGCTTTACACCTTCAAGGGAGAAGTGGTCTTGGATCCGTTCTGCGGCGCAGGTGCGACTTGCCTTGCAGCGAGAAACACCGGTAGACACTACATAGGCATCGACATCAACCAGGAATACGTAGAAAGAGCAATGCAGAGAATCGAACTGCTAGTTCAAAGGGACCGCCTGAGACAATTGCTTCCAAGCCAACGTAAGCCCAGTGAAGGCGCGCCCCGGAAAGAGAGAAGCCACAAAAAGCGTCAAAACGGCCCCAGCCAAGGCGTGCTTACATGAGCACAAGGCGCAACGCATGTTCTCTCGAAGCGATGGAGGCCCAGACAAGTTGCGCAGGCATGGACACGTCGAAAGTCCCTGGAGGGAGAAGAATAAGCAGGTCTCTCAATGATTACGCTGCCTAGCTGTTGCTCAATCACGTGAAGAGAGAAGGTCTCTTTGGTTGATGGGTGCGCGGCAGACCGGACAGTAGCTTTTGACGTGCAACCATTCGAGCAAGTGTGTCCTGTGCGCAGCGTTTCCACATCGGGGGCACCAGACAACCTCATCACTTTTCCCGATTGGAAGATTGCAAACCATACATCTGCCCTTTAGCGCGAATGTTCTTCCCTTGGCCTGAATCTCCATCCCTCTTGAACCGCCTCCCAGAAGTGCCCCGCAGTATTTGCAGTACTGCGCGGCAGGATCCCTGGAAATTGCTCCGCAACGCGGGCACGGCATTGTAGTTTGTCGTGGAACCGAGGTTTCAATTGGTTTCTCCGGTTCGCCCTGTTCCAGCGTTTCAGGCTGGCTTATTGGAGTTTCAATGCGCGGGTTTCCTCTTTGGCCTCGAACGTCGGCATTCAACCTGCTTCTCCTTCGTATTAGGCCCACTCCGAGGAGTAGCGAGGCGAAGGTTATACTGACAAGAGATATCGTAATAATAAGGAGATCATAATTCGGCCAATATCCTTGTCCCTGTATAAACGTGTATCCCGCAGCCTCCAACTCGTTCATAGCGAGGACCTTGACATTCGACAATGTACCGTTGCGTGGGGTAATGGCGTAGTTGAATCCTGGCATTGATCTCATAATAGGCGGCGTAAGGCCAGGCTCGCCATAGCCGTTTAGGATTGACGAGATTATCTGGTCCTTTGGGATTAAGTACTCAAGTGCATGTCTGACGTGCTTCGCTGCCTCAGCCGCCATACTTGCATTGGTTATACCTAAGGGGGTACCCAGCCCTGTGCCCAAGATTGGGTGGCGCATGTTGAAGCCCAGCTCTGTCACTTGGTATCCTTGATACGAGATTATTCGGCTCCAGCCGGGATCTAAAGATGCTACGTATGTTCCGAGGTGATAGCTAGAATCGAGAACTTGGACCGTGTTGCTTGTCAAGCATGAGATGGCTGAATAGGCATCGGCGATGTGCTTCACGTAGTAGTCGGTTATTCCAAATGCTCCTCCAGCTTCCAGCACGGCCTTATTGAAATAGCCATCGAACTTGATGAGATGCACTGTCTCCGTGTTTGGATCATAGGAGCTCCACTTGTATGGACCCGCCCCCATCGGACCCGAAGACGTGTACTGCGTTCCGTTTTTGGCATAGTACCAGTAAGTGTCGGCGCTTCCAGTGACGAAGGATGTCCACACAAACCCAGCCGTGCCTACGGGGTCCGGATTCCAGGCACTGAGATCGGGTATCCCACTACTCGAGTTCACAATTACGGACGCGGGAAGAATTGCCCCGCCTCCGATGTCCGCCTGGAAGAAAGCCCACGGCTGCGGTAGGTCAAAGTGCACCTCAAACTTGTTGTACGGCATGCCTGCCCCCGCTGTCCCTGATTCACCTGCCCAATACACGCTACTGTTGGCTCCAAGTATCCCCTTGACGTAGGAGTACCAGCCAGAATTCCAGCTTGGAGTCATGACATACCTGTAGGTGTACGCCACGTCTCTTGCATCAAGTTCCTCGCCGTTATGGAACCTTATTCCAGGTCGTATCCAGAAAGTCCAGTTTCTCCCATCAGGCGACATCGTGTAGTTCCCGTAGGCCATGTAAGGCTCCATCAAAGTCGAGTTCAGACTCCTAATGAGCAGACCGTAGGCGCCAAGCTCGCCGTAGATTGGGGCATAACCAGTCATGTCACTGTAGTAGTTTGAATGGTACGGCGTCAGCCCCCAATACGGGCACGCCCCAGGCTGGGCTACGGTAACGCTGGTCATAGGAGATGAGGTGAAGCTCCAGCGCTCAACACCCGGCCACCTAGGATAGTAACACGCTTCGAATGGCGTCGAATTGAGGTTCGGGCGAAATGCAACTACACCATGGTCATAGCATATTGCGATTGAGGGCAGTTCCTCGTAGGCTACTTCCTGCCACATCTCAGCGCATTGCAGCTGCGTGGGGCGATCAATAACCCTTGTCATGTTATACGCGAGCATGTCCGCCATTGTGTTATTCCAGAGGTAGTAGTTCTGCCCAGTCGGAGGCATCTGGCTACTGTGAAACATGGGATAAGGATTAGGGTCAGGATTGTAGAGCCAGTCTGTGAGCAGAGCGTCGAATCCTCCTTGCTCATAAGTTTTCCCGATCATGCTGGGGGCCGGAGAGAAGGCTCTGCCATTGATAGTTGCCCAGTCAGCTGAGATCACCTGTGCTTGAATCCCAAGTTCCGACAGACAGTTCGCTATAACCTGTGCCGTGGACTGCCTCATGGCCCCTGGCGAAACTAGGAGGTAGATTCTTATTACGGGATCTACGGTTGCTCCGGTTCCCTGAGCCGCAGCCATTGCTGCGAATACTGGTAAAGAGAATGAGGACGCAATCACCACGAGCGTTAGAGCTGCAGCCAACCTTGGCGGCGAATACGTAGCTCTTCTCAATTTGAACCCCTTTTCCTGAACCGCTCCCACATTCTGGACGGGGAACTTGCAGACCCCCTACGTCGCTGTCCCTTCCACGGATAAATGGTGTTCTGCAGATGCTTATAAATTCATGAGCCGAGATCCGACCTGTGATTGTCGATTCTCTGATCTAATTCAGATCTTCTGCTCCTGCAGCTCCTCGCGCGTTCCAGCATCGTTCAGGGCGGGCTTCCCTACCGCCTGCGGGGTCTAAAGGCGTAGAGCCCTCCTACGACTATGATTCCAGCCAGCCCAACAACAGCGATCAACGGACCATAGTTGTACCAGGGCCCATGCTGTGGCGGCGGTACAAATGTGTATCCTGCAGCCTCAAACTCCGCCTTAGCCAAGAGCATGGCCACCGGATACGTGTAGTTGCGAGGGACAATACTGGCGTCGAAGCCCAGGTTGCCTCTCGTGACAGGGGTCGTGATTCCGTAGCTGCCGAAGTTGTGGAGTATGTTCTTGATTATCTGGTCCTTCGGGATCAAGTACTCGATTGCATGTCTAACATGGTAAGCAGCTGCCTTTGCCTGTGATGCGTCCGACTGTCCAAGAGGTGTTCCCAAACCTGTGCCCCAAATCGGGTGGCGCATGTTGAAGCCCATCTCCTGTACGCCATAGCTATCAAAGGAAACCCAACTAGCCCATGCTAGGTTCAGTGAATCCAAAGAGGCCTCCACGTGGTATTGGCTGTCAAGTACCTGAACGCTGCCAGCCTGTAGAGCTGCTATTGCAGCTGTAACACTGCCGATGTGCACGACGTAGTAGTCCGTGAACCTGTAGATGCCCTCAGACTCCAGCGCGGCGCGGCGGAAGTAGCCGTCGAACTTTGTCAGGTGTGCTGTACCGGTCCCTGTGTTGTAGTCGGCCCACTGGTATGGACCAGCACCGAAGGGTCCACTTCTCGCTGCCATGAATGTCCCGTTCTTGGCATAGTACCTGTATGTGCCTGAGGCTCCAGTGTTGAATGATGTGCTCTGCATAAAAGGTGCATTTGATGGGTTCCAAGTGCTGTAGTCTGGGAAAGTGCTAGCGTTCACAAGAACTGATGCTGGCATGATCGCAAGGCCTCCAATATCTACCGTCGTCAAAGCCCACGCGGCTTGCTCGTCGCAATGGAATTCATACTTGTTGTAAGGCAGAGCCGCTCCTGGCGTTCCAGCCTCGCCAGCCCAGTAGACGCTGTGGTTGCCGTAGCCCGCTGCAATGCCCGCACCGAAATCTGCACCACAGATGATGCTGGTTATGTAGGCGTATACTCCTGAGCCAGCTGATCCAGAGGTGGGGGTCATCTCATACCTCAGTGTGTAGACATAGTCTCGCGCATCGAGTTCCTCACCGTTCTGGAAGTGGATGCCAGGTCTTATCCAGAAGGTCCAGTTCTTGCCGCCGGCGGCAGTAGTGTAGTTGCCGTAAGCCATGTAGGGTACCATCGCCATCGACGTGTTCCTCATGAGCATACCTAAGCCACCAAGTTCACCGTAGATCGGTCCATACACTGTCAGGTCGTAGTATGACGTGGTAAGGTATGGGACAAGGCCTTCGCCGCCGCCAGGACCAAAGGATCCTATCTGGGCGACGGTAACATTCGTCGAGCCCAAGGTGTCGTTCCACTGCTCGACACTGGGCCACAACGGGTAATAGTATGTTGAGAATGGCGTTGACTGAAAGCTCGGCTTGAAGGCGACCACATCCTTGGTGTAGAAGAGAGTAATGCTGGGGAGCTCGTCGTAAGCCAGTTCTTGCCATTGCCTGATGTACTCAAGCCTCTTCGTCGAATTCATTTCACTCCGAATACTCTCTAGCAGCTGGTCATTCTCAGTGTTATTCCAAAGGTAGTAGTTCCCGCCGGTGAAGAACCCGTGCCCGTCGTAGGGATGAAAGAATGAATATGGATCGGTATCAGGGGTCAGGGCGTACCCTATGAAGCCGATGTCGAAGCCGCCATCAGCCCAGCTTTTGCCGACGACTGATGGGTCTGGAGTCAACATCCTGCTGTATGCAGTGGGCCACGGAACTATCTGCCTCGTGGCGGAAATTCCGAATTGGCTGAAGGCGTTTGCGATCAGCAAAGCCCAGGCCTGTCTGTCCACGTTCGCGCCTGGTGTCAGCAGGTTAACTGCTGCCCAAGCGGGGTATATCTGCCAGGTAGATGCACCAGATGCTGGAGTAAGAGGAGTAAAAGATGCATATGGAGATGTGATTGAAAGTATGACGAGTGATACGGTTAGCAGGGCGCAGAATCTTGCGCGCTTCATCCTTTCCCCTCCAAAGGATTCAAAATGCTCATGCAGTATGCCTATGATAGTCTGTGTCGAAGCACAGTAAAAAGAGTTACGTAGGATAAGGTGGGATGCCGCAGGCCTGTCGGCGCCCTAGGTTCAGACCACCGTTAACTCTTAATTGGATCTAGCTACTATTCTGACTGTTGAAGTCTTGAGGTGGAAACATGAGTCGAGCCAGCATAGCCGAGAAACTGAGGGATTCGCTGATCAGCAGCATCGACATGGCAAATGAATTAGAATCCCTAGAAGTTGCAGGGAGATGCTTGGAGCAGAGAGCCCCCGCCGGGCAATTGGTGAAGAGCATTTCTGAAGCCTTTGGAGTGATAGGGAGCAAGTATGAGAAGGGGGTCTACTACCTCCCAGAGCTAATGTTTGCCGGAGTGGTTGGGCAGAAAGTACTGGATATTCTGAGCCCCATCCTCAGGCAAGGCAAACTATCAGAGGCCAAGGGCACTGTGGTAATAGGAACCGTTAGAGGAGACATACATGATCTCGGCAAGAACATAGTCACCCTGATGCTTAGACCTGAAGGTTTTATGGTCATCGACTTGGGTACTGATGTGCCTCCTCAGAGGTTCGCTGAATCCGCGGCTACTGAGAAGGCGGGTATACTCTGCATGTCAGCGCTCCTATCAACAACGAGGGGCGAGATGAAGACAGTAATACAAGAACTCGAGAAGCGAGGACTCAGGGGTAAGCTCAAGATCATCATTGGAGGCGGCGCCGTCGACCAGGCATATGCGCAAGAAGTGGGAGCGGACGCCTATGGCAAAGACGCGGTTGAAGCGGTGAGACTGTGCAAGAGTCTGATCGGAAGATGAGATTATGCAACATATCGATAGGGTTCTACTATCAATTGACAGGAAGGAGCCGGATAGGGTTCCAGTTGACCTTGGAGGGGTGATAAGCGGCATCACTAAAGCCGCCTACGATAACCTGCTGAAGCACCTCGGATTCAGGGTGGTTGAGTCCAAGATCTGGGATGTGATGCAGGGACTCGTTGACGTAGACGAGAAGATTCTTGAGCGCTTCGGCGTGGACATCAGGCATATCCGACCCAATCCACCCAGAGAAGACGAGGTGAAAAGGGGAGAAGGATGGATAGTCAACGAGTTTGGTCTAACGTTGAAAAGGCAGTACCAAGGATACTACTACGAATTGGTCGAGGATAAGGCGCCTCTGTACAGCGCCAAGTCAATTGAAGACATAGAGAGATACGTGGCTCCCGAGCCACATGAGGAAAGATTCAGCAATATCGGAAAGCGCGCGAAAGTTTTCCTTGAGAGTGGCCTAGCGGTCACAGCAGATACGTTCCTGGGGGGTGTGTTGGAGCTGGCGGTCTGGCTTAGGGGTTTCAACAAGTTCTACTACGACATCATAGCGGACCCCGAGTTTGCCAGCGCCTTGCTGGATAGAACTCTGGAGATCAACAAGCGCTTCTGGGAAGCTTATCTGATCGAGGTAGGAGACTACGCCACTATCGTCCTCTGCGCAGATGACTACGGCCATCAGGACGGCCTTCTTATGTCGCCTGCACTCTGGAGAAAACTAGTCAAGCCTAGGCTGAGGGATCTTATCTCCCATCTTAAGAGGTTTGCGAAGAAAGCCAAGATTCAGTTTCACAGCTGTGGCTCAGTTGAGCCCATAATCGAGGAACTTGCCGACGTCGGCGTGGACATCCTGAACCCGGTTCAACCGAGAGCAAAAGACATGGATTCACGGCATCTAGTCGAAAAATACGACAAGCGCGTATGCTACCATGGAGGAATCGACACACAATACACCCTGCCCAAGGGAACCGAAAATGAGGTCGAACAGGAAGTCAGAAGGCGAATACACGATCTGGGTCCAAGCGGCGGCTACATACTGGCTGGCGCACACAACATCCAACCCGACGTGCCTCCACAGAATATCGACACAATGTTCAAGAAAGCACAGGAATATGGGAGATACCCAATAACGGTCTGAGATGCATGCTGGGCTACCTCAGTCTCGCCTCGATAATGTAATGAAATGATCCGACGCTCTCTACCCGTTCCACAGTGAAGCCTGCTTTCTTTATTAGACTTTGAGCTTCTTCTTCGCTAAACCTGATCTCGATTGGAGGACCTACTCCCGTGAGTTCTTTCTTCCAGTCAAGGTCTACTAGTCTTCCGGTGGGTTTTAGCATTACTCTGGCGTTGGCCAAGACCCTTTCTGGATCTCTGAAATCGTGAAGATCGATTCCAAAGAATACGATGTCGGCACATCCCTTGCAAATGACAGTCTCCTCGGCTGCCCCCACGTGAAGATACAGGTTGCCCAAGCCTTCTCTATCGGCCTTTTGTTTTAGGTGCTCTACCGCCTCATTGTACACGTCTATTCCATAGACCTTGCCCTTTCTGCCGACGGTTTTCGCGGCTGGGATGGCGAAGAAACCTTCCCCACAGCCTACGTCGACAAAGGTGGATCCAGGTCTCACTCCTATGTCGGTAAGAATTGCTTCAGGATCTTGCCACTTTCTTCTAGCTTCTTCATCATGATAAAACGCGCCGCGACGATGCTGCAAAGCCTTGGACCTCCTGTTATCGACCTACACAATAATACTCAGAATGAGTTTGAAAAGCTTGATGGCTCAATCCTGACACGACTAGATATTGCCGCGCGGGTTTATTTGCTTTGAGTCTGAACATTGGTATGTTACCGTTATTTCGAGATCGAAGTCCTCCGAATCTTAGGATCGGGCGATTCTCAGCCCGATAAGCCATCTGCAATCCAAATGGGAGGAAAAAGATTGGGGTAGCTTCACGCCCAACGAGGCGGCTTAATTGTCCGCCTATTCAGATGCTATGCCTCTAGAACCGATTTTAGAGTACTGATTTCCTTCTTGACTTCTTCAGGGTTGCTCTTGGCGAGTGACTGAGCGTATTTTACAAGAAGTGAGGGAATCCTTTCCTTGTCGCCTGCCTCGACGGCTAATATTCCATAGCTTGCAGCGACTTTCTTAGCATCTTCATTGAAACCTGGCACGCCTATCAGTAGCTTTGCGACAGAATCGATATCGCACGCCTTCGCGAAATAGCTTAGCACCTGATTCACGTCGACCTTTGATTCAGAAGAAGCTACGTCGATCACGATCGGCCTTCTATCTAGCGCTGCAGAAGACGAATCTACTATTGCCGCCATGAATTGATGCCTTGCGCCCGAGAGACCCCTCAGCATTGCCGGCGACTCTATTGTAAGCCCAAGCTTCCCAAGACTATCCTTGACAGGTGTGACTACTATCAGTGCGCTCTCGACTTCTGCCCTAGCGTTAGGGGAAAGCTTGTAGGAATAGGCTTGGTGGAGGACAGCCTCCTCTTCGTCAAACAGATTTCCACAAGCGCTGCAAGACTCTCTCAGAGTAATGGTTTCGGAGAATTCGTTGCAGGACTTGCACTTATACCATTCGCCAGGCATCTTGTAATCGTCCCCCATCTTCTTCAGTTGCTTCTTGCATTTGGGGCAGACATATCCACTCTTATCCTTGAAGGACGCAGCGAAGTCCAGATAACCACATTTCGAATGTTCTATGACCTCATCCCTGATCACTTTTGGAGACCCACATGAAGGGCATTGGACTCTTGGGCGAATCGCGAAGGAATTGCATTTCGGGCACTTAATGTAAACATCTGCAAACTCCCTTTGAAGAACTCCAGCATCGTAGAGCCCTTCAACCAGAGGCTTCGCCTGTTCTGGCTTAAGACCAGAAATACGTTCAATCTCGGGATAGCGATCGCCAAGCGTCCAGTCGAAAGTCGGAGTAATTTCCTCCTCTGGATTCTCAAGAAGGTTCTTCATTATGCCTTGAACTTCTGGTTTTAGGTACATCTGGAAACGCGTATCGATGGGCCTCTCCTGTCCCAGGTCTTCATCTTTGATCCCCATCTGCTCCAGCATCCCCGACAGTTTCTTGACGTGACCCGTGAATTCCCTTTTCCAAGCGTCGTATTCGGCTGGATTTATTTCTCCATTAAGCTTCTTGGCTTCGATAACTTTCAGCGTGTCTTCTGCCTTCTTCTTGGCTTGCTTCAATTTCTCAATATCCTGCATCTTGGGCTACCTCCCCGATTCATTCTTCACAATTGCGGCTGGCTGTGACATGCCATCTCTCGCGGTCAGGAAAGACACTCTGTTCTCAAGGTACATGAGTTGGCTCTTCAGCAGGCTTTTTGCGCACTCGGTGAACATGACTTCAATGTTGGCTCCAGTCTTGGCGGACGTCTCGACGAATCCAGCACCTATTTCCTCTGCAAGTCTTATTCCGTCCCCAGTTGCCACTTCCCTCTCAGAATCTAAATCCAATTTGTTCCCGACTATGATCTTGGTTAGGATACCTTGCGAGAACTTCTTACATTCCTCATTCCAAGCAACAATTCGAGCGAAAGTGTCTGCTCTAGTGATGTCATAGACAAGTATCGCTGCTCTTGCTCCACTGTAGTACTGACCTCTAACCTCGTCCATGAAGCCTTGGCCCGCCAGATCCCAGATCGCCATCGCAACCTCGACATTCTTGAAATTGAGGTTCTTGGAGAGAATGTTGACGCCAAGGGTTGGAATGTAGTTCTTCTCGAACTTACCGGTGGCGAAGACGCGTACCATAGAAGTTTTGCCTACTTCTGGGTCACCAGCCACCACGACTTTGAAGGAGTACTTGAGATTCTCCATTGATAGAATCAGCGTCCTTACCCTATTCATGTGAAGTTCGCAATCAATTCATTAGCATCATTTAACTATCCGCAACTTCCTTTCAAATAGGTTTCCCTCTTTTTGCATGAAAGCCCAGCACCGCAGCACAAAGATCGCAAAATTCTGTACCCAAAAGACCTCGCCGAGGCTCATTCGCTAGCTCGCTGTATTAGCGCGCATTTCTCGACCAGAGAGAGATTCTCGACTTGAGTCTTGGTTAACTAAGCAAATGCTTTGGATAGCTTGCTCAAGAAATGTTTCAGCCTTCTCAAACGCTTTCCAAGCATGGCTGAAAGTCCCATATGCCAGGTTATTCATTGCCAGCGCTGTGTGAGGCACCCGGCTACTAGGACGGTGGCTACCGAAAAGCTCTCCGAAAACCCTCCCAAGGAAATCATTTGACCGTATATACACTCTCATCAGATCCTTACTCTTCTTGATCTTGAGGTAGATCACCTTCTTTCCGAGGGGTCTAGACCGGTAACGCGATTCTCGAATGGCTTGACTCTGGTAGCGAGAGGCTGGGAATCCTTCGATAATTCTTGCAGTTCCCCGATTTCTCCTCCTTGAAAAGACAGACTTAGATGATCGAGTGAGTGAATGCCCGCGGAGCAGTAATCGCCTCAAAAATTATTCCATGGTTCTTTAATCCTCTCTTTTGGCTCCCTCGTCCCTGATCGAAAGAACACCAACTATGTCCACAACGCGTCACATGCTGTTTCTCCTTCACGAATATAGTGAGGAGCGCAGGCTGCGAGCCTCTTTACAGTGGTGGGGGAAGCCGTGGGGTCAGTAGAAAAGCGGAAATATGCGTATCTGGATATTTCACAGGGAGAGGCATGCAAGCAGAATGAAGTGCCCTGCAAGTTCTAGCTTGGGCAATTGTGGGCGACGATGGTAATGGTGAGTCTACTCTTCTCAGACCTGACGACCCTAGACATTCTTCTGGTTGTTGTTGTCGTCGGCGTCGGATTCCTTTCACTGGCGATCTCGTGGCTACTAGCGAGTAGAGGCTACAAGAAGTGGATTCCGCGCAAGTTTACGCACATCGTCATGAGTTCGCTAGTTGCCTTGGCACTCCCCTTCTACAGTAGTTTGACTGGACCCGCAATCACCATAGGGATTTTCGCTGCCGGCATTCTGGGTGCATCCATCTTCGGGGTAAACCTTGCCAAAGCTGCTCTGTCCTCTGGCACGAGAGAAGACGGAAGCCGCCTGCAGACCTTTCTTGCCGCGGTTTTTGCCCTAGCTTCGTACGCCCTAGTCTTCATACTGTTCATGGGCTACCCTGCGATATTCGTCGCTTCTATCTTGGCTGTCTCTTGGGGGGATGGTGCAGGTGAAGTCGTAGGTCGCCCTTTCGGCAAGCACAAGTTCCATGTCTGGCGTGGCAAGACCAAGAGTGCTGAGGGATCACTTGCTGTTGTGCTGATGACGTTCGTGGCAATCATGTTTGCTTTCCTTCTATATCCTCTACGAGTACCACTTGTCTCTCTGCTCCTGATTGGAGCGGCAGTCTCATCGGCTGTTGCTGCCACGGAACTTCTGTGTGTTTCATGGATGGACAATGTCACTATTCCGCTGTTATCGGCATTTCTCCTGTGGTACCTTTTCTTCCCCTTCCTCTGAGTCACTTTCACCCAAGCGAGAATCAGCGAACAGATTCTGTACCTACGCCAGATCCGCAATTCCTTGCTGTGGTCAGAGTTTCCCAAGTTCCTGCCAGAATGTGCATACGAAGCATATTCCGAATATCAGCGCTGCCTGAGTTATGGTGATGGCAGAGAGTCTGAAGTACACACTAACTGGCGGCACACCAACCACCAAGAGCAGAAAGAACAAGGCGGCGACTGCCCACACAATCATTGCCTTATTAGAGAATATGCCTAGCTTCACTATCGGCTCCTTCTCTGACCGCGAAACAAGTGCCAGCAGGATATGACCTATGATCCAAGCTGTAAAGGCAAACGTCTGCACCTCAACGTCTGGCAAGTGCAACCACAGCCTTGCGTAGAAGTAGCATATTGCCACTGCAGCGAATAGGCTGAGGCCACTGACCGCGATTCCTCTTAGCATTCTCGCGTTAATGAATTTCTCTTTTGGATCCCTTGGAGGGCGGGTATAGATTAGCTTCTCTGCAGGCTCTGACACGAATCCGGCTGAAGCTGCCAGATCCATGAATAGTTCAAGCAGAACTATCTGAATCGGTGCAAAAGGAAACGGGACGTTGAGTATGACTGGGAATAGGAAGAGTAGAATCAGAGCTACTTTCACGGATAGGTAGTACTTGACGCCCTTTCTCAGATTGTCGAAGAACTTGCGTCCCTCAAAAATACCCTGACCGATCGTTACGAAATTGTCGTCTGCGAGCACTGCGTCAGCAGCTTCCTTTGCAGCATCCGTTCCTTTTACCCCCATCGCGATTCCGATGTCTGCTCCCTTGAGGGCTATCGCATCGTTCACGCCGTCTCCAGTAACCGCGACGACCTCCTTGTTCTTGTGTAGTGCATTGACGAGGCGGAATTTGTGCTCAGGGGTTGTTCTAGCGAAGACTGAAACCTTCTCGACAGCTTTCCGCAGCGCCGCGTCAGACATACCGTCAATTTCGGCACCGGTTAGAACCTTTTCTGATGGGATACCGACCTCTCTCGCAATAGAGGTTGCGGTGAGAGGATGGTCCCCAGTTACGACGATTGTTCGTATGCCAGCTTGCCTCGCAATCTCAACCGTCTCCTTCACTCCTTTGCGCGGCGGATCTTCGAATGAGACCAGTCCATCAAGATCCAAGTCCTTCTCCAATTCAGTGAATGGCAAATCCCTTTCAGGTGCCATGATGGATCTGTGGGCTATGGCTATGACCCTTCTGCCCTCACCAGCTTGCTTTTCGAGCTCCTCCTCAAACCTACTTGCTCCGCCCCTTGAGAGCTTCAGAACTTCTTCGGGCGCACCCGTCATGTATATCTCGAGACCCCTTTTTGATTCACGCAAGATTGTCTTCGTCTTCCTGTTCCCATCAAAGATCCTTTCCCGGATTATTGCACCCAAGCTTGGCTTTATCTTCATCTCCTTTGCTTTGGATAATACCGCATCATCGATGGGAGACATAGAGAGTTCATCGAGCGCCCCTATCGCTGCATCTATTATTCTACGCTCCTCGTTCTTGGGAAAGACGGTGGCGATATGCAGTCTGTTCTCAGTGATAGTTCCCGTCTTGTCTGTGAGGATTACAGTGGCATCTCCCAAGACCTCAGCCGCTCTGAGCTTCTTAACCAAGAAATGCTTCTGGGATAGACGGTATGATCCTAAGGCAAGGATTATCGTGATGATTATTGGGAGTTCTTCAGGGATGGCTGCAAAAGCAAGAGCAAGCCCAGTCAGTACCATTGCTAGAGGATCTTGACCACGCAGGATCCCGAGAAAGGGGATAAAGGTACTGAAGAATATGGCAAGGAAAGCTAGGGGTTTGACCAGGCTATGCATCGCTACCTGTAGGGGCGTCCTCGGTGGTTTAACAGCCTGCGCTAGGGATGCGATCTTACCCATCCGAGTATTGCCGCCAGTAGCAAACACCTCCCCTTTGCCTTCGCCTGAAGAAACTGTGGTCCCAGCGTAGATCTCATCTCCCGCTCTCTTCTCTCGAGAGTATGACTCGCCTGTCAGGAGTGACTCGTTGAGTTCAAGGCTGAGAGATAGAACGACTTTGCTATCAGCGGCGACTCGTGTGCCGGCAGTCAAAATCAGAATGTCGCCTGGTACAACCTCTTCCGTTGCAACGTACACTATTTTGCCTTGGCGGAGCGTTCTTGCCTTGGGAGAAGTTATGCGCATGAGAGACTGAATTGTCTTCTTCGCGCGATATTCGTTGACGATCTCCACGAGAACAAGAACGATGATGATTGCATAGATTATTAGAGCATCCGACAGGTCATATATAGTGTAGACGACTGCCACTGCTAGCAGAAGCAGTATCATGGGCTCAGTTACTTCTTCAGCCGCTATGCCCATGAAGCTTAGTTTGAGTGGCCTCTGGATCCGGTTTGGGCCAAACTTTTCGAGCCTTTTTGCGGCCTCAGAATTTGAAAGGCCTGCCTGCTGCTTCTCCAAAGCCCTCAACTCTTTCTATGAATACATCTCGTTCTGGCATGCTGGCATAAAAGTGTTGTGATCTTCTCGGTGAAGCGATCCTAGTGACGAAAGCCTAAGATTCGTCTTGCAATAAGAAAAAGGGATGTGGAATTTTGGTCCACAATTTACAGTCGGTCACCGTCAGCTATGTTTTCTCTTGCGTTTCCGCTTTCATTTTCGCTTCGTCTTGAGGAAGAGTCCGATAGCTATCCCAGCTATGAGGCCTCCTGCGGCAGCTATGATGATTATCATTGTGGAATCCTGCGGAGCTGACACTTTCTGCGCCTGTTGTCCTGCCCCCACTATGAAGAGTGCGAACAAGTCAAGTGACGTCTTTCCTCTGGACATTGCATTGTGGTAATCCATGCTGCTATAGAATGAGAGTGCCGTAGTCAAGTTCCCGTATGCCTCATTATATAGTTTGAGTAGCGTCGAGTTCATTGGCTTGTATTCCTTGAGTTGACTTGCGTTTTGCATCATCGACTCTGCTCTGATTATGTAGTAGTCTGCGAAGCCCCTCTGTATCGTATCCTTGTCGAACTGGCTAAACTGGTACTCGTATGGATAGTAAGCCATGACTGATGCCACAAAGTCTTCATCCCAATCCCACCAGAACGGATGAGCCAACCCTAGGGCATGGCCCGTCTCGTGTATTATGGTTTGCGTGAAGCCGTATGGGATCCTTCCTCCGCCACCTATCAGATCCGTCAGTGAGTGGCTTACGAGAACAACGTCAGGATATCCGAAGCCCCAGTAGTTGTCGTACTCGTATCCCTCATACTGGTATCCGAGGTTGTAGCTGTCCTTGAATGCGAACGCAAACACGGGTATCAGGAGCTGCCCAGCCGTTGGTTTGATGAATTCGCTGAGGTGCGTCTGAAGATAGTTGTAGAGCTGGTCTCGGTCGACGTACTTAACTGGGCTGCCAAAGGCGCTTTGCGTCCTTTCGGCATTCCTTATCACCGACCATAGGGTGCCGTAAGGCGATGGATCACCGGGTCCGAGCAAGTGAACATATGAAACGTTCACGGTCCAAGTTGCGTAAGGTACCAATGCTTGGAAGGCGCTTAGGATCACTGACTGAGTCACGGCGAAGTCACCATCATAAGGTGGAAGATATAGAGGTGGTGGATAGGGGTTCTCGATTGGAAGTGTCTGGTAACTTGTGCAGTTGTCGAAGATCAGTATGGTTATGTTGTAGTGCATACTTGGCGCTATTCTTGGAGGGTAAAGAAAGTCGCTTGAGAACAGGCCATATGCCGCTCCGAAGACGAAGCTGGCCAGATACTGGTTAAGGAAGTTTATCCCATTCTTTGTGGCCAAGTTCATCTTGAGGCTCCAGATGGGCGGGTGATAGCGATTCAACCAACTCGAAGCCAAGTTAGGTAGCAGCTTGCCTGGGCTTGCTCCTGCAGATACGTCAACAAAGTAAAGCCTGTAGTGTCCTCCCCAGCTTGTCATCCATCGCCCATACCAGCCATCAGTGACCTTCACACTGGAATCGACATCGGAGTAGGTCAAGTTATAGTAGTGTGGCTGGTTGATAGGACCGTCGGAGTCGAAGAGCCGGGTAATATTCATCAAGAATAGCACGTACCCCGTCGAAGGAATCCCGCCGTACCCTTCTGGATGCCCGTAGAGATAGTCTTCGACAGCGTTGGCGTTATAGAAACGGTTGTTCACAAGACCTGTGTACGGATTGGGTCTCACAAGGTCGATTTTCGCTATTGTACTCAGATAGAGAAAGAACAAGGTGTCGAAACTCTGGTTGAATGCATAGCTGTAGCTGAAAGTGTAATTTACTCCCCAGTTGGTCCCGTAATCTGTTTCCCTCTGGATGTGGTAGGGTGGAAGGTTCCATTGGAAGTATCCGTCTGAGATGTTCACGTATTGCTGTTTGATCCCGACGAAGACGATCTTCACGTTCAATTGTGTCTGCCTCATGTTGCCGCTTGGCAGATTCTGGTTGTTCCAGCCCCCGACGACAGCAGAGGTGTTGGTGATGCCTGCCATTGAGGATGATAGCATTACTACGACCAATAGCGTTGACGCTAAGAGAGCTTTGTTTGATCTGTCCAAGTTTCTCTCCTCTTCTAAGGTTACAGTTCTCTTCCCAAATCTCTCAGTTCAGCTGAAGTCCCCAAACATTTCCGAGATTCAAGAAGTCGAGTCCTATTTATCCGTTACTTCCTATTTAAGATATTTGTCTGCTTGAAATCCGTTCTTCGAACCAGATGATTTCAAGTCATCTCGTCTCTTGGAAACGCTGGCTACCAACCCCCTGAAGGGTTTTGGCCTTCTTATTCATGGGCCGAGCTTGCCTCAGCCCACGGGATAATGTTTGGTTGCGCTAGGGGCGCTAGGGTGAGGACCATGATCTCCACAGGCGACAATTCATCGCGCGTCGCACCCTTCGCCTGGGTAGGTGCTTGTTTCTCTATCTGAGCTTGCCACCCGTCCTGCCATAAAGGGCACGGACTTTCCTGTGGTGGAATTGTGAGGGCCATGAACTGATATTTTGGTTTGCATGCCAAGAGTTTTATACTCGTTCCCTGATCAACTTCAGCAGAGTAACTGACGTCCCGACCATTTTCTTTCATCTATTGCGACTGTTGATTCGAATTCGCTGAAGGTGAAGAGACATGGGGAGAAGACCTAAGCTTCCTAGAGTTCCAGAGGTCACTGTGACTCTGGGTGAGAAATCAAGTGGTAGACCGACAGGCGGAAAAGTCGCGACAACTTTGTCAATAGACAGGAGTCTGCTCGACTGGATTGACTCCATGGTTCAGCAAGTGACCTTCGGCAATAGGTCACACGGGGTGGAGTTCTGCATCGCACGCATGAAAGAGTTCTACGAGAAGGCGAGTTCGCTCGATGTCATGAGGCTCTTGAAGCGAACCATGGACGCGGGACTCTGATGCTCTCTGAGGTCTTGCTCAGCCCTTCCGCCCTGGGCTGAGAACGGCAAAGATGTTATATCTTCGCAGGAAACTAGTTACGTCGAAAGCATCTGAAAACAGATTTCGGTGCAGGATATATTAGGATCTTTAGCGATATAATCCATTGCAGCGGCTAAGGGTGTATCCTCTCTCTCGCCCACTACCGGGGGGAGTACAGTACTTCCCTTCTTGATGCGATGGGAACAGCGGAGGTGCCTTCCAGAGTTGGAGGAAAATGTGGAGACTGAAATTGAGAAAAAGATAGGCGTTAAGGTTAATGAATTGATGAAAGAAGTTGATGAAATAATAACTTTCCTCAAGGCGCTAGGTGAGGATGTCGGGCTTCGGCTTAACAAGCTCTTCGCCCAAGTCGACAATATCGTGGTTCCTCTTACGAATACCGTGATAAAGATGGAGGAAGCCGCAGACCACTTGACAACGTTCAGGGAAACGAGTCAGCGCGCGCTGGAAAGCATGAAGAAACTTGAAGATGCCTCGAATCAAGCCACTCAGGGAGTGGGTTCTCTCAAGATGCCCGAGCTTGATGACTTGAGCAAACAGGTTAGTGAAGTCAAAAACGAGAGCTACAAAGCATTGGAGACGGTGAAACTTATCAATGAATCAGCGGCGCAGGCAGTAGAGCGAGGATCGGGAGGCCGCGCACCCGCCGCAGCAGCCACGGGGGACTTTGCTGCAATGGGTGCCGAAGGCCAGAAGGCGCTCGAAGCCATGAGATCTTTAGAAGAACTTTCAAGAAGACTATCCGAAGAGCTCAAGACCTCCATAAGAGAAGCTAGTGATAGCGCCATAGAGAGCATAAGAGACGTTGAGTCGAGGTCGAGGCAGACACTGCAAGGAGCGCAGGTCGTCTCCACCGCTCAACCGAGGGAAGCTCCATCTGGCGCACCAAGAGAGGCGCCCTCAATGCCCAAAGGAGGACCACCAATACCACAACGCCCGCCTGCGATGGAACAGGAAACTCGTTCCACCGTTGCAGCGCCAACTCCTCCACCCGCTCCTCCGCCCGTCAGGTCGCCACCCCCGCCTGCCACGCATATCTACTCTTCGTCTGCGGAGCAGGTCTTCAATCCCATAGAGGAGTCGCTTAACTCGACTGCAGGCGCATTGGCCAAGGCGATTCTGGACGTCCGAGACAGGGTGATGGGAATGACGCGCAAATTCGGAGCGATCTATGATTTAGCCTCCACTGCCAGGGAACTTGCTCGCTATCCTCAGAGAACACTGGATCGAAGAGAAAAAGAAGTGATAATGGAAAAGCTGGCATCTTGGAGAGCTAAGCTGTCCGATGCGATGGGTCAGAGTTAGCGGCAACAGGCGTCCTGAGACAGGACTACCTTCCTTCTTTCACTGTTTCCCTTTTTTTAGCGTTCTTTCATGGATCATGAAGGCATATGACGTTGCCCGCTTCTACTGAGCGCGGATAAAGCGCCGATTGATTCACTTTTAGAGGGGTCCCCCTCCCAGTTCTTAGAAGGCGAGTGACTATTGCATGCATCAGCGGTTTCCCTAGAGGCTGGAGGGGCATCCCGTATGCTAGAAGAAGTGAAATACTCCCACCTTCTCAATCCCCTTCATTCTGAAGACCGCGTTGAAGCCCTCCTTTCGGAATACACCTCCGCCTCCGGGGAATGCCCATTCTATGATGAGGCGCTATACTCCGAGTGCACCTTGGATAGGCTTTCCCCTGGTTTTCCGCCCTGCAGAGGGCGCTGCTTCATGAATGGATTCTGCTGTGAGCGACTTGTCGATAGCGCGGAAGAATCCACTCAGGAGTAGCAGATATCTTTTGAAACGAAAGACTGCTAATGCTAATCTATGCAAAGGTTGCCAAGAAGCGTGGGCTCAAGATTGGTGGAGTGCTATGCAGAGTCACGAGAGGCTACTTCGAAGTAGCCCTAGGTAGGATGACGGGAATGAAAGTGACCCTCAGATTGGTTGAAAGCACCGAAGATGAGTGCCTTTCATCAATATGCTTTGAGCCAGCCAACCAGAGGAAATAGCGGAGCTAGGTTAGAACGCCAGTCACATGCGGTGTCCACGGAAGGGTAATCTATTTCTTCTTCGGGGTCTAGTAGAAACATGGGAATTATGCGCAACCACGAGGTCGATCCGCTTGACGCGTGAAGTAGGCAACCCGTCTCCAGTCGATAGCAGCAAAGACAAGGAAAAGGAACTGAGGAGAGTATACCGGAAACTCAAGGGCGTCAGGAGCGAACTGTCCGTCAAGATAAGGGAACTGAAGAAAGAGGTTCGTCAAGTTGACCACGGTGCTGATGAGGGAGGAGAATTCAATTCGGATGGGAACTTGGAGACGACATCGGAAAACGATGACTTAGATGAGAAACCCGTGGAACCAAGGGAGAAGAACCGGCAGAGCGGAGCTCCATTTAGCACGCAATATGAAGTCAAGTCCCTAATCGATCACAAGAAACGTCTGAGAAAGAGGTTCTGGAAACTGCAAGAGGAAGTGCGTCGGCACAAGTGACAAGCGGAACCGTAGAGGATTCCCGAAGGGGCAGAAGGCATAGGCTGAAATCAAAAAGTTGAGGGCTGGAATGAAAGCAGCCCTACATCAAAGGTGCCGATCTCAGTCGATTCTTGCACCACAGTTATGGCAGAACCTTGCGCCGGGTTCGAGGGGTGTCCCACAGTGAGGACAGTAGAAAGCTTGGCCACGTTGAGGCGCCGGTTGCGCATATGCCGGTGCAGGTTGCTGATAGGGAGGAGGTTGCTGATAAGATGGTGCTGCCGGGGCTTGTGCTTGTGCTTGGACCCTTTTAGTCGCATTGAGGTGCTGAGCCTTAACTACCGTCGCAACCGTGTCTGCGCCACCCTTCTCAAACCGGAATGTAAATCCACCCACCTCAGTAGCCAGTATTAGCTCGTTTTTGTTCTTTCCGATCTGGATGCTGGACACAACCTCGTAGGGAACGGATATTGTCGTTGGCGAGCCGTCCGGGTGCTTGCTCATCAAGGACGCTACCGTCAACCCTGCGAGCGCACCGCCGCCCAAGCCACCTATTCTTGAGGGAATGCCTACTCTCGCTGAAACCTTGCTCGCGGCATAGCCGGCTGCGACTGCTACTCCTGCGACGACCGCCGCCTTGGCAAGTTTTCCGAGCAGACCGCCTTTGTGCTGTAGCCCGATCCAGACGAGTCGTAGGTCAGTTATGTAGATTTCCCCTTCCCATTTGTCGTAGTGAACGTCTCTGTATGTTGATACCAAGTTTTCGCCTGGGTTTGGGATTAGCTCACCGTTCGGACTTATATTCACTTGCGGGATATTGTAGCTCACTTCTTATTCACCTAGTTATCATATCTTTCTAGTAGTATTAATAATTTGGGCTTATAAGGGTTTACATCTGATGCAATCGCTTCTAAACTTTAGCATTATTGGATTTGAAACATCTATCTCCAGTATTAGCGCTAAACTAAGCGCTTCTTCCCAGACTTCACCGCTTTTAGAAGTCGATATACGTCTCCTCTGTGTGGAAGAGATCCAACGGCTCCTCTACCCGTAACCTTGAGCCCAGCCGTTATTGTGCCGAGAATGGCTGCATCCTCCAAGGAAAGACCCTCACAGACAGCGTGAAGAAATCCGCCGTTGAATGCATCTCCCGCCCCGGTTGTATCCTTCACGCCGACGTTCAACACCCCGCAGCTCTTCGCTTCCTTTTCTAGTCCCTGCACGAACGTGCCTTTCTCTCCCAGCTTTAGAGCAATTATCGGTATCTCGAATTTGGCGAAGTACTTGAGTATCTCCCTCGGCTTCGCTTCATTGATGAGCGCGCCATACGTCTCATCTGGGAACGCGATGTCGACTTGGGGAAGGATTGCTTCGTAGGCCTTCAAGGCGTTCTCCTTACTCCAGAGTTTAGGTCGGTAGTTTGGATCGAATGAAACCTTCACGTTGCGTTTCCTAGCGATGTGGATCGCTTCCTCGACTGTCGCGAGGGACGTCTCGGATATTGCTTGGGAGATGCCGCTGGTGTGCAGAATCTTGGCCGATCCTATGTACGCAGGATCCAAGTCCTGCGGCGTGATGGTGGACGCAGCGCTTCCCTTCCTATAGTATATGAATTCTCTCTGTCCGTTGGGCTGGAGGGATATGAAGTATATTCCGTTGAACCCGTCTGTTCGTACAGCGGCATGAGAGGTGTCGATGTTCTCTGATTTCCATCTATTGATCAGGAAATCTCCGAACGCGTCTCCTCCAACTTTAGTGATGAATCCGCACCTGCTCCCGAGGCGTGAGGCTGCGACTATCGTGTTTAAGGTGTCTCCCGCGGCCGAGGCTTCGAAAGTCCTGGCCTCGGAAATTGATCCATTGCAGAAAAACTCGATCATGCATTCTCCAAGTGCCACGATGTCCACAAGGAACACTCCCCACTAGGGTTCTCGCTGGTCGGATCACCATGATTTCGTCAATAGGACTGAGAATGGTTGTCGCTCTATCCCTTCTCTAATCCTCCGACAGCAAATATCCATTCTGGCCTTCCATTGTACAAGTCTCTTCCCTTTCGCATCTTTACTACCTCCATCGTTTTGGTAAAGCTGAGTTTCTCCATGATCTCTGTGCCTGTTGTGTTTTCGAGAGGTTCGGCCACTGTGACCCGTTTTTCCCCGAATCTGTCTATGACCGCTTTAAGGAGCTCTTCAAGTGCGTCTCTTCGTTCTGGGTCGCAGACAAAGGGGCCTACTTCGCTCTCTCTCTTTCCCGCAGACGCCATGATGTAACCTATGATCCTCTTTCTATTTCTGTCGCTAGCTTTTGCAAGGCATACCATACCCTCGGTGCGGATCATGGCGGCGAGCACTTTCTGGCGATCTGAGCCGAAGCAATTGGTGTCGTATTCGTAAAGATGTTGTAGGTCGATTTGATTTGGAGACAGAAGATCACCATGGCTCGGTGGCAGGGCTTCCTCTGCTTCAATCTTCCTCCTCTTAGAAGCCTTTGAGAATACACCCACAATCCCTTCGCGGGCGAATCCCAGCTTCTCATATAGTGATTCTGCATTCATGTAGCTGTAGAGTCTTACGGTCTTGACTCCTCCCTTCCTCAAGGATCTTAATGCGTGTTTGAGGAGCATCGTTGCGACTCCCATATGCCTAGACTCTTGTGAGACTACTACGTTCCCGATCCACGCGAGTTTGCCTCCATAGACATAGGTTGATAGCATTCCAACGCGTCTTCCGCTCTCTTGCTCTTGCGCGACATAGTGATCTCCAACCCCCATTAGAAACATTAGCGTAAAGTCTTCCTTGGAGTACCCCCACTTCTCCTTGCTCGATACGCGCACAGCGAAGTCAACATCTTCGAGCGTGAATGTCCTAATAGAGAACTCCAAAGTTATGGCAACTCCAATTCTCAGCTTCAAAGACTTGATTGGCTCATGAGTTTACTTCCAATGATCTTCGGAACAGTTTGAAAGCGAGCAGTTTCCGCCTCGCACCAGGACGGGGGTTGTTGAAGTCGCTGCTCAGGAAACCTTCTTCTTGTGCTTGCGCTTCTGTTCCTCGAACCACTTCATCTGCTCTGGTTCATCACATTCATGATGCCCATGCGTCAGGTACTTCTTGTCTCCTCTAGCGTGCTTTATAGAGCATGGTCCAATTTCATCATCCTCTGCACCGTACCATCTTGGACAGTCCTTGCAATGCAAGGCTTCTTCTGGTTCTAATCCAGCGACCATTCTTCTCTCCCAAGTAATTAAGGCTCTGCTAACCCTAGGAGTTCCCACCTAATATCATTAACGAAGCCTAAACCTGTTACTGGCTGTGTCTGGAAGAGATCCCATGGTAGCCCAGTATAAGACAAGGGAAGCAAGTTGCCGGTCCATAATCTAGTATCCTTATATTGCAAGAGTAATCCAGTGATAGCAGTCCACTGAAAGAATTCTTGGGGAGAATCTTCCATGGGAAATGAAGATGATTATGAGAGATTGCGCCAGATAATGAACAGAGGAACCGCAGTCAAGTTGCCAAAATTCAAAGCAACATTCGAGATGCTAGGTGGCATCTTCGATCAGGAAGAAGTGAAGCTTGTGACTGTCTTCGAAAAGCCTAGCCAACCCCTACCAGCAGAGAGAATATCTGAATTGACGCGCGTGCCCAAAGAAAAGCTGACGAAGATGCTGAACGATATGGTCTACAAAGGCAAGATGATCAAGATAGGAAGCAGCTACGCGTTGCTGCCTTTCATACCTGGACTCTTCGAGGTGTACTTCACCCACAATAGGGATAGTCCAGAAAGAATGCAGAAGGCGGCAAAGGCATTTAAGGAACTGTTCCACTCTGGGCATCCGTTTGAGTTAAGCGCAGGTCAATATCCGATATACCGCGTTATACCCGCCGCGGATCCTACTGAGAAGATAGTTGATCTCAACAAGTCGGTCGCCGTGGAGCACCAAGTTCTCCCGTACGAGGTCATGAAGCAATATCTCGCGAAAGCCACCTTGTTCGCCGTAGTCCCATGCAGTTGCCGTAACGCTGCAAAGCACGCTGGAGAACCATGCAAGAGAACCGATGAGAACTTCTGCGTCACTACGGGGGTACTGGCGATGCACGTTCTATCGCAGGGAGTTGGTCGAAAAGTGGAGCGGGATGAACTGCTCGAGATCATGAAGAAAGCTGAAAAGGCGGGATTGGTCCATGAGACCATGAATGCACAAGAGACGTCAACCTTCATCTGCAACTGCTGCCCATGCTGCTGCGGCTTCCTCAAATCAGTGAAGGAACAGAGAAATTACGGCGCCATAACAAAAGCTAACTTTCTTCCAAGGACCAACGATGACCTCTGCACCAAGTGCGAGGAATGCGTGAAAATCTGCCCGATGGAGGCAAGGTACCACCATTGGCCACATGCAGATGACCTGTCGGACAACAAGATAGTGCTCAGGGAGGATCTCTGCATAGGTTGCGGCGTTTGTGCCTCGAACTGCCCGAGCGAAGCTATTACTCTGGAGAAAGTCAGGGACGTAGTCCCAGTCAAGACTCAGGCCGAGATGGAGCAGAAAGTCAAGTTGTCCAGAATCCACTAGCCTTGGTTTCATGGATGCCTGTAAATCTGATGACCATCAACGGTTTTCATGATTACTTCTTCAAAGGTTGACTTGCACTGCAAATTGCACTCCAAGCCGACCTACCGAACAGGGCCAAATAGCTAGAGTGATGCATTCAAAGCACAAAGGTTTCCGCTACAAGTTAGCGTTTCCGAGCACCTTCGGAAGGACTTTCTCTAATGGTACTTCTGACTCCGATTCTGAAGAGCACGTATCCTATGAGAGTTACGGCAGCCGCTGTGTACATGGTTGTGACATAACCAAAGAACTGTGAGACGATTCCTCCCAGCAAGCTTCCGAACACGACGGAGAGATTTGACGTTGAGTTGAGTATACCCGAACACGTGGCTTTTTCGACATTGTGCTCGATTAGGAAGACCAGCGCACCGACGTAGAGAGTTGACCATGCAGAGGCAAGTAGCAGTTGCATGGGAATCAACTGATAGAAGTTCTGGGCGAAGGTGAATGCAACGAAAGCAGCTGCAGATAGTAGTAGACCGGCACCGAGCAACTTTCTGCTGTTAAACCGGTCGAGAACGGACATGATTACGAACTGGGCCAGCCAGTTTGTGGTGAGAATTATCCCCGTCCAGAACTTGTCACCCCCCAGTTGGGCTATGAAAAGAGGATACACAGCCCATATGGCATTGGCCCCGAAATTCCTTAGGAAGAATGATGCGTATACATACCAGTTTCTTTTCATGAGAGCGGTCGGGAAGAACGAGACCTTCAAGGATACATTACTAGATCCTGGCAAAGTGAGTGAAATCGCGAAGGCGACCGCAAAGCAGAGTGAACTGAGAACAAAGATGCCCCAGTATATTGCTATGAAACCGGCCAGCAGCGATCCCAGCCCGGATCCTAGTGATCCGTACGCAGAGAATCTCCCCATTTGACCCTTTGAGTCGTAAACGTACGCCGTCAAGGCTGCGGGCACCATTCCTGCCGTGAAGCCTGTCAAGAAACGTATAAGCGCAAGCAACCACGGATGGATCAGAAGCGGAGCAAAAAAGATGGGATCTGAAAGCGCCTGCAACAGAAATGTGATGATCGAGAGCCCAAGACCTATTTTGATGAATATCCTCCGATCGTGAACGTCTGACTCTCTTCCAAAGATATAAGACGAGACGAAAAGGGCTAGAGCATAAATAGCACCGATGACCCCAACAATTGTATTGTCTGCGCCTAGGTCTTCTGAGAGGTTCGGAATGAAGATAATCGAGGCCCCCGTCGCGATCTGTGATAGTGTCTGAATTGCAGGTGGTCTCCGCACAGGTCACGACAAGCTCCTTTGGTTTCATTGTTTGCATGGAAATATGGAACTGGCGTCATCGTCTTCTTGTTGTGATGCTTTCTATTCTGTGAGCCCGACTCATATCCGTTGAATAGCTAGAAGAAGAGTTCGTATAGCCCAGGGCGAGATGCTATCCCCGAGGTTCAACAGACTCTTAAACTTTTGCGAAGAACCTGGATAAGACATCGCCTCCTAGAAAGGTCAACGCACAAAACGTACTCAGATCGACGTGGCAAGGAGCGTCAGATTTATATAACGTGGGTGTTTTCATCTACAACGAGATTGGCGAAGTTTGCAGACAGGGGTCTGCAGGTCGACTCTTAGGATCGGTTCCAAAATAGCAGAGGGGCAACATCGGGAATGTTTGATATTGAGATTGGCATCGGCATAATCGGTCAGCTACTGCTTTCATGCTTCGCGATTGTCTCGATCGCCGCGAGCTATGTCACATTGGGCTTCATGGACTTCGCCCGGTACGGAGTCATCAATTACGCAATCCTCCTGGTCGCATCCTCTCTGACTGTGGTCGCCACAATAGACAATTACCGCGATTTCACTTTTGATTCTGCAGCAGTAATCGGGTCCCTTTTTGGCATAGCCGCTGCGATCTTGGGCATGATAGACTATGGTCTGGCGCCCCTCGGAATCCAGTATGCTCCAGGCTACACCTATGTCTATTTCTCTCAATACTTCTATTTGCCGACAATCGCCGGCATATTTCTTAGCGTTCTCGACGATACAATCTTGGGAGTCGTTATGTTGTCGATTGGCGGATTCTTCATCGCGCAGCGCAGGCGTCGCTCCCGGCGCCCTCTTTGGTTTTTCATCGGAATACTGTACGTCATCGGGGGAATCCTAGGAATCTCCCTGTTCTTTTCCCTCTACGAGTACTATGTGCTGGTCCCCGCTGGGATCTTAGGGTCGCTATGCCTCGCCGTTGGCACAGGTGGTTAGCTCTGTATGATTCATTGTTGGTAACAGAGAACAAGACCGAGTGAGGCATCGGTCGCCTGCTATCTCTCCTGGGCAGGTACTCGACGTGCTTCCGGACCCTCCCAAAGCCAGAGTTGCTGGATGATTAAGCTTCTCCTTCTTCACCTCTTCCTCACCATGACTTCCCACATGTTTGGCTGCACGGGGCCTGTGCTTTGAGCAATCCTCACACAAAGAGAACTTTAATTAGCGTGCGCCGAGCCAAGGAGAGATAGTTCAGGAAGGGAGGCGCCTGTCAATGAAGGTATTCGTGGGAACCTCGGGCTGGATGTATTCCTGGAATCGTGGCAACAACCTCGACTGGTATATTGAGAACTCCGGCTTGAATTCTGTGGAGCTGAACATGAGCTACTATAGGTTCCCTTTTCCAAGCCAAGTGAAGTCCTGGGCGACAAAGGGTGCGAAGCTGCGATGGGCGATAAAAGCAAGCCGTTTTATCACTCACCTATTCAAATTCAGCGACAAGGGTTTCTCTTCATGGCAGAAATTCGCCGATCTCTTTAGTCCTATGGATGTGAATATAGACTTCTACTTGTTTCAGATTCCGCCGTCAATGAAGCCCTCCATCGCGCCAAAGCTTGAGGAATTCGTAAAGAAGACCAAGCTTGCCGAGAGATTCGCCCTGGAAGTCAGGAATATCAATTGGTTTAGTGAAAGGTGGATAGATTGGGCGACAAAGCTTGGGCTCACATGGGTAAGCATCGACAGCCCGGACTTCCCGCTCGAGGTCTACAACACGAGCGGATCAGTTTATGAGAGAATCCACGGGCGACGCTCTTGGTACTCACACAACTACTCCGACAGGGAGCTAGAAGAAATCGCCGGCAAGATTCGCGCGAAGAAACCGAAGAGAGTCCATGTATTCTTCAACAACGACACCAACATGAGAGAGAACGCGGTTAGAATGCTAGAGATCCTCCATCGCTGAGCCTTTTTCGAGAAGCTCTCCCTTTCCTTTTCCGCGGGTTCGTCTATTCCGCTGGCAAATTGTGATCTCAGGTCTTCCAATCTGCTTCTATTGTCTTTCCATCGGATCACGGGCATGCCAAGCGATACTCAGCAAATGCCTAGTTTGCTGGTAGTCCTTGAGATGCTTCGGTAACGTGTCAGCGCTAGTCACGTATCATTGGTTTGGGAAGTTTGAGTGTGAGATATGCCTTGTCCTCGAATATCTGTTTTGATGCTACCTTCAGGGACTTGTCTATTGCCCCGGCGTTGTTATTCGTTGCCACAATTAAATTTGCTTTTGTGATAATTCCTTCCCTGTCTGTCCAGTAGTTGTGTATAAGAGTTCCTCTCGGAGCCTCGACTGCCCCCACGCCGTTTCCTTCCTTGGTTCTTACGACCTCATTCTTCACGTCGGGGTCGACTATCTCCTTGTCTTCAAGGAGTTCCTTCGCTCTCTCAGCTGCAGCAACAAGCTCTATCATTCTCGCCCAGTGATAGGCAAAGGTTGCGTGGCAGGGTCTTCCAACCTTTTCCCTGAGTTCTGTGAGTGCAGCCTGCGCGAGTGGAGTCGCCATCCTGTCAACGACGTTTATTCTGGGCAGTGGCCCTGCTCTCCATATTCCTGCTGGGTACCCAGCCGGCTTGTAGAATACGTGCGTGACGTAGCTATGGGTCACAATCTGTTCGCTCAGAAAACTTAGGTATTGTTTTGGAGGAGAGTCGGTTTCAATTTTGCCGTTGGGACCCATTACCCTAATGTTGCCGTCGTATATGGTGTGGACTCCGTTGTTCGTTAGCCCAACGTAGTATGTTTCTACGACAGCTATCTTACTAACCACATCCCAGTAGTCTGAGATGATTTGCTTAGCCAGGTCCAACGTGAACTGGGACAAATCTAGTGCTCTACTAATCCTCTTTATGAGATAGTCTCTTCTGTCCTCCTCGAGTGGTTTCGACATGCCTCCAGGTATTGCCGTGATCGGGTGTATCGCTTTCCCTCCCACTATTCCGCATAGCTCCTGCCCGATGTGCATTAGCTCCAAAGCTTTCTTGCCCACATCGGGAAGCTTGTTTATCACAGTCACGACATTTCTTACGGCGGGGTCAGCGAAAGGTCCAACAACGAAATCTGGCGCCGCGAGTGCGTAGAAGCTTAGGGCGTGACTCGCGATTTGCTTGCCATTGATTAGCAGCTCTCTCAGCTTCTTCGCTGGCCTGGGCGGATCTATGTCCCAAGCAGCTTCAACGGCTTTGACCGAAGCGAGGTGATGTGGCTCGGGGCATATGCCACAGATCCTCGGAGCGATTATTGGTGCGTCCTCAGCTCTTCTTCCTTCAAGGAACTTCTCAAAGAATCTGGCGTTTGTCGTGTCAAAGCGGGCATCCTTCACCTTTCCGGATTTGTCAAGCACTATCGTTATGTTGCCGTGCCCTTCGAGTCTGGTGACAGGTTTGATCTCTATCTTCTTCTCGCCGGTGCTGGTCGTGTTCTATCCCTCCTCGGTCTTCTTCTTCGTGATCCCCTTGTTTTTCTCATCAATGTAGGTCCTGACTGACTTCTTGATGAGACCATATGCAAAGGTGAATCTGTAGAATTGACCCAAGGGATCTGCGATTTCTCTGTCAAGTTCTTCTGGTGGCATGTCCGCGATGCTTGCGATTGCGCTGAGTAGCTTTGCACCCTGATCAGTCACCCCAGGGGGCGGACCGTAGCATCCGTCGCATGGCAAGTTGGCGTTTGTCGGGCACTGAGCCCCGCATCCTGCCCGCGTTCCTGGCCCTAGGCACAAGTATCCCTCGTTGAGAAGACACTTCACGGGATCTGTTTTGCCCTCAAAGCGTCTCTTGTATCTCTTGACGCTCTTTTTCTCTTCCTTGTTTCTTTCGCACTCGTCGCAGACGGTTTTCTCGTAGACCTTAATTGGTTTGCCCTCGATTAATGCCGTGACTGCGGCTGCTATGTTGTCACTTGTCGGCGGGCAACCTGGAAGGTAGAGGTCGAATCTCACGTTTTCGTCATTTCTCTTTATGGAGCTGGTTATCTCGGGGAGGTTGTCTGAAGGTACGCCCTTGTTGGACAGAGACTCCGCTTCGTAATACTTTCTTCTGAGCAGTTCGTCTCTGGTTGAGAGGTTGGCTAATGCGTAGACGCCACCGTAGGTGGAGCATGTTCCATATGAGACGAGGAGCTTCGACTTGCTTCTTGCCAATCTAAGGAGGCGAATATCATTTTCTGTACGGGTTGTGCCCTCTACGAAGCCAGCGTCGATACCCCTATCGGGGAGCCCTTCGAGATCCTTTTCCTTGAAGTCGACAACTGCCGGCCAGTACTTGATGTTCAGCGCTGGCAGGATGTCCACAAGTTTCTCGTATAGGTCTATGAGCGATTGGTGGCAGCCCCAGCAGCTGGAAAGTTGAACGAATATCACGCTTTTGGCTTGAACCATTATTAGAGCAACCTCTCCATTCTTGATCATACTACTCCGGAGGTTCTACAGCTGTGAACGCATATTGGCCTTCCTTCTCGTCCACAATTGCCACAGAGCCCTTCTTCATGAGCGCGATCATGTGTCTGAGAATTTGTTTCTCAGGGATTCTCGTTGAAGAAGCTATCTCTCCGATTGTTCCCCCGTTGCTTCTCACCAGTTCCATGATGATCGTGCTTCTTTCAGCCTCCCGCTTGACTGTCCCACTTACCAGTTGCCTGTAGGCTTCATCAGAAATTCCCGAGTTCTTCTTGATCTCTTTTTCCCGGCTTATGAGCCATCTTACCTGCTCCGACCTGAAGGCTCCAAGCAGACCGTCAATCTTCAAACCGTAGTTCTGAGGGGTTTGACCGTTCTTTACAGTGGAAGGTCTCTTCTCCAATTCTCATTTCGCCTCTGATCCACTACGAGCTTAAGCCCACCTTTCCTCCACCTTGCAGGCCGTTCTTGTAGGGGTTCGGCCCCACGCGCCTCAAATCCTGAACCATGGAGCGGATAACCTTGGCGAACTTCTCCCCTTCTGAGGCTGATATCCACTCAAGCCTGACCCTCTCGGGTTCTAGTCCGACTTGTTTGAGCATCTTGCTAAGCACCGTGTACCTTCTTAGAGCCTTCTCGTTTCCAACAAGGAAGTGGCAGTCTCCTGGATGACATCCAGCTATCAGGACACCATCAGCTCCTTCCTGTAGCGCTTTTAGGACGAAGGTCGGGTCAACCCTGCCGCTACACATTACGCGGATTATTCTGACATTAGTAGGATACTGTATTCTGCTCGTTCCGGCTAGGTCAGCGCCTGCGTAGGTGCAGAAGTTGCAGGTTATTGCAATGATCTTTGGTTCGAAACCAGGATTGCCTTGTGCTACAACAGAGTGGCTCTCTTTGGTCAATTCTTGGTCACACCTTCCTCTTCGCCTCTACATGGCTGCCTTGATCATCTCTGTTATTTGATGGTCTGTGAAGTGTTTCATGGTTATAGCTCCTGACGGGCATCCTGCGCCGCATGTTCCGCAGCCCTTGCACACAGCTTCGATCACATGCGCCACGCGCTTGGATTTGTCTTCACCCAGCGCTTTCATTTCCATTGCGCCGTAGATGCAAGCACCCTCACAGATTCCGCATCCGCCGCACCTGTCCTCGTTGACTGATGAGACTGATGATTCTATCGAAACTCGTCCTTGTGCAAGCAGCGCGGAGGCCTTGCCTGCGGCTCCGCTACCCTGAGCCGCGCTGTCGCAGCTATCCTTCGGTCCCTGTGCTACTCCCCCAAGGAATATTCCGTCCGAAACAGAACTCAGCGGGTTCAGTTTCAGGTGGGCTTCGAGGTAAAAGCCATCGCGTGACCGGGTCACCCCGAGGATCTGACCGAGCTCGGTCGCGCCCTTTGAGGGAACTATCGCCGACGCGAGTACGACGATGTCTGCTGGGATCTCGACTTGCCTCGCGATCAAGTCATCCCAAACCGAAACTATTAGAGGCTTGTCCTCTCTAACGCCTTCTATGCCTTTGACTTCAGGCGGCTTTTCTGACGTGTAACGGATGTACTTTACTAGGTTCTCCCTGCTTCTCCTATAGAGTTCTTCGTGCCCTTTGCCGAAAGTTCTGAAGTCTCTATATAGGACGTAAACCTGAGACCTAGGATATTTCTCTCTGATCGCGTTAGCGCTCTCAGCTATGGCGGTACAGCAGACTCTTGAGCAGTATGTTCTCCGAGGAGCGGTTCCTTCCACTGCTTCTCCGTAATCAGGTTCCTCTCTCGAACCGACACATGATATGAAGACAACTGACTGTGACCTCCTTCCAGTTCTAGGGTTGACCAGCTCACCCTTAGTTGGCCCATCCTCCCTCATGATCCTAGAGAACTGAGCCAGAGTTACCACATCCGGGTTTACACCGTAGAGATACAGACCGTTGGGTTCAAATGAGTCAAAACCGGTGACCAGTATTATTGAACCGACGTCGACTTCTGATTCTTTGGGCTTAAGATCCAGGTCAATAGCTGAGGGCTGGCACACCTCCAAGCATCTTCCACATTTGGTGCAGTTCTCGGGATCCAAGACGAATCTGCTGCTACTTCCTTCCGGAGTATGAGATTGTACCTCGTGGATGGATTTCCGGGAAACCAGACCGAAGTTATACTCGTCAGGAACTTCAACGGGACAAACCTTTGAGCATTCTCCGCACAAGCTGCATTTCTGATTTACGAAGTCAGGTTGCTCCGACAAGGTGACCTTGAAGTTGCCGATGAAACCTTGCGACGACACAACCTGCGTATTCAACTTGACAGTGATGTTTCTATTCGTTACGACGTCCTTGATTACGGGCTCTATGGTCTCAGAGGCTTTCTTGCCTGAAGGGAAGAGTGCACTAAGCTTTGCAAGGTTTCCCCCGAGAACCGGCTTCTTCTCCACCAAGGTGACGCTGAATCCCCGCTGCGCCACGTCTCTTGCGGCAGTCAGTCCCGCAACGCCACCACCAACTATGAGGACGCTCGGTGTGACCTCGACCTCCATCGGTGGCAGGGGCTCCAGCAGGCGCGCCTTCGCCACAGCCATTCTTACGAGCTCAATTGCTTTCTCGGTAGCTTTCTGAGGCTCATGCATGTGCGCCCACGAGCAGTGCTCGCGCAGGTTCGCCATCTCGAACAGATACTTGTTAAGCCCCTTGCTTTCGCATACCTTTCTGAAAGTAGGTTCATGCATTCTTGGTGAGCAGGAGGCGACCACGACTCTGTTGATTCCAAGTTTCTCGATGTCTTCCTTTATGAGTGCTTGCCCGCTGTCGCTGCACATGTACATGTAGTGTCGCGCGATGGTGACGTTCGGAAGTTTCGAGGCGAAGTTTGCCACCTTCTCTACGTCAACCGTGCCTGCGATGTTGCTTCCACAGTGGCACACGTAGACGCCTATCCTCGGCTCCTCGTTTGACAATGAGTGCGATGGACTTGAACCAGCTTTTGAGTTCGCCAAGTCTAGTACCTCCTCTTGGGTTGACTGCCTGCCAAGACAATCGAAGCCCTCATTGCCGCGGCGCTGGCTTGGGCAACTGAGTCTGGGATATCCTTTGGACTTTCGGCGGCTCCACATACGTAGAACCCCTTGACGCATGTATCAACGGGGAGCGTTGCAGCCTCCCTGCTTTGGTAGAAGCCGTGGCGATCTCTCTCGACCGGCAAACCCCACTTAGTGAAGTCGATTGCCTGCTTGCATGCAGTCAGTCCGGGTGACAGAACCACCAAATCATGTTCGTTTGTGAGCACTCTTCCGGACGCGGTGTCCTCCGCTCTTATGATTAGGTTCTTCGTCTCAGGATCTTGGGCTATTTCACCTACTCTTCCCTTCACGTACTTCACTCCGTAGGTCTTCTCGGCCAACTTGTAGAACTCTTCGAATCCCTTCCCAAAGGCTCGGAGGTCTATGAAGTATATAGTTGGCTCGCAGCCATCCACGTGCTCGGTAGCGAGGATAGCGTTCTTGGTTGAATACATGCAGCAGACCCTCGAACAGTATTCAATGCCCTTTTTCTCGTCTCTGCTCCCTATGCAGTTGACGAAGGCGATTCTCTTCGGGACTCTACCGTCAGAGAGCCTAATTACCGAGCCGCTTGTTGGACCCGACGCGTTGATTAGCCGCTCAAATTCAAGTGATGAGATAACGTTGTCATATCTCCCGTAACCTAGGTTCTTGTAGTGCTGCTTGACATCGAAGAAGTCGAAGCCAGTACAGACTATCACGGCTCCGACATTCAGCTTCGTCTCAACCGGCTTCTGGCTAAAGTCCAATGCGCCCGCCTGGCATATGTTCTCGCAGAGCTTGCATTTGATGCAGTGTGCATCATCAACCGTGTAGGTCGATGGAACAGCCTGAGGAAACGGTACGTATATCGCATTCCTTATGCCGAGTCCCACATCAAATTCATTTGGAACCTCAACCGGGCAATGCCTAGAACAAGTTCCGCAGCCAGTGCACTTGTCCGACCTGACAAATCGAGGTTTCCTTGTTATCTTGACTTCGAAGTCTCCGGCTTCACCCGTCACCGAGTTGACCTCTGCGTACGTGATTAGCTCAATGTTTCGGTGTCTCGAAGCATCAACCATTTTTGGAGTCAGTATGCACGCGGAGCAGTCGAGTGTTGGAAACGTCTTGTCAAGCTGAGCCATGTGTCCACCTATGCTCGGCTCCCGCTCAACAAGATAGACCTTGAAGCCTTGGTCAGCAAGATCGATGGAGGCCTGTATGCCTGCAATTCCTCCGCCAATTACGAGGCATGCCTTCTGGTTTCCCTCAGTTCTCGCGCCCATGTCGGGAGGCTCTGACATCTTCTCCTCACTCCTCTTCTCATGCTATGCGGCTAAGCAGGTTCTCCGCGCTTACCTTGTTCATGTTAATGCCAAGGTCTACTGGTTCAATGCCCATGGCGAGCCCTATTAGCTGAGGCAGGAACAGCGCGGGGATACCATAGTTCTCCTTGAACTTGTCTCCGATGACTATCTGCATTCCATCAAGCATCAGTTCGCAGAACGGACAGATCGTGACAATAGCGTCAACATTTGCAGCTTTTATGTTGTCCAGCTTCGTCTTCGCTATTTTCATGGCGAGGCCCTCGTCGGCAGCCAAGATAGGTGATCCGCAGCATTGCAGTTTGTCCTTGTATTCAACGCTATCCGCACCTGTAGCGCTGATGAGTTCATCAAGGCTCTTCGGTTCCTCTGGATCATCGAACTTGACTATATCGTGTGGCTTCAGCGGGTGGCAGCCATAGTGCGCTGCAACTCTAAGCTTGCCCAGATCCCGCTTGACCTGGCTTCTGATCCTTGCAGGACCGACATCTTCGTAGAGGATCTGAATTAAGTGCCGGACTTGGGCTATGCCTCTGTATTGGAGGTTGAATTCTCCGAGTGATTCGTTCATCTTCTTCCATTCTTCTTGGTGACTAGTGAGGTAAGCGGCACCTCGTGACAAGCTCCCGAAGCAACCTGAACAGAGAGTCAGGATATCAAGCTCCTGCCGCTCCGCCTCAGCGAGAACCTTGCTAACCATGAACATGTGGGATTCGTGGTCAACTCGCTCAAGAGGCATTCCGCAGCAAGAGGCCCCTTCGAGATTCACCAGCTCTACCCCAAGCCTGTTTAGGACTTTTCGAGAAGAGAGTTCGTAGCTGTTCAATCTGGCGGGGATGGTGCATCCTGCGAAGTAGCCGTATCTATTGTCCCTGCTACCACAATGGCAGCCCTTGTAATTGCTTTTGGCGGCTTGGTTCATTCTTGTTTACCTCTTGGTTCTTTGGATCTGTTCTTGCCGCGTCATCTATTCAGAGGGAAGAAGGTTTGGCGATTTCGAGTTAATCTTCCTTGACAGGGATTCTAGGAATTTCTTGTCGGGAGGTGGAAGCACAGGCAGACCTAAGTCTTGACGCTCCTCCTCTATGAAGTCGTCTATCTCGTAGATTCTGCCGAACTTCACTATACTCGAAGCAAGCGCTCTCACGGAGGAGGGGATCTGATTGTGCTTTATGGCGAGCCTGCGGAGAACATTCATCGCTTCGGCTATATTGATTCCCTGGGGGCAGCGCTCCCCGCACGTGTTGCATGCTGCGCAAAGCCAGATCTCCTTGCTTTTGAGGATTGCATCCCGTGCTCCCAGCGATACTAAGTGAAGGATCATTCTTGGTCTGTAATTCTCGGTGTGTCTGCTGACGACGCATGAAGCGGTGCAAGTCCCGCAATTGAAGCAGTATCTCAGCATCTCTCCATCCGGCTCGCTCAGGACTTCCTCCATGAATGAGGGGTCAGGGGTTATTTTCTCAGGGAGATCCAATGGTTGTTCAACCTCGTTTGAGTACTTATTCCCTTTAATCAGCTATTCCCGGCCGCTGAATTCCTTATCGGGTTAGGACCAAGTTCTCGAAGTCTTTCGGACATCTCTTTGACGAAGCTCGTGAACGGTTTAGGTTCGCTGGGAGAGATCCATTGGAGACGGACTCTACACGAGCCAGCATCAAGTGTATCCATCGCCTCTTCGAGGATCCTGTACCTCTGCTCCGCAACCTTGTTTCCAATCAGGAAATGACAGTGTCCTGGTCTGCAACCTGATATTATCACGCCGTCAGCCCCAGCCTTGAGAGCTGCAGCCACGATGAACGGGTCCAGTCTGCCGCTACAGGGAAGGCTCACAACCTTGACATTTTCAGGGTAGTCTGTTTTCCACGCTCCAGTACGCTCTGAGGTGGGGAAGCCACAGTATTCGCATGCAAACATCAGAATCCGCGGCTCACCAGGCGCCACGGCTTGACTAAGAACAACATTGACCTGACCGAGAACCTGATCGTCGGCGTAGTTCTGCAACGTGATCGCAAAGCGTGGGCACCCGGCGACGCAAGTCCCGCAACCCTCGCAGCGAAGAGGGTTAATCTGGGAAAGCTTCTGCCCACCAGTCGATGTGACCTTCGGGGCTCCACTCGCGCAAAGATTCTCGCACGCGCCACACCCGTTGCATTTGCCTTGATCGACTACAGCTGTGATGCTTCTTGGGCTAAGCGTGGCTAGCCTGTTGAACTCTGCAATTCCTAAGGCCCCCGCCATATCCTGGCCAACGGCATTCGCGACCGCCGCTCCCAGTTTGATGGCCGCCTGCAAATCCTCAGGTCTGCAATCAGCGGGGTGCTTGCAGCGGTAGATTCCAACATCTTTCACGTTCGGTAGAATTGAGGCGTCTTTCATGTCCAGAGTTGGTGCAACGACAATTGATGCAACATTCAGTTCTGTCTCACGTGGCTTCTGGTCGAAGTCTATTGCGCCAGACGTGCAGAACCTTTCACATACTCTGCAGATCTTCTTGGTGAAGAATAGGCAGTTCTTGGAGTCTATAGTCACGATTCTAGGTACCGATTCTGGCAAGGGCATATAGATGGCCTTTCTCATGCTTCTGCCCGCGTCCAACTCATTCTGGACCTTGGCTGGGCATTTGTCTGAGCACGCTTGACAGCCCACACACTTCTCGGAACTGACGTATCTGGGCTTTTCAACGATTCTCAAGACGAAATCTCCGCGACCCCCTTTGAAGGCAGCAACGGCTGAATTGAGGTGCAACAATATCCTGGGATGTCTTGCACACTCCACCATCTTTGGGTAAAGCGTCGTGATGGAAGAATCGGACGAGGTCGTATGATCTGCATAGAGAATCTTCTCCCCCAGCGTAGGTGATCCCTCAACAAGATGCACTGTGAAGCCCATATCTGCAAGGTTCAACGACGCTTCTATTCCAGTGGCGCCACCCCCCAGAACCACAATGCCCCTATTCGAAATAACCATAAACTCACTTCCTACCATCCCATGACTGTTCCAATCTCAAACCGAATGCTGCTGGTTATCATGGATACAACCACTCTCAAGCGCGACCTTGCGCATGCCTCATCACTTTTCATGGCTTCGAATCTATTAGCCTTTCCAATGCGAAATGGGAATCGGAACAATACTAAAGGGAACAACAACCTATGTGCGATCTCATCTTCTCTGCAAATGCTGCAAAACATACGCGATCATCAGGCTTGCGTCCACTAATTGAGCGATTGAAGACGGGATAAATAGCTTTTGTTGTTTGCCAACGATAATGTTAACTTTTAACTGGAAGCGATATTGTCCAGCCTTCACCCCTTGTTTGCTGGCGACTAGGCCAGAGTGCAACTACCAGGCTTACCATGTAGTCTTTGAGAGACGCGATAACGAGGGAGAGCTTTGCACGAGTGCACATATGCACGTGGAAAGCACAATCTTTTCTCAAAACAGGACAGTGTGAGAGCAGTGCACCTCACAATGCCTTTGTTCTGCCTTTCATTTTGCAGTCAGAAGCGCCCAGATCCCTGGCTAATACTCTGTAATCTACCGACTTACTTATCGGGCAAGGCTCTAGGACACAACCTATTTAAATACAGATACCGCAAATAAAGACTCTTCATGAAGGCAAGTCATAAGTTGTGGTATGGCATTGGACCGCTGGGTGCTCAGATTGCCCTGCGACTAGTCGAATTCGCTCCATTGAACTTCTATGAAGCAAACCCGCTTGTGCTAATTGGCTTGTATGCCGGAATCGCCTTAGCTCTCAGCAAAATAACGATAATGATATCACAGTTTGCGGCCGGCGCTCTAAGTGACAGATTGAAAGGCACCCGATATGGGAGAAGAAAACCTTTCGTTATCACTGGAATACCATTTCTCGCACTTTCCATGATTCTACTATTCTCGCCAACCTACTTCTTGCCCACATCCGCGATGGTACCTGATGCTAATGCAGGCTCTTACCAGATACCTCTGTTCTTATACATGACAATCGCAGTTTGCATGGTGAACTTCTGGTACGGATGGATCAGTACACCATATCAGAGCTGGATGCCAGAGTTAACCGAGCCAGAAGAGAGAGTCCGATTATCGACAATCCTGAATACGACAAACATGATTGGAACTGCGATCGGAATACTAATTGCATTCACATTTCCGAGCCTGATAAAAGCCGGTAGCTGGGGCTTAATCCTTGAGATAATGTTCATAGCTTCCATGGTACAGATCGTCTTCTACATCCCCTCGATATTGAAGCTCCTAGAATCGCATGAGAAGCAAATCAAGACACCATCCATTAGACGCGAGTTCAGAGTCATAACTGCCAACAAGAACTACCTGGCATGGATCGTCTGCCAAGGATTATTGTCCGTCGCATTCATCTCTATTCAGAGCATGGTGCTAGGTTTTGTTCAGTATGTCTTGAACTTTTCAACGACGATAGACTACATCATATTCGGCGCCGTATTCATCGTTGTCGTAATCCTTAGTTTTCTCATCTGGATGCTGGTTATCAGGAAAGTTGGCAGGAAAAGTAGTTTCACCTTCGCAATGCTGTTCCTGACTGCGGTTCTACCATTTTCCTTGCTAATCGGATGGCCAGGCGTACCGATACCGCTGTTCTGGCAGGGGTTCATATACGTCGCATTAGTTGCATTCAACATGTCTGGATACATGATCTTCCCCTACGTGATCATGTCAGACATAGCTCACGAAGATGAAATAAAGACTGGCGAAGCGCGAGCGGGCATCTATATGGGTTTCAACTCCATTCCTTTGAATCTATTCCAAGCTCTAGGCTTCTTCATATCTGGCATTCTAACTTGGAACGTGGCCTTCCCAGGAAACACAGGATATCGAGCATTCGGGCCAGTTCTGGCGATATTCCTTCTAATGGGAGCACTAGCACTACAACATGTCAAAGTAGACTTCAATTTCAAGCAGCTGGAAAAAGAGCACGGGGGAAAAAGAGTAGCTAAAGAGACATGAAGAGTCGCACCCAACTCTCTCCCTTTTTTTCCTGTTCACGCTGGAAGTGGATCAGGGCAATATAGATGTCACGGCAGGCAGCGGCCGTGCCCGCAGAATTAGAAGGATCGTTCACCATGATTGTCTGGCGAGCGAATTCATGCTCCTTTTTCTATCTCGTACTTTATGGTCGTCCCCGCTTTGTCGTAGACTGCGATCTGGCTCTCGGAATCGTACGGGTACGCTGTTATGACCATCACTCTACCGTAGAAGTGGTTCAGATCTTCAACCGATGGCCGGAGAACTCCAGAAGGATGGGAATGCGCCGTGCCTACCACGGACAGATCTATTGGAAGCATCTGGAAAGGAAAACTCGAGAAGCCATACCCATGGACAGCGAGGGGAGGCACAATAACTTCGTCGACTTGGATTCCGTCACTATCTATCCTTCCGCTGAGGAGCAGGATTCCTTCCCTAGGATGCTGGACCTTCGCATATGTAAGAATGCTGTCAATAACCGAGCGCGTGATAAGGACCGACCTTTTCGTTGAAATCACCCACTTGAGAGATTCAGGAGTCTGGAACATAGATCTCTTTCTTCAACTCTTCTTAAAAGGACCCTGAAAATTGTGCTTTCATAATTGGAGCACGAGTGTTAGGATTCTTAAGACTATTCCTCCGAGGGCGATGGCGAACAGTATTTCAAAAAGGGTTACGTATAGAGCCCTCTTCCAGCCGAATTCTTTGACCAATGCTCCGATTGTTGCGAGGCATGGAACGTAGAACATTACGACTATCGTGAACACGATCATCTGGATGGGTGTCAACACAAGCGCGAAATTAGTTGTCCCAACGAGTGCGGCAAGCATTATTAGCGCCAACTCCTTCCGCAGCACACCAAAAATCAGGATGATCCCAGTCACAGCTGGCAAGCCAAGCCATCCAACTGTCACTGGGCTGAGTGCAGCGGATATTGGCTCCATGAGGCCAATGACACTCATCAGTTTGAGAACGAAGCTGCCGACTATGATTATTGGAAACGCCATCTTCACAAATTCCAGAAGCCTAACCCAGGTCTCCTTGAAGACCGTCTTCATGTGGGGTAGCTTGTAGTCTGACATCTCCATTATTAGCGCAGTAGGTTCGCCCGGCAGGACTTTGAATGCTATCCTTCCCAGAAGGAAGATCACTGCCAGGTCAAAGACGTAGATAGCCAGAGCATATTGTATTCCGAGGAATGCTCCGACGAGTCCGAGGATTACTACTGTTCTTGCGGCGCATGGCACCAGAGTCGTCACGAATGCTGCGAGAAGCCGTTCTCTATCGGTTTCCATTATCCTACAGCCAAGGCATGCTGGGACATTGCAGCCGTACCCGAGAATCATCGGGATGAAGGCTTTCCCGTGAAGTCCTATCTTGTGCATCAGATTGTCCATTAGGAATGCTACCCTGCTGAGGTAGCCCGAGTTCTCCAGAACGAAGAGAATGACGTAGAAGGGAATTATGAAAGGCAAGGCAACGGTGATAGCAGCTACTACTCCTTCAATAACGCTCCATCCCAGACTAGACATCACCCCACCCCCAAGTGCTGCTTGGAAGGCTGGCTGCCAGCCGTAGAAGAAGCTCGACAGTAGACCTGAGAACCATCCCCCGAAAGCGAAAACTAAGAGGAACATGGATGCCACTGTGATGAGCATTATGGGATAACCCATGAACCTGCTGGTCGTGACATCGTGCAGCCGTTCCTCTAATAGGGGCTTCAGCGGGGACTTCACCTCTTCAACATCCCTAGCTATAAAGCCAGCAACCTCATACCGCTCCGACGTAATTAGGGTAGAGCAAGAGTGACTGTGGATTCTCTCAAGCTCATCGGAAAGCTCTCCAGCCTTTGAGACTGTCGCAGGATCGAGTTTCGCGACTTCTGTTGCGATCTCCTCATCCTCTTCGAGGAGCTTGATCGCCAGGTATCTACTGGGATATTTCCATCGATGCTGCTTAAGCTTGACTACCAGACCGTTGATTCTCGCCTCGATCTCATTTCCATACCTGATCGGACCATTGAGGTAGCAGCTTTTTTCTTGCCCAGTATCTCCTTGGGTTTTTCCCTTGCCCGCGTTTTGGTGTTTTCGGTTTCTCTTGCGTTCAATGGTTTCTATTGCCTTATCCAAGAGTTCATAGATTCCTATTCCCTTGACCGCAACGGTGGAAACCACAGGAACCCCAAGAGCCTTCTCCAGTTTCCTTATGTCGATGTCGATTCCTTTTCTCTTCGCCAAGTCAATCTGGTTCAAAGCGACGACTAGAGGGGTCTCCAGTTCCATCAGTTGCAGAGTGAAAAACAGGTTCCTCTCCAACAGAGTGGCATCAATCACGTCGATAACCAAGTCAGGTTTCTCAGATGTGATGTATTCCCTCGAGACCAGCTCCTCGATAGAGTAAGTCGAGAGTGAGTAGATGCCAGGCAAGTCGACTACATCGATCGTGTATCCCTTGAAGTGAAGAGTTCCTTCAGCCCTTTCCACAGTCTTTCCAGGCCAGTTTCCGATATGCTGATGCAATCCAGTCAATTGATTAAAAATCGCGCTTTTCCCGACATTGGCATTTCCTGCGAGGGCGATCTTTAGCAGCCCTTTCCCTCCGAGGGGCTCGCCGTGATCTTTCGAGCCAGATTTCACTTTAACGTGGGGTCCCTCTGTTGGGAGAGTTGCACCCTTGCTGGAACTGCCATTCATCCCGTCACCTCCACCTTGATCCTTGAAGCCACGCATCTGCCCAGCGCTATTCTGGATCCTCTGACCAGAATCTCCAAGGGTCCGTTAAAGGGAGCTGACTTCACAACCATGACCTTGGCTCCGGGGGTCAAACCGAGATCCATGAGCCGTCTCACAAACCCGCATTTCTCTTCGGAGCAGGCCTTCAGGGTACCATCTTGATCCCTTCTCTTGCCAGCTGAGCCATCCACGCCGACAACAATGCCTCCTTGTCCGTCTGTTAGTTCTGTCAAGTTTAGTACAGTCTTAGTCAAGACGTATCCCTCTGTACTCTTCTATTTCTTTTTGCACGGCTCTCGTGTGAGGCAACCTATTTTGGTTTCGCCTTTGAACGCCTTTCTTGCTAGCTATTTCATTCGAGTTTTTCCGACTCGGGCGCTCATCACGATTGGTTTCCGTGACTACGATCCGTGAGGCCAACTCATTTCCGAGTACTATCTTACGTCCTCTGGCGGATACCTCAAGAGATCCATTGAGGGGAGCAGAACTCGTCATGGTGACCTCCGTTCCAAGAGTCAAGCCTAATTCCGAGAGCCTTTGAACTGCACCCCACCTCGAGGCACAGCCGGCCACGCAGCTCACGCCACTGCGCGCTCCTTTTTTGCCTCTTTCAGGGCAGTTCTCTGTTTCGACATCCACTACGATCCCTGCCTCTCCTTCCATTAGCTCGGTCAGGTATCTCTCTGTTCTCTGCATTATGGCTCAACTGCCCAGCATTTCTCAGCTTTCGTATTCACCAAACGTCGATCCTTTGCCGACAGAGTGAGTGCGGCGGTTCAGAATATCGGCTCTATTGAGTCGCTCTGCCCCTCTGACGCGGATGGATGAAGCCACCTTTTCGGTAATCGTGTGCATGGCGGAGCCAGCCAGCCGCACAATCATAGTGTGTTCCGCGGGATCTTTCTTGATCACTTCCACGTTCATGCCAGGCATCAGCCCGAAATCAGAAAGGTACCTCAGAACCTCGCTATCTTCGTCAGCGATGTTCGTTATGACGCCCAAGTCTGAGACTTGAAGATCCCAGAGAGACCTAGACCGTTTCACACTGGATTCGTCATCTGTGGACTCTCCGTCTTCAGAGGGGATAGGATTTCCATGAGGGCACGTCTTAGGATTACCCAATGCCTCCTCAATCCTTTCCATGACCTCCTCGTCAGCGATGTCATGTTCAATCTTGCATGCTATATCGTGAGCCTTCCCCCAGTTAACGTGGAGAATGTCTGTGAGCAGTCTCTCGGATAGGCGATGCCTTCTGACGACTTGCAGCGCGATCTTGCGTCCTTTCTCTGTCAGCTTAACGCCTTTATAGGGCTCGTGTTCTACAAAGCCTTCTTTCTCCAGTCGCTCCACCGTATTTGTGACGGTTCCTGGAACGACCTTCATTGTTCTGACGATGTCATTTGTCTTAGCCCCGTCACCTTCCCTCATTTGGAGCCTGTAGATTGTCTCTAGGTATTCCTCAACCACATCAGTAACCTGCCCTTCGGCCAACTTCACCATCTCTTTCCAAGTTTTGGGAAGATCCACGTCCTGGAATATTACGAGTAGTCGTATTCTCGCGTGTAAATTACGAGTCCTCGTATTTAAATCTTGCCGAACCAAGCTCTGTTAACTCTTCGGGTGAAAGTTGGAGTTGGAGGCTTCTCGGCCGTATGGTGGCTTTATTAGCCGAAGTACCCCATTTTCGGGTATGCAAGCGGTCAAAGCGGTGAAGCAGAACTATACGCCGTCTCCAGAGCTACTCAACCTTTTGGATGCGTTCAGAAAGATGGTGAACGATTGCTTAAGGATTGGTGTAGCTGAGAATGTCACCTCGATGAAGGCGCTCTCAAAGAAGGCATACCATCAACTCGCAGGATTTGATGTGCCAGCCTACTACCGCTTAACCGCGATCAGCAAGGCCGCGGGCATCCTCCGAAACTACAGGCAGGCGCTGAGGAAGCGGGAGGGGGTGAAGAAGCCCTGCGCAACAAGGCTCATGCTCACCGACTGCTACGGCTTCAGGATAATCAAGGGCAAGCTCAGGCTGCCCATCAGGGCAAGAGAGTACGTTTACCTCCCGCTGAACGCCTACTCGCTGCAGTCTGTTGAGGGGTGTGCTGTGCGTTCAGTCTGCTTGACCGCCTCCGCCGTGTCACTGGCCTTCACGAAGGAGGTTGCTCAGGTTGAGCCTGTGGGGCTAGTCGGGGTAGACCGCAACCTCGACAATGTAACCACTGCATCCTCGGCTGGAGATATGAGGAGGTATGACCTGTCGAGGGCGACCGAGATCAAGGAGAACTGTAGGCAGGCGAAGCGAGGCCTCAGAAGAAGCGATTGCCGCGTCAGGAAGCAGCTCTACTCCAAATACGGAAGAATCCAGAGGAGCAAGGTAAACTGGATACTGCACAACACTTCAGCAAGCATAGTGAAGGAGGCGAAGGAAAGGCAGTTCGGCATAGTCATGGAGGACATCAGAGGCATCCGCAAACTCTACAGGAAGGGAAACTGGCAGGGCAAGGACTACAGGGCAAGGATGAACAGCTGGAGCTACGCCGAGCTGCAGCGGCAAATAGAGTACAAGGCACGCTGGGATGGTATCCCAGTATTTTACGTTAATCCATCCAAGACTTCCTCAATCTGCGCGATATGTGGCTCCAAGATAGTCGAATGCGCAGGGAGGAAGGTCTACTGCCCACGCTGCAGGAGGCTCGTGGACAGGGATGAGAATGGGGCTCTGAATATCGTCGGCGCAGGGCTGCGGTTCAGCCTGAAGGGAGCGGCAGGTGAAGCGGTGAAGGGGAACCCTGAGGAGCGGAAGGAACAGGTAATCCTCGGAGTCGATGCTACCCAGTTAACTCATCACCCCAAGAGTTAACAGAACCCCGTACCATCCTTTCAAATATCATGAGACCATATCTCATTTCAGAAGCACGAGCTGCAGAGGAGTACTATCCATTTTGCTCGTTACCTGTACGGGTATGCTGGTTGTCGACATTACTGCTAGCGGTCAGCTCGAAGCCGCTGCCCCAGGGGAGGCAACATCCGCGCTGTCTGGAGAAAGGTTTTCTGCTGGCGGGCATGCGGCCAACGTCTCAATTGACCTGCTGAAGTTGGGTCTGGCAAAAGGTGAAGTCAGCTGCTCGGGTGCAGTGGGACAGGACGATCTCGGCGATTTCATCATCAAGGAATTGGAGAAGAATGGCGTGGTCACACACGTGGAGAAGGTCGAGAAGACTCCGACTGGGTCAGCCACGACAATATCCGCCGAAGGTGAAGCCCGCAAATTTCATTTCGATATTGGGGCAAACACGCTCCTTGAGCCACTCAAAGTGAGAGATTTGCTGAGAAGGGAGAGACCCTGCGTATTCTACATTGGTGCAACTGGATCCCTCGGACTGTTTGACGAGCAGCTTCCTCGGATCCTAAGGGAGGTCAAGGAGGAACTCGACTGTGTGACCGTCGTTGACCCAATCCAGCCGCAGGGACATGGGTGGGAGTTCCTTGCACGAGCCTCTGAATGGATTGATGTGCTGCACTGTAACGGTACAGAAGCGGAAAGCATGACAGGTAAGCACAAGTCAACTGAAGCACTCAACGCCATCGCCAATCGAGGGGTAAAACTCCCGATAATCACCTTGGGCAATGAGGGGTTGGTCGCCAAGCACGCCTATGATAGGGTCGCCATGCCGGCTTTCAAGGTTCCTGTCGTTGATCCGATGGGTGCTGGAGCCGCATTCTCTGCAGGGGTAGTTTTCTACCTGACTAGGAAAGCGGACAAACTGGGAAAGATCGACGTAGCCGCTCTGACCAGAAAGGAGTTGCTGGACCTCCTGCTTGAAGGGCAGGCCGCTGGGGCTGCCTGTGTGACGGACGTCGGCACAACGAAAGCAGTTACTCGCGAGAATGTTGATAGAATACTTCAGGAGCAAAAGGGGGCAATTATGGACCAGATGCGAATTGGTTTCTCAACATTCTGATTGGCAAGCATGATCATATCAAGCTCAAGGCCGGTATGGTCCTAAGGTGGAAGGCGTAGCTGGCCGACGCCAGTCATCAGTCGAAGCTTAGGATGCCATCTACCCTCTGCCAAAGCCCGTGGTCTTGCGATTCTCGGCTGTTTGGTGCGGTCTTTCAAGCCCTTCACGTTGCCAAGCGCACCTGCTTGCGGGATCATCTAGCCATGACTCTCTGCACTCGATCCCAACAAAGCAATATAAGCGATCAAGGATACAGAATCGGTGAGCAAGCCACCCTTCTGAGCCATACGATTATGCGCATTCGAGTTCACCTGCGCTGCAGAGGCGTTAGCATCTTGATGAAGTTCAACAAGGAGCAAATTGTCATCGACGTTGCGGGAGTCAAGTTCGGCGGTCAGATCGGTCAATATCCAACCGTGCTCATTGGAACCATCTTCTACGATAAGCACAAGATTGTCTCCGATCCCATGAAGGGCACATTCGACAAGAGCAAGGCGGAGGAGCTAATCAAGGCACAGGAAGAGATGTCGGACAAGACCGGAAACCCAGCCGTGTTGGATGTCGTCGGTAACACGTCTGAGGCGCTCATAAAGTACATCGATTTCGCAGCTGAAGCAGCTGAAGAGCCCTTCCTTGTCGACAGCACGGCGCCGGAAGTCAGAATCGAGGCTATGCGCCATGTATCCGAAGTTGGCTTGATGAGAAGAGCGATCTACAACTCCATCATGGAGACCCCGAGGCAGAGCGAAATTGATGCGCTCAGAGATCTTGATGTGGAATCTAGCATCATTCTCGCCTTCAACTCTAGAGACATGACCCCCGAGGGCAGAATAAAAGTGCTCAAAGGCGAAGGCGGCAAAACAGGATTGCTTGATTTTGCCAAAGAGGCGGGTATCCAGAACGTAATCGTGGACACCGCCGTGCTTGATGTTCCAAGCATCGCGTATGCTGCACGCGCTATCCAACTTGTAAGAGAGGAGTTCGGTCTACCCGCTGGTTGCGGACCGTCAAATGCGATCACTGCATGGAAGAAGGTGAAGAAAGGGCTAATGGGTCCACACGCGTACGTAACGACGATCTCAGGCGCTGCACTCTATACCTCACTGATGGGAGGAAGCTATGTCCTCTACGGACCAATAGAAGAGGCATACGCGGTGTTTCCCGCCATAGCAATGGCAGACGCTATGACAGCCTACTATGCGAAGAGAACCTACAACGTTAAGCCTGAGCCAGGGAAACATCCAATGTATAAGATCTTTGAGAGATAGAGCGAGACGCTCCAGAAGCTTCTTGGCACAGCTGAAGAAGGACTTGGATTCATGAGAGCTTCTCTGGCTAACCCATCCTGATCTGCTAGGAGTGCTCGGTCATCCAGTACTTTGTAGGATTGGTGTGAACATCGACGATGCACGGTTTTCGTGAATCCATCGCTTTCTCCAGCGCAGGTTCCAGCTCTTCCGGTTGCCTTACATCGTAACCGTCTCCACCACAGGATTCGGCGAAATCTGCGAAATTCGGGTTGACAAGTTCGGTGGCGTACTTCGGGAATCCTTCCATCCTTTGTTCATGAGTTATCATGGATAGTTCGTTGTTGTCATAGACGATTGCCACAACTGGCAGATGATACTTGACGGCTGTCGTAAAATCAGCCATCACCATGGAGAACGCACCATCCCCCGTTAGAGCTATTGACTTGACACTAGGGTAGGCAAAGCCTGCACCCAAAGCGGCGGCGAAGCCAAACGCCATGGTCGCTAAGTATCCAGAGAGCATGAATCTCTGCTTACTTACTCTGAAGTACTTTCCAAACCACCAAGAGTTGTCACCCGCATCAATTGAAATCATCGCCTCCTCCGGTATCACTTTCTGGAGTGCCCGCAGAACCCTGGCAGGATGTATTGGAACCTCATCTGAGGACAATACGGGTTCAATCTTCTGTCTCCATTTCTGCATCAGCATCTCGATATTGCGCAGTATTGACTTGTTGTCCCGTTCCTTGGCTAAGCTTGTCAATATGGGCACAGTATCTTCGACGCTGCCCCAAAGCGACAATTCCACGGGGAACCGCTTCCCGAGGGCCAAGGAATCATAATCGACTTGAATTACCGGCTTGTCCGATGGGATTGCTGTCTGCGCAGAAAAAGAGCTACCAAGAACTATCAGAAGGTCAGAACCATGGGCCAGTTCCTTAGAGGGGTCTGGGCCGACACTGCCATGAACCCCAACGGATTGTGGGTGGAATTCAGAGACTATGCCTTTTGCCTTGAAAGTCGTGGCTACTGGGGCGCCAATCTTCTCAGCTAGTTCAAGGCAACGGTCTGCGGCAAACCGCGCACCCCAACCAAGAATGATCATTGGGCGATCGGCAGAATTGATCATGTCTGCTGCCTTTTTGCAGAGTTCCTCCGATGGGCGTATTCTGGGCTGCGGGACTCGACCCTTTAGGGGCTTCACTTGTTGAGCCGTCTTTTGCCTCTGAATGTTGACTGGAACTCCGAGATGCGAAACGCCTCGACGGACGAGCGCGTTCTTGATGGCTAGCAGAGTGATCTCTGCAGTCTCATCTCCGGTGGTTATCACCTTGTTGAATAGGGAGACAGGTTCAAAGAGCGCGTTTTGATCGATTTCCTGCAGTGCGTCACGGCCAATGAATTGTAGGTCCACCTGGCCCGTAAGCGCCAAAACTGGGGCATGATCCATTTTTGCATCGTACAACCCAGTCATAAGGTTCGTGGCTCCTGGACCAGCAATTGTAAGAACCACGCCGAGTCTATCTGTAAGCTTTGCATAAGCGGACGCCATCAAAGCTGCAGTTTCTTCATGGCGAACGGTGATGAAGTCGATATCTTTTTGCTTCCGCAGCGCCTCAACAATACCCAAGCAGGTATGACCAGGAATCCCGAAGACGTGCTTCACACCGGCTTCCAGCAATTCATCAACGATTATTTCAGACGCCGTCTTCTCTTCGGTGCCAGCTTTGCTTGCCGTTCCTTCTCCCTCTAGAATATTGCTCAAACCGCATAGCCCTCCTTCTCTTTCCTATAGTAGCCTCAGCTCTCAGCCTCGCCACTACTATTAACGACAGTGCCATAATAAATCTGCCCATTTGGGCTTAACGCTGCCGGCAGTCGTTGGAGGCGCTGTTAGACAAAGTTGTGGAGAAAGCGCGCCCAACTCCCGACTCTACCAGGTAGGGAGTATCTTTCTTGTGATTAGCTTGATTGATTTCGTTGGGCAAGTGGTGACACATACCCCGCATCCATAGCACCTTGATTGATCGAACTCCACCTTGCCGTTCACGAGTTGCCGTGCGTGGAACTGGCAGCGTCGGACGCATGTGCCGCATTTGTCGCAGGTTTCCTCATTGTCTGAAGCTATGTACTCCGAGGCTACAACGTGGTCGGGAATTCCGAATCTAACGAGTGCGCTGAGAGAGTGGCAGCAGCATGAGCAGCAGCTGCAGATGATAAACGGCTTCTCCTGTCCCTTGATTGTGTAGGTCAGGTGAACGAGGCCAGCTTCGTGCGAGCGCCTCATGACGGCAAGCGCCTGAGACTTTGATATCTTACGGGCGCCACTTTCTATTGCCTCCTTGGCGCCGTCGTCCAAGCTCAGACAGACTTCCAGTGGTGCGTCGCATTTGCGCATCCTCGTTCTGCAGCCGCAGTCCTCGACCGCGATGACCTTCGCGTCATCTAGTATCTTCTCTGCGCGGGTGAGGTTCAGGATTGTCTGCTGCCCTTCGATGGAAATGTCAACTGGGATAGTCAGTGGCGTGTATTTCCCCACGTATTCATTCATCAACTCGTCTTTTGTCCAGTCCTTGGTCTCTTTCTTCATCACTCCTCCCTCAAATCGGAGGAAATCATCGGGTCGTTGGTTTAGGCTAGGTGACAGAGACTGATTTCTGGCTTTCGGTCGTTGCATTATGCATTGCCCTATACCGACATCGCAAAGAACCATTTACCCACTGCTGAAGCCTGCAAACTTGCAGCTCGGGGCCGTTTGACCCCATCATTTCGGACCCTTCACCTTGACAATGAGGCCCTGCTGGTCTGGAGACTGAAATACTATCCTCGCAGCGAACATCGTGAGGGTGTGAACAAGACTGAGAAAACAAGAAGAAACAGACCCAAAGCGAGGATCTATGAAAGAAGAGGTGGAAATAGGGCAGGGGGAATCGATGCTAGACTCCGAGCCCGCTATTTGGCTCCAAACAGAGTGACCGAATTGGACATTCGGGCCCTATGGCGACAGGGTAGTTCAGGGTCTCTTCCGCGCTTCACTAGATTCTGTCTATGCGGCGCCGAATCTGATCTCTTCGTGGCGTTCCGCAAGCGTCGCTAATGGTACCCTTACTTCGAGTACGCCGTTCTTGTACATTCTGATAGTCTTGCTGGTGTCAAACTCCGAAGGGACATCGATCTGGGTTGTCCTGAAGTTGATGGCACCGATCTTTATCCAGCTGTTCCCCGTCTCGACACGTATTTCGTCTTCTTCCAGGCCTGGGAGTTCAACTAGTGCGACGAACTCGTCTCCGTCTGCGAATGTCTCGAGAACAGGTTCCCTTTCCTCTTGCACTGTGCTCTGCGGAATGGCAAATCCTTGCTTTTCCTCTCCCCGCTCCTCCATTATTGCGGGTGATTTGCTCTCTTCGTTTGGCGCCGTTGTAGCTCCGAACTCCTGGCGGAATATGAATCCTGTGACGCCTGGCCGGTCTATTGGTATTATTTCGCTTCTTCCTTTGAGATCTCCTCTTTTGACGGACTCGATCAGTTTCTTGACGTACTGCCTCAATGCGTGTTCCATGTTTCTTTGTTCTTCGAACAGTTTCTTGAATGACTCGTCTTCCCATGTGTCGCCAAATTCATCATCAAAATCTCTCCTATCACTCATCTCATTGCTCACCTCTGACAAGCCCCAGAGTGGAGGCTCAATTTGTATATGCCTCTAATCTATAGTTACTATTTGGTAACATATGGCATATAAGTGTTACTATTTGGTAACAAAACGAACAAGTTGGAGAGACCGTTGCATTCACGTCAGAAAACCCGCGTCTAGCAAATGATTTGGGGTGATCCCCGAGGCAAAAGTAAGGGAAACACTACTCACTAGGGACTGGAAAATGTGAAGAGCACAAGGTAATGCAATAGCCGATGAGCCCTTTTGGAGAATCGGCTTTCTTGCAGTGTGTTGCGTATACAAAGTTCTAACCCTTGAGGGTCGTACCGAGCTTCCCGGCGGTTCTCTTCATTTCGACGAGGACGAGTCCCAAGTTCGCTCCCGGTCTCGTTATGGTTGAGAGAACTGCCTCTCCACCCACCCCACTTAGAACCACGTCGCCCCTTGTTCCGCTTACGATGACTTTATCCAAGGCGCCACGCTCTAGCTCGGAGACTGATCTGGAGCCAATGTTCAGCAGAGCTGCTGACATCGCAGCTATGAGTGATTCGTCTGCGTCCTTGTGGATAGCCGAGGCCATGACGAGGCCATCGGTTCTGACGAGTGCGGATCCTTCTATATCTGGGTCAGCTTCCTCCATGCTCTTCAGAACTTCTTCAAGTTGCTTCCTTAAGCTCTTAACTTCCGGCATTATCTACACCCATCTTTCTAATTTCTGCAGAAGGCGACTCTACCTTACCCCATTTGCCAGTAACGTGAATCTGCGAGATGCGGTGCAGTGCCGCCTCTCTGAGAGGAGTTAAGGCAATGTTTCCGTTATTAAAGCTTATGTGGACCACCCTATTTTTCTGCGATGCTCGCAACGATTTTCCTATTCTTCACAATAATAGTATTAAAAAGGTCCACAAGAATCTCTGTTCGGGAAAAGCGGGGGAGGACTTCAGCAGAAAACTGACCCAGGTTATCATAACTTCGTCGCATCTCCGTTTTCTCAGTCGGCACCCCGAACCCGGAGCTGTACAGATTGACCTTAGGAAAGTCGAAGAGTCTGCGCAGGCGGAACTGATGTAAGGTGATAAGGTTAGTGACTATTTCGAGGAGCATGAGGACCCCAAGACAGCTTTGACGTAGTCGGGTACGGGTAAGGCAGGCTTCTAGGTGTAAGATATGAGCCACCCTGTGACTATAGCATCGCCTGCAACTGGATACCGGGAATCACATATGAACAAGCAATCGAGGACGCTTCATGTAACTCACCGAACAGGAGAGGCGGTCTCACCCCTGATGGCAGGCAAGATTAATAGACAGAGTGGCTGCAATGTCATCGGAGGGGGATGATTGTGCAGGACTATGCAGAAAGCCCAAAGGGTCCACCAACATTTTTGAAGTGCCCGAATTGTAGCGTGTACGTTGCAGTCGTTGGGCGCAACTGGTTCGGGAGAGAATCTAAGTGCCCGAATTGCGCCGCTACACTAACACTGCCTCGGGGAAAGACATACTACCTCTTACTGCTAAGCTTTTTTCCTTGGTTTCTAGGTTGGGGAATTCTTGATATCTTACTAGACACTGGTCCTTTAGCGACCATCCTTTTCGAAGGAAACCCTCTTCCCAGCATATATCTGTGATCAACAACGAGTCTATACTTGATCGCCGCGTTTAGATTCAAACTGGGATTCAGAGTTGTTCGCCTTCCGCCGAAATGTGGCAATTGCGGCTCCAGCCTCAGGTTTGAGAACGCCCATTTCTGCCCAAACTGCGGTGAAAGCTTACCCGCAGGCGAGATAATCCGGGCTGCGGCCATAGGACATGAGGGAACTGTAACAATGCCAAAAGAGGGTAGAGATAATGCCCTTGTCGGTGCCTGTATGATATGCAAAAAGGAGTTGAGAGTCAGGGATCCGGCAACATGGTGCCCCTTCTGTGGAGGTCCTGCTCACAGAGCGCATCTGCTCGAATATCTGCGGAAACATGGTCAATGTCCACTTTGTGGTGCTCAATTGGACAGGAAGGAACTCAAAAGGCAACTATCTCAGACACCCAGTGCCCTGAGAACTTGATGCCAGGAGACGGATAAGAGGATAGACAGGCACTAGCACACAATAGGGTTACTATGACTATGTTTGGCAGAACTCAATGTCACTAGGTTTCTCGCTAGACTTGGTATTCTTAGGCATGGTTTGCCTATCGCCTAGAAAGAAATATTGCGCATAACCAGCCCTATGGGCGCCTTGATCTATAGGGTCTGAAATAATAATGTTACGAATTCAAAGTAACGTAACTATATCATACAGAATTATGCAACGTCAATCGCAGCGGCCAATTGCGCTCCATGTTTGAGGCCGGGGAAACACGCGCTGAAGATTGGCTGCCCATACGTGGCCAACGACTCATGGTCATTTCTTTGGTCGCCTCACAAAGATCCCCGCCGGGTCAATTTCCTCTCTCAGTATCCTGACTTCTTCCCAAGTCGGAGGGTCGGTTACATCCACCTTGCTCGGGACACTTAGCCTGAAACCCGTGTTTTCGACAACTTGTTTCGCGCTCACGCCAGGATGAGTTGAGAGGAGAGCCATTTCCTTTGTTGTCTTGTCGAATCCCATAACAGCCATGTTAGTGATAACGCGATACGGGCCAGTGTCTTTTGGCAGCCCAGCTGCTTCCCTAGCTCCTGGACCAGTTAGATATCCAGGGGTGGTGCAGAAGTCGAGTTTCTCCACGAATCTTCTTTTGTCGTGCTGCCCAGTAACGATTATTGTCTTCCAGACGAGGGACCCTATGTCGTTTGCTCCGCCCGAACCTGGAAAGCTGACTTTCATTCTGTCATGTGATCCGATGCATGTTGCATTTATGTTTCCGTACTTGTCGATCTGACCTACTCCGAGAAATCCGTAGTCAACGTATCCCGTCTGGAGGGCTGACATGGCGTCGTCCATCGACCCAGCAAGGATTGCTCTGTAGAAGGTTCTTGAGTCTCCCACCGAGATTGGTAGGGTTGGGGGTTGGGGGCCTATGCCTCCAGCCTCGAAGATGATCACGATGTTTGGGGCGTGTGTCTTCTGGGCGAGGAGAGCTGCAAGCATCGGTATTCCGGTGCCGCAAACGATGACTTTTCTGTCTTCAAGTATCTTTGAGCCGGCTGACGCCATCATCTCGATCAGCGTGAAGTCGCTGCTTTTTTCTCCACTTTGATTCATTCGTCTACACCTCCCTTCACCGCTCTTTTTCCTCCGCCCAAGGTGCCTTGAGGCGTTCTCTTAGTTGTTCCACTCGTCGGAGGTAGGCGAGCTTCTTCGTTCCTCCAACTAGGTCAAGATACTCTTCGAAGTCCTTGACGCCAAGTACATACTTGGCGATGTACTCCTTTGCGCCCTCCGCAGTCTTAGCGACCTTTAGATACATTCCAATGTGTTCTTCGTCGAAGTAGTACTCATAGGGCATATTTCCAGGGTGCGAGCCGTAGGGAACTTCACAGACCGCGTCAACATAATAGTAGGGGATGCTGGTTCTCCAAGGCTCCCTTCTAATTTCGCTATTGTCAATTATCTTCTCGGTTGTCACCACGAGTTTGCGTGCGGCCCTTGATAGGTCTACATCCTCTATGGTAATTCCATCAATCTGGCAGTTCCCATATACATCGCACCTGTGAACGTGGATGAAGACAATATCTGGATAGCAGGCAGGGAGGAGCGCCACCTTCATCCCAGTAAAAGGATCCTTCACGACCTTTGCCGCACTGTACTTGAATGTGTCCGTTCCCATCAGTATGCGCGTGGGCATGAACGGGATCCCCATCGCGGCGGCTCTAAATCTCCACTGGAAGGATGCGTTACTCCACTCTTGGATCTTTATCTCGCCGGATTCTGCTGCTCTTCTGAAGGCTGGTGAAAGTCCTCTCACTTCATGCCCGCCCGAGTAAGCCCTGTCGACACGCTTTATGCATCCACCTGCCACGAGGATCTCTATGTCGTGGACGGCAGTCTTACCCGCCATAGTGAGGTTTGACTTGTGTTGCCTTATCATTTCGTATATTGCGGACATAGAGACTCGGACATGACCGAAGCCACCCATCGCTAGGTACTCTCCGTCACCAACGTATTTGGAGACCGCATCCTTGATGCTCATAGTTCTATCTTGAAGTGACCTGTTCTTCTTGTCTTGTACCCATCTGCGGTGCTCCTCCGGGTCGTGCTTCGACCATATTTCGCCATTGCCTTCCTCAATTACGTCCATGGTCAAAATCCTCTTGATCGGCGAATAGCCCAGATATGCTTTGAGTCAATCGCAATGCGCAACGGACGATTCTAGACAATCAGTACTATAAAACGTTTTTCTGCTAGTGTAGCTTCAAATCTGATCGAGCGGAACCTGGTCAGGCCTGTGACCAATGCTGTAAGCCAGGCCATACTTCTTGAGCCTTTTCACGACGTGGGGATAGAGTATTAGCTCCTCGATCTCGGTGTTCTGAGCCAGCAGCGGGTCCATGTTCTTGAGTCTTCTATTCAGAGCGTTATAGCTCTCCGTTGTAGAGAATGATGTCATAACGGAGGGGTGGCATTCGACCCTTGCCTCAACAAGGTACTCGAGGGCCTTCAGTTGAAGTTGGAATTGCTCAGGTCGCGCCCCTGTCAAAATGGAAAATTCTTCCTCGTCGCATCCTTTCAGGGAGACTCTCACGTGGAGGAAACTGCGGTAGTCTGACAGATTTTCGGCGTACTCTTTGTCAGCCGCGATAGGGATGCCATTAGTCTCTAAGATGAATTTCTTCCCATAGCCTTCTATGCGTCTCAAGAGTTGTAGTAGGTGAGGTTTCCCGATTGTGGGTTCCCCTCCACTTACTCTGATTTGGTCTAGCTTTCGCTTTTTAGCTATGACAAGGATCTCATCTGCGATTCTTCTAGGCGTGTAGAATCGTCCCACACTAGCGGGGTTAGACATCACCTCATCTGCAACCCAGCAGAACTTGCAGAGCAAGCCACAACCACTACAATCAGCGGTCACAATGCCACCATACCATCTTGCGGGCCTGATCCGGTAATACTTCTTTTCTTGCTGGTCTTCCTGGTTCATGCGCACGACCATCTTTTCGATGGCCTGATGTCTTTGAATGGCATCGTAACCATAACTCGACTGCCGCGACTGAGACAAGTAGTTCTCACTTCCTTGTGAAGAGTGGGGTATTCTCTTGGTCAGTGATAAGAGTATCTGCAAGGAGCTTAATCACTCGCAAGCTAAAGAGAAGTGTTAGGTCGCTATCAGTCGCCAAGTAGCCTCGTGTTTACTTTGCCCTTCGAGATCAGGTGATCTTCGCCGATGTAGACATCGCCGTATTTGACCCAGTTGTCTATGTGCTCCGGAGCATCGTGCTTTCCCTTTATGTGAATAGAACTCCCATACGCTATATGGAACCCTTGAAGCTTCTCCAGAATGGTCCTGTTGTAGATCATGTCCTCCATCGGGATCTTTGATGCCGCTATGTATGTGCCTATTCCCATTTCAGCCAAATGCCTGTTTTCCTTTGTTTCAAAGTGCTTCGTCATGAATTTGAGTACCTCATCGTCTTTTTGCCCGAGGCTTCGGCAATCGGCAACCTCGCCATCCTTGAACTCTAGTATAACCATTCCCTTGATCGGAACAAACAAGTGGTAGTAGCTTCCCTCCTTGAAGTAGATTTTCCCACTCGCTGTACCCGGAGCCGGTTCAAAGAATACTTCGCCAGAGGGGATGTTAATGATATTCTCGTTGGCCTCAAAGTAGTCGGCTGAAACCATTTCCGGTCCTGGAATCTCAAATTCCAGCGGATCGCCGTACCTTCCCTCTTTCAGAGTGTAAACCTGCATCTTTTCGTCTGACTTATGTTGAAGGTAGCGCTTAAGCTGCTTTGACAACGCATTGGTCTCTTCAATGGCGTCACTGTTTGCGAGTGTTTCCAATACGCGCAAGTTAGGTCTTCCCGCAACAGCGTAGAGCCGTATGTTGTCCTTCCGCATTCTATCAAAAATCGTAGAAAAGAAAGCTTTGTTGAGTATTGGCGATTCCTGATTGACGATCGCCTCACCCGGGTTCGAGTAGGTGCCTATTATGATGTCCGCCTTGGCAGCCAGAGTTCCTACTGACGGATCAATCTGTCTCAGATCAGTGACTGGTCTCTGTTTGGGCAAGTATCGAACATGAACCTTCGTGGTCTTCTGCTTCTGCCATTCACGGATGATCTTTGCCAAGGTTTCAGTATAAATGGGGCTTAGATCCCTCTGATCCCCAATAAGGAGAACATCATCTTCTTTTCTCAGTATGCGAGCTCTATCGCCATGAGTGATTATCTTCAGGATGTTCTTGCTTGCCTCTAACACGGATGTCTCAAGATCGTGCATTCCCATGCTTGTCCTCTCCTCCTAAAATGCAATACAGAAGCATGCCATGCCACGCTTGCTGTAAGAAGACCGAACTCGGCGTGATCTTCCCGCTGTCATCTCTTCTAATCTCTCCTTTTCTCTCTTATGTAGCTTATTCTTTCTTGACTGGAACATTCTCTTTGCTCATGAACTTTGAAATAAGGTGGTTCTGATCCAGATCCAGGAGGCAACCAAGCTTCTCGTCGAGAGACTTCTTCTTCAAGTTGGCTCTAGTCAACGAGATCAAGTTGAGCCCAATTGCACGGTAGTATTTCTCTTTCAGCGGCTTCTTGATTAGGGTATAGTTGACCAGTAGCCGATTGTACAACTTCCTGAGACTATCCTTGGTGACTTCCACATTCGGATTGTACAATCCCCAATACTCTATGTAATAGACTTCGTGTTTCCCATTGCTCCTGCTAGTTCCTTCGACCTTGAAATCATATCGACCAATAGACCTGTTGTTCTCGATCTTCTTCAATTTCAACTTCGACGCCAAGAGCTCCCTCCTCTCTGATGAGAAGCCAGACAGAATTTCCTCAACCAACTTGTTCGCATCGACTTTCCTTCTTGAATGTGGGATCGCCCCATGGGCTTCGAAAACCAAATCGTGCTCTTTCAGCCATGTGATTACCTTGGCCTCGGCCCCGCTATCTGCTCTGATGTCCCCGACTATCGTTTCTGGTCTCTTCTTCTTTGAGCGCCTCGAGAAGAGCTTCCGATACTTTATCCGTCCCCTCCTTGTTCTCTTGCCTTGCAAGTCAATTTGCTCGCTTGCCAGCTCACCAAGATTTGGAACCATGTCTGCCTAGCCACCACAGTTTGACGCGACGGATTCTAATACAAGGTCAGAAGGGGACGATCGAGAACCCAATAAGCGCACTCAACATCAAGTCAGCGCCAACGACGATAACTGTCAGCGACAATACAGAGTATGATCCTGTAGTATATAACGTTGAATCCACCCAGCGAGGAAACGGAAGCCGAAATGAAAGCATGATCTAGTCTGCACAAAGGCGGGAAAAATAGAAGAGTTCCAGCATCCAGAAACCTCCAAGACAAACGGCTTCTGTTACTAGGAGACCTCTTATAGATCAAGCACTCATAAGCAAATTAGTTCTCAACTAATCAGCATTAACCTAACCGAATTGAAAGGGGAATATCGATGTCTACAAGAAAAGAGTTGAAGCCATCCACCGCTCTTTATCCAACCCCCGTAGTCCTGGTCACGTCCATAGACGAAGGAGGCAAGCCCAACATAATCACACTAGCGTGGGCTGGAAACATATGCTCAAATCCTCCACAGGTTGGAATCTCCGTGGGACCTCCACGCTACTCTAATGGGTTAATACGGAAGACAGGGGAATACGTGGTCAACATACCTACAGCTGACATCGTGAGAGAGGCCGACTACTGTGGCATGGTCTCGGGCAGAAACTCTGACAAGTTTAGGGATACCAAGCTAACAGCCATCAAGGCGAAGAAAGTAAAGCCTCCAATAATAGCAGAATGTCCGGTGAGCATCGAATGCAAGGTCAGGAATATCATAGCGCTGGGGTCTCACGACCTATTTGTCGGGGAGGTAGTTAACATTGACGTCTCCGAGAATGTCTTGGATCAAAGAGGAAAAATCGATTTCAAAAGACTGAAAGCCATAACTTGGAATCCAATGACGGGAAACTACCTCAGCGTAGGTGAATCCTTGGGCTTAATCGGCTTCTCAATGAAGAAGTGACCCACCGCCCACTCCCATCCAAGAATTGCGAGTGAATTCTGGCAAGCTGGTCAATAGTCTTCGAGCGAAAACCCACCCGAGAACCGCCGCTTCAACCTCGGACTCTCTTATCGACTTTTTCTGCATATTCGGTGCAACATCCAATGGACATGTTCTTTCCTCAGCCTAGCCCGAGCCTACACAGTCTGAATCGAACCATCCTCTCTGATTCGTCCACGATATCCTTATCTGTTTATGACTACCTAAGAAGTTTGGAGGGAAACGAAAATGAGTGAAAACCTGAAGAAAAAAACAAAAGATGTCTCCGACAAAGCCAAGGCGGCGGGAAAGAAAGCAAGTGATGCTGTAGGTGAGGCGGGAAGGAAGACTAGCGAAGCAGTAAAAAAGTTCGGAGAGAGAGCTACCGATACTGGAAAGAAATTTAGCGTTGCAGCAACTGATGCAACAAAGAAACTAGGCGAAAGAGTCAACGTAACAGGAAAGAAATTCAGCGAAGCGACAAGCAAGGCATTTGGAAGAAGAGCAACGAAGGCAGATGAGCCAGAGACTGTGGAAGCAAGTGAAGAGCCTCAAGAGAAGGAAGAGACCAAAGAGACTGATGAAAGCGAAGAGGAGCAGTAGATCATACTCAGCGAATAACCGTAATAGATAATAAGCCCCTTTTTTTCTATTCTTTTTGGTTAATCCTGCCCAATAGATAATTGGGCGTGCGCTCCCGTTTCCCGAGGAGCGATAAGTGACTGCAAATCAATATTCGCAGCATCGGACTATTCAATTGTCAAAGAAACCTCAAGAGGTTTGATCAATGTCATCTAGAAAGGATTTGAAACCTGCCACGATTCTATATCCGACACCTGTGGTCTTAGCCACATCGGTGGATGAGAAGGGGAAACCTAACATCTGCACCCTCGCAGCGAGCGGAATCCTGTCTGGCAATCCTCCTCGCGTGAGCATATCTGTTAGACCTTCGCGATACTCGCATGGGCTAATAACCACGACAAGAGAATACGTCATCAACATTCCAACGGTAGACATAGTGAGAGAAACCGACTACTGTGGTATCGTATCCGGCAGAAGTGTAGACAAGTTCAAAGTAACGAAACTGACGCCCATGGAAGCGAAAAAAGTGATGCCCCCAATAATAGGCGAGTGCCCTGTAAGCCTCGAATGCAGGGTGAAGGATATTATGAGGTTTGGCTCGCATGATGTTTTCGTAGGAGAGGTGGTTAATGTCAATGTCGATGATAGACTGCTGGGCGAATCCAAGAATATTGACTACGCAAAACTCAAGCCGATAACTTGGAACCCAATAACCGAGGAATATCACAGTCTCGGGGAGTGTCTTGGGAAGGCTGGATACTCAAGGAAGACCTATAAAACCAGCCAACAAACAGGTTGATTGGACCTCACAGCCTGAGGGCAGATCGACCATGCCAAGACGTTTTTTCCTAACCATCTGCATTATGGGGCTCTTCGCTATTCTCAGCTCAACGATGTCAAAGACCCCCGTTCTCAACCCATTCGCAGCAAGCTTAGGGACACCCGCGTACCTAATGGGATTTGTCGCAGCTGCCTCAACCATCCCTGGCATACTGGTCAGCCTTCCAGCCGGGTTACTATCGGACCGATTGGGGAGAGGCAAAGTGATTGTCTTCGCTGGCGTGATATTTGCCACAGCTCCCTTTCTATACTTGCTCGTTGTTGATCCGTATCAATTGATCCTGGTAAGATTCTATCACGGCTTTGCCACTGCGATCCTTGTTCCAGTGGCGAATGCTGCGATTGTCGAGAGGTATCCTGGGAGCAGGGGTGAAAAGATCGCAACCTTCTCGTCGTCAACGGCGATCGGCAGAGCGATTGCCCCTGTACTTGGAGGATATATCCTCCTCGTCACGATTTCAGACTACCACGAACTGTACACGCTTGTCGGTCTCTCAGGTGTGCTGGCCCTGATTCTGGCGGTCGGCTTGCATGAGGGAAGAAAGACTGAAGAACCCAACCGCAGTGCCGCAAATGTGGCGCAATATGCTGATAAGGCGAGGGACAAAATCTCGCGCAATGTCTTCCAAGACTGGAAGGAAGTTGCTTCAAATCGGCGCATCCTTCTCGCGAGTCTTGCGGAGGCAGCCATCTATTATGTCTACGGGGCCTTCGAATTCTACCTTGTGCCGTTCGCCCATTTGCTGAACATTGACGATTTGCTGATAGGTGTCATTTTGACTTCTGAGATAGCCACTTTCGTCTTAGCGAAACCCATCATGGGTAGATTCTCGGACAAGATTGGAAGAAAGAAGCCGATTGTCCTTGGTCTTGCGTTGGGCGCAGCTCCAATGCTTGCTATGCAGTTTGCAGTATCTTTCCCTGAACTAATCTTAGTCTCAGTCACATATGGCCTAGGTTTTTCACTAGTTACATCTTCAACTCCCCCACTTGTGTCTGAGGCTTGCAGAAAAGAAGTCTATGGATCAGCGATGGGATTCCTTGGAACGATAATGGATGTGGGGCAGGCACTCGGACCAATTGTGACTGGTTTCATACTCGCAGCGACATCAATGTACTCGATCTCCTTCCTCTCGCTTGGCTTAGTACTTCTCGCAGCTGCCATCATCTTCTCACTTTGATTCCCCCAACGTCTCAGGAAGCTTCACCAGCGCAATTGATCGTCCTACATCACGGTGAGCTACCAACTTCTTGAAGGGGTCGGCTAAAGGGTGTGGGTCTTCTGGATCGATTTGGTAATCTTTCCGCTGCGCTTGAAAACCAGTTTGAGCTCGTGCGACACCACAAATCGGCCGGTCTCAGATATGTTAGACTTGCCGACCTCTACGTACCCAGATGGCTGTTCATCCAAGCCAAGCTCAGTTCTGTTGCCTCTCTTCTAATCGAGGGCTGCAGAAACTGATGGTCCCCTCCCTCAAATATCTGTAGTCTTTTCGGTTGTATAGCATTATCGTATATGATCTTGGCCTGAATCCATGGAACAACCTCGTCTCCCTTGCAGTGTATCACTAGAACCATTCCAACCTTCTTGGCAGCTTCAACCACATTATAGGCAGACAAGTCCGCCATGAATTTTGAGGTACCAGCTTCCTCACCAATTCCAACGAGTCCTCGACCACGATTCCGTTGCGGTTGTTTCGTCATCGAACCGAAGAGTTGAGTAAGCTGGCACGGCGCAGACCAAGTAACCAAGGCCTGGGCGGCGGGACCTTCCCCCGCTACGAGTATCGCGGTCGCCCCTCCATAACTACTTCCGAGCAAGCCACCGACTTGTAGCCTTTGTCAACGACGAAGTCGATGGCAGATCTCAGATCCAAAATCCTGTTGCTGAGCAGGTCGCCTCTTCCTTCGCTCTCGCCAGATCCGCGGAAATCAAATCTGAGAACGGCCAGACCTTCGGCCGAGAAACGATGGGCTATGTCTAGGTACTTCTGGGAGTCCTTGCTACTCATAAGCCCATGGCAAGTAACGACTATCTTGTTCTTCTGCGCTGCATCTCCGCATGGAAGGTGGAGAACGCCGACAACCTTCTGACCCCCACTCGAGAAGCCGACGCTTTCAACACTCGAGTGTTCCATTCTCACGGTTCACCCCTGAAGCTGTAATAGCATGTCTACCCGATAAGAACTAGCTCTTTCTTTGATTTGTCCGCTCACACAGACTTCCTGCCCTTCTTCTCGGCATTTCTCATCGACCTCTTAAAGGTTTGGGCTTTCTGGCTCAATTTAGTAACCATCATATAGTTGAACGCTTATTCCTAGACAAACGCAGGAGGGAAAGAAGCATGAGCGTAGTTAAAGTCTCAAAGGAATTGTTGGATCTACTCAACAAGGCAATAGCAAGGGAGATACAGGTCTCAATCCAGTACATGTGGCAACATGTTCAGTGGAGCGGAATAAAAGGATTCACCATAAAGGACGAACTTGAGGACATAGCTAAAGTAGAGATGAAACACGCAGAGAAAATCGCCGAGAGGCTCTTCTACCTCGGAGGAACACCGACGACCAAACCAGATCCGATCTTCGTCAGAGAAACACCCCGAGAAATGGTCGAGCAAGACATGAAGGATGAGGAGACTGCCATCAAACTATACAAGCAGATCGTCGACAAGGCAAGAGCAGAAAACGATGAGACAACTAACAGAGTCTTCAGGGAGATACTCGAGGAAGAAGAAGATCACCACGACACATTCTCAACTCTACTCGAGGAGATATAGGCGCAACCGTCTTCCCCAACTTACCACTTTTTTGCTTTTCCCCATCATACAGCCAGATCGGTTATTCTGCCCGCCGCTCACGAGAGGGTAATGTCATTGGCAAATACCACTCGAGTTGGGTTTGTGGGTTGCGGATGGATCTCAATGACCCACTTCCAGTCACTAGACCTACTGACACAATCCAAACTGCTGGATGTGAAGGTCACTTCCGCGTACGATGTCGATCCTGAAAGGCTCAAGGTTGTCACTCGGCTAAGACCTGGCGTCAAAATCTGCGATAGCGCTACTTCCCTTATCAGGAGCGACAGTGTAGATGCCGTGTTTATCTGCACACCCACGAAGTTCCACAAACAGTACGTTGCTGAGGCCACTGCAGCAGGAAAGAACATCTTCTGCGAGAAGCCAATGGCAAGGAATTTGAAAGACGCAGAAGAGATGCTCCACCTTGTGGAAAAAGCGGGCGTGAAGGCACAGGTTGGCTTGGTAATGAGGTTTGACCCACTCCTCAATTACTGCAAGCATCTAATCGACGACAATACGGGCAGGATCGGACCTGCCATGGACTTCGTGTTGAGAGACGATCAGTTCTTTCCAATTAGAGGCCAATACCAGAGCACATGGCGTAAGGACAAGGATCTCGCTGGGGGAGGAACACTAATCGAGCACTCGATACACGATGTCGACTTCATGCGGTGGTTCTTCGGGAGAATTGAAGCGCTCAGGGCAAGCATAAGGTACTTCTCTGGGAGAGAAGTTGAAGACCAAGCCAACGTATGGCTCAAATTCGAGAATGGCGCTGAGGGGATGCTGTCAAGCATATGGCACGAGCTGGGAACAAGAGGATCAAGCCGCCTGATCGAGATCTTCTACAACAAGGCCCTGTTCCACCTAGAGCTGGATGGAGAAACGAAGTCTGCTGCGCCATACTTCTACCAAATAGGTGAAGAACTCCCAGCAAGAATAGGATACAAAGATGCGAACAACTATACCAAAGATAAGCTTGGCATTCAAAGCAAATATGAACTTGGAGAATACACGTACCAAGACTACTCGTTTATCAAGTCAATCCAATCGAAGCGTCATCCACAGCCGGATTTCGAAGTTGGAGTTTATGCGCACAAGGTTGTGGAGGCAGCCTATGCATCTGCGAAGGATAATTCCTTAATCAAATTGGAGCAATTCGAAGGCCAGGCGCGGTAGAATAGTGGATCATGCTTCAGACTTGGACTGGCCCTGCTCTTGGACTTCTTGTACTTCCCTTTCTACGTACCAGAGCAGTCTAGTTTCCCCTCTCTTCGCCGCAGAGAAAGTGAACTTGCTTCGAAGATGCAAATACTTCAGGAAGCGCGCCTCCAACTTCAACATTCTTAAGCTCTTATATATTTGAAGATGGAGATCATGTTCAGCAGAAGCTAACCTTTCACGCAACTCATACTCACTCGCGCTTCCAGATTAATGCAGCCGATGGCGAGAAGGGGAGCGACGCCTTGAGCAAGACCTCAAGGAAAAAGATAACTTGGGCAACGGAGCGCCCAACACAGGGGGCTGAGATCCATGTCTGGTACAATTGATCGTGGCCATCCCATCAATATTGGAATGATTCTGAGCCGACACGCTCGCTATCGACCTAGCCACACGGCAGTCGTCTTCAAGGAAAAGCGTTTGAATTACAGGCAATTCAATGCGGAAGTGAACCGCGCTGCAAATGCCCTGCTTGGCATGGGGATCAAGAAAGGCGATAAAGTAGCGACTCTGCTCACAAACTGCGTTGAATTGCTTGAAACGTACTGGGCTGCGGCAAAAACAGGGGCAGTTGTAGTGCCACTTAGCACAATGCTTCTGCCAAAGGGGTTAAAGTCTCTTCTCGAAGACTCTGATTCAAAGGTGATAATCACCAACTCTATTCTCGCTAAGATTGTTGAAGAGATCAGACCCGAGCTTACCGGTATAATGGATGATGGCTACCTGGTTGTCGATTCACCAGACATGCCTGGGTACAGGTACTATAACGATGTGAAGGCTGACGCCAGCGATCAGGAACCTCAAGGTATAGAAATCAGCGAGAATGATCCTTTCAACATCATCTACAGCAGTGGGACGACAGGACTGCCCAAAGGAATAGTCCACACCCACTACATCCGGCTAATGTACGCCTTGACTTTTCCCCCAGTCTTCAGGATGACGCCAGAATCAGTAATGCTACACTCCGGTTCAATCGTATTTAACGCTACTTTTGTGACTTTGATGCCCGCCCTCTACATGGGTTGTACTTTCGTTCTTCTTCCCGCGTTCAGTCCAGATCTGTTCATAGAAACCGTGAGACAGGAAAAAGTGACCCACATGATGGTAGTTCCTGCGCAGATCATTGCTATTCTCCGCTCACCCAAGTTCTCGCTCAAAGCGCTACGATCAATTGAAATGATATGCAACGTCGGGGCTCCCCTATTGATGGAGCATAAGCAGGAATTGAATAAGCGCCTACCTAGCCGATTCTACGAGCTCTACGGCCTGACTGAAGGGTTTGTGACAGTTCTTGACAAATATGACTATCCAAGAAAGCCAAGCTCCGTTGGAACCCCAGGGCCATTGCTCCAGATGCGGATTGTGGACGACGATGGAAAGGATGTTCCAACAGGGAAGATAGGCGAGATCATTGGCCGCGGTCCTGTACTCATGCCAGGATATTACAAGCGTCCCGACCAGACCAAACAGGCTATCAGAGACGGTTGGTTGTTCACCGGGGACGTAGGCTACGTCGATAGCGATGGATACCTATATCTCGTTGATCGGAAGAAGGATATGATAGATTCAGGAGGAGTGAAAGTCTACCCCAGGGACATCGAGGAGGTCATTGCAAGACATCCTGATGTGAGAGAAGTCGCAGTCTTCGGCATTCCCGATCCAAAATGGGGGGAAACCCCAGTTGCTGCAGTTGTCCTCAACCAACCTGGAAGCACAACTGAGGAATCTCTCCTAAAGTGGATTAACGAAAACGTGGCGGCGAAATATCAGCGCGTAAGCAGAGTCATTGTCAGCGAGGACTTCCCTCGCAATATAGCAGGGAAGATCCTTAAACGGGTAATGCGTGAGGAGTATTTGGTCAAAAAGTAGAGAGTAGCGAGAACAGCCAGAAGCATCAGGAGGAGAGAAAATATCTTGAAAGCAAAAGTGAAGGACTTCATGATGTATTATGAGGATACTGGAAAAGGAACACCTTTAGTATTAATACATGGAGTGGGAGGAGACTCGACTGAATGGTCAGAAGTGACTCCAGATATGTCAAAGGAGATCCGATGCATAGCCGTGGATTTGAGAGGACACGGGAAATCCGAGAAACCGGATATGCCCTACACCCAAGACATGTTCGCCGACGATGTTGCAGCACTCCTTGACGTGCTCAAGGTAGACAAGGCGTACATTTGCGGAATCAGCATGGGTGGATTTGTAGCACAGAAGATGGCTTTGACACATCCGGAGAAAGTCGAGGGTCTAATCCTCATAGACACGACGTCCAGAATGCCTGCCAAGTCAATACAGGTCGCAGGAGCATGGGCAAAAGCGTTTGCTGAAAAAGGATTGCAGGCATATATCGACGCCGAGATCAAGGACATCTTCCACCCAATGTTTGCGCGCAGACACAAGGATGCAATCAAGAGATTTGCGGATTCCATGAAGACCAGGGAAGCAAAGACCTCAGCACGGGTTCAGCAGGGGTACATGAAGAGCCCCCCGGTAATGGAGAAGGACATCAAGAAGATCACGGTTCCGACACTGATCATTCATGGCAGGGAAGACGAAGTGGTTCCAGCCGAAGAGGCTGAACTGATCCACAAGGAAATCCAGAATTCGAAGATAGCTGTTATTCCTTTCGCAGGGCACGGCGCACTAATGGAGAGACCAGACTACTTCATAGACTTGATACTATACTTCATCGATGAATCCAAGAAGAAGCCCAAGTCCTAGATCAGGAGCCATCAGCTTCAGGACAAGGCATCCTCCCTTTCCATGGAAGCATTTACTCACGGTTACGTACAGGCTGTCACTCTCAGAGTACTCGAGTGACGCAACACAAGGTGTGCGGCAAGGTACCCCTATGATTCCGAGAGATAATCCGATTCCGAAATCGTATTGCCTGGGCATTAGGTGTCTCGTCGACAAGTCAGTTATCCACCGCTGAAGCTTGCGAGCTTGCAACTCGAGGCTGTCATGATCCCCAACCGCCCCAAAAACCTAATACGGAAGTTTCGAGATAGATTTTCTCGGCGGGAGGTTCTAACATGTCTGATGTCGTGAGCTTCGGGGTTCCTGAGGTTGATCGGCTGCTGGGCGGTGGACTGACCAATCGCTCTACCACTTACCTAGAAGTTGAGCGTGGAACTCAAGAGCTTTCTTTTATAGTAGCATTCATAAATGAAGGATTGCGCCACCGGGACGTCTGTTCGATATTGCTGTATGATCTGCCACCCAGTACTTTCATAGCAAAGCTAACGGATCTCGGCGTCGACATGAAGAATGCCCTCGAATCTGGCTCCATGATCATAGCGGACCTCTACAGCGAGGGGGAATATGACCCTGAGCGGCGAGGCCCAATACTTAGAAGCAAGAGCCTTAGCGACCCAAATTCGCTTCTCCGCCTATACTACGACTTGGCGGAGATATCTAAGAGCCAAATTGAGTCCGGAAAATTCGAGGGCATGAGAATGCTCGTATATTCGGCATCTTCGGCACTGGCCAACTACAAGTTCGAATCCGCCTACAAAATAAGTAGAATGGCTAGGACACTGATCAAGGTAGATAGGATGGTGACCCTAGCGCTTTTCAACCCAAAAATGTTTGATGAAAGCATCGCCACCGCCATTGAGGATCTGGGTGACTCGATAATCGTATTGACTGTTAGAGAGGTCAAGGGTAGGTATCAGAGGTTCCTTCGCGTCAAGCAGTCCCCGATTCCCGATTTCCAGTTGAATGAGGTTCCCTACGATATCATCGACGGCAAGCCCACTCTAGTGACAGCTTCTGCTGAGTTGACCCGTACACTGAGAAACCAGTTGAAGCATAATCCTGATGGAACAATAAGTCTGATGGGCATAAGATTCACCCTTAACAACGCGAAGAACATGGCGAGACTGATGGAGGAGTTCATGGACCAGGGCACCTACGAGTCTGCAACAGAAGAAATGTACAATAGGGCAAAATCTGCCGGGGCACAGAATATTAAGGAACTGCTTTCTTCGATGAACCTAAGACTAGACGACCTGGATCCGAGGAGGGTACTTGAGCTCTTGGCTGGCTACATATCAGCTTCGGGGATGGGGCTGGCGGAGTTGCTGGTCTTCGACAACGGCCGCTCGATTTTTCGGGTAAGGAATGCACTCTGTTCACTGATCCGAAGTTCCGACAAACCCATGAATCCGCATCTTGCGGGTCTCATAGCAGGCGTAATGGAATTGCTGCTCGCTAGGACAGTGAGGTGCATTGAGACAAAGTGCGTGGCAAAAGGCGACGACTACTGTGAGTTTGTTTGCCAATAGATCAACCTGGAATAACGAGAATCTAGGGCGACTAAGACTGATTCCATGGTTCCAGCGAGAGCATCATCACAACACTGTGTCACGTTCAAGCCAGGGTCCGCCTTTCTCTGAGTCAATTGTGCCGTCTCTTCGCTAGCGTTTCCGATATGAGTTGAAGGCTATTGCGTTCTTCGTCCTCGCAGACTATTCTAGTTCTGCAATATCTTATTGCCAAAGGCTTTTATTTCACGTGTATTAAGGTGGATGGGAGTGAGAAAGGTTATCGGATGATCACAATAATGGCCGGAGAAACGGCGAGGGCGATCGACTTTGGATCCTGCTTTGAGAGACGTGGAAGCACTGTCAAGAAAACTGACGAAGTTCTCTGAAGAAACGCAGGCAGTAGCCGCCGTCGCAATATTGCTGAGAGAAGCCGATAGGAATCTAAGACTTCTTGTTGTTAAGAGGGTTGAGAACCCAAAGGATCCCTGGTCGGGGCAGATGGCTCTGCCTGGTGGAAGGCGCGAGCCTGGGGATCGAAGTCTCAAGGAAACGGTCATTAGAGAAACCTTAGAAGAGACCAATATTGACCTCGCTAATCGCTGTCGATTTCTTGGGGTATTGGAGCCCGTGAGGTCAGCGGTCAGACCTGGCATGACCGTATTGCCATTTGTCTTCGTGCTTGAGCATGACCCTGAAATAAAACTGAGTGCCGAAGAGTTGGAGCGCTACATCTGGGTCGACCCTAAACAGCTTATCAGGAGCAGAGGCAGCGTCAAATTCAACTTTGGAGCCTTCCCAGCTTACCTCATCGGCGATAGTGTCATCTGGGGGTTGACCTACATAATTCTCACGAAGCTGCTTGAGACGCTTCAATTGCCCCTGTAAATACCTCCTACTACAATCTAGTGGATCAAGTGCCGTATTTTCGAGGAGAATAGCAGACGGAAACCTAGGGACTAAGTGATTCCAGAAACGAAGTATATATGGAAGATGCAAGGAGATACTAGCCATCTTCGGGACGAAAATGTGGAAGGAGGAAGAGGCAGATATGGTTGTCATAGATTCGCACGTGCATGTCTACCTGAGAAAGCACTACACAGAAAACATGATTGAAGGCATCGCAGATCAGTATGCTATCGGATTGGGACTGAAAAGAGAGGACATAATGAAAGGTGCCCTGATGCAAGACATGATCGACGGGAACCCCGAGAAGCTGATCAAAGAGATGGATGGGGCGGGAATCGACAAGAGTGTGGTTTTCACCGTTGACTGGGGAAAGGGCTTTGTTCCAGGGCTCCGGGTGGGAGCAGAAATAGATGAGTGCAACAAGTTCGTTCTTGATGCCGTGAAGAAATACCCCGACCGGCTTGTCGGATTCATTGCGGTTGACCCGCGCCGCAAGAATGCCGTGGAGACCGTTGAGCGTGGTCTGAAGGAGTGGGGAATGAAGGGGATCAAGTTTTACCCACCAACGGGTTTCTATCCGAGTGATGACGCCTGCACGCCAGTATATAGGATAGCCTTGGATTATGGCGTTCCCGTATTGTCCCACACTGGTCCCGTGTCCGGGCCTTTCTACATGAAATGTACGCACCCAATGTATATCGATGAGGCAGCCGGCAAATTCCCCGAGCTACAGATAATTATGGCACACGCTGGATGGGGAGCATGGCTCGACGAAGTTATCGCTATCCTGATAACGAGACCAAACGTCTACGCTGACATTTCAGCGTGGGGACAGACATCTCACTACTATGACATAAACTATCTTGTCATGTCACTGAGAAGACTCGTAAACACAGCCCACTCAAGGATCCTGTTCGGATCTGATTGGGGATGGGCCAAATCAGTACTAAGCCAGAAGGATTGGGTGAAATTCATAAGGGAGTACCAGGTCCCAGATGCATTGAAAGCAATTGGCATCAAGAACTTCACGCCCAAGGAAAGAAGTGAGATCCTAGGCGAGAACGCCAAGAAGCTCCTAAAGATTTGATAACTGCAGAAAGATCCAAAAGACCTGAGACACGTATTCCTTTGCAAGCTAGTTTGGAGGGTGATCTCAATTGAAGCCGATTGGTCCATTAATGATTGAACACAGGCTGATCGAGCGCATGATCGCGATTGTGAAAGAAGAGTTGAACAAAATAGAAAGAGGAAAGAAGGCTGATCCCATCTTCATCGACACCTATGTCGACTTCGCAAGAACATATGCGGACAGGTGCCACCACGGCAAAGAAGAGGACATACTTTTCAGAGATCTGGCGAAGAAGAAGCTCTCGCCAGGGCACAAGAAGACTGTGGATGAACTGGTAGAGGAGCACGTCTACGCCAGAAAAACGGTTGGCGAGCTAGTTGCCGCCAAGGACAAGTACGTTCAGGGCAACAGTAACGCCTTGAAGGAAATCACTGCCAAGCTAGGAGCGCTAGCCGAATTCTACCCGAAGCACATCGAGAAGGAGGACAAGCACTTCTTCTTCCCCATACTGGACTACTTCACGAAGCAGGAACAAGATGCAATGCTTCAGGAGTTCTGGGAGTTCGACAGAAAGTTGATCCACGAGAAGTACCAGAAGATCGTAGAGAGATTCGAGACTAAGTAGTGCGAGAAGCTCTGTCCAAGCAGTGGGCAAGTTGCGGCAAGAACTTAGACGAGGAATCCTGCTTTTGCCGCTATTTCCTCCTGTTTCAGTACTACCTTGCCCCGAAAAACGTTAAGAAGGTAGAGCATCTATTCATTTGCGTTGAGATTCACGGTCAGCCCAGTCTGGATCACTATCCTCCGAGGCGGCGCAGGCATGGAAAGTGAAGAGAGGAAGTTTATACTCGTCATCGATTTCGGCGGCCAATATGCTCACCTGATAACAAGACGGATCCGGGAAGTGGGAGCCTACTCCGAATTGATTGCGTACAGTGACGTCGTTGACGAGAAACTACTAGGGGAGAAATGGTTAGGTGGAGTAATACTTTCAGGCGGACCTAGTAGCGTGTACGATGAAGGGGCTCCGACAATGAGCAGAAGTCTCATTGAGTCCCTTACTAAGCGAGGGATCCACGTACTCGGAATATGCTACGGTCACCAGCTAATAGCTCACCTGTTCGGCGGAAAAGTCGAACCAACCAGTAGCAGAGAATACGGCAAAGTGAAGCTCACTGTGAATGACCGGAGCGACCTTCTAAAGGGCTTGAATAAGGAAGAGACAGTGTGGATGAGCCACGGAGACCAAGTTGTATCACTGCCTCCAGGGTTTGAGAGAATAGCCTCTACCGAGATCTGCCCGAACGCGGCTTTCCGTTCGAAGGCAATGGGCATTTACTCGGTTCAGTTCCACCCAGAGGTTCGGCACACCGTGAATGGTATCAAGATACTGAGTAACTTTGTTCTGAACATATGCAAGCTTGCCCCCACATGGAACCCCCTAGATTTCATTCAAGCAACCGTGAAGCAAGTCAAAGATCAGGTCGGCGAAGGAAGAGTCGTCATGGGCGTCAGCGGAGGGGTCGACTCGACAGTGGCTGCCGAGCTAATTCATAGAGCGATCGGAGACAACCTGCACTGCATATTCGTCGACACTGGGATGCTGAGGGAAGGTGAAGCAGAACAGGTGCTGGGCACTTTCACCAAGCATCTTAGATTCAAGAATTTCTACTTCCTAGATTCGAGCGAACTCTTCTTGTCGAAGCTGAAAGGGGTCGAGGATTCGGAGCAAAAGAGGAGAATAATAGGATCAGCCTTCATCGAAGTTTTTGAGAGTAAGGCTGAGGAGCTTAAGGAGAAGTATGGCGGCTTCGAATTCCTTGGACAAGGCACGATCTATCCTGACAGGATTGAGAGCGCCCAAGCCACTAAGACGTCATCACGTATCAAGAGTCATCACAACGTCGTGCTCCCTGAGTGGATGCACCTGAAGCTTGTCGAGCCTATTAGGGACCTCTACAAGGACGAAGTACGAGTTGTCGCTGAGAAGCTGGGCATACCGGACGAGATTACGTGGCGCCAGCCTTTCCCAGGGCCAGGACTTGCCGTTAGATGCCCAGGCGAAGTCACGAAAGAGAAGCTGGAGATTCTGCGTGGCGCAGACGCAATTGTCAGAGAGGAAATCAAGAAGGCTGGACTCGAGAGGAAGCTCTGGCAAGCGTTCGCCGCAATACTCCCAGTTAAGACGGTCGGAGTCATGGGAGACCACAGAACATACCAGTATTCGGTGGTTGTAAGGGCGGTTGAAAGCGAGGACGCAATGACGGCAAACTTCTCAAAGCTACCTTGGGATCTGCTTGAACGGATCGCCTTGAGAATAGTAGATGAAGTCAAGGGTGTCAACAGGATCCTCTATGACATCACCGACAAACCACCAGCGACAATCGAGCTGGAATAGAACAACTAGCTCTGGGGAACCCTGTTCGCAATGTATAATCTTCTTATATACCACTCAAATGGGCATTCTGTAACGGCACGGTCTGCCAGAGATTTATAAAACCCTGAAGAGATAGATAACTGGGAATCTGAATTGGAAAAGGACGTCACCGCAGAGTTCATGAGAAACCAGGTTCTTGAATTCGTGAAGAAGATGAAACCCAGAGACCACGTAGTACTGTTCTATACAAGAACCGAAGACAAGAACGAGGTTCTCTTCACATACCTGAAAGCTGGCCTGGAAAGAAAAGAAGCGGCCGCCTACGTGGCTAGCCAGCAATCACCCGAAGAGAGCAAAAGAGCAATGCGCAAGTTCGGCATAGATGTCGACAAGTATGAACAGAAGGGTGCCCTCAAAGTAATGGACTACAAGGACTGGTACATAATCGACGGAAAGTTTGACCCCTCGAGAACCTTGCAGATGTGGAAGGACTTGCTGGCAGACTCAAAGAAAAGGGGTTTCAAGGGCTTGAGGGTGACTGGAGAGATGGCATGCTTCTTCGAGAACAATATGACGGAAGAACTTATCCAGTATGAGAGAGCGCTTCACAGAACGCTGGATCTCCCCATGACGGCGATATGCGCGTATGACCAGCAAACCGTCGCCGAAAGGGGAAGCGCCGACGCACTTAAGGTGATGTTCGATATTCTGAAAGCGCATTCAACCGCACTTGTCATCGGACCAAGCACCGTAATGATGAAAACCGTCTGATGGAGTAGATCAATGCTGGACCTGGAGAGGAAGGTTCGACGAGCCAACGCCGCGGTATTTCACATCAGATCGGGGGAGTCATGGGAGACCACGAGGTGTAGCAGTATGCGGCTACAGTAGGGGCAGTTGACGGCGAAAATGCCAGACGGCAAACTTCTCGAGGCTGCCGAGTGAACTGCGGTGGAAGATAGCACTGCCAGTAGTCGACGGGGTCAATGGCGTGAATAAGGTACTTCAGGTCATGGGGACGGATCGCCTGCAACGATCCCAGCTAGTGTAGAATCCGACGGCGAAGAAATGAGATATCCTGTGTTGGGATCTCTTACGCTTGGAGGATTGTGCCGCCACACTTGGGCGGACTCAGTCTGGTCAGCTTGTAGTCTTGTTGCCTTCCCGTCATGACTTCGATTATTGTTGCAAAAGCTAGAATCCTCACACACTCGTGTCCGCCTAGGATCTTTGGAATGCCTTCAGCGACTGCGGCCAGACATGCATCAGCGAACGGGCAATTGTCGATATCCAACTTCAGCTCTGCGCCAGAATCGGTAAACTTTAGGTCCTGTTCCCTCATCGAGCCGAGCTTGACAAGCGAAGAGTAGTACTTCCTTAAGGCCTCTGGAGCAGTACTTGCCTTTCCTAGTGCCTTGCCGAAACCAGCCTCCTCAAACGTGTGAGCCGTCGAGGTCTTAGCTACCATTCTGATAACGGATCCAGTGGCTCCTTGGATGGTACTCTCAGCCTTGAGGGCGCCATATGCGAATGCTTCATAGCCATTCATGAAGATCTTCATGTTCCCAATTGCGTACTCAAGAGCCTCATCTATGTCCTTGACCTCGGGTGGCGTCTGGCCGATCAGTTTGGCAAAGAAAGCGGTCGAATATCTTGCCGCGAGTTGCACGTACCCTGGACCGAGGACCGCGCCTGCCTTCTTTATTCCCTGAACGATATTTCCTGCTATCATTCTGCCGGCAGCTTCGCTCAAGTCTCCACACTCCTAAATGATGCTTATCAAGGAAAACTGCGGGGGTAAACAAACATTCGCAATCGCCCTTATATTCTATCCCGCGTTCTGAGCACAACCCGAAGTCTGATTGCAATTTACGCAACCCAGACACCTTTGAAGGATACGTCATGTTTTCCCCCTTGCGTTCCTATAGCTCGCAAGGTGGGTATAGAAACAGAAAACGAATTAGAGACACCCATAATGGGGTGCCTCACTTCACCTTGCGCTTATCCACCCGAGATCCAGTCAACTTGAAAGCTTTCCACAGATAGTTGAAGATGGTTCTGCCTATCACCCAGGCGAGCAAGATTCCAGCAATCTCATCTACAATATAATGTTGCTTGATGAACAGGGTAGAGAGAATAACGCCTGCTGAAATTACAAATGCAACGATTGCAGCTATCTTGGTTGCCCGGCTGGGTCGCACTTTGCTATATTGATACCATGTGTAGAAGCAGATTGTGGACACCGCGGCGTGCAAGCTGGGGAAGCAATTGAAAGGAGTGTCAATGGTGTAAATACTGTATACTTGAGCTTGCCAGAAGTTGCCCAAGTCTAAGTGTGGGGTGAGAGCTACTCGCCACTCATAGGTTGAAACTGGGAAGACAATGTAGATGATTATTGCGATGGCGCTGACTATCACCAAGGACCAACTTAGGGCGTAGCCTTTCCTGTATTCAACAAAGGCAAAGAAGAGCATCGTCAGAATCACGATCCCGTAAAACAGGTATTGGTAGAAGATCACCATCTCGGGGACAAATGGGATCGCGTCATCTAAACCTCCTAGGAGTAAGCGAAAGCCAGAGGTAACCGGGTACAGCTGCCCCGTCCATTCATAGAGGAGATTATTAAGCAGGATGTAAAAGAGGACAACCATCAAAATGATGTTGCCAATCACGTAGGTCAAGTATTCGCTCGCTCTGATAGACTTCTCATGGACATTCAAGAAGCGGCACCTTCAACAACATGCGGGTCTCAATTCGCGAAAACCTTTTGTCGTTTGAGTATATAATCATATGGCACCAGAGTGACTCTTCTCAATGACGGCACCAACATCCTTATATCATTCTCTTTCTCAACTCTCCGCAACAACTCAACGTCCTGATTTCATCCAACTTACTTTCAGGGTCATTTGCTTGGAGCAAGCATAGCGCATGTCAATGCTACTGTGAAATTGTAGATTCTTGGTCGGAGCGGAGTCGCGTATGGTATCGTCTCGAGTCAGTCTCGCGGTCTTGTATATTGCCACATTCGTCATGCGTGCTGCCGGATTCGCTTCCATAGCTGTCGCAACCAGCCACGTCTACTTAGGTGTCGGTCCTGCGGCTGACTTCATGCGCGGGATAATAGTTGCCAGCTATCCTGCCGCTGAGCTAGTTACCGTGATGGGTTTTGGCGCCATGTGTGACAAGATTGGAAGAAAGCCTGTACTAATCTTAGGGCATTTCCTGACCGCCCTAGCAGCCTTCTCGTTCATTTTTTCCCAAGGCGCACTTGCACTTATGATGGGTTTCTCAGCCCTGTTTGGAGTTGGGGCCGCAGCCAAAGTTTCCTCAACGCTGACGATGATCTCCGACATGTCCACTATTAAGAACAGGGCGCAGAGCATGGGGATCTTCGACATGACAACTCTCGGAGGATTAGCAGGTGGGTATGTTGCTGGGGCGATGCTCATCAATCTACTCCACTTCACGATATTCTCGAGTCTTGTTCTGGCAGGGGGAATGGTCATGGTCTCCGTTGTCTTGGTTCTGTTACTTGTCACAGAAACAAAAGGCAAAGAAGTCACTTCAATTGGCGTTAAAGCGCTCTTTAAGCAAACCTTTTCAAACAAAGATATACTTCGTCTGCTTCCAGTTTACACGCCCATTATCTGTCTATACGGACTGATCATCGCCTTCGCTGAGGGTATCGCTGAGTCAGGAAGCATTTTCAGTTCAACACAAGCGTTGTTCACGCTAGGCGTTGTCGGATTCTGTTTGATCTTGGGGTTACTCCTATTGGGGCGGCTATCCGATCGTTTGCTGCGGCGCAAACCCTTCATCATTGTGGGCTTGTTCTGCTTCGGCGTTCTCGCAACTCTGCTGACCCTCAACGTGAACTCGATTGAGATATTGTGGCCTATCTTGCCACTAGTGGGGTTAGTGAGTTTCGGGGCTGGGGCGTTTCCGCCAGCTGTCCTCGCTTACCTCAGCGACATAGCAAAACATGAGACGCGTGGAACAACCTTCGGAGTATATTCGATGATACTGGGCACAGGACTGATCGTGGGTCCGCTAAGTGGCTCACTTGTGATCCCGACCTTCGGAACGATCGGCTTCGTTCTGCTAATGTGCCTCTATGTTACGCTGGGTGCGCTCTTCAGTTTACGTCTCCCTGAACCACTAAAAGAAGAAAGAAAGTCCTCTAAGAAATGAGGAAGGCTTAGGTCAAAGGCCCGCTCTGTGCCCAATAGGGCGTTCTGGCATCAGGGATCGACTCTGCCTTGGGCAAGTAGGGTTTTATGTCTATTATCGGGGACCCCTCGTCAGCGTCAAGCCCCTTTACGGTCAGAATGCATTTCTCAACTCCGATTAGTTCCGCGACGCAGAGTCCGATTGGATTTGGCCGGCTCGGGCTTCTTGATGCAAATACGCCAATCTGTGGGGCTCCCGCGTGTCTCTTCGGAATAACTTGGAGAGTGCATCTTTCTTTGGGGTTGTCGCGCTGATGAAACCAGTATAGTATGATCACGTGCGAATAGTTCTCCAATCCCTCTATACCTTTGCAGAATTCTGGGAACACAATTATTCTTGATGTATCTTTTTGAACTAGTCCGATGAAGCTGACCGTCCCACTTCTCTTATCCAATGACACAGGCATCTTATTCTCCCTCAAGTAAACACCTCGCGAATCTACTAAGTTTCTTCCCTATTTCCTATTCTTCAGGTTTCCCTCTTCAGGAGGCTTCTGGTTCTCTAGAATAGTGTCTTCCACGTGCGGGAGCGATGTCATTGACCACGTAACTACCAGTACTAGCAGTTCCAATCCCCCACAGATGAGTAAGACCATCTGCATTCCGATGAGGTCGGCCGCTAGACCACTGAAGAGCATGGCAAAGGGTGCCGACATCTGGGCGAGCGCCAACCTGACTGAGAACACTCGGCCAAGCTTCTCGGGGGGCACTATCTTCTGCCAAATGGTTTGGCTCGAGACATTTGCGATGGGTACAACTAGCCCAACCAGAAGCGCCCCAAAAGCGGCAACATAGACAACTGCCTGAGGGGTCAACCATAGTAGGAGACTGCCTATATGAGTTGAGAGTGCAAAAAGCAACATTCCTATGCTTCCCAGCGCCAGCCCCCCAACAACTCCGACGATGTTTCTTTTGAATCCCTTCCAAGCGGTCATTATGCCGGCGCCGACAAGAAGGCTGACATTGGTCAAGAATGACAGGAAGCCAAAAAGAAATTTACCTGTAGTGGTGTCTCCCTTCGCTAAGATTTGAATGGAGAACAAGGGTAACAGCACTCCAAGAGGAACAAGGAGGAAGTTGGCAATCGTGAAGGTACTGAGCAGTGTGAGCAGTCCTCTCTTCTTTCGAATAAAAGTGAGACCCTCTGAGAATTCGCTTCTAAAGGCAACCTTCTCACCGCGTGATTTGCCCTTGTCTACTCGTGGGATGTAGACGATTACGGTTGGAACAACTGCAATCAAGAAAGTGATCACGTCTATCCATAGGATTCTTGCCAGATCTCCTCCAAGTAATGAGTATAGTAAGACGGCTGTCGGCGCCCCAATTGCGGCTGACATTCCCGTTGCCAAAAGGGTAAGACCATTGATCCTGCTAAGCCAGCGCTCGGGGACCATAATGGGGATAACAGCCTGGAAGGCTGGATCGTGAAACGCGCCGAGACCGCCGCGGGCTGAGAGTATGATGAGCACATGCCAGACAGTTGCCTGACCCGTGAAGAAGAAGTAGATAAGGATTAGCGCCGCAACTGCCTGCAAACCATCTGAGACGGCGATGACTTTTTTTCTCGACCATCTGTCGACATAGACCCCTGCAATTGGAGTCAAAGCCAGCTGGGTGCCAAGAGCGCCAAACCCTGCCAGACCTAGTATGAGCGGACTGCCAGTTACAATCGCGAACCATATGATGATGGCGAACTGCACAATGTTGGTTCCAAAGGTGGAGATCATCTGTCCAGACCAGAATGCCATGTAGCCTCGAAAGTTCTTTCTCTCCGGACTTGACAGCTTGATCACCCTGCCGACCTGAATACTCCCTGCAATTGACTTGTCTTGCGCCGGGACCTGTGCTACTTTTCGCCCATGGTTCATAAATAGCTTACTGCGCTACTTGCGTAGATGAATCCAGAAATAGCTCTCTTATCCCGTGTCGGGAGGCTAATCAAAAGAAAGAGTATTGGAGCTATTGTAACTCCACAATGCTGAGAATCAGAAGGTTGGACACGACTCCAGTTCACTCGGAATTCGGAAAATCTTCTCGGTGTGCACGTGCGTCAAAGATCATGCATCATGGCCTGATCAATTTCCCAAGCGTGAATTCTCACTTCCCCAAGAGGGGAGTATCAAGATCTATCCCCACTGGTTTCCACAATCCTTGCATACCCAGAGCTTCTTGTAGACGGGCATGCCGCCCATGTAAGTCATAACCTTGCCTTTCTCATCACTGCTCCTTACGTGGATCGATCCGCACTTTGGACAGACTACTCGAGTTCCGGTGGACTCTTTAGTCTCAAATTCCTTCGGCTTTCTTGCCAAGCTTAATCAAACCTCCAAGTTCACTCATATCACTAGGATCTGACCGTATCTGCGTCCGGTTGTTGATAAACTTAGGTAACATCCTGCATATATATTCTCCTCATTAGCTTCCACGGGGCACGCGCGTTTTGCGAAGATCACATGATCCATTTGTCAGCTTTAGCCCTGCCCACCCCGACTGTGATTTTCATGACAATACAATAGGCACTTGAGATCCGCGGTGGTCAATTGATCGAGAAAAAAGCTGGAGCGAAGGAATCAGCAGACAGCCTTCACCCCTTCACCTTAGCTTGACTCTACTTCCTAGCCATAAATCTCGCGAGTATCGCGAAGAGTATCCCGATCCAACCGATAACCTGGTAAGTCGCGAAGACAGCCTGAGCGCTCTGGACGAGACCCCAACCCTGAGCCAGACCTGAAGCCAAACCTATGAAGATCCCGAGTATCCCGACTCCAGCTCCCATCATGATGAGGAATTTGCCTGTCGTCAGTCTCACGCCGAGGATGAGTACTCCGCCTATGATTACAGCTATGCCACCAAGCGAAGCGATCGCAGTTAGAATCGGGAGAATAAGCCCAAGAATACCTGCGAGCTCGGGGTACACCAGCACGATCGCGGCAAAGGCTTGGGCGTAGATCCACACACCCCCACTCACGCCAGCTAGAATCAAGCACGCTCCTCCGATGAGTGCAAGCAAGAACGCTATACGACGGTCTTCAGCGCCAGATCCTTTCTTTTGTGCTTTCGTTGACATGGAAGACACTCCTGAATGCTCTGCTTCTATCAGATGCCTTACTATTACTGGAACTCTCTTTATTATACTTGCCTTGATTCTGCTGGATCCAGCTGAAGAGTGTCGACCTGCACACACTGAATTTTGTCAGTCTACCGGAACCATTCTCCACTCCCTGTAATCTGTCATTACCTTTATGTACCCCCTAAAGGTACTGTCGAGGTCCTTGTCGCCTGTATCTACCTTAATGCTTCCGCAATCCAAGTCTCGCACTTTGCTTCTAGTTGCAGCGACAATTATGTGGTCTCTGTTGACGCCCTTCAGGACTGCAGGGCTTATCTGTTGGTTTCCTCTTCCGAAAAGCACGCCTTGCCGGCCAATTGGCGAGACCACGATCCAAGCGTTCTTCTTCCCTCCGTGTGTCTCTATTTCATCTACGATGCTTTTCTCATCGGCGTCGATTCCGACCATTTTTCCCTTGTAGTATATGTCGACGCCTAGCGTGGTCTTCTTGACTTTAAGCGCTTCTGCCAAGGTCTTGATTGTAGTTCCCGGTCCAAGGACATAGAGGCCTTCTGGATCCATTTCCTCTGTGATTGCCTTCGCTATTGCTTCCTGGTTGTCTTTCTCATCAGTCAAATCGGGTGAGAGCTCCTTGCTGGCTTGGCTCATCGACGGTACGTAGAGGCACTTCATGTAACCGTACAGGCGTATTGAAAGCTCGTCATTTCTGAAGGCATATTCATCGATATCGACAACCTCCAAGTCGGTGACTTGGGACTTCCCTTCAGCGTAGAGAGAGACTATTTGGGCCGCGTCGGCAGGATTCAACGCGAATACTGCACTGTACATCTTTACGCCAGAAGGAACCCCCAGAGCAGGAGGGGTATTGGGTGACGATCCGCCACCCTCTTCATCCGCCGAGGTGCTCCTCGACCCTCCGCTGAACCGGACTTCTTCAAGTGCATCTAGGACATCTCTTGCCGTCCCATCTCCACCAACGAACACCACCAGTTCAACCTTGCCGGCGACAAACGATCTTACTGCCGCCTTTGTGTCTTCACCCGACGTCTTCTGAGCCCCAGCCTCAGAGCGCTTGGTGGGTATTGCTAGGATCTCATGAATTCTCAGCCCAACCTGTTCGAGTTCATCCTCGCCCATCGATCCCCTACACGTAACAAACTCAAGCCGCTTCCCGCCATCTGAATCTCTCTTTAGTGCTTCTAGGAACTCTATCGCCCTCGCTGGCGACATCGGTTTGGCCCCGCGTCTTACGGCCTCCTCGGCGACCCCGTCAGTCCCCTTCAGACCAACTCGCCCACCCATTCCAGCTACGGGGTTGACGACAAAACCAAGTCTCATTTCCCGCCTTCACTTCTTGGATCCTTTGCTTTGCAGCCTTCTCCCAGTCCCACCAAGAATCTTCAGGGTAAGCTCTGCAGTTCTCCTGCCAAGCTTCCTGCAATTCTCAGTGGCTCCTTCATTGGGGGACTCAACGCATGCAACACCATAGTGCTTGTCATCAGGCCGACCTTGTATGATCATCCCGTGTACTAACATAGTCTGTAGTATCGAGAGCAAAGTAGTTTCTGCGCCGCTTGCAGTTCCTCCTGCACTAGTGAAAGCAGCCCCAACTTTTCCTTCAAGTTTCCCGTGGATCTGCGCTGACGAATCAATGAAAGACTTCAGTGCCGCAGACATCTCTCCATAGTATGTCGGGGATCCCATAATGATCGCATCCGCAGCAACCAAGTCGTCAAGCCTTGCCTTGCTTACTTTCTTGACTTCACACTCAACTCCCTTTACCTCACCGACGCCTGCTGCGATAGCTTCAGCCATCTTCTCAGTGTTACCCGTCTGAGACTCGTATACAATCAGGATTTTCGTCATAAAGACTACCTCGTTCCTGAAAAGAACTCTGCCGCATCACATATTTCAGTTTTTAGGCAGGCGCTTCCGTGCCAGCATCCGCAGTTTTCATATATCCGCAAGAATCTATTCTCAATATGTGATTCAAGAAGATAAACTGAATATCAGATTAGAAGGTGTTTTCTAGGTTGACTGAGGAGATCATCCATATCGACGCGGGAACGCTAGAGAGCTTTATGAAGGATGTCTTTCTTAAGGTCGGCTGTCCAAAAGAGGATGCCGCGATTTGCGCCGAGGTGCTGATCACCTCGGATCTCAGAGGAATTGAGTCCCACGGAGTTCAAAGACTCAAGATGTATTATGATCGCATAAAGACTGGTGTCCAGTCACCAGTGACTAAGATCAAGATCCTAAAGGAGACACCTACAACGGCTAGGATAGATGTCGGCCATGGAATGGGTCACGTTGCAGGATACCGCGCCATGGAGATGGCCATCAAGAAGGCGAGGCAATACGGAACTGGCGCGGTTTCTGTTGGCAACTCAACACACTTCGGGATCGCAGGCTACTACTCCATGATGGCCATCAAAGAGGGCATGATCGGCATCACGGTCACCAATGCAAGACCATCCATACCACCAACCTTCGGCGTAGAACCCATGATGGGCACTAACCCCCTGACTATCGGTATCCCAACTGATGAGAAATTCCCCTTCCTGATCGACTGCGCAACCTCGATTACACAGAGAGGAAGAATCGAGGTCCTGTCAAGAACCGAGTCGCCGGTCCCCGAGGGGTGGGTCATCGATGAGCACAGTGGAATAATGACTGATAGCCCAAAGATCCTAGAGGGTCTGAGCAAGGGGACTGCTGCTCTCCTCCCGCTGGGCGGTCTGGGCGAAACCCTCGGCGGTCACAAGGGATATGGCTATGCGGCGGCGGTAGAGATTCTCTCCGCAGCTCTCTGGGGTGGACCCTTCATGAAGGACCTGAACAACCCCAAGACCTACTTCCTGGGGCACTTCCTCATGGCCATCAACGTCGAAAGCTTCAACGACCTCAAGGATTTTAGAAGAATTGCAGGCAACATCTGCAGGGCGCTCAGGAACTCCAAGAAAGCGCCAGGGCAGCAGCGCATCTACACAGCGGGAGAAAAGGAGTACTACATCGAGCTAGAGAGACGCAAGAACGGGATCCCAATCAACAAAAGCATCCTCAGGGATCTGCTGACATTGAAGTCCGAACTGGGACTGAGCCAGTACAAATTTGCTCCTGACTAGATTATGCATCCTTTCCAACCGATCTAGGCTGATGAAGCACGGATAAGGTCAACATGGAGCCGCTATTCCAGCTCTGCATGGATTCCTGGACATCGTGGAGAGAACGCTTTACCTCCCGTTTTCCAGAAGACTAATCCAGCGGTTCTCTCCCCTCAGTTTAGAAAGATGCGAACGGGATTTCTATCACCCACATTCCTCTGGCTCAAATATGCGTTCATCTTTGCAGTGCACACGGAGACTGTATTGTATCCTTCTTGGATCCTGCGTTTCAGAAGCGTGCTAGGAATGTTTCATCAAGTCTGTACCGTATTTCTTCATCTCAGCTTCCCAGTGTTCTCGATTCAACTTCAACACTTCTTGTCCATACTTGTTTTGAAACAATTAGGGCTCTATGCTGCGATCAGTAAGAAGAAGTACAGTAAAAGAGATAGCTGCAATCCCAACAGAAAAATAGGGGGAGAAGCTAGGTTAGAGAACGTGACTCATGCCTATGCCTTCCTCTTCTTCAGGACGATTATAGAGATTGCTAGGACTACCGCTACTGCAGCCACTCCGCCCATTATGACAAACAATGGGAGTCCTTCCCCTGCCCCGCCACCTTGGATCTTCACGAGCCAGAAGTCACGCGACCCGAGACCGAGGGAATCCGTGTATCCTGCCGCGATGTATCCACCGTCGGAGGTCTGCTGAACCGAATACGCAATGTCATCGCCTGTTCCTCCGTACGTCCTGCTCCACTCCGTTTGTGGTGGAGGTGTTGTGAGGTTTATCGTTGGGGTCGCATTGATTTGTGGTGTTCTTGTTGGTGTTGCCGTGGGGTTGAGTGTTGTGGTTGCTGTTGCGGTGACGATCGTTGCCATGATTGCCGCTGCCATGAGTAATGCACATGATCTCTTCCTATCCGATGTTCATTCCTCTTTTTCTCCAACGTTCATGATAAGCGAACCTGTACGTAGTCAACTAACGATGACGAGGTGTCTGATATCGGTTTCCTATTTGTTGGAGGGCTACCCATTTCGTGGTCGTCATATTGATCTCGTCCTGCTTTTCTGCCGCCGTCTGAGAACTCCAGTGAGCAACGCGTGCATTAGCGCTAGCCACGTTTCTAGTGCAGCGTGGCCATGATACGACATGGGCGAGATTAGGAAAAGGGTCTCAGCAAGCATCGCTTCCCGGCATGCAATCGCGAGACCAAGGCATCCCTCTCAGCCCACCGAACCCGGTGATTCGTGCGGTAACGGTGTGTGTGCGGTAGCTGAATGGACTTCAAATGCATTCAGGTTCGTTCCTCATGAGCCAGCCAATTTCCCTTCAATTGATCAGGCAAGAAATCGGCTCGACGACAATGGTTTTTGCGTGGTTGAAGATGCAGTCTCAGGCTGTGCTTTCTCTATTAAAGCTCGAAAGTCAATGCCCGCTAGTACTTGGAGTGCCGCACCAGAAAAAGAGAGGAAGTGGTTTTTGAAATTCCCGTTCTACTTGTTTAAATATGCGTTTAGCAATGAGATATTCCATCAGCATCCACATGGATAAGAATGGGGGTATTTTCTAATATGTCCGAGATCACAAATATGACATCTGCTCTTAACAAGATGAAAGCGGCGATGAAAGACGCCTTGTCCGCCGTGGACAGGGAATCCAAGAACCTATCCGATGCATTAAATGCAGTCTCAGACCTCGGCAGGCGCCTTGAGTCACAAGTCAAAGACAGGAGTAAGACCGAAGACGAGAAGACAAGGAAGGTAACTCAGACCGAAAAGGAGATCGATGAGTTAGAGAAAAGGAAATCCTCGGGACAATCTACCTACACTGAGAAGACCTCAAGCACGGAGCAGGTTGACAAGGTCAAGGAACTCCAGAATAAGCTGGAGAGCATCAAAGAGGAAGTCGCAGTCGCTTCCAAGCAAGTGAATGAACTAGAGCGATCCGTGAATGACAAGAAACGCGAGGTAGACAAGCTGAAGTCTGAGCTCCAATCGCTCAAGAAGAAGCACGACTCAGATATTCGATCTCTAAGAGAATCACACGATAATGCGCAGCTGGAACTAGCTTCGAAGGGAGCTAAGCATAATGCCCTCCGATTACTCGCGAAGGAGAAGGCAGTATCCTTCCCCGAACTCAGAGTGATAGATGCCCTGCGGGAGCAGTCCACGACTACCATGCAGCATCTTGAGACTACGACACAGCTGAAGCGGAATGAAATCGAGTCTATAATCAAGCCGCTAGCGAAAAAGGCATTTCTCCAGTACGACTCGAAGGCGGGAGACGTCAGAGTTCTCCGCCACTTGGAGGATTGAGAGTTAGAACATTGGAGGTTGAAGCAAAATGTCCGAAATTGACAAAATTAGAGAATTGATTAACAAGAGCGAGGCGAGGATAACCGAGCTGGAGAACTCGATCCAAAAGGCAAGGGACACGTTCTCAAGTGAAAGCCGGAAGGTCGTAGAGGCAGCGGTCAGGGTTAGCGCAGAGCAGGGAGAATTCAACAAGAAAATGGGTGTGCATGACGAGAATATTGAGAGACTCGAAGAGAGGAGGCAGGAACTGAAGACGGAAGTCAACCAGCTGGAGCAGAAGACCAAGGAAACCGAAAAGAGATACTCATCAGCTTCTTCCGATATCAAAAACAACCAGAAGGAAATTGACAAGATGCAGAGTACCCTTCAACAATATCAGACCAAAGCCGATGCGCTAAAAGCTCAACTCGTGGAGCTCGAAAAAGAGTCAAATAGCGTCCATGGGAACCTCGATACCTTGAACCTTTCAAACGAAAAGGAATTTGAAACCTTGGAGAACGCAAGGAGCGAGTTCCAGCGGAAAACCAAGGAGCTGTCGGAGAAGGAGCCGATTACGCACTTCCTGTTGAGTGAGACGAAATCCGAACCTCCTGAGGTCACCATAGTGTCCAAGCTAATCGGTGAGAACGGTCAGATCTCGATAGACGATCTGAAGAAGACGACTAAGATCAATTCTGCTAGCGTGACCAAGGCAATCGAATCGCTTGAGCAGAAAGGCATAGTTTCGAGAACGGACAAAGACACAATTAGACTCCTCAAGAAATGAGATGCAGCGGAACAATACCTCTCTTTGAGGATCGGCTTTTTTGTTCGTGTTTGTCCGAAGTGTTGGCGGGCCTAGTCCCGCCTATCCTGCTTTTCCCAGATTCTTGTCTGATTCTACACTTTTTACTGGCATCGTCGACAATGGCTTGAGGGGCATAGGTTCAGAATGAATCGTGACATCGGCGACTTCCTTCAAATCTCTCCTTATTTCCTGCTCCAATGATGAAATTATGTCATGAACCTTCGCGATCGTGAGACGCTCATCGAAGTTGCAGTGCATGCTCACATGCAGATTATCGCCGATCTTGGTCACATAGATTTCATGGCAGCTCTGGACACCTTTTCTCGACTCTGCTATGGCACTGATTCTGTCCACGAGTGTCCTGCTATCAACCTTCTGGGCCCCTTGTTTTGTCTCTTCTGGCTCAAGATGCGTGGTTACTACAGTGATTTCTGGAAACGCCTTTCGCAGCTCTGATTCCACTCTAGAGGCAATTTCATGACCTCTGCCAATCGACGTTGATCCTGGGAACTCCAAGTCAAAGTTGATCCGCTGGCTTTCTCCATGGGATTCTATCTCAACTCCATGTACCCCCGAGGCGCCTTCAGCAAGTGCCAGTTCCCTGATTTCGTCTATGATCTCTTCTCCGTAGAAACCTGGGTTGACGTGTACGACAACATCACTTTGTTTGAACTCTTTTTTGATTGCCTTCTCAACCTTGGAGGCGATTCTATGAGACGCGACGAATGGCGTCCTAGGATGGACGCTTATGACGAGATCGACGAATAGCTCGGAACCACTTCTCCTTGCGCGTACCCGGTCACAGGATTCGACTCCGTCAACCGACTTCACGATGCGTCTAATTTGACCGCGAAGCTGGGATGGGGCTCTGTCGATAAGCTCATTGGTCCTGCTGACCACTAGGTGTATGCTGGTGTACCCAAAGTACACCGCTATGGCGAGCGCCAAATACACGTCGAGACTCACGTATCCAATGCTCACGAGGGCGAGCCCACCTAGCACTGCAAATGAGCTCGCAATGTCGCTCGCAAAGTGCAGGGCTTCCCCTTGGATGGTTGGACTTCCGGTTTTCTTTCCGATTCTGCGAAATACTATTGTTCTCTCGGTGTCCACGGCTATCGAGATCATTATCACGGCAAAGGTCAAAAGAGTAATGTCCAGCCCGACTCCTCCATGGACTAGTCTGCTGTAACCTTCCGAGATGATCCAAAAGCATGTCACAAGAAGAAAAAGCGCTGCGAAGAACCCTCCTATCGTGTCAGCCTTGCCATGTCCATACTGGTGCTCCTTGTCGGCAGGCTTACTTGAGACTCTTATGGCGAAGAACCCGAGAGCCGCTGAAGCAAGGTCTAGACCTGAATGCGCCGCCTCAGCTAGAACAGCGAGGCTATTGCTCAGTATACCTGCGATCAGCTTGATCCCAGTCAAAAAAGAAGCCGCAACGACTCCGATAACGGTAGCGCGTTGCTTCTCGTTTCTGCCCATGGTTCCACCAAGCAAGAAAACCAGAAATCCAGTCGCGGCGCCACTCCGCTTCCCTCCGCCGAAATCTGGGATTTCACTCACGCGAGATAAAACTTCGCTTATAAGGATATTGACATCGCGCCAACATCAAAACAAGTATCCCGGTGCGAGAAAGCGCCTCTCTCTTACGACCACCGACAGATCTCCCACAGCCAGTTGAGCAATTCCAGATTGGGAGCGTTTTTATAGATGAAGCGATATACAAGTCAGCACACATAAAGGGAGGTTTTCTAAATGCCGGAAGGTAAGTGGGAGCTTTTCAAAGGTAAGAGCGGAAAGTACAGGTTCAGATTGAGGGCTGCGAACGGTCAGTGTATCGCACAAGCGAGCCAGTCATATCATCAGAGAGAAGGGGCTATGGAGGGCATGCAGTCTGTCAAGAACAATGTCAACGCCCCTTTGATAGACTTGACTGTTAAGAAAGTCAAACCGAAATAGCTATCCGACCTGCAAAAGAGAACCGGAGAATGAGCGTCTTCGATGATTCTCTCCCCCTTTTTTTGTCCTGTACCTCCCTGCATCTTGTCTTTTGCTGAGTGAAATTGAGATCTCCGATTCGCAATATGTATTCTAATCCATGAAGGTGGAGAACAAGAATTCTGTGGATATTAGACGTCGTGCTGAACTCACTCTACAGTTTCCTGCAGACTCCCATCACGTCATTGAACTGCCTGCAAATGGCTTTTGCCTCTTGACCCGTTTCCTCGCTCGTGAAGCGCTTGCATGTCTCTGCAAACTCTTCAATGCACAAAGAAACTCTCAGAAGTGTATTGACGGCCTGCTCGGTATTCAAGTCATCGTTCATGGCTTCAATGAATTTGCCCTTGGCTTCAACGAGTTCACTGACGAGCTTCTTCTCTGCTTCTATGCACGCCTTGCCAGATTTGGCTGCGGACGCTTTAACAGCTTTCTTGATGGCAGCCTGTATTCTTCCAAGGTTTCTCTCCGCTTCAGCCATCTCTTTGTCGTCATACTCAAGTGGCTCTCTATACCGTCTCTTGAGCAGGAAAAATCTAACAACTTGATAATCGTATTTCTTCAAGACTTCTCTAAGGGTCACGAAGTTGGCCTTCGACTTCGACATCTTCTGCTTATTTACGGTTATGAATCCATTGTGCAAATAGTACTTGGCGAAGGGTTTTCCAAAGCGGGTCTGACAGATGAGGCTGGAACACTCGTGGTGAGGGAATATGAGATCCTGTCCTCCTCCCTCAATATCTATCATCGAGCCAAGGTACTTGGTTGCCATTGCTGAACATTCAATGTGCCATCCTGGTCTGCCGTGCCCCCATGGACTCTCCCAGGACGGTTCCCCTGGCTTCTCCTTCCTCCATAACGCAAAATCGCTGGGACTCCGTTTCCCGCTGGAAGCGGCGGGAACTGATTCTCCGCCTTCGCTTGCAATTAACTCTTCAACTGGTCTATTCACTACGGCGCCATATCCTCCAGCCTTCTTGACGTCGAAGAAGACCTCACCATCAACAACGTAGGCGTACCCCATCTGTACTAGGCGTTGTGCCATATCGATGATATCGTTGATGTGCTCTGTTACCCGCGGATAAATGTCGGCTCTCTTTACGCCGAGTTGATCCATCTCTTTGAGGAAGACCTGAATCATTTCTTCAGCGAGTTTCGCAGGTTGTTTTCCAAGCTCATGGGCTCGCCTAGTTATGCTCTCTTCTGTGTCAGTGAAGTTTGTTACCAAGGTGACCCGGTAACCGAGAAACTCTAGGTACCTTCTTACAACGTCGAAGAAGACGTATGACCTTCCATGACCGATGTGAGGAACATCGTAGACGGTCGGACCACATACATAGATCTTCACTGTCTTGTTTTCTAAAGGTTCGAACTTTTCCTTCCTTTCAGACTTGGTATTATAGACCATCAGGTCTGTCGTAGTTGAGCCCCTCGCTTCCCAGTGCGGGAATCCGTAGATCTCATACATCATGTCGCAATCCGACGAAAGCCATCAGAACGGTAGGGCTTTCGATCCCAAATAACGTTTGCTGTGAGACTGGATCAAGTAAGTTTGGATGACTATTTGACTCTTCGTACCTGCTTCGTGCCTTCGACCACAAGGGATTTTAGAGAGTAGATCATGATCCCAATCCCAGCCATGAAGGGGTAGACTATAGGCGATCCAAGTGAATGAGACTCCAACTTTTGCGTATGTCTTAAGGCTGACGAGACGGGAAGCCTTTGGCAATTTCTCCCCCAAGGAACAGGCAGTCGTCGATGAACACTTCGAGTACCTGAAGAAGGGCTTGGCGGAGAAAAGAGTGATTCTAGCCGGTCCGTGCTTGGATGGAGAGTTCGGGATTGTCATCTTCCGTGCGACATCCATTAAGGATGCAGAGAGCTTCATGAAGAATGACCCGGCGATCAAGAAGGGAGTAATGGCTGGGGACCTGCACTCTTTCAGAGTTTCTATCATGGAGAAAGAGTAGCATGGCAGCAATATTCATAGACATGTGAAAACAATATTATCAATGAGGTATTCGGAGGAGGAAGGCTGAGATGGAACAACGGAATTATCCCAAAGCTCGCTTCTCTACCCGGCTTTCAACCGGGGAGTTTCTGAACTTGTCAGTTTGGCAGGGAAGAAGTGACCCGAAATCCGAGGTCATCCGCGTTGAGATCAGGAAGCTTGAAAAAGACGTTTGGCAGTCGGTTGCACGAATTGCCGTATACAGGTCCTCTGATGGAAACTACTCGCAGTTGCCAGACAGAAGAAAAGCGGACGCAGCATCAGTGCCAGCCCCCTCAAGTAATGATCAGTGAGTGGAATCGGTGAAGCCTATATATGGCGGAGAACATGCTAAAAGAAAGCGCTGCTGTATTCGATTTCGATGGAACACTAGTGGACTCCTTTACTCCTCGCAAGAACACCCATAAGAAAGTCTCGGCTTTTCTGCTGGATCAACTAGGATGGCACGACAGCGAAGATAATGTAAGAAAGATGACCGATATAATCTCGAAGATCGACATCGAGATGCACCAAAACAGGATCTATGACAGAAACTTATGGTGGGCCAAGGTCTTAAGGCGGTACTCAGGTAAGCCCGCCGATCTGCCTGAGTCAGCAATCACGGAGACCTCGGTGCTGTACTGGGAATCGATCAAGAAGAAATCAACCATCTATCCTGGGACGAAGAGCATGCTCCAGGCACTCAAGCGTGAAGGCATCAAGCTTGGCCTTATAAGCGACACGGACGGAACGAAAGGAATGAAAACTGAGCGAATTGAAGCGTCTGGTTTGGCAGCGATGTTCGATGCGACAGTGGTGGCAGGAGAGGAAACGGCGAATGTGAAGCCTGACGCTGAGCCCTACACCTTGATAGTGGATAGGCTCAAGACTAATGCCGCGTCCTGTGTTTCGATTGGGGATAACCCTGGGACGGATGTAGATGGTGCACTGAGGACTGGAATGAAGGTCATAATCATCAAGAACAAACTTGTTCCTCAGACAGCAAATTCGCAGCGCTACTATCTTGTCGAAAGAGGCAAACTAACGAAGTTCATCACCGATACGCTACGAGGCAAAAGCCCCTCCGGACGACCCTGACCGACTTCTAAGCGTTTATATGTCCGGACAATTATAGGCAGAATGGATCCGTGAGCGATTTCGCGGAGGATAACGATATAATGTTCGATGCGCTTCTCACGCCTGAGCAGAGAAGGCTCAGGGATGAAGTCAGAGATTTTGTCAGGAATGAGGTCCCAAGAAGCTTACTTATCGACATGGACGCCGATAAGGTCAGATACCCTAAGGAGTACGTGCAGAACCTAGCTAAGAGAAACTTGCTTGGACTCCGATTCCCTCCCAAATACGGTGGAAGAGGTCTGAAGTGGGTAGACGACGTGCTCGCGTTGGAGGAAATAGGGGTCCTTGGAATGTCGCTTGGATGCTTATTCTCACTTCCAATAATCGTTGGAGAGGCACTAAATGTATTTGGAACTAATGAGCAGAAAGCGAAATATCTCAAGCCCACACTCGAAGGGAAGCTATGTTGCGCTGAGGCGCTAACCGAGCCCCGAGGAGGCTCAGATTTCTTCGGAACGACAACTGTGGCGAAGAAGGATGGCGAAGACTATATTCTGAAGGGACAGAAACGGTTCGTGGTTGGAGCCGATGGTGCCGACTATTTCCTCGCCTATGCAAAAACGCGGAGCGATGCACCCGGTCACGCATCACTGAGCGCCTTCCTAGTAGACAGAGGCCCCCGAGTGAGGGCCGATTACGTCTATGGACTTATGGGCACTCGAGGAGGAGGAGCGGGGAGACTCGTTTTCGACGACGTCAAGGTTCCAGCGGAGAACCTGCTCTGGAAGGAGAACTCCGCCAGTGACGTCTTCTGGCAAATGATGATTCCTGAGAGGATGACCAGCGCAGCAGGAGCGCTCGGCACTGCCCGGGCAGCCATCGAAATAGCTGCAAGGTACAGCGAGAAAAGAAAGGCATTTGGAAAGCCAATAAACAAGTTCGAGGCAGTCAGCTTCATGGTTGCCGACTCGATCACCCTACTTGATGCCGCAAGAGGCTTGGTTTACGCCGCAGCTCGCACAGTCGATGAGCGGAAAGACTCGGGACTCCAGCGCCGCATGGCCTCCGAGGCCAAGAAGTTTGCAACGGAAGCCGCATGGGAGATCCTAAACAACTCGATGCAGATACTCGGGGGAATCGGATACACAAACGTCTACCCGATCGAAAGACTTCTCAGAGATTCGAGGCTTGCAATGATCTGGACAGGCACAAGCCAGATAATGAACCTGATAATTCAGCACGAATACTACAGGGAGCTTAGCGAGCTAAAAGAGAAAGTCAGGGACGTGGAACACGACGCCGCTGAGTCAGATAAGGAGGACGAAAAGGTCTATGAGTAGTGCACCATCCTACACCTAGCGAAGAAGGAGAGCAAGAAATGAAACCAGCCCTACTCGTGATAGACATTCAGAATGAGTTCTTCAAGAGCCGAGCTTCCTCAGACTCCCTAAACTCAGCCATTGAGTACATAAATGCAGCGATTGACCTTTTTAGAAAGAAGAATCTCCCAATCTTCGTCATCCAACACAAGAGCGAAGAGGAAGGACTCGTACCAGGCAAACCGGGCTTTGATGTTCCAGACAGTGTTAAGCTTGATCCTCAGGACACGCGTATCGCAAAGACCTATGGCAACGCTTTCACGAAGACAGGACTCGCAGAAAAACTAAGGAAACTCGGCGTTGACACTCTGATCCTGACTGGGTACTGCGCAGAGTACTGCGTCTTATCCACATACAGGGGCGCCGAAGACCTAGACTTCAAGCCCATAATATTGAAGGGGTCCCTTGCATCTGGCGACGCAGAGAGGATCAGATTTGTGGAAGAAATCAACGAGACAATGTCCTATGGAGCTCTCAAGTCATTTCTCTGAGTTACTTGGTGCCCCTATTCTGAACGAGTTCAGCCTCATCCACCTTCAAGTACCAGCTCCCCGTCTTGCTGTCCCAGACCTTCTCGCTCTTCAGGAATTCTATTCTGCGCCTAAAAGTAGGCCCATCACAGACAACCAATTCACATTCCCCCGCGGACCATAAGACTCTCGGTTGCTGCCACATTGAATTCATCCAGGCTAACCCAACTCCGTTCGCCATATATAATCGTCTTAGGCATTCATCGCTGCACTGCGTGATTGACAAAGATCTCTAGCACAACCACACCAATGGTTTTGCGGTCTTTCAGTGTATTGAATATCGCCGCTCTCCTTCAATTTTGAATGGCTCGCTTTTACCAGTTGTTTACCTTATATGCGTCCAAAAAAGACGATATAACATGAAAAGCTGGGAAGAATACGCCAATACTGCGCCTAACGTCAGGCGAACACACTACTGGGATCTTGGACCGAGTATTCTTGTCGGCTTCAATAGACTGCCAGAAGGTCTGCAATCGAAAACCGGTTCCATATCAGTCAAGAAGCTCTTAGGTCTTGGCGGCAGACGGAAAACTGAGGACTCAATCAGCTACATCCCAGTACGCGGGGTCAGGCAGAAGACTCGCAAGTTGAGGATAAGACTGCCACTAAATCTTGACAATCTAGACTATGTCAGAATCTATGCTGTAATGCTGTCAGAGGGTTCATTCCGAACCGAATTCAGATTGCATGTGCCCGAAGAAGTGTTCCATGGAATACTCTCTTCTTCATTAAGAAATCTGCTGGGAAAGCAGCTTTTGCATTTCATGCATAAGACAAAATCGAGAAATGTACCCAGGACCCGTTTCCCCAGCGCCATAAGATATCTCTTGCCGATCCCCGAACGTATACCAAGATTCATTCTTCATAACAAGGAATTCTGTAGGGAGTATCTCAGAATTGCTTTCGAAGCAGAGGGCAGCCCCAGTAATTCAAAATCAAAGAGATATATACACCTAGTTAGAACCACCGATGTCTCTGACTTTACACGTGAACTCGACATATCCGTAGGACAGAAAGTGACATTCGGTCAACTCAAGCGCACACATCCGAAACTAGCAAATCTTGTTCTCGCAAATCCTCCACCAACCTTACTTGGTGAACACTTAGTTCTACTTCATCATTTCAAAATACAGAGCACCGTGGCCCCAGAGTCGATTAGAAGAAACAAGACGTCTCTCAGAAGGGGGAAAATCAGCGCAAAATGGTCGCTCAACATATACTCAGAGGATTTGCCACGGTTTGCCCATGAAATAGGATTTCTGCCGAGGAACAAGAATTCAAGAGTGACAAAAATGTTGAAGGTCCGCGGCAGAAGGAGGAAACTGTCTAGCTTCAATCAAGTGATAAAGCATTTACAGAGAGGTGGTATCTTCCTCACAAAAGACTTTGCTAGCAAAATGAGAGAGATGGGATACAAGTCGCCCAGTGCGTACCTTTCAAGGTACAAAAAACGTGGTTTGATTGAATCAACCGAGGTTGGAGTTTACAGAATTAAGACACGCTCTTAGCTACTAGTCTGGCTTCGTCAATCTGCAAATACCCACTTGACCTTTCCCAGATCTTATGGCTGTCTTGGATCTGAATTCTCTTTCTGAAAAGGGGGCAATCCAATACCAGAGTCTCGTAGCATCCTCCCTCTCCTGTTAAGTGAATCCCATACTTTCGGTTCAGCTTTTTCAGATCCTCAATGCACACCTTATCTATTTTCCTACCGAGCCATTTCTCATCAAGACCTTCTGCATATACACCAGTGAAGATAATCTCAAGACCAACATTGACCTCGTCAAGCAAGATTCCTTCTTCGTCTCTCCCCCATAAGGGGGCAACATGAACCAACCCCAGTTCACCGCAGATCTTGTCGATTCTAGATTTCTGATAATTACTGGCAACGGCACCAGTTACAATCCCATCAATCTCATTCCTAATCTCATTCAGCGCACTTCTCAAATCCGACAACTCCTTTTCCTTCTCACCCCCCGTTTCCCTCGTGAGTTGTTCAATTCCAATGGACTCTGCCTGCAGTCTAGTCAACTCAATACATGGATGATGGAACATCCAAGAATCTGGTCTCTTAGGTACCATAGTGACCAAGAGAACTATCTCATTGCCTGAGTCCATTGCCCTGTATGTCGAATATGTCGAATCCTTACCTCCGCTGAACAATGTGGCCAGTCTCATAAAGAAGAATTCCCGTTCTCTGTATTTAAGATTGTTAGACCCTATCACCGATACCGGATTTTCCGAGATTGGCAAGAGGCCTCCCGGAAATCGAAATGTGGGCGCATAGTCACGGGTGGGCTAGAACTTCTGGAATGCTCAACATGTTGATCATGTAATCGCAGAACAAACAAGGAATCCAAGAAACTAGTTTGCATGCGCCTAGGCACATGATCGTGATCCCAGGTCTGGCAGGGACGCTCCACTCTGTTCTTTTGGTATGTTACTTTGATTGCCCCGCTGACTAGGCAATCTACGTCGAATCAATCAATGTTGCCCCGAAAAGGTACGACGCAGTTAAGGCAGAGATCAAAGACCTAGAAGTCAAGCGAAGCATGAAGAAAAAAGGTCAAATAATGTTAGACTTTGAGGAGAGAGACAAAAACAGAGATGCCTTTGGTGCGGACGTGGACAGATGAGTGCTATTGAGCTGAGGAAAGTAGGAGAATGGGGCACGTCTGAGGCGTGTAGCTGGGATCAGCCTCAACTGGCGGCACGTTCTAACAGTATGGCCAAAGGATGTTAGAGGGTGCCGTATTTAGGGCTCACAACTTGCATGTCGCTGCAATTTCTCCCACCCTGAAAGGCGGGGGCTTCTTCGGAATGCATATTGTGAACTTCGCTAGATTGCCTTGAGGATTGCGGGATCTCCCAATAATGCTTTTGTATTAGTTTCAAGCCAGTGTACTCAGATCCGCGGTTTAAGTGGGCCACTCACCTTTTTCAGCAGCGGTGTAGAATCACATGGGGCGCGACTCTGTCCATGGATGAGACAACTCATGCAACAACCTCCATTGCAGGGAGCAACACCAGCGGCACGGAGTATCCAATGAGGGAACTCGCAGACCGCCTGCGAATGCCGAATGTGAAGACGTCATTCAGCGTGATGAAGAGTCTTGTAACCATGCCTATAGATGGGAAAATCATTGAGAAAATGACTGGTTTCCACGTCATAACTTACCCCTCCCTATTTGTGTTAGGGATCTGGTCTGCCCTCTACGAAATCTTGGGGAAGAGGCTTGCACCGAAGATAATAACATCGTTCCACAGGGATACTGGGCGGACTATAGTCCAGGTTGGTAGGCGCAATTTCGGGCTGAAAGACCAGTTTGCATTTGAATTCTATTTCTGGTTGATATCTGCTATCGGATGGGGCGAGATCAAGGGATTCAAGTTCGACCCGGAGAAGATCGAGGGCTTCTGGCAACTGGAGTACAAGGGATCTCTTCCCAAGAACGCCCCCAAGGACGCCACTTTCCATGACAACTTCAAGGGCGAGATAATCGCTGCGGGAGACGAAGCATTCCATGTTCCTCTTGAGGTCAGGGAAACTAAGTGCATGGCTAAGGGGGATCCATTCTGTGAATTCACCTGGAAGAAGGCTGATGCGGCTGAAAATGTGACAGAACCAGTTCGTGCTATGGTCTTGGAGGAAAGCGCAAAACCAACGACTCCCACTCCAGGAGAGGCTCAGACCCTGAAAAACGATTTCAAAGAGGCATTAAAGAACACGAACATGCTTGATGAGGGGAAACTGACCTACCATGACATCAATGGCGAGGTTCAGGTAGCAACAAAGGATGTTCAGAGCATAGTCGGACTAACCTATCGAGCCTCTGATATGCTTGGCGAGGGAACTGTCAGGGCTGTCTTTGTGAGGACTGGCAGCCTTTTCGCTGCTGAAGACGTGAAGAGATATAAGAGCACCGGAAAACAGCTTGTCGAGGAATACATGAAGTATATGGCAATCACGGGATGGGGCATGTTCAATGTCACAGACTTGGGTGAGAATGGTGGAGAAGTCACGTGTGAGCGAAGTGCCTTTGCAGAGGAGTATCCAAGAGGGAACAAAGCTGTGTGCTACTTCGTGGTTGGAATACTCGCTGCGCTGATGGAGCGGGCTTTTGGCCAAAGGTACATGGTTAAGGAAACAGACTGCATAGCGAAAGGTAGCCCAAAATGCAGATTTGAAATCAGAGGATTACCGAAATAGGGTCGCCTGGCTGTTGATGAAGTCAGTGAATTCTTCTGGAATGCTTCATGAAAGCCGGAATTGAAGGAGATTGAATTCTTATGCTCTCACGTGGTAGTATTGGCATCCCAAGACTCGGAATCATCATTCCGTCATCAAACACAACAATGGAAGCTGAGTTCAACTGGATAGGGAAGGACAGGTTCTCGACGCATGCAACCAGACTGAGGCTGAGAAGGGTCACAGTCGGTGAACTCGAGAAGATGGAGAAGGGGTTTGGAGAGGCAGCTGCGCTTCTGGCTGACGCGGCGGTCGAAATCATAGCCTATGGGTGCACGAGCGGCAGCCTTTTCCGCGGGCTTGGGCACGATGTCGAGATTGCGAACCAAATCCATGAAAAGACTGGTCTGCCTTCTGTGGTTACCTCTGGCTGCGTGGTTAAGGCACTGAAAGCAATGGGCACAAGCAGAGTCTGCGTGGCAACGCCTTATACAGCGGAGGTAAACAACCTTGAGAAGAAATTCCTCGAAGACAATGGATTCGAGGTCTCGAACATTAAGGGGTTAGGCTTGGAGGAGAACCTGGATATCGGTAACATTCAGAGGCAGAACATAGTCGAACTCGTTAGAAAGGTGAATGACGAGAAGGCACAGTCGATATTTGTCAGCTGCACAAATCTGCCAACGATTAGCATGATCAACTACTTGGAGCAAGCTATGAAGAAGCCAGTGATATCGAGCAATACTGCGACTCTATGGTCGATGTTCAGAACGCTAGACTTGGATAGCTCCTGGATTAATGGGGGTAGAATCTTTCGCATCTCGCGGCGATAGTGTAGCTCCTCAGCCAGTCTTCCTCCGCCGGGTGATCTGATTTTGAGAGACTTACTCTTCATCTGCAAAATAGGTTTATATGTTTGCGAGAGTCTAGATCTGCATATCATGGAATACTAGGAGACTCATCTTGTGGCAAAGAAAGGACAGAAGTTCAAGTGCGGACAGTGTGGATTAGTAGTCATGGTTGACGAAGCGTGTGGCTGCAGTCAATGTGATTTGGTCTGCTGTAGCCAGCCTATGAAGGAAGTCAAACCACCTCCGCCCGGAGCCAAGAAGAAGACGGTCTAGGGTAGGAATTCTTCCGGGCAATCCCACTTTTTTCTTACAACCGATTTGTCACTTCTTGGGGTCTGAGCAGACGCAAGAGGCTGGGATCTTCAGGATCTTGTCTTTTGAGATCTGTTTCTCCGTGTGTCTTTCTCCTTGACCTTCCCAATCAATCATCCATCTTAGAAGAGGAGCTATCGCCTCAGCAAGCTTCTGACCCTCATCCGTCATGGAATACTCAACTCTGGGGGGGATCTCATTGTAAGCCGTTCTCTTCAATATACCGAATTTCTCAAGCATCTTGAGTCTGGAAGCTAGAGTCTTCGTGCTGATGTGGTCCAGAAGTGAACTGAGCTCATTGAACCTCACTCGCTTGTCCGAACAGCAAAACATAGAGATTATCTCTATTGTTCCTCGGCTGCCGAGGAGCCTAAGTGTATCCTTCCCTATCTCCGCGAGTTCGGAGGCTGTTACCTCAATACTTTCCATGTTTACACCTACTTTATCACTTTACTCTTTACACCTTAAATACTTTACTTGGTAAAGTATGGTATGCGTAAGAATTCACATGAATAACACCCAGAACAATGAGTTTGGAGAGATGAAAAGTGGATAAGGGCATTTTGAGTGATAAGTTGACGAGGATCCTGAGGTTGAGGACGCCTCCTGTATCAGTGAGTCTGTTTAAGAGCGTTAAACAGATTCCCTTAGGCGTCGATATACCCAAGTCTGGCTTCACATTCTGCCAGCTTGCTGCACTGGCCAGACTGAATGGCGGGGTTCAGGCTGGAACCAAGGACAGCATCGGCTGCTCACACGCTACGTCAGTACTAGGCATGACGGATTTTCCCGAGGATATCAAAAGCGGCAAGAGACTCCGCGCCTCAAGGACAGACGAGGGAGCTGTAAAGTTCGTGGCAACACTCCCGAAGATCAAGACGGGCACGTATGAAGCGGTTATGACTTCGCCACTGCAAAAGGCCCAAGTTGATCCGGACGTAGTGATTGTTACCGGCACACCTGCCCAGATTATGAGTATGCTCAACGCCATCACGTGGATCAGTGGCGAGAGAATATCATTCAGCTCGACGGGTCATGCAGCAGTGTGCGGCGAAGGCGTGGCTGCGCCACTCCTTGCTAGGAAGCCCCAGATTGGCATACCCTGCATAGGGGCCAGAATGTATGGGCTCTACCAAGACGACGAGATGCTCATAGGCATCCCAGGTGGACAGCTAGACGACATCGTCAAGAGCCTTGAGGAAATAGGGAGGGCTGGAATGGCACTTCCAGTTCCAGGCTGGTTAGCCCCACCACAGGGACTCCGCTAATAGTCTCTGACAAGTAAACATGAGAGCAAAAGTGCAAGTCAAAAAAATGTATGGAGGATGATAATATGAAATCTAATGAAAGAAAACAATGCGGTTGCGGTGGAACGGTCCCACCCGAGGAGAGAGATAAGAACCCGGATGAGGCAGATGTGAGAACTGGTGTGAGAAAGGCATACGCTCAACGGGCCAAGCTCTCTGGCGAAAGCTGTTGCCCCCAGTCTGGTTCTGTCACCTCAGAGGCAGGATATGCAGACGAGGAGCTTAGTTCATTGCCTGATTCGGCAGTAAGTGTTTCTGCAGGTTGTGGCAACCCGACAGCAATAGCGGAACTCAAGTCCGGTGAGGTCGTTTTGGACTTGGGGTCAGGAGGAGGCATCGATGTCCTTCTAGCGGCCAGGAGAGTCGGTCCCAGTGGCAAAGCGATCGGCGTGGATATGACTCCTGAGATGCTCGACGCAGCAAGAAAGAATGCGCGGAAGAGCGGTTTGAAGAACGTTGAGTTCAGGTTGGGTGAGATAGAACACCTCCCTGTTCCTGATGAGAGTGTGGACGTTATAATCAGCAACTGCGTCATCAACCTATCTCCAGAGAAGGATCAGGTGTTCAAGGAAGCCTACAGAGTCCTCAAGAAAGGAGGAAGAATGCAGGTTTCAGACATGATGGCTTCCGGGATACCCGACGTAGTAAAGAAAGACCTATCACTTTGGGCGAGCTGCATTGGTGGAGCAATAGAACTCGAAGAGTATCTAAGCAAGATCAGATCCGCTGGATTCAGTGAAGCTAAAGTGGTCAAGCATGAGGAGTACTCCAAGGATCTAATCCAAAGCTCACTCGAAAGCGAATCAGAAGCCGTAAAGGACAAGGGGCAGCAGAGAAAATTGAAGGGAGTCATTGACTTCGCAAGGGAGAACAAGAACAACCTTAAGGTGAAAATATCGCACGCAGACATCCTTGCGGTGAAGAGCTAAGACAGTGAGAAAACGAGTTCAAGATCTCCCTTCTTTCCCTATTTTAGTGTGTCTGTGATTGCAGGTCGGGCTGGCCGCAACAGGTCTCCTCGTTGCGAATTGCCTATCTCATGCTGGAAGCTGGCCTTCCGATACTGGAGTCCTAGTAATTGAATTTGCATCCTAATACATTGGGACCCAGTTTCCAAGACCGACCGGAAAAGTCGATGAACATCTCTAAAAAGCCGAGGTTGTGGAAACCCATCTTGTAGAAGAGCCTTACCGCCTCAACGTTCCGCGCGACGGGGCTTACAGTCAGCAGCGACACGCCTTTGCTCTTTGCCTCGGAAATAGCTTTCTCGATAAGTTGCTTTCCTACGCCTCTTCCACGGGAACTCTTTGCCACTATCAGCGGCTCGATCTGCGCCTCTTTTTCCTTAAAGATTAGGCCTACGAGTCCAATGACTGTTGAGCCACTAACGGCAACCCACAGTTGCCCTGACCCGACCTGTGCCAAGTGCTTGTCAAAAAAGTCTTCGGGATGCTCTCCACCAATACCTGGATCATGATAGATCTCACGATGCCTATCGGTAAGTTCCTTCCACAACGCTCGGCACCGGTCTCTGTCGCCACTCTCGTAGCCTCGGATAGCAATTGCCGATTTCATGCTGTCCACCTCTGCATACCGTAGTCGCAGCCAGTTCTGCAGCAATATTCTATTTCTGCTCATTGAGCTTCCTCAGAACTGCCTCTGCGAAGTCCATAGTGCTGGCATTTCCGCCTTGGTCATACGTTAGGGTTTCCCCTTTCTTGTAGATTTCTTGAACTGCCTTCTCCAAATCGAAAGCCGGTCGCTGCATTCCAAGGTGTTCGAGCATCATTTTCGCCGAGAGGATGGTGGCAGTAGGGTTCACCATGTTCTTTCCAGCGTATTTTGGCGCTGAACCGTGGACAGGTTCGAAGTAGGCATGTTTGTTTCCGACGCATGCGCTAGGAGCCAGACCTAGACCGCCAACGACTTCCGCAGCAAGATCTGACAGTATGTCACCGAACATGTTGGATGTCACGATCACATCCATCTCCTTGGGATATCGGATTATCCTTCTTGCGGCATCGTCAACATAGTAGTGTTCGTACACAAGATCATCGTACTTCCTTACCTCGTCTTCAACTGTCTTCCTGAAAAGGCCGCAACTCTGGACCAGCAGATTCGACTTTGTAACGCATGTCAGTTTTCCGGGAAATCCTAGATTCCTCCTCCTTCTTGCGTATTCGCAGGCGAATTTCGCTATTCTACTTGTCCCCTTCTCTGTGATTACTCGTATCGCGAATTTGCCTTTGCCAAACTGCATGAAGGATCTCCCTAAGAGGTCCCTGTAGTCTGGAAGCTGCCGCGCGAGCATTGAGAGGTCTCCTTCCCTGGCTGGATAGAGTCCTTCGCTGTTCTCTCTGACTATGACGAAGTCTATGCCGGATGGCTCCCTGAGGGGCGAGCGGACCCCCCCATAGTACTTGACTGGCCTGATGTTTGCGTACGTGTCGAGAACCCAGCGCAGGTAGGTTATGATTTGCGTGCTCTTGTCGCCTACCGCTCCGAAGAGGATGGCATCTGCTGTGTCGCAGAGTTGCTTCGTTTCATCTGGCAGTGGCGTGCCATGGGATTTGATCGCAGCCTCACCACATGGCGCTTTTGTTATCTCTATATCAAGCCCCATGCTCTCAAGAATAGTGCATGCCGCGTTGACTACCTCCGGTCCCACACCGTCGCCGCCCATGGCAACAACTTTCTTTGCCATCCAACACACCATCCCGTACCCTTTGAAGATACCTTCATGGAGATATTAGCTCTTTGACATAATGATTACTGCAGAAGCCATGGTGAGGCAGGCTTCTCGTCGAGATCCCACTGCCGGCAGAGTAGCTCAAAAGACTTCAATGCTGACCGCGAACGTATGCGTTCCTCAACCTCACTAGAGGCATCAGACTTGATAGGATCAGAAAGGAAGTCTCCAAAAAAACAACAAAAAGCGAGTTAATGCACGCCTTCACGCCTGCTATCTACCAAAGTATCCAACTAGCCCGCCAATGAATGCCATTATCGATCCGACGTAGTAACGATCCAAACCCACTACGATGCTCAGACCCGCTAGAATTGCGATTACCATGCCACTCCACTTGCGCCCGCGAAACATAAGGTAATCAAAGATGAGAATCGAGATTCCGCAGACAACCGATAGCTGTCCTACAGGAGTAGCCAGATTCATGTAAGTCATGTATGGTATAAACAACATGCCCTCAGGTAACGCAGGGTTGCCAAATATCAGCAACAAGAGACCGCCGATGAGGGTCAGGGTAGCTCCATACCTAGTTGTTGGTGCAACGTCCCCCATGACCCGTTTCCCTCAAAGAGCATATTCCCAAATTAAAGTGGGTAATGCCCTTCTTATTACCTTTCCGAGGCTGCCTTCTTTCGCGGGGTGACCCGAAGTTCGAGAGATCTAGGGTGAGCTACCAACCCCTTGAAGGGTGTGGGCTTTCTGGGTCGATTTGGTAAAGGCTCAACCACTCGAGATGGTGAAGGCCTCTAACGCGACATTGTCAAAAATCATTTAGCACCAAGCCTCTTGGCCTGCAGAGCTCCATCTAGTTCATGCCGGCAAGGAAGTCTGAGCCATCTAGATAGGGCATTTCAACTCGTCTTCACGAGGGCACCCTCTCGTAAGGCGCAGTCAGGACGCGGACCCTACGCAGTGTTTTTATTATTAGGTCTTCGATCCCGCTTGTTAGCGCCTTGGCCTTATCCTCTTTCCCCTGAGAACCGACGTCTGACGGGAAGATTACCCTATCTCCTCTTATCCTCAGTGCGTATCTGCACCTATGAAACTCAGCCATGCTTCCCAAGCAGTACGCAGGGCGAAGCGAACACTCCTTGCATATCTCTTCCCTCTTGGGCGAGAATGTTACCCTCAAGAGGTTCTCGATTTTCCGATTCGGCACCTGCAGAGTGGTTTCCCTTAATGCCGTTGAGAGTTGCTCCATTTGTTCTCAGCTCCTTCTCCCCTAAGGGGACAATTCCAAACACGATCAGATTGAATTCCTATAAATGTCTAGTGCCCAGCAAAGAGTATGTGGCTATAGAAATGACAAATGGGAAAAAGCTGATTGCGTGCTTTGCCCCAAAAAAGAGCGAGTGAACATGGGAGAGCACGCTTTTGCCTGCGCTTCATTTGTCTTCCCGTGTCTCCATCCGAAACATGTTGCGGCTGCTGTGCCTAAACCTAGAGAGCTCCTCCTCACTTGCCGGTTTCCTGAAAACAAAAACGTGCTCATGAGTTATAAGGTAGAAGTCGTACCCCTTGCCTCTCCATCGCTCTCTTGTCCCTTTCATTTTCCACTGACGCTTGATTATGTCTTCTCTAAGAATAAAGCCAGCGTCGAGAAATGCTTGCATAACTCTAAAGGCAATTGGGACATAGTGTAACTGCTTTCTTGTGTCACCGATCAATATGGCGCAGTGCTTGCTGGGCTTCAGCACGCGCAGCGATTCCTCGGCGACTCTGCTCATCTCTCGTAGGTACGTTTGCAGTGGCAGCCAGGACAGATCGCCATCTAAGGCTCCGGCACTTTTCCTCGTGTACATTATCATTCGTGCGTAGGGCGGATGGGTCGCCACCAGATCCACGCTTTCCGACGCTATTTCATTTAGATACCTCGCGTCTCCAACGTAGGTTCTTATAACGCAGCTCTTTCCCTGTTCTGATGAGGACGCATACTCAAAGTTCAAGCGATCTCTCGCGACCATGACCGCGTTTGGGTTTATGTCTACCCCAACGCCGTTTCTCCAGAGCAGTTTGCACTCGACGAGTGTTGTTCCGCTACCCGCCATTTGATCCAGCACGTGATCGCCTGGCTTGGTATATCTCATGATCAGGTTCCTAGGGATATATGGCGACCAGTTTCCCCTGTAGTCACCCACATGGGTTGCCCAGTTCCCCCTATTGGGGAAACTCCAGACAGTTTCTTTCTCAGGCTTGTAGTCATCTGGAGGCGCATAGCTTTCTATTCTCCATTCCTGTCTGAGCTCCACTTGCTGGTCGCCTATGATAACACCTGTTCCGCGCTCCTTGATGAATTCCAAGTAGTCCTTGTGACTGACCTCTTTCATCGGTGTGTACATCTTTCCTACCTTTCCTAAAGCCCTGATGTTACTGGTTGTGAACCGATCCTGCCTCCAGCTAACATGCATTGCTCAAGATTAAGAGCTCATGAGGTTCTAGTGATCTCGCCCCCAAGGGGGTTGGTTCATACGTTACCGCGGACTGTTCTAATTAACCTTTCAGGGAAAAGGAAGGGATCTAGGAACTAGCTTCTGGCAAAGCGACCCGACCACAAATGAATCACGTTGCGAAATGACGGATAATATTATGTCCCTCTAAAGGAGCTGCGTTTCGTAGAGACAAGCATATTTATCTAAGAGTGCAAGTGTGTCTATCTTAGTTACCAACCCTGAGGAAGGAGTAGTTTGATCCATGTCTGCTAATACCAGTTCTGATGGAAGGAACATTGAGAGTGATATCCTTGTGGCAATATTCGAACATGAGGGGCAAAGGGTTCAGCTCAGCGAGCTTGCGGAAGAACTCTCCGTAGATGAGGAAGAGTTGAGGTCCATCATTGTAAAGCTGACCGCTAAGATCGCAATCAAGATTGGCTTTGACAAAGATACAGGTGAACTGGTTATCGGCGAATATGAAGCCGAAACGATTGAGCAAACACCAAACTTCTGCGCTTACTGTAGCAATCCTCTACCTGAAGGTGCGCGCTTCTGCCCCAGCTGTGGCAGTTCTGTGCAATGAGAGCGGTGCTCTGCCTTCCTTTTTTACTGCCATTCCATTGACGTGGATAAGACGAGGATTGCCAATCGGCAATGCAAAGGAGAATAGAACGGGTTTCGGGTGTTGTGAACTCTTTCCCAGTGATTACCTATTCCACGCAATTCCTCAGAATCCGGTCATAACTGGCTTATAGTCTTTAAAGAGATAACGAGAGATAACATATCGCTGAACCTGTGATGTACCTTCATAGATCTGGTACAGTTTCGCGTCTCTGAACAACTTGGCGATCGCATAGCTCTCGAGGTAGCCTCTGCCGCCGTAGATCTGCAGTGCGTCTGTCGCGATCCGCATCGCGTCTTCAGCCCCCAAGAGCTTTGCGCAACTTGAGGCTATGTTATCATTTTGGCCTTGATCTAGACCCCATGCGGCTTTCCATGTCAGTAGTCTCATGGCTTCGATGCGAGCGTACATATCTGCGACCATATCTTGGATTGCCTGGAAACTTGAGATCTTGTGTTCGAAGGCATCTCTTTGCTTAGCATAGTTGATTGCGTACTCCATTGCCGATCGCGCGAGCCCAGTTGCCATCGCCCCGATCGCTGGTCTTGTATGCATGAAGGTCATCATCGCCAGCAGAAACCCGCCCCCTTCTCCACCAACGAGATTCTCAGCTGGGACACGCACATTCTTCAGGGTGACAGCGGCCGTATCAGAGGCGCGATGCCCAAGCTTCTCGAGCGGCTTCGCGGTTGACAGCCCCTCCGTTTGCCGAGGAACTACAAATGCAGAAATTCCCTCGTGGCGCTTGGTGCCCCGTTTCCGAGCGAAGATAACGTACTGATCCGCGTAGTCACCGTTCGTGATGAAGAACTTGCTTCCATTCAAGACGTAGTTTTCCCCGTCTCGGTCACAAGTAGCTTGGATGCCGGCGACATCCGATCCCATGCCCGGCTCGCTCGTAGCGAACGAGGCAAATTTGAGCCTTTCCGTAAATGGAATCAGGAATTTTCGCTTCTGAGCCTCGTTCGCGCCCAGTACTATTGGCGTCAGTCCAAGATCGTTTACGTATATTGTTGTAGTCATGCCAGCACAGGCTGCAGCCATTTCCTCTACGACAATTACTGCTTCCATCGTGCCGTATCCTGGTCCGCCGTACTTCTTCGGAACGGCTAGATTCATCAATCCAGCTTTGAATGCTTTCTCGATCACTTCCCGTGGGAACTCTCCACTCCGATCATATTTCTTGGCGACCGGGAGCATTTCTTCAAGCGCGAATCTTCTAGCCTTCTCGCGCAGCGCGATCTGTTCATCCGTCAACTGAAAACCTATCATAGACCTCTGACCTCCAAATGCTTCGGCTTGTAGAGCAGCAATATTCACCACAAATCAGCCAGCAATCTCTACCATCAATGGGCATCTCTTTTCTACGTACGCTTTGCCCTTCTCGAGTTATATTAGTCTTTGTAGTCCGCTTTCCATCAGCTGGACTCATGCTAGTAGAATCGCGAGCCGTGCTCTCACAGGTTTCTCTGATTATTGAATATGGGAGTTGCGCCGAGACCCCCGAAGGAATCGCTAGGTGATCCTCGCAACGTATGTCAAAGGCACAAGTGCACGAACGGAAAACCCGTATCGGACTCTGCAGGGAATATTAGTCATACTTCGAAAATGTCTTTGATGAAGTCATGCGCGCCGTTGAATGCTTTCAGATTGCCCTTCCAGTTGTCTATCTCTTCCTTGAACGTATCATAGAACGCTTGTGCGAAACGCTCAAGTTTCACTCTGAAAAGCTGCCGGTATTGGGTAGAAACCAGGGCTGCGATAATATTAGGTTCTTCCGTGAATATGAGCTTGACATCTCCGTGATCGACGAACCTGAGACCGCCTTCACTTCTCGTAGTCTCCTTGATTATTGATGAAATTGCTGTAAGCGCTCCGGTGAGCAGGCTGGCGTCACCTTTCATGCCCCTGAATTTGTGGTCGAAGACGCAGCTACCCTCCTGCATGAATACGTAGACGCCGAGCAACTCGTCCAACATGTTCAGACCCTCTGACCCAGCTATCGCCTTATCCTCCCTTCTCGCGTACTCCGACACCTTGGGGAGACCAATGTTACGGGCTTCTTTGAAGTTAAGCCTCTCTCGCCCCCTCTCATCCATGAATGGCAGAACCTGGACGGGGTTGCCATTATTCCACGTCCAAAGCTCAAGAAAGCATTTGCACGCATCTGGCTTAGCCGTTCTAACCCAGACGTCGACGTATTTGCTGAAGAGGTAGAGCTTGCCGGCACCATAATCTAGTTTGAGGTTTGTCTCCTTCTGCAACCACCAGTCTGTGAGAAGGTCTGAATCAAAGCCATCCTTCGCCATGATTATTGCAGAACTCGGAAAGAGATGCTCTCCGTCGCTGCTTGGGTCAAGCTTTGCCATAAGCCCATCTCCGAAGTCTTCGCATGTCTTAGCGAACAGGTCGAAGTCTTTCAGATGGCAGACGCCATCCACTATCTTCACGAAGGTTACCTCATTATTGTAGGCGTGTCTAGTCTCGGTCAATCTAAGGAGTTTGTACTTAACCGGGATACTCTTTGCCTTGCCCTTGACGACAACGTCGATTTTATGTTTCTCTCCCTTGCTACCTGCAAGAACCTGGTCGTACGAGACTTCTCCTCTTCCCCCAAACTTGTCGTCACACCATTTCATTGCGTTCTCAACATAGCTCAAATGGTCAAGTCACTCTCCTCAGCTCTGACTCATTTCGAAGAGGCATATTGAACAACATGCAGAAGGTTAAACGGTCCAATGGACTACACTTATCTAATATTATAATATGCCCCCGATTTTCATAAGTATTTCGCCAAAGTGAGAAGACCAACCTCATCCTAATGCGAAAGACAAAGCCGGCCGTCAATTCCTGTGGAGGATTTCTATTCCCGCTTCAAGGGTCGCCTTCTGAGCGGATTTGGCTTTCTGCTCAATCACTTTTCTGAATTCCTCGTCTATTTCGTATCCTATGCTACTCCTTCTGAGCTCGATTGCCGCCCTGAGCGTGGTCCCTGTCCCTATGAATGGGTCAAGCACTGTATCGCCCACTATCGAGAACATGCTGATTATCCGTCTGGGTATCTCCTCTGGGAAGGCTGCCACCCTTCGCTCTACCTCTGTGATGGATTGTTTCATCCCTGTTATGCCCCACACCTGGGTGAACCATCTGTCCCTTTCCTGTTTGGTGTATTTGCTTTCGTACCTGGGCGCGTCCTTAGGCTTAAACTTCCTTAGCCCACCTTTCCTGAATATCAAGATGAACTCGCAGTCAAGCATAACATAGGCGTTGGGAGGCAACATCCCTGAGCCAAGAAACGCGCCCTTGCCCCTGTACCTGGGTTTCGTCGTTGGTTTCTTCCACAAGATGTAGGGGAGAGACATGAACCCTGCCTTCTCGCAATGCTCCACAACGGGCACGTGGTTTGGGAACAGCCTGAAGGTGCCATTGATGGTTCTTGTGGCATCCCCAATATTGATGCATGCTATACCGCCATCAACCAGAACCCTGTAGGCTTCCCTCCAGACCTGCGCCAAGTTCTCATGCATGAGAGAATAGATCTCACTCACTATCTCCTCCCTTTTCTCGCTAGCTTTCTCGCTAACCATCTGAAGAAATAGGTCATCTATTCTCCCATCCAATTTCCTGAATTGGCTGTCCCACATCTCGATCATAGGATAAGGAGGGGAGGTTACAACCAAATGAACTGAACCGTCGTCAATTTCACTCATTCTGCGACTATCGCCGAAGACAACCCTATGGCGAGTTCTCAGTGTAGCGGCGGACATCAGACAGCGCACTCCAAGGCAGATTCTGTGTTATCGTTCATCCATCAACATCTTAAACCTAGAGGTATGTGGCCTACCGTCGGGTAACCCTCAAATAAGAAGAGCGAGAAAAGGTCGAATTGCTCCGCTCGTAACGTTGAGATGATTCGAATGCTCATTGAAGGACCGAAACTGAGGGGAACCTTTGTTAGCAGACCGAACAGGTTTCTTGCCCTCGTTAGAATCAACGATGAGATCACACCCTGCTACTTGCCCGACCCAGGTAGGCTCAAAGAGCTTCTCTACCCCGGAGCAGAAGTGTTGACTAGATGCATGCGAGGCTCAACCTTGACTGGCGGGTTGCCAAGGGTCGAAGGAGAGTGGGATTCGAGGGGTGCCGAGACGGGAGGCAAAGTGAGAAAGACGCAGTACGATGTTTTCGCCGTCGTCCGTAAAGAGAGGAAGGGCGAGAAACTTGTGTCGGTGGACACGAGAATGCCTAACAGACTTGTACGCGAAGCGCTTGTTCAGAAGAATATCAAGGAATTCATGGAGTACGACAGGATAAAACCCGAATTCACGCACGGATCAAGCAGGCTGGACTTCATGCTTGAAAGGGAGAATGATTCAAGCGAGAGACGATGCTTGCTGGAGGTCAAGTCCTGCAACTTGGTTGTGAGTGGGGTGGCCTTGTTCCCTGATGCTCCGACCAAGAGGGGAAGGAGACATGTTGAGGAACTGACGAAAGCGAAGTCTAGTGGCGAGTACGATAGAGCATGCATTCTCTTCATAGTTCAGAGAGATGACGCAGAAAGCTTTGAACCTTACAAGTCAACCGACCCGCAATTCGCTGAGGCCTTATGCCATGCTCTGTCAAGAGGTGTCGAAGCCTACGCCTACAGAGTCAGGGTGTCAGAGGATCGCATGCTACTTTCAAAATCAATCCCAGTGAACGCCGCACCCAACAGCCCCAAAGTTCGTGGACTTGGGTAGGCGCAGATTCGGTATGCACCATGTCTATTGCCCAGTCAGACGCATCTTCCTCCATCTAGACCCGCCATTCATTCCACCCCAGAAGGGTGTGGACTTTCTTGACCGCGTCTGGAAGAAACGTCTTGTCAGAAGGTAGCGTTTGCGTTCTATGTAATCGTTTTAAGCTGATGTTTGTTTTTCAAAGTAATAAGGATAAAAGAGCCTCCTTACTAATCATTACTCAAACAACTCTGAGCCAGCTCAGTAGTTGCTGCTCAGATCATAACGGAGGTATCTACAATCGTGCAAGACGTACATAACTATTGCTGGAATTGCGGTGCCAGACTCAGGCCAGGCTCTAATTACTGCGCGGATTGCGGGGCTCCCGTTAGAGTGCGACAGTATGCGGACGCTGCCGCAAGAATAGACGTGCCAGCGCCCCCAGCAAACTTGCCTGAACCCCAAACAGTTCCCACATATCCTCCACCTCAGCGTCCACAGCAGGCGGAGGCAGTGCCTTCAGAAGCGATGTCTCTCTTTGATCAACGTCGCCGCTACTACATGGTTAACCCGAAGTGGTGGGGTTGGGGATCTGGAGATATCCTAGACGAGAATGGAAAAGCTATAGGTCATATGTATCGTCGAGTCCTTTCCCTGCGTCACATGACAGAGTTCCGTGAAGCTAATGACGTGACAATAACTGCAACCATCAACAGGAAAATTGCTGCAATTAGAGACACCTTTGAGATCAAGGATGGCCGCGAACAACTCCTAGGTCGAGTCAAGCAGAAGATACTCGCAGTGGTGCACCCAGTTGTCTGGGTCGAAGATGCCCGCGGGCAGAAGATCCTTGAAGGGCAAGGCAATTTCCTTGGCTTCAGCTTCAAGATCCACGACATGATGGGGAACACAGTCGCTGAGATAGACAAGACCGACATGTGGAAGGACATCTTCGTTGGAGGAAGCATGCTGGATTTCAAGCAGAATTACGCTGTCGTCATAAACAGTGACGTCGACCGAAGACTCGTCATTTCACTTGTGATAGCGATAGATGAGGCCATTCACGAAGAGAGAAAGGGAAGGTAGTGGGCTAATATGACTTGAAGACAAGCAAACCGACCTAGCTTGTCTCTTTTCTTCTTTTGATCAATGATCCTGCTAGCCCTTCGTTATGTCTATCTTCCTTCCACCAAACGCGTACACTTCTCCGGGTTTCAGCCTGCCTTGTGCCCTGCCCTTTAATGATTTTGCCCTTGCATCTTTCGGGTCCATCTTGATGACTTCATCGTACAGCTTCTCTGCTTCTTCGAACTCACCAAGGTTGTGAAAGGCTAAAGCTTTGAATAGGAGTGCCCTAGTATTTCTTGGATCCAGCTTGAGGGATTCGGTGAAGCTGTCTGCAGCGGCCTGGTATTGTTCCTCAGCGAGTAGGGCGCTGCCCCTCTCAAACCATGTCGCAGCGAACTTCGGGTTCAGCTTCAATGCTTCATCAAGGAACTTGATCGCTTCCCCGGACCTGCGGAGTTTGTTCAAGGCGTCACCTTTGTTGTGGAGGACATAAGAGTTCTTTGGGTCTAGCTTCAAGTACTCGTCGAAGTCCCTGATCGCTTCATCATATCTGCCAAGTTTGTAAAGTGCTACCCCTCTTATGTTCCGTGCTGCAGCTAGGTTCGGCATCAACTTGATTGCCTCATCGCAGTTCTTTACTGATTCGTCAACCTTGCCAAGATTCAGGAGGGCAAGACCACGCTGATACCAAGAGAAGGCAAATTTGGAATCCAGCTTTAGAGCTTCGTCTAAGCTAGTTATTGAGTCTTGGTATTTGCTGACTCTATTCTGGGCATCGCCCTTGTTGTACCAAGCGGTCGCGTATCTTGGTTCCAGCCTTGTCGCTTCATTGTAGCACTTTATCGCTTCATCGAACTTGCCCAGTCGGTAGAAGGCAACGCCCTTGCCGTTCCACGCCGCATAGTCCTTCGGATCAAGTTTGAGAGATTCGTCAAAGGATTTCATGGCTTCTTCGAATTTGCCCTGCTTTACGAGCTCGTCACCTTTTGATCGCCAGCTAGCAGCATCCTGTTTGGTTTTATCGACCATTGATAACAATCTCCTAAACATGCTACGACATCTTCAATAAGTTTCTCGACGCAACGTTAAAAGCTTTGTTGCTTCTTTCAACGTTGTTGTGCTGCAAAGAAAAAGGAATACAATCGCCGTGTTGCCTTCTCCAGAGATTAAGACGGTGGATACAAGTTGAGAGCTTTCAAAGAAGAGGAACTCGAAGCTAGACTACAGGAACTCAGAAACGAGAAAACTTCTTTGACAGAGGCTTTCGTATCAGGCAGAATCCCTAAAGATATCTACAAGAAAACGGTCACGAGAATAGAGAAAGAGAGCGGCAAGATAAGCGAAGAGATCAGACGGAGAGTGGACAAGAAGCAGAAAGAGTAGTAAAATCGGGCGCATATTCGCGTCCCCTCTGCTCCGATGCTAGCGCTTCAGCGAGTATTTGAATATTGTTTTGGGGTCGATTTGCAGCATCTTCTCGTAGGCGTTCGCAACGACCACACTCATCTTATCATTCGCTTCCTTCATTCTTGAAGTGTATTCGTTCTGAGGGATCTGGTTAGTCTGTGACCTGTAGTTGGCGATCCTGCTTTCGAAGAATTCTCTTAGCCACACCTGAACTACGTGACCGGGGACCGCATCTGCGTCCTTATACTTCTCTATGGATGCGAGGGCATGATCACTTCGCGTCTTTACCCCTTCCTCTCCCAAAGTCTCATACACGTGTTTCACTTCTTCCTCGACAACATCATCCTCACTCGGAGGAAGAGATCCATCGTACATGTATTCTTCGTAGCTTCTCACGTGGCGTTGCTCGTGCCAGCAATCGATCTTCAAATTTACAGGGCTGATGTTGCGGAAATAGTTCTTAGAGAATGCCACGAATCTTAAGTACTTGTTGGCATCCCATGCACATACCACGCCTGAGAATATAGCCGATGCGGGACTCCTGTCGGGGTAGCCTGAGGTGGGGATAGTCATATGGTTGAGCTCAAGTAGGACCGTATTGTCGGTGGCCCATCCTGCACGGATCCACTTGTCCATGAATGAAGGATCCAAGTTTCTGATGAAGGAAGTGTTCAATGGGTAGATGAGGAACCTGAACCCCAAGTTGAGGATGGCATAGTCTTTCTGTAAAATTACTTTCTTGGGCAGTACAATCACCATTCTAGCATGCTACGGTGTGAGACAGGATCCAGATAGAACTTAAACTAATATGGATCCTTTCAGACAAAAAACCGCTTCTTAAGGGGAATGATAGAGGATATTTCAGCACTAAGGACACGTCGGTTGCTCCCTATTCGGGAGGCAGTGGAGTTGCTAAGTGTAGTACGAGGAGCCATCCCCGCTAGTTCTATTCATGTCCTTCAGGTTCTCGTATATGCGCACTGCAATTCGGTGCACGTGTTTCTCAAGGTATTTCTGCTCGTCCCAGTTGCTCTTTGACAGAATGTCCAAAGCGAATGAGTCGAAGTCTTCATGGTTCGATTTTCTATACTGTTCGAACACCGGGAAGAGAACAAGAAGGATGTGGTCGGCAAGGGAACTCACCCACCAAGCAGCTGGCGCGTACGAGCCATAGTTGTCGAGGTTGAAGAGTAGGGAGGCCGCGGCTTTCGGTATATAGTCGAACCTCTCTTCTTCCACCACCCCGCACTGTGGACAGGGAACATCCTTGTCATATGGTATATAATACGCGCTACACTTTGGACATCTATGATCATAGTTTATATGTAGTGTCAAAACACTACTCCCCCATTTTCATCCGGAATCTTGCTACACGAGTATACTGCACAAAAAGAACAAAAATACCTTTCTATGGTGAGTTCAGAAAGCATTCCGAGTTGTGAACCTAATAAGATTCTCCAGAGTTCCAGCATAAGCATGCTGTCAAGGTGGTGCAGGTACCATACAAACCTGTAGGAACATTCTCCTGCTGCTTGAAATCTTCATGGCAAGGTTGACTGCTGCATTCGTGCCGGACCGGAGAAGAATGTTACCTCAAGGCTCAGACCCTCTATCTAGGCTCACGGCCACCTATGCAGTTCCGAGCTTCACATCCAGTTTTTTTGCCCGACTCCTAGACTAGACGAGGAGCAGAAGTGGATTAGCCGACGCTAGAGTCTATCGCCCGATGATCTTACAGATATCTATATTGGCATTCTCCAGTCCATTGTCGGTGTCCTGTAGCCCAGCTTCAGTACGATTCCCCCTCTACGCTTGTGCTCAGCTCTCTTGAGCATGTTCTCAACTTTGGTGACGGCTTCAACCTGCATTCCGAGTTGATCGGCTATCTCTTCCGGCCTCATGAATCTTTCCAATCCGTACAGGATGAGATCTAGCTGCTCGTACTTGAACCCTATTTCTGTCTCGGCCGTCTGTCCTCTCCAGAGCCCAGGTGAGGAGGGCTTGGAGACAATGGTTTCTGGGACGCCAATGTGGCGGGCGAGTGCTCTGACCTGTGTCTTGTACAGGTCTGCGATAGGGAATATGTCAGCGCCACCGTCGCCGTACTTCGTGAAGTACCCGACCAGGATCTCGCTTTTATCTCCTGAGCCGACAACCAAGCTGCCCCTAGTGTTCGCAGCCAGGTACAGGTTCACCATCCTGATCCTCGCCTTTACATTTCCGATTGCATTTTGCCTCCTCTGCTCTTCGCCCTTTCCTAGATTTCCGCTCGGAGCAAGATCGGTGATGTTTGCTTTGACTGCCTCGACTGCACTAGTTATGTCAACGAGCCTGTAGGGTATCTTGAGGCTCTCAACCAAAAGCATGGCATGCTCTCTGTCCTGGGGATTGCTTTCCCTGTGAGGCATTATCAAACCAAGGACGTTGTCGGGCGAAACCGCCTTGACGCAAAGTGTGGCAGTCGTTGAGCTGTCAACCCCTCCTGAGAGCCCCACGACAAAACCCTTCCGTCCACTCTCCAATAGCCGAGCCTGAAGGAATTTCAAGATCCTCTTCTCGGTCGATTCGAGGTCAATTGCCAGCAAGCTACTCTCCAGTTTCATAAGCTTCCCCCAAAAGCTGATGTGGTTGTTCATCGGATCATACTAGATTGCGGAATTATTAACTCTTTTCAAATGGCAACTGCTTGTCTTTTCCCGCCCCGTTGGAGGTATGATCATTGGAAAGCGACTATATACAAGTCTTTACCACCGTCGGCAGGAAAGAAGATGCCGACGCAATCGCCAAAACGCTGGTCGAAGAGAAGTTGGCTGGCTGCGTGCAGCTGGCCGGACCGATCACGAGCACTTACTGGTGGAATGGAAGCATTGTAACTTCTAAAGATTGCCTTCGCATGGCTAAGACAGAGAAAGCCCTCTACCAGCGAATAGAGGAAGCCGTTCTGAAGATCCACCGTTTCTGGAAATGTGGAGATTCATAGAAGTCCGCATTTCTATTCGGTGCGTTGGCAACCCGTTCGGTCCCGCCTGCTCTCCCAGCCTTCGGCTCTCCGGGAGTGTACAGGTATTCACTCCTCAAAGGCTGCCAAGAGGCGCCCGCACTCACCGTAAACGGTTGGCCGCATAGGCGCAGGCCACGCTGGAGTATCGCCAAGCTTGCGAGCCTGTCCCGGTCGTAGTCTACGCCACATTTCCTGCACCTGCTTACTGCCCAAGCTGGGTGCTCCAAGACTCCACCGCAGACGGGACACTTCGATGAGGTCCCCCTTGGGTCAACGTAAAGCGTTCTACATCGGCTCTTATACTCCACCATCCCCTGGAACGCTCAGTAGGGCCAGCGATTCAAATAGGTCCTCAGCTTCCTGCTCGTCGTCTTTCTTTTCCCTGCCTTTCCTCTTATGCCCTCCAAGTCCTCGAAGATGAAGGATGTGCCAGGGTTCTCCCGGACGATTCTTGTTGAAAGCTTGTGTAGCTCGTCCGTGACCCTGTTCTTCTGCCTGCCGCGTGTCTCGGTTAGCTTCCTTGCTCTCTTCTTTGGGTTCTTGACGTGCAGCTGGAGTCTCCTCCGCCTCCTCGAGAAGTCGTTCTGAACTTGAACTATCCTGCCAAGGGGCTCGGTGTGGGGTGGCTCCAACCCGTCGCCGCCGAACGCCGTGGAGTCCATACTGTGGAAATTGAGGTCCGAGCCCACCAGCCTCTTGCCGAGAGGCTTCCTACTATCAGCCCCCACAACGAAGGTGATGCACAGCTTTCTGTCGGTCAGTAGGATCTCGGATATCTTACCCGCGCTGCTGTACATGCTCCACTTCTTGTGGCTTGGGGTGAAGGTGATGTACTCGTAGTGGAGTGGCTGCAGGGTTACTCTGATGCTGGCTGCTCCACCGTCGTTCTTCTTGAAGCGGAATAGCTCGGAGTCGATCCTCATGGCGAGCCTGCTGATCCGTGGTAAGCCCAGCTTCTTGTTGCGTTTCCTGTACGACCTGAGCAAAGCCACGGCGGACCTGCAGAGGGGGTTGACATGGTGCTTCGCATAGCTGTAACGGGCGTCGAACCAGGGCTTCACTTTCCTCCTCAGCATTATTGGGTTCGGTACTTCCTTGTTTGGGTTTGTCTCCGCCAAGGCGTATCCGTGGGCGAGGGCCTCCTTTAAGGCGTCTCTCATATCTCTGAGGTATGTTAGGACGCTCTCCGAGGCTTGGTACCTTACTGTGAGGGGTCTCTTCTCGCCTTCCATCGCCATCCACCGGTGTCTCTCTCGATGGGTCGCCACCGTGACTCTTGCTGTGTCTGTACTAGTCTTGTTGAGGCAGGCCTTGAGCAGTCTGGATGCTTCCCCAGGAGGAAGTAGTTGTTCCATGCCCGCTCATATGTCACTATACGTATTTATACAATCCATCCGAACAGTTCGGAACCCTTATGAAGTTCCAGAAATCATTGCCATCCCGGTAGTAGCAGAAAGTGAGAGCTACTTAAAATGGCTAGGTAGCGTACTCACGGCGGAAAAAAATGAGGTAACGCTGACTCTATTTTCTTAATGCCATGGCATGTGACCTTCTCCCAGGTCACTAATTCACCTCTCTACGAAGACCTTAGGTCTCGCAAGACTGCGAAAATCGCACGTGTATGATTGCTCTTAAATAGAATGACCCCGCATATTCCACTATAACGACCCCTCCCCATTCTACGCGACTTGGAGCTGAGCCACATTGCAGCCCGAAATCTTGATTACTTTTGGAGTTATGACAGCCGAGAAGCTTTCAGAGGTTTATGGGGGAGTATTCTCGAATCTTGTCCGCGACGCTGTGGTCAGCTTCGTGAGTGACGAGGTTGGAGAGGACCCCCCGAGAGTCAAAGACCTGCAAGAAGCTGCGGATTATGTGAGAAGTAGACTTGACAAGTACCCGTTAGGGCACTGTGCCTTCTGGTACGGTATAGGAAAAGCGGAGAGTGTACTTCAAGGCGCTGCTGGACCTGCAAGCCGACTCTATTTGAGGGACGTGGTGAAGCGCTTGACTGAATTGGACGGTGTGGGTGGATTGGTTGGGAAAGGCGACAACACCACTGCGGCGCTTGAGGCGTTCAAGAAGGTTGCAACATCGATAGAGTTGCTTGACGAGAATTCGTATAACTGTAGAGGCGATGAGAGTTCTTCTGAGCTACAAATAAGAGACTGCCCGAATGGGGACGGTTGCAGGAAGTTGATCTCTGAAGGAATCATGAGGGTCGGCAGCAAGAAACCGCTCTGCACGATCAGCTTGGGTAGTGCAGTAACTGCTGAGGTCGTGACTAATATTGCTCATGATTATGAGATAATTGAGTTAAAACCGCCCAATTGCGTTGCCAAGATATTCAGACCTTGAGTGTACTGTTTAGCCAGAACCCGCCGAAGGACTTCACTTCTCGGTCTTCTCATTGACAATGGACCCAAGACTAAACGTGTCTCGGCATAGTTACCCCTTGGTTTCATTAGTTCTTGATTGATCAGACCAAGAAGAAAGAAGATATATCGCCCATGAGAGTAGTAATCCACTGTAAAAGGCGCCGAGGTGAGCCGGATTGACCGCAGCTGCAAACGGCGACACATGCAGGGAAAAGAATGAGACACCTGGCTCTATTAGGGTTATGCTCGTGCAGATGAATTCAACCGTTGGAGACAAGGAAGCCAACTTTGAGGTCTACAGGAAGTTCATAAACAAGGCCAAAGCTGAAGAGGTGAACCTTGTTGTTTTTCCTGAGCTTAGCGCCACAGGTTACCTTTGCTACGATTCGTTCTACAAGATCGCAGAGCCGATTCCCGGACCCTTCACATCAAGAGTGGCCAGCCTGCTTGCAGGTTCGAAGGTTCATGTTGTCTTCGGTATGCCCGAAGCTTGTTCAGGTGTTGAAGGAACCCTCTACAATTCCGTTGTGCTTATGGGCGGAAAGAAGGGATTGATCGGGAAGTATAGAAAGTGGTTTCTTCCCGGGCATAGCGTGTTTGACGAAAAGCGGTACTTCACACCAGGATCCAAAGCCGAGGTCTTCTCAACTTGCCTGGGCGATATGGCGCTCGGCATATGCTATGACATCTACTTCCCGGAGCTGGCACGCTTCTATGCTTTGAAGGGAGCGGAAATCCTGATCTATCCGACTGCTTCGCCAAGCGCTCGGAAGGACTTCTTTGAGGTGTTGACCAAGGCTAGGGCAATAGAGAATGGCGTCTTCGTGATTCTCTGCAACTTAGCAGGCGTGGAGGAGAACCTCGTCTTCTGGGGAGGTTCGCACGTGGTTTCGCCGGCGGGAACGGTTGTCGCCAAGGCCAAGTACGACGAAGAGGACTCGGTAGTTGCAGAACTTGATCTCACCGAAGTAAGAAGAACAAGGCCATTCCTGCCGATGTTGTCGAAAGATGTTCGGCTTGAACTCTATGATAAGCTTGCAACGCACCATAGAAATGCGAGCACCTCTCTCCGCTGAGGTGGACCCAAACAACAAGTTTATTTTTCTATTCACACTATTTCGATGCAAATCACTGCAAGAGGTGAACAAGGGAAATGACGGAGCGTTGGGACGAGATGCTCATGGGAGAGCATAGAGTCATAGAGAGAGTTGTGACCGTGCTGGTAGGGGCAGCAGGGAAGCCTAGCAGTGCTGAGGAGAAAAGCAACGGTCCTCAGGAGAGAACGAGTACGTGCCTTGAGTTCCTCGAGAACTTCATGGATAAGTGCCATAACACGAAGGAGGAGAAGGTCCTATTCCCTCTACTTGAACTACGAGGCATTCCTAAGGAGCAGGGACCAATAGGAGTGATGCTTTCAGAGCACGAGAAGGAGCGCGAGTTCCTTCGAACCATCAAGGGTAGACTCGCCAAAGGCGACACGAAGTCCGTTCAGGTCGAGTCAAAACAACTTGCGGAACTTGTAAAGGATCACGTTTGGAAAGAGGACGACACGCTTTACCCCATGGGGAAGAGGATTCTAAGCGAAGCCGATGCTAGGAAGCTGGTAACCGGCTTCGAGGAGATAGAAGGAGCACTGGGCGAAGGTTTTCATGACAAGTACCTTGAACTGGCTGCGAAGCTTGAAAAGGAGACAGCCTCTGAACCGCTAGTCAAAAACCTCCCGGTCGAGGTCTTGGACGCGATGCTCAACACGATTCCGATGGAGATAACATTCATTGACTCAGACGAAACCTTGAGATACTTCAACAAGGAGAAAGAGAAGAAGTACTTCGCGAGACCAAGAGCCGCAATAGGCAGAAAAGTCCAGAAATGTCACCCAGAGAAGAGCATTCGCAGCGTTAACCAGCTATTGGCCGATCTTAGGAGCGGGGAAAAGGATGTCGCTGAATCTTGGATCGATGTGAAGGGAAGAAAGGTCTACATTAGGTACTTCGCCGTAAGAGATCATGATGGTCGCTATCTTGGAACCATGGAGGTAGTGCAAGATATAACCGATATAAGAAAGATCGAAGGCGAAAACCGAATAGTCAAGTAGCAGGGGCTGAAAGATAGTACGCCGAGCACCTCATATTGCGCACTCGGAGAAGTGGCGGGGCACTTTGACAGAGGCTAATCGCGTCAAAAAGGAATCCGTAGCCTCCGTCTCGATGTCCCTGGGATGGGTGCATGCCGCATCCTATCCGGTAAGTAATAGACATGCTGTCACTATGGATCAAACCAGAACTGGGAGCCAGTAATGTGCTGCTCGGATTCGTCTTCTCCAATAAGCACATGGCAACAGTTACTGGAGTTATCACATTTGGGGCGCTCGCTGCTGAGTTTGGAAGGAAACGCATTCTCTTGTTCTCAATCACGTGGGACAAGGTAATTACAGACCTGTTAGATTTTGTTCCCGATCATACGGCACTGGCAAGAGTGATGCCCCCGAATGACTCTGGTGATTGGCTGGGGCAGATGAAGATGTAAGTTTGCGGGTTACGAGGTCCTCGCAGTTCCCACTATCTCCTCCTACGCGAATAGGCTTTTTCACCCGGAAGGCTATAGCCTCTTCTGGTAAAGGAGATACCTAGAGGGATAGCCCACAGATAGAATCTTATTGGTGCGCCATTGACTCTCATCTCCCAGAACTGCGGCAATAAGGTTATCAAGAATAGCACAGCAGACAGGAAAAGGACATTTCTGACTTTATGATATCTCAGTGCTCTGGGTGGTGTCACAAGCTTCTTCCCGGTCGATAGGACATGTGAAAAGGAAGCCAGCAACAACATCAGTCCCGCCATGTCAAGCGCGTAGACTACAGAGGCATATTCGTCAAGTTGGCTGCTGCTGAAACTGCCTATTAAACTCACAAGATTGAACGTGTAGGGCTCAATTCCGACGAGGAACAACAACGCGACGTTTAGGAGCATTGCCAAACGCGTCTCCACTGGAAGCACTGACATAATTGCCGAGTATCTCAGCCAGACAGAGATCAGGACTAGGAAATTGAACCCGAACAAGACAATGTCGCCCAGGATCTCATTCAGGTCGGTTGGCGGCATGTCGATAAGTGCAAATGCCGCGATTGATAGCGCAAGACCGAATATCATGTCAGAAAGAGTCTCAATACGTGGCGTAGGCTCGGCGAATGTATTGTTGCTCGGCAATTTTGCAAGAACCACCACATAAGTCGGAGTGTTTCTCGTCGCTGGCTTTCGCGATCCACTTTGATTTTACCCTTTGATAAATACCTTCCGCTCAAGGCCAAGCCTGACGGTTTTCACCTGTGCCTGCGATCTATGATGGAGTGAAATGGCACCAAGAGGAACCAGAAGTATTCGATGAAAGAAGCGGTGAAAGGTGCAAAAGTCGAGGCAAAGTAGAAGAGTGGAATTGATGCAAGGAAGACAGCCGGAGAGACAAGGTTGCGAAGAGATATGCCTCTTATTAGCCGCGAATCTAGTCTCTTGTCAATCCGGCGATGGACCACCCAGTAACTACCAACAATCCAGAAAGTAATCAGGAAACCTGTAATCCTTGGAATTAGATTTGCTGTGCCCAGAGGCAGTTCCGCGGCAAGGAGATTCGCAGGTATGTCAGGTACTCTAGTATCTATGGCCAACTAAGTTATCGAAAACGCGAAGATGCCGTCTGCAAACCAGGTAAGATTCTCGATCCTGAAACCCGCTTGCGGCCAATCTCCTCTTGGGATAGGCATATGGATCATCCAGTCCTTCCTGAGATTTCTGTGACAACGTGCGCGAAGAAGCTGCCTGTGGTCTTCGACAACACTTCCCTTCGTTGTTTATACGCATAAGCGATAACATTGAGGGCTTCGGGAATATGTCAGCCACCGCTTAAGATTCTCTTGGTGGCGCATTCGCCTTCGGCATCAAAAGCTTTTTTAAGATAGGAAGGAAGCATCGGTCACTATACATGACTGGAGGAAAGGGGTATGTCGCTCGTTCACGTATGGCATCCCTTGAAGCTGCAATCTGGCTGGGAAGAACGCTACCAGACCAACTTGCGCTCACGGTACTTTGATGACCCCGAGGCTCGGGGGAGACCGCTATTCATTCCTCCCCGAGAAGCCGAGACACCGATCAGAGATCTCATCCCTCTCGGCAACGAAGCCGTACTCGCTACCCACTGGAATTGGTGCACGCTTTTGTGGAGGGCGCTGGATAACTCGGGGATAGCGGCATACAGCCCTCAAGGGTTGAAGTCAAGGGTATACTGTTCGGCACTTACGCCCAAGCAGCCGTGCTTGATTCAAGGTATGAGTGACGGTACGATCGCGTTTATGGCCTTAAAGGAGCCATTTCAGCACGTTCCTTTTCATGTTATGGAATCAAAGATGAAGAGTGTATTCCGCCTTGCAGTCTCTCCGGATGAACGGTTCCTGCTCGCGACGGACAATTCTGAACATGTATTTCTGTACGAGCTTGATCTGAGCTTTCTAAGCTCACCTAATATAGGACCCGAAGAATGGACGATGAACTGGCCTGAATTGGATGTTCACGAAGTGAAACCCAATATGGCTGTTCAATGTTTGACATTCACGCCAGACTCGAAGTATTTCATATCTAGTTCACATCAATCCAAGAAACTTGTTCTCTGCGATGCGTCAAAAGGGAAGGTGGTGCAGGAGAAAACATTCGATGACCATCTGGGCGCGGCAGCGGTAATGCCCAACGGAGATTATTTGGCCTTGGACTCGGACTCAAGAACAAGGTTCTTGGAACTGCCCTCACTCAACGAGATGGATTCGATCAAATACGCTGGATGGGAGAGTAGCTGCACCTCAATTGCGCTCTCGCCCGACGGGAAGTATCTCGTCACACCCAGCTACTCTATGCTCACCTTGTGGAACCTCGAAACCGGTAAGATGATAGGAGAGTTTCAGACAAAACCCTCTCACGACGATTTTGGACCACAATCGAAATATCCCAGCCCGAAGGAACCAGTGGAAACGATTGCCTTCCTCCCAGATGGAAAGCACCTTGTTTCGGGAGGGGAGATGGGTGGTCTCAATCTCTGGGATCTCTCACAGCTGATCCCATGATTCCTCTCGTCGGTCGACCCTACAGTCGACGGAACCGCGTCCTGAAAAAGAAAGGCTCTTCTCCAGCGTGCCATTGCCTATTACCAGCCTGAAATGTGTTTACATGGATCAAGCCTATTTTCGCCTTGGTGAAGCGCATTTAGGTGGGATGCCAAATAGGTAGCAGTAACACACCACACTTCACGCATGCCGTTGTCCGGCAGGTCGCAGATACTCTTCATAAATGTGTGAGAGTCTACTCAGCGAGAGAAGAGGTCGACATCAGTCTCGCCAGGAAGCAACACGATCTGTACTGTGATGCGTTGCAGAGAAGAACCCTGAAGCTGATCCGAGTTCCTGCGGACAATTCCTTCCCTGACTGCGTCTTCGTAGAAGACCCTGCAATAGTATACAGACAAAACGCAGTCATATGCAGAATGGGGGCTAGATCAAGGGTGGGAGAAATTGAGGGAGTGAGAAAGACTCTCTCCAGTCTATTCAAGAATACGGTGACCATTCGACCGCCAGCTACAATCGAAGGAGGAGATGTCCTAAAGGTGGACAGCGATTTGTTCATCGGGGTCACCAGTCGAACGAACATGGAAGGCGTGAATCAACTGAAAGAGACTCTGAAAAATGAGGAATGTCACGTGACCCCAGTGAGAGTTGAGAAAATACTGCACTTCAAATCAGCGTGCTCCTATATTGGGGATCATTACATCGTCGCGAATCCGGGATACTTCGATCTGGGTGTACTCTCATCTTTCAACTTGATTCTCCTGCCAAAGGAAGAAGCTTATGCGGCCAACTGTCTAGCTGTGAACGGCACGGTTTTTGTCTCAAAGGGATATCCAGTGACGAGGAACCTGATCGAAAAGGAAGGATTCACCACAGAGGAACTTGATGTCTCGGAGTTCAAGAAATGCGAAGGCAGCCTGACTTGCCTCTCCATTCTCTTCTAGTGATCAGTCATTACTGAATATGCACGTTTTCCCTTGGAGACCCCGTGCAAATGCTATTGCGTTTTCTCTTTTTCCTCAATCTTCGTCAAAGGGACTATGGTATATTTCACCTGCTGTATTCCCCTCATCGCCCTGATTCTCCCTATGAACTGTAGTACCTGCTCGACATCGCCTTCTGTGATGAAGATCTCGAGGCAATATGCCTTTCCCAAGTGTATGTGCATGTTACCCGAGATTATGTCATCGTGTTCATGCCTGAGTCTGGTCAGGCGCTCGTCCACGTCGTGTCGCTCATGCTCTGATATTACGGTGATGGTTGAGGTCACCTTTCCCTTCTCCAGCTGTCCAAGCTCGTATTCTGAAAGGAGACCTCTTACTGCATCTCTTATTGCCTCAGAACGGGTTGAGTAACCCTTGTCCTCCATGAACTCATCCAGACTCCGTAGCAGTTCCACTGTCAGAGATATGCTCACAATCGGCATGGTTAAGGTCATCTCATGTTATTAAGATACCTCATCAATGTTATTAATTCTTACCGTTTTTCGCCAGCATCTTAGCACAACCTTAATAAAACCAATGTGCAGACTGATCCGCTTGACGTTGTGACAGACAACCTACGAGTATTCCGATAATGTAACATTGGAACCTCGAATATGTTGATACAAATAACTTCAAGCTATCCGAAGGTGGCGTTCATTTCTTTTCCGATTCTCCTACACTTTTGTTGATCCATGGAGGCTAGTTTAGCTATGGTGGAGTGTCACGAGGAGCATGCTGGAAAAGTCTGCGCCGCCTGCGCGTTGGAGTACTCACGGTTCAGATCTTATGTCTCAATCTGGAGGGACAGGAGGATTATTCTGATCGGCGCGTCCGCGTCGACACTTTTCGCAGGTCTGTTCACGGACCTCGTCTCTAATCTGCAGAACCCTGCCGAGATACTCCTTCTCATATCAGCTATTATGCCTGGATACAGCATAGTCAAGAAAGGACTATCCTCCCTAGTACGAGATAAGACTCTCGGCATAGACTTCCTGATAACGATCGCCGCCCTAGGAGCCTTCCTAATTGGTCACGGTCAAGAAGGCGCAGCAGTAATTTTCCTCTACTACGTGGCAGAATTCCTAGAGGATCACGCTTCGGACAGGGCCAAGAAATCTATTGCAAATCTGATCAGGCTCGCACCTGAAGTTGCAGTTGTTGAACGGGGGAAGAGAGGGGTGAAGGTCCATGCTCATAACGTCCACGTCGGCGATATTGCCTACATAAGACCTGGCGGCAAAATACCACTCGACGGGGAGATCATTGACGGCATATCAAGCGTGAATCAAGCCCCGATAACAGGCGAGTCTGTCCCTGTAACGAAACAGGTTGGGGATACGGTTTATGCCGGAACTGTGAACTGCGAAGGTTTCCTCAGGATAAAGGTGACCAAGACGTCGGGGGAAACCATGCTCTCTAAGATCGTGAAGCTCGTGGAGGACGCGCAGAAGGAAAAGTCACCCATAGAGAAGTTCGTCGACAGATTCTCGAGGTACTACACGCCAATAGTGATCCTCTTAGCTGCAATAGTTGCGGTTGTCCCGGCATTCCTCTTTGGCTTGTCTTTCAGCGACTGGGTCTACAAGGCTTTAGTGCTATTGGTCATCTCATGTCCCTGCGCTTTGGTTCTCTCCACTCCGGTGACTATGATCTCTGGTATGACGAATGCGGCAAAGAATGGCGTGCTTATCAAGGGTAGCAACTACCTTGAGCAGATTGGCAAGGTGAAAGTATTCGCCTTCGACAAAACGGGCACGCTGACGGAGGGCAAACTCGAGGTTACCGATATCGTCTCGTTCGAGCGCCATGACTCGGTTGAGGGAGACGGGGTTCTGGTCAAAGCAGCCTCACTTGAAGCATTGTCAGAGCATCCAATTGCGAAAGCTATCGTGAGGAGGGCCGAACTCGAAGGTGTGCAGATCAGGCCTGTCAACAACTTCAGAGCCATCCTAGGCAGAGGCGTAGCCGGTGAAATTGACGGGAAAGTGTACTACGCTGGGAACGAAAAAATGTTTGAAGATTCATCCATCGAATATCCATTCAAGCGTGCCCAGAGAATACAAAATGAGGGAAAGACGGTCATACTTGTTGGGGGCGGAGGGAAGGCAATCGGGCTCATCGCCGTAATGGACAAGATCAGAGACGGCTCAATAAACGCCATCGCCGAACTTAAGAAGAATGGGATAAGGACTGAGATGATCACTGGGGACAACGAGATGGCCGCCAGAACCATCGCGAAGATCACTGGAGTTGATGCGTACAAGGCAGAACTGCTTCCCGAGAACAAGGCGAAAGTCATCGAGAGACTAGTGAGGAGATACGCTGGTGTTGCCATGGTTGGTGATGGCGTCAATGATGCCCCAGCCCTAGTTAGAGCAGATGTGGGTATAGCGATGGGCGCCGCAGGCAGTGACGCCGCAATAGAGACGGCGGACGTGGCCCTGATGCATGACGATCTCTCCAAACTTTCTTATTTGATGAGACTGAGCAAGAAGTCACTGGCAATAATAAAGAGAAACGTCTTGGCCTCCCTTCTTGTCAAGGGGATTCTCGCTGTCCTCGTTTTTCCGGGGCTAATAACGCTTTGGCTTGCAGTCGCCGTAGGCGATATGGGATTGTCATTGGCAGTAGTAATTAACGCAATGCGCTTATCCCTGTTGTACTGAGGAAGACCGGACGTTTCCCTCTAAATAGGCAATCAAAGATAAGATCGGACCAAGCAACCGTCAAAGGACTTATTATCACGAACGGACTCTACTTGTGGTACGGGGGTTCCAGTGGATGATTCAGAGTATCTGGATAATAGACAGGATCAGCGGTCGCTGTCTATTCGAGAGGTCCTACGGCAGGGATGTGCACGAAGCAGACTTCATCCCGAGTTTTCTATCAGCTTTGACCAGCTTCTCTGACAGCGAGCTGGCTGGAGACAGGATCTCAGTACTCGAGACGAAAGGAAGGAGATGGATCTACCGATACTCGGATCCGCTGATTTTCGTGGTTACAGGAGCGAAAGGTGATCCGGAGTCGCATCTCAAGGCGCAAGTGAATTACCTGTGTGGTTCTTTTCTTGAAGCCTTTCCTCAGCTTAAAGGGAACAAAGCTGAGGAATTCCTGGAAAACTGGTCGGGGGCTTCCTCTGATTTTCACAGCTTCACAGCACTAGCGGATCAATTGGTCCAGCAGTGGGATGAGATTGGCGACGTGAACAAGGCTGCCAAGGCTTTGGATGTGCTTGAGATCTACCAGAAGATCTTCGATGCCGTCTTGGCAAATGTGCCGCCAAGAAGCTACAAGGTTTGGTCGGAACTTGCACAAGCCGTCGATGATTTTTCAGCTAAATGTGGAGTTCAAGTCAATTCCAAGCTGCGCGAACCGGAGCCAGTGATAGAGCTGATCTCTCTTGACGTCTTCTCGGTTAGTTATGAGTCATTGAAGGCATGTCTCGCTGTCTTGCTGGAAAGACTCGTTGCGATCCTCAAGAAGAATCTGCCGAGCGGCGAGGCAGGCAGAATCCTGCATTCCCAGGTGATACCTATCATGAAGCGCGACTACAAGAGAATAGACGTCTATGGTCTTAACCGTGTCCTGGTCTCGCTGCTGTAGATCGGCATCATCGTGTGATCGGGGGAACAGATTTGAGCTCGGCATGTACTTCTTGTCAACATCTTCATTAGTCTGAAAACGGCGCCTGAGGTATTCCCAACAAAAAGCCAGTATAAAGGCCCTTTCTTCAGGCGTTCCGCGCCAGACCTAAGCGGAGACCGACAATTCTCTTGCGTTAGCCACTTCTAATGCTTCAGATCGTCCGGATCCAGCTGTCTATGGCACACTGGACAATGGTCTTTCACGTGCAACCATTCCAGCATGTGAGTCTTATGACTGGCATTTCCGCAGTATGGGCACCAGACTAGGGTGTCGCCTGGCTTCAGGGGCAGGCTACACACCATGCAGTGTCCTTGTGGAACTGGCCGCTTCAGTTGGCCTTTGTTAAGAACAACGTTCGTCGCGGTAAGGCGTCCTCCACAATTCTTGCAGAACGAGGCGCCATCGATCCTGATACTGCTACCGCAATACGGGCAGGCCCCTAAGGTAGGTCGAGTAGCGCGCTTCTCCCGATCGACCGGCAGGTTGATTGCGGTATTTGGTACCTCGCCGTACCGCTGAGGTAGCATGCTGTCTGGATCGACTGCGACACTTCGCGGACGCCCCGCTCTCCTCCTCATAACCATGATTGAAAGAAGAATCACCGCAGAGCTAACGCCAATGATTACGGCCAAGTTGACTGGCAGCAACCAAAAGGGCTGCTTCGTCAGATATACAACCTCGATGGTCGTCGAGTTCGCCGATATGTAAGCTTCTACCTGTGTATCGCTGTAACCGCCGATGATTATCACGAACGTATAGTTACCCACCAATATCTGCTTGAAAATTGCGAACCCCAAACTGTCTGTTGCTCCATTGAGAGCTAGCTGGTGGTTCGGATGGTGAATTGAAAAGACGGTTGCGCCAACCACGCTTTGCCCGCTGTCTGAATCGACGACCCGAATATCCAAGTCACCAACCCTTGTTGAGGTCAATGCGAAATTTAGCGTGAAGGTCTGCCCAGCATAAACGTCGACAATACTAATCTCATTGAAGTGGAGACTGGCATTGACACCTATAGAGTACACGCCTACAGCTATGTTCAGAAATGAGACGAGTCCTGATGAATTCGTCAAACCATCAAGTTGAGTTTGGTTGATAGGTGCATAGTAGGAGACAACTCTTGCTCCAGGGATAACGAGATTGGTTAGCGCGTCTATAACGACAACGACTAGGCTACCATTTGACGGGGCATGGGAAACCTCAGGGATTTCCAGACCAGTGAACGAAGTGGCTATACGAGAATAGGCAAATGAAGGCTGAGAGCCACCAAGTGATAACGGCATCTTGGCTTCCTCTCTTAGCTGCCTATATGAATTCAGGTTTCCCGATCCAGGTACCCCTGCAGTAGCCAACCCACCTAGGAAAAGCGCGAAAACCAGGACGGCAAGTACCAAATACCCGGAGCAACTTTTCGTTTCTCGATCCCCCTCGTGAAAAGAGAGAATGTGATTTTTGAGTTATAAGTTTTTCTGGATGGGCCAAAGAAGAACGGCTACAATCTTATCACTCGTTGCACGAGTTGAGGCCTTGCAGTTAGTTCTGATTCTGCGAATGAATTGAATCAAAAAAGAGGGAATGCAGCGAGGGTAGGCAAAAAAGATCCTGCGGATCGCCGTGAGCCCAGACAGCCGACATCGTTTAGACTAGAACATACCCGGGAAGGCCTTGCCAGTCTTGATCAGGTCAGCCATCGGTCCTTGAACCTTCAGCTTCCCCGACATGAACGCGCTCGTCCCGCTAAGTTTTCCAGCAGACATTGCGTTCCAAGTGGCTGCATCTGTTGTGACCTTTATGTTTGCGCTTGGAAACTCGCCGTCCTTGACCTCGCATTTCTGGTTCTTTATTATGAAGTGCCAGGTTCCTCCTCCTGTTCCAGTAACTTGGATCTGGAGGGTTCTGTCCCAGCCCTTGGCTTGGTCTGGCTTGAACTTCGTTGCCATCGTTTTGATCGAATCAGCGATTGTAGGCATGGACTGAAATCACCTTCAAAGCATACGGTTAAAGCCTTCAAATATAAAAGACTAGTGCATCAGGAGCTCTGAACAAGTTGTTGGTAGCGACCCCAAATCATTTAAGAATCACTCCTGCTGAGTAGATGTTCTCGGAGTAGTCTTCTGGCGATTCGAGGTCTGACGATATGACGCTGACTTTCAGAAGCTTCAAGCATGAAGATGCAACGGGCGTCGTCAGGCTTTACAACGAGTGCTTCCAGTCGTATCGGACGGTCGAAGAGTGGAAGTGGATGTATCTCCAGATGCCAGACTTTGACCCCTCAGGAATACTGGTGGGGGAGGACGAAGATCTCCATGAGATTGTCGGATCCCTAGTAGTCTGCAAGCATCCTGCCTTGATCAATGACAGGAAGCGCCTCGTGGGGATCGTCGATGATGTGGATACCTCTCACAAGTGGAGGGGAAAGGGAATTGCCACAAGGCTCATGAGGATGGCCATTGAGGAGTCAAAGAAGGCTGGCTGTTCTGCCCTGTTTCTGTACGCTAACCCTTCGGGTGAAGCCGCTGGCATTTACAGGCGGCTTGGCTTCAGGGATGCCAAGTACTTCTACTATAACGGCAAGACGGCTAGCGTCGGTTACCTAGCTAGGAAGCTACCGTTCCCTGTGAATCTTGCCAGCCCGCTAGCCACGCTGTTCTCTGGCCTGAACTCAATAAGATGTAGGGGACTAAAGAGAGAAGCAAGAATAGAACGGCTCGAGTGCGCAAACGATCGCCAATTTGACTCTTATCTTGAGGCGCTGAATGGCTCGCTACAGGGAATGCCACTCTTCTATCCCTATTCAAAGGAACGACTCGCCTGGATGATCTGCAGGGCGCCGAAAACTATTTCGCCACTCGCACGATTCATCGAGGAATCTGGCAAGATTCTGTGCGGAGCAAATGCATCCATCTACAAAATGAGGTTTTTCGGGAGAGTCTTCAATTCATGGGTAATCAGCGATATTTTCGCTTCGCCAAGTCTAAAGAGCCCAGAAAGGGAGGGGTACTTGCAGTGTTTAATCAAGAGATTGGCTCAGGATGGCGAGGAGCGCGGCTGCGCACTCCAGATGGCCCCCCTAAGCCAACACGACAAGGACATGAATAAATCGCTCAAACCCTCTGGATTCTTCAGGCTGATTCCAACAACTTTCATGTGCCTCCCGCTGGAGCACGGATTCTCGCTCCCGCCTCAAGGAATTCCGTGGTATTTCTGGAAGCAACACATGATCGGTTCGCCGTGACATCAAAAAACGCTTCTTTCCTTGTGAACAGAAGACTGCCTCCTTGAGATTTCGCTGAAGGAGAATGAAATTTGAGTTATTATCAAAAGAATTTGATGGGAATCGATTTAAATTGGTTCACGAAGATAACTCCATCTCTTATGGAAATTGCTCATCGAGACACAGGGTATGGGGCAGCTGAATGGGGAGAGAAGAGCAGCGAGAGGACTCGATCCTTCTGCAAAACGTAGCGCAGCAGCTAAACCTATACGACAGTCTTTTCCCAGAGGTTGAGAACAAGGAGCTTCAAGTTCTCTTCGCCTTAATCAGAATCTACCTTGCCAGATGTGACAACGCCCACCTCAAGAAAGAACATATAATGATAAACCCGCAGATAATGCAAAGGCTGGCAATGTCTTACTTTGATCCATTCAATACTCCAACAAGCAGGAACCTAAGAGAGGCTCTGGTTACGAGATTGCACAGCGTGCGCAAGTACAGAATAACTAACCCTGAGGTCGTAAGAAGGACACTGGTATCTTGCCTCTACGAGGAAGAAAAGAGGACCCACCCAGTTCGAAAAACGTACCTAGACGCTTTCATGAAGTACCCGAATATGCAATTTGCCGAGATCGCGAAGCAACTTGGGGTGACGCCGCAAGCAGTCTATCAGGCTTATCATGCTTTGAGAAGGTCAGATCTCATACGGTTTTACGGATACCTCAATTACCCGGCATTCAGATTAAGGCACTACATCACCTTCTTCACACTTCTCAGAGAGTATAGAGGAAAAAGTGACTATCCGAAAAAGCTGCTCTTTGACAACGTCCCATTTACTCTGAATCTGAATCTGGACATATACGAGGGAAGCAGTTGGGCAAGCTTTGCCGTACCCAATCAGAGAAAAGAGCTCAGTCAATTCAGACAAACCTTAATGGATCTCAGAGGCGAAGTATTCAAGGACATAAACATATGCGAACTCAAGTCTTTCTCAACTGGATCAAACCTGGAATTCTTCGATGGTAAGCGCTGGTTCTTCGACCCTCACTTGTGGGCGTACGGATTCTTCGAATTTGTCAGAGAAAACAAGGAGCTTCTAAGGAAAGCCACAGAACTGCGCTACTCTGACAGCCATGAGAGATTTGATAGAATGGACTTTTTGATCGCTACGATTCTTATGAGCAACCCATTTGCCACGCATAATGATATCAGAAAGCAGCTAGAGCAGTTCGGTTACGAATCATCAAGACCTACGATAACCAGAAGGATTGACAGACTGATCTCCGCGCAGCGGTCAATTGACGGCAATGGAAGTCCGGAGGGCCAACCAATGATCTACCCCTATGCAAGCTACTGGGGATTAGGCCTTAGTAACATGAGCGCCTACCTTATTGAATGTCCCGACGACAAGGTAGAGGAGCTATACTATGCTGTGAACTACTTACCGTTCTACTTCCTCTACAGAACGGATAAGGGTGTGCTCATTTTCATTAAGTCAAGTCTGGAGGATTCGGCGAAGATCAACTACATGATGAAAGGAATAAATGAGATTAATATCGTAACCTATTCCAACAGGTTTGAGAATAGTGGAGGGAAGACCCTGACTCCCTTATACGACCACTGGAATGAGGTGGAGCAGAAGTGGGTTTGCTCTGTTGATGAGCTTGATTTTGTCAGGCGTTATGAGTTGCTGCAATGAAGAAGAAGAGCTTAGAGAATTCCAGCAAAAGAAAAAAAGGGGAGGAGGTTAGCGCGCGCCTAACCTCAATAGACGGCCGTCTACGATTCTGCTTAGGTAGCTTTGTTTGGTTTATCTGAGAATCTGCTAGGCTGGCGAACCAGTGAAGGGTGTTGCAGCTGCTGGTGCACCGAGCAATGCTGCCATTAGCATTATCGTAAGGGCGGCTGCCAAGATCAATAACCTATTGTATTCTACGAAGAACTCTCCTGCGTTCAATCCTCTTTGCCCTCCGGTTTTCCCTAGCATCTTCTCTGCTTGTTCACCTTCTTAAGACTTTTCCAGACAGATCGCCTCGCGTGTCTGAACCAATTTAAACGATTTCGAGACCAGCGCTTTAAAATGGTTCACCTACTTGCCTGAAATGGCGGCGTCTGGCGCTCTTCACAGGCTAACATGCCCAATTTCTTCCTTATTTCCAGAGTTGAGACCTATTGTGGCTATTTCGCTGATCCTGCGTTCTACCATGCCTACTTCTGCCTTCAATTTTGGCTGTATTTAAAGCGTTCGGGCATATAGTTAGTTAGAGGTAGCTGTGCCGAGAAACATTGGCAGGTGAAGGTGATGATAACGGTCTCTGATAGAGTGTTGGATAGTCATTTTCCCCTGAAGTCTGACAAGCCTTCGCTAAGAGAATTGCGCAAAGTGGTTGTGATACAGGTGAAGGGGAGAACTGGATCGCGATTCAAGAACTTTGAGGTTGGTAGCGCATACCCGGGAGATGAGGTCGGTGATCTCTGCAAGAGTGCTGGGCAGGTTCTTGGAACCAGGGTTGTGGATCTGAAAGATGGGCGCGTGGTGTTCTGGTTTCTGAAGAAGACTGGAGGAAAGAACCTTGGCTTCGAGTTCTCCTTTCTGCAGGGGGCCGCAGCAGCCATTGTGCTCCTCGAGCTGACCGATCGGGAGACAATCCAGGCGACGAAGGAACTACTCCGAGAAATATGCAAGGTGTTCTCTATTCCAGTCATGCTTGTAGTCGGAGAGAACACTGGGGAGGATCTAATGGGCTCACTGGCGCCTATGGGGCTGGGAGAAATCGCCTCGAAGGTCGTCAGCTTTACGCTTAGTGGCCGGGAAATGGCCGTGCCAGCTTCATAGCCGTTGTCTGGGAGGTAGACGGTTGGGACCCCTCCGGGGTTCGTCAACGTTAGTTCAGTAGAGAGAAGTCGGCATGTCGGACTCGTCTAATTGGAGAGAGGGGTGTCAAGGATGATCAGGGCATTCTCTTTGCTTGACTCGAGCAATAGGTGCATTTTTCATTGGGCTGGCAGCACGTCAATCCGTTCGGGCTGGTTCGAGAAGATGCGGATGGAATTATCCGCGGGACAACCCCCGAAGCCCATAATGGATTTTGTTCGGGCGGTTAGTCTTGGGAATGAGAATGAGGGACGGGTTGAGCTTGAAGGTTATTCCCTGACCCTTTGCTTCCACAGAGGTTTCCTCATTGTTGCCGACGTCGAATCTTGGGATAACTACCGCAAGACTATGCCGACACTTCTTGCAGAAATGGATCGCGTGATAAGCGAGGACCCACTGAGCTTAGGCGAGCTCTTGTCAGGTATTGACACGCCTGGAAGAAGCAAGATGATAAACCGAATCTCCGCGATCCTCGAATACCAAGAAACCAGCATCGGCACTACTCGTTGAATGTAGCGAATGTTGAGCGTCAAGTCATCACCCACGAATTTTGGCCAGTTCGAGTTTTCTTTCACATATGAGATCCTGAGGTACATGGTTCTTCCTATCTGCTCAGCCTTCAGAACTGTTTCCTGCTCGGGGTTTCTCGCACCGGACACGACGCTCTCTCGTCTATCTTGAGAATCTGCACTAGGCTAAAGTTTAATACCAGACGAGGAGCAACTCTTAACGATCTTATGATTGGCGTTAAGCATCCTTTTGAAGGATTTTGAGGTGAGAATAACTCGTGAGCAAAACAAAGAGTGATTCCTACGAGTTGCTTCGGCAGAAGATGGATAACTTCCCTATCGGTTCTCCTAGGAGCGAGGACCTAATGAAGTTCCTGAGAAGGTTATTCACTGAAGATGAAGCGAAGATCCTCTCAAATTTCAATATTCCCTACATGGATTCAAGAACTGCAAGCGACTTCTCGAAAGCCACGGGAATCCCCGAGAGGAAAGTTAAGGAAGTCTTCGAGAGTCTGCTTAGGCGGGGTATGATCTACAAGAGTAGGAGCAGGACAACTGGTACGGAGTACTACGCTCTGCTGCCTATGGTTCCGGGTGTCTTTGAAGCCTACTTTGCTGACCCAAGAGTACCTGAGAGCGATAAAGCCGAGGCCGGCAAGTGGTTTGAACATCTATACTCCGACGGATGGGGGCACGAAATTGGAGCGTCAGATTATCCTTGGGCGCGAGTCATCCCAATAGAGAAGAGTTTCTCACCGCAGATTGAAGTTTTGCCCTATGAGCGCGTGAGCGAGTACATAAACAAGGCAAGTTCCCTGGCCGTCATGAACTGTGCCTGCAGAACCCACGTGAAGAAATGTGATCGACCGATTGAGGTATGTCTGACATTTGACAAGTTCGCGGATTGGACTGTTGAATCAGGAATTGGGAGACACATAGACAAGGGCGAAGCCGGTAGAATACTCGCATTAACGGAAAAGAATGGACTTGTCCACACAACTAACAACAGTCAGGGGGACGTTACCTTCATCTGCAACTGTTGCACGTGCTGCTGCGGGATTTTGCGGGGGTTGTCAGAGCTAAGGAACCCTCGGGCATTCGCAAGGTCAAACTACCAGCCAGAGATTAACAGTGAGTCCTGCAAAAAGTGCAGGACCTGCGTGAGAGCTTGCCCCTTCAAGGCACTAACCTTCCACTTCCCACACAAGAGTGACAGATCCGACGAGAGACTCGTGTTCAACAAGGAGCTGTGCATAGGATGCGGCGTGTGCGCAAGCGCGTGCCCAAACAAAGCAATCAGTCTGGTCAGAGTGAAGGAAGATGTTCCCGAGAAGACTGGAAAAGGTGCTTGGATGAAGGTTCAGAACATGCGAGTTCACTAGAGACGTCACGTCGAATGCAATGAATCTTGAGTCTCTTAGGTCAAGGTATAAATGCGACAAACATCATGATCTTGTCACAAGATCGATTCGTGGTGCTGCAGTTTGAGTTGGCTGTTTGACACCGAGTTGATATCCGCTGTCCAGTCAGCGCTTGGAACCACCATAGCCTGGCTGTTCATCTTCTTCACCTTGCTTGGGGAAGACATCTTCTACATAGTGCTCATCGCAGCGATATACTGGTGCTTCCACAAGAAAGGCGGAATTGCTGTAGCATATGTCATGCTGTTCGGCTTCTATATCAACTACTTTTTCAAGATGCTTCTAAACAGGGATCGACCGCCAGACGCCTACAGAATCATCGGTAAAGGTGACATCTCGCACGGTTTCCCAAGTGGGCATGCACAAAGCGCAACGACATTCTGGACATGGGCGCTCCTCAAAACAAAGCTGAAAGCGCTGCTCATCATTTCTCCATTCATGATATTCATGGTGAGCTTCTCAAGGATCTACCTCGGAGTCCACTACCCTGGAGATGTGATCGGTGGAACCCTCATTGGTCTCGTATACACTCTCATCGCGTACTTGGCGTATCCCCAAATTGCCTCGTTCCTTGGAAGACATTCTACCACGACCAGACAAGTTATCGTACCAGTGATCGCACTAGTTCTCTTTGCGTCTTCCCTCGTGATCTTCCCAGACACAACCAGAGATGACCCGGCGACAGTCTGTGGAGCCTTGTTCGGCTTCTCCGTAGGCCTAGCGTTTGAGTCAAAGTACATAGATTTCAAGACAGAGAAGTTGGACAACAAGAAGCGGATTATGAGGCTTCTGACTGGTGGGGTGGTAGTCGGGGTGTTGTATGTTGGTCTTTCGCCGATTCTGCCAAGTGCAAACGTGTTCATGAAGTTCGTCCGGTATGCCATAGTGACTTTCGGGGCAGCGTTCATTGCACCAGGAGTATTCAACTACATCGAGAAAAGGAAATGATGCCAGTCTGCAACGAACTGTGACACTCTATCTCAGACGAAGCTAACCCTGCTTTTCCTACATTCAAAGTTCAAGTGAGGTAAAATCACCCGTTTTGAGGGGAAGAATGAAATATCGACACGTTTATATATAGAGATGCATAGTGCTCCATGTAGAGCTGAATAGTATTATTCTACTCTAGCTATGTTCAAGATCAAGATTTAACGAAGAGAGTCGATTGAAATGTTCTGGTCGGGTAGAGGATTCGGCAGGGGTGTATGGAGCGAAAGGATCAGTCCAGTCGAGTTCCTGATATTAATTCTGCTCAAGGAAGAGCCAACGCACGGGTATGATATTATGCAGAGACTTGCAGAGAAGTTCTCTGGGCTATGGTCTCCCAAGGCTGGGACTGTATACCCCGCACTCACGAGGCTTGAGGAGAGGGACCTCATCAGATTGAAGGAACCCAAAGGAACGGGACCTGAGAACAAGGGGGAAGCCGATTATCCTCCTAAGAAAGTCTACATCTTGACGGAAAAGGGCGCGGAGGCCCTCAAGAACATCATTGAAAAGATGGACCACGAAGAGAAGTTCATCAGCCGATTCATGGGAGTCGTAGATCAGTCAGTCTGGCAGAGCTTCGATGACCTCGCTTTCAAGAGGATTCAGGGCGCGGTGGAGAAGGCGCTTGATGGTGCGTCCCACGCGCTGAGATTCGCCATGCAAATGCTTCCGATTGACGAGAGCATACGTGAACTCGAGTTCTATAGAGAACAGTTGAAGGTCGAGCTTGACAGGATCGAGAAGAAGCTGAGTGAGATGAGAGAGAAGGAGAAGAAGTTCAGAAAAGTGGAGGTTGAGTAGTTAGCCGAAGATCATAGGCTTGATGCTTACCTCGATGTTGCGCGGCGCAAGCAATGTAGTCAAAATCAAAGAAAGCAGAAGGAGGTGAAACGAATTGAGAGGTGAAGACATGTGTAGAGGTCCCCGCGGCTTCAGAATGCCTGATCTGCCTATGGGTTTCCCCGGAATCGGACCACTTGGGCACTTATTGATGGGCGTTGACATAGATGAAGACGTGAAGAACTTGACAATCTCCGTGCCATTGCCGGGCGTTACGAAAGAAGACATCGAACTCAATGTAGGCCCAGACACAGTAGTCATAACTCTTAAGGAGAAAGCAGCACCCGAGGAGGAACCTACTGGCGCTAGAGAGGAAATGGGCTTCAGACCATGGTCAGTCCATATGGGTTTTGGTCTCCACGGAACAAGGAGATTCCCGCTGCCAACCGAAGTTGACCCAGACACAGCGAAGGCAAAACTGGAGAATGGGATCCTGAAGGTAACAGCCGAGAAGAAAAACCCTGGGAAGAAGATCTCAGTTGATTAGTAGCAAGCACTGTGATCTAAGCCCGGGGTTTTTCCACTTTCCTTCTTCCTTTTTCTGTTATTTAAATACGTATGGCAGTTCTAGCCACTTCTTAAGCCTCATGTTGTAGTTCAGAAGTGAACTTCTGCTTTTTACAGATTCCCTCCAGAGACTGGGTCATTGGCACCTCTCCATTGTATAATGTCGAAAGTGAAAAGCGTAAATACTAGATTTGCTCAATCAGAGAGGAACAGAAGTCTCAAGAACAGTCCACTGCGGGGCAGTTGACGAGCCTTTCGCTTTCTCGGTTACGTAATGATTCACAAACACCCATCACCCAGCGGTGGAGGAGTTGGAGGACATGGTAAATGCGGTGCAGACTATCGACCTCGTTAAGGAGTTCGACGGGCTTACTGCCGTAAGCGGGATCAATTTATCCATTGACAAGGGTGAGGTTTTTGGCCTTCTTGGCCCCAACGGCGCTGGGAAGACGACCACAATAAAAATGCTGATAACTCTCCTCAAGCCCACAAGTGGGAAAGCCACTGTCGCAGGCTTGGATGTCGTCTCTCAGCAAGATGAGGTTAGGAGAAAAATCGGGTACGTTCCGCAGGAGTCCGCGCTGGACATAAGGTTGACTGCAACCGAGAACCTTCAGCTCTTTGCAGAGCTTTATTCGCTTCAGAAACGGGATATCAAACAACGAATACGTGACGTCTTGGAGCTTGTCGAGTTGGATAAGAGGAAGGATGACCTCGTCGCACATTTTAGCGGCGGCATGAAGAGGCGCCTGGAGATAGCTCGAGGGCTGCTTCCTACTCCTGAGGTTCTCTTCTTGGATGAGCCAACTCTGGGACTCGATCCGCAGACCAGACGCATTGTATGGGAGTTCGTTCATAGGCTTCAGAGAGAGTGGAACCTGACGATCCTTGCCACTACCCACTACCTCGAAGAAGCAGAGCAGCAGATGGACCGGGTCGCAATAATCGATAAGGGCCACATAATGGCTATGGGTAAGCCAGCAGACCTGAAGAGTGATTATGGGAAGGATCTTGTTGAGGTGATCATCAAGGCCGAAGGGAGTGGAGTCGGGCTAGATGAGCAGGTCAGGTCCAAGCTTCTGGGCCTAGAACTTGGGAATGAACTGTCTATCGTCGACCGGAGTTTCAGAGTCGCAGTCGCAGATGGGAAGAGAGCACTGCCGATAATACTGCACAAGATTGAGTCATCGGGAATTGGGGTAGACGCCATATCAGTGAGGACTCCTTCTCTCGATGACGTCTTCATCAAGTATACCGGAAGGGGAATTAGGGAGGAAGGCGAAGTGGGAGAAGACTCGGCCGACACGAGGAGACTTACGGCCAAAGTAATTGGAAAGATGAGGCAGAGGGTCTAGGGACATGCTTAGAGGAACACGAGCAATTTGGCTGCGTGAGATGAGGAAGTGGAAAAGAAATAGGGTTCAGCTAGTTAGCTCCCTGCTTCTTCCTGTGCTCTTCCTAATAGTGGTGGGCAATGCCTATTCTGGATCTTTCAGCCATGTCCCAGTCGCGGTTTTGAACCAAGATTCTTATCCATTAGGCGCTGTCCCCGGTGAAGTTTACGCTCAAGTGCTTCAAAACTCGACTGCTTTGACAGTTGTCTCCGCCAACATCTCGGTGCAGGATGCTATGATGATGGTGGACAATGGGCAGCTTGCCGGGTTCATACTCATCCCTGTGAACTTCAGCAGGGGCTTGGTGACGCCGTTTCCCATCGGAAGCAGCAAAATTAACGTGACAGTCGATAACACCAATCTGATGGTTGCACAGGCGCTTAGCGCAATTGCTGCGCAAGCACTAAACGAGACGCTGAATGATCAGAGGGTCAAGAATTGGTTCTTCAACATTACCCACACCACGCTGCGCACCGGCTCATACATCAACACGGTTGACCAGTATTCCTCGGGATACAGTTTCATAGATTTCCTCGCGCCAGGCATTCTGGCGATGACAGTCTTGTTCACGTCACTGTTTGCTGCAGGCATGCCAATAATACTTGATAGGGAAGTTGGTTACTTTGACATGTTGCTTTCGACCCCGGCTAAGAGGAGTGAGGTCGTTCTTGGATTCACGTTGGCTGGAGTTACAAAGGTTGTGGCGCAGGCAACATTCGTCCTCATTATAGCTGTTCTAATCGGAATACGCATGGCGCTGAATCCACTTTCTCTACTCTACATCTACGTGCTAGTCATCCTGCTCGCCCTTGGGTTCGTCGGCATATCCATAGCGCTAAGCGTCAAGATCGAAATCACAGCATTCCAGTTCGTCAACGGATTGATCAACTTTCCAGTGTTCTTCCTTTCAGGTGCATTCTACCCCATTCAATCGCTGCCAGACTGGCTGAGGGCAGTGGTGCTGGTCAACCCCATGACCTACGCTGTCGACGGCCTTAGAGGAGTGATGATCAAAGGAACAAGTCTAGTAAACGTTCTACCAGACGTTGTGGTAGTAGGCATCTTCGCGCTGCTCATGGTGCTCCTCGGGAACCTCGCACTCTACATGTCTCTATCGGGAAAGAGTGTAAGGATGCGACATAGAAGCAAAGGCGGGAAGGTGGTAGAGGGAGAGACTGGGCAAGCGCCTAGACCAGAGACCCGGAGCGCTAACGCTTCGGACCCAGAGGAAAACGCGTCCCAACCGAGCAGCGAACCCAGCACACAGAGAACTGACTGAAAGAAGGAATGACGTGCTCCAAGCAACCAACATCGACATATAGGCAGCCAATTGCGCACCAGCTGGAAAATCTCCTCATCCGCCTCCCACGCTAGTTCCTCGGCATATAGTTCTCCGAAGAAGCGATGACACTGATTGCGTTCCCAGTCTGAAAACGAAAGTCAGTTACCCACTGCTGAAGCTCTTGGGATTGCAGCTCGAGGTTATATCGTACGACCTTTCAAACACTTCACCTTGCCAAACGCGACTACTGACGTAGGTGGAGGGCGCTTGGGATGACTGGAAAAGAAGAAACCTCTCCACGGGGAAGAGGGGGGATTGGAGACCAAGCCCTCGAAGGAAGAGAGTCCCAATGGCTGGGAGCATAAGGAGCTTAAGACTGCCCTCACGAAGTGGGGTGCTGGCAAGACAGGCTTCCAGATGTAAGAAGCCAGATATGCTCTCAACCCCTCTTTTCTCGGAAGCCATGACCCTGACAGGGCTGAATTCTACAGGAGCTATTCTTTTTTCGGCTTGGCTCGGTAAGTCATACTATTTAAGAGATGTATTCTGAATATAATACCAAAGATCTTTCTATCTCTCAATTCGCTAAGTATCTCTTCATACACTTGGCCTGAGTAGGTGTGAATAATGGATGATGTATCGACGATTTCCGTGGTAATTGCTTCGGCAAGTGTGGTAGCAGGGGTTTTCTACTATGCTATGATCCTCAGAATGCAGAATAGGCAGAGACAGACAGACCTTCTGGTTAGACTGGCGCCATGGCTGAGTATTACCGCAGGTGAGCTGCAGCAGGCATTTGTGAGAGTCTTGAACTTGGAGTTCAAGGACTATGATGAGTTCGTCAAAAAGTATGGGCGGCCATTTGCTGAGAAGCCAGAGCAAATGGCGATCTTGACTGTCGGCAACTACTTTGATGCATTGGGCACTCTGGTGAGAAGAGGGCTCCTGAGCTTGGACCTTTTGTGCGATTATTATGGCGAGACCTTCATTATGTTGATCGATAAAATCACCCCATATGCTGAAGGCGTGATGAAGGAACTCAATCAACCCGAAGTGGGAGATAATGCTTCTTATCTCTACGATGAAGTGAAGAAGAGACTGCAGCAACGGGCGAATGCCCAGTGAATACTTATCCCTTCTCCAATCTGTGGTTGTGAGGGGATTGGAGTCAGATACCCTCGGGTATTGGTATCTTTCGGTCGGGTCATCTTCCGGAAGTCGGGTATTTAGGGCTTCCTGGCTGGCCAGTTGTTGGGATTACATAGGACCGCCCACTGAAAAGTAAGCAATTCCTAGTACATTCTGACGGAGGCACTACGCTTTAGGAGCTTGTTGAGGTGCATGATATGAGGCTTTTCGTTGCCTCTCCTTGCATAGTTTTTCGTGTATCGTTCACGGTGTCTGGCTATTAGTAACTTCATTCCTTAGGGTTGCCGAGGTTAGGTTGAGTTGTGTCTTGAATTGTTTCTCCAGTCTTCGCATATTTCCTTGATCTTGGGTCTATGGTACTTCAATTTTCATGCTAGCGTCGCGTAGAATTCTCTTTAGACTATGACACTAGGGGTTAAGTTAGTGATCATGCTGAGGAGCATGAGGAGCTGAAGACTGCTTTGACGAAGTGAGGCGGCAGTAGAACCGGCTTCCAGATGTAGGCGGGAATAACTGAATTCCCATTTCTCCTTTTTTGATTTGATACGATCGTTCTAGGTGACCGCAGAGTTGGAGTGTGCTGACAATGCAAAGGCGTTCGTCATGATCTCCCACTCATGCATAAGTTTCGGATCGATTTTTCTGGTTCTTCTGGAAATGGAAGATCTAAGAATACTATATGACATAGCTTATGTTGGCATCGTGGCGGAGGGTCTACGCCGTGGCGGACAAGGAAGAAGCTAATAAGCAAATCGGCGAATAGCAGAAGGTCGTGGACCTGATCGAGAAGACCAATGATCAAGTGAATGGAGGGCTTGGGATGACCGGAGAAAATGCGGTCAGAGATCATCGCTAACTTGGATTGACAGAGTGGAGGTGTATAGATTTGCCAGAAGGTAAAGAGGGAATCAAGAAAGAAGCACCTGGACCTAAATTGGCTGAGATTGAGGAAAAGATCAAGGCCCTAAGGAGAAAGAGAACTCAAGCGAGGTCGCAAGGTGAAAGCGCTAGGTACGACAGAGAAATAGCTGAGCTTGAAAAACAGAAGCAAAAGAAGTAGGTTGAGAAAGAGGAGGCTTCCAAAGAAAAAGGATCTTGAGGACAAGTGAGGCGAAAGCATTAACAAAATCATAGTGAAAGAGGAGGAGAAATCGGTACGAAAAGAGCTGTCGGCACTCAAAGAGAGATTGAAAGAAGCCAGCAAAGGATCGAACCGGAACTAAGGGGATCAATTCCTTTTCTATTTTTAAGGTAGAGCGTGGTTATGGTGATATGGCTACACTTGTTTAGCATGCCGCTATCACGCTCTAACTGATACATGCTAGATGACTGTACCTTCAATGCGCCTACTTGCGAAGTAACCTTATTGTTTACCTTACTGACGGAGGCGCCCCTAAAGGGCGTGGGCTTCCTCGCGATAGAGACGGTGATACCTGCTGAGTCGAGAGTTGTAGTTGAAGAGCCAAGCAGGAACACGATCTTCGAGTGTGGTGACGGTGGTCTGCGGGTGGATAGGCATCTCAATGAAGCCATCAACCTTTACCTGAGGATGGTCGACGTTCCACAGAACAATGCGCGGTGGGACCGAATAGTCTACCGTCTCTCGCTGCTGTGGGTGGGCACGTCCCGACGGGAGTGGAGCGGAAGGGTGTCGATGAACTAGTGAGGCATCAACATGATGCGGTGAAGCCCCGGATCTAAATGCCGTATGAAAGATACGCTGGCGCACACCTACCTATGTCTACGTAGATGGAAACCCCACTAACTATCTAACGACCAAGATAGTGACAAGCGACCGTAGTTATCAAACAGAAAATCTGAGGGGAATCGCGATGTCCGAAACAGAAGTCTGGTGACACAGTTCGCGTCCATTGCGTTGGGAAGTTCCCGGGTGGAAAAGTATTTAACACATCTATGGAGAAGGAAGCAGCGCGCGCTGGCATAGTCCAGAAGGGTCGCGACTACAAGCCGCTTACTGTTGCACTAAGCGTCGGACGGTTTTACAGAATCATTAAGGACAACCTGCGAACCTCGCAGGAAATCAAAAAGAGTTATATTTTGTGTCAGCAAGATGATGTGTGGCAAGTATCTTCTCAATTCGAGCCACCCTGAGCAAGTCCTCTCATCGTTACTTGCCTGAAAACTGGAGTAGTATGCATTAGGATTTCCACAGGAGGCATCGAGAATTGTCAATTATCAATATTGATGGTTTCAAGATGTTTGAAAAAGCTCCGTATGAAAAAGCCGACCCAAAAGCGATCTTAGAATTGGTTATGAGAGGAGCAACGGACGTGGAAAGACTCTATGGTCCCGTTTTCACCACAAACGTCATCAAATACGCCGTACGGGCTGTAGCCAACCAGACGAAAGAAGAAGCTCCGCAGAATATCCAGACTCTAAGTCAGCTGACTGAGTATCTACTCTCAAAATCAGATAGGTTAACAGCGCCTCCCTACTACATAGCTTTTTGGGCTCAGTATGTGACTGAAAAAAAGCTTGAAGGGTCCTTAGGGGCTGGATATCAGGTGAGCAAGAGGGGTTTTGCCAAGGGGGTAATGGAATCGGACGGCGATCTAAGAACATTGGGGTTTGACGTTGATAAGGTCATGTCTAAGCTTCGCAAACTTGCTGTCGACATGAAGGTCGCCCCCCTTGAGTTTGGATATAAAAAGAACGAAGATGGGAGCGTGGATATTGTTCACGGGGGCTGCCCCTACGTGGAGGGTTGCCAATCATCTGCAGAGCAGACCTTGCTGCAACGTCCAGATGGCAGGATTTCATGTGGCAGTTCCGTATTCGTATGTCAGTTTCTCAAGACTGCCACGAGTTGTGAGTGGGATCACACTGTTTTGGAGTTCAGTAAACCGCACTGTGTAACTAGGGTTTTTATGATCCAGTCAGTTACCCACTGCTGAAGCTTCTGGGCTTGCAACTCCGGGTTGTTTGGTGCGACTTTTCAAACCCTTCACCTTGCCAAACGCGCCCACTGACGGAGGCGCTCCCCTAAGGAAACTGGCCCTTCTTGTAGGTGCTTGACATGCCTTCTGTTTGGGCCGCCCTGAGGGCGATGTTGAGGCTCGCAGCGGACATTGTGAATAACTAGCTCCACGAGCTTCGACAGTGACACATTTTCGGTACACCAATCGCGATGGGGGTTCGCATCGGACTACCACAAGAAGACGAATGTCTGAACCGAGCCCGTCAAAAAAAAGGGGAAAGTGGGGTTCTTGACCGTAAGTCTAGCAGTTTGTCCAACCGCAGGTTGAAGTGATTGTCAGCAGGGTTATGGAATATATGCTTCCAGACGTGAAGTCGTAGCAGATCAATTGACCCATCCCTCTTACTTTCGGCGCGACGGTTATGGTCAGAGCTTGGTTTCCTTTTGCTGCCAACGTGAATGCCGCAGGCTGAACAGTGACTCCTTCTAAGGGTTTGAAGTGTGTTCCTCCGACGTTCAGGGTGTAGTACTGGCTTCCGGCGTCATTGATTGTTATGATGGCGGTCCACCAGCCGATAGCTGGATTGTTGATGGTCAGTGTCTGTCCGCTTGTAGCTGTTAGTCCAGCGTTGCGACCAGCTGGATCCCAGAGGATTAGGGTCAGTCCGTGGCTTCCTACCCAGTTGATGCTCACTGCCAGTGTAGTAATGTCTGGCGTCACTGGTATTATCCAACCATCGTAGCCGATGCCTGTATCGCCAAATGAGGCTACCGTGCTGGTTAACTGCTGTGAAAAGCGCTCCGTTTGGAATGATAGAGCCATGGTTTGGACATTTATTGCTCCAGCGATCTTGTTGGATATTGTGAAAGTCTTGCTCGTTCCCGCCTTCAAATTGAGATAGCTTGGTGCTACAATAGGACTACCCTGGTCTAGTTTTACAGTGACCTCCTGGTCAAAGTTGTTGCCGAAGTATATGGCGTGTATTCCGATGTACCAGTATCCTGGAAGCAGACTGAATGCTGATAGTACCTCCATAGTTGAGCCTGTCGTCGTGTACCAGTATTGCCCACCACCGCCAGAAAGCACCACTGGAACAAGCGGAGCTACTGACATGGCTTTGACTGCACCTGCTGGGTTGACTAGGTAGGCGTCGAAGTCCGCATCCGAACTAGTCCAGCTAGCCGTCAAAGTCAAGGTACCGATGGTAAAAGCTTGCACTGGTATGTAGAACCAGTCCCCTGATGAGCCTGTTCTTGGTTCGTTGACAACGTTGGCTTGAACTGAGAATGTTTGCCCAAGCTTCGCCGGAACAGTCACCACAATTGGAATGTCGATCTGCGCTCCACTAGAAGTCACCTTCACGAAGCCACTATAGGTACCCGGAGCCGAAGCAGTTGGAACCGAAATAGTGGTGAACAGGCAGTTGCCCCTACTAGATGTCGATACCCAGTCCCAGTTGACAAACTTATAGAAGTTCGCCTCCACATCGACCGGGCTGACGGTCACCTTGTATTGGTTCCATATCAGGAGGACATAGTCTCCAGGACTAACTCTAGCGTCCAACCACTGAACGTTTGTGTGGGCATAGGCGTAGTCTATCAGAATCAAGTTGCCGCTATCGTTCCGGTATAGTGCCGTGTTGAGATGCGCGTCCGTCCATGTACTGCCGTCATACGTATGAACCGAGGTACCATATGCATACTCCGGAGCGGATTTCACTCGTACGTCAGCGTAGTCGGTTCCCGACGGGATCTGGAAAGACAGGTACGTATATCCGCGAGGTATCACCAGATTGCTGAAGCTTAGCGAGTCAAACATCTGAAGTGTGGTTGCGTATGCACAACTGATGCTGTCTGTGAAAACCGACGTCGTGGTGTAGCACTTCCCAGATGAAAGTATTCCCGTGTTTACCTCGTCTCTGTTGGAGTACGGGTATTGGCTCATGGCTGCGAGAACTGCTTTTTCGGCATCTACGCGCCCAGCTCCTTGGCGGTTAGCCGGGTAGCCAAGGTCCTTTGCAGTATTCATTAGGATGTCTCTCACCATGGCTGGAGACGGAAAGGCACCGTGAGCCTGTTTGTATGCTTGAAGAACCAGAGCACCTACTCCAGCGGCGACCGGAGTGGCCATGCTTGTTCCCCCGAACTGTAGCCACAGATAGTTTGGATAGGAGTCCAGTGTAAGACCCCACGCGCCGACTGCGCAAATGTCTGGATCTAATCTGCCGTCTGCTGTTGCTCCTCCGCTGCTCCAGAAGATAACTTGGTCATTTTCGTAGCCACTTGCGGGCAGTGTTGGCCAGTAGCCAAGCCAATAGTAGATGAAAGAGTTCTCTGTTGAAGCACCGACGGTTATGACGTCCTTGGCGACACCTGGCGAACCGACTGTGTCCAGACCCTGTTCATTGCCCGCAGCGACAAAGCAGGTGACACCGAGTTTCGTTGCAGCATCCAATGCCAGAGCCGTGGGGTCATATCCGTTGTTAGGGACTTCCAACCCTCCAAGGCTCATAGTTATTATGTTTGCTCCTCTTTGGACTGCCCATTCGATTCCGTCGATTATCCATGAATCCCATCCCCAACCTGCATCGGTGAGCACCTTTCCTCCGATTACTTTGACGCCCGGAGCGACACCCTGCACCTTAAAGTACACATCTGGTACGCCTAGATCCCACTCAACGTTTCCCTGTGCGGCCACACAGCTTGTGGTCGCTGTTCCGTGCCCATTGCCGTCGTGCGGGAACGCGTCCACTTCGCCTGTGAATACTTTGTAGTCGATAACGACTCCAGCCAAGTCAGGGTGTTCAATGAAGATTCCAGTATCTAGATCGGCCACTATGACTCCTTCACCGTTGATTCCCATTTGCCATGCTTTATCCGCGCCCACCCAGAAGGGGAACTGTGAATACCAGTCTGGATATGTATTCATAAAGCTCTGAATGGCAGCCCCGCTGTCGTCGGATTGTGGAACTGGAACCAGGTATTTCTTCCCGTCTACGAGGATCTTGTCTACATCAGCTAGTGAAGCTACTGCTGATATCTTGTCTCCCGTAAGCGTGGCGGAAATGGAGTTTATTATGCTGTGTTGCCCGTTGATCAGCCCACCTAGGCTTGAGATGCACCCCAGCGCGGAAGCCTTGTTAGCGCCGTCTTTTAAGACGACTTCCACACGGTATTCGCCACTTGGGTTTGCCTGGATCTCAGATAGAAGGTTAGGCGCCAACTTGTCGAGTCCCGATTTTACAACGTTAATCGAGGACCCAGCGCTGGACGGCGCCGTTTTGTCAACAGTGGGAATTGCTGCACTTGTCGAGCTTTGAGCGCTAGTCGTAGGTACGAAAGCCATGAAACTCAGAATCATGACAACCGCTAGTATCGAAACTATCCTCTTCCTCAAATAAGACACCTCAGTAATCTCTCTCTATATTTCCCCTCTTCTATTGTGGTTGCACATGGGTTGTATGAGTTATTTTAGGCTTGCGGGGAAAAGAGTGATCCGACTAGTGTAACTAGTCCAGAGACTTCGAACATTCGAGCACACTTACGGCAATCAGCGAAGCGCTTTGTATACATAATTCATGATTTTCTCCAATGGCACTCCTATCAATTTGTAGGCGCGGTTCCCCAAGTACTTCCTCAGCTCGAATTGGATCATGCCCTTCAAGATCGCGACTTTAAGTTTCCCCTCCGAAAAAGGAGAGCAAATCAGAAGTTTGTGTTTGACTAGGTACCGACTCCTTGGCTCCTCCCATTCATCGGAGATCAATCGATCTCTCACTCTATCATAGAGAGATGTTCCAGGGATTGCGTAAGGCATCGTAAAGGATAGGTAGTCCAAGGGGAGCTCAGATGCAAAGTTCACGGTGTCTAGGATGGTTTCACTTGTCTCTCCTGGATATCCAACGATGAAGAATGCCCCCACTTCTATACCAGACTGTTTCGTCTCCTTCACGGCTTTCTTGGCCTTCTCAGTCGTTATCTGCTTCTTCATTAGAGATAATACCCGGTCGTTACCAGATTCAATCCCAAAGAAAACGCGTCTGCATCCTGCTAATTTCATCATGTCTGCCGTCTTCTTGTTCACAGTGTCGACTCTTGATAGGCATTCCCATTCTACTTTTATTCCTCGTTGAATCATCTCATGACATATTTCCAGGAGTCGCTTATGGTTTAGCGTGAAGCAGTCATCGGCGAACCATATTCTCTGATAGCCGAGTTCCTTCACCTGTTCTATCTCGTCCACGACGTTGGTCGCTGACCTCGCTCTGAGCGTGTTCCCGAAGATCGGTCTGCTACAGAAGTCGCAGTTGAAAGGGCAGCCTCTAGATGACATCAATGACGTCATGGTGTATCCGAATATCTTAGAATAGTGGGCCTTGTAGCTATCATTGTCAAACAACTCTCTCGACGGAAAAGGTATGCTATCTAAGTCTTGAATGAAGGGGCGCGATCCAGTGCAGTTCACTCTGCCATTCTTCTTGTGCATTATTCCTCTTACACGTGACAGGTCGCCACTGCGGTCGAATTGCTTGACCAGCTCAAGCGTTGTCTGCTCCCCCTCTCCAATAACAACAACGTCAAAATGACCAAGAAATTCCTTGGGGTTTACACTAGGCAGTGGACCACCAGTGATCAGTAATTCGCAGTCTCCTCTGAGTAGGTCCGCCATCTCCATGGCCTTTTCCTTCATCGAATACATTGAATAGATGCCAATGATTCTAGGGTGCGAGTCCCGGACTCTCTTGAGCGCTTCGCCCTGAGTCGCGAAGGTGCAGTCTACCAAGCTCACTGAGAAGTTATGCTTCTTCAAGTATGCTGCTATGTAGCCCAGACCTAGTGGAGGGAATCTGAACGGTGAGCTGTCTCTGGGAGGACGGAAGTACGGATACAGCAATGCCACATCTGCACCCATTCTGCTCATTCACGCTCCCAAAACCTGGATCTCATACTCAAAGGTGCGCTTCGCCGGGTCTATCTCGTAGTCCAGCCCCACCCAATCTGCTAAGCCGCTCGTGTACTCGCGGCCTCGATGCAATACGCTGCCTCTACTTCTCGCTAACTGGAAACCGACTCTACCCCGGAGATCAGTTACGCGTGCTGATTCGGCTTCAACTATTCCCCAAGCGCCGATTTCTTTGTCCACAAGTTCCGTCCCATTGGAGTCCGAATATCTCCTAAAAAATTCTGACCCTTGTTCGTTCAGCACAAATACACCTTTGAGATTAGATTCTCTTGTGGGAAAGAAGTCCATCTTCGCTCTTATCCGATCGTGACTTACCGAGTAGGCCGCAATGACCTTTCCAGCTGCATCGGTCTCCGAAAATTGAAGGTGAACACCAAGTTTCCCTAGGACATCAGCCGAGGAAACAGGTTGAAGGCTTCGATGATTCTGATAGAGTCGGTCTAGGTACCTCCATAATTGTCGAAGTTTCGCGTTCTGCATTTTGATTCCATGCATCACCTTTCTCTGGACTCTGTCGAAAAGGAATTCCTTGCGAATGACATGAACGTCCTTTCTGTCATCCAGGTAGAGTTTGGATGTGCCAGAAAAGTATGTATCGTCTGAGTACAATAGAATAGGAACCCCGAATCCTATCCCCTCTCCGACTATTTCCCTGCCCTTATAAACAATTCTTAATCCCTTCTGTAGACCTGCCAACATTAAGTTGTGTGGTCTAGTGTCGGAGCTGATTCGGATCGCTATCGAGTCCGAGAGATTGATATTGCAGTCATCAATCTCGAGGAACCCATTGGAGGCTCTTCGCTCAGGCAGAAGCCCACCTGCAACACTGTGGATTAAGACTTCTCTCCTCCTTCTATGTTTCAGAATACGCCGAGTGGTGGGATTTAAGAGTTTGTCACAATCTGTTCGCGGTTCATTCGCAACCAACCTTCCGTTGTGAGCACTATGCACTTGTCTTCAGAAGATCAGTAGAAGAGAAGGGAATTATGAACTTCGTTACTAAGAGAGGCGTAAGTGATCTTATACTATTGACTTTCCAGTTGGTTTTTTCTCCACTTCCGTTCCTTTGCCTCCCAGTACTTTTCTCAGAGCTGTCAATGCGCCATTCTTCGAGAGATGCTTATTGTTGTTGCCACAGTAGGGGGAGTATGTGCACTTGGGGCACCCGTCTTCCCGTCCACATTTGCATGTCGCGAGCATTTCAGCTCCTCTTTCAAACGCTCTTTCCATTCGATCAAACAGGAGACGAGTTAAGCCTGAGCCTCCGTATGCGCCGTCGTAGATTGCGATTGAGCCGTCGGGGTATGATATTCCACCCATCTCGGCCTGGTCCGCGCCTGTCAACGTTACAGCGGCAGATATCAGAATGTGTTCTGCAGCATGTGATGCGCTTCCCTTCTGTTCGGGAGACCAAGTAATTTTGAGAGGCAATTTGAAGTTGATGATCTTGGTTGGGAAATCGTAAATGATTGGTTCTTCTAGATTGTTTTCGGCGAGGGTTTTCTCTGTCAGTCTATCTTTCTCATAGTAGCCGTCTACTACGTGCGAGATCGTCCCGGCGCCATATTCTATCTGTACGTTGAAGGCTCTCCTTTCCATCTTCGTCTCATATTCCTTGATGTCTGAATAGTAGCGCGCTACTGTGAATTGTCTGCTCCTGAATGGCATCCTGTCCACTATTGCTCTGCGACCTTCAAAGCTCATGACTCTGTATTGGGTTCCTCCATGCAGATAGATTGCCTCTGGGTGTAGCTCCCTGGCGGCCATTGGCAAAGAGCGGTCACCGATGTATTTGTTGTCCATTGTGTAGATTCTTGTGGCTTCTCCTGTTCCCCTCAGTTTCGTAGACTGGTGAAGCGCCACTCCTTTTCTCGTAGGTGTTAGTATGTTTTTCATTCTCTGTAGGTAGCCTTCCTCCAGTAGGCCGGCAACTACTGTGCCGACCGATTTGATCTTCTCGGCAATCTCATCTATTTCCCGGTCTGCTAGGGGCTGGTCATACGCCATGCTCACGATCTGCCTTTTCAGGACTTCGGGGTTCTCTGGGTCGATGTATGCTGGCTCTGGCGTAGAATGATAGAACTCGTCAGGGTGGGTAGCATAGTAGTTGGAGATTGGGTCGTCACCGATTACTAGGAATACTCCTGACTCCCTGCCCTTCCTTCCGGCGCGCCCAACCTTTTGGATGTATCGGCTAAAAGTCGGTGGGATCTTTATCAGTACTACAGCGTCAAGATCGCCGATGTCTATTCCTTGCTCAAGTGTAGGAGTCGCTACTACCGTCTTGATTTGACCTTCCTTGAATGCGCTTTCGACTGATCTCCGGTGCTCTTTGAGTAGACCTGACCGGTGGATTCCCATGTTCAGATTTCTCTCATCGGCGATGCTCTTCACGAGTTCGGAGCTCAAGTGGCTGTCAGCGAAAATAATAGTCTTGAGTCCGCTTTGGACAAGCATTTCAGCGAGGTATACTGCCTCCGTGTATTTGCTGCGTAGGGGAGCAATCATGACATGTGAGCGCTTCCCCCTCCAGTCCTTATCCGACGTCACTAGGGAAAACTCCTCTGCGAAAAGTAGTTCGGCGAATTCTTTTGGGTTTCCGATGGTTGCCGAGGAAGCTACAAACTGGCAATCCTCTCTCACGAACCTTTTCAGCCTCTGGATTATGTGGTGAACGTGGCTGCCGAATACGCCTGAGTAATTGTGAACTTCATCTACGATAACGTACTTGAGGTACGAGAGGAGTTCCTGAAGCCACGGGTCTTGTAGGTGGAAGTGAAGCATATCAGGGTTAGATATCAGTATGGATGGGGGATTAGCCATTATCCTTCTCCGTTCACTCTCAGTTGTGTCTCCATCATACTTGGCGAAGGAAACCCCGAAGATGACTTGGGTCAACTTGGATATCCTCTCAGCCTGATCGGCTGCCAGTGCCTTGGTCGGGTAAATTATGAGGGCTATGCATCTTGAGAGATTCCTTGTGGCATATTCAAGGGCGGGCGTGAGGTAGCTCTCGGTCTTTCCCATACTGGTTCCAGCGACTACAAGGACGTTGTCGCCTTGCCTGATCCTCCCTATTGCTTTCTCTTGGAAGGCAAAGAACCGCGAAACCCCACTCCGCTCTAAGGCGCCAATCACGGACTCGGAGAGCCCGAGGGCTCCGACCGAACATCCATACGAGGGCAGCTGTTCTTTCTCGACGTAGACATTGACAACGTCGCGGGCACGCGACTTCTTGAGTTGACCAATGATTCCTGCAAAAGTCCTTGGCTTTTTTGTTGACATCCGGAATCCACTGCGTTATTCTTTGGATTTCCTCTTGATTCAATCTACAATTATCAGATTGCGATAAATAGTTTGGCGAGTTCTTCTTGAGTGATTTGAGGTTGTGGCGCTAAACTTGGCTGACGCGAACGTATCATACAACTACAGGCTGGCGATAAGACAGTATATGAGAAGGCTAGTAGCGGTGACCCTAGTTACCCTGCTCGGATCTCTCGGAGCTTTGATGTTTGTGACGCTCTTCGCACTGCAGGTCGGGGTCTCGGGACTGGCAGTGCTCGCCATAGCCTCCCTAATGCTGGTTTTCGTTACATTAGCCACAAGCTACAGCCGACGTTGATGATCCTCCCAAAAGCTGGCAGATTAGGGCTCCCACCAAAATCAGATGAGCTGAATAATGATACCGCGCTCTCTTCTCTTGCCAGAATACCGACCGCAGCAAAACAGCGGTTGCACCAGAAAGAGAGCTCCAGGTTCTGTTAACTCTTCGGGTGATGAGTTAGCTGGGTGGCATCTGCTCCGGGGATTACCTTTCCGCGTTCAGGGTTCCCCTTCACCGCTTCACCTGCCACTCCCTTCAGGCCGAACCGCAGCCCTGCGCCGACGATGTTCAAAGCCGCGTTCTCATCCCTGTCCACGAGCCTGCTGCAGCATCTTGGACAGTAGACCTTCCTCCCCGCGCATTCGGTTATTGGTGAACCACATGTCGCGCAGAGTGAGGAAGTCTTGGATGGGTTAACATAAAACACTGGGATACCTTCCCAGCGTGCCTTATACTCTATTTGCCGTTGCAGCTCGGCGTAGCTCCAGCCGTTCATCCTTGCTCTGTAGTCCCTGCCCTGCCAGTTTCCCCTCCTGTAGAGTTTTCGGATGCCCCTAATGTCCTCCATGACTATGCCGAACCGCTTCTCCTTCGCCCGCTTCACTATATCAGCAGAAGCGTTGTGCAGTACCCAATTTACCTTGCTCCTCTGGATTCGCCCATACTTGGAGTAGAGCTGCCCCCTGACGCGGCAATCGTTCCGCTTGAAGCCCCGCTTAGCCTGCCTGCAGTTCTCCTTGATCTCAGTTACCCTCGAGAGGTCATACCTCTTCGCATCTCCATCTGAGGACGCAATGGTTACGTTGTCGAGGTTGCGGTCTATCCCGATTAGCCCCGCAGGCTCAACCTGATCAACCTCCCTGGAGAAAGTCAGGGATACGGCGGAGGTGGTCAGGCAGACTGAACGCACGGTCCAGCCCTCAATGGACCGCAGTGTGTAGGCGTTCAGCGGGATGTATACGTACTCTTTTGCCCTTATGGGGAGTCTGAGCTCGCCGCTGATTATCCTGAAGCCGTAGCAGTCGGTGAGCATGAGCTTAGCCGCGTGCGGTCTCTTCGCCTTGGGCTGTTTTCTCAGCGCGTGCCTGTAGTTCCGGAGGATTCCGGTGGCTTTGCTGATCGCCGTCAGGCGGTAGTAGGTTGGCGCGTCGCATCCTGCGAGTTCATGGTATGCCTTCTTTGAGAGCGCCTTCATCGAAGTGGCATTTTCAGCTAAGCCAATCCGTATGCAGTCATTCACCATTCTTCTAAACTCGTCTAGGAGGTTGAGTAGTTCGGTTGGTGGCGTGTAGCTCTGCTTGACTGCTTTGACAGCTTGCATACCCGAAAAAGGGGCTACTTCGGCTAATAAAGCCGCCATACGGCCGAGAAGCTAACGGCACCAACTATCACCCGAAGAGTTAACTGAGCGGAGCTCCACAAAATAGAAAATGGGGGCGGGTGGCTCTTTTAAAGGGGGAACCCCCTCCCCCCTCATATTATTGAGGGTACTCTCCCGTATTTAAGGGTACCATTTTTCAGCAACCTGACTGGAGAATAAGGGAACCACTCACAACGGCACCCCCGATAGTCCTGAATAACTGGAAACGCGATCTTGAGATCCTGACTTCTGGGCCAGCTCTAGTCGGTTATGAACCCTGAGCTGCGGAGTCTTTTCACAGTCTCCCTGAAGCCTGGGCACTTACTCCACCTCGACTTGTACTCGCACGCCTCGCATGTCCTCCCAGTCTCGTACAGCCTTACCGCGCCTATGATCAGGTTGAAAGCAGACCATATAATGAATAGAATGTACACCTTGAAGATGATGGGCGCCTGCAACATGAGGAAGGGATAGAATATGAATCCAAGCCCTACTCCCTGAGAGCTTTTCACGGCGATCTTGGCATGAGCCGATTCCCCGGCATGGAGCGCCTTGACTATTATTGTTGCTGATTCGAAGGCGATTCCAACAATAATCGCTTCAATGAAGCCAAAGCCTATGCCAAAAAGGAATGATGAGATCCAGAGAATGACTATCGACGCAATGAACGCAGGGTAGCCTATGAAGCATCCAATGCAGAAACGGTGATTCCTAAGTCTAAGGGAGTGATTCGCGAATTGCTCGCAACCAGGATGATGCGCAAGCGCGAAAGGACCCAGAGACCTAAGAAATTTCAGTGGATGAAACACTGCACGCCTCAATTGCAGCTTCAAAGTGCGCATCGCCCCGCCAACATGCTATTCCATTACTAGTGCGGTAGTACTGGGTGATTAATATTTGCTCGTACTGCAGTCGATAGCTCAAATCAGTTGTTGGCTATTAACGCAGGCATCCCTAACGACCTTGAGGCGTGAAGAAGAGGGTTCGCCCGCCGAGGTCAGTGGTTTGAGGAAAAAAGGGTCGGAAAGGGGATTTTGCCTCCCCTTCGTGATTCTTCAATACGACTGGGCCCATACTAGAGTGCGACGAATGGCAACAGGACAAGCCAGAATATGGCGATGGCAATGGCCAATGGTATTAGTCCCGCAAGCAGCCAAGCGGCTATGGCGCCTCCCCAGCTAGTCTCATGGCGTGTCTTTATCATGTACCAGTAGAGTATGCAGCCGACGCATGGTATCCATCCGAGAACGGAACCAATTAGGGCAGTCACGAAGACTGAGCCGAATTCCCTGTTCTTGCCTCCAACTGCGCCGAGACCTAGCATAAGGAACAAGGTGGACAGCACTAGACTTATTAGAATAATAGCGACCAAGAACACGATTAGAAACATCGGGTTTAGGAGTAGGCTCATCAGGAAAGTGTAGATGTCTGCCATTTGTTGTTCTCCCCTTTGATTTCTCTCTTTTTGAATTGTTTGTTTGTCTATATTGGTTCCGATATTTATGGCTTTTGCGTCCCGGACTCCAAGACCCTTGGATGGATGTTCATTGTCGCAACTACCGTTAGAAGCGCTTGATAGAGAGCAGCATGGTCATAGAGTCGGAGGCGCCGTCAATAGACCAACTCTCCCTTTACGAAGGCCCTTGTGACCGGCTCCTTTGGGTTTGTAAACATTGTCTCAGGATCGCATACCTCAACGAACTTGCCGTTCAGGAGAAGAGCAACCCTTTCTCCTAGTCTTCTTGCTTGGAACATGTTGTGAGTTGCAATCATAACCGTAGCATCGTACGTCTTCTTCACTTCTTGTATTGCTTTTTCGACAGTGGATGTGCTAGTCGGATCCAGATTGGCTGTCGGTTCGTCCAGAAGGATGAGCTCTGGTTCGTATGCCAGCATCCTTGCGATGGCGACCCTCTGGGCCTCTCCTCCTGAGAGGGTCTTCGCATAGCGTTTTTCAAATCCTATGAGCCCGACTGTCTGCAGCGCTTTGGTGACGAGTTCCCGTCGCCTTCCCTGCGGAATGTTGCGTATACTCAACCCGTATGCAACATTAGTGTAGACATCCGTGTCGAAGAGTACTGTTGACTGGAAGACCATTCCTATTCGCCTTCGGATCTCGAGCCTATCAGGTTTCTTGAGTGTGGTCGTGTTCTTGCCTTTGAATAGGAGTTTCCCACGGCTTGGGTAGTCCAGCAGGTCCATCAAGCGGAGTAGCGTTGTTTTTCCTGAGCCACTTGGGCCTATCACAACGAACGTCTCTCCCTTAGTGACTTGGAAAGAGATGCTGTCCAGTACCTGTGTTACACCGTCGAACGTCTTCGTGAGATCCTCTACTTCAATCACAGGTTTCATGTTACCCACATTCTTTTCCGGTTTCGCTATTTCTCCTCCTCCATGGATGCGACTTCATCTCCAAGATTCGGGCGCCTTCGCCTCCTTCCTGGAGCTCGCGCAACATGCTTTGTGGAAACATAGGCTTCAGACGAATGTCTCCTTTGCAGTCTGACGAGGGGTACATTAACTGCGAATGCTAGTACCAGAAGTATTATTCCGAGGGCCAAGGCATATCCGAAGTCCCCCATGCCCGTCGACGTCATTATGCTGGTTGTCAAGACTCTAGTCTCATACCTGATGTTGCCTCCCACGATCATGACGGCGCCAACCTCAGATATGCAGCTTCCAAAACCAGTGATGATGGCCGTGATTAGACCAATCCTTGCCTCCTTCAGGATGGTGAACGTGGATTGCCACTCGGTCGCCCCAAGGGAAAGCGCTGTATCCCTAACGTCCTTGGGAACGCTTGAGACGGCAGATATTGTGACGCCAACGATAATGGGTGTCGCAAGAGTAATTTGGGCGATAATCATGACAACGGGCGTATAGAGCAAACCAAACATTCCAAGAGGACCAATCCTAACAAAGATAAGGAAAATAACGAGCCCAGCTACAACCGGAGGTAATCCCATAAGAGTGTAGGTCATGGTCTTGACAAGCTCTTTGCCGCGAAAACGCTTTAAAGAGATAAGGGCACCGAGGGGAACACCCATGAGCGACGCGATTATCGTTGCCATTCCAGACACGAATAATGAAAGAAACATGATTCCATAGATCTCACTGTTGAATGAGACTAGGAGGCCTAAAGCCTGAAGAAAACCATCGAGAATGCCGACCATATCTCCACGAGTCACCGCCTATCTGACTGGATCTACCCTTTTTTATAGCTAACTAGAAAAGTGGGGTTGGCCCGAAGGCCATAAGCCCACGGTGTAACATTGCCAGAAGAGTTTGCCATCAAAGGATCTCACGCTGCCAAGGGGTGGGCGAACGCAACTCGATGCTCACACCAGAAGCTGCGGGACTGGAAACGGGCATGAAGCCCGGAGTTGACAAGTTCGTGCCGAAAGTTCCATTGTAGACATCGTCCAAGGAACTACCTGTGGGACTCGTACCAGTGTAGTTGAGGTACCTGTTGAATACCTGCTCCCCGTCGATAGTGTAGTTTCCGAGGATGTTCTCTCCCTCCGTGGCCATGAAGTATATGAATTTTCTAGCTAGGTCAAAGTTGGCACTTGGGACTACCATCGGGTCCACTGCTATTACCGAGTAGATGTTCTTTAGAGCGGGGCAGGTTAGATTGCTAACGACCTTCAAGCCTGTAAGCCCACTTCTCATCTTCAGCCATGTTCCGTAGTCGGTTATGGTATACGCCAGTTTCTGGTTGGCTATTGTCAAGGTCGCTCCCATGCCTTGCCCAGTCTGCTCGTACCAGGTGCTGGGTTTTGGCTCATTCTTTATCCAACCGTAAGGGGTAGAGGAACCCGTAGTACTGTTCCACACTTTCAGCGCTTTCCAAAAGGAGGTTTCCTTCGTAAATGTCCCCGAGTTGTCTCCGCGCGATTCGAACAGGACCCCCTGAGTGTGGTTGCTTCCAAATGTGTAGATCCTCCGGAACATTCCTGTCGCGTCGTTCATGAGTGTGCTATTGCCGTGGATATGCAGGGGATCCGATATGGGCCCAACTATAACGAAGTAGTTGTAGGCAAAGTTGATCCTCATAATCCCAATCCCTGCATAAGTGATTGAATTCTTGGCATTTGTCTGGGCTGGATTAGTGTGGTTGATGAACCAGTACTCGTTGCTTGGTGAATGAACCATAACCATATCAGCTTCACCCAAAGCCGCATTGGCTAGTGCTTGTCCTGTTCCGACTGCTATCCACCTCATGTTCACCGTGTATTTGGCTTCAAATGCAGGCTTGAGTAGGTCCAAGAGGCCTGTGTCATTCAAGCTGGTTGTTGTCTGGATTGTCAGAGTTGTCCTAGGAGTCAGCACGATTACGCCTATTCCAATGCTTGTACCGACTATCGCGATCAGAATGATGGCTATCATTTTGTCTCTGTCTTGCAACTGGGTCACCCAAACCGCTTTGACTTACCCGATATGCTTATTCTTACATATCGGTAGTCGAGAGATGCCATATATAAGAGTTTTGCAGGATTGAAAAAGAGAATAAGAGGAAGGGTACCATGAGAGAAGAATCTTAAACTGGCTACCTGCTCTTCAGGTAGGCATCTATGGCTTTGGCTGCTTTCTTTCCTTCTCCCATTGCTCTAATGACTGTCGCGCCTCCGCTGATTATGTCTCCACCAGCGAAAACTCCCTTTCTAGTCGTCTCCAATGTGTCAGGGTTCACGACTAGCGCTCCTATGTCGTTCGCTTCAAGCCCGCTCGTAGTCTGGCGTACCAATGGATTGGGGCTTTGACCAATCGCTATCACGACCGTGTCGGCATCGATCTTGAACTCGGATCCAGGTATCTTGATGGGTCTGCGCCTTCCCGATGCGTCGGGCTCGCCGAGTTGCATCTTGACGCACTCAACCTGTTTGACGAAGCCCTTCTCATCGGGGATGATCCTAGTGGGGTTCGTCAGTAACATGAATTCTACTCCTTCTTCCTTGGCCCTCTCAACTTCTTCCTTTCGGGCAGGCATTTCTTCTTCGCTTCGCCTGTACACAATCGTTACTTTTTCAGCCTTGAACCTTAATGCGCAGCGGGTAGAGTCCATGGCGGTATTGCTTCCACCTATGACTACAACGCGTTTTCCGACCCTGATAGGTGTGTCATACTTGGGAAATAGGTAGGCCTTCATCAAGTTGATTCTCGTGAGGAACTCGTTTGAAGAGTAAACCCCCATGGAGTTCTCTCCTGGAATACCCAGGAAGTCTGGTAGCCCAGCTCCGCTACCGACGAAGATTGCGTCGTACCCCTCGGCAAAGAGTTCATCGATCGTGTAAGTTCTTCCAACTAGCACGTTTACCTCGAGTTCCGCGCCAAGTTTCTTGACATACTCGACTTCCGATTGAACGATCGCCTTTGGCAGCCTGAACTCCGGAATACCGTACATGAGTACTCCGCCCGGAACATGAAGCGATTCAAAAATCTTGACAGAGTGCCCCATCTTGACAAGCTCGCCTGCTGCCGTTAGACCAGCTGGCCCTGAGCCTATTATTGCCACTCTCTTCCCTGTGGGATTTGGCAGTCTGGGGACCTTGACTCCCAGCTTCTCTCTCTCGTAGTCTGCCACGAACCTTTCAAGTCTTCCTATGGCTATGGGTTGCTTCACCTTGGCTAGCGTGCACACCTTCTCGCATTGCACCTCTTGAGGGCAGACGCGCCCACATATCGCGGGGAGACTGTTCTGCTCCTTTACCACAGCTATTGCTTCCCCGTATTTCTTCTCCTTTACGAGCTTGATAAACCCAGGAATATCTATGTTGACGGGGCAACCGGTGCAGCATGGTTTGTCCTTGCACTGCAGGCATCGACTTGCCTCTTCAAGAGCATCATTCTCGCTGTACCCCAGCGCTACTTCACTGAAGCCCTTGATTCTCTCCTTTGGATCTTGTTCAGGCATAGGAACCCTCATCTTGATCTTCTTCGCCTTTGGTGCCTCAACCCTTTTCGCCATGGTGTATCCGCCTCACTCTGTCCTGCTTCAACTCTTTGCAGTGAGTTCTTTATTGTACAAATCTTGGGAGACTTTCTCCTCTTCAGTATAGGTTCTTGCTCTCTTCATTAATTCGTCAAAATTGACTTTAGTCCCATCAAACATTGGTCCGTGGACACATGCAAACTTCATTTCGCCACCTACTGTGCATCGGCAGCCACCACACATGCCCGTCGCGTCAACCATGATCGGGTTCAAGCTTACTTCGATCCTGACACCGCTCTCTTTCGCGACGAGGGTGGCGTTCTTCATCATAATCAGGGGACCCACAGTGATGACCAGATCGACCTTTCTGCTCTTCAGGACATCTCTGAGTGCGTCCGTTGTGAATCCTTTCCTACCTTTGGAGCCATCGTCGGTTGTGACTATTAGTTCGTCGGATACACTCTTCATTTCGTCCTCCATGATCAGGAGATCCTTGTTTCGAGCGCCTATTATAGAGACGACGTAGTTTCCAGCCTTCTTGAGGGCCTTGCCCTTCGGATACAGAGGAGGTATTCCGACTCCGCCACCAAGGAGCACGACGGTTCCGTACTTCTTCACTTCTAGTGGCACCCCCAGGGGTCCCAGAAAATCCAAGACTGAATCGCCTGGACCTAGGGTGCCGAGCAGTTTGGTGCTCTTGCCGACCTCCTGAAAGACGATCGTGACCGTTCCGTCCTCAGGTGACTCGTCGGCGTGAGTCAGTGGAATTCTTTCGCCGTTTTCGTTTATTCTGATGACCACGAATTGCCCGGGCTGTATCTTCCTGGCTACAACTGGGGCTTTTATCACCATTCTCTTGATACTTGGGGCTAGTTCTTCTGCCGAGACAATCTCATACAACGGTATCACCTGTCTTTGCAAAGGCAACTAGGGCTACGCGTCGCATATTTTATATACTTTGTTCGGTGTTTTCATAATCAATCGACTTTTATATTTTCGGTTTCGTCATGGTATATACTGTATATACCCAGCTATATACTATTACGATAACGTATATATCGCCTGCCAGCTAGTAATAGCTCAGCTACAATGTAAATACTGACCGATTACGGAGGTGCAGTAAATGAAGGTTCTAGAAATTGAGCCCCTGAAAGATATTGACTTGCGTGTAATGATGATTGAGAAAGAGTTCAATGAGCAATTCTTCTCATCAGCTCTGAATCCTACCGCTCCTGGCAGGCTACTCGCCAGGCCGTCTGCGGCTTTCTCCAAGTTCCTTGATGAGGTAGTTAGACGAAGTAAACCCAGCTTTGCAACAGAAGAGTTGGGTGATCGTTCACAGAAGGAATTCTATGAAGCTAACCCACTGCTTACCGTCTTTAAGAAACACAATGTTCCCTTCTTCCCGGTCGACATAGACGAGAATGCTAGGTCGTACCTCCTCACCAACATAACGAGGAAAATCGACGTAAGAACCAAGATCCTTGACGAACTATCAGCCATCTCCAAGCAGAAGGGTTCACGCGACAAGACTTTTACGGAAAAGGAGGACTACCTGGTCACTTATGGCCAATGCCTTCAGTCCGAAATCGAGGATGAGTTGAAGGAGATAAACTTCTCAACCCGCGAAAACTGGATCGCTATGGGTATTCTCGACAACGCCAAGAAGTTCAATGGAAAGAAGAACGCTCCGCTGTTGTGCTACCACATTAGCAGCCCAGAGCAAGTGGAAGGCCTCAAGAAGTTACTCGAATCACTGAAAGTAAGAGTCGACGTCCTGACAATGTCAAAAAAGGCCGTCCCTGTGCAACCCGACGCATCCATTCCCAGCAGTGGCAAGGTAGAGTCAGTTCTTCAAGCATTCAAAATCCAAGTCAAGCCCGTAATAAAGAAGGCTTCAGACTACATTCCTTTCCTACTGTTCTTCCTTGACGCAGACAGCAAGAAAGTCAACCCATTCGATATCTGCATGGGCTACGATGCTGGATATGACAGCGTGATACCATACAACGACATCCCACCCGAGGACGCGAAGGTGGTGATTCAAGAGGCTCTGCTCTCAAGAGGACCCGCAGGCGCGAAGCGCACTTGCTTCCTGATTGGTGGAAAAGACTCTGATAAGGCTGAGAAGATCCTTGAGGTTGCCATGCAAGCGATGTTCCCACCATTTGAAGCTCCTGTCATAATAGACCCGAGCGGCGCGTATACGACTGCAGCAGCAATGGTGGCAAAAACTGAGAGTTCTTTGGCGGCAAATAACTTGGGTGATATCCGCAACAAGCGATGCGCGATTTTTGGCACTGGTCCTGTTGGAAAAGTAGCCGCGGTCTTGTTGAGCCGACTTGGCTGCGAAGTAACGATCATAAGCCCCAACCCAGGCAGGGCTGATGGGGACGCCTATGTCAAGGGAATCGCTTCAAAGCTATACGAGAGGTACTCTATCAACGTAGAGGGATTCTTTGCGCCAACGAGAGATAAGAGGATGGAGATCGCATCCGCGAACGACTTGGTATTCACGGCAGCCCAAGCGAGTACTCAGCTCATAGACGCTCAGATGCTGAATGAGCTGGAGCCAGTGAAGATCTTCGCTGACATAAACGCCATCCCACCGCTTGGTGTTGATGGACTGAAGCCGGAGGATGAGATGAGAGAGCTTGTCAGCGGAATGTATGGCATTGGGCCCATTGCGATCGGAAAGCTGAAGCACAAGATTGAAATTGAGATACTCAAGCAGGCTAAGGAAGGCGGAAAAGGGGTTTTCGACTACAACTATGCGCTCGACTCCGCCAGGAAACTTCTATCTAAGAAGACCAGTGTTCCTGACTTCACCGTAACCTTAACGTACCCCGAAACTAGGACTCCTTAGGTTAAGGCTGAGCTCCTCTTCTTGGAGCAGGCAGCCCCCTTTTTTTTCTGTATGCGCTCTTCTATCTCTTTTTGATCTTCCTGTCAACTAAGCTACTTCAGGGACCTTAGGAGTGACCTTTGCCTCTTTTTCGAGAAGGGCTTTCTCTCGTCCCTCCAAGCGAGGCCTTAGCTCGTACATACGGTTGATTGAACTCTCCGCGATATCGACGGCGAATTCAGCCATTCTCCTTATGCTGTCCCGGATCGAGCAGATTGAGCACACCACCATGCTGCTATTCTGCGTGTTTGCAAAAGTCTTGGAAGCGATCTCTCTTCCCAGCTTCTCTATCTCTTCATCTTGCTCTATTATGTTCTCTGACTCCGCCATATCTCTCGCGAAGTAAGCCTTCACTGCTCGATCATACATGACATGTGCCTTTTCGCCGACCTCTGCCATTAATCCAAGCATGTCATCCGGAATCCTCTGTCTCTCGCCTTCAAGGACTATCAAGTTCCTGACAATGTTCGCAGCTTGGTCCGCCGTCTGCTCGATTCTGTGCACCAGTGTCTGGTGGTCTAGGCAGTCTATGAGATTAAGGCTAAGGTCATTCGCCAGCGCTGGATTTGTGGCAGCGCTTCTAAGAAGCCTCAATTCCAGAAAGGACAAGTGATCTACATCATTGTCAAGTGAGTATACAACCTTAGCTAGTGACGTGTCGAAAGTCTTCAGCGAAATCATGGTGTCCTTACACATTGAGTCTGCTATGGCATGCATCCTCTGGATCCCAGCATTGACATAAGCTTTGGAGTCATCCATCAGAATCTGAATGTGCACTCCCTTTGTTGAGGCTTCCATTATGTTCATGAAGAGCATATTTGCCGCTTTGCGTATGGCCCTCTGCTGGGAAACATTAAGTATATCGTTCGAGATGATCCTTATGCCGGAATAGCCGTTCAAGTAGCAGGCGATGATTCGCCTCATGATTGTTGCTTGACTGTCATTGGGTTTGATCTCGATGACAACCTCTCTGCTACTCTGCTTCATTCCCGAACCTGGCAGGATAACCAATGAGCGATTCTGTTGCAGAGTTAACGAGACCTCGTCCCCTTTCTTCAGCCCATTCAGCTTCAGCCAATACTTTGGCAGTGAAACGACCAGTGAACCTCTGCCCAACGATATTATTCTTCTCTGTTCCACTCCGTCCACCTCGGTTATATATACATTATTTGGTTATATATAAAATGCGCGGTCCGCGCGGAAAAAGCCCATTAGTATATACTGGTCTTCGGCGACGATGGCGTCAACCTCAAACATCATTTCCCTCTGGCTAAAGTGTGGAGTTCGACTTGGATAGAACCCGCTTCTCCCGCTTCAGCTTAACATTGCCTGCAGAAGTTTGATAACGGTATATAGGGATCATGACTACAGCGAAAAGCATCAAATGCCAGTTGTCACAGTTAAAGCAAACGTGCGACGCCAACCTCGTGGAAGGTACCTTTATAAAATAACAACGTCACTCTACTTTGACTTTTAGCCTATTTCTTGAGAAACGATCTTTCCTTGCAGAGCATTCGATGGGTAGAACAACTGGAGTCGGGTCCGCCATGTCATCCACGAAACTGACGCCCAAGCAGTTATCATGGTCTTCCATAATCAGAGACCCTGCAATAAGCAAACTCCTAGTCAACATGGCGTTCAGCGGACTCAGCTACGGTGTTTACAACAACCTGATCTACTTCTTCATCCCCTACTTGGACAAAGGGGTCGACTCCATAGGTCACTTTGCGTTGCAGTACCTAGTTTTCCAAATAGCCATGTCGCTCGCCCTTCCCATCGGGGGATACCTGACCGACAAGATGGGTCGAAAGCCAGTATTGATGATGGGTTCTACCGCGGTGGCCCTAGGAACATTCGTTCTGCCACTTGCCACGGAATGGTGGCACATTATCTACTTCTCAATAGGCACTGCAATAGGCTATGCGTTAGTGAGCGTAGCCCAGAACTGCGTCGTTGCGGATGTCACAGCTGAGTATAGGAGAGAGAAAGCTTACAGTATCACGATGTCCTTCAGCATGGTGTTTGGCGTAATCGGAACCGTAGCACTCATCATCTATTCCTTCTTGTATGATGGCGTGTTGCCCAACAACACCTACTATTTTCTTCCATCCGTCAGCGCAGCGATCCTTGCCGTCTTGGCCGCGGTACCTCTGTTCCTGATTAGGATCCCCCGCCAGCCTCCAAAGGACGGACCTGGCTGCGCTGGTCCCCCCCCGAAATCCGACTCCTCCGCCTCAGATCCTGTGAACACACTAGAGCAGAAGCAATTGAATGAGCCACCAAGGAACCCCTTGAGGAACAGCGTAGTCCTGAAGATACTCATATTTCAAGGTGTAATAGGTTTTGGTGCAGGATTCTTAGTACCACTCTTCAACTACTTTTGGAGGGACCTATTCAAGTTGCCACAGCCCCTAATCTACACCATAGCTCTTCTTGGAGAACTGGGGGTAGCTGTCGGAGGTCTGATAGCTCCCATGGTATCAAGAAGGGCCAAGAGGCTTGGGGGAAGGGTTGGAACCACCATAGCGTGCCAAGTTGCTTCGATAGCTTGCGCGGCGTATCTTGCCACAGTCCCTTACTACCTATTCCTCCTGCCTGCAGTACTAGCGTTCATCGCTAGACAAGCTCTGATGAACATGGTTAGCCCACTCATGTCAGCCCTAACCATGGACCACACGCCTGTAGCCCAAAGAGGAAGAGTCAACTCTCTTACGCAACTGATCTTCAACGTGCCAAACGGCATAAGCACAAACCTTTCGGGCCGGATTATAGGTTCAGTCCCGGGTAATTATGGATACACGTACTCAACCCTGATATTGGTCGGCACGTACATATGCGGAACGGCTCTTCTCTCGACAACTAGGAAAAAGGATAGGCTACTAGTTAAGCAGTGGAAACAGGCGAAGGAATGATTCGCAAGGTAGCGGCGAAATGGCCGAGTAACGCATGTTTCATCACAACTACATTTATCTACTTCTCGTTATTTCTGCTGGCAGAACGATCGAGTAGAAGATGATCCCATGCGCTTTCCCCATCCACATTTCCACCCACGTTTTCGTTCTTCCTCATGGTCCTCGATCGTCAAGGATCCTTGGATGAGCAAGCTACTCGTATTCTTGGTCTTCAGTGGCTTGTCTGGTGGAACCTATTCGATTCTCGTCATGTTCTTTATGGCGTACCTCGATGGTGGTGTCGAGTCGATATACCGAGGGCACTACTCTCTGTATTACTTGGTTGGAAGTCTGGCGTTGTCTTCTCTGCTTGTTCCCTCAGGGTTCTTGGCTGACAAGGTTGGAAGAAAGCGAGCTCTAATAATCGGGGGATCGCTCTCGGCCGTGGGCGGGTTCATTGCTCCGTTGTCCACCGAGTGGTGGCATCTGCTTCTGGGTTCTGGGCTTCTATCAGCAGGCTCCGCGCTGATTAGCCCTGCGCAGGCTTCACTCGTGGCCGATATCACAAGGGGATACAAAAGAGAGAAATCCTATGGTCTTGTCGCATTTGCGAGCGTGGGATCAACCACCGTCGGAACGCTGTTTTTCATGGTGTATTCTGCTTTCTTCGCGACAATTCTGCAAAGTGACTTCTATTATAGGTTCATGCTGGCGTTTTCGGCAGTTCTAGGTTTGCTGGCAGTGATACCCCTTTTCTTCATAGGGACTCCTCATCGCGTCGACAAGGATCGCCCTGCGAGTCCATCAATCGACATTGGGAGGTTCCCCATCGATAAGGCCGGAGACTCAGAACAATACGGCATGACGCCGACCAGGAAGGCGGAAGAACCTGAGCGCCTCTACGAGCCACCAAAGTCACTCTGGAATAGTAGGGTAGTCCAGAAGATTATAGCTATAAATGTTCTCATAGGCTTTGGCGCGGGTTTCATAATACCGCTCTTCACTTACTATTGGAGGGATATCTTCAGACTTTCCGATGAGTCCATCGCCGGAATCACGGTTCTCGGTGATGTTGGGATGGCATTGGGCAGCATGGTTACGCCATGGGTGGCGCGGCATGCTACGAAGCACGGCGGAAGAGTTGGAACAATCGTCGCGTTCCAGACTGCCTCAATAGCATTCGCTGGGTATCTTGCAATAGTGCCATTTCAGATGAACCTTTACCTCGCCGTAATCGCGTACATTGCCAGAACTGACTTGATGAACATGATTGGTCCGCTAACATCGGCCCTACTCATGGATCATTCGCCGGCAAATAGAAGGGGGGTCGTTAATTCCTTGGTGAGCATAGCCTTTAGCGTTCCCAACGGCATCAGCCCATCGCTCACGTCGCTGATTCTCAACGCGGTTCCGACGCCGTACGGCTATACATATTCGATATCAGCCATGGTCTTCCTGTATTCGATCTCATCGGTGATCTACGCCACGACGAGGAAGGCTGATAGACTTGTGCGCTCAACGCAACATTTGTGAAGCTAGCAACTGTGAAGACTATTTGTGAGCCATGAATCCACTGAACGGTGTTGGCTTCCTGATTCATGAGCCGAGCTCGAGCTGGAATATGGGATGCGCCTGAGACCGCCTGGGGGCGTCAGGGCAGGGGACTCGATCTCCTAAGGCGTAGATTCGTCAAGAATCGTGTCTATTGCCCCGAAAGACGCACGTACCTCTATTTGGGTTAGACATCCTTCCCGCCCTTCAGTGGCGCGCGATCTCTGGCTTGCGTTTGTAAGTATGTGTGTTCCACGAATATCAGCGCTCTTTTTATGTCTCCAATGCTGATTACCGTGCAGAGTACTAGGAGTTGGAATCCAGTTGTCAGGGAATTGTAGCGGGAAGAAGAGACTCTGCAATGCGGAGTGGAATCAGACTTGCTGGCTAATTGGAACCTTTGTTCAGCATCTTCTCATGAGGATAGAAGGAACTAGCATGAAGACTATGGATGACCTACGAAGCGAGGACCCGAGTCTTTCCATCGCCGACTCAATAAACCTGCACCGAGATCTTTATGGCCCAGGGGTGGATTGGGACAACCGGAAGGTCTACGTTCGATACAAGGATGAGCAATACGACATATCCGACGATGCTGAGAAGATCGCCGAAAAATGGATTACCTATGAAGAAGGGTTCCAAATGGTATATGCGTTTAATGAAGCAGTCGACACGATCATAACCAAGATAGCTGGAGAGGAACAGGCCAAGAGGTTCAGGAACCTTAGCGCGTTGGAAATAGTGGCCTTGGGCTAGAATCTGTTCATTCTTTCGAGGTTGTTTCTCCTGTGCTTAGCCTTTGGCTGGCGAGCCAATCGCGTCTTCAGAAGATCAGAAGGGGAATTAACTGATTGCCGCCCCTTTTCGCTCTTATAGGTTGTTTTTCCGCTGATCCACCATCGCTTCCCTCACGTACGCGTTGATCGCCCGACCACGGGTAAATGCAATCGCGTGGGATTCCATTTTCCCCGTGAGGCTTTGACATAATTATGTGGAGGCAATCCTTTTTAGGTCAAGCCTGCAAGACCTAGGAGACGTGACTCAAGAGGACGTTATCGGATATGCTATCGAGGTGTTAGAAGATGAGAGACAGCAGGATTGTTCTTGTAGGAGCAGGTAGCGCTCAGTTCGGCCTGGGAACAGTTGCCGATATTCTTATGAGTAAGACACTAAGTGAATCAACCATTGTCCTTCATGACATCAATCCAACTACACTGGAGATGGTTCGCAAAGCTTGCCAAATGGCCATAGAAGAGAAGAAGCTTAACGTCAAGCTTGAAGCGACAACTTCACGACCTGAGGCCCTCAAGGGCGCTGATTTTGTGGTTATTTCAATCGAGGTTGGAAACAGATTCAAGCTATGGGAACAGGACTACGAGGTGCCACGCAAGTATGGGAACAAACAAATATTCGGGGAGAATGGTGGACCCGGTGGGCTTTTTCACTCGCTCAGAATAATCCCTCCAATAATCGAGATCTGCAAAGATGTTGAGAAGATATGCCCAAATGCTTGGGTGATAAATTTCAGTAACCCCATGAGCAGGATCTGCCTGGCGGTCAAGAAAAAGTTCGCGAAAAGAGTGAAACTTGTCGGTCTTTGCCATGAAATTGGATTCGTAGAGCTTTTCCTCCCTGAAATGCTGAATACTTCCTACTCAAATCTGCAATTCAAGGGAGCAGGGCTAAATCATTTCGGAGTACTCCTCGAGGTCAAGTACAGAGACACCGGTAGAGATGCCTATCCTGACATAAAGAGCAAAGCCAAAGCGTATTTTGAAAAGGTCCGCACCTCAAATGACCTGAAATACGGGATCGACAAATCCTTTGGGTTGACCGCAGAGATACTAAGAATCTACGGTTACTTGCCATATACGCATGATACTCACTTCGGTGAATACATCCAGTGGGCGTGGGAAGTTGCCGACCTCAAGGCATGCCGCAATTTCTATAACGACTACAAGCTCGTCACCACGGATGAGCCTAAGGAGCTGAAGAGAATAGTTGAAAACAAGAGACCGGCCAAGCTGTGGCTCCGGCCCTCCGGCGAAAGAGTAATCCCCATCATCGAAGGGATGCTGACAGACTCTAAGCATGAGGAGCTCTCTGTAAACCTTCCAAACGAAGGGATAATCGAAAACCTGCCGCAGGATATCGTTGTCGAATGCCCCGCTACAGTTGACAAGAACGGAGTTCACGGCATCAATGTCGGGCGCATGCCCACAGGACTCGCAAGCTTGATGAAGAACCAAGCCGCAGTTCAGGAGTTAGCTGCCGAAGCCGCCATAACTGGCTCCAAGCAGAAAGCTCTAGAAGCGCTACTCGTCGACCCAACAGTCGACAGCGTCAGCAGTGCACAGAAGATGCTGGATGAGATCATTCAGCTCCAGAAGGAGCATTTGGGCTATCTCAAATGAGTCGCCTTTCTTTGACCTAACGCCGAGCAGCTTCACTATGGGAACCAGAGAGTCTTGCGACAGCGATCCACAAACCCCAGTAGAATCGACGTAAGAAATAAGATTGTGCGTCAAAACCTTCAACCTCAAAAAGAACGCGCGCCAAAACAGATAGCTCTAGATCCTCGGAGGTCGAATCGGCTTGATCAAGAAAACCAATGTTGGCGACTCAGTTGCACAGATAAAGATGAGCAAATCTGTCGGAGGCACTCCGCTCATGTGGGTCTCCGGGTATCTTATCGACGACCTGCTTATTGATACCGGGTGTGACTACACGAAGAGGGAGCTAGTAGACCTCCTGAAGCCGTCACAGGTAAGAGCGGTCATTAACACTCACCACCATGAGGATCACATTGCAGGCAACCATCTCCTCCAGTCTGGCCGAAAAGTCCGGATATACGCGCATCCTCTGGCTGTTCCCTTGCTTAGACTGATTCCCAAACTCTATCCCTATCAGGAACTGACGTGGGGTTATCCTGATCCTTCGGAAGGGCTTCCCTTAGGAGACACAATTCAGACTGAGAATCATGAGTTTCAAGTGGTCCACGTGCCGGGGCATTCGCTGGACCACATTGCTATCGTTGAACCTAGAGAAGGCTGGGTTTTCGTTGGAGACCTATTCATATCGGTTAAACTTGTTGCGGCAAGACTCGACGAGAATCAGTGGCACATCATATCATCTTTGAAGAAGATCAGAGAATTCTCTCCTCGAGTAATGTTTACGGCAGTAAGCGGCCCGATTGAAGACGCTTCGAATGTTCTTGACCGATCGATAGCCTTGCGCGAAGAAAAAGGCCAGAGAATCTTGAAGCTAAGCAAAGACGGTTTAAACGCACAACAGATACTGAACGAAGTATTTGGCACTGAAGCCCAATTCGAAAGAATCGGTATGAAGTCCACATACAAGGAGTTCACGCAGAACCAGTACTCGACCGAAAACCTAGTCGAGACCTTTCTTCATAAACAACGCTACTTCTCCACTTCTTTTCCACAACTAACCATCCCATCCGAGTTGCTCTAGCTCACAAAGGCGATTTGCCAAGAAGACGCTGCTTGAAGATCCGAGAGGTCTCTCTTATTACCGATTTAGTCAATAGTCGTTTGTTCTGCATAGAACTCAAGGGGAACGATTCGGATCATGCTAGGCGGGAATACATACAGATACATTCTATATGTCAAGGATTCCATTTCGGCTCACTCGACCTTCGGTAATGTACTGTCTGCGTTACGCGATTTGGAGAAAAAGGAGAAGAATATCAGAGTGGAAGTCATAGATGTCTCGGCTCTGACAGACGTTCAACGAGAGAGGATCACGGCAGACATCAGAACGATACCTCCACAGACAAGGGGTCGAGTAGTCAGCGGAGGTGGAATGACCCTCGCACTATCAGGTTCTAAGAACTTGAACTTGAGCAACACACCCATATTGGTGGTGAGGGACAGTTCCGACAGACCAGTGGCAGTATTTCCACATGCCTTGGAGGAGAAGGTCGAAACTGTTCAGCAACACTTGAGCAAGGCATTGGAGAAGGGCTCTGAAGAAGCACTTCATGAAACAAGGTTTGAAACAGAGGAATTGCTCACGGAACTACTCTCGCTGGCTCCGTCGATAATCGAAGAAGACCTGACAGTAATAGGGAAAGAGCAGTCGACTCCCACCGGCACAATAGATCTGCTTTTGCTAGACCGCAATGGAACCCCGGTTGTCGCTGAGGTAGAGGTGACTGCGACCGAGCAGGCAGTAGGACAGGTGTGCAAGCTTGCCGAGGGCTATGCAGAGTTTCTGAGGCAACAGGCAGATAATAAGGGATCAAAGGAGCGCGAGGGAGTCAAGGTTCGAAAGGCAATTGTATGTATCAAGATAAGAGGCATGATCCACCAGGCATGCAGAAGCGCTGGCGTCGAGCTGTACCAGGTGCGAGCCGAACCGTCGAGATTCGAGTAGACCACGAGTTCTTACAAACGCGGGCCAGGAAGCCCACACCCTTTGAGGGGGGGGGTGAATCGCGGGTTCAAATAGAGGAACATGCATCGGTCTCGGCAATAGGTACGGTGCGCGCCGAATCTACGCCTGCGGAGATCGAAGCCTCTACCCCGGCGCCTCTGAGGTGCCTCAACGACCCCCACACGTCGAGGCAAGCTCGGTCCATGAACCAGGAAGCCAACACCCTTTGAGGGGCTGGTAGCTCACCTCGTAACATTGTTGTCTCAAAGAGAAATCTGGGTCAACGTTTACTGGTCTCTTCTCCAACGGTTCGCGAAAGTACGATTCTCTCGATGAATCTTAAGCCCTAACTGTTGACATCTTGGATGGCGATCTTTTTAGCAGGTTTGGAAAGTCGTCACAACTTCTGTAAATTGGTCCAAGCCGATCCTGGCACATTGGGATCGCTCGTTTGCGCAGTAGCTACCATGCATTTTCTACGCTAATCTTTGAGACCCAGACATTTGAATTGCCTCTTGCGAATTTAGCAACCGTGCAGTGGATCTTGCGAGGATCGCACGCAAGCAGAGGAATCTTGGCACAAGTAAAGATAGGCTTTTAATTAGCCTGAACTCCTCTCAATATTGGAATTGATGCGTTCACAGTAGTATTTGTTTCAAGTTCCTTTGCAATCAGGGGGCCGGTATATGGCTGAAACCCTTAGCAAGCAGATGAAGTTAACCCAAGTTCTTCAAGACACTGTTGACTCAGGCAGCCTTGATGCCACTTGCATCGTAAGCGAAGACGGGTTGCCGATTTGCTCGGCAATTTGCCTACCCGAGAAGGAGAGTATTCTCTCAGCTATGGCCGCAGCCATCCTTGCTATGGGCGAAAGGACAGTTGAGGAGTTGAAGCAAGGGAAGCTATCCCAGGTCACCATACAGGCAGACGACGGGATCACTGTCGTCAGGAGCGCTGGAAAGCACCAACTGATAATTGGCACAGCGCGCTCCAAAGTCGGTCTGGGGCTCATCCACCTGGTACTCCAGAAGGCGTCCATCAAAATAACGGAAGTTCTTGATGGAGATGATTTCCATTGAGTTGTGAAAAGAAGGCGGCAACTTACAAGATTTTCGTTGCCGGTCCCTTTCACGCGGGAAAAACGACGTTCGTCCACTTCTTGGACAAGAACGCGCAGAGTGTAGAGAGAACTCTCGCAGATGGTACTACAACCACGATCGTGTTTGACCTAGGGCATGTATGGTGGAATGGAAACGACAAATTGTGTAGTGATGATGAGATTAAGAACGACAATATTGGATCAGACATTTTCCGCGTGATGTTGATGGGAAGCCCTGGCCAAGTTCATATGTCACCAATCAGAGAAGCCACAAGCAAAGGAGCGCAGGGCGTCATCTTCATTGTGGATAGCACAGCTCCCGGACAGATAGGGCATGCGATAGCCATCTACGAGGAAGTAAAGTCCTACCTCGGTAAAGATATCCCAATGGTTGTAGTTGCCAACAAGCAGGATCTAGAAAGTGCCATGAAAGCCGGCGCCATGAAGAGCCTAATGAAGATTGAATCGGTTCAATTCTTCGAGGGCTCGGCCTTGACGGGGCGAGGGATTAGAGAGGCGCTGCTAGCGCTACTCAAGGTTATGAAAGAACGTGGCTTGATCGGATCCTGATTTAGCACGTTTAAGTCTTAAATGGGGGCAGAGTGTGGTGAAAGCTCCTGGGGTTGAAAATGATTCGAGCCTGAAAGGAAGACTCGGAAGCATACTCAAACACCTTGGTACCTCGACTCAAGGGATAGATGGAGCTACCCTTGTGAGACGTGATGGCCTGATTGTTTCCGCTTGGACTCCAGGTCTCAGCGATGACGCGATTGCTGGCGCGATGTCCGCTGCACTTCTTAACATCGGCGCCAATGTTGTGAACCAGCTCGAGTTGGGCGAGTTGAAGAGAGTCGTTGTGAGCGGACTAATAGGCGACATTGTCCTGTCCAAGGCCACAGAAGAAATGATCTTGTCGGTTATCACAAGAAAAGGGGCAAGCCTTGGAATGACCTTCTTGGAGCTGAATAGAACAAAAGATATGGTATCTGAGATAATGGCGCAGAATAAGTAGTTTTCGTTTATCTAGAACCTGTCACGTCCTCTTGTCATATCACGTCTGTTGTTTCTTTCTCTGTTTGAAAAGCCACACACGTCAGCGTTTTTTTGACGCCTCTTATCAGGCGAATCCTGTCAATCAGTAATCTTCCAATATCATCCATATCTCTTGCCTTAACCTTTGCGAGAAGATCCCAATCCCCAGTGATAATATGAACTTCCTGAACTTCCTTGAGCTTGGCGATTTCTCGGGCCACATCCCTCTGCGAGGGACCAGCCTCTCCAACGCCAACCACATGCTCGAATGTAATGAGTACAAAAGCGGTGGCACCCTTTCCAAGCTTACCAGGGTCCAATATAGCCTTGTATCCCTTTATTATGCCGTCTTTCTCCATTCTCTTGGTTTTTGCGAAGACCGTGGATATGGGAGTTTGAATCCTCTTGGAGATTTCCTTGGCCCTTAGCCGACAGTTGTCCTGCAGTATCCTAAGTATCTCTAGGTCTTTTTCACTTATTTCGCTCATGGAGTAGACTTTTTACAACCAGAAGGATAAAAAGGTAACGATTCTGGCTCCTCCTTCTGGGTGAATCTGTAGCGGTCCTACGACCATGCAACACTGCACTTGGGACAGTGCTTCTTCTTCTCCACCCATTTCCTATAGTGCTCGCGGTGGAACAGAGTTCCACAGAACGGGCATTTCTCAAGCTCATCCTCGGTTGTAAGCTCGGCGTTGCAGATGAGGCACTTCGGAGGAGTTTTATTGCAATTCGGGCATCTTTCATCCATCGGACCCAACTCGGCTCCACACCAGATGCAAAGCGTGGACCTCTCCCTCCGGGTCGCCCGAACTGTAGGCACTTTCTTAAGGTAGAGCCTGTCATCTTGGATCTTGTAGGGCAGTTTGCCTGATCCAATGAGTTTGCCTAGCACCTCTCTGATGATGTTCTCGTCTACATTCAGCTTCTGGGCGAGTTCCGTTAATGGTATTTCGGCGTACGTGTTGAAGATCTCCTGAAGCATCGCCTTCTGTTCATCGTTTAGCCTCGTCGATGGTGCAGGTTTCCTCTTTTCTTCCTTCGAAACTTCTGTAGGTTCAGGCTCTTTCCTTTCAGTGGCAACCTGTCCGACCGCTCTCTGCACGGGCGTTGTGCTTGCAACTGTCGGAGGCTTCTCTATTTTCGTCTCGGCTACCGGTTCTCCCTTGATTTGGCTCATTATACCCTTCCAATTTCTTGCTTCGCATATCTCTGAGACTAGGTAAGGTTTCTCCTTGTGGAGTCTCTGTAGGCCAGCGACTGCCACCCTGTATCCTTTTTCTGAGCTAACGAGAGTGTCTAGAACAACTATGGGTGATGGTCCGTGCTGTGGTCTTGCTGATGTCTCAAGTTTCGCGCTCTTAAGTGAGGCCGAAACTATCCTCTCTAGCGCGAGTGAGTCGGCGAACAGAGTTGGGTAGATCGACGCCACCATGTCAAGAATTGAGATCGCTGATCTGCGCGAAGTGTCTGCTTCATCCCCCTTGTCGAGCAGATCAGCCAGAACACTAACAATCCTCTTGTTGTTGACGTAACGAGCAGCCTTGTTCGAGAGCTCCAACAAGATGGACAAGAGTATGGGCCTTACATCGGTTTCCTCGGCGCTCTCCGCCAGGGCACTGGTGACAATTTCAGCTATGTTGATCTCCTCAATACCCTTACTCTCGGTCAGAGTCGAAAGATCTCTCATTGCGAGTATAGATATGGTTGACGCTGCAGATACAAGGACTTCGCGATCCGCCCGGTTGTCGTTTTTCTTGAGGGATTCCAACTTGTTGATTACGGTCTCGCAGAGAGCTTCACCGATCTTGGTATCTCGTAGCCGAGAGGGGTCTCTTCTCGCCAGAAACTGCAGCGTCATCGCTGCCATTTCCTGAACCTCAGAGTTCGGGTCCTTCAACATGGTCTTAATGATAGTCTTGATGGCATCGTTCCCGTCCAGTGCCTCTGGCGCGAGTGATGCCACAAGTGACAGCGTCAATGCGCCTGCAATCCTGACTTTATCATCGCTCTCCTTAGTCAATGCATCCAGGCAGTAGTCCACGATCTCGGGGGATCCCTTCCGTATCAAGGATGGATCAAGCTTCCGAAGCCCCATTGAGGCGTACCAGCGAACATAGGGATCAGACGAACCAGTTATTGCCCTTAGATCCAGACCTATCACATCGAGTTTCTCAGCCCCCTCAATATCAGCCGACGCGAGAGTTGAGATAAGACGCATGGCATTGCGACCCACTGGCACCCCTATGCCACCCATATTTCTCATGTAGACGTCTACGAGAACTCTCAGAAGGCCGGCATTAATGAGATAGGTGAGATTCCTTAGACCAGCGAAGTCGATCACTTTGAGCAGGAATTCAAGAGTCAAGGAATCATCCTCTTCCCGTAGGACTTTGATGATTGCCGCCAGATCGTCTTCCTTGAATTTGCTCGGATCAGATTCAGCCATGTCGCTGAGAACTCTTGCCGAGGCCCTTCGAACCAATGACTCCGTACTCAGGAGACTCTTTATTGAGTCGCTGACTGCCATCTTTCTGTCACACACTCCATTGAATGATATTCAGCTAGGTCAGCCGCAATATCCATAGGATCAGGTGGCCGACCCGCACACACGTATATCGAAAGGTGCATGCCAGCATATTAAACTAAACCTAACTTTGGATTGCAGCAATTACTGCGCATGAATGCAAGCCAGAGAAGGATAACGTTAAGGGTACCAAAATCTCAAACCCAGCTCGCTATCCCGAATAACCATTGAGCAACTCTTCAGATATTTGTTTCGCCTTATTCAACAGTTTCGAGGGAACCTAAAGAAGCTATGGACTCCTGCTCAATACCATGACTGCAACCAGACCTAGAGCTACCCGCGGGCTTCGGCGCGACGTTGAAGTGAGCGCGTCCCCGGAACTCGTTTATCTTTAAGGGCCCCAGAGCACCTTGATTGAGTTCTTCTCGGAAAGATATTGCCCCAATTCCCAGATCCGCGGCCGTTAAGACATTCGCAAGATGTGAATTGTCACAGGCAGGGATAGGGGTAATGTACTTTAAAATGCTTGACGTATTGGTTAATGATCGCTGAGACTTGACTATGGGGTAGATGCCTCAAATGAACCGTGACGACAATGGCCGCATGCACTTCAAGATTGTGGTATGGGGACCCTTCAGGTCAGGCAAGACTGCCATGGTGAAGTGGTATTACAACAACGTGGCCGAGCTAAGCAAGGGAGGCTTCACGTCAGTCGAGAATAATCGAGGCGAGACCGTTTACTTTGATTATGCATCTCTGTCAACTGGTGGAGAAGTCCTCTACGACTTCTTCGCTGTAGGTGGCTCTGAGAGTTGCGCGCGAGAGAGAAGAATCCTCACGGAAGGGGCTGACGGGCTCATATTCGTGGCCGAATCAGAGAGAAGCAAGATGAGCGAAGACGTGGCTAGCCTAGACGAATTGATGGCTGTGATGGGGCAAACGTATTCGAATTTGCCAAAGATCTTCATGCTCAACAAGCGTGACACGGATGGAGACCTGATTACTGTCAATGAGTTTGGCGACTTGCCAGGAGTCAGGGGGAGTAGAGTATACGAGTCGATCGCCATCAATGGGGATGGCATATCACAGGCTTTCCAGGTCTTATTGGTTGACCTAGTGCAACGAACACTTACAATTCAGGCTATACCTCAAGCTCCGCCAGAGTTGACCCGCTTGGGTGTTGCTTTAATAGGCAATTCTGGAGGGTTCGAACCCACCTTGGAATCAACTTATCCGCAGGTATTCTCCCTTAGCGCCAGTCAGGTTAATACAACAGCCGGCATGCACCCGTCCAGCGACACTCTCCCCAGCTTCGCTACTGTCAAGACCGAAGATTTCTACCTTTGCAGTTACCACACGGCAAAGCGCGACCAGTTTGGCGTCTCCTACATAGTTGCTCTCGCAATGCCTTCAACTACTCCTCCGAAGAGAATCTTTAGTTTGTTTAAGCTGATTCAGGATTCTGCCCCGATAATTCTGGGTCAGAAAGATGTTACTTCTGTCGACGACCTTAACCAAGCTCTCGAGCAGTTCTACATAGTTGCGCGGGATCATATAACGTCAGCTGGGAAGCGTCAAGTTGAGTCGTTAGTCCCTAACCCGAGGGAATTCTTCAAGTCAAGGCTATTCGTTGGCGGTACCACAGAGGCTATCAGCGCCGGTGTGGGATACCTGAGTGTCTCTCGGCAAAAGAACCAGTACGAAATGATCTATGCTCCAGGTCACATTAGCGGAACCTACTCTACGCTCACCCCACTTGATGAGTACGGTCTGAAGACTATGATCAAGGATGTCGATCGACTCCGCAGCAACATGGAGAACAAAACAAGAACTGCCACAACGGAGGACCTCAGGAAGAGGTATGTCAAGAACTTCCTTGACGAAATCAAGAAGGTAGGCGCATCAATATTCAACACGTTGCTCAGCAAAAGCATGCTAACAAACATAGAGGAAGATGATCCTGAATACCTCACCTTCGAAGTGGATCGGGATGAACTGATGATCCCGTTCGAGATACTGCATGATGGCGACAAGTTTCTGTGCCTTAAGAAACCAATTTCAAGGTGGATCATAGAGGAGCATGGCTCAATTGCTGATGAAGAAAGAGACAAGGTGGTCCCACGCGTTCGCGGCGACAGCGAGCCAGTGACAATACTACTTATCGACAGCAAAGTAGAAGGCAAGCTATCATCCCCTTCAAGCTACGAAGACCAGCTAGAGCAGTTCCTTACTGATAGCAAGTCCTTTGGGGACGTCACCGTGAAAGTCGAGACCCTTAAAGGAGAAGTCAACAGGCAGGCTTTCGAAGAGCATCTTTCCTCAGGCAAATATGATATAGTCCACTTTGTTGGATCGGCTGAGTCAAGCTCGGGCGATCCTACGGCCAGCTCTTGGCTATTCATCGACGGAGAAGTCAGAGGAAATGAACTCAGGAAGCTCTTCAAGAATGGCTATCCACAGCTTATTGTTTCCTATGTATGCTGGCCGCCGTGGGAGCGCGGATGGGACGGGAAGCAGCAAGACCGAATTCTGCACACGTTGGCTTATGGCGTGAAACTAGCTGGGCCCGAATGCTTCGTCGGCGCCGTCACGGAAGGGATGACAGAATCAACTCTTACCTTAACGAAGGCTTTTTATGAGGAACTCATCAAGAACAAGAGACCAGTAGGCGAAGCACTCAAAGAGGCAAGATTGCAGCTCATAGAGTCAAAGGGAATGGAAGATGATAACTGGATGAAGCCGATTCTGTACGGGAATCCGGCAAAGAGAGTATCACAGATCAGTATAGGTGAATATGAATAGGGCTGAACAGGCTGGAGACCCTTTTCCGAGAACTTCATCTTCTAACGGAATTTGGCAAGGAGACATAAGCCAATGAGGTTAAAACCAGAATCGGGTCGTGAGCTTCTGGTACATGGTCCGGCAACCGTAAGGGTTTTCACCGGCAGCGCTTCAAGCTTGGGAAAGCCACTCGCTTCCGGAGAAGCCCTTGTTGTCAGGGCTGGGAGAACGAGAATTATCGAGGTACTCGAAGACTCGGAGCTTGACATTGTCGTTGGCCAGAACGGCAAAGTGAATGAAATAGAAGAATCAACAATACCACGAGAGTGGACTGCTTTCGTAAGAGAGATCATTGAAAAACGACAGGAAAAGCATAGAATCATGATTCTTGGTGGACTGGATACCGGCAAGAATACTTTTATCACCTACTCAAGCAACATGTTGATTAAGGAGGAGTCCAAGGTCGCAGTTTTGGACGCAGACATGGGGCAGGCAGAGGTTGGTCCTCCAACAACTATGTCGGTTGCAACGCTAAACGAGCCTATCTCTGAACTTCTTGAGTACAGCCCTGACTCGATCTACTTTGTAGGCGCTACATCCCCAGCATACTTGGTAAATAGGGTACTGCAGGGAACTGAGCAGCTCATGGAGTTCGTTGAGGAGAATGCGAAGGAAGCAGTCTTGTTTGTAAACATGCCGGGCTGGATAGCTGGATCGGCTGCAGTCAGTTTCGTGCGCGAAATGATATCGAGAATAGGCGTCAGCCACCTTGTTGCCCTGCAAAGGGAAGGAGAAGTGGAGCACATACTGGGCGAAGTCACCAGCAAAGTCCAGATTACCCGGCTACCAGTTTCACCTTACGCTGTGCCAAGAAATAGAGACGAAAGAAAGTTCCTCAGAGAGACATCTTATCGGAAGTACTTCTCACACGCAACCGAAGTCACTGCTCATTACAGCGCGATCGATTTCTCACCCCTCTTCGCTTCGCGAGGCAAGCCTGCGACTTCTCAAGTGGTGAGGAAAGTCGGGGATGCGGTGAAAAGTAGAGTGCTGTATTGTGAAGAGGCGGAACGCTCCATAAATGCAGTGGTCACGGACTTCGCTGATGCAAAGACCGAAGTCATAGGGGAAGAAAGCCAGCAACAAGAAGCTGCCGAAGCTGAATCGGGATCCCCGAGACCTAGTCAGAAGGAACTGAGAGTCATCTCGCTCAGAGAATTGGGCAATATAGTCGTGGCGGTATTCGGAAAGAGCAAGGTGCCTGTTTCCCTTGGGATTCTGAGGAGACTGGATTTCCATTCTAGGCGAGCCTCGATAGTGATGACAACGGAAATCAGTATGATTGACAGAATAGAAGTTGGTAAGATCAGGGTGACTCCGCAAGGCTATGAGGTAGGCAACGTAGAAATCCACAGAATCCAGACCTAGAGCCGATCACGCTCCACTTCCTTAATATAGGTTCAGACTCGATCTGGATTTGTCCTGTTGCGATAAGAGGTGTCCATTTGAATTGCGAGCCTTAGGTATCGATCCTGGTACGAAGAACTTTGACCTTCTCTGCATTGATGGCGACATGGAGCATATAGTTCTCGATGAGTCCCTCCCTAGTCAACTCGTGGCAGATGATCCAAAAGCCGTTTTCAAGGTCATCGAAGACGCCAAGCCGAAGGTCATTGTGGGTCCCTCTGGATATGGATTGGAGTTCAAGCATATATCAAAGTTCACTGCCAGTGACGTCGCCCTGACAACTCTGGACAAAGTCGGCGACGTTGAAATAGCAGTGCTCACTGGACTTAGGAAACTTCTGTGGATGATGAAGGAAGCCAAGATGAATGCGTACTCTCTCCCAGGAGTAGTTCAGTTGCCTACCGTTCCATATCACAGGAAGATCAACAAAATAGACATGGGGACGGCTGACAAGACTTGTGTTGCAGCTTATGCAGTATGGGATCAAGCCAGAAGACTGGGGATCGACTACGCTGACACCAGCTTAATCTGTGTCGAGATGGGATTCGGTTATAATGCAGCGATAATCGTGGAGAAGGGTCAAATAGTAGATGGGATAGGTGGAACCATCTTTCCAGGTCCTGGCTACCTGACTCATAGCATGATGGATGGCGAACTGGCGTACCTCCTTGGCGAATTCACGAAGCTCAGGCTTTTTGAGGGGGGTGCAAGTCAAATGGCTTCCCAGGGCGGTGCGAGGCTCCTCGAGCCAGCCGAGTTCGTTGAGGGTATCGAATCAGGGGGACAGACGTTCGTCACCGCTTGGTCAGCTATGCTCGAGGGAATAGTGAAGGCCGTAGCGATGGGATCGACAGTACTAGAAGAAAGACCTAGGGAAGTCATTCTAACTGGCAGACTCTCAAGAATAAAGAGCATCTTCGACTGGGTCGAATCAGAGCTAAGCCGGAAACTTGATCTCAAGGTCTCCGCACCAAGAAGATACTCTAGCAAGGCCAAGGATGTGGCACAAGGCGCCGCAATAATCGCCAACGGTGTTCAGGGGGGAGAATACGAACCCCTAGTGAAGAGAATGAAAATAAAAGAGAGCAGGGGAACAGTCCTTGACTACATTACGCTTCCAGGGTTCAAGGTCGAGGAGGTAGTGAGGAAACTCAAGGCCAAGTGACATGTTTGTGGAAAAATCGTCTCAGCCTTCAGAGAAACTCAATCTGCCCCGATCCCTAGACTCAGGTCACCACGGCGCCTCTATTGTCAGCTCGCGTGAAGTAAACCTCACCCCACTTTGAAGCGCCATATAAGCTACTCCCAAGTTGCTTTGTTGAGCCACCGGACAGGACCTCTCTCCTCAATAAGGCCTCTACGCTTTTCCCCGTTTCAGCATCGAATATTGCGTAGACAGCTGGACCCCATGAGCTTTGACCGACGCCTGCTGCGCCCATGGCTTTGAGTTTCTCAATCATGGGGGTCGAGTGAGGCTGGAACACTCCACCCTGAGCCTGAGAAAACATTGCGCCAACTGTTTCTTGTAGCTTGGTGAGACTCTCTCCGAACGCCTGGATGTCTTTCTCCATAATCGCAGGCGCCATCCCAAGAAGTAGCCTGTAACTAGCTTCACGGATGAGTTGCTCATCAGGGGCCGGCAGCTTCTCAAAAGCTTCCAACTCATCCTTCTCGTCGAGGCCCCTACTTTCAGGGACAACTATCAAGAGCCTCCAATCTTCAGGAAAGGTATAGCGAATCAGCAGGGGAGGGAAACTTGTCTTGGCTCCCCAACCACCATCAACCACAAACCCCCCCATCTGAAACACGTAGGTCCCCGCTGCTGATTGTTTCCCTCGCCCGAGGATCATGGCTAGATCAACAGGCTTCACGTCGAGTCCATAGGCTCTAGTTATCCCAGTTGCTATAGATAGTGATAGCTGGGTTGTGGAGCCGAGTCCGGAATGCCGCTTTGGAGCAGAGAGTACGTTAACCCTAGCGCCCTCAAGATTATAGTGTCTCACTATTTTCATTGCGACAAACTTGATCTCGTCGGCGAACGGGGTTGACGCGTATATGTCTTTTGCTTGTTCGACTTCGACGACTGTTCTCGGCTCCTCAGTGCCAACGCCCACGGATCCGTATAGACGCCCCCTGACGCCACGGGATGGGTTAAATATCCCCATGTGTATTCTCGCAGGAGCGCTGACCCTGATCTTCTTCATTCATCTCCCTCGCTTCCTCTGATACGAACTCCCGTTTCCTCTTTTTTCGTGTGAATGATTGCCTCCAGTTCTGCTGCTATATTCTCATACTCTGAGTTGGGAGCGACTCTGTGGACAAGGTTTCTGTAGCGATGTACTAATTCAGTAAGTTCGCCAGCTTCTTTCATTAATCCCTGGGAACGGAGCGCATTGACTCTCGTTGCATGTATAATGGCCTCGATCAGAATGTAGGGAGCCCTGCAGTAGAGTCTTGCATCCGGATTCTGAAGCTGCGCTGATTTAACTCGGCATAGGACTTCGCACCTTTCATCCTCGAGGAGACTGCCCTCCTTTACGTCCTCCACCATGAGTTCGATATACGCGTCACAACCCTTCACCCTTGGAGGTTTCACAGAACTGGCTGCTGAAAAATCTATCTTCACCTCACTTTCCCGCTCTACCTGGCCCTTGAATGCAGTCGCAAAAAACGCTGCAGGGTTAGAACTGACATTGACCACGGCTTCTCTCTGGGCTGAGAGATTTCGGTAAGTAGTGGTTGACTTGAAAGGCTTTACCAGGATTTTGGTCTCCTCTCCTCCGACTCCGGCGCCCACGAACCGTATTCCCATCGGAGCGGCGTTTGGCGTTCCATCGATGGCGCAAGTGGATACGATAACCTCAAAGACGAAGTCGTTGGTTGCGCCCAATCTTTCTAGAATCGCCTTATTTGATGGGTGTCTGCGACTCATAGGAACCATCTCTCAGATGCCCGACTGGCTAATGAATCGACCGAACCTCGTGGCCGGCGTAGCCAGCAATCGATCTTTGTGTTGCCCCAATTCAGGGACTGAACTGGCAAATTGCCTGAGCTAGCCTCATAGGCGAAGTCAGTACTAGAGTGCTTCTCTTCTCTATTTATTGTTGCTATGTTGGACGATAGAACGAAGTTGGCGTGGGTCAAGCCTCCAGCCGCGTACCAGGAATCATGCTCGACAGTGGGTTTTCTGAAGGTTCTCCCCATTTCATTGACTCTTGACAGTGATATGAAGCCTCCACATGGAACTGAAGAGTTAACAGGACTGAAATGAGAGGCGACTGTGTCCCAGATGCGTAGCTGAAGCATTTATATTCATATCTGGCTCATTAGGGAATCGAGTCTGTTTGCTTCTACATCTCTGTCATCTGTAGGTGTGTTTAGGATTTGAGTTCACGCGATGTTCATCGTGAAAAGCCTCAGGTTACAATACCCCTCGAGAAGGTCGGAGTCGTTGGTATTAGAATGCCTGTGAGTTTCACGCTCTTCAAGGGTAAGAGAGTGATTTTACTCCCGCAGTTTGAGGTGTATGTTGATCTCCCAACTATGAGGAGAGGGATTCATGCCTCGAGGAGCTATGAAGTCATTGCAGAAGTCTTCAGCGAGTTTGTAAAGAATAAAGATCGAATTGAGGATCTTTGTGCAAATATCTCAACAAGGCTCCTAAAGAAGCATGATGATGCAACTAGGACGGAGGTCAGGGCTAGAGCTGAGGCTATTGTTGAACGAAAGACCCCTGTGACCGAAATGGAGACCTTCGAACCATACACTGTTTATGCGAAAGCAACTTCAAGAATCACCAACTCCGCTGTCGTTACGAAGAGGGTTATTGGCGCCAAAGTGATCGGCATTACGGCCTGCCCGTGCGTAAAAGAATCAATGGATAGCCTGTTCGCCAACAAGATCCGCGAAAACGGGTCAACACTGCTTGGCAGAGAACAAACAGAGAAGCTACTTTGTGATCCCCCGACGGGAACTCACATGCAGCGATGTGCAGGGCTCATAATGATGGATGCACCGCAAGGCTACATTGTCGACCTCACTGACATAATAAAAGTGATCGAGGAGTCTGCCAGTGCACCAACATACGAGCTCCTAAAACGCCCAGATGAACTTCAAATGGTGATCAAAGCGCTGGAGAATCCAAGGTTCGTCGAGGATTCAATAAGGTACATGGCAAAGGGGATTCTTGAAACATTTGCAGACTTACCAGACGCAACTCATGTCACCATGAAGATGAGAAGCGCCGAGAGCATACACAAACACGACATGGTGGCGGAAAGACGCGCGACCCTCGGGGTGCTGAGAAGCGAAGTAAAGGCAGGAAGCTCCCAGATATCACCGTAAGGGCTAGAAGATCGTTAGAACGGGTGATTTGAGGAAGAATGGAATTTGCCCGTTGGATGCCTTGGTACGAGAAGATAACTTCGTCGTTCGGGTACAGCGTCGATAAGGATCGCGAAGCCTCACTTGTTCTAAGCGATTTATTATCGAGAGCTGCAGCGCCGCTTGCAGCACTTAGAAGAATAGTCAAAGGCAGAGACATATTGATCCTTGGAGCAGGTCCATCACTTGAGAATAACTTGGCTGAGCTGGTCTCAAGTGGCCTAGAGAGATCTTTCAAGCTTGTGGCTGCAGATGGCACAACCAGTGCACTTCTGGAAGAATCAATCATACCACACATAGTGGTCACTGACCTGGACGGTTGCGTAGAGGATATAATAGAAGCCAGCAAGGTGGGCGCGACCGTGGTAATTCATGCGCACGGAGACAACATTGAGGCGCTAAGAAAATGGGTTCCAAGAATCATTGATGGTCGTAAAGGAGAGGTATTTGGGACAACGCAAGCGGAGCCCAGCCCTCCCGCAATCCACAACTTTGGAGGTTTCACCGATGGAGATAGGGGTGTCTTCTTGGCAGAGGAAATGGAGGCAAGGACAATCGTTCTGGCTGGAATGGATCTCGGAAAAGTCATAGGAAAATACTCAAAAAACAGAGACAAGGATTCTGATTCCAGAAGGTATGACAGGAAATGGCTGTCTATGAAGAGACTGAAACTTCGATTCGCCAGAGAGCTCCTTGAATGGCTTGCGACTTGGTCAAGGGCTAGAAGCGGATTGTTTAACGCAACAGGACCCAGAGGAGAAGCGATAAGGGGCTTCGCAAGAATAGACTTTAGGGATCTTCCGCGAATAGTTAAGGCGACAGGGAGTCAAGAATGATAGAGCGCCTAGTAATCTAGATTGCTGACAGCATGGTGGGGAAAATGAGTAAGGAATTGAAAGTCGATCCAGCTAAGAAGTTCTTTGATGATACTGTCTCAGACCGGGAGCGCGCCATATTCGAGGGAGCGATAACCTTGGCAGCGGTATACCACCAATTCCCAGGGATCCCTATTTCAGCGGATCCAAGAATCACCGGGGTGGTCGAGAAAGCCATAAAGTCAACAATGGAGCTCCAGCCCTTCAAAGAGAGGGTCGACGTAAAGATAAGAACGGACAAAATGAAGGGAACGAAAAAGGGGCCATACGACTATGACACATTATCTGGATCCGCCTTAGAAGTCAGGGTGACCGCAGTTTACGGAAAAGCGAAAGCTGTCCTAGCCATGAAGCACATTCCTGAACTTGACTATGATCTGATGTTCATTGAGAAAGTGTCTCAAGAGGAATAGGCAGCAGGACTAAGTTCTCAAAAGCCCCAGTGAGATTATACGGGAGCTTCTTAACATAGTAGACTTGAAGACTAGTAGCTGAGCCTGCCCATCTTGCAGCCAGGCTAGCCAACACCTGATACGTTGCCCAAGTCTGAATCAGTCTGAAAGATGACTTTGACTTAGATCCAGGAAGATTGGTAGAAAAATGAAAGTGCTTTTGGTAACAGGACGACTGGCTGAGCGAGTCGTTACCGAGTCAGCCTTGCAGCAGAGCGAAGTAGACTTCTGTGTCAGGGTCTTGCCTGTGTCTGTGGCTGCATTATTGACTCCAGAGTTCATCTCTAGGGAATTGAAGGGTGAGGACTTGTCAGACTACGACCTGATAGTCGTACCAGGGATGGTTCCCGGAGACACGTCAATCATAGAGAGGACTGTCGGCGTCCCAGCTTTCAAGGGAACCAGATATGCTTCTGACATTCCGGCCTTGTTTGAAGCGCTGGGCAAATCAGAGCTATCGAAGGCGAAACCTGCTGATTCGATTCTCGCCCAAGACCTGCAGCATCGGACAATGGCTGCACTCGAAGAAGCAGAACACCCAGAAGAATCGGTTCTGAAAAGGCCATGGAACCTAGTCATAGGCAGAGAGAGGGGCAAGCGCCTATCCGTGGGTCGAGACTTTCCAATGCGCGTCGTCGCCGAGATACTTGACGCCCCAACTCTCACAGATGATGAGATACTCAGAACAGCCAAATACTATGTGGAGAGTGGGGCAGGAATAGTCGACGTGGGAATGCGCGCAAAAGAACCCAGACCGATAGATGTGAAAAGAATAGTCTCCCTGCTCAAAAGCAAGCTGGAAGTTCCAATCAGTCTGGACACTCTTGAACCTGAAGATATTGACGCGGGAATGGACAGCGGAGTGGACATGGTTCTGAGCCTCAACTCGTCCAACATCGAAAAGGTGAAGAACCTTGACAATGCACCCGACGTGGCTGCAATAGTAATACCAGATAGAAGTGAAGGCATGGATCAAGTATCCACCAGCGATCAAATCAGGGAGAGAACACATGCCCTCGAAAAGAATGTGCAGAATGCACGCCAAATAGGCTTCAAGAAGATCATCGCGGATCCAATAATGGATCCATTGGTTTCTCCTGGAGTGGTCAGCTCCATCATCTCCTATAACACATTTTCGCAACGCCACGGAGACGTGCCATTAATGTGCGGGGTTGGCAACGTCACCGAACTCTTGGACGCGGATAGCGTCGGAGTCAACGCTGTGATGGCCGGCATAGCGGAGGAGCTTGGCGCCAGCCTACTGCTCACAACTGAAGGAAGCCCAAAAACCAGGGGGGCGGTCCACGAGCTAGTCCTGGCGTCACAGATGATGTACCTAGGCAGGATAAGGAGGACGCCACCAAAGGACTTCGGCATTGACTTGTTGATCTTGAAGGAGAAGAGAAGCCGAGAAGTTCCTTACGACGCGGCCACTGAGAAAGCCGAAAAGCAACTCAAGATCCTTGGGGCGGAGCAAGGTCCGGAGCCATCTTTGGATCCCAAAGGCTTCTTCAAGATAGCCGTGGATCGAGCCGACGGCGAGATCGTTGTTACCCACTTCGAAGCAGGCTCGAAATCCCCTGACATTATCGTGAGAGGACGAGAGCCACTACCCATACGAGACACACTAACCAAAACCGGATTGATCTCCACCCTCCAGCACTCTTACTACTTGGGGGCAGAGATCGAGAAGGCCTACATAGCTTCTCAGATGAATAGAAGCTACTGTCAAGATGAGGAACTCTTCGAGAAAGACCCAGAAAAACGACGCAGTACCACGATCAGACTCCTACGCGCAAAGTAATCAGGGTTGCTAGATTTGTCTTGATCTTCATGGTAGGGAGGCTGCAAGATACAACCGGGACTAAGTATCGTGCTATGGTCAGTTACCCACCGCTTAAGCTTGTGGGCTTGCAACTCGGGGTTGTCTGGCGCGACCTTTCAAACCCTTCACCTTGCCAAACGCGCCTACTGACGTATATACAGAGAAATACTTATATCAAGTAGGTGCCATATATCCCTAGGGAAATGAGCGACTCCCAGGAGTGTGGGCAGGCAGTATTGACGGTTGAAACGGGGGTAAATGAGCTATTACTGAAGGACGCTTATGTTAACAGGTGGATAATGAAGCAATCGAAAGAGCGTACGCGCCGTAACTATCTGCTTAGACTAAGGCAATACCTCGAATACATCAGGAAGACTCCCAAGCAGGTCATAGACGAAGCGATTGAGGATCAGGGGAAGGATGTTAGAGAGCGAAGAGATGTAGTGTCAATATCCCTGATAGGTTTTCTTAATCACATGAAGAAGAATCATACCGAAGAGTCTTCTAGGTCGGCAGTGATGGCGATCCGCAGCTTCTACGCCACGTTTGACGTGAGAGTGAGAATGAACCTTGGAGAGAGTGAGATAAAATTCAGGAGAAGAAAACTCATCCCTAGAGATGTTAAGAAAATGCTTGAACACTGCCTGTCGATCCGGGACAGGGTCATGATCTTAGTGATGTATCAGAGTGGGATCGATGTTTCTACTCTTACGGGATTGAGCTATGGAGATGTCGCCAGAGGCCTGGAAGAGAGTGAGCATCCTTTGAGACTTGATCTATTTCGCAAGAAGACCCACACGCGCTTTAACACGTATCTGGGTTTCGATGCAATATCAGCGCTGAAAACATACCTTGAAGACCTGAAGAATGCTCAAGGCATTGAATTGGGAAGAAGCGATCCTTTATTCTTCAAGGAGTACGGTCGCAGGGGTCAGGCCTTTGAGCCGCTGAGCCGGAGCGCGGTAGAAGTAATGGTTAGGGATGTTGCGAAGAGATCAGGATTGATCAAAGGCGATGAGCCTATCAGTGATGTCACCCCGCATGCACTCAGATCAAGTTTTTCGAAGATATTGGCCGAGAATGGATGCAATGACTCGATCATAGAATTCTGGCTAGGTCATGCTATTGGCAGCCTTGGAAAAGCGTACAGGGAGAATCAGTCGGAAGAGGTCAAACAACAATATCTAAAGTATGAGCCTTATCTTTCGATTAGCAGTGGCAATGGCAATGGTCTTAACAATAATGTTGCGGAGATCAGGGAAGAGAATCAGAGACTACTAGATACAGTCTCCGACCTGGTTGGTAGGACAGTTGCTTTGGAATCTGCGAATAAGAGACTCGGAGATGTAGTTAAGTCTGAAGATAAGGATGAAGTATTGGAACTCAGAGTCAGAAACGACACTCAGGCCAGGGCTATTCAGAATATGGAGAAGAGGATCGAAGAGTTGGAGAAGGCATTGAAGACAGTGATCGGTCTGACACGTAAGGAAGACAAAGATAGCGAAGAGAATCAGGTGGAGAAATAGAATGAAAGGAAATTTAGCAGAGCAAGGGTAACGGTATATCAAAACCTGTGTGGACTCATTTGAAGGATAGTCTAAGGGCGCAAAGGCTTGTAGTAGCTGTGTATGTGGCGACTATGATCCTAAAGGTATGACAAGAAGCATTTTTCAGAATCACCGTCCATACCTTCCCTAGAACAGAGACATTGCGTATTTGCGGGTCATGTCATAGCATCTTCAACACAAATAGGCATGCACAACCATAAAAACCCACAAAATGCACCATCCAGAACTTACCCACACCATAAAGGCGTTCCAGTAATAAAAATGAACAATTCACACCTTATGCGCGCTAGGGGATTTGAGACCAAGAAAAGAGGGGGGATGGTTTTCTAGTTGTTGACATTTTTGTGTTCCTAATGATACTTAGCCTCTAGGATGTTAGTAGCTAAAAGCCAACCCCCTTCCTTTTCGTCTTTCTAACCGATGCTTCAATCTTCGCGCGCAGAATCTTTAATATCACTTGGAATAGCTTTTGTTAGTGGTTTGGTGCGACGCATCTGAGGGGCATGATACGGGGTGAACCAAGATGTCTGCGCATGAGAAAGTATTGGAAGATATGATTTTGAAGATCATTAAGCGGGAGAATACGTATGGACAGGTTCTGGTGAAGGGTGTTGCATGCAGGATGGGGGAGACTTGGGTGAATGCTCTCACAAGGTTCCTTCCACTTCATAGGTCCAACAACCATGAACATCGCCCCGACATTTTGTACGACGATTTCCTGTTGTTTGAGATGCTCATTTCTTGTAAGGAGCTACGCGGGTTACTCAATGAACTTCCCCAGAAGGGCGAGAAGTTGATCAGACTTGGCAAGTGGGACTTGAGTGTTGTTGGTGAAAGCCTAACCAACGGAGAATCGTTCGATAGCGGCAACGACTACCTTAATGTCGGCTGGTATTTCGACAGATATCAATACAGGAGCCCTAGCCTTCCGTCCCCGCGGATTAATATCTTGCTTTCGAAGAATCTGCCATTCTTCCCTGATCTTGTGACAGCTATCAAGGTACACACTGGCATCGATTTAGGACGCTATACTAATCACAATGGCATGGTCTTCTGCCTCCCGAGGTATGGCGCGCGAATACGTGAAGTTGTTATCTCCTCAGATGCTGTGAAGTTGACGGTTGAGGCTAGGGAAGTGGATCCAGCAGACATGGTCGGTAAGATCTATTGCGCGTCGGGAGACGAGATGAAGTCGGTTGACATTGATCTCGCTGATGGCGCGGGGAGTGCTTCAATCGGCTTCAAACCCGACATCATGCATCTTGCACTTCTTTCGGGCAAGGATAATGAGGTTCTTGACGTTAGGCGATACTACTCGAATTGGGGTCCCTCGCCGAAGGGATTCGTCGTCGAAACCCCGCAGTATGAGATAAGAGAATGGATAAAGAGTGGTGAGGCGGAGGGGGTTGAATTCAAGGCTGACATTGGTCAGTCTGAGGAGTTCGTTGAGAGTGTGACCGCTTTTGCCAATACCAAAGGCGGTGTGATTCTGCTGGGTGTAGATGATAATGCTGTGGTTGTAGGTTTGCGGAATAGAGATTACGAAGATTCAATATCGAAGATTCTCAGGAGTCACTGTGAACCGGCTGTTCGCTACGACTTAAAGAGAACTCGGATCGATGGGAAAGAGATAATCGTCATGCGTGTGGAGAAGGGCGAAGATAGGCCCTATGTTGTTAAAGACAGAGGCGTGTATTTGCGGGCTAATGCCACTGACAGAATTGCGACTCGGCTTGAGCTGGATGAGATGAATAAGCGGATGACTTCCTGGGATTATCCAAGGTAATATTGAGGGGGACTCGTCTCAATGATATCTCAAGATAAGTTGTTTGCTATGATCGCTAAGGTATTGAGTTCCCCTGTAATCAAGGATCTCTACGATTTTATAAGAGTCAGATCTTCAGATGAGCTTGGGTTGATTCGGAGCTTACTAGATCTTGCTCGACAAGACCTCGAATCTGCGAAATTGCTCCGCGCTAATAGTATCTACAATCTGGCAGTGTACCACGTTCAGCAGAGTGTTGAAAAAGCTGCGAAAGCTTGGGCACTTGAATCCTTGTTCATCGACAAGAGCGAACTTCGGGATGTTGGTCATCTTTCTCCGCTCGCTTTTTCAAAGATATTAGACAAGGAGATCGGGAGAAAACTCGCCGATGTGACCGAGCTAGTGTTTTCGGGTACTCGAGGGCCTCTCGTACTCGAAGATTTGGTTACGAGCAGGTCGAGCCAATTTGCTAGGTTGCCTGGAAAGGAGATTAAGAGGTTGCTGGATGTTTGTACGCAGCTGTCAAGTGAAGTGCCTGAGGTGATGGGTAAGGTGCTTCCGCAGCTCACGACATTACTGTCAGAAGTAAGATATCCTGGTGATGAAGAGCAGTCAAAGACACTTCGCATCTTCAGAGAGAAGTCTCTTCAAAGAAAGGAGACCGACTGGTCGTATCGACTTATCAAGGACATGCTAGGTGGTGTACTGCTCCTTTTGCTGTCTGTGATTACCTTTCCCCATGAATCCTACACGAGGTATCCTGATTTGGAGGTTAAGCCGGGTGAATACAATGAAAGCATGGGGATCGTTGAGACCTTCGACGAAGTCTGCAGCGTGATCGACAAAGCCATCAATGACTTCTCTTCATCGATTTCTGATAATGATGATGAGAAGGCAAAGCAGACATGACTGAGCTCAGGAGAACCAGGAAGGATTCGTGCTTCTCTACCAAGAGACCGAAAGCTGGAGCAAGAGAAGTTGCTCATGCCCCTGCAAGAGCTGGGCTTTCGGCTATCCCACTTTATGTGAATCGGCAGAAGCAGGACTGATACGACCTTGAAGAAGATTATGGTATTGCGGATCGATGACCCCAATTGTATCGTCTATCCTCTAGAGAAAGAGATGTACGACGATCCCAAGATAGTCTATCACGGGACAAGTAGCGTCTTCGTCGAGAAGATAGAGAAACGGGGATGGGTTGCGAACGATACACCTTATGATATGAACGATGTCAAGACAGTATGCAACGCATATGAGTCCATCGGCTACACAGAGAGTTCGGGATACTCAGTGTTGCGCCCTTACACGTTGGGCGTGATAGACCAATACCCGGGGCGGAAATATGCAAGCTTTGATCAAAGCTTCTGGAGAGCTAGGAACTATGCAAGGAACCGTGGAGGAGAAACGATAGACAGCATCATAACTGCAGTAGAGGATTTCAAGGATCTTGTACTCAATGAGAACACTTGCTTGGCATACAAGCAAGAACTGCTGCGCAAGCTCTCATCTATACCACCTAAGATCGCCTACTACCTTAAGCATGAGGAGGAACTTCAGAAAAGGTACTCTTCAGATCCGGCAGTTCTCAATTACAGACAACTTCAGGAATGGCTGAAGAGAGCCAACGATGACAAGTATCTCGAAGGGCTATTAAACGGATTGCCGCCGATACACGGAAAGTATAGTAAGATGGTCAAGACACACTACCCAGTTGTCTATGCTGTTAGGGTTGAACGAACTTGGTTCGACAACTGGGCTGGTGCTGATTCCAAGTTGGAAGCAAGGGACCACAGAGTGGACCAGAGTCTGCTTTCTAATTGCGCGATTCCGGCAAATAGGATAGAGGCCAGAATCGAATATATTAATGGGATCAGGGAATACCGTACTTTCTCAGGGCATCCATTGCCACTGCCTTGGGAAATCGATGTCTTCAGAGAGTGGTGCATGAACAAGAAGCTAAGAGAAAATGGAATCTTTCGGTAACTCGAGTTCTTCCCTTCCAACCGGTTCGCGCGCACCCGATTTCTGCAGAACCAAAGCATAGAGCGTCAATTATTTCAGTTAGAACGAATACCATAAACGTTATGCGTGAGTACATTCTCGCAAGGGACAAGTATAAGCCGCACGGACGGGTGAAGATTCTACTCATCGCCGAGTCTCCTCCCTACTGTGGAGGATATTTCTATTCCGATCAGACAGCAGGAGCGGACAGCCTTTTCAGAGAGACTATGAAAGCCCTTGGAATTTTCCCCGAAAATAAGAAAATGCCAACGGGTCTCGACAAGAGGCCTTGCCTGAAAGAGTTTCAGTCGCGAGGTTTTTTCGTCGTCGATGTAAGCTATAAGCCCGTCAACAAGCTTAAGCCGATGGAGAGAAGACGCGCTATCATCGAGGGAATACCTAGACTTGTCGCTGACACACGGGAGCTAGATCCTGAAAGTATTCTTATCGTGAAATCTAACATATTTGCCCCTGTGAGAGACGCAATTGAAGAAGCCGGTCTCGACAAAAGGATTCGAAACGAGGAAGCTCTGCCATTCCCATCTCATGGTCACCAGAAGACTTATCGACGGAAGTTGAGAGAGTTGACCAACTGGCACGCGCGCTAGTGCACAGTGTCACTATTTTCCAGAGGGGAAATGGTGACGGAGCTGAATCGCTAGAGGCTTCTAACTGTTCGCGAGGACATGAAGTAAACGTTATTTAGCTGCGCGAAAATGTCAACAGCAAAAGAACCAACCACCCTCTTTCTCAGCGCACGCTCAGACCAATTTATCGATGATCCCTGACCGCATGGCATGGATTTCCTTGATCCGCTGGATCAGAAAGTAGGACCACTTTGCCCCTTCCTTGTAAAGGTGTACAAAGATCACAGGTATCCTGTTTGCCTTATAGATTTTCTCGCGGTAGGAGTAGTCAAAGCGCTCAGAACCGCAAACTTCAATGTACAGCCCGAGCTCAGATAGGTAGAAGTCTGGGCTCCAAATCCTTGGCCTGCTTTTCTCGTCTTCCACGCAGACTGGTTGTTGGAACGTCCACCAGATGCGAAGATCTGAGAGGAACCCTGCAACTTCCCTTTCAGCGTTAGTCATATCCTCAAAGATAGACATCTGATATCCCTCCATGCATACTTTCTCGCTCCTCAGGACTCTGGCTATTTGAAGCCTCCTCCTTTCCTAGGTATTCTCGTCTATTTTCAAACCTAGGACTTCGCCACAGCACGGTACGGCGCTAGGATATCCGGGAAACCTTTCGAGACCGTCGAGGAGAATCCAAAGATGGGGAAACTTGTGTGTGAGTCATGTTAACCAATGAGAAATAAGCGAAGACAAATATGGTCCGAATACTATTACGATGATCAATCCCGCAATAGTGAGAAAGAACCACTTAGATGAACGTTTGACTAGGCTCACAAGCATATCGAATCTACCAACTGGCTTAACTTCAAGTTCTGCTCGTGTCGGTGAAGTGTCTATCTTCGTGAGGAGCCTCTCGTCCAGTACTCGTGAAACCTTTCTCGAACTACTCAATATAGCATCTATCGCCTTCTGATGCTCTTCCAGCGCCTCAACCGCGGCGCGAAGCGACTCGTTCTTGGCTTTCAAGAGCGCGAGACTTTTCTCCTGCCTAATCCGGTTGAGATTAGCGATCATGAACAAAGTCTCAACTAGGTTTGGCATCACTAGTCTTAAGGGAGAAGCATCTTTCCGACCCGAGAAAACGAGCACTTGGTCTCCGATGCTATTCGACTCAGGGATATCATAAAGACGATAGTTCCCTACATACCACAAGTTCTTGCGAAAAGCGTTGACAGAAGTCCTTCCAAATCTTGTCTTGGCACTGATCGGAGAGGGATGGTCATTGCCATTAGCGTACTCGACGAAAAGCACGTGATATTTGTGGTCAGGCGTCTCCGCAAAGAGAGATCGCACTCTACCATCTCTAATTCGTTCGTAAATCTCTGCGAATTGTCCTGCTTCAGATCTTGAGGCACGTGTGCTAGACGACTTCAGAAGTTCTAACAGTTTGCTATCTGGCAGAATCTCTTCGGGAGTTGATAGCTTGAGAACTACCTGGGTCCAGAAGATCTGCTTTCCGCCGGATTGCGTATACAAAACATCAGCTACTAGATTATAATACTTCTCCAATCTCGTCTTAACGATCTGCGATAGAACAATTCTCCTCAACACATAGAATATCGGAACGTATCCGATAACAGCCAAGTACGGTAGTGGAAAAGGCAAATCAGCTACCAGTAGTGCGAGTATCAGAAGACCGATCGCATAGGGTGCAAACGTCAAATCGGCCTTTTCCTTATTCTTCAGCAGAAACTCATCTAGTCTTGCATCTGAATCAGTTTCGCCCAGTTGAGTGGTCTGCCTTCTTAATGCCTCTCTGTTTTCGTCTTCGCTTGGCTTCTTTTCTCGCCGAGCCCGACGACCCTTCGGGGCGTGTTCGAGTGCGTTCCCCTCCTTCTCTTCATCTTCTGTCTTGATTCTGGTTATTTTGCTCCTATTCGCGGCCTCGTGCACACCTGTCTCAGTACTCGGCAATTATGGAACCCCTCCACGAGCTATGGTTCACACATGAAGTCGAGCAGCTCGTCTTCCATGAATGTGTATTGTGCCCAGCATCGGCCCTTCTCGAAATCATCATTTCCTGCACTCATGCTGTCGGCCGTTCCCCCTCATTTCTCAGCTGGAATATTCGCTTCTCTAGTCGTCGGGCGTGTGATATATCCCTTGTGGAGGCATTGCGACATCCATAAATCTCCCCAATTATGCATCATCACCAATTATAACATTGTATAGGGAGCGCACCAGAGAAACAGGGACCTGCATGGGATTTGAGTGGAGCGACTTCGTGGAGGACTTGAGAAAGGCAGTTGAGCTGAACAGAAACGAAAGAAGAGGAAGATGGTCGAAGGCTTAGCTACAGCCCCTCTCATTCTGTTTCAGGAGATCTTAAACTTCAGCGGAGTTCCTCGATTCCCAGCTTCTTTAAGCGATTCTATCCAGCGCTTTCTGTGCCACTGCAGCAACGCGATCATTCTAGGCGAATTCACATGAGTGAATATTGTTGGGCATCAAGATGTCTGGTCTCGAAGTGGAGAGCGAAGCATGAAGGGGAGAGTCTATCCACAGATGAAGCTGTCCATTTGCCCGTGGCAAATTGAATTTGGAGAGACCAGAGGCAGAGGATATTGTCTTGAAATCAAGAGAAGAACATGAATTAGGTTATTATCCTGCATCGAATGAAGATAAATCAGGATTATTCGGGTCAGAGTGAGGAATAATAGTCGAATTGATTTGAATTGTTTTGGCTAATTAGGAAGGGTTTTTGACGTGAGAAGGGTAGGCTGTTGGGGTCAGAAATGCCTACCTAAACGGATGCCTATAGCTATGTAGCTTATATTAGCGCTTTTATAAGTGAATTTGGTTCTCTGGTCGGAAACGGGTAGACTGGATTGTTGAATTCAAATAGAAATTAGATGGATGCTGAGATGGAGACGCATGTGAGCAGATAGGCAGGATCGAATATGGATGATCAAACCTTTCAACCTTTCAGAGATAACCGCCAAAGGCATCTAAGCTGATAAGACCCTCAAAATAGGTAAAGCGACTCAGACGCGAAATCAAGAAGGTTGATGGAGGAGGTAAGTCTTACTCGTTGTTCTGACGTGTCTTCAGTTTTCTTGGCGCTCTACCCAACTATATATATTGGACTCGTATATTGCTGAGTGAGAGGAATCTCTTGTGGGGCGGGACGGTACTGGTCTAGAGGATCATATGCGTGTTCGAAACTCGATTGGCAAGGTGCGGTAACTAGTCTCATAGTTACCCTAACAGAGATTTGGAGGCTGGCAGGTGAACTACAGAATCCTTTTCATTGGAGTACCTCGCATTGAGGAATTCAGCATCGGAGAGCTGAAGCTAGCCAAGGACGAAGAGTTATATTACAATCCTGATCTTCTTGACGCACCAACGCTGTACGATTATGACATAATCTTCCTTTGCGAGAAAGGCCTCAGTCGCACGTTCGAATTACTTCACAAGGACATTAATAAATATTCAGAGTATAAGATCAAATCTGCGTTGGAAAAGACCAAGAGTGAGTTTCAAAGATTTCTCTCGATGCCTGGGGCTTTGGTTGTGTTCCCAATCGGAACTATTCCTGAAGACGTTTTTCCTGCTCGCTTGCCAGAAGTCGAGGAAAAGGAAGGCGAAGTGATCAAACTTAATCGCAAACATCCGCTCTCAGCTGCCCTCAGAAACTTCAAGTTCAACTGGTTATGGCACCTAAAGAATAATTATCCTGAGCGCCTTGTCATAGCCAAGAACAATCCCGGACTCGCCGTATCCTATGAGATAAAGCTTAACTCTGGCGCTAGGGTTTTCTTCTTGCCCAATCTGGAAAACTCGAAAGCGGATCTGCCGAAGTTTCTGCGCGTGGTATTGAATATGATCAAGTCAAATTACATGCCTCAGAGAGATCTGGTTGAGGAGCCTAAATGGGTCGGTCAATACTTGCTTCCAGGCGAAAAAGATCTTCGCAAAAAAGTCACTGAAATGGAGAAGCAGTTAGGTGAATTTAAATCACTGAGACAAGTGGTTTACTCCTATGGAGACCAGCTCTCATATTCCGTGTATCTTCTTCTTAGGAAAACAGGTATCAAAGGGAAGTGGAAGGAGCGGGAAGGGCAGCATGACATCGAGCTGGATCTCGATGGGACGCTCGGGATAGTCGAAGTCAAGGGGTTAAAGGGAACCGCCAATAATGATGACTTGAGGCAGCTGCTTGATCACTACATGAAGGGAATAAAGAGCGGCAAGGAAGCTAAAGGCGTATTTGTGCTTAACCACTTTCGTGAGGTGGAACCAGAGAAGCGTGGAGATCCTTTCACGAAAGACGCCATTCGGATAGCGGATGGGAACAACTTCTGCCTGATGACAACGATTGACCTATTTGACTTGCTAGGAAAATTCCTTAATAGAGGAATCGATACCGCGGAAATCACTAAGCTTATACTTGGGACGAGAGGCAAGATCACAACCTAAAACAGCGCCGGATTCAAGTTCAATCGGTGTTTCTGGGGGGGAGAACACTTCTGTGTGGGCATGCATACTTGGTGATAATGAGAGAAGCGAGGTTAAGCGTCTCAAGCATGAACCTGGCAAGTGTGACGACTGTTAGGAATGCGACTAAACTATTAGCCAAAGCGCCAATAGGTTTGATGTATTCTAGCTGTTATCAGGTTCCTTATTCGACGACAAAACGTTCAAGGCTTTTGAAACTAGTTCTTGCCCTTCTGTGAATGATAATGGCTTATACTTGATTTGGAAGTTTGCCATCCTCGAATCTAGGTTGCGAATCGCATCAATGCTGTCTTTCACCTCCACATCTCCAGTTGACACCTCGACATCTTAACACTTTTATACCTTCTTTGCCTAACACGACTTATTGAGTCAAGCGCGATGGACATGGAGGGAAGCACCTCGAAAGAGGAGGAGATCGCAGACCTGCTCAAGAGATGGGGTAACCCTGAGGACAGTATACCAGAACTTCTTGAAGTGCTGAGATATATCAGGCTTCAGAAAGTAAGAAGCATCAGACTTTGGCTAAGAGGTGAGAAAGAGAAACAAAGGTTGCTGTTCTTGACAAGACTGGGACCGAAAGACGAAAGCCTGAAGAGTTTTCGAGAGGAATTGAAGCGTAGAACTGGCATCGACTACCTCATATTAGATGACTACGAAATCGAGATTCTGCATCTAATCTGGAAGATAATTTTTGCCGGCTCTGAGGACTTTGACATCATCACAAAGAATTCAATTCTTCAGAGAGACAACCATAGATGCAGATACTGTGGAAGTGAGAATGATCTACAAATCCACCACATAGTTCCACGAGCACTTCACGGCAAGTCTGATCCGCAGAATCTTGCCACCGCGTGTAAAACCTGTAATGATCTTATTGGCGGTACCATTCAGATTCCCCCGGGCTGGGTGATAAGAATAGATGAAAGAACCAGCTTTTAAAATAGAACAATTTGGGAAATACCTTTACTTCTCGCCGATTAAAGCATCCCGGTTGGACAACCTAGTGAAATTACAGATGATCTCCTACGAATCTTTGGGATTCGAAGTCAAGAAGAGAAAAGAGGGCGTAATAGACTGGTCGCGTATAATGAAAAGTTCAAAAGCATTTCAGAGACCCATAAAGGCAAAGAAAATAAAAGAACTGATGAGATACTTCCAGGAATGTTCGAAGGGCGCACCTATCCCCGCTTTTCCGGGCACGCTGATATTGGTCACTCATCAAGAGCTAGAGTTCGACAAGAATGAATTAACGCTGCCGAATAAGAAATACCTGTTCGAGGTCCTTGACGGCCAGCACAGATTCGTTGCACTACAAAACCTTCTGAAAAAGAATAAGTCGAGATTTGACATAACTGTTCCCACAATCATTATGGATAGCCTGAGAGACGAAGATATGGCCGCACTATTTGTGATGATAAATTCGAAGCAAACTAGGATACCAACCTCGCTATATTTCGAATTGGCACCCAGAATGAAAGACTATGAGAACTTGGTGCAAGAACTAAAGTGGATCATACCAGCACATGATTACCTGAAGCCTCTTGCACTCGAGTCGAACTCGCCATTATATCAGAAAGTCAAGATAACCGGTGAAGAAAAGGGATGGGTAAGCCTATCGGCCCTAGGTGCAGAGTTCAAACAGCTTGTTGCTGAAATGGCTAAGGCTCCAAGCAGCTGGTCTTCGATAAAGCCATACTTGGGCAATTTTCTGGTTCAGTACTTCAAAGTCATAGCCGAAGAGGTTTTTCCACACGCGTGGAACAATCATGACTACAGCATCAAGACCGCGATCGCGCTTCGATCCTTCTTGAGAGTCTTGCCAAAAGTCATACCTGAACTATCCAAGAGATACGGGAACTATAATCCCGACAGCATAAAAGATCTTCTCGAAGTGTGGAGGAAGAAGCCCGGCGAAAGCACCTTCGAAACAAAAGGCGGATGGGAGAAGATTCCATCGACCGGCACACAAGACAAGATCGAAAAGATCTCAAAGTTGCTCAGATCCTCTCTTTGAAAAAGAGGCATCACCGATCACCCTCAAGAACCTAGAAATGTGCCTTTAACGTTGAAATTCAAGAACACTCTTTCATCCAACGTCTGGCCCTTCGTTCACCAACGCGTTCATATTTGCCTCCGCTGGCAGTCGAAGCAATAAAACAAGCAACAGCAAAAATTACCACTCCCAGCACAGATAAGTTGCATTCAGCAAACCTGAGTACATTGCAGGAAGTATCTTGAAGCCTTGGAACCTTCAGCGGTCTCCTTTTTCTCAGGGAAAGACGGTTTTTCTAGCAGGAGCGTGATAGCGACATATGGAAGATGAAGACATGAAGGATGCCGTCGAATAGATGAGTCGTCTACGTTTCCGTCACAAAGTTGAGACACCCCTTTTCAGATATAGGTATCAGAAGCCATAGCACTTGATAGAGGTCGAGCGGGAAGTAAGGGGATCAATTCCTTTACTATTTTTAAGGTAGAGTGTGGTTATGGTCATATGGGTATAATTGTCTAGTAGGTCGCTATCACGCTTTAACTGATACCTGCTAGATGGGTGTACCTTTGTTGTGTGTGCCTGTAAATTCCTTCAAGGTTGTGGGGAGGGGAGAAGACTATGAGTGAAAAAGCGTTGTCCTTGAAGATAAAAGACTACTTGAACAAAACTACACTCGGCTTCAAGTTCAAGTTCATAGACAGCTTTTGCGATATCGCAGATGAGAAGAACAGAGTCTATATAGAGGTCAAGCCTGACCATTTTGCGCCCGCCCAGTTACTTCACGCAATAGCGAAGGAAGGAATCAAGGACGCGAAATATCTTGGCGTCGCAGATAATAGAGTTGTCAAGTTGTATTCACGACCTTCTTTTGAGAGAATATCGACTTTTGTCATGAGTTTTGATCCAAGGCTGGCATTCGAATCAAACGAAGCGGACAAACCAGGACTAAACGAGCAAGCCGAGAAGATCTTAGGCGAGCCTGACAAGATCATAGAACTGGAATTGCCGACATCAAAATTTCTCTTCATAAATAAGGACAACATAAACTCAATCAAGTTGATGACTGACAAGTATAGAATAGAACTTGATCATTTGGTCAACTGGCTTGACGGAGTAGGCGAGGATGACATTATCAAAGTTAACAAAGACGGTTGGCTTGTGAACATGGACAAGCCAGAGAGATTCACTAACGAACGCAGTGACGAGAGAAAGCTAAGCGAACTACCGACAGAGTACGGAGGGACTCACAAACCCAAGCACCTAGCGATAAAGCCGATTGACGCTTCTTGGTTTGAGTCTCTGCGTGTTAAGCACGAAGACCTTGCAGAAATTCTCCACGAGTTGGATCGTCTTCTATCTCGAAAGAAGAGGCGTGAATATGGGGTTTTCTGGACTGAGGAGGAGATCGGCGACAAGGTAGCTGATGAAATACTGGGATTGACTAAACCAGATTATGTTGTTGAACCATGTGTTGGCGGAGGATCATTGATAAAGAACATCGTTCCACAAATCAAGGGAGCCATGAATGATATTAGCAGTAGCCACATAGAAAACTGCAAGAAGATATTTAGCGGGTATGAGTGGAAGTTCACCACACTTGATGTGGTCAATACTTTAACCGATGTTCTGATTAAGGCTTGGGATGTACCTGCTGACAAGAAGTTACTGCTCTACACAAATCCACCATTTGGGACAACGTCAACTAACGTGTTGGTGTCAAAGAAGGGGGAAATGAACGGGAAGTTATCAAGAAAGCAGTCATCGACAGTGGTTGGGCAGGAGTATCCTCGCGTATTGGAGAAGTACGGGAAAGGCGACCTGTTCTTGCCCATCGTCGGAAGGCTCATCGAGATCGCCAAGGCTCATGAGACCTGTTGTTTGGCTTTCTTCTCACCATTCGGTTTGTTCTGTGGCAGAGAACGCTATATGAAACTCTTGACCGCGTTGCTGAAGGACTTCAGGTTCCTAAAGGGTTACATTTTTGCGGGCAACTACTTCCACGACATTAGCAAGATCAAACCTATTGCTTTTACAATCTGGGAGTACGCGCCGAACACAAATTCCAAACATCTTGATCTGAGTTTTGAATTCGTAGACAAGAGTGGCGGTACGAAAAAAACCGTCTTCAAGAAGATGCCTCTATTGAAGGACGGATGGGCATACGACAACAGGGAAGTGATAAGAGGAGAGATTGCTGTTCAGCATTGCGACACATTTAACGCGCCAGCACCGAAGGTATTTCATTTGGATGTAGCAAAAGGAGGCTCTGAAGTCGTACCCGAAAATGTAAAGAAGGTAGTGGGAATCCCAAACGTGCCAGATGAATTGTTTTATGGGCTCTGGAGCGTGTCTGTTGGCGCTCGTGCGTTTTGGACATCTATGACTGATATACTGCACCCTATTTATTTCGACAATGCCTATGTTCATCTCCCAGACACTTCAAGACGGGAAACGCTGGAGATCTTAGCCTATTCGGCTCTCCACGCCTTATTCGCCAACTACGCCAAGGAGAAGATCGGCTTCTTTGGCACTAACAAGGTTTTCAGGTTCGGTGGCGAAAGTCTCACCAAGGGCGTTGAGTACCTGTTCAATTTATGTAAGGACTGCCTTGTCTATGACGGTCATACTATAGGCGAAGTCGTTGAGTTAATCAGACAATCGAAGGTAGATACCGCAAAGTGTAGGAAAGGGATGAAAGACGAGGTATCTAAGCGTCTGGATCAGATCGGTTATTGGGATTACGTGCCGATTCCTTGAGGAATAGGGAGCGAGGGAGGCAGAGGGAAATGTCTGAAATAGCGGGTGATACAGTTAAGCTTTTGAATACACTTCTTACTGTGATTAAGGATAGAGCTACCAGAAAGAACTTGAATATCATGCTCGAAAGGATAAATGGCATACACGATAGGCTGATCAAGAACAGGATTCTCAGGGACGAGCGGAAGGATTCTGAGAGATTTTTCGTATCGTTGCTAGCTGATTGCTCAAAAAAGGGGGAGTGTACTCGGTACGCGTATACATCTGGTGGCTGTAAGAACAGGGGTAAGGAATATTGCTTACACAGACAAAATGACGAGAATACACTTAAGAAAGTAAGAAGAGACATTCAGTTTTATGAAGATATTATCCGCGATGACGAGAAGAATCTTGAGGAGAGTTGTAACACAATACAAAAGATAGTATACACCCAAAAGAAATGATGGATTCAAGTACGCTCTCGTCTTCTTCGTATGGGCAGAGTCATGATAGTTGTGATCGACAAGCGGAGAGGGGAATGATCCTGCCGAGAAACCAAAGTGGAACTGCCTTTGAGAAAGGTCTCTGTTGGACATTATATGGATACTACGAGACTGATCTGATCAGGTTCTTTGAGTATGTCCCCTATGCAGATAGAAACAGATGTGGTTTCTCACCTAAGCTACTCGACTTGATTTTGAGGGTATGCGGATACATGGATGATGTCTTTAAGCAGATGAGAGACTTTCCTGACTTCATGAAATTCGACAAAAGCAGAGATGCCATTGAAAAGGCATGGTGGGAGACCGACAAGAACGGTAAGAAGGTAGAGAAGGATTACAGTATTTTCGTTGCGAGAGATGCCTTTGAATCGATCTATGAACTATCATCTAATAGTGGAGCAGAGTTGGTGGCGAAGTCAAGTTGGTATGGAGAGATACCACTCAGACCATTCGAGAAGTTCGATCGGAGTAAGTACGGAGCGCATATTGTTCCTGATTGGTGGATGGCGTACAATGATCTAAAGCACGAATGGTCTTCTTCCATTGAGAAAGCAAACGTAGACAATGCTCTCAATGCGTTGGCAGGAGCTTTCCTGCTGAACGTGGTTCATTATCCGAGCGTAAAATATCTGTGGAGTCAAGAAGTGCTCATACCAGAAACCAAAACACATTGGGGCTACGATCATAAGGCATTCTTCTCCACCGATATTGACGAAGACATGAAGGATGCTATCGAAAAGATGAGCCGTCTACATTTCGGTCACAAAGTTGAGACACCCCTTTTCAGATATAGGTATCAGAAGCCATAGCACTTGATAGAGGTCGAGCGGGAAGTAAGGGGATCAATTCCTTTACTATTTTTAAGGTAGAGCGTGGTTATCGTATTGGGTGCGGGAGGCACGGAAAGCCTGTGAGGAGAAGTAGGTGAATGAAATGAGTGCTAATGAGTTGAGGAAGGTAAGAGAATCACCAGGAGAATCGAAGGCTGATTCATGGATATTGAATGATCTCCCTGAGAAGCTTGTTGAGGATTGGTATTCAAATTTCGTTTATTCAGAGTTTGATATGCAAGCTGCAGCTTATTATTGGCTAAGAAAGTATTTCGAAAATGAAAGAAGCGAACGATGGTTTCTAAGGTCACAACCGCTCATTGAATTGAGCCATGGACCGACCAAGGAAGATACATTTGTAAAGCCAGATATCACGATTTATAAAGGTACACAACTTGTAGACGCCATCGAATTGAAGTGCCAATTAGACGGCTTACAAATTCCTAGCATCAATAAAGACCTTGAGAAATTAAGAACGCTCAAGACAGATTTACGCCACGCATATATGTTCGTATTGTATGACGATGAGTTGTCGGGAGACTTCATCGAAAGAAGAGTTGCAAGAGAAGAATGGATGAAAAACTATCTTACTTTCGTTTGGGCTAACGTAAGGAGACACAACAATGGGCGCATGCGAAATAATTATTCCAGTCAGAGGAAAAAGTGGGATATCTACTGGAGACGATGATAGTACTTTCTCTAAGAGACACTGATTCGTTCTGACATCGGAAAAGATAAAGGGCGCTCGCCAAAGAAGAGTTTGGGGGAACTCATGAGAGATAGTCAAAGAAGTTTGGCTTTAACTCTTTAACTTCTTTGATTGATTCATGATCTTTAGCAATTTTAGCACACTGGACGATCACTACTAGCGCGCGCTGCGTGATCATTTTGAGACGCAATAGGAGCTGATAGTTTGAGCTGGTATGATTGGGGTGATTTTCTCAAGTATTGGCTTACTATCGGCATTGGCTTGATTTTTGTCTCATGTTTCATATGGTTTGTACCGTCATTTTTCTCTATCGATGCTTTCTTCATTCTAGGAACGATTACAATAGTTTGGTGGGTGTTTTTGCCAATATTATTTGTGCCTACTCTCATCCACGACTGGGATAATGAGTTACTGCTGTATTGGGGTATTGTTGGTGGTGTCTTAACAGTTGGCTCACTTTTCATATTGTATCTACCATATTTCTTGCCTAGCTACATTTTGCCATCATCGTCAGCTATCTCTGTTTTCTTCATCTTAGGACCGATTGCGATAGTTTGGTGGGTGTTACCAGCGATATTCGTGTATCTCATTTTACCGTACGTCAGGAATTATCGTATGAAAAAGGAGTCGGAGAGAAAGCAAAATAGGAGAAATGAAGTAGAGAAGCTATTTAGAATGTTCAAGCGAAATCATTGGAAAATACTATTGAGAGAGTCCAAAGTTAAAGCACATCTAATGACCGACGAAATCGTGTTTGACGACGGAGAGCCATACCTTGACGTCCTTATGTCCTATTTTCGCAAAAATGAAAGAGTTAGGGTAGTTGGTCTAGAGGACTTGGAAGAAAAAGCAAGAGGATTTAGAGAAGCCATTCTCGATGATCGGCGTGCCGAGCGAGAGAGGAACGCTGAAGCAGACAGGTTGTTGGGGGCAAAGAGTATGCCTAGTAAGAATGATTTAAAGCGGTCAGATCACGTGTTCATATGCTATTCCCATCGGGACTCAATATTCGTTGATCGTTTAGTAGAAGACTTAGAGCGCGCTAACATAAAGATCTGGATTGACAAATGGGAAATAAGAGTAGGAGACTCACTACTTGATAAGATAAACGAAGGAATCGAAAAGAATGATTACTTTATTACTGTTCTTTCAAAAGCATCCGTCAGATCCAATTGGGTTAGGAAAGAGCTTAATGCGGCATTGATGAAAGAACTGCAGATGAAATCTGTGGTCGTATTACCTGTTTTGCTTCAAAAATGCAAGATACCCCCACTCATTGCAGACAAGGAGTACGCCGATTTCAGACAAGGCTATAATGTAGGATTAAAGGAACTGCTCGCTAGATTTGAAAAATAGCGCTCCCTAATGCGCTGCGGAGAATGTGTGAGGTCGGACGCGCACGCCCGTTTAAGTCAGGAGTCCTAGCAAGACCTCTTACGTGGTTTGTCGAGACGGCTAGTCTTAGAGATTGACAGAAGATAAAAGCCCACAAGAGATCGAGCAAGTGAGGAGATCGATTCCTTATTGTTTTTTAAGGTAAGGCGGGTTTATTGACATATTGGGTACACTTGTCTAGCAGTTCGCTATCACGCTATAACTGATAACTGCTAGATGAGTGTACCTCTAATGCGACTACTTGCGAAGTAACTTTATTGTTTACCTTACTGACGGAGGCGCTCCCCCCAGGAAACTGGCCCATCCTGTCGGCGCTTGGTGTGTCTTGTGCTTGGACCGCCCTGAGGGCGATGTTGAGGCTCGCCACGCGGTCACGGTTTGCCTCAAAGCCACATGCAGGGAACTTGAAGTAGGAGTAGCCGACCCAGTTCGCCTTCGCCGTGGACAGGTTCAAGAAGCTACAGAGCGGCGAGATCGGGTGGAACACATCAAGCCGAGAATGCGTCAAGAAAGGAGAGAAGCCAAACAAGTACATCTACTAAGAGAGGACAAAACCATGTCAAGCGGTCTCAGCAAAAAAACTGAGTAACTCTCTATAAAACCATATGGTTTTGGAAACTGATAGTTGATCTACCAGATTGTTCTTAATCCGATTCTCCGAAGAGTCCTGTCTCGCGTTATCAAAGGGAGATTCAGATGCATCGATGTGGCAGCAATGAGTCTATCCCAAGGATCAGGGACTATTCCGTCCGGGATTTCAGAACTTTTCTTGATGACTGGCACCCATACTGGCTCAACTACGTAGTTACTCGAAAAAGTAAACATCGAGACAAAGTCACCAAAAGCAATTCCAACCTTTCCCTTCTCTACAAGGTAAAGCAGTTCGAAAAAGACTATGCAGGGAATGTGAATCTTCTCTTCTCCACCGTCAGCTCTCTGAAAGATCTTTTTAGCTGTTAGGGACAGGGACGGGTTGTCCGTCATGTACCAGACTAGTGCATGAGTGTCGGCAACGAACGGCATCAGCTATGCGCCTCTTCAAGGTCTCTCTTTGAGTTCTCATCTGTTTGCTCGGTATCCTCATCCGCCCGCCACTTCTCTTCGAGTTTTCTCAGCAGGTCTCTGCGCGCCTCCGCGATATCCTTCTCAGTAATTTCTATGCCTTTCCATATGCCCCCCAACTTTATCGAATGCATAGTGTTCGTGAATTTCTCTAGCTCCTTCACAAAGTCAGTAATGACTACGGCACAGATCTGTCCTTCATCATCCCACCAGATTTTGAAAGATCCCTTCTCCACCTTGGGCCTGGACTTGTAGAAGTGATCTGGGTGCAAGGTCAAAATCTCTCTGTCTTGTGAGGCGTCATATGTGATTGCACTAATTATCTGGCACCTCCTGTTCCTGAAAGCAATAAAAGTAGGAGAACAATGCCTCCAATGACGAGCAAGCCTTTCTCCCTATTCTCCTTATCTAGTTTCAGGGAGTTCATGAAGGCCGATGCCTTAGTCAATGACTGTTGAGGCTGATCCGGATCATATTCTATGTACTCTTTTCCCTGTAACGATCCCAATTGCCTCTCAGCGATTCCCTTCTCCACAAGGGGAATAACTGGCTTCCCAGCCTTCAACGCATACCCAAGTTCCTGATTGACCCAGTTCGATCTTACTCCATTTTGCGTCAATAGAACAACCACTGAATCAGACTCATCAATCTGTTGGAAAACCTTCTCGTCAAGACTGCTCCCTGGAGTCAAGTACCACTCCGCCACCAACACCTCTATCCCAAGCTTCGTCATCAAATTTGCCAAGGTCACTACTATTCCTTGATCGCGCGTGCTGTGACTCAGAAAAATCCTGAACACCATTTCCCGTTTCCAGCCTCCAGGAGTTGCTCCAACTGCATTGATCAATATGGTATGACTTGACAATCCTATATTAATACACACTGTCTCTGCAATCACGTAGTCATATTGAAGGTTGCATAATTCTGATCCCAAGCATGAAGTGTACTCATCACCTGAGAGTTAATGATCCCACAATCGATGTCGCAGACCACTCAGACAAACGCCCAACCTAACCTTCGGCTTTCCTTGGTCTCCTGTATATCGTGCAATCCGTCGGCACAGCACCATTCAAGAAGCACGCTCGGCCACAGGCAACCCTAGTTGAAACCTATTGGGCTTCAGGCTTGAATGCGCACCTGCGGTCCCGGCTGGGGTCGCCTTATCTTCCATCTTATGAGAATTCAGGCTCCTTTATTTAAGCCTCAATCTTTCGAGCTTCCTTCAATGATCTCGTCTTACTCTTCTTCTTCAATAGGCGGATCAAACGATCCATATCAATAGCCGGCGGAAGAACTTCGATTCCCATTATGCCCTTCTGTCTTCATCAATCTTTGTCTACTAATTTAGTAATTGTTAGCACATCCTGAAGGAGACGCTCCCCCTCGGGAAACTGGCACATCTTGCAGGCTCTTGGCGTGTCTTTCGTTTGGGCCGCCCTGAAGGCAATGTTGAGGCTTGCGACGCAGTCTCGGTTCGCCTCGAAGCCGCATGCTCTGCACTTCAAGTAGGAATAGCCAACCCCATCAATTGGCTTTTCTGGGGCTTAATATAGCGCGACTTGGTAAGTAGGTGTGGATGAGGAATAGGCGTATCATGCGAGTGCAGGAAGCAGGCAAGCGACTTGCGACTTGAGGGATGAGAAGGTTGCAGTTCACGTTCGAAGTTGAACTCGCAGCGCTATCGAGCGCCGATAGAAGCGGGCTCGACGACCTCATGGCGAGGTACTGCTCCGCGAAGAGGATAGCCTACAACAGGCTACTTGAGGGGCGCACTGTCAACGAGGTGACGCACCTGCTTCTCGAGTACAGCTCCCTCCGCTTGAACTGGAGGTACGCCGAGCACTCAGGTAGAGACGCCCAAGCAGTCATCGAGAGCCAAAGGAAGCTGCTACCACTGTATCTGGGCAGCGTGCAGGACAGAATATGGCGCGTTGAGAAGCTAATAGAGAAGACGAAGTCGCCGGGCAGGAGGGCAGCGCTCGGCAAGCTTCTCGCGAAGCTCAAGAAGAGGGCAGAGTTCTACCAGAAACATATCCACGATGGAACGGTGCCGAAGGCGATCTTCGGCGGCAGAAGTAACTTCACCGCACTGGTGAGGGAAAAGATAAGCAACCGTGAATGGAGGGAGGCGAGGAGCAACCAGGTCTACTCGATAGGCCAGGCGAACCAGAAGGGCAACGCCAACATAAGAATCGTGAAAGAGGGAAGAGCTGTAGCGGTGCGCTTCCCGGAGAGCATCGATAGGGCAAGGACTGGCGAGGACGGAAGAGTGTACAGGGTGGCGAACAGCGTCAAGGAGTTCCAGCTCTGCGTCCCCAGCAACTTCATGGAGTACCTCGCGCCTCTCGAGGATGGCGGAGCATATCCGGTTCGCTTCACGAGGCGTAGGGAAAGGTGTTTCGCAGATGTGAGCTTCGAGGCTGAGCAGCCACCGGAGCCAAAGGGAACAATCCTGAGGGTATGCTCAGTGGACCAGAACCCCGGGGGATTCGCCACCGCAATCACCTCCAGGGATGGCAACCTGGTGGCCCACAGGTTCCTTAGGGAGGACAGGCTGATATACGCCTCCCAGGGGAAGAGAGACTCGCTAGTCGGGGCGCTCGTGAGCAGGATCATGGAGTTCGCCGAGGCGTGGGACACCCACTCATTCGTGATAGAGGACCTGGACCTGAAAGCTCACAAGAGTTTCGGGAGGAGGGCGAACAGGGTCGTGTACGCCTTTGTGAGGAGGAAGTTCACGGAGAACCTTCTGAGCAGGTGCCGGAAGAAGGGGTGCCCGGTCTCTACCGTCAACCCGGCGTACACGTCGAAGCTCGGCGCCGCGAAGTACTCGTGGAGGCTTGGGCTATCGGTCCACGAGGCAGCCGCGTACGTGATAGGGAGAAGGTTCTACGGGTACGGTGAGAAGCTGGAGAAGCCATTATCCATTGCCCTAGGGAGAGGCAGGATGCCGAGGGTCAGGGTGCCCGTGCGTTACGTGTGGGCATCCTCTACGGCCGCGCTCGCCCGGGGGACCCCTACAGGGCGCCACCTGGAAGGAAAGGCAGTAGAAGGTTGAAGCCGGGCGGGCCTGGTCGAGCCGACTTCACAGGTCACCCCGCTTGCCACGGCACACCTCGGATGAGTGAAGGGGTGCGAAAGGGCGGGGAGCCCGGTGGAAACCCGGGGGCTACCGGCAATGGGGTTAAGCCGGCACCTGACAAGGCAGGTGGGAAAGTAGCTGCTACGTCACTAAGTCTCGAATGACACCTAATGATATGCAGAAAACCAACCCTTCTCTTTCGGTGAGAGACCTCAGTTTCTCTATTCTTTGGGAGTATTCTTGGGAATCGATCCTCAACACCATAGCTGATCACCTGCAACGCTATGTAGATACGACTTCATTCCTATAAAAAGAAAAAGAGGGAGAGAATTTGAGTATCTACTTCTTCTTTGCTTTTTCCCGTTTTCCCGTCTCCGGTACCAGTAGAAACAGTGCGCCGGCTATTAGCAGTGCTGCGAATAGGAACAGGATTGAATAGAAGTACGGCTGGACGGCTGTGGGATCCTTTAGAACATATTCCAAGATCAAGAGTCCCAGGAATCCACCTAGGTTGGCGAATTCGAATATTAGACCTGCGCTTGCCCCTGACAGCTGTGGACCAACTGACTTTAACTCTTCCGTTGTTGTTAACGCCACTGGCATGACGCTGATCAAGAAGAACCCAAGCAGAACCGCTATCACGTACGTGAGCATGGAGAATGGACTTATTCCTAGTAGCAGGGTTGTTATCGCACCAATTACCGATGCAAGAAGCAGGAATGGTTTCCTTCTTTGAACTTTGTCCGAGATTGCTGAAATGACAAAGGCACCAACGATTCCAGAAGCAAGTATCAGTGTTTGTGTGATCACGACCGGGTTTGAGATACCGGGTACTTCCACTACTCCCAAGCTTATGAGCAGATTTTCAAGGATTCCTGTGAGACCAATGACGACTGCAAAGCCAGCAAAGAACCCGTATGAAATGATCCATGGGCTTCGGTCCCTTAGCATTCGCATTACGCTGGGTTTCTTTGTTGTAACCTCTTCGATTTCTGGCGGAAGCTTAGGTCGATCCTTGCCTACGATGAAGAAAAGTACCATGAAGATCACTGAAAGCACCGCCTGAATGGTAAGTATGGAAACAACGTTACCCCGAGCAGCAGCTGCGCTATAGCTACCCCCCCAGAATGGGACTACCCATAGAAGAAGGCTCATTATGGATCCTATTAGCATACCCAGTAGCTGGAATACAGTACTTACGCCTGTAGCTAGAGTCCTCTCGGCTCTCGGGAACCAATGTGCGCTGAGGTAGGTAATGCAATCTTGGATCAGGACCGCTCCAACTGATAGCCCTATCTGGCAAAGGAAGATCATCATGAAGTCGTCGATGAGGAATATTCTGAGTGCGGCAAAGATCGTCACAATCACTGATCCAGCACCTGCCACTATCCTCAGCCCCTTGCGGTCAGCCAACATTCCAACTGGAATCGATAGAATGATGAATACTAGTGGCTGTGACGCTGTGAGGAAAATGATCATCGATGTATCTGTGATGCCGAAAACAGGGGCAACCTCGTTTGGTATAAGGGAGAACGCAAGCCAAGTCAACTGGCTCATCATGAAAACCAGGCCAAAGACAAGAAGAACGGCCCACCTGTAGCCGTAGACTTTGAATTCTTTTGACGATTGAGTCACCCTCACTCCGTGTTCGTTTCAATTATGGCTTCCCCTTATGCTTGAGGGAAGCTCAAATAGTTTTCGTAGACCTTTGCGAGAGGATCTCAATGCCGGAAACTGGCAGTACCATGATTCTTTCGACTAGGCGTGCCCAAGGAAATCTTTGAGAGCGATAGCGTTATTATGCTCTTCGTCCTTCGCTCATCCCGGTGTGCAGGCTCCGGGTTACACTCATATGGGCATAGATGGCATCAAAACGTTCTATCGTTACACATCCTCTTTATATGAATCAAGACTCCTCCGACTCCCATACACATGATCCAACCATCCACCAAGCCTAGGGTCGAAATATTAGATACGTGTGGCGACACAGAGCTTTCGAGGGGATCAGCACGAAGATATCAATAGATCGCGCCAATTGTATTTCCTGCGGAAGCTGTGAGCAGACATGTCCAGAAGTCTTCAAGTTGGACGAAGATACACTCTCCAGCGTTGTTCCGAAACACAGAAAAGGTGAGCCGGGCAAAGGCGAAGTTGGAGAAGATCTGGTTTCATGTGTTGAAGACGCGAGAGATGCATGCCCGGTAAGCGTAATAAGCACAGAATAACTAACTTGCTTCCTCATTGGGCGGGTATCATCCTCGCTCAACTAGGGAGGAGTATTGGCTAGAGGGAGGTGGGCAAGTGAGAATCGAGAAGATTTCTGACAACGTCTACGTTGACACAACTGGAGAAGGGAACGGCAATTTCGGGGCAATTGTTCTTCCAAGCTTTGTGGTTGCGGTTGACGCATCGATGTTTCCTTCCTTAGCGCAGGCCTTTAGGAAAGACATTGAAACTAGAACTGAAAAACGTGTGGCTATTCTCGTATTGACGCACTATCACGCAGACCACGTCTTCGGAAACCAAGTGTACAGGGACTGCACGATAGTATCGACCAAGGAGCTGAGAGAGAAGATGCTTGAGGCTGCAAGGACGGAATGGACCCCAGAAGCCATCAAGAGATTCGGACAAGGTTCACCAGAAACAGCTGAAAAGCTCAAGGGCATTGAGATAACGTTCCCAACAAAGACATTCGAGTCCAAATACGCATTCAAGGACGAGGGAATCCTGCTAGAGCTCAGGCAAACAGGTGGACACACTGCAGATTCCTGTTACGTGTACCTACCGTCCGAGAAGATCCTCTTTTCTGGCGATCTGATATTCGCCCAGAGATTCCCTTGGGGAGCAGACCCGACCGCCGACCCAGAGAAGTGGCTGAAGGCATTGAAGCAGTTGACTAAGCTCAAGCCTAGCCTAATTGTTCCAGGTCACGGACCAGTCTGCGGTGACAGCGAGCTGCAGAAGTACATAGACTTCTTCGAAAAGACGACAAAGATCATAAGAGGGATTGTAAGCAGTGGAGGCTCCAAAGAGGAAGTACTGAAATTCAAGGACTACCCTGAGTTCTATGCACCCAAGAGACCCGAAGCAAAGCAGGCAACCTTGTCTTGCTGGTACGATTACTACAGGAAGCGACTCTAGACCAAGGGATGTGGTTTCGCCTCACCCTTGCATCAAGTCTCCTTTTTCGAGAGGCGCTCAACCATCATGCTTAACTAGATGATGCAGCGTTAACTTAGGCAGGAGGAGAATAAGATGCCAATCTGGAAACTAATAGACGTTGTCGGCATTTCCGAGGAATCATTTGCTGAAGCAGTAAGGAACGCTGTTGAGGAAACCGCAAAGACCGTCAGAGGAATCAAGAGAGCTAGCGTAAGAGCATTCGACGTGAAGATAGAGGACAATAAGGTAGTTGCCTTCAGGGCGGAAGTCCAAATAGCGTTCGAAGTGGAAAGGTAAAGTGAGATGCAGCGCGTGTGTGAGTTCCTAACTCATCCAATCTCTTTTTTTGGGAACATGAACGATAACTTGATCTCACTTCACTCTAATGATCTCAGTCTCCGCAACAGAAGAATTGAAGGGACTGAGCTCAGATCATCTCTGGATGGCACGCATGGACTCGTGGTTGGATGACGCTACTTTGGTAACGGGCCTTCACGCTCACTGGTAGTCCGTCTACAGAAAACCTACCAGATAGGCGCCTGCTTCGCTTGTTCTTGTCGGCGCCTTTTCTTCGATAGTTCCTCCTCAAGCCTCTCGACCTCGCTTGTCTGGATCACTAATCGGTCTACACCCATTCCCGTCCGCACAAGAGTGGCATTGAGCTTTCCGCGACGACGCCAATTGCGCAACGTGCTGGGCGCCAGACCAAGGATCTTTGACGCTTCCTTTAGTAATATTCCATTTCGCTCTGCATTGCTCGCATTCTCGCTATTGTCGCTTACGATCTTCGTGAGTCTCTCAACCTCATTCACAGGTATGAAAAGGCGTCCAAGACCACCCTTACCAGCGCCCCGAACTAGAACAGCTTCCATCTCACCGCGGAATCGCAAGTTGCGCAGCGTACTCTGTGGAACTCCAAGGGTCTTGGCAACATCCGTGAGCTTTGCTCCACCGTCATCCTTGACGTTTTTCAGATCCCTCCTCCTCTCAGAAAGCAAACTCGTTAGCCTTTCAGCCTCGTTCCTCGGAATGACAAGGCGACCGATGCCAGCTCTCTCACGTACAAGTTCGGCTTGCAATCGGCCACTCCAGTACATACGGTGCAGAATCGAAGGGCGGACGCCTAGTTTCTTAGCTACATCAACAAGCTTGAGCCCTCCGTTCTCGGCCAGCTTCTCTCTTGCAGCCCTCTCCTCGCATTTGGCGTCGCTGATAGCAGAAAAAGATTTCATCCAAGTCCCTACCTTCCACGACCACTTGGCGATTCCAGCCCCAAGCAGTGCTTGCCTTCCGTCAATCTTAATCATCACACCGCAGAGCGATCCCTCACGGCAGATGTCACTCGTAGAGTGAGCTGCGATGCTCTCAAGTGTCTCTCGAAGGAAGTCGAGCAGAAAAGGATAGCTAGTCTGAGTGAAAAGTCACCGCGCATGGACGCCACCCACGCTTGTCGCCCTCTTGCTGCGAACCTCCGTAAAGGTGGCCTCACATGTCCCGTCCCCATCAGGAAGACCTGCACAGAATGCAACACGATTCCCAAGATCAAACACCAAGTTGCCATCCTCGAAAAACTTTCGCCTCGCTTCACCATCAGCCAAAATAGTCTCTTTGCTCGGGAAGAACTCACCAAGATTAGTACAACTCGCAACAACGTAGAGGCAATCCTTATCCTTCGCCCTGTACAAGTGGGGCTTTAGCATTGCGCGCTCCATGATCGCAATGACCCTGTGCGCCAGTTCCTCTTCATTCCCCTGAAGGGAGTAGGCGACGCACCTGATTGGCTGTTCTTGGAGACGCTTGTCCCTGCTCAAACATCCATCCGCAAAGAACAAACCTGACAGGTAGCTACGTTCCTGACCTGTTAGTGCATCCACATTCATCAAAGGGTTCAGCCGCATTCTTCCTCCTCAGCTGTTGAGCTCGCATCCGACAAGAATCAAGTGCAGGAATTTCCTATTAATACAACCATTTGCATCTGACGCTGGAGAAGAGAGCGGCAAGAATCCACTTTTCTCTACTCCCTGACTTGGCTGAAGCATACTGGGAGTACTGGGCAACCAGGCGAAGCAGTGAGTTGGAGTCGTGGCCCAAGTTCTGAAACTAGAAGTTAAGGTTGATAATAGTCAGGTGACCGCATTCAGAGCTGAGGTTCGAATTGCTTTTGAGGTTGAAAGGCAGTCTGGAACCGCTTAGTTGAACCTCTCCCCACTTTTTCTATGCGGATCAGCTCGGTGAAAGAAGCAGAGGAAAGTCGAGCGCTTAGAGCGCTCAATGCTGAGGCGCCCTGCGTTCTAATGAGCTACAGAAACGTTTCTGATGGTTTCCTTCCACGTGCTCTCGCATTCTCTGCTGCAGAAGTGGAATGGCTTTCCGCCATCGTTAATGTCTCTGTTTGCCTTGTCGTACGTGAGCTGCCGTCCGCATGTTTCGCATCGTAGCATGTCTTGTGTCATCTCCTTTGTCGTCGTGCTAGACGCTGTTTTTCTTCTTTTAGTGTGAGGACAGGTATATAAATATTACCCTGTATAATATCCTGGAATAATATATTACCTTGGTTAATTTTCAGTATTCGCAAAAGGAATACCCTGCACCTGCAACCAGTGCCTACGCATAGAGTGGAAGTTGCGGTTTCTCTTTCACCACTAGGAGGATATGAGATCGGAGGACAGCCGATTCCGATCAACTGCCTTCTTCCTTTGAGTTTATAAAGTAGCAATTGCTAATCTAGCTAAGCCATTTCTACAAGGCTTCCAACAAATGTGAAATGGGGATCTTGGAACCATGTGTGCAGACACCGATGATCAGTTCGGAACCTGGGCAAAGAAGATGGATGAAGCCAACCGCATCAGAGATAGAGCCGCGAAATACATGGAGCGTGGGAGCTATTCTGATGCAGCCGATGCGTTCCTCGCCTATGGCAGCGCACTGTCCGAATACGGAGAATTGGCGAGCTGGGCATGCTCGCTGATCGAGGCTGCCGAGACCTTGGAGATGAATGGGGCTTTCTCAGAAGCCGGCAAGATTTTCCTCTTCGTTGCTAACTCACTTCGCAAGTCACAGCTTTGGGGTGACGCCATAGACTGCTATCAGAAGGCTGGCGAAGCCTACGCAAAGGTGGGGCGCAAACGGTTTGACGGGGCAGCCGCTGCAAGCTATGCTGGTGCCGCTGACTGTTTTGCGGCGCTTAAGCTTTGGAGCGACGCAGAGAGAATGATGACCCAGGGGTCTATCCTCGGCACTGGGGAGAACATAATCGAGCTGGAAAAGGAAGCTAGGAAGAGTTTCGACAAGGAAGACTACGCGAAGGCTTCAGAGGCGTTTGGGAGAATAGGCTCAGCCTATGTCGCCTCGCTGGAGCAGTTGAGCGATCTTCTTCCGAAGACAGGAATGGGAGAAATTGCAATGGAAACCAAGTCGATTCTACTGCAGCGCTCTTCGGAGAACCGCGTAGCCCAAGTGGTCTCCCTCTTAAAGAATGACTTGGTGCCAGAGGCATCCAAGATACTGCTAGACGCCGCGGTCGGCTTCAGGGTTGCCCTTATGAATCTCGATCCATTGCTACTCGTCGGGCGATCGTCACCCAGCGACTACAAGAGGTTCTCATACAATCTCATGATGAGTACCATGCTGTACAAACTGCTTGGAGAGAGCGCTGAGGCCGAAACGATGTTCAAGGAGCTGATTGGCGCCAAGGAGAAGAGGGTCGCTGAGAAGCTCAACACCCTGCAACACTACAAGCTTGCAGCAAACATGCTCAAGCTGAGCCCACTTGAAGCGGTAAAGGAACTCAACAAAGTGAAATTGGGCGGGCTGGACGACATGAAGAGTGAAGTAATAAGAAGCTTCGAGCTACTCCCAAGACACTAAATCCTGCTAGTTGAAGAAAGGAACCTCGTCAATTCCTCCTTGAGCTTTCTGGATGCCTTATCCATGGTTAGGAAAACCATTCCCAGCTTCGTATCCCTTGACGCAGTCACCGTTAGCACAGCCTCAGCTTCAGGGATTCCCGCCACGACTATGGTTCCATCCTTCGTCTCAACAATCACACGTTGGACTCCGCCCTGATGTCTTAGCTCGTTTGCTGCAAGTCTCCCAGTTGTCAGGATCGATGCGGATATCGCAGCAAGCATAGCTTCATCTACTCCCTCAGGAAGAACAACCGAGGCTACGGGCAGACCGTCCTTGGTTAGAACCGCACTCCCCGATATTCCGGGGCAATCACGCGAAAGCGAGTACAGTATCTCCTGAATCTTCCTAAAGTCAAGAAGAGTAGCTTCTTCACCCAAGATGACCACCAGGTGAACGGTTTTTGTATTCCGCCTGAACTTACTTTGGACATAATTGTCTTTACCGTTAGGCTTTCTAGTGGTGGTTATTTGCTATAAATCCTTTCTCTTGATCGTTCATGGTTTCGGAAGTAATTGCGAGGATGGTCTGAAGAAGATAAACTATATAACCGTTGAGTCTGATATGAAGCAGAAACAATTCCCTTCGGAATCAGTGACAAGGCGAGGATAGCTATGAGCCCCCAAGTCGGAACTATAGTCTCGGGCGCATTTGCCTCATTCATCACCAATATGATCATACATGCCTTCATCGAGGTCGGAGCCCTAGCTATGATCCCACAGAACCTTCTCTTGGCAGTTTCCATCATTCCGTTTTTCCCGATATGGATAGCTGTAATCTATGGCTTGATTAAGCTCAGAAAATGGAGCTTCAAGCTTGGACTGCTCATCAGCATCGCAGGAATTGTCTTTAGCATCGCTGGGATCATAATCGGATTGATGTTTGCCTTCATTACGATGGCTTTTGACGTAATTCAACTCGGTCTCTGTGCGCTGGGGATGAGAGCCAAGTTCTAGGCAATGGTTTCCGAGACAGAAAAACTCAGAGCCGCCGCTACGCGAAACGAGTGATACTACTCCTTTTTGACGAGTGACATTCGTCTGGAGGCTATTTGAGCAACCTTAAGGTAGCCTTCGTGCCGCTCCTTTGCCCCAGTTATCCCGCCGCATCCACAGTTATCGATGCAATTCGCGCACTCGATGCACGCTTCCGGCTCGGTGATCTTCGCCTTACCGTTCGCTACGCAGATGATCTTGTTAGGGCACACTATTACACAGTCGTTGCAGCCCCTACATTTCTCAGGGATTATTCTCGGCGGCATTCTCCGCGAAAACCTCCCTAATTTCCCTTTCAGCGTCTGACGCAGTCGTCACTTCTCGCGGTACTTGCGTCTCCTTTCCCGTTAGCGCTACTGCCTGCATGACTTCCTGCTCGACTTCTGGATGCGCCAAGACGAACTCGTCAATTGCACGCTTCACCGCTTCTCGAGCCATGTACCCGGCCTTGTGAAGGATCTTCTCTTTGAGCACAGGATCGTTTTCCATGCTCGCCGTGCACGGGTAGGAGTGATGTGACAATGCGATCCTTTCTTCCAATCCAATCAGTGAGTGGTTTTTTATAGTCTCCGCTATGTACCACGTGCATCCACACGGCGCGGATCTTAGAACCTCGGCATCCGCTATTCTTGCACCCTGAAGGGTGACATGCATTAGCGGTCTCCCTATTCTCAGTTCCTTTATGAATGAGTCTATTGTAGGTCCTCCCGTAGGTTCCAGGGAGCAGAAGGGCTTTGGGAATGCGCTCTCGATTCCCATTTCTGCCAGCCCCTTCTCAAGTTCGGTTTGCATGTTGCGGCTCATCCACTTTGGGTCTTCGACAGGCGCTATGACAGCTTTTGCCTCAGCCTGCTTTGCAAGCAGAGGCAACGTTGAGGCAACGTCAGGATGAATTCCTATGGAAACAAGTACGTCACACTTGGGCGGATTCTTGGGCATGTAGGTTTCAGGGTCGTCAACAATGACGGGAAGAGTGTCTGGTACAGTTGAGACGCCTACTACTCTGTCGGCGAAGCTCCAATTTGGCTTCCACCTGCACTCAGTGCATGAGGCACCACAAACCTTGCAGAAGGATCTATCGTTCACCAAATTACCGATGACTCTCTCCCCAAACTCACCGGTATACACGAAATAGATCCTCATGCAGAAAGACCTCTTCTAATTCACTTATTCCTCTCCAGACAAGGCGAAACCTATCAACCTTGATCCGGCAATCCACTGTCCCATAACATGGATCGCTCAAATTAAATAGTATTTGATGAAACAACGACTCAATTGTTCAGTTATAAACAGTGATCATAGCTCTCCGATTATTGAAAGTATTTCCATACAGGCGCCGCCTGAGTCGACCAAACTCAGAGGATATCACAGCGTTGAGAGACTGGACAAATCATGCCTGTAACAGCTGAATGAGATGCATTATAAGAGAGGGTACTGCCAACATAGTCTCGGTACATCGCTTGAAGTCTGACTCGAGTAACACTCGGGACGTTAGCTACTTTCTAAATATGTTTGGGAATGAATCGTTGTCTTGGGACGCGGAGTTGGGATTATCCACACCTGAGAGCTCGCAGTCTACAGGGGTTTGTTTGCAGTGAAGATAGTGCTAGCTGAGGAAAGTGACATTGGCAGAATCATGAGTCTAATCGACGGCTGCATAAGAGATATGGAATCCCACGGAATCCATCAGTGGAACGAGTACTATCCCACACGCGAGATATTTCAAAGCGATATAAAGAGCGGATCTCTTTATGAAATTAGAGAAAAGGACGAGATTCTAGGTATCGTCACTATAAATGAGGTTCAGCCTCCGGAATACAAGGGCATAGGCTGGTCAATTCAAGAAGGAAGAATCATGGCGATTCATAGACTGGCCGTGAATCCGAAATGGCACAGGAAAGGAATCGCGGGAAAACTTCTTGACCAAGCAGAGAAACTGGCGACCGACAAGGGGTATGCTTCCATAAGATTGGATGCTTACAGCGGCAATCCGAGGGCTTTGGGGCTCTACGAAAAGCGCGGGTACAGGCGAGTTGGTCAGTTACATTTCCCCAGGAGAGAACTCCCGTTCTATTGTTACGAGAAGATTATGATTTGAAGATCTCGTGGAGAAAGGTATTATTAATGGGAGTAACATAGGGTAGTACTACCCTACGGATACTCCGAGATACTTGTGAATTCATGGTTGTGAGGGAGGAAATTCGCTTGAGCGGCGGAGATAGAGGTTTGTCTCTCAGACCCAAGGAAGACTACTATCTATTGATGTTGAAAGTCAACCCCGAAAAGGAAGTCGTCCCGGTAAGGTGGTCTCCTGCCAGCCTGAATGAGGACAGCGCTGCCCTGATAATCGACGAGCAGAACGAGCGTCTCTACATTTGGATTGGAGAAGGCGTCGACGGGATCACTAAGGCCATCGCACGCAGAAAGGCGGCAGATGTCTCATCGCAAGGCTATAAGCTTCCAAACATCTCGTATCCGATCGGCAAGCTGGGAACCAAGAAACTCCAGATAGTGGAAATAAACCAAGCCGACCTCGCAAAAGACAAGCAGGCTAAAGACACCTTCGCTGAAGTGAAAGCGCTCTTCAGAAAGAAGATTGAACTCCTAGAAGAGGATACGCTTGCGAGAGCCAGCATAAAGGTTCCAACTGCCATGCGCGAACTTGGAGGTTTCACGGGAGCCCCGCCTCAGTTTCAGGAAGTTTCAAAAGCGCTTGAGGAGAAATTTGGAAGGGCACCCGAAATAATTGCGGAAAGGGAGACGATGCGTGAGAGGTACAAGGAACGGGAGTACGACAAGGTGGCCGCTGTCTACACTCTGGCTTTTGTAGAGACTCTTGGAGGAAAAGTGAGTGTAGAGATTAGTCAACGGGGCCAGGTGAAGGTCTTCCAGATCAGCAAAGAGGCGCCTTCTATCGAGAAGACTGTATCAGCTGAAGGGCTGGGTGCTGAAGAAGCTCTCCAGACTGCAGAGGTAAACCAAGTAAAGAAGTGCGCCTTCACCATCGAAGATAAGAGGCTCAAGATCCTTGAGAACAACTTGACCCTAGAAGAGATAAACAAGGCCATGAAGAAAGTTGAGGAACTCACCCTATGAAAAGGACCCCTAAGCGTACTAATTCTAAGGTTCTCCCTGGCATCACATGTTGGCTCGTCGGGCACATGGATTCGAGATGCGGATGTCTGCCCGTTATTTAGTCTCCTGCGGATGCAGTCGGTGCACGACTATGAAGTACTCCTTTCTTGACCGCACGTCGAGAATCAATTTGCGGCGAGAGGGGAATGCATATATCGAACGTACGGCCAATTTCAAGGTGTCGAGAAATGGAGTCTCGGCGAACATGAAAGAGGGGTAGGATCGGAAAAGGAGAGGATGGCGGAGTTGGCTAATTCCGGCATTCAGCATCAAGGCACTCTGTCTTTTGAGCGTATAGCGCCGGTTTACGACTCAACTAGAAGAATGTCAGATGAAGTGTGCATAGAGGTATCTCGCGAGGTCTTCTCTGAGGCAGGTAGCGGGGAAGGCATGTCGGTCGTTGACATTGGCGCCGGCACAGGGCGGTTCTCCGTTCCTCTGGCTGTCCGAGGATTCAGGGTAGTCGGGGTGGATGTAAGCAAGGAGATGCTTCGGCTTATGCTCTCTAAGCTTAGGCGAGAATGGCTTTGCAGACTGCAGCCCGTTGTGGCAGACGCCCAGAACCTGCCTTTCAGAGACAAATGCTTCAATGCTGCGCTCTGCTTCCAAGTGTTGCATCTTATCCAAAACTGGCATCTAGTGGCGAGCGAGGCTGGGCGCGTCCTACGCGATGGTGCGCCGATGGCTATTGGGGAGTCCATCAGGACAGGAGTCTCAGCAGAGGTTAACGAGAAATATAAGGAGATAAGAGGTAAGCACGGGTTCCACTACAGGAGACTAGGGGTCTCCGACATAGAGGAAGCCATCAAGTACTTGAGGGGGAGCGGATGGACTGTCTCCGATCCCGAGACCCACAGCTGGGTGGGACACGTGACCATCAACTCGATAATTCAAGGCCTTGCCGACAAAGTCTATTCTGGCACGTGGAATGTTCCTGACGAAGCGCATCATGAAATAATCGAGCAACTCCGTGACTGGGCAAACAAGAGATACAACAATCTTGACATCTCGCGGGAAGTGGCGTCAGAGTTCAGACTAGCTTTTGCAAGATCCTCCAAGACTTAGGGCATAACAACCTGCAGAAGTTGCCTCAGAGCTGGTGACAGTGGCGGCGATATAACCCGCCTGTCGGTTTTCATCTTGGAGGCTATATCGAGAGGAAAGGATTCTCGCGGGGCGTCCATGACACGTTTCTTGCAGAAGCAATCGTCATCGAGGACTCAAAGGGAAACGGCATTTCGGTTGCTTCCTGTAACTTGATCGGAGCTGGTAGATGAATGGTCTGTATCGCCCGCGAAGGAATACGTCTTAAGACGGGATTCAGAGGAAGAAGTAGAATCGGCGCCTGGCCTAAACAATAATGGACTGCCCGAATCTCGAGCCTGCATACAATATACGTCAAGCCACTGTGCGTCTACTCTTTTTCTAATTGCCTTGCATAGTCTGGTCTGAAACTCGTTCTTGTAAGGTTGGAGCTGCCGGCTGCAACGAGTTTTCCCACCATGTCGTGTATTTCCGCCATCGCGTGAACGATTTTCCTGCCTTCGCGCACAATCTGCCCCTTGACACGGACCTTCTCCCCAACCTTGACCGTCCCCAAGTAGTCTACGTGAAAATCCACACTCATCAGAAAGCCTTCGTACCCCAAAGTTGCGCCGGCTATTCCGATGGTGTCATCCATTAGAGCGCACTGCATGCCGCCGTGCAGAAGCCCTGTCGGGTTAGCCATTTCAGGGCGAACGATAAACTCCAGTTCGATCTCCCCGCGCTTAGCATCCACAACCGTACCATTCAGCCACTGTGAGAATGGAGACCCAGGAAAAAGCCGCCCTGCTTTTCCTCTCATTGATTTTAGCAGCCCTACCATCTGTGCAGACCGCTTCCCAACTTCGTCCTCTTCATGCGACAAGGAGAAATCTCCTCCAATACTCTATATCCCTTAAACCGCAGCGCCAACAAGTAATTGAGAAATTGTGAGCTTCTTGTGGTAGATCAAATCTAGTATTTCAGCCTTATGTTTCAGGGCTCTGTCAACTTGGCGTGAGACGTGGAAGAGCGTTAACCATCGCGGGATGCAACACGAGTACTGATCACAAGAAACATTTTGGGGTGCAGCATTTCCTTGCACAGTGTTTCGATCCGTCTTATTATGACTAAGCCTCCGTGTGAATTGCACAGCAAGCGGGCACCCTGGACAATACCAAGGCACACCAGTAGCGACTGGCAACTGCGTCGATGACTCAGCTAGAAGCTGTGCGCTGTTCTGGCGATTATGCTGTCCTGTGTTCCTCTTGGTAGGTCGATCCAGAACGCGCTGTACCCCGCAACCCTAACCTGCAAGTCGGTATACATTTCAGGGTGGTTCTGCGCATCCCTCAAAAGGGCACTGTCCACGACGTTGAACTGTATGTGCGGTATTGTGCGCTTCTCGCACCACACTCTCAGGTACGCCGCGAAGAGCTCTCTGTTCTTGCCTTCTAGAAAGGTGGGCATGAAGCGCTGGTTGAAGAGCTCCATGTGGGTGAATGGTATCTTACCCGCTGAATTCAGCACAGCCGTTGGACCCTTCTTGTCTGCTCCCGCCATCGGGGAACGGCTCCCGTCCGTCAGGTGTGTCATCGCATGTCGCCCGTCCGGCGTGGCGCCACATGTCAGTCCAACGGTCTGGTAGCCCGCGGCGGTTCCGCCGTCGCTCAGTAGCTTGTACCCCCACGCGTCCTTCAACTGGCTGATCGTGTTTTCAAAGTGTGTGGCTAGCTTCACAGCCCACGAGTCGGCGTAGTCGTCGTCGTTGCCGTACTTCGGGGCGTTGAGGAACTCCTGACGCATCGCCTCGTACCCCTTCCAATCATTCTTCAACGCTATTATGAGCTCGTCCATCGTGTACTTCTTTTCGTCGAAAACGAGCCTCTGGATAGCGGCAAGCGAGTCCGCAACAGTCATCAATCCCAAGGCGAAAACAGCAGGATACGTATCGTATTCCTTGTGCAACTTCTTCAGGTCAATTCCCCTGTCTAGGGGTTCATCGAGGAGTAGGGAATTGCAGGGATCTGGACTGGTTGCCATTAGCACTTCTTGGGCGAGGTTCCACGCGAAGGTCATCTCCTTGCAGTAGAAGAGGGCGCGCTCGAGGAACGCTTCCAGCAATTCGTCGGCGGACGTCATAATCCTAGGATCCTTCGTCTTCGGTTTGTCAGGTCTGCCCTCGTTTCCCGTAGAACCGCCGTCATACAAGGTTTCTTCGAGCACTTTTGGAAGGATCATTCCTCCGATGCCCGGTGTCCCAGTTGTAATCAGGTATTTCCCTGTGATGTGAGGCGTGACGCAGCCCCCCACCGTAACACGCTTCGCATCCTTCGGAGAGTAACCACGTAGCATTATCAATTCCTGAAGGAGATCTTCGTTAAACCAAGAAGGATGCCCTGTGCCAAGGTGAAGAAGGTCTATTGCCCTTTCCACGATGGCTGGTGAGATGTTCTTGTGGTAGAGAACCGCTATCGGTGGCTGGTTGATGCGGAGGTTGCACATCGCCTCCAGAACCAAGCAGCTCAGATCGTTGGATGCGTCTTCGCCGTTATTCTTGCTTCCGCAAATGTTTATCGTGTAGAATATTTCGCCGCCCGCTTTGCCGGTGAATGTCACGGGGTACTCGAGGGCGATGCCGACCTCCTGTATCTTCAGGAAGAGACATTCAATGAGCTCCAAAGCCTGCTTGCGGGCGAGCTTGCCCTTCTTCATGTCCGCCTCATAATAGGGGAAGAATATCTGGTCAAACCTGTGACCGCCGCCGTGTCCGTACACGGCGAGGAACTTGGCGGCGACCTCTACGATCCAGTAAAACTGGAGGGCTTCGCGAAATGTCCTTGCGGGGTTGGCCGGAACGCGCTCCAGCACGTCGGCTATCTCCTCCAGCTCCTGCCGGCGCATGGCGTCCCGCTCCAGCTGCGCCTGCTTCCTCGCGAGCTCGGCGTAGCGCTGGCTAAAACGAATTAGAGCCTTGCCACACATGATCATCGCCTCCCAGTTGTTTCTCTTCTCCACATACTGGGAAGGCGGAATCCCGAGGGTGCCACTCTCGAGCTCCCTTAACCTGCGCTCGGCTTTCTCGATCCGCGCGTTTAGCCCCTCCTTGAAGAGGGCAGAGTAATCGTAAGACGGGTTTACTATTCCCATCTCCCACAGCTTCGCCTCTATGGGGGTGGCGAGCCCCTCGAATATGTCTTGGCACGAGATTCGGGGCAGGACCGCCCTTATCCTTGCGGCGATGCTCCTTTCGTCCCAGAACGCGCAGATGCTGGAGACAATCTCCTCCCTCTCAGCGTCGGTGACCATACTTGAGAAGCTTCCGTCGGTGACGGCGCCGGACATGAAGTGCGAGCATATCTCTGGGTGCCACCGCAGTTCGTCCGGCGCGCTGTTGGGATCACCGACAATCAGCTCGCCATCCTTGATGTAGATAGGCATGTTTTCGCAGAGATGAACGAAAGCCTTGGCGACGCGGCTGACCCACGGTTGCCCATCGGTCTGCTTGTACGACTCAGTTATGAGCCTCGCGCGGTCTATATCAACCTTGATGTCTTCCCCGTTTCTGAACCCACACTTCGCCAGCCCCATGAATATGTTTTCAAAGTCCTTTACGACGGCCGCCTTCCACTTGAGGGCGGCTCTGAGGCGGGCCGTACGCGGGGTGGACCCGAACCCCCATTCATACGGGACCGGCTTCGATGCCTGACTCTCAAACGAAACGCTCCCAACTTCTGGGATCTCATCCTTCAATACCTTCACCATCTCTTCGATGACCACCTTGATTCGCACAAACGGCGCCCTCGGGCGCGCGTCAACAGTATATTCACCACGTAACAGCCCACGCGGCTAATAAATGCTTATTGCTGAACTTGAGTTACCTCGTCCCGCTTTCTTCTCTCTTCGCAACCCCCTCCCATCGTAGACAAAGCGAGCTACCCACCCAGTTGACTCATCACTCGAAGAGTTAACAGAACCATGAAACTAAACAATTATGTAGCTGGTCAGCGCGAACATGGGTAGTGAGGGATTACGATGAAGCTGGATAAGAAGTCCTATGTTGATTATATGTTTGGCTTCATAGAGCGCGTCTGCAAGGACATAGGGTCAAGACCTGGCACCAGCGAAAACGAGTCGAAAGCCGGCCAGGTGATAAAGGTGGAGTATGAGAGGTTCTGCGACGAGGTGAAAGTTGAGCCTTTCACGTGTAGGCCTGGAGGGTTCCTAGGGATCCTCAATATCATTCCTGTACTGCAGCTTTTGGCCGCAGGATTCTACTTGTGGTTCACCTGGGTTTCAGTTTTGCTCACGGTCCTGGGGTTACTCTGCTACGTCCTGGAGATGAATCACCTGCGAGAATTCGCCGACCCCTTATTCAGGAAGAGAACCTCCGCCAATATCTATGGGAAAATCAAAGCGAAGGGAAAGGCAAAGGCGACTGTCATAATTGGGGCACACCACGATAGCCCAGTCGAATTCCCAATTCCAATAAAGTGGAGGGCGAAGTCATCCAGGTTCATAACCATCATAATAGTAGTTATCGGTCTGATCTTCGCCGTGTATGTCGCGAAGATCTCGGGCGAGTACTTCAACCTGTTCTACATGAACTGGACCCTTCTGGGATTCAGACTCTTTGATCTCCTCATTCTAGTGCCCATTATAGGTGTGATATTGACTGTAGCATTGAGACTCGGGTTGAAGTCTGGCACACAAACATTGGGGGCAAATGACAACCTCTCAGGCGTTGCGGTCACCCTCGGAGTCGCCGAGTATCTTTCAGGCAACAGACCACGCAATACGAGCGTTCTATTGATCTCGCATGGGTGTGAAGAATGTATGCGTGGCTCAAAAAGATTCGTAGACAGGCATCTAAGGGAACTCGAAAAATGGAACACCTATGTAATAAACTTTGACACCGCTGGAGTTGGTAGGTTCGTGATTGTGAACGAGGAGAAGATGTATACGACGAAGCACTCAATGGAACTCTGCAAGATGCTTCAACATTCAGCCTCCAAGTGTGGTATCAAGTACCCTGTTGAGATACGTCCGTTCTCAATGGGAGGAACGGACTCAGCATTCTACTCAAAAAAGGGAATCAGAGCAACCTCAGTGATAGGACTGGCGAGAGATGGATTTCCAGTAGTCTGGCACAACCGTGAAGATACTCCCAAGAAGCTGAGCAGCGAGAACTTGTATGACATGTTGAAGTTGGCAGTGCAATTCATTGAAGACGTGGATCAAAGAGGGGCAGATGAAAGGAAAAGAGAGTAGGAGAGACTTGGTCCTTTCATTTCTCCGCTTTTCTCTTGATGTTTTCGACTTCTCTCTTCGGCACTATCAAGATTCGCAGATTCCTCTCCTTAACCAGCATTGCTTGAAACACTCCGCCCTGATACCAGCAATACAGCGTAGAATATGGGACACCCAACATTTTAGCTAGTCTCGAAAACTCCACCCCTTCATTCTTTAGCATTCGCACACTTTGCCTCTCGGCTTCCAAGGAAGCCTTAAGCTTGACTACCTCGTCAATAGGAATATAGTACCATGATAAGGATCGACCCATCACCGTTCTGGTTCTCTTTCTTACTCTGGTTCCCTCTCTTCTGATCCACCTCATTTTGCCCATTCTAAGCCACTTTCGCACAGTCTTACACATGACGCCCAATTCACGTGCAGCCTGCCCGACAGTATAGTACTTCGCTCTTTCGCTCCGAGCCGCGGCTATTCTCTTCAGCCAGACGCCCACTCTCCAAGAGTATTTCGCGATCCCAGCATTGAGTAATGCCACAATCCCAGGCTTACAAATACGTACCTCAGAACAGCCGTCATTGCGCATCCTAACATTCACACTATCTTGAGAAAGGAACCCAATGAGCCTCCTCATATAGTCAACGAGAAACGGATACTTGCCCTGAGTAAAACCCTACTTCTATTGCTGCAACAACCCAAAGCGGCAAGTCGCCACATCCACCGCACAGTATCCATCGCCATCCAAGAGACCTGCCAAGAACGCAATTCCTCTCTTGCCACCGGTATCACAGAGTCCATTGTCCTCAAAGAATCTCTGTCTCTCCTTGGCATCTATCGTCAGCTTGTTCTTGTCTGGCAGAAATCTCATGAGGGTTTTCGAGAATACTTGCACTATTATCATCCTTTTTCCTGGAACTGCCTTGATCCTTGGGTTCAGTCCAATACGCTTCAATAGTCCTGCAACTTTTTGGGCTGAAGCCTTTTCATCATCGCTCTTTCCACCGAAATAGAATACCACTCGATAACCAATAGGCGAGCCTCTGATCCTCGAAATATTCGAGCACCCATCTGTCAGAAACAACCCGTGAAGATAACTCCACTCTTGAGACGACAAGTTATCAATATTCAACTCATGGACCAAATCTGATCTGCCTCGATATTCGCTAGGCATTTGCCCACGGAACCCTAAATACCACCCATTCTCAAGAACAGAATAATAGGGGCCTAAGACGACCTCAGTTATCGGTCTGGCAGAGGATGGGTTCTAGGTTGTTTGGCACAATCGTGAAGACACGCCAGAAAAGTTGGCTACCTTTGAGACATGTTGAGGCTGGCCGTGCAATTCATCGATGATATCGACCAGATTTGACGATGCGCAAGTATGATAAGAACAGTCTGCGCTTTCAAGGCGCACACGCCTTACAAACTCGGGCAAGAAAGCCTCGTGATGAGAATGGCCTTGCCACGCTAAGATCGACATTAAGTGCATTCCCAAAAAATGGGGAGTGGGTAAGATTCCGTCGTTGACTTTGTGGTTTCTCAGAAGAGGTACAGGACAGGCGAGAATACCACGGTCAGCGTGGCAAAGAGGAGCGCACCTATTATGATCTGTGTGAGCCATCCACCTGTCTTCCCGTAGAAGAGCTCGGCTGATAGTACGCCTATCGACAGAGGAACAAGGACGAGTAGAACCATCTGAAGCCCCAGCCCAAGTATGAGTGAGCCTACGCCCAATGATGGCATAGCTAATGACAAGAGCGTTGTTATGATCACCAGTTCAATCACGAAGGCCACTAGGAGTACTATGAGCTCAAAGATCACTGAGAGAACCATGCGCTTGGCTCCATCGGCCATCAACGGTCTTGCAACAGCCTTGAAAAACGACTCGTAGAACATGAAGACCAGGCCGAAGATCAGTATGCAGAGAGGTAGAGAGATCAGCCTAATTGATGCAGTTGAAAACGTCAGTGTCGTATTGCCGCCGAAAGTCACTGCAAGCAGCGCCATGAAAGCTATTGCTCCCACAATTCCAGACGCAAGGTCCACCTTGACTGATGGTCGAATGATTGATTCTCTGAGGAATCTACGGTACGAGAACTCCTTGCTACTATGCCTCAACTTCATCATTGCAAAAATTCCTAGCGTTATCGAATTTCCAAGGAAAATCCCCATTAGGAAGTTGGTCACAAAGAGAGGCGTTACCAAGACCAAGACAAATGTCATCACGACAGCAACGACTGAACCCAAGACTCCTGCGAGGAGCACTGCCAGGACTCCCAATATGAGCAGGTTCTTGACATCTGTCTTGCCTTTCGTTTCTGGTTTCTTCTTCTGTTGCCATAGTTTCTCATGCACCAAGGCCAATGCCGAGATGATCATGATTACGCCGCCAGCGATGGATACGTACACAGCCAAGTAGATCACGTCTGGGCTTGTCCCTAGAGGCTGTCCTGCTCCCATCACGTAAGTAGTTGCCCAATATACGATCTGGCTTATTACCGCCGCATTATAGAGTATGCCCAGGTGGTCTGGACCAGCCACGACGAAGAGCTCTCTATCGGTTCCATTTACATGGTAGATCGTGTTGGGGTTCCAAGATGGCAAGCCTACGGATTTGTTGAATGTCTGCTTCACGGTGGTGGCGTTGATCACTGAATCGCCGGTTGAGATTATTAGCAGTAGATTCTTCGGAGTTGTAGTGTTAACCCAGGCTGGTGATGATGCGGGTGCAACGCCGATGATGGCGGCGACTGATGTGAGCTGCGTACCGAGGGTGAGCACAACCCCTCCGCCCATGCTGTGCCCAACCAGAAGTAGTCTTGACGTGTTTCCTATCCCGCTTGCGTGAAGAGCTCCGATTACAGCGTACACATCATCGACGAAACTGCCGGTTCCATCCATAACACCCTCACTTGATCCATGACCCCTAAGGTCGATCGATGCACAGATGAAGCCCTTGTCAGCGAGAGCGAAGGCCATCATCCTCATCATTATCCTGTTTCCGGAGAAGCCGTGGATCAGTACCGCAACGGGCGCATTCATCGGCGTACCTGGTCTCATAGTTACGTCATACACTATTCGGGTGCCATCAGACGAAGTTGTCGAGAATGTCTGACTAGGGCTTTGAGCATTCACAAGAATCAGTGGAGTTAAGCCTGCGGAAAAGACGATCACGCCAACAACTAGGATGATTGCTAAGTTCCTGTTCATCAAGAATACACCAGACGCCCAGTTTATCGAAAGCTACTTGCTTACACCGTTGCTTCTCTGTTTTCTCCTGCACATTAAGCTTGCGTTTTCCTATCGCTAGAGCGATGCCTTGTGTAAGAATTGACCCTCATAGAGGTCCCTTACGCGCTTGATCGTGTCAGCCTCTTCAGGGGACTTGTCCAGTCTAATTCGCGTTATTCTCGCGAATCGGAGCGCCATTCCGCTTTTGTATTTCGGGCTTTCCTGTATCTCGTTGAATGCGACCTCTACGACGACCTCTGGTTTCAGAATGATTTTCCTGCCACGTTTAGTCAACATTAATGATTTCAGCCGCGCGGTCATTTCTTTTATCTCCTCATCTGTGAGGCCCTTGAATGTCTTTCCTATTGGCATAAACTTTCCAGTCTCTTCATCCCTTGTCGAGAGAGTGTAGTCCGATAGCCATTGGTGCCTTTTCCCATAACCATACTCAGCTTCAGTTATGACGAGATCTAGAGGCTCCATGACCTGTTTTATTTTCAGCCATTTTTTGCCCCGTGTCCCAGGTGTATAGGTTCCATTGAGACTCTTCGCAACTAGTCCTTCGTGCCCCAACTCTAACGCTTCACTAAGAAGTTTCTCAGCAACATTTGTATCACTAGTCACAAGGCTTTTCACAAGGTGGAGCTTCTCCGTCAGCTCTGACAGCCGTTTCCTTCTCTCGGTGTATGGTTTGTCGATCAGGCTTTCCCCTTCGATGAAGAGGAGATCGAAGAGATAGAGTTCGGCCGGGATTCTCTGAATTGTATTGTCGACATCGTGTTTCCGACGGAAACGTCTCATCAAATGCTGGAACGGTAGCGGCCTACCTGCTCGACCGATGGCGACAACTTCTCCCTCAAGGATCGCTGAATGCACCTTCAGGTTGGCCCTGATCAGCTGAACTATGTCAAGAAGGCTTTCAGTTACCTCAGTGAGCCTTCTGCTCCAGATTCTTACGGCGCCTTCTAAGATGTGTATTTGCACTCTTGCTCCATCGAGCTTGTACTCAAAGGCTGATGTCCCCCCGTGCTCCGAAAGGGCTTCCTGAACGCTCGAGGCGCCGGCAGCAAGCATCGGCTTTATGACGCGGAATGGCTTTACATGCATTGAATCCAATGCTGCTTCACCGCCGTCTTTGGCGGCTACCGCAACAATGCCTATGTCTCCAGCAATCATTACGGCTCTCCTTGCGAGTTCACTTGGTACGTTGAATGCTTTGGAGACCGACTCGACTAGTAACCCCTCTTGGAATCCCGTTCTCATCTCGCCGAGGATCATCCTGACGAGGAATTTCGCTTCCAAGGGTGTAGCCCTTGCAAGTAACCCCTCAATAACCCGTTCTTTTCTTTTCCTGGAGCCTTCACCTGAGACCGCAGCAAGTTCGTCTAGCTGCCTCTTGACTTCAAGAATGGACAGCGGAGGGCGAAAGAGCAACGTACCCTGCTTTCCAGCATCCGCATGTCTTGACAGAACACTCTTCACGGCGTCCCCAAAGTCACCGCTCTCTTCGAAAGCCTTTCCCAGATCTTCTGGCTTGGCTGGAGCGGCTCTCAGCACTACCCGCCAGAGTGTTGCGCCGCTGACGTCCAAGGTTCTCTCATCATATGACGGAAAGGCTTTTCCCGTGAGGAATAGCGTGGCCGGTATGAGCTCTTCTCGAAGAAGCCGCCTGAGGAGCTCCGCTGCCTCGGAGACCATCGCGCCTCTCTTCTTTGTAGACTCAAGCTTCTCCATGACCTCACACAGATCTGAGAAGCGTGTTTCCCCCGTCATTCCTTGCTTCACCCTGAGGCTCTCAGTCTATACGCCGGTTCTCAATCCTTGACCCAAGCAATTCACTATCAGCCAACAACTAATGGAATTCCGGTGCCATATATTATGAGTGTATCGAGATGCGGCTCATCCCAGTCTAATGCCTTCCTGAGTGCCTCACTTTCTGGAAGTCTTCAAGGGAGACTTGAGGGACTAGGGGTCCAGCAGTAAGGATTGACCTCTGTGATGAATAGAGGGGGACGACGAATCCACAAAGACTATATAGAAAGAACTATCAGAAGCTGCACAGATCAGAGAGCAGGAAAGTGGAGCGGATCGGCAGCACTAAGTGACCCAAGTTGGAGGGCGCGTCGGACTTGAAGGTCACTGCACACGTCTACGTCGAGGGGGAGGTCCAAAGAGTTGGCTACAGGGCAAACGCTTGTAGCGCTGCTCGCAGGCTCGGTGTTACCGGCTGGGTCAGGAACCTATCCGATGGGCGCGTGGAAGCGATGATCGAAGGGGAGAAGGAGAGCGTCGAGAAGATGATCGGATGGTGCAACAGAGGCCCATCTGGGTCTTACGTCACAAACGTGAAGGTCGAGTGGCTACCGTACAGAGGAGAATACACATCGTTCGACATTAGGGGAACGGCTTTTCGATAATCGCCCGCCAGGATAGCAGTAACTCTACACATTGAGGCCGACATCGAATCCTTCATGTATTGCTTCCAGAGCCTTCCTCGGCTTAACGCAGTCGCCCACACTGTAGATCGCGCTGAACTTCTCTTTGGCCAGTTTGAATAGCGCGTTGTTTGGTGTCGCTCCTAGTGCTAGTACTACTGCATCGGCACTCACTGACTCCTCTTTGCCTCCTCTCATGACAGTGACAGCATTCTTCGTTATGTTCTGGAGCTTGGCGCCTGTGATGACGTTTACGCCGCAGTCGTTCAGCTGCTTTCTGAGTATCCACCTTGATGAGACTCCAACGTCATTGGCGACTTTATCCAGCATCTCAACCACGGTGACTTTCTTCCCTTTCTTGTCAGCAAGATAGTGGGCAGTGTAGCAGCCAGTTCCTCCGCCTCCAGCGATTACCACGTTACTCCCTTTCAGCTCAGTCCCCGCGAGGACATCCCAGGCCTGAACCACCGTCTGGCCCCTCTCGGTAGGGATGATCGGTTTTACGGGCAGCGCCCCCGTTGCGACAACAATCGCGTCTGGATTCTCCGACTGCAGCAGGCCCATGGTCACCTCTCGTCCAAGCATGGTCTTTACTCCGAGCTTCCTCACTTGGGTTGAGAGATAGCTTACTATGTTGCCAAGCTCATCCTTGTGAGGCGCGACCGCAGCCAGGTTGAGCTGCCCGCCAAGCTTGCTATCCCGCTCAAAGAGAAAGACATTGTGTCCCCTCTGGGCGGCAATCATTGCAGCCTCAAGCCCAGCTGGTCCTCCGCCAACGACAACGATCTTCTTCTCCTTTGTTGCGGGTGTGACCTTGATCTTGCCCTCTTTGCCCACCATAGGGTTTACCATGCAAGTTATCGGGCTAGCCTGAAATATGTGATCAAAGCAGCCTTGGTTACATGCAACGCACATCCTTATGTCGTCGAACCTCCGCTGCATCGCCTTCCTCGGAAGTTCAGGGTCGGCTATGAGTGGTCTACCCATCGAGACCATGTCAGCTTTCCCTTCACCTATGATCCTATCGGCGAGCACTGGATCATTGATTCTGTTACTCGCCATAACCTTCGCGCTGCTGAGGACCTTCTTGACCCCCTCAGCCAGATAGACGTAGCCTCCCCGTGGCACATCCATCGTTATCATTGGTACTCTCGACTCATGCCAACCAGCAGTGATGTTGAAACCCACCACGCCAGCATCCTCAAGGCTACGGGCGATGATCTTCGTCTGCTCAAGCCCATTTCCACCTGGAACCAGTTCATCACCGCTCAACCTGAACACTATCGGATAGGACTCCCCGACAAGCTGCTTCGTTCTCTCAACTATCTCGAGAGGAAACCTCATGCGATTATCCATACTTCCCCCATAACCATCAGTTCTCTTGTTGGTAACAGGTGACAGGAATTGGCTAATCAGGTAGCCAGCCGAACCTATGAACTCAGCGGCATCGAACTCTGCATTCTTCGTCCTCAGAGCTGCCTGCGCATACTCGTCCTCGATCTTCTCTATCTCAGGCACCGTCAGCGCCCGCGGCTTCTCAGTTCCAGCCAAAGTTGAAGCGACGTCCGAGGCTGAGACAGGCTTCCTCCCAGTGATCCAAGTGAACTCGTAACGCCCCGGATGGAAAAGCTGCAATCCCGCGCGCACCCCTTCAGCCCTGATCGCTTTTGCTAATCCCTTCAATCCGGGAACAGTCTCATCTGACGAGACGTCAATCGTGTAGTTCAAACCTTTCTCTATTCCGCAGATTCCGACAAAGATCATCCCTGCCCCACCCTTAGCCCTCTCAATGAAGTAATTAGTAAGCTGTTCATTGACGGGACCTATCGAGAATCCAGTCGTAATGGTGGGCATGACAATCCTGTTTTTGACGACCAAGTTGCCCAACTTTATGGGCTCAAAAAGATGTCGCAAACTCAACGAAATCACATCCTAAAAGGAGTATGGGAGAAGCCAGAGACATCTTCATATTTAAGTTTTCACTTGATTGGTCCGAGTCATCCTGCGATGCGCTCGGTTGTCATTACCTGCGTAATGCAGACGCTGGAGCTCTATCTCCGTTCTTCCGTCTCGATGCGTTTCTTTACTTTTTCGTAGATCTCGTTGAATTTTGTGACGTTACGATCCCTTATTGCAGCAACCATTCTTGTGTAGTCGTCCTCACCCGAATTGGCGTCCTGCCCACTTATGTCGCGCATCCACTTGCTGAAGTTCTTAGTTTCTCCGGCGGCCTTGATTACACTTTCTATTTCGGGCATAGCTGGGAAGAGTGTCTTTTCGTACTGCTCGATGATTTGGTCCTGGATACGGCGATATTCCTCCTGGGCGGCTGCAACCGTCAGCCCCATCAGCGTCGAGACCTCTTCAACAGTCTCGGCCCTCTCAAGATTCGCAAGACTATTTTGAAAAGCCACGAAACTTGATCGGAGTTCCCTCCTAAGCCTAAGGTAGTTTAGGAGCGCCTCGGTGAAATGTCGCACCTTGCTCTCGACATCTTCCTCGCCTGAACCCCGCGTTACCAAGGTGGGGTCAGGAGATCTTCTTTTCATAGCCATATTGCGCATCTTTCTGGTGAGCCCGACCAGTTTCCTTATTGCGTCCCTGAGTTCCATCAACTCAGCTTGCTTACTGTCTTGATGCTTGCCTTCGGCTCGCACCCCTCGTTGAACCCCCCGTGCAACTTGCAGTTAAGTACGATCTTTACTATTGATTCGATCGGATATATAGTTAGCTGGGAGCGCGTTTCGGTCACATCATGGCGCAAGCGGGTTGGTTTTGGGGTCTAGGCGTTGAAGTGTCCAGAAGACTTGGAAACGGAAATCTATATATCTGGCGCCCCGGCTATAATGGAAAATGGCGGACATACAGATAGATTAGTATGGTGAGGGTGAAAAGAAAAATGTCGAAGAAAGCAGGCATGACTTGGATACCCATCCTAAACGTAATCATGGGCGCCGTCGCAGCACTCGGCTTCTTCCTGCCATTCGTAACCGTCTTGTTCTTTAACGTTAGCGGTTACGATTATGCGACTTTGGGAGGATTTCCCGCGCTGTTCATAATCCCAGTAGGTGGTATCGTAGCACTACTCTTCGGGCTTCTTGCCATGTCGATGAAAGGTAAAACAAAGATGTTCGGATGGCTAGTACTAGTCGGTGGGCTACTTGTTCTGGGTGGGGCCCTATACTTCTTCCTGTATGATAGTGTATCGTTGATTGCTGGAATCGGGCTCTATCTAGAAATGATAGCCGGAATCCTGCTCGTCGTCTTTGGGCTCCTTCAGGCACTTGGAAAGTAGAACTCTTAAGTCGGGGAATAGTGGCTGTATCAAGGAAGACCTATTTCCCCCTTTTTTGTTCATGGTTCTTGGTATCTAGGCGCCAATAGGTAGAATGATAATCAAACATGCCGCAGGAACACTCAGCCAGCCCTTTTGCCGCAAGTTGTATGGTTGCTATGACTTCCTGATCATCCATGCAGTCATGATTGGCGTCAAGGAAAACCTATAAGTAATTTGGAATGCTTCTTTGCGTTCGAGGGTGAGGAAAGATTGTATGAGGATTTAGCTAAGATAGTAGTTAAGGATGCCCTGAATATTCGTTCAAGTGACGTGGTGAATATTTCCACATGGAGTCACACGATCGATGTCGCGAATGCGGTTGCTGTTGAGTGCTTTAAGGAAGGGGCTGACGTTCTCCTTAATCTTTGGACTGACGAGTACTACTACGGGCTACTCGAAAAGCTCTCCGAGGACAGCTTAAGGGAGCCTTCGAAAATCTGCCAAGCGTTCACCGAAACAATAACCGCAGGAGTCAACCTATTCGCAGCAGAAAACCCCGACCGGCTGAAGAAGATACCTCCATCCAAGTTCACGGCGTGGTTTGAAGGGGAGAGAAAAGCACATTTCCCAAGGGCACAAGAGAGAAAAATAAGAAATCTTGGTTTGGGGTTGGCAATGGTCACTCCTCAAAGAGCCAAGAACTACGGTCTGAACTATGGGAAATGGAAGAAGGTAATGGACGACTCAATGGCCGCGGATCTGAAGAAGCTGTACAAGGTGGGCCGTCAAATCGCTGGCGCCCTTGACAAAGCAGGCACGGCTGAAATCGTCGACGCAAGCGGAACAAGTCTAACCTTCGAGTTAGGCGGGAGACGAGTCAGCATTGACGATGGCATAATTGACAAGGATGATATTGCCCACAACGATCTCGATGCACAGCTACCCGCTGGGTATGTTGGGACGACGATAGTTGAAACGAGCGCCAACGGAAAGGCTGTCTTTGACCTCCAACTCCAACAGTTTGGGGTCAACATCGAAGGCATGGAGTGGGACTTCAAAGATGGAAAACTAGCATCAATGAAAGGAAAAAAGAACATCGAGTACCTCACGAAGGCAATTGACAAAGCCTCAGGAGACAAGGACAGAATAGCGACGCTCGGAATAGGAATAAACCCGAAAGCAGCGTACGGCTTCATGATGAATAACATCGTTGAAGGAGCCATTACAATAGGCATCGGCGACAATGAGGCGATCGGTGGAAAGAATAAGTCATCATACGGCGCTACAGGGACTCTGAGCAAGGCTGCGCTCAGAATCGATGGAAGACTGATTATCAAGAACGGACAACTAGCTCAAGAGTTATTCACTTAACCCGGTCCCGACGGGATCCCCATCAGGGCCAGGCAATAATCCCGGTCTGAAGCTGACAGGAATCCCTGAGCAACGCGAAAAGTAGGGAGGAAATAAGCATTGGCCGACTATGTTCTTGGGATCAAGGCGGGCATTCTTGCAGGAACAGTCTATGCCGTGGTCTTCGGGTTCACTCTGATTGCCTTCGGAACAACTCTGCTCGGGAAACTGGGCGAGGCATTGGGGTTAATCGACCAGGCGAACGTTATCATCGTCGGCGTGACCGGTGGAATGTTATGGGGTTTGGGGTACGCTGATCTCTATGATAATCTGCCCACGGAATCTTCAATACCCAAAGGAATAGTGATGGGGCTTGTATTCTGGCTGGTATTTAGCGTGGCACTCGGTTACGGGTACCTAAGCTATGCCGAGGGCGTAGCCTACTTTGCCCTCGAATTCGTCTTCCAGGTACTAGTTTTCGGTGTCCTGCTTGGGCTCTTCTGGAGCGTTTTCGGCGAGGAGAAGAAGTAGAGGAATCTCATCGCTAATTGGATTCCGAACTCGGTGAGATTGCAGAAAGCTCACTTTTATGTTGCGCCAATTGGAGAGTTCGACTTCAACCCACCTATGGCACATTGCGTTTGCTGTGATTTCCTTACCGAATGTCCTTGAGCGTTGCGGATCGTGCTTATTGAAAGCCTCGAAACAGAAATCCCACAGCAAGATTATGGTGAATTCCAGATCATGTCCCACCACAGGGCAGCTGTGTCTTTTCACCAGCAATCATACTTATATAGCTGCCTCGACTAATATGTGCCCCGAGTCAAGGTCGGGGCGAAGCGTTCGCCATGACCTTGAAATCGAATATGGGAAAGTGAGAAAACATGGCAAAGAAACCAACTTATGGAATGCTTCTGAGTCTCATCGGCGGTATCATCATGTTGATCGCCGGCTTGCTCCTAATAGTCATGGGCGCAGCAATTGGAATCTACTTTGGCATTTTCAGCGTTATGATCTACGGTATTCTTGGGATCATCTTTGGAATCTTAGTTATACTTCTTGGCTATTTGGGATATGCTGGAAAGGGCAAGATGATGGGCATTATCGTCTTGATACTTGGAATACTGAACTTAGTGATCGGTGCTGACTTCTACTTCATCGGAAGCATCCTGGCAATTATCGGCGGTCTGCTTCTCTACATTGGAATGTAGGTGGACGACAAGACGGTAACCGATTTCTAAACCCTTTTTTTCCTTTTTTGTTGTGGGGAATTGCTGTAGATGGATATTCCCGTATGATGCTTTTGCCTGCAAAGTTAGTATCCTACCCTGGGGCATTGTCAATTTTGGAAATGCAACTCTCATTTTGGTGCTCTTCTGCCTGCCGAGACTTCGATGCTAAGATCTCTGCACGCGTCCTGCAAGCTTCGGCTACTTATCGACATGCGGGTTCAGCTCCTCCTCTTTCCTTTGCTTCTTCTTCTCCGCATCTTCCTTAGACATCCTCAGTTTTGTGGCGTTTGATAGGATGAGGATGCTAGAGAGTGGAAGCAGAGCAGTCCCGATGATACCAATTATGAAGCCTAAGGCATAGTAGGAGGTTACGCTCAGGAATGTATACCCGCCGGTTTGAAGTGCTGTTATGAACGCTACCACGATGGAGCTGAGTTCCTGAGAGCGGCCCAAGAAGAACAGTAGAGGTGGCATGTTCACGAAGCTCAGTAAGAAGCCTATGAGGCCGCCAACTTCGGGTCTACGAAACGCAACGGGCGACACGAGGAGGGCGGCCACACCTATCACGAGAGCTAATATCCCATACCACCACCCCTGTAGCGCTGGAAAAGAGAATGAGACTCCGCTGACCGCTGGGGCGGAAAACATCGAGCCAAATCCCGTCACGTAGACTGAGACTCCTGATTGAACTGCGCCTTGGCTAATGTGCAAGTCGTAGGTTAACCAGGCGAAGATGGGGGCGATTATTAGGCAAAGCCCCGCAATTACCAGCAAAGCCAAGTATACCTTGCCTCTTGTGGCTTCGAACAAAGTCAAGGTCATCGTCAATTCACTGGCAACCCTCCACATCGATCTGGATAGACCTTCGCGCAGGGCATATATATCACTTGTTTAAGCGACATCGAGACTCCGTCAGCAGTCAATCCCCCTGCCTAGTCAGGTCCTGTTAATGCTTGTACCTCAAGAATGGTTTTCCGCGTATTGCGCGCTCTATGACGCTGCTTCTCTCTGAGGTCAGGACTATTCGCTCGAATCTACCTTGGATCTCCTCCGGGTCTATTTCGATCGGTGGGGCGTTTGTTTCTTTGATCACGTTGTCCAGTAGCGCCTTGAAGTCGTATACCAAGTATTGTTTTCCATCTTCCTCTTGTTTCTCTCCCAAGCCGGTTTCCATTGCGTGCAGAGTTTCGCCGTAGTATTGCTGGTACGCTAGCTCGAAGTCCAGCTTCTTACTGCTTACGAGTTCTCTAATGAAGTCTAAGCCAAACTTAGTCCTGGCAATTTTCTCAAGCCGGGCTATCAGGGCATTCAGGACGTCCTCGGAAGTCTCAGGTTTCTTCTGCTCTGGAACCGCTTCCCTCTTGGAAGCCCTGCCTTCTTCCGTCTCTAGGTTCTTGGCTTCGGCGACCTTCTCCTTCGTGGGCGTCCCTTCTTCAACCGGTTTGGCCCCGCCAAGAATCTCGTCATTTTTGTCGATACCTATCAGTCCTGTACTCGCAAGCTTCTCCTTGAGTTTCTTGATGTCGTCTTCAGTCAAGGTTTCATGCTTCGTCAGTAGCCACCTTGTTCTGAGCATGGCTCCGCCCTGCTTGTACTCGGGGGAAATCAAGAGGAATTCTCCCCGATCGAGCCTGGGGAGAATCGTGAATATCTTATTGGTTTCTGCTTCTCCCATTCCCGCAGACACGATTCTCTCTATGGAGTCCATTGACTGTTTCGTCGTCAGGCGGCCGATGGCATATGTGCCCATCTGCTCAAACGCCTTGTAGTCAACGTCCTTTGGGGATTGACTGCAAGCTATGCATATTACGCCATATTTCCTTGCTTGCCGTAGAACAAGTAGAAGTGAATCCTTTGGGGCCGGTTTAACTACACCTGCGGGGATGAATGGGGCGATCTCGTCAATGAAGAAGATAAGCCTAGGTTTACTTGTTGAGCCTTGACTAATCATCCATTCGTAGAGTCTGGTAATGAATATAGTGAGAAAGAACATTTTCTCCTCTTCGGTGGGCAAGGTCTTCAGAAACAGGATGTTGATCGGAGTTCGATTTTCAAACCTCTGGATGAGCTTGTCGATGTCAAGTTTCTCGTCTGCGGTGAATATCAGCTGGTGGGCGCCAACGGTTAGGGAGAGCAGTGCCTTAGCCAGATTTCTACGCTCCGGCAGAGCCATGTACCGGTCGATGTCTGGCACCAGTTTCATGGGGTCTTCTGTGACAAGATCCGCTAGATGGTTGAACCCCTTGACTTCAACCCCCTTGTCCCAATAGGCTTTTACTATGCTGTAGACACAGGCAAAGGCGTTTGCCTCGTGTGTAGATTTCAAACCCCCGAGCCGTACGAGCACCTTGACGAGTGTTCTAACGCTGTTGTCGAGAAGGTGGACTATATCCTCGCTGTCCACCCCAGCATCTTTCTGAGGGAACTTAAGTGGGTCTAGTCCTATTTTTCTCCCCTTAGAGCTGCCTGGCGTGAAAATGTTTACGCGAACCTTGTTCTTGTAGTCTCTAGCCATGTCGATTGGCAACCCGTGTTTCTCGAGAATCCTCGGCTCTTCGAGTTTGGCGAGGCTTGAAATGTCGCCCTGTGGATCCACGGCTATGACAGGTATGCCTAGCCTGGATGCCTCTTCGATTATGACTTTGGCTAGAACCGTCTTTCCGCTGCCTGAACTTCCAAAGATGCCCATATGACGCTCGAATATGCTTAGTGGCAACTCCACTTTGCTCGAGGGATCTTCTATGTTTGAGCCGATAAACAGCGACATGGTAACTTCACCAATCTAGTGATGCAGTGATGACAGTAATCATGTACGTGGTGAGGGCAGCTGAAGATGATGCCTTGCCTAGGCTCCCCCATTACATAGCTATCGAATGCTGCTTAAGGACTCCAATAGGGGATGCATGCACCTTAATACTTTGCTACGATAGCGGCATGGTTGACGTAAATCTTTTAAGTTATCAGAAGGACTATCTATACAATTCCGACTAGGAGAAGAAGCGGGTGCTCAGCAGATGCGATTGATAATGTTTGGGGAATTGGCAGAAGGTGTAGGCGGCACACTTCTCGCTCTGTCAATCCTGCTGAAGGACGTCCGTCTATTCTATGCAAGCCTTGCCCCACTTGCACTGGTTCTAGCTTTCGCTTTTGTAGACACTTTCAAGAGAGAGAAAGTCGGTTACATTCACCCAGTCGACCTTGCCTTCGGCAACATTCTGGCATACCTGTATACTCTTGGCCAGATACTAATACTGGGTTACTTCATCCCGGAAATGCAGCCCCTGGTCTACGATATCGGCACAATCTTCCTGATGTCCTTTGTCTTCCTTGTGGGGCTCGTCAAGGTAGGGTTAATGAGAGCTTTTGAAATAGAGGAAAAGGATAAGCCCAAGGAAACAGTCGCCAGATTCGTCTTGCTCTCACTGGTGTTCGGTGCTCTTATGGCGGCAGCCAGAATCGGCTTCAACTACATCTACTTCCCTCCTCCCTCAGGTCTTGGCCTCGGCTTTAACTACTCAGCCATTACGCTTTTTGCTTGCACCGGAATATTGATGCTGGTTACAGGTATGGTAATTCGTGGAAAGTACGAGCCCATATCCAGCAAGAAGAAGGCAAAGTGAGTCCGAGAGTTCCTGTGCATCGCTGCGCTATTCCCTTCTTGCCTTTGCTCTCCGTCACCTTAAGCGACAGAATTCTGAGCGGGCTGCTTCGCTGTCTAGTCAGGCTTATAACCTTGAGCAACTTACAAGATCATACTGCATGGCGATTCAGACTTGGATGGACGGCTTGGAACATTATCCTGTCTCTTCTTCAGCTGCAAGACTTCGGAGGGGAACCTTGAGAGATGAAGGGTAAGGGCCTCTTCCTAACAATATCTCACTTGATCTATGATGCAGCGCTGGTTGACGGCTTCGTCAGTATTGATGAGATGAGCGAATTCCTAGACGAATCTAAGACTGATGTGACAGCGACAATTCAGGTTCTACATAATATCATGGTTGCGGTAACTGAAGAGGAGTACCTTGAGGTTCTCAGGGAGATCTTGGCGAGACTTGGAAAGCCAGGATCCGAGGTAGAGAAAAGAAGGCGGGCGCCATCCAGCTACCAGGCGGATGCCTCTTTTACGCTAAATCCAATGGTGTGTAGCCTAATCGAGAAGGGGATAGGTCTGACGCCCGTCTTCGAAGCTTTGAGACTAGTAATCTCGGAACTTCTAGATCAGTGGGAAAACGCTGCGAATATGGGGAAGCTGAGCGAATTCACTAGCAGACTCTCAAAGGATCACAGAGAAGGAATGTCCATTGAGATATCTCGAAGGTACGCACTGCAGGAAACCTGTGACCTAACAGAGGAAGATAGGGAAAAACTCAGAGAGAATCCGCTGACGGTAGAGAGGTTCAGGAGACTCTGCGCACCAAGATTCCTTAGAGCGTTTGAGCTAGGAAGAAAACTGAAAGTGAGCATCACTCCGAGCGACGTGATCACCTACATCTCGCATCAGCTGAAGGGTGAGGAGTACATGCGCTAACCTCCAGAAAATAGAAAGAGGTTGGGGGGGTCCTCACTACTCGTATCTGAGAGCTGTCACGGGATCAAGTTTCGAGGCTTTTCGAGCTGGGTAGATGGCAAAGATCACTGTTATCGCCAGGGCGAAGAGGACCGCCGTTGTTATGCTAACTGGATCAATGACGGGGTTTAGTTGGAGATCCTGCCCAAAGCTCGCAAATCCTCCGCCACCGCCTCCACCGAATCCGCTGAAGGACCCAGAAGAAAACATCGCAGGCATAACTCTTCCCAACACCACGGCTACTCCCAGTCCCAACGGGATCCCGATGAGGCCACCCATTAAACCTATCAACGCTGCTTCGGTGAGAAACTGGGCGAGCACCGTCCTGTTTCTTGCGCCAAGCGCTTTGAGAATGCCTATTTCTCGCGTTCGCTCCATAACTGAGACCATCGTTATGTTCATGATGCTTATTCCTGCAACTATGAGTGCTATGGAACCAATGGCAAGTAGAAAGACTGTGACAATGCTGAGGATCGATTGCAGTGACTTGATGAAGCTCGTGGCAACGATTACGCTGGCTTGTCCGCTGAAGTACGTCTTGATCCTGTCCCCTACTTGCTCAGCTTTGTTTGCGCTGTCCACTTTCACGAGGATGGTGTCAATATTCTGGGTTACATTGAATTCTCTGAAGATGCTCTGCAGAGTATCCAGGGGTATGAATGCTCCACGATCGATTATTGTTGTTCCGGCGAAACCAACCTTCACGAATATTCCTTCTACTTGGAAAGTGGCGTTCTTTGGCTTGAGGAAGCCACCTATGACAAACTGAACTGTTACGTTTTGACCCACTTGTGCAATTGGGTCGTCACTGTAGCCAAGGATCAGTGTGTTGTTGCGTACCGGATCTGGCAATGAGCCATTGGCGAAGGTTAGCTTGTCCGGATAGACCTTGAGGAAGGCGGCAAAGTCGACCCCGCACAGGGTGGTATTAACATTTCTGCCACCATGAAAGATCGTCACTAGTTTCTGCGCCATCCCGGTCGCTACAGTCACGTCTGTGAAATTGCCTATGTTGTTGACATCCTGTCGCTGAAGCGTGACTCCTCCACCGAAGAGTCCACCTGAGCTGACGGTGACGACGTCGGCCTCAAATCCACTCGTAAGCATGTTCGTAATTTGTGTTTGAAAACCTCCACTTAAGGATGATATCGCCACTATGGTCATGATCCCGACGACTATTCCGAGTGTGGTGAGGCTGGTCCTCATTTTTCTTTGTGAAAGCGCACTAAAACCCATTGATACTATGCTTCTCTTTCTCATAGCTCAACACTTTCCTATGCTTCTCGCACTTGTTCGGTGCAACTCTACGTGGCTGCTTTTTCGCTTACGATACGCCCATCCTGCAAGTGGATTGTCCTGTCCGCGAGTTCGCCTACGCGCAGATCGTGCGACACGACGACTAGCGCTTGCCCGTTTTCCTTGTTTATTCGCTTTAGTAACTTCAGTATTTCCAGACCTGTCTTCGTATCAAGATTTCCCGTTGGCTCGTCTGCCAGGATGATTTTTGGCTTGTTTATGAGCGCGCGAGCTATGGCGACGCGTTGCTGCTCACCACCGCTCATCTCAGTTGGGCGATGGTTCGCCCTGTCGCCAAGTCCAACAAGTTTCAGCATCTCCAACGCCTGTTTCTCAGCCTGTTTGGCTGAAGCGCCTGCGATTTCTGCCGGAAGCCGGACATTTCTCAATGCAGTCAACCTTGTCAGCAGATTGAAGAACTGGAAGACGAAACCGATTTTCCTTGACCTAATATCCGCTAGCTGGCTGTCCTTAAGAGTTGACAGGTCCACGCCATCGATCCTTATGGAGCCCGTGCTGGGGCGGTCGAGCCCCCCCAAGAGGTGCAGCAAGGTTGATTTACCGCTCCCAGAGACGCCCATAACTGCCACGAACTCGCCAGGAGACACCTTTATGTCAACGCCTCTGAGTGCGTTAACCTCGGTTTTTCCCATCCTGTATTTCTTATTAAGTCCTCGCGCCTCAACTAGATAATTATCTGACATGCTTGCTTCCTCCACACTAGGCGACCACGGCCTTGCATGCAGGAGACGTACCCGTCTCCTGATAGACGTATGCAGACGTATTCTTCAAGGTAATTTAACTGGTGTATGTTCAGCTTTGACGCTACTAATCTGAGCAGGAGAAGGCGCAAGCTGCTCCCGCCCAGAGCAGTATCGCATTAGATAATCAGATGATCAAATAAAAGCCTTTCCATAACGGAAGTTTGGATTCGGAAGCCCTGCCTTTCCGAGAAAATGCGGTTCATGTGCAGCATGATGTGGTTCAACTAGGGATGGCTATATAAGAAAAAGGAGGAAAGCGGAATCCTGTCGGCACTGCTACCACAGCATGAATCTACTTCTTCCTTCCTGTCTCGCCTAGCGCATAAATTCCTTTTCTATACCTGTAGGGAACGTAGACCAAAAGCAGGAGGTAGGGCAAACCGCACAGCGCGTAGACCAGCGTGAAGATCGAAGCATCTGCTGGAAGCGTCATTCCCCATACCCCAAGTGCAACAAAGACTACCAGAGCAACTACAATCAGGACCTTCAAAAGCAATCCCTTGTTTTGCTTGTCAACTCGCCGTATCAGGATGTGAGCTGCCAACCCCTTGAAGGGGGTGTTGGCTTCCTGGTTCATGGACCAAGCTTGCCTTGGCGTGTGGAATGCCGTTAAGGTATTCCAAGGACGCCGGGGTAGCGGCTTCGATCTCCACAGGCGTAGATTCGGCACGCACCGTACCTATGCTCGGACGGGTACATCTTCCCGTATTTGAACCCGCCATTCACCCCACCCCTGAAGGGCGTGGGCTTTCTGGCCCGCGTTTGTAACGTTTTCCTAGCTGCTGACTAAAGAATCGACATATGGGGGTTGAATTAGCGGAAACTGACCTATTTTGGAAGGGACATCGACTGACCAATGTTCATACCTTCGCAGAACCTTGTCACCATCCTGGAGACGACCTTTGCTGCATCAGCTAGCATCTCCTCCCCTATTCCAGGCACGCCGCACATCACTGTAAGCATCGCCTTGGTTTGCAGAGACACTCCAGTTCTCACTGAGTCTCTATGAGGGTAGATGGCAATTGGGCCAAGGTCGTCCGAAATCACTATCTCTCCGCCAGTCATTGTCAGTTCGCGCGCCATTCCAATTCCAAGAAACCTATCGCCTCTAGATGCGAACCTGATCTTCGCCTCGCCGCTAATCTTCGCCACATCAAAAGCGTCGACCACTATCTCAGTCTGGATGGATGATATATTGATGGCGTCGACGGCAGTGTTTATCGTTGGGATCGATCCACCCTGAAGGATCCTTCTAATCAGAGCCTCTGATGCTGGTCTTACTTTGGTGGGATCTATTCCCAACCTCCAAAAGAAGTCTCTATAGAACCTGAATACCTTGACGTCCTTGACCGATTCCAGTGAGTACTTGGATCTCACTTCTTCGGCAACAGCTATCTTCAGCTCCTCGAGTCCTACATTTCTGTCTTCTACCTTCTCAACAGCTACCTTCAGAGCAGTGACCCTTAGACCCGGCATCTTCACTGCAAAGTGAGAATCGAAACCAAGCATTCAACCACCCCAGATACTATACAGAATAAAGAAATAAAAGGAGGGAGGGCCGCACGCGCCACATGCTCCGTAGAGAAACGAGGGCTTTGAGCTTAGCGGTCTGTTTCTGCGAATTCTAGGCAACCGGCCTACAGCTTCTTGTGACAGAACCACCAATCGTAGCACTCGTATTCATCCTTTCTCTTCTCGGCAGACGCGACATCCTTTGGTGGGGGAATTATGACTTCGTCGCCAATCAGTTCGTTGTTTGGCCAGTTCGCGGGCGTGGAGACTTTGTTTTCATCAACTGTCTGCAGTGCCCTCAGGACTCTGAGTATCTCGTCGAAGTTGCGCCCGACTTCTTGTGGATAGTAGATAATCAGTCTAACGATGCCTTGGGGGTCTATGATGAATACTGCCCTGACCGTGTTGGTTGCCTTTGCAGGATGTATCATTCCGAACATTTCGGCGATCTTGCCTCTGTCGTCTGCGATTACCGGGAACTTGATTTCTGTTTCAAGGTTCTCCTTGATCCATTGAACCCACTTTATGTGGGCAAAAATCTGGTCGATGCTTAGCCCAATCAATTGGGCATTTAGTTCCTCGAACTGCTCGAACCTCTTCTGGAATGCTACGAATTCGGTTGTACAGACTGGTGTGAAATCAGCGGGATGAGAGAATAGAACAATCCACTTGCCTCTGTAGTCGTCCGGAAACTTGACTTTCCCCAACGTTGTCTGCGCTTCAAAGCTGGGAGCTTGTTCACCGATCAGCAGGAATTTGTTTGTCTCGCCCGACATCGACTCCATCATATTTCGAAAAATACTCGCCAATGCACTCTAACCTCCATGCATAACTAGCTGAGCAAACCTACTTCCAAAAATGAATATATAACTTAGTCTACATCAAAATGCTTGTAGACATGTTAAGGAAGCCATAAACAAAGACTATTGTACCATATCCATGGCGATTTCAATCAATGAGGGAGCGTGGGACGCCATTACAGAGAGAATCTATCCGTGCCCGTCTGGCAAGGCTAGCGTGAAGCTGGTTTCGACTAGTTGGCTAGATGAACACTTGGATGACGACGGATTAATGATCGTGGATGCACAACCCGATTTGTATGACTACGTCCAGCAGCATATTCCCGGTGCGTCGTACCTGAGTGAGAGGATACTCAGGGCTTCACTTGGCGGACTCCCCGCGCGCTATATATCACTCGAAAGTATCCAAAGCATCCTTAGGAACATCGGGGTCAAGGCCGATCTCCCTATTGTCGTCTATACTGGAACAGGAGCCTTCAAAGTCCAAGGAGACGGCGCGGAGCAGTTCATGGTTGCCTACACGCTGGCGCGTTTTGGCCATGACAAGATCTATGTCCTCGATGGAGGTATAGACAAGTGGAAAGAGGAAGGCAGGAAACTCACAAAGATCTTCCCCAGAATCAAGGAATCCAGATTCAAGGGTAAGGTCAACCATGATCTCTTTGTTGAGTACGAAGAATTCAAGAGAATAAAGGATCAGGGAGGCGTGCTGCATCTAGACACGCGCCCTTCCAAGTACTATGAAGGAGAAGGTCCGTGGATCAGGCTTGGTCACATTCCCGGCGCGGTCAACCTACCCTGGACTGAACTGGTAGATGAGAAGAACAGCAGGTTACTGCGGTCCGACAGCGAGCTAAAAACCCTTTTCGAAAGGCATGGTGCAAGCCCAGACAAGAGCGTCATACTATCTTGTGGAACTGGACGCCATGCAACGGTTCCATTCTTCCTGCTTAAATGGTACTTCGGGTATCCCAAGGTGAGGATCTTCGAGGGTTCCTTCACCGAATGGACATCCTACCGGGATAACCCAACTTTGACCGGCAAAAGCCAATTCTGAGTGAGAAAGATGAGGAGAGGATTCTGAAGTGATCTTCGAGAAAGTGAAATCTGAAGGAATTGCCCATAATTCCTATTTCATTGGATCTGGTCTAGAAGCTACTGTAATAGATCCCCGCAGAGATTGCAGCATCTACCTCCAAATAGCCAAGAAACAAGAAGTCAATATCACACGCATATTCGAAACGCATCTGAACGAGGACTTTGTAGTAGGGTCAGTGGAGCTGTCAAGCAGGGTCGGGGCGGATATATATCACGGGGCAAAGAGAGATTTCTCGTATGGCATGAAAGTCCAGGAAGGAGACAAGTTCAATGTCGGCACTCTTGAGCTGGAGATCCATGAAACACCTGGACATACGGATGAAAGCATCTCCATCACATTGAAGGACAAGGAAGTGTCAGGAGATCCACACATGGTTTTTACGGGTGACACACTTTTTGCAGGAGAAGTGGGCAGAACAGATCTCTATGGGGAGAAAGACAGAAGGAGGCTCTCTGGAGCCATGTATGACAGTCTATTCGACAAGATCCTCCAACTGGGCGACGAAGTCATAGTTTGTCCAGCGCATGGTGCTGGCTCCGTTTGCGGCCGGGATATCGCGAATCTTGAGTTCACGACTATAGGCTTCGAGAAGAAGAACAACCGTGTTCTGAAGAAGAGTGCTAAGACAGACTTCATCGAGTACAAGATGAGGGAAAAACTGGATAGACCTCCCTACTTCACAAGAATGGAGAAGTACAACAAAGACGGGGCGCCTCTTCTCCGAGGACTGCCATATCCAAGAGCCCTCGCGGTGAAGGAATTCAAGGAGCAAATGAAACGCGGGGCACAGATCCTTGACACAAGGATGCCCACAAGCTACGCAGGCGGACACATTCCGGGCAGCATAAACATATGGAAAGACGGTCTGCCCGTTTTCGCTGGATGGGTCTTGAGCTACGATAAGCCAATTATCCTGATAAGGGAAAGCGATCAGAACCTGGATGAGATTGTCAGGTACCTTGTCAGACTTGGTTATGACAACATCGTTGGCTATCTTGCCAAGAGCTTCCCAACCTGGTACAAGAGCGCTGAGAAGGTGGATACGACCAGAGAGTGGACAGCCCACGATCTCAAGGCAAGGATTGACGATAAGTCTCTCTACCTTCTTGACGTCAGAGATGATGCTAGCTGGGAAGAAGATGGCTACATCGAGGGAGCTCATCACGTATACGTTGGCTATACAAAGGAGAGACTAAATGACATACCGAAAAACAGGCAGATCTGCATCGTATGTGACTCTGGCTTCAAGACTAGCGTCGCTAGTAGCGTACTGAAGATGAATGGATACGAAAATGTCACAAACGTACTAGGTGGGATGATGGCATGGAGAAAAGCAGGCTACCAAGTTAAGAAAGAATGAGAAGCGTTGGCCAATTCTCTGCCTGCTTCAGCCTGCTAGTCTTCTTCCTCCCAAAAAACCGTAGTGTAGATCCTTTTCCCACATTTCTCGCATTTCCCAGATGGAATCATTCCTTCGCTCATCGATTTTGAATAATAGCTTATGTGCACCTTGAACCCACAGCTTGGGCATGTTGCATAATGCTTACCCATTTGCTCCCCTCCGACAATATGGTTGCAAGATTCTGAAATGCTTTCCAGAGAACATTAACCTTTCTCTACTGACAGTCTTGTCCAACGATTCTCCAATTCTTTCCCGATTCCTGCCAATGTGATCTGAACAAGACCAGCAGCCACTTCCATTAGCGGAGACTGCCGCCAATCGGTCTGAGAATCAAAGTGAATTTCGAGGAACCGAAAACGATAATATGAGGATGTGTGTTGATCAATGGTAGTCATAGAGAAAAAACCAGTGTTGCAGTCACGTGCAAATTGTGGGGAGTTGTCCGAGTGGCTTAGGGGCGATGAGCTTCTGGCTGACCTAGCCAAGCTTACTCTAAGGCCTGCAGTACCCACACCGTGGATAGTCCGCGACAGGGGTTCGATTCCCCGGGGGTTTCTATCTCCTGGGTGAGATTCCCCTACTCCCCTCCACTTTGTTGCTGGTGGAGTTCACTCTCGCACGGTGTCGAGCATAGATTTCTTGACCCTTGGCAGATCCAGCATTCTGATGTCCAGTCCAGCACTATGAGGTGCCCAAAGATTCATTAAAGAATAGGCGGATATTCTCAACTCCAGCGAGGGCTAGGCACAGCACTGTTCGTCATTGGCGGCGCCAGGAGTGCGATTCAAACTTGGTTCTTAAAGTCTATAACAACTTGACAGAGAAGCTGGAAGAGTTCAAGCCAATCGAAGGCAACAAAGTGAAAATGTATGTCTGCGGCTTAACGCCTCAAGACTATGCCCATATTGGTCATGCCAGAACATACATCGCTTTTGATGTGATCAAGCGTTATCTGAAGTTCAGGGGCTTCGAGGTCATTCATGTTCAGAATATTACCGATGTTGAGGATAAGATCATTGCGAAGGCTAAGCAACAGGGGGTCGACCCTATGAAGCTAGCGTCCAGACTCGCAGCAGAAGCTTCCAAGGATCTTGATGCACTTGGAATTGAGAGAGCCAACGTCTATCCGCGTGTAACCGAACACATGGAAGACATAGTGAGGTTAGTGGCTAGACTCATAAGGCGGGGATACGCCTACGCGGTCGATGGCGACGTGTATTTCTCTGTGAGAAAGTTCCCGAAGTATGGGGCTCTTTCTCATCAGTCTCCTAAGCAGATCTTGGCTGGGGCGCGCGTCGAGGTGGATGAAAGGAAAAAGGATCCTGCTGATTTTGCCCTCTGGAAGAGAGCAAAGGAAGGAGAACCGTCCTTCGACAGCCCCTGGGGACCAGGTCGCCCCGGGTGGCATATCGAGTGCTCAGCCATGTCGATGAAGTACCTTGGGGAGAGGCTCGACATTCATGGCGGCGCGAAGGATCTGGTCTTCCCGCATCACGAGAATGAGATTGCCCAGTCCGAGGCCGCAACTGGAAAGGCGCCCTTCGTGAAATACTGGCTGCACACCGGTTTCCTCAACGTGGCTGGAGAAAAGATGTCGAAGTCGCTGGGCAACTTCATCACAATCAGGGATCTTCTAGAGGAATGGGATCCAGACGTTTTCAGATTGTTCGTTGTCTCAACTCACTACAGCAGCCCAATCGATTTCAGCGAAGAGGTTCTTGAGCAAGCAGAAAAGAATCTAGCTAGGCTCAGGAATACCGTGGTCGAACTCGAGAGGCAAATAAAGAGCGCCGCAGAAGACGAGCCTGAAACGGGCCAAGACTACAGAGGTCAGGTTTCCCTAATCGAGACCAAGTTCCTCGAAGCAATGGATAACGACTTCAATACCCCTCAAGCTATTGTCGCCTTGCAGGATCTTGCTAAGCTCGGAAACAAGGCTCTATCTTCCAATGCTAGAAGAGAATCGCTGGAGAACATAATTGAGGAAATCAGGAAGCTTGCCGCGATTATCGGACTGTCCAAAATCAGTGGCGGAACCACGGAAAAGGTGGAAGGACTATCGGAGCGAGCCGCCAACCTAATCAAGGAGAGAGAAGAGGCCAGAAAGAATGGAAATTGGGGAAAGGCTGACGAGATAAGAGACCAGCTGAAGAATATGGGAATAATGGTCGAAGATACGTCGAAAGGGCCGAAATGGAGATTTGACAGTCAATCTTCAGAAATCAAGCCCGAAGGATAGGCGAAGGATACGGGGACCATCGTCTGCCTGTGACTTGGCTTGCTTCAGTTACTTTGGTTCCTCGGCGTCGGTCCACATCTTCTCAAACAGAGCTACAACCAGCGAAACTGGCGCTTCGCTGTCTGTCCACATTGCCAGTTCATCCTTATCGATTATGGCGCTTCTGTCGCTTACGGAAAGCGCCACGAGAACCTCCTTCTTGTCGAAGACGGCAAATTCAGGCAGGTTAGAGTCCGCTTCTTCACGAATATTCCTGAACTTGCAGTGCTTATACTCTTTCACTATCTCCATTGTCTTGGGCGTCAACTTTGACAAGATTCTAATTGACAGCCCCTCAGAAACGTGTGACACATCTAGCAAGCCCAGCATATGGAGAAACATCAACGTTCTTTCACGCACATAGATCATCGCGTCAATGGAGCTCCTTCTGATTCGCCTGATTTTGTTGGTTGTCGGCTCTCTTCCCTGCAGGATCTGGAATTTCGGTTCAGAGGTCGGCGGGAAGATTACGCCCACAGCAGACACAATCTCATCCTTGGTCCTAGATAGGGATTCCACTTTTTGGCCCTGCTTCGTTATCAAGGAGCTCAGGGCTTCTTCCAAGGGAGATGCCTCGAATTTTGAGGGGTGGATGAGTATCTCCTTGCATATTCCTTTTCCCTCAAGCTCCTTAAGGTATTTGTAGATATCAGCTTTGTTTATTGACAGTCCGTGTGATATCTCAGAGACCTCCTTTGACCCGCCTATGAGGAGGTACAGATAAATCATTGACTCCTTCTTAGACAAGCCGTAGTATTCCAGCTCCTTCTCCAAGTCTTCTGCTTCCATATCAAAGTTCCCTCCTCAATAGCAATCCAAAGGTCTACACCCCTAATCTCAGAGACGCAAGTCTTCTGCGTTGGCCCAGTGTTGGTCAAACATGGCGATGAAAGATGCGATCATCGCTGCGACATTAGTTACAACTGCTTTCGAGCCTCTTTCCTTTGCAACCCCGTTCTCCATTTTGCTGACTGGAGGAGTATGTATTAACAGTTCGTCATCGTCTTTGATGACCGCATCTGGGAAGAATTCAAGCATTGGAGACGTTGTCCACCTGACTTCTGCGTTGACGGAAAGTTCGACCTTCTCGAAAACCTCTCTTAAGCCAATAACGTCATCTGTCGGCGAAATAAGCAGCACGCGGAAATGCACTCCACTCTTCTGCGATACCCTGTCTAGTACCCCCGAAGACTCGATGGTTTGCAGCATCTCCGAGGAAATGAACTCTTTCAGGGTTGACATGCGGAGCGCTACTCTACACGTCTTCTTGGATTCAATTGCCAAGTTGATTCCACGTTCCAGCGCTATCTGCACGTCTCTCAAGACTTGGAACCTCTCTGGCGCCGTCTCCATCGAACTGAATGGATGCTGGGATGAGTTCCATTCAGATATCAAGGCGCCCTTCTTCTTGATCATCTGTTGCCTTCTACCCTCTTCCTGTTCAACAAGTGAACCCAGCGCCTCGCTTGGGCTGATGGCGGAGTACTTCTTGCCCCTTTCCCCTACGACCACGCAGAACCCCTTCTTCTCCAGATCGCGAAGATGCCTATGCACCTCTGCTCGCGCCACTCCACTTGCCGACGCTATCTCACTGGGCCTCTGTGGGCTTTTCAGCACCAAGGCAACGTAGACTCTTCCCTCATTTTCGACCAAGCCGAAATTCCGCAGTTTCTCAACTAGCACGTTCAGGTCCATGATCTCCCGAAACTCCCGTTCCCCGCATCAATGAAGTAGACTCAAGAGCTGTATTAAGATTTTTGCTCAGAAAAATGCCACAAAAAAAATGGAGTTTTGCTCCACGCACCGTGGAGATCCACTTGCAGGTGGCTCTACTTCCTTTCCCTGATCTCTTCCTGCACCTTATCTATGAAGTCATTTGTCTTCACTGATCCTAGAACAACGTTATCTCTCGTTCTCGCCGTCACCGTGCCGTCCCTTACTTCCTTGTCCCCCACCACCAGAATGTAGTTGGCCTTCTGGAGGTGGGCGTCTCTTATCTTTGCCTCGACCGTCTCGTTGCGTAGATCGACTTGTGCCTGTATCCCTTTCTGGGCGAGTGTCTCTTTTAGTTCAGCGCAGGCTTCCGAGTGCCTTTCAGCGACATTGACTATCATCACTTGCAGCGGATTGAGCCACAGCGGGAATTTTCCAGCGTAGTGCTCGATGAGGATTCCCATGAATCGCTCTAGGCTCCCAAAGATTGTTCTGTGTATCATGACGCACCGGTGTTCCTTCCCGTCTTCACCCACGTAGTTTATGTCGAATAGTTCGGGCAAGTTCATGTCGAGCTGGATCGTTGCGCACTGCCATGTCCTGCCAATGGCGTCCTTGATGTGAAAGTCGACTTTCGGTCCGTAGAAGGCACCATCGCCCAGGTTGATCTTGTACTTCATCTTCTTGTGCTCAAGCGCATCTTTAAGCCCATTAGTAGCCTGCTCCCATGCCTCGTCCGTCCCTATTGAGTTCGCCGGTCGTGTGCTGAGCTCAACATGGAAATCGAACCCAAAGATCCTGTACATATCTCCTACGAAGTCAATCAGCCTTGTGACTTCGTCGCGGACCTGTTCCGGAGCCATGAAGATGTGGGCATCATCCTGTGTGAAGCATCTCACTCTGAATAACCCTGACAATGTTCCCGATAGCTCGTTCCTGTGTACCATTCCAAACTCAGCTACACGAAGTGGCAGCTCCCGATAACTATGTTTCTTCTCATTGTAGACCAGCAATCCTCCAGGGCAGTTCATTGGCTTCACTACAAACTGGGCACCTTCGATCTCCGTGAAATACATGTTGTCCTTGTAGTAGGACATATGGCCTGAGTGTGTCCAAAGGCTGCTGCTTAGGATCTGTGGCGTCTGTATCTCGACGTACCCTCTTTTCCTGTGCTCTTCTCTTTCCAGTTCAATGAGCTTGCTTTTCAGAGCTAGACCACGGGGCAAGAAGAAAGGCATGCCCGGACCTTCTTCATGCAGGCTGAATAGATCCAACTCGCGACCCAGTTTCCTGTGGTCTCTCTTCTCTGCTTCCTCAAGCATGTGCAAATAGTCTTTGAGCATCTTCTCCGACGGAAACACAACCCCATAGATTCTCTGGAGCTGCTGGTTCTTGGCGTCTGCATGCCAGTATGCCCCAGCCACCTTCCTGAGTTTCACTGCACCTATCTTGCCGGTGCTAAGAACGTGGGGCCCTCTGCAGAAGTCTTTGAATCCACCCTGCTCGTAAACCGAGACCTGGTCACCGCCAAGTTCATTGATCAGCTCGATCTTGTACTTATTTCCCTTGAAGAGCTCGATAGCCTTCTTCTTCGGCACGACCGTTCTCTTGAACGGAAGATCTGCCTTGATGATCTCATTCATCTTTGCCTCGATCTTCGAAAGATCTTCAGAGCTGAGCGGTTGCATATCGAAGTCATAATAGAAGCCGTCCTCAACGGCGGGTCCAATCGTTGTCAGAGCCTTCGGGTACAGTTCTATCACAGCGTGAGCGAGCACATGTGCGGCTGAGTGTCTTAAAACCTCCTTCCCATCCTTCGACTCCCAAGTGAGAATCTCGAACCTGCAGTTCTTCTCGATTGGCATGTTGAGGTCGACTGGTAGCCCATCGAGCTTCGCCGCTATTGCGTCTGCAGCAAGTCTAGGGCCGATGCTGCCCGCGACTTCAAGGGCAGTTGCCCCCTTAGGGTACTGCTTCTTCGAACCATCAGGGAAAGTGAGTTCCACGACTCCTACTGATTCTTTCTGCTTCTTAGACATTCTGCTTATTCATCTCCTTAACGGCTCCTCGTTTCCATCTCTGCCTCTGTCCACGTTGGTTCACAAAGATAACCTCCTCTGAAAAAAGCTCTCTTCTAGCTTCTTCTATAATACGAAATGGAGAAAGAGGTATCGCAGCGGAGGAAATCATGCAGAACTGGTGAAGGCGACGGGAACCACTACTGGCGGAGTAACCACATAACAAAACAAGTTCCTGATACTCAGACCGTGGTTTGTATATCCCTCCAAACCATCTTGTGGTTCACCTCAACGGATCTCAAATCTGAGCCGTCCTTACAAGTTAGTGAGAATCTTGGTATTTGAGTCTTTCGGCGCGGGCATCCAGCAAATGACCTTGGTGCGGTGAATCTGGCAAGACCCGCACAAGTTCTATTCTAAAGAAGCTTCATAAAGTCTTCGACTGTCAGACCGGCATGTTTTATGATGGCTAGCAGAGTTCCTCAGTCGAGCTCTTTATGATCAGGGACTACAACTTGAGTGAAAGGATCGTCGCGGCGCAGGATTATGTGACTTCCGCTTTGCCTCTTGATATAGAAATTCGTCTTTTCCAGCGCCTTTACGCACTTACGACCCGAGATGAGGGGTAGTTTGCTCATACTGCCACCACGATAGCCTCAAAATGCTCAGCAGGCACAGGCATATTGTCATCCTGCAATGCTTCGATGTAACCTTGGATGGCCTCCTTAATATTGGCGATAGCCTCTTCCTTTGTCTTGCCTTGGCTAACACATCCAGGTAGACTGGAGCAGTCAGCAACCCAGTAGCCATCTTCGCCAAGATAAAGGATAACTTGACGCATATCTTTGACTTCACTTCCAACCTTTCTTAAGCCAACGTTTCTCTTTCATCATAGCTTACTTCAAGTAATCATTGGACTTTTCGAATTAAATAGTTATGGCTATTCTATTGAGTCCATCAGATAGGTATGTTACGCGCAGTTAATGCTTATGGGCTTGCAACTCCAAGTTCTTCGAGGCTATCTTCTTCGACCCTTGACAACGCCAGAAGCGCCTACTGACGGAGGCGTTACCCTAGGAACCTGTATGAGGCACAGCAACAAGCCTTCGAGTCAAAAAGATGGGCTGACGGTGAACTGGACTCAAATACTGTCGAGTCTTTGAGTCTTTCGTTGGGGCTCAAGAATCTTAAGCCAACTGAAAACAACAAAAGCTTAGCCTAAGACTGTTCCAGCGGTTGAGCAATAGCTTTCCAAGACTGTCTGAATGCTTCACAGTGGTTTGATGAAACAGCGACTGGGTTGGGAAGACTTTTTAAGACACGCTCCATTAACTCTGGATTGGTGGTTTCCACGAGTTCATCAGTTCTAAACAAAGTCAAGGAGATCGACAGAAAGATCGATGAATTGCGCGAGTTCCTTGAAGACGTCTTCTTGACACCAGAAGAATACAGACTGCTCAGAGAAGCTGACAATATGATCAAGGAAAGGAAATTGAGTGAGTTGACGCCTCTCGATGAAGTTCAGGGTTCTACTTCACAGAAAAGTTGAATCAGCTATTGGGAGGCTGGATGCCAGCAGTAGGACACGGGTAATAGAAAAGCTCAGAGAACTCGAAGACTTTCCGAGTGCCAAACTGGACATTGTCAAGATTGCTGGAGAAGAGGATACCTTCAGATTGCGCCTTGGAAAGTATAGAGCACTATTCAAGATCTACGAAAAAGAGAGCATAATAGTCTTGGTTAATCTGGACCTCAGAAAGAGAGTCTACCGACCCTGAGAGAGCTCGACGGGGTTGAGACACTTGAATTGTCGAGAATCTGCCAACGTCGATAAACCTCGTTTTCTCTGCACTGCATGCTTCTCTTAAGACTGATCAAGGTCAGTCTGAATCAGAGCTGAAAGCTCTTTTTCAAAAAGAAGTGTTTGGAGGAAACTTGGACTCAAATACTGGCGAGTCTTTGAGTCTTTCGGTGCCGTCTTTCCCAGAAAGGAGCGCGCAGTCCTCGTGTCAATTTCCTCCCGAAACTGCTTCAAGGATCATTCCACTTGGCTCTACTTGGAAGTTGCGGACAGCTATCTCACCCTCCTCTCCTCGATTTTGGATCATGAGCAGGGATGTTCCAATTCCAGAGTATCTGCGCAAACCCAAGAAGTGACCGAAGAGAACTAGGGGGGCTGTCACTTAGTACCAATGAGAAACAGGCTTGAGGCGTCCGCGGAGCCGACTTTCTTGACTCTCTCCTTCAGCTTCTCGCCCTCCTGTCCTAGTTTTCTCGCTTCGGGGTGTGTCTTCAAGCGCTCGAGATCTTCGTTGATCTCCTTTATCATGTCTTTGAGGTGGTTTTCACTTCTTGGGTCTTCGCACTCATACATTCGTTCGCAATACAAGCATTTGACATAGCGCGCGGAATCAAGCGTCTCGAAATCCCTTAATCCAAGCCTAGCGATCAACCTTTTGATCTCTTTTTTGGTGAATGTGTAATGATGAGTGATTCCCAACAATGAATCAATCTCAGAAGTCCAGTGATGTTTGAGTATGTCTGTCTTCTGCGCTTCGTTTTGCCTACCATCACAATATGGCTCATTGACGATAAGGTACCCTCCGGGCTTCAAAACACGTTTCATTTCATCCAGCCCTTTCCCTACTTCGTCAAGATGGTGCATTGAATTGGCCATGGTGACAGTGTCAAAACTGTTTTCTTGGAATTCCAGAATCCTTGCATCCATTTTCCTAAACTCTACAGGTCTGCCCACAAAGCGCTTTTTTCCAGCTTCCAAATCCCTCTCTGACACGTCAACTCCTACGAAGGAAACAAAATCCTTCAGGGTCTGTACCAAGGCTTGAATGAAATCACCGCTTCCCGTGCAGACATCTAAGACTTTTCCTCCTGAGATTGATTTCATTCGTTCTAGTATTTCCTTCGCGCCCGATTTCGCCAAAGACGGCGGTATTTTTTCCGTTCTCTCGCCCCTCCGATCTGCACTATTGATATTACTTTTGAGCGTCTGGCTGACCGCTCAATACCGAGACCATGCATTATGCGTCTAGGGTAGCTCCACATCGCCTCTTCTGATCTCTCTGCTAGTCTCTGCGAAATATTATCTGAGAAGTGCCACCACACCATCCTCTCCGCCTGGCTCTGGTTTCAATTAGCGCGCGCTGCTGAAGGCTATTGCTTTTTTATCTCGCGTTTGAAGTCCTTGCTCGCGCTCCCCATAGTTCCAAGGTACTTGCCAATTGAGTAGTACTTGGCGCCGGCTACTGAGAAGACCATAGGTTTCATCTTCTCGATGTCCGGGTACTTTCCAGTCACGTATTTCTCGTCAACATAAGATTCAACAATCTCGCCAATGATGTTGTAATACGTGCCCCCTTTTTCTAGGATATCGAGAACCTTGCATTCAAGGTTGACTGGGCACTGCTCTATCATTGGTGCGTTCTTCAGCCTACCGTAGAAGACATCGAATAGCTTCGACTTGTCTACCTTCTCCCTGGAGATTGTCCCTACATAGTCGGTGATTTGGAGCATCTCTTCTGTTGGGATGTTGACAGAGAAGGTCTTGTTTTCAATGATGCCTCTGTTTGTGTAATGGCTCTTTAGTGATCCTAGTGCGATCATGGATGGTGTGTCATCGATTATTCCAATGTATCCGATCGCCATGAAGTTTGGTTTTCCACCGACATCTGCCCCGACTATCGTGACCGGGAATGGGAAAAGGAGAGGCTTGCTTCCAACCTTCTTTCTTGTCATGCTCAGAACCAGCCCGTACAACTTCTCGAACTCTGCAAAACCTTGACTCAACAAAGTATTAAAGGCATACCTATGTGGACATCAAGAACTCTCATCCCCCCCTTCTATGAGCGCGCGCTATAGGGGAACTACACTCAAACACTGCTTGGTGCCAGAGTCTTTCGGTGCAGTCCCTGACTGAGCCATCATCGTAGTTATCCTAGTAGAGCGCTTCAACGTAGCAGCAGGAAGCAGCAGAAGAAAAAGAGATAAATCGCGCGCTTGAAAACGTTATATGCACAGTTAGGACCGTATTGAATCCCCAGACTCTAACATTCTTATCCTCAATTCTTGTCAAATATCAGGTTGGCTCTGTCTCATGGATAAAGTTCTTATCGATAATCTTGTTATCTTCTTTGCGCTGGTCTTCTATGCTTTCCTGATAGTCGTATATCTGTTGCGTGCTCACCAACTCGAAAAGCTGGAGTGGAAGTTGAGCCCTGTGTTCAGTCTCCAGCTGATACCCTTCACTCTGCTTTGGGTGGTGAACCTCTTAATTGGCAACGATTCAGGACGTTTGGTAGCAGGACTACCCATAATCATCTATCTGGTCTACGACCTTTGGTATCGTTTAATCACTCGAAAGAAGCCCTATCATCATCCTGACCGTTGGCCAATCGGCCTCACTGTTTACCTTCTGCTCCTTTTCATCGGAAGTATAGGCTTGAACTGGTATGGATACCTAGTCTCAAACTTCTATGGAAATATGCTTGTGGTCTCCTTCTTCATTATGATGAGTTCTTTCGGATACTACCAGTACAGATACAACAAGAGGAAGAAAACAAAAAAGGATTAAGATTCATCCAGAGACCCCAAAGCGCCCACCTTCACTGCCATCTTGGCAGTCAGCGGACTGTTCCACAAATCAGCGAGGTCGCGTGCTGCCAGCTGACGATTGCTGCCCCGTGCGCTAGGACGAGCGAGGGTGCACCTTTTTCTTCTTCCTCGTAGAGGATATTCGCTTCATCTTTGTGCGTCTCAAAGTCGTTTCTGTATTGTGCGTTCATGAAGTTTCACGGCTGAGACCAAGAAGACAATTGCGAATGCGACCACGACCACGATGTCCAGCCAATAGGGGTAGTAGCTGTAGCCTTGTATTGAGCTCCTCCCCAGATCTGTGAAATATGTCAACGGAGAAAATGAGGAGACTATTCTGCCCCAGTCCGGCAGCTCTTGAATGGGAATGAAGATACCACTTATAAAAACCAGCGGAAACTTGATCATAGAAGACAGCATCATTATGGTCGCTGGAACATCTGTCGGCGGATAGGCAGACATGAGCACTCCCAAAGCTGCAAAACATAATGCTCCCGCAGTTATTCCGAGTCCAAGCAATAGCGGGCTGGCTATCTCCACGCCTAGCAACAAGCCGATGATCACAGGAAATACTGAGATAATGGCCCCGAACAGGAAGGATGAAAGCATGTCGCCGACAAAGATCGTCCAGATTGAGACGGGACAGGATACGAGCCTCTCGAGAGTCTTTGATCTCGCTTCCCAAGGAACTATTGCGGGCCCCACCGAGCTAGCTGTGAAGAAGACAGTTATTGCAAGCAACCCGGGTATCAAATCCTCAACACTTGAACTCCTCCCAATATAGAACGAAAGAAAAAGAAAGAATGGTATCAGAAGACCAAAAGTGATTACGGGCCCCTTAGAGTAGTAGATCCGTATGTTCTTCTTGACGATCGCAAGAGACCGTTTGAACTGCTCCGAATAAACATGTTTGCCCAAGAATCGCATCATCCTCCCTTAACTTTCCTTCACAAGTCTTAGGAATACGTCTTCTAGAGTGGGACCTAACGTGTTGAGGGTGACTATTTTGAGCCTCCTTGAGCGCGCAAAATCAACAATCCTCTCGAGTACTATGCTTGGCTGATCTGTGTACAGTCTTATCTTATCCCCAGTTTTTTTGACCTCTCTTGCACCTTCGATTTTCATCAATTCTTCAGCTTGTATCGCCTTTTCGAAGCTTACCTCGACGGAGTTCAATCCGCTGCTTTGCATGCGGAGCTTCTCTGGAGTATCGATCGCTGCGATCTTGCCGTGATTGATGATTGCTATTCTATCGCAGAGCTGGTTAGCTTCTTCCATGTTATGTGTTGTCAAGAACACAGTTGTTCCGCTTTTGTTGATTTCACGAATCATATCTTTTATCAACCATTGGCTCTCGACATCTAGACCTGACGTGGGTTCGTCTAGGAAGAGAATTTGTGGCTCACTGACGAGTGCCATGCACAATAGCAGCCTCTGCTTCATTCCTCTTGAGAATCCTCTTACAAGGCTATTCCTTCGATCATATAGCCTGACTTTTCTCAGGAGCGCAGAGGCGCTCTTCTCTCTCTGCCTCCTGGGTACTCCATATAACTCGCCCATCAGTGTCAGGTTTCCCCAGGCTGAGAGGTCAATGTAGGCATTCGCCATTTCTGGAACGACCCCTGTTACTTGTCTACTCTTGAGCCCCTCTCTCAGAATGTCATGGCCCAAGATCGAAGCCGCGCCGTCATCAGGTTTGATGATACCAGTGAGCATTCTAATCGTAGTTGTCTTGCCAGCACCATTGGGACCCAAGAAGCCAAAGATCTCTCCCTTCCTAACCTCGAAGCTTATGTGATCGACCGCCAGTAGGTTATCATAGTGTTTGGTTAGATTTGAGACTTCAATGGCGTCTTCCGCAGTCATATTTCCAGTCTCCTTTCGTTCTCAGAAGCTATCTGCAATCCAAAGCCTCATCCTAGCAGGTTTGTGCGCTCCCCGGTCTCAGTCTGACTCATTGTTTCCCAAATGGGGGTTCCTTCTCTGACTTGGTTCTTTCTTTAGGTAAGCAGTTCTTGACTATGATCCCGCGATTGGAAAGGGGGAACGCAGTTCTTGGACGTCTATTTCGCGACTACCCTTAGCTTTCCAATTCTTTGATGTGCTCTTCGACTGCTGCAAGTTCCTTCCTTAGCTCCTCTGCATAGCCCTTCATTTTCTCAGTCTTCTCTGCTTTAGTTAGGAAACGCCTTGTGTGGCATAGGCCGTATTCATCTTCTCGTCCTTCCTCATGATGATGCTGTTCACAATTGCAACGGCAACACATTTTTTGTTCACCTCATTTCTATGAGGTTAACAATATCAAAAGTGAAGTATTTATACTACCAAGTTTATAGCAAGACAGTGACTATGCACAGAGTAAGTGATTAGTATGTGTGAAAATGGTGATCATGTATGCCTCTGCCCTCTTGAAGGCGTCATAGATGTTATAGGCAAGAAGTGGGCGCTCCTGGTCGTCAACGCTATCGGCAATAATGGGAGGCTCAGGTTCAATGGGCTCATGGAAGAGTTGGGTGGCATCAGCCCCAAAACCCTATCTGACACGTTGAAAGGACTTCAAGGTGAAGGCATAATCAGGAGAGAAGCCTTTTCGGAGATACCTCCCCGTGTAGAATACTCACTTACCACCGACGGAACGGAACTCAGGAAATCAATCACTCCGCTTCTAGAGTGGGCTGCAAGAAGAGCCTCCTCTGAAGAACGTAAATGTGCTTCGAGATATAGAGGAATCCTTGCACACCAAGTGAAGAATCTCACCTGACCAAGCTGAACAAGCAGCACGTAACGCGCGCCAGCGTTACACCTTTCTGGCAATTCCTCTCATCGCTCTTGGTGCCATTCCATTCTACTGCTGATCGCGAGCGCTGATGACTGCTGCCCATGACCATGGACGAAAGGAATCCATGAAAGAAGTACATCGAAGTGAATAATAGAAGCCAAGTGCGATTGGTAAGACCAAGGTTATCCGGAAAACTTTGTACGGCTGCGCGGAGTTTCTGAATGCAACTGCAGGTTTGAAGGTCGTAAGAAAAGTGGACGGGCATTGTGGACGCAGGAACACGTTGAAAGATTCGTGAATTCTACCCCTAGGAAACGAGCGGGAAACGCGAGAATTTGAAAGCGAAAAGGCTAAGAAGAACGCTCGACATCGCAGTCTACGCGCCGTACTACATCCTTAAGCGCGTCTGGATTCAACTCACTATACTCTTCTCAATGTTCTTGATTGGGGCGCTGATATTCATGTACTATCAGGGGCTAGACTTTCTGACCGCCCTTCTAGGCTCGATCTCTACAATCACGACCATCGGTATCTACGCGCCCAACATAGTTACTATGGTCAGCACGGAAAAGGTTCTACTCATATTCGTCTTCATCATAGCCGTGGGTTCAGCCGCGTCTCTCCTTCAAGTAACTGTCTCCGCAACCATTAAGAAGGGGCTTATGACCGAGGAGCTGAGCCAGAAACTGGCGAAGAGGATGGAGAACCACGTAATCGTGGTTGGTTACATGTTCTTAGGGAAATACGTGGTGGAGAGCATTAGTCACTCAAACTCGAATACATCGTTATCGCCAGAGACGAGAGCCAGCTCGACCTTCTGAGGTCCCGTAACATTCCAGGTATGTTCGCGCCTATAACCAACGTTTATGAGGCGCTTAAGGATGCAAACGTTGAGAAAGCATCCACCCTACTATCCACGTTAGAAGACGACGGTGACAACATGCTGACAGTTATGATGGCAAAGAAGCTCAATAACAGCATTAGAACTGTCTCCATAGTCAACGACAGAGAGTTAGTGAAAGGTGTGAGGGATGCGGGTGCTGACATAGTAATCCCGTTTTCCGAGATTACGGGGCAAATACTTGCATTGTCTTCCAGTTCAAAGGAGGTAGCTGGTGTCTTCCTTACAGACAACTTGAAGTCGAGGCACGTTGCCGAGTTCAGAATAAGAAACTCTGGAATCCAGTACAGAGACATCATGGGAATCTGCCCTATCCTGCTTGTCTACAGAAACGGTGAGAGCATGACTGATATGGTAGACGACTTTCAGCTTGAGGAAGGAGATCTGGTCTACGTGCTCACAGATCACGAGTCTCTCAAAATCTTCAGAGATAAATTGAACTCTCTTAACGCGCGTGGGAATCGTTCGAAACCCTAGATAAGATCATGGGCTTTGCCCACCATAGCATGACCCCGCGGCTATCCTGAACACTGCAAAATGGTAGAGGTTTCTTCAAGTTGCCATAAGTTGCATTCAGTATACTAGACTTCATTTTGTTGAGTCGATTCCAGCTTTCACTGCAATCTGCGCAGCGCGCGCTAAAAGAGGATGCCGGCAGAACTAGACTCAAATACCGTTGAGTGTTGGAGTCTTTCGCTGGTGCGCTCTCTGTCCATACGCAGTTTCCCGCAACTAGCCTCATATACGGGGTTCTTGGGATAGGCAATGGCATCTGCACTCAGCAAAAGGCACTCAAGTAGACATTGTGCAGAACTGAGCAGTTATGCGACTCCTTGGTTCTTCTCGTTATTTTGCTGGCTAGATACAGAGAGGCGAATTTCGAAAAGCAATATTTATGTGCACACGTTACCTACCAAGCTGTCTCGGTGTTTCATATGTTCAAGGAGTTCAGCGAGTTACGGCATATCACCAATTTCAAAAGGGTAATATTGCCAGTCTCGGTCGCGTTTTTTGTCTACACTGGCGGTTGGGGAATTGCCTCACCAGTTTTCTCGATATATATACAGAACGTGACTGGAGATCTGTTCATGACTGGCGTTATTCTTTCACTGACAACAATGATGGGAATATTCCTCAATATACCCGTCGGTCTCGCAGAGAACAGGATAAATATGAAACGAGTTCTCCAAGTGGTGTTACTCGTTTACTCCATCCTTGCATTACTGTATACTGTGGCAAATTCCTTCCTGCCACTACTGCTGGTAAGTGTCACTAGGGGAGTTGCATCATCTTTCCTCTGGCTAACTTCGTGGGCTTACATCTTCAGCTATGCCGAAAAGGAGGTAAAGGGAAAGGAAACCGGATTCTTCTCCGACATGAATGATCTAGCCTCAGCCATATTCCCCATCATAGGAGGCCTCGTCACTATCATTTCATTCTCACTACCGTTCTATTTGCTTAGTCTAACAAGCTTTACCGCATTCCTTGTGATCTCAATCTTCTTGAAGAATATACCTAGATCTCAGAGAGCACATTCGAGTCGTCAAACCGCGACACTATTCAAGTATATGCGTAATAGACGATTCATAAAGACTATTTTTCTAACAGTCGTGTTCTATGCTTTGATCAACGTTTATTACTCATTCCTATCGGTACTCCTCTACAGTGAAGGAATCCCTATTCCTACAATCGGTACATTACTTACGGTGGCTCTCTTGCCTGCCGTTGCTCTCGAAGTACCGATGGGAAACGCGGTGGACAGATTTGGCGTACGCAGGACGCTGATAGTGGCGACAGTATTCACAACCGTCACTGCGATCCTGATACCGTTGCCAAGCAGCATAATACCTTTCGCGAGTAGCATATACTATACGATGGCAATCTTGACTGCTTTTACAGTAAGCTATACCATGATCTTCATAGTGTTATACTCGAGGATGTCTGATACGCTCGGGGAAAACAAGGTGGCCATGACTGGGGCGATAGCCGCATTCAAAGACGTAGGCTATACGCTTGGCCCATTGATGGCTGGTGTGCTAATGGGGTTCATGAGCATCAATATGACCTTCCTTTTTACTGGCGCAGCATTCATCCTTTTGATACCAGTCGCTATTACTCTACACGATTAGATTTAGCCCTCATAGCGCGCGCTACCTACCAGAAAGGATTAGGGTTACGGAAGTGTGAACCTAAAAGCCACTCACTCTTTCTTTCTTCATTGAGGAAAACTTGTTAGACACTCTCACATATTCAGAGTTTTCCAGAAACGGAGCGCGCGCTTTTCACCGGCGAGTCTTTGAGTCTTTCGACGGAGTCCTCGCTGAAGTTGAGCGTCCTTGCCTCTCCCACCCGTTCCGTCCTTCAGATTCAGACTAAGCTACCGTTGGCTTTCAGGCTTGCAGCATCGCTCTTAGGTCTTGCCACTCATCCCAGATCTTCTCGCCTTGGCGAACATCTTGGTCTTTAGCCAGAGTGAAACGTAGACTAGGCCGATAAGCACCGGAACTTCGATTAGAGGCCCTATGACTGCGGCGAAAGCCTGCCCCGAGTTTATCCCGAACACCCCGACAGCTACAGCTATCGCAAGCTCAAAGTTGTTGCTCGCAGCGGTAAAGGAGAGCGTCGCCGTTTCAGGATAACTGAACCTCAAGCGCCAAGACAGGAGAAAAGAAGTGAAAAACATTATCAGAAAATACAACGCCAGAGGGACGGCAACCCTGAGCACATCAAAAGGCAAATTCAATATGTACTCACCTTTCATGGAGAACATTACGACTATTGTGAAGAGGAGGCCGATGATTGCGGTGGGGCTCAGCCTCGGAATGAATTTCTCTTCATACCATACCTTCCCCTTTCTGTGGATCAACGTGAACCTAGTGATTATTCCGGCGGCGAAAGGAAGACCGAGAAAGATCAAAACGCTCTGCGCGATACTCCAAACCGAGATATTCACGACCATGCCCGCAGACCCGCTTACCCAAGAGGAGAGCAAGGTCACGAAGAAGTAGGCGTAGATCGAGTAGAACACCATCTGGAAGATCGAATTGAGAGCAACCAAGACAGCGGCATACTCACTATCACCGCCTGCAAGCAGGTTCCATATCAAGACCATCGCAATGCATCTAGCCAACCCAACTATGATGATACCAACCCTATAATCAGGCAGATCAGGCAGAAAGAGCCAGGCCAGCGAAAACATGAGGAAAGGTCCAATTACCCAGTTTAGGAAGAGCGACACTCCAAACATTTTCTTCGCACCCTTAATCTTCCCGAGCTCCTCATACTTCACCTTAGCAAGGGGAGGATACATCATCCACAGCAATCCGATCGCAATGGGAAGCGAAACCGTTCCTATCTGGAGCATGTTAAAAATCGTCGCAATCTGTGGGAATGCCCACCCTGCTCCCACGCCGATAGCCATCGCAAGAAAAATCCAGATCGGAAGTAACCTATCGATCAGCGAAAGTTTCTTCAAGGATTTCTCAGGCATGTTCCACACCGCTATCTAGGTTCATATTTACGTATTTAGATTTATTAATATGAATCCGCAAGAAGTGACATATATATCTTATTATGATCGGCACAGAAGCGACAAGAGATTAACATAGATACTGGTTTGGAACAATGCTCAGAGGAGGGGCAGACCGTCACCGACAGAAATAGGGGGGAACGCGGCGCTGGCCGTTTCACAGATCTTTATGGGGTCAAGGTGCTTCAATAGCTCAAGCGGCTGAAGTTGCCTTCCGGCAAAATACATATTTGGTCTCGCAGATATGAACTAGCAGTGGATGAGAACATGTCGAAGAGTCATTCTGACAGGAGACTGGTTAGGTTGGTTGCTTCGCCCTATTGCCAGGGCAAAGATGCTTCCAGATACGCGAATGAGTTGAAGGAGTTGGCTGCCAAGGTAGCGAACAAGGATTTAGCCATCAGAGAAAGCCGGCTCTTCAAAGCTCTAAGTGACGACAGCAGAATTAGAATATTGAAGTTATTAATGGTTCGCAGGATGTGCGTTTGCGAGATAATGGCTGCATTGGACATGACACAACCAACTGCGTCTCACCACCTAGTGCTGTTGGAGAAGGAGGGTTTGCTAGAAAGAAGGAAAGAAGGGAAGTGGGCTTACTATTCCCTTGCAAACCCAAAGATTGTTGAGACCATGAAGAAACTGGAATCGCTGAAGTAGAGAAACTCGAGATGGTCACCCCCCATGAAGTACGCGATTTTCTCCGATGTTCACAGCAACCTTCCCGCCCTTGAGTCGGTTCTCCTTGACATTGAAGAGCAAGGCGCTGACAAGATCCTCCACTGTGGGGACCTTGTTGGATACGGCCCCTTTCCAAATGAAGTGATAAGCAGCATAAGGAGCAAGGGAATCGCAGGTGTGATGGGCAACTATGATGAAGGTGTCGGCTTTGAGAGAGACGACTGTGGGTGCGCTTATACAGACGAAACGCAGAGATTGCTCGGTCACCGCTCCCTAGATTGGACGAAGACCCACGTCACAAGGGAGAACAAGGAATTCCTGAGGACCCTGCCGCGCGAGCTACGCTTCAGCCAAGAGGCATTCGAGATCCTTCTCACTCATGGTAGCCCCAGAAGGATTAATGAGTACCTATACGAGGACAGACCAGCGAAGACCTTCAATCGCCTCCTGCAGGCAGGAGGATGCAATCTCCTCGTGTGTGGACATACGCATCTGCCCTACCACAAGGTGATAGACGATAAGCATGTCGTAAACGTCGGAAGTCTCGGAAAGCCCAAGGATGGTGACCCAAGGGCAACTTACGCTCTCTTGACTCCAGCTGAAGAGTTGAGCATAGGTTTTAGGAGAGTTCAATATGATGTGGAAAGAATGACGAGCGCCATCGAGGCTTCAGAGTTACCACACGAGTATGCAGAGATGATAAGAAGAGGAACAGGGTAACACGCCATATTGGTTTTCTTCAGAACTTCTTAGGTTCGTACTTGACGCATCCGCTGACCACCACAATAACGAAATTTGGGTATGATGCGCAAATAGCGGGCGTAACCAAGGCAAAGACACCAAAGACTCCTGCTTCTACTGGCTCGTATAGATGACCTTCACATATATAGCAGGTGCGACTCTGGTTAATACGGTGAGAGGAGTGTTAACGCTTAATTGTTACCTCGGGCTCAATGACTACCTCAGGTCTTATTGATTCTGCCACTAGACTGAATTTCCTCGCTAGCTGCATCGCCTGTTTGACCTTCTCTTCTGTCGCCATCCTAACTACTATTCTTGGTCTCAAAATCAGCTTCGTAAAGACGGATGTCCTATCAAGTCTGTCCTGAACTGTCCCCTCCGCTTCACACTCATAAGACAGAAGTTCTATCTTCATCCTCTCTGCGACCCAAATAAACATCATGTGCACGCACATGTTCAGCGAAGCCACGAAACCATCCTCCGGAGTCATCACCCCATGTTTGCCGTGGAGGCTTGGAGGAGCGCTAAAATCCATTCGGGTGCCATTCCCACACTCAAGGCTACCAGTATTCCCGCCCAACCAAGTTACCTTAGTTCTGTAGACTGGCAAGAACTAACACCACCCCTACATATCTGGCTCTGGAATAGACACGATGATCCAAGAGACAATGTTATATTGACATGTTTACTTTCTCGGCTTGGATTGAACCTCGCTGACCTTTTTCTTCATTAACTCAAAATAGGAGCTGTCAGAGAGCAAGTGCTTGAACTCTTTCTCTACGTTACTCGCTTCAACTGTGACTATCCAGCCTTTACCATACGGATCGCTGTTCAAGAGCCCAGGCTCATCAAGAATCCTGTCATTTCTTTCGACAACTTTGCCGGTGACGGGCATAGGAACTGAGATGATAGTCTTAACAGTTTCAAACTGCGCCACCTCGCTACCCCTCTGAAAGGTCCTGCCCAAATCTGGCAATTGTGCAATTACTGCGTCGCCACTCGTTTTCTGAAGGAAGTCAGTTATCCCGATCCTCCACCTTCTCTCACCCGCACTAGCAAGCCAGACATCATCTTGAGAGTACTTGTTGCCTTTGACCACTCTGAAGATGAATTTGTCAATAGTAAATTCAAGAAACTCCATGTTCCTACCCCTCCCTTCTTCCAGTCACTCTGCCTTGAGCCTTCACGTAATCCTCGATAATGGCAGCGACCTTGGAAGCAATGGTGTTTGCCAGTTCTGCACCCTTTGGCTCAAGTTCCCTTCGCGACTCTGTCTTGAGTTTGACGTGTTCTCTCTTCATGAAGTCAGTAACCACAACCGCCGCTATGGGTCGACCCCCAACCTTCTCAACACTCCTTTTCGCACAGAGCTTATCACAACCATCAATTGTGACTGTTGGGGACTTTGTTACAAAGCTTCTCTCCTCCTCGCCTCCCGCCAAGTAAAGAGGAATACATATCGTCATAGTGTCATTAGGTTCGAGCTCTTCAAGGACTTTTCTCGCAGCTACTCTAGAGACCATTCCCTCGGAGATTTCTTCTCCGCTGCACGTTACCACGCCAACCTTATTGCGCATCCAATCGCCATGCTCACTCAACCGTGGGACCTCCTCAAAACCGGACATTCTCGTTTGATAGCTCGTCGACTTCCAGACTTATTTGTTCAGCAATCTTGCGCGCGAGTGCCCTTCCACCTTGTCCGGGCTCCAGCACTGAAGCGGCTGAAGGCTTCAGGTCTTTGAACTTCCGCATGAACTCGGCCACAGTGAAAGCCTTTACCGCGGTCGCACCAGCGTTCTCAGCAGAAACCTTCGCACATTTGTTAGGGCAGCCGTCAATAGTTATGCATGGATGGTTACTGACGAGCGCAACGGCTTCTTTGTCCTTGAGCGCAACCAGTGGCAGACAAGTCGTGGTCGTGTTCTGCCTCCTCATTTCATCTATTATGTGGTAGAGGACCAAGCGAGTGATCGACCCCAGAACCTTACCTATGCCACTACAGGCCAAGACGACAACTTTGCCTTCCTCGCTCAAATTAGCTCAATCCCTCTTTTCTCTTACTTTGTTGCATGCAAAGCATCTAGTTTGAATTAATTTCCATAAGCAAGAACATATTCATCTATCTGAATATGTATTTTGTGACCCAAACATATTTATAAACTTAAATATGTGTCTCCTGATTGATAGAACCGTAGACAGCAAAGGATGGATATGGAAGGTAGTAAACTATGGATAAGAAGGTCAGGGTCGAAGTGTTTGTTCCCACTGGGGCCTGCGCGTGTTCTTGGCAGAGCTTCATGGATAAGGTCTGGAGTGTTGTCTTGAAATTCAGGGGCCAGGTTGACTTCCAAGTTAAGCAAGCTTTCTCCGACGAAGCCTTGAAATATGGTCTGACGTCAACCAAGGCTGTAGTCGTTAACGGAGGCATCAAGATGACCGAGTTCACGTTCAACGCACAAAAGCTAGAAGATGCCATCCGTAGTGAAGCAGAAGAATAGAGCCCATGCGCGCCGAAAAGAGATTTTCAATAGAGCAAAGGGTATTTCAGTGACTTACGCTTCTGGCATGAAGAACCTGCCCACAGCATTGGGAATTGCAGTCCTGTCATTTGGGACCCATCAACATTCGTGGTCGTGATAGCGTTTATTCTTCAAGTGTCGACAGCCGTTTTGTTTCACAGGTTTTTAAGTCGCCAAAAATAAGGAGCTGAAATTCAAGATTGAGAGGTGATAACGTAGACGTGAATAGTGGTATGGATGTCCCCAAGGTCAAACCGCCACCAGGGTACCCGCCTGAAGAGGGTAGATACATTAGAGGAGATGATTATTCCCCGGTTGCTGTAGCGGCGATCCTTGACACACTTGAATCTAATATTCCAGTCGAACTCAGCGAGCTCATTGGCACCGCGATAGACTGCGGTGCTACCCTTGCGGGAAGCGTGCAGACGGAGAACATTGGGATCGAGAAAATCATTGCGAATGTTGTGGCTAATCCGAACATACGATACCTCGTGATATGCTGGAGAGAGTCTGCGGGCCACTTGACTGCGGACGCGATTATGAAACTCTTGGGGAACGGAGTGGACGAGAAGCGAAGAATAATCGGGGCTGAGGCCCCAACACCATTCCTATACAATCTGCCGCTAGAGGCAACTGAGAGGTTTAGGGAGCAGATTAAACCTGTCAACCTGATATCAGAGGATGAACCCTGGCTCGGAATGAATGCTAAATACGTCAGGGAGGCTGTCTCAGCGTGCAGAAGCAGGAGGCCCGTGGAGTTCAGAGGCTACCTTCTCCATGATGAAGGAGCCTACCCCAAGCCAGCGATATGTACCAAGATAACCGTAAGGGTCAAGGAACCGTGGAAGTACCAGACGACAAGCGAGGAGCTAAGTCTAATCGAACGCATCAAGAAGGCAGCGAGGGAGCGAGGCGCAGGGAGACAGTGAAGATCAAGGTTGACGAAGACAAGTGCTCGGGATGCGGCGTCTGCGTGGACACCTGCCCTCAAGGAATCTATGAATTTCGAACCGTCGGTGAGAGAGAACTAGCTGTCCCAGTGGCAGAGGAGAAATGCTCGAGATGCGGAGGATGCGAGGAGAAGTGTCCTCAAGGAGCGATAGAGATTATTGAGGAGATACGGAAGGTTAAGCCTCCAGATGATTATCCTCCAGAGGATGGGCACTATCTCCGAGGAAATGATTACTCCCCAGTAGCTGTCATTACCCTTCTAAGTTCATCTTATGGCGAGATCCCCAGTGGCATCGAAACTCTTGTAAGGAGTGCCATCGAGTCCGGCGCAGCACTAGCGGGAACCCTGCAAACAGCGAACATCGGGATCGAGAAAATCATTGCGAATATCGTTGCTAACCCGAACATACGCTACCTCGTACTATGTGGGAGAGGCGTTGAGGGGCATATGCCTGGGATGGCTATTAAGGCGTTAATCGAAGAGGGGCTTGACAAGGGAAGACGCATAAAGGGTGCGAGGGCACTCAAGCCTTACCTTTTCAACATCACAATGGAAGCTGTTGATAGGTTTAGAAAACAGGTGGCAATCATAGATCTCACAGGAGTTGAAGATACTGATACTTTAAAGAAGGCGGTGTGGACATGCTACCAAGAGAAGCCAACAATCTTCCGAAACTACGAGCTGTACGATGTTGGAGCATATCCAGGCACTCCAATATGTCGGAAAGTCCAATGGAGAATAACAAGGTTTGACCTTTTAGACGAAGACGATGTACAGGTCTTGCTAGATGAGATGGATAAGGAAAAGCCTGCTTAGTGCATGGAACGCTTTCAATGCTCTTTTCTGACCTGATTTTCATGGGCAGGGGGCTACAAGACGTCACTCGTGCGGCACATGCTAGCATCCCTTCTTTATTGTCAGGGGTAGTTTCTCTTGCTAGTCAAGTTGACCCCGCCTCGAAAAAGAAGTATCGCGGAATAGGACTCAAATACCGTAGAGTCTTTGAGTCTTTCGGTTCCGTCTTTCCCAAAAAGGAGCGCACTCTCCTACTGTCAGTTTCCTCCCGAAACTGCTTCACGGATCATTCCACGTGGCTCTACTTAGAAGTTGTGGACTGCAATCTCACCTCACTCTCCTCGAATTGGGATCATGGCTAGACTCACCCCTTTTCTCTTTCGTTAACGCTTTAGGCTTTCGCAGAAGTTCGGCAAGACGATCCATGGTCTCGACCGCTCCTTCCTCCATTCCCGACTTGAGCATCGCGTCGCGATCTTCAACCGTTTGGAAGACAGATGTGGCCGTGAGCTTTGTCTTGCCGTCTTGCTCTTCTAACTTCACCGTTTCAAGCGATACATGACCCGGCATACCTTCGAATTCAAATGTGGAGACAAGTCGCTCGGGTGGCACGATCGCGTGATACACGCCGTTGAAGGCGTACTCATTGCCGTCGGGTCCACGCTGGACGAATCGCCAAACACCCCCCGCGCTCACCTGAATTTTGTCAACAGTAGCAGCATACTTTTTCGGACCCCACCATAGGGGTATGAGATTCGGATCCGTGTACGCCTTGAACACGTGTTCGCGCGGCGCTTCGAAGACTCGGGTGATGACGATCTCTCGTCCTCCTGGTTCTGCAGTAATGTTAGTAAGTTTATTATTTGCCATTTATTGATCGCATCCCCTACGTCAGGTTGATGGTGAGGCATTCATTTCTTTCAAGAGTGTTATTCTATTTCTCAAAGATTCGCTTAGTTATCAAGCTTTATCATCATCCTGTCTCTTTTCTACAAATAGGGTGTTTGTCCTTTCCTCATAAGTGATGCCGTCTATTAGTTCCAGAAATACATCTGCAAACTCTGCTGGATCAACCTCATCTAAAGCTACAGCTACAGAGTTCTGCATTGCTTCTAACACCAAATCAACAATTTTATCTGGGATATTCCTCTCTCCACAATCTGCACAGCGCAAATAAGAATCTATGATTTGATTATCGCTCTGCAAGCAGACTACACTCTCATCCACTAACTGCTTCCTCAATAGCCTATCCCTTAAACCATCGGCCAATTTGAACCTCAATTCAACTATGCTTCTCTTACCCATTCTTTTCCACCTGCTCTTTTGGGCTTAAACAGAGCAGTTCAGGTCCTGAGCATAGGCAGGTATTCTCGAGAAAGTATTTAAGGAACCGTTGGGACCCACCCCAAAAGAGCGTGGGCTTGCACTCTACGTTTCGTCAAGTGAATATCTAGTCGGGTAATAGACTAAAAGAAAAACCCGCGACTTCTACCTTGCCAAGTATCTTCATTTCCAGTGGCAGCGAGACCGCGGTGTCAATGCCCTTGGCATTGCCCCTCTCTCCCACGACAACGTGAATAAAAGCCACTCTATTTCCATAATCCACTGTCACGTTGTCGATTTTCGCCTGCAATGGCAATATGTGTTTTCTCAGGTGAGCGTCCATCTGATCGGAAGCGATTTCCGAATCACAGTAAGGGCATTTGCCTTCCATCTACTCCACATCTCCGGATCACGAAGTGACACACTCCTAGTGTGAGCTACCAACCCCTTGAAGGGTGTTGGCTTCCGGGCTTGCAGGCTACTATTTCTCTTGCCTGTTCATCCCCGGTTTCCTGGGCTGGCTCATCTGCAGCCCCTCGACCCGCGGCATTAGCCAAGTAAGGCAGGCCGATGTTCAACGCACCGTTGTAGTCAGCGTTGAAAGTCATACCACAGCACCGGCAGAAGAGGGTCGACTGGTTCAAGCGGAGGGTCTGCCTTGAGCCACACTTCCAGCACGTCCTGGAGGTCCACCGCTCATCAACGACCAACGTCGGAAGACCTCTCTCAGCCCTCTCCTCCACCGTGAACCGCATGATGCGGCCGTAGCTCCAGCGCGTCAGCGCCTTCCGCAGCTTTCTCTTGCCGTTGCCCCTGTAGCTCCTGTATTTTATGCCCTTCGGGTAGCCGACGACGAGGAGACATCCCTCAGACATGTCGGCGAGCGTCACAGCGGATACACGGTCGAAGTGCTCTGCGACGCGCTTCCTTTTGTGCCTTAGCCGCCTCAGGGCATCGTACTTCCCTGCTTGCTGCAGGTCGGAGACAAGCCTGTTCAGCCTGTCAAGGCGGTGCCTCTTCTCTCCATCCCGGATTGTCGTGAAGGACCGTGGAGTGATTCGGGGCTTCTCGCCGATCAGCAACACGGTTGCCGCCTGGCGCTTAACCCCCAGATCCACGCCCAGAACGCCCGCAACAGGCCTATCCGGCACGTCATAATCAATCTTGACATGGACATAGTACTTGGAGTCTTTCTTCACGATTTGGAAGCTCTTGGCTGTCCCCAGCTCAAGCAGCTTAGCATGATAAGGGGCAGCATTAAGCGGAATTGTGACCCATTCACCTTTCCGCAGCGTAGCTACGCGGATAACGTGACTTGCGATCCTGATACTCTTGGCGTGCTCCAGCTTGCCTACGCGGTAGTCGAACCAGATTGGGACCTTGTGACTGAGACCGCTAGTGAGCGGTTTCCTGGGTTCTCTCCTTAGGAGCTTCCCATGCCATTCCCACTCCTTTCGTCTCCCAGCCATCTCCACTGCTTCCGCCCAGGCTCTATGCAGCTCCCTGTAGCTTCGCCACATCCAGAGGGCAGTATCCCCGCAGCACTGGACTAGACCAGCCCCAAGACCAGTTCTCTCCTTCACCTGAGCCTCAAAAGCGCGGCTTCTGAGCTTACCCCTCTCTTTAATGCCGTATTCCTCGATCAGCCGTGACCACAAGTCTACCCCGCAAGTCAACCTGGCCGTCAGCTTGTCTATGATGCCTAGCTTATGCCTCGTTATTGAGTAGTGCACAGGTATCCTGACGGTCTTGGTAACCTGCATGGTTTCAAGCTCCTTTCTGAGCCTCAATGTACTCCTCTATTATCTTTGAGCTTACGTTTTCTGCCGTGCTGGCGAAGTAGCTTCTTGTCCATAGAGTCGGCATCCTCAGCAGCTCTGGGAACTCGTGCCTCAGAACCCGTGATGTGTAGCCTTTCATCTCTCCTATGACCCGGTTTGGGGATATCCTCGGGTTGCTCTCTATGAAGAGGTGCACATGGTCAGGCATGATTCCTAGCTGGATAACTCGGCACTCCAGTTGTTTCGCCTTTTCGTATATTAAGTGCTCCAGCCTCTTGGCGACCTTCCCGACCAGCAGTTTTCTCCTGTATCTTGGGCTCCACACGAAGTGGTAGTTCATCAGGTAAATAGTTGTGGATGTCTTTTGATAACCTCTTGGCATATAAACGCCTTAGATGATAGCCCACCATAAGGTTTGGGATTGCCCAGTCTAAAGGATGGCACACAATTCATCCAACCGCTGAAGCGTGTCGGGTTTCTTGCTCAATCCATTTCTAGAAAGAAGATGTTTGCCGTTGAACCATATCCAAATATGAGGTGGTGGCGAAAGTGTGAGGTTGACAGGTAGAAAGATTTCTGGAGGGGAGCTAGATTCAAGTGCCACAGAATATTGGAGTCCCCAAGTGCGCTAGAATGACCATCGGTCGATTTTCTGGGCGAAATAGTTCCCGACAATCGCCATTCCAATCAACAAGATCAAAAGAATGAGGAAGACAATTACCCGCAGTTCCCGGATTCTAGTTGTTGGGTTCTCTCCGAATTCAGGAAGTAGGCTAGTCAATATACCCCAACCTGCGGCTATGAGAAGCATTGTAACCAAGCAGAAAGTGCCCAGGTTGCTCATCTGGGTGCCGATTGGAACCTCAAACGTATATTCCGCACGATAGTTCATTGCCATCAGGCGCTGAAATGTCTCACCCAGAGGAATCGCCAATGCGATTAGAAGTGAGCTCAATGTTATTCTTAGCATAGCAAGGAATTTACTTATTTCTATTCTCAAAGGTCCACCCCACCACTTGACCGTCCAAGATTACTCACAATTCCTGATCCAAGAAACCATACATCCTCAGCTTCGTGTCGGTTGGAAGCATGTGTCCGCCGACAAATCGCAGGGTGACGAGATTGTTTGAATGACCGTAGTAGGCGTATTTCTCTTCAAGCCAATTATGTATTTCTGCCACGCCGTTGATCGGCAAGCCGTGATCCTCAGTGCCCGCTGCTAGGAAGAGTGATCGGTTTCCGATTAGCCCAATTATCTCTTCCATTTTCAGATTCAGTTTCACTATGCCAGGTACATAGAAAGCGTAGTTCTGGAAAGACCCCTCTTCGATGATCGAGTTGTTTCCACTTATTTTCCCGATTCCGCAATTCGAAAGAACCACCTTTATTCGAGGATCGTAGACGGCGCACCATACTGCCATTTGACCTCCAAGCGAGTGACCCATTATCCCAATGCGCGATTCGTTGACATCGGAGCGTGTCACCAAGTAGTCTATGAGACGGCTGACATCCCAGATATACTTGAAATTGAGAGTGCGATTGAGCATGAACATTAGCATGCCAGTGTATTTTTCGCCAAAATAGACTTGGCGCTCACCAAAACACAGAGCGTCAGGACAAGCGACAATATATCCGCGCTGAACAAGATCGACCCCAATTGCCTGTCGCGGGTCTCCAGCTATGCCACAGGGCTCCATCTTGCCATATTCAAACCTTCCATTATGCTGATGGTGCACAATCACCACTGGGCATGGATAGGCTCGCGGGGTATCAGGGACTAACAAGTAGAAGGGCACGACGTCCCATTGGGGGATGCCAGAATTCTCTACCGAAATCTGCATCTTGAGACGCGTATATCCCTGTAAATGGGTCTGCTCAAGGACTTGTGGATTCAAAGGCGCAATTTCCGGTTTGTCCCCCCAGAGATAATTCAATTCGCTCCAAACCTTTTCTTGGCTCTGCCCCCAAGCTGTACCATTGAAGTGAACCCAATTGGTTTGATCAAAAGTGCTAAGCGGTTGATAGGTGTTGGGCTCTTGGTATGCATTTGAGATGGTCGCAGTGCAAAATGGTATGGCAATCAAGAATAGAATGGCAAAGACATTCAATACCAAGTGAGATTGCCGCCTTCTGGGTTTTATCAGGCGCATACGCGATTTGACGGACAAAACCATCGAAAGAGCAAGGACTAGAGTGACTGTCACGAACATTCCAAGTAGTATGTCCATAACTGTCGGGGGCAACATAATGTCATAGGATATTATGCTAGCCAGAGGAAGAACAACTACAAGGAAAGTGATTCCGCAGACCAATATTCCTACAACGCTTATCATTCGTAGAACCTTTTCAATGGAGATTCTATCCATCAAATCAGCTCCGCCAGGAATCGCTGCAGAGTATTCCTGTTATGTGTCCTGCCCTGAAGAAAGGCGTGACCCCATCCTTTCTTGCCTAGAGCAATTGAAGAGTCCACTACTTAAGCTAGTACGAAATCAATGTAAATGAGATCGCTTACGCATTTTGCCCGGATTGGGGTTGATTTATGACGTTACCAAAGAATACCTGCGATTATCCTTGACAAAAGAAATCGAAGTGAGAGTCCAAAGGATCTCTCCACGAAGCGAGAGAGAAAGCTTGGTGCATGCTTCTCGAATAGAAACAGACCCAGCTCCAAGTTCTAGTCAACCATTGCGGTCTCGACCGGCGCAGTTCTTCCTCTCTTTCGGCACCTATCACAAATGCCATATATGTCGAGGCGTTGCCCCGTTGCGGTGAATTTGGCCGCCGAGGAGGCTCTGTCCACCAGTTCTCGTGCAGCACGATCGTCCAGATCTTGGATATTCCCGCATTGCGTGCAGACGAGATTTATGTGAGGATTCATGTAGGAATCGAATCTGGCTTGGCTCTGCGGGAAATTAAGTTGTTGGATCAGTCCGAGTTCACCTAGGGTCTGAAGAGTTTTGTAGACTGTTGCAAGGCTCACAGTCGGGAAGACTGCCCTTACCTGCTGGTATATCGCTTGTGCGCTTGGATGCCCGCGGGTGCGAAGGGCAAGTCGACAGATCGCTATCCGCTGTGGAGTTGCTTTGTAACCTTTCTTACGGAAAGCCTCGATTATAGGGAGGTCGGATTCTTGGTATTCGTTCATAGCTACTATTAAGTAATAATAGCTATTAAATAGCCTTCCGTACATACCCTTGTGCAAGGATAATGTATGAGAGGAGGATATCAGTAATGGCGAAAGACAAGCAACTGACCACAAATCAAGGGGTTCCCGTCAGCGACAACCAGAATTCACTCACAGTTGGCGAGCGAGGTCCCGTCTTACTGCAAGATGTGCACTTGATTGAGAAACTTGCGCACTTCGACCGTGAGCGCATTCCGGAGCGTGTCGTGCACGCCAAGGGTGCCGGTGCTCACGGCTACTTCCAAGTCTACAAGAGTATGGCGAAGTACACCTGCGCGAAATTCCTTCAGGACCCGAAGAAGAAGACACCGGTCTTCGTTCGTTTCTCCACTGTGGTGGGTTCACGGGGATCAGCCGATACCGCCCGTGATCCTAGGGGTTTTGCAGTCAAGTTCTACACCGAAGATGGAAACTATGATATAGTAGGCAATAATCTGCCAGTGTTCTTCATTCGAGACGCTATCAAGTTCCCTGACATGGTACATGCCTTCAAGCCTGCACCTGACACGGGCATACCGACCAGCTCGTCAGCGAACAGCCGCTTCTGGGATTTCATCTCTTTGACACCCGAGTCGACCCACATGATCACTTGGCTATTCTCCGATCGAGGAACGGTCAAGAGCTACAGAAAAATGGAAGGATTCGGCGTAAACACCTACAAGTGGGTGAACGCGGAAGGCAAGGCTATCTACGTCAAGTATCATTGGAAGCCGATGGCTGGGATAGAGACGATCGACCGCCACGAGTCAACCCGTTTCGCGGGGGAAGACCCAGACATCGCAACACGTGACCTATACGACACAATCGCGTCTGGGAAGACCGTGGAATACGAATTGAACGTCCAAACTATGGAAATCCCTGATGAATTGAAGCAGGAATTCGATCCACTCGATCCTACGAAGACATGGCCAGAGAACAAGTTCCCACTGATTCCAGTTGGCAAGATGGTACTGGATCGCAACCCAGAGAATTTCTTCGCCGAAACAGAACAAGCTGCTTTCTGCCCAGCCTCAATCGTCCCAGGAGTAGAACTCTCAGCCGACAAACTCCTGCAAGGCAGAGTCTTCAGCTACGCGGACACACAGCGGCACAGGCTAGGCCCCAACTATCTACAGATTCCAGTGAACCAACCGAAAGTACCAGTCAGCAACAACCAGCGTGATGGCTTCATGCAATATGCGCCGTATGGTGGAGGCACTGTCAACTATGAGCCCAATACGCTGGCTGATGGAATGCCCCATGAGACACCAAGCATCATCGTGAGTCACCCTCATCTAGAGGGAGACATCGTGCGAAAGAAGATCTCTCTGACCAATGATTTCCAGCAGGCTGGCGAGCGCTACCGTTCGCTTAGCAAGGTGGATCAGGACCATCTAGTTGACAACATAGTCGATTCCCTTGGAAAGGCGAACAAGCAGATTCAGCAGCGTATGATGGCTAACCTAGCGAAAGCTGATTCCGAGCTTGGCAAGCGCACAGCAGCGGGACTGAAACTTTAGGGAAAAGATTGCATGGTCTACCTAAACCATCTCTTCCTTTTTTTGTCATCAATTGAAGCTTGGAAGATGTGTAGCAGGAAGCACAAGAAGGCGGCAATAGGAGCAGAATCAGTTTGCACTGAGAATGGCAGTCTTATCGTGGCGTCTCGTCTTTGCATCCGTCTAGGTTCCCAACATCTTAATAGATACGGTTGCATAATGCTGTCTGGAGAAGTCTAGCAGTGGGTGTTAGAAAAATCGTGGTGATGTATATGAAAGGGTATGTAGCGGCTCTTGAAAGTGAGACGAGGAAGAATGCCGATTTCCGCCGTGTACTGTACACGGGAAAGCACAGCCAGCTTGTGCTCATGAGCCTCAAGCCTGGGGAAGAAATAGGCATGGAAACGCACAGCAACGTTGATCAATTCTTTCGATTTGAGGGAGGAGAAGGAAAGGTGATTATTGACCGCGTTGAACACCGCGTCAAGGATGGAGATGGAGTTATCGTCCCCGCGGGCGCCAAGCACAATGTAGTCAACACCTCTAAGCAATCGGAGCTCAAACTCTATACGATCTATTCGCCTCCCGAGCACCAGGACAAGGTAGTTCGTCACACAAAATCGGAAGCAGCAGCAAAACCAGAGAAATTCGACGGTAAGACCACGGAGTAGTTGCGCCTGCAAGTGCGGCGGCTATGAAGCCTAGTTCACTTTTTTTGTTGATTTGTTTTTCTGGTTATTCAGAGTGATAATCCTGGCGCCCAGGGCTCGCTCTAGTTGGAAACACGTTATTCAGAATTCAAGCCATTGCTTCAGGGGGTTCTCCATACTATGGTACTTCTGGTAGTAGCTTTGCAGGAACCCGTTGTCTCTGCATATTGAGCCGTAGTATTCTCCAGTCTTGGTTATCCTTCTCTTCAAGGAGCCGACCAAGTCTTCGTAGCCCCCTACGTCCTTTTCTTCACCTTCAACATCCATAAGAGCGAAGAAGGGCTTGAACCCGTATCCCCATGTATAGCCGTGGATTGCGCACGACCAGTTGTGGCCAATGACATTGACCTTGTCCACTTCGATTGCGTCATTCAGCTCCTCTAAAGGTCTCATAGTCCCCGATACATGATCCCCAAAGAAAACCATCAGGAAAACGATACAGACCCAGGTCAACACCCATAGTTGATCCAGCTCCCACCGCTTCTAGTAAACGTGAGGGTAGCTTGAGGCTTATATCATCTAGGTGCCAAAGCACCTTCATGCATCGGCTAGCAACGTGTCCAATGCATAATCTATAAGAGAAGACAAGACATACCATTCAAATCGCCTGCAAATTCTAGGTCATGCTTTCTCGGGGAGCGGCAATATTGGGAAATGAGGTCAAGAAAGATAGCGTTCTGAGGCGTCGACCAGAATCATGGGAGATTCTACTTGGAATTGTAATTATTGTTCTAGGTGTCCTCTTCGAGTACATCGATACAATAGGGTTAGGTCTAGGTGGACCTACAGGACCCGATGTTTTTCCGCCTCCGATCGCACAATGGGACGCCTCTCTGCTACTAGCCATTAACCCCGGGCTTCTGAGCCCTATTCCAAGTGCCTTTTTTGGGTTGGTAACTCACTTGGGTAGCACACTTGCGGTCGTCGTGTTTTGCATCGTGCTGTATTGGTTGGGCTATAGAAAGGAAGCGGTATTGATCCTGACAACCGTTGTGATAGGAACTCTCATAGTAGCCCCCCTGAAGATAGCAGTGATGCGGCCCAGGCCATACTCAACACTATCGGGGGTCATCCCCCTCGACTACGAGTCTGGCTCGAGTTTCCCAAGCGGTCACTCGGAGAGGATATTCGCCCTTGCTGCTGTCTTCCCAACCAGGAAATCCATGAAGGTGCTGCTACTGTATCTTCTATCGATCGCGGTTGCCTTCAGCAGGATATACGTCGGAGTGCACTATCCTTTAGATGTTCTTGTAGGCGTTCTCATAGGTTTGGTTGTCGGGAAGGTCACTCTGCGATTGCAGACGAGGATATTGGGGGTAGCCTCTCGCTTTGTTAAGCTGTAGGAATCATGAAGATAGACGATGGTGAATTTGACTGGGAGAGACAGAAACCCGGCTAGCTGGATAGGGGACTCCGTAAAGCGGTTTGTCGGGGTTTCCCCCGAGAACTCCCTGAAGAACAAGGAAAATGAGAGGGCTTGGGCAGACCCTATTGTGGGCTTTTCAAGTGGAGCTGACCCCCTTTACCAGTTCTTTAAGAAGGATATTGGAGAGTTCTACCTGTCACCACTCGAAATATTCGCCAGAGCCTTCCCGAAAACGAGGACCACGGCGAACCAGCTCACAGTGATAAGTTGGGTGCTACCACATACTGAGGCCACAAAGAATGAACACAGAAAGGAGAATAGGTTTCCGACTGAAAGATGGGCTCGAGCTCGAATTTACGGCGAGAATTTCAATGACACCCTTCGACGACACGTCGTCAGCATCCTCGCAGAGAAGGGGTATGAGTCGGTCGCACCTTCTCTTTCACATCTCTGGGGAACCAGAGTATCGGGGAAATACCTTATCACTTCGAATTGGTCCGAGCGGCATGCTGCATACGTCTCTGGACTTGGAACCTTCGGCCTCTGTGATGGACTGATAACACCAGTGGGGAAGGCCATGCGATGCGGCTCGGCAGTCGCCAAGATCAGCATCCCACCGTCTGAAAGACCGTACACTGATCACCACGCCTACTGCCTTTTCTTCTCCAAGGGGACATGCGGCAAATGCGTCGAACGGTGCCCAGTCGGAGCCATCTCCAAAGCAGGTCATGACAAGATCAAGTGCAGAGAATATGTCGACTCGATGTGGAACTACGTGAGAACCCACTACGGCTTTGAAGGTTATGGGTGTGGACTGTGCCAGACGGGCGTGCCCTGTGAGTCAGGAATCCCCTCTTGAAACTATGCGGGCTCCTCATTGTCTGCTTGCGTTCGTTATCTTCTTCTTCATGAATATGGCTATCTCTCCGTCCACCATGTCCATATTAGTGTAGTACGAGAGGTCGATGCCATCTATCTCGAATCCGGTCGCAGATCATTGCTTACCAAACGCGAGCTTCATCACATACTCGACGCCATCCATTCTTCCCGTAAACTCAAAGCCGAAGCTCTTGTAGAAATCCTCTGCACTCCCCTTAGCTCTCACCACGGACAAGTAGAGAGCCTTTGCCTTAGGCATTTTCCGGATTCGCTTGATGACAAGTTCAAGAGCTTTGCGTCCATAACCCTTACCCTGATACTTGGCATCGATCATGAACCGCCAAAGATAGTAGAATCCTCGCTTGGGAACCTCGGAGAGCATCAGGAAGCCGACTGGGGTTGTGTCTGCGTATATTGCGCGAAACCATGCTGTCTTGTTGAAATAGGCTTGTGCAATCGATACTGCGTTTGGCGCAACGAAATTCCTTTGATCTTCGGATACGCCTAGGTTGCAGATCCTCCTCACGGTCTTTCCATTGATCCTACGGAGAGTGACTTTCGCGTCTTCGGCAGGAGGAAGCTCGCTCAATTTGCTCACCTTGATAGCGCTCTGGTTGAGTTGCTCTCTGGAATTCCTAGAGGCATGTAGGTTAGAAGAACAAGCCTTGGTTTCTAACCCTTTTCTTATACGTCTCTAAAATCCACACAGGGAATAGCGCGAGAAGCACAACAGCGACCCAGTCGAGCAGGTTGAGCTGAATAATCTCGAGATCTAGACCGATAGCGTGATAGAGCATTGACTGAAGCGCCGGGTTATACATGAGCGCAATATGCGCCAAGGGAACTAGTATGATGAAGAAGGGGAGAATCAGGCGATTCTCCTGCACCAGTGTTCTGTCTATTGGCTTGTTCATCTGGATCAATGATGCAACTACGAGGCTCTCAGATATCACTATGACTGAGTGAAGCATCGTGCGTGCTTTTGCCTGTTCCCAGCTGACTGTCGGGATGTAACCTAGCATGTTCTCGGGAAAGACCGCCCAGATCCCATTCAGGCAGGCGCCGTAGACGACGTAGAGCATTAACGCCAGTGAAAGAGAGAAGAGGAGTAATGCGATGCCCAGCCGCTTAGTGAATATTCCTTCGGTGTCGCGTGGCTTCTCCTTCATGACGTCCTTGCTGATATGGCCGAAGATTATTGCGAATGGAGGGATTGAGTGGACCGTGGCGAAGATGTATATCTGCTGCCATGAGTTGAGCAGATGGAATCCCGGGAAGAGTGAGGAGCCAAAATAGATCATGGCTTCAGCGAAGTTCACGGCAATATAGAAAAAGACTATCGCTCTGATCTTCTGGAAGAGCCCTCGTCCTTCACGGACACCTGTTATTATCGAGGTGAATGAGTCGTCAGTTATTATCATGCCTGCAGCCTGTTTCGCGACGTCCGTACCTGTTATTCCCGTGGCGATGCCGACATCAGCCTTGGAAATTGCAAGTGCGTCATTTACTCCGTCACCTGTCATCGCGACTGTGCGCTTCTGCTTCTTATATCGATTCACTATCATCATCTTGTGTTCTGGGGAAACGCGGGCAAACACGCTGGTCTTAAGGAATTCTTGGTTCGATAGAGAATCGATCTTGGATCCTTCTATACAGTTGTCTCCTTCCTCAGCTATTCCAACCTTTTGTGCGATGCTTTTCGCAGTTGGCAGGCTGTCTCCAGTCACCATGACTGGTTTTATTCCAGCCATTCTTGCCTCTTGGACGGACTCGAGAACGCCTTCTCTTGGCGCATCCATAATCGCTACGAAACCCAAGTAGGTCATATCTTTCTCAAGTTGCTCTCTTTCGGGTTTGCTTGCTGAAGGTGGCTCGTCTAGCTGCCTAATAGCAAATGAGATGACTCTGTAACCAGATGACGCATAGAGATAGGCATGCTTCTCTATCGCGGATCTACCATCCTCCCGCAGGCTTGCTGTCTCACCCATCTTCTTTTCAGCCAGGCGCCCACATAGCGGCAACAGCATTTCCGTTGCCCCTCTTGCTAGAACAACGTATTTGTGGGTCTTGTCATCCTTGTAGACATTGGTGATACGCTTTGCCCTTGAGTCGAAGGGGTAGCTAAATAACTCCTTGAATCTTGATCTATATTCTTTTTCATCTAGCTTGGATTTGCGGAATAGGACTAGTAGTGAGGCATCAGTAGCATTTCCCACAGCCTTATGGACCGTGTGCTCCACTTTCCCGATTTTCAACTTGTCGTGGGTGATGGAACTTTCGTTGCCGAGTATGCAGGAGGCGAGGATGTACTCGAGAGGGGTTTCATGCTTGACATCGACGGTATCTTGGCTAGGATCTCCGGGTTTCATCTTCACTGGATCCTTAACATCTGCATCTGACTCGGCTTCTAGGATTCTTCCACTAGGCTGGTAACCGACGCCGCTGACTCTGTAGGTTGGGAATGGTCCTTTAACTCGCGGCGTGCACACCCACTCTGCAGTCATCTCGTTTTTCGTGATTGTCCCGGTCTTGTCCGAACATATGACTGAGACTCTGCCCAGACCTTCGACGGCGCTGAGATCACGAATTAGAACCTGATGCTTCGCCATGGCTAAGATACCAGTCAGCAGCGTAATTGTTGTCAGTAGCGGGATGTTGATTGGCATTATGCTCATCGCCGTGACCAAGCTTACGACCACGTCATCGGCGACCCTCCTTACGTCCAAAGCGCCCGCTACAAAAAGGTTGCCCTGCTGAGATAGAACATAGATGCCGTAAGTTAGTGACACGACGAGGTAAAGCACGACTGCGACCCCGAGGTACCTTGCTAGTCTATTGATCTTCTGGCGCAGCGGTATTTCGCCAGTGTCAAGCTGCTCCAAGGTTGCTGAGATTCTCCCGAGCTGGGTCTCCTTACCAGTCTTAAGTACCAAGAGGCTCCCTGACCCAGCAGTCACGTAAGTTCCGAGGAAGGTCATGTTCCTCCAGGAGTAGACTGGGGAATCCTTATCACATTCTGCGTGGCTTTCGACTTTCTCTACCTCTTCAGATTCCCCGGTTAGAATTGCTTCATTTACAGAAAGGGCTGATGCAGTGATCACTCTGCCATCAGCTGGTACCCTGTCACCCTGCTTCAGCTTTATGACATCGCCTGGAACCAGTTGATCGGAGGAAATCACGGCTAGCTTGGAGTCCCTGACCACTTCACACTGTGGCGCAGATAGCCGCTGAAGCGCCTCAAGCTTCTTCTGCGCTCTGGCTTGCTGTACGATAGAGAGAATGGCATTGATGGCGATTATCGGGATCCATATGAACAAGCGCGCCCCCGCGTCGGGCAATATGAAAATGGCGATTAACGCCAGTGCTGTGCTGATGATTAGGTAGATGGTTATTAGCAGATTCATGAAAGGAGCGATCCATATCTTGTAGAAGCTCGGCTTGACCTTGGGAATTAGGTTTGGACCCGATTTCTCTAGCCTCTCCTCGGCGTCACGTTGAGATAGTCCTTTCGTGAGATCGGTCTTTAGCTGCTTAGTCAGCTCATCCAGTGAGAGCGAGCATGTTTCGGCATACTTCTTCTGGAATGCCTTCTCGTCTGTTGCTGTTGCCGAGTTATCTGCTCCCACGCTTCATACCACCGTCTATTTTTACCAGAAGTACTGCTAAACCCTCTGCTGCTGTTACCATCTTGCGCGGCGATCGTTTTTCCAGACATCCGCTGTGTCGCTATACCCGCGTTTCTCCCAATACCCAAGCTGATTGGTCTTCATAAAAGTTATCCGCTCGATCCACATCGCACTCTTATATGCGTACTTGTCTGGGGCAATAAGTCGCAACGGTCCGCCGAGGGATTCCGCGAGATCATCGCCATTAAGTTTGTAAGCCAAGATCACGTTGTCCTTAAGCAGGTCCTTAAGGAGCAACGATGTCGTATAGCCATCAGAGCATTTGAATAGGGCGTACTTCGCCCCCTCGCGCACCTTCACGAGCTGAGTCAAGACGCTGAACTTAATCCCGTACCACTTGCAGTCTCTGACGCTCCAACCTTCTACACAGTGAAAATCGCTCTTGGATTCCGAAGAGGAAAGCCTGAGCAATTCCTGCCAGTTTAACCTGACGGGATTCCCAACTTCGCCATCTACTGTCAGACTCCACGTCCCCAGATCGATCTGTGGATTTTCGGGAATAATTCCTGGGTGGTCAATGTTCCACCTTAGGATTTCATCGATCTCTCTTTGATCTGGTGGCAACTTCTTGCTGCTCATGATCTTGAAATAAGACTTCCAATCAGCTTTAAAGGTTGTTGAATTGAATGATCCATTTCGTCTTGGTGATTGTGATGTTCACGAATCTAGTGAGAGACTTTGATTTGGCGAACGGACTCTGTGGAGAAAGACTAAAATACCGACGCGGCTGAGTCAATTCCATTCTTTGCCTCATTGAACGATGCCAAAACAGGCGGATCTTGATAAGAGATGAAGAGATTTCTTGTAATAGGCTCATCCGGTCAAATTGGCAGCGATCTTGTTCCGGTCCTGAGGGGGAAATATGGAATCGGAAACGTCCTGGAGGCCGATATAAAGGAGCCTACTTTCTTGCATGAAGAAGATCTGTTCATCCACTTTGACGCTCTAGACCAGGAAGCACTTGCCGACATTGTCCGCGAGCATGAGATAGATGCGATTTATCACATGGCTTCCATATTGTCAGCCACTGGCGAAAAAGTGCCTCAAACAGCTTGGAATCTTAACATGAATAGTCTGATAAACGTGCTTGAGGTTGGAAGAAAACATGGTGTTGAGCGGATCGTGTGGCCAAGCTCGATTGCAGCCTTCGGTCCGTCGACCCCGAGAGAGAATACGCCTAATGACACTATTCTGCGACCAACTACGATGTATGGAATAACGAAGGTCACCGGTGAACTGCTAGTGGAATACTACTTCAAGAAATACGGTTTGGATACCCGTTCAGTGCGACTACCTGGTATAATCAGTAGTGAGACGCCGCCTGGTGGAGGAACGACAGACTACGCTGTTGAGATATTCTACGAGGCAATACGGAAGAGAAGATACACTTGTTTTGTCAAAGAGAAGACGATGCTTCCAATGATGTACATGCCAGACTGTATCAAGTGCCTAATTGATCTAGCTGAGGCTGATGGTTCGAAGTTAGAGCATCGCGTGTTTAATGTCGCAGGTATGAGCTTCACTGCTGGAGAGCTCACGGCAGAAATTAAGAAGCACATCCCCGAGTTCAAAATAGATTACAGACCGGACTTTCGGCAGGATATTGCGGATTCATGGCCAAGGTCTATTGATGATTCAATAGCGAGAGAGGAATGGGGCTGGAAACCAAGTTATGACCTGGCATCCATGACCGAAGATATGATCAAGAAGCTCAGCAAGAAACTGAAGTAGCCCCCATTATCTTATGGAATTTCATGGATGCGGATCATCCGGACGTGAGCTTCCAACGCCTTGAGGGCGTTGGCTTCCTGGTTCATGGATCGGGCTTTCCCTGACGTGTGGATCACCGTTGAGGTGCCCAAGGGGCGCGGGGGTAGCGGCTTCGATCTTCGCAGGCGCGGATTCGGCACGCACCGTACCTACTGCCCAAGCAGATGCATCTTCCTCTACTTAGACCCGCCATTCACCCCACGTCCATAAGGGCGTAGGCTTTCTGGCCCGCGTTTGTAATTAGAAGTCACACAAAGGGACGATCATTGATAGGTAGCGCTGGAGCTGCCTTGGCACCAAACTGGCTAAGCAGGGCGGTTAGAAAATATACAACTAGCGCTACAAGAAAAGTAAGACCTCCCCCCAATCCTGCCACCAGAAACCACCGCTCCCAGCCAAAGAGGGGTCAGTCGAAGGGTGACTTCATCAAGTCTTTCTCTTTCTTTAACTGCGAGGAATGTATACGTATACTGCTTAATTAGTCTTTCTAATTCAAGCTCTAAGAAGACGATTATGGCAATCCCGTGCCTGTGCTGCGCGGTAATCGACCGCCATTCCGAGCGTCGGGGTTACAGAACCAGGAAAACCGTGAGTCTGAGGAGCAGTGCTGCGAACTATCCGAACCTGACCTATTCCTCTGACTTTATAATACGCTGAGTTCTTTCCCAACTTTCCCGAATGCGGCAAGTGCTTGATCCAAGTCGCCTCTTGTCAGAGCTGAGTTCATTATTGTTCTTATTCTGGCCGTTCCTTTCGGGACCATTGGGTAAATTATCGGCAGAGCGAAAATGCCTCCCTCGTATAGTCTCTGGCTGAACTTCTTCGCGGTTGCGTTCTCACCTATGATCGCTGGTATTATCGGGGTTTGACTCTTGCCCGTGTTGAATCCAAGGCCCACCAGTCCCTTCCTGAAGTAGTTTGTGTTGTCCCATAGCTTCTTTACATGCTGGGGTTCAGTCTCGAGGACTTCTATGGCGGCTATGCATGCCGCTGCAACAGGTGGCGGGTGTGATGCTGTAAGGAGCCACGTCCTTGATTTGTTGTATGCAAAGTTGATGAGGTCCTGGGTTCCGCTAATGTGCCCACCTATGACACCGAAGGCTTTGGAGAAAGTGCCCATCTCAACGTGCACTCTCTTGTGATCCAAGTGGAAATGTGAGACTATTCCTCGACCTCCTTCCCCTAGCACTGCTTCGCCATGCGCGTCGTCAACGTAAACCATTGAGCCGTGCCTCTCTGCCGCCTTCACGATCTCATCGAGAGGAGCTATATCTCCGTCCATGGAAAAGACGCCGTCAGTTATTATGAGTATCCTGCGGTATGCGGGTCTATGCTTCTCCGCCTCGGTAAGCACCCGTTCAAGATCTGCTGCGTCCCGATGCTTGTAGATAGCTCTCTCCGCAACTGATAGTCTCACCCCGTCTATGATGCTGCCATGGTTCAGCTCGTCACTCACGATAAGGTCTTCCTTTCCAACGAGCTGAGGAATCAATCCGGAGTTTGCTGTGAAACCGCTCGTGTATACGAGCGACGCCTCGGCTCGCTTGAATTTTGCCAGTCTCCTTTCGAGTTCGATGTGAAGGTCCATGTTTCCGGCTATTGGTCTTACTGAGCCGGATCCGACCCCGTGTGACTTTATGGCGTTTATCGCAGCTTCTCTCAGCTTGGGGTGAGTGCTTAAGCCCAAGTAGTTGTTTGAGCATAACATTATTACTTGTTTTCCGTCAACAATGCATTTGGTGTCGCTTGGACCCTGAAGGACACGGAGCTTCCAATCCAGCTCTTGGTCGACAAGAGTCTGGTATTCCTCGCGCAGAAAGGATGTTGGGTTTCTGTCAGAGGTTGGCATATCTAGGACACACCTATTCCCTCTCCGACCTTGTTTCCAACTTTCCAGCATTAGATCTGGAGAGATCAGCTCTCTTGATTCGGCAAATAATGACGTGTTTTGCGTCTGTTACTTAATGAAGATACACTCTTAACCTTTTCTCAGAGCTAAGGGACGAAGTCTGCGTGTCGTCTCGACTCTAGTTTCATATGTCTCCTCGGCTTCAAGTTTTTAAGCGAGTATGGAGAAAATATTAACACTCAAATGGGAGAAGCGTAGGGCGGATGAGCGAGAGAGGTCTAGATTGCTAGCTTTGTCCTTGTCCAGTTGTCCGTCCCAGGAAACTGGTCTGTTCCGAGGGAATACTCATGATAGACAACCTTGTCAGAATGGCCCAAGCGGTTCCGGCAATAATCGGCATGGGCATATCGACCCCAGTTGAAAGCGGTAGAAGAGTGATCGACGCTTCATTGAGGGCCTTGTGGAATGGGTACGCGAAGCGCATCTTCTTGGTCGGATCAGCTCAGACGTTCGATGAGGTTGGGGCAATCGACACTTCGCTTGAATCAATAGTTAGTGACGATCCAGAGGGGGATTTGGTCAAGCTTCTTGATGGGCAAGTAAATGCTGTGGTGCGGGGCTCGCTGGGCGCGAACAGAGTACTGGCGACGGTCAAAACAAGGTTCAAACTTCCCTTCACAGCACGACTAGCGCTTCTCGAAACATCTAGCAAGGACTACTTCTTCTTCGCCCCTGTTGGAATAGACGAAGGGAGAAGTGTCAAAGAGAAACTCTACTTCATAAGAGAAGGAGTGAAGATAATACAAGCGCTGGGATTCACGCCGAAGGTTGCAGTGCTTTCGGGTGGCAGAATAAGCGATATAGGTCGCGACAGGACGGTTGACAATACTATCAAAGAAGCAGAGAACGTCCTTAAGGAGGCCAGAAAGGAGAACGGTAACTTAGATATCAAGCACTATGAGATCCTGATTGAGGAGGCGATCGCAGAAAAAGCCAACCTCATCATTGCGCCCGACGGCATATCTGGAAACCTAGCCTACCGTACGCTTATTCACTTGGGTGGCGGAGCTTCATATGGCGCACCCTATCTCGGACTGCCGAAACCCATGATTGACACGTCAAGGGCTGCGCCGGTGGGCGAGTACGTTGGGGCGATAGTCTTCGCCAGTGCGCTGGTCACTCATACTTGACGCGCCCGACGTCGGCGCGGGGAACTGCTTCTAGGCAGAAGGCGTAAAGGAAGCCGGAACGCCAGAAGAGCCTCAGACACTGCTCCACTTTTAGCTTTTCTTCTTGAACATGAGCCACTTGTGTTCTCCGGTGCTTATCATCACGTAGGTGCCGTTCAGGGTTGATCCTTTGAGGATAATTATGAGCTCGTTTGACTCTCCTTTAGCAAACCATACTGGCCTGAGTCCACTATCTTGAGCTCTCCTGCGCCATATCCGTTTCTAGAAATGTGGAAATTCGTGGAGGTTGGCCGCACTTCTATTCGGTGCGTTGGCAGCATGCTTGGTCCCGCCTGCTCCCCCGGCCTTGGGCACTCCGGGGGTGTACAGGTATTCACTCCTCATCTGCTGCCAAGAGGCAGCCGCACTCACGGCAAACGGTTGGCCGCATAGGCGCAGACCGCGCTGGAGTATCGCCAGGGAGGCGAGCCTGTCCCGGTCGTAGTCCACGCCGCATGTTCTGCATCTGCTTATTGCCCAAGCTGGGTGCTCAAGTTTTCCACCGCAGACGGGACACTTCGATGAGGTCCCCCTCGGGCTAACGTACAGCGTCCTGCACCGGCTCTTGTACTCCACCATGCTCTGGAAGGCTCTGTAGGGCCAGCGGTTCAGGTACGTCCTCAGCCTCCTACCGCCTGCCCGATCATGCCGGCCTCTTCGTCTTCCCTGCCTAATGCCCTTCAAGTCCTCGAAGATGAATGATGTGCCAGGGTTCTCTCGGACGATCCTGGTTGACAGCTTGTGGAGCGCATCCTTAACCCTGTCTCTCTGTCTGCCCCTCGTCTCCTCAAGCTTCCTCTCTCTCTTCCCCGGGTTCCTGACGTGCAGTTGGATGCGCCTCCGCCTCCTCGAGAAGTCGTTCTGAACCTGCACCACCCTGTTAAGGGAGTTGGTGTGAGGTGACTCCAGCCCCATGCTACCGCTGCTGAACGCTGAGGAGTCTGCGCTGTGAAAGTTGAGGTCCAAACCAGCCAGCCTCGCAGCCAGGGGCTTCCCGCTACTACGCCCTAGGGCGAAGGTGACGCAGAGTTTCCTGTCCGTCAACAGGATCTCGCACGCCTCCCCTGCAGCGCTGTACTCGCTCCACTTCTTGTGACCTGGAATGAAGGTGATATACTCGTAGGTGAAAGGCTTCAGGGTGACCCTGACGGTCACGCTTCCGCCGGGGTTCAGTGTGAGGCGGAAGAGCTCGGAGTCGATCCTCATGGCTAGCCTCCTGACCTGGGGCATGGCGAGTCTCCCATGCCTCTTCCTGTACGACCGTAGGAGCGCCACGGCCGTCCTGCAGAGAGGATTGACGTGGTGCCTCGCATACTCATAGCGGGTGTCGAACCAAGGCTTCACCCTCCTCCTCAGCGCAACCGGGTTGGGGATCAAGAGGCGGCCGCTTATCTTGGCTGAGGCGTATGCCTGGGCGAGAAACGCCACTAATGCGTCCTTCATATCTTCAAGGTATTTGAGCATGCTACTGGATGGCTGGTACTCTACTGCGATGGTCCTCTTTTCGCCTTCTCTAGTTTTCCACCTATGATGCTTCCCTGGATCTGCTGCTGCAACTGCGGTGCTGATAGTCCCGCCTCCTTGACTGATTGGAGAAGCTTCCTATTCGCCTCGTAATTTCTCGGTCCTTGTGGCTTCTCGCAGGGCTCCTGCCTGCTCTGTCCCCGCCCTGCATGACCTTGACGCAGGCACCCAAGCAACTAAGGGCGCTTCCCTGGAAGAGCATAGCCGTTCCACATTCACCTACATGTAGTTGCATCTATTTATACAGTCCATCCGAACAGCTCGTTTCCCTCTTGAATGGTACCCTCAAAATTGGCGCTTTCTTCCCATCAGTTACCCACCGCTTGAGCTTGTGGGCTTGCAACTCGGGGTTGTTTGACGCTGTCGTTTCAAACCCTTCACCTTGCCAAACGCGCCTACTGACGTATATATATAGAAATACTTATATCGAGTAGGCACCATATAATCCTAGGGAAATGAGCTGTTCTTAGGAGCGTGGAAGGTAGTATTGACGGTTGAAACAGGGGTAAATGAGCAACTACTGAAGGACGCTTATGTTAGCAGGTGGATAATGAAGCAATCGAAAGAGCGCACACGCCGAAACTACCTGCTTAGACTAAGGCAGTATCTCGAATACATCAAGAAGACTCCCAGACAGGTCATAGACGAAGCGATTGAGGATCAGAGAATGGATGTTAGAGAGCGAAGAGATGTTGTGTCAATATCACTGATAGGGTTTCTTAATCACATGAAGAAGAATCATACCGAAGAGTCGTCTAGGTCGGCAGTGATGGCGATCCGCAGCTTTTACGCTACGTTTGACGTGAGAGTGAGAATGAATCTGGGAGACAGTGAGATAAAGTTCAGGCGCAGAAAACTCGTTCCCAAAGACGTTAGGAAAATGCTTGATCACTGCTTGTCGATTCGGGACAGGGCCGTGATCTTGGTGATGTATCAGAGTGGGATCGATGTCTCCACTCTTACAGGATTGACCTACGGAGATGTCGCCAGAGGCCTGGAAGAGAGCGAGCATCCTTTGAGACTTGATCTACTTCGCAAGAAGACCCACACACGGTTCAACACGTATCTGGGTTTCGACGCAGTATCAGCGCTGAAAACATACCTTGAAGACCTGAAGAATGCCCAGGGCATTGAATTGAGAAAAAGCGATCCATTATTCTTTAAGGAGTACGGTCGAAAGGGCCAGGTCTTTGAGCCGCTGAGTCGGAGCGCAGTGGAAGTAATGGTCAGAGATGTTGCGAAGAGATCAGGATTGATCAAAGGCGATGAGCCGATCAGTGATGTCACTCCACATGCACTCAGATCAAGTTTCTCCAAGATATTGGCGGAGAATGGATGCAATGATTCGATCATAGAATTCTGGTTAGGTCATGCTATCGGCAGCCTTGGGAAAGCATACAGGGAGAATCAGTCGGAAGAGGTCAAACAACAATACCTAAAGTATGAGCCTTATCTTTCGATCAGTAATGGCAACGGTAACGGTCTCAAAGATAATGTTGCGGAGATCAGAGAAGAGAATCAGAAACTACTGGGTATAGTCTCCGACCTGGCTGGCAGGACAAATGCTTTGGAAAGCATGAATAAGAGACTCGGAGTAGCAGTCAAGTCTGAAGATAAGGAGGAAGTATTAGAGCTCAGAGTCAGAAACGACACTCAGGCTTATGCCATTCAGAACATGGAGAAGAGGATCGAAGATTTGGAGAAGGCGTTGAAGACAGTGATCGGTCTGACACATAGGGAAGACAAACATAGCGAAGAGAATCAGGTAGAGAAATAGAATGTTGGGAGAGCAGTCTTACATTGTCCCTGCATCTGAAGAAAGAGCTAGAGTTTTATACTCCGCTACTCATAAATGAATGTGGTACAGACATGATTGGCACAAACTTGGCAAGGCAACGCCATAATCAATTCTCGGCGGGTCGTTTGTGCCACTATCGCTCAGTGTGGTCAGGGATTCGATGCATTACGGGGGGAAGTCATTTCAAGTGCTTGGCATTGACTAGTGGATATTGGTTCAATTCACGTTCGGGTCTCTTCACCACAGCGAATGCCCTTTAATTTGTGTGCGGGGGGCGGCGTGATGCCTTACGAAGATGTCGCAATCACAGATCTGTTCGCAGGTCCCGGCGGGCTTAGTTTAGGCTTCAGGGAAGCTGGATTCAGAATAGTTGCTGCTGTGGAGCGAGATGTTCCTTCCGCTCAGACTTACAAGCTCAATTTCCCTGAAGTACGTCTACTTGGAGATGCAGAGAATGTTCATGGTGCCGACCTTGTCGACATCTCGGCTAGTGCAGGATTTGACAGATTGTTTCTGGTTGGTGGGCCTCCCTGTCAGCCGTATTCGCCTGCAAATACGCACAAGAACAATGGTGATCGACACCCCTGCGCTTCCTCGGTGTCACATTTTGTTAGGATAGTTCAAGAGACCAAGCCTGAGGGCTTTCTCTTTGAGAATGTCGTGAGGTTTCAGCGCATGAATACCTGGGAGACGTTTGTCAATGCTCTCAGCAATGTTGGTTACACGCTTTCGTTTTCTCATCTCGACGCGCGGACGTTTGGGGTGCCGCAAATAAGAAGAAGACTTTTTGTTGCGGGCTTTAAGAATGGGGTTAAGTTTGATTTTTCACTATTGGGACATCGTGAGCCGACTCATGTCGGAGAGGCGATTTGCGGCTTGCCACGGCTACCCGAGGGCGGAGGAGGTAAGGATGATGCAGTCCACCCAATGAAGAATGGATCCCTCTATGTGGAGAGACTTCTAGAAGGAGCTACCAAGCTCTACAACCATCGTTCCACCGTGCACAGTAGTGAAGTCGTCGACACGATACGCTTGATAAAGCAAGGAGAGAGTCTTCGGAGGTCATGGAAGCGCTTACCTGAGGATATTAAAGGGAGATATTCCAATCTTGAGGCTCTTCACAGTAACATCTACCGCAGGCTGTGCAGGTGGCGGGCTTCTCCAACCATAGTCCACGCGCGCAGAGCCATGCTTCTTCATCCTGGGCAACATAGGATACTTTCTGTCAGAGAGGCTGCAAGGCTCCAGGGCTTTCCAGACCGGTTTAGGTTCATGGGTTCGCTGAATGATCAATATCAACAAGTTGCTAACGCGGTCCCTCCGCTCGTGGCAGAGGCGGTCGCGCACTTGATCAGGAGGTTGTTGGATGGTAGAGGAGGAGGCGTTCTGTGATGAGTTCAGGTAGACGCCAGTCGGCTTATCTAGATCGGGTTCAGATCGAGAGGCTCGCACAGGATGTTGGGGGGATTCTAATAGGAAGCTATCGGAATCGAGATCTCGAAAGTCTGAAGGCTATCATTTCGAAACTCAGTGGTGAGTAAGCGGGTGACTGGTAGTGAAACATCGGTTCTGGTAAAAAGCCGGGCATTCTCCGAGACACTTTTGTTATGGCATGTACGGAACACATCATCATTCCCTTGGAGGGGAACAAGAAATTCCTATGAGATTCTCATAGCTGAGATGTTGCTCAGAAAGACTTCAAGGAATCAGGTCAGAGAGATCTTTCCCAAGTTCATCAAGTCATTTCCCAACGTGGCGTCTCTGGCAGGGGCGTCTACCTCGGACATCGTAGAAATAATAAAGCCACTCGGAATAGAGCACAAAAGGGCACTGCTCCTAAAGAAGCTTGCAGACAGTATCGTGTCTGGCCACGGTGGAACCATTCCCTTGAAGAAAGAAGAGCTTCTCAAACTGCCGGGAGTTGGCATGTATGCTACCAATGCAGTACTATGTTTTTCAGCAGGTGAGGACGTGCCGCTAGTGGATACCAACGCAATTCGAGTCGTCCAGCGCGTGTTCTCACCAAGGGCGCGGAAAAAGAGGGCGAGAACAGACCCAGAATTTTGGAATTTTGTTTCAGGGCTCATTATGCCGGGAAAGGGCAGAGATTTCAATCTTGCCCTTTTGGATTTTGCCGCTGCTGTATGCAAACCGAAGAATCCAAAGTGCAGGGAGTGCCCCAACAATGAGATATGCGACTATTATGCTGGAACGACGATGAAGATTGAAAATAAGTGATATTGGCGAAAGGATGGAATAGATAAACGTGGAGGGCACCATAATTGAAAAATCTGAGGAAAGGACGATACAGACCCGGTTTGGGCAGGCCCTTTACGCTCAGGTAATTCTGAGAGACGAAACCAAAGAAATTAAGCTGAGCCTCTGGAGAGGACAGGTTGAGATGGTAAATGTCGGCGATAGAGTCAGAATTGAAAACGGAATTCACAATATTCGGAGAGCTTAACGTGGGTGGCAGAGGAAAGATCACAATGATGTGAGAGCAAGAAAGTGTACCGGGGATGATAGAATGTCTAAAACGGATCTGTCGCCCTTTCAGACGCGGTTGGAGGACGCGAAAAAGTTTTACGGAATTGAACAGCGCATAGTGTTAAAAGAGAACGCACAGCTCGTACCTCCAGCAAAGTGGGTGGTAGGCGAAACTACAAATGATAGTTTTACAATTGAATACACCACACAAATGAGGAAGTACCCCGAGTGGGCCAAAAGATCTATTGCGTTTCACGAAGTCTGTCACATAAGACACGCACTGCTGGGCTTGCCCTGTTTCTATCATGAGTCAAACGATGAGACTGTTCAAGACGCGAATTTGGGCAAATTGAACCTTTACTGTATTGACGCTGAGCACCTTTCGAGTTATCTCGGTGCGGAGAGCGACAAAGATGCGGAAATACTCTTTCACAGCAGTCTCGTATTGGCCACGGACTATCTGGTCGAGTCAGAACTAATAATCTCTAGTCCTGTTCAGTTAGGCACTATTAGGTTCGGGATCATCACGGTCGTTGGCGATCATCATTTTCTGAAAGAAAGAAGCACGCGACTGAATGGCATTACAGAATCTGGCATGTGGAATGCGGTTGTAAGAAATGTTAGCTCTAAAGTTCAGGCTAGGTTGATTCACCGTCTGGTTAGTGGCATACAGGAGGTGAAGAATACCGCCTGCCGTTACAATGGATTGAGCCATGATGCATATCAAAGCTACATAAGTGCACTTTCATCAGTGAAGTTAACAGATAAAGGACAAGATTTCTTCTACATGGTAACGAATGTTGCGAAAACCTTCATACCGATTTTGAGAGAGACTGATGCGCTCATCGAAACCAACTTCCTCAAGAAATGACAAGAGAATTAGGAGGTCTTGAGACTTCTCGGCATTTCTGAACAGTTATCAGGAATGAGGCAGACATCAGTACGGGAGGTATCAGAAGTGATAAACTGGCAATATTACCCAAAGTATGACGAAATACCTGAACATCTCCGCAACGTGGTAAGCATTTTTGAGCAACATGAAGACGAATAGCCTCCTCAAGACATCAGCTGAATAGCACCGCGCTAGCGCGCGCTGCGCTCACAAACCTCCGCAAGAGCATGCTCATTCATCCAGAACAAGATAGAGGGCTCTCAGTGAGGGAACCAGCACGCATCCAGTCGTTTCCAGATGATTACTTGTTCTTAGGTACTCTGCGTTCCCAACCCAACAAGTCGCGAATGCCATACCACTTCTTTTCGCGAAGTCCCTTGGAGCAAGGATAATTGGACTTCTAAAGCAAGACCTCAAATATCGTAATAAGAGTTCACCAGAGTCGAGGAGACCCGCTTTTATTCCCCAGGGGTCTTGACACCTTGCCATATTCTATCATATATCGCGAATAGTTCCTCGTTGTTGAGAACCGAAGTGTCGAGTTTGCGGAGCCGCCTATTGAGATGTTGCGTGAAAACGCGAAAAGTGGATCGATCAATTTTCTCGCCTTTTTTCACACGGGTCATAAGCCATACGTGCACCCGCGTTTCTTCTCTCACAGTGCGCGAGTCAAAAAAATAGACCCATTCTGCCCAATTCAACTGGTCTGCGAATTCAATCGGATACCTGGAAACCTGGTAACAGTACTCGAAGTGGCGCCTGGTACGCCCCCGTCCAATTCGTTTGATTCGCTCAGTCGCATAGATTTTCTCGATCGCCTCCCAGAGCCAGCGCCGCTCTCGAACACTAGTCACACCTTCCTTGTCACAAAGCGCGGACAGTCTTAATCCGAGGGCATGCCAGAGTGATATATTACCTTGATTCTTGAAGCTTCCTTCTTTTGGGATCTTCTCGTCCAACAACCCAGCATCAATAAGCTCTTTCTCAATTGCAGGAATCCTACTACCAAGATAGGAATCAAGCCTGAGCGCACGTTGTTCGAGCTCAGGAGTAATCGGATTTACTGTCGATCTCAGAGTTTTGATATTTCCTCCCGGATACTTCTCTGTTACTATTGCAAAATCCATGTCAATACCCCTCGTAGTATTTAGCAAGGATCCTGTCCGTTATGCAGTATGCCACATTCTGAACAACATCTTCGGCTTCCATCTGGTCGACTTCCTCGCCATGTAGCTCAGCCAGCTTTCTAATTGGGTCACGTTGATTCGTACGAATAAGGACGCAAACCGTCTGCCGCGCCATTTCCTCAAAAAGATAGTTCTTATGATGCAACTCATTGGTCCTAGCCACAAGATAGGCCGGATGAGTCCTGTTAATACGCAAACGCCATGACCGAGATCCTTCAAGTGGTTGCGTCTCCGAGCGGGGCTTATTAGGCCCTCCATCAAAGTACTCAGGCTCTTCAAAGAAGCCATATGAAGGATCCATATTCAAATAGAAATTGATGTTATGCTCTGCCAGACGATGTCCTTTCTCCCAAAGTTTGGTTGTCTCAAGTGCAATGGCGTGGCACCGCAAAGTAATCGTCCCGCGGAGAACATCCTGGTACTGCTCACGAGACATCGTTATCTGGTCCACCCTGAGAAGTCTTGCTTCATATGGACCTAGTTCGTCGTTCTCTCTCAAGATATCCACGATCGGTTCTTTTTCGGCAGTCCACAGCGTCTTAATCTTCTGTTCCATCCGCATGTTAAGCGCCGTGTTGTTTTCAACCTCATAAGTCAGGTTGCGGACAGATTGGTTATAGTCAACTCTTCGGGAGTTCTTCCGGGGCCATTCAGCTGACTTCAATTTGATGGTTGCAAGGTTCTCCTCTTCTTCTGGAGGCTGCAAGTCAATGTAGAAAAAAAAGGTCTTTCTTTCGGTCTTTCCATTCCGGTCAGTAATGAGAGCTGTGCAACCCACCTTTGTGTTCCTTCTATACTTATGCTCAGTAATAGCGATCTTCAGCTTATCAGTCTTGAACTCCTTTTTGCTTCCGACTGTTATTAGTTTCTGTTCAATTAGTGGTTCAATTCTGCCAGCATCTCTTTCATTTGTGAAGACCTCAAAGCGAATGGATTGTGGGCTATCTGATGTATTCCTTATCAAGTACCAGAACCCGGAGATTTCATCTCCGATCGTGAGATAGTTGGTTTCGCGTGGAAAAATCAAACCCTCCACTGAAAGGAAAATCCCCGACTCCCTTTCGGTTCCGGTTCCGAGACTAGGAATGCCCATACCATTAAGGATGCTGTTAAGGTCAGCTTGGGCTTCTTCCATCAATTGCTTCGCTTGCAAGTCCGGGTCACCGCCGGGTTTCCGATAGCCGAGTTGTTGCATGAAGATCTCCAAGTGGTCTTGAACCGTTTTCTTGAGACCACGGTAGACCGGCTTGTACTTGTGCCCGGCAAAACCGTAGTGAACCGTGTTCTCAGCTTCTGCTAGAAGATCTTCGAAGTTTGGCATTAGCTGGACATATCCAAAAAACCGATCACTGATCTCATCAGGGATCCCGCTCAACTGAAGCGGACCGATTTTCATTCCTCGCCTGTGAACGCTAATACCAAGCAGGTCCTCGCGAAGAGTGTGTCCAGCAGGTGGGAGCAGAAAATGAAGGTGCTTGATGCGAAGCTCCTGATCTCCTACTTGGACAATTTCGTTTGTCCTATAATAAACTCGCCAGCCATTCGCGTCTTTCTCAGGAAGACCATCAAACTCCTTTGGGAGTTGCGCTCGAGAGATGCCAAGGTGTTCGTCCGTCACAGAGATATCCGCGTTGTACTTGAGAATGATTTCCCACCAAGTCTCTTCGATTGCCTGAAGGAAAACTCCACTGTGAATAGCTTCGAGAACATCTTGGACAGGATTCACAATAATAATACGCGTGCCGGGCTGCTCAAGTGCTGGGATAATCCCACCAGTAAGCTCCTTCAGTTTCTCGCGAGCCTCGTAGTTCTCGAACACTCTTTCATACTGCAGGCAATCGCGGCCTAAAATGTGCCGCTTACCGAACCGATAGCTACCATCTTTCGTCAGACTGTCATAGTATATTAGGTTCTCTTTCGAGGAACAGTTGAAAATGAGCTTACCGCGTCCGAAAAGACCTGGTCCCACATTGCCGCCAGAGTCAAACATGCATTCAAAACGAGCGAGTCTTTCAGTTGGTGGAAACGCATCGGGCAATTGGTCTCTCGCATTGTCATAGACTTTGCCTGTCAATCCAGTTGTGCCTGCGTCGGTGGCGGTTAGAAAGAGCCTTCCATCGGGGGAAGCAATTAGCACGAAGGCAAGTGACCATCCATGTCCTTTTTCTGTGACTCGAGCTCCCCAGCCGTTCTGGATCGCGTCCTTTTGAAGGCCGTGAGCCACACCCTTTGCAGGCGGCGTTTCGTAGTCCCGCCTAACCTGTTCTAGGAAGCTGGACCAATTTACCGGAGGAGACTTCATCACGCCGGATTCGCTCATCTTACACTCACCTCAAATCTTATTGCTGGAAACCTCTTCCTTCGCGCCACCGAGTTCCCCTCCGCTTCCTCTGACTGCCGAGTATACAACGGTCTTTCCAACATGTCTACATTCAACAAGCTTAAGCTCCCACATCCTACTCAATACTCCCGATCTCATTGTATTTGCCACCGCGTTTGTTATCTCTCTCTTCCAAACTTTCTCGAGAAATCCCTTGACCCTTGAATTGAACACTTCCCTTGGAGGCTCTCCGGACTCAATCATTCCGAGCACAGTGTTCATGAACGCATGTTCGTCTGGAAGGAATTCACTGACTAGAGAAAGAAAGCATTTGATCTCCCCCCCTGATAGGGGCATGGTCAAATTGGCTTCTTTGGAATCTAGGAGAGGGTTGCTTAACTTTGCAAACTCTAGTCCTTTTTCAGTTATGCCAATGTTGTCGCCTTCGATGTTTGCGAGGCGCAGGTCAGCAAGTGCTCCCGAGAGAGTTCCCTTTCCAGTCTGGTACGCTAAGTAGTGCGCCTTGTAGCGGTTCATTGAAAGCTCTGCCTTGCTACCTGCAGGCAGACCTGTTGATAACTTCTCGCCGGGTTTGCGCATTTTCCTCTTGTCGAGAATTCTTAATTTCAGACCGAATTCCCTGGCAATTCTCGTAGCTTTGTTTCTAAAATCCTCCAGATTCATTAATCCAGCGCCCATATCTTTGAGAGAGTTGGCTAAAACACGTGTGCCCAGTTTGATTGGAAAGATCCTGTTAACTTGCCCCCATAGCAGAATAGCGTCGACCTTGTCTGGACTTGGACTATTCACCGTGGAGACTGCTGAGATATCAGAACTCAACAAGTGTTCTAGCTTTTCTTTCCTGGGAACATTCTTCTCCGTAGCCACGGGCTCGATTGAGCCGACTTCAGTGTCCTCGGCTTCAATCCTGATTTGGTTCTCGCATGCGACTACGATGAATTCCCCGATGCTGGAATAATCTGATCCCTCATCTGCCAATATTGCTTTGATCTTCACGTCCAGCCATCTAGGAATGTCTATGATGTATCTCAATCATACATCGCCATATTGAATGTATTTTGATTTATTTGCTTCCATACAATAACATACATTGGTATTTATAAAACTTTCTCTAAAACCCTATATTTTGGGAGATAGTACTACCATATACGAGAATACGGAATGTTGAAAACTGGTTAAAGGATCTTATAGAAGTCGCAAGAAGCTCGAACAGGGCACTCCTCGTGCCTTGGATTCTTGGCGGTGCATATCTTCGCGGCAAAATCTAAAACTGCCAAATGGTAGCGCGCGCTGAAGCCAGTGCTGGATATTTTCTTCGGCTTAGGCGCCATCATCATGTTCGCCGAACTCCTCATAGCAACAAAGAAGGCTCTATCCTTCAATTTCTCACCGGGCGTATCGCTACGATAGTTGTATACGGCTTCCTCTTCGCCGTGTGCCTGAACTGGGTTGCAGGATTCAGCTTCTTCAAAAACACAATCGCACCGCTAGTGTGGAAACTGCTGGGCGTCACCTCGAATTGAGAACGAGTGGATTGACGCATGGAAATGAAATGATCAGACACAGATACACCGTATAGGATGACCAACACTAGTAGTGAAGGAGAAAGAACCACGGTCACCGGCCGTCTCAAGAATGGTGGCATATCTAAGAAAAATTCGAGAACATGTCGATCGCTCCATTCTTAGCTATACCACTATTGAGAGACGGAATACCGTCGCCATGACATTTAGGATCAAACGTACCGCGAGGTAGACAACCCAGAGACCGACCAGTATACGTCTTGCCCATTTGAAGAACCTTGGAGGGTTTGTCCCAATCCTGTATTCATCTGTCAAATAGTCTAAGTGCATGTGACCGTGAAAGCAGAATTCCTCTGAGCGTTGCCTGTAAAGCACATGTTGAGTTTGTTGGCGCTGTCGTCGAGAATATTCGTAGCATCTCCAAACCCAGAACTCCGGTGGATAGAAACTGTTGCATCCGATGTCAGTGCATCCGATCGCGATTGCGTCTACGGCGCGGGTGTCCCAAGTTGGTTCCTTTTTGACAGGATTCTTTTCTTACATCAGCTCGTAGAGGGTCCAACATAATCCATTGTCAAAGACGCTCAAATCAACTGCCCACAACATACTCTCATACAAGGCTCGGTTCAGCGTAAGCCCGCATCTGTCTGAGAGAGGCAACGACTGATTCTGAGCATTTCATTATTAAGCTAGGGCTTGACTCACTTTATTAGTGAGCATGCCGTCTAAAATGCTTTACTCCACAGAACTGGTTTGCTCGGGTGACTCAGCCGGCAACAACCTAGGGATACATACGTTTGAAAGGTAGCGAGGCGAAACTCAAGAACATGCACACAAAAGAGAATAGGTGGTAGAATGAAGCACTTCATTGTGATTATTGACATACTAGGATTTGAAAAGGGTGCTGAGAAAGAAGCGGAGATACTTATGAGACCCGCGGAGTATGTCAGGGACGCTTGGACGCATCTCATTGAAGGCAGGCTACGTAATCTGTGTGACAATGGTACTCTAATGAAATATGAACCGTTTCAACTTGACCAATGGCTACTCGTTTTCAGCGACCTCTGGAAAGTCTTCGTAGGCATAGGTGAACTCTTAGTCCTTAACTTGCAGCTTGAGATTGCAATAGTAGTTGAGGAATTACCCGAGCTTGTGGGATCAAGATTTTTCCCGCTTACGAATGAACTAGTCGCAGGTCTCAAGAACAAGAAGAACGCTGTAATCGGTTATTATCACGCATGGTACAGAAGCACACATGGCAATGATAATGAAGGACCACGGGCAACTTTCGTCGTCCTTACGGAGTCGGCATATAATGAATTAGACCCCCTAGATAGGAGAAGATGCCAGAGAATCAAACGAGAGGGTCAGAAGGGCGAGACCATTGATTTCTTCATTGCTGAGATCAGTGAGATTCTACGGAGAGGTAGAGTTTTTCAGTTCCTCCAAAGGATCGGGATTCCTGGTAGCGCGTGGTATGATAGGATTGACGATTTGTATGTTCCTCCCTTGGAATACGAGGAAATAAAGGAAGTTCTCAAGAGAAACGGAATCCTCTTCCTATCTGGCACCAAGGAGTACGGAAAAACATATACAGCGATAAGGTTGCTTTGGGAGTATTTCAGCAAAGGATACGAACCGATATGGATACCTGGAAGAGAAGAGAGGGAACGAGAAGAAGTTAGGACAAGATTAGAGGAAATAGCCAGAGAGTTAAGACCACATCGCATTATTTATTTTGAGGACCCTTTTGGGCAAACCCAATATGAGCGCAGAGAGAATCTGGAAAGGGTTATCGGAACGATAACAGTGGAGATTCGCAATGTCAAAGATGCATATGTAATAATAACCTCAAGAGAAGAGGCGTTCAAGCAGTTCAGAAGAGAACAAGTTTCTTCACTGGAATTTGAACAATTCGAGAAGAAGCTGAGCATAAGAAAGCCTTCTTACAACTATGAAAAGAGGAGAGAAATTCTTCTCAAGTGGGCTGAGGCGAAAGGCTGCAAATGGCTCAAAGATGACAGACTGAAAGATCTGATCTTGGAAAACTTGAATAAAGAACGTATCTTGCCTACGCCATTGAGCATCAGAGAATTCGTCACTTCTACAGTCAATGTGGAAAGAGAAGAAGAACTGAAGAAAGAGATCATGCGGAAATCCGAAGAAACCGAAAGGAGTTTCGCGAGAGAAATTGGAGACATGAGCGACGACAAGATCCTGTTTCTATCATTCGCCTTTGTCTCACATCTGCCAGTAGGGCTTGTAAGAAGAGAGTATGTAAGGCTTGTTCATGATCTGAGGATAAGAAACTGGCAGACTTTTGACGAGGTTCTCAACTGGTTCAAGAATGATAAGATCCATATTAAGGATGGAACGGTAATGTTCTCTCATCCATCTTATGGTGAAGCAATGACTCATCTTCTGGTAAACAGAGGTCAATTTACACGGATAAACAAAGAGATCGTTAGCAAGGTAGTACTAAGACTTTCGGAAAAAGATGAAGCTGCAGTGCATATAATATTCTTCGTCATGTCCTATCTCAAGCAACTTCCTGAGAATGTTATAAGCGAGTCACTCCTCAGACTCTCGAAAAGAAAAGGGATAGCCTTTGTGTTAGCCCCATTTCTCACGTCCCGCTACCGCCTAATTCCCAGCAGAGTCAAGGTTCTGTTGTTCAAGCTTGCAGCAAGAAGAGACGAGGCAGGATTTGTGGCGCTGGCGGTCGCAGCTAATTATGATAAACTTCCGAAAAGAGCTAGAAACTTGCTATTCAAGATCGCGGAGACGAAAGAAACAGCAAGAAGAGTAGTACCTGCTGTAGCGGCATACTATGACAGACTTCCAACGCAAGTTAGACGCCTGCTTTTCAAGTCCTCAGAGACGTGTGAAGGTGCAATACAGCTTGTATCTGGAATAAACTATAACTTTGATAAGTTTCCTGAGAATGATAGGAAAGCACTATTGCTTAAGCTCCTCGAAAAAGATGAATCGATTAGAGAGATGGCATCGGTTCCGATAATAACGCATTTTGATAAGTTTACCGAGGCAGATGGGAACCTACTACTAGATAAACTTCTGGAAAAAGATGAAACGGCAAAAGACGTAGTGACCAGCCTGGTGTACGATACCTTTATGTTCCCCGTGCTTCCCGCGAAGAATAGGAAATCGTTGTTACTGAAGTTGGCAGAAAGAACTGAAACGGTCGTTCATTTGGCATTACGCGTAGAGATGGCTTTTGATATCCTCCCTAGAGATATCAGGGAAGAACTGCTAGTGAAACTTGCAACTAGATGGGAGACCAAGCCGTTTGTCACATCGATCTTAACCATCAATTTTGACAGTTTTAGTCAGACTGTCATGGATCAGCTGTTACTGGGACTAATGGAAAAAGATCAGAGCGGGTGGGTCGCGTCATCAGTATTAGCAGCATGCTACGATAAGCTTTCTCAAACCCAGAGAGAATTCTTTCTCAGGCTCTCCCAGGGAAATAAGACAGTATTGGGGGTGGCGCTTGCCATCGCACAGAATTTCGGCAGACTTCCAGAAAACGTAAAGAATACGCTTGATAGTCTCCAGCCTTCTCTACAGTTCATTCTTGAAAGTCTATCGGGTAACGCAGAGACCTCAACAAGACTAATGGCGATCGAACTGATCTCAAACACTTTGTCGAAGATCGATAGAGATTTTGCGAGAATAATATTGAACAGGTTGGCTCTTGACACCGACCAGGAGATAAGGAGAAAGGCCAGCTTGTTGCTCAGTTCGATTCAATCAAAGGAGTGATAGGAAAAGCGTGGACCTTCCGTTCATACATGATTAACGTGTGTCTACAGCTCTACTCAATCAGCCCTTTCCACACCATAAGATAGAATCTTATACCTCGTTGCCTATGACTATCCCTAGAACAGAAGCAATCAAGCGAGATGCATGAGGGCATAACCATACAAGCTAGCGTGTGGCTTGCCTCTGAGATTTTGTGAAGCGTTAGAGACCGTAATTCCTCAAAGAAACTGGTTTAGACGACCGGTCCCGCCTGCGAAACGACAGTTGTGAATTGGATCAAGGATTATCTTGCTTCGAGCGAAGGGGTCGTGTACTAGAGGTAGGATAATGCTTTCAAAGGATATAGGGGTCATAGATTCGTTCGCAGGTGCAGGCGGGCTAAATCTAGGGTTCAGGGAAGCCGGTTTTAAGATAGTCGCTGCTATCGAAAAGGATCCTGACTCAGCTAAGACATATCAGCGCAACTTCCGTAAAGTGCAGGTGCTGGGAGATGTAGAGGATGTTCATGGTCGAGAACTTCTTGACATAGCATCTCGTATGGGTTTCGAAAGAGTATTCGTGATTGGGGTCCCTCCATGTCAGGCCCTATTCGCCTGCGAACATGTATCCTTGTAGAGGCAATCACCCGTCTGCTTCCTCGGTTTCCCATTTTGTAAGGCTGGTCAAAGAGATCAGACCTAAGGGGTTTCTTTTCGAAAACGTTGTCAGATTTCAAAACATGGACAAGTGGGGTGCGTTCGACAAGGATCTAAACGATCTTGGCTACAGGCTTTCAATTGCTCGCCTGGAAGCTCAGTGGTTCGGGATTCCACAGATGAGAAGGAGGCTATTTGTCGCAGGCTTTCTAGATAACGCTGAACTTGATTTTTCGTTATTGAAGCGAATAGGCGCAACCTGTGTGAGTGATGCAATTCAGGATCTCCTGCCACTCCCGCGGGGCGGAGGTGGGAAAGAAAATGTGGTCCACCCAAAGATAAGAGGTTCTCCTTATCTCGCAACGCTTTGGAAGAGAGCTAACAGACTCTACAACCACTGGTCCACTGAACATAGCGATGAAGTCGTTGAGACGATCCGGTTGATAGGTCAGGGAAAGAGCCTTAGGAAGGATGGAATATCTTGCCTGATACTATTAAAAAAGGTTCAATAATCGAGATGCTCTTCACAGCAGTATATACAGCAGGCTCTCCTGGCGTCGGCCTTCGCCGACGGTAGTTCATGCGCGAAGGGCTATGCTTCTTCACCCGCAGCAGCATGGAATAATCTCTGTCAGAGAGGCTGCGAGGCTTCAGAGCTTCCCAGATAGATTCAGATTCATGGGGACATTGAATAGTCAGTACCAGCAGGCTGCCAACGCAGTTCCTCCGATCCTAGCAAAGAAGATTGCGAATCTCATCAAGAAACTCCTTAAGTAGTGGAGCAGAGAGGACTCCATGATAAGTTCTGTCAAATACCGGCTGATCTTTCCAAACATGTCTCAAGTCGAAAGAGTCGCATTAGACACAACCAGGTCCGTTGAAACGGAGACTTTGAATAACTCTCGTATAGGCTTGCAGACCCCGAGAAAGTGGGAACAGAGACATTCTTTAGAATCTCTTTGGGAGACGGTGATCCGTCAGGTAATCTTTAGCTCATCAGCGCACTCAAGAGCCGCCAAAGTTCCTTGTTATATTCAATGTGGATCCTATGGACGGTTTCTTTGTCTGCTTGTCCCAGATAGGCTCTCCTCGCCAACTCATGCTCACCTTGTTTTATTAAAGCCGTGCAAATATGAGCCACTGAACCTGCCTCTTTCCATCCAAATATCGGATGCTGGACGAGGATGAGATTTGGGACTAGGAGCTCAAATATGAACTTGGAGTCTCCAAATCTGAGCTCGGCAAGCCCAGCAAGTATTTTCGCCTGGATGTCATGCTTAAGATCATAATATGGTCTTAGGTCAGGACACCTGCGTCTGCGAAGATCGATGCAACCATTCGACCAATTTCCATACTTTCCACGGAGCCACTCGCAAAGGGAACTTTAGGCAATCGGGGTTAGGTGAATTCACATGAGTGAATATTGTCTGGCATCAAGATGTCTGGTCTCGAAGTGGAGAGCGGAGTATAAAGGGCAGAGTCTATCCACAGATGAAGCTGTCTCTTTACTGCGTGGCAAATTGAATTTAGAGAGACCAGAGGCAGAGGATATTGTCTTGAAATTAATAGAAGAACATGAATTAGGTTATTATCCTGCATCGAATGACGATAAATCAGGATTATTCGGGTCAGAGTGAGGAATAATAATCGAATTGATTTGAATTGTTTTGGCTGATTAAGAAGGGTTCTTGACGTGAGAAGGTAGGTTGTTGAGGGCACAAGTACCTACCTAAACGGATGCCTATAGCTATGTAGCTTATATTAGCACTTTTATAAATGAGTTTGGTTCTCTGGTCGGAAACGGATAGATTGGATTATTGAATTTAAATAGAAATTAAATGGATGCTGAGATGGAGACGTATGTGAGTAGATAGGCAGGATCGCATATGGATGATCAAACCTTTCAACCTTTCAGAGATAACCGCCAACGGCATCTGCGCTGATGAGACCCTCAAAATGAATGCGACCGACTGCATTGAGAAGGCTGATAGAAGGTAGGGCCTGGTAGATGTTGACCGTAGTAAGCGGCAGATTGAGGTTGGAGGGCGCGTAGAGGCTGTTTATTCTGAAATAGTTAGGAATCACAATCTCTGAATCAAGGTGATTTATGTAGAAAACGATGAAGAGGCTATGGCGAGAATCGTTTTGAACTGACTAAATGCATTAGTTGTTATGACAACTCCTCCGGTGCAGACACCTCAATGAGGTACAAGTTCAGGGAAGTTCAGGGTAATGATAGGTCGATGCAAAGTTGAAAGAATATGTTTAGCGCGCCACCGTTTAGCTACTTTCGTAGTGTTGGCTGTGCATAACTCGGCTTTTATGATCCTCAGCTGATTCCCTGTAATTTGATGTCTTTTTCTCCAACATGTCGATTTCGATCCAACCCTGTTACCTCTCTCCCCTTGAGAGAGAGTGTTCCAAGTGATTCGTCGGCAGCATCTATTAACGGACCCAGCATCTGAACCAGACCTACAAAGAGCGATACGCAGGCTGCGGTCGAGGTGTTTACTACTGCACCGCGAGGGCACATTGCCATCACAGTCTGCTCGCATGCCCTGCTGGATTGGACTAATGATACACTCTGGAACAACCCGTCTGCTTCTGTGCCACCTACTTTCAGCATGGTTCGGGAAGCAAGGTTTTCCCTTTTGGTCGTACAAGGTGCGCAATTCTCTCCGTTAAAATGTGGAGGGGCATAAGAAATACAGAAAATACTGCAAATCACAATGTGAGATAAATGAAACAAATGAAAAGAAAAGAATTAATGAAATAGTGAATATAGGAATTGGTAAATAAACCAAATGTGAGCCTTAATTTATAATTTAGGACATTCAGTTATCTATATTTGATTTATAGGATATTAGCATGTCTGAAATCTGGATTAGAGGCACCAGAGAGGCGCTTTTCCGTCACACTTATAAGCCACCTCTGTCACAGTGTTGTTGAGAAGAAGAGCGGACGGTCGACTCGTAGCATGACCGGAAACCCCTAAGCATGTCGAGCTGATAAATAGAGGTTCGAGAAATTGAGTGAAACGCTTGATGAACGGTGGCGGCGTTCCACATGGGTTTCTTATGGAGGTAGCACTGAATGAGTGAGAAGCTTCAATGGGAAAATCTCTTACCAGCATTTTTTATCAACGGTAGGGGAGAGGCTCAGCTCAGAGTGCATGCCAGGAATCTAGCATCACTTGATCGCATCATTGAAGAAGGTTGTGTCATAGCTACCGGTTTCGATGAGGACGGTTTCATGACTATTGTTCTGAAGCCTAGGTCTCGCCTAATTATTGGCATTTCGACCCGGACTCACAATATCAGCAATGTGATTCACGACATAGGGCTAGGTCTGCCATTGTGGATATGCGTCTCAATAGTCGAAAGAAAGCGCAGACCACCTAGGCGTAAGGCAAAGCCAGATATGGGAAGTGAAAACACGGCTCAGAAGGAGTACAAGGAAAGAGCAGAGAGGTCAACCAAGGAGAATTTAGCGCTTATGTATGTTTGAGGGGTGAGATGGATGCGGTATCCAGTTGCCATCAATTGGTGTGAAGACTGCAAATTTGCTAAGACGTGTGGACTAAAGCATCATAACATAGCGAGAAAGAGGGATTGTCGACATTATAGACAAGGCCCGGCTATAGAACCTAGTAGATTCACGGAAAGTTCTGTACCGGAGACGCTAAGAAGACTAGCTTCACAAGTGGTCGCCAACTCGTTAGAGGCCAAAGAAGCGTACGGGCCTGATGAAACAAACCGAATGAGTGATCTCCTTAAAACAGCGATGGAGAGGGACAGGGATTACATCAACAGGAATTTCGTCAATCAATTCGCGTGTTGCGCGAATTGCGGGAAGCGGCTCCTTTCGGATTCAGAGATTGACGAAGTCATTATGAAATACAAACCCGATAAGTATGAGCTATTTCTCGGACTGTTGGAGGAAAGACTTACCGCAAAAGGCTTCATTGTGCAGAAAATGGAACCGAATTATACTCTTCCTGCATGCTGTGACGACAACTGTAGAGAAGCCTACGATAAGCGAATCAGAGCGGAAATTGAGAGGGATCTGCAAGAAACGGAGGAGGGGACGGAATAGAACTCTCTGGTTCGTCATTTATGGATTGCGATCGAAGGATGGTCCCTATACTCCCATCTAGCGCGCGCTGAGCTACCAAGTCAATTGAGGTTCTGCACAAGGTATTCACCATGCCCCAGCCAATCACCCTGCAAGCAGACGAATAATAGAATGCTGATATTAATCTAGAGACAGGTTTCACACTACCTAGTCTCTCATGCCTTCAACTACTAAGTCTTTGATACTGCTAGGAAACCAATTCTCCTCCGGATAAGGCAGGAGCGCGTCTTCCCTAGATACCTTATGTGCATCGTTCTCTTAGCTGAACCCAGTGATCGAAGCTCCATTCACTCTCTTTTTGCATCTGGCAAGGCTTCTGAGAAACGAGTTGTTCTCCGCGATCTTCGATCATCCACAGGCCAAACCGTTAGAATGTGTGCGGCTCGTCTCTAGGATATGGAGATCATCGCTTCTTCCCAAATCTAGGGGCTTCACAGTAGATCAGATCAAGTTCTCGCAAGACTCCTCCGGTGGACTCTATGAAATTATCTAGGAGTTGGATCAGCGGTGCTCTTGCATTATAGAAATCCGTTGGATTGAAATCGTCTCCAGGATATCTTGTTCTGGCAGCGTGCGGATAGAGAATAAGACAGGAGTAGAGTAAGGACTGATAACAGAAACTAAGTCGGATCATTGACTTAGAGATACCAATGAGAATCATAATGAACTCAGGCGAGACTGACTTGTCAACCACATCCTCGATCGTGCTTCCTTCTGCCATAATTGGCCTGATTTGAGAACCAACTTCAAGTACTTGGCTCAGCTTACTCTTGAAATCCCCGCTTTTCTTCTCGTTCGCTGACAGCTCCTTAAACTCCTTATCTATTCTTGTTAGCTCGTTGCCCAACTCTTCTTTCAGCGTCCGGAGCTTTCTCAGGAAGTCCTGCAGGTCGCGCTCCGAGGAAGAGATTCTCAATGCGACGTTCTCGTCAGAAAATTCCTTTCGAAACGCATCTATCCCACGCTTCAATCTGGCCACTTGGGATACGTCCAAGAAAGCTAGCTTCCTAAGATCAGGGAACATGAGGAGCGCCTTTTCAAAGGCTATCAGTTTGTCTTTTGTTTCGCCAAATATCCTGAAGTAGATTCTGATTGTTTTGTGCCCAATTTCGCTCCTAGCTTCAACCTCAGTGATCTTCCCGTCCCATATTCCAAGTGATTTAACAGCTTTCTCAACGCTCTGCTGTAAGTAGAAAACTGCTTGAGCGTACAACTTCTCCTTCAGAAGGCATCTGGCCGCCTGAAGATCCTTCTTCGCGATCCCCAAGAAGATGATCTCCGGCTTCATAGTCTCGCCCCGGATGGAATATTCACCCGCTCATGTCTTCATAGATGGAAAATACACGTCTGAGCTTGGGTCTATCCAACACCCTCGACTTTTGTTTACCCTCCCCCATTCGCGACTGTGATACAGTATGATCATGCCAACGGTTTTGAAAGTTTCGATGAGACAGAAAAGACTTAGGAGCCGTTGAATCCAGCCTTGTATCTTATGCAGAGATGAATAGAAGCCATGAATCAGATAAACAGAGAAAGGGGAGACTCCTTGGAATCCGTCTACGGTGACAAATTGAGGCAGGGTCTCCTCGCACACATTCTCATTGATTCAACAAGTAGCGTTATGACCTGAAAACCAAAGGTCTTAGCTTCCCATCCATGAAATCGCCTATTCCCTCAGTATCTCCATCTTGGTACAGTTCCAGCAAGTTCGTTAAATCTGCGTCGACGAAGAAAATCACGTATTTGCCATCACTCAAGTAGCTTTGGCATCTTCGTTCAGCAGCTTCAACGTCTTCAATGTTTCTACTGACTAGAATACCAAATTTACCGACATCATTATTCAATCTACCTGCTAATTGGTCAAATTCTGGGTTTTTCGGATCGACGCTATAGTTCTTTGCCTCAGCTATTATGTAGGGACATTTGATTTGAAAATTCCTTGCCAACTTGGCAAAGAACCCTGTCTCCGCGTTGTTCAAATAGACAGTATCGATTACCTTTAGGCCCTCATTCATTTCCTGTTTGATTTTCATATTTCTTAGGGATCCTCTGAAAACGCGGTAGACTATTCGGGAGACCAGTCTGTGGTATCTTTCCGCATTTTCAGGCCCAGGCGCCACTTGTACGAGTGCTTTTTTGTATAGGTTCTCTAAGGACAAAGAAGAAGGGTTTGGGATGATTTCCATGACTCCGCGACCACCTTTTATCACCTTTAGTTCTGCATCCTCCGGATCTTTAATCGTTAAATCTGTGGGTATAGTTTCAGCGACGTTTTCCTGTTCAATTACGCCTTTGAAAATGTTGTGCTCAGTCTTCTGATACAGCCTTACGTCATTCCCCTTCCCTGCGAATTTCTTAATGAATTCAAAACCAGCTAAAGACATCATTTCATCAACATCTTCAACTGCGTGATACTTGTAGAATGTCTTGAATCTTCTGGTGGTACCCATCCATATTCCATCGCCCAGATCATTTTCTCCAGCTTCTCGAATTCTCTTGTATGAAGAGCCCTCCTTTTGTGCATACCACAAAACGTATTTTCCGTCATTCACCTTCTCATACAGAATCTGAAGAACGAGGAGCCTTTCCGCAAAAACTGGCATGACAGGAATTACATTGATTAACAAAACCAAATCATATCTTCCATCATGTTCTATGAACGGGTGTGGAAACACCAGACTTTCAAAATTCACATTCTTCTGGCATTCTTCAAGAATCATCCTGGCATCCTCTGATCTTTTGGGAAGTTCTTCGAATTCTACTGCGCAGACCTTCTTGCCCTTATTCAGAAAGTAGAGAGTATTTCTCAATTTGGCTGCCCCGAAATCCAAAACACTAGTAGCACGCCTACCCTCTTCCGACAATAGCTTCTCGAAAACGCCTTTCATTGTATCTTTCACATCGGTGAATGGTGGCGCAGAACCAGTTACATCGAGCACAATCTCTTGTAGCTCATCAGACTCTTCCTTAGTAGGAACTCTGAATCTGTACACAGGTTTTTCCCACAAGATCTTAACCCCCAGAAGTTACAAGACCTTCCATCTTCCCAACCGAGTCACTTCAGGCAGGCGCCGTAGGAACAGCGCCGATCGTTAGGACCCCCCCCCCTTCAAAGATGTAAAGAAACTAGAAACCAGTTTGCCCCTCCGAAAGCCAGAGTTCTGGCGGTTGTCGCCCCTCCGTACGCGGTTCGATCGCCTGAAGTTAGGTCTTATAGATATTAATAGCTTTCGCGCTCTCCCGTTCCCTAGAGGATGTTTGCTTCCATTAGACCAGAATTCCAGTTATGTTCCAATTTGACTGTTCCAGACATGCTTCTAAAACGAAGCCAGCTATATTAATTCGGAGCCAAAATCTCTTACCTCTATTCGATGCCGCTTAGCGCGCTCGCGTTCGATAGCATCACTGCGGGGCCTCTTCTCTTTCTTATCGAATAGCTCCACCTGCTTGGCGAGACGCCCAACCTTCGCGTCGTGAGCGCCAAGCCAACTCATGGCAGCAATTCTGTGAGGTGTTACACTTAACCAGAGTGTCTCACTTGCGGGTTTTGGAGTCATTCGGTAGCGGTGGTTCTTCCTTGTCAGAGGTCCTAATAGGCTTGTTGTAAGATCCAATTCGAATCTGTGCTCCTTCGATCTGTTCGAATGCCTCCTTTATATTTCCGTCAATCTTGTCCGGCGGAATTGATTCAGTAATCCTTCTCGCTTTTTCTAGATCATAGGAACCCGCGTTCCCACCTGCAAGGATTTCTGACAGGACTTTCTTCTTGTTCTGAGTTCCCTCATGATCTTCGATTATTCTGGCAATCTGTTCTGTTGAATATCTGATCCTTGGATAGGCCTTCTTGATGGCTTCTGGAACTAGTAAGTAAGCTTCTATACAGTTCTTCTTCAGTGTAATGATGTTTTCCTCAGGTATGTCGAGATCCTTCATAACGCGATCCTTTATCTCCTTATTTCTCTGTTTCTTGTCCGTGTCACCGTCGAAGATTATGAAGACAGGTCTCGGAGGTCTCATCGATTTCACTATTCTTGCGTTTGCGTAGTAAACCATGTTTGTCCATCCTTGCGCCTCCACAAAACCAATTCGGGTTTGTGGGTTCCTAAGAAGTGAACGTTTTAACCCGTCAAGTACGTGGACATCAGTCTGACCTTCAACAAAGACGATTACGTCGAAGTCGAATGCGTCGCTTGCCCTTACGCCCAATTCATCAATAAGTGTGTACACATTTTGGTCTGTCAATTGTGCTAAATTTGTCCTCCCTTCGCTGTCCTTGGAAACGGCATAGACTCCTCTTATGTCAGATCGCGAAACAAAAATGGGACTGTGAGTGCTCACGACAACCTGCATTCTCTCAGATAAGCGCACGAAATGCTCAAGCACTCTTCTCTGCAACTTTGGGTGCAAATGGTTTTCCGGTTCCTCGATCCCAATGATACCATTTGCGTCAAGAGTTTCCCAAATAAGCCCGAGCACTGATTGCTCTCCGCCACCAATATGACTCGGTGGGAGGCCCAGACCGTTCTCCTTTATCTTGAGCTCGGTCTTGCTGTGATCAAGCTGCAAGTCAAGAGTTTCTCTTACAATGTTTCTGTATCTTTCCCACTTTTGTTCCGCGTTTGTATCTTCATCAAAGGATAGATCTGTCATCCTCCTCAAAGTGTCGCCATCCAGCAGAGATTCGCGTGAGCCAGATGTTGCCTTCATATCCCTGGAAGCCGGCAGAAACTTGAACATTGTCTTCAATCCTGACAGTGATTCACCGTTCCTAGGCCTCAAATCTGAGATAAATCGCGAGATCTTTCCAGCTTCTTCAGGAGGTGATTGAGAGAAAGCGTATCCATTCTTTCTTATCCACTGTTCTCTGTTCTCATCAATTTTCGCCCCGGACTGAGATATCAATCCAATTCCAGTCAACTCATCGAACACGCGATCAGGTCCATAAGCTTTCTTGCTTTTGAGGTCCACAATCAATGTGTCTGTCTTGGTGACATCCGGAGAGAGCTTCTCTTGAAATGAGTACATCTTATAGTAGGACTGAATATCTGGGTAAAGTCTAGGTATGAGAATGGACAGTATCCCGTCGGTCACAACAGCGTCTTCCTTGACCAAAGCCGATCCAGCCCAGAGGACTTCTTTCGTCAACCACACTCCGCTTGGGAACAGCACCCTCTTGATTTCAATGCGACCATATTCGGGTGGGGCCTGCTTCAAGATCTCCGCATACTTGTCATCAAGATGCATCAGTTCCTTAATCTCCACGTCACTGGCTTCTATTGAGACCTCAAATTCTATAGGAAGATCCTTGTTTCTTCTGTACCATAGAAGGTCTGGTGCAGGCGAGTGCCCTCCAGTTAAGGAGAATTCACTAAAGAATTTGTGTAGAGCTTCAAAGATCAAGGACTTGCCAGCACCATTCGGGCCTATGAATATGAGAAACGGTGCCCCGTCGAAAGATACGTCTTTCAAGCTTCCATAGTTACGAATAGTCACTTTCTTGAGATACATCAGCGTCCCTCCCAAGCACGAAAAATCCTTGATCCCTATGGTTACTTAGATCATGATTCCTAAACTTATTACTTTCGATAGCCTTGGGAGAGAATTGAAGTATTCCTTCGTCAATAACTCACTCAATTGTGGAGGGAGAATAAAATGCTCAGATCAGCAAGAGCCTGCCTCAAATGTGATGACGAATTGACCAACATATCACTTGTATATCCGAACGTATCTGGAATGCCACAATGGGGAGGACTGGTACAGTGGTACAAGCTATCAAAAGACTTGGATTAGCTATGGGCACGGCTTCCGTCACTAAGAAAAACAGCAAAGAAAAGGAATAATAGGTATTCTCAGCTTGCAGCTAATTTGTCAGAATGATGCCTAGTGAGAATGGCGCTACGCGTTACCCTTTTCTCCAAGCGAAGGTGTTACTTCGTGGAGACATTGATCTGGAAGTGACTCCAGGTAGGCTCTACGTCAAAGCAAAAATCCAAGGATCCTATCACCAGAAGTAGCAAGACTGAAATCCAAGAGGAATACTAATTTTCCGAAGTACGACGTATAATCGTGCGATTCATATCGAACAATTCAAGTCAAGCAGCGTTTAATAATAGGTGAAAAATAAAATGGAGAATTGATCTAATTGGACGCAGACCGAAAGAACGTTTTCCATGATGTAGAAGACCGTAAGATATCCGAGTTCAAACGCGATAATGAAGGTGTTGTCAGCGACATTAAACACTTCGTTACTGGGTTTGCGGCATTTAATAAGGCAATGCCAGATGAGTCGCAACACATATTCAGGCAAGTTATTATACAAGCGGCTCAGATTGGAACCGTGCCTAGGCAGGATTACCTGCAAGGAGATGCAGGGCTGGAGCCAATTTGGAAATTCGAAACTAGTGGGGTGACAGTCAGCAAACGGATATTCCACCCAGGCCGGGGAGAAAGACTTACAGGAGCTGACTTTTTCATTTCGAAGGAAGTAAGCCGCGTCACTAGGGGAGTCACAGCAGTGCAGACGAAGCGCAACAGGGCTAAGGATTTCTTCGAATTTGGAGAGAGAGACATAAACCAGCTCGCGAGGTTCCGCCAGTATTGGAGAAGCGCATACTACCTTATGGTAGATGAGAATGTCAAACCACCCCTTGACTGCTTCTTAATGGTTAGCGAGATAGAAGAACTCCTAGCCAGGTCAAGTGGGGAGACGTATCCCGGAAGGCCACGTCATCACAGTGGAGTCAGCCAGATCCTAAGAATTCCCAACTCTGAGGTTAGGCAGTGCTGCAGAGGTTCGAGAGTATTCTATGAACCCTTCTACTCGTGTCGAAGAGGTTCGCAATGCGACAGAGATAGGGTTTCCCAACTTGCCTTGAGATATGCTGAGGAATCCAATAGGATAGTAATAGAACTCAGATCCAGATACTAGCGATCCTCACTCGAACATTCACCAAGAGTCCCCAATGGTGTTCGGCATAACTGTTCATGCACAGTTAGCGTGACGTTTCGAGGCTATTTGGAGGTGTGTATATGGACAAATCGGTTCTCGAAGTTGAGGACATTTTGAAAATGGGGTTCGACAAGGTCGCCGAGTACGGGAACAAGTACAAGAGGATCAACTTGGACGAGGAGATCAAGAGGAAGGGATGGACCAACAGAAGCCTGCTGAATGATTGGTGGATCGCATTCAGGTTCTTTTGCGGAAGATGCTTTGCGCAAGGAAGAAGGGATGAGTTGTCTTCAAAGTTCGAGTCAAGCACCTTCGCAATCCTGAAGAGGTTCTTCGGTAACATCAACGCGGAGATCGAAGATAGAATTAACAGTTTGAAGAAGCAAGGATTTCTTGACATGGCATCATTTGACAAGTACGTGAAAACCCACAAGAAGAAAAAGAAGGCCCATAAGATCTACCAAGAAGAAGTAGCGAGGGGAAACCCAATCATCAAAGAACTGGAGAAAGGACGCTCTGGTACGGAAAACAGCACTGGAAGGGAAAGGGATAGATTGATGGTCTTGAATTTGCTTTCGTTTGCTACTGAGATCCCGGAAAGAAATATTGTCAAATACTGCAAGAGAATGATTGAAGAGGGCGATATCGAGAAAGCTTACAATCAGTTAAATTCCATCGTCTCCATTGGACCAAAAATATCATCCTTCCTGCTGAGAGACATAACACTGCTTTATGATTTGGAGGCGAAGATCTCGATCGACGATCAGATATACGGGCAGCCTATCGACACTTGGATAGCGAAGATTGCGTTCTCCATGATGAACAAAGAGATAAGAGACAAAAATCTGCCGGCAGCGAGGTTTAACGCCGGAGCTTGGTTCTACCTTTGGAGCAAATCACGAGAAAAGGACACGGAACTATGAAAAGATGCGATAAGTAACCTTATGCGAATCATCCGAAGCAATGGGTGCTTAGAGCTCAGTGTAATAAGACATATCAACCCCCATTGGGTGCGCATGAGTAAGCTGCAGGAGTTAGAAAGGAAGGTTGCCTACTGACACACAGCAATTGTCAGCACGTACTGACGGAGGCGCTCCCCCCAGGAAACTGGCCCATCTTGTAGGTGCTGGATGTGTCTTTTGTTTGGGCCGCCCTGAGGGCGATGTTGAGGCTCGCCAAGCGGTCACGGTTCGCCTCGAAGCCGCATGCCCTGCACCTGAAGTAGGAGTAGCCAACCTGGTTCGACCTACCTGTGTATCCACAGTAGGGGCACGACAGAGACGTGTGCCTGGGATCGACCTCAACGAGCAGCCTGCCCTGCCTCGCAGCGCCCCTGTGAAGCGGTTGCTCTATGGCAAGTCGCTTGACCCCGGACTCCGTCGGAGGGGAGTGGCGCATTGCGAAGGACATTACTGACTGACCATCCCATTCTAACCTTAGATCATAATGCAGCCCGGCCCTTTTGGCCCTATGTTCATGCAACACGAACCTTTTCCAAGCATGATTTCCTTCCGCACCCATTCACTGCACCCCGCTAGCTCAACGTGCCAACATCCTAGCTAGACGCTGGAGCCAATGAACAATAAGCACAGCGCGAGATTTAAGAGAATATCATTAGTCTCATACAATGGAAGTGTTTTGAGCTGAGTGGTCAAACATGCCGCTAAAGACACCAGAGGAGTACTTGCAGAGCATTAGAAGAGAAGTAAACCTCTACATGTTCGGGGAAAAGATTACCCAGTTTTGGAAGCACCCATACTACAAGATTATGGAGCCCTCGATCAACTCTGCGAAAAAGACCTACGAACTTGCGCAGATGGACCAGTACAGGAATCTGATGACAGTAAAATCAAACCTGACTGGTGAAACCATAAACAGGTTCACGCATATCCACCAGTCAGTGGATGATTTGGTCAAAAAGGTGGAAATGCAGCGGTTGATTGGGCAGAAGACTGCGTGCTGCTTCCAGCGTTGCGTCGGTTTCGACGCGGCAAACGCCCTTTACAGCATAACTTGGGACATTGACCAGAAACGTGGCTCAAGCTACCATGAGAGATTCAAACGATACTGGACCCAAGTGCAGACACAGGATTTGTTTGTGGCTGGATCGATGACTGACACGAAAGGAGATAGAAGCAAGAGGCCAAGTAAGCAAACTGATCCGGATGCATATCTTCACATTGTGGATTCGAACGATGATGGTATCGTAGTGCGTGGCGCGAAGGTTCATCAGACTGGCTTCTTGAATTCTCACCGGGCAATTGTGATGCCGACACTAGCTATGAGACCAGGAGAAGAGGAATATGCCGTAAGCTTTGGAGTTGATACGAATGAAAAGGGAATCACTATGATCTATGGGAGGCAGACATCTGATACTCGGAAAATGGAGGAAAACAAGCTTGACGTTGGCAACTGGAAGTATGGTGGACAGGAGATATTCGTGATCTTTGATGACGTATTCATTCCACGTGAACAAGTGTTCATGCAAGGGGAGGTTGAATTCACCGGTGAGCTGGTCAACAGGTTTGCGGGCTTTCACAGGCAATCCTATGCCTGCAAGACTGGCGTGGGGGATGTGCTGATTGGCGCAGCCGCCTTGAGCGCACAGTACAACGGTGTTGAAGACGCTCCACATGTGAGAGAGAAACTCGTGGAAATGGTTCATCTGAATGAAACTCTTTTCAGCTGCAGCCTCGCATGCAGCGTCAAGGGTTTTCAAAGAGAGGCGGGTAACTATGAAATGGACATGTTGCTTGCCAATGTCAATAAGCAGAATGTCACCAGGTTTCCCTATGAGATCAGCCGATTGGCAGAAGATCTTGCCGGAGGCATCATCTGTACAATGCCCTCCCAAGCAGATTTTGATGACCCGAAGATTGGTCCGCTGGTGAAGAAGTATCTCTCAACCTGCGACAATGTGTCTCCACAGGACCGATACAAGCTTCTGAGATTCCTGGAAAACATCTCGATGGGTGTGGCCTCGCTGAGTTACAAGACCGAATCCTTGCATGGAGCTGGCTCACCCCAGGCACAGAGAATCATGATTGCCAGACAAGCGAATCTCGAAGATAAGAAGAAGCTCGTGAAGGAAATACTTGATATCTCATAGGTCTCTACTTCATGCCCAGTTTCTCGCCTTTTCCAAGATGTTCGATAGCTTCGGCGAGGCGCCTCCTTCGAGTCTCATTCCTTCTTGCATTCGCGACCCATGCGATATACTGCCGTTTGTAGGACTCCGCCAGATTATCGAAGTTCCTTGAGGCTTTCTCGTTTTCAGCGAGCGCTTCTTTCATGAACAGAGGGGTTTCAAGCTTTCCTGGTGGCGACGCAGAAGAGCACCATTCTCCAGTTTTCTTTGCATCCATTATCTTAGACATTCCCAGCTCCTCCATTTTCCCTTCCTTCATCATCTTCTCTGCCCGCTCCATGTTCAGTTTAGACCATCGGCTACTCGAGTCTCTGGGCGTGAATCTGCGAGCAAACCTCTGTTCATCCATCTTCCTTATTATGCTGTCAATCCAACCAAAGCATAATGCCTCTTCAACTGACTCATCATATGGTATGCTGGCCTTGCCAGTCTCTTTCTTGTAGAAAGACGGTGCTGTCGAGTCTATGGTTGATTTATATATCGGAAAACGGTAGTAGACCCCAGGCATTTCCTCATTCCCGCGACATGTAGCTTTATAGCCGAATACGGGAGAGGAACAGAGGCAGCAGATAGGCGCAGGGTTGCGGTTCAGCCTGCTGGGGGTAGCAGGTGAAGCGATGGTAACGGAACCCCTGTTCCGAAGGAAGGGTAATCCGCCTAGTCGATGCTACTCAGTTGGGCCTTCAACCGAAGACTCGACAGAACCTAGAAGACTAGCCAGACCTCTGTCTTGGCTTTGTGGTTCTTCTGAAGCCAAGCATGCCATTTGCTCCTATTTGCCGCATAGAACTCTTCGGCGCTCTTCATTTTGAACTGACCAACCTTGGATGGTTGTGGGTAGGCGCATCTCTGCTGCGCTTGCAGATTGAAATTGGCAAGATAGCCTCTTGGGGGCATTTCTTATCCTGGGCTTGTCTTCTCGCCTTCAATGATGCTCTCAACGCGGATCGCTTTCGCCTTCGCCTTTTGCAGGAAGCTGAGAAGATCTTCCCTTGTCGCGTGCTTTCCTTCAGAGTTCTCGATGTAGTATGCTGCGGCAGCGTTTGCAAGAAGGAGCCGCTCGATGTGAGGCATGCCGGCGAGTTCCCCGAATATGTTACCTGCATTCCAAGCGTCGCCGGCTCCGGTTACACGCCCGACCTTGACGTCGAAGCCGGGAGCCACAAACCTATTGCCCTGCGAGAATGTGGCTGCGTAGTCTATGGTGTGAAGATCTATTCTTAGCTTGAGCTTGTCGAATAGAAGCGCTGCAGCTTCAATCGCTAGTTTGTTCGGGTTCTGTGTCTTTCTTCTTTTGCTGAATGATTTGTCGAAGTACGCCGCGAACCAGCATGCTTCGTTCTCATTCATTCCGAAGATGTCGACAAAAGGCTTCTTTAGAACTCCTTTCATCACTTCATCGATGTCCTTGCTTCTAGAGGATGGGTCGCATGTGTCGAAGTATGTTTTGCCCCCGCCCTCAGCTTTCGTCTTTCTGAATACTGCCTCAGCCAGCTTTGTCCCTTTCCTGTTTTGCAGCCAGTTGAAGCAACAAACCATATCAGCCCCGAGTATCTTCTCCCAGTCTTCCCCCGTTAGAGATTCTGGTCCAAAATCCGAAACCGAGCCCGGATAGTTCAACATAACGTTTGATCTGCGCCCCCCGACCTTGGCCTCTAGAGCCACAGTCAAAGCTAGCTCTCCATCTGTCTTCACGCCTGATAGATCAACATTCTCGTACGGAAGTAAGTACTTGAGAAGATGCAGACCCAGACCGCTTGTACGACCGATAAATGTGACCTGGGCGCCGAGAACAGCCAGCGCCGATACGCAGTTGACGGAATTCCCCCCGCGCATTACACATTGAGTGGTGGAAGGGATGTTACCTCCACCTTGGTTGGCGACAGTTTCAATCTGCTCCTGAAGAGACTTGAATGAGCCGTCGAAAAAGATGAGGTGATCAAAGAAGAAATCTGGCATGATTGTGACTTTGACCTTTGACTTCATGTCAGCTAAATGCTTGCTCAGTGATTCTATGTGCTTGGTTAGGATTTCAGCATCTTCTGCCAAGAATACTCACCCTCAACTACCTCTATTGGGTCATCAAGATATAAGATAGTCGAGATGCCAGTCGATCCCCCTAGCACACAGGAAGTAATCGGTGTAGGTGTCTTGTAAAGGTAGAGCATGAAAACCTGAAACTCTCTGCGTTTCGCCAAGCTTTATATTGCTTATGCATTCTACTCCTCTCTGTTCTCGCGTTATGAAAAATGGATAGAGTCAATATGTGACGAGATTTTCTATGTACCTTGCAGAACTGCATTTCAAGGGGGCGTTTTTGGAAATTGCAGATGGTGATTATCATGTTCGGTCCTCCAGGCGCTGGTAAAGGAACCCAGGCCAAATTCCTCTCAGAGAAATTCAATACTCCTCAGATATCGACGGGAGACATTCTTCGAGATGCAGTTAAACGTGGAACAAGTCTCGGCAGGGAAGCGCAATCCTATATGAATAGCGGCGGATTAGTTCCGGATGAAATTGTGATAGGCATAATTGACGAAAGAATCAAGGAGAAAGACTGTTCAAATGGATTCATTCTGGATGGTTTTCCAAGAACCATTGCACAAGCAGACGCGCTGGAGAAGCTACTTGAGAAGAGAGGAACTCCTGTGACCCAAGTGATCAACCTGAAAGTCAAAGACAAGGAGATAATCAAAAGATCCATCTCAAGACGAGTATGCAAATCGTGCAATTCCGTCTACAGCCTCCTTCTTAACCGACCCAAAGTCGACGGTAAATGCGATACCTGCGGCGGCGAACTCATTCAACGCGACGATGACAAGGAAGATGTGGTCAAGAAGAGACTGAAGGTCTATTCAGATCAGACAAAACCCCTTCTCAAGTTCTATGCTAAACGGAAACTCCTCAAGGACATAGACGGTTCGCGCTCGATAGACGAGGTTCAGGCATCAGTACTCTCAGTTTTCCAGTCTCTGCCGAAGCGGTAAACCACTTTGGCCGAGAAACATGTAGACAGTTGCTTACTGGCTGGCTGAGAATGGAGGCAGCAATGAAACCTGATTCTGCAGACGCTCCGCCTACTTTGAAGCTTTGACACATCACTTCTCTTCATGGTAAACGTTTAAAAGGAAGATAAATTGAAAACGATTCATGGCATATTGCATGACGCGTTGCGCCATAGATAGATTGCATATCACCTTCTCATAGAATCAGCTTAGATGGAGGTTGGTTATCAGTTGGTGGATTTCGCTCTAAATGAAAAAGAGTTGGAGATAAAAAAGAAGGCTGAGGAGTACACCTACAAGTACGTTACGCCCATGGCCCTAGAATTGGACGACAAGGACGACTTCCCTATGGAAGTGATCCAAAAGGCCTATGAAATGGGACTAATGAATCTTCACGTGCCAAGAGCCGCTGGTGGACCTGAGAGAACGCTCGTTGAGGAAACCCTAGTTACGGAGGCAGTTGGATATGGAGACGCGGGGGTGGCGACTTCTGTTGCCTGCAACAACCTTGCATTTGCCCCGATCCTACTTGGCGCAAACATGGATCAGCTGAAGAAGTACATCAAGCCTCTCGTAACTGGAAAGCAGGTGAAGCTAGCTGGCTTTGGCCTAACTGAGAGAATGTCTGGATCCGACGCTGCTAGCGTCCAGACCAAAGCCGACAAGGTTGGAGACGAATATGTCATAAACGGGATGAAGTGTTTCATCACGAGCGCACCAGTCGCATCTCTGTTCTCAGTGTTCGCCTCAACTAACCCGACATTGAAACACAAAGGCATATCAGTCTTCATGGTCCCAGCTGACTTGCCTGGTGTCTCGATTGGGCACATTGAACACAAGATGGGGCAGAAAGCTTCGGTTCAAAGCGAAGTCATCTTTAAGGATGTAAGAGTTCCGAAGGACTGCCTTGTCGGTGAAGAAGGTATAGGATTCAAGCTTGCTATGATGACCTTGGACAAGACGCGGGCAGCCATCGGTGCGATAGCGACTGGCGTTTGCCAGAGGGCTGTTGACGAGGCAGCCAAGTTCACAAGCGTAAGAAAACAGTTCGGACAGCCCATCTCTAACTTCGAGGGAATAAGCTTCAAGATCGCTGACATGGCTTGCAGAGCAGAGGCAGCCCGTTGGCTCACGCGTTACGCTGCTTGGCTAGCAGATCACAAGTTGCCGAACTCTAAGGAGTCAGCGTTCGCGAAAACCTTCGCAGGAGACTCAGCAATGCAGAACGCCGTGGACGCCATGCAGATAATGGGTGGCTATGGGTACATGAAGGAGTATCCACTTGAAGAACTAATGCGGGGAGCAAAGCTCCTTCAGATCTACGAAGGTACGAATGAGGTGCAGAGGATAGTGTCAGGCGCGGCCGTAATCAAGGAGTGCGCCAACAAAGACACGGGATTCCGACTGAAGTACGAAGGCAAGGATGCACCACAAATCTAGCACCCAAGAAAAGGACGCCACCGTCCTCTGTTGGGCATGATGGGGAGACTCATTGAGGCGTATGGGGCTCCCTATCTTCCGGCTCTTTTGAAAAACACGGAATAAATCTCTTCAATCTTGGCGTTAATTGTGTTGCGCAATTCGCAGAGAACGAGTGGTTCAGTTTATTACATCAAGCTTGATTTTATATCTAAGATGGACTCCATTGTGTTTGGCTAGTCCCACGGAAAATCCCAAAATCGCGAGTGTTGAATCCGATGAGAATCGTGGCGGTTGATACAAGGGTTCCAGACAGACTTGTTGAGCTAATGAAGAAAGCTTATCACCTCATCCGAGTTGACAGCCATCTGCTTATCTGCCCGACCTCAATGTGGGACAAGATGAGGAGCACCACTAAGGACTTGGTTCAGGACGTGACAAGTCAGCACGAGTATCACTTCCAAGAGAGAAGTATGATACTAGTCAAAGAGATAGTAAAAAGCGCACAAATAGTCGATTCCGACAAGGTGAGGATAAAGCCGAATAGCGGCAAAGAGTTTGTTGGGAAGCTTCTCATGTCGGGAGGCGAATGCCCATTCTGCTCCGAGCCTAAGCTGACCTTCACGTCGGTTGAGACTGAGAGAACAACCGTCTGCCTAGCCTGCAATAGAAAGATGGTAATCATTAATAGTGATAGTATTCAAGATTTCCAGACATTATTCCCGGACATCTACAAGATAGTTTAGCTAAAGGAGAGCTAACCGATTTCTATTCTTCTCTTCTCATTTGCAGGATATGCTCTCTTAGTTTCCGCGCTGTCTCCCTGCTTACCTTAAGGACTTGTGACAGTTCCTGATCTTCTGCCATTCTGATCTTTTCAACGGAATCGAAATTCTGAAGAAGAAGAATCTTCTTTTTTGGTCCTATTCCAGGAACGTTGTCCAGAATAGATTCTAGTGTCTTTTCCCTCATCTTCTTTCTATGATATGACACTGCAAATCTATGGGCTTCATCTCTTCCCCTTTTCAGGATGAGCATTGCCTTGGCATCTTTCGGTATATCCACTGGGTTTGGCTGGTAGGGAACATACACGTCCTCGAACTCCTTTGCCAGTCCAATTGTAGGTATTGAGAGCCCCAGTTCCCTCTCCGCTTCTAGCGCCGCGCTAAGTTGTCCCTTTCCGCCGTCAACCATTACCAAGTCGGGCATGGTCGTAACGTTCTTTTCTTTTTGCTCCTGGAGTCTCTTGTATCTTCTCTTAACGATCTCCTTCATCATAGCGAAGTCATCTTGTCCCCTAACCGTCCTGATCTTGTATCTTCGGTACATGGATTTCGCTGGCTCACCGTCGACTAGTGCTATCATTGACCCGACTGCCGCTTCTCCTCCAATGTTTGATACATCGAAGACTTCTATTCTGCTAGGCACTTTGGGCAATTTGAGCCTGACTTTTAGCTCAGCAAGAGCTTGTTGGGCTCTAACCTTTCTTCTCTCCTCTTGGTCGAGACTCTGTTTCAAGTACGCGTTGGCATTGCTCTTCGCCATTTCATATAGCTTCGAATCCTCGTCGGTTCTCGGGATGACTATCTTCACGAGACCAGCGCCAACGTCCTGGGGGATGTTCTTCTTTCTCATGGTCAAGGACTTCTCTAGGAGAGACCTTTCCTCCAAGTCTCTGTCTACCATGATCTCTTGTGGAATCGATGAGGGTGCCGCGGACTGGTAGTGTTGATTTATGAATTCCGATAGAATCTCCTCGTTAGAGCTTCCCCCTGCCCCCTCAAGGAGGTAATGTGATTGGTCGATCAGTTTTCCTCCTCGGATCATGAGAAGTTGGATGCATGCGTCGTCTCCCTCTTTGGCAACTGCGAGCACATCTTTTGAGATCTTTGCGGAGAATACCATTACCTGTTTCAGTGTTGTTCTCTCGAGGTCCTTGATTCTGTCTCTGTAGTAAGCGGCTTTCTCGAATTCGAGTTTCTGAGATGACTCATCCATTCTTCTCTTGAACTCAATCATTAACTCGTCAAGTTCGCCGCTTAGAATCTTGCGAATGCCATCGACGAGACTTTGATACTCATCTTCGCTGATCAGCTGTGCGCACGGGGCGGAGCATTGTTTAAGTTGGTATTCTAAGCACGGTCTCTCCTTCTTTCCCCTTACGTCAATTGGCTTCGTGCAGTTTCGGATGGGGAAGACTCTTCGGATGAGCTTCAGAGTGGTTCTTGCCCCTCCAACGTCACCCATAGGGCCAAAGTATATTGAGCCGTCATCAGCTATTCTCCTGACGATGGAGATATGTGGAAACTTCTCGGCCGTGGAGAGCTTTATGAAGGGATAGGTCTTGTCGTCTCTTAGGCGAATATTGTAGCGAGGTTTCAGCTTCTTGATAAGATTGTTCTCGAGAAGAAGTGCTTCAACCTCGGTTGGCGCGACGATGAACTCCACGCTGGCAGTGACTGATGAGAGAGTCAGATCCTTGACGCTTTCCGTGCTTCGGAAATGTGAGATCACCCTCTTTCGGATGTTGTTCGCCTTCCCAACGTAGACCACGTGCCCTTGGTCATCTTTCATGAGATAGACGCCAGGCGACTCAGGAATGCCTTCAACTATCTTCTCGACTGACATGAGGAGACATCTCTCAAGCGAAAGACGGTTCTGATCAGCAGCCCTGTTCTCTCCGGCGGCACCTCAAACTTGTTAGAGCTGCGGCCATCCTATATAGGAATGATGAAGCTTGATAAGGCAATCTTAATATTGAGATTATGACAGATTTGAATAAGATATATGCTGAATCAGTGCCAGCCTCTGAGCATTAGAGGTGCATCGTTTGCCTGTACCTATGTTGGAACGTTCACAGGAAGAGATCGCGCAGCTAATTAGGAAGAGAGTAGAGGCGATTAAGGGAGTTAGGAACTACGATCAGCTGAGTGCACGCATGACGGGCAAGAGATTTGAGGTGGACATGCTTGTCTCCCTAGACGATAATCTCAAGTTTGATGATGTGCACAGGATTGCCTCAAGGATCGAGAGCGAAGTGAAGGCAGTTGTCCCTAATGCGATTATCTCTGTAAACACGGAGCCTCTCACCGGTCAGAAGAGCATTTGGAAAATCGTGAAACAGGTTGCTGGACAGGTACCTGGCTCAAGAGATGTTCACAATATTCATGTCCAGTACATTGACCGAAAACTATGCGTCGATTTTCACCTTGAAGTGAGCGCCAACATGACTGTGAAACAGGCTCACAAAGTTGCAGAGCAGGTTGAGAGGAAGCTCAAGGCTGCTAACCCGAGCTTCTCTGAGATCGACATTCATATTGAATCTGCGTCAGATCGACTGTCTAGAGAACTGACTGGAGTTGACACTGGATTACAGTCGTATATTGAGCATGCGGCGAAATCTTTTCCCGAGATCAAGCTTGTGCACAGAATAAGAATTCACAGGATAGGCGAAAACCTGCATGTTGACCTTCGATGTCACTTTGACCCGAACATCAGCATAGGCAAGGCGGATGCAATCGCAAGTGAGCTCGAACAAGCAATCAAGAAGGAGTATCCCAGGATCGAAAGAGTCGACATCCACGAAGAGCCTGCATAGAAGCGTGAGGCACGCATCACACTTTCTTTTCGACGAGTACTCACGTAAGCCTTATATCTCGTCATTCACACTTACACGACGACTTCGTGAGGCGGATTTAAAGGGACGCAGAAGCAAAACGCTCAAGTCGCCCGTACGGATTACTGGTCAGTGGAACCCGAGAAAGTCTACCGCGCTCTCGACACGCGAGAGCATGGGTTGACTGAGGGAGAAGTCCAGCAACGCATCAAGACTTTTGGGTACAACGAATTGCCAACTCAAGGCTTCAGCCTAGTCAAATTGCTTGGTCGGCAGTTCAAGAACCCGATATTCGCTATTCTAATCGCATGTGCCGCCGTGGCATTCTTCTTTGCGGAGCCTGAGCAGTCAATAGTCATCCTCACAATGATCTGCTTAAGCGTCCTCCTAGGCTTCTACAACGAGTACAGGGCTGAGAAGATCGTTGAAGACCTTCGACAGAAGGTAACCATGAAGGCCGTGGTCACGAGAGAACACAAGACTACCGAGATAAGCTCAAGATTGTTGGTTCCAGGAGATCTGGTTTCGCTCTCGATTGGGGACATTGTGCCCGCCGACATGAGAATAGTTGAGTGTAAGGAGATGGAGGCTGATGAATCCTCCCTCACTGGAGAATCGTTTCCCGTTGAGAAGAGCCCAATAGCTCTCATCCTCGAGCACCCAACTCCCCAGCAGCTGGCCAATTACCTTTTCATGGGAACCGTTATTATGCATGGGGGTGGCCGTGGCGTAGTAGTCTCCACCGGTAGGAACACTGAGTTTGGCTCAATTTCCAGGAGCCTTGTTCGGCCCCATCCTGAGACCGAGTTCCAAAGGGGAGTAAAAAGCTATGGCACGATGCTAATCACACTTACTCTTGCCCTTGCGATCGGGATATTTGCGATAAACGCCCTGCTTGGACACAAGATAATCGATTCACTGTTATTCTCGCTCGCAGTAGCAATCGGACTCGTACCAGAGCTGATGCCTGCCATCGTCACGATCAGCCTCTCCCAAGGAGCCCGAAGAATGGGGAAGGTTCAGGTAATTGCCAAACGGTTGCTCTCAATCGAGGATTTTGGAAACATGAACGTCCTGTGCTCCGACAAGACTGGTACACTCACCGAAGGCAAGATCACGCTCAGGGACTACTGGTCGCCTCATGAAGAGAAGGATCCGAGGATACTACATTATGGATTGCTGTGTAATTCAGCATTAGTGGGAGATAGGATTACAGGCAACGCCATGGATGTGGCGATCTGGGATTACGCCATCAAGAACAACGCACAGAATCATCTGAAAATCTACCAGAGAATTGACGAGGTGCCATTTGACTACCAGCGGCGAATGATGTCAACTGTCGTCAAGAAGGACGATGAGCTAGTCCTAATAGCAAAAGGTGCTCCGGAATCAGTGCTCCCAAGATGCATCGACGCGGAGAAGACTGGGAAGAAGGAGCCCATAGGCTCAGTTCTGAAGATAATCGAGGGCAAGCTGTCCGAGCTATCACGAGTAGGCTACCGCATCCTCGCAGTTGCATATCGGAATCCGCCACTTCGGGCATCTTATTCGTCAAATGATGAAGTTGATCTGACCTTCCTCGGATTCCTCGTGTTCGTCGACCCTCCGAAGGAAGACGCCCGCAGGGCAATAGCCAAGTTAAGAGGGATGGGGGTCGACGTGAAGATCCTTACGGGAGATAACGAGCTTGTCGCAGAGAAGATCTGTGAGGAGTTGCAGGTTCCATTCAATAGAGTAGTTCTCGGATCGGACCTAACTGAGATGAGCTCAAATGAAATCAAGAAAACCGTTGAAGAAACCTCGATATTTGCTCGGATCACACCCGAACAGAAGCTTGATATCATCAAGGCCTTGAAGTCCAACGGTCATGTTGTAGGCTTCATGGGTGACGGGGTCAACGATGCGCCCGCGCTCTACGAAGCAGACGTGGGCATATCCGTTGACACGGCGGCTGACGTCTCCAAGGATGCGGCTGATGTCGTGCTCTTAAAGAAAGACTTGCTCACGCTGGCAAATGGCATTGAGGAAGGACGCAAGATCTTCGGGAACACTACAAAGTATATTCTGATGGGAACGAGCTCCAACTTCGGAAACATGTTCAGTGCAGCTGCTGCATCGATATTCCTGCCATTCCTCCCCATGCTTCCCATGCAGATACTTTTCATGAACCTGCTATACGATATATCGAATATGACTTTACCAACGGACCACGTTGATGACGAGGATACAAGGAGGCCAAAACACTGGGACATAGGCTTCATAAGGAAATTCACGCTATTCTTCGGCCCCTTCAGCTCGCTCTATGACTTTCTTACCTACGGAATCATGCTCTTCATTTTCGGGGCTTCCGAAACGTTATTCCAGAGCGGATGGTTTGTAGAGTCATTCTGGACTGAGGTTCTGGTAATATTCGTGATTAGAACCAGGCGCATTCCATTCGCAAGAAGCCGGCCTGGGAAATGGCTCGCATTGCTCACTATCTCATGCGTCGCATTTGGCACGATACTTCCATTCACCGTTCTGGGGGGCTTCCTCGGTTTCACGCAGCTTCCGCCAGAATATTGGATACTCCTAGTGTTAATGGTTGCCACGTACTTGCTTCTGGTCGATGCCGGCAAAGTGTTCTTCTACAAAGTCTGTAAATTCTAAGGGAGGAGTTGACTATGCAATACTATCCTGGGCTATTCGAATGGTGGGTCATCAGCATCAGCTCTAGCATAGTATTCATGACAGCGGTCGCCATCTTTCTTTACTCTAACACCAGAAGTAGAAGAAGAGAAGCAGCTAGCGCAACTGGAAAGAAAGCGAGCCTTGGAGGGAACTTCATTTTTGTCTGGGTCTTGCTAGGCCTGCTCCTTCTCTATGTCGTGTCCATCAATCTAGGTTCATACCTGCTCTTCGCGTTTGGAAACGTCGTAGTTGAACTAGCGCTCATTGCCTACCTAGCGAAGAATAGACTAGGCTAGTATTGTTCTCTCCAGCATATGGATCGTTATTAAACTTGTCGTGTCTATATGGGTCAATCGGAGAACTGTGTTTTGCATGGGCGGGCTAACGAGAACAGGCGTTGCAGATCTCAGACTTCATGGAGGAGTTGCTCCAGACTACCTAGTTAGGCGCATGATCAAGCTAGCTGGTGCTATCGTTGACGTATTCGTTGATGAATTTGGGACCGGAAAGTTGCTCGCAAGACTCTCTGACCCGCTTTGGTTCCAAGCTTTCTCCTGCGTTCTCGGCTACGACTGGGACTCCAGCGGAACAACAACTGTAACTTGTGGAGTGCTGAAGACAGTTCTCAATTCCTCGGAGCATGGCTTGATTATCTGCGGCGGTAAGGGAAGGAAGTCCACCGGAACCCAGAAGGAATTGGAGGAAGCAGTGCCGAAGTCTTTTGATTTCTCAATTGACGACGTAAACCATTTGAAGTACGCCAGCAGGATGGCTGCAAAGGTTGACAACGCGGCAATTCAAGATGGCTATCACCTTTACCATCACGCATTCCTCTTGGCAGAGGACGGAAAATGGGCGGTCATACAGCAAGGCATGAACACCAAAACTAGAATGGTTAGAAGGTACCACTGGCTCTCAGACAATGTCAGAAGCTTTGTGGAGGAGCCTCACACAGGAATCGTATGCGCGAGAAACCACGGTGATGACGTGCTTGATATGACATCTAAGGCAAGCGGGGGGTGCAGAGAAACTTGCACTGACCTCGCTAACGAGGGTGTCGAGAAGATCATGAGAGCTTACTCGGAGATCAAGTCGTATGCAGAGTCGAGAACAACCCTTGACAAATGGATGGGCGGGAAAACTTATGCTGCTGGTGGATTCGTCACTCATTATAGGCTTCTCCCAACAAGAATGAATTGGGATCTTCTGAAAGAGGTGTATGACATCCGCCCCCAGAACTATGAGCAACTTATTGGTTTGAGGGGAGTCGGGCCCGCAACGGTTCGAGGGCTGGCCTTGATTTCAGAGTTGCTGTATGGCGAGCCGCCAAGCTGGAGAGATCCTGTGAAGTTCAGCTTCGCCTTTGGAGGAAAAGATGGAGTGCCTTTTCCCGTTGAGAGGAAGGCAATGGACGAAGCAACACAAATACTAGAGAACTCGATTAATAGATCTAGGCTCGGCGAAAAAGATAGGGTTAGCTCGATTAGAAGACTAAGGCAATTTGCTAGGAGCTAGAAGAGGTTGTGGACAAATTGAAAAGGGTAGATGCGGATCTCATTCTCCTGAATGGCAAAGTAACCACTTTTGACGGCAAGGATACCCCCGCCGAGGCAGTAGCCGTGTCGGGAAGCATGATCATCTTTGTCGGTTCAGACGAGGAAGCAGAGAGGCTTGTAGGCAAATCCACCAAAGTTGTGGATCTGAGGGGCAAGGTGCTCTTGCCTGGATTCATCGACTCCCACACACATTTTATCCAGATGGGCGTCACTTTCGATGCAGTAAACTTGAGGGAAGCAAAGTCCTTGCGGGAAGCGCTTGAGAGAGTCGCCGAACGCGCAGCCAAGACGGCTAAGGGCGAGCTCATCATTGGCACGGGCTGGGATGAGAGCAAGTGGCCCGAGAAGCGATACATCACGAGAAAGGACCTGGATGGCGTCACAACAGACCACATGATCGCCTTGGTCAGAATAGACGGACACATGATGTCGGTCAACTCGCCGCTACTGAAGCTAATCAAAATACCGAGTGAAAAGCGCGGCGTTGAAGTCGATGCCAGCGGTGAACCAACTGGCGTCCTGAAAGAAGAAGCTGCTGATTTTGTCAAGAACTTTTCTCCCACTGACCCTAGGTCCCTTGTAAACGCTCTGGAGAAAGCGACTGACCACGCTCACAGCCTCGGCGTGACTTCGGTCAACGATACTGTCTCGTCTAGCGAGATCGTCGCCTATCAGTATGCGCTGAAAGAAGGAAAGTTGAGAATAAGGGTCTACATGAACTTCATAGAGGAGCTCCTTGACCATGTCATCAAGATTGGACTCTCAACGGGGTTTGGAGATGACAAGCTGAAACTGGGCGCCCTCAAGCTATTCTCCGATGGATCAATTGGATCAAGAACTGCAGCCCTCTATGGAGAGTATGCAGATGAGAAGGGCAACAACGGAATGCTAATGTATGAAACGGGCAGGTTGGAGCAAGTTGTGGCTAAGGCACACAATGCGGGGATCCAAGTCGCCATACACGCAATAGGCGATAGAGCAATAGGGGTGGCGCTGAACTCAATTGAGAGCGCATTGAAATCCAGACCGACCAAGGATCACCGCCACAGAATCGAGCATATGGAACTGGTCACCGACGATCAGATCAGCAAGGTTGCTGAACTTGGAATAGTCGCCTCCATGCAACCCAACTTCATAGGAGAATGGGGCCTGCCAGGTGACATGTATGAGGAGAGGCTAGGAAAGCAATGGGTCGAGCAGAACAACCCCTACAGGAAGATACTCGATGAAGGAGGAGTAATAGCCTTCGGGTCGGATTGCATGCCCTTCTCCCCGCTATACGGGATTCATTGGGCCGTGAATGCACCGATGGAATCTCAGAGAATATCAGTGCACGAAGCAATAAAATGCTACACCAGGAACTCTGCATTTGCCTCATTCGAGGAGAACATAAAGGGCTCGATTGAGGAAGGGAAGCTCGCTGACATGGTCGCTCTCGCTGAAGATCCGTATGAAAATCCGAAGCGAATCAAGGAGATCAAAGTCAGCCTCACAATACAGGATGGCAGAATAGTCTACCCATCCCAGAAGTGACTCAGAGTCAAAGGAATTGTCCTAGACCTACCTTTGGAGGAACTCAATGAAATTGTTGTCGAGGAGAGGAGGATTGGACTCGTTTTCAGAGAAGGAAGTCGCAGCCAGAGTCATCTCCCCCACGATCGCTCGCCGGCTCGCAATTGCTTGTCAACGACTCGCGGGTCTTTGTCCACCAGCCACCTCTGATGGCATAGTCGATGTCGTGCGCGATATCGGGTATATAAAGATTGATCCAATCGACGTGGTGGGCGGGACATGGTATATCCACATGGAGGACTGTCTTACTCGACAAACTGAAGTCTGGTCTCTGGGAGCCTCGAACGACTTTGCTCTCACCGTTTGACAATCTCATACGCGATCGGAGACGAACAGAGTAGCTCTCCAACTAAGTTCAGCTTGGAGATCTATGTGCCGAAGGGTTTCAACCTACGTAGGCATGGGTAGGTACGCGTCAGCGTACCTGTCGTATGCTGCGTAGATCTGGGGCTTCACCGCATCATATAGGCGCCTCACGAGTTCATCGGCGCCCCTCCGCTCCGCCCCCGTCAGGGCGTACCCACCCACTAAGGAAGGCAGGATGCTTGCATCCCACCACTCCTTCCTGTGGGGAACGCCCTCCATCCTCAGGTAGAGGTTGATGGCGGCGTTGAGCTGCCTATCAATCCGCAGCCCACACTTCCCGCACTCGAAGACCGCTACTCCTCCTCTTAGGTCTTTGTTCGTCCACCCGCATCTGGAGCACGTCTTCGAGGTAAACTGGGGAGGCACCTCAACGCCGTCCGCGAGTCTCCTTATTCCGCGCCAGTCCGTGCGCGTTACTCGCCTGTTCCACACGCTCGACTTGGAGTAGAGCCTCTCCTTGCGAAGCTCCTCGAAGCCGTTTTCGTCTGATAGGGAGCGAATCACCCTCGCTATCTCCACCTGGTGCTTGCTCGCGCGGTGCCTCTCCCTCCTCCCGTATTTCGTGAGGGCTCTCTTCGCCCGCTTCGAGTTGGAGGCCTTCCTCTGCACGCTGCGCCTCTTCTCGAAGGCCGAGATGTGGACGGAGGCGAGCCTCCTCGTATCAATCTTCACCCAGCCAGTCTCAGGGCTGTACCCATCCATGCTGAGCATGTTCGAGTCCCACGCTGTCTTCTCGGCTGGCTTCTTCTGCGGCTCTTCTTGTACGTGGACGGGGAGGTGTATTCTATCGGGCGTGATGATGGGTTCACCTATGCCTGCGGAGGACACGTTTCTGGGCAGCTTGAAGTAGCGCCGGGACAGGTCGATGTAAACGAACTCGCGTGGCTTCACGGTGACCCTCAGCTTTTCACCCTCAAGTTTGAGGAGGGTCTGCTTTGCCCGCAGGAAGAGCCTTCCCGCGTGTGGGCACGCCCTCCTCCTCTCACCCTTGTCGTAGTTCCTCTTCCAGGAAGCCATGATGCTGAAGGCGGTCTTCAAGGCGGAGTCAACCCAGTGAGCAGCGTAGACCCACCCTTCCAGGCATGTGTCTCTCAGCCCGCGCTTGAAGGCGTTGTCCTTCCTGTAACGAGGGTAGAGCCGGTGCTGCTTCTTGCCCTTGATCTGATGCTTCCTCCACTGTATTGTTCCCCAGATGCGCTGCAGCATCTCGTTGAGGGCGGAGTTATATGCAGACATCAGGTCGCTGAGTGCTTCGCCCTGGTTATGGCTGAGCGAGTAGGTCCTTAGCGCTTTCAACAAACCCCCTGTGTTTGCAGGTTCTCATTCTCGGAAGATTTCTGATTCAGCGGACATGCCTACAGTGGCTTCTCCGCCGCGACCTTCATAGGCGGCTCGTCCATTCCTCGCCACATCCGCGCTGGATAGGAGCCTATCCTTACCAATACTAGCGTGCGAGGATTCTCGATATAAACGGCCATCCTCCTGTCTACGCCTACCTAAGCCCATGAATTCCGAGGCTGTTGTATACGGCGAAACGGAAGTATGGCTATTACGTTATGCCTATTCTGCACGGGGATCGCATAATCGGCCGAGTTGATCCAGCGATGGATCGATTGAAGAAGAAGCTTATCATAAACGCGGTCTACGCAGAGCAGGACGCGCCTATGACGCCGGAGACAGGCGGAGCTGTAGCCAGTGCCATCGAGGAATTGGGTGCGTTCCTGGGTGCCCAAGAGGTGATGTATCGTGGGCGTGTCCCAGAAGGGTGGAAGAGCGCCCTACATTAGCTCTTAGCGACCTCAGATGGGATCTTTCTTGAATCGATCTATGATGGCTGCTACTGTCCTGGTTGTCTCTCGGACTATCTTGCTGCACTTTGTCTCATGGATTTTCGACTCGCGGTATTTCTCGTAGCCTTCCGGAGTTGATAGGTCGCATTCAGTCAGCTCCCTGCACGTAAGTGCGCCCCACTGCTTTCGGAAGCCCTGCAGTAGCTCTCTGGCAGCTTGGTACGCCTGTTGTTTTCCTTCTTCATCTTTTGCGTCGGTTCTTCCGACCGCCAGCCCGAGGGCAATCAGGCCTCCAGATAGGGCGCCACAGATGTTCCCACTTCTACCTATTCCACCTCCGAACGCCGTGGCGGCCGCCGAGGTTACGCCGGATCTGAAGTATTTTTCCCAGCTTTCAATAAACGCGAGCAGAACGGATTCTGCACAGTTGTATCCATCCTTCATGTGCCTCTCAGCATCTTCCTCCAATAGCAAGACTATTCCTCCTGTTGTTTGAGACCCTTGCGCATGAGCTGCTTTGCTAGCTCAGCCAGCCTTGGAGCAGCCCTCTTAATCTCTTCTCCCGTTATCGTGAAGGTTCTTTCACATACTTCTCCGTCAATCACTGGCTTTCTCTCGTCGATGGAGTACACTATTGGATAGTATCTGCATCCCTCAGGTCTACACGCGTATACCTTGCAAGCGTTTGATTTCGCTTCAAAGAAGTAGCATACTCCGTTGACGTTCTTCAGCGTGTCGAACCCGCCCTTCTTGGTAGTGAAGTCTGAGGGGTCGTAACCTAGTCTCTGCAGTCGCCTGATATCTTGTGGGGAAAGCTGCATAGATGTATCAGCACAACATTTCCCACAACGGTTACAATCCAACATGGTTCCCTCGCGGGTGATTATGCAAAGCTCGCAAGTTCACTTGCACGGCATTTGACTTTACACCCCGAGCTTTTTATCTGCGTTTCGGTGTACGAATGTCACCGAAAAGGGTGTTGGGAGCCATAAGTCAAGGTATAAATACATTTGTACGATATGTTGTAGTAGCTTGTGTCCTGCCCCTTGATTTAACTGGGGTCTGCCCTGATGTTACGTGAATCATGAGGTTTTGAAGTGGTGATTTCAAAGTTGAGTGGGGAGTTTGGCTTACCAGTATTAGATGAGGCTTTGGGAGGAGGTGTCCCTCGGGGTTCTGTGCTCTTGCTTGAGGAGGACACCGGTTTGAGCTCAGACGTATTGGTCACTCTTTTTGTCGCAGGCGGTCTGCACAAAGATGAAAATGTATTTGTTCTCAATACTGACTATCCTCCGTCTACTATCAAGGAACTGCTGTCCAACCAGGGAATAAACTTAGAAGAGGTTCAGGGAAGCGGAAAACTCACCTTCATGAACGCGTTCGGCATCGAGGAAACCCCAACCGAAAAGCCCTACTCCGTGATCCATAATGTCTCAGACCTACGGGAGATTCACAACAACCTAAAGGCGTACTCGGAAAAGGTAAAGCCCCCATCCAGTTTTAGAGGCATTGTTGACAGCTTATCAACGATAATCCTATGCGCAGCGGAAGCAACAGGCGTGTTCCCATTCATGCGGAACCAAGTTATCCTCCAGAAGAAGTACGGCGGGATAATCCTCTTCACACTTCACACCAAGGCTCACTCCAGCCACTTAGTTTCAGCCATCGAACACATAGTGGACGGTGTTCTTGAGCTGAGAAAGGAGCGGTACTATAGAGACTGGCGATCCATTCTTCAGATCAAGAAACTGGTAGGCCGCGAGTTCTCCACTAGAGAGTTCTCCTACATAGTTCGAGAAGGAAAGCTGGTCGTGGAGTAAAAGCCTACGAGGAGATACGATCCAAGGCCTCTCCAACTCTGTTCCGTATTGGCGTTTTCCCGCATGGAAACGCCGCGAGCCCGATCGCCACCGCAGAAACGCAGCCACTACCTTTGACTGAGTTTGGAGGCCAGCTCATCCTCGACGGATTTGAATGGTGGGGACGGGCTCTCGATAATCCTTCCGATCTCAGTTCCACTTCCCCCGAATACTATGAATGTGGGTATCGCTTCCACCCCGAGCTCCCCAGCGATCTTCTTGTTCTGGTCGTAGTCGAGCATCACGAGCCTTATGTTACTTTTTTCTGTTTTCTGAAGCGTCTTCACTAGTGCAGGGACATGCTTCAGGCAGTCTTTACACCAAGATGCCGAGAAACATGCCACAGTAGCCCTTTCTTTTGCCCTCGACAGTCTCTCCACTATCCTGGGATCGGGGTTGAAGTCCTGCATGGCTTTCTGCCATTCAAGCGCTCTCTGGGTCTTCTCCACCTTCTTCAGGTAGTCCTCTGGGCTAGCACTCAAGCGCAGCAGGGTGTCTAGACTTGGAGTCAATTGGAGGCAGCCCTTCTCCCTTTGTTTTGCAGCATGCTCTTACGGTGGCGAGCCGCCTATATTAATCCTGTAACGAGCTGCCCTTCCTAGAAGTTGGAGGCGTGATGCTGAGGACTTCTTGGAGAAGAAGAATAGGGAATAAAAAAGGTTTGGGATGGAACTCTTGGCTCCATCTTTCATCTTCAAGCGAGTTTTGCGTTCAACCCGCTCTTGCCTTTGCCTTTCCTTATGTACACCACTGCTGCTAAGACTGCTATGACTGCTACTGCCGCGATGATGACGTATATGGTCGGCATTCCTAGAGTACCAGGCGATGATCCCATTACAGCGAAGTAGCTGAAGTGAGGTACCACAGCGAAGATGACTCCCGTTGTGGAGTTCAGCCTCAAGTGTGTGCTTGGTAGCGCATTCCAGCTAGATGACGTGGTATTCCAGATGTAGATTGCCAAGCTGTTTTCGTCTATGTGTAGCTGAGTAACCTTTGTCACGTTGTAGTAGACGTAGAGAATAGGCTGACCCCCGGAGAGTGTAACCACGTTGATGCTAAGATAGACTAGTGGAAGTTTGCTGGTCGGCGGTGTTCCAACACCCGGAGGTGCGGACGCTGAGCTTGTGACTGAGACTCCAGTTGCTCCCGTCGTCGTCACAGCGAACCCGTACTTCCCGAAGTAGTCGCCTGGCGTCGTGGCGTTCCCGGTGGCCCCTAGGCTTAGCTGGACAGGTGGGTTGCTGAACCATATGTTCGTGTGAGGAATCGTCATTGACAGGTCAAGGCCTATATCAACGTACGTGGAGAACCAGTAGTATGGCATGAAACGAGGCTCACTCGAGAGGGTGAAGCGGAAATTCAACCCAAGCGCGAGTGGGAACCCTGATGTTCTCTCTATGTCAACAAAGCCGTTGCCGATTATGGCCATGGTGCTATTGTCCAGGAAGTCTCCTGGGGACATGCTGCCAGGGGGGATACTTCTGTTATCACGGAAGGCGGTTTCAACGATGTGGCCGTTAAGGTTGGAGTTGATTCTCCAACAGTTGCCGGCGCCGCCTCCTGGGAAGTTGAGGTACTCGGTTCCGACACAGGTGATTGATGCATCGAGTGTTCCATCTATTGTTCTATTCGTGTAGATATCACTTGCGTCTTGGTGTATTATCCTAGTCTCTGGAGGGTTGCTGATACTCCATCCTTGGTACATGTAGCTCTGCGCGAACCATGAGAGCAATTGAAGTCCGAGTCCTTGAGAAAGTAGATCTCCGATCGACGCGGTCATTGATGGGCTATATCCTGAGAGCAAGGAGAAGTGGACTCCTGGCCAGTACATCTGCCCAGTCAAGTTGTCCACTAGGAACCATGTGTCAGCGACGAGACCCGTCCTGTTGAAAGGTGCAAGCATCGCGATTATCTCGTCGGCTCCCTCTGGGTAAGGTACAGGTAGACCAGTCGCATTAAGGTACTGTATCGTGCGGCGCAGGTCTGGTAACAGCAACTGAGTGTTGTTAAGCATCAGGTGCAGTACCCAGACGTACCTCGAGCTGCCGTATGGGTCAAGGTATGCTGATGTTCCTCTGTCGACTTTCAACGTCAAATTCGCTGAGACTATTGTTCTGAACTTTGTGTTTCCGGGGAGCTGCAGGTTCATTCCCATGCCAGCGTGGTCTGTTAGCCTTGCATCAATGTAGCCTGAGCCTTGAATGTTGTATTGCAGGTATTTGCCTGTGCTCATCCAAGGAACCATGCCATTCACAACTGGGGGCAATGTCAGATCCAGGATGTTTGTCTGGCCTATCTCCATGCTCAGTTCCATGTTGTTATTGTACCAGTAATAGCCATAGCTGTATGAATCGTATTGCCAGCTGTGCCCTATTATTCTCATGAGCAGGCCGCCGTCGACTCCATTGTTCGTGTTGAACCACAGGGTGATGTTCTGGTCGGTCTGGTGGTGCTCGCCGGACGTAGCATTGTCGGTTACGGTGTTGACCGCGTGGTTTAGAACTACGCAGTTGACACCCAGTACCGTGTCGTAGCCTATGACTTCGAAGTTAATCGGCGAGAAGCTGTCGAAAGGTGCCGTAATCCAGACGTGGTTGCCGATGGTAGTATAGGTCCATGCGCTTGGCAGGTAGAAGAACATTGGGTAACCGTCGATTCCAATTTGGTGCATCCACGAGTCGAGGACGTTGCCGCTGGGCAAGGATATGTCGTACCACAGCCCTGTTGCATTGGGGACTGTGGCGCCTGTGAAGAATTCCGTAAGCCCAACTGATACGTTGGAGTAAGTCACATGCGGATCGCAGGTCAAGTTGGCTGTCATTATGATGTCCATTCCATTGTTAGGCTCAACGTATGAGTTTCTCCATTGGGAGAAGTGTCCGTTATAGGTGGCGTAGCTGCTAGACCAATTGGTCCAGTGTACACCCAAAGGAGGAGCGAAGTGTGGTGCTGGAGCATTTGTTGACGTAATCGTTGTTGAGTTGCTTGTTGCCGCTGCTGGGGTATATGTTATCGAGCTCAATGTCATTAGCAATATGAAGAACAGTGGTGCTATCTTCATTGCCTTAGAATTCATGTACGAAATTACCCCATTTCCAGTTCTTGTACTCAGCCATTCTTCGAGGTTAACAGATAAAGATATCTGCTAGTTCATATCGGTTTCATGGTTTGTAACATCCTCCTTGTGATCTCCGCAATAGCCTACCCTATTCTGATCGCATTCGTCTGCTATTCTCGACCTTCGACCGGAGCAGGGAGCCGACGCGGGGTTTGATGAAGGGGATCAATTATAAGAGAATGTCAGACATAGTTTCTCTGTCAGTTGATTCTCTCTCTTCGGAGGCAATTTCGATGACGTCATCTGATGAGCAACAGAGCGATCAGAATGGAAGTACTGCCGTTCAGCCCAAGGGCGAAGCGAAGGACCTAGTTGCTGCGTTGAGTTCGCAGCTCGCCGAAATTAAGGTTAGTTTGGAGCGGCTCACGAAGTCGGTTGGTGAATTGAACTCTAAGATGCGCTCGACCGGCGACGTAATGAAGTGGGTTCTTGATGCCCTGTCGCGGAGGTCCGAGGATAAGGAAGTCCTCTACCTGAAGAACTTCGAGGCTTCGACTGAGCTGCTTATGAACTTCATGGCCTTCGTCGAATCAAGAGTCAAGCCGCTCTCGAAGGCAGCCCAAGAAGAAGCGAAAGAACTGGAAGCCTCCAAGAAGGGAGCCTCAGTGAAGGAGGCAGCCACATCGCCACCCAAGAAGGGCGAGGAATATCTAGTGAAGCCATCCTTGGTTAGGAAGTTTCAGGAAGAGGAAGGAAAGGAAAAGGATAGAAAGAGCCGCTGAAAATAAATCCACTCTAACTTTGTCCTACTCAATTCTTGGCGTCTTTCTCGCCATCTGGGATTCGCTAGGCCACCGCGAACCTGATTGCCTTGTTGTGGCAGACATCCTTGCAGACTAGGCACATTATGCATTCAGGATGTTTAGTGAATCTTTTGTCTGGACCGCTGAAGATGGGAACATCCATGGGGCAAGCCCTTTCGCAGATCCTGCATTTCTCCCCTATACACTTCACTGGGTTTCGTTCAAGCCCAATTACTGTGTATCTGTTAAGAGGAGCCATCAGTCCAGCGATTGGGCATATGTATCTGCAGAATGCTCTTGGAATGAATAGTGCAGCGCCCAATGAAATAACCAAGATTATTACCCTTGACCAGAGTATGGCACCCCAACCCATTACCCAAGGTCCCCCGAGAATGGCCAGCTCTGGAAGCGTCGCGAACAGTGTGTCAGCGGGAGAGAGGGTAGAGAAGGGAACGTCACTAAAGATTCCGAGCATTCTCAGGGCATACGCCCTGCCTGCAATCAGCGTTGTGATCCCTGCTATGCCAACCAATAGTAGCAGCACCGCTACGATATAGTACTTGAAACTGGTAATGCTCTTGGTTGTCTTGACTGAGAATGTGGTCTCCTTCATGTGGAAAGGGCGCCTGATGAAGCTTACAAGATCCTGCGCGAAGCCGAACGGGCAAACGAAGGCGCAGAAGCCTCTCCCAACAAGCACTGCCGACAACAGGAAAACAGCGACAGCCACTCCCAGCAGGAGCGGAATCACAGCGGACAATCCGTGCTCAAGGGCATCCAAAGCGCTTATCGCCGTCGCCCCTGGCGCACCAGAACTCGAAAGCACAGGTACCACAGGGATTGGAAATGCAAAGGATGTGAGTTGGAAGAGGCCGGCATAAAGCAAGACGAAGGAAAGCAATTGTATCAAGAACCTCAGAATCCTGAGAATGGGAAGATGAATTCCATTCTCACGAGTGGCAGACTTGGCGCCGGGTTCCTCGCGCTTTTCTTTTCCCTTAGCCTTTCCACTCTGCATGCTAGAATATCACCCTAGGCGAGAAGTTCCTTGAAACCTTGCTCATCCCGGAAAGCCAACATATCCGGGATATGCTGCGATATTGTGGGCGAAGCCAAGAAAATCGCTGATCACTTGGCCAAGATTGAAACTGATTACAAGCGCTAATAGAGTCAAACCAATCGAGAGTAAAGCCAGTCTGATAAGCGATATTCCCATCTTACTTCACCCAGCTAGCACTATTTTCTCCCATACGTTGGCTTTCTCTTATATTAACGCTTTCTATCTGCAGCGTTAACCGATAAGAGATACGAATTTAAGGACATTAGCGTTTTTCAGGGAAGCAGGAAGATTCTGCAAGCCTATCTGTATTTTCAGAGCAATGGAGTTGAACACGCACTCATGAAAGCCAAGGCTGTTCTATTCGATCTTGGTGGAACTCTAATCCGCTCGGCTGAGCTCTATGACACTTTCCACAGGATATTGAAGCTGAAGGGTATTAGAAGATCCAGAGATGATGTCAAGGAAGCGATGCTCGAAGCCGAGCGAGAGCTGAAGAAGGAATATGGAAGCAAGGTTCCCGGAGATGCAGAGTACTACGTCCGATGGAACCTAAACATACTTCATCGACTCAGGATCTATGAGCGAGACACTGAACTCGCCGAGGAGATTGACAAGCACTGGTTCGACTACATGGAGATACAACCCCACGCAGGCATGTCTGAGGTTCTCAGAGCACTGAAGAAGCGTGGCGTGAAGCTCGGCGTGGTAACAAATGGGTATGAGTCGGATCTCGAGAAGATACTTCCGAAGCTTGATGTGGGGGACGCATTCGATATACTTGTCGCCGCGGATACTGTAGGAAAAAAGAAACCTGACCCCGGTGTTTTCCTGTATGCCATCAAGAGACTCAAGGTCAACCCCGGCGAAACTGTCTTCGTCGGAGACGAATACGATAATGACTATGTCGGAGCTGAGAAAGCTGGGATGGTTCCGTTCCTTCTCGAAACAAAAAAGAGAAAAATGAGAAGACGTGGGGCAAACCGGATCAATGTGATTCACAGTCTGCCCGAGTTGCTTTCGAGGATTGAGACATAGCTGCTAGGTCGATGCGAGCTGTGCCCATGGATTCTCATTTTTTGGTGCCGTGCTCTCTTGTGTAGTCCTCTAGTCTCTCTTCGAAGACAGTTCTCGCGCCGTAACCGATTGATGTAGCGTAGGTGTTGAAATCGATGACATTTACTCCCTTTTTGATTGCTTTCTCCTGCAAAGCCCTCAGCGCGTCCCCTACGATGAAGTATACTGGGGCGTAGCCTATTCTGTCTAGGAAGATCCATGTCTGGTTGAATATCAGTTTTTCAGCAAGGCCTGTGGTTTTGCTTGCCCACTTCACGAATTCGATTATTGTCTGTTTGCCGGTGTTGACTCTGGAGTCGAATATTGCCCTGAGGAATCTTACGAGCCTCCATTGCATCAGCACAAACTCATTTTCCAGTAACGACTCACTGATGCCTCTTTTGCCCTTCATCGCATCGAGGAATCCCTTTTCCTCGTTTGAAAGAGAGCCTTCGTCCATGCCTGCAAGTTTCTTCAGGAGCCCCAGAAACTCGTACTCCCTGTGGAAAGATATCCCGTCGCTCACTGCGTATGAGAGGTAGCTATCCATTAGGTCAGCAGGAGAGGGTTTTGCTCCAAAGCCGGCGGCTGAGTTCTGATAATGGACACAGTGCCCAGTCTCCTCATGGACTATAGTCTGAATGATGTCGGCCGCACCAGATGCGGGGGATCTCTTCTCGTCAGTTGTGACGAAGAAGATCGAGAAAGGCTTGTCAGTCAGAAGATCAAAAGCGCTCGTCGCAGCTGTGGTTATGAAGTTGAGCAAATAGGGAGGGGTCTCAATTACCCTTGTGTCGTATTTTGGAGTTATTCTTACGAGGTGTTTCGCCAGAACAGGGAGCAGCTTCTTCCTCATTTCATTAACAAACTCGACCGTCTTAGCCTTGGGTATCGCAGTCCTCTCATTCATCGCCTTCGCGACTTGCTCGTAGGTTGGCTCACAACCGTAGACCTTGGCAAGCTTCTGCACGATTTCCTTGAATAGTGGTAATTCCTTTCTCAGTTGCTTCAGGGCCTTTTCCTCGATCTGCCTAGGCGTTTCATAGAAGTCGAATCCATATTTCAGTATTTGAGGGTAAATCCTCTTGTGCCCCAAGTCTCCTCCAAGCTTCTCAAGTATGGGGAAGACCTCTGTAAAATCGCCTTCAACTATTCCCTCGACATTGAAGACCTTCCGGTAGTCGTCTACCGCCTCAACGAGCCTATCAATCCTATCTTTCAGACCTTGATCATTCGTTTCTTCACGAATCGTTGCTAGTATTCCTTTGAGTTCCCCACTGCACTGACATGTGACTATCTTAACTTCAGTAGGCCACTTCTTTCCTGCAAGACGCTCTCTGCTTGCTGCTATGGCTTTCTCGGCATCATCCGCCAGCGACATCAAGTGTTTACTGTTTATTCCTTCCTTTACAATGTGAGCAAAGAAGATGTCTCTGGCGACCGAGAGGACCTTGTATGGTTCTTGGAACTCCAGCATTACTCCCATTGATTCAAGTAGTTTCCGCTGGTTCTTCTCTCTTGTCTTCTTCAATATGGATTGTATCTTGTTTCCCATTTCGTTGATGTTACTCTCTGTCGGTATGAACATTCTGCCCGCGTATTCTTCAAGACCATTGCCGAAAGCAAGGGCTGGCTCATATTCCTTCCATATTTCAAATATCTCCTTCTCTACATCGGACATTGATGCCAACAAAGGGTTCATATTGACCAAGACCGTTTCAACCTCCGCGATTATTCGGGAATTAGCAAAGGCAGCCATAGGAACCAGCCGTCTGAAACTGCGCCTATATGTCCACTATGGCCGCACCTTCTGCTATCCTTCTGAGACGTAATAAGGATATAGATAAGCGCCGGATCGCTCGTCGTGCGAGTCGTCTAGTTGCCCAGGTTTCGCCCTCAGGAGCAATCGCCGTCTTGACCCAGGGCCAACGTCTTCGGTGGGGTTTCAACAGATAGATTAGTTCATAACCAATACAACCCATTTATGGTCGGGTATTTAGCATGAAGCTGGCAGATTGGGCAAGGAAGAATGGTCTGGACTACAAGACTGCCTATCGTCTCTATCGTTCAGGGCAGTTTCCATGCCCGACGCAACCGCTCCCAACTGGAACAATTCTCATACATGAACTTCCAACAACTACCAACAACGTGGCTCTATATGCCAGAGTATCTTCATCAGATCAGAAAGAAGACTTGGAACGGCAACTCCAAAGGCTACGTGAATATGCCACCGCAAAGGGACTCCATGTGGTTCAGGAGGTCTCTGAGATTGGATCGGGGCTAAATGGTAACAGAAAGAGGCTCATCAAACTTCTAGAAAATCCCTCCGTCTCCACTATCGTGGTTGAACACCGTGACAGGTTGGCACGGTTTGGATGGGGTTACATCATAGCCGCATTAAAAGCGGCCAATCGGACAGCAGAGATAGCCAATGAAATTGAATGCAAGGACGATCTAGTAACGGATATGATCGATGTCCTAACTAGCTTCTGCGCCGGACTGTATGGGAAGAGAGCAGCGAAGAATAGGGCTATGAGAGCAATGGAGGCTACTAAAGATGCTGGTTGACCGTGCTTACAAGACGGAGCTAGACCCTAACAACGTCCAGAAGACGCTCCTCCTCAAGTCTGCTGGCGTAGCTAGGTTTGCCTACAACTGGGGGCTTGCCCGGCGGAAGGAGGAATACGAGAAGACTGGAAAGTCCTCGAACGCAATCGAGCTGCACCGGCAGTTGAATGCGCTAAAGCGCGCGACCTTCCCGTGGATGTACGAGGTTTCGAAGTGCGCCCCGCAGGAAGCCCTCCGCGACTTGGATAGGGCGTTCAGAAACTTCTTCGAGGGGAGGAGCCGATACCCGAAGTTCAGGAGCAGGAGGCGTGGAGTCGGCGGTTTCAGGCTCACGGGTTCCATTACAGTTGCCCGCAATTCAATTCAGTTGCCCCGAATCGGCAGGGTTCGGCTCAAGGAGAAAGGCTACCTACCAACTGACGGAGTTCACATTCTGTCTGCGGCGGTCTCTGAAAAGGCGGGGCGCTGGTTTGTGAGTGTTCAGGTAGATGAGGAAATTGAAGTTCCAGTAAACGTCGGTCCGACTGTGGGGATCGACATGGGCATACCAAAGCTCGCCACGATCAGCGACGGAACCACCGTTGAGAATCCGAGAGCGCTGCTCTACTATGAGGGGAAAAAGAAGCGGCTCCAAAGATCACTTTCTAGGAAGGTGAAGGGCAGCAGAAACTGGGCGGATGCCCAGTCACGTCTGGCTCGGTGCGAGTTCAGGACCGCCTGCATCCGCAGGGACGCCCAGCACAAAGCCACGGCGATGCTGGCGAGAACCAAGTCAGTTGTCGGCGTGGAGAGCCTGAACGTGGCTGGGCTGATGAAGAACCATTGCCTGGCGAAGCAGATTGCGGACGCTGGAATCGGAGAGTTCCTCCGCCAGCTGAAGTATAAGGCGAAGTGGTATGGGAGCGTGGTGGTCGCAGCAGACCCGTTCTTCCCATCCACGAAGCGGTGCTCCAACTGCGGAGCAGTGAAGGATGAGATGCCGCTCTCCGAGAGAACCTTCAGGTGTGAACGTTGCGGCTTTGAGGCTGACCGCGACCTCAACGCCGCTTTAAACTTAGCATTCGTCGCCGCCAGTTGGGCGGAGACGCTAAACGCCTGCGAGAGGCGGGAGGTTCATGCCGCGTGGCAGGTGCCCGCCGATGAAGCAGGAACCGAACGCCGTTTGGGCGGCGCCCTAAACGGGTAAGTTTCGGACAACGGTCGTCAAGCACGTAGAACGAGTGCAATCTGGAATCTCACCTGAACCTTCTTATGCAAAGACGTGACGCGTAGATGTGCGAGAGAAAGCTATATATGAAATTACGTCGGAAATGTTAAGGTAGCATACTACACGTTTGTCCATATCAACCTGGATACTGGGATCGTGAAATCCGATCTCTGAGGGAACCGCTGAGCGTCTTACCGTGGAAATGGGTTTCTGTCATCCCGACAAGAGGGGGACTGAATAGAACTGTCATCTGAGCTTTGGTTTAGGAGAGGGGTTGAGAACGGTATCAGGGGAAACATTGATGAAGAGATCAAGTGTTACATGAAAGCACTTGAGCTTGATCCCAAGTATGCTAAGGCCTGGAAGAACCTGGGGTCTGCCTTCATGATCAAGGGGGACCTCAAGAAGGGGCTAAAGGCACTGAGCATTGCATCTCAACTTGATCCTTCTGATCTTAATACTTGGATGGATATGGGACGCACTAAGTACAACTCTAAGGACTTCAGGGGTGCAGCAGATTCTTTCAAGAAAGTAATCGAGATACGCCCAGGACTGGGTAAGGCGTGGCATTGGCTGGGATTGACGCTTCATGAGTCTGGGCGGGAAGAAGAAGCAAATAAGGCGCTTGTGGAGGCGGCTACTCTGTACAGGCAGAGTGGTGACTATGAATCTGCCGCAGAAGTCGAAAGCAAGCTGGCCACGTTAAGCGCTAGGTCTGCGCTTAAGGGATCAGCAAGCACGCGTGGCAAGCTAAGAAGAAGTGGCGCTTAACCTGCTGACATTTGCGATGCAAGATCCTCAAGTGGTCTCGCCCATTACGTATTAATACTGATCATCGGATTCACGTGTAGCGCGCTCCCAGCCAAGGAGAAAAAGCCTTTATCTCATGTCTGCACCGACTTACACTTAAGCGCCCAATCAGTTCTGGGCGGATCGTGGAGGCAGGGTAGCTCTCTGCGTCTTTCCTCTTGATCGGATAGTTATCAAGCCATGTCGAAAAGGAGGAGCCAAAGATGAATCTGATCGTGACGGCAGACTACCACGGAGAAGTTGAAGCGGCCTTGGGCGTCGTCAGGTATTTCGAGGAGAAGCATCTGGATGCCATAATTGTTTCCGGCGACATAACGCATGCGGGAACAGCTGAAGACGCTGAGTATCTTCTGAATACGCTGCTTGATGCTACGCCGAACGTTCTCTACGTTTCAGGCAATTTCGATCCCCCGGAGATCTCTAATGGTGTTGACGGCTCAGGCGCCTTCTGTCTCCACGGTAGGTCGCACATGATCGGGGAATACACGTTTGTCGGCGTCTCTGGTGCCGTGCCTGCGCCATTTTGGTCTCCTTTCACCACTAGTGACAAAGAGATCGAGGCTGCACTGAACAAGGCGCTCAGCTCCACTACGAGCAGAGACAAGCTAATTCTTGTTTCTCATGATCCTCCAAACTCAACTTCTCTTGATAAGACAACGATAGGAACCAACGTTGGGAGCAAGAGTGTCAAGGAGTTCATTTTGAGAGAGAAACCGATCCTAGCTTCCTGTGGACATATTCATGAAGCTGCCGGTGTGGAGAAGATTAACTCAACGGTGGCAGTTAACCCTGGTCCAGCGTTCACACGCAGAGCAGCAATCGTATCCTTGGAGCCAGAGGTCACAGTCGAGCTCGTGAAGATCTAGCTCTCTACGGGTTATCTTGGCTAGAACATAATTCAGAACTGTTGAAGCGTGGTGACCATTTCTTGGTTAATGCGAAAATCGCGAGAATCGTTGTGACGCTAACTCCTTCCGAGTCGAAGAGGATCATCGGCAAGGCGGTTGCCAAGATGGATGTTGTGAGTGGAGCCCTTAAGGATGGCTCGGTCCTCATTGGAGTTGGAACCACCAACTCATTCGTAGCCGAGGAAGTGACAGGGAGAAGAATCGACAAGCAGCATTTCAGCGCGGGAATAATAACGCCGCAAGGGTTAGGAATGACAAACGTCTCCAAGAGGCTCTACCCCCTGCTGATTCGAAGGGGCGAGATAACAGAGATCAAACCTGCTGACTTGCCCAAGTTGTTTGAAGGAATGGGTCCCAAGGACGTTTTCATAAAGGGTGCCAATGCGATCGACCACGAGGGGAACGCTGGCGTGATTACGGTGGATCCAGCTGGCGGAACGATAGGAGCAGCCTGGAAGGCCCTCAAGAACAACGGGATGAAACTCGTCGTACCAGTTGGGCTTGAGAAGACTATCCCATGGTCCCTAAACTACGTTAAGAGAAGACTCGAAGAAGGCAATGTGAAGATATGGAAACAGATGGGACTGCCACTATTCAAGATATACCTTCTTCCCGGCGAAGTCGTCACTGAAATAGCATCTTTCAAGATCCTCTCAAATGTTGAAGCAGTTCCCTTGGCAGGTGGCGGCATAGCGGGGGCTGAAGGTTCAGTGACGTTGATGCTTGAGGGAGACGAAGAGAACGTCAGAAAAGCATGGGAGATAGCCAACCAAGTTAAGGGAGAACCAGCGGTCACTTCAGATCCATTGAAGCTGCTTTGATTCATTCCTCAGTTCGGAGCTGCTTTTTTTCATGAGATTATGTAAGGAAAGTTACAGCAAAAGGTCTTCATGAATGGATTTTACTCCAAGCTGAAGACGCGAGTCACAAATCGACCGTAATCATTCGCATACTGCCAGTGGTAGTAAAGGCTTAAATAAGACCGTCATTCTGCTTGTGATCAAATAACGCTATAATACCATCTGACTGCAAGTAGCAGATTAGAGTGGTTGATCGAAGACTGAGGATTGTTTTGTCTATCGAGGCAATTGATTGAAGGAGGAATTGATCGAAAAATGACTGAACTCCGTGAAGCTGTGATAATCGATGCTGTGCGCACGGCATCTGGAAAGAGAGAAGGGCAACTTAGCAAAGCTCGATCAGATGACATGCTAGCTCACTGCCTAAAGGCCCTAGTTGACAGGACAAAGATAGATTCCAGCCAAATTGAGGATGTCGTAATTGGCTGCAACACGCAGTTCGGAGACCAAGCTGGAAATCTCGCCCGAGTAGCACTACTCGAAGCGGGATACCCCATCAGCGTCGCTGGCGTCACACTCAACAGGTTCTGCGCCTCAGGGATGACGGGAGTACAATTTGCTGCCAGCGAAATAATGACTGGAAACGCTGACTTCGCCGTAGGTGGCGGCGTTGAGAACATGTCGAGGTTCGCCATGGGAATCGCAGATGGAGTCATAAACTCATTAGCGGCGGCCAAACTATACAAGAAGTACCCAATCACCAACATGGGTCTTGCTGGCGAAGCCGTTGGAGAGAAATACAAGATTCCAAGGGAACAAATGGACAAATTCGCGCTTTCAAGCCACCAGAAAGCGGTAGCTGCCCAAGACGCAGGCAAATTCAAGAATGAAATCGTACCCATGCCCGATGTCAAGCAGCCGGACGGCACCGTCAAGGTTGTGGAGAAGGATGAAGGAGCCAGAAGAGTCCCAGAGCAGACTTCACTAGAAAAACTTGCGAAGCTTCCCCCGGCATTCAAGCCCCCAACTGGAAAGGTCACTGCCGGAAATTCCTCAAGCATAAACGACCAAGCATGCGCAATATTGCTGGGATCACGCGATAAGGCGGACGAACTTGGTCTGAAGGCTAGGGCGACGATAAAGTCCATGGCGGTTGTTGGAGTGGATCCCGTCATCGCTCTGACCGGGCCAGCACCGTCTTCAGCCAAAGCCCTGAAACGCGCAGGTCTGACCATAAAGGACATGGGAGTAATCGAGATCAACGAGGCATTCGCATCAGTCTGCATAGCTACGGGCTCGGAATGGGGCGAGAAATTCGACGACTTCATGAATGACAAGAGAATCAACCCATGCGGAGGAGCCATAGCGCTTGGACACCCTCTGGGGTGTTCGGGTGCGAGGCTCATCACAACGATGCTCAACGAAATGGAACGCAGAAATGTCCAGTATGGGCTAGCAACCTTGTGCGTCGGCATGGGCCAAGGCATCGCAACGATAATTGAGAGAGAAAAGTAAGTGGACAACCCCCGGTTGAATCTAGCGAATGGACTCTTAGCGGTCCATTCTTTTTCCTATTTTGTGCCTTTCGGATCAGTTGGAAAGTAAGACAGAGCCTTTTTTTGCCGCTCTCACTCTGAGCCGGGCAGTTTCTATGATAACCACTCTGGGGGCAGATTTATTACTTCCTCTGCAAATAATTAGAATGCTAGATTTGTAGGGGTGTAGGTAGTATGGAGGAGTTTGTCAAGGTTCCGACAGGGATCCCAGGGCTGGACGAACTGATCGGCGGCGGGCTTCTCAAGGGTTCTGCATACCTGGTTGCGGGTGAACCAGGCGCCGGAAAAACCATATTCGGATGCCAATTCCTAGTAAAGGGCATTGAACTTTATGGGGAAAACGGCGTCCTCGTCACCCTCGAAGAGCCCCCCTCCAGCATCGCAAGGAATGCAAAGCTCGGCTTCGGCTGGGATCTAGCTGACCTAATAGCACAAGGCAGACTCAAGATTGTTGACGCTTCGATTGCCAGACCAGCCGACATATCCAACAGCATACCGACAAAAGTCAAGCCTTTCACGCTCTCGGAATTCCTGGCTGAAGATTTCTACCAGGAGATACAGGAGGCGGTTCGAGAGGTAAATGCCACCAGGGTGGTGATAGACCCCATCACAATACTCGGGAGTCACTTCAAGGAACCTTTCGAGGTCCGAAAAGAGATCTTCGGACTATCAAGGGTCTTGGACAAGATGGGCTGCACCTCACTTCTGACTTCAGAGATAGTGAGAGGATCCCAAGCTTTCGGCAGGTACGGCGTTGAGGAGTTCACTACCGACGGCGTCATAATTCTTTACATGCTCGAGCAGTCAACTGAGCGCATCAGAGCTGTGGAGGTAAGAAAGATGCGGGGGGTAAGCCACACTCTTGGTTTGAGACCATTCGAGATCAACGCAGATGGAATAACCGTTCACCTTCACGAGCGAGTAATCGGAAGAACCCCCCTAGCCATGACCAGAGAGAGCGGGTTTACTTGAACTCGTGGAATCCAGGCTTTACCTTGAAGCCCTTCAGCCTCTTGAAGGAGACGAGCATTTCCTGCTCTCCTTTCTTAGTGGTCTCGGTTGCCGTCTCGATTTCTCCATCCATCGCAGAAAAGATGTAATTCAGCTGATTCTTGTCGTGGGCATATGAATCGACGATGAAGAGGGCCGTATGTCCACCCTGTAGTATTTTCACTTTGACAGTTCTTACAAAGTCAACTACGAGCTCCAATTCGCTATAGTCGGCCATCGCCGACAAAGAGTCAAAGATTATTGTCGCGTTCTTGAGTTCACTGAGATTTCTGGACAGTGAGAGATTGATCTTGTTGAGTTCTCCAGGGCTGCCGAATCTCAGTTTCTCGGTGGTGTGAACGCCCGAGATTTCGGAAAATGCATCGTATAGTACGAGGCTTCCAGCCTTCTCTGCTTGGACGGGATCCACGTCGTCGCTCTTCAGCGCTTCTCTTACATCTTTGGGTGCCAGCGACGCCGCGATCACTATTACGGGTTTTCCCCTCTTCAGAAGAGAAGACGCATATCTCAAGCAGAATTCCGTTTTTCCACTGCCAGTCTTGCCGGCTACAGATACGGCCACGCCGCTCAGCTTACCCGTGAAGAGCAGGTCTTCTAGACCTCCGATAGTTGGATAAGTTGTTGTTTTTGCTCTTTCGCTGAAGGCTTCCTCAATTGTTTCGGGCGCAGCTTGGAATATTGACTGATCTCCGTCCCAATTTGTGATCCTGTCGGCGTAATCGTCCTCGAATCTTCTCAGAAATGCCTTTAGACGCCGCCTATATTCGCGAGATGACTTCGATGCTACGAGAGCTCCGGTCACCATAGTGCCAAACTCAATGATTATCTTGGCATCGCTTCTCTCAATGGTCTTCAGCGGCCGCCTATCTCCTCCCACGACCTCCTTCATCATCTCCGATATGGCCGTGAGAAAACCTGAAACCAGCTGCGGCTCCACCTTGACTTCCTTGAACTGATGCGAGAACATTGCGCGCCCGTCGCCAGCAAATACGTATGCGACACGGAGATTCTTTCTGTCGTATTCCTCGGGTTCAGCCTTTCTTCTTCTCAGAAATATGATTGATGACAGTACCGCTACTACAGGAATTACCCCAAGACCAAGTATGACAGTTATGGGTAGACCTCCAGGCGGGGGAGCCAACCTGACGACCACTTGAAATGATCTTGGGGATGAGTATCCTCCGGGATTGCCGACTCGGTCAACAGCGCTTACACGCCAGGACCAATTTCCATCATAAAGAGGACTAGCAACTGGAATCGAGTAGTTCACGCCGGGCACAGAGATTGTTCTGAGGTTGGCAGAGCTGAACAGTGGCGACGTATCCAGTTGCAGAATATAGTGATCCACGCCGGAACCAAAATCCGAGGCGGCTTGCCATTGCAGCGGCGAGGTGAGGGTTGTAACGTTGAATTCCTCCCCGTTATTCGGGTAGATGAGCGTAGGAGCTGTTGGAGGAGTATTGTCGACATATACGATCATTGATGTCATATTATTGTTCCCAGCCAAGTCCCACCCGTTCACAGTCAGAGGGTATCCGCCGTCTAACCAAGTAGTAGTGTTCCACTTGTAGTTGGGCTTGGCGGAGGTCCAAGCGCCAACAGGGGTCCCGCCCAGGGACAGTGTCACGTTCTTGAAATTAATATCCGTACATGAGATGCTTATTGTGATATTCCCGCGGGTGTATAGACTAGCATTCAGGAAGTTTACGCGCAGGGTCGGCAGAGTATTATCGATGGTAACAAGCGACTTGATCCTGTTGAAATTCCCAGCCTGATCCCAGGATATTGCAGTCAGCTCGACAGGCCCATCCGTGTGAAGGCTAGTGTTCCAGTAGAAAGTAGCAGGTCCAGACGAACTGAAAGAGGGCACACCCGCCAAGAGGATAGTGACATTCTTGGGGTTTGCATCTGTGAACGATGCAGTTAACGTAACCGTCCTGTGGACATAAGAGTAATTTGCGGGGAAATTGGTCGTCAATGTCGGGGGAGTGTTATCCACGATTACCTGAAATGTGGTAGTATTCACGTGATCAACCCAGTCCCATCCCGTAACCTTCAACTGAACCAGGCCATCAGGGAGCAGCCTTGTGTTCCACGTATAAGTGGCGCTGGGAGAAGTCCATGTTCCAACCTGAGATCCGTCGATGAAGAGGGTGATATTCCTCGGATGGGCATCCAGATTTGAAACAGTTACGTCGGCTGTTCCACCCGCGCATAGGCTGGAGTAGGGGAGTGCGATCCTCACCTGAGGCGGGGTCAGGTCAAAGGTTATGGGAATCCAATTCACACCCACCTCGCTGCTATTACTCCAAAGAACTAGGGATATCAGGTTGGACGCCGTGACGTTGGCGTTTGACCAGGCAAAATTGAAAGATAAGATTCCAGTGCCACCTGGGTTCACTGCGTATGAACTCATGTTCTTCCACACACTGTAGTCGGAAGCGTTGTAGAAGACTGCATAAGCGCTGCCATGGGAGGAGCTGCCTCCTTGAACTGTTGCGTTTATCATTATTCTGCTACCATTTACGAAGAAGCTCGCGGGTGTCCAGTCTCCAGTGATCTTCCTGAAAGTGGATACAGCACCCAGATAGTTTGGCGAGGTTGCCTGAACTACGTAGGGGCTGGGCCCATAGGATCCTATCGAGGTTACGTTCAGACTTATTATCCAAGACGAGACATTGTCATACTTCTTTATGCGACCAAGGCTTTCTCCCGCCACCTTGGTGCCGTTGGGGAAAATGACGCCAGAATAGATCCAGTCATGTGGGATCGACACATTCAGCACGTCTCGGGTATACAGGGTGGAACCTAAAGTCCAAGAACTAGCATCAAAGAATGATGTTTTGCTAGCATTGTTGCTCACATTTGATCCCTGTATGGCGATAAGTGTAACTAGGTCGCTCAACTTGGCTTCGAAAATGACTATGGTTGAGTTGCATTTGAAGCGAACAGAGCCAGTAGTATTGGATGTGAAAGTGAAAGGCGTAGCCAGCACGCCGTGGAGGGACGCCGCCCCTTGTCCGTATCGCCGACCCGAAATAGACGCTCCATTCAGCTTCAAGTCTACGGCTTTAGGAACAACTGAGCAGTTCGTGTGCAAGTAGACGCTGTCAAAGTATATGTAGGCGCTCGGGCTGGGGTTCATATGACCGGAATAGCCCATCATTAGGGTCACGTCCACCAATGCTGGAAGCGACGGAACAGCACTGGACACGTTTATCACTACTCTGTCATAAGAAGCATTGATGTACCGGTACTCCAAATTCATGAACTGTATCCCGTTGACATATGCATAGGCAATTAAGTGACGGTTATCAGGATTCCCTATGTCTCCGACTCTCTTTATCTTGAATTCAAGTATTGTATTAGTGGGGCTGGTCCCATTTATGTAGACTAGCTGCGTCCAGCCAGCGAATTCTGTAGTCTGATGATTGTGACCCGTGACTGAAGCTGTGTACACAGCTTGCTCTGTGCCATTGTCCCATTCTGCCAAGTTATATGCAATGCCCGGAGCGTCTGAACTCTTGTTGGTCCAATAGGACGGAAGCACGTGGGTAGCATCCTGACGATACCCATTTGCGAACTCTGAGTTACGTAGGAAGCTCTGATTTGCCGATAATTGATAGATCTTGGCAGAGAGATCTATCGGGCTCCATCCATTGGGTATGTCAATACCGAGGGTATCGGTGCCTCCTGAAATGATACTCTGCTGAGTCATATCCTTATTGCCAGACAGATACTCTGTAACACCACGAGGAGGACCCGAGCTAGAGAACTTGACTCCATTAAATGCTGGACTGAAAAGCGGGTTCTCCGAGGCGGGCTTGCCTACGTCGGTGACGTTCCCGATATTTGGCACCTCAGTGACAATGATCCCCATTAGGAGGACCACGAAAATCGCCACTAGCGATGCCCTGCAAACCCTTTTTCCCAATTCTAAGCCCCTGTCTAGACCCTTGTGACCTCTAGTTCGGCATCTGCCCTCTCTGGCAGAGCAGCACTACCCCCGCTAGGCTTCATCTACTAATCCTTTTCGTGCATAAATATCTTATTGAAGCTCCACTTCATCGGTAGGGAGCCACATAACCTTAAAGGACGTCCGGCTGATAACGGTAAGCGTACGGATTGACGGGAAAGTAGACTGGAAGAAAAGGGGACCACGTCTTATGAAGCTCCTGAGGATCAACCTTGCCAGAATGAAGTTCTCCAAGGAAGAAATGGATGGAAAACTCGTCGCAGATCTCATTGGTGGCAAAGGGTTGGGGACATGGTTCCTGTACAATGAAGTCAGCGAAATGGTAGAACCTCTCTCGCCGAAAAACAAACTGATATTTGCAGTGGGTCCTGCGACTGGAACGAGTTATCCCACGGCGAACCGATACGGCGTATTCTTCAAGTCGCCTCTGACAGGGATATATGGTGAAAGCTACTCTGGAGGCCACGTTGCTAACAGAATGAGGGCTACAGGCAGTGAGGTTTTTATCATTGAAGGCAAGGCGCGCAGACGAACCTACTTGGTCATCAATGAGAAGGGAGTGGAGTTCAGGGATGCCCGTGAACTTTGGGGGCTGGATACCTTTGCCACGGATGACGCCGTTAGAAGGGAACTGGGTAATAGAAACCTTGGCGTCGTGTGCATCGGCCCTGCTGGTGAGAATCTGGTACGCTTTGCGCTTATAGAAAATGATTATTGGAGGAGCGCTGGGAGAGGCGGCTGTGGCGCCGTCATGGGCTCCAAGAAGCTGAAGGCAATCGCCTTCCAAGGCGACAAGGACCCTGCGATTCATGATCAGGCACTATTGGATGAGGTCGTGGGAGAGAGCCTCACGGCAATCAAGGAGAGCAGCGCGACAAGCAATTATAGGAATTATGGCACGCTGGCAATGGTTGACGTCGTGAATGAGGCGGGCGTGTTCCCTGTAAGATACTGGAGTGAGGGAGTATCGGCTCACAGGGAGAAGTTCAACGGCGCTGCCATGAGGGAGAGAGTCCTGCTCAGCTCCAGGGCTTGCTGGAACTGCCCTATCGCCTGCGGAAAGCTATGTGAAGTTCGAACGGGAAAATACAAGGGGTTGAGGGTCGAGGGACCGGAGTATGAGACTGTCTATGCCTTCGGCGGTCTATGCGACATCGGCGACATCGAGTCAATCATGGTGATTAACGACTACTGTGATAGAGCGGGAATCGACTCTATTACCGCGGGCAACGTGGCTGCCTTTGCAGTTGAAGCTGAGAAGCGAGGCAAGCTGAAGACCGGAATAAGCATGGACTACGGCGACCTAGAGAAGACCATGAGACTCCTCAAGATGATCACAGAGAGGGAGGGTGCCGGAGACATCCTTGCCGAAGGAGTGAGGAGGGCATCTCAGAGACTTCGGCTGCCCGGGCTCGACGTGACAGTTAAGGGTCTTGAGCCAGCCGGGTATGACCCCCGAGGGGTAATTGGCATGGGCTTGGCCTACGCAGTTTCGTGCAGGGGCGCATGCCACCTTCGTTCGACAGTGCAGGTGCAAGAGCTGCGGGGTATGATAGACAGATTCGCGTATGACCAGAAACCCCAGTATGTAGTCGACCTCGAAGACCGATACATAATATTCGACAGCCTCATCATCTGCAGATTCATACGGGACATAGCTACTTGGGAGAGGCTACCCCACATCTTGAAAGCACTGACAGGAGCAGATCTAAACGAAGCCAAGCTAAGAGAAACCGCCAACAGGATCGCTACTCTGACAAGATTGTTCAACGTCAGAGAAGGCATAACAGCCAAGGATGATGACCTGCCACAGAGATTCTTCGAACAACCGCTCCCACAGGGAGGAAGTAGTGGCAATACCGTAAACAGAACGAGATTCACAGAAATGGTGAATAGGTACTATGAACTAAGAGGGTGGGATAAATCGGGGAAACCTAACCCGATGGTGCAAGGGGCAAAGAAGAATGCAGAAGAACCGCGAAAACAAGAAAGAATAGGCAAGATGCGTGCCTAGAGATGCCTTAAAACTGACTTCTACTCGGGCTTCTTCTTCTTTCCGTCCTTGTACTTCTCTATGACGTCGCGGACTTCCTTGGCGCCGTCCGGGAGCTTCTCCTTGTCCTCGAACTTCTCGAGCTTCTGCAGCTCCTGGTCCAGGGTATCCATCTCAACCTCTTCTATCGCTTCGCCGGGCTTCTCCTTGGTTTCAACCGCTTCAAGCTCGGTCTTCAGCGCCGCGGATGCACCAGTCGTAGGAGGCTCGACAGGGGGTTCCCCAGCGAGTGACTCGGTAGCCTCTCCCTTTGCCGGTTTCTTGGCTGTGAAGGCATCTACCCTTTCCTGGGTTATGCCTACGATGAGCTCCTCCCTGGACCTCAGCGCAACGGGAGTCGCACCCTCATGGTCGCCCTTGGCGATGAGCTTCATCGACTCATCAATCTTCTTGACAATGAACGGGATACGTGCCCGCCTCATGAACAACAAAGCCAAAGCGCCGACCAAGACTGCGCCGCCTCCGCCCACGCCCACGAGCATTAGGGTGATTAGGCTGAAGCCTGGTGCAGGAGCCTGCACCGTCACCGTGAAGACGAGTACTTGAGGATCGTATCCGGCTGCGTTTGCCGTGAGTGTGATTGTGAAGATGCCGGCGTCCGGAGTGGTGGCTATTGGCACTCTGTATAGGCCAGGGGTGCCAGTTGGTGTAACCCACGACTGACCGAACTCGGTGGAATTGTACGTGATGAAGTTCTGCATACCAGGTATGGGGACAACGTGGTGAGTGTCATTGAACCACATGTAAATCGTGAATGATCCTCCCAGCGGGACCGTTACACTTGACCCGATAACTGGCTGACCACCGGACACGACCGAGTATGTTGAGAGCACAGTCGGCAAACTCGTAATGTGAAGATGTATGAGTGTTGCGCCGTCAGCGTACTTGGTCTTGTTCGTTCCAACGTTGATGTTATAGTCGCCAACGGTCTGCCCTGCTGGAATCGTGAGGTTGTATAGTCCTGGCGTTCCAAGCACTTCGGATGGAGCGACGATGGTTACTCCAGGAGCCGTTACGGATATGGTGGCGCCGCTTATGGGCAAACCATTGTGCGTGTCATTGTACCAGATGAGAAATACAACCCGATCTAGGTAGTAGATAGTGGTGGGCGGGTGATAGGTCTGCAATGTTGATGGTATGGGAAGAACATTTAGAGTTAAGGTTATGCTGCGCGTCACGTAGTGTGGAGTGTTAGATCCTGTCAGAAATATCTGGTAGGTTCCAGGAATCTGGTTCGTGCTCGCCCCAGATAGAGTAAGGTTGTATAAGCCCGGCGTGCCAGCTACGGCGTTTAGAGTTCCTGACCCAAGTATGTTGCCACCTGATGAAGTGTAAGTGATGGATGAACCTCCAATACCCACTGGGAGACCTGTGTGAGTATCATTGTACCAGGCATAGATAGACTTCGAGTCGCCCGAATACACGCTCGTCGTGTTCGTTGAGCTGTAGACTACTCCATTCCGAACTGCACCGGTCATTGAAGTTGTAAGCCTCATGATGTGTAAGGTTATTGGCACCGAGTTGGATAGAACGTAGTACGTCTTGTTGAACCTCACATTGAAGGAAGTCGTTCCAGCCCCGCTGCCATCATCCGTTGGAGTCGCAAAAGATGTCGTGTCAACGGAGAGAGTATACATACCATCGGGGTCTAGTACGGAATGAGTGGCCGTCCAACCTCCAGCCCATCCACATATGACTCTCACATAGGGAGAGGAATCATTTACTATGGGTGTTTTGGATAGCGAGTACGAGCCGTATGACCAGTAGGTTGTGAAGTTGAGTTTGATGACCGCAGTCTGCCCCCAGAAGACGTATTGATCGCTTCCACTCAGATGATCTAAGTAAGATATGGCGGGGAATATTGTTAGCTGGAGACTGAAGAACTTTGTTTCGTAGTATTGACCCTGAGACAACTTGAACCAGACCGTATAGGTCCCAGGAGGGATCGCCCTTACAGAAGGTGATAGTGTCCCTATGTATATCCAGCCAGAGTAGGTGCCCGTGCCCTGATGGCTGTAGTCTGCACTGAACCTAGTGCTCCACTTCACGAGCGTATCGTTCGAAGAGATCGACGCACTGAGCGATATCGTTGCGTTTGTGATGTCACCACCACCCTGTTCCTTGTACGGTATCTGGTCTAGCTTCACGAAGAACGTGTTGGTCTCAGTGTAGTAGACGTTGATGGCGGTCTGAGTGCCGACCGTAGCTGCCGAACCTATCCAGAACGTGCTGTTCGCGGTCGCCTTGTCATAGAAGGGCTTGGTGGCGTTAGCTGCAAGCCAATACCTATTTCCGACAGTCAGGGAGGAAGGCACGTAGGTTACGTTCGTGTAAGTTGCGTTTACCGTGGAGAACGTTGTGAACGTGTCCCATCTTCCTGCGCTTTCCCATGAAGCTCTGCCCTTGACGCTTGCGGTTACAAACTGGCCTGTGTAGAAGTCTCGCACGCTCACGCTTGTGGGAGGATTGAAAAGTACTGTCCCTTTGGAGATAACATCTCCTGATGCAGGAAATGCGACGCTCAGGGTGAACACGTGAGTCACATTGAACTTGGATGTGAGTGAACCTGCCTCGCCAAGTGAGCTATCAACCCAGTCAACTTGTGCTGAGTAATTGCCGGCAGCATAGCTGGTCGGCAACAGCTTCGTGAAATTGGCAAACCCGCTGACAGGGACAACACCAGTGATGGTGTCTATTACGGCAGGCGAAGCGTTGTACGTTGGCGGTCCTCGGATGGTTAGGTTGGCAATGCCGGTCGATATTGGCGATGACCCTCTGATGTACGCAACAAACTTCATTGTCTGCGTGGGGTAGAAATTCGAAGAGTTCACCCAAGTCGAACCACTCTGCAGCTGTGTGGTTAGGCTTTTGATGTAGTTGCTCGATATGGCGTGAATGATATATGGGTAGAGATTCGGTAGCGTTGAGTATGAACCTATGCCCGCCACGTTGACTTTTAGGATTCTGATCGAGCCGACCGTTCTGTTGCTGAAGTTCGGATCCGACTTGATTGTATGGCTGCCTCCGCTGGGGTCCAAGCAGGTTGTGAGGTTCCAATCCTTCTGAGTTGTAACGTTGAAGTAGTAACTAGAGTACTTGGTTGTCCCGACAAACTGCCCGCTTTGCTGAAATGCCGTTACCAGTGATATGCTCCAGTTGACGACATTCCCTTGGCTTACAAAGGTTGTCGTGGCAGTCCTCTGCCGAGTGACATAGACTGTGGCGTTTGCGCTGAAAGAGCCGGTTGTAGGCGAAGTCACGTTTGAAGTGAAGCCAAAGTCGTATGTGGTTATTGAAGGTGCTGGGCCGATTGTAAACCCAGTCAGAGTGCCGTTGCCGGAACCATAGTTTGAGGCAATAATGTTGGTTGAAGCTCCGCTGCTAGGTTGCCTGAGCTTGAGTTGAACCTGATCCGGTCTCACCAAGGCTTTCAAGGCCAATGTCACGTTGTCGAACCAGCAACCATTATCGCTTGATCCGAAGTTCGTCCAGTGGTCAGTGTGTGAAACATAAATAACACCTATTGAGATCGAAATTGTCTGCTGTGCAGGTGTGTTGAAAACCGACGAGCCGTTCACATCTGTCAGGACATTGATATTCGTTCGAAGATTCCATTTGTTGTTTTCCCCGTCGAATTTTATCTGAGCAAAGCCCTTCTCGTAGACAAAGTGGCTATTCACTTGAACAAATATCTGGAACTCGTCAAGCGCGAATATATCAGTGAACCTTGGATTGTAGTTCAGGGACAGATTCGCCGCCAACACAGTTCCTCTTGGTAAGGTGAAGGTCTCATTCCAAGCTGAGTATTCCCCTGTATAGTAATCACGAGTTCCTCCACCAAGCTGATAAAGACCCTGCCAAGGCATGGTTGCAGTGATGTATCTGCTATTACCTGAGCTTACCCAGCTACCCGTGTCAATGCTGGCATTGGGGTGACCTGATTGATGAGTGTCGTACCATTTACGGTAGGTCCACGGCGGGGAGATGGGCGGGTATGGCGTGTTTCTTCCCGTGTCGAAGGTTCCGTTCCTGATCCAGTTTCTCTGATCCCAGAGGCCGAGAACCGTGGCGGTTATCTTGCCTGAAGACCATCCGTAGTCCAGGGTTACTGGGAGACCACTTGTCCCTAGGTTCGGTAGATTTATCGTTCTGCCTGAGCCGCCACCTGAGTCGAAGCCGATGGCACTGTCATTCACCGGTCTGGCTGAGGCTTGAGGGTCCGACGCAAAAAGGGGGCCCACTCCACCTAGTTGCCCTGATCCGCCACCTTGAAGCTGCATGGTTGAGCCTGGTGAGTAGTACTGATTAGCGGATGATACAGCGAGTATTGAGAAAAGGAAGACAGCAATCAGCATTCTCTTGGTTGTGGACCTGGCTACATCCCCCATCGGGCAACTTCAGCTCCTTTTCCAGATACGTGTTAAATGAACCTTTCTTGACTGAAGTAATATCGTGCAATTCTTCACATAAATGTCATAGAGTTGTGTAGGTTTCTTTCAGAAGTTCGAGGTGCTTCCTGGCAATGGAGTCCTCCAGCATTCCTGCCGCCCACTTCTGCCTCGTTACATTAACCATGTATTCTGGGAAGAATTTAAGGAATGTTGGGTTAGCCTTGATCACCATGTACCTGTTTCCGCTTCTATCGGAGACCTCGCTCACGACATCTGCCTTGCGTAGAGCCTTTAGGGCGTTCTCGACAGTAGACGGCTCCATCTTCAGGTTCAGGGCCAGTTCAGCCACCGTATAGACGGAGGTTCTCAAGGCCTCGATTATCTTGTATTGAACTGGGTTTGTTAGAATATTCGACACTGCTTCGGGTTCCTCTTCGAGCACTTTATACTTCTCAAAGAACTTCGCCACCTGCTGCTCGTACTTCGTGGCAAGGTTATCAGGTATCCTGCTCCTCAGAGCTCTCACGACGGTTAGATCCGGTGGCATTCTGACTGAGAAAATGTCCTCGAGTAGGAAGAGTACTTCGCTAGGTATCCCTTCGACGATCGCTTTCTTCACCAGATCCATCTTGATGAGTGGATCGAGCAGGAGGTCAATATTGACTATTTCTGTCTGAAGCTCCTGTTCGAGGATTTCCTTGGCCTCCACCTTGCTCATCGGGCCACCAGCGAGCTTCTGGAGCAGAAGGCTACGGCGGCGGTCCTTCATAACCAAGGCAGTCATCTGTTCATCGGTTAGAGTTAGATAGTCGATAAGCTTTCTATAAGCTTCCTCCAGAAAGGTTGGGAAGTTGTCGGAACCCACTTTCTGCATGAGTTCAGTTGATGTCTCGGTTAGGGGCCCCTCGAAGACTGTTGCATCTTCCTCATCAGCTAGTAGTAGCGCAATGTAGTGTTGAGGCATTCCTCTCAGCGCAAGCCCAGTGTAGTAGCTCGCTATGTTAAGTGTGCCGATCTTCATTGCGAGGAAACCCGGCTTACCTTCGCCCATCGCGTGGCTGGTAAAAATCCTCATCATCTCATCCGAAGAGATTTCAACTGTCTGGGGATGCTTCGCTTCGAGGATTGTGCCCTCAGCTTCATCCCACCGTACTACGACTATTCCCTGAGGCAAGCTCCCTACACTCCAGAGTGATATGTATGAGTTCTAAATCAGCTGATTCTGATACCTATACCTATGACGCGTGGATATTTAATGTTTTAGTTACTTCTTGCTTGGCAGCTTCCTTGATCTTAGAAACTTCGCAATGGTGCACAGTTCTGGGATACTGCAAGTGTATAGGTTCATATATTCGTCTCCATCTTTTCTGTACACCGGAGCAGAATAAAAGGCCAGTCCAATTCTGGAGAGAATTTGGCGTATCGACCGCTTCTTCATCTTCATGATGTTCGAGGGGTGTGACTTGAGTTCAGTTCCCAACGATAAAGGACTGAGAGAATTGATCAGGGCAACCAGGGTTTTCATATGGCAGATTTCAGGTGCCTTGGCTGATTTTGCTGGCGAAGTTGAGAAAATCGAAAAAGCATTGGGGGTTGCAGCGAGCGCACCATCGATCGTTCCGTTTACTGCTCCACCGATAGCCCCGCCTATAATCGAGCAGACACAGACAGCTGAGCAGGATGCCCAGCAGATGCCAGACATATACTCGGTCAAGAGTGTATCTGGAAGCGATACGTCATTATCGTCCGCTGCCGAAAAGGTTTTAGTCTCTCAGGTTGGTGCGCTCGAAGAAGGAATGAAGGCCAAACAGGGCGCGAGACTTAAGATCGCCTTGGCCGGTCGTGCCGCTGTGGGCAAGACAACTCTATTTAACCTGCTCAAGGGGCTGGCATCTCCAGCGGCTTACCATGCGACCATAGGCGCAGACGTGGATCGGAAACTCTTCCAGATCGATGGAACTAGAGTGATTATCTGGGACTTGGCTGGACAGCAGGAGTACCACAAGACTTGGGTCATATTCCTAAGGGGAGCTGCACTGATTCTCTTCGTGACGGATTCCACGGTTGAGAATGTAGTCGGCAGCAAACCTCTTCTCGACCTGTGCCACAGGGTGGAACCAAAGGCACAGATCATCTGTATAGCGAATAAGCAAGACCTCCCTGGAAGGCTTAAGCCTGAGGAGATCGAAAGGCAACTGGGAGTCAAGACTTTCGGCTGTGTAGCCATCGACCCCGTGTACAGGGATTCCGTGATGAACGTCATTGTCCAGTCCGTCCGCAGGGTGGTAAGCAAGGGGCAGAACCCTCTAGATCAAGAGAGTTAGGAACAGCTCATGTGCCCGAGGGATCTGCAGGCCTCCTACATGAACTCCCGGTTTTTTTGTCCAGAGAGAAAACCGTATTACCTCATCTTGTTGTGGGTATTCCCTTAATCAACGGCCCTAAACAAGGCGATTCGAGCCATGGATGAACGATTGATCAGGAAGTATTATCTTGAGGGCTATGCAATCAAGTTCCTTTCATTGCTTCTGGTCTGCTTCACCTCATTGGTGGGACTGATTTACCTGTTCTTCTACGTGCCTCTATTCATGATCGATGACTATTTTCAGGTTATTGCAATAACAGCGCTAATAGGGGTCGTATTCCTCATCTCGACGTTCCTCGTCACACCGCTGGAGTACAGGCTTGATAGGAAGTATGGTAGAACCACGTTTGGGTTTCGAAGATACCTTGGTTACAAGCTGCGTTCGAGACTCGTATTTCTAATGCCCTTCGCTATGCTTCTACTGCTCTTTGTGGCTTTCTGGTTATTTGCGCCCAGTGATGCTGACTACTCGCAGCTTCTCACGTTTGCGACAACCTTGGCGATGGTTTTGATCATTGGATTGGCGATGCCAAAGATATACGGATCAATCCTCAAGAAGGAAAAGATCGAAGACCAAGGCTTGCTTGACTCGATAAGAGAGTTGGCAGATAAGATGGGTATCAAGGGCAAGTTTACTGGCGCATACCACGTCCCAGTTGAGGGTTTTAAAGTCGTGAATGCGGCGCAGCTAGGTTTTTCCAGAAGGCAGGCAAGGGTGTACCTGATCGGTGATATTGAGAAGGTGTTGAATAAGAAGGAGATTGAAGCTGTAGTCGCACATGAGTTCGCGCACCTGAGACTGCGTCACATTTTGAAGCTAACTGCAATTCTAATTGCCCTAATGCTCGGCTTGTATTCAGTCTTTACAGTTGCTGCCTCCCTACTCGTCTACTTCCTCATAGGGACCGGCATTATCGTTACGGATGAAATGGTCTTTTTTATATTGATCGTCATGGATTACTTGGTGCCTTTCGTATTCCTGTATCTACTGCTACTGAAGCTGCGACGTATGTTCGAAAATGAAGCGGACCTACTTGCAGCTAGATGTACGAATCCCATGGATCTGGCGACGTCGCTGGAAAAACTGGCGGATTACAACCTTGTTCCCATGAAGTTTCCGAAGATCATAGGGATCCTGAAGGGTCACCCATCAATGTTCGAGAGAATAGAGAGACTGAAGCGCATGAATTCACCTTGAGACCGGCACCTTAAAGCCAAATCGCCTTGAACTTCCTCTTCGGCTCGGCGTCGGTGCCCCCTTCTTCTACTTGCCTAGAAATCTCCGCTTCATGTAGGTGAAGTGCAACTCGGTTTCTTTTCTCTGAGATTCGTCGAATCCCGCCGCAGCGTAGTCCCTAATAAGCTGCTTTATTGGCACCGCAACTGCTGAGTCCGCCAAAGAGATTTTCTTTGCAAGCGATAGGGCTACTTCCTCCAATTCCTCGGGCTTCACTATCCTGTTGGCCAACCCTAGCTTGTCTGCTTCGACCGCTCCGAATTCTCTGCAAGTGAGTATCAGCTCAAGCAGCTGTGAAGGTGGGAACCCGTTTTTCAGTGACAGGACAGTTATGCCTGAGCCTGGAAACATTCCCAGTTCCACCTCAGGTATCTTGAAGCTTGCGTCTTGCGCAACTACTCTGATATCTGCCGCCACAGCAAGCATATAGCCCATGCCTATAGCGTGTCCATGGATGGCTGCAATCGTGGGTTTCTTGAATCGAGCAATCCTGTAGACAAGATCGTGAGTTGACTCGGCGAACTTCAGCTGGCCATCCCCCGTAAGGGAGCTGACGTGCTTCAGATCTATCCCAGCTGAAAAGGCCTTCTTTCCGGCGCCCGCGAGGAGCAGGCAGCGGATGTTCTGGTCATCTTCAGCGTCTTCTAGAGTTTCCATCACTCTACTCACTACTGCTCCGTTGACCAAGTTCAGTTCAGGGCGGTTGAGCGTGATGACTGCTACCTTGCCCTTCTTCTCGTAGAGAACGGTTTCCTGACTACTCAAAACAGATCACTTCCAAACACCTTGCACCTTCTTAGAGTGACTCAAGGTTATTTGGTTTTCTAAAAGAGACCTGAATGTCACGCGAAGCAAATACCAAGGCAACTTCGAGAATAAATTCGATGGCAATCTCCTTGTGACGGGCCGGGCCAGCGATAAGTATTTCAGCTATGCGAGACCCAGTCTAGTATGGTGTTTATGTGAGTCGCAGTGAAGTCGACCTGCTCAAGGATAGGTCGCTGAGAATGCTCAGCTCAGCTAGGGACAGCCTAGCTAAAGGAGACTACGATATTGCCGCCTTCATGGCAGAACAATCCATCCAGCTATATGCGAAATCTATCCTCCTAGAGTACGCAGGAGAGATCCCACGCATCCACGCACTGAGGCAACTATTGAACTCGCTCAAAACCACAGTCGACAAACCCAGCCAAATTGACCAATTCGTGGCTAGGAACAGAAGTCTGCTCATCAGACTTGAGGATACTTACATAAATTCACGCTACACCCCAAGAGAGTATGAGAAAGAGGAGACAAGAGAACTTGTAGACTTCGCCCAGGAGGCAATAGACTTTGTTAAAAATCTTAAAGGCAAAGCTTGAAGTTGGCAAATTAGTCTACAAGTGGCGCCCTTGGGCGAAGAAGATAGCTGGCGCCGCGAAAGTAACCTTAGGCGAATGCCAGGTCTATGTCTTCGGAAGCGTTGCCAAGGGAACAGCTACAGGAGCAAGCGATGTTGATATCCTCATAGTCTGCCGCGAGATACCCAAAGGCGAGAAAAGCAGAGGAAACGCAAAAGCGAGACTAGAAGAATTAGCTGGGCTACCTCTATATCACCCCTTCGAGATCCACCTGGCAACGAGAGAAGAAGCGCAGGCTAACCCCATATACCGAACAGCGATCCGCGAAGGAATATTACAGTGAGTGCTGGGTTTGTTTTCTGGAAGACCCATTCCAGCATTTCTCTGTTCTTGAGCTTTGTGGACGCCAGGTGTTGATGCATATTTGTTCCAAGGTCAGGCCTGCATAAAGATAATAATGGAGACAGATCGATAGTCCTGCCGTGTGGAGGAGATACTGACTGTTGAGGCGACCTCGAGTATCGCGCTTGAAATCGGCCCACGACAAGGAGCATGAGTTGTTGAAGGAGGCCATAATGCTCCGTACAATAGGTCCAGCGGAAACTCTGAGGATCGTATCTGAATTGACCGACTTTGCAATCAAGATGAACAAGGTGACTGAAAATAGCGCAGAAGAGAAGAAGCATTGAAGACGTGGTTAAGGAACTTGCAGAGACCCTAGACCAGCTCGGAATAGACTACGCGATCGTTGGTGGGATCGCAGCGACGAGTTGGGGAAATGTGAGGACAACACTAGGCATCGATGTCGTTATGAATATTAAAGATGAAGATGTACCGGTTCTAGCTGGAGCACTAAGGAAACGGGATTTCTCACTGACAGAGAACGACATTATGATGGCTCTCAAAGAGAAGTCACACTTCACCACACACGATGAAAAGTCGCTTCTCCGTATCGACGCAAAGGGAGCATATGGACCGAGAGAGCTTGAAACCCTGCGCACAAAGAAGAAGATCCTCATCGGAAAGACTGAGATTTATCTGGCATCTCCTGAAGACATGATCGCTAACAAGCTTTTCTCGGGGAGTGAGCAGGACACACGGGATGCTGAAGGCATATACGCCAGGCAATTCCAACACATCGACGTTAATGGTCTAAGGAGTACTGCTAGGAAGCTAGGCGTATCGGCGCAGCTGAGCAAGATGGACAAGAGAATGAGAAAACGGATAAATAATCTGTCTTCTTGGCGCCGAACGCGGCAGGAAGCGAAACAATCACCTTCTCCAAGAGTGAAATAGAAGTAATTCATCAATGAAGAAACAAGGATCCGTTTATCTGAGGCACTTACTGGATGCAATCTTAAGAATCTTGGAATATACTCTGTGCGTCAAACAAAAGGATTTCGTCGATGATCATCTCGTGCAGGACCGGGTGACTCAAGTTATGTCATTCGCATTTGTGTGGGGCGCCTGACCGCGCAATAAGAAGTGGTTTCAATGAGTAAAGCGGAGCTAGCAGATGTCAAGGTACAGACACTGACGCGAGACCGGTGGCCAGACTTGGAGAAGCTATTCGGTAGTCGTGGAGCTTGTGGAGGCTGCTGGTGCATGTGGTGGAGAATAAAGCGTTCACTGTTCAACCAGCAGAAAGGGGAGGGCAACAGGGAGGCGCTGAGGAAGATCGTGGACTCAGGGGAAGTGCCTGGGATCCTCGCTTACGCGGGAGGCGAACCGATTGGCTGGTGTTCCGTCGCACCAAGAGAGACCTATCTGGTCCTAGATAACTCGCGGACACTTGGACGGGTTGATGATAAGCCTGTCTGGTCTGTGGTCTGCTTCTACGTTGCAAAGCCGTTCAGGCGCAAAGGAGTCACTTTGAGGCTGTTAGAGACCGCGATCGGTTATGTGCGCGATTCCGGCGGCAAAATCGTGGAAGGCTATCCGGTGGAGCCCAGAAAAGGAAAGACTCCCGATGCGTTTGCATATACTGGCTTGTCATCCGCATTCCTCAAAGTAGGATTCATCGAAGTACTGCGCCGCTCTGAGACGCGACCAATAATGAGGTACTCGATCTAAACGCACTTATGACTTGGATCCGCTTTTGCCGACAGACCGTAACCTTAACAGGCAAGGCACTACGAGAGCTCTCTTGTTAGAGTCATAGCATCTTCTCCCTTCCCGAACCTGTCACGTGTACAGCTAGCAAACCTGAAGCCGAAAGCATAGTAGAAGGGAATCGCCGAGGAGCACTTGTAGTGGACTTCGACTTTAACGAGCCGCGTCTTTCTCTCCCTCAGCAGTCTGATTGACTCTGTTAGGAGCATTTTTCCGACTCCTTTTCTTTGCCATGGTGGTGCCACCGCAATGTCTTCAATACAGGCTTCATCACCGCTAGTATCGGATGTGACATATCCAACAACGCGTCTGCCCCCATCAGTTGCTGCAACGAATGTGAGCTCCGGGAACTCCGACATTTGAGAGATAATGAACTTCCCATATCTCTCCTTAGCAGCAAGTGGGTTTGCCAGCATTGCGAGTTCTATGGCAGTGTCGGTGTCTGCTTCAGTCATCCTCCTCAAGGTTATTCGTCCAGCTGCCTCTTCATTACTGCCGCTACACGATAATCCGTCCAATCTCTCTAAGAACTTGGTTGCTGTGTCTTCCATGTCCTGTATTGATGCCTCCTTCATCACCTGCGGGGTTGTGATAGAACGTATTGCCATAATCCGCTTGACATCTACCAAGTCTTGTTCCTTTTTTCTATCCCCGGATTGGCGGCGAGAGTTAACCAACATCTTGAGCAGGATCAAGTGAATCGGATGTGCAACAGGAATGGGGATTTCTCCGACACGTATCTTCTCCAGTTTGCTCCACATGTTCTTCAGGGGTTTCAACCATTCGCTGTCTATGCTTAGGAGATCCAGGGTCAGCTGTTGTGAGTGTTCCCGGTCTGTCACGGCAGCCCTGAAAGATGAGTAACCTTCCGTCGCGGTCATAAGTCTGAGTCCCAGTTTCTGGAGCAAGCCGGTGAGGTACCTGTAAGCACCTACATCCTTAGTCAGCAAATCGATATCGTAAGTCTTCTTTTCAACACCATTCAACACGAATGCGAAGCCAGCGAATAAACACCAGTGTCCATCGTACTCCTCTTCAGCGCTGGAAGCTATTCTCGCAGCTAGCCCCATTAGTTCTTCCCTAATGGTCACCATGGCAGAACGCGCACCTCCAACCAGGAGATAAGAAAAGTACACGCGTCGATCCGCTATTTACGGTTTTGTCCACGATTGACGTCGTTCCTAATGGGTTTTCGGTCAATAGCACCTGACAATGGTCAACTGGGGCATGTCCTAAATGACGATGAATCTGACAATGGCCGGGCCTATGTGTCTATCCAATTGAAGAAGATGGGTTTCGCACACATCAGGAAAACCCGAGCCTCGGTTCATGAACAGATTTCTGTCTCATATGGAAGTGTTTTAAGCCATTGTTTGCTTAATGTCGTCATATCCAGAGATTCACTGGCGTTCCCAGCTTCTATCGGATCATAACCATCTTCTAGCAGAGAGGTCTCGTTCAGCCATGATTAGCGACGGGAAGTTCAAGCTGGTAACAGACTTCATCCCACGCGGTGACCAGCCAAAGGCAATTGCCATGTTGACGGAAGGAGTTAGGAAGGGGCTGAAACACCAGACACTCCTGGGCGTCACGGGCTCCGGCAAAAGTGTGGATCATGATGAATTCATGCTTATCACTGATGAAGATGGCTACGTAAGAAAGGTGAGAATTGGTGAGTTTGTGGATCTGAAGTTGACTGCATCGAGAGAATCAGATGGAACTTCTTTTCAAGAGACGAGAGGTTCAAGAATCATTTCCTTCAACCCAGAGACATATGAAGTTGAGGAAAAAGAAATAATTCAAGTGTCGAGGCATAAAGGATCCGAGTTGACCGAGATCGTTCTTGATGATGGATCCAAGATAAGAGTGAGCAAGGATCATAATTGCTTTCGTTTAGCAGACTGCAGGCTGGAACTATGTGATACAGGATCACTGCAAGTGGGTGACTATACACTCACCGCAAATTCGATCCCGTTCCCGGAGAAATTTGTATCGCATTTGAATCTCCTTGACTACAATCCGCACGTGAAAGTGAACGTAAGTGACCTAATACGTAATCATCCAGAGCTGAGCCAAAGGATCAAGGAGCTTCTCAAACATGATTTTTCTGCCCCGAAATGGAAGTACGACCAGATCATAAATGAAACCAAGATGCGCGGAATCACCGTAGGTCAGATGGAGAGGCTCCTATCGGTGACGGGACTGAGCTTCTCAGAAGTCTACAGAGAAATTAGATTGATTACGAAAGGCGAAGACTTCGTCAAACCCATGATACCTGTAGATTACAGTTTTCTAACCTTTTGCGGGTTATACATATCTGAGGGTTGCTACGCGAAAAATACGGTTCTAATCTCAACCTCCAAGAAGAATCTCCACAAAGCTTGTGAAAGCTTTGCTAGATCTCTGAAGATCAGTTGCACTCGAGCCAACTACAAGGATATGCGCTTTAATTCCTCAATCTTGTCGAACTTCTTCAAAAGTCTAGGCAAGTACGCACAGGTCAAACGGATGACTGACCTTTTTTACAACTTGCGACCAGATCAAACCTCTGTCTTCCTCAGAGCACTCTTCGATGGTGATGGATATGTCAACGCCAATGAAGTCTGCTACTTATCCGCGTCACAGGAATTGGTCTTCGACATCAGAAACCTACTATTGAGATTTGGCATAATCCCGAGGATCAGGAGTAAGAAGATAAGATATCGAGACGCTAAAGGTAATATCATCCCGAAAGAATACTTTGAACTGGCGATCTCTGGTCGGGATAATCTGCTGAAATTCAAGAACGGTATATCGTTTTCTCTGCCGTACAAGAATCACGCACTGAAGGAAACAATTGCGGAAAAGACCAACACAAATGTTGACCTTTTTCCAGGTTGCTCACAGTTCGTGAAGGATCTTAGATCACAGCTTAACCTATCGCAGAGGAAGTTTGCAGAACAGATAGGCTGTAATAGAAGTCACGTGTCAATGATCGAGCACCACAAGCGACTACCCTCAAAGAGACTCTTCAAAAGTATAATAGAACTTACCAATGATCGGCGGAGGCTCAGCAATCTACTGAAATTCAACCTGCGCAGAATAGTAAAGATGAGGAAGGTCAAGCCAACAAACGGATATTTATATGACATTGGCGTAGTGGGAAACCAAAATTTCATTGCCGGCCTTGGCAACATCTTTGTTCATAATACGTTTGTTGTGGCGTCTGTGATTCAGAACGTTCAGAGGCCTACGCTGGTGATCTCGCATAACAAGACTCTTGCTGCCCAGCTCTGCAGCGAGTTCAGGGCGTTCTTCCCCAGGAACGCGGTTGAGTACTTTGTGTCGTACTATGATTACTATCAGCCTGAGGCATACTTGCCTGAGCCTGACCTGTACATCGAGAAGGACTCGTCCATTAATGATGAGATTGACCGGCTTAGGCATCGGGCCACTCAAGCCCTCCTTACAAGGAGGGACGTGATCATTGTTGCTAGTGTCTCCTGCATATATGGGCTCGGCTCGCCAGAGGAGTATAGGGCGATGTCGCTAATCGTCAAGAAGGGGGAGAGAGTGGATAGAGACGGGCTACTGCGGAGACTCGCCGAAATGCAGTACGAACGAAATGATGCGGCCTTGGCGAGGGGGAGATTCAGAGCTAGAGGAGGCACCATTGAGGTGTGTACGGCTGATGAGGAGAACATCGTCAGAATCGAACTGCTCGACGAAGTTGTGGATAGGATAATCCGGGTCGACCACGTGACTGGCAATACTCTGGAAGAAATGAGCGGTACCCTGATATTTCCAGCGCGCCACTACGTCATCCCTCAGGAAACCAAAGAGAGGAGTCTCCGCGAAATCGAGCAAGAGATGTTTGCACGCGTTGAAGACCTTCGAAAGGCCGGGAAGCTTGTCGAAGCCCAGCGACTTGAGCAGAGGACGAAGTACGACTTGGAGATGATAAGGCAGGTGGGTTACGTCGCTGGCATCGAAAACTATGACAGATACTTTGACGATCGCAGACCTGGTGAACCGCCTTTCACTCTGCTCGACTTTTATCCGAAGGATTTCCTCATGGTTATAGACGAGTCACATGTCACTATCCCTCAGCTGCAGGGAATGTACTATGGTGATAGGTCGAGGAAGAAGAATCTCATCGATTATGGTTTCCGCCTGCCCTCAGCCTACGATCACCGGCCTCTCTTGTTCAGTGAATTCGAGCAGCATATCAACCAAGTCATATACACTTCGGCGACGCCAGCTCCTTATGAACTCCAGATAAGTGAACAGGTAGTCGAACAACTTGTGAGGCCAACGGGGCTGGTTGACCCGGAGATCATTATACGGCCTACAAGGGGACAGGTCGATGACCTGCTCAAGGAGATAAGGAAGAGGGTGGAGAAGAACGAGAGGACTCTGGTTACCACATTGACTAAGAGGGTGGCTGAAGACCTGACGGAATATCTTCAGCCGCTAGGGATCAAGGTTCAGTACCTTCACTCGGAGGTTGAGACGCTGAAGAGAACAGAGATACTGAGGGATCTCAGGATAGGTGAGTACGACGTGATCGTTGGGGTTAACCTCCTTCGCGAAGGTTTGGATCTGCCCGAGGTGTCGCTCGTGGCAATACTGGATGCAGATAAGGAGTCGTTCCTGAGATCGGAGGTGGCGCTCATACAGACGATGGGGAGGGCTGCAAGGAACGTTTTCGGGCAGGTGATCATGTACGCCGATGAGATCACGAAGTCGATGGAGAAAGCAATAGGGGAGACAGAAAGAAGGAGGGAAATTCAGCTTCGGTACAACATAGAGCATGAGGTGACTCCACAGACGGTGCGGAAAGAAGTAAGAGCGCTACTGGAGACCCCGGCAAAGATAGCTGAAGCCTCAACTGCATTCACAGAGACAAAGGGTTACCGGCAATACTCCAAGGACAAGATAGATATCATAATCGCCAATCTCGAAGAGGAAATGCTAATCGCAGCACAGAAACTGGAATTCGAAAGGGCGGCAAAGATAAGAGATAGGATAAAGGAATTGAAGGAAGCGCGAGACGACCACAAAGAGAAGATAAGAGAAAAGAAGGAATCGAAGCAGATCCGACTGCCAGATGTGTGAGCCTCACAAGCTGGATTCTTTACTTGAAGAGTGATCCGGGCTGGCAGTTCCGGCAGAAATTGGTTTTTCGCCCTTCATCTTTCACTTCAGATATCTTCGTTCCACATGTTGGGCAAGGCTGACCACCTTTACCGTGAACCTTCATGAAATCTCTAACCTCGACCTCGATATTTTCGCCAACCCTTTTCCTAAGAGTTTTGATTGCCTCGGTTAGCACTTTCCTCATCGAATTGTATAACCTTGCGCTCTCTTCCTGGGAGAGAGTGTTGCATCTGCGGAAGGGGTTGATCCTCGCGTCAAAGAGTACCTCATCCGAGTATGCGTTGCCGATCCCAGCTATGAAGCTCTGGTAGGTCAGCACCCTCTTGACCTCCCAGTCAAAGTGCTTCAGAAGTGTAGCGAATTTCTGGAGTGAGAGTGCCGTGTCAAGTGCTTCCGTCCCAAGCTTAGCGAACTTCAGCACGCTGTTCAAGGCGCCTTCGTTATCGAGCAGATATATTCTGCCCATCGCGGTGTCATCCGAATACCGAATCTCAGCTCCGTCCTCCAAGATAATCGAAAGGAAGAATCTCTTCTTCGCATCGAAGTCTCCCATCGTCCGATAATGAAGTCTCCCTGAGAGCATCGGGCTAATCACTATTAATGCTCCAGAGTCAAAAGAGAAGAGCAGGTATTTTCCGCGTCGTCTTATGCTCTCGAATCTCCTAGCCTTCAACGATTCGCCGAACTTCTCAGGATCCGCAGATCTGACCACTATTGGTCCCATTACCTTGAGATCTTCGACTGCCACGCCAATTAGCTTCGATGTCAGGAACTCCCTCAGGTACTCCAAATCTGGAAGCTCAGGCATTTTGGTTTCCTCAAGATCTGATAAGAGGAAAAAGGAGGGGCAGTCAGTCTTGTCTCACTTTATTCCCAGCACCTTTTGGTATGCTGGTAGATCCAAGAAGCCGTGGCCTGAGATATTGAAAGCGATGCACTTTTCCTCGTTCTTTCTCTTCGATTTCAGTGCCTCATCTATTGCACACGCCACTCCGTAAGCTGATTCTGGAGCTGGAATGAATCCTTCGGTCGCCACAAATGTCCTCGCCATCTCAAAGACGTGCTTCTCGTCAGTTGGGTAGGCAACTGCGTCTATGTACTTCTTGTTCCTGAGTAGGCTTAGTATTGGAGATGCTGCAGTATAGCGGATTCCCTCAGCGTAGATTGTTGGGAGCTCTGCCTCAGGCCCGAGGGAATACATTTTGAGCAGTGGTGTGTGGTGCGCCGGGTCAGCAAAGTCATACTTGTACTCGCCTTTAAGGAGGCTTGGGGCTGCCTCAGTTTGTGCTGCGAGGAACCTAGTCTCGCGCTTCTTCTTTATGACCTCTCCGATGATTGGGAGAACGAATCCACCGAAGTTGCTCCCACCACCAAGACATGAAACCATGAGGTCTGGCCAGTCGTCCACCTTTTTGAATTGCTCCATAACCTCCAAGCCTATTACTGACTGATGCATGAGAACGTGGTTCAGAACTGAGCCGAGGCAGTAGACCGTTTTCTCGTGATTCATGGCCCACTCCATACCCTCGCTTATGGCAATGCCCAAGGTACCTGGGTGTTTCGGATCCTTTGATAGCAGTTTTCTTCCATAATCGGTTTCTTTACTCGGAGAAGCATAGACATCAGCCCCGTATAGATTCATTAAGACTCTTCTTTCAGGTTTCCAGTCATGGGCAAATCTCACCCAGAACACCACGCACTTCAGACCGACGAGGCTGGCTGCATATGATAGTGCGCTCCCCCACTGCCCCGCACCAGTTTCTGTGGAGACCGTCTCGTGGCCCTCCTTCGCGGCGTAGTACGCTTGGGCTAAGGCCGTGTTCACTTTGTGTGAACCAGTTGGGCTGAGGTCCTCTCTCTTGTAATAGAGCCTGATCTTATCCTCAGGCAGTTTCAGGTATCGCTCGAGGCGACGCGCTCTGTGGAGCGGCCTCGGACGTCCCGCTTGTAGGTAGAGTTCTCTTATCCCTTCAGGTATGTCTACCCAGCGGTCGGTTGAGAATTCTTGACCTAAGCAGGTCCCTACCATGATGCGCTTCAGTAGATCCAATCTGGATACCCCATCATTCGGCTCGAGGGGAGGGGGCAACGGCTCAGGGAGATCAGGGATTATGTTATACCATTTCCTGGGAAGCTCATCGGTGGAGAGACTAATTTGATTCACAGTTTTGTCCAATAGGAATCGACTCCTAGGAAAAGCAACGATCAATATTGATTAGGGATTTCATAAAAACGGGTTCTCAATCGCGAGTTGATTCTCTTAGAATGGATGATGCATTTAAGAATATCTCCGCTCGCCGGCGGAATGGACTGGCAGCGCGCATATGCTCTGGCTATTGCGATCTTTCCGGCTGATTTTGGGCGATCCCTGCATAAAAAGAAAGGTTTTTCAAGCAAGAACATTCTTACTTTCTGTAGAGAAGCGCTGTTGTGGTTTTCACAGTTGATTGTCTGAAGCGACAGCAACTATGTAAGGCGCGTATTAGTGCAAGGCTAACTCGGCTGACAAGAATATAAGGCGCAGTCATCGTAAGAGTAACAGAAGAATTAGAATGGAGGGACGTATCACGGAGTCCACTCTTGACCACTTCCTCGCCGGCAAGTTACGCAAGACGGTCTTGGTAGATGAGATATTCTTTAGCAGTCTTCCTCAGTTCATCTCTGGTAAGGACAAAGTCAGATTCAAGTTGAAGAACTGCGTGATCGACGAGGCATCGTTCGTTGAGGGCGATGCGAATGTCCACGTGTACTTCTACTTCAGGCCACCAGTCGATCCCAACTTTGATCTTGAGATCGAACTCAGGGATGGGAGTCTTGCGGCTGCGGGTGGAGGAAAGTGGGGAAACATCGGGGAACTAGTGGATTATGATGAGGAACTTAAGAGCTGGATCCTCAACCTATACAACGGAGGCATGATAAGGGCAAACAAGAAGATCAGCGTCTCACCCAAGGAAGAGGGGTGCAGAGTCGAGGTCCCCCTTAAGAAGGCTGAGAAGGATTGGAGAGACGCGCTATCGGCAATGAACGCAACGCCAAGGAAGATAATTGAAGACCTGTTTAACATTGCAAACAGGATCGTTACCGGAGTATCAAATTGGCAGGGAAAGCAAGTTGAGCCTTGGAACCAAGTGGAAATAACCAGAGGTCGACCTACACCACTTATACCAGCACCTGCCGCGACGGGGGTAGCCTCTAAGCTCACACGCCCTCTAGCGAGTTCTGGGGGTTCCTCAGTGTTGAAGTTGCCACCGATACCTTCTGAAGGACCTGAACCGTCAGGGGAAGGTGAGGCAGCAGGTTCAGCGACTGCACCGGCAGGGCCACCAATAATATGCCCCATGTGCGGCGTTGAGAACAAAGCCGGTTCGAAGGTTTGCTTCAGATGCATGAACCCGCTCGAGTGAGCATGTGTCTGAATCCCAAGCTTGCGATGCGCGTCTGCAGTGAAACGATCGCAAGCAATTTTGTCTTTCAGTTTTCGTAGAAGACACATCCTCATGTCTTTATATGGGATTCTTTTTCCTTTGTAGAGGCAAATGGTTCCCTTAAATACGGTAGCGGTTCTATCCCTTCTTGCAGTGGGATAGATGTGGTTTCTGGATTATTCTGCCGGCAATTTAGGAAGAGAGGTAAATGGGAAACGCTAGTCTGATTGTGGTCAAGGGAGCGAGACAGAACAACCTTAAGAACATCGACGTTGAAATTCCGAGAGACAAGCTGGTCGTCATAACTGGTGTGAGCGGAAGCGGCAAGTCTTCGCTGGCGTTCGACACGCTCTACGCTGAAGGTCAGAGAAGGTACATAGAGTCGCTCTCAGCCTATGCCAGACAGTTTCTCGAGCAGATGAGCAAGCCTGATGTCGACTATATTGAGGGGTTGTCACCTGCAATTTGCATTGAGCAGAGGACCGCAAGCAGAAACCCTCGCTCCACGGTAGCAACCGTTACCGAGATTCATGATTACTTGAGGTTGCTTTTTGCGAGGATCGGCATACCTCATTGCTACAAATGTGGAAAAGAGATAAAGAGGCAAACCCTTGACCAAATTGTCGATCAAGTCATGAAGCTGAGGTCAGGATCAAGGATTCAGATCTTGGCTCCTGTCGTTAGAGCGAGAAAAGGTGAGCACAAAGAAATTCTGGAGAAACTGAGAAAGCAAGGGTTTGTCAGGATCCGGCTAGATGGCCGGAACGTAGAGGTGGAAGAAGTCGGATTCGTTGACAAGAAGAAGAAGCACACGATCGAAGCGATTGTTGACAGGCTTTCAGTCAAGGATGAGACAAGGGGGAGGATAGCTGACTCGGTCCAGACTGCCCTCAAACTCAGCGAGGGACTAGTCATCATAAGAACAGCGGAGGATGGGAAGGAAGGCGGAGACGAGCAGCTCTACAGCGAACAGCTCTCGTGCCCTGACTGCGGAGTGAGCTACGGTGAGCTCAACCCAAGGAACTTCTCATTCAACTCTCCCTTCGGTGCTTGCAGGGAATGCAGTGGGCTCGGTGTAAAAATGAATATCGACCCCGAGTTGGTCATCCCCGACAAGACCAAGTCGATCGCGGAAGGCGGAATAGTCCCGATGAGCAAGAACATTGATTCTTGGTGGATGCAGTCGATGAAGTCCTTGGCAGACCACTACGGCTTCTCATTGGACACACCATTGAAGGATTTGACAGCCAAGCAGCTTCACGTGATCTTATATGGGTCGGGCGAAGAGAAGATCAAGTTCCGATACGAGGACGAGAATAAAAAGGTACTCTATGAACATGAACGCCCCACAAGGGGAGTCATAAACAACCTGGAACGCAGATTCGTGGAAACAAAGTCCGAGGAAATGCGTGCTTGGTACCAGAAGTTCATGTCTGTCAAGAGGTGTCCGGCATGTAACGGCGACCGCCTGCGCCCAGAGAGTCTGGCTGTGAAGATCTCAGAAAAATCATTGGCTGAAATGACGAAGATGTCCGTGTCTCAGTCGCTCAAGTTCTTCGACGCTCTTAAACTCACTGAGAAAGAACAACTCATAGCCCACCAGGTCCTGAAGGAGATTAAGAGCCGCTTAGGGTTCTTGATGGATGTGGGGCTCGATTACCTAACCTTGGACAGGACGACAAGCACACTGTCAGGTGGGGAAGCACAGCGAACCCAGCTTGCAACCCAAATCGGAACGAGTCTGGTTGGGGTTCTGTATATACTCGACGAGCCATCTATTGGCCTACACCAGAGGGATCTCAGGCGGATGATTGAAACTCTGAAGAGACTGAGAAACCTAGGAAACACAGTCATAATCGTTGAACATGATGAGCAGACAATAAGGGCGGCAGACTGGGTTGTCGATCTCGGACCAGGCGCAGGGGCGCATGGTGGGTATCTCGTATCGTCTGGCACCGTTGAGGAAGTCGCGAAGTGTGAGAAATCAATAACTGGTCAGTATCTAAGCGGAAAGCTGAAGATACCGGTGCCGAGCTCGCGGAGACCCGGAAATGGGAAGTATATCACTGTAAGAGGTGCTCGAGAGAACAATCTGAAGAATATCGACGTGAAGATACCCTTAGGGCTATTAATCTGCATCACCGGTGTCTCAGGCTCGGGGAAGAGCACACTTCTAGACGACATACTCTATAGGGCCCTTGCCCGAACGCTGCACGGAGCCAAGGAGAAACCAGGCGCTCACGATAGAATCGAAGGAATTCAGAACATCGACAAGGCCGTCATGATAGACCAGTCGCCCATTGGCAGGACTCCGCGATCAAACCCAGCGACGTACACCGGCGTCTTCACTTTCATCAGGGATCTATTCTCGAAGCTTCAAGAAGCTAGGGCCAGGGGGTACAAACCTGGAAGGTTCAGCTTCAATGTAAGCGGTGGCAGATGTGAGGCATGCAAAGGAGATGGCATAATCAGGCTCGAGATGCAGTTCCTACCTGACGTCTATGTTCCGTGCGAGGTCTGCAAAGGCAATCGGTACAACAGGGAGACTCTTGAGATCACATACAAGGAAAAGAACATCGCTGATATCCTTTCAATGACGATAGATGAGGCGGTCGCGTTCTTCGAGAACATACCCCATGTCAAGGCAATCCTGCAGACGATATGCGATGTCGGGCTAGGCTACATCAAGCTGGGGCAACCTGCGACGACACTATCGGGTGGCGAAGCTCAACGCGTAAAACTGGCTACCGAACTCTGCAGGAGGGCTACGGGAAAAACTCTCTACATGCTTGACGAGCCCACCACTGGTCTTCACTTCGCAGACATACATAAGCTTCTGGAGGTATTGAGCAGGCTTACGGACGCAGGCAACACGGTGATCGTAATTGAGCACAACCTAGATGTGATAAAAACAGCAGACCTAGTAATCGACCTTGGCCCAGAAGGAGGGCAGGAGAACGGGGGAAGAATAATCGCACAAGGAACACCAGAAGAAATCGCGCGTGTTCCTCAATCATACACCGGGCAATTCCTGAAAAAGGTTCTAGTGGTAGATGCCGAAGAGATGCAAGGGGAGGCAACCAGGGATTCGCGGGTTGATCTCCAAGCAAGCGAAGCACTTCGAAGGAGCGCACCTTAGCGTAGGTAAGAAGTAACCTCTTCCCACGGCTTTGAGCCGGTGGGCTTTCCGTTTCGTTTTCCCTGCGTCCGCCCGTCGCCGGGTCGGTGGTTCCGGAAAGCCAGTTACGGAAGTTGCGACTCCTGGGCCTTCGCGCGCCGCGCTTTTCCAGCCCGCTCACCTCGCCAGGCGTGGTGGGTTACGCTTCGCGTCTCCGTGCTCGGAGACCACGATCCGCCCTGGGAAACAGAGACTCAGGCTTCGCATCGGGGGGCGCCACCCCGCGCGGTCTCGCCCCAGGGCCCAAAGAACTATTCATGGCAGAAGCATTCAAACAGACCATCTGACACCCATTTTGCCCTTAGACTCTGCCGCCACTGCAGCTCCTCCCACCCGTGAAGGGCGTGGGCTTCCCTGCGACAGAATTGTGATAATTGGCCACAGGGAATGTGATCTTGGGCTACCTGATGCCAAAGTGGGGCCGCCTGCAACCAGATTTGCGAGAATCGCCGCTTCAAGCGGGTCGGCAATTGGCTCAGACAATAGCCTATTATATTCTGTGTTCGAGTATCTCTATTTGAAGACTATCGAGTACCCGCGAAGAACAATTGAGGAACTGCTGGGGGAACAATGTGTCGATTGACTGTCTCCGCGGCAGTCCAGTTGGGATTCAGGTTGGATAGAAAATAGGAAATGTGGGAAACCCTTGGAGTTTAAGAGGCTCAGCAGCTTGAAAGAGAAGATCAAGAAGGCAGGGAGTGCGCCTCCTGAAGGAAGCGTGAAAAAGGAGGAGGCTTTCTCTGGTAAGCGCGGCACCGGACGCAGAGAAAATGGAGCAAGCGACCTAACTGAGAAACTCAAGGCTGCGTTCCATGAAGAACAGAAAGAAGACCCAGAGTTGCGGCGCAAAAAGGAACTTGAGCAAACAATCAGAGACTACAGGAAATCCTTCAGACAGGATGTCGCAACGGGAGTCAAGCAGCAGGTTGGAGGCGTCGTAGCCGAAGTGAAGCAGCAAGTGGAAGTCGTCGTGACTGGGGTAAAGCATCAGATGGATGGAGTCGCGACTGAAGTAAAACGTTCAATTACGAACATGAAAGAAGCGAGCAGGGCGAAAAAGAGAGAGAGGGACGACGAAGAATCTTCGGACGAATCCTAGCTCCGTCTTCCACTAGTGCCATCAAGGGCAAGGCATGTTTAGTATTTCGTTATCTTTACCTTCAGGCTGTGAACAGAGCACGAGAAGCAGGGGTCATATGCTCTGATCAGTTGCTCACAGAGGAATGTCAGCTTCTCTGTTGGGAGGTCAATGTACTTCTGCACTAGCGCCTTTAGGTCATTTTCCATGTTCAACGAGTTGTGAGCTGTCGGACTGACTATGTCAGCCTTCTCAATGTATCCTTTCCTATTGATTCTGTAGTTGTGGTATAGAAGTCCACGTGGCGCCTCCGTTATAGCGTATCCTTCTCCAGGTGCAACTGTTACGCTCTGCTTGTCTTCCTTCAACGGCAGGATTTCATCAATAATACTGATGCAGGCGTCGATGCTCTGAATGATTTCAATTGCCTGCGCGGCAGTTATTGCGAAGCTATTTGTCGTTGGGAACTTGAAGCCACTTTCTTCTATTGCGGATTTGGAGTCTTCTGATAGCTGATCCTGGTTTAGGTTTACCCTGGCAAGAGCGCCAACTTGGAACGAGTCTCGCCCAGCGACTTTGCTCCACTTGGCATTCGAGTGGGGTGCTTGGACCTCAGCTATGTATTTGCGGAATTCACGTTCAGGTGCCTTGATCCCTTTGCTTGAACATAGGTAGCCTTCGTTGATGGCGTACTCCTTCTCACCTCTGACCGCCACGAACTCGGTCTCCCTTTCGAAGTCGGGGAGCTTAAGTTGAGATACAAGTTTGACTGTCTCAACCGCATCCTGCTTTATTCCCTTCAGCGCCTCTCTACTTCTCTTCAGTGCATCCTCTGATGGAAGTCTTGTGAACCCACCCACAACACATGCTGGCGGAGCTACTGCTCTTCCACCGACCACTGTGGTGAGTTCGTTTGCGACAGTCTTCATCTTGAGCGCTCTCTTGACTACGTCTCCGTACTTTGGCAGCATCGTGATGGCGCTGTCGTAGCCGAGGAAGTCTGGGGCAGCAAGGAAGTAAACGTGGAGCACGTGACTTGAGAGGTTCTGACTCCATGCAAGGAGGTCTCTAAGGCGCCTTGTCTGCTGGCTTGGAGCAAAGCTCATTGCGTTTTCCACTGCCCTGCACGACGTAATCATATGCGCTACTGGGCAGATTCCACAGATCTTGGATACTATGTCTGGAACATCGCTGTACTTGCATCCGACAAGAAAACCCTCAAAGAACCGTGGCGGTTCCCAGATATTCAGCTTGAGTTCCTTTATTTCCCCGTTATCAACTTTAACGTCGATCAGGGCTTCTCCTTCTACTCGCGCTACGTAGTCGACTTGGACTGTTTTCTGTTCGCTTGTCATTGTGAACTACCTCCCTTCTTTGGGTTAAGCGGCGTCAGCACAGCAACTTCAGTTAGTTTGGTAACGTTTCTTCCTTGGGGAAACACGTTAGGCGGCGCGAACTCCGCGAGTTCTCTCTTCTTGATCAGATCCTCGCGTCCAGGTATATCGCGTTCCAGTATTGTGCGGGCATACGAGATGATGTTCGCGTCGGTTGTTGGTCCTCTGCATCCTCGACAGGCCCGATTGTTTGTTGGGCAGAGTGATCCACATCCACCCTTAGTTATTGGTCCCATGCACACATCCTTGTTGTTGATAAAAAGGCACGGATTCTCATTCAATTTGCACTCCATACAGACACTGTAGTTTGAGAGGTTAGCTTTTCTGCCCATTAGTGTTGACTTTAGAAGCTCAAGAAGCTCAGGACCATCAACCGGACACCCTCTGGCATATGCGTCGACCTTCACAACCTCGTCAACAGGCTGAGCTTTCATAGACGTGAACTTTGATGTATCTGTGTAGACTGCCGATTCAACTTGATGCTCTGGAACCGTGTTCTTTAGGCTTACTACTCCGCCGTCGCAAGCGCATGAGCCCATGGCGACAAGTAGCTTTGTCCTCGGTCTTAGCTCTTTGAGCAACTTGACGTGTTCAGGCTCTGTGACAGCACCTTCTATGAGTGCGAGGTCAAGCTTGCTCTCTGGATCGTTGTCTCGTCTCGCCATTTTGAAGTTCTTTATATCAACTGCGCCGAGTATCTCGGGCAAGTAGTCGTGGTGGTAGATAAGAACCATTTGGCAACCTGCGCAACTAGCTAGTTTGAAGACACCAACTTTCGGTTTTCCACTATTCGATGACAATTCGACTTAACCTCCTCTTAGGCGTACAACTCCTTCATTATGCGCGACTTGAATACCGGTCCGTCCTTGCAGACATAGTTAGGTCCGATTTGACATGCTCCGCACTGAGCCATGCCGCACTTCATTCTTCGTTCAAGTGAAACGTAGATCTGGTCTTCTGTGAATCCCTTCTTCAAGAGCCCTTGGACTCCGAAATGCATCATTATGTCTGGACCACAGGTCATGACAACTGTGTCCTTGGGTTTGCTCTGCATCTTGTCGAATAGAACTGTGACAACTCCAACTGTGTGGGCCCACTTCTCTCCCGGCGGAACAGCATCTACAGCAAGCTCCAGATTCGCGTTCTTAATTTTCCTCCATTGATCGAATTCGTCCGTGAACAGCATCTCACCAGGATTTCTCGCGCCATATAGTATCTCGAAGTTGCCATAGCTGGCTCTGTTGCTGGCGATTTCCATGACCACTGAGCGCAGAGGGGCTAGACCAACGCCTCCAGCCACTATCAGAACGTTCTTACCCTTAGCTTCGTCCATTGGCCAGCCTTTGCCGAATGGACCTCGTAGTCCTATCGTGTCGCCTTTCTTTAGCCGGAATAGAGCCTCTGTAAAGTTACCCACCTTCCTGACAGTGTGGTCGAGGGTGTCTTTGATCTTTGGGTCTGAGCTTATCGAGATTGCTGCTTCCCCGAAGCCGAGATGTGTAAGCATATTGAACTGACCCGGCACAAAGGAATAGGAGTCCTTCTTACCATCGGCAAAATTCAGTGTGAACGTCCTGACGTCGCGCGTTTGATCCTTCATATTCTTGATTACTACTTTGTCTGGTTTGAAGTCTGCTTTCATTCTTTCTCACCCCTTAGGCTGTTTGTATCTTCTTGACTACATTGGTCACGTCTATTCCCTTGGTGCAGTTCTTTATGCACCTGCCGCATCCGACGCACGCGAAGTTGCCCCCGTACTGTTGTGGGAAGTAGTTGAGCTTATGGTAGATCCATTGCTTCACTCTGGCATCGCGGTCTTTTCTGAAGTTTGCGCCTAGGGCAACCTGTCCAAACTCAATAAGCTGGCACGAGTCCCAGTTTCTCACCCGTTCACCGTTCTTGAGAGAGAAATCTACGTTGTCTACTACGTTGAAGCAATAGCATGTGGGGCACACGGTAGTGCATACACCACACGAGTAGCAGTCGTCCTTCATCTTTCCCCAGATCTCGTGATTGAAGTTCTTGTCAAGAGTTTTGGGCAAGCCGTCAGTGCTGATGCCACGCTTGATCGACTGGCGGACTGCTTTCAGTTTCTTCTCTTTCTCTTGGGTATCAGATGCCACTGCCTTCTTCAGCTTGAGGTCTGTGGCGATAGCCTTGCCAGAATCACTTCCAGTCTCAACCAAGTATCGGTCTCCGAGATCCGTCAAGAGCAAGTCGAAGCCTTGCTTGGCTTCAGGACCAGTTCCGAAAGACGGGCAGAAACATTCTTCGCCAGCCCTAGAACAGTTCAAGCCAACTAGGAGAGTGTTGTTTCTTTTCTCCTTGTATTTTGGATCTTCAAAAGCAGCGCCACTTATGCGAACCTTGTCTAGAAGAGCGATAGCGCTGAGGTCGCACGGGTGCACTCCTAATATAGCTTGTTTCCCCGTGCCGTCTGAAGATTCCTTGATGGCGAAGCTATCAGAATTGTAGGAAAAGAGTTTCTCGGAGGGGGCGTAGAGGTACTTCTTCGGAGATATTATTGTGGTGATGTAGTCGAGGGCTAAGTCGCTTGCGCGACTGACGGTACCAAAGACGAACTCTGGTCCCTTACGGATTGGACCAAACACTTCGTAGCCTTTCTTACGGAGCAGGTTAGTGAAAGAGTCCAAAGCGCTTTTCTCTATTACAAAGGACATATTCAGTTCTCACTCCTAGGATTAAACGTAATCCAAAACGTAGTTTGACTCAACCCGTCTTTAAAACCTTATTATGAACAAGATGATCCCCTGCTTGGGCAACTGTGCATCCACAGTTGCTGTTACGAGTGCTTTTTCCACACTTTTCGGCGAAAGAGTTAGCGCCAAAAGAATCCTAGTTATTATAGAGTCCGCGCAATACCTCGGATCGTCCAGGACAAAAAACCAGAGAGCTTCTTAAACCTAACAGAATAGGGGCCGATCTCAGGGTGATTCACAAGAAACCTCGACAGAAATCCGACAAACACGCTAAATCTTTTAGGGAAGTAGAATAACTCTGATGATGATAAGACTCCTAGTAAGCACTCTACCGTGAGAGAAGGAGTTGAGAATCCAAGAATGAGTAAGAAGTCGGATGCTACAATAGCGGAAATAAAGAAGAAGATAGTTGAGACTTGCAGAGCCATATACACTAGCGGTCTAGTGGGCAAAAGAGCGGGCAACATCAGCGCGAGAATCCCTAACCGCGAACAATTCATAATCACACCCAGCCACTTTGGTCATCACAAAACCCAGGTCGGAGACCTGCTGGTCGTGGACTTCAATGGGAAAGTCGTAAGCGGAATAAGAAACCCATCCAGCGAGAACAGGATGCACCTTGCTGTCTATAAGGCGAGACCGGATGTCGGCGCGGTGATCCATACGCACTCCGCATACGCCAGCGCTTTAGCAGTAAACAGGATGTCAATACCAGCTTTCATCGACGAGATGGTGCCATTCCTCGGGGGCACGATAGAGATGGCCGAGTATGGCATGCCAGGCTCGGATGAACTGGCAGCCAACGCCGTTAAGGGGCTTGGCGAAAAGAGCGCCGTGCTTCTAGCGAACCACGGAGTATTGTGCACGGGCAAGAACGTGGAAAAGACACTCGAAGCAGCTGAAATAGTTGAGCACATCGCCAAGATCTATGTCACAGCATTAAGTATCGGAAAACCGACATTGCTGCCTGAGGAAACCGTTGAAATGCAGAAGAGTGTATATCCGTATCTGAGAGATGGAGAATGGAGCCGCTAGACTAAGTGAAGTCAGAACCAGTATGAGGACGCGTGGACGTCAGCAACAGTAATTTAGGTCCGAGCTTTCAGACCTGAGCACACAAACCTCAGCCTTCGACATTTAGTCTATATGCATAGGAGAATTGCCTTGTTTGAGAATCTTCTTCGTGTGCGAGGGGAATAGCTGTCGAAGTGTTATCGCCGAGTACATGTTCAGGAAGATGCTGAGGGAACTTAATGTACAAGGCGTTCAAGTGTGTTCTCGAGGATTAGATGTCAGACACTTCACAACGGGCTTCTACACCGACAAAGTCATGAAGGACAAATATGGGATTGATGTTTCAAAACACGTTCCCAGAGAATTGAACAGGGAAGAGGGCATCAAGGCCGACCTAATTCTGACCATGAGCAGGGAACAGAAAGAACGCGCAATCTATTACGGATGGGCATCACCTGACAGAACTTACACTTTGAGTGAATATGTGGGCGACAATGAAGCAGGTGACATCAGAGATCCTTACGGAGGAACCGAAGAAGAGTACTTAGAGACAGCAAGGAAAATAGAAGGGCATTTATCGAAGCTGATCGGGAAAGTCCGCACAAAGCCTTGATACCCCGAAAAAAAAGGGGAAAGAAAAGTAGCTACTCAGTTTCTATACGTCAGCCTTCGTCGCCACACGCACTTCAATCCTCATGTCTACTTCTTCTTCTGAGCTGCAGTGCCGGTTTCCTTGACTAGTGCCATTATCATGGTTCCTGCCAGTCCGAGTATGACTAGGAAGAGTATGCTAGTGTACCAGTTCCCTGGCGCGGAGAGGATCAGTGCGGTCATCCCGATGCCAACCGCTCCAATGTAACCAATAGTCATTGTTAGTCCCGATGCAGCACCCACTAACATTGGACCAATAGTCTTCATCTCCCCCAGCATCGATAGAGCGATAGGTAGCACTGATATGACGAAGAATCCCAGGAACAACGCAGAAATCACTGAAACCAGAAGCACACCAACTGTCCCAATGATGTACGAGAATACCGCAGCGAACAGTCCTGCCATTACCAGAAATGGCTTCCTTCGTCCAAACGCGTCAGACACTCTAGGAATTACTATGCATCCGAATATTCCTCCGAGCGTCATGCACGCTTGCACGAGTCCCACGTCACCTGCACTTGTTATTCCGATCGCTCCGAGGATGTATGATGTCCAAGTCAGTAGTGCGAAGTAGATCCCAAACCCTGCAAAGAATCCCGCTGCAAGCAGCCAGAGATCTCTAGTTCTGAGCATCCCCCCCATCTTCAAAGTGACCTTCTCCTCGATCGCAGGCGGTTTGGCTGGAGCCTCTCTGGCTATTGCGAAGAATATGGCTGCGCCAATTACGATTATTATCCCGTCGATTGTTAGCGTCCCTTTTAATCCACCATAGTAGTCGGTAGGCGATGCTGCAAACATGTAGAAGAGTTTCGGTGACAGAAATGACCCAAGCATAAGTCCAAGGAAGGTGGTAAGTATTCCGAGTCCACTTGCTACCGTTCTTTCCTTAACCGGGAACCATTTCACAACCATTTTCTGAACCGAAGCCAATACGGGCGGACCGCCGAACGAGAATCCTGTCTGCGCGATCAACATCCACATAAATCCCATATCAAGCGCGAATATCCTTAGAACACAGAACACCGCCATCAGAATTGCTCCTATTCCGACCGTTATCTTCCAACCCTTCTTGTCAGCAAGTATCCCGAAGGGGAGCGCTAGGAAAACATACATGAGCGGGTTGACCAAGGTGAGAAAACCAATTAGAAAACTGGATATGTGTTCGCCAGCATAGAATGGAGTAAGAACTTGGTCGGCAAGCGGTGAGAAGATGATGTAGACTATGCCCCCGATTGCATTTATTGCGGCAAAAGCAAGCAGGATAGCCCAACGGTAACCGTAGACCTGTGTTCCTTTGCTCGTAAACACTCACATCCAAAAGAATTCTATTTTGATTGCAGCCTATGTTGTCTATTAGTACAAAAGCTTTGCTAGTTTCTCCAAGCTGAAGAAAGAAGTAGGTTGGCGCGACCCCAGATCTAGAAGCCTACTATCTTGTCATAGAGTTCTCTCCATCTATCAAAGTATCCTTCATAGACTTCGCGAACTTCCTTGTTAGGTTCCAGCGTTGCTTCGAGCTGAACCATGTTCTTGGCGGCTTCCTCCAAGCTCCCGTATTCTCCTATTCCGGTAGCGGCGCATATTGCGCAGCCCAGTAGACTTCCCTCTTTTAGCCTGAAGGTTTCAACAGGAATCCCTGAGACGTCGGCAAGGGTTTGAACCCAGATTCTCCCCTTTGACAACCCGCCAGTAGCCTTAACCTTCTTGATTTTCCGTTTTATGACTTCTTCTATCACAAGCTTGTTTCCGTGAAGGGCGCATGCCATGTTCTCTATCGTCGCCCTAATCATGTGTCTGGCATCCGTTGGAGTGACTGTCATCGGATTCGCTGGTGGCGGAAATAGGAACATGCCCGGTCTTATTGTCTCGATCTTCTTTAGATCCATGATCTCTGATCCAAGAATCGCATACATGTTGTCGGAGCCAGGCGGTATTTGTCCAGCGAGTTCATCCATCTGTTTGAAATCTAATTCTTGGCTTCGATCTGACGTTTTCCCAGTAGCCAATGCTTTGCTCAGTGCCAGTCTCAGCCAGTTGTAGACTTTTCCAGTCATGCCTGCGTTTGCTTCGATGACCCATTTTCCGGGGATTACATGGCAACTCGTGGGTATCCGTCTCTCTGAGTCGACCAAGGGGGTTGAGAGGACAGTCTGTAGCATTGAGGTCGTCCCACCGATTACGGTTGTATCATAGTCGTCCACTGCAGCTGTGCCGAGGAGCCCCAGCATGGAATCTCCGCCGCCAGTCACTACGGCAGTGCCTTCTGCAAGCCCTGTCTCCTTTGATGCTTGCATAGTCACCGCTCCTATCTTTTCGCCCGAGCGATAGAGGTCGGCTAGTATCTCACTTGGTAGCTCAAGCTCCTGGCATACTTTTGCTGACCACTCCCGCTTCTCCACATCCAAGAACGCGGAGGATGAGGCACAGGAATGCTCGGACGCGTATACTCCGCTCAGCCTGTATAGTACCCAATCGTTCACCATCAGCATGTGACTGACTTTCTTGTAGACCTCGGGCTTGTTCTCCTTAAACCATAGCAGCCGCGCCGGGGCGCAAATCACTGTTGGTCCCTGCCCAGTTATGTCGAAAATACCTTGGTCCCCTAGCGTGTTCAAGATCTTGTCCTGGGCCAGCGCACCTCTGGCGTCGATATTCGGTCCAGCGTAAAGCTCTTCTCCATCGGCATCTAGTAGAACTATGCCCTGGCGGAGGCTACTTGAGCTTACACCTACAACCTTGCCAGCCGGCACCTTTGCTTTGCGAAGTGTCTCCCTTACGGCCTCCGAGATGAAGCGCCAGAAATCGTTTGCGTTGAACTCTTTCGCGTAAGGTCTGATCTCTTCCGGGGAGCTATACCACCATTCTTTGAATGTTCTTGCTTTCTCGTTTCCCTTGAGATCCGTAATAAGGCACTTCCCGCCACTCGTGCCAAAGTCTATGCCAATTAGATACTCGTCTGACAAACCAATAGTCCGCCTTTTCCTATTCTTCCTCGTTCTACTTCTTTCGCCTTGCAGGTTTGCCCTTCTTGATCTTGCCTGCACTTAGCACATCAGGATTCTTCAAGTAGTTGGGCTTCTTTCCTTTGATGATGCGTTCTATGTCGGTCGCGATCATCTCTGAGTGGTGCATGACCACATCCACCGTGTCCCCGCCTATGTGCGGAGTGACTGTGACGTTGTCAAGATCCAGGAACCTGTTTGTCGATTCAACTGGTTCGGCTACGAAGACATCAAGACCAGCGCCTGCTATTCGCTTCTCCTTCAATGATTCGAAGAGTGCATCCTCGTCGACGCAGAACCCGCGGGACGTGTTAATGAAGTAGGATGTTGATTTCATCATGCCTATCAGTTCTCTTGAGATTAGTTTGTCTGTCTCGGGCAACGCCGCGACGTGAAGGGTTACGAAGTCCGACTCTTTCATGAGCGTATCAAGTTTCGTGACAACTGTAGCTCCGACTTCTCTAGGCCTAGGGTCACCTGCCTCGATGAAGGGATCGTATACGAGTATCTTGGACCCAAAACCTCTTAGCCTTTTGGCGACGCGGTAACCGATCGCGCCAAACCCTATGATTCCCACTGTTCTGAGCCCAAGCTCCACTCCACTAAAGCGCTCCAGTGACTTTATCATTTCTTCCTCGGTTTCAACCTTGATCTGTCCAGATCTTAGCAGTCTGTCGGCCAGCGTCATGTGCCGAGCCTGTGCGATCATTAGACCTATTGTTAGGTCGGCGACTGAGTCGGCGTTTCTTGCGGGAGTATAGATCACTGGTACATTCCTCTTCGTAGCTGCGTCGACATCAATGTTGATGGGGTTGGCCCTACAGCATGCTATGATTTTCAGGTCACACTTGTTGATTAGCTCTTCATCAACGTTGTCACCCTCGCAAATGATGATATTGAATTTGCCACGCTGAATTCTTTCGGCCAGCTCTCTTGAGTCGGTATAGAGCTTGTTGGTTTCTTTCCAATTCTCATAGGTGACTGTCATATACTTCTTCAGCAAAGTGAGACCCTCATTACTAAACGGCGCTACTATGAGTGCCTTCCAAGACATGGAACTCATCTCCCAAGATGATAGCCAATTTGATGCTGTCTTATTCTATTCTCCTTCATCTACTAAATATGTGTTACTAGGATTCTAGTACCGTTCTGCTATTCGTATCTCAGCGCGTCCACTATCTTGAGTTTCGATGTCACTCGTGCTGGATAAGCTCCGCTTAGCAGGCTGATAACCAAGGTAAGGGAAATCGCGATGATGGTTCCTTGTAGTGGGAAGACAAATGGCAGATAGAAGCCGAAGGTGGATATCGCGGTTAGGAAGATCCAAGTCAGCAGCAGGGCGTCGATGAAGCCAAGCAGGAGCCCACCCAGCCCTAGTATCAGCGCTTCTCCCAATACTCCACGAAGCGCTTCACTTTTGTTCATTCCGATTGCTCTTAGTATTCCTATCTCACGCCGTCTTTCCATGATTGACATAAACATTGTGGTTGAGAGCCCTAGTAGAGCGATTACTATGGATACGATCAAGAGCATTTGAAACAGCAGGACGATTTCCCCGCTTGCGATGGCAAAAGCTTGGGTAATGGACTCTGAGGTCAGTATGTCGAGGCCTTGCGCTGGTCCGAGCTTGCCTGAAGTCTTGATGCGCTCTGCTACGGCACTTGGCTTTTCCCCTTGGGTGGTTTTCACCAAGATGAGGCCATCTGATGTCGCTCTATTAGGAATTGGTCCGACAGCTTCCGGCAAATTGAATTGGCTGCGCATGGCTTCGTAGCTCATCAGCGAAGCTACGTCCAAGGTTAGATCGCCGTACTGGATAAGCCCTGAACCGTAGAAAAGCGCAACGACCGTGAAGTTGGCGAAGACTGATTTGTAGAGCAGGATCGTCACGTTGTCGTTTATTGACACGCCAAGGTCTGCAGCAAGTTTAGTCGAAAGTGCGATTGAGTGATTGTCGGCGGATAACTTGCCCATAACCAAGGTTAGGTCCGTAGGTCCTGGGGGTTTCAGATCAACTGATGATACAGAGGCGAACGTGTTGGGCTCGACTCCGACGACCGCCGTCGTGTTGTAACCTATCACTGAACTGGCGGCGCGTCCGATGGTTGTCACGTAGAATTCGCAGAAGGAGTATTGCGAAACCCCCTCGAACGATCCCAAGGCTGCTATATCGGTTATGTTGAGGCTCGACGCGGGGCGTATCATTATGTCTGTTCCGAGCTGTCGATAAAGGAAGTCGTTGAGTCCATAAGTCAGGCTACCCTGGATGCCTCCGACGAAGATCACGAATGTCAATCCAATTGAGACAACACCTATTGTCAGTGATGTCCTCCTTCTATTTCTAGCGATATTGCGGACGGTGACAGGTTGACTGACTTTCAAAAGTGGCTTAGCGGGAATCCCGAGGATCCGCACAACTTGCCTTGTCAGAGCTGAGATCGTGAGCAAGCTGCCGACGATTATGAGAAACACGGTGGCTATCTCCATGATCCAGCTGGCGGCCGTCAGGGCGCCAAAAACGCCTGATGCAATGAAAGCAGTTCCCAGAGTGAGCAGAAGCGCCGTGGATCTTCTTTCATGAGCAGCTCTTGCCCTAAGTCTCATTGCCTTGGCAGGAGGAGCGAAGGAAGCTACCAACGCGGGGTATAGTGAGCCCACAGTAGCTATGAGCACGCCGACCGCAAAGCTTGCCACAATAGTCTGGAGTGAAATAATGAGAGTTGAAGGCTGGTAGCCAGTGAAGGAGCTGATCACAGTGGTCATCCCAGCTGACACGAGGATGCCCACTAGGATACCTGTTACCCCGCCAATCACTCCGATTATCATACCCTCAAATATGAATATCCTAAACAGCGATCCTCTCGAAGCGCCCACCGCTCGAAGCACTCCCATTTCTTTCTTTCGTTCATTAGCGGCCATGAGAAGAGAATTGGCTGAAAGAATAACTGCTGACATTAGGCTTATTCCCGCGACAGCATCGAGAGCAAGACCGAAAGCATTGACCAGGCTAAGTTGGCTGGATATCAGTGCTTCCTTCGGGGCAATTACCTCGATTCCCCCATATCCGCTTAGTGATTGAACTAGCGCATCCCTCACTCGAAGCGTGTTACCCGCGTTGGGAAGTTTCACTACGATTTCAGTAATCTGATGAGGGGATGCGAAAAGCCATTGCACTCTACTAATATTGACCATTAGTGCACCATTGTACCCTTTCCCCTCAACATGCACTATAGAGGCGACTGTGAGGTCGATATATCTACTTGTCCCGTTGGGAAGATCGATACCCAGCCTAACGTCATAACCATTCTTGATGCCTAAGGCAGCAGCAGCGTCGTCTGTGACTATGACGTTGTCACCGCTGCTCAGGGCGGATAGCGAAGAATTCGAGAAACCAAAGTTGTCTTCCAATCTGGGATCTACCCCGACAACGCTGGCCAGATTCAAAGGAACGTAAGTTCCCGACAGAATGCATTTTCCGGAGTATCGCGGAGCTGTGAATCCGTTCTCGGCAGTTATCGCACCATTGTTAGCGACGGAGTTGAATATGGTGTCGTTGAAGGGTTCAGCTGTAACCTTCCTGATAGACAGGTCTACGTCTCCGCCTACGCTCCGCACACTCGTCACAACTTGTGCCGAAATGCTCTGGGATGCGATGCTGGAACTGACTACCATTGCGACTGAGAGTGCCACAGCGACAATTATTAAGGAATTCCTGAGTTTTCTTCGAGAAAAATGGCGTCGCGCAAGCCAAGCACTCGTGAACTTAGCAGACATGCTAAAACTATCTCTCCACCATTTGCAGCAGTACCGCATGCTAGGTAATATTGGAGAAGACCTGATTAAATGACTTTCTGATAACAAAAAGAGGAGGAGAAGGTCTACTTGAGAACGCTGCTCAGCACCCCTACTAGTTCCTCTCTCTTCGAGGCTTTTGCCATGATCTGTTTCAGTACTGGACCCATCTCTTCCGGCTTCCACATTCCCGGCGGGCTACGCTTCTGCACATCACCTGATTTCCAACTCTGCATCAGCCAGAGGTTGCCGCCTACTACCCTCATTACCTGTCCAGATACTCCCTTGGCATCGTCAGATGCCAAGTAGACGACCAGCGGAGCCATCATCTCTGGGGCCAAAACATCGTAGCCGTACTTCTTTTCGAAGGACTCCTTGGTTCCCATCATTGGGGCAAGAGAAGGCGTCGCCTCAGTCGTTAAGCGCGTCCTAGCTAGCGGCACTATCACATTGGCCGTTACACCGTATTTTTCCATCTCCTTCGCCGCAATGAGTGTGAATGCCACTATGCCCGCTTTTGCTGCACCGTAATTGCTTTGACCTGGGTTATAGAGCAGCCCCGCGTCCGATGTCGTACTTATTATTCTTCCCGCAACTGGCTTTCCAGCTTTTTGCTCGTTTCTCCAATAACTGCAGGCGTGTCTCGTGCAGTTGAAGGTTCCCTTTAGGTGCACCCCAACTACTGAGTCCCAGTCCTCTTCCTCCATGTTGAATATCATTTTGTCCCTGAGTATTCCTGCGTTGTTGACAAGGATGTCTAGTTTCCCGAACGTGCTTACAGCTTGGTCTATGATCTTCTTTGCTCCCTCGAAGCTCGTGACGCTCTCGTAGTTGGGCGCAGCTTCTCCGCCCATGCCCTTGATCTCTTTCACCACGTCGTCTGCGGGACCTCTGAATTGGCCCTTTCCATCATGGGCTCCGCCCATGTCATTCACAAGAATTTTCGCTCCGTACTTTGCGAGGAGCAGCGACTCCTCTCTTCCCAGACCTCTTCCGGCACCGGTTACTATGGCAACTTTTCCTTTCAGTGACAATGGCATTTAATATCACCCAAAGAACTCAATACAGATGAATCGATTAATGGTTGGTGCCCCAATTCATAAGCATTTCTGTCCTCTTATTAACTGAGATTGGCGACGTCATATACGCAAAAAGCAGACTAGGTATAGGACATCGTTAGCTGTGGATAACGTTTGAGAACCAAACGCTCGAGCTCCAAATTCAGCTTGGCATCCAACTCTCTCTGCTTGTCAGACAACATATCTGCGAGTTGGGGCACATGATAGAGCGGACCCTGCATAAGAATGGGAGTATCCAGTTCCTTGAGAGGTCTCGGCTCCGAGTTTAGTACTTGCTGAATAGGTGTCTCTGGACTTCTTCCCATCTTGAGATTCATGATTATGCTCTTCAGTTGCTCTTCTGGTACTGGTCGCAGTCCGAACGACGGATTGAACTCCTCCTCGCTGAAGACTTTTCGTTCCAGGTCTCCTTCGAGTGGAGATCTAATGCCGCAACCGACGCTGAGGAGAGGATTAATGAGTTCCTCCTTCAACCACCACAACCTAGAGTCCTTTGCTGCGAGGAGATTGTAGTGTCCTCTCGTGTCGATGCTCCATAGTAGGCGCCAGTTCCTAGGATCTGATTCGTAGTTCCTAGCTATCTCACGTCGAATTCTAGTTGAATCTACGGGATATGCCATAGGCGGTGATCCACCATCGTTGATGCTAACTCCATCGGTATGGAGAGTGTATCTCGTATCAGATATAATTGTTGATGATTCTGAGAAAAAAAAGAGAATGTCATTATGAATATATCGCTGAACCTCGTTCTTCGGATTCTCTAGATTTCTTCTTGTTAGTGATCTACCATCCGAGGAGTGCTGACACAATGATCAAGTATACCATGGCTAACCCCAAGAAGATGAATGTTAGTGGCACTCCGACTTTGAAGAATTGTTTCCATCCTTGCTTTGCGCCTGCTTTCTGAAGGGCGGTAATACCCATGATGTTGGCGACGCCGCCTATGGGGCTGATGTTCCCACCGAGGTTTGCGCTGATCATTATTGCCCACAATATTGGAGTTGGAGTTAGCAAGCCAGCCGCGACCATCATTGGTTTAACCGTGTATATTAGCGCCGTTGCCACGGATATGTCGTCAAGGAAACCCGAGATCGTGCCTGCGAACAAGGTGATCACGATTATGAGAAGGGGAAGGCTTCCAGCTGCCGCTGCTCCAATGGCGCTGCCTGCCGCAGCCAGTACGCCTGTCCTGTCGAGACCTCCCACTACAATGAACAATCCCATTATGAAGAAGATGAGGCTCCAGTCCACCTTGTGGAAGGCGTCAAGTGGGTCAATGCCAGACATGAAGATGAATGCGAAAGCACCGATTAAGCCAACGACATAGAATGGAATCCCTATGAATGATGATATGGCAAAGAGAAAGAGTGTACCGATAAGTATTATTGCCGAGTTCCTGAAGAACTTGGGGTCTTTGATGAATTCCTTCTCGTTCAGCAACATTATTGATTTCTTGAGTTTCTCGATCTCTGTTCTACTTATTCCTTCCCTCTGCAAATCCTTGCGGTAGAACCGTTTCACATACAGGTAGGTGACAACCATGGCGATGAGGGCAAAGGGTAAGCCAATGGCTAGGAAGCCCACGTAAGAAAGGAAGTAGGCAGGGTTCATTCCGAAGTAGCCGGCAACGAGTAGATTAACAAAGCTGGCTACAACTGTAACCATCGCGGTAGCGTTGGCTACTATGATCTCTGTCATCACGTATGGGACTGGGTTCAAATCAAGCCCTTTTGTAACCATCATCGTGAGCGTGCAGACTATCATGAAAGCTGGCACATCCCCTAGGAGCGCTGAAAGAAGGACCATTAGGAGCGAGAAGTAAAGAAGCAGTTTCAGTGGCTCGCCCCCGCTTCTCTTGATCATCTTTATCGTGATGAAATCAAACAGGCCTGAATCCTTTGCGATCTCGGATACTATTGCCACCGAGATTATTATGAGTATGACGCTCCAGTCAACGAGTGGAGATGAACCGCTTATGACATCCATGAGGTCAGGCATCTTGCCAGTTATCTTCAAGGCAATCAAGGTCGATATTGCCCCGCCTAAGGAGGCCAGCGTCCTGTGCATTTTCTCTGTCGCAATCAGCGCGTATGTTATGAGTGTTATTGCGATGAAGATGGCTGATACCGTTTGGGCTGCAGCGCCGAAAAGCAATATGACTGCAACGACAGAGATCATCAGGATGATGAAGATGTAGGGTTGGATTCTAATCCAAGTGTCTCTTGTAAACTTTCGGATCTTCTTTTCCATCTCTACCATAGCGCTCGACTACCATGAATTGCATCATTTTTGCTAGGACCGCAATTAGAATGAGTGAATATGTTATTAAAATCGTTTCCGATTCTAGGCAGGCTAAATGATAGGCCCAAGCAGCATGATAGCGATTATCGCAAGACAGGAAAGATCAGATTTATCTAGGAAATAGCTTGCTATCTAGTTCAAGCATTGTAGTGCAACAAATCAAGAGGGTAGGATGAGAATGAAAGAAGTCATAATAGCTGACTATCTGAGGACACCCTTCTCAAGGTCCCGACCAAAGGAGCCAGAGAAGGATAAGTTCAACCATTTTCGAATGGATGAGATGCTCTCTCGCTTGGTGAAGACTATTGTTGAGAGGAACAAGATAAACCAGGAGGAGATCGGAGACCTCATCGTTGGCTGCGCGCTTGGAGTGGGAGAAAACTGGACTTATGCAGGAAGGCTAATCTCGGTCTTAGCAGGACTATCAGTACACGTACCATCTATACAGATGGATCGCCAGTGTGGCTCGTCGCTGAGTGCGGTGCAGATAGGTACAATGGAGATCCAAACAGGCAATTCTGACATAGTGATAGCGGGGGGAATGGAGCACTTGACGCACGTCCCAATGCAGGACAATCCACACTTCATACCTAACCTGAGTGTGTTAAAGCAAAAGGAGTACGATATGCAGACAGGTTTCGTCATGGGGCAGACGGCGGAAAGGTTGGCAGTGGCAGAAAGAAAATTCACTCGGGAAGAGATGGATCAATTCTCCTTGGAGTCCCATCAGAAAGCTGCGAAGGCGATCAAGGAGGGTTACTTCAAAGACGAACTTATGCCAATCGAAGTAAAGGAGGCAGACGGGTCGACCGAGGTTGTTGATCATGACTTGAGCGTTCGTCCTGACACAACGATTGACCAACTGAGGCAGCTGCCTCCTGTATTCAAGCCGAAGACTGGCCTGATAACTGCAGGCAACTCGTCACCGCTCAATGCAGGCGCTTCTGCTGTACTCTTGATGTCTCGGGAGAAGGCTGATGAGTATGGAATAAAGCCAATGGCCGCGGTGAAATCAATGGGCTGGGCGGGTGTAGAGCCGTACATTATGGGAAAGGGGAATGTCCCTGCAAGCCAGAAAGCCCTCAGGCAAGCCGGGCTCAAAGCAAGCGATATTGATTTCTGGGAGATCAACGAGGCATTTGCAGTCGTCGTCCTTTACGCCATGGACAAACTCAAAATTGATCCTAAAAAGGTGAATGTAAAGGGAGGAGCCGTAGCGATAGGACATCCACTTGGGGCGACAGGTGCAAGACTCGTAGGAACCACTGCCCGAATGCTAAGAGCACAGAAGGCACAATATGGATTGGCAACCGCATGCTGCGGCGGCGGGCAGGGAGCGGCAGTAATACTGGAAAGAGAATAGACTTCAGAAACGCCCCTGAAATCGGTGTGGGCACGACATGGAGGAGCGCTCGAGCGTAGCGCTCCAAGCCGGCTTTTTCTAACCTCGGCACTATTCGAGCAGCCATGGTTTAGTCTCAGATTTTTAACTCGGTACTCTTAGAACAAACATAAGTGTAAATAGAGTCAAACGTTATCCCTGTCAGTGTGGTGTGATTTGCCAAAAAACCTCCCGTTATGAGAAATAGTGAGGAGATGAGAAGAGGGTGAACCCAACGAAAAAGGCGCCTATGCCGAAACCTGACAAGACCCTGGATCTGGTCGGGTTCTACTGCCCAATTCCGGTGTATCGCACAAGAGAGGAGACCGACAAGATGAGGGTCGGACAGGTTCTGGAGGTCCTTGCGGACGACCCCGCCGCTGAAGAAGACATAACTCGGTGGGCAAAAAGAACCGACCAAGAGATAATCTCATTTACCAAGTCTGATGACGGCAAACTTCGATTCCTCATACGGAAAAAGAAGTGAGGTGATTAAGCAGTGGCAAAGAATAAAACAACAACTAAGAGGGAAACTGAAAAGAAGAAATCGTTGCTCTACGTTCAGACAAGCGGCCCAGATACCCCAGAGAGACTATACTCACCATTCATACTTGCGCAGACAGCCAAGGCAATGGGTTTGGACGCGACAGTATACTTCTTGGGCAAAGGAGTCTTGGTAGTGAAGAAAGGCGAAGCCGAGAAAATCAAGGTCGGCAGCTTCCCCACATTGAAACAAGTCATGGACGACGCCACGAAGGCGGGGGTTAAACTAATGATTTGTGGACAGAGTTGCGCGTTGTTTGGCCTGGATCCAAAGGGTGCATTCATACCCGCAGGTCAAGTTGTCGGCGCAGCCACGCTCAACGACGTCGTGCTTGAGGCAGATGGCACAATGTGGTTCTAGGAGTCTTTGACGAAGGAACTATCAAAGCAACAGTTAAGTTCAGATTAGTGATGACTATTGAACATAGTCATCACGAACTTTATTTGGTTTGATTCTAATATTGTCGTCTAGGAGAGGTGCGGAGAAGTGAGTGGGCAAAACGCAAAAAGAATCTATATGGATCATGTAGCAGGATCCCCGGTAGACCCCCGGGTCTTGAAGGAGATGCTGCCATATTTCACGGACAAGTACGGTAATCCATCATCGGTTCACAGCGCTGGAATGGAGGCCAAGAGCGCCGTCGAGACTGCCAGGGGGCAGCTCGTTCAACTGATAGGCGCCGAGAACCCTAGAGAAATAGTCTTTACCTCGGGGGGAACTGAATCGAACAACTTGGCTATCAAGGGCGTGGCCTCCAAGAACAAGGACAAAGGTAACCACATAGTTTCAACGCCGATTGAGCACATGTCGATTCTCAACACTCTGAAATCGCTTGAGAAAGAGGGGTTCAAGATAACTTATGCCCCAGTGGACGAGTACGGTCTGGTTGACGTGGGCAAACTGAAATCATCTATAACGGCCAAGACTGTTCTCATAACCTTGGCTTACGCAAATGGGGAGATAGGGACGATACAGCCAATCGCCGAAATAGGCGAGATAGCTGCCGACAAGGGTGTGCCGCTACACGTTGATGCTGTGGCCGCCGCTGGAAAAATCCCCATCAACGTCAAGGCGGAGCAGATTGACTTGATGACAATATCATCCAACGACATGTATGGTCCCAAGGGTATGGGCGTCCTCTACGTGGGCGAGGATGTGAGAATTCAGCCGATCATCCAGGGTGGGGGACAGGAGATGGGGATGAGATCAGGAACTGAAAATGTGCCGGGTATCGTCGGCATAGGAAAGGCAGCCGAATTGGCGAAGAACGAAATGAAGGATGAAGGAAAAAGGCTTACGAAGTTAAGGGACAAGCTAATAAAAGGACTATTGGAAAGCGTTGATCACGCATTTTTGAATGGACATCCAACCAAGAGAGTCCCAAATAACGCAAACATAAGGTTCAGCTACGTTGAAGGAGAGTCGATGATTCTAAACCTCGACATGCTGGGGGTATCACTATCGTCTGGCTCGGCATGCACATCTAAGAAACTTGAACCTTCCCACGTGCTTATCGGCATAGGATGCGCGCACGAGGAAGCACACGGCTCCCTCCAATTCAGTCTGGGCAAGTCAAACACGGACAGTGACGTCGACGTCATACTAAAGAATCTTCCTGACATTGTCAAGAAGCTGCGAGCAATGTCACCTATCGCACCGTCAGAGTCATAAGCGTAGAAGACAAAGCATTGTCACTATTAGCTGAAGGCTTGGTGGTATCTTAGATGCCCGTCGCCGCTAGCGATGATAAGCATGCGGAGAGGCAAATGATCGAAGTGAATCCTTGCACCGAAGATGGCAAGGTAACACTCGAATCAATTCTCAAGACCGAGGCTGGAGTCGAGAGAAAGGAAGCGTATTTTGACGGGGTTAAGCTGTGCGAGGTATTGAAGATGAGCAAGGACTTCTCGAGGGTCCGCTGCTCAAGTGAGATGGGCTACGCGATAATTGAGTACGAAGATAAGAGGATTCACGTATTCAAGGAAGGAAAGATAATCATAAGGCGTGCCAAGGACCGCGACGACGCAGTCAAGACTCTGCAGCTAGTGAACAGAGTATTGTCAGCGGCGGTTCTGAGGAAAAGCTGAAGCGCATGAGACTGAGTTCATGTGGAGCTTTAACACTAGGAGGTCAGAGCAAGAGTTGGATGTCGAGAGGATAAGAGAAGACTTCCCTGTGCTTAGCAAGCCCATCAGCGGCAAGCTGCCGATATACTTCGATAATGCCTGTATGACCCTTCGACCGAGACAGGTAGTCGAAGCCATGAATGAATACTATGAGAATTATCCTGCCTGCGGAGGTCGAAGCTTACACAAATTCGGGTTGAAGGTCACAAGGCTTTGCGACGAAGCTCGTGAGAAGATTAGTCGCATCATCGGCGCTGAGCGAAGTGACGAAGTTATCTTCACCAAGAATTGTACTGAGGCGATCAACCTTGTCGCGAATTCTCTAGCTCTTAAGAGCGGCGACACTGTTGTAACGACGGATTATGAGCACAACTCGAACCTTGTCCCGTGGCTTGTTTTGTCTGAAAGAATCGGAACCAAGCATGTTGCTGTCAGGTCAAATGATGACACGACTTTCAATATGAGTGAATTCGAGAAAGCTATGAATCGAAGCGTGAAGCTAGTCTCAATGGTTCACACGTCAAACCTGTGCGGAGTGACTATACCGGCAAAGGCTATCATTGAAGAGTCGCATGAGCGCGGCGCGCTGGTGATGCTTGATGGGGCGCAGAGCGCCCCTCACATGAAGATCGATGTCAGAGATCTGGATGTTGACTTTTTCGCTTTCTCAATCCACAAAATGTGCGGCCCGAGCGGGATCGGCGTCCTCTACGGAAAGCGTGATGAGTTGGAGAAGCTTAGGCCCTTCATAACGGGGGGAGACACCGTCTCTGACACGCACTACGATTCCTACACTCTGCTTGAGCCACCAGAGAGATTCGAGGCTGGGCTCCAGAACTACGCGGGCATAATTGGGGCAGGCGCCGCCGCAGAGTATCTTGCGGCAGTGGGTTTAGAGGAAATAGAGCAGCATGAAGTGAATCTCAACCGAGCAATGACACAACAACTTGCGGACGTAGACAAGCTCACCCTAATCGGTCCACATGAACCGAGTCTTAGAAGAGGAATATTCAGCTTCAATGTTAAGGGTATGAATCCCCATGATGTCGCAATGATCCTCGATGAAGTGGCGAACATCATGATAAGGTCAGGAAGGCACTGCGTACACAGCTGGTTTAACGCCCATGGGTTAGAGGGATCGGCAAGAGCATCTCTTTATTTCTATAACACACTCAAAGAAGTCAAGATATTCACCGACACCGTCAGGCAAGTTGTCAAAGACTTGGCGTGACGATGATCACTGTCCCGGCCAAATTCTCTCCCAGCTTCTAGTCGGTCGTCGCTGTGTTCGGGTTCGCAAACTTAGCTAGGGTCTGAGCCACCGACTTGGAGTGGGTAATTGCCGTATTTTCTGGCGTACTTCACCATTGCCACGACGTTCTGAGGTCTGCACTTCCAGTGGATTTCCGTGCAGGGCCCAATTCCATAGCCACCTTTCATCCCCGCCGCCTTGATAGCATCCCTTACTGCTTTTTCCACATCCTTCTCAGTACCAAACGGAAGTAACTGAGATGTGTCAATACCACCGATCAAAGCAATCCTGTCCCCGTATTTCTCCTTGACCTCAGCCAATCTTACTCCTGCCAGCGGCTCTAGGCTTTGGATTCCGTCATATCCAGTTCTAATGATCAGATCTATTAGGGGTGTAATGTATCCGTCGGAGTGCATGAACACCAGCCCGCCACGCTTATGGATAGTGTTCACTATTCTCGACGCAAGTGGCTGGACGAACTCTGACCACATTTTCGGTGAAACCATTAGATTGTTCTTGTAGGCTACGTCATCACCTATACCTATGATCTCAGCTCCAGCATCTAAGAAGAGTTTGGCCAACTCCTCAGCGAACTTTGCATGCTCCTCATATACTCTATGTACGAAGCTAGCATTAGTTTTCAAGTTGCGGGCGAATTCGGTGAAGCCCATAGATTGCCATGTCAATTCAAATATGCCGACCACGAATCCGATCGGGTAGACTCTTTCTCCATATATCTTGAGTGCCTCTTGGTAGCTTCTGACGCGTTCCGCCTCTGGTTTGGGTAGTGGCCATCGGTCTCTTTGTTCAGGTGTTTTGAGGCATCCGTCTTTGTACCAGTTGATGAGTTCTCCATTTGCGTCTCCGAATTCCCAGGTGGAGCCGAATTCGTTGACAAAATGCTTCTGATCCAGAATTCTTATTTGCCCAGGCGTACTAGGGTAGAAAAAACCGTCAACTCCGAGCCTCGCATAAACATTGACGTCAATGGGAGCCCTTGATGCCGAGTTTGCTATCTTCTCAAACTCTTTCTTCCAGTTTGAAGGATTCACCCTTGCAATCCTGTCCGAGAACTCCCTGACCTTTTGAAAGGTGATTCCCCCGTCAACACTGGATGAGTCCCGGGCACGGCTTCTCGAAGTAATCCTCATCAGCTCGTTCGAGACGTTTGAGGAGATTATTGATTGAAGCACAATGGGGATGCAATCTGGCTCATGTTTCTCAAGAACTGTAATCAGTCTCTCACGAGGCTTCAACTGCCAGCGCTTCCCTGCTAACTATGTTATCTCAACCGGAACTTGGGGGAAGGTGTTTTATCCACTTTCCGATCTCTGGAGATGTGTAGAACGCCTAACTAATACTCACTAGCGGGCTCCTTTTTTTATCAGCTCTGTTATCTGACGAAAGGCCGTATCAACGTTCGTGTTCATTTTTGCTGACACCTTCATGTAGCCGCTCAACTTCTTCTGATTTACGAAGTCTTTGATCTGTTTCTCTGGAACCTTGCTGTCAAGATCTGATTTTGACCCGATGAGCAGAATAGGAGCATTTTCAAGGCATTCTCTAATCAGGTCAACCCACTCGCCCAAGTTCTTGAAGCTCTTGGGGTTGGATAGATCGAAGAGTAGCATGACTGCCTTTGCTCCCCTACAAACTTCTGGCAATATGAAGCGAAAACGTTCCTCTCCTGCCATATCCAGTATGGAGAACTTGAATTTTCCCAGCTCAGCCGTCTTCTCGGCCTTCGAGGAGAAACCTATTCCGATTGTCTCTGGGATATCAAACCTTCCGGTAGAGTACCTGTTCACTAGGGCGGTTTTTCCCACGTCGGCCTCTCCAGCGACAATGATCTTGATGTAGGATTCCTCGCCAGGGCTTGTCAAAGCAACTCCTCACAGCGACTTTTCAACAACAGGTCTGCTTGAATCCAGCCTGCTTCCCTCAACTACAATAATGGTGTCCATGTTTATATCAGTATTCTTGATGGAAGGCACGCGAGGCGGCCGAATAGGCTTTTATTTGTATTCCGCATAAGACATCTATAGATTCTTGTGACAGGGATGGGGTGGAACTTGCTTAACCTTGAGAGATTCAGAAGTGACGTCGACGGCTTTAGCCAAGATTCCGAGCTGGAGTATTATCTCAATTGGTCTGGTCAAAAAGATGAATTGAACCTTTCCGGCATCTATGAGAAGTACGGCCACTTGTTCGACAAGAGGAAAATACTGGAGATCAGGCAGCTCAGGTCCAAGAAAGGAAAAGGGAGAGAGGAAGATAGAAAGCTGCGCTACCTTCAGGGCTTCGTGACTCATGAGTTGCTGTCCCAGCATGTAAAAGAGTTGACTGACATATCATACACGACCGCGGCGAAGGAGGTCATCAAGGTTGATGGGGAAGAGATCCCCTTTCGACTCGCAGAAGTAATGTACTTCAACGAAGACAACAGGACAAAGCGGGCAAAGATCTTCGACGCCAGGAACAAGGCAATAGAGGAAAAGCTGGAACCTGTTCTACGAGAGCGAATGGAGAAGCTTCACGGCATGTCCAGAGAACTCGGATACAAAAACTACCTCGAATTGTATCGCGATACAAAGAGTATCAACTTCGAAGAACTTGACAATGCAATGACGTCCTTTGTTCAGAAAACCGATTCCCTTTGGGTTGAAAAGATGGGCGAGAAATTGAAGCAGGTTGTGGGAGTAGAGCTCGGCGAAGCCGAGAAACACGATGCTACATATGTATTTCGAGCCAAGCAGTTTGACTCTTACTTCAAAGAGGAAAGAGCCCTAGGGATCCTCGATAAGACACTTAGAGGAATGGGCTTCATAATATCGCAGCACAAGAACATTATGATTGACATGGAGAAGAGACCAAGAAAGGATCCCAGAGCGTTCACAGCGGTCATCAAGGTGCCTGACGATGTGAGACTTGTGTTCTTGCCAAAGGGAGGTCAAGATGACTATGCGGCAATGCTTCATGAGGCTGGTCACACCGTTCACCACGCCTCGGTTGATCCCTTGCTACCTGTAGAGTACAAGCGGCTCGGGGACGCTTCTGTGACGGAGACTTACGCATTTCTAATGGAGTACCTATCTCTTAACACCGCATGGCTAAAGGAGAATATCGGGTTACGGGAACTAGACAGCTACCTGGACTTTGCCTACCTCTACAAGATGTACTTTCTGAGAAGGTATGCGGCCAAACTGAAGTACGAGTTGCTGCTACATGGCGGTCAAGAAATAGGGGGTATGGGTAAGGTCTACAGAGAGACGCTTGAGCAAGCACTGAAATTCAGGCACCCTGAAGCGCATTACCTAACTGACCTCGACGACGGGTTCTATTCAACTCAGTACCTAAGAGCATGGATATTCGAAGCCCAACTGAGATCAAAGATAATCGAGAGATACGGCAAAACCTGGTTCAAGAATCCAGAGGCGGGAAGATTCCTGGCGGAACTCTGGTCCAGCGGGCAGAAATATGACGTCGAGGAACTTGCCAGAAGAATCGGTTTCAAAGGTTTGGATGCCAGACCGATCCTAACAGAAATAGAGGAGCACTTCGAACAATCGAGCCAGCCGCGGTGAAGTCGCAACATACTTCTCCTAAGATGAGTACATTGGGCAAAGTTTTTTATTTCTATCTGAAGGTATGTTCTAGTTAGGGGGTTGGTTAACCAATGGGTCGACTAGCCTGCGAGTTTTGTGGAACCAAGATAGGCGTTCGCGCGTGCTACTCTTGCGGAACAATCGTTTGCAGCGATTGCGCTGGAGAAGTCTCAGCCAAGAAGGTGCTGTGCAAAGAATGTGCCTCGAATCCTGTAGCTGAAGAAGAAGCAGAGGAAGTCGAAGCAGAGTAGTAGCGAAAAGTGAACCAGAAAAAGATGAACCAAAGGGGAGATAAGTCGAATAGAGTGAAGGTAGGCACGTTTCAAGGGGTCCAGAAAAAGTAGCACTGACCTATTTTGCCGCCCTCTCCCCATATTTTTCCTTCGCTGCTTGACGCCTTGGGGCGCCGTGACTAGCCAATCTTGAAGCGCAAAAGTGCAGCTATTTCGCCCAATGATGAAAGCTGTTCCCCTGCCTCACTCTCAGCGCTCAGGATCACTACCCGTCCTCGTGCCTTTTCTACTGTCCTAAGAAGCAAATCGAGTTTGGTCCTTTCCTCAGCTGAGGCGCCCCTTAGGAACCTGTCAGTTATGAGCAGTGTTTGGACGGCGCCAAACTCCGTCGCCTTCTCAACTTCCCCTCTTCCGTAAACAGCGGTCTTCTCGTCCTTACCCAGGCGCCGGAGCAGCTCTTCCATTAGGCTTGATTCTTCGACTATCCGTATTTCCTCGAGGACCTTGCTGAGAGCGCCCCGCTTGATGACCTCGCTTACCCCCGCCCTACCGCCGTTGCTGACATTCTCCAAGGAGCATAGCCTGGAGATTTCTTTGTCTCTCTCGAAATAGGAGAGAAGCCTTTCCTTAGTGAAACCAGGACCTGCGATTACGATGCTTCTTATTTTCTTATCGCTGAGGCTTCGCTTGACGGTTGTGTACACGTCTGCGAAGAATCTTTGGAGCACCATGTCTCTCTGCTTCGTCTCATCCTGTTTTCCCGGTATGTTCATGGATATGTTTGCCACAACATCTATTCCATAATCCCCCACCTTCGCTATGCAAGCGTCTCCCTCTTCGATTGCCACCACGAGAACGCGGGGTCTGTTCTCGCTACCAAGCGACTCCCCAATTCTCTTAATCAGGTAATCTGGCCATAGTTCTTTTATGATTTTGACTTCCAGGTTCAACTCAACGTTGAGCGTGTGATAGGACCTTATCTTGATTAGGTCTTCTGGACCCTCCACTATTGTGCCTTTGACTCGAAGCCTATTGAAGTTGGGATCATAATAGACATCCTCAACTTGGACACCCAAGTGCAAGGTTACTCGCTCACCAGAATCTTGCCGTAGGGTGTCATCTCGAGCCTTTACGCGTCTTTGGCTTTTGGCGTATACCCGGTCCCCCGGCAAAATGACGTTGTAGAGGATCCAGAGGTCATCTAGGTTCTCAGGCTTCAGAACAAGTATTCCCTTCTTCAGATTTCTGTGAACGATCTTCAAAGTGGAAACACGACCAACGCCATCGCCATGACCAACAGGCGGAAGGCAGCTCTCTGAGCTCAGTAGGAGCCCACATAATAATAGTTTCCGAAGAGATAGCCCAAACATGACAGAACCAAACGGTTCGGGACGAATGCTCGGCTAGGTCTCACTTTTGGTTTCAACCTGCGTAGGCACAGGTAGATATCCGTCAGCATACTGTCGTACTCCGCGCAGATCTAGGGTTCTACCGCATCATGCAGGTACATCACGAGTTCATCGACACCCTTCCGCTTCATCCCCGTCTCGGCGTCGGCAGAGCACTGACCAAGTCCGCAAAGCACTGGAGATGTATTGAAGTCATCGGAATCGCCGCCAAATGCTCTTTCTTTTCTCTCTTTCTTTGGAGGGCGGCCTAAGCAGGTGCTACTTCTTCACAGGTTTCTGCCTTCTGCCGCGCAGCCACAAGAGGACCGCGACAGCTACAAGTGACACCGCAATCGCTCCATAGGACAGGTAGAGCATCGTGGGGTCATACGCGAAGACTGGCGAATGCCACAAGCTCGTGGCTGTCAAAGTGATGTTCTCCCATTCACCGCCACCCAAATTGAGGTTGACCTTGACTGCAATTCCAGTGAGTTCGTCCCAGTAGAGGTCACTGGGAACTCCGGCTGGGGACATTCTTAGGTGGTTGATCAACCTTGTGGCCCCTGCAAAACCCAAGGGTATAGTCTCGTTGATCGTGGGTGCGAGAGAACTGTTTACAATCGGATCTCCTGCCTTCAAGCCAGCTACGATTATATAGACGAACAAAAACCCTGTGCCTCGGGAAACATTGCCATCCATGTGTGTGCGAACCGTCGTTCCATTAGGGAAGTACAAAGTTGAGTTGATCGAAACCATTGTTCCGATCACATTATAGAAGTAGAAAGAAGCCCTGCTATCTGGGTCGCCTGTGTGGCACAACTTGTAGTCAGCCGTATCCATGTTCCTGACACCAATATGAGTATAATCTGCTCCGCTTGAAAGTGTAACAGTTATCCCAGCGACCAAGATCAGAAACAATAATGCTGAGACGCATAGCGATTTACTATTCATCACAGTATCTCCCAAGCTCACTTCTTACACAGGTGAACATGTCTATGCGGATCTATTATATAACAGCATTCCGTATTCAGCAGCTTGAAAGTTCAGAGGCTTAAGTGGGGGGGTCCAGGTCTGTGTTCTGCCGACTGATGCTTCAAAGAAAAGGGGTATGGATGATCGATGCTGATTTCAGCCGCTTAGCTCGCTCTCAACTTCCCTTCCGAGCGTTTTTACCGAAGCCCAGCATCCTCCTCAACGCCACACCAACCATGAATGAGACGACGCCGAATATCGCAAACGCTATGCTAGATATGACGAGGTAGAAGAACTCCAAGCATAGAACTACATCAGAAGCGTACCAAGGAACACCTGAAGTGTTCACGACAACCACTGCCGCAACCATTGACACATAGACCACGGTCGTCATGACCAAGAACAGAGATGCGTATGTGACCGAAGTGGCATCCGTCGTCTTTGACTTGCGACTCACGTACGAGAAGAGCCCGACAAATAGGATTCCTGCAGGGATCAATGCCAGCGCATTCGGTATGAATACGGCCAAGATAAACGCGATAGCGGAGTCTGGGAAGAAGCTGGCCGAGAATTTGATCCCAGTAAACATAGTTGTAATCGCTAGAAAAGCGAAGTAGAAGATCACTGAAGCCACCGCCACACCAAGGAAATCTCTTTCACGTACAAGTGCGCTGCTTATCTTGCCACGGTACCGGTGTAACAGGTAAGATAACACAACAGCTACAGCAAAGATGGCAACGACGAAAACAAGCAGCCTTCCCGTGATCTCTTCGGTTTCCTTTGAAGCCCATGATGACGCGAGCTCAAACCTTGAGACAGTCTCAGACGCGATAGCGTTGCTCGTTGCCGCCGCGTAGTTGGCTGCCGTAAAGTTGCCCTTGGCGTTGTCAAGATACTTGCTCGCGATGGCGACTTGGGGTTGGTGACCCGTCAAATACCCCATCTTCGAAAGTTGGCTCTGTGCTTGAGCAAGGCGTATTGAGGCAAGGTTAATCCTGTATATCGCCGCTTGAGCTGTTGTAAGGTTCAGGCATCCGAAAAGGACTGTGCCTGAGGCGTCTGAGGGAACTTCCCACCCCATCAGGGCTGAGACCGTCGGGGCTACGGTGTTCTGATGCTGATGCACCGCATACGTCCCTGGGATAACGCCAGGTCCCCTGAGTAAAAGGGGGATGTGAAGTACTTCTGGTTCAATCCCACCGTGCCCTCCTATGTCCACGTGTCCGTGGTCTGCCAATACTATGACCAAGGTCGAAGCCAGTATTCCTGCGGCCTGGTATTTGCTCAGCACTTGCCCGATGTAAGCGTCTTCGCTTCTCAGGGCATTCACATAGGACTCGCTCAGCGAACCGTTTGCATGCGCAGCTTCATCGGTATCGGAAAAGTGGACAACCATAAATGTGGGCTCATATCTCGCAACGATCGACTGCGCGTACTGTGAGACCAGGAAATCCCTATAGTCGGGCAGCGGCGTCTGGATTGGAGGTCCCTTGTTGGTCACGTTCACCGCTACTGTTGGCTTGCCGGGCGACGATTCCGTGAACACGACGGAGTAGTTTAGGTACGGGTTGAACAGATCATACCACCAGCTGCTGCCCACTACGGCGGTGGTGCCAGAGTGCCGGGTAGTGACATTCCAGAGACTGTCGCCTTTGAAGAGCCCAGCATAGTCATTGGTGATGACTGCACTTTCGGACGAATTGCATCCTGATGTGATCACGCAGTAACCAGTCTTACTCACGCTGAGCAGTGTTGAGCATTGGACATCTGTCCAGTTCGCCCAATCGTGGTACCCATCGATGATGGGCTTGTTTGTGTTGTAGAAAGTATCCGCTCTCACGCCATCCAGGAGAAATATGATCGTGTGGTTGGCGATCGGGGTCATGCCCATGCCAGCTATTGAAGAAGCAGGGCGCGAGGGAACATAGGAGTACGGATTAGTGTAGTTGTAGTACGACTGATAGCCGTTTAATATCAGAACCATGGAGCCTCCAGCTGCGGCAACTAGGAACAATGCTGTGAAGGCTATTGTGAAGGTTCTACTTCTCAAGCGATTTCACCCTTGAAATCCTTTGCGACTCTTGATTTCTAGCTACATCATCAACTGGGAATGTTGGGAGTTTCCCAGTTATATCGATTGCCTTTCTTGCCGCCGCCCACTATCAGGTTTCACAAGGCATCTGAGCGTCAGGCTCTGGTTTCGCTTAATATCGATTGAACGGGATAAGCGGTAGACTGTCTTCCTTGAAGAAGTGGAAACCTGAAGTCCTCCTTCACCGTTGTCAGAACCACATGGGTATTGGTTCTTTCCACATAGGGCATTGAAAGCAGCCTCTTTGTGAAGCCACTGAGTTCCTGTCTATTTCTGAACTTGGCAACTATCATGAAGTCTGTTGCTCCAGTGACGTCATATACGGCGCATACGTTGGGCAGGCGAGCGGCCTCCTTCTCTATTTCCACGAGTTTTCCTTGCGAGGCTGTGACCTCGGTCACTACTGTTAACTGATAGCCTATTCTCTCGTGATCGATGATTGCTGAATAGCCTTTGATGACTCCTTGATCTTCCAAGCGGCGAGTTCTTGCGATGACGGTAGCAGCCGATACCCCTGCAGCTTTTGCAACTTCTCTACTGGCAAGGCGAGAGTCCCTCAGATACGCTGATACGATCTTACTGTCTATCTCGTCGAGGTCGATTGTCCTCTCTGAGGTCTCATTCCCTGCCCCGATCTCCCTCTTGGAATCTTCTTTGGTCCTCTTGAGTCCAAGCTCATGAATCTCCCCAACTTCCCTCCCAAGTTTCTTCCCCGTGTCTAAACCCTCCTTTCAAGACAACGTACCGGCAACTACCGCTCCGGCCGCCTCGCATTGAAGGATTGGAATGCGATAATAGAATGTGATGTACATCTGTAGAGTCCCTACCTACCAGAGAGGAGTTGCGCCATACATTTGTCCGCTTTTTAAGTCTCTTTCCTCTATTTTGTATACATATCATGCGATAAGGTATATATCTGTATAGCGCATGATTTAGTGCGTTGATGAATTTACCCATCGGGGAGCAGATTATGAAGAAGTTTTCGAATTCAGGTAAGAATCCGCTTATTGTTGAGCTGCAATTCACCACACTTCTGGGCGAGCTAAAGTCAATCGATCTTGAGTTCTCGCGATTCAAGGAAGCCCTTGAGATAGGAAAAGGTGTCGACGGCTCATCTGTTGGACTTGCCCCGATAGAGAGGAGCGACATACTTCTCAAACCATTGATGGAGAGCTACTTCAACGTACCATGGAACTCGACTGAAGCCGGGCGAGCGCTATGCGACATCTACAACCCCAGCGACACGGTCGAGGGGTTCAGGGCCGAAAAGGAGCTGGAGACAAGCCCAAGGTACATCCTGAAGAAGGCTGTCGCCAAAGCCAAGGAAACGGGTTACGACTATCTCACGAGCGCCGAGATGGAGTTCTTCATGCTGCGCGACGGCAAGCCCCTGGACCAAGTAGGCTACTTCTCCCCTCCCCCAATCGACGGCGGTGCGCACCTGAGAAGAGACATCCTAGAGGCCATGAGCAAACTTGGATTACAGGGGGAGTACCTCCACCATGAAGTTGCCACTGGCCAATACGAGATCTCCCTCCGCTATAATGATGCATTGACGACCGCTGATAACGTCATGACGTTCAGGTATGTCGCAAGCAACATCGTCGCCCACCAAGGGATTAAGGTCACCTACATGCCCAAACCCTTCGTCGGAATCAACGGCTCAGGCATGCACATGCACATGTCCCTCAGAGGAGCAAAGGACGGGACGAACATCTTCTACGACGACAAGGAAAGGCTGTCAAAAACTGCAAGGCAATTCATAGCCGGCGTACTCACGCATGCAAAGGGGATGGCTGCACTCGCAGCACCAACCGTGAACTCTTACAAGAGACTTGTACCGGGATACGAGGCACCCGTGTACCTAGCATGGGGGTTCATCAACAGGTCTGCTCTGGTACGAGTGCCCTACTTCAACAGCAGGAAGGCCGCCCGGGTAGAAGTCAGAATGCCTGACCCAAAATGCAACCCATACCTGGTCAAAGCATGCATACTCACAGCAGGACTCCAAGGAATAGAAGAGGGAATCGAGGCAGGCGAACCCTGCACCGAGAACACATTCGAGCAAATAGGCAAATACGACCACATACCAGGAACCCTAGGCGAAGCCATCACAGAGATGGAACACGATCCACTCATCCTCAATGTACTTGGTCACGAAGCTGCTGGGAGGTACATCGAAGCAAAGAAAAAGGAATGGAACGAGTACTGCAGGGAATACCCCACATGGGATCCAATGACGATAACCGAATGGGAACGAGCAAGATACCTTGAGACTTTCTAGCGAGACTCCACCGGACCCCCACATCACCCTTTTTCAGTATTCTATCGTCTCGCCTATTTTGAGAACCCTGACTTTGAATCCCTTCTTTTCTGCCTTCTGTTTGAAGTCGCTGGGATCGGCCTTGATCTGGGGCAACGTGTTGTAATGCATCGGTATCGCGAGCTTCGGAGAGATAATCTCCAAAGCCTTCACAGCTTCGTCAATGGTCATAGTGAAGAATCCACCGATAGGGAGCAGCAGAAGATCAATATTGGGCAACTTCTTGACGCCATCAATATAGGTATCCCCCAAGTGGGCAATCCTCTTACCCTCCAGCTCAAAAATGTAGCCAGTTGGATAAGAATCTTGGTGGTGGCTCGCCGAAATCATCTCAACGTCGACTCCCTCAACATTCCTCTTGTCCCCAACCTTCATGATCAGAGTCTTCTTGAACTTGCAGGTCGAGGGACAGACGACGGTGCAATCGAACTTCTTAGCATCAGCATGGTCAAAGTGACTGTGAGTAACGAAAACCAAGTCTGGCTTCCCATTATACGATGGCGCAAGGCTATTGCCCGAAAAGAACGGGTCAACCAATATCGTCTTACTCGGCAACTTGAACTCAAAGCAGGAATGGCTCAACCAAGTTATCTTCAACAGCAAACCTCTCCTCTTTATCCACGTCTATCTATTTACTTGATGCAAATGAGAGCATTGAGGAGACTTATGAATTTATTTGTCGGAACGAAGCAACACACTTCTTGGGAGATGAGAAAAATCTTCTTATCCATGCACCACAATATCAGTATCTCCCAGAGAAGAACAAGATCATATTCCGACCTCCCACACCCATGAGTAACCTGTAAGAGGGGGCCAAAACAAATGACCGAAGACCAATCAACCAGCACGCCAACCGAACTCAAACTAACCAAGAACGCCATGAAAGTACTGGAAAAAAGATACCTAAGCAAGGACGACACCGGAAAAGTAATCGAGACACCAGAAGGCATGTTCAGAAGAGTAGCCCACAACGTAGCCCAAGCAGAAACCAAATACAACCCACAAGCCGACACAAAGAAGATCGAAGACAAGTTCTATGAAGCCATGAGCAAACTAGAATTCATTCCAAATTGCATCGCAGTCGATACACTCATACCCACAGACGAAGGGCTCTTGACATTGGAACGAATAGGAAACCACCAGCTGCCGTTGAATGTCTCTACTGACAATGGTACTTCTTCCATTCAGAAATTCTACAGTAATGGGCTGAAAGATGCATGGAAGATAACGACTGTTGGCGGGCACTCAATAGTGTCCACACCTGAACACTTCTTTAGAGTAATTGATTCAGATGGAGAATATGCTTGGAGACAACTAAAGGATATTGGAAGGGATGATTACCTCGTACTGCAGAGAGATTTCCTACGTTCTTCAAAAGTCGCGGAATTGGACGCTTCAGCCGCAAAGAATGTGCGTGGGAGACCACCTTCCAAGACCAGCTTTCCGTCCTATCTGACTCGCGATATAGCCGAGTTTGCTGGTTACGTCTATGGCGATGGTGCTGTCGATCAAAGAAGGATCAGATGCTTTATTGACAACGATTCACTAGATCTAATCGAGCACTTCACTAGGATCGCGCAAGAGCAATTTGGGGTCAATGCGACATGTTCGAAGGCCAAAGGTGGCGTAGAATTCTCTCTGAGTTCAGTGAACTTGGCGCAATCATTTTGCAAAAACGGATTCGGGAAAGAAGAACTTTCAGTTCCTCAGAAGATACTCGATTCAAATCGAGAAATGGTGTGTTCTTTCCTTAGAGGATTGTTTGAAGCAGATGCATCTATATCTCGATCGAAAAGAATCATAGAGTTGTTCACCTGCTCCGAGAAACTGGCCAGCCAATTGCAGCTTCTTCTTCTAGGCCTGGGCATAAATTCTACAAAAGCGAAGGGAAAATACAGATCATCTTTCGGGAAACTGAGTAAAGGTTACAGAATAACCATCCCCAACTATGAAGATGTAATCCTTTGGAAGCAGAACGTTGGATTCATATCAAGAAAGAAGACAGCAATTGACATACCCCAGAAGGGTCATTACTCCGTAAGGATACCGAATCTATGGCATAGATTCAGTAAGTGGTACAAGTCGAGTAGCAGGAACTTCGCCCTTTACCGACGCGTAGCTTCTAACATATGCTGGAACAAGAGAGTGTCGTACAGGACGCTCGAAAGATATACCCAAGAGTATCCAGAGTTCAGTTCCTTCCTGACAAACCTCAGCGTCCACAAGAACCAACTTTTCGAAAAGATAGTAAAGGTGGAACGCATAAAAGCCAAGACGGGCGACCTGTTCGTACCCTCGGGAAACACGTATATAGCATCAGGCTTCGTCACCCACAATTCTCCGACGCTGATGAACGCCGGCAAGGAACTGCAGCAGTTGTCGGCCTGTTTCGTACTGCCTGTCGAGGACTCGCTGGAAGGAATATTCGAGACGCTCAAACTGACCGCGCTAATCCAAAAAAGTGGTGGTGGCACGGGTTTCTCCTTCTCAAGACTGAGACCCAAGAACGACCTCGTCAAGTCAACCATGGGAGTATCAAGCGGACCCGTATCCTTCATGAAGGTCTTCAACGCCGCAACCGAAGCCATAAAACAAGGCGGTACGAGACGTGGCGCAAGCATGGCGATCCTCCGGGTAGACCACCCGGACATACTGGACTTCATAGCAGCCAAGGAGAACCAAGCGGAGCTGACCAACTTCAACCTGTCGGTGGCGGTAACCGACAAGTTCATGGAGGCAGCCGAAAACGACCAGGAATACGAGATGGTAAACCCGAGAACCAAGATGACCGTCGAGAAACTCCACGCAAGGCAGGTATTCGACCTCATAGCCGAAATGGCCTGGAGGAGCGGAGAGCCAGGCATCATCTTCATCGACCGCGTAAACGAAGCAAACCCAACGCCAGCCCTAGGCGAAATAGAAAGCACAAACCCATGCATCACAGGAGATAGCCTAGTTGCTGTTGCTGATGGCAGAGACTTCGTGAAAATCGCCGATTTGGCCAGAGCTGGGAGCGATGTTCCAGTCTACGCTTGGTCTGGTGATAATGTCGTAGTGAAGATGGCAAGACACCCAAGAAGAACAGGAAGGAACGCAAGAATAGTGAAAGTTGTATTTACTGACGGCGACAAGATCAGACTGACAAGCCATCACAGAGTCATGCTTAGGAACGGAAGCTACAAGACTGCTGGCGAATTGAAGCCAGGCGATAGAATTATGCCCTTCTACAAGATCCAATATCGCGAAAAAGGAAAGAATAGAAAGTATTGGAGCGTTCATCAGAACAAGGGAGTTTATCACAGGGGGGAACACAAGCTAATCGCGGAGTATCTCTTGGGAAGACCTCTCGATACTTGTGAGGTAGTGCACCACAGAGACTTTGATACTCTGAATAATAGTTGGGGCAATTTGGAAGTGATGACTGCTGAGCATCACGGTGCATTACACGGAGACAGAATGAAGGGTCTTAACAACCCATATCATAGAATACCTTCAGTCAAGGAGAAGTTACTCGCCTCTGGGATACACTACGGCGAAACCAATGGTATGTATGAGAGACAACATTCTGCTCAGGCAAAGAAACTGATTGGCGACATGACAAAGAAGAGATTCTCCAATGATGAATTCAAAGAGCGCTTCAAAGCTATGATGGCTAATGCTATGAGCAGTCTTACCACAAGGAAGAAGATCAGCGAGTCCGCTAAGCGAAGGTGGCAAAGTAGTCATATTGTGTCCAAATGTCCAGTTTGCGGAGGAACTTTACATTACGCCAAATCAAAGCCACGAGTTTGCTGTTCTTATTCATGTTCGAATACTTATCGATCTTGGAAGACTAGCTCGGTTGACAAATCAAACCATGTCGTCGAGTCGGTAGAAGACGACGGTGTCGCAGACGTCTACAACCTGACTGTTGATGATCATCACAACTTCGCTGTGATCACCAAGGATTATGTCAGCAAGAAGGGTAATAGGAAACTCGGCGGAATAATCGTGGCAAATTGCGGAGAGCAGCCGCTCTTGCCCTTCGAATCCTGTAACCTCGGGTCTGTTAACTTGTCGAGGTTTTTGACGACTGATGAGAAGAGTGGGGCTGCTGTTATTGATTATGAGAGGCTGTGCAGGGTTGTTCGGGTGGCTGTTCGTTTTCTTGATGATGTGATTGATATGAATAGGTATCCGGTGAAGGAGATTGAGCGGAATACTTTGGGTAACCGGAAGATTGGTTTGGGCGTGATGGGTTTTGCTGACATGCTGATTATGCTTGGGGTACCTTATGATTCTCGTGAGGCGGTTGCAATTGCGGAGTTGGTTATGAGGTATATTCGGGATGCGGCTGTCGACGCGTCGGTTAGGCTTGCTAGGGAGCGGGGTGTCTTCCCGAATTTCGATAAGAGCGTGTTCTACCCGAATGGTCCTAGGTTGAGGAACGCTACTCTGACGACGATCGCGCCCACGGGAACGATCTCAATTGTCGGGGGCTGTAGCTCCGGCGTTGAGCCGCTTTTTGCCCTTTCCTATGTGAGGCATGTGCTTGATAGGTCTGAGCTGGCTGAGGTTAACCCGCTGTTTGAGGGTGTTGCGAAGCAGGAGGGCTTCTTTGATGAGGAGTTGATGAAGTCGATCGCGGAGAGGGGCTCAGTGCAGGGGGTGCCAGGAATACCTGAGCATATTCGGAGGAACTTTGTTACTGCACATGATATCTCTCCCGAATGGCACATCAGGATCCAAGCCGCTTTTCAGAGGTACACGAACAATGCTGTGAGCAAAACGATCAACTTTAAGAGTACGGCGTCTATTGAGGATGTTCGTGGCGCTTTTCTCCTGGCTTACAAGCTTGGGTGCAAGGGAATAACTGTCTATAGGGACAAGAGCAGGGAGGAACAGGTTTTGACGGTGGGTATTCAGAAGGAACCGAAGGAAGAGAAGAGGGAGCAGAAAGAGGAAGTTGAGAAGAAGGTGGAAGGGGAGGTAAGAGAGAGGCTGGTTCCAAGAAGCAGACCCCAGGTGACTTCTGGAAGAACATACAAGATGGTGACTGGTTGCGGTAACCTCTATGTCACAATAAACCAGGATGAGAAGGGGCTATGTGAGGTCTTCACCCACATTGGAAAAGCTGGCGGATGCGCTGCGGCCCAGTCTGAGGCGGTGAGTAGAATGATCTCGCTTGCTCTGCGCTCTGGTGTTGACGTGGACTCAGTTATTAAGCAGCTTGGTGGCATCAGGTGCGCATCTCCGAGGATAAGCCAGGATGGGACGATAATGTCATGTCCTGACGCGATTGGAAAAGCTTTGGCAAGGCACCTTGGAAAGGAGCCGCCCAAGAATGATGTGTCGCCGGGCATGACGGAGCCTTTCACCAAGGCTGGTGGAGTTAAGGGTTACGCGGGTGTTTGCCCAGACTGTGGAGAGGTGCTGGAGTTCATCGAGGGATGTGTGCTTTGCCGTTCCTGTGGCTACTCGAAATGTCTGTGAAAGATGGGCGATTGAGAGTTGCCTAAAGTAGGTTGTATTTTAAAAGCAGGTAGATGGAGATTAGTAGCATAGTGACGCCGAAAACCCTTTCGATGGATGATGATTTAATTCTCCAGGCGACGCGGGCTCCACCCTGGGCACCGGCGATTATGCCTATGATGAAGAGCAGCGCGTAGTCGAATATTACGTTGCCCAGTACTATGTGGGTTGTTCCACTTGAGATTGAAGTGAAGATCATCGTGAACATGCTCGTGGCGACGGCTAGGTGGAGAGGCAACCCCACAATTATCTGTAGGGCTGGGACTATCACGACGCCTCCGCCTATCCCGAAGAGGCCTGATAGGAAGCCGGCTAGTATGAAGAATGGGATGGCTGGGAGCACATTGGCATGATACGTGAATTCATGTCCTGCTGCGTCGATGATTCTCGTAGTCCATCCAGAACGGGGTTTCTCTCTCTGGTCCTTCTTCTTTGTTTCATCCTTTGGAAGATCTCCTTTCTTGTCCTTCAGCCCGACGTCTTTGTTCTTTTCTCTTGGAAAGAAAACCATCTTTACTCCAACGATAACGAGCGATATGGCGAATAGGAAGGCAATCAACGCGGATGGAAGGAGCTTGGTGACATAGCCTCCAATGAGCGCCGCTGGTACTGAGAAAAGGGCGGCCATTACGCCGACCTTGTAGTCGATCCTCTTTTGCCTGAAATAGGCTATTGAGGATGAGAGAGCAGAGAAGATTATGACGAATGCGCTAGTTCCAGCAGCCTGCTGCGAAGTGTAGCTCATGTATGCGAGCATGAATGAAACCATTATGAAGCCGCCGCCGACACCAACAGTGGCAGAGAGAACTCCCGTTCCGACAGCAACGGCCAGAATGATTAACGCAAGAGTTAGGTCAATCATGGTGAGGTCACTCGCCCATGTATGCCATCAACCAAGACTTATTTGAGTGTATCTCTCACTGGAGTATTAGTTAATTAGCATCATCACTTTTTGGATAGCTAAAGGAGTCAGATTCCGCCTATCACCAAGAAAAGCGAGTCCACTGCGGCCTATTGGGGGAAGAACTGTTTCTAATCGCAGAGCCGGCGCATTTACGCGGTGCATCAGATGAAAGGCAGAGGGAAGATGAACTGGGATGAAGAATAGGGGGCTGATATTCGACATCAAGAAGTATTCCCTTCACGATGGTCCAGGAATTCGTACAACTATCTTTCTCTGCGGTTGCCCCCTGACGTGCTGGTGGTGCCAGAATCCCGAAGGGCAGAAACTGGATCTCGGGGAGGCGATTGAGATGCGGCAGAAGAGCAAATCATCTCTTACCGGCACCAAAAGGCTCCTTGGTCGCGAGGTGACTGTTGAAGAGATTATGGTCGAGATCGAAAAGGATCGGGTTTTCTATGACGAATCAGGCGGAGGGGTGACGTTTTCGGGAGGAGAACCGTTGGGGCAACACGTTTTCCTCGACGGTCTTTTGGACGCCTCTATCAAGGCTGGGATTGCCACTGCCTTGGAGACATGCGGTTATGGCTCTTGGAATGTCGTGAGAAAAATCATGGACAAGGTGGATCTTTTTCTTTATGACCTGAAGCTCATGGATGGTGAAGAGCATCAAAGATACACTGGCGTCTCCAATGGACAGATATTGTCAAATCTGACCAAGTTGGATAGTGAGAAGAAGAATATTGTCATCCGTTTTCCAGTCATTCCTGGAATTACTGACACCGAGAGAAACATTGACCTTATGGTTAAATTCCTCGGCAGTCTGAAAACCGTGCGGGAAATAGACTTCCTTCCCTACAACAAGCTTGGAAAGGGCAAGTATGAGAAATTGAACCGGCAGAATCGATTGGTGAATCTTGAGCCACCCTCATATGAGAGACTTAGACAGTTGTCGGAAAGTTTTAAGGCGGGTGGACTCAAGGTCAAGATCGGGGGCTAGAGCCAGATGGTGAACGAGCGGGTCACTAAGTTGCGGGAACAGAGCTTGAAGGCCGTCCCTAAGGTGGATCCTGAGAGGGCTATGTTGTTGACCAGTTTCTACCGGAGTGATGTCGCTGATCGAGTGTCCCTGCCGGTGAAACGGGCACTCGCTTTCAGGTATCTGCTTGAGAACAAGCAACTCTGCATCAACGATGGAGAGCTGATTGTAGGGGAAAAAGGAAGAGAGCCAAAAGCCACCCCAACATACCCAGAGTTGTGCACTCATAGCTTGAAGGATCTGGATATCCTGGATTCCAGAAAGAAGATTCCCTTCAAAGTCAGTGAGCAAACCAGAGAGATTTACAGGGACACTATTATTCCCTTTTGGAAGGGCAGATCCATTCGAGAAAGGATATTCGAATCAGTCGCCGAGGAATGGAAGGCGGCCTACGAAGCCGGGGTGTTTACGGAATTTCAGGAACAGAGGGCACCTGGGCATACAGTTCTGGGGGACAAGATATACAGAAAAGGATTTCAGGATCTCAAACAAGAAATCAGGCAGGCTATCGCCAACCTGGACTTCTACAATGACCCTGAATCCCTCGACAAGAGGGAAGAACTGAAAGCAATGGATATCGCCGCCGATGCATTGATAGCCTATGCAGGACGGTATTCAGAAGCCTTGAAGGAGTTGGCGAAGAAAGAGGAGAATAGCAATCGGAAAGATGAATTGTTGAAGATGTCGGAGATCTGCCGCTGGGTGCCGGCAAATGCGCCAAGAACCTTCTGGGAAGCACTGCAATACTACTGGTTTGTTCACATCGGAGTCACCATCGAACTAAATACGTGGGATTCATTCAACCCCGGGCGACTGGACCAACACATTCTGCCATTCTACAAGAAAGAGCTTGAAGATGGTACATTAACAAGAGAGGCAGCCAGAGAGCTACTGCAAGCATTTTGGATTAAGTTCAGCAACCAACCTGCGCCGCCAAAGGTTGGCGTGACTGCGCAGGAGAGCGCCACGTACACTGATTTTAGCTTGATCAACATAGGAGGAGTCAAGGAAGACGGATCAGATGCCACAAACGAGCTTTCCTACCTGATCCTCGACGTTGTTGACGAAATGCGGCTATTACAGCCAAGCGCCATGGTTCAACTGAGCAAGAAGACCCCTGACAGTCTGCTCAGACGAGCCCTGGATATCATTAAGACTGGTTTTGGCCAGCCATCACTATTCAATACCGAAGCTATCATTCAGGAGTTGCTCAGGCAGGGCAAATCCTTGCAGGATGCACGAAATGGAGGATCCAGCGGGTGCGTTGAGACAGGAGCATTTGGAAAGGAGTGTTACATTCTGACCGGCTACTTCAATCTGGTCAAGATCCTCGAAATAACCCTTAATGGCGGCGTTGACCCGAGAACAGGAATGCAGATCGGGCTGAGAACCGGCGACCCAGCTACCTTCAAGAGCTTCGAAGAGCTGTACAGCGCCTTCGAGAAGCAGCTGAGACACTTCATCGACATTAAGATCAAGGGAAACAACATTATCGAGCAGATCTATTCCACCTACATGCCCTCACCCTTCCTCTCACTCCTAATTGACGACTGCATAGCCAAAGGCAAAGACTACAATGGTGGCGGAGCCAGATACAACAGCTCCTACATCCAAGGCGTAGGATTAGGCAGCGTAACTGATTCCCTGACCTCAATCAAATACAATATCTATGACAAGAAGCAAATCACCATGAAAGAACTTCTCAAGGCCCTGCACAACAACTTTGAGGGCTCTGAGTCACTCAGGGAGAGGTTTGTCTACGAAACTCCCAAATACGGGAACGATGACGACTACGCTGATAGCGTCATGCAGGCCGTCTTTGAGAGCTACTTCAAAGCCATTGACGGACGACCCAATACCAAGGGAGGACACCACAGGATCAACCTTCTACCTACCACTGTCCACATCTACTTTGGCAGCCTGACAGGCGCCATGCCGGATGGGAGGAAAAGCGGCGAACCGCTGTCAGAGGGAGTCTCACCGGTCCAAGGAGTCGACACAAATGGCCCGACTGCGGTTATCAAATCCGTCTCCAAAATCGATCATCTGCGGACAGGAGGGACCCTGCTGAACCAGAAGTTCTCGCCTCACCTGCTCTCAACAGAGGAGGGGCTAGACAACCTGCTACACCTTATTCGCACCCATTTCCGACTCGACAGTCACCACATTCAGTTCAACGTGATAGACGCTGAGACCCTCCGGGAGGCACAAAGCAACCCCGAGAAATTCAGGGATCTAATCGTAAGAGTCGCCGGATACAGCGACTATTTCGTCGATCTCACACCCGAACTGCAGAATGAGATAATAAAAAGAACAGAGCATGAAAGCTTCTAGGCAAGAAAGGATAGGCGAATCTTCTTCTCCAGAGTTCATTTCTATCTTCGTGATTGGATGCTGATTCCTGAGCGCGCACTCCACGCAGAGGGAATATTCTCCCGAATAGAGCCTACGATTTCCCCAAACATGCGGATCTCTGTTCTGCGAACAACATGGAGATAGAAGTATCCGCGGCGACCCAGCTAACTATATAAGATTAGATAGGGATACAGTTTTCAGGTCAGCTAGTAGGATGAGGGGAATGAAAAGAAGGAATGGATTGATCTTCTTAGCCTCTACCATCTTCGTCCTGACGACAATTGTAGTCGGCTTGTGCAGTGTTCAAGGCGTCCCAGTAGCACAGTCGCTGGCGCAGCGATCAGCACAATTGATTCCTACACCACCATCTGCGCCCTACTGGACGTATACAGCTGGTGATACAGTTCGAGCAGTGGCTGTCTCTGAGGATGGCAATACAATAGTAGCTGGAAGTTCGGACAAGAATCTCTACGTCTTCAATCAAAAGAGTAGCACACCAATGTGGACATTCACAAGTACCTCTGTGATACACGTCGTCGCTGTCTCAGCTGACGGAAACACGATAGTTGCTGGCACAGCATCACCGGATGGCCAGATCCGGGTCTTCAGCAGAGGGAGTAACATGCCAATATGGACGTACACGACTCTCGTTAACATTAACAGCGTATCCGTCTCGGCGGACGGGAACACAATAGCCGCATGTGGAAACGACTACTGCATTCGTGTTTTTGGCAGACAGAGTGGCACACCAATATGGACATACAAAACTACTCAGCTGAATACTTACAAATATGGCGTAGCTGTTTCGGGAGACGGGAACACCATAGTCGCATGCGGAGGCGGAAGCGACCACTATGTTCGCGTCTTTGGCAGACTGAGCAACGCAACACTATGGACCTACAGAAGTAGCAGTGAGCTATACAGCGTAGCTATCTCAGATGATGGGAACACAATAGCCGCATGTGGAAACGACCACTTTATTCATGCTTTTGGCAGACAAGACAACGCAACACTATGGAACTATGATACTGGTTACGAGGCCGACTTTGTCGCAGTTTCGCGTGACGGGACGACTATCTCGGGGGTCGGACTGGACCACTATTTCAAGGTATTCGGGCGAGCCAGTAACGCGACCTTGATTGAATATGATATGGGCGCGATCGCTAACTCAGTCGCAGTGTCGTCCGATGGATCCACGATCGCTTGTGGTGACACAGGGATGAGTCCAAAAGCATACTTGTTCTCAAAGAGTCTTGGATTTCTCTGGAGTTACGATGTTGGCGGTTCTATATCAGGTACTTTCGGATCAGCTGTCGGGATTTCGGGCGATGGAAGCCTTATAGCATATGGCTGCGACGACAATACGTTATACGTCTTCCAGTATGGTACGACCGCCGCTCCAGGGCCAGCTCCTTCAGGAATTGAGTGGACTAGTGTATTTCTCAGTGCGGGTCTAGCTTTCGTCATAGCCTTGGCAGTCTCCTTCGTAATAGGGCGAAGCAAGAACAGAAGAGGATAAGAACTAGCAGCGCACGCATTAGTGGGCTAAGTTCGGAAATATCCCACATATGCTCTCCCCCTTTTTTTCTTGCTACATCACATTAAAGAGTTGGTCTTGCTCCAGTTAGCTATTGAGATAAACCTCGTGCCTGGATTGATCTATAGCGGAAGGAGGAAACCTCGTTGAGAAGATCCAAAAGCAAACCCATCAAGAAATGCCGGAGAGGATACGAAGCGAGATGGGATATAATATTTGTCCCAGATTACCTGCCAGCTGCCTTTTATCCTTTTGGAAAAGTGTTCTGATCAGAGCGCCCAGACCACTCAGTGATGCACTTTTCTGTTTCTCCCATGCCAGTCCACTCATGAAGTGAGCAGCCCTGCTAGCGCTCCGGATGCTAGCTTCCATCGAATCACTCGGAGAGCTAACAGAACTGAACCAGCAAACATATTTATCTCCATTCGAATTTCACCTGATAGTGAAACTCCAGGTCCTCGGAGAGAGAGTAAATGGAGATAGGTATACTCAGCGATGGCAAGTACGGAGACAGGGCATACGAGAACATTAAGAGGAGATTCCCTACTGAATGGATTCTGGTTGAATCTCCTGACTCACCAATTGTAGACGACGCCAAGTTGGATATTCCAAAATGCGATCTCTACATCTCCTACTTAAGACACCCTGACATCGTATTGGCGCTACTGGAGAAGAGAGTGCCAACAATCCTTGGGGTTAGTTTTGGCCTTGGCTTCCTGAACCAAGCGAAGCGGGTTTTTGAGAAAGTACTTGCGCCCATGACGATGTGCTCCTTGGAAAGCGGCACAGGTGTGAGAGAATTCGACGAATATGCCAAGTTTTACGGAAGGCCGAAGTTTGATGCTAGAATTGACGATGGCAGGATTTCGCATATCGACATTCTGCGTGAATCCCCCTGTGGCTCGACGAGAGGCGCGGCTGGCGACGTTATTGGTGTTCCCCTTTCCGTTGAAATGCTGCAATTCTTCGCGTTGAGAGTCTGCCACTACTGCCGGGCACCGCGGTTTGGCAGGACGTGCGATAAGGAGTTCTCCGGTGTACTGCACCTTCACGAATTGCTTAGCTCGATTGTAGGATCCTCATCGACTGCGCGGAGCATGATAGGCGGTTATGCCAGCGAAATCGAGAAAATGTACCTTGAGAAACTGGATGCTAAGCCGATTTGACTAAGAGAGAGAGTGCGCGGGCTTCTACGACTCGGGGTGGGCAGGAATTGTTTGGCTTATGATGACATCAGCTGTTTTATGTGCTTCACACCTGCCACGGCATCGTCCGCGTAGTCATCAGCACCAAGCTTCTTCGCCAGCGCCATATTGAGAGGTGCCCCACCGACTATCAACTTTACTTTCCTCCTCACTCCAGCATCCTTTAGCGCCTTATCAACGACGGCGATTTCTGGAGCGGTCATAGTGAGAAGCGAGCTGAGCGCGAGCACCTTGGCGCTTGATTCCTTGACTGCCTTGGTGATCTCCTTTTCGTCCACATTAGTGCCTAAATCGATGATATTGTAGCCGGCTGACATCAGCATCGAGGCAAGTATGTTCTTGCCGATATCGTGGTTATCTCCCTTAACTGTTGCAAGGACTATGGTCTGATTCTTTCCTTTCTCCTCGGTCTTCAGATGTGGCTGAAGCACCTTGAACGCTTCCTTCATCGTTTCGCCTGCGAGCACCAGCTCAGTCAGATAGTACTCCATTGCTTCGTATCGCTTTCCCACGTCATCCATACCTAGAGTAAGCGCCTTGAGAATGTCTCGGGGATTTGTACCAGCATCCAGTTCAGACTGTACCTCTGCGCCTATTTCATCCACAGCTAGATCTGCTAGGAGTCTCCTGATCGAGTCTAATGACACACTATCACCTCAAGAAACCAGGGGTTTTGTCTCTGCAGAAGTATTCTGCTTACATCAAATATATACGACTGATTGATCGGTCGCCAAGAAGTCTCGTATTGTCAAGTAGACAACATCTGCATTGAAATATATCTTCCGCACAATTAGAGACGTGGGTGGTAAGATGGACGCTCCGACAAGGGTCTTGAAGACTGTGAACCATGAGGAGCCTGACCGGGTGCCATGCTTTGAATCTGCCTTCACAAACAACACTATCATGTCCCACTATGGTGTGCCCACCTCGGGTGGCTTAACAGATGGTCTGGGTGCTATCAAGTCTCTGCCCAACAAGGATCAGATCGTTAGAACTGCATTGAAGAGCCGGGAGTTCGTTGCCAAAGGATTGGAGAACGGCTACGAGTTTTCCCGGAGAGTCAAACTTGACATTACGCTGAGTGTAACCTCACTCTTCCCTAGGAAGCTGCTTGAGAATGGCTTCGTGGACGAGTATGGCCGCATCATGAGGCCTGAGAAGGTTGCGGCTGACGGCACGACGACACTTAACTACTATGGCGGCTACTTCAAGGATTTCTCCGATTATGAGAGTTTTGAGCAACCTGATCCAGCCGACGAGGTCCGTCTGACAGGCTTCCTCGCGGGTAGGGATGTGCAGAAGAAGATGAAGAACGAAGTATTCGCAATACCTTCAACTGGCGCCCTAATGGAGTGTACATGGGAAGGGTTTGGGCTAGAGAGATTCTCCAGATTACTCTCGCACGGCAAGGAAGTCAAAAAGGTTTTCGACGATAGAGGCAAATTCACCCTAGAGCTCGTGAAGATTCTAGCTGAGAACGACGCGCAGATGGTGCTCCTCTGGGACGACTACGGGTACAAGAATGGGCTCTTCATGAGCCCAAAGAACTATCAAAACTACGTGTTCCCTTGGATCAAGCAGATCTGCCAGGCTGCCCACAAACATGATTGCAGGATAATGTTGCACTCAGATGGAGACCTGACCCAGATTTTCCAGGACCTAGTTGACTGTGGAGTGGACGCCCTTAACCCCATCGAGCCCACCACGGCTAACCCCGAGTACGACATCTTCAAACTGCACGAGAAGTATGGTGACAGGATTACCTTCGTGGGCAACATAAGCCCCATGATGCTTGCAACAGGTACCACAAGGGAAATCGAAGACTACGCCAAGAGGCTGATTAGGGAGCTTGCACCAGGTGGGGGGTACATCTTCAGCAGCGGACATAGCATCAATCCAGCCGTGACCTTGGATCGCTGGCAGGCTGTCATGAGGATCCGCCAGAAGTTTGGCAACTATCCGATAAGCGTCGCGTGACCTACTGCAAGTTGTTCTATCCCGCACAACACCATGATCCTCGACCGAATCTCTAGTACTATCCCATAGAAGCGCGCGAGGGTGACACAGGGTTTCTCCGTCTGCTCTTCCTCCCTCTACTTCCCAAAAAAACCAAGCTGACAATACAAACAGGTACAGCAACGACGCCCGCACCGTACAACAGCACGGCAACCGATACAGGCAGTTTCAGTTCAAGGATCAACATGGCTGCACTGCCATAGTAATTGCTTGTTCCAGCTACGACATATCCATCGTCGGGGGTAACTTGAATCCAGCCGCCTATTGCGTATCCGTAGCCATTTAGCGTCTTATTCCAGAGTTTCCCGCCATTTCCGTCAATCTTCAGGATCCACATTGCGCTTCCGCTGAAATAGTAATCTTGCGCATAGCCGCCTACTGCAAATCCCCCGTTATTGGTCTCGTGAACAGAGACGGCACAATTATAGTAACTTTCCCGGTAGAACGCAGCCCAATAGGCGTTTCCGACCTGGTCAGTCTTAACGACAAAAGCTTCACTGCCAGGGGAGTAGTCGATGGAATCATCGCGCCCCCCAATAATGTAACCTCCATCAGAAGTCGCTTCAATACAGTGGGCTTCTGACCACAATGACCTAACACATGTCTTGTTCCACATCGCCTTCCCATACTGGTTTGTTCTCAAAAGCCACGCGACGCCAATAGGGGACCTCCCCGCAAAGATGTACCCCTCATCAGGCGCCTCCAAGACTGAGTAGGCCACACTACCAGTTCCATACGTCATGCTCCATAGTAGAGCCCCTTCCGAGTCGATCCTTAATAGCAAGGCGCTGGTCGAGCCGCTGTTGTTGCCCGTCATACCTGCCACGATGTATCCTCCATCAGCAGTCTGCCTAACGTCGTAGGCGTAACTATTGTCGAGTACACGATAAGTCCTGCTCCACTGCAAGTTGCCATATTCATCGGTCCTGACCATGTATACTTCGTCGAATATGAAGATGAAATTGCCGCTAACGTTGTAGTAGATGCAAGATCCGGCTATGATATAGCCTTGGTCAGAAGTCTGCTTGATTGAGTAAGCTATGCCATATACCTCTCCGCCATAAGTTCTACTCCACTGCACGAATCCGTCCTGATCAACCTTGATGATTAAGATGCCTCCAGTATAATTGTATCCTGCAAGAACATATCCCCCATCTGATGTCCGCTGGAGATCGTTGTCAATCGTCCCGAAAGTTGAAGGATTCAAACCGTATTCGCGGCTCCATTCCACTTCTGGTGGCGTTGTGTTGACCGAAAGGGAGCTGGTCATAAATGAGTTTACTGGAATGAAGGAAACTCCAAGTATTGTTACCAGCGCAACAAGAGCTAGCGCAGAATGATAGCGTCGGCGATCCTGAACTTTTTGAATCTTCAGGCGTCTCCTGATCTCCTCTACACTCATGGACTCCTTGACCATCGCGATTAACGCGCTCTCATCCATTTCATTGCTGGGTCTTTTGGGAACAGACCAGTATGGGAAGCGTCGACCGCCAGATGAAGCAACAGCTAGCTGCAAGAGTCTCTCTCTGCCTAATTTCCGTAGGATCCTATCTTTCTGGCCCAATCACCCTAGCCCCCAACTCCCCTTCAGAGATCACACCTCTAGGGACGACTGAAACTAACGTAGTGAAATCACCCTAAATATCTTTCAATACTACTCTTCGATCTAGGTATGCGTGAGCAATTTTCTGGAACATCTTGAAACGCTGAGTGTAAGCGACCACAACTAATAAAGATGTGTGGAAGGCTCACTGTCACAACTGCGGGCAGGAAAACCCAGGTGAAGTTGCCTTTGTCTCTTCGTGTGCTAATCTGCGAGTATCTCACGGGAGGAGGCTTCTCAGAGAGCCCCACTTTTCCACAGGTACTGAGTGAAGCGTACGCGATGTCTAATACGTTGTTGAAAGACTTCTCGTACAACGCTGGCTGTGAAGTAGCTACCTTGCTGGATCGAAGGCTTAGCGGAGCTGCTGAACCTTTGGCTGCCAAGAGTGTAGCCAGGATCTCTTCAAGCAGTGAATTTGATAGAGCATTCAGTTCATCTCTGTCGCAGGTTGATGCAGCACTCGTTGTCGCGCCAGAGACCAACGGCATATTGCTCAAGATGACTGAGATTGCGGAGGAGAGAGGTCCCATCTTACTTGGATCTTCTTCCGGCGCGGTGAAACTTGTTGCTGACAAGGAGAGGGCCGCTGAAATGGCGAAGTCGCTGGGGATTCGTGTACCTGCCGCTTTTGCCACATCAACGGATGTGGAGGAGGCGGACGTTCACGACTTGGCGCGAGATATCGGCTATCCGGTTATCATCAAGCCGAAGGATGGGGCCGGATCTGAAGGAGTCTTTGTCATCAGAGATCGGCGGGATCTTGGCATGGCTTTGAGAAATCTTGGTGAGGGAGGCTCCCAGAGGAGGCTGCTGATACAGGAATACATCAAAGGGGTGGACGCAAGCGTCAGCGTTCTCTCCACTAAGAATGGTCATGCCTTGCCTCTTTCTCTCAACAGGCAACTGGTTGAACTTAGGTCCCCCGATAAACAGAGTTCGACGTATGAGGGCGGGTATACGCCTTTTGATCATCCTCTAAGAGACAAGGCGTTTGACTGCGCGCGTAGGATTGTCGAGGCGGTAAAGGGCTTGAGAGGCTATGTGGGGATAGACTTCGTGCTTACAGGTGAGGAGCCTGTGTTTATGGAGGTTAATGCAAGGATTACAACGTCCTATGCTGGGCTATCCCGCGTGCTGGTGACGGATGGAAGAGACGGTGTTGCCCCAGCGATCCTAGATGCTGTAAGAAGTGATGGGTTGCCTTCTCGTGTTGGGTTTAGAGGCGTCGCATATTACTCCAAGGCTAAGCTCAACCCGCATCTTAAGGTTGATAGGGATATGATTGATGTACTATCTAACCTGGAGTATGTTGAATCTCCACCTTTCCAGGAGCAAGGTGAGAACAAGGAAGCATTCCTAGTGAACATTGGCAAGTCTCTGGACGAAGCCATGGACCTCAAGTCCCGAAATGAAAGAAAACTTGAGCGGATAGCCGCGAAGCTTCAGAAAGGCTGAACACGGTACTGAGTCAGAATGGGAGGTTAAACGCGAAATTGGTGAATCGCACCATCATCGGATGGGATATTGGTGGAGCAAACACAAAGGCTTCGCTTGCCGGGTTCTCAGGTGACAAGTTAGTCGAGATGCGAAGCATATCAAGGTACTTCCCAATTTGGCTTGATGGGAAAGAAGGTCTTCCTGAAGTTCTAAAGGAATTGAAAGAGGAACTACTCAAGGGACAGAAAGTTGACGGCATTGCAGTCACGATGACCGCTGAACTATCAGATGCATATTACACGAAGCGTGAAGGAGTAAACCACATACTAGACAGCGTGAACATTGCTTTCCCTGAGATGGATGACCTAATCCGTGTGGTAGACGTTGAGGCGAAGCTGCGGACTGTTGAGGAGTCTCGTAAAGACCCGCTGACGGTTGCCGCCGCTAACTGGCCGGCAACAGCGTGGCTAGTCGCACGGCAAACCAAGGATACAATTCTCATCGACACTGGGTCCACAACAACCGATATTATTCCGATAAGAAATGGGAAAATCGTTGCAGTAGGCAAGACTGATCCGGAGAGGCTAGTCTCAGGTGAACTCGTATTCACGGGCGCACTAAGGACACCAATTTCAGCCATCGTAAACACACTGACCTATCATGGTAAGCCATGCAGAGTCTCTTCTGAGAAGTTTGCGCTCTCCGCCGACGTCCACTTGATCCTCAGACACATCTCCGAGGACGAATACGGCTGTGACACCGCTGATGGGCGGGGGAGGAGTCGCAAGGACTCCCTTGCGAGGCTAGCCAGAGTCATATGTGCCGATGTGGAGATGCTTACTGAGCAAGAGATAGTTGGTCTAGCGAGAGAAGTTCATATTGCCCAATTGGAGACAATTGCCGGAGGCATTTCACAAGTTGCAGATCGACTCCACTTGACGGACCAGTCAAAGAAGAGATTCGTCGTAACAGTAGCTGGTCTGGCGCGCACCTTCTTGGCCGCCGAGGCGGCAAGGAGATCAGGTTTCGCGAGAATCATAAGCATTGAAGAACTTCTTGATGCTCAAAGTGCAGTCACCGCGCCGTCGGCGGCCGCAGCGATCATGCTTAATGCTTGGTTGCTCAATCTTGAACAAGAGGAGAAATAACAGCTGATTTCGGTAAGCTTGACCGTGATCCTTGTAGGAAGGGTTTTCGTTGAAGAGGGTAATTGAGGCTGTGATTAAGATAGGTGGCAATATCCTAGTGAACCACTTTGATTCCATCGGTCCACTCTTCAGGATCATCAGCGAGCAAGGAAAATATCAACGACTGATCGTGACTCCGGGAGGTGGATCACTTGCCAACGAGGTACGAAGGATGTACGTCGAGTTCCAGCTTTCTGAGTCGACAGCGCATCATATGGCAATACTCGCGATGGATCAGAACGCCTACATGATAAGCCAGTTTCTTAAGGGGTCGCGGGTTGTCTTTGACCCGAGTGATGCTAGAAGGACGACGAAGGGTCATCAAGTCGCCATAATTGCCCCCTTCCGATTGATGCTCAATAGAGATCCTCTGCCCCACTCATGGGGGGTTACAAGTGACTCGATAGCAGCCTACGTCGCAAGATCCATGCGAGCGGAAAAGCTGATCCTGGTGAAGGACGTCGATGGAATATTCTCTGATGATCCAAAGAAGGTGAAAGACGCCACCCTAATCGAGAAAACTAATGCCAACGAGTTGATCGAGACGATGAGTAAACCCACATGCATAGACAAGATGGTTCCCAAGATCCTCAGAAACAGTAGAGTAAGGACGCACATTGTGAATGGCTTACATCCAGAGAGAGTCGAAAGCATCTTGAAAGGCGAACCCACGAAGGAGACATTCATACGGCCAGGATAGCCAAGAAATCATCTCGTCATAGCCCTTTTTTCGCCGGTTCTGTCCTCAAGGCGTGGTCGGGTGAACTCTCCCGTATCACGTTCACCAACTCCCGTACCTTTACTCTAGTTATGCGTCCATTGATTCGATCCAGTCGTTCGCAGACAGCCGTCCGAACCCCGACAATATCGGCATTAAGCTTGGCGAGAAGGGGCAAATCCTCCTTCTGAAGCGACCCTGCCAGCGCGGCGAGCAGTCCAAGATCATGGGACCTTTTTATGAAGAGATCCAGATCCCTATGAGAAAGAAAGTCGAAGAGCCTCTTTCCGTCCTTGATCTTCGTATCAACCATCGCCACACGAGATCCAGATCTCTTTGCAATCTCGGGGACATGTGCAGGATTGACCGTACCAGCTCTTGTCCAATCGGCATATGCAGCTGCAACGACCTTTACCCTCGGATCAAGATCCCTCACCGCGTGGACAACGCAACTCATCAAGTAGGTGGCTCCATCAATTGAGCGCGGTCCAGAAAGCCCGACCTTGATGTAGTTTGCGCCCAGAGTGGCAACTCCCAGTGCCGCAAGTGACACTGTTCCCGGCAGATCGGGGACATCGCCCACTGCGGCTGAAACTTCAATTTCCGCCGGAACTACTTCTCTGATTCTTCTTATTATCCAAGGGAAATTCGCTCCCAAGGATCCCTCAACAGGGTTCTTAACGTCGATGATATCGGCGCCACCTGCCACGGCTTCAAGCGCTTCACCTTCGTCCCTGGGAGAGACTAGGAGCTTCATTCGGTGATCACGACTCCAACGCTAACCGTCGGTCACTCTTCTGCGAAGCATCGTTTCTGTCCAGCTGACCACGCTTTTAGAGTACTAAAAATGTCGCACTACTTAAAGTTTTATAACTCCGAGCTGGCCGCCAAGAAAAATCAGATTGGGTTTGAACCTTGCATATTTAGAAATCTTTAATAGTGTCTCATAATGAGTTGACACTGAGACGAGTGAGGGGTCGGAGTCCAATACGGCTTCAGCTGAATTTCTGCCATTGCGAGCTTAACGTGGACCAAACTAAACCAGACTGGATTTCAGGCGACGTTTATGGTTGACCAAAACTCCGCTGCCGTGAAAACCCATAACCTTTCTAAGCGATATGGGCACGTCTTGGCCTTGCAGGATCTCAACCTAGACATTCCTTACGGTTGCATTCACGGGCTGGTTGGGCCGAATGGCGCCGGCAAAAGCACTGCACTCAAGATACTATCCGGAATTTCCACCCCCACTGAGGGTGTGAGCACGATAGCTGGCTTTGATGTTGAGGATCAGCCAGAGATGGCCAAAGCCAACTTGGGCTACATTCCAGAGGAATCTTATGGATATGACGCCTTAACTGTCCAGGAGTTCTTAGGCTTTGTGGCTAAACTCTATGGAGTGCGTTCTGAAGTTGCCGAGAAGCGGATTAGAAACTATGTGAAACAATTCAAACTCGGCGAGTATCTTGGCAGATATATTGGAGAGTTGTCGAGAGGCTACACTCATCGTGTTGTGCTATGTTCCTTGTTTGTTCATGAGCCAAAGGTCTTCCTCCTCGACGATCCATTCAACAGCCTTGATCCTTTCTCATCTTGGCTTCTAAGAAAAATGCTGGTTGAGAAGCGGAACGAAGGTAGGACAATAATCATAGCCACTCATATGCTCGAAATAGCTGAACGGATTTGTGAGTCATTTACCGTGCTTGACCACGGAGTAACAATCGCTCAAGGAGCACTTTCCGAACTTCGTCTCAGACTTAATCTGAGCTCTCTCGAAGAGATATTCCTGAAATTGACTGCGGATAAAAAGCCAATTAAGAGGGAAATTCTTTGAGTCAGACGCTGCTCCTCGCAAGGCACGAGCTCAAGCTGATGTGGAGCGAATTCAGATTCTCTTTGAGAAGATCACTGACGACCATTCTAATCATACAGGTAGCTGCAATGGTTACAGTTATGCACATTGCGTTTGCACTGATTCTATTTCTTATGTTTGACGCTTCCCCCGAGGTCGGCGCTGGACTGACCAAATACCTTGTCTCAGTGGGTTTCACCCCGGCCCGAATGTCTGAGATTATCTACTATGTAATGCTGCTGTTCTTGGCTTCCTCATTTGTTAGGGGGCTTCTGTCCTCGAGCTTCGGTTGGCTTTTCACGAGGGTTGACGAAAGCGTTATCGTTTCTTCGCCTGCCTCTCCTCGCGCCCTGTACGTGGCAAAGAGGTTTAGGAGGTTCCTAGTCCACTGCATGATGGCTGCGCTGGTTATTGCTGGTGCCTACCCGGTGTTTAGCAGAATTGGCTTCCAAGGGTTTCAGCTAGTTCCTCTCTATGTTGCGATACTTGCGTTCATCGAGATCTATGGATTGGTCGAGAATCTTTCCTACTGTCTGTCAAGGGGGTTAGTAATGCGCCGAAGCACTGTCCAAAAGGCGATACTTGGAGTAGCTTTCGGCGCGTTCACCTTCTTCATCATCGGTACCCCCTTTCTCATTATCGCGGGAGGGACCCCACTTCAATTCGTAAGTAGCTTCTACCCGCCATACTTGTTTGGAAGCATGTTGACCTCTAGTCTCTGGATGGGGAGCACCGTTGGAGCATCCTTGCTTGGAATTGAGGCGATTCTCTTCCTCATTTTTGCCTCTTTGACTGCACGCTTCGGTTTGAAAAGATGGGCCGCTTCCCCAAGATTAGTTCAGACCAGAGGCAGTTTCATTCGACTGAGGAAGAACACGTTGTTCCGGGAACATAAGGAGGTGAGCAGCCTTCGACTAGTATTCATGAAGGACTTCTGGACAACGGTTCGTGTTCCAGGAAAGTTCCTGGTGCCCATGTTTGTGACGCTTATTCTACTCGCCTTCACGATCCAGCTTCAGGTAATATTCCCTTTGTCTTTGCCAGGTCCGGAAGTGTCACAATTTACGGATCCAGTTTTCCTTTTATCAACTTATTTTGTTTCAGTTTTCATTCTGCCTCCCGCCTGGGATTCTTTCGCGAGCGAGAGGCGAACAATCTTCTTGTTGAAGACTCTTCCCATCGGCGCCAGCTCAATAATCAGAGGGAAGTACCTATTTGCATTATTCAAATCAGCTCTGTATATCACTCCGATCATTGCTACAGTCTCAGTTATACTCCCCCACACTTCAGCGATACCGCTTGTAGCTTTGCAGGTAACACTTGTTCTTCTAGTTTCGAACGCCGTTGGGGTTCTCGCAAGCGTAAGCTACCCTCCGACCTACAGGGGCGTGGGACCTCCACCCTTCTTGGTGCTTCTCGGTCTTCCGCTACTGTCCTTAGTTCTCACCGTCATCATCCCGATAATGCTTGTCCTGTCCTATGGCAACTGGGCGCTTTTCGCTTTCTTGTTGGTCAATGTTGTTGTATACGTTGGACTCGTCCTGAGATTCTGCCTCAGAAGGGCTGAAGCATCATTCGTCAACCTACAGGAATTCTAGAGTTAGGGATTGTTGGAAATGCCGCTTCTTCCCATCACGGAATAGTAGTTGGGGCAAAGATGCATCAGCGACAATATCGTGCCGTCAGATTGGTCCCGGGAAGCAGAAGCATGGCAGATGTCCGCCCTCACCAGAACAATAAATAGGGGCTATAACAATTGTTATCTGGGAAGACTCCTAGATAACAAATTAGAGTGATCTTCAAGTGAATGACTAGAGTGCAAGGAGGACACCATGTTGCGAAGTGGAAAGCTCTTAGCGCTTGCAGTTGTACTTGTATGGTTCTACGTTCTGCTCGCAGCACTCGTAAATCCGGTCTACACCTCTCCCAGTACTCCTTCCAATCCGATAATGCCTTTTCTTACAGCGGAAGCTATCGTCAGGCTCTGGCCTCTCATACTCATATCTTTTCCTATTGTAATGATCGCTGGTCAACGACTCGTCAGCTCGTCTGGAGGGAGGAGGCAGGTCTCCCCTCAAGAGTTCGCGAGGATACAGGCGAGAGCTCGTGCAACTAGGCAACATGCTAGAGAGGACGTTGGCAGCCCTGAGCCACGCCGCTCCAGACCGGCTCAAGGTGAGGTTCTTGCATCTGAGTCCGCTGAATCAGGGCATCCTTCTGCGGACGCTGAGCGGAAGTTGATAGCAACGGAAGAACTGCTTAGACCCCCGCCGACAATGAGTGAACCTGAGTTCACGCCTCCTCCGATGGTTCCAAGGGGAAGTCAGACGGTCGAGAAGGCAACCACCCCCAGTAGGATTGGAGAGACGGCGCAAGAATCCACATCGACCGAGTCTGAGATACAATCGGAAGAAGAGAAAGAGTCGAGCGCTGCCAAGAGAATCGATGAACTGGAGGCTGAACGCGGTGCAGTGGCGACTTTGATGGACAGACTGGAAGACATGCATAAACTAGGCGCCATACAGCCAGAACTCTACGACAAGCTAAAGAAGAAGTACATTGGAGAACTGCAGAAGATTAACGCAAAAGTCGAAAGGCTTCCTGTCAACGAGGAACTAAGAAAGAAGGCTCCGAAGAAGTGATCTTCAACAGTTGCATGGGCAACTGAAACGTTAAGAAGTCCGGAACTGGATTTGCTCGATTGACTTGCATTATCATTAATGGGAAATGAAATTGCTGGCACATGAGGAGAGCAAGAACAAAGATGTCCTCGCCGAGTGACGTTACTAGAGGTCATAGCGCTTTTTATGAGAAAATGTTGGTTGCAGATGCTTTTCTAATCATCGGTTGCATTCTCCTCTCGTTCGGACTTGGACTTAGCTTCTATCGGTTGCCTATCAGCGCACAAGACAGTGTTGACACACTAGCAACCAGCAACGGGTATAGCCAGAACTACACCTTTTACTTGGATCAAGCTGACAGGTTCGTACTTGGAGTCAAGCCTTATGCCTTGGCGAATGTTACCTTGATCTTAAGTGATCCTTCTTCCCTAAATGTGGTTGATCTCCAGGCGAGCGAGGCCGGCGCTTTCCTCAACTTCACCTACCTCGTGGACGCGGGTGGAGAGTACAGGCTAAGAGTCTTCGAGAACATTAGCAATCCATCTAATAGAGCTGTCATCTGCCAGCTAGAGGTCATGTCTGTAGTGTTTCTAGCCAATCCTGCCATGCCTTACGTTTTCTATGGTATTGCCGCAATTGCGATTGGCTTGACTTGCCTGCTTTTCTCCAAGAGAAATTTTCCGAAGACTAGGGATCCAGATGAGTGGTACGAACCACGGGGGTACGCGCTCTCTGCCATACTGTTAGTGTCCACAGTCGGGTTCGCTTGGCTCTTCTCCACCGGTATTCTGTTCGGTTCTAGTCAACTGGGAGTTTTGGGTGATGTACTGCTTGTTGCGTTTTCAGCCTTGAACTTATTCTCCTGGCTGGTTGGCATAACCACTTTGCAGAGCAAGCCTCTGGATGTCTTCCTGAAGGTGCTATTCATGTCCATCGCGGTTTGGCTTATCGCCGTGATTGTACTCGTGGTTCTGCTGCCATCATTCTTCCTGCAATCCACGCCTTATTGGGATCTTGGAGTTTTCTTAAGTTACGTGGAGGATCTGGCAACGTTGAATGTGACCTTCGTCCAAGTAGAGACCGTAGCGATGATCCTGGTCATAGCTTGCTGCCTTTCTTATGGGTTTGGCAAGTATCGGATCTATAGCCACCAAATCAACACTGAGCTTCTTGAAGCTGGAACCCTAAGAGGGCTGATGAGAGAGCTTGAAGGCTCCCTGGGAAAGAGGAATCTGGAGGAGTTTTTCAAAGGTTTAAGGGGGAAGGACCTGGAGGCTTCGGTCTTCCTCTTCTACCTTCTCTCTGACCACTTGAATACAGGAGCGAATTCCTTCACTTATCACGGCATTATAGCAGACCGAAGAGACGTTTTCAGCAAGGACATATACGAGAGAGACCCAGCGCAAGAGATACTTCAACCTTTGGGCTTCCTAAAAGTATCTGGGAAGGGGAGATTCAAGAATTACAGGCTGCAAATCAATAGACCCATCGTCATAAGATTGACCTCGCTATTCAGGGGAAATGTCGAGAGAGGGGAGAAAGAGAGTCTCGCAAAGTGGGCGGGCGCGGATCTACTCAAGGAGAGAAGGATGAGGTACGCGGGGCAGCTCAGAGAAAAAGATGAGAGCCCGCAATAGAGCCCAAATCGTCGATATGTGCATTCCTATTGCAAACGTTGACCACAATCATTAATATGTGAGACCGCTTGCTTTGCTTCTTTTGGTGTTAGACTTTCTTCAATCTGCAATTGCTCCGTTTCATCTACTTTGCAGAATCTGTTTTTCTTATTAGCAAATACTTGTTCTACCGCCGATATCAGTTGGGTTTCGTTAATGGTTATCGCCCTCCTTAATTCTCAATGTCCTCCTAAGTTCTTCCTGTTTCCTATTCTGCGGAAACCCTATTTTGTCGTAGAACATTCTGCTATCTTCCCTCGAAGCTGTTTGCAGAACCCATGAAACACCGTAGCCACCTCCCCGAGTGTACACTTGACTTGCGTATTCATTAACTTCTATGCCGAAATCATTTTGGAGCATTCTTGCTTCCGACTCTAAGAGTCGTGGACACTCTGACTTCAATGCTTCCTGGATGTCCTTAGGTAAGTCGTCGAACCTGCAATACTTCTTCTCCTTTGACTTATTTGGATACTGTCTTCTCTTCCATTCTTCGCTCATTGCATCGAGTCGTTTTCTCTGTTTGTCTGACAGTCTATGAGTCGCATCAACGGATCTCGATAACATTACTAGTCCGCGTTGAGGCCAGGGCGTTCCCTCGTCGCCGAAGGCCTGTCTTAGCCACTCCAGTTTCATCTCCCTCGATCCTTGGTGTATGAAGGTAGGTATGTCTGGGTTTTTCGCAATGATTTCACCAGCTATTGCCCCAGATCTCTGTAGTACATATCCAATGACTTCTGTTGATGTGCGCACTCTCGGGACTTCATTCTCATATCCTGTGATGATTATTCGTATCCTGCCGAATACGTTTGTTAGAGATTCTACGATCCTGTTCCTCTGTTCTGCATCACTGTTCCTGTACTCGAATGTCGGTCCTCTGTCTCGAGATGAGGAGAGGGAACCATCTGAGAACCTTGCCGCGTGGAGTCTCGCTCCGTCGATAGTATCCAGTCTAAAGGGGAGGTTCGGGTTCTCAACCGCTCTCTTGTCCCCAATTGCCGCGATGTGTCTGGTAAGTTCATTAAGGTCTCTACCCAGGTATGTTAAGATTGGAATCAGTCCACCAACCTTCATACCATCTACTCGTTCATCTAGATGGCGGTATAGGAATTTGTCGCCGATGTGTGTTCCTCTCTCTTCCAACACCCGCTGGAGCGCTGTTCCCCCTTCTGCTTTAGCTATTGCAGTCTCAAGTAATTCATGTTTATACTTTTTGTCAAGATATATGTAGGTGGTTGATGGAAACGCGTACCATGGAGTTTCATAGGGTGGGATTACCAACTTTTCTCTTGGTATGTGGATAAACTCTTCTCCTTGACCTGTTTTGTACCTGCGCAGTTCTAAGACACCTGTTTTTTCTTGCTCTACTGATGTGATCTCATAGTTCTGGTCCTTGTGTATTATTGTGAGCCCTTCATGCGCATCCAGTTTCAGCAGTGTCTTGTCGCCCAATCTTGCTTCATCGTTCTCAAGGGATATTCCCTGCTTCGCGAGGAGCTCGCGGTTGGCTTCGACGAATGCTTTCGGGTTATCACTCAGTTTCAGAGAATATATCCTCCTTCTTGTTGATGTTTGGTGTCATGCTCGGTTCTTGGGCAACTCTGTTGAGGTTATGGACTATATCTTCATCACCAAACCCCTTCAAAACCTTGGCGTCTGTAACAGAGATATAACCTCGTGTCAACAAGGAATAGCGCAATGAGTATGTGAGTTTTTTGCACCAGAAGTATCCACGGACTTATCACATCATGACAAGTTATCTCAACGGCAGATTTAAAATCTGCCAAGGTTCAGTAATCAAATGAAATAACTCGTGACGAGTGCTACATATTACCCTGTCGCTACGTATTTCCGGAGGTGATTCTGGAATGATGTCGGATAAGGAGATCTTGCAGGCTATGGAGAGAGGGGAGCTATTAATTGAACCGTTCTCCGCTGAAGAGATGCTTGGCCCGTGTAGTGTTGACCTCCACCTACTTGACGAATTCCTAGTCTTTGAGGTGGGGAGAATAATAGACCCAATGGAAGACAATACAAGCAATCGAGTAACTGAGTTGATAAACACTGGTGGAAAACCATTCATAATCGCCCCAGCACAATTCATACTTGCAAGCACCGTTGAGAGGATCGCCCTATCTAAGAGCATAGCAGGAACCCTTGAAGGAAGATCATCCATAGCAAGGCTTGGAATAATAGTACACGCGGCAGGCCTAGTGAACGCAGGCACTGGAATGGTCAAGCCCTCGAGGTTGACGCTTGAAGTGTCTTGCCAGAACAGTAGTTCAGTGAAGCTATACCCTGGTATGAAAATAGTCCAGATAATTTTCCACAGGCTCGGGGAAAAAGCTGCATTGGGGTATGATGAGCGCAAGAGTTCAAGATTCGTTGGACTCGACAAACCGACTGTTTGAGGACCCTATTCGCCTTTGCTGCAAGCGATCATTGATGCGTTACGAAGTTGAGCTGCAGATCGCTCAAGATGGTGTTTAGCTTTCCTTTTTCTTCTTCGCTGAGTTTTCCCTCGATCCTCTTAAGGATAAATTGGAAGCAGTCTATCGCTGTCCTGGCTTGCTCCATGTCCTTCTCCGCTTTGTTTGTTTGGGGGTCAACGACCAGGCCCATTTTTCGCCATGCTTGCCCTGAAAGTATGGTGAGGAACAACTTCAGGGTCGTATAAGTGTCCAAGGCGCCTATGTCGACCGCTCCTGCGTGTTCATTTCCGTCCTCTTGAGCTTTGCCTTCCTTCTCGGACTCCCTGTCCACAACTGGTCTGCTTTTCTCGTCAGTTGGATCACCCAAAACCCTGCGACCTCCTAGTACTCCGCCATCCATCTAAGTGCCATATGATCTTCTAGTTAGCTCTCCAGAATAAGATGTTTGCTAACTCAGCAGCGATTGCGCTGGTCATACTTCTCGTAGTAGAGCACGTCTTTCAATGGCTTTCTAGGTATGGCTGGAAAATTGCCATCGGGGTAGCCGAGAGGTAGCACGGTCAGAAGATATTTTTCAGCGGGTATGCCGAGGAGCCCCTTTACTTTGTCTCTGTTCATCGTTCCAACCCAGCAAGTTCCAAGTCCGAGACCGTATGCCGCCAGTGCAAAGTTCTGGGAGACTATCCCTCCGTCAACCATGTACTGGTCGGGACTCACCTTCGGATCGAGCACTATGGCCACGCCCATGGGGGCACTAGCCAAGAACTGTCCGTAGGCTGTCTCCTTGGAGATTGCTTTCAAAGCCTCCTTGCTGGTGATGACAATGAACTCCCAAGGTTGACGGTTGTGCGCAGAGGGAGCAGCCCTGCAGGCATCAAGCACTTTCTGAAGTTTCTCTTCCTCAACTGGCTTGTCCTTCTTGAACTTCCTAATGCTCCTTCGACTAAGAATAGCTTCGAGTACATCCAATTACTGATCCTCTCCTTTCAGCGACTCATCAAAAGGAATATCTGTTGACGAGGATATATATCAACGGATCGGTTCAGCTGTCTGCCTGATCAGAATACTGCCTCGTCTCAGAGGTGGATTTGTGTGCCGGTCGGTCTCAGTTTATAATTCTGCAAGGTGGCTTGGATTGTCAAGTGAGGCTACTGAGGAATCTTCCCTTGGGTACATCCTTGTACTGGTTGCTGGCATCACCTATAGCTTCACGGCGATACTCTCGACTCTACTCACAAAAATGGGTGTGCCGTCAATCGAACAAGGGTTCTTCAGGATCTCAGTCACTGCACTTCTATTCGGTTTAGTTCTTCTGCTTAAATCCCCGCTTCGCAAAATAAGGCGAGGAGACGTGAAGTTCTTCGTAATCAATGGACTTTTCGGGGTATCTCTCTCCATTATTGCCTACCTTTCCTCGATAGCTTTGGGCACGCCAGTAGCTGTCGCAGTAACACTATCGTATCTGCAGCCAATGTTCTCCGTCATTTTCGCGCGACTCTTCTTGAGAGAAGGGATAACATTTGTTAAGGTAATCGCAGTAGGTACTTCCATTCTGGGTGCATCCATAGTAAGCGGACTCTGGCAAGTCTTCGGAACTGTCACCTCGATACCAGTCCTTGGCGCTCTACTAGCGGCCATGAACGGATTCTTCTATTCCGTGTACGTTATTGTTGGCCGACTCTCCGGATCAAACAAGAGCTACAGTTTCGCCACAACAATGTTCTATTCTTTCTTCTTTGCCACTCTATGGTCCATTCCGCTCTGGCTGCTCATGAGCGCATTCATCAACGATCAAGCCGTTACTGGTCTAGTACTTAATTTCCCTGTCGATGCCTTGGTGTTGGTGCTTGCATTGATTTTCGTTTCGACTGTCACACCCTACGCCTTACTCGCAATGGGACTGAGGAGAGTGAAGGCCTCTAGAGCGGGAGTAATCCTTCTTGTGGAGCCTGTCAGCGTCATGATCATGGGGGTATTCATTCTCAATCAGCCTCTCACCTCCTGGGATCTCGCAGGAGCTATACTGATCTTGAGCGCCACAGTGCTTGTCAGTATAGAAGACAGGATCAGGAGACACTTATCGAAGAAACCAAGAAGTACAAAACAGAAGAGCCGACCGGCATGAGCTTGGAGCGTCCCACCCATGGCTTCATTGTTTTTCGTGCAATTGAGAACACCTGAGTCAGATAACTTCTCCTATGTAGTTGGAGATATCGAAGAAGGGCAGGCAGCAGTTGTAGATCCACCTTATGAATATAAGCGAGTCCTCGACTTGGCAGCAAGTCGGAATCTTAAGATCATCTACATCATAAACACCCATGCGCATTATGATCACACTCAAGGTAATGAGAGGCTCAAAAAAGCAACAGGCGCAAGGATCGTGGCATATGAGAACAGCATTGTGAGAAAGGACGTGGCTGTTAAGGAGGGAGACATCATCAAGCTCGGTGGAATCAATATCAGAGTCATTCATACGCCTGGTCACTCCCCCGACGGGATCTCGTTGCTCGTTGAAAACAAGATTGTCATGACGGGAGACACCCTCTTCGTCGGCGAGTGCGGGAGAGCAGATCTGCCGGGCAGCGACCCACGAAAACTCTATGATAGCCTCTCCAAGCTCACTAAACTCCCAGATAGTGTTGAAGTCTACCCAGGCCATGACTATGGCCCCAAACCACACTCCACCATAGGATACGAGAAAAAGAACAACTACACACTGAAGCCGAGAACCAAACAGCAGTTTGTGAAGTTCATGGAGGAACCCTAGGATGATGTCTTCACATAGGAAAGAAGGAATACGGTGTCTCTTCGATCCGCGATCAATAGCCGTCATTGGAGCCTCCAACCAGCCGATAACTTGGGGGAACTGGATAGCCAAGAATGTTGTTGAAGCATCACGCAGACGCAGAGTCTTCCTCGTCAACCCTAAGGCAAGAACCATCCTCGGTCAGAAGGCCTATGCCAGCGTCAAGGATATCGAGGATGAGTTTGAACTTGCGGTTCTGGTAATTTCGGCTGACAAGGTAATCCAAGTTGCCGAGGACTGCATCTCCAAGAAGGCCAAAGCAATACAGATCATCAGCGGGGGATTTCGCGAAGCAACCGAGTGGGGACAAGAGGCGCAGGAAAGACTCACCTCCATTGCACGCGAAACACGCGTGACAATCCAAGGTCCCAACTGCAATGGATCAATCAATGCATCCGCCGACATGAACACTTCCTCTACGCCGAACCACCTCCTGAGAGACAGCCCCATAGGATTCGCAACCCAGTCAGGATACATTGGCAACACATTCTCATATAATGGGCCAGCTACAGGCGTGACCTTCGGCAAATACGTCAGCTTGGGAAACGAATGCGACCTCACAGTCACGGACGTCATTGAATACTTTGGGGAAGATCCCTCTACCAAAGTCATAATGTCCTACATTGAGGGCGTGCGAAACGGGGAGCGCTTCAAGAAGGTTGTTAAGGAAGTTGCACGAAAGAAGCCGATCGTAGTCTACAAAGTCGGGGAATGGGAATCAGGCGCAAGAGCCGCGCTTTCCCACACTGCTTCCATTGCCGGATCCTACAATGTGTACAAGGGATTGTTCAAGCAGTCTGGGGTCGCCCAAATCCCTGATCTCGACATGCTACCAAGAATAGCGAACGCCTTCGTCAAGTATCCTCTCATGAGAGGACGAAATGTCGCATTGATAACAATTGGCGCTGGTTGGGGGGTGTCCCTTAGTGACTCGCTGCCCAGAGGGGATCTGCAAGTGCAGCAGTTCTCGGCGGAACTACAGGAAAGACTCAGGAAGTTCATCCCATCCGAGAGAGCCTCAGTCAAGAACCCCATAGACTTTGGGGCTGGCGGAACCTACGATCCAGTGATCATGGTCAAATTGATCGGGCAGTTGTTATCTGACAGAGAATCTGATGCGATTGTTGTCTCCGGAGTAGGCGAGATGACTCCGATAGAACCTGATTCGCTCCCATGGGAAGTCGATCTAGCGGCGAGAGCATATGAAGAAAGCCTGACATATGGAAAGCCCATTGTCTTCTTCACGCCTCTCACGAGGCTGAGCAGCGCCTCGGTTGGGAAACTCATAGACAAGGGGATCCCTATCGCTCACAGCATCTCCGAGGTGGTGACGACCCTGAGCAGTCTTCACTTCCGCTGGAGATACCTAAAGGAGCATCCATAGTGTATTTCCACGTTCTCGCGTATTTCGGTCTTCTAACTTGAGGCAGGGAACGGGGGAAGCTTGCCTGAGTGGAAGCCTTATGGCGTCTTCCAGGGAGTGGATCTGAGATCATTCTCGATGTAGCACAAATAAATAAGAACTTGATTCTGCCTTTGTCTATCGACCGAGTTGCCTTGGTCTGTATGAAGTATCGTCCTAGTGGAAAAGGTTGCCCATAATGATCGAGCAAAGGGATTTCGCTGGCTACTCTATAGTCGTGAGCCCGGTTGGGGGCGAGACAAGTAGTCGGATAAGGGTTCTACTTGTCCGAGGGAGGCTTTCAGCTGGAAACAAGGTGAAGGCCTCTTTCACTAGCTATGTTGAGTTGGTCAGAGAGAACGAGTTCCTAAGACCCAGCAAGTTCTGGATTGAGGAAAAGAGCCCAAAGTTCCTCCAGCCAAAGGAGTTCATAAACCTGCTTCGAAACTGCATAGAGATCTGTCTCCCCAAGAAATCCTCTCAGGCATTCCTAAAGAATTTCACAGCGCTTCTAAGGACATTCCAAATACCTTCAAAGAAGGTCCTTGAGTGTGATCTATGTGAGTTCTGTTTAGTCGATAGCAACGTTACGATGGTGGATCAGAACACCAGGTACAACCTTCATGGATCTACACTTTGCCGAGAATGCGCAATGTCGGAGGTTGTCAAGGAAGTTGAATTCGAGGGAGACAAGAAAGCAACAAGAGCTACGAAGAAACAAGTCGCACAGATCCTGGACAGCGTAAAGCATGTGGATAAGGCGATCAGGTTTGCTTTCTACAAGAAGGACTTGGTCTCACACCCTGAGCTCACTCTTTTCGATCGAGTTCCTGCAGAACCCTTCAAGCCAACAACAACTCTGAAAGACCTCAGCATTCCTCCAGAAGTTGGCAAGGTTCTCTTAGACGCTGGCGTGAAGTTCCTTCTACCCGTTCAGGATGCCGCAATCAAGGCAGGCCTGCTCAGAGGAGCCAATCTCCTTATCGTCTCCGCTACCTCAAGCGGCAAAACCCTGATCGGAGAACTCGCGGGTGCCACCAAAGTATTTAGGGGAGAGAAAATGATCTATCTGGCGCCCCTAGTTGCGCTGGCGAATCAGAAGTACGAGGAGTTCAGATCGCATTATTCTAGGATAGGTCTGAGAACAGTTATCAAAGTAGGTATGAGCAGGATCGATGTCGGAGATGAGGAACTTGTGTTGGTGGACGGAGACATCAAAGCAGGCAACATGATCAGCGCAACATATGAGGGTCTCGACGTGTTACTCAGATCAGGAAAAGCTGCAGACTTCGGGAAGGTGGGCGTTGTCATCGTCGATGAAGTCCAAATGATGGCTGACGAGGAACGGGGACCAGAGTTAGATGGTCTCATTACGAGGTTCAGGAAGCTCTTCCCACAATGCCAGTTCATCTGCCTCTCAGCCACTGTCGGAAACCCGGAGGAACTCGCCAGCGATCTAGAGTTGACTCCGGTGGTCTATCCGGGGAGGCCTGTCCCACTTGAGAGGCACCTAATCATCTGCTTCTCCGAGGCAGACAAGCTTCAAGCGCTCAAACAGCTGGTTAGGTTCGAGACAAGAGTTATGAGCAGCACGGGATATCGAGGGCAGACGATTGTGTTTACGAATTCCAGGCGCAGGACTCACGAGCTTTCAACTTTCCTGCAAGACAACGGACTGAACACGACTCCCTACCACGCCGGAATGACCTACAGGACGAGGAAAAGCATTGAGATGTCCTTCGTAAAGGGAACGTATGACGCAGTTGTCACGACGTACGCTCTCGGCGCAGGTTTCAACGCCCCTGCAAGCCAAGTTGTCTTCGAGACGCCAAGCATGGGAAACCGGTATCTCACGAGTAGTGAATTCGAGCAGATGATGGGGAGGGCCGGAAGACTCGGCATGCACGATAGAGGAAAGGTAGTTCTCCTCGCCGAGCAAAGTAGAGTTTGTCACGGCGAGAAGGAGGAAACAGAAGACAAGATCGCGGTGGAACTCCTTGAAGGAACTCCTGAGGATGTCGAGCCTGAACACGATGAAGACAATTGCTCGGCACAACTGCTGAGCGATGTTTCAGCCTTCGAATTAAGTGGGGTGACGATCGACGAACTGCAGGAGTCATATGACCAGATGATTGGAAGGACAACCCCGTTCCCGGAGGCACTCGGCGCGCTGGTTAAGGATGGGCTAGTCGAAGTGAGGAAAGACGAGAATAATGAGAGGAGGACCTGCTACACCACGGAATTCGGCAAGGCAACTGCAATCTCGTTCTTCACTCCCGAGGAAGCGCTTCTCGTCAAGGAGAACGCTGGAAAAATGGATCCTTTGGCCTTATCATTGAAGCTTAACCCAATTCATCAAGTCTATATCTCGTCCGCGGTCCAGTCTGAACTTGAGCGGGCTTTCAACACGCGCTTCTCGTCGAATCTCCTCTCAGGCGCCGTGCTCGACGTAATGAGTGTCTCAAAGAGTGGTGGCCATAAAACGCTTCCGAGCTGGGTTCTCGGCCTCCTCGTGAAGTGGGCGACTGAGTTCTTCAACTGCAATTGTAGAGACAACCCCTTCTGTGACTGCGGTGCAGAGAAGATCTGCAGGAAGATAGTCTCTCTGAGACTAGCTGGACTGACTCCAAAGCGGATATCGGAGAAACTTCAAGAGGACTACAGCCTGCAGGTCTATCCTGGAGATCTCTTCGACTGGTTTGAACAGGAGATACACCGACTCAGAGGAATGGAGAGGATCATGAGGGCAATAGGCAGACAGGGGGTGTCAGATCAATGCAAAGAACTCGCAGAGTTTATCGAAACCCCGGAAAGGAAAACCAGTCAATAGATAAATAGCAGGAGGGCAGCAATTATATTGTCTCTTCAGGAGACTGCGGTGGGTCTACAATCGGACTTTAAAATCGGGGTGGAAAGATATCATGCCAGATAATGCTAAACCCAAGATAGTTGCGTTCATTGGAAGCCCCAGAAAAGGCGGAAATAGCGAGCTACTTGCAAAGGAGCTCCTCAAGTCTGCAGAGCAGGATGGTGCCGAAATCGAGGCCATCAGACTTGCCGAGTACAGCCTCAAACCTTGTGATGCGTGCATGGTTTGCCGCAAAACCAAGAAATGCAAGATAGATGATGATGGAGAGAAGCTTTTCAACAAGATAAGCGAAGCAGACGGGGTGGTCTTGGCAACGCCAGTCTACTTCGGGTCATGCTCACCCCAGATGAAGATCTTCGTCGACCGAATGGGATACATGGCTAAGGCGCTGGGGCAACCATTGAACAACAAGGTTGGTAGCGCCCTAGTCGTAGCGAGGAGGGCAGGAGCAAACTTCACCTACGCCCAGCTACTCTTCTTCTTCCTGTTGAGCGGAATGATAGTCCCCGGCGTATCCTACTGGACCATCGCATACGGAAGAGAAAAGGGCGAAGTGCTCAATGACAAGGAAGGCATAGAAACAGCCCGTGAAATGGGAAAGAAGATATCCTGGCTGGCGGCTCTCATAAAGAAGGAGGGACATGAAAACAAGTAAAGGCCAGAACCATCACGCACGATGGAAGCGGTTCCATTCCATGTAAGCTTTATATCCCAGAGATGCACGTAATAAGGTGGGGTATTTGGAGGGGGAGGAGACCCCACATTTCCGTGTGGGGCTACTTCTCTTTTGCCGAGTACCCCATAACTCTCGTCTGGGTGGCTTCAAGAAGCTGAGCCTCATGCATCTACCTTGAAGCCAAGAGTATTGATAGCAGTATGAATGATGCGCCCACGGCTGAGATTAACGAGAAGCTTTCGCCAAGCAGGGTAAATGATAGAAGTAGAGCCCAAAGCACTTCGAGCAGAAGTATTATAGCCGATGTTGTCACGGTCAGCCCCTTCAAACCCTTAGACCAAAGAAGATAAGCAGCGGTGGAGCAGAGCACACCGGTGAAGATAATTGCGGCCCACCCCTCTGGAGCCATTGCCGCTACACCCGTTGTCCCCAGTGCGATTCCGAACGGGAACAAGGCTATAGCCGTCGTGACCTGAACGCCCACGGCTAATGTAACCAAGTCTGCTTTCTCCGTGATCATTCCCTTGTTAGCAACCATGAAGAAAGCCCACACGACTCCTGAGAGAAACACCAGCAGGTCTCCCATAAGCTCTCCTCCTAGCAGACCGCTTAGATTCGCACCTGATTCAAGAAAGGCCGCACCAAACACGCCCATGACGACGGCCGCCTTCTTCTCAATCGAAAACCGCTCCTTGAAGATCCTCCAGCTCAGCACTGCGATCAGGATCACGTCCGAGTCCACAAGCAGAGATGATCTCGAGGCAGTAGTGTAGACAAATCCAATATATTGCAGTAGGAAGCCTGTTGCGTTGAGTATTCCCAGACCCCATATTATTTTTCTCCTGAAAACTGACAAGTCGAGTTTCCGCATGGCTGCCGCGGTTACTAGGATCGCCGCTGACGCCATTACTAGTCGTAGAAATGCGAAGGTGTACGGGTCAACGTAGGATACGCCGACCTTGTTGACAGGGAAGCTAGATCCCCACAGTAGGCTTGCTAGCACGGTGACAAATATGGCAGAGGATTTGCTTCTCATCCGTGTCGTCGACCTCGGTAGACCCAGAAGATCGCCTGGTGGTCGCCCTAAATGCTCTGTTTCCGAAGGAATTGCATTATTGCCTCAGATACTTCCATTGGCTTCTCCACGATGCTCGAGTGTCCCGCGCCTTTAATGATCTTGATGGTGGATCCTTTGATTCTGTTGTTCAGGATGTCGCTCATGGGCTTGGGTGTAAGGATATCCTCACTGCCTCTTATTATGAGTGTAGGCACTCTGATCTCAGCCAGCCTAGAGATCGGATCGTACCTGCCTGTAGCTCTCAAGTCTTTCAGGGTAGTTTCCACTGGAACTTTTAGGTTGTACCTGAGAGCGGCTTCAACAACATCCTTGGGGGTATTCTTCGAGTATCCTAGACTTGCGGCTAGCCTCGTCGTGCCTTCGTAGTCATCGACGAAAAGGTTCACTATCTTTTCGTCTATCTGTATCTTTGCCGGGCTATCGATAAGTACAAGGGCTGAAGTCATCTCGGGGTGATCGAAGCAGAAACTCAGCGACACTAGCCCTCCCATCGAGCTACCCCCAACAATTGCATTCTTCACGTTGATCTTTGGCAGCAAGCGCGCGATATGGTCTGAGTAGCGCTTCATGGTGACCTCGCCACTCATTGATTCTGAGCCACTTCGACCGGGTAAGCTTGGAGTGATGACTCTATACTTATTTCTTAGGATCTTGATCATCCCGTCGAATCCTTCAACCGTCCCTTGTGCTCCGTGAATTAGTACTAAGGGCTTACCTTCCCCGTATTCCTCGTAATGCGTCTTCAGACCGTCGACAATTATTTTGGGCATATTACCTCAGCCACGCTCAATACGGTCTCCGTGCATCAGCATCTCATTAGAACGCTGACCTGACTTATGTTTTTGTCTGTCCATCAACCCTGAAGGAGCGGCGCCAGAGATGTGCGCCGTACACAACGCGAAATGGCGCACTCGCTGTGATAGGCTCTCCGCCCGATGCTTACCCCTTGTGTAATTTGACTGGCACACTCGCTAAGAACAGTGCAAGCCCAGAGAGAACCACCATTGGTCCAGGTGGCACTCCCAAGTAGCTTGATAGCAGGATCCCCGCCAACGAGCAAGTCACTGCAAAGATCGCACTTAGAGCCGCGTATCTGAAGGAGCTTAGGCTGAGGTTCTTAGCAGTCACCGCGGGAACAACGACCAGGAAGCCAACAAGCAGTGTTCCGGTGATTCTTATTCCTAAAGCCACCACGGCCGACACCAGTAGAAGATATAACAAGTTTATCCTTGCAATCTTGACACCTTTCGAGATTGCCAGCTCTTCTGAGATCATGCCTAGAATCATGCTCTTGTAGATAACTCTCGTCAGAACTATTGCCACTACAGAGACTATTATTGCGAGCGTAACGTCGAAAGAATTCACGCTAGAGATGTCGCCAAACAGCGCTTCGAGCAAGTCGAATTGAGGTATCATTAGCACTCCAACGGCCAACGCAGTCGTAAACAGCGTACCTATCAGTGCCTCATACGAGAGTTTGGTGACTCTCCCCAGGTACCAGACTATTATTGCCGCGACAAAGAGGACTGCAAAGGCGCCCAAGTAACGATCGAAGTTGAACATGATTCCCAAGCCGAGGCCCGGCAACGCCACGTGGGACATTGCGTCACCCACGAGTGCCATCTTCTTCAACACCATCAGAGATCCTAAGTACCCAGCCGCAAGGCCGACGAAGATCCCTATGACTAAGCTATAGGCTAAGGCTTCTGCCACCCTGACTCCCTCTCATCGTTCCATCCCTTGCACACGGTCTCTCCGCAGATCATTTGTTGTATTGAGGGATTCATTATTTCCCTGGATTCTCCGAAAAATGTCGCAGATCTGTTCAGGGCAAGCACCTGATCAGAGTGCTCTCTGACAATATGGATATCATGCGATATCAGGAGCATCGTTATTTTCCTCTTCTGTTTCAGCTCGCTGAGCATAACGTAGATGGGCTCTTCGCTACCCATGTCAACTCCCGTCGTAGGCTCATCGAATAGCAGAACAGTTGGGTCATCAATAAGAGCCCAAGCGATCAATACCCTGCGTAGTTCCCCACCAGATAGTAGACCTAGGTTCCTGTTCGGCATGCTGGCGTCGGTGAGTTTGACTAGGCTGAGGTATTTCTCGATGTCTCGGCGACCCTTGACTGACAGGAACTCTTTCACGGAAATCGGTATGTCACTAACGGTGATGTTCTGAGGCACGTAGCCTATTCTCACTTTCTCTTCCCACTCAATGGTTCCTTGGTACGGTACAAGGTTGAGTAGCGCTTTCACAAGCGTTGTCTTCCCAGCACCGTTTGGTCCGAAAATCGCTAAGGTTATTCCCTTCTTGAGTTGGAAGCTTAGGTTGTCAAGGATAACTTGGTTTTGCAGCTTGACAGTGAGGTTTGAGACCTTCAATATGTAGCCGTCGCTGTTTTTCATAGCCATCAGACCTATTCCATCCTACGATCCCGTTGAATATAGACTTTGCTCCGCACAACCTTCTAAGAAGCTGATTTCAAAATTCTTATTATGATGAAGCAACTGAAGTCATTATGTGTTTGACCAATTGACTATTACTGGTTGTTTGTGAGATGACACACATGAGCAGAGGATGCGGTTGCGGAAAAACCAAGGGCAGCGGGGAAAGTGATTGCTGTTCCACGGTTCCGCCTGAAAAGGTTCTGAGAAGTACGGCGAAGCCGCTTTCAGGCATTCCACTTGGAGGCATTGGCACGGGCTCCGTAGAGCTTAGGTCGGATGGGCGCTTCTACGAGTGGCAGATATTCAACAATCCCCCTTGGAGCGGTGGAGCGCTCGTAGTGGATTGGAAGGGGGAGGAGATTCTCGATCCTGATGACCTCTATTTTGCTGTGCGGGTCAAGGCGCCCAGCAGTGAGCCTAAGGTCAGGATTCTGGCATCAAAGGAGAAAAGTGAGATCAACAGGCTCTACGTTGGATCCTTCATCAAGAATGTCGAGGCTACTGAGTATGTCGGAGAGTTCCCATTTGTCAAGGTCAACTACAAGACCGATCTCCCAGTTGAGGTTCAGCTGGCTGCCTTCTCGCCTTTTATTCCTTTGGATGTTAAGAACTCGGCGCTGCCCACAGCAGTATTCACATTCACCTTGAAGAATGTTTCAAATGAAGAGTTGGATGTGTCTGTTCTCGGGGGTATTGTTAACGCTGTGGGGAAGGGCGTTCGCAGAAGTGAGGCAGTAAACAAGGTTACCCAAAATGATCAGTTCACAGCAATCGAGATGACTGCAAAGAATATCCCTCAAGATCACTTTCAGCATCAGGGCTCGCTGGCGCTGGCGTGCCTGAAGTCCGGGCAAGAAGCAATCTCATATCGCGCCTCCCAATACGTTGTGACTGACTTGACTGGGTCAGGATCTAGCGGTGAGGAGTACTGGAGGATACTCCAGACAGAAGGTCAGCTTGACAACATGGATAAGACTCCTCCACCTTTTCTGGCAACGGTTCTTCAAAGTCTGCCTGACTTGGCTCAGAGCGTAAGCAAACTTGGAGGCGCGTACATGGCATTCCCCAAGGAGATCCAGAAGGTACTAGAGTCTGGTGTAGTCTCGAATGTCCCAGAATTCGAGGAAGCTGTCGCCTCAGACCTCACACTTCAGGCTGACCCAAAGAAAAGATGGATGTTCATACTTGAGCAGAGGATGCGGTACAGTCCTGCCGCCAAGGAGCAATATGACGAAATGGTTGCCCAGAGACCTGAGATCGAGAAGGATCTACGTGAGAAACAGAAGTTCCTTGAGAAGATCGTACCTCCCCCCAAGCTGGCAATCTCTCCTCCGAAGCTAAAAGGTCCGCAAGGGCTCCTGTGCTCAAGACTTTCATTGCAGCCGAGCGCAGAGGCCAAAGTGACTTTCCTGCTTACCTGGTTCTTCCCCAACCACGTTACTGCTGATGGCTCGGAGAGGATGGGGCACATGTACGAGAACTGGTTCTCCAGTGCCCTCAGCGTCGCAGAATATGTTGTGAAGAATCTCAAGCAGCTTGAAGGAAGAAGCAGAGTCTTCCATGATGCGCTCTACCAATCCTACTTTGACTACTGGCTTGTTGATGCTGTGAACGCTCAGCTTACCACCTTTGTGAAGAGTTCGTTCTATGTGAAGGACGGGCGGTTTGGAATATGGGAAGGGTTGGGTTGCTGTGGACTACAAACCCTCGATGTGACCTACTACGGCTCCCATCCGGTGCTTCTGTTCTTCCCTGAGCTTCAGAAGGCTGAGATGAGGATGACAGCTAACCTCCAGTTGGTCCCTGAGTCAAGGAGATACCATGAGTACTTCATCGCTTTCCCGAAGAATAAGAAGCTATTCGAGGAATACGTGAAGCGAGATCCAGCCATCTTGACGAACAAGGCGAAGCGGCTTAGAGTGTATCGGGAGATCGTTGCCAAGACTGGTCAGGATGCTACAGGTCGCATCCCCCATATGTTCCCCGGGGCCTTCAACGCGGTGGATGCTTATCACATGATAGACCTAATGCCAAAGTTCGCTCTGCTGATTCTGAGGGATTATCTGTGGACAGGGGACAGGAAGTACCTTGATGAGATGTGGCCACATGTAAAGGCGGCGATGGATCACAACCTTGCACTCGATGAGCATGGTATCCTACTTCCGTACCACTACGATCGTTCATTGACCGACACGTACATAGCTTCTCAGACATATGATGTCTGGGACTTCCTTGGTTATTCGGCGTATGTCAGCTCAATATGGCTCGCTGCCCTCAAGGCAACCGGTCAGATGGCTAAGCTGATGGGCGAGGAATCTTATGCCAAGAAGATGGATGGCATATATGCTAAGGCTCGTGGAAACATGGAGAAGCTACTCTGGAATGGAGAGTACTATGATCTGTGGCATGATCCACCTTCTGGGAAAACTAACTTCTATTGTATGGCGGATCAGCTGAGTGGACAGTGGTTCGCGAACTTCCTGAAGTTGGGCGACATCCTTGACAAAGAGCATATCAAGGCAGCTCTGAAGGCAGTCTACAAGTACAACTTCCGCAGCGATGCGGGGCTTCTCAACGGAGCCCTACCAGAGAAGTTCGCGGGTAAGGGTAGTGAGACAGCTAGTGGACTTGGGGGGTTCACTTCTCCCTCGACGCAGCGCGACAACCCTTGGACCGGGACAGAATATGCGGTCGCATCTCTCTTGATTCAGGAAGGGTTCGTCGATGAGGGGTTGACCATAGTGAAGAATGTCTATGATCGATACCAGAAAGCTGGGCTAACGTGGAATCACATTGAGTGCGGTGGGCACTACTATCGCGCCATGGACATCTGGGCGGTTCTCACCGACCTCGGAGGCATCAACTACGACGCGCCTCGGCACTCACTCAGCTTCGAACCGAAGGTGAATCAAGGCAACTTCAGATCAGTCTTCGTTATACCTTCGGCATGGGGAATAATCTCCCAAACTCGTGGAGACGGCGATGAGCAAACTGACACAGTCACAGTAAATGAAGGAGCACTTACAGTCAACACACTTGTGATCCAACCACGTGAGGGACCGCCTAGTGTAACCGTCCAGAAGGACTCCGCGGTGATACCTCTAAAGCAGGTGAAGCATAAAGACAAGATTCTCCAAATCGATCTAGAAGAGCCGGTTACCATCAAACAAGGAGAAACACTCCAAGTACAAGTAAACCCGAATTGAAATCCTGACCCAGAACGAGATGGTTCTGGAAATAGCACGGCATGAAATCCGATCAAAAGGGGTGAAGAAGGAAACCGGGGTTAAGCCGAGATTTCCACCTTAGTTTATTTGTATTTCCACCTCTATACTAGTTGCCAGAGATCAAGATGGGCACCAAGCCGGATGGTTTAAGCCATGGAGAATGAGCCGTACTACTGCAAAATCTGTGGAATCAAGCTCGTGCCAGGCGCCAAATTCTGCAGTAAATGTGGAACCTCCGTCGAAGTAGGGGTAACCGATAATACTCCAGTCACTCGATTGCGCCCCTTCCACGCGGGCTTCTTCATGAGAGAAAGGATTCTAAAGCTAACCGAAAGGTTCCGCACGAAAGGGGCAATCAGCCCAGAAACGGCCATGACTGCCTCAGAATTGGGACTAGGTCCACGATTTGAAAGAGCTATGGACAGGCGTTTGGGCAGGGCGGGCGTTTTCGTTAAGATAGATGGCAAGTACTATTTGTCGGAAGAGAGACTAAAAGAAGCCAGAGACCGTCTCTCTGCTAGAAGATGATTTTGAGTACTCCGGTTTTCCTATTCCTCATATCTGGCAGTTCCTTGCACACATAGAAAAAGGTAAAGGCAGGCAAGGCTTTTGCCCTTGCCCGCTACACTCTTCTCTTCCCGATCAGGAACCCTAGGGCTAACCCAGAAGCTAAGGCGACTCCAGCTACTCCAATGACTAGAATCGGTGGAGCTTGTTCCGGAGCCAATGGACTGCTGGGAACGCTGTATTGGAGTAACCCGCATTCATAGTACTGCTTGTTGGTCGGATGTGCTAGTTCTACTGATAGGACGCTGAAACCGTTCGGGATACCAAGGTGCCGATCAACCGTGAGCCAGATTGTGGAGTTATAGCCACCGCTTGACGTGAACATGATCACGTCAACTTCACTTGGGCCTATTGTGACGTTGTTCCGTCCACTGGGGTTGTTGGCAGGATCTTCAGCAAAGGTTTTGATGAAGTTCCACCAGCCATCTGATGTCGGCAAGAAGATAAGACCGTAAGGCGGTCCATTCTGAATAGTGACATCACCAAGGTCCCATAGAGTGTCATTGAGGTAGACCCCGATAGTAGCTCCTTCTACGTAGTATGTGTTGTTCTGGTAGTGCATCGTAGCGTTGTGCGACATACTCTTCTCAATTAGCATGAAACCCATAGTAGTCTGAGTGTTGGAAGGAAACAACGATGAGTTGCTGAAGAGGCACCTGTAAGTGGCGTATGCACCCATATTAGGAGTCAAGTAGTAGTTGTAGGTAGCCGCAGAGGCAGAAGTAGCGCTGAGAGAGAGAAGCATCAAGGCTAGAACCGAGATACCTATCGTCTTTGTTAACTTTCTCATGTCTTCAATTCATCTCCCCTAAGGGGACTCGAACATATGTTTGGCTAACGAATAGTGAACTTATCAATATTTCCTCAGGAGAACAACCTATTATTGACAGAAGAAACATCGATGCGAATATTGCATCGAATACCGCATTGAGAGGAGAATTGTCAACAGCATTGGTGCAGCATGCTACCGCCGCAATTGAGAACAGAAATGTGAGATCCGCGCCGCGCCAGTCCTGTCTGCGTACCTTGTACCTGTTGTCTGAAACACGTGGGGGGTCCATCTATTTGGATGATACCTAGACGAACACGATACAGTAAGACATAAGTATGATGCCACACAAACCTACTTGTTGTAGCCCCGTGGTCTAGCGGCCAATGATGGCGGGCTCTGGTGGACAGAAGTGTAAGATACCTACCAAGTCTTCTGTCTGGAGACACCCGTTGACGGGAGTTCGAATCTCCCGAGGAAACCTCTCGGAGCGAGATTCTCCCCGGGGCTACCATTCACATAACACGTGGCAGGATTCTCCGCGTAGTCCTTTCTCTGGAGGAGTCGTCGTTGAGCAGACACCACGAGGAAGGTGAGCTTCCGCACGGGCATTTGTTACAGATCTCTTGTTTCCTCTTGTTCTTGTCTGTATGGTTCGCTGATTCATTTATTCTTGGTTACTCGACATTCCTGGCAGTGTACATTCCTTGCCTTGTTCGGGTCGGGCTTGCATTGAGTGTTCTCGTTATTGGACTGGCCATCACGGAATTGGCTCACAGCCACTTGCACGCCATGAAGGCTGGGAAGCTGACGACCACAGGGATCTACGGTCATGCCAGACACCCGCTCTACCTAGGAACTCTTCTTCTCTATCTTCCGTTCACTCTCTGGAGTTTCTCGCTGCTGAGCCTGGTACCATGGTTTGTTGCATTTGCCGCTTACAACAGGATGGCCAACTATGAGGAGCGGCTACTGACAAGCAGATTTGGCAAGGAATATGTTGATTACAAGAAGAAAGTCCGGAAATGGATCTGAGCAGGCACTGCGGGTGCAGAACATACCAATAGGGGATTCTGAAGCGGCGCCACTTCATTTGCCAAGAGGAGAACGTGAGACCCGATCTTCGAGGCATTAGCAGTTGAGAAAACACTGGATTGATTCATCTAGTCCAGACCTGTCTTGCCGCGTAGCCCTTGGTTCTCAGTGACATGTCGGCCATTTCTATTTTCTCAGATTCAATCTTTAGGACTTTGACTGCCTGAGGCAGCTCTTTTATTCCCAGCTCCTTAACCGCCTCTTGCCACTTATAGACCGACATCGCATCTTTGAATTCAGCTGCGTTCTCTCGTGTTATGATCTTCGCTTTCCCAGTGACCTGGACCCCCCTCGCCGTAAACCAACCTGTGTATGGAGCGTAGATGCCGACACTGACATTTGGATTCCTTTCTATGTTCTTCAGCTTCTGACCTTCTTCTGCAATCATGTAGAGAATCGTTCCTTTGGAATAGTATTCGATAGGTGTGGCTCTAGGCTTATCATCTCTGCAGGTTGCCAGAACGCACATGTTCTGGCTCTTCAAGAACTGCACGATGTGTGCTTCTAATTCCTTCTTGGGCATATCTTTCGTGCCCTCTCCACTTAGAGGTCCTTCAATCCCAGAACTCACGCGCGATCACCGGCGGTAGATGATAGCCCAAGTGATAATAAGCCTTGCTTGAGGGGTTTAGGGCTTCAAGCATGTCTCGTGGTGTCGGGCAATCGGCCTTTCTCTACGTGAAAAGCAGGATTGCCCGCGAACGCAGAGAACAACCTGCGAGCTCTGTTAGCGTACCTATCACGATGTGCCAAGAAGAAATGTAGCTCATGATCTCTTGTTCAGAGGAGATTCAGCCTACCTGCTGCGCGCGGAATAGCTTTTGGTATACAAACCTATATACGTTAGAATGCTAAGACAGAGGGCATCAGTGGAATTCGCGGAGAATAGAGGGAGTATCGATTGAATAGTACTAAGAAGCTTTACGCATTGCTCTTCGCATCGCTAATGCTAGTTGGACTCTCTTCGCCCTATTCGCCACTCGCGCTCATGACGCAGGCATCTGCTTCTGGGACCACCGCACGGGTAGATCCAGTCCTCAACATCACCTTGATCGTTCCCAATAACAATCCGGTGAGAATCCAGTACGGGCAGATGGTCGTGACGGCTCTGCAGAACCTTGGAATAAACTCCACCCTGGCGGTAATCCCGTGGAGCGAGTACTTCGCAAGAGCGCTCGGACCGTCTGCATCGACACGCGGCAAGACTTTCGCTGATGGGGGATTCGACTTCAATTGCGTCGGGTACGAGATGGAGCCAGATCCGACTTACCTCTACTATATGTACCACAGTAGCCAATTTGCCAGTGATACCGGTGGGGGTAGTAACTACTACCTTTGGAACAATACGGTGAACGACAACCTCCTAAACGCCATTCAACATGAGATGAATCAGACTAGGCTGCTACAATTAGTTCATCAGTGGCAAGAGTTCGCCTACGATGAGGTACCGAGTGTTGCGCTTTACTACTCCAAGAACGTCGTAGCATTCGCCAAGAACCTCAGTTCGACGCAGTTTAGCACAAACTTCGCGCCGAGATGGCCTGGGGTGGAGGCTTGGACCTTCACATCGAGCCCACTTACCTCGGTTACATTAGGTCAGTTGTATGACTGTGGAGTAGAAGGTCTCTGCCCAGCGTATGCATCGGGAGCCCAATACGAATTGGCCGGCTACGCGCCAATCTTCGGGGAGATGGGAGGCAGCGGTCTTCTAATGAGAGGATTACCCCCAACGTGGGACGTGCAGCCATACATGGCCTACGGCAACTACACGCACTCAGCAGACTTCAAGAACTGGACCTTCTGGATAAGACCAGGAATCAAGTTCCAAAACGGCGAAACACTGGACGCCAGAGATGTCGTATACACCTACAGGTACTGCCTGACATCAAGCTGGGCCTACCCAAGTTCAAACTCAATTGTATACAACATGCCACAAGTTCTGGGTTCAAACAGAAGCGTCTATTGGGCCGGAGAACCTGGAACGCCTGGCGCAAGCGAGACTACTAACCTATACAAAGTCCACATCAACTTGCTTGATACCTATGCGTTCTTTTTGCAGAAGATCTGTACATTCCCAATAATGCCCGCCTCAGTACTTGTGAATAGCAGCACTGGGATACCGAGCTACAGCAGCTGGCACCCGGATCCAACAATAACAGCGAACTTCTACAACACAGCTTTCACAACTGGCATCGGCTCCTACCGTTACTACGCTAAGAACGTATCACTGCTAACAGGAATTGGACCCATCGGCGCTGGCCCCTACAAATTCGTAAGCTACAACGCTGGTACAGGAATACACCTAACGAAGTTCATGGGATACTTCAATAGAGCGGCGCTTGAGGGCGCGGGTGAGTACGGTATAGTAGACTACTATGTGAGAACAATTCCAAAGAACAGTAATGCCATAGCGGCGCTACAGGCTGGAACCGTCCAGGTTCTCGATTCTACTTACTTCTTCGAGAAGAACGCTACACAATTGGGCCTACTCAACCCATCGTTCTGCCACCTAGCATCACATGATGGATTCGTGGTTCAGGAACTTGGATTCAACATGCAGCATCCGATCTTCGGAACAGGCCTAGGCACGCCCGTCGGAATGGCTGATCCAAGCAAGGCAGCGGAGGCAGCGAAGCACATGAGACGCGGAATCGAGTACCTCTTCCTAAAGGACTCAATATTGAAGAACATGACGAATGGCTATGGCTCATATGGTGTCACCACGCCCTTCACACGGGTCACTTGGGGGTTCGACAGCAGCATAGTCCTGCGCAATGACACTACCCTGAATCAGAGGCTCCTTGCGATAAAGGAGTTTGAAGCCGCAGGTTATCACTTCTACGTGGACTTCCAGCAGTCAGGGATTCAAGCCTCAACACCGCGTTGGTGCTTTGGCCAGTATGGCTTCAACCTACGCACAGAAGGTGCAGACAATGTCTCGGTCAAGTTCTTCAACCTTCCGCCACCAGGCACCTTGGGACCACCTCTTGGTGCCGTGCCAGTAATATACTTGGACATTCATGGTGCAAAACTGTATGCTAGCAACGAGACCATACTATACGTGTACTACAATAGGACGCGAGCAGCACAACTTGGCATAAACGAGAACAACCTAGCGCTCTATATCTGGAATTCGACGATCCCCGCGCACTGGGCTAAGCTCACAAGTGCTACATTGCCTTTGAACCGCACGCATGGACTAATCTTCGCGGTCGCTCCTCATTTCAGCTACTTCGCAGTATTCGGGGCGTCGGGAACTGGTGGAGGTCAACTAACAGGAACAGGAACACTGGTGATAATGCTGGTGGCTGGCACAGTACTGGGCGCACTTGTAGCAACATTGCTTCTCAGGAAAAGAGGTCGTACTAGTACATCAAAGCGAAAGGCATAGCTTCTAGAGTCTTGGACAGAACAGTAGTTCTGTCAAACCTCCATTTTTGATGTGGCCTTTCTGGTTGTGTCAGTTGCTCTTTATTTCATGTCGAGCGCCCAATGGGGGCGGCGATGAAATGGACTTACGCATTATTGAACTAGAAGGCTGGAACCTACTGTGTCGATTGCGTGGGGTTCGAGAGACTTGCCAAAACTCGTATTGGAAGGATCAATCAGGCTCCCCTAGACCAAGGAAGCTAAACTCGCAACAAAAAGCAGCGAGGTGATGAATATGGTCACCAATGCTGCTGCTGTTGTCACTTTTCCCAACCTGTATTTTCCCATTGTCGTCTTATTCCTGCCAATGACGAGTAACGGCAAGACGATAAAAGGTAGCAAGACTCCGTTCAGATACTGCGTAAAGACCATGACTTGGATCTGGTTTGGAAGAAACGAGCCGGCACCAGCTATCAGGAGCCAAAGAATGAATACCCCTTTGAATCTCTTCTTCTTAAGCTTCTCTTCGTAGCCTAGATAACCGAAAGTACTGTAGACGCTTCCCAACCCCACGGTTACAATGGCTGCGACACCTGCGAGACCGAAGGCCAAGGCGAAGATTGCTAATCCTAAGCTACCAAGTCTGTCATAGAATGGATAGGCAATGTCCAAGAAACTTGACACATTTTTGCCGCTAATGAGAACTGCCGCGCTTGCAATTATGACAATGTTCAGGATCGTGCCCATGAGGAGACTCACAATAGAATCTATCTTCTCATTAGACACACCTTTACGTTCGGCAACCAGGTCCTCAATACCTTTTTCGTGATGGTGAATCCATCCTTTCTCATAGACGAGTCCGCTATGCAATATGACGTAGGTAGGCATGATCGAGGCTCCCATTATGGCTTCCGCAAAATATAGAGAGTTCGCGTTGATCGGAGGGATCAATGAATTGAAGACGACAGCCCCCAAGGGAATGTTCAAGTCAAAGACGAAAAACAAGTAAGCTAGGAAGATCACGGTAACAAAGAATACTATGACCTTCTCCAGTACGCTGTACGAACCGAAATAGGTCAGGATAGCCACTAGCGTGATTGAAACAAGCACGCCAAAAGAGTACGGTGTCCCGAAGACGAAGGACAGCGCCAAGCTGAGCCCCATGACTTCTGCAGTCAGAGTTGCGAACTCTAAGAAAACCGAGGGCACAAAAATCGAAAAGGAGTATCGCTTTCCATATTTCTGATATATGTTTTCCGCAAGAGTCTTCCCTGTTACAACTCCCACCCTTGCACTGATCTCCTGGATTATTATCAATAGGATACCAGAATAGAACGCAGCCCACAAGACCTGAAAACCGTATGCCGCCCCAGCTGCAGTGGCCGTGACTATGCTGGCAGGATCAAACAGCTCCACCGAGACAAGGACTGCTGGTCCCATGACGCCTAACGTCTTCATGATTCTCCTTAGGCTCATTGCATCACCCTCATCCATTGCGAGCGACGGAACTTGTTGAGCTGGGTCCTCGGTGGTTCTTCTGCGCTTGTTCCGCGTGTGTAATCTTCGCTAGTATTCATAAACCTTTTCTATTCCAGCTACAAAGCAGTTGTCTGCAGATGAACTATTATGAAAACCTGTCTCTCACCCGAGATCGAACGGGATCTTCGGGATGCAGTCTCTCAGAATAGCGTGAGCAAGTTCGATGAGTTGGTGTCACCTCTTAAATGGGGAAAGCCTTCATGGTGTGCTTCACAGCTACTGCTACGAGTCTTGGATAATGACGAGAACAAGCTCTGGTTATGGGCGAAAAAACTCTCCAGCCACAAGAACCCATTCACTCGAAGATATGCCCCAATGATCCTTCTTGGTCTATGGGGAAAAGACGCGAACAGAACTCTGCAATTACTAATAGCGCTATCTGATGATGAAGATTGGATTGTTCGCGAATACGCTCATTCTAACTGGGGGGAGCTCCTCAAGATGGATTTCGAACATGTTTTCCCGATTCTCGAAGAAATGAGCACAAATACTTCAGCGAACCTTAGGAGATGCGTTACCATCGCTGCACGAATCGCGGGAAATACCAGAAAAGAAGAATGGGTCACATCACTCATCAATTTGCTTGAGCCACTTCTTCCAGACAAGACACCCTACGTAAGAAAGAACCTGGGACCCTACGCTATAGGCGACGGCCTGCTTCGCTGCTATCCGGAATCTGCCTTGAAGCATTTGCGGAGATGGGCTCTTAGGAAGGATGAGGGAACCCGCTGGAACGTGGCCATGGCTTTCGCATCTTATGGAGGAAACAAGAATTGGCGAGAAGGTTTGCAGGTGCTTGAGACTCTTGCTGCAGACAAAAGGCGGTACGTGTGGCGAGCGACCGCATCAGCGTTGCTTTATCTAGCTCGAAGGCACGCGGAAATACGAGTAATGCTCGAAGCATGGAAGATAGATCCTCAAAGACGAACAGTGGCGGAGACCGCGTTGAAACACCTTAGAGAACGGTCACAGGTTATGGAGGCGTAAGTCGGTTTATATGCAGGTGCGTTCGCTCAAGCCCCTCTTCAGCTAGCCCCATTCAGAATATAGCCTTGCCGCCGGCTGAACTAGCAGGAATCAGAAAGCCTAGACGAGGCTGCAAGATTGGACCTTAAATACCATGGACAGTACTGAATGGCAGGGAGCTGATCTCAGAAGAACCATGGACACATCAGTCTGCTGTCTTCGGATCCATGTCTTCACCTTTTCACGCACACCATCGGTTCGTCAACCGTAGATTCAGCCTTATATTCAATGCTTCTATGAACAGGATACGACTTTATTGAAGATTGTAAAGAACCAAGCGAGTGCATGCAACGCAGTTCCAGACTTGGTCTCTGAGTAACTGGAGGTGTTAATATGCTTGACAGAGAAGTCATCAAGGAACTTCTGAACGAAGAACTCGATGGAATACGAATACCAGAAGAAATATCCATTGATGATATCACAGAGGCTTTCTGTCAATATGTCGAAGATGACTACTATGAATGGCTAAAAGACAATTTCAGAGTATTCTTCAATCATGGCAACCCAGATTGGGATGTCATTAGAAAGAAAGTTGGACTGGTTCCAAGAATGGGGCAGATTAAGGATGTAACCCACAGCACCACAGTCCAGCTCCCGGATTCCTGATGGCGATAGCCTCTCTTCCAACTTCCGCTTTCTATTCAATGAGGCGATAAGAGTCCGGAAAGATACCGATCCCTGCAGAATTGATACATCGCCTCGAAGCCCGCGGATGACTAGCCGTTCTAGTCTCCTGCTTCTAAGACCATGATCCCGCGTCCAGCAATAGTATAAGGAAGACAACAGGAATCTCATATCGTGCAGAAACTAGAGGACTTCTCCAGCACTAGCAGTATCAAATGGCATTGGCGATTCATCAGCCGGGCTCCTCGGCAGAACCAGAAAAAACAAGAGATACAAATCTCGCAAACCCGTCGTGTCCATTAAGTGGGAGCGTTCATGGTAAAGGGCAATTAATATATCAGAACACTGTAAAGTGAAGTCGATGCGAGGAATTCTCAGATCTCCAAGGAAGATCCTGTCACTGTTTGAGACAAAAGGATTAGACCAGGATTGGTCTTTCTCGGAGTGTAAACCATCGGACACGGGCAAGTGGACACATGTTTACCATCGATATCCCGCCAAGTTCATTCCACAGCTTGTTGAGAAACTGATTGATGAGTATGTATCTGGTGAGGAAGCCCATGTCAATGACCCCTTTTTCGGTTGCGGCACAACAATTGTTACGGCTATATCGAGAGGATTAAGGGTAAGTGGCACCGACATAAATAGGATTGCTTGCTTAGTGACTAAGGTGAAGTCAACACCAATTGAACCAAATCACCTTGACAGTGCAGTTAGAGAATTCCTGAATATCGCAGAGTCTCTGGTCGGTGATCAATCAACTCTATTCGGTAAGAGTGTCGAACCACTGATTCCAGAGAGACATATGGACAGAATCGACTACTGGTTTAGTAAGGAGAACAAGGTTGCACTGGGTAGAACATTGAGGGTAATCTGTGAGCAGAAGGAACAGAGAATTAGGGACTTCTTGTTGGTTGCATTTAGCCACGTCTTAAAGAATTGTTCAATATGGTTACAGGGAAGCGTCAAACCTACAAGAGACCCCTCAAAGAAGCCTTCGAGACCATATGACGCGCTGAAGAAGCACTTGGGAAAAATGGTCGCAGGCAACAAAGCCTTCTACAACGTTGTATCATCAAAAGTTCGTGAGCACTTGGATCAATACTTGAATATTAAGGTCGAAGATGCCAGACATCAGCCGGTGCCCAAAGATAGTGTAGATCTGATTGTGAGTTCAAGTCCTTATGTTACGAGCTATGAATATGCAGACTTACACCAGTTGTCCACAATTTGGCTGGATCTGGCCAATGATTTGAACGGATACAAGAAGGAGTTTATCGGGACTTCACGTAGAGAGCCCAACAACAGAAGGGTAGAAAGCCAAATTGCCGCTGGCATAGTTGAGAAGCTAAACGAGATAGACTCAAAAATGGGAAAAGAAGTGGAAGCATATTTCATTGATATGAAAGAGGTCTTTGATGAGAGCTATAGGGTTCTCAAATCAGGTGGAAGATGTTGCTATGTTATTGGCGATACGAGATTGAAGGGCGTTGATATATTGAATGCGGAAGTATTTGCAGAGAGTCTACAGAATTCTGGGTTCAAGATTGATAGGATCATCAAGCGAGAGATACCTTCAAAGATACTGCCTCAAAAGAGGGACGAGAGGACGGGCAGGTTCGCACGTAATGAGGATGCTAATTCAGAAGCTTATCCAATCGAGTACATTGTGATCGGGCTAAAGGAGTGATCAGTAATGGATTTTGATGACCTGAAGAATCTCTACCTAAAGAAACGTGAGCAGTTTGGGGTCAATACGTACAAACATATTTCGGAGCTATTAATCGAGGCAAAGGAACTCCACCACAGAGATTGGCTGAGAAATCCTACTAAGCTTGGTGATCACGAGCAAAGTTGGCGAGCTTTCAAGGGCAAAAACATGGAGAGACTTGTACAATATATTATTGAAGAAGAAGTAAGAACGCTTGGACTAAGAGTTGTTAATGGTAACAAGTTGGACAGCACCACACTATCGGGAGAGCTTAGCCGAGTCAAAAGAAACTTGGCTATTAACTACGGTGAATTTGGTATGCACTTGCCTGATGTTGATATCGTAATCTATGACCCAAAAACCAGCAAGGTCTTAACTGCTATTTCGAGCAAGGTAACTCTAAGGGAGAGGATCGCACAGACAGGTTATTGGAAACTGAAGTTGCTACAGGATGAAAACACGAGGGACATAAAGGTGTACTTCATCACTCCAGATGAAGACGGCACGTTGACCAAGAGGCAACCTGTAAAGAAAGGAAGAGCTATTGTGGAAACAGACTTAGATGGAAGCTACGTGTTGACGGAAGAAAGTATTGAAGAAAGCAAGAAAGTCAAATTGTTCGAGCATTTCATAGATGATTTGAAGAATCTTCTGAATGAAATGCGATAGTCCAAGGTGGATCAGCGAAGCGAGAGGTGAGACGTCATTTACATCCTTTTTGAGCTTACTTGTGATATGCAGACTCAGATAACGTGTCATCTTAGGTTCCGACACAAAATAATAGAATGGGAAGCCTTGGGTATTGTCAAAAGAAGCGTCCTGACTTATCATCTATCCAAATATCCACAGAAGCTCTATGTCAGCCTCGATATACCGATCGTTAAAGAACCTGTCAAAGAGGAATTGCATCTCTCAGACGAGACCATCGGGCAGATACCTTTGCAGGTAACACAATATTTGGACATCATCTGCAATGAGTATCACATCACGCGAGACACTATTGACTACGCACTGTTGACAGAACAAGACAGAAGGAGCAGGGAAGAGTACTACCGTGGAGCGTCGTTACAGAAGATTCTTGAATACGAGTCCACAGGCACTAAGATTGCGACGGAAGTACTTCTTAAGTTAGAGAAAGATGAAGGGGCTTGGAGAAACGATCAAGAATTACAGGAGTTCATTGTCTCTCGATTGAGAGGCGAATTGGGCGCTGATTACAAGTGGATGACAGAAGCCGAGCACCTTGCATACAACCCACTATGCGTTTATCGGTTAGATGAAGACTTGCGTAATCCGATCGGAGATCGGGCGCTGAGAAACATCAAGAGTGTTCTGAAACAAGCGCTTCTTGACAAGAGAAGGGTATAGGAAATAAGGGCGCCTACTGAAAAATAAGCAGTTCTTAGTACCTTCTGACGTCTGATAGTGTTTTTAGAGGATAGGCATAACTATTGCATTGCAATGTAAAGATAGACTTACATTAGGTCGGCTTATGCAGATAAACGGTCGCTTATAAGCGATGCAGTTGGTTATATGTCCCTGAAGCCGCGGTAGCAGCCGTGGACTCAGATGTGAGGAAGGCTAGAAGCGGTGGCTATTCAGATGACGCTCAAAACCTATTCGCTGAACCTTAAGACCCGAACGCAGAGCGAGGCAGACCAGCTCAGAGAGCTGCTCTGGCACTACAGGGCGAAACTCAACCAGATCCTACAGGACACCTGGCGCACAATGAAGTGGAAGCACCAGAAAATCAAAGGCAAGAAGCAGGTTAGACTCATCCCGACGCATGCGAGAAGCGGAGGAGCCTCAAGGAGAGAGCTCAGAGACAAGTACCTGGAGAGGTGGAGCTATGCCGCCCACTGGGTAGACTCAGCAATCAAAACCGCGTACGGCATAATGGGCTCGTGGAGGAAGAACTACTTGAAGGGCAGAAGGAAGATGAGGTGCCCAGAGGCGAAGAGGCCCTTCGCGCGGGTCAAGCAGACCCTCCTCAAACTGGAAGGCGACACGCTGAGGATAACCCTCTCGCCCCACAGATCCGCGCACATAGACCTCTCCAGACGATACTTCAAGCTGCCAGACTCGGTGTCCTCCACCGGGATCGGAGAACCAATAATAACACCAACCAGAGTGTACTTACCGATCCACAGCAGCGATGATGGCGAGGAACCCCGACCTGTCGCGAGGAAGATGGCGTGGGACTCGAACATGCTGAGCATGGATGGGTACTCGCCTCAGACTGGATGGGTCAAGATAGACACGAGGAGCCTCGCATCCATACACATCTCATCGTTCGAGAAGAGGCGCAACGTCCAGAGGAAAGCCTCCAAGTCGAAGAAGGTGAGACGGGTCCTTGGAAAGTATCGTAGGCGAGAGAGGAACAGAGCGAAGAAGCACCAGGTGGAGATAGCGCGCGTGGTGCGGAGCGTCGCAGCTCTCAACGGGTTTGAGGCGCTAGCCAAGGAGAGGCTTTACGGTGGCTCACGCCTATGGAATAGGAGGATCGCGAGGACCGACTGGCGCGGAGTAAAAAGGCTTGCAGGTGGCGTCGAGCTCCCCCCGCAGTACTCCTCGAGGATGTGCTCCAGATGCGGGTGGACTAACAAAGACCCAAGAAGAAGAGGAAGCACCGTCTTCGAGTGCGGTAACTGTGGTCTGCGAGTAGACAGGCAGCTTAACGCCGCAGTCAACTTGTACCTGAGGATGGTCGGCGTTCCCCACAGTAAGGCGTGGTGGGATCGAAGAGTCTTACCCTCTCTTGTCGCTGTGGGTGGGTACGCCGAGACGGGGGCGGAGCGGAAGGGGGCCGATGAACTCGTGAGGCACCTGCATGAAGCGGTGAAGCCCCAGATCTACATGGAGTATGACAGATACGCTGACGCATACCTACCTATGCCCAAGTAGATCGAAACCCAAGGAGTTCAAATGCCAGACCTGTGGCATGACTCTAAAGAACAAGAAGGACCTGGATGCTCATACTAAGAAAGTGCATCCAACCAAGAAGTAGAATGCAGAGTAGATAGGCTCGCGCGTATTTACTCCCACAACTTTTTTCCGGGGTCGGCATTGTGGTTTCTCTGCTTCTTAGCCCGCATCCATAGATGAATTCCGTTGTTCGCGACTCATCTTCGCGAGCACGTTGTCCGAGCATCGCCAGGAGGATTCTCGCGCCTATACCGAGGATACATAAGTTCTCTATGCCGTAGTTGATGCGCGTATAGTTCGTACTCACCGATCTGTCATCCGATTAACGTCTTAAGTTCCGACACTGCGAAGAGGTATATTTGCTGAAGTGTTCTCCAGGCGAACTATTCAGATTTATAAAGGGGAGTTGCCCCTAGGCTCTAACAGAGGTGATAGAGGAATGCCCGAGAAGTATAAGTGTGAATGTGGTGAGGAGTTCAAGTCGAAAAAGGAGTTAGGTACGCACAAGAAGAAGGCTCATCCGAAGAAGGCCTAGGTAGTCTAGGTCTTTTTGGAAGGTCCAGGCTGTTGCCCTTTTCTGCGCTGTGAAATCGACTTTCTCCATCTGATTTTATTTCTTGTTTGATTTTCCGCGGCTCGACTATTTCGCAGATGCAAGGCCATGTTGCTTTCTTGGTTTGGTTTTTTCCTGCTATTTGGTCTGTCAGCTTTAGTTGTCCTTAGGCGCCATTCTGAAAAGCTTGCCCATCCTTCTCGGGGGCCTCTTGTAGATTTTCGAGTTCTGTATACATTCGAGCCATGCCACTCAGTCGGTTGGGACTCTTCTTCTCAAGTTCTATGGATTTCTCGAGATTACTTAGCGCAGATCACGGCATGTCAGATATTCAAGAATCACAAGACCTGAGGACTTGATGGAAAAACCAGTTGTATCAAACTGGTCGGTATGATTCCATTTTCCTGATCTTGTACCTGCATCGTCCAGTTCCTGACCCTGTTCCTGCTTCCAACTCGGTCCGAAACATGCGTATGGTTAAGAAGTTAAAGTATTTTAGAAAGATGCGCATCAAATGATAAGGAGTATCCGCCGTCTTGGGAGAAGGAAATGACCAAGATTAAGAATCAATCAAAGCTCACGCTCTTTGATGTAACGAATTTGGTCGTTGGAGCCATAGTTGGAGCGGACATCTATGTGGCTTCATCATTCGGGGCTGGCTATCTTGGTCCCGCGTCTCTCCTTGTCTGGGTGGTGGCTGGAGTCGTGGCTATCGTCATAGCCTTGGCTTTTGCACAATGTGCGGCTCTAGTCCCAAAGGTCGGTGGATCATACGCTTATGCCAAGGAAGCGTGGGGGCCTTTTCCAGGCTTCATTGTTGGCTGGTCTCTATGGCTCGCAGAATGGGTTTCGCTTGCAGTTTTTCCCGTGGCTTTTGTCCGGTACTTGATGTTCTTTTTCCCAGATCTCTCTCTGACCTATCAGATCATCATCAAAGCGTTATTTGTGACCGTGCTGGCGACAAGCAACATAATTGGATCCAAATCGGCGGGTAGAACAAATGACGTACTAACTTTAGTGAAGCTTTCACCTCTGATTCTTTTCTCTGTGATTGGACTGATATTCATGGTCCTGCATCCTGTCGCGACGATGTCCAATTTTGCGCCTTTTTCACCCTTCGGTTACTCGAATTTCGGCTTGGCGCTGGTCCTGATTTTCTGGGCGTACGCGGGCTTCGAGATTTCGACCTTGCCGGCAGATGAGATAGAGAATCCTGGAAGAACGATTCCAAGAGCCATCGTGCTTGGAATCTCTATAGTAACCATCTTCTACATGGTTACAAACACAGTGCTTTTTGGAGTCAGACCTTCCATACAGTTGGCTTCGGACACCGCACCCTTAGCCTCCGCGACTGCTTTCGTATTGAGTTTCAACCCCACATGGCTGCTCATCGGCGGCACATTCGTGGGGATCGGGGCGTTGATTTCTGTCGCCGGTTCAGATGAGTCTGGAATGATAGGAACTACTAGCCTCGGGTACGCTTTGGCGGTCGACGGTCTGTTTCCGCGTGCCTTCACAAAGATTCATCGAAGATTCAAAACACCCTACCTAATAATACTGTTTCAGTCGACCACCGCGCTCATAGCCTCGCTACTCGGCAGTCTGAGCCTGCTTGTTGCCACCTCCGTCTTCCTTTTGGGAGTCGCCTACCTTGCCACTAGTGCCTCGGTCTTCTCTCTGCGAAGGAAGCATCGGCGACCCAGTTTTCGTATCAGGGGAGGCAGGGTGATTCCAGTACTGGGAGTGATCTTTTCCCTTTACATCATATCTCAGTGCAGCGTCAGTCAAATCTTGTTGGGACTCGCCCTAATTGTGGTGGGAATTCCAATTTTCGCTAAATATGCGCCCAAAAAGGAATTGAGGGAGCTCAAGGCGGAATTGCTCTCTCCTCGAGCTTTCATGGAAAGAGCGCGTAGGCAGGAGAAAAGGTTCCTTGCCCACCTGCTGGCCCATGTGAAACATCTTTACAGAAGGATCGCTGGAAAGAAACCTTCCCAAGTCCAGCTCGAATTAAGAAGAGAGGACTGAGCCACTGCAACTTTGGAGTCCAAGCCAAGTAGTTCCCAGCAAGAGTTCCTAATCTTGGCGTGTTTCCCTTGTTCGATGCGGAATACCTGCCTACTTCTTCGGTATGGCACTTTTTCCTGACAGCAATCTCGCACAGATTATTATGACCCATATGTATTGAGCGACAGACCCAATCATCTCCGGAATCGCGGCGCCAGGCAATTGGATGAGAATCGGAAGTAGAAACAGCCCGAATGCTGCTACTACTCCCAGTGCGAAGACAAGGACGCCGAGAAACCTAGTGGACTTGCGAGTCGAATAGGCTACGCCAAAGAGGAACGAACCGACTATGATCGATATGAAGTACGTAAAGGCGGAAATGACGTGTTGAAGTATGAAGTTCTCTGGGAAGACACCCACGAAGAAGATCCCAAGACCGGAGGTGACCAATGTCAGTGCCCCCAACAGGCCCATGATGTTGCCCTTGACCTCTAGCACCATCCCGATTGCGAAGAGAGTTATCACCACTCCGCCGATTATCAGCCCATAGTTGAAAACTGGAGCCGATGCTGTGTGCGTGACTATGTTTCCAAGATCACTGAGAGCATTGGCTGTCCAGCTAAACCAAGGTGCCAGCGATATGGCTATCAAAATGAAGGCATAGGTGAGCAGTGGTCCCACCAATCCATAGATTGCAGTCAGCTTCCTTGAAAAGATCCGTTTCAATATTGATGGCATTCTCCGCAGTTCCTCCTTACTACAAACGGTCTTATTCTACCATTCAAGTGGCTTATATTGATATCTCTAATTCATTTAAAGCAAGTAATAGAGGCTTTCTTACTTCTTCGTGATCGAAGTGGATATGTTCGGCGCAATGGCATGAGTTCCTCGTTTTATTGCTTCAAGTATTATCGGGGTTGCTTTGTCCATACTTAGAGGGACCAGTTGCTGCGGACTTACTTTCATTAGAGGAAGCAGCGCACCTGCAGTTTGCGCCAAATTGTTGCATCCATCGCTGAAGTATACACTGTTCTTGCCGAGCCTCTGTTGCAGCCTTTCGCCAACCTCCTCGATTGCGCAATGACCTGCGACGAGAACCGGTCCCTTAAGTCGATCGATGACCGTCGGTTGGTGCCCTTTTCCGATGACAAGTTGGAAGCCACCTTTCCCACCGAAGTCCAGGTATAGAACTTGAAGTAAAGTAAGAGGGTTATTCTTGCAGCCCTCTCGGCAGGCTTGCTTCGATCCTTGGACTATCTCGACATCAGGAGGGAACTCGGGATAGAGGTCGGTGGGGTACTTCTCTTTGAACCTCGATAGGTCACCAATGATTTCTATGTCCTGCAATCCCTTGACTCCCAGGCCGATTCCGCGCTCAATGGCGATCTTCAAGTGAGGAACATCTTCTGGGGTTAACCCAAAGATCCGCGCGCCAACTATATCGGTCGCAACAACGTCCCTGCCACCGACCAGCACTCTGAATTTCTTGACGAGTTTGTCTGCAATTGCTGTGGGCGGGTAGTGACCATGAATCGTCCCTTCGATCCCGTCGATCAAGGTGAAGTCGGGCTGGACGTACTCCAGTACATCGACCAGTTTGGAGTGCAGATTATAGTTATGGTCGAATTTTCGATCTTGGTGACGTGGGAAGGCCCATTGATTTTTTATTCCCAGCGTGACGCCAGCCATCGAATGAGTTTTCAACTTGGGTAAGCTCACATAGAGATTCTCCTTCTTTCGGTTGATCAGCTCCTTAACCACGGTATGAGGCATCTCGAATTTTGTGAGATCATAACCTGTGGAGTCCTTTCCCCTTGCAGGTGGCTTACCTTTGAACTCAAAGCGCTCCGTGGGTTCTTCATCTAGAAAGATGGGCATGGCACCAGTCTGCTTGCAGATATCGGTATATCCAATTGCCTCAAAGACTAGGCGAGTGTAGTTCCCTTGAGTTGAATTCTCCATGACGTAGACATCGCTGGCTCCTACCTTGAAGAAGTAGCGGATGACTGCTTCCAGAACCTCAGGGCGCGTATAGCAGAAAGGTTTCGCGTCAATCGCATTGGGCTTAAGATACACTTCCCGACTAGACTTCAGTAGTTGAGACCCTCCGCCGAATGCGACAAAAATGTCTTCGACCGCTCGGTCAAGATCCATCATGAAGGCCGGACGGTCAGCGGGGTCAGTTGAGATATCTCTTATTACAACTTGAGTCTTCGCCAAAAATCAGCACCCTCTTTTCTTCAGCCTATTTCCTCGCGCATCCATCCTCCCAGCGAATCACTCTGATGGTGTGAATATACGTGGACTGTTATTTAAGAGTGGGTACGGACCCAGATAGAGTAGGATTGACCTCGTGGGTCGGGTGCGCAAGGGCTCGGGTAGGAGCGATAGAGTAGCCCTTCATCCGGAAACAGAACTCCATCAGAATGAGGAGTGACCGCTTCTAAGGGAACTCAGAAAGCCGTGAAACGATGGTTCCTGCGCAAGGAGCGGACATGTCCACATTTAAGGGAGCTTCTATCGCTCTTAGTGCTCTTCACTGGGAGAAAGGTTTCCAACTTACCTTGGGGTCATTCCGGACCTTCGGAGCCTTCCTCATAGACGTACTTGTCTACTACTTCGTCTTCGGCTTCTTCTCGCGTGTGAGGATGCGCCCGATTCCCCGTAACGTCATCCTCGGTTTTTATTTGCCTGCGAGACCTTTTCGGACCATGAACCATTGGCATCTGAAGTAGTCACCATCCCTTTCATTTGAGTCGATTGAAGACTTTCAGACTTATCTGAGTTTCGTCTAGGCTCAACTTGGCCAAATTGTGGATCTAAATCGATAGGCGCAAGAAAATCCGATTTAAAGACAATCACCGAATTCAGAAACAGTCCCAAACACTCAGGTCCGCCGGTGCTATGGATGGCTTAATGCAGAAGTCGGCCTAAAGTAGAAGCCTTCCACTCTGACTCATAGAGACGATGTAGAACTCCGCTGACCTCAAATGGAGACGAAAGAAGAGAGTTGAAGTTACGTCTCAGGTTTTCCTCCCGACGACCCACGGGGTTTCTTCTTCACGTTTTCGATGGATTCTCCGAGGACATCGATTCTGCTGAGGTCGCCCTCGCCGAGGTTCCTTCTTATTGCTTCACGTATGACGGGGATCGTGGTTGGACTCATCCCCACGATGGAGGCCCCGACTGCTTCTACGGCTACCGCATCTCTCCCGACCAATAGTATGTTCGTTCTTTTCCCTTTGGGATCAGTTGCGCTTGCATATGCTTGCGTCCCATCTATGACTGCGAGATCCACTCCACCTATCGCCTCATAGATGTCCATGAGAAGACTATCCAAAACCTTGTGGAACCTTGCTTTCTTTCTATCTGGAACAAGACCGAAGAGGTTCTTCAAGACAGCACCTCTCTCGTACTTACGTAGCACATGTGCGCTGACCAGCACATTGGGTTTGAAGAGTACGTGGGATAAGCCGATTTCCTCATTTGAGGTTTCCAGCGGCTTGGTGTCACTATCTTCTGAAAGGTTGAATGGGACAACCCTGTCAGTGAAGAGCTGCTTCCAGATTCCAAGTCGCTCTGAGCCTGTTCCCCTATAGTTGTCTGACTCCGCGACGAATATATGTGGGGCTGAGCCAAAGCTGTGGATGATTGCGCCCACGACATCGACCGAGGGGTGGTTCTTCTTTTTGTGGTCATAGACACCTACCTTGATGACTACCTGCCTGTCCTTTGTGTCGAGATCACTTATGCCGCCGATGAGCCTGAGCGCCTCTCTGAAAGATGCTTCGGTGTCTCCACTCATCTTGACTATGGCAACCTTCGATACCATGGCACTCACCTTCTCCTCTTTGAAACACTAGTCCAATGGCACAGATGAAAATAGGTTTGAAACGCCTCAAATGAGGCATTAACACCGCGATAAGGGTCAGCAGAGATAACTCTTTCCAGCAGTTCCGATAATCATTTGTCCCAGTCAGCATGTTTATCTTCCGTTTGGCGAATTAATATGCCAGTTAGCAGAAGCCCAGTCTCGAGCGTGGGTGATCAGCGATGAGTGACTACGGAAAAACCGAGAGGATGTTGCGAGCACTAGCTTCCAAGTCGAGACTGCAGATCCTTGAGTGCATCCAGAAAGGAGTGGCTAATCCCGGTGAAATATCCAAGGAGCTGAAGCGACACAGATCAACTATTGAAAAACACTTGAGGGTCCTGCTAGCTGCTAAGATGGTTCAGAAAGTTCCCTCATTGAATAATGGTGGTCAGCTAACGGTCCGTTACAGCATACCGGAGAACATCAAAGAACTTCTGAACAGGATCCATGACATACTAAGATGAAGTCAAGGAGAGAGTTTCAACCTACTCGGCTTCCCTGCCTTCTTGTTGGAGGTTCAATGCTTAGGAATAATGCAACCAGCTTGCATCTCTAGGGAAGAGGCAATCATGCAACCAAAAATTAACACGAAGTATTGGGGGAAAATCGGCCACAAGGAGGTCAAACTGGTTTCCATAAGCACAGGGCTCGGCAAAGGTGAGGTCTCCCTAACAAATTATGGCGCGCGTATAGTCTCAGCGAAAGTCCCAGATAGGAAGGGATCCATCGGAGAGGTCACCCTTGGTCACGATACCTCAGACAAATACTTGAGGGAGAGAGCCTATTTCGGATGCACTATTGGGAGAGTCGCGAATCGAATCGCCAATGCGGAATTCGATCTCGATGGCGTGACCTATAGTCTAGCCAAGAATAACCTTGAGAGGCACCACTTGCACGGGGGCTTTGAGGGGTTTGACGCAAAGGTCTGGGAAATCAGGAACCTCGGTGAGGAGGGCGAAAAGGCGAAAATCGAGTTTTCATATACTAGCCCGAACGGCGAGGAAGGTTATCCCGGAACGCTTAGCACCCAAGTCAAGTACGTGGTCTCAGAAAATCAAATCGAGATCAATTACTCGGCAAGAACCGACAAACCAACTATCGTCAATCTTACGAACCACACCTATTGGAACCTAGCTGGAGTCGGCACAAAAATCTATGGCCACCAAGCGACAATCGCGGCATCCACCTACCTCGAAACCGACGATGAGATGATTCCGACCGGCAAGCTCCGCAGAGTTGAAGAGACACCCCTCGACTTTCGAGAGCGAAAGTCGCTTAGGAATCCACTAGAGGCCTTAGGCGGAATCGATCATAACTACGTGTTGGATAAAGGAATGAAGTTCGGATTGGCCGCTCAGGTATATGACCCCAGCACGGGGCGCAAGGTGACAGTTGAGACAGACCAGCCAGCAATTGTGTTCTACACTGGGAATCACTTGGAGGGAAGAAGCGCCTGGGACAAGCCGTGCATAAAGCATCAAGCTTTTTGTCTTGAAACTCAACAGTTTTCTGATGCCATTCATCATCCTGACTTTCCTCCTATCGTACTTCGACCTGGGGAGACATACAGTCAATCAACTCGCTACACGTTCACAACGGATGTATCCCGGGGGCATCAGATATCTGCCCAAGGAAGCTGACGAGACTCGCCATAAGGAGCAAAGATGCCCCAGTCTTCTTCGTGAGGGTGATGTGTAATTCCGGAATTAATCAAGTTGCACTCTCAGCGTCTACCCTCCGCTTAGGTCACAGAGGAAGTGACTAAATGCGTCCAGGCTCACATGCTCCCCTCACAGAACCAAATAGCGCGCACAAACGAGTCTACTTGTTTCCCTCGAACCAAAAAGGCTGCTGTCTCTAATATCGATGAGTCAAGTGATCTCTGTTGAAGCAGTTTATCATGAGCTGTTCGCAAAAATGGTGATGGGCTGCAGTATCGCCGGAGGAATTGCGCCCTTCATCCTTAAACGAGTAATCGGATTGAGATAGGAAATCTAAGATTGACCGCATGATCCTAGACTGACCTAACAGGAAGTGTCCCAATGAGCAGGAAACTGGCCCCGCAGGATTTTTCGTCTGGCAATAAGGAGACCCCAGGATCCTTTAACTTGAAGGAAATCACTTATCAACCGCTGTCCGAAGACAACCTGCAACAGGTCTATGATCTCTTCAGGCGGAATGAGAAGTTCTACCAGATACCCTTGGACTACTTTAAGCAAGGAACACTCCAAGATGAGCCATTTGATCCTGATATGACTTTGATTCTGAACAGCCCTGAAACAAATAGACCGATAGCTGCCTTCATCGCAGTCATTGTAAAAGGTTGGGTAAGGAAGAACTGCTACCTGAAGGCATGCGTTGTTGATGAGCCGTATCGACGCCAAGGCATTGGATCGAAGATGCTATTCGATCTTATGCGGCGAGGAAGACATAAACTACATTGGTACTCCTCCATACGATACGGAGATAGCTGCCCTAACTACTGGATGCCGGGGGTCGACTTGCGGCACACGTCGTTGCTCTTCTTCCTCAAGAAAAACGGGTTCGTAAAGAAGCGCATGCGGACCAACTTGACATGCAGCCTCGAAAATATTACACAGGAACCAGAATCAAGCAGAAGTGGATGCAGGTTCGAGCGCGCTAAACCCAAGGAAATCAATGCTTTAGTCCAGTTCGTGAAGAGGAACTTTCGATTCGGCTTCTGGTCTCGAGAAGTAACCCTCTCGTTCCAAAATAACCCCCCGACAACATTCATAGCCAAAGACAAGTCAGGAACCATTGTCGGCTGGGCATCCCACAGCATATCCTTCCCTGGATCCTTTGGCCCAACTGGAGTCACAAAATCATTACGCGGAAGAGGTCTGGGTAGTGAGCTCCTAAAGTGGTGCCTCTGGGATATGAAAAAAACTGGTCAAGAGACCGCCACAATAAGGTGGGTGGAGGGAGATACAGTCAAATTCTACTCCAAGGTTCTCGGCGCCTATGCCAGCCCAGTGTTCTACCCGATGAGCCGACTCATCTAATAACGAGTTGTTGCCACCCGAAAGGTGTCTAGCCCTCCACCCAAGCACTTCTGAGTCTTGTTCTTGCCGCCATAACCGCTTTCTTACTGTCGGACTTTCTGCCGAGCTTGTTCAGGGACAACCCGATTGAGTTCAGAGTCGCGAGAATATTGTTAGGTGTCACTATGCCCATATGTCCGATGCGCAAGGTCTTGCCTTTCAGCTGACCCAGTCCTCCAGCGATCACAATACGGTAGGTCTTTTCTAAGGTGTTGCGAAGGTCAACGTCACTTATTCCTTCAGGCACGTTGAAGACCGAGAGCGTGTTAGCTCTGAAGTTCTCTTCAGGAAACACATGTAACTCCATCGCTTCCAATCCTGCTCGCGCCGCCTCAGCGATCGCTTGGTGGCGTAGCCATCTTCTTTCAAGACCTTCTTTTGTCACTAGCGTGAGCGCCTCTCTGAGTGCCATAACAAGTGGAACCGAGGGCGTAGCAAAGTAGCTTCTACTCTTTGGGTCTTGCATAACAGATTTCCATCTGGTGAAGTCCATATAGTAGGTCTCAACAGGAGACTTTCTCCTATCAATACACTTCTGAGCCTTCTCGCTGAAACTCAGCAGTGTCAGACCAGGTGGTGCTGCGATCGCTTTCTGTGACCCGGTGAGGCACACGTCTATGTTCCACTTGTCCACTTGGACATTCATTCCGCCCATTGAGCAGACAGTGTCGACTATGTATAATGCGTCGAGATCTCTCATGAACTCACCGACTTCCCTGATCGGGTTAGCAACGCCGGTGCCAGTGTCCACGTGAACTATGGTTAAGGCCTTGTAGTTCCCTTTCTCAAGCTTCTCCCTGATTATGGATGGGTCAGCGTGCCGACCCCATTCGAATTCGACCGTATCGACTCCTACTCCATGGGCCTTCGCGATCTCTGCGAAACGCGGTCCAAAGAACCCGTTGTTGACGCAGAGGATTCTCTCACCTCTCTCAACCACGTTGGCGACTGCGGCCTCCATGCCGAGCGTCCCAGAACCAGCGAGAACAAGAGGCTGACCTTTCGTCTGGAAGACCTCCGCGGTCATTTTGGCGGTTTCTTCAAGGGCCTTAGTGAACTCGTCACTCGCGTGACTAATGATTTGCGATGCCATCGCTCTGAGAACCTTGTCGGAGACCGGTGTAGGACCGGGAATCATGAGAAGTTCCTTTCCCATCGGATATGCGCCCCCACTATTCCACTTCCAAGGATCACTTTTTACCAAATTGAACCAGGAAGCCAACACCCCCTTCAAGGGGCTGGCAGCTCACTTCTTGCGCTTAACTCTTACCTAAGCTAGCCATCGACCTTGCTCCGGCATGTTGGGTCCTCGAAGAATCGTCGCTCAGAGCAAGATCGAAAAGCGTTTATTTGATGTTGCTGATTTCCACCTTGCGCCTCGCAAGTAGATAAGACGAAACGATAACTAGAGGTGTTCCAATAAGGAGGAATAGCGGCAGCGAATAGTAGAATCTAGGGGTTTGCGCAAGGACGAACAGAAAGACAATTGGCGGAGATATCTGAGTAGGAAACTGTTGAAGGGTGTTGAGGGTGCTTGCCTGACCATACTTGTAGGCTGTCTGTTGAGTAGCAACTGCAATCAGAGCCGCCACGACGAGGAAAACGGAGGACACGACAAAGAATATCAGTTCATTGCTTGTTGCGTTGCCTGTGAAAGCACCGAATACCGTTCCCGATAATGGGGCGATCCAAAAGTTCTCCTGCGCGAACATGCAGCCAGCTGCGAAGATAAGCCAAATAGTCCGATAAGACGTGCTTCTCTTCTGAATGACGACAAATAGACCACACAAGGCGAACAGAATCAGCCCATATATGATCGAGTTTGTCAGGACCCATTGCGCATTTAAGTCGAAATCCTTCATTGGAACGGCAAGCTGGCTCTCGCCTAAGAAGAAGATCGCTGCTATCATCAGAATGATTCCAGCATAGTCAGATCGATCAAGATGCTCATTATTGATTCTCACTGAGCCGATTGCCAGTACGATTAGACCTGCGCTCATCAACCCTGGCGTGAGGGCTGGTCCGATGTAAAGCTGGGCAGTGATGACGAATACGGCGGGGGCGAATGTCCCGAGGATCAGTCCTAGAAGCCAGACGGGGTTCTTAACCAGCGAGCGGAAGAACTTCTTCTCCTTGTCTCCTGAGTGAACCTTGTTGACGACTCGCTTCTGTAGGATCACCCCAACACTTGAGATAGATCCTCCGAGAATTGCGGCCAAGACGCCGATCAAATACTCGTCCATGATGACTGTTGCACTCCTCCGAAGAAGGGGACCCTACCGTAGTCTTGACTTCTCTTAGGCACTAGTATATTAAGCTGGCGAATTTCTGTTTTGCCCAAATTTAGGGCACTCATATGGAGTGCCTGTGAATTCAATATGGCCGGAGCAGACATCGGCTGTGGATAGTAGAAGGTGGCTAGCGGAAAATGCTTATCCCTAATCGAATAGTATATTTCAGAAATCGATGCGACGAAGTTCCAAACTTCTCATCATGGAATGTGTGCATTACCATTTCATTAATTCGCTGTTCTTCTGAACTACCTTGTCCATTCCTTTCATTATACTTAGCGAGTCGTGCTTCTTCAGGTATTGCTTCAGTTCATCCATGGTGGCTGCTTCCCCCTTCTTCGCCGCATAGTATGCAAGGTAGACATCAGCGACAGCTTCCTTAGCCTGCTGAGGAGTGAATTCTGGCTCCTTATCGTTCATGATGCAGTCTGCGAAATACGTGTCCTCGACTCTAGCAGCTATTGTGTAGTATCCAGGAAACGGGCTATGCTCGACCTGAGGACTATAGTACTCACACATTTTCTCAGCTTCAGATTGACTACTATAGATCTTCACGGGTAGCTCCCATGAGTGGTCTTCAAAGATAGAGCCTTTTGTGCCATGCAGCTCAGTGATGTTTGTTAGTGGGTGGACTGTCGTTGATGAAACCACAACATCGATCATAGCCCCATTCTTGTATCGCAGGAAGACCATCGCGCTGTCCTCACCCTTGGTCGGCGGACTAGCAAGTGCCTTTCCGAGCCAGCACTGGGCGGACACGACTTCACTATTGAGGACCCAATTCAGCATCGCCATCTTGTGGGGGCCTTGATCGAATAGGGCGCCGCCTCCACCCTTGTCGTACGTAAAGTGCCAGATGTCTGGATCGAGAAACTCACTTGCATCGCAGAAGGCACCCTCGTATGTGCGACCAAGAAACACATCTCCAATCAAACCGCGTTCTACAGCATCCTTGATGACTTTGTGCGCTGGGAGGAAACGATGATTTTCAGCGATCATGAACTTCACGCCAGCTCTCTTCGTGTCTGCGATCATTTCATCACACTGCTCGAGCGTCATGGCCATTGGTTTCTCAATTAACACGTGTTTTCCAGCTTTTGCTACTGCTTTCGTAATAACCGCATGAAGATGATGGGGCACAAGAATTAGCGCCGCATCTATGTCGCTTTCAAGCAACTTCTCCATGCTATCGTACGGAGGGATGCGCTTCGACTTTGAGAAGGTCTCCAAAACTTCCCTGTTTACGTCATAACAGCCAACGAACCTAAGGTTGGGATTCTCAGCCCCTTCGATACCCGCAGAATGAAACTCTGCCGCAGCTCCACATCCAATTATCCCAAATCTTGCAGCGCCCAAGAAATCACCTTCGAATTGTTCTCGACCCTCACAAGTTGATCCTATTTAGGGAGCTTCCTATTAATCCTTTACAAAGCCTTCTACAAAATGGATTCTTCAATATGAGAGGCAATAATCCATCCAGTGGAGTCTTTCCTTCTGGATTGGACTTTTGACTTCTGTAGTTACCCTGAGGATCTTTGAAGCCTTCATCTCTGGAGCAATGATGCGGAGTCCTTGTCCAGGAATATGTAGGATCTTGGGTGCTTCTTGAGAATAGATGAAGGGTGCATCGGTGTCACGGACGCATCCACTGAGAGACAGTCCCGTACGGCTTCGGCTTTTCGCTTATCCGGGCACGTGCAGATTATGGCATCCGACTTCATTATTTGCTTTATTGACATGGATATTGCGCTCTTAGGGACTTCCTCTATCGAGTGGAACCATCCTTCCCCGATTTGCTGTTTTCGGCATTTCTCGTCCAGTTTCACAATGATATACGGCTTTTCCGTGTCAAAGTCCGCTGGTGGGTCGTTAAATGCGAGATGCCCGTTTTCCCCTATTCCCACGAAGGCGACATCGATTCCTTCCTTTGAGATCAGTCCGCCAATTCTCTTGAGCTCAGTCTTCGGGTTTGGGGCATCGCCTTCGATGAGATGGGTTTTGCCTAGACGCACTTTCCTAACAAGGCGCTCCATCAAGTACTTCCGGAAACTGGCAGGATGAGTCGCCGGAAGTCCAATGTATTCATCTAAGTGGAACATCTCGGTTCGAGCCCAATCTATTCCCTTCGATTTGCATAGAAAGTCTAGAAAGTCGAACTGTGATGCTCCAGTGGCTGCAATAAAACGAGCTACTCGTTTTGATCTCAAAGCACTGCGGAGAATCACAGTTGCTTTTTCTGCGGCGGCGCGACCAGCTTCAACCTTTGTAGGGCTGATGTTGATCTCCAACCAATCACCGATCCATCAATGAGCTCACTAGATGATTAACCTTCCTCAGGACTTTTTCAGGTGCCATTGATATTTGCTCCACGATTCAAGACGAATTCAGGAAGGCCGTGTCAGAAACATTTTTAATCCCAGCTGAAGTAGTCCGCTGTGAGAGGAGCCAACGATGTCCGAGAAGAAGGGTTCGATATTCACGGTTTCCAGACCCGAGTTCCTCCCGGCCAACTTGGGTTCACTTTTCCTTGGGTTCTCCTGGGCTGTCAATCCACACATAAGTTTCACTTGGGACCTAGCGATTCTTGTAGTCCTGTGCTTTCTCACGATATCTCTCATCTCTGCCTTTGGAGCCCAGCTGAACACGCTGGGAGACTATGATCTCGATTTGAGAGATAAGCGGAAGAAGCACATTATTGACGCCATGGACAAACTGGGAAGGCGGAAAGTCAAGGCATTCATAGTTGTCGAGTTCCTGCTTAGTTTGGTCCCTTTATATCTCATGTACCAGATCGAGGGGAAGTTCACTCTTATTCTTCTCTGGGTGGCTGGCACCTTCTTGGCGTTTGCCTATTCTACCGCGCCGATAAGGCTGAAGAAGCGGTCTTGGGTGGAGATGATCGCCATCATACTCGTCCTCTCCGTCATTCCAATGCTATTCGTATTCTACACGTTCGCGCCCATGCTGAATCTCATCTTCATCATTTTCCTGGCTGGTCAAGCTTTGACCGTGTACAGCGTGATCATACCGACAGAGATCCGAGACTATTTCAGCGACAAGCCAATGGGAGTTAAGACTATGACGGTAAGGCTGGGTCTCGTGAAGGCTTCTCTTCTGAGTATTGTGATGATGAGCGTAGGTGGGATACTCTGTGGAATGGCATTCTTCTTGGTCCTGTTCTATGGATCCTATCCGATCCTGAACTTCTTCCTGATCTCCATAGTGGTTGCCGACGCGTACGTGCTAAGGCAATACAAGAGGCTCTATTCTCTTTCAAAGAAGTATGCTGCAACTCAGAAAGACTCGACTGCTGACGAGATCACCGATTTAGCTGCACATAATCCAAAGTGGATTACCGTGGTTACCCAATCGTTAGTGATAATGTCTCTGGTTCTACTCCTCTACAAAATCTTCCTGTAGCAGTTGATCCCGCTTCTCAGAGTAAGCCAGTTCTCCACGCTTCTTAGCATGCTCTGTCTGCGCCGGCGACCTCATGTTGGGGCGAAGCTTTTAACGTTGAATTTGTATCAGTGACGTTCTGGAGACCTTGATGGGAAGAAAAGATGTTTTTGGGAAAGCCATCAAAGATGCATGGATGGGGAAGAATGTCACCATTGATGTACGCAGGGATGACGGATACCTAGATCATGAGAGAGATGCGAAGTTCTACCTCTCCGGCTTCGAGGAGTTCCCTGAAGTTGACAAGCTGGCGATGGATCTCGTACAACAACCAGTACTCGATGTCGGATGCGGCGCAGGTAGGCATTCCTTGTACCTTCAGTCGAAAGGATACGTCGTGGTTTCTGTCGACATATCCCCACTCACAATACGTGTGGCAAGCAAACGAGGAGTTGAAGCGCCTATTCTTGCGGCTGCCCCGTGGCTTCCTTTAAGAGTGAATTGCTTCGGCACGATAATCCTCATGTTTAACAACTTCGGCATCTGCGGAGGATACAAGGAGACTGCCACACTTCTTACGGAATTAAATCGCGTGCTGAGACCTGACGGACGTATTCTAGCGTCGTCTTTGCATCCTACCCTCACGAGCAACGAGAACCACTTGAAGTATCACGAATCGAACAGGAGAAGAGGGTTGCCAGTGGGACTTGTGACTATAAGACTGGAATACGGCGGCGAAGTTGGAGACTGGTTCAACCTGCTTCTGGCTTCGCCAGAAGAGATGAAAATGCTTTCAGAAAAGGCCGGGCTAGAACTAGTGCAGACCATCGGTCTGGACGAAGGACCATCCTACGTCGGCGTCATAAAGAAAGCAGCAGGCTAAGAGAGCTCTGCAGCTATTCTTTTTCCGAATTCCTGGCACTTAGCCAAATCCTCATTAATAATGGGTCCTTTCATTCCGCTGACTCTTATTGACAAACCTGGGGAGATTAATTTCAATCCTGAGACTTTCTGCGTAAGGCTATTCTCCATTTTCTTGACTGCCTGCATCTGGCTGGGTCGACTACTATTCCCCGAACACGTGTCAAAAACGGCCACATGCTTCCTGCTCAAGTTAAGTTTGCCAAGTTGGTCAATGAACTTCTTGATTCCTCTCGTGGGACCTCCTACGTGGTTCGGGGAACCCACTAAGATCGCGTCGTAGGATGGTATTCTTTTCACGTCGATTTCCTTTAGCTCCCTGAGATCCACCTCTAGCCCTTTCCCAGTCTTCAATCCCGCCACAATTCCTTCCGCAACGATCTTCGTATTGCCGTATTTTGTTTCGTAAACTACTAGCACTCCGGTCAATTCCTGTTTCTCCTCCACCTTACGTCCGTATGCTCACTTATCTACTTTTGATAATATATCGACTTCGGTTGACATAGATCCTCTCTGTTAGATAGGGTATCTTAAGGCTTCCAGTTCCTCGCCAATCTATGGGACTCTACAGCACTGTCTACCAAGAGCAGTAGTTAGGCGACTGCGGGTCACATTCGAGAGCCGTTGATTAATGCTCTTCGCTAGCAAGCCCAGTTGCAGGACGATCAGCCGAAGAGCGCGTATTACCTTACTTGTACACTTTTTTCATCATCGACTCAATGCCCTCGTACTCGGCAACTAGTTCATCCGGAGTCACAATTCTTTGGCAACATACGCAATTGCAGTCCTGGCAACACATCATGAATCCTCTTTTTTTGAGTTCCTTCAGCAACATCAAGGCCTTTTCTAAGAGCTGTAGATCAACCTTATCAGATTCAGGGCAAAGGTAGACGAGGACCTCAAGGAAAAAAGAAGGCTGATTGGAGGGCGCAACTTCAGCGCCAACTCCAATACGGTAGTTCTTGTTTCTATCTAAGAGCATGTAGGATTCTCTGTGTTCCGACTCCTTCGCTTCTTCTAGCAGCGCTGTGGGATCGATTAGCTTGGTATTTCCCAACACCCATTCCTCGCTGTCATTTGCTGGTTCTCTTGAACAGTAGTATGCCGATTAGTAATAATGCCACGCTGTAGATGGAGACGACTGCCAAGTCGAGTAGTATTGTTGGACTGGATACGGGGGCTCCTCTTAGGAATAGCGAAGTCAGGGCATCGGTCACGTAGCTGCTGGGGACAACTGCTCGAGCTGCACCGCCTACCGGCACGTATGTGCCGAGGAACATCAATGGCAGGATGAATATGAATGCTACACCCGTCGCAGCTCCAGAGGACTTTGATATTGCGGCCGCAATCATGCCGAATCCGACGCAGCACAGCAGGAAGACTGCCATGATAATAAAGGCAAATCCCAAGCTAGTCGCGTCTCCCAGTGGGTGGTACCCGATAACGAAAGCCATCGCAAAAACTAGGGCGACCTGAATTAGTCCCGAGACCATGCTCGAAATAGCCTTGCCCACCACCACGTCCCCGGCAGTGGTTGGTGTTGTATTGATCCGGCTCAACAGCTTTGTCTCGCGCTCGACCACGAGCGACTGCGCAACTATCATTATTAGAAAGATCGCGGCAAAAGCAAACAGGCCGGGCGCCATGTAGTCGAATTCGGTAAACTTGACGGCGCTCACGAGAGATGGAACGCCTATGTTGACTGGTCCCGACGGAGCACTGGGCTGGTTCCCGTAGATGGTCTTGACTAGGGCTTGCTGCACTATGGGCGGAATTGCCTGAGTCGCGAACATCGAACCGCTATCCAAGTACAAGGGGACTGTCGTGTTGGTCCATGCACTTGAGTTCCCTGGTGCACTCCAGAAGGAACTGCAGCTTTCTCCGAAGTTGGCGGGAATAATGAGATATGCTGAGATCTTTCCTTGAATCAGGTCATCTTGCGCCGTCCGATTGGATGTATAGGGCTGTATGTTCAATATGCCAGTTGCCGTAAGGTTTCCCATGAGATAATTGGCCCATTCAGCGTGTGGCGCTCCAGCGTTAAGGTTGTTGACGCCAATCTGATAAGTGGTCGACTGAGCCCCTCCAATTGCCCCAAAAGCTGATCCGAATGCCAGCGTAAGAACGACGGGGAATAAGAAGACCATGAAAAGTGCTGCCGGTTCTCGCCGCGTTGTCTTCAGATCCTTCCTTGCTAGTGAGCTGATTCGTCGAAGCTTCAAATCATAATCCCTCCCTCATTCTTCTGCCAGTTAGTTGAAGGAACACCTCTTCCAAGTCTTTCGCCCTATACTTGTCTTCAAGTTCCTTGGCTGTTCCGAGTGCGATCAGCCTGCCATGGTCTATTATGGCAACTCTGTCGCAAAGTGCCTCAGCTTCTTCCATGTACTGCGTCGTCAGGATCACTGTCCTGTTTTTCCTCTTGAGCTCCCTTATGAAGTCCCAGACTGCGTGTCGGGATTGAGGATCCATGCCGACCGTGGGCTCATCGAGAAAGGCTATTTCTGGATCGTGGATCAAGGCCATTGCGAGGCTTATCCGGCGCGTCATTCCTCCGCTGTACTTCCCAACGCGTCTCCTTGCATCATTCGTCATGCCTACTTTTTCAAGGAGCTCATCTACCCGCTTCTTCAGTCCGTCCTTTGGCATCAGATGAAGGTCTGCAAATAGCTCCACGTTCTCTCTTCCGGTAAGAGAGGGGTATACTGCTGTTTGTTGTGGTGCTACACCTATCAGTTCCTTGATCTTGTTCTGCCCTTTTTGAACATCATAGCCGCCCACGCTTGCTGAGCCGCTCGTTGGCTTCAGTAGACCGCATAGAATGTTAATTGTAGTTGTTTTGCCTGCCCCATTTGGTCCGAGCAATCCAAAGAGTTCCCCGTTTTCAACCTGCAAGCTAAGTCTGTCCAAGGCAGTGACGTCTTCATATTTCTTAGTGAGGTTCTTGAGGACTATCGCCATTTCACTTGATGGTCGCTTCCTTGTTTCATGTTCGCCTGAGTCCTCGGAGAGTATTGTTTCTACCACTTCATTTTCCTCCTTACATTGTCATTGGTTAGTAGTTGGACGAGCATGCAGTTATGCTTTTGTCAACAAGCAGAGGTAAGAAGGAGTAGGAACCCTGAATCGAAAGGTCCACTATTTAACACACTTGGCTCACAAATTGAGCATTTTGGTAGATCACAGAGTGCTTCTCAAGTCTCGCTGGATTCATTGAGTTGTGGATGCGCCTTTCTCGATAGCAAGCTTGTCTCGCCATGTGTCGAAGATGTACCCTGTGTAAAGAACGTGAGGAACGATTCTCTCAAAACCTTCTTCTCCTTGGATGCTTTTGGAAATCTCTTGTAGTTCCTTCATTGAGTTTGTCCAAACGAAGGGGATGAGGAGGTTGGGGAGGTTACTGAACCCGAAGCAGAAGAGGACATTAGGAGAGTATTTCTTGGTCAAGAGTGAGATTGCATTGCCCTTGCTGGCTGAGGGTTTCAGCTCTATGTGTATCGTCGTCATTATGTCATTCGACTTGTCTGGATACCACTCCAAACCCAATTCAACGAGATCTTCGCTGATCAACCGCGCAAGTCTCCGGCGGATGGTCTTGGCCGACACGCCAAGCTCCTCGCTGATTTCAGGAATTGCCCTTCTTGAGTCGTTCCGAAGGGCGTAGATGATCCGATAGTCCAGCTTCTGTATAGCGGCTTCTGGATTCGTTACTTTTGCCTCGCGTTGCCCAACTATGCCGACCGTAGGTTCGGCTATCTTGGCTTCAGTTTTGACGAAGGCAACAAATTGATCAAGCTCAGAAATACTTCGAAGGTATCCCCCTACGTACAGGTAGTTGCCGCCAGCCACAGCAACCCAATAGATGCGATCGTTTTCCTGTAGTTTCTTGATATCCTCGTCCGCAACCTGTGTCTCCGATCCGCCAAAAACAATTATGTTGACGGCCTTTAACGCCGACAAGCTAATTGTGGCTGTGAATCTCTTAATTATGCCGGACTCCCGGAGCGTTTGAATCCTCTTATGAACCGCGTTGACCGATAGACCCAGTTTCTCAGCGAGATCGCTGTACGGAGTTCTTGAGTTTGCCATGAGAAATAGTGCCAAGAAGATATCGGTCTTGTCCATAGTCCTTCAGCAGTTGTATCAGAGTTGTCCAAGTTCATAGACTTTGTGGTCCACTTCAAGGATCTCATTGTCAACGCAGGAATAATGACCTGCTGAGGCAATTGCGCATATCTATACAACCCATCTGAACAGTTCGAGTCCTTATTCGGCTTTCGGCTCTATTGGAGCACTTTTGGGTTGACGACGTTTTCATAGATTCCGTTCAATGCCTTTTCGACTTGTTCGCCATTTAGTTTCATCATTCTGGTTAGTGCTTCCGGGGTCTGAGCCGCAGTGTGGGGAGTTAGAACCACATTATCCAATGGGAGAAGAGGATTGCCCTTTTCGACTGGCTCTTTCTCGAAGACATCGAGTGCGGCGCCCCTTATCCTTCCTTCGCTTAAAACCTTAAAGAGCGCTTCCTCATCGATGATTTCGCCTCTCGCGGCGTTCACCAGGATCGCCGAATCCTTCATTAGAGAAAGTTGCTTCTCGCCTATCATGTGCCGGGTCTCATTTGTTAGTGGACTATGTATTGCCACCACATCAGATTCCTTAAGTAGGGTCTGCAGATCGACCTTTCTGCCACCCGCCTTTGCTATTTCCTCCTTCTTCAAATAAGGGTCGCAAACAAGAAGTTCCATTTCGAACCCTTTCATCCTTTTCGCGACTTCCTTTCCTATTCTCCCGAAGCCTATTATTCCGAGGTTCTTCTTCCAGAGTTCCACCCCCATGTCCATCGTGCGCCAGTTGCCGTCAACCGTCGACTTGTGGCCCTTCAGGATATTTTTAGCTGACGCGAGGATCAAAGCGACGGTATGCTCCGCAACTGATACAGTGTTGGCCGTGGGCGCATTCATTACGACGACGAGGTTCTCGGTAGCTGCGTCGAGATCGACGAGTTCATATCCGACGCCCGCGGATTGAATGAATTTGAGACGAGATCCGGCTTCGATTATCGCTCTCGTAATAGGGTAACTCCGGATCTGCATGTACAGGATGCCGTCCACGTCTTTTGTCATTCTGATTAGGTTCTCTTCTGAGACATCCGACGTGCAGACTATTTCCGCGCTCTTTACGTATTGACCAAGCCAGTCAACCATGACATCCAACCCGGTCACGAGAAGTCGCTTACTGCTCTTGCCCATTCTTACCAGCTCCAGTTTCTACAGAAGTATGCGACTATTTCTAGTTTTCCCATTCACATGAGACGCACCTTGCCTGCCATCGATTTTCATAAGGAACCCTCCAGCTTCGTCATTGGCTAAATAGATTTAAGGTTTAATATCAGAATGTGTGGACTGGGGCGAGTAGGGAAAACAAGTCCTGAAATACTCTCCCTGAGAGATGATAATGATGGTCAAGGATAAGGGGTTCTCGACTAAGGCAGTTCATGCCGGAGAGGCGGCAGATCCTTCCACTGGCGCGATCTCCACGCCAGTCTATGAGACATCCGTCTTCGCGTACTCCAAAACTAGGGATCTTATAGATGTCATGGCTGAAAAGAAAATGGGATACGTCTATACGAGATTCAGCAACCCTACTGTAAGAGTTGTTGAGAGAAAGATGGCGGAGCTCGAGGGCACGGAAGATGCTTGTGCATTCTCGTCTGGTATGGCGGCGATATCGACAACCATCCTGACTTTGGTGGCTTCAGGAGACCATATCGTTTCCACCAGAGACCTTTACGGCGGAACCATCGGGCTCTTCAAGAACGTACTGCCCAAGCTTGGCATTGAAGTTAGCTTTGTTGATACGGCAAACCTTGACGAGTTGAAGGCATCTATCCAGAAGAATACTAAGGTCGTCTATGCCGAAACCCCCACAAACCCAACCTTGAAGCTACTTGATGTTGCCAGTGCGGCAGAAATGGGCAAGAAGAGGGGGCTAACGGTTGTAGTTGACAGCACCTTCGCCACACCCTACAATCTGAAGCCAAAGCAGTTTGGTGTTGACGTAGTTTTGCACAGCGCGACAAAGTACTTGGGAGGACACAACGACATTACCGCAGGGGTGGTCTGTGGCGATCATGATTTCATTCACAAACTTGGAGAGATGCGCAAGCCTCTGGGCGGAACACTTGACCCGCATGCAGCATGGCTACTGTTACGAGGACTCAAGACACTGGCTTTGAGAATGGAGAGACACAACTTCAACGGCATGGCTGTCGCAAAATACCTGGAAAAGCACAGCAGAGTCAAGAAAGTCTACTACCCAGGCCTGCCAAACCATCCTCAACACGCGATTGCAGAACAACAGATGAAAGGATTTGGCGGAGTCGTGAGTTTCGAGATCAACGGAAACTTGGAGAACACTGTCAAATTCGTTGACAATCTAAAGCTTTGCACTATCGCCCCCACCCTTGGAGGAACTGAGACACTTGTTACGCAGCCCGTCACCTCATCACACTACTTTGTAAGTGCACAAGACCGGGAGAAGGCAGGAATAAAGGATCAGTTGGTCCGACTGTCACTTGGGATCGAGGACGCGGAAGACATAATTGCTGATCTGGAGCAGGCTTTCACTAGCGTCTAGGGTCCGGTACGATATTATCAAGCTAAGCCCCCCTAACTGCGTTGCCAAAGTAATCCGGATTTGAACACGGATTTGCCATTTCTCCCGCCGAAAAAAGATTCACCCTATTCTTGTTTCTCTCTTTCAATTTCGCCGATGATGCTTGGAAGTTGTCTAAGAGAAACAATCGTATAATTTGGGGATTCCAAAGAGCTAGTGACCTCTTCCTTGTACCGGTCGTTCCATTTGAAGTAGACTGATATCACACCAAGTTTGTTTGCTCCGAGGACATCTGTCTTTATCCTATTGCCTACCATTACGGCTTCGGATGGCCTCACGTGAAGTCTCTTCAGAGCCACGGTGAATATCTTCTGATCGGGCTTGTCGCGGCCGACATCAACGGATGTCACAACTGTATCGAAGTACTCTTCTAGCCCGATCTTTCTGAGTGCAAGCCTGATGTCTGCTTCCTTTGATGTTGTCGTGTTGGTTACAACTCCAAGCTTGTATTTCCCTCTAAGTTGCCTGAGAACTTCTTCTACATGAGAGACCTTCTGAGGCTCCGCTTCAGCAGTGTGTTTGTCGCCAACGCTCTCTTCTGTGATCAGCGTGTCCCCCAAGTCGAAGAGTATCGCCTTTATCACTTACAGCCCACCCTCAGTAGCCCAGAAAAGTGTCATATCATGCAATGCACAAGACAGGGATTTAACACTCTGTGCAAGTGCTCTCTCGAATCGCAGTATTTGGGTTTCAACGAAGAGCTATTGCTGCAGCGCGGAGGAAAATCACTGCACCTTGCATCCAATAACACCTCTATCTCCGTGCCCACCGCTTCCACAACATTTAAATGATGCAAAGGGTTATGATTGGTATGATTTGTATGATTAGTATGATTAGCATGATTAGTATGACCTACATGCCCTATATGATTTCATCTGGTGGGGATCATGACCGAAGTTGCGAAAGGAAAGTTCCTTTACGGAACCGTCACTGTTGGTGAAAGGGGCCAGATAGTATTGCCAATCGAGGCACGGAGGCACTTCAACATCAAGCCTGGCGACAAGCTCCTTGTGGCAGGGGACATAAAGAAAGGGTTAGCGATCCAGAAGGCCAGCATTATGAAGGATGTCGCATTGAAGATCTTAGGTGTTATTGGAAGCAGAGTAAAAGAGGAGGAATCGGAGAAGGGGGACTAGACTACATTGGATTCGTCTGGAAAGCCCAGTTATGGTTTTGTAGCTTGGAGGTATTTTGCCTCCATGGCAATAATAGGCCTCATCGGGTTGGCTTTGGCAGTTACCCCCTCATTGCTCTCGTTAGGTCCTCCTGTCAAGTGGGTGCTAGTACTGCTTGGGGCGCCTGTTGCCTTTGTCGGATTATACATTGGCGTTGCTTACATATTTCTCTATGAGAAAGCCTTCAAAGCGAAGCGGCATGGGGACAACTGGTCAAGGATTGCAGATCTGTCGGCATTGCAGGGGAATGAAATGGTGCTCGATGTTGGATGTGGAACTGGAAGAGTGTCCATAAGTTTGGCGAAAAGACTCCAAAAGGGTAGAGTGGTGGGCATTGATATTTTTGGGGGCGTTAGCGGCAGGTCGCCCGATACTGCCATGAAGAATGCAAATGCGGAAGGTGTAGCCGAAAAGGTGGACTTCAGATACGGAAATGCCTTGAGAATACCTTTTGAAGATAGCACATTTGATCTTGTAACCATGGGCTCCGTGCCACATGAACTACACAGAGAACAGGATAAGGAGAAAGCTCTGCGGGAGGTCTATCGAGTTCTTAAACCGGGCGGCAAGTTTGCGACAGTTGAAATTCTGAGAAACAAAAAGCTGGCGCTGTCCGTCCTATTGTTCGCCCTCGTCTGGAAGCCCAAGGAGTACTGGACAAGGCTTATTGAAAAAAGTGGATTCAGACACCTGACAACGCGCTCTTTCAGGTCGCTCATAAACCTTGGCTTATTCATGGGCGAGAAGCCAAGCGCAAGGTGAGATTGGACATCTGTCTTCGACCCCAGTTTCAGGTAAGATGCCTGCTGTCGTGAGTCTGCTTCTCGACGAGCTTGAGCATGCTGCCTGTCTTGTATCCGGCCATGTCCATTGTCACGAATTTGAACCCAAGCTTTTCTAGTTGCTCTGCTATTCGATCCATGATCTTTGCATCGAAAAGAAGATCACGCTCATTCCTCCCCACTTCGATTCTCGCCAAGCCATCATGGTCTCGAACACGTAGTTCTTTCACTTCTACGATTTCTCTTATTGCCTTCTCTGCCGCTTCAACTCTCCTAAGGCGTTCTTCCGTGATCCGCTGTCCGAAGGGTATTCTTGAGGCCAGACAGGGTGATGCAGGTCTATCATGAACAGACAGTCCGAGTTCGCGCGCAAGTTGTCTGATGTCTTCCTTCTTGAACTTCGCTTCGACCCACGGGCTTAAGACGTACTCTCTTTCTTTGACTGCCTTAAATCCCGGTCTGTGCCCACTCAGATCGCTGTAGTTGGTGCCTTCAAAGATGACTCTGAACCCGAGTCTGGCTGCGGAGTCTTTGAACACGTCTAGCAGTTCGCTTTTGCAGTAGTAGCACCTGTTCTCGGGGTTTCTCAAGAAGTCTTCGTTTGAAAGCTCGTTTGTCTCCACGATGCAGTGCTTGACCCCGATTTCCTTCGCGACTTTCTTCGCTTCGTCAAGTTCCTCGCATGGGTAGGTTGCTGATTTTGCTGTTACGGCGGCAACTCTGTCTCCCAGTATTTCGAGGCAGACCGCAGCTAGTGTCGAGCTGTCCACTCCGCCGGAGAAGGCGACTATTGCCCCATCCCCGCCTTTCTCCCGAATAAAACTTTTCAGCTTCTCATATTTTGCACGTAGCTTTGCATCCATAATTGCCCATCTCGCTGATTGCTCCGAATCGCAATTGGGGTTCTACCGAGTACGTGGAAGGTATTGATAGAAACCTAGCAAGAAAAAAGTAGAAAGGAGGTTCGGAACTCGGATAAGAGAGGTGTGTACTAGATTGTGGTCATGCCAGTTTCTTATTTCTTAATGTATTTCTGTGGTTCCGAATCGAATCTGTCTTTGCATCCTTTTGCACAGAAGTAGTAGGTCTTGTCCTTGTATTGGGACTTGAACTTAGCGGTTCTCTCTTTGACTTCCATGCCGCAGACTGGGTCTCTCGCCATGCCGTTTCACCTCCCTATCCCTTTCTCAAGAAACCATCTGCACAAGTCTCGGCCATCGCTCCGCCTGAGTCTTGTTTTCTGACCGAATTCCTCTAGCGCGTCTCAAGTATTTCTACTTTGAGTATGTTGGGGATATGCTCGCTCTCCTTAATAGGTTAGCGTTTCCAACTACCGTTATTGAGCTCAGAGCCATGGATACCTCCGCCAATACAGGGTGCAGTAGACCCAGGATGGCTAGTGGTATCATTACAACATTATAGATGAGTGCCCAGAAAAGGTTCTGCCTAATCTTCCTGAAGGTGGCTTTTGATAGTTTAATTGCACTAAGCAGCCCTGACAAATCGCCTTTAACTAGGATTATATCGCCAGCTTCTATGGCGATGTCTGTTCCTGTGCCAATAGCCACGCCAACATTTGCCTGAGTTATTGCAGCCGCGTCATTTATGCCGTCGCCCACCATTGCCACTGTACCGTATTCTTCCTGCGCTTTCTTGACAACGCCAACCTTCTCGTCTGGCATGACCTCCGCGTAGACTTCGCTTATCCCTACCTGTTTTGCTATCGCCTTAGCGGTTCTCTTGTTGTCGCCTGTCAGCATAATCGCTTTCAGCCCCATTCTCTCTATATCCCGTATGGCGTCTGCGCTATCTTCTTTGAGGGTATCCGCGATGGCTATTATGCCAACCGGTTTCTTGTTCACTGCCACAACCACAGTTGTCTTGGCTTGTTTTTGGAGTTTCCCAAATACTTTGTCAGCTTTAGCAGTCATGGCATTGGATCCGAGCATTTCTGGCTTCCCGACCAGAACCTCGTCACCATTCACGAAGCCTTGTACTCCCATTCCACTTATCGCCTTGAAGGACTTGGGGAGGTCTAACTTGATCTTCTTTTCTTTTGCCTTCTCAACGACTGCTTGGGCTAAGGGGTGTTCAGAGCCCTGCTCTACGCTTGCTGCGTAGTAGAGGACTTTCTCTTCGCCCCTGAGATCTGTGTCGAGAAATACAACATCTGTTACCTCAGGTTTCCCTTTTGTGAGGGTTCCAGTTTTGTCAAGAATTATAGCTTTCACTTCCCGCATCGTCTGTATGGCATCGCCTTTTCTTATGAGGATACCATGCTCAGCGCCCATTCCAGTCCCAACCATGAGCGCCGTAGGAGTCGCCAAGCCCAGCGCACAGGGACATGCGATAACGAGAGTCGCGACGGTGGCGAAGATCGCGAGCATGAAAGTTGGCTGACCTAGCTGAATCCAGCCCAAGAATGGCTTTGCCAAGGTGGCCACCACATCCATGACGTGCGGGATTGCCATCCATAGGATGAAGGTCGAGAGGGCTATTAGCAGAATCGTGGGAACGAAGTATCTCGTGACTTTGTCCGCGAACTCTTGAATGGGGACTTTGGTTCCTTGGGCTTCCTCAACCATTCTTATCACCTGTGAGAGGAATGTATCTGCTCCAATCTTTGTAGCCCTCACTTTCAGCAGACCTTCTTGGTTTACGGTTGCACCGATTACTTGATCGCCAGCTCTCTTCGTCGTTGGCATGGATTCGCCAGTCGCCATAGATTCGTCAACGGAACTTTCGCCATCGATGACTAGGCCGTCAGTCGGCACCTTCTCCCCTGGTCGGACGATCATGACGTCTCCAACTTTCACCTCATTGATTGGCACCTCCTTTTCTTTTCCACGGACCAGGATTCTGGCGGACTTGGCTTCGAGTTTCATGAGGCGCTGAATCGCCTGTGAGGTTTTTCCCCTCGCCTTGGCCTCCACGTATCTGCCAGTGAGGTGAAAAGACATGATCATCCCTCCTACTCCGGCATAGTTCCAAATCGACGTGAAAAAGTAGGGGGGACCTGTCAGAAAGGATATTGTGGTTCCCATCATTATTAGGACGTCCATGTTTGCGTCCCTGTGGATAATTGATTTAGAAGCGGAACGAAGAGTCGCGAAGCCAGCGCCAAAGATTACTGGTGCTGCGAGCAGTATGATACCCAGATTGTAGATAATCGCGTCCGGCCAGGAGATTCCAAAGACCATGTCTGGGATCATCCACGAAATGATCGGTACGGTGAAGAGCCATGCCACAATCATCCTTCTCCGGGCACGCTTCATTTCCTCCACGGAAATGTCAACCTCTTCCTCCGAGGCGACCCCATAACCAGCTTTCTCAATTGCTCTTCTAAGATCAGGCATTGAGACCCTTTTTGGATAATATTCCACTACTGCTTTTTCAGTTGTTATGTTGACGTTGGCTGATTTCACACCTTGGAGTTTCTTCAGACTTCTCTCCACAGTGGCTGAGCAGGAGGCGCAGTGCATCCCAGTGATTCTCATTATGACCTTTCTAGTTTTCTCTTCACCTTTCTCCGAGATGTCAAGAGGTTCATATCCTGCGTCTTTTATGACCTTTCCGATCCTCTGCAGATTTACCCTTGATGGATCATACTCAATGATAGCTTTCTCTGTCGCGTAGCTTACGCTAGCATTGACTATCCCCGGCTCCTTCTTTAGGCCTCGCTCTATTGTCTGAGCGCAGCTTGCGCAGTGCATGCCACCTATTCTGATCACTTTTTTCTCCTTGGGCATGTGTGGATTCTCCTTCCGCTACACACTAGTTGCTGATGGTTGCTTTTTGACTTTTCTCTGTAAGCGTACGGTTCATCCGCACGATAATAAGGATTGTAGATAGAGTTTGTTACCAAATCTCCATTATCCTCGGTAGAGTTATGTATGCCGTTATCCAATAACCGATTGTTCACAAGTCAAACTAGAAACAGGGAGCGCATTTCGGAGTGGAGGATCTCTTCTTGCGGGAAGCATACTGTATTTGCAAGCTCAAACATGACATCAGGGTCGAGAGCAAAGTCGATCTTGCGAGAAGGGAGACAGAGCAGATACTGGGAACCTCTGTTACAGATCTCGAGGTTCTTCCGACCCTGTTCCGAAAGTATCCATTCTCCAGCCTAGATGATAGGATCATTGACCGCATGACGAGGCTACTCTATCTGGGGAGAGTGCATGGCTTCATTGCTGGTCTTCGTAGTCTCCAAAGCCTGGTCAAGCTCGCGAAGGGCGCGACTTATCTAAGGGAGATCTATGCAGTTCTGCTGACTTCGGAGGACGAGCTCCCCGAAGTCGCGGTCGCGCTTGGCTCGAGCGATCCTCAGGAACGAGGCACTTATGATGAAAATAGGTTCATTGACATCTCGCCCAGCGTCCAAGTCTTCAACCAGAGGCTTGATGATGAATCCTACTTGACCACGGTTCTTTCGACTCCTATCCAGACGTTGCTGGAGTATGCTTCAGAAGTTGTTAAGCTACCCTATGTCACGTTCACTCGGCAATTCACGGATCTCGGTGAGAAACTCGAGAAGATGGAAAAGGGAGTTGAGAAGGGACTAGACGAACTGCTTCAGCACCTGAGACTTGGAGTCAAGAGGATGCCTTGGCTTGGCTTATTCAAGGATCATATTGGCGACTACGTGGACTGGGCTTTCTCAGACTTTCGCACATGGGGCCTTCATTTCATCCATAAGCATGAGGGAAAAGCCGATCCTTGGCTAGCAAGATCGTGTCTCAATATGTTGGGAGTCGAAGAAGGTTGCACAGTCCTTGATCCGTTTTGCGGCTCAGGAACATTTTTGGCTGACGCACCTTTTCTGGACATCAACGCGGTTGGTATAGACATAAACCCTCTTTCGACCATGATATCGCGAGTGAAGTGCAACCTCGTCAACATCCCATTGACAGATCTGAGGCAAGCCATTCTCAAGCTGGATAATGGAGAACCAGTCAGTTCGAACAACGACGCGAGGCTAGACGAAACTCTTGCTCGTTTGGAGACCAAGGATAAGACGAGGGTACTAGGTAATGGGGCTGCGGTCTTCCAGATACTCTCGATAAAGGATAGAATCGATGAACTGTCCAGCGACCCTTTAATTAAGGACTTCCTGTACACCATGCTTAGCCGTTCAATTGTGGGTCTCTCTTCGAAGCAGAAGAAGAACAAGGCGATGGCGCACGATTTCATCAGGGATGCCGTGGATTTCTATTTGTACGCCTATGCTTCGCAGAAGATCCTGTCTGATCTGGGGGTCCATGTGAAGGGCAGATGTACGCTATTCACGAATACTGCTTGGAGCGTGAACACGGTTTTAGATGGCAAGGTTGATGGGATAGTCACCTCCCCGCCATATTTCGATGCGCTTGACTACCACGACTCCTCTAGTCTGCCTATTGCCCTCCTTGGGCTAGATGTGGAAGACGGGCGACTTCAAGATGGGATCATTGGGTCGAGGAAGAGGGCCGCGAGCGACGCCGACCTCTTTCTGTATGATCTTTTGCCCGATTCGAGCCAGCTAATTATTCGGGAACTATTGCGCGTAGGAAGAGAGAAGAAGGCAAGAATCGTGCTCCACTACCTGAATGATATGAGTGACTGTCTTCACGCTTTTTTTGAAGCGCTGAATGAGGGAAGAAGAACTATCTTTGTGGTCGGCAAGTATCATCATTGGAAACTGGGTAATAGAAATGTGCAACTGGATGGTGCACAAGCCCTCATAGACATCGGAGAACAGGCTGGGTTCACGCTCGAATACGAGTTGCCTCACAACATCTCCAAGATAGAAGCAGGCAACAGGATAAAGGAAGAATCAATAATCATTTGGCGAAAGGGGTTTCAATCTACGTAGGCATAGGTAGGTATGTGTCAGCATGCCTATCGTATTCCACGTAGATCTGGGGCTTCACCGCATCATATAGGCGCCTCACGAGTTCATCGGCACCCCTCCGCTCCGCCCCCGTCAGGGCGTACCCACCCACCCTCAGAAGCGTTGGCAGGATCCTTGCATCCCACAGCTCCTTCTCGTGGGGAACGCCCTCCATCCTCAGGTAGAGGTTGATGGCTGCGTTGAGCTGCCTATCCATCCGAAGACCGCAGTTGTCGCACTCGAAGACTGTCTCTCCTCTTAGGTCTTTGTTTATCCACCCGCATCTGGAGCACGTCTTCGAAGTGAACTGCGGAGGCACCTCAACGCCTCCTGCAAGCCTCCTTATTCCGCGCCAGTCCGTGCGCGCTACTCGCCTGTTCCACACCCTCGACTTGGAGTATAGTCGCTCCTTGTGCAGTTTCTCGAAGCCGTTTCTGCTGGACAGGGAGCGCATCACTCTCGCTATCTCCATCTGGTGCTTCCTGGCGCGGTGCCTCTCCCTTCTCCCGTATTTTGTGAGGGTGCTCTTCGCCTTCTTCGACTTTGAGGCCTTTCTCTGCACGCTGCGCCTCTTCTCGAAGGCTGAGATGTGGATGGAGGCGAGCCTCCTCGTGTCGACCTTCACCCATCCGGTCTCGGGGCTGTAGCCGTCCATGCTGAGCATGTTCGAGTCCCACGCCACCGCCTCGGCGGGCCTCTTCCCAGCCTCTTCCGGCACGTGGACGGGAAGGTGTATCCTGTCGCGTGTGATGATGGGTTCTCCTAGGCCCGCGGAGGATACGTTGCGGGGCAGATTGAAGTAGCGCCTGGACAAGTCGATGTGAACGAACTCGTGTGGCTTCACGGTGATCCTTAGTTCCTCGCCTTCGAGTTTGAGGAGGGTCTGCTTTGCCCGCAGGAAGAGCCGTCCCACATGTGGGCATGTCCTACTCCTCTCGCCCTTGTCGTAGTTCCTTCTCCAGGAGGCCATGATGCTGAAGGCTGTCTTCAAGGCGGAGTCAACCCAGTGCGCAGCGTAGACCCATCCTCCCAAGCAAGTGTCTCTCAGCTCGCGCTTGAAGGCGTTGTCCTTCCTGTATCGCGGGTAGAGCCTACACTGCTTCTTGCCCTTGATCTGGTGTTTCCTCCACTCTCTCGCCTGCCAGATGCCCTGCAGCATGGTGTTGAGGATGGCGTTGTAGGCAGTCATTAGGCTGCTGAGCGCCTCGCCTTGGTCATGGCTGAGTGAATAGGTTTTTTGGCGCCTTCAGCAACCTCCCTCTACTTGTGGTTCCCGAGATTGTTGAGTTTGCCTGAGAAGTGCGCGATATTATCGCAACTAGGTCTTCCACTAGTTCCTCCAATGGGCGTCCTCAGTTTAACCTCGTTCAGCACTTACCTCAGCGCCCTCCCTATCTCGGATTCTGGTATCCTTCTCCTTCCACCGAGTGTCCCTAGAACTCTTATTAACCCCTTTTTGCCCCACTTCTGGATTGTCCCCGGGTGCGTATACAGGAGGATACGGGTCTATCTCAACGGGCAGAGTCTTTCGGGTATGCTTAGAATCGGTATGACTTATACCTATGCAAACCAACATAGACTGGAGCAGTTGCAGCAGGCGGGGAATTTCCAAGTGGGCGTGATCCAGATAGATCAAAGAGAATCCTTATGCTCCGATGAGGTTGTGGCTAGTTTAGATTCTGCTCGAGCGCAGAATACAGTTCGGTCAGAATCTTCTCTGGATCCTCAATTCCCATTACCTGGAGTAGGATCCTGTCAATCTCGTGTCTGTAGTTCTCCTTGAGCTGCTTCTTCATGGGCGGTAGTCTCTGTTCGAGGATGCTTCCGAAGACTTTCTCCAGTTCTGCTGTGTCTCTTCTGCCGAGTGAGTTCAGGTCGATGGTAGGCATTTTCAGATAGTCATCCTTGAGGAGTCTGGACCAACTTCGGGTTATCCTTCTTCCCGTGAGGATGAAGTAAGACACGAATAGTGAGCTATTGAACCAAGCGGCTATTAGCTTGTTCTTCGAGTCATCATCAAGCGACACAATATGGAAGTTCTTTGAAGCTGCAAGAGGGGTCTCATAGTGGTACGCAAATAGGCCACGATTTCTGAAGGAAGGATCAACCTTATCCGGAAGGAAGACTTTGCCAAACGGGTTCTTGACTTTCAACTGCTCGTTTACATGGCTATACCAGAGTCTGCCTAGCAACTTGATCGCGGGTTGACCTGTCGACTTGCGCTTGCCCCAAGCGATGTATTTGGCAAGATCTTCTGGGAACTCATCGGCGGGTCTTGGGGGAACGGACAGGAGGTAATGCCTGACGGTCGGTCTTATGGCGTCAAGGTATAGACAAGGTTTTCTCAGAGCTGGAATGAGGCAATCCTTGGGAAGGCTGAGCTTGACCTCATCGGCGAGGTTTTCAATGTCCACTGTCAGTCCATTCTCTTCCACGGCATCCCAATATCGGTTTGGTATGAAGAAGAAGTCCGGACCATACATCTCCACGCCTCTAAGAATGCTTTGTCTGCCGTAGATAGTTTCCCATTTCCCAATCGTTCCCTTCTTCAACGCAACTGTAAGTATCTTTGAAATTGTTTCTTTAAGCTTGGTATTGGCGAAGAAGACCAACCAGTTCGCATCTGGCAAAATCGATTTCTCAGCCAAGTCGACCCATGTTATGCCGTTGTCCTCCGACCGGCGCTCTATAATGGCCTTACTGACTATTCGGATGTCTTCGATGTCTCCGTCACCAATATTGGCAAAAGCAGTCCTGTTCGCTTTGGCCGATCTTCGCTTTGTTGCAAGAAGAATTACTTCCTTGAGCCCACTGTCAAATGAGAACGATGTCTCGCGATCGTTCTCAACGAGAGCTGTTATCTCATATTTCTCTTCAAGTAGCTTCTTGGCTGCCTCGCCATATATGGTATAGAATGTCGATGCTGGCAGAACGGAAGCCAGCAAACCATCCTTTCCGAGAAGGCAATCTGTCACGAAGAGAGATGCCACTTGGAGATTGAGCTGTTTTCTGGTTACGTACTTGCCATACCCCCGCTTCTCCATGAAACTCCAGAGAAGACCTCGATAGCGACTCCCGAGGAGCTCCCACCTAGTGAATGGCGGGTTCGTAACAATAATGTCTGCGGTCAGAGTATCTCCATTGCCCCTCTCCCCCGGAATGACTGAGGGAGTCGTTGGGTTACGAGACATTTCTTCAAAGACGTCTCCAACAACTATATTGATCTTGCCAGAGTCTCCTTTCAACGAACGAAGGATCGCAGAATAGGCAACGAGCGCCGGCAAAGGATGTGGCTCCACACCCCAAACCTTGCGCACATGGGAAAGGTCAAGGTACTTCAGTGCCGCTGTGATCGTCAGCCCCGAGCCTAAGAAAGGATCAGCTAAGACTATCGGGACACGTCGTCCTGTCGCAAAATCTGCAGCTGACTGGGCCATCAGCTCCAAGCCAGCTGCCTTCGTATAGTAGGCTGCAAGTCTCTTTCTCATTGGAGAGCTGATCAGCTTCTGAACCGACACTTGATTTCTGCTTATGCCCTCCTCCGTACAGGATTCCTGATCCGCTGCGACCTGCCTTTCCAGAGAATCGAGATCACCACTGGAAAGTCTTCTCAGAGATCGTGCAAGGGAGAAAGTTGTGCTCGAGATGAAATCTCCCAGTTTACAGTTGCCTAGCGCCTTCAAGATCGTCGCTAGAGCTGTGAGAGTAGTTCGAAAGGCGGCCACAGGGTCACATACATCTTGAATGCCCAGCGAGGATAGTACTCTTGCTTCTATTCTCTTATTTGATTCACCCATCACCTAATCATCCTCGGCTGGGTCGCTCTATGATCGGATCTTCCATCTTTCAATCTATATAATGTCCAGAATTATAAAGCAGTTGCGAACTGGTTCCCCAGCTGAAGCCTGACTTGGATTCATTCTCAACTTATGACGGATGATACGGCATACGAAAAATAAGGAAGATTGAGGAGATAGGGAATTTGAGAACCTGTCTTCCCTTCTCCAGAGACTCTTTCCTAAGGGAATAGTCCCAGCTTGCTCATTGCGTCAGCGATTCTCTTCACTGCTATCATGTAAGCCGCTGTGCGCATTGTCACATTGAAGTTCTTAGACATATCGTAGACGTCGTGAAACGCCTTAACGATCTTCTTCTCAAGCTGCGAATTGAATTCCTGAATTGACCAAGTTTCTCTGTGAATATTCTGAAGCCACTCGAAGTATGAACCCAACACGCCGCCCGAGTTCGCCAGAACATCTGGTACAACAACTATCTTGTTCTTGTTGAGAATCTCGTCTGCTTCAGTGGTTGTAGGACCGTTGGCACCCTCAACCATCAGCTTGCATTTGACTTCTGGAGCATTCTCTTGTGTGATCTGGTTCTCCAACGCGGCTGGGACAAGTATGTCGCATTTTGTGGCCAGCAGTTCATCATTGTGGATGGCCTTTGTTCCAGGGAACTTCATAACCGAACCAGTTTTCTCCACGTATTTGGCTAGTTCGTTGGCATCGATTCCACCTGGGTTAAGTATTGCCCCGTTTATGTCGCTCGTTGCGATGATTCTGGCGCCCATGCCTTGGAGCGTAATTGCTGTCCATGATCCGACGTTTCCAAATCCTTGGACGGCGACGTTAGCCCCCTTCAGACTCAAGTTAAGTTCTTTGCAAGCTTCCCGGACACAGATAGCTACGCCGTGACCTGTTGCTTCTTTTCTACCCAAGGATCCGCCCACTTCCAAGGGTTTCCCTGTTACGATCTCTGGAACCATGTGTCCGACAGCCATGGAGTATGTGTCCATTATCCAAGCCATCTCTCTCGGACCAGTATTGACATCTGGTGCCGGAACATCAATGTACGGACCAATGAAGTCCCTGATCGCGAAAGCGTATCTCCTCGTCATTCTCTCGATCTCGCTGGCAGACATCTTTGCAGGGTCGCAAGCTATACCTCCCTTTGCACCACCAAAAGGTATGTCAATGACCGCTGTCTTTATGGTCATCCATGCCGCGAGCGCTTTCACTTCATCCAAGTTGGCTTCTGGAGCATATCTGATCCCCCCTTTGTAGGGACCTCTCGCATCGTTGAATTGCACTCTATATCCCGTGAAAACCCTGATTTTTCCGTTATCTAATCTTACGGGTAACGAGATTGTCAGAGTCCTCTTGGCGCTCTTCAACCATTCAACCATTCCTGGATCTAGCTTCAACTTTTCGGCACATATGTCAAGGTTCTTTGTATACGTATCAAACGGGTTGATATCTGCTCGACTAGACAAACAAACACCCCCATATTCAACTAGGAGCCTTTTCGCTGTTATTTAACTCGCTATTCAGATTCTTTAATTCTTGGATTCGATTGTGACTGGACCTGCCTTCTGCGATCTCTGCCAGTTGCCCTTATTGGAATGTGTCTCTCCATTCGTTTTTGCCATCGATGGCGGGGCTATTCTTTCAATGGAAGATAGTAAGTCGGGCGTCATTCGTGTGTCCAGTCTCGACAGCGCGGTGCACAGAAATAGCAGAAAAGACGATGAAATACGACAACGATGCTCCTAAGCACGATTAGATATGCCACTTCTAGCTTAGCGAGACATCGACTCGCGCCAGAAATTCGCACTTTCAAGTGGATAACGTGGAAACGCGACCTCAAAAAATGAGAAGGGAATGGGCATGCGTGCCCATTAGATTTCATATATAGCTAGAGACATCCTTCTTGGCGCATACCTATGGGAAGAGTCCGAGTTTCTCTGTGGCATCAGCGATACGTTTCACTGCGATCATGTACGCTCCTGTGCGCATGTTCACCTTGTACTTCTGGGACATGTCATAGACACCGTTGAAGGCCTTAACCATCTTTTCTTCAAGCTTCTTGTTGAATTCATCCTCTGTCCAGCTATCTCTGTTGAGGTTCTGGAGCCACTCGAAATATGAGCCTAAAACTCCGCCGGAGTTCGCGAGGACATCTGGCAACACAAGTATCTTCTTGCTGTAGATTATTTCATCAGCATCCGGGGTTGTCGGGCCGTTCGCGCCCTCACCAATGATCTTGCAGTTGAGTTTCGGGGCGTTTTCCCCTGTAATCTGGTTTTCAAGAGCGCATGGGAGTAGTATGTCGCATTTTGTGAGAAGCAGTTCCTCGTTTGTTATGTTCTTCGTTCCTGGGTAGCCTGCCACTTTGTCTGTTTTCTCTTTGTGTTCGAGTAGTTTGCTCGGGTCGATTCCCTTGGGGTCGACAACGCCACCCTTTGAGTCGCTGGCGGCAATCATCTTCGCACCCCAGCCTGCAAGTATTTTCGCTGCGAATATTCCGACGTTACCGTATCCCTGTACCACAAACGTTGCAGCCTTCAGATCTATGTTTATCCTCTTACAGGCTTCCCGAACACAGAATGCTAGACCTCTTCCAGTGGAAGATTCTCGTCCAAGGGATCCGCCTATTTCTAGAGGCTTGCCCGTGACCACCTCTGGAACCTTGTGTCCGACAGCCATGGAGTAGGTGTCCATGATCCAAGCCATTTCTCTTCCGCTTGTGTAAACGTCAGGCGCTGGGACATCTATGTACGGTCCAATGAAGTCCTTGATCGAGAAAGCGTATCGCCTTGTTAATCTCTCAATCTCACCAGGCGACATCTTGAGAGGGTTGCAGGTTATTCCACCCTTTGCTCCGCCATAGGGGATGTCGATAACTGCTGTCTTGATTGTCATCCATGCTGAGAGGGCCTTGACTTCGTCCAGGTTGACGTTCGGGTGGTATCTTATTCCGCCCTTGAATGGACCTCTTGCATCGTTGAACTGCACTCTGTAGCCTGTGAATACTTCGATTTCCCCGTTGTCCATTCTGACTGGCAAGGAGACAATCAGTGCCCTTTTGGGGTACTGTAGTCGCTTGACTATTCCCTTGTCCAACTTTAGTTTCTCTGCGCATAGCTCCAGATTCTTCACGTACATATCGAATGGGTTTTTGGTTTCCTTCTGAGACAAATAATCATCCTCCTTAACCAATTGAATCGCGAATTTGTTAACCTGATTGGTTATATCAGCATACGTTCTGCATAGATATTGTTTTTGGATTTGGGTCTGGATTAGATCACTCGACTATCTTCGATAAATGCAGATCTCTATTCTCTAGATTGTGGTTTCCAAATATCTCCGCCATTGTCCTCAACATGCATCTGGTGCTGAATTTCCATTTGGTCAAGAAAGGACTGAGGGGAAAGCCTTGTGAACTTGCCACCAGTGAAATCGCCGTGTTTCTCGGACTAGTACTCGAGTATCCAGATTCCGGTTCTCTCTCGACCCTTCAACTTCCTAGTCTGGGCGTCTAACGTAGGATCTCCAACGCAGCATTCCTGGTTCAACATATGGCAAGCCTTCAGAACTCTGGGCGCTAGAGATCTGCGCGATAGTCTCTCAAGTGAACTGTAAGAAAGCAAGCGTTAAAAAAAGTAGTGGGAGCTGAGCATCCCCACTTGGGAGTTAGCTCCTACTTGCCCTAAGCGACGCGATGATCAGCGCCTTGACGTTATGCTGCCTCTGCAGGGACACACACTAGCGTTTCTGTGCGGGTAATCCCTTCTAACGTCTGGATTCTTTCTAGCAGGATTCTAGAGAAGGTCTCCATGTCACCTACGTCGATCGATGCTATGATATCACAGTGCCCAGTCACAGCGCTGACTTCCCTTATGTTACTTATTCTTCTGAGTTCCCTCAAGATGTTCTTAACTTTTCCAGGCGCGATGTTCATTTCCACGAATGCCTTCAGGATCTTTCCCCTCCATCTATCTGCTGGCGTTTCAGATTATAGAATATGTTCTATAACATCAGCTTCGGACTCTTCAGGCAATGGGATTCCTGTAACCCTGGCAGCGCGTTCTGTTAACGCGATTAAGTCTTTCCTGCTTACTCCGTCCAGCTTCCATTTCCTGGAACCAGCGAGTAGTTGGCGTAGTCCAACTCCAATCCTTTCGTGCAGGTAACTGTACAATCCAATCGCTTCCCAAGGTATCTCCTTGAACTTCTCCCCATACTCTGCCTTTAGTTCTGGTGCAGCGGCAAAGAAGTTTTCCGGTGTATTGCCATACCTGTTGACAAAGGTTTTTGGAAGCTGACCTTTGTTATAAAGTTCCGTAAAGTAGGAGGACTTCATAACCGCTGTGAGGGGCGACCTAGCCATCAGTACTGCTTTTATGTACGGTTCTTTGCCGAAGTTGCTTAGTGCTATGGCCTTGTATATTTGTGTTTCAGATATGAAACCACCAGCAATGACCATGTCAGGCACATTCTTTCTTTTCTTCTTGAGAATCTCAGCGCACTTCAGCACAAGTGCTTCGAGGTAGATTGTAGGTATGCCCATCTCATCCATCATGGGCACAGGGCTCATGCCTGTTCCTCCTCCAGCTCCATCGAAAGTTATGTAGTCGACCTTGGCTTCAGAGGCGAGTTTCATGGTCCAGGCGACAGCTGATGGTCGGTAGGCTCCTGTCTTCAACGTGACATGTTTTACTCCCTGCTCTCTTAGCTTGTCGATATCTTCGAGGAAGTCTTTCTCTACCGGCATTCCAACTCTACTGTGTCTTTCGAAGGTTTTCAGTGCACCAGCCTTGAAAGCTTCTATCACGCTCTTGTCTTCAGGATCCGGGATCACTATGTAGCCGCGCTTCTTTAGTAGAACCGCCTTGTTGATGTCTGAGATTCTGACTTCTCCTCCAATGGCCTTTGCACCTTGACCCCACTTTCGCTCAATAACGTTAACCTCAAGTTTCGAAGCGGCGTAAGTGTGAACGTCAAACCTCTGGTCTTCGACATTCGTCTGCACCGCGATGTCACCGTATTTTCCGTCCCAGAACTGTCTGAAAATGTCAACCCTGCGCTTCAACTCAGGCGAGTTGGTTACCTTGCCGTCGGTGAATTCGGCTTCGGCATCCATCCCACAAACGTTCTCTCCGACAGTCAAGATTACTCCTGAGATCGCTGCACCGATTCCCAGACCTGCCCAGTTTAGCCGTGCAACGTCCGTTGAGCCAAATGCGCCAGTCAGCACAGGTATCTTGAGAGGAATTCCACCGACTTTTGTCTCGACGCTCACATTTGGGAATAAGGCGATGTCAGAGTCTGCTTCGATACCTTCAGCCCCTATTAAACTCGCGTGGATGTTGAAGTGCGACCAATCTAAACCAAAGTTTTTCAAAGCTCCAGCTGTGCTTAATCCAAAGTAGGTGGGCTCAGGGTAAAGCGCTTCTCTTCCCCTGAAAGCTGACAGACTTATCTCGCATATTGTAGCACATTCACGTATACAGATCGGGCACATGCCGCTCGTGCAACTAGTATCCTTCACTCTAGTTGAAGTTCCTGCCGTCGATTTGCCATTCAGATATGATGAGTTCCTTTGAACTCTTTCACTCATTCTTGATCTCTCCTCCTAGTTCCTTTTTCCACTTTAGACCTCTCGTTATTTCGCCAGCTCGAGCGATGGGCTAAGCTAAATCGAGTGCGTAGCTAGCAGTTTTTGGTCCCCTTCTTCTGCCCATCCGGACAGTTTTTGAGTCGGGGAGACCAGCTTAAATAGATACTCATCTGGTGTGGGCGAAAGTATAGGAAAAAAAGCCAGCTTCATTAGACAATTCATGTAAAAAGAAGCCAAAATGAGCGGCTGAATAGGGAAGCAGACATTAATAGTATCCAGCTAAAATAGAATAGAAGGACGGTCAAAGGATACCAATGCAGTCAGCTTCTGCTCACCGTCCTTATGCCCTTGAAGTTAAGGGGCACACCTCGGGGAACCTCCCTTGCAAAGTTTATTTCGTATACTTCCCTCGAACCGCACTTCTGGCACTCTCTGGCTTGCAACCGGCACATTTGACAAGCTTCTGGTTCCATGCCAATTCTGAGAAAGAGATCCTCGTTTCCATTGTTATGAACAGCTACTAACCCAACCAGTTCGGTCCATGTGCTTCCGCAATGAGCACAGGCAAATCTCTTCTCGGTCAACTCTTGAGTTGAATCTCCTTTTTCAATATCTTGAAGTATTTCTCTCAATTCCATCCTTTTCACCTCACATTCTAAGTATCTACACCCGTATCTATTATCTTTGTCTGTTCTATTAGATAGTAATCGGACAATATAAGACAATAGTATTAGGAAGCATATACCCCGTCGCCAACGTGCAGACTCTCTCCGTTCTGATTCGACATTGTAAGATTTTGAGGGCTAACCTGTATAATTTAAAAGTCTGAATGCTCTTTATTATAGTAAGGGGACAGGGCATGACTTCCATAGCGAAAACCGATGAGATTGATCTGAATATCATAAGGGCTCTACAAAAGGATGCTCGCACAAGCTTTGCAGACATTGCAAAGGATTGTAGAGTGTCAATAGATACAATAAGTAAACGTTTCAAGAGAATGAGAAGAAATGGCGTCGCCAGAGGAACAACGGTCCTGTTGAATCCGAAAAGTTTCGGCTACGATTGTGTAGCAAGTCTTGGAATCCGCGTCAGCTATCCTCACGTGAGGGACGTCATTAATTTTGTGGAAAAAATGGAGGAAATGGTTTTCTGTACTTCATCTATGGGAAGGCATAACATATTCGCCTTGGCTGTTCTTAGAAATGTCGGTAGAGTGGGACAGGTGAAAGAATACATAAAGAGGCATCCCATGGTTGAAGAAGTGACTGCGAGTATATGGGTCGATGAGATACTGCTTTGCCCAGAGAATTTCGAATTCCAACACCCAGAAAAGAGCTGACAGATATGGATCAAACAGACATCTCTATCATCAATAAGCTAACCCTAGATGCTCGCATGTCCTTCAGGAAAATCGCTAAAGAACTTGGTATCTCACCGGACACGGTGATAAACAGGTATGCAGCATTGCGACAACAGGGAGTAATCCGAGGGTCTACAATTGTAATCGATCCTAAGAGAATCGGATACCAAGCAATGGCTGTTTTCATGATCGATACCTCACCCACAAGTATCTCAGCGAGTGAGTCTACTTCCACTGATTCGTCATTGGTCTTGGAGAAGCTGATTAGGATACCAAGCATAATTGTGGCTACAAAAACTGTTGGAGATCATGATGTACTGGCTATCGGCGTAGCTATGGACTTCGAACACTTGACGAAACTGAGGGACAATATTACAGGAATCCCGGGTGTCAAGGACGTGGAGATATCCTTTTGGGTCGAAGGGTCAGAAGTCTGCCCCAAGTACTTCATGGTTTAGTCGGGATGCGTGTCGATAATGCGGACTAGTGTAAACAACGATCCATGATCCAGGCGAAGCAACCTGCCGACATGCAGCCCAACCTCGGACTGTTCTCCCGAGAAAAAGATGAATAGAAACCGTGATCATTCATTCTTTTCTACCTGCTCTCGCGCTTAGACCTTGCGGTTCTTTCCACGAGTGTCCTCAAGCATAGACTCTCAATGACCTTGTTGCAGAATTCTGATGCTAGGAAAGCATAATATTCCCTTTTCCATCTCTAGACGACGATTACAGAAGCCAGATTCCAGCATGCCACAAAACTTGGAACGCAGTCGATCAAGGCGACCTTCAAGATGGTTTCGACAGATGAGATAATGTGCAAGTCTGTTCTGAGTAACTCAGGCATCGAACCGTTCGACTATTCGATAAGCCCCTACATTGGTTGCGCACATGCCTGCGTGTATTGCTACGCGAGGTTCATGCTAAGGTTCAGAGCAGCACACCAGAGTAGGCAGTGGGGTGAGTTTGCTGACGCGAAAGTCAATGCCGCAGGAGCACTTCTTCGTGAAATAAAGAGGAAACCTAGGGGGGTAACGTGGCTGAGCGCTGTGACTGATCCTTACCAGCCTATCGAGAAGAAGTATGAGCTGACTCGTAGATGCCTTGAAATCCTTTTGGGTTACAGGTTCCCAATCTGGATACAGACAAAATCATCCATGGTCCTAAGGGATCTTGATCTCATAACTCGTTTCCCTGAGAAAGACGTTGGCTTCACGATACTCTCGCTCGATGATGATCTGAGAAAGCAGATTGAGCCAGGGGCATCACCCATCGACGAACGAATTGCTGCTCTAACCGAACTTTCTTCGAGAGGGGTTAGGACCTTCGCCTTCGTAGGCCCAATCCTACCAGTGCTCTCTGACTCTGAAGAAGCATTAACAAAGCTCTTGCGTGAACTAGTAAAATCAGGAGCCAGCCAGGTACTTTTCGACAGGCTCAATCTGAGATGGGGAGTATGGCCATCGATGAGAACTTTCTTGGAGAAGAACTACCCTACTCTGCTTCCGAGGTATCAGAACATCATGTTTGGAAACTCGACCTACTTCAAAGATCTTAGCAGGTCAATCAGGAAAGCGTGTAGAGAGACAGGAGTAACGAAGTACGAAGTCTGCTACTAGTAGAAGGATGGGCTCCTGACTGCTGCCGAGGACGTTATATAATGTTATTTAACATACTAGGATTTTGAAAACAGAGGCAAGTGGCCTGATTTCTATGGCAACTTCACCTTCAGTGAAACCAATGCTCAGGCCGCATAAAAAGGCGAGAAGAATGCTCGAGGCGGTGAAGTCACCATCATGAGCCACCCGTGGAGATCAAAAGGCGAGAAGAGAACCATAGTATCAAGCTGCCAGCCACCGCCCGAGATCACAAGATACCTCGAGGACATGCAGGAAGCCATAACATACGCTCTGCAGGTCGCATACGGAGATGCAGTAGGAAGCGGCGGCACGGTCCCCTCCCCGATAACACTGAGGAGACATATAAGAAGCTGGTTCTACTCCCGGTTCTCGTATGCGAGGCATCATATCAACCCGGTCCGCAGGACGGCGGTGACCATGCTCAGATCGTACAGGAAGAACCACCATGGAAAGCTCGGCATACCAGCCGCCAGGAAGCTGGCGATGAGGATAGACTCAGAGCTCTTCAAGGTGGTCGGAGGCAGAGTGAGGATTACGCTGCAACCGGGCAGCTACGCCTGGCTCCCCATCAACATCAGAAACAAGCACTACAAGGAGTACAACAACGGAAGGCCATCCGAGCTGCTCGTCACCGACAGGGTGCTATGCATCACCTTCATGATAAGTGGCAACGACGGGAAGAAGGCGCTTGGGGGAAACCTCACTGCTTCAGACCTAAACTTCCATACCGTGGACTTAACCAGCGCATCGAGAAGCAAGAGGGACGTGAAGCTCACTGGAGTGAAGACTACTGCCTTGGGGAAGATCGTGCAGGTGCAGAACGACTTCTCGCGCAGAAGGCAGATGCTGCAGAAGCACGTAAAGAACCCACTGAAGCGTGACAGGAAGATGAGGGAGACGAGGGGCAGGCAGAGAAACAGGGTGAAAGACGCCCTCCACAAGCTCACCGCCACCCAAGTGAAGGAGAACCCAGATACATCGTTCTTCCTCGAAGACTTGGACGGAATAAGAAGAACCTGCAAGAGCAAGAGTAAGGGCAGGGCGATGAAGTTTGTGACCTGCCTGAACAGGTGGCCCTACAGGATGTACCAGAGAATGATCGAGTATAAGTCACCCTACCGCACGATCTATGTTGACCCGAGGGGGACTTCGTCGAGATGTCCCGTCTGCGGTGGAAGGCTTGAGCACCCAGCTTAGGGAGTAAGCTCTTGTAGGAGGTGTGGCGTGGACTACGATAGGGACAGGCTGGCTTCCTTAGCCATTTTCCTTCGTGGGGCGCGCCTATGCGGCTACCCGTTTACCGTGAGTGCGGGCGCCTCTTGGCCTTCGATGAAGCGTGAATACCTGTACGCCGGCGATAGGCCTGGTATTGCTGGAGCAGGCGTGACGGAGGAGACCAACGCTCCGAATAAGACCAACAACATTGTCTAAGGTTTTAGAAACGGCTATTCTTATATAGCTTTGATCCGAGTATAGGTGTAGTAATTCATGCTGAAGAATACTTACTGAACAGGTTGGTGTTTCCTAGATATGAGTCAAGAGGCTAAAAAGAAGAGAGAAGGACCACGACTGAGCCGGGTATTCTCATTCGCGGTTACGGCGACTTTCGCCCTCGAGTTGCTGGCGATTCTGATAATCATTGGCGCACTTGTTGCTTTCACGGTTTCCAATTCAGGCCTTCTCCAAGTCATAACCATTGACATCCAGATCCTCCTGTTACTCGTAGCGAGCGGCATCGGATTTCTGATCCTGATAGTTTTCGCGGGATTCTTTATAAGGGGAAATGAGAGACTCCAAGAGAAGATACTTACGTCGAAGATCGGCAACCTCACAAGGGCAACGTCGGAGGCTAAGGCATTGCTGTTTCTCTTTGGGCTGTCTTTGATATTCCTTTGCTCGGCAGGTATCTATGGATATGTTTTACTCTGGCTCTATGCCTTAGGTCCTGCAGTGGGCGGATTTCTCTCGCTAACGGTCCTGTCTCTTGCCGTTGGCATTTTCCTTGTTTCGCTCCTTGCCCAGATTGTGATAGCATTGGTGGGGAGGTTCGCCCTGAGAGCAACGAAGACCACAGAACGCTAGTGCCATTGCATGGAAAGGGGGCGAGGAAATGGGCTTTGCCGCCCAAGTGATCTTCGCAACTCCTTTTCTTTTGCCTTCTTTCTCGATGACATTTGCCGTGCTGGGCAGTACACAATCTATTTATAGACACTGGGATTACTCCAATTCTTGTTAACTTAGGCATTTGATTTGAAGAGAGGGAGTAGGCATGTCGAAGGCTTCTGAGAAAATAGATCTAAAGAATGTATTTGGGGCAGCTGTGACGATTACTGTCGCACTTGAGATAATAGCGCTCCTCATGATCTTGGGTTCAATTGTGCCTCATGTTATCGCGGCGTCTGGGATACTTGTGGGTATAACATTCGATATAGAGCTCTTCTTAGCCCTTTTGGCAATCAGCGTAGGGCTCATGATAATAATAGTGTTTGCTGCTTTCTTCATAAAACTGGATCAGAGACTTCAAGACAAGCTACTTACCCCGGAGTTCAGGAAGCTAACTAGAGTCGCGTCCGAAGCAAAGGCACTCTTGTTCCTCTTCGCTCTATCCACCATCCTATTTGGATCAGCCGTCTTCTATGGGTATTACTTGGTATGGAAATATGCAATACTCAACGTTGTCAGCGGATATCTCTTCCTTGAAGTGATATTCATTGCCATACCGATACTGATACTATCTGTTCTTGCTCAGATCATGATAGCGCTGGTGGGACGATTCGCAGTGCGGGCAGAGAAACTCGCGAAGAAACGATGATTGCAGCCACCAAATCAGAGGAGATTAGGAGGAGTCACATCTCCTCTCCAGCCTTCTTTCTTAGGCTTTGCTTCGTCGCATGTATTCTTCCAGCCTACTCATCGCCTCGTTAATCATGTCAACTGGGGGAAGTATTACCGTCCTGAAGTGCCCAGATCCGTAGGTTGGATCGAATCCGGACCCATACACGAAGAGGATGCCGGTTTTCTTAAGTAGGTCCAGGACGAAGTCCTTGTCGTCTTTCCATCTTTTCTTGTCAATGTCGACTTTCGGGAAAGCGTAGAAGGCGCCTTCTGGTTTGGTGCAACTCAGCCCTGGCATCTCGTTGAATCTCTTAACCATGATGTCTCTTCGCTTCCTGAGTTCCTGGACCATCTTTGGTATGTGGTCCTGTGGCCCGCGCAGCGCTTCAGCGGATGCATATTGGCATGGAGCATTTGCACTCAGCCTGATCCTAGCTTCTTTCATTAGGGCATCCTGCAGTCCTTTCAGTTCTCCTTTTGGCTGGTGGAACATCGTCCAGCCAATTCTCCATCCTGGTGCTACATAGGTCTTTGACATTCCGTTAGAAACGATAATAGGTACATCCTTTGCAACCGCAGCGGTGCTGAATCCTTTTCTCTCAAAGACTAGTACGTCGTAGATCTCATCCGAGATCAACAGTACATTACGTTCGGCACACACATCAATGATCTCTTTCACGGTTTTCTCGTCGGCGTGCGCGCCAGTCGGGTTGTTTGGGTTAATCAGCACAACGGCCCTCGTCTTCTTTGTTATCTTCTTTCTCAGATCGTCGACGTCAGGTCTCCATCCTTCCGCCTCGATATTTCTGTAAGTGACGGGTTTTCCACCATAGAATCTGGTGACTGCAAGGTACTGCGGATACGTGGGACCAGGTAGAAGCACTTCTTCTCCCGGTTCGACTATTGCTCCTAGGAGGAAGTTTATTCCTTCGGCTGTGCCAGACGTAACCATGATGTCGTCTGGAACGTAGTCGACTCCATTCACTCTTTTCTCTCTCTCGCAGACAGCCTGCCTTAGAGGGAGTACACCCTGAGTATCAGCGTAACCGTTGTAATGCTTTAGAGTAGCGTCATACAATGCCTCCTTGACAAAGTCAGGAGTATCAAATCCGTAGGCCACAGGATCGCCTATGTTGAAGTAGAGAACCTTCTTCCCCTGCTTCTCTACCTCCTTCGCTGCAACTATTACATCTCTAATCGCGTACTCTATGCCATTAGCCCTTTGAGTTATCTTTATCAAATTGACCACCTAGACCGACTATAACGAGCCAAAACCAATCAAACAGGTTCTAGAATAGTGCCTCCCTGTCAGTAAGGGGACATATGAACTGACGACCTCGCACAAATTAAGGATTATCCTTCTGAAATACGCTTGAGAAAGCTACGTATCATTCATCTTTCCAGGAATAGCTGACTGGGACTTGGCTCATCTTACAGTTCTTCTGCAATTAGGTTCGCTTTAGCGATTAGAGCAATCAAAGCCAGATTGTACGCCCCGATAATAAGGCTCTCCGATGTTTAATTGACTCTTGGAGGCATGTGCCCACAAGCGTTTTTTTGATCCGGCGATGACACAAATCATGAGTTTAGGCTGCGCCGTCAACTGGTGCGATAGACTGATCGTTTGCTGAAAGCAACATCTTTATAAGCTGATATTACCCGTAATGATAACGGTGCCAAAAAGTGGAAACCCCGGGGGATTTATTCAAGTACTTCATACATGGAATCTCGTTCTCCATCATGCTATCGTTTGTATCGATCCTTTGGGTATTCATGCTAGCGGTGTTCCTAGCTCTCGGATACATCATAGGGCTAGTTCTTGCTTTCGGAGTGCTCTTCCTAATGATGGGTGCAATCAACACTATTCTAACGTCAGGAATATGGGACGCTCATATCGAGGCGGGGGTAGCAACTATGCTCGTGCATGGATTCTCCCTATTCATCATACTTTTCGTAGCCAACTTCCCGTCGATATTCCTACTCACGTACTTCCCAGGCATAGTAATTCAGGTAGGCTTGATACTCGTGTACGCTTTTGTCGACGGATACATTGCCAAGGGGCTTGGCTTGTCCTTTAGACAATCCTGAGGCGAGACAAATCTGCAGAGAATAGAATCCCTCGCTTTTTTGTATCAATCTCCTGCACTGCCCAGCTTCTTGATTGCGAATAATTGCAGGCAATATCGCGGCTAGCAAAGTAACAGCATTCTCTGATTATCGCTGCACCAGTCAACCAAAGGCAATCACGAGAATGAATGGATCCGGAGTGTCCATTGTATGGATTCCAAGAATCTCTGCTAATCTAGCTTCTTGCCGCATGACGGGCATTGGCCCTTGACGTGTGCCCACTCCAGAAGATCACCTCTATGGGCAATCCCCCGACAGTGTGGGCAACGTGCGACTTGATCCCCCTCGTACACCTTCTCACCGCAGACAATGCACACGCCCAGTAGCTTCCGTTTCACATCAAGGATGTCGACGCCTCTCGTCGCCCTTCCCTCCGCCGTGCTGCCATGAGGAGCGTTAAGCATAGTGGGGCTGGAGGGAACTATCTGCAACAGATCTTCGATCTTCTTTCCGTCGAGTTGTTGTTCACAGGATGGGCAACGTCTCTTTTCGTTGAGCCATTTGATTAACTCAATCTTGTGGGCTGGTTTTCCGCAATATGGGCACCATGCGACGTAGTCACCGCGCTCAAAATTCTCCTTGCACACAGCGCATGATTCTTCCCGCCCGTTTCCCGCAGTTTGGCTACCAAGTTCCTGAGCTGTAGTCGAACTAGGAACGGGATTCTCGCCAGGGAAAATTGGCTCTGTCTCTGCGCCACAGTTCGGGCAGTATCTTGAGTCCGGAAGTGGAATTGCTAGATCACACTTGGAGCAGTAGCCATACTTCACTCCCTTATCTCTCAGTTGGAGAATCTGTTGAAATTCCTTCAGATCTGTTGATGTTATTAGAAGTCCTTCATTGTAAACAATCTTACCATCGCGGATAACCGCAGCTTTTTTACCATCGCGGATAACCGCAGCTTTTAGTATTCTCGTCACCTTCAAATCTGGGACAACCGGCGGCCCAGGATGGGGCCCAAGGTGTCGCTCAAGGCGGGTATGTCCTCCGGGAATGTCAGCGGGGGTCGCAACTCTTGCGACAACCTCCAATCCTACCTGTACATGCGGTTCTTCCTTTACTATAACCTCATAAGATTCTTGCTTTCCTTTGTCTTCGATGGTGAATATGCTACGAAATTCTCGCGAGAGCTTTCCTGAGGACACCTTCCTGCCGTCAAAGAACAGCTCTGCACCCCCCGGTGAAACCTTGAGTTCAATTACATGTTTCTTGCCGTAGAATGCATATTCATCCTCCTTGAGATCAATACTCTTTATTACCGACATATCCTTCCCTCCCTATCTCGCAGACAGCGCCACTCTGGCGATGAGGTCCGCAAAAAGCAGATCCAATAGACCCCAAATTCGAGATAGGCTCACACAGCTATTTAAGAGTGCTACCTCTTCGCGTGTCTGCAACATACCCCACTTGCTAGTGAGCTTGGCGCATAGGTGGACATTTCTTGAAGGCGATCTTGGGCAACATGTTTCTTAGTTGGCTCTAGAGAATTCCCGAGGCCGACAATTTTGGTATTCTGTCGCCGAGTATCTTTCTTGATTCTCTGATTATCGCGTTGCAGTATAGCCAGAGGAAGTCATGGAAGTAATGAAACTGCTCAACCATGTTTCTGTCATATGTGATCTGTCCCCTCTGGTCCTTCAGGAGATATCTGATTTTGAAGCCTGGAACAGGTTCCTTCTCGATTGTCCATGTGGCGTCCTCTGCTTGCTTGCTTGCGCCTCCGATGATCTCAGCTACCTTCTCCGCGGTTTGTGGATCAATGTAACCAAACACTTTGAGACGCTCGTCTAGGAACGCCTCAGCCATCTCTTCCTTCTCATATTTGGGTTCTGGTTCGCCCAGGATTCTCTTGGCTTCCCAAGCTAGTAACGCCATGTAGACCCAAGTGTATGCGATGGTATCCTCGGTTGGCACTCGACCTAGGGCGCATCTCGAGTAGTACGTAAAGAAATCGTTCCCAAACTCGGGGTCCAGGGAGAGCATGAGCAAGACCTCGAGATCGGGCAGGGGACGAACTTGAATAGCCCATGCCACGCTCTCGTAGGGTTTTCTGTCCGTGATCTGGCCTCCCATGAATCGGGCCACCTGTTCGAGTTTCTCGAAGGGAATGCGCTCGAAGATCTTCAGGAACCTCAAACCATCAGCGTGGACCTTAGCGTACCAGCCTTGGCCTCCATCGAACTCCTTGAGGCTTACAAAGTCTCCCAATTCGCTCATTTGGCGCATCCATCCTGGTCAATCTGATGTCCATGTCACTGTTGAACTGTTGTTCCCCCGCTCTCCTTGAATAGAATTCTTATCGTCTTGATCTCGTAGGGAGAGATTCGCAGGTCTACCTGCTTCTTGTAGAATGTCAGCCCTTTAACGTCTTCTTCGAGTAGATTCGTCTCCCAGCATTCTTTTACGTCTCGGTAGAACTCGATTGTGAAGCTCCTCTCCTTTCCTTCAGCTTCGTATACTCTCAGTATGTATCCTCTGTCGTCATCTGCTTTCTTGAGGGCTGTGACGACTATGTTAGATCCTTCGATCTTCATGAAACTCATTTCTCTTGGGAGGAATGCTGAGTGCTGCGATGTCATGACGGGAATCAGCGGAAACGTAGTGCTCAGTCCATTCTTGTATGCTTGCGCCATTCGCCACCCACCTTGATGTGGCATCAAAGAGAAGACCAAAGTATGGATTCCCTTCTGCCTGTAACGTTGCCCGCTGAAGAAGCTGTTCTCGCTGTCCATTGCCCACAAGACAACTGCGGACGTAGTCATTGTGAAATCGAAACATGGCCAGTTAGTCGATAGCATCGCACCGCCACCGCTGTCAGCGTTATCAATCCAATGCTGAACCCCTCTTACCTTGAACTGGATCGGATCAGACGGTTTGACCCAGAAGCCGGGCGCGACATCGGTCAAGTTCACTGCGCCGTAAGGAACGTTCACAACGGTGTTGCTTGAGCTCTCTAAGTTGAGTGGAAAAGTGAGCATCAGTGCCACGAAGTTCTTTCCCGACCAGTCGATACTTGTTTTCAAGTCCACACGGTTCAACTTATCATATAGTGTGATTTCCTGCCTCTTAACCGAGTCTATGAACTTACCTTCTATGAGTATAGTCGCCTTAACTGGTCCATTCTCGATTACCGTTATATTGCAGGGAAAGTCACCTGCTCTGAAGAATTCGCCTGTTGGGACAACTGTTATCAAGTCGTTGGTTCTGTCCAAGACCGTTGGTATCTTTCTTACGTTGAGTCTCAATCCCATGCCGAAGAGTTCATTCAGTATGAAACTGAATCTAAGTGGTCCAAGTGAACATTCTCTCTCGCCGCCGATCTCGACCCCTCTTTCCTTATCTAGGAACCGTGCTATTCCGCGACCTCTGGGATCGATCTCAACCCTGTAGAATCTGTTTTCTATGACGTTTCTTTCCGCGTTGAGCAGTGATTCGACCTTCTCCGAGCTGCCGTTGAAATCTATGAAGTATGTCTTGTAGCCAGCCGGAGGGACCTCATCGGCGACAAAGGCCACATGAATCTTCCTTCTCTCATCATCGCTAGTGATTATGCTTGCCTGCGATGGGATATAGGTCCCGTCTTGGCTTCGGATCTGGATTTTCATCGGATCTGCTCCGGTGTCGACCTCAAATTCAACAAGGTCACTTCGTTTCCAAGGGAGCTGGTTGAAGACTATTAGTGGCACCTCATCCTTGTCAGATGACGTCGTATCTACTCTCGATGTTATGCTTTCAAGTGCCTTCTCCAACTGTTTCATGCAGAGTGTCGCCGCTTGTTTCACGTACCTCGCTTTTTCCTCATCGCAGAATTCCCCGTATTCTCCTGGCTCTTTCCCGCCCCAGTTGTGATCGGCTACGAGGAGTGCCAGTCGCCACGCGTCTTGAATGTCCTTGTAGTTGTGGTCACTGCCGAGCAGGCTACTTATGGCCATGAATTCCTCAGCCGAAAAGATGATGTTCTGGATTCTTCTGAGCCTCCTGATTGTATCAGCCTGCACTGCCGCGACGCCCACCCAGAGATTGGGCATATCCCCAGTCACAACTGGAATGCTCTGCTCTCTCTCGACGGACGAAAGAAATTCAGTAACTGTCCCGAGCTTCAGCAAAGGCTTCCCCTTAGTCTCATTCCAAGTTCTGATTATCTCAAGAAGTGTCAGATTCGGAGAGGTCCAGTCGTCTCCGTCCGGTATCATCAAGTTGGTAATTCTGTAGTTACTCCTCGCCTTCTCGATTTCGCCCGGCAATCTCTTCACTGTCTCTTCTGACGAGTAGCCGAGAAGAGAGTGATGAGACCAAGAATACTCTGCCAGATACGTCAATACGGCCGATCCGTCTGGGCTAACCCAATAGAATATTGAGGGCGGACCGCGGGAGATCTTGTAATACCTAACGCCCGCTCTCTTCAGCAACTGGGGTGTCTGCAAAGTATGCCCAGGAGTATCCTCTTCGAGTACGACCTTCGTATCATAGCTGAAGGTCTGTTTCAACCAAGCTTTGCCCAAGGAGAAGTTTCTCGCTATCAGCTCGTCAAAACAATAGTCCACAGTCGGATGGACGTATGCTCCGCCGACCTCCAGCTTGCCTCCTTTGATGAGTTTATCGATTCTGTTTAGCTGTTCCGGGTACCTTCTGGCGAACTCCTGAAGAGGATAGACATTCTCCATGGAGAAGTAGAAGTCAGGGAAAAGCTCGCAGGATTTGACAACTTCTTCTATTATGGCCAGATTCTTTTCTAGGCAATCTCTCGGAGTGCCACCCCAGCTATTGTCCATGTGAGAATGATTGACGAAGTATACGGTCGAATACCCTTCTCTTTCAGAAGCTTTGCCCTTTTTCGTTTTCTGGTCGAGACCCTCGGACACCACTTGTGACCCCCCGGTCTGACGTTATCGAGTCGATTACTCTAGGTACGCGCCTATTGAAGCCGATGCGACTTGTCTAGTGTATCTTACCATGTAGCCCTTGTTCACCTTCGGTTTCAGTGGCTTCCATTTCTGAAGCCTAGATCTGATCTCTGCCTGCGGCACATCTAGTTCGAGTTTTCTATTCGGGATATCGATCTTGATTGTGTCTCCATCAACTATTATGGCGATCGGCCCCCCGCTCGCAGCTTCCGGACTGACATGACCTATCGCAGGCCCTCCCGAGACACCTGAGAATCTCCCATCTGTTACGAGCGCCACTGATTTGTCTAGCCCATACATTTGGAGCGAGGTCGTTACTGAGAGCATCTCCCTCATGCCAGGCCCTCCCCTCGGGCCCTCGTAGCGAATGACCATGACATCGCCCGCCTTCACATACTTCTTCAGAATTGCTTCGATAGCGTCTTCCTCTGCGTTGAAGCATCTCGCCCTCCCTTGGAAAACGTACATGTTCTCCGGAACCGCCGACTGCTTAACGACCGCACCTTCTGGAGCTATATTCCCGCTCAGTATCGCGATTCCCCCTTGTGGATGGAAAGGTTTCTCGAGTGGTCTAATGACGGCTTCGTTTGTCACTCGCCCATTCTTGATGACTTCTCCAATTGTCTTCCCGCTTACAGTTAGGCAGTCCTTGTGGAGCGTTGCTTCAATTCTCTTTAGGACGCCCATCATGCCCCCTGCCTTGTACAAGTCGAGGATCGTATTTGAGCCACTTGGGTAGATACCACAAAGGCATGGTACAGTCTTTGATACCTTGTCAAAGAGTCCGATTTCAAGCTTGATGCCGAGCTCGTGGGCAACTGCGGGCAAGTGTATAACATAATTCGTTGATCCGCCAATAGCCATCAGAGCCATGATTGCATTTTCAAACGCGTCGTATGTCATTATCTTTGACGGAGTCAGATTCTCCTCAACCATCTTGACAATGGTCTTACCCGACTCCTTAGATAGGGCTAACCTGGACGTGTGGACAGCAGGTATTGTTCCCGAGCCTGGAAGCGACATGCCTAAAGCTTCCATAAGACATTGGCCTGTCGACGCGGTTCCAGCTATTTCGCAGGCGCCACAGGTTGCACACGTGACGGTTTCAATGATCTGCCTTGGATCCATCTTCATCGGATCTATGACTCTCTCAGGGGCAAACTCTACGGCCATGAATGACGGACCACCAGTCACGATGATTGTTGGTATGTCCAGCCTACCTGCAGCCATTAGTGCCGCAGGGTTGATCTTGTCGCAACTTGTCACGACGACCAACCCATCAAAGTAGTGCGCCCGCATCATCAACTCAATACTGTCTGCTATGAGATCTCTGAGAGGAAGTATGTATCTCATGCCTTCAAGTCCATTGGGCATGCCATCGCAAGGTCCGGGAACCCCGAATTCGAAGGGTACACCTCCGCCCTCCCAAATACCACTTTTGACCCATTCGGATATCTGCCTCAGATGAGTATGTCCGGGATTGAACTCGAAGAATGAATTGGCTATTCCAATGAATGGCTTGTTTCGGATGTCGTCATCCGACAAACCTAGCCCCTTCATCAGGCCCATGCGTATCATCGATGTGGGAACCTTTTCTGTTCGCCCTAGCAGGGCATCGCTCACTGGCTTCCTCATTCTGATCACCATTTATAGAATGTTGGAATGACTCTAAAAAGTCTTTCATTTGAAAGGAAATTGCTAGACAGTCTGCCGCCTTGCATCCCGATTAAGGATCAAGAAAAAGAGATTCGTTTGGGGGTGTCTCGGAGAGGCCCCTCTTCTGGACTTTCATATCGCCCTGCGAGCCAGGTACAAGAAGACAATAACGCCGATGAATGCGCCGATAAGATAGTCAAAGCTCACTAGGACAGTTATCTGGCCAAAGATGATGTCAACGGAAGCCCATGCCCCAGCCATCATGACCGCGCCGACTACTATGATGCGTTCAAGCAGGCTCCTTCCCACTTCTTTCTTGAAGAAGAACGCCCTACCGAATACTACCAAGAACAACAGGGCGACCGGAGGCACTACGAGCGAGCCGAGCACGACTGGAAGAAGAAGGTAATCAGTTACCATATGCCTATAAGCGAGCACCGTTTCTCGCACGCTCTCGAATCCTATCTTGTTGAGAGTGTCAGCGTACTCTCCTGCGTGCTCCAAGGCAACAGCCTCCGCGACTTTGTCCACGGCTTTCTGCTCTTCGGGTTGTTCCTGCTCCCTCTTGATTTTGCTATTATAGAAGCCTTCGATTCTATCTTTGAGACTGTTGAGCCCTCTCCTGACTTCACCTTCCTTAAGTTTGTCACTGAGATCTGACATCTTTTCGAATGTTATGAAATCTCCCCTGGCGATTGGGAGAAGGTAGACAGTTAACAATAGACCCCAGACTCCTACCATCAGGTAGGCGATGTCGAACAATGTCTGGCCTCCACCGCCACTGACTGTGTTGATGAATCTAATTGTTACGTAGGCGAGTATGAATAGGGGCACCAAGACAAGGAAGAACACTACTCCAGCAATGCGGATCTTGCGACCCTTCTTCCCTGCTAGCACTGCGGAGATCTTCTCACCCTTGACTGCCTCAGAGATCTTCTCACCCTTGAATGTCTCAGTTATCTTGATGTTCTTCACTGCATCCGTGATTGTCCCGCGACTGAACAGGTCCTGAAGCTTCGCGCCTTTCACTATCCTTGAAATACCTCTAGCCTTGTATGCTCTTGAGAAGATCGCCAGCAGAATTTCGAAGATAGCGATGTAAGTCGCGATTAGTCCAAAGCCAGCAACCGCCCTTATGACAGCGGCCGAGAAGTACAACGTTGTCTGTACCAGAGGCTGTTCAAGCCAATCATAGAAGTTCCAATTGGCTACCCATAGACCGTATGCCAGGATGATCACTCCAATCGTGAAAGCTATGCCATAGGTGAGCAGTATGGTTCTTCTCTCTGTGAGGAATCTCCTAGAGCCGCTCATTGCAGAATTCACTTCTCGCGTAATTGTGTAGGCTTATCACTACCATGCCGATGCTAGAACTATCGATTTGTGATCGATTTTGCTTAAAAGGCTTTCAATTTAGAAATCTCATGTTACTGGTTCGCGCCGAGGGCAAAACGCAGGCAAGCCGAATTGAAACGTCGAGATATCCATTTATCCAGCGGCGTATTATTGACTTGTGACCTCTTCCCATCGCTGAAGCTTGTGGGCTTTCCGTTCTGTTTGCTGTTGCCGCCCGGCGCCACTGCTTGTTGGACAAGAATGCCACTTGAACCGCCATTGGGAGACCTGCAGTTCCTCCCATCCTAAAGGGGCGTGGACTTCCCTCCGACAGAATGGTGAGCTGGTTCCTGGTTATTACGATAGATTTATGAATGGCATCATCAAGTGTTAGTGTGCAGTCTCACATTAGCCACGGCAAGGTTGACAATCAGGTTTTTCTATGCTTGCCATGTGCCTGAAGCTGGTTCCTAAGCTATGTTTGAATGTGGGGGTGGAACTTCTTGGGCGTGGAGATCTACTACAAGATAAAATATGATCCAAAGTTCCGTCCTCTCAGAGGAGAACAAGTAAAGATCTCAAAGAGTGATAGAAACCGATACGTGCTGGCTAATGATAAGACTGAGGAGACTTACTACATAGATTCGAGCGCCGCATTGATCTGGAAGATGATGGATGGGCATCACTCGATCTCGTCCATCAAAAGGAAACTTGGAAATAGGCATAGCCCCGACGATGTCGAAGGGTTCATCACTTTCGCGGCCCAAGAGAATCTCATTCGGGACGTGAATAGCCAGAATGGAGAAGGGGAGATGGTGAAGGATGCAAAGAAAGGTACACTCAAGCCTGAAGTCGTTTCTCCTCTGATAATAAACATGCCTCTTTTGGGCGCATCCAAATCTTCCTCGATCTTTAGGAGACTCTACAGGCTCACAAGGGTTTTTTTCACCAAGATATTCCTTTTCATTGCAATCATAGTAGTTGCATTCACCGCCTTTCTCCTAAGAGATGTCTTTCTCAACACGCTATCTTCTGGGAGTTTCAATGTGCAAGGCTCCACAATTCTTGGATTCTTCATCTTCTCGATAGTGTTGATATTTCCTATTCTCGTGGTTCACGAGTTGGCTCACGGGTTGGCTTTGACGCACTTCGGCGCGAGTCCCGGGGAACTTGGAACTGGGCTCTATTACTTCTACCCAATGTTCTACTGTGATACTAGCGAGTCTTGGCGTTTGTCCCGGGGCAAGAGGGTTCTTGTATCGATCGTGGGTCCGCTGTCAACGCTATTAATCGGGTCGGTAGCCGGGCTCGCCGCATTCTTCAACTTGTTTCCGAGTGCTTCTTACCTACTTGTAATGACCTTCTTCTTCGCTTACTACATGGCATTGCTGAACATGGCCCCAATGTTTGAGACAGATGGATACTATGCGCTTATGGATATTCTGAATATCCCGAATCTACGGTCCGAAGCATTTGGGTACATAAGAACGCTACTAACAAAGGGGCGCCGCCAAGCGCGTATGAAGTACAGCGAATACAGTAGGAGACAGCGGTTTGCTATGGTCACGTATGGCGGAATCTCGATCGGGTGGTCCGTGGTCGCAATATATCTTTCCTACCTCTTCTTCATCTACATAGTCCGTGATGCATTGACGCAACTGACTAACCTGATCACCGCTGTAGCGACGATAACAGGGTTCATCGGCACAGACATCGAAGGAACCTTGATCAGCATTGGTGTTGCCGTGGGCAGCTTGGGGCTTCTTACCTTTATTTCTCTGAGATTATATGCAATGACATATCTCCCGCTGAAATCAGTTGCCACAAGAATACAGAAGGTTGGTGGCAAGTCGCTGTCTGTTGATGGCATGTATCTCTCGGCCTTCTTCCTGGTGCCGGTGATGTTCAATCCGCTTAGGAAGAAGATAATGAAGACGTTTGGAAAATGCTCCAAGAGGATTTCACAGGACTATAGTGTGAAGGAGGAAGGCGAACTAGTCACGATCAAGCTGGCCCTGAATAGAGGCGCAACCAAGACTTTTACGCAGCTTAGGGCCGAGGCGATCCGCTATGAGAATACCCTCAGAAACAACTATAATCTGTACCTGAAAGACTTGATCAAGACAATGCGCAAGGATCGTACTGTAGGCGAGCTGAGTATGATCGATCGCGACAACTCGGCAAAAGCCGCTTCGCTATTGAAAAGAAACGAGTTCCTCAAGGCATTCAATGAAAGAATTGAGAAAGTATACTCAAACATCGGTCAACTTCTGGGATCGTTTGTCTGCTTCATATGGTCGGTTGACCTGCGCCCAGATCAATTCTCTGAGCTTAACCCAAAGGATTTTGAGTACTCTTTCCTTGAGGATATTTCAACGTCGACGGGCATATACGAAGTTGGAACCTTCAGAAAAGAGAGAGTCATAGGTAGCAAGAACCTTGAGTACATGCTCAAAGGCATGGGCGAGTATTTCAACTCTGTCAAGGAGAACCCTAGGATCATGCAGACCACGCATGCCACAGTTCTTTTTGAGCCAATAAAGAATAGGCTGATGATCTTCGGCAGGGCCAAACGAGTCAGCGAACTGAGGGAAGTGGTTGAACACATCTTCCTTATCCCGACCCGGTCCACGTTTGAGGCGACGACGGCGCAGGATCTCTCCACCAGTCTCCTGAGGTTATCTCAGTTCATGGAGCGCTCCCCGACATTTAACGCTGATAACATAATGGGCACCGAGTACAAGGAATTGAAGTTCATGAGAAGTGTTCTGGATAAGTTCAGCCGCAGTCTTGACATTCTTAGAGAGAACATCGAAGCCATGCAAAGCCTCACAGAGACGGTCTACTTAAAGGCGAAGGAGGCCGAGAAAGAGATAAGGAGTCTTGACTATGATGTTGCTCTTCTCGACCTTGTGATAAAAGCAACGAAGTATGAGTCCGATAGCTTTGACAGCAGCACGACGCTATACTCCTCTTTGGCCAGACAAAACCATAGGTTGATGGATAAGGTGGAGAAGATCAGAAGAATAGTAGCAGAGGCCCTCCATAAGAATGAGGCAGCCTACTCGAAAAACTTGAGGAAGATGGCCTTGGCGAGTATCATTGCGCTAATCTTCTCTGTGTTTCTGACTGTCTATCTGCACTCGATGCTTTCAGGGCTTGGTGCGTGGAACCTGATTCTCCTGGCTCCCATCGCAATCATATCATCAATTAGCCTGCTTTCGTTCCTAGGAGCAATGAAAATCAACAGCAAGGCCCACTCTCCGATCATCGATTCACTTCTACTGTTGTCTAATCACTACTATTCCCTGGCAAGTACGATGCCTTCAATAAACTATCTACTCAATAAGATCAAATAGTACCGTACAACAAGCATACAGGTAGGCAGGCGCCTGAAAAGAAAGGCGGGAGGAATAGCTCTCCCTATTGCACAGTTTGCATCCACTTTCTCATCTGTTCAGTAAGTTGTGAATTGGGGTCAGTCCCTTGTAGGCCTTTTTGAAGCAATCATACATTGCATCATAGGTTTTCGCATAGTCCTTGTTCGGGTTGTATGTAGCCTTCACTTTGGGCAACTTCTCAAGCGAATCGAAGTCCTTGTAGACGCCTAACCCTACGGCTGCTATCATGGCGGCACCGACTGTTCCCACATCCTGCAGAACCTGGATCTGTCTCAGGGGTTTGGCAAGCACGTCAGTGAGAATTTGAAGCCAGACAGTACTTTTGGCTCCTCCTCCAACTACGTTCAAAGTAGAGATCTTCTGCTTCATGTTCACCTCAATGATCTCCTGAATCCATCTCAGGTTATATGATACCCCTTCCAGTATTGCCCTAGTCATATCCCTCTTCGTATGATTCAAAGACAGGTTGATGAATCCTCCTCTACATTTTGGATCTATGAAAGGACAGCCCTCGCCAACCATCCATGGCGTGAAAAGAAGACGGTTCGCGCCAGGTGATGATTTCGCAGCTTCTTCATCGAGAACTTGGTAAACACCCTTGCCAGTTGCCTCAGCGGTTTTCCTCTCAGCATCACAGAGTTGGTCCTTAAACCACTTTAGACAGTTACCAGCATTATCCGTCGTTCCTACGAGAAGTAGCTTTGATGGGTCGCCTGAGCATATTGTTCCTGCACCAGAAAGATCGGCCATGAATTTGTCCGTGTGGAGAGCTATCCAAGCAGACGATCCCATGTAGAGGTGAGGGCTACCATTCTTTATTGCTCCTGAACCTATGCCGACGGCTGCGACATCCCCACAGCCACAGACAACCTGGGTCTTCTCTGTTAGCCCCAGCTCCCGAGCTGCTTGCCCAGTCAAATTGCCTACTACATCGGTCGTTTTTACAAGCTTGGCTAATTTCTCCTCTGAGAGACCGACTTTCTGCAAGATGTCTTTCTCCATTTTCTTTGTGTTCAAGTTCATGAATCCGTAAATAGAGGCGCAGCTCCAATCCACGAAGAAATCTCCCACGCACTTGTAGATCAAATAGTCCTTTACATCCACGAACCTACTTGTTCTGGCAAAGATTTCAGGTTCCTTCTCTTTTATCCACATTATCTTCGCTATGGGATCGGTGGGTGATGCAACGGGTATCACAGGTCTCTTGAGCAGTTCCATTAGATCAAACATCATCATGAAATTGTCAGCTTGCTTTGAAGCTCTTCTGTCAAGCCAAAGCAGCACGGGTCGCAATGCCTTACCTTTTTCATCCACCGCAATAGTTGAGCGCATCATAGCATCAAATACCATTGCAGTTATTTCGGAAGGGTTGATCTTGGTTTTCGAAAGAACCTGTCTTGTTGTTCTAACTACAGCTTCCCAATAGACTTGAGGATCCTGTTCTGCCCAACCCGGGTTGGGATAAAGAACATCATACTCCTCTGATGCAGTTCCCAACATCTTTCCATCTGCATCGACTATGGCAGCCTTGGTCACCTCTGTGCCGATATCATGTGCCAGAATATATTTCACTCCAGCCATCCTCCTCTCTACACCTCCAATAACTCATGGATTCCCTTGATGAAGTTTGCATTATCTTCCACTGTGCTAACGGTTATGCGCAGGTATTCGCCCTGCAAACCTTTAGCGTCAGTATAGTCCCTCACAATGATTCCACGGCTGACAAGTCCCATCATGATCTTGCCAACCGGTAGCTTACTATTCTCCATCTTCACGAGTATAAAGTTTGTCTCCGACGGATATACTCTCAGCCCTCTTATCTTAGAAAGTTCTCTGAGAAGAAATTCCCTGCCTTCAATTATCTTCTGTATGTTGCTCCGCGAGTACGCCAAGTCTCCAAGTGCGGCAACCGCAGCTTTCTCAGCTAGCAGACTCACCGTGAACGCTGGCCTAGCTCTCTCCAGATACTTCACGATTTTGTTATTCGTCAATGCATAACCGACTCTTAGACCAGCTAGACTGAAAGCCTTGGAAAGTGTTCTCAGAATAATCAGGTTGTCATACCTCTCAATGAGTTTTGTCAGACTCTTTCCGCAGAATTCATAATAGGCTTCGTCGAGCACGACGACGGCGCCGCTGTCCAATACCTTGACCACGTCATCTTCTGGGATTAGGTTGCCAATTGGATTGTCCGGTCTAACCAGGACAATGATTCTGGTGCGAGGATTGACCCTGCTCGATACGCCCTCCACGTCGTACTTGAAATCCGGCTTGAGCTTCGGCACATCGATGATGCTTGCTCCCGCGACCCGGAGCCTCATTCTATACACGGAGTATGTCGGTATCGAAAGTATGGCCTCGTCTCCAGTCTCGATGAATGCCCTGGAGATTAGATCTATGAGCTCCGTGGAGCCGTTGGCGACTATGATGTTTCCGGTCTGGAGCCCAGTATACTTGGACAGAGCCTCGCGTAGCTCGAAGTAAGTTGAATCCGGGTACCACCCCAACTGAGAGAAAACAGAATTCATGGCTTCCTTGACTCTAGGGGAAGGAGGAAAGGGGCTCTCATTACCCATCATCCTGGCGAAGTGGCTGCGGTCTTTGTAAAGCACTCGGAGAATCCCTGTCGGATTGTAGGGTTCGACTTCCTTTACATGCGCCTTAAAAAACCTACTTACGTCTCCCATGAAACCAACGCCACGCACGCAATAATCATAGTGCACAGATGTTTGAAAGCCGACGCTCGCGCAATTGAGGCGTCTGCCTCGACTCAAACATGCGCACTAAGTCTTCCTAACAGTTATCGCTGATTAATACTTTACCTCGCTGATGAAGAAGAGTGAGCTTGGCTCTAGGAGGAGCTTCAACCGGGTTTCCCGTGAGGGGAAATGACGAACAGTATGCTGCCAAACTAGACATCAAGAGAACAGTCTTCACATTTACAGCTAGAGATTACAAGGAGCAAGCTTGGCAGTGGATTAGTAGAAAAAGCGACATCAATCAGTATCCTAGTCTCGGATCCATCATGACGGTCTTGGAATTCCTTTTCTGTAGTTTCTTATAGAGGATCCTTCTTCCTTTCCTCACTACTTGTTCCTTCATTTCATTCTCTCCCAGAATGTGATCTCTGGAACAGTACGGTACGATTGCGCTGTCGTACCCTATATTTATTTTGGTCTCCTGTTTTGTGAGTCCCTGAACTCCTACTGTTGCGTTCCAGCAACCTGGTGACTTCCTCCGCTATTGCCTTGATCAACTTGGATATCCCCAGCCTTCAGGGTTTCAGGGTCCAAGCTGATCCCGCGGGAAGCGGCGACGTCCAAGACCTCTCCATCCACGCACCAGAAGTACCAGAGAAAGAGAAGAAACCCGCTGAGAAGGTGGCATGGGACTCAAACCTGCTCACCATGGACGGTTACGGCCTTGAGACTGGATGGGTGAAGATTGATACAAGAAGGCTCGCATCTATCCGTGTCTCAAGCTTTTCTGAGGAGGCTTCTTATAGTAGGGCGACATCTCGATAACCCCTTGCCGTATATACTCGCGAGCCGAAGGATCAATGTGCCCCGTCGAGCCGAGGAGACCAGATACCTCGGCGGCGATGTCCTGGAAGGAATGGCGCTGGTAGCGAAGGAGACGCTGGCTCTCCTCGGTGTCCAGCCAGTCGGTTACGTACTCCTTCTTGCTGAAGATCTCCTCGGGGAGCGGTCCGATCCCCATAGCGGTGAGCAGAGTAAACAGGAACTCGCGGTAGGTCAGTTGGCACTTCGGTCCGCCGCCGATGAGTAGTAGCCGCCTATTACCCCAGAGTTCCTCTACTTTTAGCGCGTTGACCAGGCTCAGCGCCCCGTCAGCGGGGTGCATTGTCTCGAAACGGTTGTCGAGCCCAATCTCGAACATTGCTGGGACGGGGTCGCGCAGGGCTATTATGGGCATATCCGAGAAGCGTGCGATAAGCCATGGCAGACTTGACTTGCGAACCATCTTTTCGCCCTCTATTTTGGTCTTAGTATAGACATCGGTAGCCTCGACAGGGTCGGTGGCGCGGCGCGGGGGAGGGAGCGCCTGGGTATGACCGAACACGTCGAAAGACGAGACGAAGAAGAGACGCGGGGGCTTTGGTTGCGCCTCGCACGCGGTCAGCAGGTTGCGGGTGCCGCCAATATTGACAGCCCGCGCCATATCAGGGTCGGCGTCACTCAGCGGAGGGATGATAGCCCCTAGGTGCAGAACGTAGTCCGCCCCTTTCACCGCCCGACGGACGCTCTTAATGTCTCGCAGATCGCCCCAGACAGCCTCAATCCGCCTGACGTATTCTGCCGCGGCTTCCTCGTTGCGGGGCGTCCTCAAATCAAAGGTGCGCGTGTCGTACCCCTGGCGCAGCAGTTCCTTCACAACGTAGCTGCCCACGTTGCCATACGCGCCAGTTAGTAGGATTTTCATGTTCCACTCCTCCCATTAATGCTTTCCCCAAGATGAAACCCCGGCTTTCACGCGTTTTCGCGGATGGCCACCCTGCCTGAGGGAACCCCCCTACCGTAGTAGTTCACCGACGAAGTATAAATATGTTCTAGTGAGCATGTCCGCTTAGAGCTCTGCCCTCCCTCCCGCGGCGCTAGGCTGGAGCCGGGAGACAGACAGCCTAATGCGGCGCCTGCTCTTCCGGAACCTCGCTCACCGGCACGCACTCGATGGCGATCCGTTGCTGCCCTTCCGCACTTGCATGTAGAATTCGACGCGCATGTTCTTCTCGAGCGTGCACTAAGAAGATGGACGAAGCTTGATGCGGCACAGCATTCTGCCGCGCTTCACCCATTTTATGGCGAATCTTCACATCACATAGTAGGTGATTACGCACCGAGGGTCATGCACTTCCAGCAGGTCATAGTCATACTCTGAGCCTGTCGCCACCTTAAAGAACTGGCACAGCGACGATCCCAGATCGCACTGCGTTCTTCCATCGGGTCTCTTCAACAAGCCCTCTCTTAACGCTTGCCTGCACCCGTCTAGGTAAAAGCAGTTTGGCACGACGAAGTCCACCCCACCATACTTGTTCTTCCTGTAGCCGAACTCGCTGGGGCTGAGCTTCATCATCACCGACGCACTACGGAGGTCGGACACAATCTTGTCGAAGTCTACGATCTTCCCACCAACTTTCTGCACCTCGGCGAATTTCCTCTCGAAGCCCATGTCCCCTACGCGACCCAGTGCCCCCTTTCCTTGTAGGTCCCACTCAACTCTGTGCTGGGCGTACATTACCGCGCAGTAAGGCGTCGGGTACCTCGCAGTCAAGGAGAGGAGGTAGCTCGTCAGCTGATCAAGAGTCTTCACTTCATTAGCCGGTTTCTCCCCAACCTTTCGCGACGCGAACTCGACCGCACTCGAGACAAGTCTCGTCGTGAAAACTGGGCCAAATATCTTCTCCTGCACCTTTATTCCATCTGTCTGTGCCTTCAGCAGCGCCTTCGCGTCGGGAAGGGCGTAGGGCGCCTTTTCAAACATCTTGAAATTGTTCTCGTCTCTCGACAAAACCCATCACCAAAACAAAATGGAAGACACGTACACAGCTGAGAGCATCTATCTATGAATCACATTTATACCTTCGCATGGTCTGATCGGTCTACCACGTTACCACCTTGGCTTCACGCGGGCAGGCCCCATCCAACGACTCGCCCCTAAACATTGCATTCTCCGTGTAGATCACCTTGAAGCGGAACCCGAGCCACGCGCGCGAAAGCTCGGTGATGCTCCTGACGGAGATGCTCCCGACGGAAGTTTTCCCATCGTACACTGGAAGCGCTGAATGCGGCTATTTAGAAACATAGAAAAAAGAGGGGGGGGTGAGTTTTGGGATCACTTTTCGGGTATCCCATATTTATTTTGGTCTTTGGATCTGTGCTACCCGTAATCTCCATCACGCCCGAGCAACCTTGTTACTCCTTCCGCTATTGCCTCGATCAGCTCGGATATCCGTACACCCGTGTCGCTGGATGCATAAATCTTCCACGATCTGAAGTGACATAGCAAGATTGATTACGAGGAGCACTAATATGAAATCGGGTAGGATTGGGTTTGGTAGCTAGAATAATCTTGGTGGATCCGCCGATCCACCACCTCGTGTCTCAATTCGTAGGTGGGGTCTACTGGTACCCTTCGCTGGCGACCAGCTACCTGAAATCCGTGCTATTGTCAATTAAAACCGAATGCTCATGTCGGCACTGGAATGCTGAATACCACAACTTTCTGTCTGGAGAGCTCGATGCGATTGAGCCTGAAGATGCAATACTTACACTCTACGCCTTTTCCTCAATGTTATTCCCCAAGTATTATGATAACAAAAGCAGGAAAATACTCAAAATGGTCAAAGAAGTTGTCGAAGAGAATGGCGACTACGACTTCAATGATCGCCTTTCATTCTTTCAATCAGAGGTAACTGAATGGACAGACAAGTGGATTGAGAGCATTGATTGGAAAAGCTTTGAGATTGTAGGGATCTCAACTGTCACCCTGACGCAACTCATTCCAGGGCTATACTTGGCCGCGTCAATCAAATCGATGAGCCCTAACACGAAAACCGTCTTTGGAGGATTCGCATGCCATGGCAATTTCGGTGTCCAGCTCATCGAGAATTTTAACCAGATTGACATCATCGCCGACGGAGAAGGAGAGCCAATCATCAAGGACTTGGCCAAGGGCCTAAATCGAGAAATCAAAATGAGCTCTGTCAAAGGAACAATTCAAAGGCGCGGCGAGACGGTCGTCCGAAACCCTCCACAACCCTTGGCATCTGACCTGTCCTCACTCTCGTTTCCGGACTACAGCGACTATCCGAATTCTGACAAGATCGAAGAACTACTCATAGAAATGGGGAGAGGATGCCCCTGGGGCAAGTGCGCATTCTGCACCTCCTTTTCAACTCCTGGATATAGAGCCCGACCAGCCGAGCAGGTTTTCAAAGAGTTGCTCTATGAAAGTGATAGGCACAAGACCCGACGCTTCGTCTTCATCGACCTCGACATATTAGGGAATATCGCGAACCTTGAGAGGCTGTGTGACCTTCTGATAAGTGAAGACCGGGATTTCGACCTCTTTGCAGAGACCTGTCCCCAAGACATCAGCAGGCAACTGCTTGAGAAAATGCAGAAGGCAGGATTTAAGAGACTCCAAGTTGGCTTTGAGTCATTCAGCAACCCACTTCTAAGGAAGATGCAGAAGAACTCCAGGGTTATGGATAACATAAAGGTTCTCAAATGGGGCAAGCAGCTCGGTATGAAAGTAAGTGGAAATGTGATAGTGGGATTCCCCGGCGAAACAGTCGAGGACCTCCAGACATCGCTCAGGGTCATGAAGAGCTGCAGCAATCTACTCCAGTATGTCACGACTGCTGATTTCAACCTCAACTATGGGTCTACCGTGTATGTAAACCCGAAGCAATTCGGCGTTACGATAAACCTCGGAGCGAACCTGAAAAACTTCGCCGAAGACGAGATCGCAAGACTGCTGTTCGGACAGGACATATTTCCGTGGCTTCCCGACAAGATGAGAGACCTGATTCTCCCATACTTCTATTCCTTCAAGTTGGAGAATCAGAACGCAACTACCTATAGCCAATTGGTGGAGTTCAGAAAAGTCCTTGATGAATCACTGAGCAAGTGGCAGTCTGAGTATCCCGAACTCGAGTACCATGACATGAAGTCTTTTCTTCAGATAAGAGACGAACGCACGCACAAAGTGGTCAAGATCTTCACGCTTGAGCATGACGAAAGAGACATATTCATACTGTGCGAGGATGTCCAGACTTTGGACACTCTGCAGCACGCCCTGCCACATCTGAGCAAGGCGCTCATCAAGGAGAAACTAGACCTCTTCCTAAAACACGAGCTCGTCTACAGCGAAGACGGAGAATACCTAAACTTGGCTTTGAGGGGACAATAACTTGTCTTCTAGTCCGGCCCTATCCTTTTTCTGGCTTCTTCCTTAACAATCTCTTCGACGTCTTTGAAAGGTTTGTTGGTCTCAATCGAGATGCTACTCACGTCTTCGTACTCAGGTTTCAGGCTGATCACTTTGCCACTCCTTGTTCTCCCGATTTTGACTCTCACCCTCTTGATCTTGCCATCTATTGAGACCTCGATTGGAACAATCTCGCGTGAAGCAACATACCTCCTAACCGGATAGCCGCGCACGCCCAGTGTGCCAGTCTCATCAATTAGGACCCGCGATATTCTTTCAACCTCGCTTTCATCTACCATGACTTTCAGTATCTGTCCTGGACGACCCTTCTTCATTGTCACTGGTATAATGCAAGCGTCTCTGACTTTCTCTCTTAGCAGCCGCTCCATGAGGAATCCGATAGTCTCGCCCTGAACATCGTCAAGGTTAGTTTCTAGGACGTAGACTCTATCCGTCAATAGTTCATAGTCTATTGTGCTCCCGAGAACTATCCGTAAGACATTGGGCACGTCGCCAAGATCATTCTTGCCTGCGCCATAGCCCACGGCGGTAGGCTTCAGACCGGGGTAAAACCTGCTTGATCCTCCGCTTGCCATGTTGACTAGCAACGAAGCGCCTGTAGGCGTTATCAGCTCTGCTTCGACAGGACCACCGATCATCGCGAAGGAGAACTTGCGAAGAATCTCCAGTGCGGCCGGTCCAGGAGACTGCAATACGCCGTGCGAGAATTTGAATAGTCCGCCACCAACAGCTACAGGCGTAGAGTAGATAGTGGCTTCATCTAAAGCTCTAAGGTCGTCAAGAGCTGTTGCGGCGCCGACAATGTCAGCCACCGTGTCCGTTGAGCCTAGCTCGCGAAGCTCAGGTTCGCTTCCGTGGCTTTCTCCGTGGATTTTTCTCTCGGCTTCAACAAGTGTATCTATCGCCTTAGATGCAAACTCCTGAGCGCGATCCGATAACTCAAGTTCTCTAACCGAGTCGTTAACCGCGTCTCTTAGATAGTTGGAGGACCTACCTTTTCCTTTCTGAGGAACAGTTTCCCTTATGTCAATATCGACTTCCTTAGCTTTGAATTCTCCCTTCATTACGTCTCTGACGTTGACTTTGATCTCCTCGCACCAGCCCACATGACTCCTGACAGACTCGACAGCCCGCTTGACCTTATCCTCATCTGCCCCAATCCCAAGAAGTGCGCCAAGAATCATGTCACCCGATATTCCTGAGAGTTGGCAATCTATGACCATTATGCGATTCCCTAGCTTCTCCACAACTTCCACATCCCACTTTTGAAGTGCATCGGGCTGGCATAGAGACATTAGACATAAGATCAAAATGCTTTATTAAAGTCATTTGGTAATTGTGCGGAAGAGATACTTGGAGTGCGAGAAAGATTGAGGGACGTTTTGGAGAAATTGGCTGCTAAGGAGATCTCCGTCGACGAGGCTGAGAAGCTGCTCAAGCTTTTCATGGTTGAAGAAGTCGGTAGCATGGCTAGGATCGATGTTGGAAGGGAGTGCCGGAGAAGCGTACCTGAGATAGTCTTGGCTGAGGGAAAGACGCCGGAGGAGACTACCGAAATAACCTCAAAGTTGCTGGGTAGCTGTGGCAGAGCCATAGTCAGCAGGGTTAGCAAGGAGCACATCGTCTCGCTTCAAAAAGAGTTCAAACGCGGCTCGTCTGTGACCTTGACTGTCTTTGAGAAAGCGAGAATGGTTGTAGCGAGAAGCGCTGACTATCACTTGAGCAAAACGGGGGGAAAGATAGGCATTCTTGCAGCAGGGACATCAGATATAGCGGTTGCAGAAGAAGCTAGAATCATAGCCGAAGAAATGGGGTGTGAAACCCATGCGGCTTATGATGTTGGAGTGGCTGGAATTCACAGGCTTTTCCCAGCACTGAGGGAACTCATAGAAAAGGATGTAGATGTTGTGGTTGCCGTAGCCGGAAGAGAAGGTGCTCTGCCATCAGTTGTTGCTGGTCTAATTGATATCCCGGTTATAGCAGTTCCTACGTCGACAGGTTACGGAATAGGTGAGAAGGGTATGAGCGCCCTGACTGCAATGCTCCAAGCATGCGCCCTAGGTATAGCAGTGGTTAATATCGATGCGGGTGTTGCAGCAGGAACGGTGGCAGCGCTAATGGCTAACCGAGTGGCTAGAAAGAACAACAGATGAATCTTGTTGACGCGAACTGGAACTGGCCATTCCTAAGAGCTTTTCAATTGATGGGAAGTCTGGGTAACCTCTTCCCTCGGATTGAAGAGCTCGTGGGCTTTCCTCGCCCCAAGGTCCAAACGGGCATACGCGGCGAAAGTACTTGAACGGACTTTCTCGTCGCCGCGGTTCCTCACATCTCTGAAGGATGCGGGCTTCCCTGCGATAGAATTGTGAAGAGGAGACCAAAGCAAACCAATATATGCAACATAAGCGCAAAAGGCAGAATCAACAATCCGAACGATTAAGCGGATCTTCTTCACCGACTTTCTTTAGGAGGAGTAAGAAATCTTGACAAATGTCTTTAAAGCTATTGAAGATGTTGTAGGATCGAAATATGTTTCTGAGGAAGACTTTGTTAGACAAACCTATGGCAGAAGCAATGATGGTGGTTTGCCTGAACGCTGGCCTGACATTGTTGTCCGCCCTGGATCCGCCGATGAGGTTTCTCAGATTCTTTTCGTAGCTAACAGAAATAGAACCCCAGTTGTTCCGCGTGGAGGAGGATGTGATATCTCAGGAGGCTCGAAACCCATCGAAGGAGGGGGAATAGTAATAGATCTGACGCGGATGAACAGAATAGTGAATGTCGACGAGCTGTCACTTACCGTCACAGCGCAGGCAGGAATAACCTGGGCTCAGCTGAATAGCGTGTTATTCGAGAAAGGCTACTACACCGGCAACCTTGGTCCGGGTAGCGGCATGTCAGCAACTGTAGGAGGCGGGCTCTGTCACCACAGTGTTGGGGGCGGAGGGGGAGCGAAGTACGGAGCCTGTACACAGCATGTGGTAGCTCTCCAAGTTGTCCTGCCTCAGGGCGACATAATTCAGACAGGTTCAAACGCAAGCGTCTACGTGAAAGAACCTTTCTGCAGGTATGGTCTTGGACCGGACCTCTGCTCGATGTTTTTGGGCGACCAAGGAATACTTGGAGTGAAGACTGAGGCTACCTTGGAAATATTCCCGAAGCCACCGTACCACGCCGCGAAGACCTTCACATTGAAAGAGCCATCTGATGTTAATGCCGCGAAGATCTGGTTAGCGTGGAGAAAACGAGGCGAACTGGGCATATATGATTCTCAGTACTGGCCAATGATAGCAGTTCTAGGTCTCACGGGAGGTCTAGTGCCCCAAGTCAACTTCCCCGTAGTCAAACCCTGGAAGGGAATCAACAAAGCCATCTTCTTCTACACTATGGAAGGTGAAACCCAAGAAGAGCTGGAGTCAAAGCAGAAGATCGTAGACAAAATTGTGACGGAAAACGGCGGAGAGCCGCTTGGAGACACGGTTGAGAAGGGCAATTGGGCAAAATGGCACTATGAGGAAAATGGGCACTGGCAAAACTATCATTCGTTGTGGGGTTGCATAGGACCTGGGAGCATACCGTGCGACACCGAACACCACGTTCCAATACATAGGTTCCCAGAGATGAACAAGAAGCTGGGAGAGTGGGAGACGAAGAACCTCGACAAACTGACAAAGGCTGGACCAGCAATAAGTGCTTTGGCTATGGCACTACTTTGTGGACACACAACTGTCGAAATGGACTGTGGACTAGCAGTCTGGCAGGACGAAGACAAAAGGGCGCTGAATTACGATCTCTGGATGGATCAGCTCAAAATGATTGCCAAAGAAGGCGGATTGCCATACATTTTGGGCGAGGCGATAAGCCGGGCATTCGTAGCCGCAGGCGCATACCCCGGACCATACTACGACTTTCTGCGATCAATAAAGCACACGCTGGATCCAAACAGAATCCTCAGTCCAGGAAAATTCTATCTCTAATAACACGGGAGGGTGTCGGAATATGTCAAAACAAACAAGTAAGGTGCCGTTCACAAATCTGAGAAAACTTCAGCAGATGGTTTCGGCTTGCTCGCGAATCGGTGACTGTAGACAGATGGTCAAACCGGCTGTAGGAAGATACGACGTGTGCCCAGTCAAGGACTATCTTGGCGGATTTGAGCCATACGTAGCTAGGGGCAAACTCACAATGGCTGACGGCCTGCTGAAGGGGACACTCCAAGTTAGCGATGGTCTGACCAAGTCGATCTACGAATGCACGCTCTGCGGAAGCTGCAAAGAGGCGTGTCACAAATCTGGAAACGCATGTATAGAGCTTCCAATCAGCCGCTGGATAGACCACGTCAAGGTATTCGAGGCCCTTCGAGCTGACCTTGTCGAGGCGGGTTTCGGACCGATGCCTAGACATAAGGAGATCATGGGATCAATCGAGAAGGAGCATAACCCATACTTCGAGAAGCATGCAGACAGGGGAAAATGGATACCCGAAGGCAGGGAAATGCCAACAAAGGGTGACCTAGTTCTGTTCACCGGGTGCACCGAACCCTACCGCCAGCCAGAGGTACTTACCTCACTCTTGGGAATACTCGACGCGGCGGGAGTCAAGCCTGCCATAATGAACCCGAACGAATACTGCTGTGGATCAGTAGCGATCAGAACGGGGAACAAGTCACTTGCCCAGGATCTCGCAAAGCACAACGTTGACGCGCTGAAGAAGGCAGGGGCAAAGAACGTCCTAGTCCACTGCGCAGGTTGTTTCAGAACAATGAAGGTCGACTATCCCGACCTAGTCGGAAAGCTTCCATTCAACGTGATCCACGCAACTGAGTTCATCCGTAACTTGATCAATGATGGTAAGCTGAACTTCCAAGAGGCTGAGAATCAGGTCAAGGTGACTTACCATGATCCATGTCACCTTGGGCGACAGGCTGGCGTCTACGATGCCCCAAGAGAAGTCCTGAAGGCTATTCCAGGCATCCAACTCGTTGAAATGAAGAGAATCCGAGAGAATGCATGGTGCTGCGGTGCTGGAGGAGGAGTCAAATCTGCATTCTCCGACCTAGCCACAAGCGTCGGCGTCGACAGACTAGCCGAAGCTGAGACCACCAAAGCCAGTTACCTATCCTCAGCGTGCCCATTCTGCCGAGGAAACTTTCTGGACGCCGCTAAAGCAAAGAAAACGAGGATACAAGTAAAAGATATTGTGGAACTAGTATATGGCGCGCTAGCATCAGAGTAGAAGAAGAGGAGTATGGCACGAAGAAATCGACTGCAGGGGAACCATTGATTATCAACTTGTTCAGCAAGCAAGCATCTTCCCATTCCTTTTTCCTTGGATCTACAGCAATGGTGAGGAGTTACCCAAGGAAATGTGGACCAAGGAAGCTACTTCTTTGAAAGTAGTCCCCAAACGAGCTCGCCCTGCACTTCTTCAATTAACCTGTCTAGCTCCAAGTAGGTTGCAACGACGTTCTTGACTGCGTCCAAGCATTCGCCTACGACCGTTCGCAGTTCGTCAGTTGATGAAGCCTTACGAATGTCGGCGATGATTTCGTTAAGAACCAACTTTTCTCTGAACGGATTCATGTCGGAGTCAATTTGCATTAGGAGCTCGATCGAGTCTTCTGCATGCTCCTTCAGAGCCTCGAGAGCAGCAACACTAGACTGTTGCGTGGCTGACGCTGAAAGCGAGCCTTCTTTCATAAAGTCTCCCCCATGCGTCTTGTTCATTTGAGGCTGCTACCTCTTAAAGAGCCATAACATTGCAGTTCCTATAAGCCTTGCTGAGAGAATAGCAGCGATCCTCCCTATTCTTGAGAAAGCCGCAAACGGTCTTGCGACAGCCGTCAATTTCCGGGGAACCCCATGAGAAGCAACTGCCCAGACTACCTAGGAACACTTTTATCCGAGAGAAAAAGTACCCTCTTTCTATCTCCTGTAAGCCTTGCCAAGTCAGGATAAGCCGTTCTGGTCGGAACTGCAGCGCACAACCGTCAAGATTTCCGGACATTCAGTTAATTAGAATATCGGTAACCTCAATGTCAGCCGGGTGTTGTTGAGCTTGGGGGTCTCGAAGCGAAGCGTTTTCCCTATCAGAGACGGGCTTCTGAAAGTTGCTCTTGAGGATGTGTGGAGTGTCAAGCTTCACGAGAAGGTCATACCTGACTTCATCAAAACCCTGAAAGAATCCATAATTGAAGAGAAGGTTGTCAAGGATCCAGTCCTCGTTGATGAGGAGACTCTAGTCATCCTAGATGGGATGCACAGAGTCGTCGCCCTAAGAGAGATGGGCTGTGCATACGTCCCGTGTTGCCTTATCAATTACAGACTCCCAGTCGTCCAGCTCGGGGCTTGGTATCGCATAATAACAGGCGATGCACCCATCTCCCAGATACTCAGACTGGCCAAATCTTCTTCTGAAGGTCTCAAGACCGTTGAAGCAGATTCAGATAGCATATACAGACAGGTTGGAGAAGGAAAGACTTTCAGCGCCCTGCGCTCCTCTAATTCAGCGTGGCTCATTACGACTCAAAGAGAATTCGACTGCAAAGAAGCATACGATACAGTATACAGGATTGAAGAGAAGCTGCGCGCAGCAAACCTCAGAGTCAGCTATCAAACAGAGTCCGATGCGAAAACAATTGTATTGAGCGATAAGTCTGCTACATGCCTGATTGTTCCCACACTTACAAAGGATGATGTTCTGCGAGTTGCGCTCAGAGGAGAGGTCTTTGCTCCGAAGGCTACGAGGCATGTCTTTCCTTTCCGACTGCTCGGGTTGAATGTTTCACTTGATCTGCTCGATGGAAAGAAGGCCGGGCTAGTAGAGGCGAATGAGAAGCTCCAGATCACCCTCTCCAGTCGTAAACTTGTCAAGCTACCCGGCGGACAGCTTGTGAACGGGCGGAGATATGAGGAACCAGTGTATCTTTTTGAGAACTGACTTCCAGCCTCAGGGTTTCCTCTTCTCGCCTAGGCCTTGCCTTCCAACATCATCCAATTTCCTTATCTCCGAGACAAGTTCCTGATCAGTCGCATGAATGTCAGCGAGGACCTCATCCATCTTGTCCGCCAGCCTCGAATCTTTCGGCGCCTCCACTATGCAACGCGCTACGAGCCCGAGAAAGGCCTTGTCAACGTTCGCTGCTGTTCTCGCGGAGGTTTCAAGATAATCGTGCACTCCTGACGCAACGGCTACCTCTCTTGCATCCCGTGCTGAAACCTTGCGTTCCTGCTCCAAGTCCGCTTTGTTTCCTAGCAGCAAAATGGGAATTGGATAAGGTATTCTTTTTCTCACCTCACCAGACCAGTCTCGGATATGGTCAAAAGTGTCTCTCCGCGTGAGATCAAATACAATCAAAGCCGATGACGCCCCAGAGAAAAAATAGTCATTCACAGAGTCGTACAGACTTTGACCAGCGATGTCAAATATAAGCAGGAATATAGTTTGATTTCTGAATCCGTAGATCCTAGTGATGACGTCAGCCCCAATTGTGGCAATATACTCTGGTCTAAATAGCATACCCGCTTGGGCACGGATCAGCGAGGTTTTCCCAACACCGGGATCTCCGATTACTATCAGCTTGTAGGTTCGCCTTTCACTCGTGTCTCTTATCATGATCGTATGCACGCTCCCTTAGCGGGTTCATAACGGGGGCCTCGGAATTGCTACAATTTCCCTGACGTCTCGAAGCTTATGGGTTAGGAAGGGCAACCAGCAATGTGAATTTCATAACGGGTTTCTTCTGGATCCCGCTGGTCGATGATCATGTAATAAATACGCGGGCTACTCCTAATATATAATTCCTATGATGACTCGAATATTATTGAATAGATGACGAAATCCGCAAATAGCCTGAACTTCTTAACTTTCGAGGAGGTTCGGAGAAGAAATGACCAAGGTTTACTCAACAAGGAAGCTACCCGGCGAAGCACTGAATTTGCTTGAAGAGAATGGCATAGACTTCACATTCAACCCGAAGGATGAGCCACCGAGCGAAGGAGTGCTGAAACGTGAGGTCTCGGAGGTTGATGGATTGCTGTGTCTGCTCACCGAGAAGATTACTCCAAGCGTCATTGATGCTGGCGAGAACCTCAAAGTCATTGCAAACATAGCGGTTGGATACGACAACATCGACGTGAAGAGGGCGACCGAGAAGGGGATCTTCGTCACCAATACTCCTGGAGTTCTGACTGAGACAACAGCAGACCTTGCTTGGGCATTGCTTATGGCCGCAGCTAGGAGAATCGTTGAGGCAGACAAATTTCTGAGGGCCGGCAAGTGGAAGATTCAGTGGAACCTCATGTTCATGACCGGACTAGACGTCTATTCCAAGACTCTGGGCATAATGGGATTGGGTAGAATTGGTCAAGCCGTTGCTAAGAGGGCAAAAGGGTTCAACATGAAGATACTGTACCATGACGAGAAAAGAAACCCAGAGGCAGAGGATGAGCTTGGAGTCCAGTATGCTGACATGGAGACCGTTCTCAAGGAAGCCGACTTCATCTCGATTCACGTCCCACTAACAGAAAAGACGCGCGGCTTCATCAGCGACAGGCAACTTGCTTTGATGAAGAAAACCGCTATTCTGATCAACACCTCAAGGGGACCGGTCATTGACGAGTCTGCACTCTACAGGGCGCTGAAACAGGGAACGATAAGTGGAGCGGGACTGGATGTTTTTCAGAAGGAGCCCATAGATAGGGATAATCCACTCATTAAACTCGAGAACGTTGTGCTGGTACCACATATAGGATCAGCAAGCACTGAGACGAGAACCAAGATGGCTGTCATGGCTGTTGAGAACGCCATATCCGCACTTCGGGGAAAGGCCCCACAGAATCTCGTGAATCCGGATGTGCTCAAGCTGAGGACTCCAACATGTTAATAACTTCTGACTTGGTTAGAGGCTATTGGAGGTGGGATCGATGCCTGTAACTTATTCGATTGGCAGCTATGTTTTCAAGGTTGAGGAATTCTTCCCAAAGGTTCTGTTTGACGAGATAACGAATGCTAGGGTTGAAAGAAGCCAGATAGTGCTCGAGGAGGCGAAGAACAGGACGAGAAGAAGTAGAATAACAAAGGACGGGAAGCTAACGATCCTAGCTGCCGATCACCCTGCAAGGATGGTCACCGCAGTTGGTGATAATCCCATCGCGATGGGAGACAGATACGAACTGCTTGGCAGAATACTCCGCGTCATAACAGATGAAGAGTTTGACGGAGTGATGAGTACACCGGACATCGTGGAGGAACTCTTCATTATCAATCACTTAATCAAGGAAGCCGGTGGGAAAAGCTTCCTAGACGACAAGGTAATCCTCGGGTGCATGAACCGAGGAGGGTTGGCAGGTACCTCGTTTGAGATGGATGATCGGATGACTGCCTACACTGCTGAAAGCATCAGAGAGATGAGGCTCGACGCAGCAAAGATAATGTTCAGCCTAGAAACAGCTGAGAAGGAAAGTGGCGCCACATTAGGCTACTGTGCGGAGGTAATGAACCAACTTAACAAATCTGGAATACCAGTTTTCGTCGAGGCACTGCCCGTAAAGAAGGAAGGCGGGAAATACAAGACACTTAAGTCTGCTGAGCCTCTGGTTCAAGTCATTGGAGTTGGATCTGGTCTGGGGTGCTCCTCATTGAACACTTGGCTCAAGATACCATATTCGGACGACTTTGACAGAGTTGCTAGGGCGACGACATGCCCAATTCTCCTGCTCGGTGGCGAGGCAACTGGAGATCCTACAGATATCTTGAGACAGTTTGTAGAAGGTATGAAGGCAGGGAAGAACGTCCGAGGCGCACTCGTCGGGAGAAATGTCACCTTTCCTGGCAAGGATGATCCACTCGCAGTTTCCTCAGCGGTGAACGCTATTGTTCATAAGGGTCTTGGCGTTGAAGAGGCTGTTGAGTACATCATGATTAACCGTGGCAAGAACATGGATCTGCTCAATGGGCTGATCTAGACTAATCGCCTCAATCAGTCCTATGGATATGTTGAGAGTGGTTGAGCACAACTATGGCCGACAAGCTCAAAGGGAACCTTGTTGTAGGTCAGTCAGGCGGTCCCACGGCTGTGATCAACAGTAGCCTGGCAGGTGTTGTCGAGGAAGCCAAGAAGTATTCTCATATCAGTGAAATATATGGCATGTTGTATGGAATAGAGGGAGTTCTTAACGAGGATCTTGTGGACCTGAGGAAGGAGAGTGAATCAACTATCAGGGGACTCACGTCTACTCCTTCATCTGCCCTCGGCTCATGTAGACACAAACTCGACCCTGAAGACTATGCGAGGATCCTGAACACTCTGAGGGCCCACGATATCCGCTACTTTTTCTACATTGGTGGCAATGACTCGATGGATACCAGTCACAGAATATCTCAGATATCCCAAAAGGAAGGGTACGAATTACGGGTGATCGGAGTCCCCAAAACCGTAGATAATGATCTGAAGGCTACAGATCACTCTCCAGGCTATGGCAGTGTCGCCAGATGGGTAGCCACATCGACAATCGAAGCGGGTCTCGACGCAGCCGCCATTGGAATAGTTGACAAAGTGAAGATAATTGAGGTCATGGGGCGGGACACCGGTTGGATTGCTGCTGCCACAACTCTTGGGAAGCGCTCTGAGGATGACCCGCCTCATCTCACCTACGTGCCTGAGATTCCGTTCAATGACGAGAAGTTCATTGAGGACATTAGAAGCGCTTGCAGTCGACTTGGATTTTGCGTGGTTACCGCTTGCGAAGGGCTCAGGGATGAAAGCGGGGAACCTGTCGTCGCGTCCAAGAGATCGATCGATACGGATGCATTCGGTCACAGGCAACTGGGAGGCGTAGCAGACTATCTATGCCAGCTTGTTGCCAGCAGATTGAACCTGAAGGCAAGATTTGACAGACCCGGTACAATCCAACGGGTCTCAATGGCCTTAGCCTCAAAGGTGGATCTCAAGGAGGCCTATTTGGTTGGACAGGTCGCCGTCAAACAGGCGGTAAAGGGAGAAACCGACAGAATGATTACCTTAGTGAGGGAACCAAGCAGCTCCTATAGGTGTACGACTGGTCTGGTCGAGCTTGAGAAGGTTGCAAATTCCACAAAATCGTTGCCGAGAGGATTCATCAATAATGAAGGAAACGGAATGACAGAGGAATTCCACAGATATGCCATCCCACTAGTTGGGGATCCTCTCCCCGAGTATGTCAAGCTTAATAAGATACCAGTTCCAAAGAAGGTAAGAATATAGGTAACAGTCATTCTTCTAGCTCAACTAGGAAATACAAGAGGCGTTAATCAAAAATGGCTACCATTCTGAAGCGCTTGACAGAACCGAACACAGCCGCATTCTGTGGGGTAGTAGGCCCATTCTATGCTTTTATGTCCATAATGATCGCAATCCTCGTCTCCAGCGGTGGCTCCTCGCCATCGAGCAATTGGTTTACTTGGACTGGAAATGCATTGAGCGATCTCGGACATCCCGTACTGCATCCAACATCAGCGCTGATCTTCAATAGTGGCCTCATTGTCGGTGGAGTGATAACTTTCTTTTCCATACTCGGACTTGGAAGGAGCGTCAGGAAAAGCATAGGAGCGCTTGTTGGAACTGGCATACTTCTTGTTGCAGCCGTGGCGCTCATATGCGTAGGTTTGTTTAATGAAACCTTTTCACCGTGGCATTTCCTGTTCTCAGTGATGCTCTTTGCTTCGATGGCACTCGCTCTTTTGGTCTTGGGTGGAGCGATGGTAGCTAACAGAGCAACCAGATGGTTTGGAGTAGCAACGCTCCTGCTTGGCGTCGTTGCCGCAAGCCCATGGTTGCTGATGTCCTGGGCACACGCAGCTATTCCGGAGACTATCTCAGCCATAACCGTGTACATATGGGTACTCATGATGGCTACGAGGCTCGGAACAGGAAAAGAGGCTATTCCCAAGTAGTTGATTTACTGCGCACAACTTTGGCCAGTCTCCAGAATCGTATTGTGAAAGAAGGGGCAACAGTCGTCGGTGAGGGCGCTGCAGATTTAACCTCAAAGAGGCGTTCGCGATGAGTGAATCATGCATTGTTGTCGGCGATGCCATTCTTGGCTCCAAGATAGCGAGTGAATTGAATTGCAGGTTTATCAAGGTTGACAACCGCGTTTTTCCAGACGGGGAGATCGCGCCGCGAATACTTGTGGAATCAGTCGACGACATCAAGAGTAAAAGCGTCGTTGCAGTTTTCCAGAAAGGTGGAGAGGAGCCCGTCAACAATTACGTTCTGAGGAGTTTTCTGACGCTCTCAACGCTGAAGAGATATGGGGCAGACAGGCTGATCGAGGTATTTCCTTACTTCGCCTATGCCAGGCAAGACAACGAGTTCAGAATAGGTGAACCTGTCTCATGTGGCATCGTCGCGAAAATCTTTGAGGATGCCGGAGCAACAGACTTCATAACAATAACCTCGCACGTTCACCGTATAACGGGGATAGACAAGTGGTTTCCGAACATTAAGGCTTATGACATCTCCGGAGTGGCTCCCCTTGCCGAGTTCGTCAAGAACAAAGCTCAGTCTCCAGAAGAGTTTGTGGTGTTTGCTCCAGATGGAGAGGGAATCGGTTGGGCTACTGAGATGGCCAGCATAATCGGTTCAGACACAGCATCAGCTTTGGAGAAGGAGCGGAACGTCAACACTGGCGAGATCAAGCAGAAACTAGTCAATGAGGTTGATGTGAGGGGGAGAAACATCCTGATCGTCGATGACATAGTGAGTACTGGAAAGACAATAGCTCAGGCAGCAAACATGCTCAAGAAGGAGAAAGGGGCAAAGAAAGTCGCCTTTGCATATGTTCATCCTGTACACAGCCCAGGTGCCGTTGAATTGATGAGAAAGACCTCACCTATCTTCATTGCGACTACGGACACCATAGACAATTCTGCTAAGGGAATCGAGGTTGTTAGCGTCGCCGGAGCAGTTGCCAAGAAGATCAAAGAGATACTTTGATACAGGAAAAGTCAGAAGTACCCTCAGACTCCGAGAGAGGCCCCGACTAGATTGGCTGGAACCCACTTACTTTCTCATTTTTGGAGCCTTATTTCTTGATTCGTCAGTTGTCGATTAATGTTGGTTCTTAACAAATCTTTTAGAGGAAATTATCAAAAATGCTCGCAACATTAAAATACTGGTGGGCTCATTAGAAAAGGGATGGAGCTTGAGAATGGGGGTGAAAAAGCCAAGTGAATAAGGGTGATATGATCGATTTAGTTGCCAAGCATGCTGAAGTGACCAAAGCTAGTGCCGCAAGAGCTGTTGACGGTCTCTTTGATGGCATCGCTGGAGCGCTCGCAAGAGGTGACAAGGTTTCCATAGTGGGATTCGGCACCTTTGTTGTGAAGAAGAGAAGCGCCAGAGTCGGCATCAATCCCAAGACTAAAGAGAAGATCAACATACCGGCCAAGAAGGTTCCAGCATTCAAACCTGGCGCCGAGCTCAAGTCGAAAGTGAAGTAGATACGACCGAGTAGCGATTCCCTTCCGAAGAATCACGGAAAGGAGGGGTTTTTTCCATATTGAAGTGGACATAAGCGAAGAGCATAAATCTTCCTACAAGAAGCGCAACAGCTCTGACAAGTGAGATATGTCTTTGTTCATCTGCAGAACTAGACCTTTACCTCCGAGGGCTCTCTTTACGTCAATGCAGAATTCCGCCACATCATCGATGAACATTACGTCGTCGGGGTGTATCGCTACGTTGCTCTTGTTGAAGTCCCCCAAGATCTCCAGCATATTGGCACCTTTGTCACTAAAGTTGATCTTGGGGTACTCGAAGATTCTATCGAGTTCCAGAATGTGGATTATTGCGTTAGCCTCGCGTGGCTTATTGACACTGTTCAGTGAAACATGAATTCCTCGATTCCGAAGTTCCTGCAGAACGAACCTGGCTTCGCTGTCGAGTCTTATTCTATGACCAGCTGCATCTTCCACGGTGTCACTATCAGTCCTTCTCACTGGTAGCACGGCCTGGCCTAGGTAGCAGTCAGATGAGCTACTGAAGATTACGTCATCTGCGTCAAAAACCACTAGTCTGATTGCACGCATGGAATACCACATCAATTATGCGAGCCTCTATCGCAAGATTTATGGTGTCATGGGTCCATAGCGCTAAGAACTCACTATTTCCCGCAGTTCAAGCGGCGCATAAAGGGGGCTCACTTTCGGGATGGCGTCAATAGTAAGCCTCGGTGGGGACGTGCACTTAATCGACAGCAACGCATTGGGCATAAAAGGGTATTGCTCGAGCTACGTCATATCTTCCATGGGCGAGAACGTGCTCATTGAAACGGGTCCGAGCACATCGTCGCTTGCTTTGCTTGACGGAATCAAACGAAAATGGTCAGATCTGGGTTCTTTTACACACGTAATTGTGACACATATTCATTTTGATCATGCTGGGGGGGTCGGAGACGTGGTTGATAGTATGCCTAACGCCGTTGTTGCGGTTCATGAACGCGGCGCCATGCACATCATCGATCCTTCAAGACTGACTGAGAGCGCGAGAAGAGTCTTCGGAGAATCTCTTTCGCTTTATGGGGAATTCAAGCCTGTGAAGAAGAACAAGGTTCGACCTGTTAACGATGGCGATGAGATAGAGTTGAGAAGCGGCAGGAAGCTTAAGATCATATACGCCCCAGGGCACGCGTCGCATGAGATCTGCATATTTGACGAACTGACTAGATCTCTGTTCACAGGTGACGCCGCGGGACTGTACTTCGAAGATGTGGGTGAGGTTACTCCAACGACCCCTCCCCCAGACTTTGACCTCTATTTGGCAATCGACACGATAGATAAACTGGCGAGGCTGGATCCAAGAAGACTTCTTTTCTCTCATTTTGGCGCCGTTACACAAGTTCAGAGAATCTTGAGTGAAGCAAAGCGCCAACTTGAATTCTGGGGGGAGAGAATACTGGAGACTTTCAGTGGAAGCCCAGGATCTGAACAAGAAAAGCTGGAGAGACTTTCCACACTGCTTGAGATTAGAACCAAGGTCTTGCCAACCGCTTTCAAGCGTGAACATAGAAATAACTCAATAAAGGGGTACCTGAGGTACTATAGAAAGAAGAAGAATCTCCAAATATGATTGGCTCGGACTTGACTTACTTTGCCTCCGTTTGGCTTCTTGGATGAAGCTTTGACCAGAAAGAGTATCACCCCACCGATCGTTTGTTGCCTAGTTCGCATCAAGATTATCGCAGGTGTGCCGAAAAGATGATATATTTATAAAAAGTGAGTTCCTATTGTTAGCAGGAGTTAGATATAAAGCACTGTTCGGCAACGAATGGTCATGCATTCCCATAGGGGAGCTCTTTCTTGAAAGTCGACATAACCAATAATTGCATCGTTGCTGGCGGAAAGAAGCTTATGCTCAGGTCTGGTGAGCTTCACTACACACGTGTGGCCAAGGATCAATGGGCAGATAGACTGACACGGATGAAGAAGGCTGGGTTGAATGCAGTTAGCACTTACTTCATGTGGAACTGGCACGAAACCGAGGAAGGTGAATTCGACTTCAGCGGCAAGAGCCACCCCAAAAGAGACGTTGAAAGCTACTTGGATCTTGTCGGTGAGTCCGGCCTTATGCTCCTCGCCAGACCAGGTCCTTGGGTCTGCGCCGAATGGGTCAACGGTGGCCTCCCACAATGGCTACTGGACAAGCACCCCGAAATACTAAGCTTGGATTCGGCTGGACGTGTCACATACAGGCTTGAGCCACATGCCCCCGTGGTCTCGTACCTCCACCCCACTTACTTGCAGTATGTTGGAAAATGGATTGACCAGATCATACCGCTTCTAGACAAGTTTGACATGAAGTATCCCAACCGGCTACTCTTGGTTCAAGCTGATAATGAGACGTGCTACGGTTTCCATCCTACACCTTTTGATGCAGACTATAATCCTGTTAACATCGGCTCAAAGGAGAAACGGGTAGAGGGCATCTATCATAATTGGCTGAGAAGGAAGTATAGAGAGATTTCGGCTCTGAACAAGTATTACGGTACCCAATACCGCGATTTTGGTCAAGTGGATGCCCCGCGAGTACAGCCTAAGAGTAGAGATGCCCTGTTAGCCGTCTTCGACTGGACTGCCTTCAAGGAAGATGTCATCACCGATTTTCTCCAAAGACTTGTAGACATGTTTCGGGAACGTGGCATCAAGGTTCCCGTGTATGCGAACGAGGTTATGAACTATGGAATGGTCATGAGTATTGCAAAGAAGTCTCGCCACTTGTTCGACGGGATCGATATGTATCCTCATTTCATAAAGGACATCCACGATGCGACATCGAAAGTTGTGGAGCCTATCGAGATACTGAAAGCCCAGGCACCTGACAAATGCCCTATCTGCTTCGAGTTTCAGGGCGGCTGGTACAACACTAAAATCCCTCTGAATACGACACATCTACATCAGAGGCTTGCCTTCGGTCACGGGCTAAAGGGTCTGTCTTACTACATGTGGGCAGGAGGAACCAACCCCAGAGGATGGGGAACAACGGGCGAAAGCTACGATTATGACTGCGCTATTCAAGAGGATGGAGCTGACGGTCGGCGTCTACCCATAATGGATCTCTTCCTGAATTTCACCCATGCAAACGAAGAAACGATTATCGAATCCGAGAAAGTAGCAGAGGTGGGTTTCGCCTACTACCATCCGTATGCTTACTGGTGCGCTTCTGTGAACACGAGAATGGCTGGTCTGGCTTATAACATTGGTTCAGAGCAGAGCCGAGCGAGCCTTTTTGAGGACGCTTTGCAGGGCATCGGGTTCAACTTCGAGTTCTTCGACTTGGAGTATGCGGGTGCCCGCGTTGCATCCAAGTACAAGCTAATAGTAGTGCCACTTTACGATTTTCTTGATGAGCACCTGCAGAAGTCCCTGCTGAACTTCGCGGCGAATGGTGCAACCGTGTTAATTGGGCCCAATATTCCACATCTTGGCAGAAATATGGAACCATGTATGGTCCTCTGGGATGCCCTGAGAATCAGACCGCTCGACAGTATCGAGACCGAATCGGTGGAGCTCGCCGATTCTGGAAACATAAGCGTTTCAAGAGTGACTCTCCTTAAGGCCGAAAGCGACGAGGCTGTTCCAATTGCGAGGGTGCCGGGAACTGACGATGTATGTGGTTACTCAAGGAAAATAGGCAACGGGCAAGTCGTTGCATTGGGGTTCCTCCCCAGACCGCAGGACGAGCAAGGTATGGTCGCGCTCCTCAAATTCTTTGAACACCTGAAAATCGAGCCCACAGTACGTTCAAGCCAGCTCGGAATAAACGTTGTTGAAAGAATATCACCCGATGGGTCAGCGTTACTATACATAACGAACCTCCTAGAAAAGAATGTTGAGACAGACATTACCTATATCGATCCGACTAGCCCCTCCAAGCCAATGAAGATTGAGGGCGTCAATATCGCAAAAAGAAGCGCAATGGTTTGGCCCATCAACTTCAGGACAAGACTTGGCGAGATAAAATATCTGACGAGTGAAATAGTGGCAGTGTACGATAAGGGTCAAGACGAGATTGTTGTAAGGGCTTGGGGATACTTAGGAACAAATGGCAAGGTAGGTTCGATCCCTCCAGAAAGGAAGAAGAAAATAGAAGAGATCGAGTACGATCATACAGCAAAAGGCGAAGAACTAACAATAGAGAAGGACGAAGGAGTCGTAAAGCTACTCATCGAGGGCATCAAACAGATATCGGATGTCCCCTGAAATTCTCTTTCTGCATCCCTAGTAGTTTGAAAGTATGAGCACGTCGCCGACATCAGTCCCTGTCCAGCCCGTGTAAACTAGGCTTCCGGCTTCCTTAAGGAACTTGTATGCCTCCACTTGGTCGTAGAGAAACTCGACCTGGGGCCCCTTCAGCAGATTGAAGTTGAGCGTATTTCCATCGGCAAGGGCTCCAGCGGCATCTGTCATCCCGTCCAGACCCCTAGTGTCGATTGAAAGGAGCTCCAGTCCTTTGACTCCAGAGAGGTTCTTCAGCGAGTGGAATGCAGTGTATATGTTTGACTCATAGTTTTGTATCTCACTCGTTATCCCTATGTTTCCAGAAAGAACTAGAGCGCTGGGTTTCTTGAAGGTCTTCCTCATGTCCCTTCCTATCATTGATACAAGGTTGCCAACTGGGGCCGATCTCTCCCTTATGGTTGAAGACATGAGGTAGGGGTTTATTCCTCTGCGCTCGATGCACTCGACAAGCTTCTCTGCGAACATTCTGTTGTTCATGAGAAGGAAGTTTCTCACTCTTTGAAAGGGTTTATCGCCTGTCTTAGGAGTCTCAGGCGCTGTTCCTTCCAGTCCTTTGTTGATATAACTCTTTATGCTGGAAGGCGCATCATTCCAGATGTTGTACTTCTTGAGGATCCTATCGGTCTGCGCGAATGTGGAATCATCAGGATGTGTCGGTCCGCCGCCAATCACGGTAAGGTCATTGCTGAGCGCATCAGATATTACGAGAGTGTAGATCTTCGAGACTTTCGTGTGGACTGGCAGCCACCCTCCAGATATCGCAGAGAGGTGATTCAGAACGGTGGCTATTTCTGTCTCTTCTGCTCCTTGCTTAATCAGCATATTTCTGAGCACTGTCAGCTCAGTCGTTCTTATGCCTTCTACTGGCAAGCACATCATCGTCGACGCTCCACTACTGAGCAGGACAAATACTACGTCTCTTCCGGTTGCACCTTGCACGTATTTGATGGCATCTTGAGCAATCCTCACTCCGTTGTCATCAGGGGTTAGCGGGTTGGCCTTTTGTATGTATAGTTTCTTCAGTCCTTGCACGTCTTTGGGGTCAAACGGAACAGAGAGAATTCCTCCTGCGACTTTGTCTCCGAGAATGTCTTCAAAGGCGAGGGCCATGGGGGCAGCCAGCACGCCGGCGCCGACTATGAATATCCTGTCTACTTCGCCGAGACCTATGATCTCCTTGCCGATCATTATGCTCTTTCCTGTACCGACGCGGGCAACGTTTTGCCTTATTACCTCACGGGAACCAGCATACGAAAGCGCTTCTTCTAGCGCCTCAATTATATAGCGGCGAATTCTTCTCCCATACTCAGAGTCAGCTTTCGAAACCAGTTCTTCCTTGTTAAGTATTAGTGAAATTGTCGGTGCACCTCCATCTCGGCCTCCATCAATGAGATAAGCCAACTACAAATCTCGGACGATGATAGTAATCCTATAGCGAACTGCTTTCCCGAGGGATCGAGAACATGTCTTCGAAGAGAATGCGCTATTGCACTTCCTTCTTCCACACCTTGACTTTTTCGAGTATCTGCTTCTTCTCGTTGATAGAAAGGGCAAGCCCCTCGTGGTACTGGTACATTCTTCTCGCGACGGAACCAATATCTAGATAGGCTTTTCCCCAGTACCCTGACTTTCGGATTTCTTCTCGCGCCTTCTCCATCCTATCAGCTATGAATCGCGCTGGCAGATCTGCTTGGAGAAGCTTTTCAAGATGGTCAAGCATCGCTGCCGTGTCTCCTCTCGGTAGCTGGGGAACCTCTTGTATTACCGTTGCCTTCCTGGGTAGATACTCTTTCTCTACCCCTGGTACCTCAGCTTTCTGAAACGGGATGAGGGGACGGCCGGAATCTGATGACTCCACAAATCTCTGTGCGTACTTCGCTTCGCCTTTCTCGACGTCCTCTTTCAGAAATCGTATTATCTCTCTTGGGCTCCCACTCGGGGCATTGCCTGCCTCGGGGATAACTGGTACCTGGGTTTCAGGCAGGTTTGCTGCCGCAACTGCAGCTCTGACGGCAGTTTCCACTGGAGTCGGTCCAAGTTTCATAACATCTTCCACTTCTTCCCAAGATTCCTTGTACTCTCTTCTGACCTTGTGGTCGAGTTTCTCAAGCTCCTTGTTCGCCCAATCGTGTATTGTCAGTCTACCCTCAATTGGTTTGCTTGCCAAGAAGTCTAGGACGCTTCGAACTAGAGCCTTCTTCTGTCTCTGACCAGTGACCTGCCCTCCAGCGTACCTATCTACGGAAACGAAGAAGGTTACGTCAAAAGTCTCCTCAGGCGCTATTACCATGTACTTCTTTTCTTCCACCATTCCCTTGACCAGCTGCTTTAGCAATGCTTCTTCTAGGTCGCCTTGCTTATGCATTCTTATAGAAAGTGTTGCTGAACTCCCGACTCTCTTCATTACCCCATCGCCGAACTCGATCTCCTTTGACTCCACTTGTTCGCACTCCTTGTTCTCGCCACATGAGACGCACGGAATACCACGCCGTGGGTACTTTTCGCAGGTCAGAGGTTCCACTTTGAAGAATTCATCTAGAACCTCTTCTGGGATTGTTATCTTCATTGCCATCTTGAGATAGTTCCCCCGTTTTCGAGATCCCAAGAACTGATGATGAAGTTAGCTTGGGTGTGATGTCCTCACGACTTCACAAGTATCTTTTTAAGTGCCTCCCATATTTTAATTGTTTGCCCAGATATGTATTCTTAAGCCAGAAAATCGGACTTCCCTAAGAAAGATCGCAACCACACAAGGAGCGCCACTGCTTCGTGGATGCAGGATAGATTTCTAATTGGGGTTTATTCGGTTGGCGAAAGTCAAACTGCGTTTGATGGGTCCCTTCTGGTTCTCCACCGGAGTCAAGGAACTCGATATAGAAGGCAACACCGTCAATGAGGTTGCGACGAAGTTTGTCAAGAGGTACAAGGATAAGATACCAAAACCCTACTTCAATGAGAAGACCTTAGAGCTCCACCCTCTAACTCTGATCCTTCTCAACAGCTCGGATGTGGAGTTTGTTCCGGGCAAGAGAAACGCGAAGCTGAAAGATGGTGACGTTGTGGCAATAGCTCCGCCTGTCTCAGGCGGATGAGACATAGTGACATCTAATACAATCTCTGAGACAGAAAAATAGAGGCGGGGAATCGACGCACTTCGTGGGAATGTGGGAGCTAGCTCTTCGTTGAAAGCATCTTGACAAGTTTCAATGCCGAGGCAGCTGCAACATTCATTCCTGGGGCGGGGTCGCCTGTTCCGTCGCCGACGAAGTACAGCCCTTCTATTTCTTTGCACTTCACGTCAAGTCTGTATTTTTGGTTTCCCACAAACTCTCCAGCACTGTAGGCTGGATTCTCCTTTCCATTTGTGGTGACCTTGCTCCAGTGGACCTTCACGTCTGGGAACTTCTTCTGGAAGTCACCCAGCATAGCCTCCTCAGTCTTCTTGAAGTCCGACTCGTTCTCAACTGTGTGGGATATCTTAACAATGTGCTTGCCAGGAGGGGCTAAGCCCGGATTTATGTTTGTGGGTTCAAGCATCTCGTAAAGCGCTGTTCCAAGGACAAAATACAAGGTCTGGGACCCATTTCGTACGGGCTTGTCCGTGCAAAGCGATACAAACACGTCCATGACAGGTTTGAGGTTCTTTGCCTTCTCGGCAAGATCCTTTGGTGCGCTGGTCCCCAATAGCTTGACAAGGTTTTTCGGGGGCAGATTCAGCACAACTATCCCAGATTCCACGGTTGAACCATCGGCAAGCTGGACTCCCTTTGTCTTCCCTTTCTCTACGAGGACTGCTTTAACCTCAGTTTTGAGCTTGATTTCGCCCTTGTTCTCTTTGACCACTTTCTCTAGCCCAGTTGATATACTTGAGACTCCTTGCTTTGGGTAAGCCTGAAACTTGGATGTTTCAAGATTCGACCTGTAGAGAGCCAAGAAAGCCCATTGCGAGCATACCTTGCTGCTGTAAACATGAAGGTTGCATCTTGCGAGAGCTTCCATCACCGCGTGGTACTTCTCGTCCTGGGACCTTTCACTGAGAAAATCGTGCAGGGATGTTTCATCGTATTTCTTCAATTCTTCAATAGGCTTGCTCACTGCCTGCAGAGCGATGTCGGCCATATCCATCCTGGCGTCCACAGGTATCGCCTGCCACTTGTTGAGCTCAATTGGGTTCCTCGGGAATGTGTAATCCTTGTCTGCGATCATCAATTGTGGCTCGTCGTCTTTTCCCATCGGTACGTATTTATCGGCACCCGTGGTTTTCAGAACTTTTCCCAAGTCGCCGGCTGAACCAAAGGCAGCGACCTGTATTCCGCTATCCAAGGTGCACCCTTCGTATTGATACGAGAATGCCCTGCCACCAATTCTACTCTCCTTCTCGAAAAGCTTGACTTTGTACCCCTGCTTTGACATAAGAGCAGCGGCACTAAGACCGCCAATTCCAGCCCCAACAATCACAACATCTTTGCCAGCAGACATCTTGAGTAGCTCCTCCGTTGCGCAGTGAATTCGTTGAAAGGATCCTTCTTTTCTCCTCTCCCAAGCATTATAGGAGATACTATCTTCCTTACAGCACATATTAATAGTTATGGCTGCAGGTCCTCACCCCACCCTCACCGGCAAGCGTTCTCCAAGCTTACAAAAAGAGATACTTGGTGATCATCGTGGGGCGTGTGAGCTTGAAGCAAAAATGGAAATGGCCTCCCCACGCCCTTGCGCGTGAGGAGCACCACCAAGTCTCTGGCCCGCAAAGAAGAAATATCGCCTAGTTCTTGCTTGATCTGGCTTGCGGGGTTGAGGCGTAAACGTCTGCGACCACTTGTAGAGGAACGCTGAGCACTTCGCCTTCGAGCTCCCTGAGCTTCTGTCTTGCACTTGGAGTGATTTGGAATCGCAGACCCGACGATGGAGACCAGCTATTACGCTTGCAGCGCTGCACGTATCCCTCTTTCTCTAGGATCTCTAGGAATTCCAATGGCTCTATGATGCTAGTGTGCAGCGTTATGTAACCCAGAGGGCATGCCTCGCCAGTCCTATCCAGTACCTGCAGTATCTTGATCATTTTCTCTTCCATTCTCTTTCACCTCCGGATCGATTGGTTGATGTTAGACCTTGTCTTGAACGAGATTTTGCTGCATCAGAGACACGTCTTGTGGCGATTCGCATTGCCACCTTTCTCGGCAAAGCCACGGCATCACTGCCAATTGCTTCTTCGAGTACGTCTCTGGTGTTTTGGCGGATTTTGGAGTCGATAACCGCGAAAGCTTCATCGGCTCTTTTGCCCAGGAACTCGACATAAGAACCGATTACCCCGCCTGCATTGACCAGCATGTCTGGAATGACAAGGATGCCTCTCCTGAACAGCTTCTCCTCAGCTTCAGGAGTAGTGGGGTTGTTCGCTGCCTCAACGATCAGCTTAGCCTTGATTCTGTCAGCATTTTGTTCAGTAATAGAGTTGGACACGGCGGCCGGAACCAGGACATCACAGTCCAAGTATAGAACTTCTTCTCGGTCAATCTGTGTCCCGCATTTGCAGCTCTTGATCGAGTTTGCTTCGTCAGTCGCATACGCGTGTCTCAGGATCTTGGAGATGTCAAAACCGCTAGGGCTGGATACCGCTCCCCAGAAGTCACTTACTCCAACAATCTTGGCGCCTTTATTCGCCAAGTACTTTGCGAGTTCAGATCCAACATTGCCGAATCCTTGAATCACAACTCTCAAACCCTCTAGTGTCTGTTGAATGGGCGTTACTTGCGACAATACGTCCAAGGTTGTCTCGATCGAAGCGCCTACGCCAAATCCAGTTGTCCCAAGTTCATGTGGTATGCCGCCCAAGTGATCCGGTTTGCCAGTCGCTGCTTTGGGGTTTCCAATTTCCTCTACGAACGCCTCGATCTCCTTTTCGCCGACATTAACGTCTGGCGCAGCAATCCACTGATCAGGAACAAGATTCGCTACAGCTCTTGCAAATGAACGAACATACTTGACTTTGTCAATTGAGTAGGGGTCTGCTGCAATGCCCCCCTTGGCTCCGCCAAACGGGAGATCTGCCAAAGCACATTTCCAGGTCATGGTTCGCGCAAGTCTAAAAATCTCAATTGGCGTAATGCCTGCCCCTATCCTGAACCCGCCTTTGCCTGGTCCACGAGCTGTGTTGTCAATAACAAGTATTCCTTCCATTCCGACGCGTGGGTCATAGACATGTACCACCTTTTCGGGACCCCACTCATCGTAGAAATTCGCCACGTTTGTGTTCTTAAGCAACTCGCCAAGCATCGATATTCTCTGCGTCTGTATTTCTGTGACCATTTGGTCGATCATCCTTTCACTTCCTGGCAATCCTCTTACGTCATCTAACCACAATCAATACGAACGGAAATAAAAACCTAAACTACACTTCTTCGCAGAATTATGTCACTAAGTGACATACTCTCCCATGGAAATAGTGCACTTGCGCGACCATATTTGGCATTTCTGCCCATAATATTACGCCATTTCTAGCGCCGTTTCATGTCACAATTTGCACTCTTTACCGCAAGAATTATCAATTATGACCAACTAGTAGTGCAACTATGGCGACTCTCATCAACGACCGAAGGGGTTTTTCCCTTTTGGAGAATCTAGTCTCTGGGGATGCGGTCAGTGTGAATCTTAGCACCCTCTCAAGAATTATCGGCAAGCACAGGAATACGGTAAAGGCCAAGGTCGAGAGCATATTCAGCCATCAGGTACTTCATCTCCCCGTTTTTCCTTTCACTGCCTTATACCGCGTCTATCCACTCTTGGTTGTCGTTCAGCTGGACTTGCCGGAAACCCCATCAGATCGAGACAAATTTGAGAGCTGGATCAGGGAAGACCCTTTTATTTTTGCCGCTTTCCGATCGCGTCAGGGAGACTATGATACAATACTGTTTGTGTATCACGAGAATATCACGAGCTATCAACTGTGGATGGATTCGCAGCCATCGATTCTGAAACTGAAGTATGGGGTTTCCGAGGCGGCCTCTGATTTTGTGTCAAGTACCTCCTACTTCTCAAACCAACGTATGATCAAGTATGACCCCAGTTCGGGCATGCAGCTGATCAAGAATGACTTCAAGGAGAAGGGGCAACTAGTTATAAATGGTTGTCAACTTGACGAAGTCGATCTTAGCATATTGTCATGCCTGGTCTCAGGAGAAGGAATTAGAACCAACTACTCGATGCTCGTCGAGAAGACTGGCTTGCATAGGAAGACCATTGAGAAGCGGGTTCTTTCAATGATCAAGGATGGAGTGGTCTCCTCCCCAGTATGCAGGTTTCCCAACTTCTTTGTGCCGCCAAATTACATCTTGACTTATTCCTTGCTTGAAATCAGGTCTTCGATGGACAGCGTTGTAAGGGAGCTTGTTCAGGATCCTCATGTACCAATTGGCTTCAGGATAATTGAGGGCAAGTACAATCTTCTTCTTTTTGGGAACCACTACAGCATTAGCGATCACATAAAATGGGAAGACACCTATAGACAGAAGTTTCCGGGATCATTTGGCAGCGCAAACATAACGTATTTGACGCCCGAAATGACTATTTCGTTCGATCAGCAAGTAGTCTCACTCAGCTACATTAGAAACCAATCCAAGATCCTCGAGGGTAGAGAACTGAGAAAAACCCTACAGCTGACCCGGTCTTGATGTTTCTCCGATCCATCGCTACCAGACTCACTGAATGCTTGCTGATCTCAAATTGCCGCATTTGAAAACCCCGGAGACAAGAAAAATCACTGCGAGAAAAGACCGAGGCGCACGTGATCGTCTCCTCCATTCTGACGGAGGAGACGCTACAGATTCTGGTGTTGGACACTGACCGCTTCGATCAGCTGGCTATTCATCTGTTTAGCCTTTGGGTCACGACGTCCGTTCCAATCGATACTTGAACTTGATCGTCTTTCCTCAAAAAACAAGGGAGGGGGGATGCAGATCCCGGGATTTGTGAAATATCAATGCCATAGATCTTTTGCTATGCCATCGAGTCCCAGTTCAATGAGCTTCTGCTTAGTCGGTTTCCCTTCAGGAGTCCATCCCCTAATGCGGTAGTAGTCGTCAAGCTGTATTTTCAGATTCGGCACCTTTCCCTGCGTTCCACCGTCAGGTAGAGGTTGAAGCAGCAGCTTGGGGATCGTGTCGTCCTCTGGTTTTCCTCCACACTTGATGCTAAATGCCTTCTTTACGTTGACGGCTCTCTCACCGATTTTTATGAGTTCCTGAGTCGGAACATTGACTCCTGTTGCGGCGACAGTGGCCTGAGCAATCAACGAAGGTAGAAAACCGACTCCCGCGTAAGCACACATTACCGTAGCGCTTGCCGCGTGCATCAAGTTCTGCATCTTGACATTCAAGTCACCCTTTCCTTCATCCTTGTGCCGATCCAGTCTCTTGATCACGCCGACGTCGGGGAAGATTATACCTATTTCAGGTGCGAGCGGAAACGCGTCAAAGTGATACGCGCCTCTAGTAGACGTCGCGTAGCCTGCGGCTAGGCTGAAGAAAGCCCTAGGATCATGCATCGGAACCGACATTCCTTTGACATGCACCGCATACTGTTCTGAGCCCTTACCGATCTTATTGGAGGCTTCCCTAACGTCATCAGCGAGGATGTTTCCAAACCCCTTTCTAAATGCCATGTCCTCAATCAATTGCAGAATTACCTTGGGGTCTCCCCACTTTATCTCCATCCCGCCCGTGTCCTTCTTGGTGATAATGCCCTTCTCGTACAAGGTCATAGCAAAACCGATAGCCGCCCCAGCCGATATTATGTCTAGTCCGTATCTGTTACAGAGCTCATGGGCTTTGAAGACGGATTCGATGTTGTCATTCATCAGCAGTGTTCCAAAGCTGGCCATGCCCTCGTACTCGGGGTTTCCACCCTTTATTGGAGCGTAGGGTCCTTCATTGACTTCGATGTACCGTGCACACCCGATTGGGCATCCATAGCATGGCTGCGGATGTTTGAGGTACTTGTTCGTGATCACACTAGCAGCGAGTTTGTCAGCCCCTTCCGGCCAGTAGCCTTTTTGCCAGTACTTGATTGGTACATCGCCGACTTCGTGGTAAGTATCCAGCCACCCACAGTTGCCGTGTGGCTTGAAAAGGGACACGGTCAGGAGGTGATTGTCGATCAGTTCGCGAGCTTTGTCGGTGACTTCCTTGAATTTCTCGGGGTTAGCTATTGGGACTTTCTTTGTTCCTCTAACTGCTATTGCCTTCAGTTTCTTCGATCCCATGACGGCGCCCATTCCGCATCTTCCGGCAGCCCTGTGCTTGTCATTGATTATACACGATGTCTTGACAAGCTTCTCGCCCGCCGGTCCTATCGAAGCCACCTTGACTCGGGGGTCATTGAGTTCCTTCTTGATCAAGTCTTCAGTCTCAAACGTGTCCTTTCCCCATAACTTGCTTGCATCCTTGAGCTCGGTTTTCTCATCGTGGATGAAAAGATAGGTAGGTTTGTCCGCAACTCCCTGTATGGCTATTCCGTCTAATCCGGTCCACTTGAATTCCGCTCCCCAGAACCCACCTGAGGAGGATTCTCCGAATATCCCAGTGAGAGGCGACTTCGCCACTACGGTGTGCCTGCCACAGCATGGAGCGGCAGTTCCGGTTAGCGCTCCTGTCATGAAGTAGATCCTGTTCTTGGGACCGAGCGGATCCGTGTCACCTGGAACCTCATCGTAAAGTAGTTTTGCCGAGATCCCGCTTCCTCCACCGTACTTGATTAGCAAATCCTCAGGAAGATCTTCAACCTTCATTGTTTTGGCAGACAGATCTACGCGGAGTAGCTTTTGCCAAAAACCGCCTTTTTCCATAAACAGTTCACCTCTTCTCCTTCTAGAACTCCAGATATGATTCTCGTCTCTTGAAGCCCCCCTTGGGGACGGCATCGTATTTCAGGTACGTTTCCCTAAGCCTCTTTCCAGTGGGAACAGGGGCTATTCCAAACCTCCATGAATCCTTACAGGGCTGAACCTCAACAACCTCATACTCTTGGCTTCCCATCTTCAACTTCGCAGCCGCGTTGATCTGGTTTCTCTCGTCCTCTCCTAGGGGCGCGCTACATATCGTGAATTTTGGCGTTCCCGGATCCATGGCGCCTTTCTCCTCGGCTTGCGACCCAGGCATTCCAGGGCTCTTCATGCTTATGTCTATGCAAGCGGTATCAATTGCCACTATATCCTTTGAGGCAAAAACCCCAAGGCTTGGGACTATTGCGCGGTCGGAGAAACTGACACAATCACACCATGGGGATATGTCAATAGCGTAGTTGATGAACCCGACTCCTCGTCCCTTCATCATCTTCATGCAGGCAGCAGCGGAATCGGCGATCCCCACTTGCGTACCCTTGAAATACTCGTAGGGTGGGTACCAAACAAGGCAATTCTGCGCTACATACACGCAGGAAAAGCAACTAACACACTTCGCCTTATCCCATTTCACTTCAGTATCAGTGAATTCTATCGCTCCAACAGGGCAGCAACCACTGCATATTTCGTACTTCTCACATTTCTTCAGTTTGCACTTACCCGGGTTGAAGGTCGAAGCGTTTACACCATACTTCGGGTGATGCGCCATATGAAGGTTGTACTTTCCCCTTTTACTTGCGCACCCGACCCCGACGTTCTTTATTGAGCCACCCACAGTTCCTTGCGGATGTCCCTTAAAGTGTGTGACCACAATCATGGCGTCGGCTTCAGCTATCTTCTTACCTATGTATTGCTCCTGCAATAGAAGCCCTTCAGGTAGATCAATGTGAACGTCGTCGAGTCCATACTCTCCATCGGCGATGACAAGAGGGCAGTCCATAGTCTCAGCCGTGAATCCGTTCCTTGCCGCCGTCTTCAGATACTCAGCGGCAGTCGTCCTAGACGCGAAGGGGCTATAGTTCAGACATGTGCAGTCAGTCACAAAGGGCTTGCCTCCGTGTTCCTTAACCTTCTCAACAATCCCTCTGACGAGTACCGGACGGAGGTGACCAGTATTATTGTACTCACCCATGTGGCACTTGATGGCTACGCTGTCTCCTTTCTTGAAGCAGTCAGCCAGCCCTGCTTCGTCAAACAAGGTCTGAGCCTTAGCCACAAGACTCGTAGGAATAGTTGTGCTCCTATCATTCATGTGAAAAACTTTCGATGGCATGATTCCTTCTCAACTCCTCTTTTCGACATGTGACTCAGAAGACTCCGATCAAAACCAGCTAAAGAAGAATCGTACACGATTGTCGAGTTAGTATGTTTGTTCAACCTTAAAATACCTTTTCTGCTCTTCACATTGGACTTCGATTGGCGGTTGTTCCACGTCAAGCACGATATGCTCGACTAAGCAGATCGCCCCGAATGAAGTCTGAACTTCGCTCAATGCAGCAACAAATCTAGAGTAGGCAACTTTTTTAAGTGTGCAGAATCTAGACTTTCTGAAAAGCGGATCTTGAAAAGCGCTTTCTTCTGACGTAACGACTCGCAGCTAGGGATGTGTTTTAGGATTTGAGTAGAAAGAAAGGAGAAGCGGACAACCTAATCGCCAAGGCAGCCAAAATAATAATGGATTCAAAGAAGCTAGTTGTCCTCACAGGAGCAGGCATCTCCACTGAAAGTGGCATCCCTGATTTCAGAAGCCCCGGAGGGCTTTGGTCGAAGTACGACCCGATGAAAGTGGCCTCAATCGGCGCTTTCAGGAGTGATCCTAAATCGTGGTGGATCTGGGCCCTCTCTCTAGGTCCAGATGTGCTGGATGCGAAGCCCAACAAGGCACATGTCGCCATAGCTGAACTTGAGAAGATGGGGAAAGTCAACGCCGTAGTTACCCAAAACATCGATGGTCTGCATCAGAAGGCTGGGAACGTTTACGTTCTTGAGCTTCATGGATCGATGGCGACAGCATCGTGTACAAGATGCGGGGCGCGCTATCCTCGGGAGGAGGTTATGGAGTTGGTAAAGATGGGTGAGAATCCACCCATGTGTGATCTCGACGCCGGCATCTTGAAGCCCGACATAGTTCTATTTGGGGAGCCGTTGCCTCCGCTCATCTTCCAGGAGGCAACAAAGAAATCGATGGAGTGTGATGTCATGCTAATTGTAGGCTCCTCCTTAGTCGTTTATCCAGCCGCGGTATTGCCTAAGCTGGCCAAGGACAATGGGGCAAAAATGATTCTCGTGAACATGGAACCGACCGAGATGGACGATCAATGCGACGTGGTTATCCATGAGAAAGCCGGTGACGTAATGCTCAAGATTGTCAGTGCATGCAGAGCGCTTACAGCAAAGACATGAATAGCGGAGAAGCTACCTCAAACCGATATCAACAACCGCAGAGGCAACAAACCTTAAAATCTGTTCTCAGATCTGAGTCATAGAATATCGAAACCTCTTGCTTCAATCAGTAGACGAGGGATGTGTCTCAGCCATGAGTGAGAAAAAGGATTACTATGAGGTGCTGAGCATTCCCAAGGATGCTACCAAGGATCAGATAAAGCAGGCCTACCGTGATCTTGCTCTAAAGTACCATCCTGACCGTAACAAGTCCCCAGGCGCGGAGGAGAAGTTCAAGGAGATCTCTGAGGCCTACGCTGTTCTCTCGGACGATGATAAGAGGGCACAGTATGACCGGTTTGGGCATGCTGGGATCTCCGGCAGGTACTCATCCGAAGACATCTTCCGGGGAGCGAACTTCGACGATGTTTTCCGGGACCTTGGATTCGGGTTTGGCGGATTCGGTGGCATCTTTGACTCGCTATTTGGAAGAAGAGGCGGGTTCAGCGCAGGCAGACCCTCTGGACCCGCTCAAGGGCGAGACGTAGAGCGAGAACTCACAATTACCCTTCAGCAAGCGGCAGTTGACACGAAGGTAGAGCTTGAAATCCCCAGAAGATCCGTGTGCGATAATTGCCGCGGAAGTGGAGTCAAGCCAGGGACTCAACCACAAACATGCCCGAAGTGCCGCGGAAGTGGGGAATTGCGTTACGTGCGTAATGCAGGTTACACGCAGATAGTTCAGATCACGTCTTGCGACAAATGCCGAGGAACTGGGAAGATCATACCACACCCATGTCCCGTATGCGGTGGAACAGGGACAACGAGGAAGAATACAAAACTGGAAGTCAAAATCCCAGCTGGTGTCGACACTGACTCAGTCCTTCGGCTAGAGGGAGAGGGAGAAGCCGGCGAGCGAGGGGCCCCCCCAGGTGACCTCTATGTCGTGATAAGAGTCCAGCCAGACGAGGTTTTTGAAAGGCGTGGACCAGACATCCTGTACAATCTGCCTGTAAATTACTCTCAGCTTGTGCTGGGCGACGAGGTCTCCGTTCCAACACTGGATGGCATCGTCAAGTTTAGCATTCCTCCTGGAACCGAGAGTGGGACAGTTCTTCGTCTGAAAGGCAAAGGCTTAGCGAAGCTCAAGTCTCATGGAAAGGGGGACGAACTAGTCAGAGTGGTTTTGCGCACTCCATCTAAACTCACCAGTGAGCAAAGGAAACTAATAACAGAACTATCGGAGCTTGAACCCAAGATACCTCCACCTGGCATTGACCGGTACGAAAAAACCAGAAAGTGAACGGAGAGCAATATTGGCTTTTAGGGAACCCCATCCTACTGCTGCTACTGTTCCCGTTTGCTTGCTTCCTTTGCTTTTCCGACGAAGTATCTATCTGGGTCGAAGAGGCGGAGCAGTTGGATCTCATATCTGCTAGGCTCTTTCATGAATAGTAGTCCCTCTGTTGCGCTGAGTTTCCAGCCGGTTCTCTTGGACAAAGCTGCTACAATCATGTCATTTGGCAGACCAAAGAGGGGAAGGCACTTGGTCAGCACAAGTTCTCCATCGATCTTCTCGAAAACGGCCTGATCCGTCACGAGCTTTGTGACCTTCTCACCCGGAACGGTCACGTAGGGAACTTCGCTGACCAACCTGAGGGGCTCATGAGGAGCGACAACGACTATCTCTTTGGCATTCGATCCGATGTCATTAGCGCCGCCTGACCCGACAAGGAAGAAGTCACCGACCCTCGTGTCATTGATGTTCCCTTTCTTGTCTATCTGCGCTGCTGCGAGTACAGCGATGCTGTCTCTGCTACCTAAGGTCATGCCCAGCGCTTCAAATGAGTCGGTCAGCATCAGGCATGTTGGTATGTTGCTCTTGTTGAATATGAAGGGGCTTGAAGCGCGCGGCAAATATCCGTAGAAACCAATCTCCGCGAGCAGATTCACCGGCAAACCCCTATCTCTGAGGGCATAGAGGGCCATCCACGCAGCCAGATTCGATATTCCCTGTCCCGCAAGCATAACCCTGTAATTCGCCTTGACGGTTGATTCGATAACCTCGTGAGAACCGTTGATTACTACCCTCTCGATGTTACTGCAGTTCTCATCAAATGGGATCATGCCCAGCTTATTCCTGATCTCGGTCTTCCACGATTCGGGATTCCTAAGACCAACCAGAGACATGAGACGCTCCGTTCCAAGCTTCGCAAGGTACTTGTTGTGGTCTACTCCGAGAATCCAGTCGTCGATCCATTTCTTCAGAGTCGCCTCATCTTTCCCGATTTGCCTGAGGTTGACTATGAACTGTAGGTCCTCGCTATAGCCTTCCCCATGGAGTCCAAAGTGGGCGCTAGGATGCGCGCCAAACGGTAGCTCCACAACTGCTTTCACAAGATGACCAGGTATTCTTGTCATCGTAGCGTGTTGCCTGATGAAATCCGTTGGAACTATCTTCTCAGCGCTGACTATGACTCCGCCAGTGCTTGCGTAGAAGGCGAAGTTACTATCTCCAAGAGGAGGAACTATTATTGCATTGCCTGCGTTGTCAGCGCACCAAGCGTGAACAATCGACACGTCGGGCCTCAGCGACTTCACCAATCCGACTTTCGCACCAGTGCCAAACGGGTCGTCAATGGTTGTGAAAGAATCCTTGTTATCTCTCTCCATCGAGGACCCCACTATGGATCTGGTTGGAAGGAATTCAAGTCCCATTGCACCCGCAACGAGCCTCGAAATGAGTGAGACTATGGACCAGTTCTCGATCTTGACACCCCTCTTGAATGCCCGTTGGAACACTGCAGAGACATTTGGCCTTGGGTAGATATCACCAGCATAGCTGACGACAAGAGAACCCACGAGGTCAGTAGCACATAGAAGCTGAACGAGATTTGTGGCACCCAAGGCGACAATTCTGAACTGGGGATTCTTGCCCACAAACTGCCGGATGATTTCGTAGCCAATCCCGTATGGAATTGTTCCCGCACATGAAACATGCAAGGTGATCCCGGGCTTCACGAACTCTTTAATCGCCTGATCAAGGGAGGCACGCTTGTCCTCAGTTTCGCGGGGGGCTATCAGAAATCTCTTGTCAAGGATATCAGACATCCCAGTCATAATACCTCCTTCTCTTCGAAGCAATAGACAAAGCCAAGCAAGGCATTCGTAACAGCAGGCTCTTGGAGTCTTCATAAGATGCTGGGGAGCTCTTGTTCGTTTATCTGCGCACCATATATTATAGCTATTTGGTCTTCGTTGATGCCCCAGTTCCTGTTACCTTCGCAACGGGGGTCAAGTGATCTGCGGAGAAACAGAAAACTATTATAGCGGACGAAATATCAGTATTGATCAACCTTTTACCTAGTGTTTCGGGCGGCGATTCTGGAAGGACGGTTTTCCTCAGTATGAGGAGTGCAGGAAGATCGTTATGAAGAACAGATCAGCCTTGTTATTCACGCTTCTCTTCGCAGTATGCATCGCGGTTAGCTCATTGGATTCTTATGCAGCAACTTATGCCGCTTCAGCTCCCAACCCAAGGGCAACTTTTGCTCCTGCACTAACGCTGACCGGGACGGGACCCAGCATCAATCTACTTGATTCCGTTTACGGATGGCAATGGAGCAACCAGATGACAGTTAACAGTTATACAACTTGCCGTGGTCCGCGCAATTCCAACTTCAGCCACAATGCCCCCACCGGATTCTTGGTCTCATCTCAGAGTCTCCTGGTGTCCGAGTTAGTGGCAGCCCCTGACTTCAGAGAGGTGCAATTTGCGCCCAGTCCCAATAACACTTTGACTCTAAAGAATACGGCCTCATCGTGGCAGAGGCTTGCCATGAGATTTGTGCTACCGGATACGGCCAACCTAACGAGCGTATGGATGTGCTACTCTTCGAATTCCACCACCATGCCGCTGCAAGTCTACTCAACAGGGAGTATCAGCACCTATACTCCGCAAGGAGGAAAACTTGTCGCAACTGTTACGTTGCCCCCGTTGCCAAACATAGGATGGGGCGAAGTGAAGTTTACCCGACCTTTGAACCTGACGAGAGGAAACTACTATTGGGTGGTAGTAAATGCGAGCGGCATCCCCGCAAATAACGTAATTCATTGGGGCTACGTAGGAGATGCAGGAGCGAGCATGGATCAGCGACCCATGGCTGCATACGCGACTCCGACGTCGTGGTGGAATGAGACGCGGCTTGGTACCTACATCAACTTGATGCTGGTACTAAGGGTCCTCCCAGTCGTAGACGGAAACCCTTCCCAGGTTATGACTTATTCCTCGTCTGATAAGGTCGACATGACGCTAAATGTAACGCAGCCACGCCCGGACGCCTGCTATTTCAACTTGGGCACAAATACTTCAATCGCCTTCGTGGAGAACTGGACAGCAAGGTTCGAGAAGCACCTACCGATGTCGGTGGAAACGGGGTACAAAGCGCAGCCGGGATCGACGAACTGGACTGCTCGGTTTTTTAGCGCGACTAGACCCTACGACCCGTACGTCTGGTATAATCGAACCTTGACAGTCATGTCAATTCCTCTTGACTGGGAGGTCAACCTGGCGACTGACGTGACGAACGACAAGAACATCAACTTCACAGCAGCGTATTCCGCCCCGAGCTCCATGTATATAGTGCAGACGGACAATGTAGATGTGTCTCTCAGATGGGATGCAACCTGGACTATCGTGGCGATGTCTCATTACTCGGTCAGTTCGTCAACCCCCTCACTGGTAATAAGGGGAAAGCAGCTCAATATCGGTATAACCGCTCCAGTTAGCTCCACACGTTGCAGGATAACTATCTTCAACAGTACGGATTTCGTCGCCTTAAACAGAACTGTACTGATTCCCTCAACCTCAACATACTTCCCGGTCAGGTTGAATCAAACTGGCAACTTCGTAATGACCCTCCTCGACACAGCTGACTATCCTGACATAAGTTATTTGACAATGCCGATAAATGTGACCGCGCCTCTCACCTCCTTTAACCTGCAGTCTTCGTCACTAAGGGCGACTTGGGGGGACGCTGTCACCATCGCCTTCAGGTACAGGAACACAACTCTTGGCTCCGACCAAGAATTCCCAGGCACCCCAATCGTCAACGTGACCGCAAGCAGCCTTAATTTCACGGCTATCAGCGTTCAAGCCGCTGGAGGTGGATGGTTCTCCTTCGTTATTGAAACAAGACTCCTGCCCTCATCCGGAGACTACATCCTCACGATCATCGTCTCATACAGTGCAATGTATCTAAACCAGACGACCATGCTGCTTCACATCGACCCGCAGGGGCTCTCCCCATTGCCGATATTTCTTGCCGGAGGCGGCTCCGCCGGAGCGGTGATAGCAGTAGTGGCTGCTTGGAGATACCGGACTAGGAGAAAAGTCAAGGAAGAGAAGAAAATGAAGATACTGAGACAGACCGCAAGCCTAGCCCAGCTGGTCGTCGTTGAGCTCCGCAGTGGCCTGACCACGTACAGCAGAAGTCTTGGCACGGAGGAGACCGTTGATCCCAATCTCATAAGCGGATTCCTGACTGCTAATCAGTCAATCATGGGCCAAGTCTTCAAAGGCAAGGCTCCTTCCGGACTAAGATTCGCGGATTACGGTGAATATAAGGTCGTATCCCATGTAGGCAAGCACGTCATGTCAGCGCTATTCTGCACGGAAGCCGCTGGTGAGGAACTGCAGGACCTTCTCAAACAGTTCACAGACGAATTTGAGAAGAAGTATCAAAAGGAACTTGTCGGATGGAATGGCGACCTTGAAGTCCTCAGGGGCGCCGACACGATCGCGGACAATGTCTTCTCGATTCGACTAATCTCGCCCTACATTCTAGAACTAGACCGACTTACGAAGGTCAAGCTTTCATGGATGGAAAAGGCAGCGGTGGACGAAGCAAGACGGCTCTCCGCCACTCGCAGCGTTATCTTCATGCCGCGCATCTTCGACTATCTACTAACCAAAAGGAAGCTCAAGCGAAGCAAGATCGTTGCTACCGTCGACTCACTTGTCGAAGAGGGCGTCTTCAAACAGCTAACCGTTAATGAAGCAGCACTAATAATGAGCCAGACGGAGAACGCCTCCAAGTCAAGTGACGAAATTGGCGATGACCAAGAGAACGGTGCGTGACAGTTGCTGAGCTGGTGGAACAGCCGTACAGGTCTGGGGTGTCCGTTGTTGTTTTCGCAACGCAGTCCGAGCCATCTGCGAGGATGTCAGAAGCTATATTAAAGGGGGAATCTAAGAACTAGCAGAGGACTCTTCACCGCCTTGCCCGCCAAGGTGTATCTGTCTCTTCATCTGGGCAGAAATGTGCCGCGGTGCCTCCTCCGATTGCTGAAGATTGAGGAGAAAAGGGACTTGAGGAAAAGTAGTTCACTATTATTGGTGTCACTGATACTCGCGACAATGATGATAGCCTCGTTTAATATGCCAGTCTTGACGCCTTCCGTTCCTCCTCCATCAGCAAGCACATTTGGGGGATACCCGCAGACATCATTTTCGCCACCTGCAAGCCAGTCTGGGAACGGGTACCCGATGGACTTGACGGAGTCCGTGAACGGATGGCAATCATACAACTTGAATGCCAACAACACCTTCGCGCAGTACAGTAATCGTACTGCGTTCTTCTATAACAATCCCTCTCAGCCAGCCTGGCAGGACATCACCATCAAGAACATAGTCGCCGCGAATGACATAAGGGAGATACAGGGCGGCGACCCGACTGCGGATTATGGATGCGGACAACTCTCTGCTGGTCCCCCTCCCAGGTATCCTATGCTGGCAATGAGCCTCACACCCACCGACACCGTCAACATTACCGTCATCCGCCTGTTCTACTCTGCATTCAACAATCCGCCAGCAATAATGTTGCACATTGTGCCAGATAGCGGTGGACCGCAGGCGACGCCAGCACCCATCGCACTCTCCCTGGGGTATGGCTGGCTGTCAAACTCCGCGAATCCAGCTTGGCACAATGTTTCGGTGAGCACCCCGACCGGGCTTCCCATCACTCTTACTGGCGGAACGAGGTACTGGATTGTCATGGACGGCTCGTCCATCGTTGGATTTGGTAACTATTATCAGTGGTATTACTCCCCTGACCCCACGCCACCGCCATACGACGAAAAGCTCGCCTGTTACTATACAAACAATTGGAAACAGGAAAGTGATCTCGGTCCGGGTTGGAACTTCTTAGCCCTTGTGAGAGTTCTCCCAGTCAGTGACAGTATGCAACCCAGACAGTATAGCTCTCCTGCCCAAGTTAATATGTACCTGTATCTTAACGCCACGACCCAGCCCATAGACAGAAACACTACGCAAGTCGGCAACAATGTACGCCTTTTCATGTTCGTGACGAACACATCGGTCACCTTCACAGTCAACTGGACGGCGAGGATGGAGGTCTTTTCCGCCGGCGCTGTCACGACTAGATACATCGCCCGCGACGACTTCACTCTCTGGAACGCCACGTTCACAAGCGACGGCAAGCCCGGCAACCCGTACACGTGGTATAACAAGACGTTCAAGGTCACACCGATCCCACCATTCTGGAACGGAACCGCTCACCCGCCCAACATCTGGAACAACCGAACCTACGTCTCTAGCTTCACCAATAGCTCTAGCTACTACCTAATCTCACAGATAAGCAACCTCAGCAACGCTTGGAACAGTGATTGGCTCATCAGCGTAAAGTCCATCTATGCGATCACTGTGTCCGTGCCATCTAAGGCAATAGAGGGGTGCGCGTTTAACTTAACCATTTCCGCCCCACTCGCCTACAGCAGCATCACAATTAATGCTTACAACAGCACGGACTCACTAGTCAACAGTACCACCATACACATAGGTTCGTCAACTGTGTACTCCTTGAAGCTCAATAAGGGCGACAACTACAACATAACATTCTTGGACACCTACGATCTGGAGAACGAAGTAAGCTTCGCGACCAGTGAAATCAATGTAGTTAGAGCTCAGACGGCAATAAAACTCGCATCGCCGGTGATAGGCGCAACGTGGGGAGATATAATAGCCCTAAGTGTCCGCTACCTAAATGAAACAGACGCCGCAAATGCCACCTTCCCGTCAAGCCCAGTCCCAGCCTTCAGGGTGGGAAGCGTTGTTGCGACTGGAGTGACTCAGCATGCTGGCGGCTGCTATAACTTCAGCTATTCGACACGCAATCTGCCATCGGCTGGAAGCCACCTTCTGACAATCTACGCATCATACAATGGAGCCTACCTTAATCAAACAGCGTTTACCCTCAACCTATCGAAGATACCTATGAGCGTCTCCCTTCAAGTGGCTGAGACTTCGGTAACAGTTGGATCGTCATTGTCGGTCTCTGCTGCACTGAAATATGGGAATGGAACCTCGGCTCCGAACGGATTTGGCATCCAGTTCAACTTCATAGTCACTTACACAAATGGATCCGTAATAACCATCATTAGGTCAGCGGTCATCAATGGTGGCGTGGGGGAATCTTCCCTTCCCGCGACGAGCGACATGAAGTCCATCAACGTCAATGCAACCTACTTGGGGGATGGAATAACAAAGTCAGCCAGCGATCTCAAACTGAACATCGAGGTCGTTATCCCTCAAGGATTGTCTTTGCTGACAATTGCCATTATTGGTGGTGGGGGTGGCGCACTTGTCGTTGCGCTAGTCGGCATATTGAGGTTGCGCAGTTCTAGGAAGCGTACTGAGGAGAGGAAAGCGAAGGTTCTTATGCAGACAACGAGCCTGGCTCAGCTCATTGTCGTTCACCTTGCAAGCGGTCGCGCCTTGTACAGCAGGAGCATAGGGTCAGAGGAGAGCGTTGACCCCAACCTAATAAGCGGCTTTCTCTCCGCCAACCAGGCAATCTTGGGGGAAGTCTTCAAGAAGCAGACCGGGGCAGGATTGAAGTTCGCTGATTACGGTCAGTATAAAGTTGTCTCCAACGTGGGGAACTACATCATGGCGACACTGTTCTGCACTGAGGCTGCAGGCGAAGAGCTGCAGGGCGTTCTCCGAAGCTTCACAGAGAACTTCGAGAAGAAGTATGCGGCGACCCTTAAGTCATGGGACGGAGACCCGAATGCGTTCAAGGGCGCTGACGACGTAGCCGACGAGGTATTCGCTATGCCACTGTGCTCGCCCTACATGTTGCTCGAAGCCCCAAGCGCGAAGCTGAACCGCGTCGAAAGAGCAGCCGTACACACCGCGAGGATGCTTTCCGCTGAGCGAGGAGTCTTCTTCATGCCACGAGTCGTGGACTTCCTCCTCACCAAGCAAGGGCTTAGGAGGGGCAAGGCGATGGATGTGATCAACTCGCTTACCAAGAAAGGCGTGTTCAGGCAGCTGACCGTGGAGCAAGCTGCGCAGGTAGCCAAGAGCTGGACAGATAGGACTACCAATCAAGCTTAACGCCTATCTCTGCTGACCTAATGACATTTGTGTGTGCGTAGGGAAGGGAAGCGCACCGCGGGAGCTCGATTCAATTCCTGTTCCCTTTATTTCTCTTTCTTGAGCCTCTTCTCAAACAGAGCTTCGGCCTTCTTCTTGTCGGCCGGTTTTTCTAGCTCAGTCTGCTTGAGCTCCTCTTTCCTCTTGCTCTGCAGCTTGGCGATAATCTCCTTATCCTTCTTCAGCTGCTCCGGTGATGGAGGGGATTCATCTTCATCTTTGTCTTTCACTAGGCTCACATCCGCGAATGTCCTAGAAGAACCCGACCTTTAATATAAAACCATTTCTCGGGCATGGTCGGATTTGGCTCGTCTTCTTGGCTCATCTGATTATCTTCTCCAAGTCTTTTAGGCTTCTCAGCGTGAAATCGATTCTCGGTTGTGCCTGTCCCTTTTGTTTTGGGAGCCTTTCTCTTCCTCTTAGTATTATTGCTGTCTTTGCTCCGCTTCTTTCTCCGGCGATTACGTCGGTTAGGTTGTCGCCTATTACGATGGCTTTGGATGGAGGTTCATTTAGTGTCTTCAGGCAATACGATATGCCACTTGGGTCAGGCTTTGGTGGCAAGTGATTGGCAAAGTCTCCCAAGCTTACGATGCAGTCGAAGCACTGCTCGATTCCAAGGTATTTCACTTCGAGTGAGGTTGCTTGTGAAGATGCATTCGTCACTAGCCCCAACTTCACTTTTCCCTTAAGGAAGCTAAGGATTTCCGCGTCCTTGTATAGTCGGGCTGAGCCGCGTTCCATGAGCCGCTTCTTCTCGGCGTATTCCTCCGCACTCAAAGCCTCAACGAATGATCTCCTCTGCTTTTCGCTGGTGATGCCCCACTGCTCGAGAAGATTGACGTATTCTGCGCCGCAGAAGAAGAATTCGTATCTGTCTTTGAAGGTAGTTCTTCCTACGCCAACTCGTGAGAGCGCTCTCTTGAGGACATCATCGGCATGTTTCTTTATGTCTCTGACCCCTACAAGCGTCCCGTCTAAATCAAAGATCGCAACAGAAAACTGGGTGCCACTCAACTTTCTCAGATCCAACCGAAATCCGGGTGTAACGATAATTGGGACTGAAGGCGCCACCTTATTGGTGTTTCTGTTGATAGGCACGATCATGGTCATCCTCACGTTATCTGAAGGAAAGACGAATTCTCATCCGCTTTTTCCCATAATATTTTAAGACACATGAGGCTTTGAAGTACACGCATTAGGGTCATATTCTTAGCGTCGGAACCAATTTTGCTTGTGGAACAAGCTGATGGTGGGGTGTGGTTAGGAATGCTGAAGGCTGAGAAGAAAGATAGTGAGTTCCTGGCTGAGATGCCCAAGTCCCAGCTCGTCGACTTACTCATGCTTCACATCCGCAACTTATGGAGAGTAGATGGCCTCTACTTCACCGGAATAGAGGAGAAGTTCGGCACTGAAGCGGCGACCGACATCGACGCTGATTGCTGGAAGGTTATCGGAAAGCTAGAGGCGAGAGAACTTAGAGAGAAGCTTGGCGTACCCAAGGGAGAGGTGGACATTCCAACTGTTTTGTGGATTCTTAGGAACACGAGTTGGGCTCTATATCAGGTCGGCAAAGAAGTGGAGATGCAGGATAGCAGATCCGGGATATTCAGAGTGACAAAATGTAGAACCCAGGAGACTCGGATCCAGAAGGGTCTCGGGGAGTTTCCCTGTAAGAACGTAAGGTATGGCTACCTCAAGAGCTTTGCAGAGGAACTCAGCCCGGAACTTGAGGTCAGCTGCAGAGTCTGCCCACCAGGCTCCCATCCGCAAAACACTTGGTGCGAGTGGGAGTTCAAAAAGAAATAAGTCAGGCGGGGCTGGGGAAACATGCAAGGCAGGCTGCATGCTAAGAACCTTCGCTCTTTCCCTTGCTGACTCGTCGGCACTCCAATTCTAATTACCTTACATTTTTGATGACTTCTGGTTTTCCTTCGAGACGTTGCCAAAGTTCCCTAGCTTACCGCTGGGCTGCAAGAAGGCTGATCAATAATGTAATATGCGGACAAAACCAATATTACTCAGATAGAAGATCTCGGATATCGGACCTTACTGTATTCAGATCAGCTCGGTTGACCGGTTGGAGGAAATGAAATGCCAGCTACGACTTTCAAGACGTTTTCACCAGCCTTTGACAAGATTCTGGGCGGAGGTTTGCCACGCTCAAGCATTATTCTATTTGAGGTTTCTCCAGTTACGTACGGTTGGCATCACGCTGCCAGCCTTCTTTTCGACGGTCTCAAGAAGGAAGAGTTCGGAGTCTACATAACTTTCGATCACTCGCCGAGGTTGATCAGGCACATATTGAGCAACTATGGCCTGGATGTCAAGGGATTTGAGGAGTCCCGCAGATTCTTCATAATTAATGGTTTTAGGTGGGGTGAGAAGGAAGGAACCTACTTCATCAGAGATCCTTCAAACTACGCTGAAGTCGTCAACGTGTTTGCATCCATCAAGGACAATGCGGCCGGTGACGTGACTAATAGCTGCAGGTGCGTCGTGGATTCGACTGTTTCATTGTTCTTTGGTCATGGCGCCTCGAAAATGGTCTCATTCGCACTGCTTCTCAGGGAGGTATCAGTTCAGGCAGGCATTGCTTCAGTCATCCTTTCGCCTGTCGCAATCGGAAGGCGCATCAATGACATCCTTGGGTTCAACTCGGACGTGATTGTTGAGTTCAGAGGCTTTGAGGAAGGAGAAAAGCTAGTTAACAAGGTTCGTCTCAGGAAAATGTCGGGTCAAGAGCCGTCTGCTTGGGTTCCCTTCACCTTATCTGGCAATAAGATATTGTTCAAAGGAGAATAGGTGAGTCACTGGCCTGATTCTTTTCTGCTATGGGCTACCTTGCTGGCCAATTCGCTTTGCCCTATCATAGTATAGCCTTAGCGACCTTGCTGCGGCGTGGATGTCATCGATGTATACTGGTATGTTGAATTCCTCGACCTTCTTGATTACTTCCTTCGCTAAGTTGTTTTCTAGTTGGATGCACGCCATTACTACTGGTTTGCTGTCAAGGCCTTCGATGCTTTTTAGCATTTTTCTGAAGTCAAAGTGGATCTCCTTGAAGGCTTCATAGAGTATCATTATCGAGCCAACGTTGTCATCCTTCACGAACGTATCTATCGCTTGTAGGTATTTCTCATACAGCTCGTTTCCACTGAGCATCTTTGGCGGCCACAAATCCACTGGGTTCTCGGCTCTGAGTATTCCTGCGTTCCGCAGGCGATCAACGGACAACTGGGTCATCTTAGCTAGTTTCAGTCCATTTTCATTCAAGGAGTTGACAGCTATCGCTATCGGACCCGAACTTGGACTCACCAGCGCTATGTCTAATCCCCGAAGGGGAGCCTTGGTTAGCGAGAAGAGCTTTGCGTAGCTGAATAGGTCCTGATATGTTGGTGCGATTATGGCTCCGCTTTCTTCTAGGCGAGAAATCCAATACTTGTCGGTGCAGTGTATGATTACGGGTTTCTTCTTACACACATTCTGCAGGATATCGAGCATCGACGACTCGCGCATAGTCTTGAGGAATACCGCGATGACGTTTGTGTCAGGATCATCCCCCAGGTAGCTCAATATGTCATGTTCCTTCAAGTCTGCAGCGTTTCCAGGTGCAATGCTCTTGCTGAAGCGGCATGATGGTGTCTCCCACCAACCCAATCCTCCACTTAAACCCCCGCTTTGAGCCAAGAATGCTATTGAACCGGGTTTAGTTAGGCGCAGCGGAAGTATCTGGGTGGTGAATCTCGAGTGCAGATCTGTGAGACCGGTGGTGTTTGGTCCGATGATCCGTGTGCCTGTTCCTTGAATTGTTCTCAGTATCTCTTCCTCTAGCTTCGCTCCAGATAATCCAATTTCGGAGAAACCTGAGCACTGTACCATAATCGCTTTAATGCCTAGGTTCACGCATCCTTTGACAACCCTTACCGTGTCTTCGGGCGAGCAAAGCACCACAGCCAGCTCAGGCTCTTCTGGAAGTGAGCGTATGTCCTTGTAGGCGCTTATCCCTAGTATCGGCTTTCCCGACAGGTGGACGGGAAGTATCTTTCCAGCGTACTTGATGACCTTCAGGTTTCTTATGACCTGGTTCCCAAACTTGCCACGCTTATCGGAAGCACCGACTAGCAAGACGCTTCTGGGCGAGAAGAACGAATTGAGTATGTTGTTGCCTTTAGACATTCGAGTAGTTGCCCCCTCTTCATCAGCTATGAAGGTATCAAGCCAGGGCATCCCAAGAAGGATCAAGAATACTGAGTATCCAACATTGCCTCCCGTATTTTAATATTCCCTGCTATTCCAGCTGGGGACTTATGCCTTCATTGCTGTGTCGAGGGCAGAACAGGCACCGCATCTTGGACATCCTGCTCTGCTGGAAGCAGGATCCAATCCACACTCATTGAGAACGTCAGCTACATCCATGTAGAGCTTTGTCATCCTATCTGTCGAAGGTGGATTAACATTTTCCATTGGTGCGCCCGTGATCGGTCTCAGGGGCACAACGTACGGTATGACTCCCAGATGGGCCAGCAGCCTTGCCGCTGACACAATATTATCATCGCTCTCTCCCAGACCAGCGATTATGTACGTGCTTACCTGACCTTCCCCAAATAGCTCCGTCGCATACCTCCAAGCCTCGATATACTCCTCGGCTGCCGTTCTTGATTTGCCAGGGCATAATTTTTTCAAGACATCCCTGTCGAATGACTCAATATGAATCCCCACCGAGTCGACGCCAACTCGGTTGAGCTCGTCCATCGTAAGCACCGTCCTTGGCGGCTCGAATTGGACCTGTACTGGAAGGGAAGGCTGGGTAACCTTCAGAGCCTCCACCATTCCGGCGTAAGTCTTGATTCCCTTGTCATCCGTTGTTGGAGTCCCAGTTGTAAGCGTGATATGTTTGCATACTCCTTCTGATAAGGCCTCGTCGACAACCTCTATCAATTGTCTGGGTGTCTTCCTGGCAACAGTATTGCTCTCTCTCAGGGATAACTCGATTCCACAGAATCTGCACTGTTCGCCTGTTCTCCAGTAGACACATGTCTGAAGTACCGTTGAGGCAATGCAGTCGGTGCTGTGCCTCAGAACTATCTTACTCATCTGGATGCCGTCTTTAGTAAGCTTATCGTAAAATTTGGGTCTTTCCAAGGGCTTGACCCTCCACTCCCTTTGACCGTCTCTGATCACCCACGAATTCTCGCCAACGCTCTGAAGTGACATCGAGGAGTATTGGGCAAACTTCGGCCATGTGGGGGCATTGACACCAAACGTGTCGTTGAGCTGGAGGTATATGCCTCCGGCGGGTCCTGCGCCTGCTTTTCTTCCCTTATTCATACCCTCGGGAACCCTCAAACCTTCGCAGAGCAACTTCACTTTCAATCCGAAGAGACTCCGAAAACCGCTCCCATCGACCTCAGTGGCTGATTTCATACAAATTACCTCTTAGAGCGGACATTGCCTCGCCCTAGTCCTGTACCTAAGAATACACAGGTCTTCTATTAATTTTGTAGTAGCAGCAAATCATCTCACAAGCCGAAGGATGGTAGGGCATGGCAGCCTTTGATTAAAGAAAAGAGTGGCATTCTAGGGTAGGCAGTGGAAAGCTAACCCTACTTGTCCTCATCATTTACTTCCTTGAATTCTGCGTCGACCACGTCTTCTCCGCCCTTTGGTGAGCTCTTGTTCTGTCCCTTGTTCTGATCGCCTGGATATCTTTGTTGGTCCTGCTGCTGTTGCTGTTGTCCCTCTTGCTGTCGTTGTCCCTGCTGCTGTTGTCCCTGCTGCTGTCCCGCTTGCTGATACATTGCTGCGCCAGCTTCCTGGAGCACATTGGATAGCTCCCCCATTTTCGCCTTGACGCCCGAGATGTCCTTTCCATCAAGCGCCCCTCTAAGTTCCTTGATGGCCTTCTCTATCTTGTCTTTGTTGTCCTTGGAGACCTTCTCGCCCAGGTCGCGAAGCATTTTCTCAGCTTGGTAGATCATGGAGTCCGCGTTGTTTCGAGTTTCGATCTCGTCTCGCTTCTGCTTGTCCTGTTCCGCGTAGGTTTCAGCCTCTCTGTTCATGCGGTCTTTCTGTTCTTGACTCAGCTTCGTGGAGGCGGTTATGGCTATCTCCTGTTTGTTGCCCGTGGCCATGTCCTTTGCAGTGACGTGAAGGATACCACTGGCATCTATGTCGAACGAGACTTCAACCTGAGGAGTCCCTCTTGGTGCGGGCGGTATTCCAGTGAGGTTGAACACTCCAAGCGATATGTTGTCCGATGCCATCGTACGCTCCCCTTGGAGCACATGTATGGTTACGGCGGTCTGGAAGTCTGCTGCCGTAGTGAATATCTGGCTTCTTCTGGCAGGAATTGTCGTATTCCTATCCATGACTCTCGTCATAACCCCTCCGAGAGTCTCGACTCCCAGCGATAGTGGGGTAACGTCCAAGAGTAGTATGTCGCTTATCTCTCCAGCCAGAGCTGCACCCTGTATTGCGGCACCTATGCACACACACTCCATAGGGTCAACGCCCCTCTCAGGTCTCTTCCCTAGCATCTGCTCAACGAACCTGTTTACTAGGGGCATCCTGGTTGGACCTCCCACGAGAATAATCTTGTCAATGTCCTGCGGAGTCATCTTAGCGTCGGCCAGTGCCAGCCTAAGGGGCTCCTTGCATTTCTCCAGTATCGGAGACACTAGTTCCTCGAGTTTGGCCCTCGTCATCTTATAGTTCAGGTGCTTGGGACCGGTGGCGTCAGCCGTTATGTACGGCAAGTTGATCTCTGTCTCCAAGGTTGTGGAAAGTTCTATCTTCGCCTTTTCACACGCTTCCTTCAAGCGGTACGCGGCCATTTTGTCATTTCTCAGATCGATGCCCGTATCTTTCCTGAACATGTCGGCAATATAGTCTGTGACTCTCTTGTCCATATCTGTTCCACCGAGGTGAGTGTCACCATTGGTTGCTTTTACCTCAAAGACATTTTTTCCGAACTCCATGATTGTGACGTCGTATGTTCCGCCGCCAAGTTCGAACACGAGGATCTTCAGTTCTTTTCCAGCTTTGTCCACGCCGTATGCCAGCGCTGAGGCGGTAGGTTCGTTGATGAGCCTTATTGTCTTGAGCCCAGCTATTTCGGCAGCATCCTTGGTTGCCTGCCTTTGGTTGTCGTTGTAATGGGCAGGAACTGTGATTACGGCTTTCTCGAACTTCTCACCTGTAAATGTCTCAGCGTCTTTCTTCATTTTCTGCAGGATGAATGCTGATATCTGCTGTGGTGTATACTCCTTTCCGAAGACCTTGATCTTCTCGTTGGTTCCCATTTTCCGTTTAACTTCTAAGATTGTTCCCTCAGGGTTGCTAACAGCTTGCCGTCTCGCCGGTTCTCCGACAAGTAGCTGACCGTCCTTTGTGAATGCAACGAACGAAGGAAAAGCTTTGCCTGTAACGGACACGCCCTCAGAGGCCGGGATAACAACTGGTCTTCCGGCCATCACGACTGCTACTGCTGAGTTGCTTGTCCCCAAATCTATTCCAAGGACTTTCTCTTTCTTTCCCGCCTCTTGCTTCTGCCATTCAGAGGCCTCGCTTTTTGAGGAAGGCATCAGTCTATTCACCTCTTTCCATGAACCGATACAGTTGTTACGTGATATTCATTATTGTATTGCAGGTATCCGGCATCAGCTGATGCTTCTATGTTTCGTGGAGGGGTCGTTTGTCAACACCACTGCTTGTCCTCTGCCCTCCCCCACCTTTCACCTTGTTTTCTGGCTCAGGACTGCCTTGCCGGTCAGGCGGATTTGCCACCGTTACCATGCTTGGCCTAATGACTCTGCCATCAAACATGTAGCCGGCTCTCAACTCCTCAACCACAGTGCCAGGAGGACATTCGTCTGTCTTCTTCACCATGATAGCTTCGTGAAGTTGAGGATCAAACCTCTTGCCGACTGCCTCTATCTTGAATATTCCCTCGCTTCTGAGGGTATTGACGAGTTCTTTTAGGATCATCTCGACGCCAGCGAGCAGCTTGCTCTGGTCGCCTACAGCCTTGCATGCATTAATTGTTCTCTCGATGTCATCCACGATTCCGAGCAGCTTTCGGGCAAGCCTCTCGCTTCCCCTCTTGGCGAGTTCATCCATTTCCTTTGCGGATCTCTTCTGATAGTTCTCGAATTCAGCTTTCAGGTACTTGAGCGAAACAAGGTATTGTTCCGCTCTATCCTTTTCCTCCTGAAGTGATTTCCGCAATAATTCTAGTTCGTTTTCCATGGGATCTGCGATCGGCGTCGTCGGTGTTGCGCTCTGTTCCTCTCTTGGCGCTTCACTGGCTTCCGGCGTGTTTGTCTCCTCAGATGCCTCGCCTAGCATCTTGGTCTTTTCCTTGCCTGAAGTGCTACGCTGATCCTTGTGAGACGCCAAACCCGTCAACGCCTCCGACATGACATGTCCCATCGTTAAGGGCAAGACAACTTGCTGGTTTAGAGTTGACTTTAGTGACAAGTTCAGATTATGCCGAGTCCCTAAATAGAGTCAGTTCAACGCTGTCTCTAAGCAGTGGAGACAACGCTATTTGTTACCTTATGGTAATATTCATCCTTCCTAGAAGGCGAATCATACTTCTATATAAATTCTTTGTTGAAATAGGCTCTGCAAAGTCTATGGTTGATTTATATGTTGGGAACGGGGTAGTGAGTCTAAGAGTCTTCTCGCTCCGCGGTATGTGGCTTTATAGCTGAAGGCGGAGGGGAAAGAGAGAACCTGTGTAGACGTGGAAGCAGGTGCAGGGCTGTGGTTCGGCCTGAAGGGACTCGCAGGTGAAGCGATGGTACAGGAACCCTCGGAACGGAAGGAAAGGTAATCCTGAAAGTCGATGCGAGTCAGTCGAGTCATCAACCGAAGACTTGACAGAACCTTGAGATAGAGTATCTACTTCAACCCGCCTGTTCTGCTACGCGCATCACATTTTTCTTCCTTTGATGATTAGCCAGAATGGTCCCGTTGTGACCTTGCTGAAGGCTCCGAGTTTGGACTTCTGCAAAAAGGCAGAGGTCTCCTCCTTCGTGTATGCTGACTGCAGAGACCCAAGAGGCTCTCCTGCGCGCCTCAGAGAGCGTGGAACTATGAAATGCGTTACAACCCACATAAGCCCCGTGAATACGGGCATGGGATCTCTGCGCATGTCTCCCAACACACACTTTCCCGCAGGCCTAAGAACCCGCGCAATCTCATCGAAGACAAGCTCTGGTCTCGACCAGTGATGCAAGGACAGAGTGCTCACAACCAGATCAAACGATCCGCTGGGGTATGGGATCATTTCCGCGTTCCCCTCCTTGAACTTGACTCGATCACCGAGACCTGCATCTATCGCCCTCCTTCTAGCTAGCCTCAGCATCTTGTCAGACAGGTCCAGACCGATGACTTCTTCAAAGGGATAACTTTTCGCAAGCCTGAGGACAAGTCGCCCTCCGCCGCAACCGATGTCAATGACTCTACCGCCACTCTGACTGCTGAGCGCCTTCAAGGTAAATAGCCGCAGGAGAAGCCCAAACTGAGGCATGCCGGTTATACGGTCAAACGACGTTGCCACGCCAGAATCTTCGATAGCCTCCATCCTAACCTTGCGTGATGCGAAAATTCTCATATATCTAGCATTCCCCCTCCCACATTATGAATAATCCTGGCTTGGCGAATCGCACCTTCATCTCCGATTCAAGAAGACCTCGTTTCGGCTATGGCGTCCTTTACAGCTCGAAGAATCCTAGCTGTATTATGACTCCTCAACCCGAAAAGCTTCGCCGAAAATGCCATGTTGAGTGCAATCATATCCTTGCCATACTCTTGTCGGAGAGAAGGATTTACCTCCTTCTCTGCGACGATTATCTCTGTGCCGTATTTCTCGCACAACCATGATATGAGCTCATATCCGATCCTTGCAAGCCTGTCTTCGTGCGCAATGAAGAGTCTGGCGATCTTCCTGTCGACGAGATCCTCTAGAAGCTGGAATAATCCTTTCCTCTTGAAATTCAAGCCAGATCTAACATCGGTGTACACTACCGCGCTGGGCGCCAATTCTTTCAGTAAGCTTACCTGCCTCTCGAGTTCTCCCTTCTGGTTGCTGGAGAAAACCCTCGCATATATTGCGTCTTTCCTCTCCTCCTTTACGTTCAGGAGGCGTCTAACCTCGCTCTCGGGAACACGCCTCCGGCCAGAAGGTAGCCTGACGCAGCGTATCTTGCCCTGTCTGTCCCATACTTGAATGGTGTGCACTGCAACGCCAAGTATGGCTGCAGCCTCGCGCGGACTATAGCTCTTCTCCATACGCTGAGCATCTCATCGGGAATTTCTGACCCAATAACTCTTTTCAGGAAATTCGTGTGCAACTCTGCCAACTTGTGACGCAATGCATTCTCTCTGGATACTCAGGTGTGTGATGCCTGATGTTAGGTGCGTCTTCATGAGAGATGTACATCATTCGCCTTCACGTTAAATATCTTATCGGCTTCGACGTTCCGCAGCTTCTACGTCCAGCCTACCGTTGGTCTGCATCATCTTGGGGCTTGGGGCTGAGATGTCCTTCTACGGGCAGGAAATTACCCAAGTTCTCCACCTCACTCCCCACTCTCAGACAGCTTTTCCATTAGGGATCTAACATTCCCAAGTCATATCAGATATACATTTATATATATTTTACAGCAGTCTTTGCCACACAAAATAGCCATTATTCTAAAAATATACATTTATATACATTCTTCATACACCGATTACGTCCTCAACATTTTTAAGCGACGGTGGGCATACAGTGGGATCAACGCGAAACAAAATGGAAATGTGGGGAGATAAAGCATTTGAATGGTAAAGCTATCTTCGCAGCACTCTTCATCGCAATTCTAGCGACAACAGCAGCGTTCGCATCTCCAGCGACAGCAACTTCGACACAGCAGAATGAGGCGGCACCTCAACGGCAAATGGCTATGACCATCCCTGGATCACTCTTGTATGACGTAAACGGGACTCTCATGGCCTGGATCAACGCGTCAGGACACGTTATCATCACTACAAACATTGCTGGTTTCCATTCCTACAGCATCAACGTCAACAAGCTGTACATAGGTGCCAAGATATCAGTTGCGGCCCATGACATAAACGTTAGCACGTCAACAGGAATTGTCACGGCAACCATTGCTGTCAATGCGATGCTGGTGATCGACGTAAACATTGACGTGAATGGCACAGCGAATGTGTTCTACAATAAGTGGAATTCTAGCACAAGTTGGGACGCCAAATGGCTTATTCCGACAGGAACCACGAAGAACTTCAGTATTCCGTTCCCAGCAATTGAGAGCGTAGACCCTGTCACTCATACTGGTAGCGCCAATCCTCTGACGATTAAGTTCACAGACGCAAATGACACATGGACAGGAACAAACTACGTTGTAAACCATGTTCAGTGGGATTTCAGCGCTTGGCTACGAAACAGAATACAAGGCGCACTCAATTCGGTATGGAGTAAGGTATCCACAGCACTCCAGGATCTTAACATACCTGGAATCCAAGGCGGTTTCAATGTTGTGAAATGTGTTGGCAAAATTGACGTATGGAAGACAAGTGGAACCTCGCCTGACAACATCCTCCTGATGGCGGGAGGATTCATTGACCTGGTAGTCGACTTTGCAGTAGTTGGGCATGGGGGCATCAGTGGCTACAGCGATGCGCTTCATATGTATGTCAACATTCAGTATGATATCAACGTCTTTGCTGAGCTTGGACTTTACCTTGGACTCGCGGTTACAAGTAACTGGGAAGTCAAGACTGCGGACAGTGGTGGACAATGGTCATTGAACACGTATGAAATACAGGTTCCTGAGAACGCAACGATTGTGTGGAAGAAGGTCGGTGTTATAGTCTACTACGGCAGCTATGCCCATCAGATTGATGTCACCGGGGGTGGCGCACAGGGTAGCACTCACTTTGGCGGTAGCACAATGTTCTTCGTCGACTATGGCTGGGATGGGGTCCCTGACTTTGCGACCAATGGAACTGGCGAGCCCGATCAACTCGTGGATCACACGGGTGCAGTGACTGGCACTGGCGGCATCCGCAACGTTACCTTGTCGAAGGTATCTCTCGGAGACTGGGTGTACTTCAAACTTGCAGTTCCTGATGGGTACACTGTCAAGGCCGTTTGGAAAGTCGATAGTGGGACAAGGACACCAGTGAACGCGACACAATACTGGTCCGCGACTGGCGTGCTATATGTGTGTGACGACCCAGCGTATACCTACACTGTGGAGTTGTCGCCTCTAACTAGTCCATCCGGCCTACCAACGATGCTGTTGATTGTCAGTGCACTGGGTGCCATCATTGTTGTTGCTGGTCTGATGTTCATGCGAAAAAGGTCTGGTTCCAAGGCTGTCAGTATAAAGTAGGCTGATTGCTGCGCAATTCCGCTAAGAAAAGTCTAATCCCCTCCTTTTTTTTCCCCAATTTCCTGTCGTCCGAGCTTGAATTAGAAACGGGCCTCCATGTTTGCGGGTTCTGATCCTTTATTCGTATTCCGTTATTGGCCGCATGAGTCTGCAATTACCACGTACAGTGGCAGCTGGTTTTCAGTAGGCGTTGCACATTTTGGATTAAGAAGAAGGAAATGATCCCGATCCCGATTTAGGAAACCCATAAATAATCGGTGTCACTAATGAATTACCTAGTGTTAATGTCTGCAACGATCTTTTCGTCGCTTCTATCGTCGGTTGTGGGGGTTGCGTCTAGTTGGAGCGGGTTTCAACAGGTGTACCGGGACTTGATGAGCTAATTGATGGCGGCTATCCGAAGGGTAGATCTATTCTGGTGTCGGGGGATCCTGGGTCTGGTAAGACGACCTTTGGTCTGCAGTTCTTGCTGGATGGGATAGTCAACCATAAGGAGAATGGTGTTCTCGTCACTCTTATGGAGGAGCCCAAGGAGATACTCTTTGAGAATGCGAAGGAGCTTGGATTCGACCTGGCGAAGTGTGATGCTGAGGGTTCGCTGCGTGTTCTCGACGTGAGCCCAGTTAGGGTTGTTGTTGATCGCGAGATGACTTATGCTATCCCTGGAGACGAGACTGCGCTAGGTGCGAAGGGATTTCACGTTGGGGAACTAATCTCTGTGATAAACAAGAACATCATGGAGATCAATGCTAAGAGGGTAGTTATAGACTCTGTAACTCCTTTTGCGCAGAGTAGGAAGGACCCGTTCGAGACGCGGTACGACATCACCACGATCATCAGGACTCTGGGCGCTGCCCTTGTCACGGCGCTCCTAACATCAGAGAATGTGCAGGGCCTTGAACACAGGGTTCCACTCGGGTTTGACTCGTTCCTTACAGATGGCGTGATATCTCTGAGAACCATGAGTGAAGGCACTGAGGAAAGAAAGCGCTATATTGAGATCCTGAAAATGCGTGGAACCACGCACAGTCTCAAACCCGTCGAGTATGAGATTGCCAGCACGGGAATACGCCTGAAGACGGAATGACCGTGGCAATCAAATCCTCTGGTTGCGATTCCCGCTTGCCACTGCTCCAGAAGAAAGAGATAGGAAGCGCTCCTTGTCGGCTCCCTAGGACATAAGTGAAGCTGGGACTTTCAGAGCGGCTTTGTACATCTCTGCGAGTAACTGTTGTGCACCGCCTCTTGAGACTGCCGAAGTGCCCACAGTCGGGATTCGAAGGTTTATCGTTCTCTGGACTTCTGCGGGGGTCATTGCGCCTGGGCAATCCTGCTTGTTGGCGGCTATTATGCACGGAACATCTTTCATTGCTAGCTGACCGAAGATCTTCTTTGCCTGCGCGATGGAGTCTGGTTTCGTCGAGTCTATTACCATGACCAATATTCTCATGCCCGTGGAGAGTACTTCCCGTATGATGGCAAATCTTTCTTGTCCCGGTGTTCCGAAGAGGTGAAGTCTGATCCCGTCGAGGTCGATGTAGCCGTAGTCCATGCATACCGTTGTGCCGCGTCGATCTATGTTAATGGCCCTTCCACTAGTCATCGATCTGACTAGGGTTGACTTTCCTACTCGATAGGGACCCGTAATGAGTACCTTAACTTCTTTTGTCATGTCGACTACCTCTTCTTACTCCGTGGACTTCAGTGACCGCCCCCACGTGATACTTTGCCGAAGACATCTCCTACCATGCTTAACACATCAATGAGTTCGCGGCACTTTTATCCCTTTCCAAGGCTAGTATGTTCTGGATCGTCTACTGAGACGATCAGCGTAATACCGCCATCAAAACATGTGAACTTGAGTTCGACGATGGATTCGTCTGCTTCAGATCAAAAGAAAAAGGAGAGTACTCGTGGGTTCTGTTAACTCTTCGGTTGAAGAGTTAGCTGGGTGGCATCTGCTCCATCCTCGCCCTGTAGTCCTTGCCCTGCCAGTTTCCCTTCCTGTAGAGTTTTCGGATGCCCTTGATGTCCTCCATGACTATGCCGAACTGTTTCTCCTTCGCCTGCTCCACTATGCTTGCTGAGGTGTTGTGCAGTATCCAGTTTACCTTGTTCCTCTGGATTCGCCCATATTTGGAGTAGAGCTGCTTCATGACTCGGCAATCGCCTCGCTTGAAACCCCGCTTGGCCTGCCTGCAGTTCTCCTTGATATCGGTTGCCCTTGACAGGTTATACCTCCTCACACCTTCGTTTGAGGATGCAGCGGTTACGTTGTCGAGGTTGCGGTCTACCCCGATTAGACCCGCAGGCTCAGCCTGAGTAACCTCCTTCGAGAAAGCTAATGACAGGGCGGAGGCGCTCAAGCAGACTGAACGGACAGTCGAACCCTCAATAGACTGCAACGTGTAGGCGTTCAGCGGAACATGGATGTACTCTCTTGCCCTGATGGGCAGTCTGAGTTCGCCATTAATTATCTTGAAGCCGTAGCAGTCAGTGAGCATGAGCCTTGTTGCATAGGGCTTCTTCACCCTCTGCAGCTTCCTCAGCGCGTGCCCATAATTCCGAAGGATCCCGGTAGCTTTACTAATCGCAGTCAGACGGTAGTAGGTTGGCGCGTCGTATCGTGCGAGTTCACGGTATGCTTTCTTTGAGAGCGCCTTCATCGACGTAACATTCTCAGCCAGACCGATTTGTATGCAGTCGTTCACCATCTTTCTGAACTCGTCTAGGAGGCTGAGTAGTTCGGTTGGTGGCGTGTAGCTCTGCTTGACGGCTTTGACCGCCTGCTTGCCCGAAAAAGGGGGTACTTCGACTAATAAGGCCACCATACGGCCGAGAAGCTAACGGCACCAACTGTCACCCGAAGAGTTAACAGAGCGGTAGTCATGCAAGAAATTGAAGCAGAGTGCTGATCACCTTGTCAGTTTCCTGCGAGAAAAGTGCATGTGCGCTATTATCGAAGTATGCAAGCTTTGCCCCTGGTATTCTATCAGCTAGGATCTTAGCGTTCTCTGGAGGAACAAGAATATCTTTCTTACCGTGCATCACTAACGCGGGCGCTTTGATCTTCGGAAGCCGAGCGTACGTGTCCCACGCCATAATCGCTTTTACTTGTCGCATATACGCGTCGAGCGCAATTGGCGCCTTCATAAGTCGCTCAGTTACCACTTTTATGAAGGCAGGATTGCCTTTAATGAAGTCTTCAGTGAAGAGGACTGGGATAGTATTCTTTACCAGGTCCTCTGGTGTCCTTGCTCCACCGCCACTTAAGACGCTCATTATTTTGGGTGCTGGAGGCACTGATTTGATCCCTCCGCAGCTAGTTGAGCAGAGGACGAGCTTCTCAACTCTCTGTGGATAGGTAAGAGCGAATTCCTGTGCTATCATTCCCCCCATTGAGATGCCGAGTACGTGTGCTTTCTGTATCTTCAGGTTGTCCATTAGTTTTGCTGTGTCGTCGGCGAACATCTTGATGGAATAGTCAATCTTGGGTGCGTCGGTGCGCCCGGCGCCACGATTATCGAAGATGGCTATCTTGTATTTCCTCGAGGTTTCCTCGATTAGCTTTGGATCCCACCAGTCCATGTTGGCGGATAGCCCCATTATCATTACAAGCGGATACCCCTTACCTTGAACCTCATAACAGATGTTTATGTCATTGCATTTTACCTTTGGCAAGTGAATCGCCTCTTCCGAGTAGCCATCAGAGTGCGCTTCCCCGACACGGCTCCTCTAGCAAGCCTAGATGCGTCGCGCGTATCTAGGAGCATGCTGTGATCTTACAATCCTACCTAATAAGGGATCTGTTACCTCTGCGGTTGGTGAGTTTAAATAAGATTTTTGGCTTATTTGGTTTTATGCAGGCAATTAAAGCGGTGCAGATACCGTACGAGCCTACAAGTCGTGTTCTCAGCCTACTAGAAACCTTCAGAACCATGGTTAACTGCTGCATCCGCGTCGGCCTGGAGAAGAATGTGACCTCGAGGTTCAGCCTGCAAAGCGAGGTCTACCACCAGCTAAGTGGTTTCGGTCTCCACACCTGGTACAGCCTCTCAGCCACAGAGGCTGCCACCGCCATCCTGAAGAACTACCGGAAAGCGAAGAGGAGAAGGCGCCAGAACGCTCGAGTGCCGAGAGCTACGAAGCTCACGGCTAAACTGGGAAACCAAGCCTACAAGGTCGTTGACGGCAAGCTGAGAATACCGATCAAGCCCAGAGAGTACTTCTACGTCCCCCTCCACAAGAGGGCGGCACAGTTCCTATCAGACGCCGCGCTCAAGTTAGGCTCAGTGACCTTGACTGCTTCCACGGTTTCAGTGGTTTTCTCGAAGACCGCTGAGATTACCGAACCAGGGAGCTACGTGGCGTACGACACGAATGAACGCTCAATAGATGGAGCCTACGTAAGAGAAGGCGGAGAACTGGCTGTTGAAAGCCACGACTTGTCAGGAGTTTCAGAGGCTAGGCAAGGGTACTTTGAGCGGGTGCGGAGAGCTCAATCCAAGTACGCTAAGGATAGGCGGGTGGCGACGAAGATCCAGAGAAGATGGTTCGCTAACCAGAACAACAAAGTCAACACGATGCTGCATCAGGTGAGTTCAGCAATAGTTAGGCAAGCGAAGAACAGAGGGCAAGGCATTATTCTCGAAGACCTTAGACACATCCGCAGGGCAATCAACAGGAAAGCACTAGGCGTCAACAGTTTCAACGGGAAGGTCCAGATGATCAGCGTGCGCTCCAAGAGGCTGAAGCGGAGGCTGAACTCGTGGAGCTTCCACAGGCTACAAGGCTTCATCGAGTACAAGGCTCTCTGGGAAGGAGTCAAAGCCGTCAAAGTGAGTCCTTGGAACACTTCTAGGGTATGCGCGGTGTGTGGGTGTATCATGCGAGACCCGAAAGCGAAAACCCTAGAATGCTGCGGAATAGATCGACATGTAAATGCTTGTCTGAACATGCTTAAAGCCCAAGATGAAAGGGTGCGGTTCACCCTGGATCGCTCCGCACGTGTAGCAGTGATTAGTCCCTTCAACAAGGCTATGAGCCAAAGCGGAGAAGTTGACCTAAACGGTTATCAGCCGCAGAGGTAACAGAACTCTAATAAGCTTTCAACTTGTCTGACTGAGAATCAGAAAAGGAGGATTGAGGAACCCGCCCTTTATGCCAGAGCAGGTTTTCACTCTTCTCCCTCCAAAGGCGCGAGTTGTTCTCCGAGTATCGGTTTCTCATGGAAAGTGAAGCCGTCAGGTCCACTGGAGATGACCCTCATCCCGTCACTAAGCCCCTCCTTGTTGATGAATCTCTTCAGGTATACTTTCAGTTTAGTCTTCGAGATGACCGCGGTCGCCGTCTCCGCCCCAGAGGCCTTTTTGCCTTTCTTTTTCGATCCTTTCCTGGTTGGGGCTTTTGCCGTTGCCTCTTTCGGCGTTATTGTTATTCCCTTTCCACCTACTTTGGCCTGTACCTTGAGCGAACGAATGCCGTTCAAGAACTCGGCTAATCTTGCCATCGAGTCGCCCTTAGACTTTGCAAGATCGCCGCCGTCTACGATGATTTGAGACATTAGACATCACTCCTCTTCTAACGTGGCATAATCCTAAACAATGCGTTGCATATATATCATGACCTTGCAGTGCGGTTGTTCCAAAACAGGACTGTAAACGTTGGCTGGAATCTTAAATAAGGATGGTGTATGCGCTTCTGCCCAGCCTCATCATACTACTTGCTCATTCCCGCGCCGCCGTAAGGAGCGCACCGAATACACCGAGTATGAATCCTAGGTAGAATCCTCCTCCGAAGAATATTAAGCTCAAGATGGAGAAGAGGCCAATCATGGCTGCGCTGATGTTCTTGACCTTCTTATGCCCGCTCGCCAAGGTTACGCCGATGAACCCGATTAGCGCGATGATGCCGAAAAGGAGGTTGAGGTACCCTCCGAAATCCGCAAGAAGCGGGATGTGGTAGGCCAGAGGCGAGTAGATGATGATCTTGATGCCTTCAGCGATAATCAGTAGGGATGCTATGAGAGAAAACGCGACGCCGTAGTGGAATAGCGTGGCTCCTCTTCCCGTTGGAGCTGTCGGGGCGTTCTTGGGTTTCTTCGCTTCCTCTCTACTGAGGGGTTTTGGCAATGCTTACTCCACCGCCTGATGATTCGTTTCTTGCTAAGCATTCTATGGATACTTAAATCTTTAGATTTCCTGGTTCTGGCTTGGTTTTCTTCTGCTTGCTTCTGATGGACTCAGCCTTGCATGTCCTCTAGACTTTGCGTTTTTGCCTTTTCTCTGAGTTTCCGTGTCAAGGTATCTTTGGTACTCATATAGTTTCGATAGGACCTTGGTTGCTTTTTCAGGTGTCGGGTAAACGAGTATGTTTTTCCATTGCTTTAGTTCCTCTGTTATCCCTCCGCCGCCTGAAGTTAGGGTGACCGCTACTATAGGTTTTCCATACTTCGCTACGAGTTTTGATATCTCATTCACCGAGTCTTCGTCACCTTTCTTGAACATCTGGGCAAATTCCTCTCCGCCTTTGATATCCGGCAAACTGCCCGACTGCAGGATGAGTTCGACAAATCGTGACGCGCCAGCAATCACGCCTAGCGCAATAGTCGCGTCGCCGTCACTGCTCTTGGCGAGTAGCTCCAAGCATTTTAGGTGTGCATCCCTGTTGAGCGTGCCGACGAGATCGACAGGGTTCCCCTTGCTCCAGTAAGGCGGCAGGATCTTGTCCAACTCTGCCACCAGGTTCGGTGAAAGCTTGGCTACCTCCAGTCCATCCTCTTCGCATGCGTCTGCAGTAACAACGCCGTAACCGCCACCCCATGTCTCAATTAGAACGCGTCTGCCCCGAGGGAGCGGCGATCCTTCGAAGCCCCGTGCTAGGTCAAGTAGTTGCCCTATGGTCGAGGCTTGAATTACTCCAAGCTGCTTGAAAGCTGCCTCATATATCTGTTCTGAGCCCGCAATCGCGCCTGAGTGTGATTTTGCTGCTCTGGCGCCGGATTGTGAACGACCGGCTTTGTAGACTATTATTGGCTTCCTCTTGGTGATCTCTCGCGCGACTTCCATGAATCTTCTTCCACCCTCGATGCCTTTGAGACCCTCTATGTAAGCGAGTATGACCTTTGTCTCTGGGTCTCTGCCGAAGTACTCGAGATAGTCCTCTGTGGTGGTCTGAGCCTCGTTACCTGAGCTTACGAACTTCGTGAAGCCTATGCCGGCAGGTTCGCCCATGTCGAGTAACTGGGTTCCCAGGTTACCACTCTGGGAGACCAAGGCAACGGCACCTGGTTTTGGTCTGACAGGGGGCATCAGCGCGTAGAGACTCGTAGAAGCACTGTAGACTCCCATGGTGTTTGGTCCCACAACGGTAATTCCGCCTCGCGTGGCAATATTGACCACTTCTCTCTCCAGTTTAGCTCCTTCTTCGCCCGTCTCGCTATAGCCCGCTGTTATGACTATGGAAGCCTTGATGCGCTTCTCAATGCACTCTTCCATTACTGACGGTACGGTGCCGGAGGGAGTCGCTATGATGGCTAGGTCTATGTCTCTGGGTATGGCAGCAAGGTTCGGATAGGATTGCCTGGCGAGTATTGTCTTCTCCTTTGGATTCACCAAGAAGAGCTCTCCCTTGTACTGACCTGTTATGATATTTGTGGGGATGATGAAGCCCCACTTTAGCGGGTTATTGCTAGCGCCGATGAGGGCTATACTTCTTGGATTGAACAGTGCGTCTAGTCTATCTATTGCCAGTTTGGCCACTGTGATCTCCTCAGGAAACACTTTTTCCGAGAATGGTTTTGACCTTCTACTGCCAGGGCTAGCATATGGGGCCAGATGGAACGAAGGCGATCAATCCCGATAAATAGTTACCTCTCCTCTCGAATCGCGCTGTCAGGCGCCAATGCGTAGGATGAGCCCTAAATCGATCAGAAGGCTCTGAATTAGTCCAGGCGCAGAGCTTTCTTGGCTGGCTTTGCTGGTGACGCGCAGTCCACTTTCAGCAAAAATGTTAAATCATTTGAGGTAGTATGATTTTCAATGGTGTGATGTCTGAAATCGTTGTAGAATTTGGCTATAAATTGCCTCCAATGTAATGCTAGCGTTCAGTGAGAGGGTTTGCGGGCTTGCAGGAATTTGTTCTCTCGGACCTTGCCGATGACATTGGGAGAAGTGCCTCACTTTCAATACTTCTGGAAGTGAGTGGATTCCCGAAGCCTGGAAATGTTCACCGAACCAAGGACTTTAGCAAAACTAGGTATGAGCATTTCCTATGTAGCGGCGTGGCGATAACTCCTGCTATGACGACCCTTGCGCTGAATGGTGCCCTCCTTGGTCTGAAAAGACTGACCGAGGGAGAAGTGGAGCTTGGCAAGCACATCTTGAAAGCGATTTCGGATACCCAGAGATGGCAGCATGGTGGGAACACCAACCTCGGTTCAGTGTTACTTCTCGCACCATTGTGTGTGGCTGCCGGAGCGGCTTCTTCTTCAGGAATGATGACTGTTGGAGGGATAAGGCAAGAAGCCGACCGCGTGATGCGGGGGACCACACCAAAAGATGCGGTTAACGTCTACGAGGCTATCAGGGTTGCCAGACCGGGCGGTCTGCGCGCGGTTCCAGAACTTGATGTCAACTCTGAAGCATCTCGCGACGAGATCATTCAGAGGAATGCAAGTCTATTCAAGGTCTTTGAGATAAGTGCACCATGGGATGCCATAAGCAAAGAACTTGTCACCGGAATGAGGGTAACCTTCGAGGTTGGTTATCCAGCCTTCACCAAGACTTTTGAAGATACCCAAGACATCAACACTGCAACAGTTCACACATACCTTACGATCCTCTCAAGAGAAACAGATACGCTCATCCTTCGCAAAGGTGGGGAGTCTGCTGCCCAAGGCATATCAAAGCGAGCTAAGGAGATAATTGAGGCAGGGGGTCTCACATCTAATAGGGGAAAGAAAATGATACAGAGTCTAGACGATGATCTATCAAAGGAAGATGGGAAGCTTAACCCCGGGACGACCGCTGATTTAACATGCTCCTCGATCATGGTGGCGCTACTCGAAGGCTGGAGACCTTAAGGTATGGGTTTGCAGAAATTCTTCTCACTACTCCCGATTACCTATACTGCAGCAGGCAGTTTCGCACCGAAGATGCCTGAACGCGCACCCCCTTTCGTTCCGAAGTATGCAACTGGGCATACCTTATTGCAGAGTCCACAGTGGGAACACTTCTCTTCGTCTATGGAGGGTCCCTCAGCATCGATCACCATCGAGCCTGTCGGGCAGATTGAAGCACATGAGCCGCACTTGATACATCGTTCTACACGCGTTATTGCCATGGCAAGCTTCATCGCGTGATTTCTTGCGACCAGCTCGTTGGAGGAGTTTATTACTGCCCGTCCGTCGTTGAAGAGATAGATCTCGGTTTCCTTGCTCCATACTCTGATGGCTCCCTTGGTCTCCTTGACAATCCCTACGCTGTTAAGTATGTTAGCTACACTCTCGATCTGGGGCGGGCGGTTGAATGCTCCTTCGACGCTTATTCCTCCTCTGCCGCATGGTCTCATGCCACCCACGAGTGTCAGCGTCAGCGGTTCCTCCTTGTTGGCAGCTCTCTTTGGAGTGACGTCTATGTTCTGAGTTGTGATGAAGTCTCTCATGTTTCCTGGATACTTCCTCCATCTCCACAGACCGTGGGTCACCCACCTTTCGTCGTATCCGATCTTTTTTGACCAGTTGCGGAGGAAGGAGTTCCATCTGCCCCAGAGGTCAGGGTGTTTGTTCTCAACAATCTTGAATTCAGCCATCTCGCAGGCTGGGCACAGCCAGCAGCCAATTCTATCCATTCCTTCAAAGTAAAGCGGGTTTGGGGTGACCTTCTTTCTCATCAAGTAGAGCCAGACATGAAGCGCTGTCCAATCGTTTATGGGCGAAGCCTCAACGTTCACAGGTATCCACGGATTGATCCAGATATCTGGTCTCCTAGCCCTCGTTAGGCTCTCGTATCGCCTTTGGCCGACAAACATCAGGCAACCTCTCGGGAACCTTTCCTTCGTAAGCTTGACTATTGGGGAGAGCTTGGAGGTTTTGCAGCACCATCTGTAGTCTCTTGAAGGGGGACCGAAGACATCAAGACTTTCCCAGAAGATGTCGCCAGCCTTTTCCTCAACCAGCTCAAAACCAAGTTTTGGTACTATTTCATGAGTGTGCTCTATTGTCTCAGGAAGCTCCAATCCAGTGTCTATGAAGACGACTGGACCATTGACTATGTCACCTGACAATAGAAGCATTGACAGCGAGTCCTTTCCACCTGAGAAAGATATCGCTTTAGGCAGATCGCTCTTCCTCGCTGCAGCACGTACAATGAATCGCTTAGCTTTCTGCTCTCTTCTATTTAGGGTTTCCTCGTTGCAGCTTATCACTTGCTGCCAATCCTGCCCGCCCTCGTGCGGTGAAGAGGAGACTTGCTCGTGACCTGCTTCAACACCTGAGGAGCCTGCAACGTGAGATGATACTCTGACTGCTACTGCTGACTCTCCTTCTCTCATATCCTTCATGACTTTGCCTACACCGATGATGTCACCTGTGTTTGAGTAGATCAGCACGTAGTCTCCCTTCGAGACTTCTGGTCCGACTTCCGCAATGTTTGATGAAAAAATGTCTCGCTCTCTGCGCACATATCGCCTAGCGCCTGAATTCACCTTCACGAATCTCTTGTCTGCGCTGTCACCTATTCTCTTTGCGCCCTCGGCTCTGGGTCTAAAGAGCCACTTCATTCTGAACGGGTCAAATCCGATGGAGCCGATGGAGTGACCATCCACAATAATGTCGTCAAGATGATCTATGGCTGGCGTTTTATTCAGAAGAACTATCTTGTTGAGAGGAATAACCTTCTCAGCTGCTTTCCCATATTGTGATCTGACTACACTCCGAATGAATTCCAGGTCATTCCTGAACGCTGGTCTGACGTCTGCTGGCGGGTACAGACGCAGTTCCTCTCCTCGTTCGTCACATGCCGAGCAGATCCCAGCATCGACTATCGGGACATTGCAGTTGTGGCACCAATAGAGTGGCGCCCTAATTGGGAACTTCAATTATAGAATCTCCTCATCGTGAGATCGAGTTGCTCTTCTACTGCAAGGAATGACCGCCATGGTAACGGTCTGCGGATAAGTAGATGTGTGCAGAAGAATGTAGAATTATGTATATAGCTTCCGCATGGAGCGAGGGCTAAAAAGGGATGACATTGCAGAGTTTGCCGTTCTAGCCGTAGCTTGAACCAAGCAGATCATGTTACCCCGCGCCATACAGTTTCTCGTTGATCCTTGGGATGAAAGCCATCAGTACCGCCTGCTCAGTCAAGGAGCATCTGTCAAGTTCGCCATGCGAAAGGTAGCCTATTGCCCCAGTCCTTTCCCCTATGTTGTCTATACCCGTCAGCGCCTCCATGACATCGCCTACCTCCTTACCCTTCCCGAGAACCTCTCTCACGACTACCGGCGGATATTCGAATCCAGATCCACACCCGATTGTTACCTTGCCTCTCGAATCGATTATGGCGGCGAATTGTATGTCGAAGTAACCTGTCATCGTGTTTGGCATCTTGACTAGACCTGCCTCTATTCCGATTCCGAACTCCGCGTCACGTGTAGCCGATATTGCTTGTCTAGCTCTGTTCAGGGCGCCTTTAACGGTCTGGCTCAGCCCTATTGGCTGCTTTGGTATGCCGGAAGCGACGTCGACTCGAACGACTTTAAATTCTTCTTTGAACAGCCTACCAAGTATGTGTGCTACGGCAGAGGTTTTCACGGGATTCTTTGTTCCTACTGCTACAATCTTCATGGGGCGCACTCACCAGAGGTAGAACAACCCGGGTGAGATTATATAACTTCTTAGCTAACCGTCCCCGTGACGTCTACCGAGAGAGGACGGGAATAAGGAGACCAGGGTGACATGATTCTTGGGACTCTGGCCTTGCTTTCAAAGTCGATGAACGTACTCTGAGATGCCCAGCAAAGTTCGCAGGGGGCTAGACGCTCTCACTGGTTTTTCGGAAAAGTGTTTTATAGTATTCTGGTCTAAATCAGCCTACGTTGAGTGACTTGTTTTCGGAGGTTCTACAGGTATTGGATGTTCTTGATATCTCTGAGAAGGCTCTTGATTATTCCGACAAGCTTGGATCCGAGTACACAGATATGAGGATCGAGATGATGAGCGCGACATCGATAGTCGTGGGGGACAAAACGATTGACCAGGCAACTTCAAGTTACAGTGAGGGAATCGGAATTCGAGTGCTCGCTAATGGCGCCTGGGGTTTTGCTGCATCATCTGATATATCGCGCGAAGAGATCATGGGGGGCGTCGAAGCCGCTTTCAAGATGGCTAAGGCGACGAGTGAGCACCTCAAGGAGAAGGTCAAGATAGCCCGATTGAGGAAGATTGAGGACTCACTTATTGCCAAGGCGAAGACGCCTTTCGCCAATGTCCCGATCGATGAGAAGCTTGGTCTAGCGCTGAAGCTCTCACGTGTGATCCGAGAGAACCCAAGTATAGCTAGCGCCTCCGTCACCTACGGCGATTCTTATGGGAAAACCATTTTTCTCAATAGCGAAGGCTCGAAGATCACAGGTGAGCCTTCAAGGGGATCACTCGTCTTCGTTCCAGTCGCTAAGGAGGGGGACAAGATCCGTCAGTACCGGAAGAGGATCGGTGCTATGGGAGGATTTGAGAAGTTTCTTGAGAAGGACCTTGACTCGACCGCTAAGGAGACTGCCAACAAAGCTTCGGCTTTGTTGAAAGCTGAGCAAGCAACAGGTGGCCGATTTACCGTGGTTGCAGATCCCGAGCACATAGGCGTCTTCGTCCATGAAGCGCTTGGACATGCCGCTGAAGCTGACTTTGTAATCTCTGGGGAGAGTGTACTGACTGGGAAGCTTGGACAGAAGGTCGGTTCAGAAGTGGCGACAGTCTACGATGATCCAAGCGTCCCTGATGGCTTCGGGTCTTTCAAATATGATTCTGAGGGAACACTAGCGAAGAAAAGAACGATAATCGAGAAAGGCGTACTTCGAGAATACATCTTGAACAGGGAAGCCGCGGCTAAGCTAAATCTCGCACCAAACGGGGGAGCCAGAGCCCAAGGATACCACTTCCGTCCGATCCCTCGCATGTCCAACACGTACATCGCCCCTGGAGACTACTCATTTGATGAACTAATTGAGGATATCAGAAACGGCATTTATGTGAAAGGAACCAGAGGAGGCCAAGTTAACATCGCGATAGGATCGTTCCAGTTCTCAGCCCAGGAAGCCTTCTTGATCGAAAAGGGTCAAGTCACGAAACCGCTCCTCGACGTCTCATTGAGCGGACTAACTCTGGAGACACTTCAGAATATCGATGCAGTCGGAAAAGACTTCTCGGTGGCTGGCATAGGATTCTGTGGTAAGAATGAACAGAGCAATTTGCCCGTGGGTAATGGAGGGAGTAGCACAAGAATCCGAAATGTTGTTGTCGGCGGGCAGTAGTGGTCGCCAGACTGGAAACATGCGAGAAACCTCCAACCGATTTCCTTGAAACAGGCAGGGTAGTACCAAGGCTCTACTTCGGCAAGGGGGTATATTATGGGCCCCATCTGGAACTCCGACTAATCTCCCATCAGTATGATTCCCCCAATCAAAATCCGACGTCGGAAAGGGTTTGACAAGCTGGGTCGAGATCTAACGGAAGAAGAATATGGGATCTTTTCCAGCCCCTGCAGCAATACTGTCGATGATGCTTGAAATCACCACGCGTGAGTGGCAGTTCATCAGTGAATGGCTGAGTTGTCGATATTAGTTTTGTTCACTAATTGTTTTATGTATCTTTCGATGTTATTCGTGAAGTCGTTGTACCTGATCATGCTGACTCCTTTTGGAATATACTTGCTTCTTATGTCGATTAAGTAGTCTGGTATCACTGCAATGACTCTATAGGCACTTCCGACGTAATCTTACAGTTTCTTGTGGCACCGCGTCCAATACTCAGTATTCGTGACTCCCATGACCTCAACGATGGTCCTATCACCGAACATGAAGTCTGGTTCATAGCAGTGTCCCCTGACAACTAGGCTTTCCCGATATCCGAAGGAAACCCTGTTATTCTGTAGGAGCATTCTGACCTTGAGTTCAATAAGGCTGTCAGCCCCATTTTCCTTTGCAAGAGGAGAGCCGTATCCCACTGTGGCCCTTCGAGGTTTCACTCGGATTCGCGTTGTTCGTTTTCTAGCCGACTTATATCCGTCTTTGCCAACTAGTTCTACCAGCCTACGCTTCAAAGTCAGCCAGCTTACATTGTAAGCTTTGGCAAGTCTTCCTAGTGACTGACCGGCTTTGACTCTCGTCAAAACTTCCTGAACTGGAAGTTGTCTCCGCGCTCTTCCTCCCCTGTGCATTGGAACTAATTTCCGGTACTCTTCTTCACCAATTGCCTTCGTGAGAATGTTCCTCAGGGTTTCCCACGTGACATGATATTCCATACAAAGACTCTTCAATGTCTCTCCGCTCTTGAATCGCCTTAACACCTTTTTGATTGGAACCTGCTTCCTAGCCTTTCTGTCTATTATCGCGCTGTATTCTCCTTCACCGATCAGCAACCGGAAGGCGGATCGCAGAGTCTTCCTGCTTACTCCATATTCGTTACTGAGTTTAGTTAACAACTCCGCGTTCCTTAGTCTTCTGAGTGCCCACTCTAGCGGAACCTGTTTCTTCCTCTGTTTCACATTTCGATCCATGATCCCTTTGTATTCTCTCTCGCCAATCAGTTTTACTAGCCCGCGGCGAAGAGTTCTCTTGTCTATGCCGTATTCCTCGCTAAGCTTCCCGCTTGCCATTGGGGTGCCGTAAGTAGACCAAGATCAGACGGAATCCATGAGGGTCTCGTGATGCATGTGCAGTCTCACATACTGCAGAAAACCAGTGACTTCAGGCTCAGAACCATTTAAGTCAACTTTCCACGCACTCTGAAACTATCGCGATAAACATATAGTCTAGTCTTGGCTAAACATTGATGAGAAATGAATGACGAGTCGTGAATAGGGTAGTCTGCCCCTGGGAAATGGGAGCACCAGTGTTAGAGTGAAGAATGTGGTGGTTGGTGGAGGTTGAACCAGAATGGCGAACATCAAAGCTAGAACTGGTCCCGGAGAGCAGAGCAAGCTTAACAGTTACCTCGGCTTGGCTCCAACCGCGTCCAAGGCAGTGGCTCGAGCTGAGAAGACTGGAGCTACGCAAGCTGAGGCCTTTGCACTCCGAAGGGTCATATCCGCATGTTTCATTGAGAGACTTCAAGTCACATTCGCCCAGCGCAAAGTCCAGTCAGGCTTGGGTATTCGCGTAGCAATGGGCAAGAAACTAGGGTTCTCCTGCACTTCAAACCTATCTGAAAAACCGATGAATGAAACCATAGAGAAAGCTCTGAGAACCGCTCGGGCAAGGGAAGAGGATCCAAGGTTCAAGGCATTTCCAGCAAAGGGCACGTACCAGAAGGTCAGGGGAATCTCTGACAAACAGGTTAGGAACGCCCAAATAGAGGAGCTGATCGACAAGGGAAGAACCCTTGCCGAAGCAATGAGAAACTACGATAAACGCGTAGAATCGGGCAGTGGCACAATCACGTACATTACATACAATAGGGCAATAGCAAATAGCGCTGGTGTAGACCTTGAGGAGACTGAGACGCTCGTCGACGCTCGAGTTTCATCTATGGCTAAGGGCGATGGGGATGTCTCAGGTGTAGACTACCTGCAACTTGCAAGGAACTCAAGTGACGTCGATGTGGAGCAGCTGGGTAAGACGGTCTCAAAGCTGTGTGTGGACCAGCTCGCGAGGAAACCTATCGAGACCAGAAGCATGGATCTAGTGCTGCACTCATATGCCGTGGGTGATCTCTTCGCACACACTATACATCCAGCGTTTATGGGAGACAACCTTCAACGGAACAAAACCCCCTTTGCGGGTAAGTTGGGGAAGAAGATTCTATCTGATCTCATCTCGATTGAGGATAACGGCGTAATTGAGAAGGGATTCGCTTCGCAGTCATTCGACGATGAAGGCAACCCAAGAAAGAACACACGCCTAATCGAGAAGGGAGTCATCAATTCTTTCCTCTATGATTCACTTTGGGCCAATCAAGCTAACACCAAAAGCACAGGTAACTCAACAAGAAAGGATGTCACGGGACTCAGAACCTATAGTTCTGAACCAATAATAGAGACAAGCAACATCGTAGTTAGACCCGGAACTAAGGACCTTGAGAAGCTAATATCAGAAGTTGAAGACGGAGTACTCGCATACACCGTAATAGGTGCTCACACTTCCAATCAAGTGTCAGGGGCCTTTTCAATTGGAGTCCAAACAGCGTTCAAAATCGAGGGCGGAGAGATAAAATACCCCGTGAAGGAAGCCATGATAGGGTCAGACATAGTGCAGCTTCTGAGGAACGTAAATGAAGTAGGTAACGACGTCAGAACCTACGAAGATGAGCTCAGGCACAGAGTCACAATCACGCCATCCATCAGGTTCTCAAACGTCAAAATATCTGCGTGAGCACGACGGGGACTGCGCTTGTGCCTCTTTTTCATCTATTCCTCGGAATTCTCCAAGATTCCCTGCACTGTTGTTCTTCTGTAGATTTCTGCTACTGACTTTCTCGCATTCTTCATGGACTCATCTCTTGTTTCCCCTGTTCCGTGAACAGTGCAGATCGGATCACCGCGCTCACATATCACGCCCTCGGGTGACACATCGCCCACCCCTTGGATACTTTTGAGGTCTCCGACCATACATCTTTCTTTGGCGAAAGGTATCATCTTGGCGACATACCGTTCTGGTGCTGGTAGCTTTCTTGGGAGTTCGCCTCTGCATGCTTTGACATGCTCATTCACAAGAGTGATCCCTGTGGCCATCTCAACGCATTCGAGCGTGCCCTGGAAACGAGGGTTACATTCTATTATTACTGGAGTCTCATCTCTTCGTCTCAAGACGAAATCGAAGCCATTAGAACCATAGAGCTTCAAGTTCTCCCCGAGCGATTTTGCGGCTGCAGTTATGGCCCTAACCTTCCTATTGTTTGGAGATCGATCTAATGGGACAACATTGCCACACCAAACGAAAGGCGCACTGGCTCCAAGCTCGCCCAATCCAATCAGTTGTTCATTTGCGGTCAGTACGACGCAGCTACTGCCGTTACCCATTATAGATGCACTTGTATGGTCTCCTTCTATGTACTCCTGCAGGAAGACGGTATCGCCAAAGTGTGGCTTCATTTCAGTCAAGTAGAGTTTTCTAAGTTCCGACTCTGTTTTTGCGAATCGTATGCCCAGACCCCCGCCTCCTCCCGGAGGTTTCACAACCACGGGATACCTGATCTTGTTGGCGAAGTCAAGCGTCTCTTTGAGGCTTGAAGCTTTGAAAGTAGTGGGAGTTGCTATGCCGAGCCTCGATGCTGTTTCATAGAGTTGGAAACGATCTCTGACTCTGGCTAAAGTGGCAGGGGGATTCCCGAGTATCGGGGCAGTGCTTTCAAGCTCTAGCCAGAGATCAGGGCGGTCGTCGAGTCCACTTCCCACCAAGATAAAGTCAGCCTCTCCACGGTGTCTGGAGGCAATCCTCTCGACGCAATCAAACAGGAGATCAGACGCAGGCCTCCTCAACTCTTCTCTTGGTCGCTTTCCAGGAACCTGCTTGAGTACAGTTTCGGTGTCGTCTGCTGTGGCAACGAGATCGGTGTCTCCCCAATAGTCCACTGCGAGAACCTTGAAGCCCGCCCGCTTCGCGGATGACACTATGGGCCTAGCGTTGAAGCCGACCACAATCACGGTCTCTTTTCCGCTGGTTTCATTCTCTTTAGCCATCCCGTGTGTCCCTTCTCCCATGGCATGATGAACCAAGTTGCCCGTAAAGCAGAATCGATTCAATGGTCTGATGAATTAGAATGGTCAGGTAAAGTGATAAACGTTATCACTGCTGCATTTCAACATTTGACTAATCTAGCGAAAGGTTGATTAGAAACCGGCCATGCTAGTCAACGTGTACGTGTTTGCGAGAGGATGATTGGTTTTGAAGATAACTATACTTGGCTCAGGTGGAAGCTCGATCTCTCCTGATCGTTCTCTTCCCGCAATTCTGGTCGATCGTGATGTACTTTTCGATTGTGGTGAGGGAGCTACTCAGTCTCTTCTTAGGAAACTGGGGTCACTTGACTCGCTGAAGATAGTTTTTCTTACTCACCTTCACAGCGACCATGTTTCTGGTCTTCTTGGTCTAATATGGGCAATGTGGCTAAGGGAGTCAAGGAAGGAGCCCCTTTCCATAATTGGCCCTGAGAAAACTGAGGAAACCGTCATGTCTCTTCTTAGGATCCTCAACACGCCGCTTGACTCATTGACGTTCCCACTTAAGTTCAGGGAGCTGGCTCCAGGCGCCAAGTACGATAATATGGTTTCAACGACCAAATCGATCCATAATCCGACCACATTGGCGTATCGTTTTGAGAGAGATGGAGCTTCATTCTGCTACACTGGCGATACGGCACCGTCGAAAGACGTCTCGAAACTGGCGAAAGGCTGCAAACTACTCATACATGATTCTGCGTTTCCTGAGGAAATGGTCGAGAAGGCAAAGAGCAGCAACCACTCGACCTCTGTGGGAGCAGCAACCGTGGCGAAGGAAGCTGGCGTAAAAACACTCGTTCTTTTCCACTGGAGCAGTGTAAACGAGGGAAAGGAACAGCTCCTAGTTGCCCAAGCTAAGAGAGTCTACACGGGAAATGTGATCCTTGCAAGAGATGGGTTGGAGATATCGCTCTAGCGATATCCTTTAGGATCCGCGGACCGATTCGCATCATAGATTGTCTTCAGCTACGCATAGTTAGAAAAGGTTGATAAGGAAATCCACGCAGAATATTATACGGGGCGCTCCCGGACTGCACGACCAGTTCTCCGGGAGTCAGAGCGTATTTTGAATTTGGTGGTTTAGGGTGACTTGAGAGTTGTCCGACAAGGAAGATGAGAAATCAAAGAAGGTGGCTGATGATCTGAGAGAAGAGCAGGAAAAGGTTGTTAAGAACCTGCTCGGCGAAATGGGGCTCACACCCAAGGAAGTAGATACTATTCTAGCTCCGACTGGCGGCCCGATTGCTGAAGGGATAAAACCCAAGGCTGCCGAAATGTCGGTCCCGATTCCTCAGAGGGGGTCTGCCTCACGAACAACCGTAGCCACTTCTGAAGAGATTACGGAAGAGCAAGAACCTGCAGCTTCGACACCGAGCATTGAGCACATGTTTAAGAAACTGGATGAGATGGCGAGCACCGTCCAATCGCTTGAGAGAAACATCGCAGCAAGCCTGTCCTCCGAGCTACTAGAGTTCCGCAGCAAGCTCGTCGACTTGAGAACCGAGATCGCCAGGAAGCTGACTGAGAGGCTGAGAATGAAGGCCTTTGCACCCCTTGTCGAGAATGCTATTTCCGAGGTAGTTGTCGCCGAGGTCAAGAAGCTCGAAGAGACACTACTCGAATCCTTCTCCAGGGACCTCGTGGGGAAATTCAAGGGCTTCAGAGAGGAGCTGACAAACTCAAAGTACAGGTTGCTAGCTTCTCTCAAAGAGCAAGCTGAGATATATGGCGCCCATGGAAGAAGCCTGGAAGACGAGTTGACCATTAACGAGAAGCAAGTGAGAGAGCTCAAGGAGCAAGTTGCGAAGCGTGACACAATTATGAGTGAGCAGCGGGCGACGATGAGCGAACTTCAGGGCAATGTTGTCCGGCTTGAAGAAGAACTCAATGAGGCTGCCAGTGGTGCGAAAACAGGCATCGAAGTTAAGGAACTGAAGGCGAGGCTTGAAAATCAGCAGCAGACGATCGAACGCCTAAGATCGCAGATCATCGAGACGAGCGAGATCAAGGCTAGACTGAAGGCGTATGAGGACAACATCGAAGAAAAGAGGAAGAAGGCGGAGGAGCTAAACGGTAGAATCATCGAGCTTGAAGGAAAACTCGCAGAAACCGAGGTTCGAGCTGGCGATCTTGAAACTCAGAACAAATCATTTAGATCGGAAGTTGATAGAATCAGAACTGAAAATGTGGATGTGATGAAGGCCAAGAGCAGAGCAATAGAACTGGAGACAGCGTACCAGAGAGCAAAGCAAGAAGTTCAAGATTTGAAGAGCATAGTTGAAGAGACTGAAGACAAGTTCAGCGAAAAGAAGGCCGAGGTTGCCAGAATAGTGAAAGTCATGTCAAAGGAGCCTAAATACAAGATACTCACCATCCTCAAAGATCTGGGCACTCTGTCTTTCACCGAAATAGCACGTGCAATAGGTCAGCCAATAGCTATAGCAAGAAGGTACTCACAGGAACTTCAACAAGACGGCTACGTCAAAATAGATGACCCGAACGTCACTGGGGTAGGCGAGTGGGCAAAGAAATCTAGCTAGCCCACCTAGATCCTGGATGACTTGCCGGCATTTTGAGGATGTGATGCCTGGGCATTGTTGCTTTCTTCTTCCTCTTTCTCCTTTTAAGTGATTTGAAGGTGTCAGATCAGCACATCTTCTTTCTCAACTTTGCGGTTGCCTACACTGAGTGTATCGGTGTCGACCTTAACTCCGTCATAGAGAGTAGTCACCTTCTCTCCTCTGTAAAGGGCGTCAACCATTCTTCCAAGGGCGTCTCCCTTCATGATTCCAGACCCACTATCGCCAGTGGCAAAGATCATTCCCGCTTCCTTGTAGACATAAGGAACAGCATCATAACTGTATGCGTAGGCGCCTGCCCATCCACTAGCTGGTCTGATATCCCTGAAAGCGGGCAGGTACTTTGACAGTACGGGGTACATACTCTGCTCAAAGTACGTGTTCTCGCTCTTCCAGTCATCTTCTGTCTGCACATACTTGAAAGCCCGGTTTAGCTTGTCTGCGCACCCAACCCAGAATGATTCTTCCTGCCTTACGGGGCGCAGATAGACTCCTCTCGGCAGGATTGTGAACGGGAGTAGGTTGAACTTATTGAATCCCTTTGCATTCAGAATTGACTTCAGTGCCTTACTTGCTTCCGTTGAAACTCTGAAGAGCTGCCGCTTCTTTACTTTTACGCGGCCGTCGACACCAATCGGATCGGTCAGCTGATTGACCCACGTTCCAGCGGTCATGACGACAGTATCAGCCCTGATCTCGCCTTTCGCTGTTTTCACTCCGACTACGGTTGAGTCCTGCCATATGAACGGCTCACCGGGAACGCCAAGCTTGTTTGTCGGTTCCAGAATCAGCCCTTTTACCTCGGTGCTGAACATTGGTTTTACTTTTGACATCTTCACAAATTCATTTTTGTAAAAGGCGACAAGTTTGCTCGGATCACAAGTGCCACACTTTGGCCCATAGAGCCCTGCGGCGACATCCTCTAAACCCATTATTTTCGCTTCTTCGTCATCTGAGACCTTCATACTCAACTCTGGGAGCCTCTTCTTTAACTCGTTTCCTTCATAAAGAGCGTACTTGATGTTGTTTGCATCCATTTTCTCCATCCATTTCCTGTTAAGAGGGTTGTCGAGCTGCTTCTGCGTCAGAAGCCATAGATATCCCACCAGCTGAAGGTCGAGATCGAACTTCAACTTCTCCTGAATATTGATGTAGTAACTGATCGTTGTATCAGTCAGGATCTGGTTTGTTCTTGAGGAGAACATATTCCTGACGGCCGCGGCGCTCATAGCCGTGTTTGCTTGCCCTGCATCGGCCAACCTGTCGATGAGGAGTATTCTCTTGCCTGGGTTATTCTTCTGCAAGTAATATGCCGACGCCACGCCGAAGATTCCCGCTCCCACTACTGCGATGTCATATTTCTCGCTCATCTTGTGATCCCACCCTATCATTCAAGCAGAATGGAATGAGGACAGTTACTCTTTTCGCGTAATTGACTTTCGTTGGGATATAAGCATTCTCTCACATTTCTGCGCAGACAATCAACATAACAGTGGAGAAACCAATATCACACTTATTGGAGGCTGAATTGACAAGTGTCTGGGGAAAACAGATACACCAGTGATGATCAGGAAGCTGCGCAGGAGAGCGATCGATGAAGGCATCAGACCGCCTATCTGCGATACGATATCTAGAAACGTTGATGAGCAGGAAACGTTTCCAACTTGCCGCGCGAGGAGAGGCTTGACTGGGTTGAAGAAGGGGAACAAAACCCCTAAACAACGGCTGCCAGTTTTTCTTTTCATTATGAAGGTTGTTTCTCCCCGCTTTTCTTGGTGACCGCAGTTCCTACGCCTTTTCTTCTACCGAACATCCTCCAAGAGTGAGTTTGGATCAGAGCGCCACCTACTATTGCCAGAATGGTGCCGATAAGACGCAGATATGATAACGGGAACTGGACGGTTCCATCGATGGGCACAACTAGCATCTCGCCGAATATTAGCGCTGAGCCCAAGACTGGTATAGCTATGCCAAGTGATGTTGAGATGGGGTATGCGATAGAAGCTCTTCCGCGACTCATGGCTGATTGAATTGAAAAGAATCCCAACAATATGATCAGATAGCCAACGATAAATGGAGCATTCAGTAGAAACGCCAGCCAACTCTGAATTGAGAACAGGTTAAACCCTGCCTGACCACTCGGAGTCGTGTAACTGGCAAGGTTCTGAAAGAGCGCGGATACTGAGTAGAAAATCCCCGCTGCGGTAGCAGACGAGACTTCCCAGATTGGTCTTCCCTGCTCCTTCTTCCTAATGCCGCTTGCTATCATGAGGGAAAAGGCGAACCCCAAAGCGATTCCATTGAAAGCTATGAACGCATTGTAGTCTACGAATCCTGGTTTCGTTACTTGAGACTCCAACGATACGGATAGCGTTCCCAAAGTAACCAGAATGATGCCTGCTTTTTCTATGTGGTTAAGTCTCTCGCCCAATAGACGAACACATAGCAGGGTGGCAACAACTATGCTGAGACTGCTCAGTGTTTTCGCCACGTTGAAGTCGCCTATATTAATCGCTTGAACCCAAAGAGCCCAGCCTACTTGTGCGATGATCCAACCGACGATCCAAAGCTTGCAGAGAATCAAGCTTAAAACCACTCTTATTGGATTCCTCGCGATTTTTCCAGGTGTTATTTCAGGCAGCTGTGAGAGGCCCTTTCTCTCCATGGCAACTGAGAACCCGACTAGAATTGCAGATAAGAGCGAAAGCAAGATGAAGATATCAGACATAATTACGGACCTCGTTCATCACTTCACCTTCCCGGCGTCTCTTTTTAAACCTGTGCAAACCATCCCGCTTGTCTTGAGGCTGAATTGGAGGCATCCAAAAAAAAGAAGAAAATCTTATAATAAGAGCGACTGATATCAGAGATTTGGAAGCAAAAGGTGATTCTACATGCCGCCAGAAATCGACGGGGAAACATGCATAGCTGAAAGAGAAGTTAACACTATCCTGGTTTAGCTACATGTCAAAGAGCCTTTCTTTTTGAGGTTTCGATTAGTCTTCTGGTTGCTTGCGTCTATCCGTCTCCTTTATGCTCTGAGGTCTCGATTATTTATTTTGACGAATTAGGTCTTCAGCATTTTGTGCACTGTCAAGAAGACCCTGTTTTGTAGGGCCATCTTCATGTGGCTTGTTTGGTCAGCCTCAGAAGCTTCTTTATAATTTGATCGTATGTTTCACCCTTTCTGCCTAGTGCCTTCAGTCGATTCCTAGTTTCCATCGATAACTCTATCGTCGTCTTAGATTGACTACTCACCCTGGATTCACCCATCGGGCTATCGGCACTATGCTCTTTCATGTGTTGCCATAGTTCTCATGGTCTTTGTATCATATGATCAGCGTATTTTTCTATGGCACAGGTTACTACCGGGGCAAACGAGTGAGAATACATATGTGTCCAACGCGCTGCCTAAACATTACTGCCCTTTCCAAGAAAGAGTTGGCCTATTTGCTTGGGTTATACATTGCAGACGGATACTCCCATCTGGGCAAGAAAACGATGAGGAGGAAGTCCCACTCGTATCGCGTTGGCTTCTGTTTGAACATAGATGAGTTAGAGCTGGCTCGAAGGATAGCCGGACTGCTGAGACGAATCGCTTCAAACCCGCAAATTCACAAGGACAAGCGGAAAGACATGTGGATTGTGTTAACCTACTCAAAAGCACTATTTCAGTTTCTTCCAAGGAAGAGTGCTCTCAGAGACAGCCCAGATGCAGTGAATAGATTTCTTGAAGAGAACAAGTTGGCGAGTGTCGAGTGTGGTATCCCTTTTATTGCAGGGCTTATTGATGGAGACGGAAATTGCCAAGTGTGTGTCGAGAAAGGCGAGAAAAAACCGTGCTTTGGCGCAATCGGTCAATGGAAATGGAGCATCACCCAAAGCAGATATCTGTTTCTCATTGGTTATGCAAAGGGCTTTGTTGAGTGCCTTGCTCCAGCGAGCACACGTGTACGTGTCCGCAGCAATGGACCTACTGTTCTTTATATTCGGAAACTTGGAATAATAGCGTTGCTTGATGCAGGAATCGCTGAGTTCTCGTACAAGGCTGTTGATTGGTTGAAGAGAGTAGATGAGTGTAGAAGCGAGAGAAGAGGCTATTTGACGACCGGCCAAGTTGCCCGCATGCTAAACGTTAGTTATCTCACCGTGGAGAGATGGATCAAATCTGGAAGGATAAGACATCTCAGGAAGAAACTGGCCCTGGGCAAATCGTCGCTATCTTGGTACTATATCCCGGTGGATGAAGCCAAAAGAGTCGAACAGGAAGCTCTCATAGAGGAAGATAAGACAAAGAGGATCAGAAGACATGGAGTAAGACTCATGAATCTAGCTGGAATGTTAGGCATTTCATATCCGTCACTGTTGCGATGGCATCAGCAAGGAAAACTTGAGACCGCTTTTGTGCGTGAAGGAAGTCTAAAGTATCTTGTGGTTCAGCAAAGCGAAATTGCAAGACTTGAGAGAGTATTGCGGAAGGCAGAGCAACAGAGAGAAGAGACTAGGAGAATTGAGAGCGAAGGCGTGAAGCTCATAGATGTTTCGAGGATGGCGCACATCTCACGCAGAACATTGAACAGTTGGTGCCAGCGCGGAAAACTCAAGGCCACCATGGTACGCCAGGGAATCCGTAGATGCTTAGTTGTGCCGAAAGACGAATTTGAGAGACTCATCAGGGATCATGTGAAGAAGAGGGATCAGCGAGTTAATCGGTGACCTCCTGCGACTCGCATCAGATGTGTGCAAGAGAGGAGTGCAGACTCTTCCACTCTCATTCCCGTAACAAGGAAAGTCTTATTAGATGATCGATGATGGAGGTATCATCACACAGATGGATTGGAAGGTGATGTCGTATCCCACCAGAAATTGACAGGGAGACCTGCATTGGCTGCCAAGCTTGTGTGCAGGCCTGCCCCAACAACGCTCTCGAAATGGATAGTGAAGAGAAATCAGTTCTGGCACATCCCGAGAAATGCACGGATATCTGGGCCTGTGTCGACGTGTGTCCAACGGGAGCTTGCCGCAAATCCGCAAAGAAGGGGGCAGAAAAGAAGGAGAAAGCCAACAAGGAGCCTGCGAAGAAGACTGCGGTGAAGCCGAGTAAGAAATAGAGAATAGGTACCGGCTTTTCTTATTTCTATGCAACTGTCTTTCTTCATTACTGTGTGAGCGTACGTCTGCTCCATGTGCCGCTTGGTTTTCTGGTATTGTTTCCTGTTTTGAAGGACTGGCGCATTCCAGACGTTAGCCTGACAAATATATTGGCGTTGTTGCTCGCGTGGGATCGGAAATCCTCCGATGATGGCGCGGGGTTTAAGGCTATCCCCGCAAGGTTGCGTGCAAAGCGATCGAAAGCCTGTAATGCATGGCGGTGTCAGAGTCAAGCCGCCGTGGCCCTCCTTTCTCGAGTTTGCTTTTCTGCTGGCGATGAGTGATGTACGTGTTACCTACACAACGTTAAGCGTTAAAGAGAGATGAGAGACCAATCGTCTGTTCGCGCCAAGAACTAGCAAAAGGATATATTCATAAGGCGTCCCTAAGGAATTCAAAGCTACCGTCTGTGATGGTAGGGGAAACAGAATGGCTAAACTCATGAAAATACCTGTGATAGACCCTGACACTTGCGTTGGTAGCGGAGAATGCATAAGAAACTGCTCAAAGAACGCGCTGAAACTAGTTGGGGGCAGGGCTGTACTGACTGATCAGCGACTTTGCAGCCAATGCAGGGAAACTGCTTGCGAATTCTCTTGTCCGACGGGGGCAATCACGATTAGGTACCAGAAAGCCTAGACGATTTCCCCTTCAAAGCAGCAGGCAACTCTGTTCTGTTCGTCTAATGGAACTCTGCTAGGGGCGGGCAATCTCAGAGTCCACGTGTTCCTCATAGGAGAAGACTGTCCGTGGACTGACTGTTCCAATCTCTCTTTTACGGTGAACTCATTATCTCTCTTAGGGACGTGACTACCGTGTCATGGACTTTCGGTCCGAATTCTCTGCCGCCGTAGCTGGCATCAGCCCAATGCAAGTGTGACGGGCAAACCTTACTATGTACTGCTCTCCCGGGATCCTTGAGGTGACTGTGATAATTGTGTGGTTTGTCACTAATATACTAATATCAAAACATTCTCGGGGGGAGTGGGACTGGCTTAGCGAACAAGATTCGTCATAGAATCTAATTAGCGCGCACACTGCTTCGCTTTTTCTGTTAGGCCCTGTGCTAGTTTGTCAGCAGCCGCTAAGACAGCTGCTTTCCTAAGACTGATAACCACAGAAGACGAGCTCTTCAAAACAAGATTTTAAAAAGCCTGACGCACATGTTTCTCTTGACGTTGGTCGACACATTTATCCATGGTGGACTAGCATAGAAGGATACATTAGTTCCACTCTCATTGCTGGCCGCTAGGTGTGTGAAACTAGAATGCCTGCTAAGGAACCTGAGATTGCCGCACGACAAGGCGCTGCCTTGGAGGAAAAGGCGAAGTGGCATCTGATGGGTTCTAGCGATGTTCTCAGAGCTCTTGGCAGCACTGAGAAGGGATTGGGGACAGAGGAGGCTGGGACTCGGCTTGGGGAGTATGGGTTCAATGAGATCATATCTGCAAGAAAGCGATCTTCACTGAAGCTGTTCCTGAAGCAGTTCACCAGTCTCCTGATGGCAATTCTGATCATAGGGATCATAATATCCGGCGCCGTTGATTTGGCTAAGAATGAGTTTCCCCTGGATTCGGTTGTCATACTCATCATTGTCGTGGCTAGCGCTGCTCTTGGATTCAGTCAGGAGTACCGTGCAGAGCAGTCGATGGAAGCTCTAAAGAGAATGGCAGCCCCGAAGGCGAAGGTTTTGCGGAACGGCGTCGAGTCGGTTGTCGAATCCAGGGAGATTGTGCCCGGTGATGTTCTAGTCCTGGATGCGGGAACCAAGATCCCTGCCGACGCGAGGATACTTCAAGAAGCGAATCTAAGGGTTGATGAAGCTGTCCTGACGGGCGAGTCGACGCCGGTAGAGAAGGCCGCCAAGACACTTGAGAGAGACGTTCAGATTCAAGATAGGAAAAACATGCTATTCTCCTCGACAATTGTGACCTATGGAAGGGCCAAGGCCGTCGTGGTCGCCACAGCCATGAATACCGAATTCGGTAAGATAGCAACGATGCTGGAAGAATCCGAGAAGAGGGAAACTCCACTTGAGGAGAGGCTTCGGTCAGTGGGCAGGTGGCTAGGAATAGCGTTCTTGTTTGTTGTGGGATCTGTGGCCACATTCGGCTTTCTTAGAGGTGAGCTTGATCCCTTAGGCATGTTCATATGGGCCATAAGTCTCGCGGTCGCAGCCATTCCGGAAGCTCTGCCCGCTGTCGTCACAGGATCGCTTGCCATAGGGATGCGCCGCATGGCGAGGCATAATGCCATCATCAGAAAGCTACCAGCTGTTGAGACCCTTGGATGCGCCACTGTGATCTGTTCGGACAAAACGGGAACCTTGACCAGAAATGAGATGACTGTCCAAAGAATCTTCACTGCAGACGGGTTCATAGATGTGACCGGGGTTGGTGTGACGCCTGCTGGCGAGTTTCTGCGCGATAGCAGGAAAATCAATCCTAGCACTGACAGGAACCTGATGAAACTTCTAACTGTTGGATCACTTTGCAACGACTCGCAACTCATCTACGAAAGCAAGTCTTGGCGTGTCACGGGAGACACTACGGAGGCTGCGATACTTGTAGCAGCGACAAAAGCAGGCGTGAACAAGGAGGAGCTAGATACGACGCGCCAACGCGTAGGAGAACTTCCGTTTGAGTCCGAAAGGAAGAGGATGTCAACCATCCATCCAGAGGGGAAAGGATTCATCATATGCGTAAAGGGAGCTCCAGAAATCATTCTTGATCTCTCAACCCGATACCTGAAAGCAGGTGAGGAGGAAGAGCTGAGCCAGGAAGTCAGAAAGTCGATAATGAATGCAAATGAGACCATGACTTCGAAAGCACTACGTGTTCTGGGGGTAGCCTATCGACGAACGGCGAGTGCACCACAAGGCAAGCTCACCGCCGCGGAGACTGAAAAAGAACTGGTGTTCATAGGTCTTGTAGGAATGATTGATCCACCGCGACTTGAGGCCAAGGAAGCGGTGCAGAAGTGTAAAACCGCGGGAATCAAAGTCGTCATGATCACCGGAGATCATAAGCTAACCGCTGAAGCGGTTGCTAGGGAGCTTGGGCTATTTGACCAATCGCGTACGATTGGTGATCTAAAGAACCCAAGAAAAGATCCGCCAGAGGATAGCGCCAGGCCCAGAATTCTAACTGGCGCCGAACTTGATAAGATAAGTGAAAAGGAATTAACAAGAATTGCAAACGATGTAACGGTATACGCAAGGGTGTCACCAGAACACAAACTTCGAATTGTCAAAGCTCTGAAAGCCAACGGGCACGTCGTGGCAATGACAGGAGATGGCGTAAATGACGCGCCAGCACTGAAGAACTCTGATATCGGAGTCGCGATGGGAATCACGGGAACAGATGTAACAAAGGAAGCCGCAGACATGGTTTTGTCAGATGACAACTTTGCAACGATCGTCGCGGCTGTAGAGGAAGGAAGAGGCATTTACGACAACATTAAGAAGTACCTCATGTATCTGCTTTCAAGCAACGTTGGAGAGGTCCTTACTCTCTTCATAGCAAGCGTTCTAGGCTTTCCTCTTCCGCTCATAGCACTGCAACTTCTATGGGTGAATCTTGTAACTGATGGATTGCCAGCATTGGCACTCGCGATAGATCCGCCTGAAATGGACATAATGAATAGACCACCAAGAGATCCAAGAGAGAGCATCTTTTCAGGCAGAATAAAGAAGATGATCTTCGGCGTGGCCATGTTGATGCCTCTGGCAATCCTGCCTGTCTTCTACATGTACAACCCAAGTCTCACTGGCACACCTGAGTCGCCCACGCCTCAATACATAAGTGCCATGACGATGGCATTCACGGTCATGGTCATGTTCGAGATGTTCAACGTATATACCTGCAGGTCTGAAAAGTATCCGGTGTCCAAGATCGGCTTCTTTAAGAACAAGTACCTGAACGTCGCGGTACTATCCTCAATACTACTTCAGCTACTAGTTTTATACACGCCGGCAATAGATGCAATTATCGAAACGACCGCACCAGCCGCCATGGACTGGCTGATCATATTGCTGGTGAGCTGCATTCCGCTCCTAGTAGGCGAAATAGTGAAGAATTCTTTTCCTCCCAAGGGAAAGCGAGATGTAAGATAGATTCGGCACCACAGACTCGCGTCTGTGCTCTGCTACACGCGAATTGGCATCCTGGCTCTGGTCACTATTCATGTATGTCCATCTTTAAGTGCTTATTCGATCCAAAGAGCTTCTCGAGAGAGTTTCTTATTTCGCTCATCTCCAAGTCGTCTGAAGAGAATTCCCTTAGGAAGTTGCACAATTCGACATGTATCTCTCCGCCAACGCGGCAAACCGACAGAATCCTTAGGTAACCGGAACTGCCCTTCTCTCCTAAGCCAGTCTGCCTTGTGAAAATCGCGTCGATCCTTCCGGTGAAGTCTTCGCTTCTCTCCACGCTCAGGTTGCGAAAACCCATCTCGTTTAGCACGTTCATAACCTTTGCGAAGATCTCTTCAGTGGTTTGCGCGCCTGTCGTTGATTCTCCCATTTCCTTCTCCACTCTGGAAGCTTCTGCTGTCTGCTGAGCGAACGTGCCTTTCCCGTCTGAGTTGGAGGTCATTCCCTTATGCATCTCTTTGATACATTTTTGGCGTTGTGCGCTACTTTCCCCGCCGCGATGGTTTCCATATGATCCTTCAGTATCTCACGGAGCAGTATTCGCTAAGTGCATTTCATTGGCATCCTCAGGAGGGGGTGACTCACACGCTGAGTGACGCCAACTAACTAGGTTGGGGGTGCCAATGCATATATTCATTATGCAGTGACACATGCGAAAACTTGTCATTTTGCTCGACCAAAATGAAAATGATGGCATGTTATAAGGCACATTCGCTTCCGGTGGCATGATATCACACTAGCTGAGGTTAGGAAGTTGAGAGAGTCGCAACAGATCATGATAGGTCGTGAAGACTGCCGACCCTTGGCTCGAACTCCTCGCTCTTCACTCCGCGCCCCAAGAGTCTAGCGGTTTCTTTCAGCGCTTCTTGTAGGCCAAGCTTGCCTGCCCTATCAAAGCAATAGAGTGCTCTTCCCTCTTTCTCGATGCTGAGGTAAGCCATCCCCAGATTATACCACCCACAGGAATCTTGGGCGTCGATTGAGAGTAATGCCTCGTAGCACACTATTTCTTTGCCGTGCTCGCTTATTCTCCCATATTCTACCCCTAGATTCATCCAAGATAGGGAGTACTTTGGATTTACCTCCAGCGCCTTCTTGTAGCAGTCAATTTCCTTGTCGTGGGCTCCTCTGATCCCGTGTGTGACACCCAGGTTGTACCAAGCTTCGAAGAAGGTCTTGTCAATGGATACGGCCTTCTCAAAGCATTTTCCCGCCTCGTCATGCTGACCAATTTCGCCGTATGCGCCTCCCAGCGCAAACCATGCGGTTTCACTGCTTGGATCAAGCCGAGTTGCCTTCACGTAGGACTCTATCTCATTGTCTCGCTTCCCTTTCGACCTATAGGCATCACCAAGTTCGAGCCAGGCAGACACGTCGTTTGGTTTCATGCCGAGAACTTTCTTCAAGGATCTTATTGCGTCACCGAGCTTCCCTTTTCCTTTGTAAGCTTCCCCCAAATAGAACCATCCGTCAGGATTCATCGGTTCTATTCTGACGGCGTTTCTGAATGATTCTATTGCCCCACCAAAGTCTTCCTTGTCGAGCAATATGAATCCTTGTCTCATGAACTCCTCGAATGACAACTGCCTCACAACCCACAATCTAGATCAAGAGAGAATAGGATAGCACTGCTATTTATCCCACTCTCAACTGGGACAATAGGTGCTTCGGAGCAGTCCTTGGCTGTAAGCCCTGCCGTCTGGAGGTATGGGCGGGGGGACACTCAGTAAGGAAAACTACAATAGCCACATAGCACACTATCAACTATTCGCAGATCAGAGTAGCATCTGAATCAGAAGGAGGACTGGTCCCTTTGGTGCGCGAAACAGGCGTAGCATACTATGGTTGTACTCAAGTTGATCATGCACGCGAGGACTTCAGAGAGATGGCTGCCCACAACTGCAACTCTGTGTTGCTATCCGTGAGTGAATTCGACTGCGAGCACTGGTGGCCGGCGATCAAGGAAATCTCACGAATAGCCAAGAAGGAATTTGATCTGAGTGTTCACATTAGCCTGTGGGGTTTCGGCAAAGTCTTCGGAGGTGAGCCTATCTCAGCCTTTCTTCAGGACCATGAAGATTGCCGCCAAGTCATGGCAGAAAGCGGGAGAGCATGTGCAGCAGCATGCATCAATACGGGATTTAGAGATTATTATCTGACGTGGGTTAAGGCATTTGTGAGGGACCTTACCTGGGAATACCTTTTCCAAGACGAACCCCACTACGCAGTGCCGTCGTCGAAGGAATGGACGTGCCGTTGTCCGACTTGCCAGCAGCTGTTCAAGGAGAAGTTCGGCTACGAAATGCCAAAAGACCTGACCGATGATGTTCGCAGATTCCGAGAAGACTCGTTGGTGGCGCTCCTGCTTGAAGCTGCGCGCCTAGTGAAGTCGATGGACCCGGGCAAAAAAGTAATCACGTGCCTGCTCCCTGGCGGGGGGGAAGCATCTGGGATAGGAGACTGGTCAAAGATCGCCTCAGCCAAGGAGATCGACGTACTAAGCACCGACCCATATCCTTACGTCTTCGGCAAACCAGCGATGCGTCCTTATGTGACAGAAGTAACTACGAAAGCTCTGAAACTCTGTAAGGAATACGGCAAGATGTCGCAGATATGGGTCCAGCTGTTTGCTGTTCCAGCATTCAAGACGGAGGAGGTCAAGCAGACAATCAAGTTGATTGACGGGATTGATTTTGGCGGAAAAAAGGTGGACAGTATATTCTGCTGGTCGTACAGAGCTACAAAGGGGACGACAATTAGCTGTACGAAACCTGATTTAGCATGGAAAATTGTCGGTGAGGCATTCGGGGAAGTCCTCGAGAGATGAATGTGCCGATGACCTCTGGGTCTGGGTGCTTCTATTTATCGTTCCTTATTCCAGCTCTATTGTTGCCGGAGGCTTCGGTGTCACGTCGTAGTATACTGATGCGACCTTACTACATTCATCCATGATCCTCTCTGCGATTGAATAGAGTTTGCTCCACTCGAGTTTGGCTATAATTGCCTTGCTGAAGTCCTCTGTCGACACTGCTCTGACGACGACTATGTACTTCCCGTTCTTCGGTTTCCTTGTGACGCTGTAAAGGCATCTTGCGAAGTCCTTGTATTTCTCGTTGAATTCTATTGGGAAATTGCTGAGATCGTCGTAGTCTGGCTCAAGCGTCTCCTTAGATCCGAGAAGTGTTACCCTCGCCGCTGATGCCCGTAGGTATACTCTTGTCTTGTCAACTAGGGCAGATACTCTGCTTTGAGGGATTACGATGTCAACTTGACTGGGGGCAACGTCGAACAGGTCGGAGACCTTCTCTCTCACTTTGTCGATCTTCTCGTAGTTGTCATCTTTGTTGTCAAGTACGGCGGCAAAGTACTGGCTGGGTCTGATGTGCTGAAGCTCATCCTCCACTACACTTGTTGCTTCTCTTGCTGTCCTTATCTTCTCATCACTTATTCTTCCGATTGCGCGTATCAACAGTCCCATAGATGGGAATGGAACCAAGTCTGAGAGTCTTGGCGGAAGGTCCAATGCCTCCGCGACTTGCTTTACCTGGCATCTGTCTAGCGAGGCTAGTGGCTCAAACCTCTTGACCGAGTCACTCCGCGGCTTGTTTATTGAAGAGAGTTGGGGAATCTGGCTTGTAGAAGCCTTGGGGGTTGCACTTGTTCCAAGTGCTACAAATTCTGCTTGCTCTCTTTCTGCAAGTTCGCTGAGAGTTGCGTAGAAGACCTCGCAAAACGCCTTTCGTTTCTCTATTCCAGTTTCACTCTGTTCGACAGCTTTCATGAATTTCCTTCTTGCATCAACGACTTGTAGGTTCAGCTTCATTGGAGCCCTCGACAGCATCTCCGAAACAGTCTCAACTTCCTTTTCTCTCAAGAAGCCCGTGTCGATGAGGACCGAGGTGACATTAGGTTGTTCGGCGGTTTTCCGAAAGAGCGTAGCCATGACGTTGCTGCAGACCCCTCCACTGCAACATAGGAGGACTTTCCCTTCCTTTACGACGTCCCTGATCTCCTGTATCTCGGTGCGTACGAACTGGTTAGGGTCGAATCTATTCTCCAAAACGTGTGGGCCTCCATCGTACACTTTGCTGAATATTAATGAATACGCAGCAATCAGATAGTTTCAAAGCTGATGACCGTTAATTAAGCATGTGGGTCCTTTGTTAATGTGAATATAGCATCAATTAAACAATTGAGAAACCAAGCTAAGACTTAAGAATTGGGCTGAGTATTCCATTACTGGATTATATCTCAGCAAATTCACTGGTGAATGGAACGATCTGTTCCGAGTGGCAGGGCTATTGCTCTTGCACTATTCATGAATTCTAGGGTTGGAAGAGATATGGGATCTGTCAAGGTTTCTGACATAATCCTTAGGATAGCAGGCGAATCAGGCGAGGGGATAATAACTGCTGGTGAAATCCTGACGCTTGCCGCCGCTAAACTCGGCATGAGCTTGTGCAATTTCAGAACATATCCTGCCGAAGTCACTGGAGGCCAGAGCCTTTACCAAGTGAGACTTGGAATTGAGAATACTCTGTCGCCATGGGATTCCATGGACGTCTTAATCGCTTTTGATGAAACCTCATTAGACGCACACATCAACAGCGTCCATGACAAGGGACTGGCTGTATACGATCCAGATCTTCTTACGTCGCCACCCAAAATGAGACCTTCATTGAGTTTGTATGGCTTGCCTATGACTAGCATATCCAAGGAAAAGGTGGGAGTCGCTAGGACCAAGAACATGGTTGCCCTTGGTGCCGCAGCGTATATTCTGTCAATACCAATCGGAATCATTTCTGACCTCGTTCAGAAGCGATTCAAGGGTGTTGAGAAGAACATCGATGCGCTGAAGTTGGGTTTCGAGCACTCAGAGAAGAACTCGCCGATGACTTACGAATTGCCGAAACCGAAGGTTTCTCCTACCAAGATATTTCAGAGCGGGAACATCGCTATCGCTCTGGGAGCGATAGCAGCTGGGTGCAGATTTTTCTCAGGCTATCCGATCACACCTTCAACAACTATTATGGAATTCCTAGCTCGTGAGTTCCCAAAGTTTGGCGGAACACTGTTTCAGACCGAGGATGAGCTTGCCGCACTATCAGCTGCGATTGGAGCTTCATTCGGCGGCGTAAAGTCCATGACAGCAACCTCTGGTCCAGGCTTCTCACTCATGGCTGAGACCCTTGGCCTAGCCTCTATGTCCGAAATACCTGTTGTAATAGTAGATGTCCAAAGAGCTGGACCAAGTACTGGTATGCCTACTAAGACCGAACAAGGAGACCTTAATGCAGCCTTGTACCAAGGACATGGTGATGCGCCTCGGATCGTACTTGCCCCAGCGAATGTTGAAGACTGCTTCTATCTGACTATCAAAGCATTCAACTTGGCTGAACGACTGCAGATGCCTGCAATACTCCTTTCTGAGCAATCGTTATCGGATCGCGGTGAGATGATCGAGAAACCGGATCTCTCGAAGATTCAAGTCGAGAACAGGTTGAGACCAAATTACAAGGAGGTTGAGCAGTCGGGTCACTACAAGAGGTACGAGGTGACGAAAGACGGTGTTTCGCCGATGGCGATTCCGGGCGACAAACGCGGTATCTATATTTCGGAAAGCCTCGAGAGACTTGAGAATGCAACATTCAGTTACGAGCCTGAGATTCATCAAATGATGATGGATAAGCGACTTCTGAAACTCAGGAGGGCTGAAGACGAGCCAAACATGACGAGAGTGTTTCCAGCTGGCAACAGGAAGGCTGACGTTGGCGTAGTAAGCTGGGGGCCATCAGAGGGTGCAGTGAGGGAAGCAGTAGCCAAGGCAAGCAAGGAAGGAAAGAAGGTGTCATCACTACATATTTTGATGCTTTCGCCCTTGCCAGTCAGACAGATCAAGCCTTACTTGGATAGCGTGGACAGAATTATTGTTGCGGAGTTGAATGCGACAGGTCATCTTTCGAGTCTACTGAAGAAGACATTGCTCAGGGAATCAGTCCCGCTCCGGAAGACGACGGGACTACCATTTACAACCAATGAGGTCTATGAGAAGATCAAGGAGATTGCCCCGTGAATGTGGAATTTCTGAGAGCGACAGTGAGTTGGAGGAATGAAAATGACAGTAGCGCAAAAGAAGTTCACCCCCTCGGACTACAAGAGTGATGTGAAACCTGTCTGGTGCCCAGGCTGTGGCGACTACGGGGTGTACACCTCGCTTACGAACGCGATGAGCCTGAAGAACTACAATCCTTGGGAAATAGCCTTAATTTCAGGAATCGGCTGCTCAAGCAGAACCCCAAGTTTCCTCAAAGTATATGGATTTCACACCGTCCATGGGAGAGCCTTAGCAGTAGCTTCGGGACTGAAACTTGCACGACCAGATCTCCACGTCATAGTGGTTGGAGGCGACGGAGATGGGATATCCATAGGCGGCGGGCATTTCATACACGCATGCAGGCGGAACATCGAACTACCTTACATAATGATGAATAATTCCATATACGGACAGACGAAAGGACAGGTATCCCCAACTACCCTTGAGGGCACGGTCACACGCAGTACACCCTATGGAGCCCTTGAGGCGCCTTTGAACCCCTCGGCAGTTGCCATAGTCACTGGTGCTAGTTTTGTGGCTAGGGGATTCGCAGGCAACCCTACGCAGTTGACCGAACTTATCGTTAAGGCATTTGAGCACAAGGGTTTTGCTTTTGTTGAGGCGGTCAGCCCCTGTGTAGCCTTCAACAACACTTACGCTTCCATAAAAGGTCGGGCCAAGAATCTAGATCAATCGCATGATGTGACAAGCAAGATAAAAGCCCTAGATATGGCGCTCAAAGAGGATCCCCTGTACTTTGGAGTCCTATACGATGTCAAGGTTGCGACGCTGAACGAGAAGATTAAGGCTCTCCAAGAGAAGATGAAAGGAAAAACAACGCTGGAGGAACTTCTCACCAGCTCAGCATGACAACGAGCCAACGGATTCAAACGATGCGGGGAATTCGCTAGCCGACCTGAGTTTGGTCCGAGCTTGGTCTAGCTTCTTAGAAGCCTCTTCCCATATTCATAGCCTTTCTCAAAAGCCTTGAGGTTGAGTTCCTCAGTTCCCCGGGGAATGTTTTCTTTTATTGATGCTTTGATGGCATTTTCATCAACTATTCCCGTGATAGCTGTGAAGGCACCTAACATTACAATATTCGCTACTATCTTGTTTCGTAGTTCTTCCGCGATCTTTGTGGCTGGCACATGAAACACCCTGACGTTTCTAAGATCCTTCTCATTAGGAATCATATCAGGGTCCAAGATCATTGTGCCCCCCGTTTTCAGATCCTCTGAGTAGTCGTTGTAGGCGTGTTGAGACATCACAACCAGCACGTCCGGTTCAGTGACTTTCGGAAAATCTATGTCATCTTCTGAGATAACGACCTCAGACTTACATGCTCCACCTCTTGACTCCGGGCCGTACGACTGCGTCTGAACTGCATTCTTACTGCCGTGAATACATGCGCTTGCAGCCGTAATAATCCCAGACTTGATGATGCCTTGACCGCCAAAACCTGCGAACCTAACTTCGACGCGCATCTTTGCTCATCTACCGCAAAGTCTTCTCGTTAATCCGAGACATTTTCTGATCTAGCAGCTTTTCATAACTCGGCTTCTCTATATCCACGAACTCCCCGATAGGTATTTTGTCCGTGGTTATCTCCGCCTTGGCTGGATCCGAGAAGCTCTCCACCACTGCCGATTTCTTGAACCACGCCATGTTCTCTAGCCCAGACTTCCTCTTATTATATCGCCCGAAAATCTCTGGGCAAGGAGATATCACCTCGATGAATGCAAAACCCTCTTTCTGCAACATCTTCCTGATTGACTGAGTCAACCTCCGCGCGTCTAGAGTTGTCCATCTTGCCGCGTAGACTGCTCCTGATGCTGCCGCTAGGTGCATGAGGTTGAAAGGGCGCTCAATGTTTCCGCGAGAGGTTGTCGTCGTTATTGATTCGAGGGGTGTTGTCGGACCCGCTTGCCCACCCGTCATCCCATAATTGAAGTTGTTTACACAGATTACTTTGATCCCCAAGTTCCTGCGTGCAGTGTGAATGAAATGGTTTCCCCCGATGGCGAACAGGTCACCGTCTCCACTTATGACGACAACCTGCAATTCCGGATTCGCCAATTTTACTCCTGTCGCAAATGCTAGCGCGCGCCCGTGCGTAGTGTGAAACGAATCCGTATTTACGTATCCCGCGGTTCGACCAATGCATCCTATGCCTGATATGACTACGATCTTGTTTACGTCCATCTTCAGTTCATCGATGGCGTGGACGAAGGAGTTCAAGACCGTCCCGTTACCGCATCCTGGGCACCATATATGAGGCATCATTGCTTTTCTCAAGTATTTCAGGAAAGGATGCTCAATTCCCTGCTCACTCGTTTGCTCGACTCTCTGCTCGACCATCAGCAACACTTCCTGATCGCATCGAAAATCTCCGCCGGCGTATGAGGATCCTCTCCCAGCTTCCCGAGAAAGTTTACGGGAGTCTCTTTCGCACTTCTCTCAACTTCCCGTACCAGCTGCCCGCAGTTCATCTCTGGTACAACTATTGCCTTAACCTTCTGCGCCATTCTTTCAACTTCCTTCTCTGGGAAAGGCCACAATGTGATAGGACGAAGAAGGCCAGCCTTTATTCCCTTTTCCCGCGCTCTCTTTACAGCGCTTAGGGCAGCTCGAGCAACTATCCCATACGCAAATACACCGACATCGGCGTCTTCAAGCGACATTTTTTGAAGCCTTATGATCCTGTCGGCATTCCTACTGATCTTGTCACACAATCGTCTGACGAGTTTAGACTGAGTTTCGGAACTCGATGTTCGTGGAAACCCGCGTTCATCATGAGTTAGGCCCGTAGCGTGAAAATGATACCCCTCGCCGAAACATGCCATTGGTGGGACTAAGTTGTCGTCAGGCATAAAAGGCTCGTACTTGTCCGGTGAAACATTAGGTTTCTTACGGTTCATTATCTTTATCTGGCTAGGCGCAGGAATTACAACCTTCTCCCACATATGTCCAACAATCTCATCCCCCATAAGTAATGTCGGAACCCTGTACGTCTCGGAGAGGTTGAAAGCTTCAACTGTCAAGTCAAACATCTCTTGAACGGAAGAAGGTGAGAGCGCGATTATTCCATAATCTCCGTGGGAACCCCACTTGGCCTGCATCACATCCTGTTGGCCCGGCAGGGTCGGCTGTCCGGTGCTCGGCCCACCACGCATGATGTCTACGACTACGCATGGTGCTTCTGTCATTACGGCTAGACCTATGTTTTCCTGCATGAGGCTGAAGCCTGGTCCAGATGTAGCGGTCATAGCCTTCAAACCAGTATAAGAAGCTCCAATTACAGCCGCCATCGACGCGATTTCGTCTTCCATTTGGATGTAGACTCCGCGGCACTCTGGCATCCTCTGGGAGAGGTGCTCGGCAATTTCAGTTGCTGGGGTAATTGGATAGCCGGCGAAAAATCTACAACCAGCTGCAATCGCGCCCTCCGCGCACGCAATGTCGCCATTCATGAATTGAGAACCAGTTGGAAAAACCTCTTTCCTGCTCATACTTAGCAACCTTCCTTGCATGGTTTCTCGAGAACGTAAATCGCAAAGTCCGGACAGACAGATGTGCAGAAATTGCAGACGACGCACTTGCTTTCGTCAGCTACTCTAGGCGGATGAACACCACGGGCGTTTATTTCCTGTGATTCTTCTAGTACCTTTTTTGGACAGAATTCAATGCAATAGCTACAACCCTTACATTGGTCCTTGATTAGGTGTATCTCGCCTTTCGGTGATTTTACGCTCTTGGCGTCTAGGGGGGCATGTCTAATTCTTTCAGGCATCGCTTATTTTCACCTACAGACTTTTTGCGAAAGTCTTTCTAGACTTCTCAATGTCCTCAGGCTTCACCTTCTCGATTATCGAGTGCAATTCACGAATCTTGTTGGCGAATCTCTCGCCTTCTGCAGCAGAAGCCCACAGCAGCTGAAGCCTTTCCCTGTCTAGCCCGCTCTGCTCCATCTTTTTCCATAAACGTTCTACGCGTTTCTGTGTCTGGTAATTGGCATTAATGTAGTGGCAATCTCCAAGATGGCAGCCAGCTACTAGCACAGTTGCGGCGCCTCTAGCGAAAGCTCTTTCAACGAATTTCTGAGCCACGCGCCCCGAACACATGGTCCGGATTATTCGTACGTCTGGTGGATACTGCATTCTGCTCACACCGGCAAAGTCTGCACCTGCGTATGAACACCAGTTGCAGCAAAATGCGACTGCTTTCTTTTCTGGCGCTTCCTCTGTTGCGGCATCAATCTGTGCCGAGATCTGTTCGTCTGTGAAGTGGCTCTGTGTAAGAGCGCCAAATGCGCATTCAGCCGCACAGGTTCCGCATCCGCCACAGGCAGCCTCCACGATGTTGATGACTTTTCTTTCTTTGTCTAATGTGATTGCATTATATGGGCATACTTTCACGCAGAGTCCACATGCCTTACATTTTTCGGCATCGTAGATTGGCGTAATGGCTTCGACAGTCACTTTTCCCTTTGCCATCAAGATCCCTGCCCGAGCTGCGGCTGCACTGGCTTGGGTCACGCTGTCCTTGATGTCCTTGGGAGCCTCAGCACAGCCCGCAAAGAATATTCCTCCGGTGGCAGCGTCTACTGGCCTGAGTTTTGGGTGTGCTTCAAGGAAGAACCCGTCTTGATCTCTGGAAATTGTCAGTAGCCGTTGAATTGTTTCACTGTCTTTTCGCGATTCCAGACCTATTGACAGAATCGCCATGTCAGCGTCCATTCTGTATAATTCCTTCAGTAGAGTGTTCTCGCCAACGAGCTGGATGTTGTGGCTTGTTTTGTCCTCTAAGATTTCTGCCGGAAGTCCACGTATGAATTTGACACCTTCTTTCTTGGCTCGTGTGTAGAGGTCCTCGAAACCCTTTCCGTAAGCTCTAATGTCAATGTAGAAAACGCTGATCTCAGTTTCTGGCCAATGCTCCTTAATCAACAGAGCGTCCTTTATCGTGTTCATGCAACAGACATTACTGCAGTACTGCTTTCCGGTCTTGTTGGATCGCGAGCCGACACACTGGACGAACGCCACGCACTTAGGAATCTCTAGATCACTGGGTCTCAGCAACCGCCCACCAGATGGCCCTCCTGCATTGATAAGTCTTTCAAACTCCAAGGATGTGATTACATTTGGATATTTGCCGTACCCATAGTTTGGCAGTATCGATGGGTCGAATACATCAGCACCAGTCGCTACAATTATCGTTCCTATGTTGAGGTCAACATTCTCGGTCTTCATGTCAAAGTCTATGGCCTGCCTTTCGCAGGCTTTGACGCACTTGTCGCAGACTATTACACCATCTTTGTTTAGACAGTGGCTCATATCTACTATGTAGGTTGATGGCACTGCTTGCGCAAATGGCGTGTAGATCCCATGCCTTGTGGCTAGGCCCACATCAAATTCATTGGGCATAACTATCGGGCAGACCTTCGCGCATTCGCCACATGCTGAGCAGTCCTTCTTGACGAAACGGGGTTTTTTCGTCACTTTCACTTGGAAGTTGCCGATGTATCCCTTAACGTCGGCAACTTCGCTGTTAGTCATCAGTTCTATGTTTGGATGATGTCCAGCATCGGACATTTTCGGGGCAAGTATGCAGATCGAGCAGTCCATCGTCGGAAAAGTCTTGTCAATTCTGGCCATCATGCCCCCTATACTTGGCTCCTTTTCCACGACGTAGACTTTGTATCCTGTTTCAGCGAGATCCAAGGCGGCCTGAATGCCGGCCACGCCAGCTCCTATTATGAGCGCTTTACGAGTAATCGGGACTTCGACTTCTTGCGCCGGTTGAAGCAAGGCGACTTTGGCTACAGCCATTCTCACGAGATCCTTCGCCTTTTCGGTTCCTCCTTTCTTGTCATAGAGGTGAACCCAGCTACATTGTTCACGTATGTTGGCCATTTCGAAAAGGTACTTGTTCAGTCCGGCGTCTTCACATGTCTTTCTGAATGTCGGTTCATGGAGGCGAGGCGAGCAAGACGCTACCACGACGCGATTGAGATTCTGTTCCTTGATATCCTTCTTGATTATCTCTTGCCCTTGGTCTGAGCACGTATATCGGTTATCTTTTGCAAGAACAACATTGGGAAGGCTTGCAGCAAACTTTGCGACTTCTGCGCAATCGACAGAGCCAGCAATATTCAATCCACAGTGACAAACATATACTCCAATTCTAACTGGGTCGTGATCTTGCATAACTTCTGGTCGCTTTTCTTGTGCCATGACTTCTAACCCTCCAAGGACGCAATGTAACTCTCGATTGATGTGGCCGCATCCTTACCTGCCCGGATCGCTTCTATTACAGTGGCTGGCCCCGTAACAGCGTCTCCGCCCGCGAAAACCCCTTTAACACTGGTTTCCATCGTAATGGGGTTGACCCACAGGGTACCGTCGGCATTGATGTCCACTTCTTTCGGGAGAAAACCAAGATCTGGAGTCTCTCCAGTAGCGAGGATAACCATGTCGGTCTTCCTTGAGAAATCTGAGCCTTCCAATGGAGTCGGCGTCCTTCTTCCGGTCTCGTCTGGCTCGCCTAATACCATACGTATGCATTCAATGGCAGAGACTTTCCCATTTTCTTCAGTAATTCGTTTTGGAGACACAAGGAACTCGATTTTGACGCCCTCCTCTTCCGCCTCCTTGACCTCCCAGGGGATTGCAGGCATTTCGTCTCTGGAACGTCGGTAGAGAACGGTGACCTCGTTGGCTCCCTTCCTTAGAGCAGTTCTCGCCGCGTCCATCGCAACATTTCCTCCGCCTATTACTGCGACGCTCTTCCCCATTTCCATTCTTTCTCCGAAGTTTGCGCTCCGCAGGAAGTCAAGCGCGTGAATTACTCCGGTGGCATCGGCTCCTTGGATTTTGATTCCTGTGCTCTTGTGGGCTCCAACTCCTACGAAGACTGCTTTGAAACCCTTCTTCTTCAAGTCTTCGAAACTCGTATCTTTTCCCACTGTCGTTCCAGTTTTGAAGTTGACACCTAGATCTTTGAGAAACTGTATTTCCTTGGCCAAGACTTGTTTTGGCAGCCGAGACTCTGGTATGCATTTCCTTAACATACCGCCCGGTTCACGCAGAGATTCGAAGACTGTGACATCGTAGTTTTTCGAAACAAGTTCATATGCAACCGTCAGTCCGGCTGGACCAGAACCCAAGACGCCGATTTTGCTTTTTCCGGAATCGGCTCTGAGTTTTCCTGGTTTGAAGTTTTCTCTACGAATCCTTTCGGCCTTTTCGAGCACTTCCTCTCTGTCCAACCCTGCTCGTTCAGGATGAAAACATACAGACAACGCCACAAGGGGGAGAGGAATGGTTTCTACAATCTTGTGAAGTGCGCTCTCGAAGGGCTGCGTCCGCCCTTGGGAAGCTGCTATTGTGCGCATGAGCAAAAAGATCTCGGGAAGCATGAGTGCCTGGGGGCAACGTTCATGGCAACGATAGCACCATGCACATAGCCAAAGCTGATCAGAGGTCAGAGCCCGCTCAGGGTTCAAAGCGACTCTTTCCAACAGCTCTCGCGGGTTGTAGTCTCTTCCCATCATCCCCGAAACTGAACAGCTAGCTGTGCAGATCCCACAGTCAAAGCAGTATCTCAGCTTCTCAGTATCGAGTATCTTTTCAAGAGTCTCTTTGATCTCTTTCTTGTTGTTTGTCTCCAAGCCTCAGCCCTCGATGCAAAAGCGTTTGAAGTGACGCGGAAGCATACAAGCATAACGGTTTTTGTGATTAGCTTAAAACTCTTATTCTCATCGGAATACTTTCTCGTACTGCAAGCTAGTCACTAACGCCCTGGATATGTAGACTTCTCTGAGGAACCGATGAATGAAGTATTCTGCGATGTCTAATTACCAAAGATAAACGAGAGGAAAATCGCACTATCAAAAACTCAAAAATAAGACTGACTTGGATCGGCAACTGGGCCGCGTTTCCTGGGTAGCTAGCTGGTTTCTTTCGACATTCTTCTGAAGTCGTCTTCTAGAACTCTTTTGAGCCGTGCCATATAGAGGGCTGCAGCGGGGTGATAGAGGGGAAGAATCGCTGGGCTACCAGACACTGGGAAAAGTCGTCCATGAGCCTTAGAGATCGAAGTGTTTTTCCCTAGGAAGGCTCTTAGAGCGACATTGCCCATCGGGCATATCAATTTGGGATTAAGGATTTTGATCTGCCTCTTCAAGTAGTTGGAGCAGGCTTTGATCTCCGGAGCTAGTGGCAGTCTATTCTCCGGAGGTCTACATTTGACGATATTTGTTATGAAAACATCTTCTCTTCTAAGACCCGCCGATGATAGAAGTTGGGTCAGAAGCTTACCCGCCATCCCCACAAATGGTCGTCCCGCGAGATCCTCTTCTCTTCCTGGGGCTTCCCCAACGAACACCATTCTTGCCTTGGTATTGCCTTCGCCTGGGACTGCGTTCTTCCTTCCTATGTGGAGTACACAATTTATGCATTCTCTGACTTCGGCGTCAATTTGGTCAAGAGAGTCTGGAGTCTTGTCGCTCATTATGCCCGCCACTCGGCGAAAACCTTCATTGCATCTTGCTCCACCTTTGGACATTATGCTGAAGAGTTAGAGCTGAATTCCCATCCGACCCAGGATCCTGGCCAGGAAGCTTTTTCTGAGTTCATAGGCCCCATTTGGACATATTTCGTTGCATGTGAAGCATCTTAAGCATCGCTTGTAATCTAGCACGGGATAGGGGGTGAGCCTAATGGCGTGAGCTGGGCAATGAGATGCGCATGTAGCACACCTACTGCAATTCGCCTTTATCAGGCTGGGTCTCGTGTAGACAAGCCCGATCATGAGTTTGAACAAGCGGCTTGGCACCATGTCTAGTGGCATTGTCTTTACCTTGTTCCAAGACAGATGGAGTTGTCCCGCATCCATTCCCTTAAGGTGAATATCTTTAAGCTTGCCGTTTCCTAATCCTCTATTGGAGGCTTCGACAGTGGTAAGGATCTCGTTCTCCCTGTAACCTATCGCACTCGAGCAGACCGCGTCCAATGCGACGCTGTCTCTGCTTGCGGCGATAATTCCTGCTTTTCTAAGTGTTCCAAAGCTAGGACCATTGCCATCCATCCCTACAACTCCATCCATGACAGCAAGCCCGGGCCTGATTGCTGAATAGATGTCCACTATGCCTTGGCTGAACAGTCTGGCTCTGCCCAGCGCATGGAGCTTCATCCTCGTGGCTGTAGGAACAGTGCCAAAGAGGTTCTTCAGCGCCCCGGTGAATCTCGTGAGGTTGTGATTCTTCAATTTTGGCACTGTGACGACAAATTGGGAGTCGAGAACCGGTTTCGCTACATAGACTTCACTCAAGCGCAGCGAATCCTTCGGCGCAGGGATCTTAGTGAAACCCTCTGCCTCGAAATTGACAGCCTTGGCCTTCGTCTCCTCAGCAACTTTCTCTATGCCCGCAACCTTCAGTGCCTTTCTTGTTTCAATAGGTCCGGCAGCTGAAGAGTCTCCCAAGACGACATCTGCGCCGGCGTCCTGGAAATACTCGGTGAGCGCCTTTGCAACGTATGGATGAGTCGTAACAGCGTCTTCGGGCTTCCTAGCACTAAGAAGATTTACCTTCAGCAGAACCCTGTCCCCGCCTGTGATGTGTAGACCCTTAGTACCGCCGATCATGTTGATCGATGAGTATACCACTTCTTTTATCTTGCCGTATTCGTAATCTTGGCACTTTAGAACCGCCACTTCGCTCTTCAATAAAAGTGGCCTCCGCAGACCTATGTTTTCAGAACTCTCTTAGAATCGAAGAAGGTAGATGGCCTTTTGAGGTTTTGCTAGAATCCCCACGGTCACTCCCTTCGAACTCGTTCTCTGATTCAATTGCCCGCGCGTTCAGCTAGATCTTCTAGCCAGGAGCAGTTTGCCTCCAAGGATTCAGAGCAATCCCACGCGCGTCATCTTGTAGACAAGGTACCCTAGAATGTTCATAGATATGATAGATCCCAAGAATAGACCAGCGTACCATAGAACTAGAGATGTTGCAAGATCTGGCGGTAGTGGAACCAGAACAGCCATGTATGAACCTACGACTAGAGTCACTAAGATATTCTGTACCAGAATCGTAAGTTGGACCCAGGTAAACCCCTTTTTCCCTCTAGTCGCGAATATCTGGTATAACTTGTATCCGATGACGCCTGCCAAGAGATTCGCGATAGCCCCGCCCAGAACATCTATTGGTGACGTGATTCCTGTCATGAAACCGAAATAGTTCCCAACTAGGCAGCCGATGGACAAGCCTGATGCGCCACTATAGCCAAATACGAGTGCGAGAGGCATCAGGGAATCTGCTACACGAAACTGAATTGGGCCGAATGAAAAAAACGAGAACAGGATCAGCGTGGTGGCATACAGGGCTGCTACTATCCCAGAAATGGCAACCTGAACGGTCCTATGCCTATAGAACTCATCAGGAAGGTCGCTGGCGCCTGACTTCGTCTTTCTCCTATTCTGAACACACGAGTTATCTTCTATGGCGAGCAATTGCCAGAGTTCCCCTCCACTTCCCGGGGTTTATCGATTGCGGAACGGGTGGGAGGACCCACTTACCCGCGCGTTTTTGGTTAAGCGGAATAATGTCGGCAATTCAGTAATAAATACATAGGGTTCGATTCGCTTTGACGCGAGCATTAGGGAGTTCTATTTTGCTGGCTCTACTCTTGGCAAGGCAGATCGTCGTTCAGAAGAGTTCGATCCATATCCCGTCGGGATCCTCAATATATGCCCAATGGCCGCCGCCTGCGTTCATATCCAGTACGGTGCGGTACCCTGCTTTGTTGGCCTCCTGCAAGGCCTTATCGAGGTTGTCGGTCTTGAACGCTAAATGGTCTAGTCCTTCTCCCGCGCTGTATTTGGTGTTGTAGGGGCTGCCTTGTTCATAGTAGTTGAGTTCGAGGATGAAGCCGCCTTTCTCGCTTTCAAGGGTCACTGTCTCACCTTTTGTTTGCCCCACTTTACCACGATTAACGATCTTCATTCCGAGCAACCTTGTGTAAAAGTCTGTAGACCTCTGAAGATTGGTCACTCTGATTCCAACGTATGTGAACTTTGATTTCATGATTTTCACCTAGCTTGTCCTATAAATGCATTCTCTTCTCTTTTTGCCACACAGGGGCATTGCGGATATTTATAGGTCTTGCAAATGATGCCAAGTCGAGTTTCGCCAGTATTCTGCGAGTTTCATGATCGCATCTCGAAGGATGGGCATCTTGCATCAAAACATTAAAATAAAAGGATGATGATTGAAAATATACCATCCGCCAGTAGCTGGCGGTAGTTTTGCCGCTAGTTTGGGGTCGATTCACTCAAGAGAGGTTATTCTCGATTTCCCGATAATTGGCACAATTAGGAGGATGAGTTGGCTTGTATGGGACTCCGATGCCTAGAGCAGACGCAGATCGAACAAAACCTATGAGTATAGAAAGCGTAATTACCGAGGTCACTTCGCTACTTGGCGTCTCAGCGCTTCTGATTGTAGACGAGAATGGAGAAGTTGTCCACCAATGGTACCGGACACTGCTAGATCGATCAAGGATAGAGGTGACAGGTGTGGACGTCAAGGAACTATCTGATCAGACGTTGCACTTTGTTGAGCGGATTGGTGGAGGGCAGCTGGATAACATGATTCTAAGGTCGGAAAACAGCACTATCCTTATACAAGCAGCGTCCAAGAAGACGTTGTTCATTTTCTCAGACAAGAGAGCGAATCTCGCCCTGCTCATGATAAGAGCAAAGCGGGTTGCCCAAATAGTTTCCTCGCCGATCACCTGATGAGTCGAGCAATTGGTCATACGCGACGTGCCTGAAACGGGGGGGTATTGTCCGGTGATAGATATTCTCGAGGCTGCACTTAGCAAACTCGTATCGAAGCATAAGGTGGAGCACGCAGACATTAGACTCCAGAGGATTTATAGCAACATGATAGTCGTGACTAATGGGAAAGTTGAGCGGATAATTCCATCAATTGAACTTGCTGGCAGCGTAAGAGTGCTCAAGGGAACCATTGGCTTGTCGATTTTTACACGACAGGACAAAGAGGCGATAGGTCAAGCCGCCGAGAGGGCAACGAAGATAGCTGAAGCAGCAAGCGTGAACTTCAAGGAGAAAGTTGGACTAGCCTCTGCGCCTCAAGTCGAAGATGACGTGAAGTTGGGGGATGTGACTGACCCAAGGGAAGTTCCCATCGACGAGAAGAAGGAGATAATTCTATCCTGTGATGCTGCGGCACGCTCAACCGACGAAAGGATCGTCGGAACTAATTTTAGATACATCGACGAAGTCTATGAGAGGTTCTTCGTCAACTCAGACGGCTCGAAGATACAGGAATCGCACCCGTACACCGAACTGCGCACGATAGTCACCGCCCGCGAGGGCGCCAGAATCTCGAGGTGCATAGGAAGAATCGGTGCCAGCGCCGGGCAGGAACTAATGGCCATGGCTGATCCGCTGAGTTCGGCCCAACAGGTCGCCAAGGATGCCGTTGAGCTTCTGTCAGCAGAGGAGCCTCCCTCAGGGAAGCTTCCAGCTATCCTCGATCCTAGGTTGACTGGACTCTTGGCGTCAAGCACGGGGTTGATGGGTTGTGCTCATAATGCCCTGATACCTGAAGGTGAGCTTGGCGGGTTTGCGGGCAGACTAGGTGAGCAACTAGCGCCCGAGTCGTTCGTTCTTTATGATGATCCAACTTCTCCTGGGCTTCCAGTTTTCTATAAGTATGATGAGGAAGGTGTCTTAGCAAGACCCACGACGCTGATTGAGAATGGCGTGTTGAAATCATATTTGCACAGCAAGACCACTGCATACCTGTTCAATACTGTCGTTGAAGGACATGCAAGATGCCAGAATGCCCTCTTCGCGCCCCGCCCATACGTGTCTAACACGATAGTGAAGTCTGGCGACCTGAAGTTTGAGGAGATGGTTGAAGGAATAAAGGATGGTATCTATCTGACGGGGCTCACGGGCGCCAGCACAACGCGCATTATGAGTGGCAATGCGGAGAGGGGTTATTTGATAAAGAACGGAAAGCTTGGAAGAGCTGTCTTGTCGCCGAGCTTCACCCTTGACATTGTCAATGAATTGAAGAACATTGATGGCGTTGGGAGTGACTTTGAAGTTCTTCAGATAAGGTTGACGGAAGAAGAGGAGTCGATGGTTACCTCAGGGGCTGGCCCGCACCTGAGATTCAGTGAGCTGAGAATAGGATAGAATGCTGAATTGTCAATGAGTTGATAGCAAGGAGTGGAACCTAGACCTTGTCCTCAATGGATTTGCCTCACACAGCCGAAAGAATCGTCAAGATGGCTCAAGGGGAAGGCGCAGAGCGAGTAGAAGTCTTCCTTGAGTCAAGAGAGAATCTTGTTATGAGGATATCCAGAGTCAGCGGTAAGGAGAATCTTACGACAAGGGATCAAACCCTCGCTGGGGCAGGTATCCGCGTGATAAAGGGTGGTTCCCTCGGATTCGCGTATCTCAGCAACCTCGAAGATGAATCAATAAAGTCATCAGTTCGTAGCGCGTTGAAGGTAGCTGAGCCTCAACCTGGACTTGAGAGCTTCCCAGCAAAACCGAGCGGTTACCCGCGCGTTTCTGGCATCTACGACAAGCATGCTGCTGAGATGGGACCAGAAGAAGCAATGTCCCAGTTAGTAACTCTCAGGAAAGCTGCAAAGGAAGTCGATCCTCAGAGAATAACAGTCTACGACTCTCTTTTCGGGCGATCTAGGCATGGATTCGCAGTCGTCAATACCGAAGGGCTGATGGTTGATGACTATGGCAGCTTTGTAAGAATGGCTTTGGGAATATCTGCGAAGTATGAAGACAGAGAAAGCAAGATCGAGGTCTATAATGTCGAGAGGACAGTCAAAGGTACTGACAATGTTAGCAACTTTGCATCTAACTATTCTGGTAAGATACTGAAATATCGTGGAGCCCGGACGATTGAGCCCAAGAAGATGCCGGTGGTCCTAAGCCCACACGCCGTGGCTGAGCTTTTCACGTACGCGTTTGCGAACGCCTTTCTGGCCGATAACGTTAGGGACAAGGCTTCTCCATTGGAGGGAAAAATAGGCAAGCAGATCGGATCTGATATCCTCACCCTAGTTGACGACGGAACCTACGAAGGAGGCCTTGCATCATTCAAGATGGACGACGAAGGTATGCCCTCCAAGAGAACGGTCCTCGTCGAGAACGGCATTCTGAAAGGCTACCTCCACAATAGCCAAAGCGCAAGAATAGCATCTGTTCAGAGCACTGGCAACTGTGTCAGATGGGAGATGCCGAGTGTAGACTATTTCTACTATAGAAGTTTCAGACGACTCCCGAGAATCTATCCGACCAACCTTGTTTTCAAGCCGGGAGCCATGTCCCTGAATAGCATGATCAGCGAAGTCAGGGACGGCATATATATCGAGAGGTCTGACCCTGCCTTCACTGCAAGACCAGACGGTTCCTTCTCGGTCACTGTGTTGAATGGGCTCAGAATCGAGAATGGCGAATTGACCACGCCGGCAAGTGATGTCAGGATAGCTGGGAACATCTTTGACTATGCGAAGAAGATAGATGCCATTGGAGACAAGCCAGAGAAGTGTACGCCAATGCTCTATCCATCGTGCGTAGTATCGCCGCCGATCAGGATCCAAGATGTGACTATTCAGACATAGGCAACCACGGGGAAACCGAGAGAGAAGCATGCTTGGGCCAATTCTTGTTTGGAAGTAGCGCGTTCCGTCATTCTTCATGAGCCCGGTCGCCTGCGGCGCTGCTTACGATAGGAACAGGCTGGCCTCGTTGGCCATCTTCTCTCGTGGGCCGCGCCTCTGCGGCTACCCGTTTACCGTGAGTGCGGACGCCTCTTGGCCTTCGATGAAGCATGAGTACCTGCACGCCGGCGGTAGGCCTGGTGCCGCCGGAGCAGGTGGGACGGAGGAGGCCGACGCTCCGAATAAAACCAATAAAATTGCTCAAGGTTTTAGAAACGGCAATTGAGCTTGGCGCTGACATGGTTGAAGTGGACGTTCACTCCACGAGAGACGCACAGCTAGTGGTGATACACGACGATACGGTTAACCGCACCACAAATGGAGAAGGAGCAGTCAGGGAAATGACCCTTGAAGAGATCAGGAGACTCGATGCGGGAAAAGGTGAGAAGATACCCACGCTTCAAGAAGCCCTCAAGTTATCTGAGAACAAGGTAGGAGTCGTTATTGGGGTGAAAGGCGTGGGAACAGAGAAGTTGCTGGTTGACCTGCTGGAGTCAGAAGACGCTGTGAAGAATGTGGTTGTGACTTCATTCATGGCTGACGCGATCAGGAAGGTAAAGGAACTGAACCAGCAGATACCGACAGGTCAGATATTCTCCTAGAAAATCCGTGACATTGCCGTGAAAGCGTTGGAACTGAAAGCCAGTTGCATGGTACCTCAGTATGAGTTAGTCACCAAGGAGATGGTCAAAGAACTCCACGAGCACAATCTCGCCATCTTCGCTTGGACAGTGAACAATCGCCGCGTTGCTGAGAGACTGATCAGACTCGGAGTAGACGCCATCGTAACAAACATTCCAGATCTATTGTCTCCCGAAAAAATATCTGGGAAGTAGAGAAACGAGCGCAGGACGTCAACTGCTTGCTTCCTACTTCGCCTTAGTTATCTTGACGTTCCGAGCTAGTACATGCGGCGCGAATGCTGGTTCGCTGACTTCTCCCCACCAGCGCACCTGGTGTCTCTCCCTACTTATCCCTTCGATGTTCTGGAGGAGTCTCAAAAGGTTTTCTGATACTCTGAGGTTGGCGGTCGATGCCTTGATCTCGCCGTCCTTCACTACGAAGGCTCCGTCACGCGGAACTGTCGAGAAGTCTCCAGTCGTGTAGTTCTGGAAGCGCGTGTACCATGTGTTTGTCAAGTACAATCCACTCTTGACCTGTGAGAAGATCTCCTGTAGCTCGTAGTCGCCTGGATCCATCTGGGTTGTAAACGCTTGTGGGATGACAATGCCGGCGTTTCCTGTTGTCTCTGTCTTGAAGAGCTTTGCAGTTGAAGTGTTGTGCAGAAAGGTTTTGAATACCCCGTGGTCTATGATTTTAGTATCCTTGATAGGTACACCTTCTGCATCAAAGGTTCTATGGAACATTGAGGTGGCAGAAGCGTAGTCACGCATTGTCACAATTCCCGAAGCGACTTTTTGCCCTACCTTGCCCACGAAAGGTGACTGACCCGCAAGAGCATAGAACGCTGATGCCATAGCTCCCATCGTGGACATTACCGCGCCGAAGAAAAGCGGTTCAAGAACAACGTCATAGCTACCTTCTTCAACGTTCTCTCTGGGATACTTCTTCGATTCGCTTGCGATCTCCCCAGCCTTTTTGCCCGCTTTCTCAGGATGGAAGTCTGCAAGACTATTCGAGCATTCGACACCATGCCCAGAATTCTCTTCATCCGAGAAAGCTCTGATGCTGAGGTCGATGTAAGTCTGGCTGTCAAGGCCACTCGGACCTTCAGATGAAACCAAGTACGAGTCCTCGTCACCCACAAATAGGAGACCTCCAGTGTTCTTGGCTCCCTCTGAGAAAGCAGCGTCGATCGCCTTCCAAACATACTTCGAGGGCTCATCTAGCTTCCTAATCGAATTGTCCATCTTTGAGCTCTCGTACTTGAATTTGCCCTTCGCGACCCCGCCCCAGAGAGGGTTATCCTTTGACGCCTTGGCTATGGACACCAGCTTCTCAACCATGAAGTCCAGTTTATCTAGCTTGTTGATCTTGGTAGCAACAACTTTCTTGCCAACCGTGAGAACCACATCGATAGCGGATTCCCGCCAGTTCTGGGATATGTCTATCTGGTTGTTGCTGAATCTCACTTGCCTATCCTGTGAGACCACACCTTCAGCTACGACTTCGGCTGCGCCAAGGCCCCTAGCCTTCCTAACTACCTGCTCAGTCTTCTCCATTATCTCTTCAGTCATTAGCTTCGTCACTTCAGGTACACCTCCCGTAGTCTGGCTGTGGCTCCACCTGTTAGAACTGGAATGCCTTGTTCAGGGTCACCTTTCCCACACGTCGCTGCGACAAATTGAAGCCGTTTTGACACGGCGTCGACTGCGCTCCAGAACTTGCGGGTCGTAGTTTCAATGACGCAGTTCTTGACAGGGTGTTTTCGTTCCCCATTCTCGATGAGGTAGGCTTCACGTCCAGTGTACTTCTGATTAAATCTCCTATCGTCAATGTTCCACTCGTTGAAGGACTCCATCCATACGCCTTTCTTGACATCCTCGAGAAGCTCCTCGTCCGTGTAGTCTCCTGGGGCAAGGTAAGTGTTGGCCATTCTCACTATGGCTTCCCGATCGTAGCTAACTGACCTGGAAGAAGCATTACTCTTGCCGCCCATTATTGCAGCGCTCTCTCGGTTGTGCAGAAACTCGTTTATCAGTCCTTTTTTGTAGAGGTACCTCGGTCTGGCTTTGACGCCTTCCTCGTCATAGACGTAGAACCCTGCACTGTTAGGTATTGTTGGGTCGTCAATAATAGTTACCGCATCTGAGCCAATCCTTTGCCCCAACAATTCTTTTGACACGAAGGATTTTCCTGCTTGGCTCATTTCCCTTCCGTTTATTCTGTCAGCCTCCATCGGGTGACCGCAGGATTCATGCGACGCTATAGCGGTGACTTCCGGTCCACATATCAGATCCATGTCTCCTTCGGGAAGCTTCTTTCCCTCAGTGATCAGCTTTGCGAGCACCTTTGCGTCGTTGCCCATTGTTTCGCCTATTTGGATCTTCTTTAACCCTTCCCATCCACCTGTATAACCATAGGTTCTGTAAGCCATTTCGACTTGCCCATCTTCTTCGACATTTATATGGGCAATAGCGTCAATCCTAGGTATAATTGATGATATTCTCGATCCCTCAGTGTTGCAGAAGTACTTCTCGGCGATGTCGTCCGAGAGCTGAATGATCCTTGCAGGCAACTTCAAGTCGAGTGAATCTAGGTACTTGTCTGTTTCCATCGCGGCGCTTACAAGTTGCTCAGGCGTGACATCCGCTAACTTTTCTTTTTCTACAATGGTCCATTTCTCCTCGACACCCTTCTCCTCTGCGAAGGTTATGGGTGTTTTCCTACGTGATGAACGCGCAGTCTTGTATGCCTGGTCGACTACAGCCTTTGCTTCACTGTTGCCGAGGATATTGGTGGATGCGAACCCAATTCCTTCCTTGGTGACTACTCTAGTGCATAGTCCCTCATCTTCGGCATAGACTAGTGCATCTATCATGGCATTCTTGATGACAACGGCGTTGCCTACTGATCTCTCAACCTTCACCTCAGCATAAGTGACCCCGGCCTTCTTCTGAGCAAAGTCTAGTGCGAAATTTGCTAAATCTTCATACATTTTTCCCACACCACGAATACTTCGATCATAATACATTCATCTTAATCGAAACACAATGTGTCACACAAGCTCTCCCTCACTATTAGATACTCAAGGAATACTCTTATATTTCGGTCATATATTTAGCTTGCCCAAAGCTTCTGAACATGCTTGGGGGCTTTCCAGAAACCTGAAGTGAATCCCGTCTCATTACCACTTCTGTCTTTGACCCAGGTGCTGTCCAATGGGTTCCACAGTGAATCGTGGAAGATCACTAGAATCCGCGACAATAGATGTAACATTGAAGTCGGTAGAAACTTCACTGGACGGCCTGAGTGGCAGAGAAGCCAAGGAAAGGTTGTTGAAATTCGGTCTCAATGAGGTTAAGGAGAAGAAGACAAATCCGCTATCGCTATTCCTTCGAAGGTTCTGGGGTCCAACCGCGTGGATGCTGGAAACCGTGGCAGTCGTCAGTTTTCTGTTGAACCAAGTTTTCACATTATACCTTGTTGTGGGGTTGTTAGTCCTAAACGCTGCAATAGGATCCTCAGAGGAATCCAGGTCAGGGAAGGCTGTCGAACTCCTTAGGAAGAAGCTCTATGTCAACAGTAGGATCCTCAGGGACGGCGAATGGGCTCTGAAGCCATCGCGAGAGATAGTCCCTGGAGACATCATACTTGTGAGGATTGGCGACATAATCCCTGCTGATGTAAAGCTAGTTGAGGGAAGAATTCTTGTGGACGAATCTTCTCTCACGGGTGAGTCTTTGCCTGTTGAAAAGGAAGCTTGCGGTTTTGCTTACGCAGGATCAATAGTCAGAAAAGGAGAGGCAAAATCGGTTGTCGTATCAACAGGTTCAAAGACGTTCTACGGTAACACGATTACCCTTGTCAAGGGGGCGAAGGCAAGGTCTCACGTCGAAGAGTTGATCGGAGACGTCGTGAGGTACGTGTTACTAATCGTCGCGATCGTTGCAGTTTGCGTTGTCGGATTCTCTTTCCTCGTGGGCTTGGAGTTCGGTGCGATGTTGAACTTTGTTCTAATGCTGCTCGTGTCCTCTGTACCGATAGCTTTGCCAGTTATGTTTACTGTCACGATGTCAGTGGGTGCACTCAGGCTCTACAAGAAAGGCGTTCTCGTGACGAGGATAACTGCAGTAGAGGACGCCGCAACGATGACGACTATCTGCGCGGACAAAACTGGAACGATCACCGAAAACATGCTGTCGGTCACTGAACCCGTATCCTTGGGAGATTTCCATCAAGAAGACGTTGCTCTCTTTGCCATGCTGGCGTCTGAAGAGGCTTCACAAGACCCAATTGACATCGCAGCCTTAGAGTACGCCAAATCACTTGGGGTCAGAGTGGAGAAATACAGGGTTCGTAGCTTCACACCTTTTGACCCTGCAACGAAAAGAACAGAGGCGCTGGTGGAAAAACCTGACGGGCACCTGATTAGAATCGTCAAGGGCGCCCCCCAGATGATCATCGAAATTGCCGACTCGGACGATGCTACAAAGAAGATCCATGGACAGGTAGTGGAGAGGCTCTCGACAAGCGGCTACAGGGTAATAGCTGTAGCCGTCGAGGACAATGGTCGCTGGAGCCTCGTAGGTTTCATGCCACTGCAGGATAGACCTAGGAAGGACTCTCGAAAGCTCATTGCAGAACTAAGGGACCTCGGCATAGATGTGAAAATGGTGACCGGGGATGGCGCCCGAGTTGCCGTGACTGTTGCTAGGGAAGTTGGAATCGCCGGGAGCGCATGCAAGCTATATACTTCTGGCGAAAGAATGAATCGTGCTGCTGGTGAATGCGACGTTTTTGCGGAGGTCTTCCCTGAAGACAAGCTCAAAATAGTAAGGAGTTTCCAGTCTGCACACCGAATAGTCGGAATGACTGGTGACGGAGTAAATGATGTACCAGCGCTCAAGCAGGCTGAAGTGGGCGTCGCGTTGCAGAACGCTGCCGATGCGGCGAAGGCAGCTGCGAGCGTCGTGCTCACAAGTGAAGGCCTCTCGGGAATTGTTGAACTCGTCAAGACTGGAAGGGAAGCTTTCCAAAGGATGTACACATGGATCTTGAACAGAATTGTCAAGACGTTTCAAATCTCAATTTTCTTGTCTATCACATTCTTCATGCTGAGAATGCTTGTCACAACCACTATTCACCTAGTTCTGCTACTCTTTCTCATTGATTTCATAACTATCTCGATTGCCACAGACAATGTCAAGCCGTCAGCGTATCCCGATAGATGGGAAGTTGGCAAGATGACGAAGGTCGCACTGGCAATAAGCACAGTAGTATTGCTTGAGATGTTCATTGGACTGTCCTTAGCTCTCAGGTTCTTTGAGCTGGACGTTGGCGCACTCTACACCTTTGTCTTTTATATGCTCCTTGTGTCAGGCGTTGCCAACATGCTCGTAGTGCGAGAGAGAAGATCATTCTGGACTTCAAGACCAGGCAGAGCCCTGTCAGCCGCCCTTGTCTTGGATACTGTCTTTGCGACGGCACTTTGTCTGGTTGGCATCAGAGGAGCCTTGGTTCCAATTCCACTAGAGGCGGTGCTGGCAGTCTCTCTCCTGGCTGCAGTGATGATATTTCCAAAAGACTACGTTAAGAGAAAAATATTGGCGCGAGACTAAGATTTCAGAGATAGCGTCCGTCTCCTCCACCCAAGATGCCGACTCTATTAGCAGACAGCAGCTTGATTAAGTTGCGCCGTGACATCATAGACCAAGGTTCTTATGTATGAAGCGATCTGGATAGCGATTGGTTGTTGGGGTGCCTCTTCGATGCCCGCGCGTGGCCTATGGGTAATTGACAAGGACTCTGGGATTCCCATTTTCAGTAAGTACTATAGGGAACAGGGTATGGGAGAGGAGCTTTTTTCCGGTTACATGAGCGCTCTTACAACTTTTCTCGGAGAGCTGAGCACGGACAAAGAGAAGCTCGACAAGGCGATGAGCCTGGGCGCATCATACTCACTTTCTACCGAGGACATGAAGCTCTCAATTAGAGGGTTCGGTAACCTGATGTTTATCCTCGCTTTTGATAAGGGAGACAACGAGGTTACTATGAATCGAATCCTCAGAAGACTCGGCGAAGTCTTCAGAGCAATGTACGGTGCTCGAGTCACAGCCGACAAGAAGAACCCCCCATCCATCGACTTCAAGAACTTTGAGCTAGTTATCGATCCATTGATCATGTCTGAGGTAGAACGAGTATCAGGTCAGCAAGGGAAGCCATCCAAACTAACAGGGCCTCTACGTATTCCGCAAACCGTTGTCAACGATCTGAAATACATCAAGGGTGTCAACATAACCGTGGGGAGTAATCAAATGAAGGGCTTTGACGAAAACAAGGATCTAGGATATCCCGTGGAGGTCTCCTCACCTGATAGGAAGATAACTATCAACGTCCTCTTCAGGAGATTCCTTCATCAAGATTTCTCCGAGTGGGTTAGGCTAATCGTTGAGGTAGTTTCAAAGTTGAATACTCTCCCAGAGATCGATAGGCTACGAGCAGCACTTCTCTACATCGACAACTCACTTGACAGGAAACCAGCGACCCCTGACAAATACACATTGCAGCTCATGCTGTCAGGGTCCATTGCCGCTTATGGCAGCGAAGACAGCTCTACTGGTGGGACCAAGCGTCCTGCATCCTAGATTGGATGCTGCTTCAGGATACGTTGGATGTTGATGTCTTTTTCATTCTCAATTCTAGCTCCAGCGCCGACGCTGGATACCCAGCCTTGTTTCGCGCCTGCCTTGAGCGCTGTCTCAAGCGATGCTTTCCCGTTGCTCTTGCCGCCGACTAGGGCTATCACCGACCCACCCAGTCCTGCACCAGAGATTTTGACTCCATAAGCCTCGACTCCGAGCATCGCTTCCCTTATGTTCTCGATCTCAGGCAAGCTAACATCGTACAGATCTCTGAGCAAAAGATGTTGGTAGTTCATTATCGAACCAAGTAGTTGTAGTATTCTATTCTGAGAGCGGGAAAACTCGAATTCTCTAGAGGGAAGAAGCTCCTTCAGTCCAGCGATCTTCTGCGCCTTGGAAACGAACTCTTTCGCTTTTGCACCCTTCTCCATGATGGCGAGAGCCAGTTCTGTTGACCTCTGCATTCTAAGGGTGAACAATATGCGTTTCTCGGATACTTCGTCTAGGGTCGAGAGATATGGCGAAAGCTCTTCTTCAGACAACTCGCTCCACTTTGCCTCGTCGAAGCGCGGGGAAAGCTTATTCCTCAATTCGCCACCTATCGACTTGTTCTCAAGGAGAGCCTTGAGCCCTCGATTTAACTCACCCTGACGGACAGGGTGAATCTTCGCAGTGGAGTGTCTTATACCTGTATCAACTACGACAAACCATAGATTCTTGAATGGGATTCGCCTAACGCTGTAGGGAGGCCTGCACTCAACGATTATGACTCCTCCGAAGGACGAGCCATACTGGTCTAGGCGTCCACAAGGTATCCCAAGTTCAACATTCTCAGCCTGGAAACCGACTTCTGCCAGACCCTTTGGGCCAAGCCTCAAGCCATAAGCTTTGTTCAGCAGTGTGGCAAAGCATATTTCAAGGGCAGCGCTACTGCCTAATCCTGCGGACACAGGAACTTGGCTCTTGATCAAGACACTCAGACCAAAACTTTTGGTCTCGTGTCTCGCCGATGTTTTTCTTCCTGTGGCCAAAGCCACCTTAGCCACTGCCCTGAGGTAATTGCCGAAGGAACCTTTCTCGCCGTACACCAGGTCTTCTCCAATGATGAAGGTCTCCTCATGGTCTTCACCTTTTTCTTCAAGATCCAGCGAGACAGCTTCTATGGTTCCAGATGAGCTTGTCTTGGCAGCGACCATGTATGTCCGCAGATCCAGCGCTACGGGGACAACGGGCAATCCCTTGTAGTCTTGATGCGTATTCAGAAAATCAGCTCTTCCGGGCGCTGAAGCGGCAAACAACCTTTCGGGATCATTATGAATAGTCGCCACTCTATTCACCACTCCTGGGTGACAGGACAGGGCAATGGTTTCGCTCCGAATCTTGGAAGAATGCTTATACCTAGTCGAATGTGATCGACAACCGCACAGTCTGCTTAAAGTCTAGCTCGGCTGTTAGTAATGTCTCGTCTCCCCCCGCTTTCTGCAAAGTCAGTTTGGTGTCTTCTGGCGTAATCGATCTGAATTTAAAGGGAGGAGGGACGTGAACAAAGATTCTCCCGCTTCTCCTGCCAGGGTGATTAAGCGTGACTTCTAGCGCCTTCGTCTTCTCGTTCCATGTGCATCCACTCACTTCTGCTGCGCCCTGCGTGATGTGAATGTTTGAAGAAACGAGCTGCGGTCGAATGCGAGCCTCTCTTATAGAGAGGAGGCTTGCTGAATGTGCTGGTATGTTCTTAACGACGACCCCATCTTTAACTCTGCCAAGGTATCTCTCGTCCCAGAAGCTGAACACGTGGTAATCAACTTCCTTCTTCAATCCGATTTTGGTGAATTCAAGTTGTGCATCTGAGGGCGACTCTCCCCAGTTGAGAAGCCCTACAAGATCCCATTTGTCGTAGTCTCTGCTAATCCTCAAGTCCAAGATACGAGGCAAGGCTTCCTCCAGTAGATCTACCACCCTGGCTTTTCCCTCGTATGGTGGCAAGAGCAATGGGAGGTACTTCTCTCGCTCCGGTGGGAGGTGAATTGGGTCATCCGAGTAAATCAATGGACCTCCAAGAATGCCGAGCACCGTGAACTCGAATCTCACTTCTTCTTCACTTATCGTTCCACCCTGCGCCAAGTATTCAATCTCGGCTGACTTCGGGTACTCTGATCGTTCCTTTCCTCTTCTTGCGATCACGCAGTCAGGGTCATTAGCCCAGAACTGGTTGTGCATGAAGTATCTGAGGATCGTGTTTCTCATAGCGTCTCTGAGAGCCGGACCGCAGTCGAAAGGCCAAGGTGATTTCCATCTTGTGGCGGTGTCCGGCGAGACTCTGTATGAATTCACCATCCCGACGGCTTGTCCAATTGGCGCAAGGCAGCCAAGTATTGGGGTCTTGTCGCCCACTGTTTCCCTAATCGCTTTAAGTCCAGCCCTCAAAGCTTGACCTCTGGTTGCATTATTGTCATGTCTTGTACCATCGGCTGCGGCAGCGTAGAGGAAGTCGATCTTCAGGTACTCGTAGCCCCACCCCGCCGTTATCACCTTGAATAGAGACTTTATCCACTTGATGACTTCTGGATTTGTGCAGTCCAGACAGTAGTAGCTGTACTTCATCGAGGCGTCGAAGCCCTCTGCCAGGGGGCTACCCTTCTTGTCCTTGATGGTCCAGTCTGGGTGCTCCTTGAAAAGCTTGGATCCACCACTAATCTGGAATGGTGATAGCCATATGCCAGGCTTGAAACCTGCAGCCTTGATTTTGTCAGCGATGAATTTCATCCCGTGGGGAAACAGTTCGCTGGGAGTTGTCCAATCCCCCCTGTGAACGAAGTAGCCATCGTCAACTTGGATGAAGTCTATCGCGTACTTCTCGCGGTTCTTTCGGTAGTATTCTACCACATTCAGTATGAGTTCTTCAGATATTCTTTCGAAGAACTCGTACCAAGAACACCAACCAGTTAAGACTTTCTTCCACGGGACAGCATTCATCGCAGCTGACACGCAACCCGCATAACGTTCGAGGGCTTCATTGACTTGACCTGCTAGATCGACTAGTGCTTTTTCAGATTTGAGGGAACCGCCGTGGTCACATATGATGTCGTCGCAGACTGATCTAGCCCAGAGACCATCTATTCTGCTCTGCGCGTCGTCCACCTTGAAATCTACTTGACACATGTTGTCCGTCATGGTTACAAAGCCTACAACGGCAGAGTTGCCACTCGCGTTGTCTTTGAATGCTGTCACCCAATCGCTCTCGAACTCCCCCTTGACTGGATTAAGTCTGGAGCGCGGGTTGTAGTTATTCCTAAAGAGATCAACAGAACAAGTCTTGTCTAACTCGGTGAGAGATAAAGAGTTGCATGGAGTTGAAGTCTGGTATCCATTCTTGAGGAATCGCCAAGTCTTAATGCCTGAGCCAAGTTCAAAGGAGCCACCATCGGCAACCTCGACAACAAGGGGCTGGAACTCCTTGACCCTTACTGGCTTGCCACTACTGTTTTTGAGTTGTAGCCCAAGAAGAATCGCGGGATTCTTGGCAAATACCTCTGCTGAGAGAATCAGCGAGCCACTGCCGAGCTTCTTGTCCGGAGAGCCGCCATAGGAAACCTCTAGACAAATCCCCTGTTTACCACCCTTGCCGGTCCTAGTCTTTTCCCACGTTCTTGTAGCCCATTTATCGCTCGTATTGAATTTCGCTCCATCACTCAAAACCACGCGTGAGAAAGCGCCCCGAATTGAAGCACCAGAATTCCCCTTTGGAATTATGCTGAACTTGCCGGCGCCCAGCTCAAACTTGAAGGCTTCGAATTGATTGGATATTTCAATAGTCCCGTCATCCGCAACGGTGAGATCAAGTCTGCTTCCATCACGCCCTCGCTTGGCCATGTGCCACCTTACCTCTGCGCTTACGTATTGACGGTGCTACAGTCTGATCGCACCTGAATTCGGGCGAAAGCTTGTAGCAACTTAGTTGCAAGAGTATTTCCACCATCTATTAAGGCTATCAGTTCGCCATAATGCAGAGGGCTCAATCCAAAATTGCCAAATGTTATATCTGAGCAACAGCCTTTCTTGTTATTTGCCCAGAGGTGCTCCGGGATAGATGGAAGCAGATTTTTCTAGCAAGTTCGTGGTCGTTTCCTTAAGGCTTGGAAGACATGTTGACGGCCTTGTAGATTCTTACTTTGGACCGCAGGAACTAGCTGAATTGGTGGACAAGGAACACTTGAAACCAATGGGCGAGATACTCTTCGAACTCGAGGAGCTCAGGAAACAGGTTGCGTCGGAGCCAATTGATGAGATGAGAAAGACCTTCCTGTTGAAGCAGATAAGGGCAATCCATGCCCACGCTAGGGTTCAGATGGGCCTGAGAATGTCCTACCGGGAGTTCGTGAGTAGCACGTTGGACATTGAGCCAAAGGACGTGAAGCAGCAAGAGATCTCCGAACTGAGAGGAGAACTTGAAAGCCTTCTCAGGAGGAAGGGGTATCAAGGCAGTCTGGCTGAGATGCTTCTGGAATTTGAGAAGAAGAGGCTTATTTCCGGAGAGAGGCTGAAGGCGATCTTCTACAATCTAGTGGCAGAGGCCAGAGAACACACGCGGAGGGTTTTTCAGCTGCCGCCTGGAGAAGAAGTTGAGTTCGACAGACTCGTGAATAGACCTTACAGCTCAGATAATAAGTATCTTGGTAACTACAAATCGCTATTCAGGCTGAACGTCGACTATCCGCTTATTTCTGCCTCGTTACCGATTCACGTGACGCACCAGACTTATCCGGGTCACCATACGGAACACGTTCTCAAGGAGCTTGAACTTTACAGAGGCAAGAATCAGCGGGAATCATGTATTATGTTGTCGAATACTCCGGAGTCCACGATCAGTGAGGGGCTGGCGGACACTTCCACAAAGTTCATCCTCGGCGAACCATCTATGGCGGAAGATAAGATACAGGCGCTTGAAATGACTTTCAGACGTTCGATTAGAGCCAACGCTGCATTGATGGTTCATGACAAGCATCTCGGCGTGGAAGATGCCAGGAAGTACATGTTAGACGAGGGGGCATACGATAGAAATGAATCTGAGCTTGGGATGCGCTGGCTGCTGGACCCTTTTTGGCGGGCATATCTATTCACCTACTACGAGGGAGGAAATCTCGTCTCGGAAGCATGGAGACGTGCCAAAGAGGCGGGGAAAGAGCAGCAGCTTCTAGATATCCTGTATCGGGAGCAGAACTGCCCGACAACTTTCATGGTGAAAATGAAGAGATTGCTTGCGTGATCTGCGCGGTGCCCGACTCGTGTCTGATCGTTATTGCCCCTTGGTCTCTCAGTCCACGAGACTGGGAGCGCAGAGCGACCCGTTCATCGCGAATCGGAATATGTTGGATGGTTAAGACTAAGAGCCTCGCCTCCTCTATGTATGGTTGCCACTGACGGAAGTTAGTGATGTGATTTCGCAATGCCGTTCATTGACGTAAAAGGCTTGAAGACATTCTACGAATCGAAAGGAAGAGGAAAACCATTGCTCCTTATTCACGGGGCTGGCGGGAGTAGCGGATACTGGGGTGTCCAGCTTTCGAAGCTATCAAGGAACTTCATGGTCATCGCGATTGATCTGCCGGGTCATGGTAAGTCAGACCATCTAAAGGAGAGGGCAAGCATACAGCAGTACGCAGAACATGTCGCAGTCTTCATGAAACAGGTCAGACTTGACCGGGCTTTCGTGCTTGGTCACTCAATGGGAGGTGCAGTAGCTCAAGAGCTCGCTATAGAACGCCCTGAACTTGTCGAGAAGCTTATCATAGTTGACAGTGGCGCCAGATTCCCCGGTCAAGGTGGATTCGCTGACCGAGTTCGCAGTCAAGGAGCTGAATTCGGCATACAGATCTTGAACATGCTTCTTTCTGAGAAGACCGTATCGGACCAGAAGAAAATGGCTTTCGTCATGAAGCACCTTATGCAGAGTCCGAGTTTCGACATCAACATCCTGGCTGACGACTTCCAGGCTGTCGCGGGTGTAGACCTTGGAAAAAGGCTCAGCGAGATCGCCGCCCCAACCTTGATAATTCATGGGGCAGATGACTTGTTGCCTCTCTCAATGGCGCAATTCCTGCAACAAAGTATCAAAGGATCAAAGCTCGAAGTTATTTCTGATTCAGGGCATATGCCCATGCTGGAGCAGCCAGAAAAGTTCAACGAAGCGATTTTGAAGTTCCTCAGAGGCTAGTACTCAATGGCTGAAACTGAATGCAGTATCAGCGGCTAAATACCATTAATAGGTTCTGGGAGTGGTGAGTTCATCATGCCTTTCGTGAAAGTTGATGGCCTGAAAACTTTCTACGAGGATGTAGGAAAGGGAAAACCCTTGCTCCTTGTACACGGGGCATGTAGCAGCACTCGCATATGGGTTAACCAGCTCGAAGGGCTTTCAAAGAAGGTGAGAGTCCTCGCAATTGACCTGCCTGGGCATGGAGAGACGGAGGCTCTGAGCGGAAGAGGAACAATAGAGCGCTATGCTGACCACTGCGCCAGCTTCATGAAGAGGATTCGGCTAGCAAAGGCGGTAATAGGCGGAACCTCTATGGGTGGGCTGGTCGTTCAGCAATTATGCTTTAAGTACCCTCAGCTAGTTGAGAGACTCATACTGCATGACACAGCAGCAAAGGTACCCGTTTCACCGGAGGCATTAGACCTCTACCGCACTCACTTCGAATCTACTCAGAAGCTACTCTCAGAGTTGTCCTTCTCAAAGAAAACGATGAAGACCAACCCGGCTCTGGTCCAACAACACGTGCAAATGGACCTGCAGACTAACCGCGAGGCTGCAACTGACGATTATGAGGCTACAGGCGAAGTTGATTTCAGCGGCAAGATCGGAAAGATCAAGGCACCTACACTAATAATCATGGGGGCGGATGACCTGCTAATTACTAAACCGATGGCGCAATTCCTACACGAGAACATTGAAGGATCAAAACTCGAAGTCATCCCCGGCGCTGGGCACGTGAATATGCTGGAGAAGCCAGAGTACGTGAACGACGTGATCTTGAAGTTTGTTGGATCCTGATGAGTTCCCGAATCAAGTCTTCGGTCGAAGACCTTGATAGGAAAACGCATTGAATTCCGTCAGAAGACTTTCTCCATCTAGGCTGCCCTTATGGAGTTCTTCGTTTCCTCCCTCCTACATAACAGGGTGAGGAAGCAGACGAATAGAATGGTTGCACCGCCGAATCCCGCGAGGAATATGGCCACTCGAGTCTGAAGAGGTAGTCCTGACAGCTTCGCTATCCTTAGACCACCAGTGTCGGAAGCAGATCCCCCCGCGTACCAAGCCACTATGTACCCACCGCCAGAAGTCTGGAGGGCTGAAAACCCGAAGTCGCATCCAGCACGCCCCAATGCCATGTTCCACTGCATTTCACCGTCTGAATTAGCCTTGACAAGAAGGTAAGCATGGTCCCCACCTGCGAGCAAGTCTTTTGGTCCTGCTATTGTATTCGGTGATAAGACAGCCTGCGGGGACATTGTTGCGCCTATGATGTATCCGCCATCGAGGGTCTGATGGAGATCGGTCACAGACTCGATGTATCCTTCTTCATATGTCTTGTTCCACTGTGGAATGCCACCTGAATCTACCTTGATGAGCAGGATAAATTGAAAAGTAGTATAGGTCTTTCCTGCGACAATGTATCCGCCGTTTGATGTCCCTAGGATGCATGAGCCCTCACTATTTTGAGTTCCTTCGACTACTTTGTTTAGCTGTATGCTCCCATTAGAATCTGTCTTTAAGAGTTGAACATAGGGCACGTCATTCAAATAGGTGTATCCTGTCATAGCATATCCACCATCAGATGTCTCTACGATGCTTGACAGAGATCCACCCATGGTGTTGTCATAGTTCCTGCTCCACTGCATGGTTCCACTTGAATCTGTCTTGACGACCCATGTGCGAGAACCAGCCCCCTCCTCTGATCCAATCAAAATGCACCCACCGTCAGACGTCGGCGCCACTGAGGATAGATACGCATCCATCACGTCGCTATACACCCTATCCCACTGCATAACGCCTTCTGAATCTGTTTTGACAAGCCAATAACCGAAATATCCCCATGAGCACGTTGATCCGGCTATGACGTATCCTCCATCAGATGTCTGCAGGACAGAGACTACTAGATCAAAGTATTTTTCATCATACACCTTATTCCACCGGACTGCTCCACTTGAATCTAGCTTAGTCAAAGTCATCTCGGTTCCCTTAGTACCAAGCCGACACCCAGTCCCAGCCACGACATATCCGCCATCGGGCGTTTGAAGGAGGGAGCTTGCCAAATAGACTTGGCTATACAAGGAGAAGGCCCGTGAGACGTCGGATAACTGATGACCATATCTTGGCACAGGAAAGCCTGGCTGATGGCATCCGAACGTCCTGCTCCACTGTGCGATTCCGCTTGAATCCGTCTCTACTATCATGGAGGTACACAAATATTCCCCGGATGGCACGCTTACGCCTGTCTCGCCGGCGATGACATACCCTCCACCGGATGCGAGGAAGATAGAGTACAAGTAGCTATCAACTAACTCAGCAATCGTCATGAGCCACTGTTCAGTTCCATTTGCATCCGTTCTTACAAGCCAAAAGCCCCCATTGTAGGCACCAGCCATGATGTACCCGTGGTCAAGTGTCTGTAAAACAGAAGCGCTACTGACGGAGAAGTGGAGTTTTGGGTCGCCAAAATTCACTGAGTATGTCTCGTTCCACTCCATGTTGCCAAGAGGATCCGTCCTGATGAGCAAGGCTTCTTGAACGATTGGATCGAATGGGGATGTTTCCCCCGACATAACAAAACAACCGTCATCCGCTATAAGGACGGTTTCCCCCCAGTCATCTCCCGCACCACCGTACGTCCTATTCCACTTCATCCCGCCGTTTTGGTCTATCGTGGCAAGCCAGAAATCGGATTGGCTGGAACTCCACGAATATACCCATCCGCCTATCACGTATCCATTATCGGCTGCCTGCAAGATAGAAGAGATGCCGTAATTACAGTTAATCGAACCGTACGTCTCCTTCCACTCGATAATCCCCCCTGAATCCATCTTGACAAGGCAGACTGCTGAATAAGACTGGGGTGCGTATCCTCCGACTACATACCCGAAATCAGATGTCTGCAGGATTTCGTAAGGATCGCCAATTTCCTGAAGGGTGTACGTGTTATTCCATTGTACTACTCCAATTGAATCTGTCTTGACTAGACAAATCTGATCTAATGATGCTAGTATTATGTATCCGCCATCAGAGGTTTCTCGAATGTTACGTGGACTGAATTGGCATCCCGCATATGTCTTGTTCCACTGGACGTCGCCTGCTGAATCTGTCTTTACCAAGCAAAGATCGCCTACAAATTGATTGAGAAGGCTTGTGGTTCCTGCCATGATGTAGCCGCCATCACGTGTCTGCTGGACTGAATAGAAGCTGTAAAATCGGTTCAGTCCTACTGTTCTACTCCAATCCTCTGTGAGCGGAGAAGCTTGCGAGCTTCGGTTCCAGTTATCGTAGGCAAGTAATGAGCCCACGGCGAAGCTACTGTACATGATAATCGATAGGAGGAAGACTGCGAAGACCTTGTTTTTTCTAAGGGTGGCGAGTTGTTTTGCCCGTTTGATCCTCCTCTCTCTAGATCTGATTTCCGCCACCTTGTTCTTGATTTCCTCAACGCTCATGGAGCCCTTAATCATTTCAAGCAGATCGTTTCTACTCGTTCTAATGTTGATTGGGCTCCGCGATGGTACCCTTGGGAGTTCCAACAACCGATAGCTGCTTGGGGATTGTTGAGCTAACTCGGCAAGCTGGGCTGCGTCTGTCTTACCTAGAATCTTGTCCTTCTCTTCTTTCTCACGGACTCTCTCCCTCACTTGAGGGATTTTGATCTCGATCTCGTCGACACTCAGTGAGCCTTTAATTATCTCAATTAGAGATCGTCTGCGAGCCTTGCCGCTGATAGTGGTTTGTGAAACCATTTCAGCAAGTTCTAGGAGTTCTTTCCCGGTGAGTCTGCACAGAAGTGAGTCTTTCTTCCCTAGGAAGCCCCTCGCCCTCCGGCCCAGAAGGTTATGCGCCTTGTTATCAAGTCACCGAATCATCTGAGAGAATAAATGTCTTTCCAAGACTAGTGATAACCCTTTATTTTCCTCTGAATTTGGGCTGTCGTTTCTCGAAGAATGCTTGCATGCCTTCTCTTACGTCTTCTGTCGAAAAGCATTCAACGAAGGCATCGTTCTCGATCTTCAGCCCGTTTTTCAGTGTGGTCTCAAGCCCTTGGTTTATAGCCCTCTTCGCTAGCTTCAACATTACTGGACTCTTGTTTGTGAGCTTCTTTGCGAGCTCCATTGTTACTTCCTCGAGCTTGTCTGGGGGTGCGACAATGTCTACTAGACCGATCCTCTGAGCTTCCCTTGCTGGGATCCTTTCGCCTGTAAGGATCATCTGTTTCGCCTTGGAATAACTGACTTTCCTCGGAAGCCTTTGGGTTCCTCCCCATCCTGGCATGATGCCTAGACCAATTTCTGGTAGACCTATCTCCGCGTCCTCCGCTGCTACTACGATGTCGCAGGCGAGAACTATCTCACATCCTCCGCCGAGTGCAAGGCCGTTGACCATGGCGATGATTGGCTTCTCGTACTCGGCTATCACGCTGCACATTTCCTGCCCTCGCAGTGATGACGAGCGTATAGTGTCGGGTTTTGGAGAGAATGGGTCTATCCCACTTTTTGTCAAGTCGGCTCCGGTTGAGAACATCTTTCTCTTGCCTTGCATTTCGGCACCCGTTATTATGATTACCCGCGATGAGCCTTTCTTGGCATTCTCCAGCGCATCTTTGACTTCCGCTATTACCTCTGGGCTGATTGCGTTCAGTTTCTCAGGTCTGTTGAGAGTGATCTTAGTCACCTGATCCTTCTCTTCTACGACAATATTCTTGTAACTCATTTCTCTATGCCACCTTCTTTTTCCGCCCTTCCGTAATACTATCGCCGTCTCGACAGGTTACTTTTTCCTACGAATTCGCTTTGCCGTTTTCCCGGCGATCTTCTGTGTCGTGCTTTTTTCTGGGGAGCCTGTTCGTGTGAGAAATTCCTGGATGATTCTGACTATTCTCTCTGGTGCGTCTTCTTCGAGAAAATGACTTGCCTCTGGTAGTTCGTGGACTTCGATTCCGGGGTATGCGTTAATCCACCAGTCGAGAATCATTCTTTGAAAGACTGGGTCTTGCAGCCCCCAGACTATGATCTTGGCTTTGTCTCGCAAGAGGTTCCGTCTTTCCACAATACTGTGCATTAGGGGGGCACTTGGATGATTCTTTCCGACAGGGATGTCTAGTGGAAACGACATGGCGCCTCGACAGGACATTTTGTCAGGGAAGGGTGCTGTGTAGGCTCGGATCATGGTCTCAGTAATCTTTGTCCCTTTGGCGACTCCTCCAGCGAGCAGACTGGGCATATTCTTCTTCAGGTTACCCATAACTCTCTCGTAGGTTCCCTTCTCTATCATGTCGCTTACCCACGTCTTTGTGCCTTCTGGGTAGACTCCTATTCCTGTGTTCATTATTACCAGACGTTTGACTCTGTCTGGGTAGTTTACGGCGAAGCCGAACATGATGGGTCCCCCCCAATCCTGCCCGACGAGAGTTATGTCTGAGAGGTCCAACCCAAGGATAAGCTTTGTCAGGTTGTCAACGTGCTGCGCCAAGGTGTAGGGCTTGTCTAATGGAACGTCACTCTTGCCGAATCCCATATGATCAGGTACGATGACCCGGTTAGCCTTGGACAGTGGTGGAATGAATCTGCGGTATATGTATCCCCACGTAGGTTCCCCATGGAGGCAAACGATGGGTTCGCCTTCGCCCTCATCTACGTAGTGCATTCTGAAACCATTGATTGTGCGAAAATGCGGTTGGAATGGAAATGTTCGATCAAACGTCTCGTTCAGTATTTGCTCCCTCAAAGCTCTCACCCGACACAGCCGGTTATCTCTTACTCTTCAAGGAATTATCCTCTCTGGATAGGTGTATATGTTCATTCTCTCTCCTCTGACGAATCCCACGAGTGTTATGCCTGTCGCCTCGGCCAGTTGTATGCCTGAGCTGAAGGGTGCCGCTATTGAGGACACTATTGGAATGCCTGCGTATACGGCCTTCACAACCATGTCGCTTGCCAGCCTTCCCGTACTCACAAGGAAGAGTGCTTTCAAGTTTGCTCCCGTCAGTAGGGCCTTTCCTATTACCTTGTCCAGAGCAACATGCCTGCTAATGTCTTCGATGCTGAAAACCAGTTCTCCGTCAGTCTTGAACAGCGCGGCAGCGTGTGTCCCCCCGGTCCTCCTGAACACCTCGCTCAGCTCGTTAAGCTTTCGTGCTGCCGAAGTTACTACGTTTGAGCCCACCTTGAGATCTGATTCGATTTTCGGAAGCTTGAAGCCTCTTCTGAGTTTGAGCCACTCCTCAGGGACGCCACATGCGCTTATTATGACGCTGGCGCTCAAAGCGGGCGTGGGGATAGGCTCCGTCGTGATAACGTCAACGTTATACTCTTTGAAAGAGGTTTCCTTGATTTGACTAATTGAACCTAGAATTCCCGATGAGAATAGGTAACCTATGGCAGCCTCTTCCTCGTCCCCTGGAGAACAGATGAATGAGGCAATATGCTTCCCGTTGAGTGAGACACCGAGAAAGGTGTCGACTATTACTTCGTCTTCGACAGAAAGCGAGTTCCCATCTTTGATTCTCGTGATTCTTATTGGACGAGTGTTTTTCATCCTCACCATCTGAAAATGAGATGAAGTTGTACTTCATTTCTTCCTCGCAGATACCTGCTTCTTCTCAGGGGGCTGTACCTTCTGTTTGGTCTTTGCTCCTCCCCATTGCTGGCATAGTCGCACGCCATCCAAGGCGTCTGCTGCGAAGGCATCTGCCCCTATTTTCTTCGCGAAGGCCTCTGTTAAGGGGGCTCCTCCAACAATGACCTTGACTTTGTCTCTGAGCCCCGCCTTCTTCAATTCATCTATGATTGACTTCATTTTCTCCATTGTTGTTGTTATTAGCGCTGACATGCCAACATACTCTGCCTTGACTTCCTTCACTGCCTGAACAAATTTCTGTGCCGAGACATCGTTTCCCAGGTCGTGCACTTCGAAGCCCGCAGCTGTTGCAAGCATTACAAAAAGGTTCTTACCTATGTCGTGAATATCACCTTCGACGGTTCCTGCAACGATAATGCCCTTGCTCTCAGCTGCCTTGCCCTTTAGTAGTGGTTTGAGATCCTCTAACCCGGCGTACATCACTTCACCTGCGACGACAAGTTCAGGTAAGAAGTATTCGTGAGCCTCGTACTTCTGTCCAACAATCTCCATGCCCTTGCCTAGACCCCTTGCCACAATCTCGTACGCTGGAACGCCGGCATCAAGGGCCTCTTTGACGATGTCCTTAATGTGTTCAAGGTTAAGGTCGGCAACTGCTTTGGCGACCTTCTGAAGATGGGAGTCGTTTTTTGCATCTGCTGTTTTCATGTCCAACCAACTTCTTCAAGTAGCTATTCGACGTGCTTCGGATCGAGATGTTTATTCCTTCTGCCCTTTATTACCAACCCTCGCTTCCAATAGCGCTTGCTGATCTCTCAATCATTCTCCCATTTTGATCACAAGAACAGGTATGCTAGAGAAACGAATCACCTTCTCCGCGGTGCTGCCTATGAGCATTCTTCTGACGCCAGCTGTTCCCTTTGAGCCCATTACTATCAGGTCAGCTCCCAGTTTGCCGGCCTCAGTTTCTATGGTTGTTGAAGGGTATCCGACAACAAGCTTCTCGCTGGCTGAGACTCTCTTTGCCTGAGAGATTCTTGTCGCCCTACCCAAGATCTTTTTTCCGGCGTCGACCAGTGCATCCTGGATCTTTTTCTCGATTTTGTCATCCACGATTCTCGTCTCGGCGAACTCTGGCAGACTTACGACGTGAAGGAACGTGATTTTTGATCCCAGTTTTTCTGCCAGCTCGACTGCAACTTCAACTGCACGATCAGATTCCTTTGACCCGTCTATTGCGACCAGAATATTCTTGAAGGCCATATGGTCATCCACCCAAATGAGTTGTTCTTGAACAGACATCATTCTACTCATTGAGGAGATAAAATGGTTTCTCACCCTCCTACTATTTAAACCAAGGTAGTCTGGAGGAGCTGCGGGAAACGGACGCGTGAGACCGAGTCTCCGAAAAGATGTGACCGTGTCTTTCGGTCGTCTGTCCGAGCAGAAGGTGAGAAAAGAAATCACGGAACTGGAGGCTGTAGCGGACCTCGCGCGGAAATGGGGGAGGTAGTATCTATCTGCTGAAAAACCCATTAGGGGAGAAAAAACACGAGGTCAATCGCCGCCTCCAGTAAGCTCAGCTGTAACTCACGACTCCCACTTCCCTCTGGTTATTATTGTTGCTTTGACGCCTTAAAAAACCTTTCGGAGTTGCACGATCTATTGGATTAGCACGGTTTTTCTTGCGACACTATCTTTACTTAACTCGTCTTCTCTGGCCTCTTCTTTACGTCTGTAACAGCGAGTTGCGAGTCCAATAGTACGACATAGCCATGATTGCCATGCTTTCCTTCCAACTTGAAAGGCCATCTGTCGGTCTTAATATTGTTGTCTATCTCAAGCGCGAGAAGTTCTTTGCACACTGGGCACCTGATGAATTTCCTTATCTTCGCCATCCGGTTCGTCCCCAATGAGTTCCGATGATTTCTTCTTCAATCAAGTTGGATCAGATTCAGACCAAGGCCGAGGGTACTAGGGCGGGAAGCTTCTTCGGTTGAGTATTCTTGCCATTTTCTACCCTTTAAGGGTTACCGCCTCACCAAGTATCTCCTGGTCTATTCTTTGGATTGTCTCTTTTGGTTTAGCGTTGAAGTTGGGCACTCTGATTAATCGAGGGCGCTTGTTTTCTTTGACCTCTTTGAAAGCCCTTTCGTAGCCGTCCAACACCTTTAGGATGTATGTCTCGTCTCCCTCGTTCCACTTGGACAGATTCTTTCTGCGTCCGGATGTGAGCCTAGATATTGTGCTCTCCAAATTCATTTGGAGGTAGAATGTAGCATCCTCCATCCAATCAACCCCAAAGTAGAGGTCTCTGATGATCCTGTAATCACCTGGCGAACAGAGGGCGTGTGAATAAGCCAGGATGCATATTGGGCTTCTATCGCACATGATAATTGCCCCGTTTTCTTTCTGTTCTCTGATTAGCCCATTTCGTTGCAGCATCTGGCGCAGATACCACAACTCAGCTCGGAAGGCGATCTGAGGATCTTTGGAGCCAAAAGGATATGGGGGGTGACCTCTTCTTTCTGGCATGAAGATCCAGTTTGGATCTCCGGTGTGCAGCGCTCTCAAAGAGTTGTAGACTGTGGTCTTTCCGGAGCCGTGCACTCCAGTAATAGAGAAAATCCTGCGCTGCATTGCAAACGCCACCTCTGCTTTCAGACTGCCTTGTCGCGATCGCCTCTACTTATACCCATAGGTTTGGGGTGTCAACCGATAAAAGCTAACCACTCATTCGCCAAAAGAGGGACCACAGCAGTTTCGATTAATCAATGCCTCTTTTTTCCGATGAAATGGCGCACATCTCCAGGAGTTATGGCGCCTGTATGAAGAGAAGTGGCAACGAGAACACCGTCAACTCCGATTCTTCTGAGCTCATTCAGATCGTTAATGTCTCTGACACCGCCACCTGTCACGACAGGGATCTTGACAGAGTTCACGATCGACTCGGCGATGGATCTATCTGCACCTAGTTCGCTCCCAACTCTAGTCAACTCGAGCACGATCAGTTGGGAAACGCCTAAACCTTCTAGAATCCCGGCCACGGCGACTGGTGACTGCATTCTCATCTTCGGAGACCTGCTCACGACCTTCCGATCCCTTAGGTCAAGACTTGATATTATTCGGTCGCAACCCATCTTCGCGACTATTCGTGATAACGCTGGGAGACTGTTGAGGGTCTCACTGGCAACGATGATCTTCGATGCCCCAGCCTCTCTGAGCTTCTTTGCACCTTGGAGAGTATTGACGCCGGCATCTACCATGAGGTGCATTGGAGTCGTTTCACAGATTCTCCTTATTTGGTCAACGGCGATACTTTTGCCCAGTATTGCGTCCAAGTCGGCAACGTAGAGTTCCTCGAAGCAGAACTCCCTGTAGAACGCCTTGGCGATTTCGACTGGTTCAGCCGATGCCGATAATATGCTTTTGATAGGTTGATATTTGCCTCGCTCCCCCTTCTTCGCATGAACGACCACGCCACCAAGAATATCGATTACTGGAATGACTCTCAACTTCTGCGTCCTCCCACAGACAATGTAATAAGCGGATTACTAAAGACTAGGTACGGTACCAGAAACAACTATTAATCATGATTGTTTTTCAGTTGGAGGTCTGCACCAGATTTGACTCATGCCACTCAACTGGATGCCGTCTGCCAAGTTGATCCTTCTGTTTACATAGGAAAGAAGAACCTTGCGGAGAGCCTGAGACTCACACCGGGTGGGAGTGTCACTTTTGGCGGCGTTGACGTTCTGGATTTTGTTCGCGAACGTGGAACTCGTCAGTATCTGGTCGATTTGAAACAAGTCACGGGCAACGCCAAGCGCCTTGTTCGCTCATTCAGAGAGTACCCTGGCAAGTTTAGTCCATCCTACGCGGTGAAGGCAAACCCGCTTCAACCTGTCGCAGAGCGAATGGTGAGAGAAGGTTTTGGGACCGAAGTCACGAATATTCATGAGCTTATCTACTCTTTGAGCCTCCTGAAGGAGGACGCAACCGGAAAAGAGAAGCCTCAGATTACCTGTAATGGGGTTTCGAAACATTATGCGCAACGTCCATACAAGGAATCACTTATTGAAGTCGCCTTTAGAAGCCAGCTAAAGGATGGGTACAATGTGATCGTCAATCTGTCCTCGGCTGAAGAAGCCAGATTTGCGGCCAAGATCGCACACAAGCTCGGTGGCGGAGTGCGTGTTGGTGTTCGGGTCAACCCAGCAATAAGACCAAGGACTGCCGAAGACCTAGCGACTGGCGCTGGCTATACGAGGTTCGGGGTTCCGCTCGAAAACACTGTGGATATCGTAAGAGAGATTAAAGGAAGTGGCGACCTCAGGGTCGTTCAGCTACACTCCCATATTGGTTCCCAGATATCAAACCTAGACGCGTTATTAGGGGTAGCTGGGGAGCACGAGGATGATAGCCGGGGAATGATACCGATCTTATGCTCAAAGGCACTCGAACTTGAGCAGAAGCTCGGGGTCCACATAGAACAGGTCAACATTGGGGGAGGCGTCGCCGTGAAATATGTTAAGACTGAGCCGACAGACATCGAGGAATATGGAGAGTTCTGGCCCAGCTATGATATAGAGGAATATGCATCTGAGGTCACTTCCACCCTAACTAGGATCTACGAAGATGAGGGAGGGGACTACCCGGAGTTATGCCTGGAGCCTGGAAGATGGCTGGTCGCCAACTCAACGGCGCTTGTACTTACCGTTACGGATACCTTCGACGTGCTCAATGATTTCAGGGGTTCGCTCAAAGGATCCGACAAGTGGATCATCACTGATGGAAGCGCAATGACTGACACACATGACGTTGTCCTGCTTCAACAGTGGTTCGAGATCCTAAATGCCTCGAAAATAGGCAAGCCCTCGGAGGGTCTTTACAATATTGGTGGGATAGCCTGTGATTCCGGGGATGTTTTCGCATGGGGACGAGACCGCACTGGTCCAAGGAGACTACCGAGAACTGAGAAAGGAGACATCCTCATGGTTCTAGACGTCGGCGCCTACCAGCAGGCACTTTCAAGCAACTATAATATGATACCTACGGCGCCAGTCTACAACATAACTTAGTTGGGAATCGAGAGGCCAAAGGAAAGAGGAGACTGCTATTGCCTGTGATTTGATGAGTTGTTCGCTGCACCGCTTCTACTTGAAGATCCATTGGCAGGTTTCGTTGCTGCTTCAGGTGCAATGGAGCTAGGCAGGGGGATCTGAAGTGATGGAAATTGCTTCTTGGCTACTTTTGCTATGTCTCTGATAAGTGTAGAGTAATCATTCTTCTTGACTTTGTCAATTGGCTTGACTTCTTTCTTACACTTAACCATGACTTCCTTAGTCGCCTTGAGACCTGACCCAGTAAGCACACAGACTATGCGGTCAGACTTGTCAAGTGCGTATGTCTCCCTTAGCTTTCCTACAGCAGCCAATGATGTTGCGGATGTCGGCTCCACGAACACGCCCTCTTTTCCTGCGAGGAGCTCCATATACTCGATGACTTCAAGATCGTCGACGGCTACAGTTATCCCATTGGATTCTTTGAGCGCGCGAAGGGCTTTTGTCGCGTCGTAGCAATCCCTCGCAACTATGCCTTCAGCTATCGAGTCAGGCGGATTATCGATTCTGATTGAGTAATCCTTTTTCTGCTCAAACGCCTTGGCGATCGGATCTCCGCCTTTGACCTGAACACAGATGAGTTTTGGTAACCGGTCGATGATGCCCAGGACATACATCTCTTTGAATCCTTTCCAAATACCAGCAAGGTTACTGCCGTTCCCCGTCGGAACTACAACCCAGTCCGGCACGTCCTTCATTCCTTTGTAGATCTCGTACGCTTCGGTCTTATCCCCTTCGACTCTGTAGGGGTTGAGGGCTGCGTTGCAGTCATAGTAGTATCTATACGTCATGCCAACTAGCTTCAGAAGTTGGTCGTCTTCCACACCATTGGGATCTCTGTTTATGAGCTCCCACACGTCCTCGAGGATACCGTCAACTGCAATGAGCTCCGCATCGAATATCCCTATCTGAGTCATCTTCTCAGGAGAAGCACTACTGGGCGTGAAAACAAGGCATTTCAGCCCGGCCCGTGAGGCATATGCAGCCAGAGATCCTGCCGCATTCCCCGATGATATGCACGTGACTCCCTTGGCTCCAATCTCGAGACCGCGTGAGACACAGACTGCCGATTCCCTATCCTTGAACGACCCTGTAGGGTTGGCACCTTCATGTTTCAGGTAGAGATTTGACACATCAAGTTCCTGGCAAATCCTCTCGCACGTATAGAAAGGTGTATCCCCTTCACCTAGGCTTACGGCCTGTCTCCTGATCGGGAGGAGATCCTTGAAGCCCCACATCGTGTCTATCTGAAAATCAAAATCAAAAAGCTTCTTGAGATCCACGTGTTCACGGATCTCGTCATAATCGTACACGACATCTAGCGACCCATAGATCCACTTGTGAATACCCACGCACTTTGGACACATCAACTTGTTGTCCAGTCGCGGATCTTCCCCATCCCGCGGTATGTCATACTCTTCTCCGCAGTAGATACACTTAAGTTTCTTCGCAAACATCTCGGGTCATTCATCTTCTCTGTCCGCGATTCTTTTAAAACTTTCTGATCGCAGGCGCGCGCGATACTAGTGACCAGCGAAGCTCACATGACCGATCATAAGATTCCTTTGGTCAATTGGGGAAAATTCGCGCGAAGGTAGACTCGTCTAGAAGGGAACCTCGCTTTTCGCGCACTGCTTGGTCGTGGGTTATTTCGACGCGACGAAGTTGATAGGAAGAGAAAAAGATGTTGGGTGTGCTGATGGAGGTTTCATAGTTTGCTGCCGCACATTCCACAGAACTTGAATCGCTGGGGGATGTTCCTTGCCCCGCACTTAGGACATGTTCTTGTCGGTTGCCCGTAGGGCAACTCTGGCGCTTCGCCTCTGGCGAGCTTCTCTCTAATGCCAGCGTAGTCTGCTGGCCTCTTCTCAACAAATGCGCGCATTCCTTCGTTTGCTTCAGCCGACCCCATGTGCAGTGCAAGCCAATCTCTTGCGTGCTGAATCGTGCTGTTCCATGCAAAATCCTTCCAGAAGTTAACCTGAACCTTCGTATATCGTAGGCACTCAGGGAACTTTGTGAGGATCTTGTCGCAGAGCTCCTGCACAGCTTCATCAAGTTTGGTTGTTGGGACGACCTTGTTGACTAGCCCCCACTGCTCAGCAGTTGCTGCGTCAACCTCATCCGTGGTATACAGCATCCATCGAGCTCTTCTATCCCCGATGAGAATCGGAAGCCACTGGGTTGCTCCTCCTGCTGCCACACTCCCCACTCTGACTCCCACCTGAAGAAACTTGGCATCCTCAGAAGCTATAGAGAGATCGCAAGCTTGGTGAAGCTCGTTTCCACCCCCGGCAGTAATACCATTAACTCTCGCAATGACAGGTACCCTGCAGTTCCTGATACTGGTGACAGCCTTGTCAAAGGTAACCATGTAGTTCCAGTAGCGGTGGGGCGCGTTCTGGTAGACCGCCGCGTACTCCTTCACATCGCCGCCCGTACAAAAGGCTTGACCAGCGCCCGTCAGGATCGCCACACCGATCGAGTCATCGTCTGAGACATCATCAAAAGCTTGAGCAAGCTCCTTCAAGGTGTTCGTGGTATACGCGTTGTAAACCTTGGGGCGATTAATAGTAACCTTGGCGACCATATTCTTCTTCTCGAAGAGAACCTCCTGGGAAGCAAGCCTATTCTCCCCCTTTCTTGCTCCTTCAGAAACCATTTTCTCAACTCCTGTCTCTAATATCCTGTTCGCGATGATTCTATATCTCCTATTTGATTGGTACTGACTGCGGAAGGGATACGAACAGTTCGGATGGATTGTATAAATAGGTGTAATTAGATATAAGCGGATGTGTAGCGGCTTCACTCTCTTGGGGGAACACGAAAGTTGCTTCGGGCCCGCGCTAAGACTGGCGCAGCTGCCGCGCCGGTGCTGGCGCATCAAGGGAAGCACCATGGGTGGAAGGCTGGAGAAGGCGAGAAGAGAACCATCGCGGTCAGGTACGAGCCCTCTCACGCCATCCTCAAGTACCTCGAAGACATGAGGAACGCGCTGAACGAGGCTCTAGCCCACGCGTACGCCCTGGCCGATATCAGCGGCCTGGTGCCCAACCCAATCCTACTGAGAAGGAAGGTGAAGCCCTGGTTCGACTCAGCGTATGGCGGCTACGCCAGGCACCACATCAACCCGGTCTGCAGAACCGCCGTAGCTTTACTCAGGGCGTACAGGAAGCGCAACAAGAAGCTCGGCTTACCACGAGCCAGGAGGCTAGCCATGAGGATTGACTCCGAACTCTTCCGGGCCATGGCGAACCCGGATGGAGCTGTGACCGTCAGGGTGACCTTGAAGCCCTTCACCTACGAGTACATCACGTTCACCCCGAGCCACAAGAAGTGGAGCGAGTACAGCAGCGCGGGGAGGGTCTCCGAGATCCTGCTCACCGACAGGAAACTGGCGGTCACATTCCTGGTCGGGGCCAGCGGCGGGAAACCTCTCGGCAGGAGGCGAGCAGGCTCAGACCTCAACTTCCAAAGCGTAGACTACACTGCGGTCAGCGGCGGCAAGCTTGAGCCACCTCACACGGAGCCGCTTGGCGGGATAGTCCGGGTTCAGAACGACTTTTCGAGGAGGCGGAGGCGCCTCCAGTTGCACGTCAGGAACCCGGGGAAGAGAGCCAGGAAGCTCAGCGAGGCGAGGGGCAGGCAGAGGCGCAGGGTCACAGACGCCCTGCAGAAGCTGTCAACCAAGATCGTCCGGGAGAACCCTGACACAAGCTTCGTCTTCGAGGACCTTAAAGGTATACGGAGAAACGGGCAAAAACGTGGGACGAGCAAGAAGCTGAGGATGCACCTTAACCGCTGGCCCTACACGGCCTTCCAAGGAATGGTGGAGTATAAGAGTCGTTGCAGGACCTTGTATGTTAGCCCAAGGGGGACGTCATCTGAGTGTCCCGTCTGCGGTGGGAAGTTGAAGCACCCAGCTTGGGTCATAAGCAGATGCGGGAAATGCGGCGTGGACTACGACCGTGACAGGCTCGCCAGCTTGGCGATACTCCAGCGCGGTCTGCGCCTTTGCGGTCAACCGTTTGCCGTGAGTGCGGTCGCCTCTTGGCAGCATATGAGGAATGAATACCTGTACACTCCCGGAGAGCCGAAGGCCGGGAGAGCAGGCTGGACCAAGTATGCTGCCAACGCACCGAATAGAAATGCGGCCTTCCACGAAATTCCACATTTCTAGAAACGGATATTAGTCTCACTGTTGCGAGATACTTGATTTGTAAGCCATATATTCTTTGGGAATTGGAGGTTGCATTAGAAGTTTTTGCATCTCTGCAGGTGGGGCGATTGAGGCATGAACAGTAGAAGCCTGAAGCGCGAGGTCATCGTTCAGAAGCTTGTTGAGGACTTGGAACCGCTCGAATATGTCGATGCTCTTTGGGAAGCTGGCGCGATAGCCTTCCACCGAGTTGATGAATGGTCAGACATCGATCTCTACCTAGTTGTCGATGACAAGAAAGTCGACGATGCATTTCTAGCCGTCGAGAAGGCATTGAAATCATTGTCACCAATAGAACGGAAGTATCAACCGCCAGTTCCCCCTGAGCCAAACATCGCTCAAGCATTCTACAAACTGGAGCTGGCGAGCGAGTACTTGCTCGTAGACCTAGCCATAATGCAACGTAGTGGCCGGGAGAGGTTCCTAGAGCCAGAGATTCATGGCAACGCGGTGTTCCACTTCAATAAGTCTGGCAAGATCAGGATTCCTCACACCGATAGGAACGCATTAGGTGAGAGAATACTCGAGAGAAAAGGCAGGCTCGAAGGGAGGATGGACATGTTCAACAATTTCGTTATGAAGGAAATAAACAGGGGGAATCTAATTGAAGCGATAGACAACTATCATTATCTTACTCTTGGATCATTGCTTGAAGCACTACGCATGAAGCACAATCCGTATCACTTTGACTTCAAGACTCGGTATGTGCACTACGAACTTCCGACTGAAGTGATTCATCGACTTCAACATTTGTACTTTGTTAGAGATGAAAACGATCTGCGACAGAAGTATTCTGAGGCAACTGCATGGTTCCGTCAGACAATGTCGGAGATCGACACGAACCGGATACGGGCACTGGTCCAAGAGGGCTAAACAATCTTTCCGAGATTCATTATCATAAATTCGCGCCGGCTGTGCAGGCAAGGCCCAAAAATAGAGCTCGTATCATTGCTTAAATAGTAGAAGCCCTTAACCATTCGTCATAGGGCAGGAGGACCTTTTCGCATTTTTTACTTCAGAACAAGATCAAGAATATTCTGCTTTTTGAGGTTGACATGATCGATGAGGTTCGAAGACATAAAGAAAATCACAGTCTTAGGAGCAGGCATAATGGGATCAGGTATTGTGGAAGTATGTGCCAGGAGCAACTACAAGGTTTACATGACTGATCTGACCAACGAACTCGTCACTAAAGGGCTTGAGAAGATCAAAGCAAGTCTAAGCAGAGCTCTCGAGAAAGGCAAAACAACGAAGGACGCGGTTGAAGCGACAGTCTCAAACATTAGGATCACCACTGACATGAGAGAAGCTGCCAAGGATACTGACCTCGTCATTGAAGCAACCCCAGAAGACTTGGAATTAAAGAAGAGAGTCTTCAAACAGCTCGACGGACTATGCCCCCCACAGGCTATTCTCGCGTCAAACACGTCCGGGATAATGATAACGGACATCGCATCAGCAACAAGCAGACCCGAGAAAGTAATCGGTCTGCATTTCTTCAATCCTGCGCCTGTAATGAAGCTAATAGAAGTCGTAAGGGGGGCTGTCACATCCGACGAGACTTATGATCTCATGCTGGATTTCTGCAAGCGACTTGACAAAGCGCCAATCCCAGCAAACGACACACCAGGTTTCTTCACCACAAGGTACATAGCAAGCTGGATTCTTGAGGCAATAAGGCTCTTCGAGCAGGGCGTCGCTGGAATTCAAGGCATCGATGCAATGAGTAAGCTGGCATTCAACTGGCCACTAGGCCCTATTGAGCTGGGGGATTTCATAGGCCTCGACACTCTTCTTCACATATCCGAATACCTGTACAACGAGATAGGAGATCCGCGATATGCTCCTCCGTTGACACTCAAGAAGCTTGTTAAATCCGGCTTCACTGGGAACCCGAGAATGAAAATCGGGGGCAAGGGAGGATTCTACGAGTACTTCAAGATCCCTCGGCAGTGAAGGGGACTCACTCGACCTCCATTAACAAACTAGTTCGAACGCCAGCCGAATCAACTATCAATTTTCGCTTTTTTAAGTACGCTTGTATGCATCGAAGAGTGCGTTTACAAACGTGGGCCAGAAATCCCACGCCCTTTAGGGGTGGGATGAATGGCGGGTTTAAATCTGGAAACACACATCTGTCTCAGCAATAGGTACGGTGCGTGCCGAATCTACGCCTGCGGAGATCGAAGCCGCTACCCCAGCGCCTATTAGGTACGTCAACGGTGCCCCACGCGCCAAGGCAAGCCCGGTCCATGAACCAGGAAGCCAACACCCTTTGAGGGGCTGGTAGCTCACAGTTAGACTCGGGATCTTCGGTGTGGTTTGGCATTGATATTCAGGAGTCGTAAGTCAGACTTTGGCTGGGATCCTAGAGTCGGGGTTGGGGGTAAAGGTCAGTTCATTGAGTGCTTTTGAGTTCCAAGAGAATAGAGAATTAACGTCTAACGCTTCTCTATTCCTTTTAGGAAATCGATTGCGGCGTCATTGAATTCACTTGCCTTTTCTATGATTGCCATGTGCCTTCCTTTTCTGAGAATAACCAGTTTCGCGCCTCTGATGTTTTCCTTCAAGTACTTTGCCATGCTGACTGGCACTACAGGGTCGTCCTCGCCATTGGCAATGAGAGTTGGGGTTCTAATCTCCTTGAGCCTATTCTTTACGTTGAAACTGGCTAATCCTTGTGCGCCGCGAAAGGTAGATGATGGATCTCGGGCATCTGAAACCTTTATTGCTTCCTCGACTATCTCTGGGTGGCTTCGAATGAACTCGGGGCTGAAATTGAACTTCATTGTTGCCATGGCCAATTCTTTGCCACTCATCTTCTGACTCATTGATGCCATTTCCAGTCCTGCCTTGATCGTCTCCTCGGTGAGACCGTATTGCGTGTCAGCCAGAACCAGCGCTTTCACCAGATCTGGGTGATCCAGCTCTAGTTGCATGGTTATCATTCCTCCCATTGATACGCCGAAGAGGATCGTCTTGCCCAATTCTAGCTTCTGGATGAAGCCGGCTACATCATCAGAGAACATCTTTATGTCGTAGGAACCTTTCCATTTCCCTGACTTTCCATGGTCACGCATTTCCACTGCAATGGCGCGGTACGCCTTCGAGAAAAATGGAATTTGCATTACCCAGTCAAAAATCGATCCGCCCAATCCGTGCACCATGACTATGGGGTCACCTTTGCCGCGTTCTTCGTAATGGAGCTTTGCTCCGTTAATCTCGATCTGTGGCATTTCTTGATACTCTCCATCTTTGAGTTACGGCATTCGTCCTGGATTCATGTTCATTAGTTAGACAAGTTCTTCTCTAATACTATTTCGTCTCTTACGGGTATCTTGCTCCATCCTTGGATCTCTTTTCCCTTGTGATGCGCGATCAGTGCTCCTATCCTGACTTCTGTTATTTTGAACCCAGCTTTCTGATAGAGTGCCAATGCGGGTATGTTATCATTGTTGGTTTTTGTAGTCAGCTTATCGACCGTTTTGTCGCGGGCAAATCCTTCGGCATGTTTCAGCAGCAGAGTGGCAAGCCCTCTTCTTCTTTCCCTTTCATCCACTGCTAGACCACTAATCTCGAAACACTTCTCTTCGGTTCTGTATCTCACCGATATGAAGCCAACGATTATTCTTTTCTTTCTGGCAACAAAGACTCTATCGCCTTCAATCATATCATCGATCTCGTCCTCTTCGGCACCTGCTATTGCAGCAAGATTGCGGATTTCGACCCTTTCCTGCTTCATCTTAGCTGATCCGATAGAGATTTCCTGCCCCAATATCTTCGCCCACGATTCTCTTGGATTTGCACACTGTACGGTTGCCTTCTGGGCCAGCCCACCGCCGCCAGCCCGAATTCAGTTTACAAAAGACAATTGCTATCATATTATTTATTAGCAGAGGCTCTGCTACCTCTTCGGTTGGTGAGTTTAAATAAGCGTTTTAGTTTGTAATTCTTTGTGCATGCAGTTAAAGCGGTGGTGATACCATACCAGTCTGCGAGCGGTGTTCTCAGCCTCCTTGAAACCTTCAGAACCATGGTTAATCACTGCATCCGCGTCGGCCTGGAGAGGAATGCAACTTCCAGGTTCAGGCTGCAGAGCGAGACGTACCACCAGCTGAGCGGTTTCGGTCTCCATACCTGGTACAGCCTCTCAGCCATCGAGGCTGCCACCGCCATCTTGAAGAACTACCGGAAAGCGAAAAGAAGGCGCCGGAATGTTCGAACGCCAAGGGCCACGAAGCTCACGGCTAAACTCGGAAACCAAGCCTACAAGGTTGTCGACGGCAAACTGAGAATCCCAATTAAGCCAAGAGAGTACTTCTGCGTCCCCCTGCACAAGAGGGCGACACACTTCCTGTCGGATGCCGCGCTCAAGCTAGGCTCAGTGAGCTTAACTGCCTGCACGGTTTCAGTGGTTTTCTCGAAGACCGTTGAAGTTGCCGAACCCACTAGCTACGTGGCGTACGACACGAATGAACGCGCGATAGATGGAGCCAGCGTTAGAGAAGATGGAGAACTAACCTTCGAAAGCCACGACTTGTCAAGGGTTTCAGAGGCTAGGCACGGATACTTTGAGCGAGTGCGGAGGACACAAGCTAAGCACGCGAAGGATAGACGGGTAACGAAGAAGATTCAGAGAAAATGGTTCACCAGCCAAGACAACAAGGTCAACACAGTCCTGCACTAGGTGAGTTCAGCGATAGTCAGGCAAGCGAAAACCAGGGAGCAAGGCATTATCCTCTAGGATCTCACGCATATTCGTAGAGCAATCAACAGGAAAGCCCTAGGCGTCAACAGTTTCAACGGGAGAATTCAGAAGGTGAGCACACGTTCTAAGAGGCTGAAGCGGAGGCTGAACTCGTGGAGCTTCCGCAAGCCGCAAGGCTTCATCGAGTACAAGGCTCTCTGGGAGGGAGTCAAATCCGTCAAAGTGAGCCCTTGGAACACTTCTAGGGCCTGCGCGGTATGTGGGTGCGCGACGCGAGACCCGAAAGCGAAAACCCTAGAATGCTGTGGAATAGACCGACATGTAAACGCCTGCTTAAACCTGTTGAAAATCCAAGATGAAAGCCTGCGGTTCAGGCTGGATCGCTCCGCACGTGTAGCCGTGATCCGACCCTTAAACAAGGCGGTGAGCAGAAGTGGTGAAGTTAACCAAAACGGTTATCAACCGCAGAGATAACAGAACCTTAGTAGATGAAGCTAATTACAGATAGGTCCATGTGCTGCTTCTTTGGGGGCTAATGGAGGAAAGATCCCGATGGAATCGATAACCAATGAGCTTGTCGAGTCCGGGTTGACTGAGAAGGAAGCCCAGATATATCTTGAGTTGAACAGGTTGGGACCGAGCAAAGCTAGTGCTGTCGCCGATTCCCTAAAATTCGATAGGATGGATGCCTATCGAACGCTCGAGAAACTTGAGCAGAGGAGCTTGGTGAAGAGGACTCTTGAGAAGCCAATGAGGTTCGTTGCGGTTCCCCTTGAAAAAGGATTCGATGTCTTGATGCAGGAGCAGAGAAACAAGATCTCCAAGATTGAACGAAGCAAAGATGCTGTTCTCAAGTTGTGGAGATCCATTCCGCCTGGAAAGGTTGAGGTTCAACCTACTCTCAGGCTAATTCATGGCGCACAGCGCATTTACAACGTTCTCGCGGAAGTCTTCCAGGAGCCGAGAAAAGAAGTAGGCATGGTGACCACTAGGCGTGGAGTCGTCCTCGCGGTGCTGAACGGAGTCGACGATTCGCTTGAAGAACTCGTGGAGAAGAATAAGACCAAGGTCAGGGTAATCTGCGAGATCGATCAGGCCAATATCAGGTCCGTTAAACGGTTCATGGAATTTGCTGACGTAAGGCATTTGAAGAGCGAGAATCCATCGAGCTTCATTGTTGTAGATGACAAGGAAGCCATTGCTCAGCTTGCGCTGGGTAGCTCAATTGGGCTTCCTGCGGAAAGAGACACGGCCTTGTGGACAGACAGCAAAGACTTCGTGATGTCCCAGAAGGAGTTTTTCGGGCTAATGTGGACTGGGGCTACCGAGGGAAAAAGCAGAATTGAGGAGATAGAAACAGGGAAGCCTTCTGGTCGCATTAACATCAACCTCACCGAGAACCAGCTATATGAGAAGCTCGCCAAGCTGGTCAACCATGTGGGCGAAGATCAACTGAGCTTCGGAACAGAGTTGAAGTCGATATTTCACGCGTTGGATTTTCTCGGGATTAATCTGAGGGATCAGTTCAGGCAGATTGGCAAACAAGTCGGCACAGATGTGGCTCATTCATTAAAGGCGAAGAATCAGGGGGCACTGATGAAGGAACTAGCCGAATATTGGAGTACTCACGGTCTAGGTATTATGAGGCTCCAGCAAGAAGATAACACGTTGACCATTATTGTGGATGAGTGTCTTGAGTGCAAGGACTCGCCAAACGTGGGAGATACACTCTGCACGCTAGATGAAGGCTTGATCGAAGGCATAATGGAAGCTAAGCTGAAGGTTGAGGCGAACGTCCAAGAAATTGAATGCTATGGAACTGGCCACGATCACTGCAAATTCATAGTGACTCTAAAAGAGAAATTACAGTAATCTGAAACTCTGTCCTCCTGCCGCTCCCAGAACCAGCTGGGTTAGCGGGTGGAACGCGGATTCTCTTAGACCCTTTATCAGAATTCACTGTCGACGCAATAGATACATTGGAGATGTTGTTTGTGATGAATCTGTTTTATGTTTGCATAGATGGAATGGGAGATCGACCTGTAGATGAACTTGGCGGGAAAACCCCGCTTGAAGCTGCGTCCACCCCCAACTTGGATAAGCTGGCGAATAATGGCAGAACCGGTTTGATGTACACAGTGAGGAAGGGCGTTGCACCTGAAAGCGACGTGGCAGTCATCTCAATACTCGGATATGATCCATTTAAGTATCATACGGGAAGGGGACCCATTGAGTCATTTGGCGCAGGACTTGCGGTCAATGACGGCGATTTGGCCTCACGATGCAACTTCGCTACCCTTGGCGAGGGAAATGCTATTATTGATCGGCGCGCCGGCAGAAACCTAAGCAATGATGAGGCGACAGAGCTCAGCAAGTCAATCAACGAGACTGTCAAACTTGAGTCGCATCCTGCGGTGTTTGAATTCAAGAATACGGTCGGTCACCGGTGCGTCTTGGTTATAAGAAGTGGAGAAGGTCCACTTTCAGGTAACGTATCTAATACCGATTCCGCATATGCGCGCGTGAATGGGCTCGGCGTGGCTAAGGCGGTGACTGAGAACAAGCTAATGAAATGTGAGCCACTTGATAGGAAGAGGAGCTCCAAGATCTCCGCTGACCTGGTTAACGAGTTCGTTGAGAAGACCATCGCTGTACTCAGGGATCATCCAGTAAATGAGCGGCGAGCTAGGGATGGAAAGAAGAAGGCGAATGTTGTACTGACGAGAGATGCAGGAGATCATGTCCCTCAACTCTTCAGCCTCAACGAGAGGTACAACGTGAAGTTTGCTTGTCTAGCTGATATGCCAGTGGAGATTGGCATTGGCAGATTGGCAGGAATGGACGTATTCGAATTGCCTCCGCCATCGAAGGATGTTCAAGGAGACATGGAGCTGAGGATAGCTCGACTCAAGGAGGCCATGAAGGCACATAACTGCTTTTACATACACATAAAGGGTCCTGATGAGCCAGGGCATGACGGAGATGTGAACTTGAAAAAGGAGATCATTGAGAAGATCGATATGCTCTTCTTCAGCAAGCTCCTCAAGATAATTGATGTTCCAAATTCCGTTATCTGCGTGACAGCAGATCATTCGACGCCCTGTTCATTGAAGGGTCACAGCGATGATCCAGTGCCAGTCCTAATATCTGGAAATAAGATCAGAGGAGACGGCCTGAAGAAGTTTGGAGAGCGGGAATGTGCCAAGGGAAGCCTAAAGATCTTGTCAAAAGGCAGTGAACTGATGCCCATACTGATGGGGATGGTTTCGCAGGAGAAAAGCTGAGCAATTCGTACCCTCACCCGCCTGACGCCGGGCATCCCTTTTGAGGTGCCACCCGATATGATGGATCATATTGTAAAGAACTTTGAGGATCTGTTGTCAAAGACAACTGAATTCACCGATAGGAAGGCAAGAACAATAGCATTGACACTTCTTGAGGAAGCTGTCAGAGCTTCCGATCCAAGAATTGCGCTGAGGAGGGTTTTGAGACTATCCGAAGATGGGAAAACCCTCAGGATAGGCAAAGATACCATTGGAATCAAGAAATCGGGAAGAATATATGTCGTTGGGGGAGGTAAGGCAAGCGGAGCCATGGCGGAGGAAGCCGAGAACCTTCTGGGCGAGAAGATCGCCGGCGGTTGTGTAAGCATTCTGCGTGGAACCCGAAACATGTTCAACACGAAACTTGTGGAACTACGCGAGTCGAGTCACCCAATACCTAAGAGTGACAGCCTAGAGGCGACACGGAGAATCATCTCGATCGTGGATAATGCAAATCCAGAAGACCTTATTATATGTCTGATCTCCGGAGGAGGATCTGCATTGCTCTGCCTTCCCCCTCCCGAGGTTCCACTGGAAGAACTCCAGACTGTGATTGAGATGCTGCAGAAGCATGGTGTTACCATCAGAGAGTTGAACACAGTCCGCAAGCACTTCTCATTGGTGAAAGGAGGGAGACTCGCGGAAAAAGCCGCTTCGAAAGGCTGTGAAGTAGCATCAATAATACTGAGCGATGTCGTGGGAGATCCCCTTGATGTCATAGCTAGCGGTCCAACAGCTCCGGACACCACGACCTTCCAGAATGCGGTGGGAGTGCTGAGGTACCACAAACTCTGGAACGATATTCCGAATAGCGCCAGACAGTACTTGCTGAAGGGAACAGCTGGCCAAGCTCCTGAGACCCCCAAGCCTGGGTCCCCGACATTCAGCCGTGTTCACAATGTGTTGATAGGTAGCAACAGGCAGGCTTGCGCCGCGGCTCACGCAAAAGCCCGCGAGCTGAATCTGAACAGCTTCGTACTTTCTACAATGGTGGAGGGTGAAGCTAGAGAAGTAGGCAAATTCGCCGGAGCGATGGCAAAGGAGATTGTGAAGTATGACTCTCCTCTTCGCAAACCAGCGGCAGTCATCATGGGAGGAGAGACAACTGTCACCGTACGCGGGAGCGGTAAAGGCGGCAGGAACCAAGAACTAGTTCTGTCCGCGTTGAGATCAATAGAAGACGTTGGCGGGGCAACTATAGCTGCCATGGGAACCGACGGCATCGACGGCCCCACTGAGGCAGCAGGAGCGATTATCGACGCCTCCTCGTCCGTGAATTCAAGATCGAGAAACTTGGACATAGATGACTACCTTCTAAGGAATGATTCAAACACTTTCTTCAAAGCACTCGGCGACGGACTAATAGTGACTGGCCCCACAGGCACCAATGTCAATGATATAATAGTGGTTGTTGCCCTCTGAGCGCCAAGGGCGTCGGGCAGAAGGGGCGCAATTGCCCTGCTCCGAGCCTTTCCGATAAATTAATGAATCATTCTTCCCTACTCACTTCTTCGGGTTAACCATGCCTGGTTAGCCCGCAACTGTTATGGCGGACAGAGGAGAAGGAGAGCTGATCGATCTTGCCTGAGGAAGAGCACTTCTATATGAGGCTGAAGCGGGTTGAGGATCTCGTAATGATAGTTCTTTCCCCAATGGCCCCATCGTACCTGTGCCATACCGAGAAGGCTGGAAAGCACATGTACTTCGCCATTCTCCCAGTCATGGGGAAGGCGATCGTTTGTTATGTTGAGGCCCCACAGATCAAGAAGAAGTATGCTGTGCTGAACACCATTACGCATGAGGTTACATACTCGGATGAGTTCTCGACCGATCCAACCAAGAGGCATGTTCTAGTCATCGATGTAGCAGACCAGAACCTGATAAAATAAGTGCGAGAAGGAACTAGCCGGTCTCGCACTCATGCCATCTTGTCAGGATTTTGCCAGTCGGCAACATGACTAGGGCGTGTGCTTGAATGGGTGCCTAGCTGCTTCCTTATCTCTCTCCAGTTCCTCGGCAGTTGGTCTTCCCTCCATTGCCCTTCTTATGGCCTGCCTCATTGCCTTCCAGTTGTTAATGAATACCCGATGTCTGTCGACGGCTGAGGGGTGGACGAACACATTCGCCACGATGACAAGATCGTCGAGAGCTCCCTTAGGTATGATGCCATCGGCCACGCTGTCGACCACTCCCTTGGCTACGCCAGCTTGAGCTGGTCCGAATATCATTTGGCTTTGTCTGAGGTTCCTAATCGTGACGGTGGGCATGATTAGGGTTGGTGGCTTGACTGGCAGGTTTGGTTCCAAGACCGCGAGTAGCGCTTCATGCCCAGGCGCGGGGTTCGCCTTGGCTTTTGCAAAGCCTTCCCCAACGGGGCCATCCTTTCTGCCTATCATCACGTCAATGTGTGCTACCTCACTCCCAGAGTCTATCAGCGCTTCCCCCACCTTGAGTGAGAAATCCTTGATGGTTTTCGGCGTTATCTCGACGGCTGCGAATCTATCTTCCACTGGAACTCCGGGTACGACTTCAAACTCTATGGTCTTCTTCACAATCTTACCGAATTTCTCGAGTTCTATTCTAATCTCTTCCCTATTCTCGAATGATAGTTCTCCTCCAACGGATAGTGGCCAACGGGGTGCCCCTGCGTTGATGCCTATGGCTTTTAGCGCTTCCTTGACTCCGACGGCCCCGCTTCCAACGATTATCCTGGCGAATTTCTGGATCTGCATCTGAACTTTCCGGGCTTCCTCAACCTTCCCCTCCTTGGCTGCCTTGTACAGCTTGAGCCACATGTCAGGGATGACGTTTGCTGATGCTAGGATGACTCCGTTGGCACCACCTGCAAGCGCCGGGAGGACAACCTCGTCGTGTCCGCACATCACAAAGATCTTGTCTCTCACTTTCTCAAGCACAGCCATCATGTAGGGGAGTTGACCACTGCTATCCTTTAGTCCTACAATGTTGTCGATCTCGGCGAGATCCTCAACCAGCGGCCATCCGAGCGTGACTCCCGTGACCTGCGGGATATTGTACATTATAAGTGGGAATCCGTCGAGAGCTTCAGCGATTCTTCTGTAGTGCTCGTAGATACCTCGGTCAGACGGCTTTAGGTAAAAGGGCGTAACGACCAAGGCAGCATCAGCCCCAACGTTCTTCGCGTATTTCGACATCTCGATGGTCTGTTTAGTCGCAGCACACCCTGTGCCTGCGATTACCGGAACCCGGCCGTTCACATGGTCGACAGTCAACTTGAGAACTCTCTGCTTCTCAGAGTCGGACATAGAAGTAAATTCGCCCGTAGTTCCACATGGAACTACACCCGTCACCCCTTTGCTAATAACGAAATCTATCAGCGACTTCAGCGCTCCTTCGTCTACCTCTTCATCATCCTTCGCGAAAGGGGTAACAAGTGCCGGAATTACACCAGATAACTTGAAGTTCTTGCTCATGAATTAGTGCACCTCAGATTGACAATTAAAGGCAAATACGTTTATTAATCTAAGGAACGGCGCAGCCTGCACTGTGCGACACTATACCTTGGGCTAATAATGTCGACCCAGAACTATGCATTCTTTTCCCATGTCCTGACGAATCGTCCTGCCTAAAGAAAGATAGAAATAGAGGGGTTTCAACCTACGTAAGCATAGGTTGGTATGCGTCGGCGTACCTATCGTATGCTATGTAGATCTGGGGCTTCACCGCATCATATAGGCGCCTCACGAGTTCATCGGCACCCCTCCGCTCCGCCCCCGTCAGGACGTACCCGCCCACAAAAAGCGACTGCAGGATGCTCGCATCCCATCGTTCCTTCTCGTGGGGAACGCCCTCCATCCTCAGGTAGAGGTTGATGGCGGCGTTGAGCTGCCTGTCAATTCGAAGGCCACAGTTCCCGCACTCGAAGACTGCTGCCCCTCTTCTTAGGTCTTTGTTGGTCCACCCGCATCTGGAGCAGGTCTTCGAGGTAAACTGTTGAGGCACCTCAACGCCGTCCGCGAGTCTCCTTATTCCGCGCCAGTCCGTGCGTGCTACTCGCCTGTTCCACAGTCTCGACTTGGAGTAGAGCCGCTCCTTGCGAAGCTCCTCGAAGCCGTTTCTCCCAGATAGGGAGCGCATCACCCTCGCTATCTCCACCTGCCGCTTCTTGGCGCGGTCCCTTTCCCTTCTCCCGTATTTTGTGAGGGTGCTCTTCGCCTTCTTCGACTTTGAGGCCTTTCTCTGCACGCTGCGCCTCTTCTCGAAGGCCGAGATGTGGACGGAGGCGAGCCTCCTCGTATCAATCTTCACCCAACCAGTCTCAGGACCGTAGCCATCCATGCTGAGCATGTTCGAGTCCCACGCCACCGCCTCCGCGGGCCTCTTCCGAGGCTCTTCCGGTACGTGGATGGGCAGGTGTATTCTATCGGGTGTGATGACGGGTTCACCTATGCCCGCGGAGGACACACTACCAGGCAGCTTGAAGTAGCGCCTGGAGAGATCGATGTAAACGAACTCGCGCGACTTCACGGTGACCCTCAGTTTCTCGTCTTCAAGTTTGAGGAGGGTCTGCTTTGCCCGCAGGAAGAGCCTCCCTGCACGTGGGCACCTCCTCCTCCTCTCACCCTTCTCATAGTTTCTCTTCCAGGAGGACATGATGCTGAAGGCGGTCTTCGGGGAAGAGTCAACCCAGTGCGCAGCGTAGACCCACCCTTCAAGGCATGTGTCTCTCAGCCCGCGCTTGAAGGCGTTGTCCTTCCTGTAGGCGGGGTAGAGCCTCTGCTGCTTCTTGCCCTTGATCTGGTGCTTCCTCCACTGCATTGTTCCCCAGATGCGCTGTAGCATCTCGTTGAGGGTGGAGTTATATGCAGACGTCAGACCGCTGAGTGCTTCGCCCTGGTTACAGCTCAGCGAGTAGGTTCTTAGCGCCTTCAACAACCCCTGTTTTTGCAGGTTCTCGTTCTCGGAGGGTTCCGGGTTCATGGGTTCGGCGGCCATGCTCTTCAGTGGCTTCTCCGCCGTGGCCTTCATTGGTGGCTTGTCCCTTCCTCGCCACATCCGCGCTGGATAGGAGCTTATCCTCACCAATACTAGTGTGCGAGGATTCTCAATATGAACGCCCATCCTCTTCTCTACGCCTACTTAGGTCTATGAATTCCGAGACTGTTAAATACGGCGTTGTAGATTGTGTCACAATGTATTCGGAGGGTGAAGTTATTGAATATTGATGATGTGCGTAACGCTTTTCAGAAGCTTGGGATACCAGGGAGAGATCTTTACGAGCTCACCAAGAGCAAGAAGAGTTTCCCAGACGGATGCAATTATCGAATCGAGATCAGCGGCATTGAACGTCCATCTACCTTGGAGGCTCTGATAGACGAGTCTGAGAAGAGAGATGTCCCAGTTCACAGAGTTATAGGCATGGTCATGGGTGCGACGCTACTGTCTGAGAAGGAGCTTGAGGAGTTTGCTGAGCTCGCCGCGGCTGCTAAGATAGAGGTCATAGCGACACCGGGACCGAGATCACTCTGGGACACTGGCAGGCAGATAGCTACGCCCGAAGGGGTTCTCTCAGGGATGAGGTTTAGGGGCGCTGACCAGCTCTCCTATGTCGTCTACGAGATAAAGAAACTCATAGAGGTAGGCTTCAGAGGATTCTTGGTCATTGACGAGGGGCTTCTGTGGCTTCTAAAAGAACTGAAGAGGATCGGTGAGATCCCCAAGGAAGTGAAATTCAAGGTTTCGGTCTTTGCCGGACATGCCTCACCAGCAAGCGCAAAACTACTCGAGTCACTCGGAGCTGATACTTTCAACCCACTGGCAGATCTCTCACTACCCCAGTTGGGTTCACTTAGAAGCGCATGCGACATACCACTAGACATATTTGCCATATTGTTCGACTCCTTTGGTGGGTTCAACAGGTTCTACGACTGCCCGGAGATAGTCAGAGTCTGCAGCCCTGTCTACTTTAAGATCGAGCCTGGTTCCAACATAGGTTCAACCTACAGACCATGGGTCAGCCCTGACGCCTTGGCGTTCCAGGCCAGGGAGAAGGTAAAGTTCGCTGAGATAATCCATGGAATAATCGAGAAGAACTACCCCGAAGGAAGGTTGTCTGAAAGCGGAGCTAGTGACCTAGCGGTACCTAAACCGTAGAGCCGAGGGTTCTACGGTTTTGTCTAGTATCTTATCTCTGTTAGCAGGTTGCTTTTGCGAGGTGATCGACTTTGACCGTGATGGATATCATAAGATCGAGAAGAAGTGTTAGGAAGTGGAAGAGCAAGCCAGTCGAAAAGAAGCAGCTAGACATCATAATGGAAGCTGCACAGCAAGCACCATCAGCCGTGAATTGGCAGCCGTACCGGTTTGTGCTTGTCGATGACCCAGAAAAACTGAATCTGATCGCTAAGGCGTCGGGGCAACCAAACTTGGCGAAAGCCCCTCTTCTTGTAGTTGGCGTTGCAGATCCAAAGAGGTCACCGAGATGGCACGTCATTGACACCGCTATTGCGCTTACATTGATCATGCTGGCTGCTTATGAAGCCGGACTCAAGGGAGTCTGGGTCGGCGCGTTCGACGACGATAGTGTAAAGCAATCGCTAGACATACCCAAGGAATCCGTTGTCGCTGGGATTTTGGCGCTCGGCGCACCAGATCAGGACCCTCCTGCAAGACCTCGCAAGAGTTTTGAAGAACTCTTCTCGAGAAACAGTTACAAACGACCAGCGAAGTCTTAGAGATACAAGTCATGTCTCCGAATTGGCGTTTCTGCTTCGCGACTGGCGCACACTGCAGAGTTGGGTCTCAACCATGCCTTGAATTTGCCAATCTAAGACCGTTATTCGTGCAGGCGGCTTCGACTGCCCTACTGTGATCTGACTGAGGATTAGAGGTAGAGTTCAACGAGTGTATGGGGTAATCTGCTTTTCTACGGAACGCTACAGACTGTAGGTGGAAGCGGGCTTTCTGCTAGGATTGGAGGCTAGTTTTAGTGCGCTCTATCTACACCTCTAGCTCCTTTGGGAGGGTTGATAGGTTCTCTGCTTTGTTCTTTCTCGCAATTGCTATGTCCTCTACTCGGACGCCAAACTTTCCCGGATAGTAGACCCCTGGCTCGACTGTCGTCACAGTTCCCTCGGTCAAGATGTCACGTGAGGTCAGTCTCAGCGTTGGTGGTTCACCTATTGTTAAGCCGACTCCATGTCCCAGACCGTGAATGAACCCATCCGTCATGGGGGCATTCTTCTCGGTGTAGTAGATCGGTGTCTTGTGTCCTCTTGATGCCAGGAATTCGCAGACTTTCCTCATGACTTCCTTTGCCTGCACACCAGCCTTTATGTCGCTCAAGGCGAGCAGTTGTGATTCGAGAACATCCGTGTAGGCTTTCTTGACCTCTTCTGATGCCTTGCCGATAACTATTGTTCTAGTCGTGTCGAAGCAGTAGCCACCGACCTGTTGTGGGAAAATATCGTAGACTATTGGCGTATTGTTTCTAATAACAGTGGAGTCCACTCCTGGGTTGTGCGGATCGGCGCCCTCCGCTCCTTGCGCGAAGATGGTATCCTCTGATGCCACGAGGTTCTCTTCAGCCAACCTCATGCGTATGAAGGCTTTCACGTCCCCAACTGTGAGAGACTTTCCATTGTCTGATTTCAGTTTTCCTTCCTTGTCAGCTTTGCATTGCGTCAGCATCTTGATCGTGGCAATGACTACTTTCTCTGTTTTTCTTCCGACATCCCTGATCTTGCCTACCTCGATGTTGTCCTTAGTCATTCGCACCCTGTCCACCAAGTCTTCGTCAAGCGAAACCGTGAATCCCTTGTTCTTCAGATACTCTGCCCAGCTCAATGCTGTTCCTGCTTCAACTTTGCCCGCGAGGCAAACCTTTCCTCTCAAATCCAGCTCCTTCAGCGCCCGGACACATACCTCCATTTTCGCCTTTCCTTCTCCAAGCTCCTGGGCGAGCCCCAGGTAGCCGAACTGGGAGTAAGATCTTATGTCCTGTACCAGGCCTTTCTTCGAGGTCCCAATATCTATCTCCGAAACGATGAGAAGCGGTTTCCCTCCAGTGTTCTTGATGTAGATTCCACCTCTCGTCGCTACCGCGCCTACAACGTACGCAAGAGAAGGGTTACCATAGGTTGAGTCTCCAATAACGATCAAAGCATCGGACTTCGATTTTGACAATTCTTTGTCGATATCTTCAATCAATTTGGTTATGACGCCTCAATTCACTTTGATAATCTCCAAAAAAAGGTAAGAGAAATTCTTTTTCCAGTTTGTTTCTACTTACCTTTGAATACAGCTCTCCTCTTTTCCAAATACGCCTTTGCCCCTTCAACATGGTCTTCCGTGGTGAAGGCTTTTGCAAACAATTCTGCTTCGTAGTTTAGCCCTGTATCCAAGTCTTCATCCAGTGCCTTATTCACCGCGTCTTTCGCGAGCTGGATTGCCACAGGACTCTTGCTCGCGAGTTTACTGATAAGTGCATCCACAGCTTCATTCAATTTTCCTACTGGAACCACCTTGTACACTAGTCCTATTCGCTCAGCTTCCTTGGCGTCAATCGGTTCCCCGATTATGCATAGTTCCTTGGCCTTGTGAGTCCCGACTATTCTTGGGAGCCTCTGCGTTCCACCCCAGCCCGGAAGAATTGCCAAGTTTATTTCCGGTTGGCAGAACTTGGCATTCTCAGATGCTATAATGAAGTCGCATGCCAGCACTATCTCACAGCCTCCGCCGTACGCAAGACCGTTAACTGCTGCTATCACTGGCTTGGGTAGTAGTTCAAGTGCTCTAGTTATGTTGACTTGTCCTAGTCTTGAGAATGTCTTGGCCTGCTTCGGCGTCAGAGTGGGGAATGTATTTATATCTGCCCCAGCAACGAAGGCCTTTTCCCCCGCGCCGGTAATCACGAGAACTTTGACTGAAGCATCTTTGCCTACGTTCGCTATAGCGTCCGCAATTTCGTTCATGGTTTCCGGGTTTAGAGCGTTATACACCTGTGGTCTATTAACGGTCAGTCTTGCTATTCCATCTTTTTTCTCGAGAATTATATTCTTGTATTGTGGTGAGGACAACGTTTTGCCATACCTCCTCTACTATTTATTGTTGCTGAGAATTTCCTATTTCTGCGTATAATCGTAGAATCCTTTCCCTGTTTTACGTCCCAACTTGCCATCCTTTACCATCTGCTCAAGTAGTTTGGGTGCCTTCCACCTTGGAGACTTCAGCTTGTCTCCTACAGACCTTATCGAGTGCAGAAGCGTGTCAAGACCTACAAGATCTGCCAGCTCGAAGGGTCCCATCGGGTGATTGTACCCCAACTTCATGGCTGTGTCAATGTCCTCCTTAGTTGCGACTCCTTCTTCCAGCGCTAGGATTGCTTCGTTCATTAGTGGCAGGGCGATCCTGTTGGCAATGAAGCCTGGGCTGTCGATGCAAACAACTGGTGTCTTGCCGACCTTGTTGGCGAAGTCTCTGGCAAACTGCACAGTCTCATCTGATGTCTTCTTACCCCTGACTATCTCGAGTAGCTTCATTATTGGTGCGGGGTTGAAGAAATGTAACCCGATGAATTTCTCGGGGTGGGTCACGTTGGTCGCCATCTCTGTCACGCTGAGTGTTGATGTATTTGAGGCAATTACCGCATCTTCTTTTGCGCTCTTGGTGACCTCTTTGTAGACCTCCCTCTTCAGCTTCATATCTTCCGGAATTGCTTCTATTATGAGGGTTGCTTCACTCACCGCCTTGGCTAGGTCTGTCGTTCCTTTAATTCTGCTGACTGTGGCGTCGGCATCCTCGCGCTTCAACTTACCTTTGCTCACTCCCTTCTCCAGTGCGTCTTTGATTCCTTTGAGCCCCTTGTTTACAAACTCGTCACTTATATCTCGCATGACGACGTTCATGCCAGCTTGCGCGCATACTTGGGCAATGCCTGACCCCATCAGACCCGCGCCCAAAACGGTGACATTCTTAATATCATTCGCATTCAATCATAATCACCTTCTTACAAAAAAGCAATTTTGCCATGATTTCCATATTCTATGATCCCAATTATCACTTAAAACTTTGAAGACGTATTTAAGTTTTGATCAGAAATAATAGGTCCGCCGCAGCTCAGCCGCATTGTTGGCTTATGTTGAACTAGTGAAGGGGTGTGGTCTATCCATCTCGTTTTTCCAAGCGATAGAAAGGCATTCGCGAAGAAACCAGTCTGAATCTTCCACGACCCGAGGACTTTTTTACGGCAAGGCGGGAATGTCAAGAAATATATACTTGCTCTCCAGTTGTCTTTATATCAATCGGAAATACGGTTACGGCTTCTGTTGAATGTGCAGAAAGAACAGTTTTGGCAGGTGAAACGTATAATGGGTAAAGGAGAAAAGAAAGTTGCAATTGTTGGCGTTGGTCAATCTAAGTTCGGCAAAAGAATGGACGCCTCTTACCGTGAGCTCTGTTTCGAAGCAACAAGACACGCGTTTGAGGACAGCGGTTTGGCTCCAAAGGACATTCAGTATTCAGTGATAGGAGTCGCTGGCGCCGAATTCCTGAATGGTCAGCTATCGCCGGCAGCTGCCGCTGCAGACTACGTTGGAGTGAATCCACAAGGATCAATGAGAGTCGAAGCTGCTTGTGCCACAGGCAGCGCAGCGATCAGGGTCGCTTATGGCACGATACTCTCAGGACTGGCAGACATAGTGATGGTTCTCGGCTTTGAGAAGATGAATGAAGTTCCAACCGCAAAGGCGGTAGAGGCTCTTGGAAGAGGAGGCGACGCACAGTGGGAGTTCGCGTGGTGGGGCACAACCTTCCCAGGCTACTACGCGCTTATGGCGAGGCGACACATGCATGAGTTTGGAACTACTGAAGAGCAGCTGGCAAAGGTTGCAGTGAAAAGCCACAAGTACGGTGCATTGAATCCGTATGCCCATATGCAGAAAGCAGTTTCGCTTGAAGAGGTAATGAAGTCAAGGGTCATAGCGTCACCTCTGAAGCTATATGACTGCTCACTGATTACTGACGGAGCTGCCGCCGCGATACTAGCTTCCGCGAATGTTGCAAAGAAGATCTGCGACACACCAATATGGCTAACTGGGCTCGGATGCGCCAGTGAAGCAGAGTACTTTGCTGCCAAGCCAAGTTACGTCGGTGTAAACTCAGCTGTCGAAGCTGGAAAGCAGGCTTTCAAGATGGCCAAGGTTGAGCCAAGAGAGATAAATGTGGCCGATGTTCATGACTGCTTCACCATAGCAGAGATAATGGCGCTTGAGGATCTTGGGTTCGTCAAGAAGGGTGATGGGGGTAAGTTCGTAGAAGAAGGACAGACTTACGTTGGAGGAAGACTCCCAACCAATGTCGATGGAGGACTTAAGGCAAAGGGTCATCCGATCGGGGCAACTGGAATCAGCATGGCTGTCGAAATAACTAAGCAACTGCGTGGAGAAGCCGACGAAGGGCGGCAAGTTCAAAAAGCCGAGTATGGATTGACGCACAACGTTGGAGCCACGGGACAGTACGCATACGTACATATCTACACAAGGTGAGGTGGAAAAAGAAATGTCAAAATCTCAACCATCGGTAGGCGGGCAACAGCCCTCCCAGCCATTTAACACGAAAGTCACAAAGTTCTTCGAAGCTCTGAAAGAGCACAAGCTCATGGGTACGAAATGCAAGAAATGTGGCACGAGCTACTTCCCACCTCGCGCCGACTGCGCTAAGTGCCTCTCAGACGAAATGGATTGGATCGAGTTTGGTGGTGAAGGTGAGCTAGCGACATTCACCGTCAACACGACGCCTCCTGAAAGTTACACAAAGTACGGGACCTACACAATTGGGGTCGTGAAACTCAGCGAAGGACCAGCAACCATGACATGGCTTAAGGACATCAAGCCAGAAGATGTGAAAGTAGGAATGAAGCTGAGAATAGAGTTCGTGGAATCACCCGAGATGGGAGTCAAGTACGTCTTCGTTCCCGCAGACTAGCTTCGATGAAAAGGAAAAGGGGACACGTTTGTCCCCCGCGCACTTCTTTTTGGCGCCTTCCCACGATCGCCGGGTTCAGAGCCGATTTCATGCAGGGTTTTTCTGCAATGCCGAGTGTGAGCCACCAACCCCTTGAAGGGCGTAGGCTTTCTGGCCCGCGTCTGTAATCGTTTTTGCACACATCTAGGTACTTATATATTCCAAGTCTTGTAGTCGTTAAACTGAGATGGATTCTGGAATACTGGATCCTTAAAGATACCATCTGGCATAGGGTGTCCCTGCTCAGCTAGAGAGGTGGAGGGAAATGGCGAAGGAAGCTTTGGTTGCTGAAGGGCTCACGAAGTCCTACGGCGTAATCAGGGCACTTGAGGGTCTTAACCTGAAGATCATTAGTGGTGAATCCGTTGGCCTCTTGGGACCAAACGGGGCCGGGAAGACAACTACGATGAAGATCTTCACGAATATCATAAAACCCACAAGCGGAAGCGCCTATGTCAATGGCTATGATGCAATCAAGGAAAGCACAAAGGCCCTAGGGAATCTTGGGGCAATGGTGGAGGTCCCAGAGTTCTATCCCTACTTGACCCCCGTTGAAGCGTTGTCATATTTCGGCCGGCTTAGGGGAATTAGCAGATCCGATTTGCCCAGTGTTATCAAGAAATTGTTAGATAGGGTCAAGATGCTCGAGTGGGCAAACGTCAGGATAGGCAAGTTCTCAAAAGGCATGAAGCAGAGACTGGCAATCGCCCAGACTCTTCTGCACGACCCGCCGATCCTAATGCTTGATGAGCCGAGTCTGGGACTGGATCCACGGGGGATGACTGAGGTAAGGAATCTGGTAAACGAGCTTAAGAAAGAGAAAACGATCTTCATGGCATCACACCTGCTTTTTGAGGTCAGCGAAACGTGTGAGAAGGTTGCCCTAATAGATCGCGGAAAACTCCTTGCGTTTGACTCTGTTCAGAAACTGGAAAGAGTGTTCGCCTCCCAAAGAATACAGGTTGAAGTTCTGAAGCCATTGGAAGCCAGCGAGATAAAAGCCATAGAAAGCACCGAAGAAGTCAAGAAAGTAACCGCGTCAGGAAATATCGTCTTCATAGATTTCAAGGGAGATAAAGAGACTCAGGCGAAAATCCTTGAAGCATTAATGCAGATGAACATAAGGGTTGCGTCATTCAGACCAGCGCTAGGCTCGCTGGAGGAAGTGTACATGCGAGTCGTGAAGGGAGGCGACTAGAAAGTTGCCGGTGGGTTCTGCTGGAGAGCTAAGGAAACTTTCGATAGTAGTAAGATATGAGTTGCTGAAGCAGGTAAGGCGCTTTCGACTCCATGCTCTTCTGCTACTGGGCTCCCTGATTACTGGGGTGGCTGTTGCGATAGGATTAGGCTACATACCGATCAGCGCTGGAGCCCTGTATTTTAGCAGCGAGATTATTGGCGCTGGCGAGGTCACGTTGTTTGGGTTAGTCGCTGGGGTCTTCTTCTCAGGCGACGCAATAGCAAGCGAATTTGAACACAAAACTGGTTATGTGATCTTCCTTAACCCGATAAAAAGAACTACATTGTTAATGGGCAAGTACTTGTCATGTTGCATTGCATCCATGCTCGTCGTTACAATGCCCTACTTGATTACTGCGGTTGGCGTAATCATAAGGTTCGGAACCTTTCCGGGGCAGGTTTTGCTTTCCTATCTGTTTGCGTTGTTGTTTGTATGTAGTGTCGTTTCGTTCACATTCGTGTTCAGCGCTCTCTTGAAAGGCAGCATGGGAGCATCAATAGTGCCTTTCCTGACATATTTCTTCTTGTTTGCAATCATACAGGCGTTGTCGATGTTCGTGGGTTTCGAGCCATTCATGATTCTTAGTTACGGTTCAGGGATAGTCAATAGCATTCTGATTGACCCCTATCCGGCCCATTCAGGGACAATGCTCTTGCCAATATCTGGCGGACCTCCCCTTCAATTTACGGTCTACAGTGCCACGGTAGTCGAGGGAATCGCTATAATGGCATCCTATTTAGTCGCAGGCTTGATCTTGAGCGCGCTTCTAATGAGGCGCCGGCAGATGGCATAGTAAGATCAGCGCCTTAGCTTTTGCGCATGTGATCAGGAGACTAGAGGACTGAACGCGGGCTCAACGATCCTTCGAAAGATTTAGTGATTGGTTGTCTCAATAGGCAAGTCGTACGTGTACCTGTGGCACCAAGAGCGCACGAACTTCGAAACAACAAGGCGCATCGTGTTAGATATGCTTAAATACCTGTAACCTTCATTAAAAGGCAGAGTTGCCGAAGGCGCTGCTTTTCCAGGAAGGACTCGGAAATCTTATGGCTGAATAAGGTCGGCGGTTTTTTGAGGACTTTTTTTGGGGGAAGTGTCTTCTCCAACTTATGAAATGAAAAACGAAGTAAGGTGTGAATCAGAAGATGTCTTACAGAAGAGGCCCAGGCGGATTCCGGGGCGGTCGCGGTGGCGGGAGCGGCGGTGGCGGTGGCGGAAGGTCTTTCCCACCGAAGCCTGTAGAAGTCGGCAAGGTCTACGACCTTGAGGTCACTGACACTAGCAAGCGTGGTGAGGGCGTAGCCAAGTATGAAGGGCTTGTAGTCTTCATCCCGGGTGCCAAGCCAGGACAATCCCTTAAGGTCAAGATAACGCGAGTCGGCCCACGCTTTGCCATCGGCGAACCAGCTGGTGCTGGCGGGGAAGCTACTGAGGGAGCTACTGAGGAAGCTACTGAGGAAGCTACTGAGGAATCTACTGAGGAATCTACTGAGGATGAAGCCGAAGAATCTTAGGCTCTCTCGAGCACGGTACTAGAGAGTCTTTGCGACGGATTGAGTAAAGGGATGCGGTTTGATTTTTGTTAAGCCAGCAGCCCCTTCACTATTTTTTTGAGGTTCTGAATATCGACATGATGCGATTGGATGGACAGGGTTCTGAATTACTTGGCGCCCGGGTTTGTGACCAAGCTTGCTTTGCTTTTGAGGCGGTGAACTGTAAGCTTGCTTGAGATCGATGATGCTGGTTGGGGCGATATGGTTGAGGGGGTTGTGCTCGGCTATCTTAGGGTAGAGACTGGCACATTCTTTTCAAAGCTCATAGACGTGAAGTTCTTCAAGCAACCATACTTCAAGGAGAAAAAGTATCTAGACGAGGCAGTGAGGCTGACACGTGATGCCCTTCAGGAGCTGAAGGTCGAGAAGAGTGAGGAAATCCGAATATGCACGGCAGCGGTGCTGGAAAAGGTGAGAGAAACCCTCTCCAAGGAAGGGTATAAGGTTGTTCCTGCAAAGATAGTTGGGGAACTTCAGTTCAGGGTCGAAGGGGCATTCATAGATAGGCTCGAGGGGCTCGGTGTTCCAAAAGGTTCTGTTCCATTTGAACCTGGAAAAGAAAGGTTCTACGCTCAGCTAAGGTGGATCCATGGTGATCTTGCGAACAGAGAGAAATACGTTAAGACAGCCTACAAAAGCTGGCGACGATGGAGAGCGTGGCGTCCAAGGCAGAGACCACGCATAATGTCTCGCTCACAAGCTGAAAGTGAGCAAGATTGGTGGCGCTGGTGACTTTCCCATCCTAGGCTATTCTTTAGACACGCGTCATCATGCATCTTTCAGCTATCTGATCTCGAAATAAACGATTATCTTAACGGATTGCCTACGGCAGTAGTCGGTCGCCTTTGCCAGCTCATTCTTTGCATCCTCGATTGAGGATAACCATGGTGAGTAGTAGATCTTCTTTCCTCCGTCGGCTTGTTTCTCTTCCATCGGGGTGTAACTTGGAGGCGGGCTGTTTTCCGGAGGGGCCGCAAACTCTACTCTATATTCGGTCTTCGAATCTCCCTTCTCCCCTAGGACTTTTCTCGATCCTAGCCATGCCTCGCAATATCCCATTTTTATCTGCGCATCCCCATTCCCATTTTCGGGCTACTCAACAAGCTTTGTTATCGTCCCGATGGTTCGAGTACTCGACTCCCTAGTGACTATTCGGTCTCCAATTCTTAAGTATTCTGGCTGTCTTGTGAATCGCAGCCTAACTCTAGCTGCATCACCCACTACTAGATATTTCCTTCCGTATATCTGCTCGAACACTACGGTCTGGTGGATCGTATTGCACTGCAAAACTGGCGCGTAGCCTTCAGCTATTCTGGTTGGATGCTTCGTGACTATCACATCGGCCTCGAAGACTCGCGAGGGCTTAAGGTCTACATCAACGTCGCTAATAACTTGCCCTCTTCTGACGGTTGTCGTGTCGACTCTCTTGATGTCAAAACCGAAGCTGTCGCCAGCCTTTACCCCCTCAACACGGCTCTTGAATATCTCCACGGTCGCTATCCGACCTTCACTGAATTTTCCTTGACTGTCTGGTCCCACCTTCACCTTCTGCCCTGGTTTGAAAATCCCTTGCCTAACTGAACCTGTCACGACAACATTGGTCCCTTTGATCCCACGATATATCTTGTCGATGTAGGCAAGCGCGGGTTTCAGTAGAATCTCGTCCGAGATCATGGACGGCAACAAGCCTAATGTCCTGCGCAGCGACTCTATTCCTTCTCCGGTTGTCGAGCTTACTTCGAACATTGGCACGAGTATGTTACGGGAGATCTCTCTGCAGGCTATATCCAAGTCGGTGCCATTCTTGATGAGCATGGGAACTCGTCCCATTGACTTCAGGGTATCTCTAGTGACTTGGATCACCTTCTCAAGCTGCTCATCTGAAGCCAAGTCTACCCGTGAGACGACTATCATGAATGGTATACTCTGGCTAGCGAGGAGAACTAAGTGTTCACGAGTGATGTCATCTAGCTTAGTTAGGTTGGATCTTATTTCCTCGTTCAAGATCAACTCATGCTCGTCCGCTGCTGGTATCAGAACCATCGCGAACTGTGCGTCGGCGCCCAAGATGCTTCGAATCAATGTCTTGACATAGATTGAATGACCTGGAGCGTCGTAGAATATTACGATTCTCTTGGACTGCTCTAGGATCCTTGAGATCTCCTCGATGTCAGCTGGTTTCCTCAGTAGCATAGCTTGGTTTTCCGCATCGAAGCCAAGGAAGGTTACGTGAAGATCTGTTGTCTGACCCCCTTCAAGCTCCTGCGGATGCTTCAGCAACGGCGCCCGCGCCCTACCCTTCCCATCGTCCAGCTCTCCGCTTGTCAGTACCCCGACTAACGTGCTCTTTCCCGCGTTCACTCTACCTGCGATGTTGATGCCAATTGTCTCCTGTGCTTCGGCTGGAATTGCCTTTCTTTCTATAACAAACTTCTCGACAAGCCCGTTTTTGGTCCTAAAGAGTTCCTTCTCCGCAATCTCCAAGCCTGCTTCTTTACAGAGCTCTCCAAGAACTTCTTCAGCTACAGCTATCTCGCTATCTCCAAGACCACGTACTTCCCACCGATCTCCGTGAATGTCCTCAATCCCAACAAGAAATATCCCCTCATCTTCCGCGGTAATGTATTTCAGCTGAGCGACCAACTTCTGTCTTCGGCGATCATTCCTTAGGTCGTCTAACGAAAGTTGCCGCTTAAACTCGAAGCGTCTGTTTTCCCCCACTTCCAGCAGCTTGTTGAGATCGGTTAGACTCAATTCCGACTACCTCGACACGCTACCAGAGGACCATCCGACCGAGAAAAATATAGAGACATATCTATGCTCACATCCGTCGCCGCTTCATATCGCTGGGATTCCTAATCCTCTTAACCGCGCACCGCTGTAAGCATTATCGTTAAATCGTAACTCACCATGAGATCAACAATACCTCGTACAGCCTATTACCCTTCTTGCTGATATGATCTAGCTTGCATTGATATTCTCTCTTTTTGGTATTGACTCTTTCTCTTCATAAGTCTCTCGACCTCCTCTCTCGGTATCACCAAGTACTTTTGTGGTCTACCTTTCCGAACATGCACCAGCCTAGCATTGAGGCTTCCATACCGATACCTCTGATACGGCGTGTGGCAGCTAACGCCTAGCATCCTGGCCACGTCCACAAGCTTGATATCTCCCCCAACAGCCTTCTCCATCGCATCTGTTCGCTCCCTGTCCCTCTTCGCATGAAACTCGGAGACGACGTTCTGGAACTCGGTAGCCTTCCACGACCAGACTGCAACTCCTGCTTGCAGCAAAGCTTCCCTAGCTCTTTTATTGATACGTACGTACCTCACCGTCTCGTAGCCTACATGTCTGATGTAGCCGATGTTTGTAGAGTTCGGCGCAAGGGACTCCAAAAACCCCTGAAATAGGGGGATCAGAAAAGGGTAACTGAGCTGACTGAAACCCCACTTGATTAGGATATATTCGAAGCTCCGCCTTCCAGGCTTCCTTCCCTTAAGGAGATAAGCCTTACACCAACCGTCGCCATCTAGGAGACCAGCGCAGAACGCAACACGATTCGCAAAGTCTCTCAGCAGATTGTTATTGTCAAAGAACCTCTGTCTCGCAGCCTTGTCGCGAGAGAGCCCCTCCTTATCCGGGAAGAAATCGCAGAGGTTCTTGCAACACGCGTAGACCAGGATGCAATTGTCGAACCACCTACCCACATGAGGCTTCAAGTTAGCCCGCCTCATTAGAGCAGCAACCCTGTCCACTATTGCCTCCTCATTTCCCTGAAGAGAAAAAGTAACAATAAGGCTCCCTTTGGACTGCCTAGATACCCATCCATCTGCAAGGTAGAGTCCAAGAAGATAACTTCGCTCCTCCTGACTCAGCGCTTCGCGATTCATCAATGGATTTGCACGCATTTTCCCCGCTCCCTTTTCTACCTATTCTACCTATATAGGTAGGCTACCTATCTATATGTATCTTTTGGTAGAAAAGGCTATAGATGAGTCTACCTATGTGAATCATCCAAGGAGTGGGAAAACCATGCAAGTAACCACATTAACCAGAGCCAGACCAGAGACTGAAAGCCTTCGCACCACACTACCAAACTTCATAGTGAAACTCTACAACCTGAAACAGGGCGACAAGATCCTATGGGATACAAGAACCACCAGTAAAGGAAAACTCATAATTATCGTGAAACCAATTACGCAAACGCGGAAACAAGCTAACGACACATTTCCTCCTTTGTGAAGAATGCTGATCCACAAAATCCCAGCCTGAGAAAACAGTCCAAAAAAAAACGCAACCTCCACTACTTGCGAAGTCGTTTCACCGTTGCCCAGCTGTGCCTCAGAGATGTGTGACTTTCCGCCATCCTGTCCCCGTGAGCCAAGGCTTTCTCCAAATACAGCATTGTCCGCGGATCGCTCGGGTATCCACTTCCTATGTCTCCGAGCCGCTCCGAAAGTTCTTTGAGTCGGTTGTCTCTCCTGACCTTGGCAACAATAGATGCCGCTGAGACGACAGGTATGCTCTCGTCCGCGTAGTGCTGTGCTACTATTTCGACTTGCTTTGATTTTACCCCGTTCTTCAGCCACTGGGTGAATCTTTCTGGATTTACGTCGGGGCAGTCAATATAGACCTTATCAGGCTTAAGCTGGTTTATCATGAATACAATCTTCTCTGCTTCGAGTTGATTCAGGGTGATCCCCTTGTCGACTCTGGCATCGATCTCCTCAGGCGTGACTTCCACATAGAGTAGCCTGTTAGCCGCACACTCTATCAACGGCGCGAGTTCAGCCCGTTTCTTCGGGGTAAGTTTCTTGGAGTCCCGAGCCCCCATGTCAACAAGCTTCTGAAGTCGATCTTCTCTCATTACGACGCCGGCTAGAACCATTGGACCTATGACAGGACCTCTACCTGCCTCATCTATCCCACCTATGAGCTTAGTCAACAAGCCCTGACGCCCCATGACATGACAATGTTTGGAGAAAAGGATTAATTCAAGCACATTTGCCGGCAAAGTTCTTGAGGACTGCTCCTCGATCATGTTCGATTGTTCTAGGAAGGAATCCGCTCCTTAAGTGTTTTCCCAGATGCGAATGGTCAACTCGGCGCGTGATGTCTGTGCTAGATTTTTGCGGCAGTCGCAACTTTACGAGTGCACAATCCTTCTGAATGAAGAAAGATTAAAGAATGCGTGGAAGTTTTATACTATCTTGTGGATTACTCTATTGTAGCGGGGGCGTGCATTTGAGCATCGACAAGAAGAAATACTGCTTGAAGCGTGCGAAATGGGTCGTGGAGGATGACTGCCCAACTTGCATGAGCTGTGTCCTCGATGTCATAAGAGAGATGTCTGACAGGTGGAGGATGGACATAGATACTATCATGGACAGGCTTGCATTCATAGCTGATCAAAGGTATGATGGAATAACGCTTAGGCAAACGGTTGACAACCTAATGGGTGCAATAAGAAGCGTCGAGGGTACTTTTGACAAGATCAGGAATTCGATGTGGGTTAAGGGTGAAAGGAATTCCGCCCCGATCAAACTTCTTGAAGAAAGGCTGAAACGAGAGCTACCTCCAAACGAAAGGGCTGAAGCAGAGATAACCGTCCAGAGGCTCAAGGAACTTGGAAAGAGAGAGATTACATTGGATTTCTTTGCCCTGCATCTGCTTGGAAAACCTCTGAAATGGCTTATTTCGGATGAAAAGGAGAAGGTGAAGCTTTCAGTAAAGTATTTGATGTCCCCCAGCGTGAACAAGCTGAGACCTCAGGCCACTGATGGATCCACATTCGAAATCGTCTAAGACAGCTTTTCTATTTTTCGTCTTCTTCTTCCTGTTCTTGCTCGTCCTCTGCAGGTGATGCTTGCATCATTTTCTCGAATTCGTCTAGGTCAACCTCGATAAATACGGGACCTCGGTACCCACAAGTGTCACATCTGTATATGTCAGCCGTCATCCAGCCAGATATGCTGTCCGCCACTCGCAGTGTCGGTTTCTTGCAGAAAGGGCAGACTCTTATCTTCCTAGGCGAGTCCTTCTTGCGGTCATGGCTTTTCGATGAATCGTGGAGTTTTGCTGGCAGAGGAGAACACCCGTCCACATTCATTTGGAACATTAACACCGAAAAGCAGAACTTGGATTTAAGCGATCCTTAAGCAGGTCAGCCTTAGGGCAATCGGATGTCCCTCTAGGCGGATGAGTGGTATATTAAGTCTAGCTCTCCTCGCAGCCAGAAGCGTTGAGACGCCAACTACCGCCGATGCTAGAGCGAACATCGTCTGCTCGACCACAGTTAGGGGCAAGGCGGCCCAGAAATACTGCTCCGGCAACGACAGAAGTGCAAGCCAGATATTCCCAAACATGTGTCTTGTTATGTTGGCACAGTATGCAGTCAGAAGCCAACCCAAGAATATGCTCCTATTGTTCTTTGATTCTCGAATCGTTGCTGGCAACCTTCTGCCAAGAGAGACGATAATGGCGAGACCCAAGAGTGGGAACAGCGCCATGGGCCATACAGACAAGCCAATGGGTAGGAGAAACCACACCACAACCAGGGAGCCCAACATAAGAGCTGCCACGCGCCAGAGTCTCCAGACGATCAGCCCAGCCTGCAAGGCACCCAGAGTCGGTCGTAGAAAGCCTAGGAGACCGAATGCGGAGGGGCTGATCGTCTCACCGACAATTCCCCCCGCCATTGCTGCTCCTCCACCTACGTATGGACCGAGCAGTATACCAGTCAGAGTCTGCATAACCCACGTCAGGTTGAACACGCCGATTCCGCCGACGATTATGCTCAATGGTATGATCGATGAGAGGGCGATGATGGCTCCGAAAACCGCAGCGAGAGAAACGTCCGTTGTTCTCTGCAACTTTGGATCAGCCAATCTCACTGACCTCCTCAAACCAGATGGTAGTGATCCCTTAGGAGACATTTTGACGCACAGTTCTGTGAAGATGCCTGAAGGTCATTTATATCAAGTTGTAGTACACTCTGAAACTCCTACCGTCATCGACTACTTCGAATTTTCTCAGTTCGAACCTTCCGATTTCTCTGGTGTTGCTAACGTGGGTTCCACCACAAGGTATTGGTTTGCAGCCCTCGATCGTCACAATTCTCATCAAGTCCGACTGAGGGAGCCTAGCTATGTTAGGCGCATCTGCGGCGACCCGTAGCATCTCCTCATAAGATACGAAATCAATTCTAACGGGGAGCCCTCGTTTGATGCTTTCAATCTCAAGCCCGATTGCCTTATCGATCTCCACCGGGCTTGGCATTTGACCAGCATATGTGACATAGCTCGGATCGCCGAGCCAAGAGTCGATTGTTCTCGGAGACCGCCCAGTCGCCGTATCCAAGCAGTGGTCGAGTAGGTGTCCTGCCGTATGCTTCCTCATTGCGGAGTACCTGTCGCTCCAGTTTATCTCACCTTTCACCCTCGTCCCTGTATTCAGCTGGTCAAGCCCTCCCTCATCAATAAAGCCATAATGCACCACAACTTCGTTCGCAGCCATGACCTTCTTGACGCTGAAGCTCGTGCCAGAGGTGGTCATCAAATTCCCCGAATCTGACGGCTGCCCACCACCTTTGTAATGAAAGATTGTTTTTCCCAGAATGAGGTACGCCTTCTTCTTACCGTCGGGTACGACCCTGAGAACCTCGGCTTCGAAGCTCTTAACATAGGAATCCCTCCAGTAAACAAGTTCCGTCTTGGGTAAGCCCTCAACAACCTTCAGAAGATCCAATGTAGTCATCTCCACGGAGAACACTATTCGGCGCACTTGTTAATGTTCCCTGCATCAATTCGATAAATAAGCTTTGAAACAATGATTAGTATATTAGCCTGTCCTTACTTTGTCGCCGAGTACTACATCGTTTCCCTCTTGTTGAAGCCAAAGTGGAGTTTGACATCATAGTTGCCACAGCTCAAGAAAAAGAAGACGCGGCGTGAAATGCCGTGCAAGATAAGCCATGCCTTTTTCCTTCCGTAAGGTGCGATGTGGAGGATCTCCGATTCTAAGTCTATCGCATAGGCGTCTCTCTATTAGATGAGGGCGGTCTCTGGGGAGCCTTTGATAAGCTCCCTGACGTCTCGCTTCACAACTTGCAGGGTACACTAAGACGATGGGAGTAGCACAAAGAGTTGTTGGTCCGAAGAGTGCCCCTCTTACTCCTGCTTGGTGCGCTTGGCGGGATGAGGTATTTTGGCTTCGCCCATTACGTATCTCAGTTCCTCGATTGGAAGGGTTATGCCAAAGTGTTCCTCGATCGCCTTCGATAGGGCTTCAGGGCTCATATCTCGCCGCTTTGTTTTCTTTTGCGTTCTTATGATAATGTCCTCAAAGTCCTCAAAGTAGTTCCAGGGATAAAGCAGCCAATCATCTTCGCCTATTGTCATGGCAAAGAAATCTGGCCTTATGATCGATTCTGTTGAGTATCCAAGTGAAGCGGACTTCAGAGCTTTTGGCTTTAGTGACTCAAGATACTGAACTGCAGCAGTCATGCTCTTGCCTGTTCCAGCAATGTCATCGACAACGAGCGTGCTTTCACCTTTTATGTCTAGCGGGGCTTTGTAAGGGATTACCGCCTCGTACTCGCTCTCTACTTCAACTTCTCCCGGCAGTTCGCTACTGAGCACATGGTGGACTTGTAGCCCCTCCAAATCATCGACTGAGAGTAGATCTGACAGAATCCGACCAGGAACAAACCCACTCCTTGCAAGGGCAATTATCACTTCAGGATAGAACCCGCTTCTTCTTATCAATCGTGCGACTTCTTTGGCCTGTCTGTAGCACTCGTCCCAGGTGAGAAGATGGTATCTCATAATAATCAGCCTATCAACTAGTTGACATTCAACCAATTAAAGATTTTCACTGTTTAGCCCCCTTTGGCAACCTCATCACCTTGGTTGAGCGCGACACCACGACATTTAAATATTCGCTCACTCTTAAGAACAAAATGTCATCCTTTGGGAAGCTATTCTAGTAAGGTGCTCTGCTTCTCTGTAGAATTCATGTTTCACGAGTCTAGGTGTTGAGATATGTTTGGACCTCCAGGCGTGGGTTATGATAGTGCCATAACAGTTTTCAGTCCGGACGGAAGGCTTTTCCAGGTCGAGTACGCCGTTGAGGCGATACGCCGTGGCACGATAGCTGTGGGCGTCAAGATCAAGAGTGACGTCATAATAATCGCGGAGAACAAGCTCGAGCAGTTGATGGAGCCAGGTGACAACACGAAGATATATCCAATCGACAATCACGTTATCGCTTCAATTGCAGGGCTTCAAGCCGACGCAAGGCGTCTGGTAGATTATGCGAGGGTTCAGGCGCAAGTCAACAGGTTGACTTATGATGAGGCCATATCAGTTGAAACTCTTACCAGGCGACTCTGTGACCTTATGCAACAATACACCCAACAGGCCGGAGTTAGGCCATTTGGAGTAGCCCTAATGTTAGCTGGCGTTGACGAGACTGGTCCGCAGTTGTTTACCACTTTTCCCAGTGGAAGTTACTGGAATTGGAAAGCGTCAACTATTGGAAGAGGGGCTGACGCCGCAAGAGAGTACTTTGAGAAGAACTACAACGCCGACTTGTCGAGAGATGAGGCTATAGGACTTGGCTTGAAAGCACTGACAAGTGGAATCAAAGAGACGTTGCCTCCTGAGAAGCTGGAAATAGCGTATGTCTCAGCAGAAGATAGGAAATATGTGAAGCTCGAGAAGGAAGAAATAAGGAAGTACGCAGAGAAGACAAAGACCAAACAATAGAATCGCCTGCCCTTCCGCGCCAAGTGAGGCAGTGGTAGCTACTTTGGCTGCTCAGCGCCGGTCACTATTTTTATCACGTAATCCGAGGCGTTTTGCAGGGCTGTGCTGAATCCTGGCTCGAAACCAATTACTATGCTTTCCACGCCTTTCTCTTTTGCCTTACGGATGATCGGAGCGCATCTCGCATGTCGGCTCGCTATAGCAAGAGTGTTTACCCTGCGGGTCGCTATGACTTCCATTGCCTCTACCGCCATCGTGGTGTAGATGTCAGTTGCGGTCACTACGGGCGTGAACCCGCTGTTTGCTATCGCCTCCAGTAGCCGATCAGTGGCGAAAGTGTTGAGGAAGACCTTGGCGGTTACGATATTCCCAAGAGTCTCAACAGGTTCCCTAATATACTCGAGCTTGACGTTAAACTCCTTCCGAAGCATGTTGGGACCATCAACTAGCACGGCGATCTTCTTGTCGACAGGGGGTGTCTGCCTGACTATCTCCCAATGCTCGGCTTTCGATCCGCGCGACATCGTGATCCCAGCGTCCATCTGAACGTGTTCCGAAGTCCCATCCAAAGAAATCCTGCAGGACAGTGACTTCTCTTGTCCATCTACCTAAACCTAATATTGTCATATTTGTATAGTGGATGGCGAATATGAAGCTTCCTCTCTGAAGGTTGCGAACTTTCTGCGAGTTACAGTCTGGCGTCTTAATACGGGTCTGCTCTGAGATCAAATCGACAGGTGGTTGACGTCAACCGTGAGAGTGATTCCATCCAACCTGCATTCTTGCCACGGCATCATCCAAGATTTCCGCAAGAAAGTTCCGAGCAGCCTAACGGCCCCATTTGCCGACATTGTCTTTCCTGATGAGAAACTGCCTAGCATTATAGGGCGGGAAGCGAGGTTTCTGCTCGCGGTTGAGGAACGGGGTGCAATCGGTTGCTGCGTACTAGCGTTGTCTACGGAGCCTCTGAGGACCGAGATACTTCTCATTCACACAACCAGGAATGATGATGCAGCAATTCAGTTGCTGGTCGATTATGTCCTTGCTCTTCTAAACTCCAGAAGAGCACCAGACCTAGAGGCCAAATATGTTGAGGGAATGCATTCGGGCTCACTCAAGACAGTTCTGAGAGGACGGGGCTTTGCCGAAACGGTTAGGGACAGAATGCTTCTGGAGGTGCCAAAGCATAAAGGCGTGTCTAAGGCACCAGATGAAACGTTCAGGGTCACTGCTACCGACTCCCTCCTCAACTGGCGCGCGCTTTATCTTGCAGCGACCACATCCAGACCCTTCGAAGAGTGCAGGAGACAAGTTCATTCCGAGACGCCTTACGGAACGATACAGGAGGATGATCTGGCAAGATTACTCGTCCATTATGCGGGGTCAGCGGTAGGAACAATTGGATACTCAATTTGTAGGAATGTGGGCTACCTGGATAGGCTGAGCGTTCTGCCAGATCTCAGGGATAGGTCTGCTATAGCAGGAGCTCTAGTATCGGAAGCCGTCAGGATCGTTTCGAAGAAGAAGTGTGATTATGTGGTGATTGACGCCGACAGGAGTTTTTCTAGAGAGAGACTTGCCGGCATTGGATTCAAGTTCCTGGGGAAGATCAGCTACTTCTCTAAAGTAATCACGAGATTTCCGGCAGGTCGGGCAACTGGTTCTGACGAGAACTAGGCGATATAGCTCTCCCCTTCCTTCTCATTCCTACCCTTGTTTTCAGGTCTGGGCATCGGGGGAGGAGGGATAGGTGGCGGAACTTGGAGGTCGTCTGACAGCCCTGCTGCCTTCACCAAGCATTTCATAATGATGGGACCAATAAGCATCGGAGCCAATTCTGGGGGCAAGTCCCTTCGGGTCTTCCAGGAAGACATAATCTTTTCTTGCTCATCCTTCGAAGCTTCACAAAGAATGTATCCTTCGATGCGGATCGATGCAACGTTAGGATCATAGATGCACTGAAAAGTAAACCCGACCCTCACAGCCTCGAATGTGCCTGAAGGAATCGGGAGAGAAGTTTTCTGGATCGACTTTATCCTAACGTTGTTTCCTACGCTCTTGATCATTGGAAACTGCTCTTCAAATCCCACGTTCCTTTCGCCTTCAAGCTTCTCAAAAACGATGCCTATTACCTTCATTTCGGATAACCTCTTCTACTTGAGCAAACGGGCGCCGGCGATCTCCGCAACTTGCCAAGACCGGCCTAAGATGCACAACTAGTGCCATGTGTGAGCTATAAGAGTGTTGGAGTCTCAACTCACATTCTGAGACGGAAAGCCGCACTTGTGAAGCGGGACTTTCTCAGTCCGCAGGTTGAAGGTTTATCCTTCCTCCAACGATTTCCATGTTGTAGACTCTGTTGACTTCCAGTGGTATGCCCAGTTCCTCCACTTCCTCCTCTAGAAGCCAAATGCTCATTCTTGGCATGGCCATTGGGAACATTCCTTGGAAACTCTTCATAAGCGGTCCCATGAGAGCGGCAAAATCGCCTGCCGTCTGCGCCTGGTCCTGGTCGGATAAGGCAAAAATCGGTTGTTGGATCTTCTGCTCCTCGGTGAAATCTACTTGTCTCCCCACTTTTCCCCCTTGTGACTTAAAGCTGTTTATGCGTGTTATTCTGACCTTGATTAGCATTACTGTCAATTCTCCTTTGTTCTATTATCGTTCGGCTCAGATTCCCGATTATTGTTCGGCAATTTAAGTCTTTACACTTTTCTTAACTGTATTTTCCAAATGTCTTGGCTGCTCTGACCAAGGCTTTGAGGTTCTCTATTCTGGCTTCGTATGGAATCTCGCATCCGCTACTCAGTATATAGCCGCCTCCCATTGACGCACGATTGATGCATTCCTTGGCTTCTTTCAAAACGTCGTCTGTGCTTCCACGAAGCAGAGCGCCTGTGGGATTCAAGTTGCCTTGAATGCAGACCTTTGATCCCACTCTGCTTTTTGCTTCGCGGAGATCTACTTGAGAGTCAAGTTCAAGTATCCTTGGCCCAGTCTCCAGCATATTTTCTAGGATCGGGGTTGTCTGCCCGCAGATGTGCAGCGAAGGCGTTGCCCCGGCTTTGGATATGGCACCCAGAAGCTCCTTAAGGTATGGTAGCGAGAACTCTTCGAACATTTTGGGCGATATCATTGTTGTCGAGGCAGTTGGATCTGCTGCAACCACTATGTCTGCGCCCTTCTCAATCTTAGCCAATGCAAAAGCTTTGGAGGCTTCCGTCGTCATCTTGTTCAGGTCGTGAACCAAGCTGGGGTTCTTCAGTAAGTCCATCATTAGAAGATCAGTCTTGCGGAGTATGCCTGAGAGCGTAAGTGGACCTGGAACGTAGGTGAAGATAGGGGTGTCTGCTCCGACGTTCTTTCTTATGATTTCCGTCGCTTGAAGGTGTATAGGCAACCGACCATCCTTTTGCGGATTCGGTATTTTCACCTTGCCCAAGTCAGATTCCTGTTTCACTAGATTATCTTCTATGCTCGGTACGCCGTCTGCCAGTGTCCTCATTTTGGACCCCATGGCTTCAGCCACCAAGTTGAATGATGATTCCCATCCCACATAGATGCCATCGTAGCCTATCTCTTCTTGCCCCAGTATGAGTACCTTTGCCATCTTTTCTGCGCTTCTTGAGATCTCTGAGAACTTCACGTTGAGAAGCTTTCCAAGGACATACGTTGCTTCCGGAACAACTGGAACCCTGTCAGTTTTCTTCAGCTCTATCGCTAAACGCACTCTTTCAAACGCTGACAAGCTCGATGAACTACTCTTTGGCATGATTTATCGCCTTGTCTGTGCTGAGATTCAGCGCATACTTAAACATTAAGCATAAAAAATAGGTCAAAGGAGAGTATCCGTATCTCTCCCCCGACTACGTCTAGTCGAATTCGATGGCTATCCTGCCTGATACATGCAGCTCAGAAGAGAGTTCTTGTACCGGCCGCCACTACTTCTTCTTCTCAGGTTTCTCAGGTTTCTCAGGTTTCTCAGGTTTCTCTGGCTTGGCAGCTGGCATGAACATTGCTATCATCTGCTTAATGGCCATGCCCATTATCAGGTACACTGCTATGAATCCCGCGACAAAGCCTGATATCAGCAGAATCACAATAAACATGATGAGGTAGTCTGCCAAGACTGTGGGTATAAGTACGGTTCCAAGGACAAGCGCTAGAATAACAGTGAGGATGAAGACGACTATTCCTCCAATGACGGCTGCTTTCAGGATCTGGCCTCTAATCATAGATTGGAAGCTCGTTTTTTCCGCTCTCCCTTATCGATTTATCTTATTGGTTATTATGAGTTGTTTTTCGTTGTTTCATACTTATATAACTGATGCCCAATCTAGAGTTGGTTTTCTGCATGCTCGGAGGAATGCCAAACGACCAAGTTGTTTGAACCAGTAAGAATCGGACGTGTGGAACTTAGGAACCGCCTCGTAATGCCTCCGATGAACACAAACTATGCGACTGGAGATGGCTCGATAACTCAACGCGGGATCGAGTATTATCGGGAGCGCGCTCGTGGCGGAGTGGGCTTGGTGATTGTTGAGGGTGCTTTCGTTCACCCTCTGGCCAGAGGCTTGAATAACCAGATTAGTCTCACCAACGATGATAAGATCCCAGGTTTGAGCAAGCTTGCAGGAGCGATTCACGCTGAGGGGGCTAAGGCGGCGATCCAGCTTTTTCATGGAGGCAGGCAAGGACCTTCTGCAATTATAGGAGCGCAGTCGGTTTCGGCTTCTGATGTTCCCTGCTTGTTGATTAGAGAGACGCCTCGTCCGCTGACCCTTAAAGAGATAGAGGAGACCATCGATGCCTTCGGTGAGGCGACAAGAAGAATTAAGGACGCGGGATTCGATACTGTGGAAATACATGCTGCCCACGGATACCTCGTTAACCAGTTCTTATCTCCCCTTACCAACCTAAGGAAGGATAGGTATGGCGGGGATTTCTTAGGCAGAACAAGGTTCCTGTTGGAGATAATTCACACGATTAAGAAGAAAGTTGGGGAAAGCTTTCCGATCATTTGCAGAATTAACGGGGATGATTACTTTGAGGGCGGCTTAGTCTTGGCTGATGCCAAGAGAATTGCGCAAGTTATTGAGAAGGCGGGAGTTGATGCGATTCACGTTTCGGGCGGAATCTACGACTCCAAGAATGGCGAGTCAACGGCACCAATGTGGCTACCGAGAGGGTTCATGGTGCCCTTGGCTCAGGGAATAAAAGAGGTTGCTAATATACCCGTCATCGCCGTGGGCAGGATAAATGATGTCAGGCTTGCCGAGGAAATTGTGGAGAAGGGTCATGCAGACTTGGTTTCTGTTGGCAGAGCGTTGATAGCCGACCCGGAGTTTCCAAGGAAAGCAATGGAGCACAGGCTGGAGGAGATAAGGCCTTGCATTGCCTGCAATGAGGGATGCATAAACATGCTCTTTCTTTTCAAGCCTGTGACTTGCGTCCTCAATGCTGCAGTTGGGAGGGAAGATGAGTTCCGGTTCAAGGCTGCGCAGAAACCCAAGAAGGTTTTGGTGATTGGTGGTGGGGTTGGTGGAATGGAATTTGCGAGAATAGCGGCGTTGAGAGGTCATCGCGTGTCGCTCTATGAGCAGAATAATGAGCTCGGTGGACAGGTTTTGCTGGCTTCAACTCCCTCGTACAAGTACGAACTGAAAAACATAGTTCCCTACTTTAGACATGAGCTTGACAGACTGGGGGTAGACATTCATTTGGCAGAAGAGGTCAGTGAATCTATGATTGACGACATGGCGCCGGACGTAGCTTGTATGGCTACGGGTTCAATCTTAGCGCTTCCTGATATCCCTGGTATTGAAGGTGAGAACGTTGTTCCCGCGACAGATGTCTTGGCAGGGAAAGTGAATGTGGGTGAAAAGGTCGCTATTCTAGGTGGAGGAGAGATAGGCCTCGAGACGGGCTATCACCTTGCTGAACACGGCAAGAAGGTTACCATAATTGAGCAGATGAAAAAAGTGGGAACTGAAATGATCCCAGCCTTCAACTCCTACGTTAGACACAGATTCGCTGACTTCGGAGGAGAGCTGATAACATCGGCAAAGGTTGTTGAAATCAACGAAGATGGAGCAGTCTACGAGAAGGAAGGCGGCAGATACCTGGAAAGAGCTGATACCGTTGTCGTTGCTCTGGGTACAGTATCAAGCACGAGTCTCCTCGAGAATCTGAGAAGGAAGATCCCTGAGACCTATGTCGTGGGAGACGCGGCGAAGCGTGGAAAGATAATGGATGCCGTACATGGTGCAGCTGAAATCGCCAGAAAAATCTAGCGTACAAAGAGATTGTGGCGAAATACTGAATGCCTGCGGGCACACTCTTCTCAGATCTCTGCACTTTAATGGAGAAAGAGTCTACGACGAAAAGAGGTGAAAAGATCTGGGAAGGCGCAGAACTGCTAAAGCGCCTACCTCGGGAAAAACTCATGCCAGCGAGTCTTTTTCAAAAACCCTGGTGACTTTGATGCTAAATCTCGCCAGATTTCTTCAACTCCCCCCGAGATTCCGACAGATGTCCACATTTTTGAGTTCAGGGACTGGAATCGTTCCAAGATGCCAACCACGAATAAGGCCATAATTGCTGGCCACATTAGAGAGCAGACACCTTGGATGAGATATTGCGAAATCCTCGAGTTGCCAGCCCGCAAGCTTCAGCGGCGGGTAGCTGACCAATCTCTCCCCAACTGTATGAAATGTATTGCATCAAGTCCATTTCACGTCGGTTGAGCATCAGGCTAACGGGGTTTCCTGGCAAACAGCTAATAGTAGGTTGTTCTGAGTGGCAGTGGATTGGATTTCATCCGAGGTAAGCCGCGATTTTCTACCCAATATGCTTTTAACCTTGTTATAAAATAGAAGCGAATTAGTCAACATGGAGGTGTCAAAGCCTTTGGATGTTTTCGAAGCGATCTATTCTAGGAGAACCATAAGGCACTTCAAGAAAGATGAAAAAGTACCCGACGATGTCGTGGAAAGGATAATTGATGCTGGAAGGCAAGCTCCTTCACCAGAGAACATTCAGCCTTGGAAGTGGATCGTAATCCGAGATCCAGAGTCCAAGAAACTGCTGGCTGACTTAGCTCAAGAGACATCTGCGCTGGCTTTTGGAATGGCTAAGTATGATATGCCTGCGGACCGACTTTGGTATGTTGCACCAGAAGCGAGAGTGGATACGGTTGAGGGTATGTTCGACGGCTCTCTATTCAGGTACCCTGAGAACTCTGACGTGGTGCTTCTATCTTGCACTTCAGACCAGTACTACGATATACCTTACGTTCCTTCGTCGATACGCGAGATAACTGACTCCGCTTTTGCGATGGCTATGCAGAACATGTGGCTGGCTGCAACAGGGCTGGGAATCGGCGCGGGTTGGGACAGTTTTCCATGCATAGGCGATGATCGCAGACGCGACATGGTCATGAAGCACTTTGGTATCCCATACGGTTGGCGCCCAATAACGGCTTTCTGTCTAGGCGTTCCAGAGAGGTCAAGGGCACTCGGACCCACAAGATATCCATTTGAAGGCGTTGCATTCAGCGAGTACTGGGGCAAGCCATATGTGAGGGCTGCACTGCGGAAGAAATGAAGAAAGGAGGAAGTGAGAAGAATAATGCCAATTGCATTTGAGATAACCCCTCAGGTAAAAGCAAAAATCGACGAGTTTGCCAAGGCCGCTGGAATAAAATCAGAAGAATTCTGCAAGATCGTCATTGAGAACTGGGTGACAGGCGGAGGATTGATCGAGGTCGGCAGAAAGAAGGGCGACATCCAGAGAATAGCACTTGACTGGCCTATGGGGTTCATGATCCTCATGAAGGATTCGAAAGGTATCAAGAGAATTGACAAAGTAAAGGGAGTCTACTCCGAGTCAGCTATGGATGCGGAGTACGTTCTTGTGAAGTAGGGGGAAGTCAAACAATGAGCGAGTGGCTTGGAAAACCTCGTATAGGGAAAGAAGATTTGTCCAAATGGATGGTAGAACACGCCTACTTCGGTAGCATGGCCAGATGGTTCCTCGACGTCAACAAGGTCCACGTGGATCTAGTTCTGCCCGACGAAGTTGTTGAGAAGCTAGAAGAGAAGATGACCGAGAAGTACGGTAGCATCTCTGCCGGCAATCTGCGGCGAATATGCCTAGATGCCCTCAAGGAATTTGCTGGAAAGTAGAGAACCAAAGGAGAGTTGGTTATGGTAGACTTACAAAAAGTTGAAGCTGGGTTCAAGAAGCTTGTTGACTCTATCAACAAGAACCCAAAAGCAAAGGACATCCTGAAATCATGGCTCAAGGGATACTACGGTAAGATCCACAACTTCCAGATCGGAGAAAAGGAATTTCACATCGTCTTCCGACCAGATGGCGCACAGTTCGGAAGTGGGTTATACCCAGCGCCAGATCTTACACTTAAGGTTGAGCCAGACGCTTGGAATGACATGATTTCGGGTAAGGCCAAGCCGATTGGTAGCGGTTCCCTGTTAGAACAAGGAAAACTAATGATCTACGGCGCCGGCAACGAGATAGGCATGTTTACGAAGCTTGCCATGACTGTGGGCGTGATTCCACTAGGATAGAACTCCGATTCAGAAATGGGGAAACTTTCCTACAATCTCTCTTTTTTTGTCTTCTCGTGTCAGCACGTCGCACGCTGGCGGATCGCGTCTCTAAGTGACCTTAAGTCGCGTTCGAGAAGCATTCTGTATTTCTTTGGCTGGTATTCGAGGACTATCATCCCTTCGAACCCCGCAGATTTTATCGCGTCAATAATCGAAGTGAAGTTCAGATCGCCTCTGGAACTGAAGATCGGCATGTGCCGTTCATCTCTGCATCGATTGGAGAAATGGAAGACGTTGATCTTTTCGATGCACCTGATAATGTCTTCGACTACAGAATCAGTACTCCCCATAGTATGGGAAGTGTCGTACGCTATTTGGCAAGACGGACTCAGAGCGGACACAAAATCATGCATGTCTGGTGTTCCGGAAGGCACTCTGTTTTGTTCAGGGTAGGTTTCGATGGAGAGGATGATTTTGCTTTCTGAGAGTTCACGCGAGATTGATTTCAGGAATTCTGCGAGGTCTGATCTTGCCCGAATCCTATCTAGTTTAGAGAGGTGTTGCACATCGAGTATCCCTGGATGTACAACAATGCTCTTGCAGTCGACCTGCGTACAGAACGGTAGAAATGTATCTAGCATCCTCCTCGTCCTCGACCGGTTGAGAATGTTGATACTTGGCAGGTGAAGAGAGATAACGTCCAAGTGTGCCTCAGCAATGACCTTTGAGGCAAAATCCACCATGGATTCGTATCTCTCAGATTCCTCTGGTTCGCCAGTGTAACGGAAAAAGGACAGTTCAACCAAGCCAAACTTTGTTACTCCGTCTCTAACTCGCGCCCTGAAAGACTCGGGATCACCCTCGGGAAAAGACAGCCTCGCTGCGCAGCGAATAGTGGATCCATATTCACCATCCAATTCGATTCGAGTACCACTGTGGGCTTCGTCTTGGAATTCTCCGAGTCCCTCCTGTCCTTCGATCTCGCGAAGTGGAAACGGTACCCCTTCGTTCTTGGAGTATATGTCTTCTCCACTCTTTAGGTCTCTGATGGCGCGAATCCTGTGGTAAGGTATCATCGTGTCCTCCTCGATCATGAAGAAGCTCTTGCCCTTTTCCCTGATTGCGCTGGCCTTAACAACTTTGAGGTCGTGAGGCGCTCCCCTATGCACGAAAACCACGGCATAATTCTGTGTACTGAACCTCTTGTCCCACGTGAGCTTGTTGAGAATGTCCCTAGCACTGGTCATCTTATCTTGACCTTCGTGACGATGAAAGCAATACCTGCGAAGATGCCGTTCATACTAGGTTTTATCTGGCTAATTAAAGAATATCTCCGCAAAGAATGATTTCTGGAGTGCCGAAGCTTCGGAAAACTTGTAAAGGTTGGACATACATAGAGTTGCTCCAGCTGAGGCGAAGAGTTCGGAGGCATTGCCAAGTGAGGCAAGGCGATTGCGTTTGGATCGATAAGTTTGTCTCGAAGTCGTGAGACCTTTTCGACTCACACCGTTGATCCCAGAAGCCCCTTGCCTACAAGTATTCGGATTTTGCGGATGCCTGTGGAACTTAAACGCCACCATATTTCTCTATTCATATCAGCCGTGTCTTCTCGCTGTCGGTGGTGGCAACGCCGTAATTGGCTTTGGCAGTACCAGTTGGCAACATAGTTGCCGTCATGCCTTGTGCTCGCCTCTTGCTCCGTCTTGCTTTCGATCATTGACTCGAAGGAGGTGAATGAAGATTGAGAGAAAATCAGCAGACCAACTGGGATTCTCCTCTTTTGAGGGGACGAACTAGTTCCTCTTGGCTTGTCCTACTTCTTCTTGCTGCCCTTAAATTCCTTATAGACTTCTCTTTGGATTAGGAATCTGCATATCTCAGCAGTTCCGCCGCCGATCGTGGCGAGCCTAGCATTTCTGGCTAGCATTTCCATTGGATACTCCTTCGTGTAGCCTATTCCCCCGAGGACTTGAAGCGATTGGTAGGTCACGTCGATTGCAGTCTCCGACGCGAAGAGTTTAGCCATCGTCGCATGCTTCGTCGCTGGAAGACCCTTGTCGAGCCTTCTAGCCGCTTCGAGCGTCAGCAATCGCGACGCCTCTATTCTCGTCGCCATGTCTGCAACCTTGAAGCTCACTCCCTCAAACCTGCTTATGGTCTGGTCAAACTGGACTCGCTCAGTCGAGTACTTCACAGCGATATCTAGGGCTGCTCTGGCTCCACCTATGAGTTGACCTGCAATTGCCGTTCGTTCGCTGTCAAGTTCATCCATCAATATTGGAAAGCCGAAGCTTTCCGCTCCGAGCAGGTTCTCCTTTGGAACCTCTACGTTCTCGAACTTTAGGTGCGAGACCCTCGCTCCGTCTAACCCCATTAGCTCGTAGTCTTTCAATGCGCTGAACCCAGGCATCCCTTTTTCAATTATGAAAGCCGACATCCCTTGATGCGGGTGTGCCTTTGCGTTCGTAATTGCGAATATGCAGAGAAAATCAGCCTGACTGCCATTGGTTATGAAACGTTTCTCGCCATTCAAGACGTAGTGGTCCCCTTCCTTCTTGGCGTTGGTCTTCATGCCGGCCGTGTCTGAGCCAACATCAGGCTCAGTTATACCTATGGCTCCAATCTTCTCGCCCTTTATTACCGGAGCCAAGTACTTTTGCCTCTGCTCTTTCGTTCCAAATCTGTTCAGAGGCATGCCATATAGGCATACCGAGGCCGCTCGGCAAAGATCAAGCGAGCCGCTCGCATAGGCGATCTCGTCTCCAACAATTACCTCGTAAGCTACTCCCCTAGCGGATCCTCCAACATCCTTTGGGTGTAAAACCCCGAGGAAACCACGTGCTCCAAGCTTCTTGAAAGACCTCCTGATGAGGTCATATCCATCTTTTTTCTCTATATCTTGAGCTATTGGCTCAATCTCTTTCCTCGCAAATTCTCTAACTTCTTCTCGAAACTTGTTTTCTTCCTCAGTGAAGAACACCGAACTCATAGTTAACACCACCAACGCTACTAGCCGACGTTCTCTACTCATAATCTGTTTTTCTGCTAAATTCCCAATGGCTTGAAGTATTTGATGTCGCTCATTGCGCCTTTTCTATCTTCATTCCAGACGGCTTTGGCCTTTGAACCTATCGGCATTTTCTTGAAGTCTTCCTTTTGGTTTCCAAGCGGTACTCCTCCGATGAACCAGAACAGACTCGTGTCAGCGCCTTCAAGTTTGACGCCACCAAGGGCATAAGGAGGTTTGGGCAAACCTGTAAACTGAACGTAGCATATAGTGAAAGTCGTAATGACTCCAGTGTCTTTTACTTCAACCCAGTCTGTTGTCGGAACAAAGCATCTCTCGCAGAAACTCCTCGGAGGGATCAGAACCCTGTTGCATTTGGGGCACTTGTTCCCCACGATCTTCTTGTTCTTTAGCTCGGTGAAGAACTTTGTTGCTGCTCTACCGGCAGAGTGTACGTAAGGGATGTTCCATCTGCCGGGAAACTCTAGGAATACTTCTTTCTTCTCTTTTTCAACATCTTTGCTCCCACTACTCATGACTCTACCTTCACCTCTTCTACCCACACTTCTTGATCATCTTGATTCTGATCTGATTACCCAACTTGTCTTGTGGCTCCTCCAAATGTCTCTAAGGCGTTCTAGACAGGATCATCATCGTGTGAAGTGATACCGCGCCTCCCCACGCGTGCGCTAAGGCTGTCTGAACGTTGGATACCTGCATTTGACCCGCTTTCCCCATGACTTGACGAGCCGCTTCAGCCACTCTGATCAGCCCCGTGGCACCTATTGGGTTAGTAGCCTGGACCCCACCTGACGGGTCTACTGGAAGATCCCCCTTCATGCTTGTCAAGCCACTCTCCACGAGACTTCCCCCTTCACCTTTGCCGCAGAAGCGTAGTGCCTCATACTCCAGTACCTCTTGACACGCAAATGCTTCGTAGAGCTCAGCCACTTGGAAGTCCTTAAGAGGGTTTGATATTTTCGCCTTGCGGTACACTCGTCTGCCAAGTATTTCCAGCGTATCCCAGTCGGCAAAGTCTGGATGCTCTCCCATTGAATAGGCGTCTGAAATTGAACCAGCACCCTTAACCCAAGCAGGCTCCTTGCATAGTTGCTTCGCTTTCTTTTCTGAGGCAAATATGACAGCCGCTGCCCCATCTGACCTTGGGCAACACATGTAGAGAGTCAATGGCCAAGAGATGACGCCAGAGTTCATGACATCCTTGACAGCCATGTGCAAGTGCAGGTGAGCATTAGGGTTGTTGAAAGCATTCTCATGGTTCTTGGCTGCAACCATTGCAAAATGCTCCATCTTCGTCCCATATTTCGCCATGTGGGCTGCGCCCTGCAGCGCCGCAACAGTTATTGCTCCAGCCCCAGTCTCCCTCTCGTAAATCGGGTCCACCGCCGTGTTGAGTACAAGTTGTGCGTCCTCGCACTCACCGACTCTCTGACAGCAGACAACCAGCACCACATCGAAGAGACCTGAGGCTGCGTGATAATAACCTGCCTGAGCCGCTGAGCCTCCAGTAGTTCCACCTGTAGATATTTTCATATAGGGTTTACCAAGAGGAGCACCAGTTGAGTCGGCATCCCACCTGTCAGGAGCTTCAACTCCATCAAATGGATCCATGCAGCCATAGACAACGGCATCAACATCTTTCAGCGTTATGCCCGCATCATTCAAAGCTGCTGTCACAGCCTCATATGTTATGTCTGGGTGCGTGACTTCCCTTCTTTTTGTGGCGGTTTTTGTCAAGCCGGTACCAATTATAGCTGCCTTGTTTACTACCATTCTTTCGCTCTCCCTCCTTTACTCCCCGCGCAAGATGACTACACCGTGTCCCATCGATGCAGCCCCTGCGATGTGAGTTATACCGTGAGCCAGCGCTTTCTTAGCGCCTTTGACCTGGTGTTTGCCCGCGTCTCCTCTAAGCTGAAGAGCCGCCTCAACGACCCTGAAGAGACCCGCTGCGTGGTGTGGATGCGATGAGAGAGCGCCGCCTGACGGATTAACTGTAACCTCGCCTATTCGCCCGTCTTCGTCCATTTCGTCAATTGTCGCACCCCCACGACCCTTATCGCAGAACTTGAGCGCTTCATACTCCATGAGTTCGTGGTAGGATGTTATGTCGTGGAGTTCAGCGACCTGCAGGTCTTCTGGAGGATTCTCTATTCCAGCCATCTTGTAGGCTCTCTCAGAAGCCCAACGTAATGGAAGCAGTTCTCCCGGCTCCGCATCTTGGAAGTAATATGAGCCAACATTCCATGCTAACCCGTCTATCCAGACTGGGTTATCGGTAATTCTCTTAACATACTCAGACGATGCCAGAACGACTGCGCATGCACCTGATGATGACGGCGGAAGGTCAAGTTTCTTCAATGGATATGAAACCATTGGCGACCGCAAGACTTCGTCCATAGTGACCGCTTTTCTAAGGTGAGCATAAGGATTCTTCACACCATTCCTTCTATTCTTTACGACAACCTTTGCAGCCTGTTTCTCAGTCACTCCGGTCACTTTCATGTAGCTGTTTGCATTCATTGCGAAGGAAGTTACCCAGCTGAGCCCGAATCCCCTCGTAAAAAGATGGTCAAACGCCAGGTTCGTTACAAGTTCAAAAGGTGACTCAGTGGTTCCATTACCTGTAACCATGGCCGTGTCAAATAGACCAGAAGCCAATCTCATGTAGGCGTAGGCAAGAGAGAATGTTCCGTCTTCGCCACATCTGCTCTCGTCCTTTAGGTATCCACCAGCGGCAGTGACAGCATGCATGTTTGATATTGTGCGCCCATCCGCGACGTCATCCCCGGCTTGTATGACGGTTTCAAGTTCGTTTCGCTCCATTCCTGCATCTTGAAGAGCTTTTGACGCTGCTTCGTATACGGTGTCGTAGAAAACTTCGTTCTTCTTGCTCTCGCATTTGGTTTGCGCCACTCCTACTATTGCAACCTTAGGCTTAACCAAATAACGAATCGCCCTCCATCCAGACTTTCTTCCCTTTCGGGTAACGCATATAACTGGCTTGAAGACCTAGACAGTCCAAGAAAGTCTATAGTCGTCGTTCTAAGTCTCCCGATGCTCCTATATATAATGATATCTAACAATGTTTCGCGTGGCTAGTGCTCATGAATCTTCGAAACTTCAGTTGGCTCGTTGAAGGTAGGATCGCTGGTGCAGCGTTAGCTGATTCAGGCGAAACTCTATCTGAACTCTGGGGGCTTGGCATCCGTGCGATAATCTGCTTAGTGGAATGGCCGGTCGACGAAGGACTTATGAGAGGCATGGGGTTCGAGTATTTCCACTTGAAAGTCCCCTCATTCATGCCCCCAACGCAGGAGCAAATCGACAGATTCATCGATTTTGTTGAGAACATGGAAAAGCAGGGTAAGCCCGTACTTGTTTGCTGCAGGATGGGCTTGGGGAGGACAGGGTCACTGCTAGCAGCGTACCTTGTGAGGAAAGGCTTTGATGCTGACAGCGCCATTAAAGAAGTCAGGAGATCGCGACCCCGATCCGTCGAATCACCTGAACAGGAGGAGGCAATTCGCGAATATGCTTCAAGACTGAGGACTGCGGGTACAGCTTGAGCCCAAACATGACCGCACAAGTTTGGCGTCCTGATCAGACATTCCCCCCTTCGGTCTTTCTGAAAGGGACCCGAGACTGAGGCTCTCAATGCCTTTTTCTTCCTTTCGCATCTCCTGAAGTGCACCTTGTTTTCGATGCCAGAAGACGATGATGTTATAAGGAGCAGACTTGCGATAGAAGATCAAGATTTTTCTTGGGTGGTATACGTGAGTAACATCTTTCTGAATGATGAAGAAGCAATGTACCAAGTTGAGACAAGGGACTTTCTTAAGAGGGAGCTCACTGGTGTCGCTGAGGAAATTGAGAAGACGGATCGGTACCCACGGGAGGTCTTCAGGATTCTTAGACCTACGGGAAACTTGGGTGGCTTGATTCCTAAGGAATACGGCGGATCTGACCAAGGTGCAGTGATAGCTTCACTTTTCGCTGAAGAAATGGGTGCGTTAAGCCCCGCCATAGGAATGTGCGTTGGTGCCTCTTCAGTTCTCTTTACTTGGCCAATTGTGCGGTTTGGCACAAAGCAACAGAAGACAGAGGTTCTTCCACAATTAGCACGGGGAGAGAAAATAGGTTGCATATGCATCACCGAGCCAAACGTCGGATCGGACGTCGCCGGGATGAAAACCACAGCGAAGAAAGAAGGAGACTATTATCTGCTGAACGGCGAAAAAAGGTTCATAACCAATGGTGGAGAAGCAGACTACCTGCTAGTCTTCGCAGTAACTGACCCAAAGGTCCACGCTCACCAAGGCATGACCGCATTCCTGGTTGAGAAAACTATGCCTGGGTTCAAACATGTCAAAGACTACGAGCTTATGGGTAACCGAGGAGCGAAGGCTGCCCACTTGACATTTCAAAACGTCAAGGTTCCCAAAGAAAACATCATCGGCAAGGAGAATAGCGGATTCCTCGTAGTTATGGACGAACTTGACATAGAGAGAACCATGATTGCCGGCCAGGCGATAGGTTGCGCTCGGACGCCCTTTGAGGCAGCGGTCAAGTACTCGACCGAGAGAGTTCAGTTCGACCAGACCATAAGCAGGTTTGAGGGAGTGAGCTTCAAGGTTGCAGACATGGGTATGGCGATAGACGCTGCGAGACTGCTCATGCTGAGGGCAGCCCGGATGATTGACAAAGGACTAGGCGCCACCAAAGAGGCTTCGATGGCGAAGCTCTTCGCAGTGGAGACAGCTGTAAACGTGACTTACAGCGCCCTGCAGATGCTCGGAGGAATTGGGTACACAAAGGAATACGATGTCGAGCAATTCGCGAGAGACGCAAGACTAATGCCCATCGGAGGAGGCACATCCGAAATACTGCGCTACTTGATCCAACGCGAAATCTATAAGGAGTCAAAAGAGAAACAGAAGAAGCCCTGAACTTATTGCCGAGGCAAGCACCCACAATTTGGCGAAATCCAAAAACCTAATACTTTATTTATTTGACGCTGCAGAGTACAGTACAACATTAGGAACTAGAAGATTTTCAAAAGAGGAGTGAGAGGAAGATGTCTACTAAAAAGGTAACGGCACCTGGCAAGACAGCGGAAGCACCTGCCAAGAGACCTCCGCGCAAAGTAATAATAACTTGTGCCCTGACTGGAAGCGCCACTGTTCCTAGCCAGACTCCTTATCTGCCAATTACACCCGACCAGATCTCCGACGAAGCAAAGGCAGCCTACAAGGCTGGCGCTTCAGTGGTTCACGTACATGTTAGAGATCCAAAGACAGGTTTACCGTCAGCTGACCTTAAAGTTTGGAAAGAAACGTTGACCAAAATCAAGCAGAAATGCGATGACCTAGTGGTTTGCACAACCACCGGTGGTGGCATGGGAATGACACCGGAGCAGAGAATCGCGGTGGTGCCCGAGTTTGAGCCTGAGATGTGCAGCTTTGATATTGAGTCGATGAATTTCTCTGTATTCCCACTTGCCGAGAGGATAAAGGAGTGGAAGACAACCTGGGAGAAATCGATGGTGGAATCCAGCAAAGACATGGTTTTCAGAAACACGTTCAAAGATCTTGACGTGTTCGCCAAAGCAATGAGAGAGCACAAAGTCAAGCCCGAGCTGGAGCTCTATGGCACTAATGGCCTATGGAATACCGCTGCCATGCTGCGTTTCGGTTGGGTTGAATTCCCGCTACACATCCAGTACGTCTTGGGAGTACTTGGAGGAACTGCCGCAACGGTGTACGAATTGGTTCACCTCCAGACGGAAACTGACAGAATAGCACGGCAAGCTTCGCTAATGCTGGGTCGTAATGTGGAATACACGTGGTCAGTCATAGGAATAGGATACCCTGCAGAGTTCCATCTAGGGGCTGCTGCCATGGCCATGGGTGGACATGTAAGAGTCGGACTTGAGGACAACATCTATGTTAGACACCACGAGCTCGCCAAAGGAAATGGGGAACTCGTGGAGAAGATCGTGAAGATCGCCCATGACCTCGACTACGAGATCGCGACGCCGAAGGACACAAGAGAGATACTTAAGCTAAAGGGAATAGACAAAGTCAAGTTCTAAGGAAACCAGTAAAACGAACCAGAGACAGGACTAGGGCTCTTCCACGGCAGTACGAAGCGATCCTTCCAATTCTTCCTTTTTGGCAACCGCATTGGAATCAATGCAAGGAAAACGCAACATTCTCCTTTTAGCTCTTGGACAGAGGATGCGGAAGACGGACTACGGAAAGCCGGAAGCCCAAGAGCGTACCATGCAAGACTATTCGCTAAATGGCTTTCACTAGGAGACAACATGAAGCCTATTCTGAGCAGTGGCCTGTACAGAATGTTTTTATACCTAGCTTATTCACCTAATTAGGCTCTGGCGAAAAAGTAAATGGAAGTGAACCATCCCGTTGACTATTTCAAACGAACTCGAACCATTATTCAACCCAAAAGTCGTAGCCTGCATCGGCGCGTCAAGGGATCCTGTTAGCGTGAGTGGATTCGTACTAAGAAATATCGTCGATGGCGGATTTAGAGGAAGAGTCTACCCCGTGAATCCCAACGCAGCCGCCAGAATTGTTGGTCTTCAGGCGGTTGCCAAGGTGAACAAAATCAAGGAACCTATTGACTGCGCTGTCTTCACGCTTCCGGCGAAATATGTGCCAGAAACTATGGAGGACTGCGTTTCCCAGAACGTCAAGACAGCAATTGTTATTTCTGCAGGGTTCAGTGAGGTTGATGAGTCAGGCTCCAACTTGGAGCATGAGGTCATCCGAATTGCCAGGAAAGGTGGGTTGCGTTTCACTGGACCTAACTGCAATGGTGTGTATAGCGCCGCCTCCAGCTTCTCAGCGTTGCTCGGTCCCATAAGGCCTCTTGCAGGCCAGATAGCATTTGTATCGCAAGGTGGTAGCCCCGGGGTCATCGTCCACGGATTGACGCATCGACGAAGGCAAGGCTTGAGCAAGTTCGTCAATGTGGGAGACTCAGCAGACCTAGACATATCTGACATGATTGATTACTACGGAAAAGACTCTGCAACCAAGGTCATAATGGCCTACTTCGAAGGGCTGAAGAACGGCCGGAAACTCATGGCTGCGGTCAAGGAAGCTTCCAAGAGGAAACCTGTACTTGTAATGAAAGCCGGAACAGGAGAGACGAGCCAAAGGGTCGTAGCCTCTCACGTTGGAGCGTTAGCTGGTTCTGACAAAGTCGTTTCCGCAGCCTTGAAGGCAAGCGGCGCAATACGTGCTGATAGTGTCGCTAAGATGTTTGACCTGGCGACGGCTTTCTCAACTCAACCCATCCCGAGAGGACCTAATCTAGGCATAGTGACCTTTGGCGGAGGCGTCGGTGTACAATTCATGGATCACGCTGACCGACTCAACCTCAAAGTACCGCCGCTTGAAAATGGGGAAGTTGAATCACTAAGCAAGATACTCCCAAAATACTGGAGCCATACGAATCCCGTAGACACTAGTGACGGTGCCTTCGGGGAAGGCATACTTTCAACATGTGCTGAAACACTTCTGAAACAAGACTACATCGATGGCGTGATAGTCATAGGTATCGGGTTGCTTGAAGCTTTTACTGAAGTCTTACATGACGCAATCATTACTCAGATGGGAACTAAGAGAGAACTAGATGAAGCGAAGCTGCTAGCGGAACTCAAACATCGATATGGAAAACCAATAATAGGACTGACAATACACGCCAATGAGGACAGTAAGGTTCTGCAATACCTAAGGGGAGACGGAGGTGTCCCAGTGTACGAGGATCCTCAGACCGCGGCGCAGGCCATAAGGGCTATGCTTGATTACAGGGACTACTTGAAGCACACCGAGAATAATCGGTGAGCAAAATCAACCCAGATTGCATCATATTTGGTGCGAGTTGGACCCCGTCCTGAACTCTGCGCATCTCTCTTTCCATCATTTCCAGATCGCCAGAACCTCTTTTTAGAAGAGAGTCTTCTCCCTTGGTAAAGATTAAAAGGACAGAGAATTAGAGGTGATAATGTAACAGTGTTGAAAAAGCTACTAAGGGAGATGGAGACTTCATGGTCGGCATAGTTGGTGTAGGAGCTTATGTTCCTAGTTACAGGATAAAGTTAAGCGAGATTCTTAAGGCAAGCAACTTCCCGCCACCCTTAATGGATGTTGAGAAGGCAGTGCCGAACGTCGATGAAGACGCCGTGACGATGGCGGCAGAAGCAGCCACTAACGCCGTTCGCCATTCGGGAATACCCCCAGAGAAGATCGAGGCTGTCTACCTGGGAACTACCTCAAGTCCCTATACAGAAAGAATGATTGCAACCACGATCGCAGCTCACCTTGGATTGCCTAGTACGGCGACGATTATGGAATTCGGCGGTTCTGCAAGAGCAGGAACATCCGCATTATTGGCATGCACGGATCTAATCAGCGCTGGTAGAGCGAAGTATGGCATAGCTGTTGGCGCTGATGGCCTTCTTGGGGCACCTAGTTCCATTCTTGAATTCTATTCAGGCGCCGGCGCTGGAGCCGTCGTGATTGGCAAAGAGAACACAATAACTGAGTTCGAAGGCGCAAGCTCTTCCTCTTCAGAGTTTGCCGACAAGTGGAAAAGAACTGGAGACCCGTATGAAAGGGACAGCGGAGACGACAGGTTTTCCAGGGAGTATGGCTATACCAAAGCTGTCGTTGAGGCGGCCATCGGCTTAGTCAAGAAACTTGGTAAGACTTCGAAGGATTTCAAGTATGTCGTGCAGCAGATGCTACCCTTTGGCATTGATCCGTCGAAGGGGATAGACGCTTCCAAGAAAATCGGGTTCGACATGCCGAATCTAATGCCGGGAGTGACGTTCAACTCTTTTGGAGAAACGGGTGCTGCATACGTGTTCCTAGGTCTTGCGCAGGTTCTGGAACAGTCAAAACCAAATGACAGAATCATGCTGTTGTCCTACGGCGGAGGATGCAGCGATGCCATAAGTCTAAAGGTGACACCAACCGCAGAAAGTAGAAAGAATGCATTCTACTCAATCAAGAACTTCCAGAAGTCCAAGGAAATACTAAACTACATTCAATACGCGAAGCTGAAAGAAATGTTTGTGGCGAGCCCTTGAAGAGGAGGTTGAAATAGAAAATGTCGATTGCTTCTCCAATGTTGTGGAGGGAGATTCCACAACTTTATAGACTGGTAGGTCTGAAGTGCAAGAAATGTGGTTACATAAACTTCCCAAGGATGGGAAGCATTTGCCTCAAATGCGGTAGCGCAGAAGGATTTGAGGAACACCACATCACTAGAAGGGGAAAAATCGTGACTTTCACGGTTGAGCATGTTATGCCCCCCGGTTTTGAGACTCCGACAATTATGGCCATAGTGGACACGGAAGACGGGGCAAGACTAATGGTTTCAATGACTCAGGCGAAGCCAGACGAAGTGAAAATAGACATGCCTGTGGAGCTTGTCTTCAGGAGATTTGGTGAGTCCGAAGGACTTCTCAGGTACAGTTTCCGGGCGAAACCAGTTAAGGAGGCGACGGAGGCTAAGAAGTAGAACAAGCTGCCAAGAACGATTTCCTTGATAGGAGTGTGAGAACTAGATGAAGAACAAAGTCGCAGTTGTAGGTTTTGGGATGATTAAATTCGGGGAACTATTCGAGAAAAGTTACGAGGACATGATGAGCGAAGCCTATCTCAACGCCCTCAAGAGCGTTGACAATGGTATTGACCAAAAGGAGATCCAAGCTGCATGGCTTGGGACATGCATTGGCAGCATAATAAAACGAGAGATCCTAACTGGAGCCTCCCTTGCTGAGCCGCTCGGGTTCTTTCCAAGACCGGTCTCCAGACTGGAGAATGCCTGTGCCACCGGGATGGACGCCTTTCGAAATGCCTGCTTCGCCGTGGCATCAGGGACGTACGACGTTGCCTTGGCCCTTGGAGTAGAGAAGATGCGAGACGTCCCTCCAATCGAGTCTCTCCAAGGGGTCGTCGCAAGAGGCATGCATCCAATCTACGCTAGGGGAATGACCGCGCCAGCCATCTTCGCATTCTACGCAAACAGGCATATGCATGACTTTGGAACCACAAAGCAACAAATGGCCTACGTGGCTGTCAAGAACCACAAGAATGGAGCACTAGACCCGTATGCCCACTTCCAGAGACCCATCAAACTTGAGGATGCCCTAAAAGCACCAATGGTATGCTCTCCACTCGGGCTCTTCGATTGCTGCCCTGTAACTGATGGAGCCGCGGCAGTAATAATCACCCGCGCTGACCTAGCCAAGAAGTACACCGACGCACCAGTTTACGTTGCAGGATTGGGTCTGGCGACAGACACATTCAACATGGCTTCAAAACCAGATTTCACCACGTTCTACGCGACAGTCGAGGCTGGCAAAGAAGCTTACAGAATGGCTGGCATTGGGCCCGAAGACGTTAACCTAGCTGAGGTGCACGACTGCTTCACGATAACCGAAATCCTTGACACAGAGGATCTAGGATTCTGCAAGAAAGGCGAAGGCGGGAAATTCATTGAACAAGGAAACACCGAAATAGGCGGAAAGATCCCGATTAACCCAAGTGGCGGCTTAAAGAGCAAAGGTCACCCAATAGGGGCAACAGGAATCGCGCAAATATGCGAGATATCATGGCACCTTAGAAATGAAGCAGATAAACGCCAAGTAAGCAACGCCGAGATTGGATTAACTCACAATCTGGGAGGCACGGGTTCGGTAGCAGGCGTTACGATACTGTCCAACAAACAACTATAGAATTAGTCCATGGCTCCATTCCCATAATCTTCTCTTTTTCCTATCTCTATGAGAATAGAAAAGTGGAAGGAGATCTACCTCAGACGTGAGAGACACCACGCGAAGCTGTCCGCTGATGAGGTAGATGAATGCCTCCATTTCCTTTGCGTCATTTCTGGTCTGCCGCTTTGGTCTTTTCTTCTTCTCTCAGCGATACCTTCACAACTTTGCCTATGAGTGTAAGAGGCAACTCCTTTCTGAACTCTATGTACTTCGGAACCTTGTATGGGGATATCCTATCTTTCACAAACTGTATTAGCTCCTGCTCCATTTTCCCAGTTCCTTCGTAGCCTTGTTTGAGAACGACGAACGCTTTTATTCTCTCGCTTCCTGGACGATCGGGATCGGTAAGCCCAACTGTTGCAGCCATCATCACAGCGGGATGTTCACACAATGTGTCGTCAACTTCTCTAGGATACACCTTCAACCCACCCACATTAATCATGTCTTTAGTTCTGTCTACTATGTAGATGTACCCATTTTCGTCCATTTTCGCTACATCACCTGTTCGGCACCACCCGTCGCCTACTAGCGATGTTCTAGTTTCTTCAGGTCTATTCAAGTATCCTTTGAAGACTTGTGGACCTCGGACTAGAAGGTCACCAGGTTCTCCTAGCGGAACCTCCTTGTTCTTTGCCCCCAGTTCCACGATTCTTATCTCTGTATCCGGAAATGGCATTCCGACTGAGCCGATTTTCCTTGTGTGTTCAACAGGGTTCGCCGTGACGAGGGGAGAACATTCCGTCAAACCGTATGCTTCAATGACTCTCTTCCCGGTCGCTTTCTCGAATTCCTTTATGACCTCTGCTGGAAACGGAGCTGCTGCGCTTATGAAATACTTAACCGAGCTGAAGTCGCATTTCTTGAAATCGGGGTGTCTGAGCATCAGCATGTAGAGCGTGCTAACATTAGCTAACAATGTTGGCTTATGCTCATTGACGAGCTGAAAAATCAGAGGTAGATCTCTTGGGTTCACGACCAACGCTTGCTGAGCCGCATTCAATATAGACATTGTGCATGTTAGTGTCCCAGCTATGTGGAAATAAGGAAAACCCGACACGACTGATTCTACCCCTCGTTTGAACTTAAGCCATGCCGTGAATTGGTACATGTTGGACAGATGATTGTAGTGAGTTATGACAGCGCCCTTAGGTAATCCTGTTGTCCCACCCGTATATTGGAGAAAAGCGGGTGTTTCCTTTAAGTCAACCTGAACAGGAGGTGGGTTCGGTTTGTATTCGGTTAGGAGTTTGATGAAGTGAGTTGCTCCTGGTATTTCCTTGGGCTTGGGAAGGGATCCCTCCGGGAAGTCGCCCAGCCCTGCGGAGATTACATGTTCGATTTTCGTTTCAGGCTTGATCGTGCTAACCATCTTCACATACATTTCAGCAGACACGACGGCCTTGGCACCTGAATCTTTGAGTTGATGTCTCAAATCCCGTTCTTTCATAAGCGGGCTTACACCCATGACAACTGCGCCTGCTTTCCATGCACCCCACATTGTGATCGGATAATGCGGGAGGTTAGGCATGTGGAGTCCAATGATGTCACCCTTCTTTATTCCCATTGCCACGAAGGCTGTGGCTAGCCTGTCAGTGTAATCCTTCAGCTCGCGAAAGGTTATCTTCCTCTTGTAGAAGACAACAGCAGTCTTCTCTGGGTACTCCTTCGCAACATCGTCCAGCACCTTGTTCAGTGGAGATTTCGGTTCAGGTAGTTTAGGCGGAACACCTTCGTCATAGTTCTTAAGCCAAATCTTGGATTCGTATGGAGACTTCTTGCTCAAATTATTCCTCGCCTCCTTAGGAGGAGTATATCTATGACCCAGTATTTTACCTTTGAGTTTCTGGGCATAAACTATGGGAAATAGTTATGTGTCAAATCAGTATTGGTCAGTTAGCGACACTCGCTAGGAGGAGAATCTGACTTGGCCGATGAGATCGAGAGACTAAAAGCTGAGGCCGAAAGATACCGTTCCATGAAGGTAAAGAGCGCCGCGGCAGAGAAGCTATTTGAGGCATCGACGAGATTGAGAGACAAGGGAGAGGATGCTGAAGCTATTCGGCTCCTAACCCAGGCAATCAAGCTCTATGAAGATGAAGGGAGCGAGAGTGTCGAGGGATTCCTTGAGAAAGCTGCGCCAGTTCTGGACAGTCTGAGTCAACCCAAGCTTGCCGCAGAGACCTACCTCGAAGCTGCAAAGCAGCATCTTCACAGAAAAGATCATAGAGGAGCGATACCAGTCTATTTGAAAGCCGCAGACGCGTATAGGCGTGCGAATGTGTTCCAAGAAGTTGCTGAGAGTCTGAGGGCGGTCGCAGAAGAGTATAGGACTCTGAGTGAGCCGCTCTTGGCTGCAGAGCACGTTGAGAAAGAGGCAAGCGCAAGACTCCAGATAAATGATGCCAGGGGTGCCTCATCAGCACTTCGCGACGCCAGGGATCTTTACGTCGGAGCGGGGCACTTCGATGAAGCTGCAAGGTGCCTAATGAAAGCGGCAGAAGTGCTTGTTCAAGCGGGCAACAACAGGGAGGGGGATAGGATCCTTCTCCAAGCTGCAGAAGATCTGCAGAGCGCAGCAGACGAGAGCACCAGGACTGGCGACCACAACCAAGCTGACCATCTCTTGTCGGAAGCCGCGGCGATATATGAAAAGGCAAAGCAACCTGCTGAAGCGTCAAGATGTCACGCAAGAGCCGCTGAGGAGGAAGTCAAGAAGGGGGATATGAGCGGAGCAGCGGAGGATTTCAGGAAAGCCGCGATTGATCGATTACTTGCAGGTGACCTCGAAGGCGCGAGAGGCATTATTGACAGCGTGAAGAATGACGAAGTGAGGAAAACGACAGCCTTCAAGCAGTCCTCAACTCTGCTGGAGATATTTGAGAAGGGAGATGAAGGAAGGCTGAACGCAATGCTGAAGGAGATAAACGATTTCAGTTGGGTGAGACTGTGTCTTGCGTTCGGGAAACTAGCAAGGTAGACGGTTCGTACAATTGCTGGACAAAACAAGAAGAAACTGATTACTCAAAATAAACTGGTTCCGGGGATGCAAATGTAGAAAGGTGGAGGGCAGGAAAAGGCTTGGCCAGAGCGGCTGCCAACTTCTCAGTCTTTCCGCGCCATTATCTCTATTCCCTTGTTTGTGATCCTCAGTCCATGCATATCCTTGCTGTTGTTGGTGCCTCTCATTTTCACTATTGAGAAGGTTCTCTCGAACTTTCCATCCACCTGGACGTTCTCCAGTAGATAGACCCCGTCGGCTATGAATTCCTCTATGCCATATCTTCCCAGCCTTCCAGGAACATTGACTTCTGAGACAACCAAACTAGTGCAATCCAGCTCTGCCAGAAGCGACCCCAACTGTGATATTGCTCTCCTTATCTCTGACTCAGACTCGAGCCGAAGCGCAAGGCCTGGTATTGAATCGATCACAGCTCTCTTGGCTCCAATTTCATTTACAGCTTCGTAGATTTTGAGGAGCAGGCTATTTGTATCGTAGTAACTTATCTTGTACATCTCAGATGAGGGTATTCTGGCTTTTGGCGAAGCTGCATCAATTATGGCAATTTTCTTATCATCTTCAAGTTGTTTGAGATCCCATCCGAAGCGCAACATGTTCTGACGAATGCTCTTAGGTCTCTCCTCAGTTGTAATCATGATGCCTGGCTCATTATAGTACTTGGCTCCCATGTAAAGGAACTGGGTTGATAGGATGCTCTTGCCAGTTCCGCATCCTCCAGCCACCAGTATGATTCTGCCTTTCGGGATACCCCCCTCGATCAGGGCATCGAGTGACTCTATCCCAGTTTTTACTCTTTCTAATGACATCGAACTATCTCCTCGTGAACGAATCGGTGAAACACTGTGTGAGTACTCCATCTAGGAAGTTAAGTTTTAAGAAGTAAAATGGCTAAATAAGAATTGTTGTTAGGTTGCGATTCTCGCAGGGCGGAACAGCGAGTTCAGAATTGAGAAATCCCCGGACTCGCAGCCTAGTGAAGACTGTTTCGATTCACTCCTCCTCTTCTCTGCCGCGTTTCAGCTTCTCCGTGAGATCGATCTCGTCCCCTCCTCTCCGCTTGATCACGATCCTGGGCTCCACGCCTTTGATCTTTCTCTCCAGAGCTTCTATTTCAACAGCCTCCAGCTTGTACTTGAGCCGCTTGTTCAAAGCGAGGCTTATAACTAGGTTCTCGATCTCCGTGGCCGTAGCCGTATCCCTCTTCTTAAGGTCCTCAAAGTACTGATAGGCGTCAGCTTCTAGGACGGCAGCGATTATCTTCCGCTTGTTCTCCTCGAGATTCTTCTGGTCTTCCTGCAGCTTCTTATTTTGTTCCATCTGTTTACGCATCTCTCCCATCTTTCTCAGCTTAATTCTCTCCAGTTCGTCGACCACTATATTTCACATCCTCGTCGTCTTGAGACGGAGTCCCATCTAATATACCTCATGTTCCACCAGAGATCATCGCCTTGCTCACTCTTGTGCTCGGCGCAATCACTCCGGATATCTGTCTCGCGTCTTCGCCTACGGCCTCCATGTTCTGGAGTAGATCGATTAGTTTGATTCCAACGGTCGCTTGTTTAATGGGGTACGTAACATCCCCCTTCTCTATCTTAAATCCTACCGTAACTTGTGCACTGAGCTCACCTGTTGCCAAGTTCGGCCTGTCCCCAGTGTACAGCAGTAGGATACCTTCGCTCACTTCGGACGCTAGTTCATCTAGGTTTCCCTTTCCCGGTTTCAGGATCAGGTTCGTATATCCGATGCTCGGGGTTGCTCTGTAGTCCCAGCCCCCGCCCCTCGCCGCATTTCCTGTGTTCTTGACGCCCGCTCTTCTTGCCGTATACGAATTGTGGAGCGACGATTTGAGGACACCCTTATCCATTATCTTTGTTACAGTTCTGGGGGCGCCTTCTCCATCGAAGGGGTCAGTGGCAATGCCATTAGGCAGAGTTCCGTTATCGACGACGGTGATCTCGTCACTGCCTATCGTCTCGCCAAACTTGCCGGTCAGGTAGCTTCTCTTTTTCCAGATGTTCTCTGCGCTGCAGGCAGAGGCTACCCCGCTTGCGATTATTCCCGCTGTGACTTTAGGGCCGAAGACGACAGGGAGTTCACCCGAACTGATTTTCCTTGAACCAAGCTGTCTAATTGACTGCCTCGCGGACTCCAAACCGATCCACTGTAAATCTAGCTCCCTAATTGCTCTGGCTCCTTGAAACTCGAATCCTGAAGCCATATCGCTCTCGGTTTTTGAGACTACATTGGCAGACGCATCGACAAACGTGTCCCTCTCGTTCGCCGTAACACCCAAGCTGTTAACTATGGCTACTTCCCTTGATGCAAGGTCAACCGAGGTGTTGATAGAGTGAATCCTCTCATCAATGGCCGCCGATTCCATTACCTGAACCGCCATATCTATTGCATCCTCCACTCCGATCGAAAGGATTCTTTTGTCGATGTTCTTCACGACTTTGGGGTATACTACTGGTTCCTGCAAAGAATGGAAATCTGGGTCGGGAGTCATGACCTTTGTCAGCGTAATCGCTTCATCGATTACCTCCCGTACGTCGTCATTCTCGAGAGAACTAGAATGTGCAAACCCCACTGATTTTTCCTTAACGGCTCGCGCAGAGAACCCAATGTCGAAGAGCCGTTCACACTTCTTTAGAGAACCTTTCTCGATTTCAGCCGAGGTCACGGTTTCCCGGGATAAGAATATCTCAAGCTGGTCGCATCTCCCTTCTCCAGTCTTACTCAAAAGTCGCTCACCGAATTCTAAGAGGTCAATTTCCGCGTTGTCAATACTCATTGTTCCAACCTCACTTGACGCCTCCAACGACGACGTTCGCTACACGAACGTGCGGACCGCCAGTGGTGACAGGGACTGATTGACCAGCCTTTCCGCATACCCCAGGCTCAAAGGAGAGATCATTTCCAACGACTTCAACATTGTTAAGAGCCTCGAGAATCAAGCCGCTCAAGGCGGCATCCCGGATCAACCCGCGGGGTTCGCCGTCCTTAATGATGTGCGCATAATCGCATTTGAATGTGAATTGCCCGCTCGCTGGGATGACGTAGCCGTACTCGCTGCCTAAAGCATAGATTCCATATTTCACCCCTTCGAAGACCTCATCGACCTTGCAGTCACCCTTCGCGATGTATGTGTTTGACATTCTCACAATCGGGGTCGACATGAAGTCCTGAGCGCGGGCTGCGCCGTTTGGCTCTGCATTCAGTCTACTGGCAGTCTCCACCGAGTGGAGATACCCTTTCATAACACCCCTTTCGACAAGTACCCGTGGATGCGCTGGAATGCCCTCATCATCATTCGAAAATGACCCGTATAGTCCTCGAATTGAGGGATCATCTACCACTGTAATTGACTCGCTACCCATCTTGTCCCCGATCCTACCTTCAATAATAGATGCGCCAGCAATAACCTTGTCAGCTTCACACGCGTGTCCAAACGCTTCATGAATGAAGACCCCTACTAGTCTAGGATCCATGACGACTGTGAATTTGCCTGAAGGCGCGGGTTTAGCGTCGAGCAACTTCACCGCCCTCTTGGCTGCAGCCTCCCCCAGCATACTAGCCTCTTCACTCTGCAGTATTTCGTACCCTCCAGTTCCGCCCACGCCCTCGAAGCTCCTTTCTCTTACCCCGTCCTCCGCGACGTACACGCTTGCCCCAGCCCTCACCCTGGAGACTTCCTTTTTCACGTGCGTACCAAAAGAGTTGATTATTGTGATTTGGCCCAGTGTTTCTCCCATGAAGCAGTTCACATTCACGACCTTCGGGCTGAAAGCAGTCGCCTGCCTGTCGAGGTCCATGACAAATCGGACCTTGTCTTGAACCGATACATCGCGAGGATCGACTTTAACAGGCACCCGGCTTTCGCCTTCAGTCGCAGAAACTTCCTTCAGCTCAAACTTCTCCTTTGTCGCCTTACTCGCTCTCTTAGCTATCTTGGCAGCTGACTCTATGGTATCTTTGATTGCAGGCTCCTTGAGTACTGTTGTCGCGCTGAAACCCCAGGCGCCATCGCTGAATGCTCTGACTCCTATGCCTGCGTTGATCGACCTACCTACCTCTCTGGTTACTCCATCCACGATAGTTATGCCCGTACCTGTGGTTCTCTCGTATCTGACTTCCATGAATTGCACTCCGATTCTGCCGAGCTCCTGCCCAATCAGTCTCAGAATCACATCTTCAATTTCCATTTGTTGCGCACCACACTCGGGACTGGTCTGCCTTCTAGGAAAGATAAATTCGCTAGCAGAAGATTCAATGAGGTAGTTGGAATCAGGCTGTAAGTGGAGAGCTTAGGTGAAAGAGTAACGGATAGTTATTTATGTATGATGTTGTCAAACTAGTTGTTGACTCGTGGGAAGGTAGATGTGTCCGGTGTACTTCACGAGTACTTGAATGTCTGTATCGAGAACCTTCCAGGCGTGAAGGAATAGGCGGTGAGATAGATTAATGGCACCAGTCCCCTATGTTGAGGTTTGGGCCTCACTGGCGATAGGCTTGTGGTTCGTAGTGGTTGCGTATGAACTGCTCCTCTTCGGATATTTCGCGCTTCTGAAAGGACTTAGGCTATGGGCTGGTGGACAACGCCAGAAGGGCAATACGATTTTCTACATTTTCTTTGGATTGTTCTTTCTGCTACTTGCCCTGGGAAGAGGCTTCTTCGTGGTCTGGGATTTTTATGTCCAAGCTGACCTCGCGTACCAGTGGATTTGGAGAATAGGTGAGGTACTGCAGTGGATTGCCTTGACCTTCATGTTCCTTGCCATAACGATACGGATCTTCGAGAACCGCATTTTGAAGTTCGGTATACCCCTTGTCCCTGCAGTCTGCGCCATCATTTTTCTCATTCTACCGGAGGGGGTCATTGCTGCAGGTCTAAATGATCCGGTGTATTTCGCGTTGAATGTCGTCATAGCTCCAGCTTTTGCCATCGTAATACCCCTCATATACCTCTATGTGGCTGTTCAGAGTGTCGGAGTAATAAGAAACAGTTCTCTCCTAGTTGGTGGGGGGTTCTTGGTCTACTATTTGGGGCGAGTCCTCCACACGTTGTTTGTTGCGGCATCTAACCCGGCTGTGCTAATTCTAGCTCCCGGCATTGTGATAATAGGTATTCTAATAATGACAGCTGGGGCCATCCTGACCAAGTGACAACGGTTCCTTAAGCGACGCGGCCATTAGGAAAAAAGGCAAACTGACTGGAGGCACAGATGGGGAGCCTGGAGATGTTTGCGCTACCTGTTGCTTATTCTGGATTCTCTTCTTTGATTAGACCCAGATCTTTAAGCTTGGACATCGTGCCGTAGATGGTCTCGAGATCTACCCCTACCTTGTCCGCGATCTCTCTGTAGGTTTTGGTACCGTCGCACTTCGATGCTATCTGATACTCGAGGTCATTTATCATTCCAAGTTTAACTGTCAGCGAGGTAAGCTTTTTCTTCAACACAGGATAGACTTCTGCTACCTTTCCTTTCTTAAGTATCTCGTCCACTAGGGTGCCGAACTCTGAGAACTTGTTTGTATTTCCATCCCATTTTTCCGGCTCAACGTCGTACTTCTTCAGGAACCCATCCAGAATGATCTTTGCAACTCCTCTCACAATCCTCGGGTCGTCTTTTTTGTCGTGCAACAGTACGCACATTAAGCCGTTAGAGCTTCTGAAATCATAGATCACGTTGAAAGTCTCCATCTCGATTTCCTTCACTGAATCGCCCTTGTTTGCACCTGCCGATATCTCTCCAGAGAATTCTTTTATTGCCGTGAGAAAGCCAGCCATAAGGTCCGGATTAAGCTCAATGGTTCCATATTTCCGAGTAAACATCAGGCGACCGCCAGTGTCGATGAAGTACACCGAGTGAATCAAAACACATCTCCCCTAAGCCTGTCTTCAGCAAAGCAGTATTGTGCAGGCAAGTCTCATCCGCGATTAATTAGTGCGGAGGCTGTCATATTAATCTATTCCTAATCAAGCCAGATTCCAATTCGCACATGAGGCCAGCATAAGCGCAGGAGAGTTGAGGCTTGGTAACCTAAAGATATATGCGTGTGTACGCAGAATAGATACTGGCAACAGATTTGGTCCTTCCAGAGAGATATGTGGTTTCGTGATCGAGGCGAGTCTGGCTAGTGCGGAAGGATATCCTAAGGAAGAAGCTGATCCACAAGAGGATTACGTACCTTTTCCAGTGGAACCAGTCAAATCACAAGGCCCTCGCGTCTCAACCTTCCCTTCATGACTTCGCGTCTTCTCTTTGGAGTTTCTTGGAACGCGTGTACAATGACGATATACCTCACCAATTCTTCTGGAGCAATGAGTTCAGAAGGGCTTCGACGATGAGGTTGGCAAGCGTTTCCAAGAGTGGGGAGGCAGGCTTAGTGCACAAGTTGGCAAGGGAAGGATTGGTAAGTATGGAATCCTATAGTAACCTGCTGAATCTCGTAAGGAAGGTGGTATCGTCCTCAACTAGCCATAGTAGTGTGCTCTCCTTCTTGCTCAACTATGATCCCTTTGCAGTTGCATCAGAGATTCCAGTGTACAGCGAGGAATTGAAGATGACAGGGCACATTGACTTGCTTCGCATGACATCGGAAGGCGCCATCCAAGTCTTGGACTTCAAGCCAGGTCTCAGAGACGCAGACTTGATAATTGCCTCGCCGCAAGTGGCAGCATATGGAGTTCTGTTGGGCAAGCTGGTTCCAGTCATCAAGAACCATATCGAGTGCACGCTCTTTAACACTAAGGAATCGCTTTCCTTCAAACCTGATCTTGTGAATAGGCTGGGCGAGAGCGGTGTTCAACAAGTCCTCCTCGGAAAGGGAAGGGGTGGCCAGCTCTATCAATCTACGCTCGACTCGCTTCTCTGATCAGTTGATGGACCGACTTCGATGTCCGGTTGTCTTCCTTCTGAACAGAAGCTGCAACAGAGGGTCTACTTTTTCACTTTGCCGATGACGTGCTGAATAATCCTGTCGGCAATGTCAAAGGACGTTACGCTCTGTAACCCGTGCCATGTTGGTGCTGCGTTGACCTCAGTAATGACCGGTCCATCTTGGCTCTCCATGATGTCTACTCCGCTATACTCGAGTCCAAGCGCATTCGATGCTTTGACAGCAATGTCCTCCATTTCTCTTGATAATTCGCATTTGATAGGCTTTCCCTGTTGGGCGACATTTGTCTTCCAAGCCCCAGGGAGTGCAACTCTATACATCGCTGAAACAACTTCGTTGCCGACGACGAATGCCCTGATATCCCTATCAGGTTTAGGTATGTACTCTTGAATGTAGAGAACTTGTCCCACAGAGTAGGCGGCCTTCAAAGCTCTGTAAGCGACGTCAACGTCATTTGTTCGAATCGATCCCTCACCTCGCGCGCCGACAAGGGGTTTTATCACAACGTCGCCCAAGCTCCTTACCACGTTCAAGGAATGCCTGAGGCTCTCCGTTACATATGTCTTCGGAACTGGAATACGATACTTCTCCAGATAGAACAGGGCTGCATACTTGTCTCGCGCTCGCCTGAAGGAATATGCCGGATTGACAACCAGAATTCCAGACATCTCCATATGTTCAAGCAAAGATATCCTGTAAGTGATCTGATCTAGGGTGCCATAAGAAAGCGTTCTCACCATGGCTGCACTCAAGTCGTCTAGGATCATCACCCTAGACAAGAACCTTGGAGACTCTTCCGCTGACTGATCTTTGACTCGATATCTGCCCCCTCCAACCATGGCTGTGACGTGGTGCAATGAGAACAGTACTGATGTGTGTCCCAGTTTCTCAATGCTCTTAGTAAGCATCTTAGTAGGCCAGATTCCGGTCAACCTTCCGTATACAACACCGATCTTCAATTAGGCTTGCCTCCAACTTCATATCAATTGGAAAAACCACTGCAAGACCATCTGTAAGTGAATAGAATTGGCAATACGAGCACTTGTCAGACTAGAAGAATCCATGAGAATTGGGCTAGTGTGCAACGGAATTTACGTTACTGATCTGCCGTTGGGGACAGCATTTCTTTGATCTGCCGGTATGTCTCATCCCAATTTGAGCGCGTTAGAGTCATTACCTTGACGCTGGGCATAGCTTTTATTTTCATAGTAAATGGGTGTCTCAATTTCTCGCCAATTGTTCCGATCATAGGTTTCTCAGAGAGTAGTACTTGCTCGACAACGTCTTGGAACTCTTTTGAGTAGAGTTCCATCTTACCGATCTCGTCGATTACTACTACCTCACATCTACTCATAGCCCTCGTCAGAGCGTTGACTCCAATTTCCTTGATAACATCGATGTTGACGCCATACCTTCCAACATTAACATCAGAACTGAGACTGGCGTCGGCCATTAATCCCTTTTCACCAGTCATAATATCCACTATGTGAAAACCAGTTCGCTCAGTCCCAACCCTTATCTCGGGGGTCAGAAGACCGCCAACCGCGACGCCCTGGTTCTTGAGGTCCTCAACTATCCTCTGAATCAGGCGGGTCTTCCCCGAACCGGGCGGACCTGTGACAATGATGTTCGCCTTCTTAAGTAGCATTTGCACTAACCTTCTGCAGAAACACAACTAGTAGAAAGGCTGGCAATGTAGCGCCTTTGCCAGACATACGGCTAAGATGAGCAGTGACTCAATTTAAGCTCTTTGGATAGTATTGTGGTCTCCATTCTAGCGTGTCGTTTCCGTCTGGGTGAGCCTTCGCTGCCTCGATGGCTCGACCGTATTGTGTTTTACCGCCTCGATATTCGATGGAAGTTCTTGAATGAACTGATTTAGCTTGAATGCTGGAACTACGGGGACTCCATCAACAATCGCTATATTCTCGGGCAACATTGTGATTACGACTGGAACTATTACCATTCTTCCCCATAAGATGATCTGCGGGATCCTACGCATCACCGCCGAAGTGGTTTTGCTCATGGCGCCAGCCCTTTCTAACTGCTTCTCGACGACAGCGCGTAGCCCCCTGACTCTTCCTTTGTAGTGTTTGCAGTCAGCCAACAATAGCACGGGCTTGTTAAGTGCTACCACATCACATTCATATCTTCGACCCTTTGTAGACTTGAATCGGAATCCATGCACACATGAGTACCCGTTCTCTTCAAGTATCTTAGTGCAGAAAGACTCGAACTCCTTCCAAGATAGAGCTTTAGCGGATTCCTCTATCCCTGCGCCAAATGCCACTGCCGTGACTGCCAGCCTGAGACGCTCTTCCCCGCTTGGAATTACGATCCCCGTTCCTTCTCTATTCATCTTGATTAGGCCTTCTTCCTCCAGTCGCCTGACTATCGCGACGAGGTTGCCAAAGGACACCTCAAGTTCGTTTGATAGGCTCTCGATGCTGACTGATCCGCCTCCCGCCCTCAGGAGCGCCAAAACAACCGAGAGGGCTAAGCCTCTGATCTCCCTCTTGACCGTTGCCTCCTCCATCCAATCCTTTTCACGTCCAGTCGCAATCGGCAACTAATGTACTCCCCCGCATAGCTCAAGCCAATGAGAGCAATCGTACACGCCTCAGATCTTGGGTTCTGTAGCTATGTAACGTTGAGTAAATGCCTAAATATAGTCTCTTACCGCTCTTCTCTCCAGTTTCACAGTGGAGGGGATTTCTCCCTCCTTCCAGCTCTTAATGATCAGCCGTGCCACGGATCCTGTGTTCCTCCTAAATCGAATTTCTTATTAGCCTTGTCCGCTACCAGTACCAACTAGAATTCGGAACGGGGTGAGAGCGAGTTTGACGAAGTGTGCAAAATGCGGAGAATCGGTGTCCATGCCGTACATCTGTAGGCGCTGCCAGAAACAGTACTGCGCAAAGCACAGACTCCCCGAGTTCCACGACTGCGTCGGAATGCTTGAAACTAAAGGTGTTGAAGCGATTGGTGCAGGCCGCGGAGGCTCTGGACTTGCCCTGCAATCTCAAGACATCGTCAAGCCTGATCGGCGAGAAGACAGGGAAGGAGTGGAGTACCGTGTCGAGTACTCGTATTCTGGGGGACCTGGCTTCAATGCGCCATACGCGAAAAGAGGAGGCAGAGCGCACTTTTCAAGAACCGAAGTAGGGCACCTCCTGATCGCTTTGGCTCTCCTTGTTTTGCTAAGTTTCTCTGTATTCTTCCCGCTTTTCCCGTTACTGTCTCCAAGCCAGTTCGATCCGACTCTCTTTGTCTTTTTGACATTGATCCTGTTCCTTTCCTTCCTACCCCACGAGCTAATGCATAAGGTCATTGCACAGAGGCATGGTCTCTTCGCCGAGTTTAGGATAGTGCCTTCCTATGCCTTATTGACGCTCATGATCCTCCTCGTGTCTCCCTTCAAGATATACGCTCCAGGGGCTGTCATGATAGGAGGATATGCGTCACCTCGTGAGTATGGAAAAGCAGCTGCGGCTGGACCTGCAACTAACCTTGTAATCAGCGGGATTCTGTTCTTGTTTGCCTTTATCTTCCCATATTATGCAACCTTCTTCTTGTTTGGAGCAATGTTATCGGGTTGGCTTGGCTTTTTCAACATGATCCCAGTCTCGCCTTTTGATGGAGAGAAAGTCCTGCACTGGAGCAGGGCTGCATTCGCGGTCCTCTTGATAGGTTGTTTAGCGATGTTCTTGTCCTCGGTTATCTTGTGAACGTGCCATAGATCCGATAAGGAGAAGCTTCTCTGCACAGAAGTAAGAGACCCCCAAGAAGAAAGACCCGCAACCAACAGAATTAAGTTGCTGATCGTCTACTAAGAATAATCAGCATCAAAATCGAATGTTGAGGAGGAAGTTATCTTGCCCCATGAAGAGATAACTCCGAGCTTAATAAGAGTCTATGGGAAGTATGATGAAGACGGCATAGCGAATTCAAGCTACGTAATCATCGATGAAAAAGTGGCAGCAGTTGACACGGGAGCAAAAGGCGAGCTATGGAAGGAAGTAATAGATGTCGTGAAGAATCACGGCAGAGATCCAAAGAAGGATCTGAGGTACGTGCTCCTTACACATGAGCATCCTGATCACTTCGGTGCAGCGGCTGAGTTGAAGAACGCGAGCAACGCGAAGATCTATGTTCACAGCGCTGCTGCAGATACCCTTAGGGATCCGGCGAAACTTCTTGTCGAACACTTCAATCCATCAGAGGAATCTAATGGAATTGCGCATAAGCTACAGGGGATCTTCGGTAGGATCGACCCAGTTAACCCAGACTCGATCTTGCTCGGCGGGGAGAGAATAGAACTCGGGCGCTCTACTCTAACAGTCATACACTCCGGTGGACACTGTGGTGGTCACGTAATGTTCTACGACGACTATAGGAGAGTCATGTTCACTGGAGACGAGACTATCGAATCTCCCTCCAATCCCTGCAAGTACATCATCGATATGACTGGCAGTGTCGAAAGAAAGGCAATAATTCTCAAACGACTGCTCGAATTGAGAATTGACTTCCTTGCCCCAGCTCACGACTCCCTGGCTTCCGGAGACATGATAAAGGAGCAGATTAGTAGGGCAATCGATGCACATGAGATGTGGATGAGCGAAGTTTCTGATACGGTCAGCCGTCTCGGCGAAGCCGACACGAAAGAAATCGCGGATAGCGTGGAAAGGGCACTAGGTCTAGGCTGGTCAGGCGAATTGAAACCAGTAGCAACGGCATTAACCACCGCAGCATATCTAAGATCACTGTCTGCCAGAGGAGTGTTACAGCAGTCTGAGGAAGAGAAGGGCGGAAGAAAGATCTGGACTGCTAGGTAGACTAAACAGCCCACCCATTGATTCCGCTCAGAACTAATTTCGGAGAGGAATTTGCCCTGCAGCAAAGGCTCTGTTTCCCGGTCAACTGCTTCTCTCCCACGATTACGCAGAGGAGGGAATACTACTCTCGAGAATTCAATGTCGAAGAAGCCAGAAGATGGCTTGACCGTCTGCCCGAAGCCCTTAGGAATCCGATCTTCGCGGTTGATGTTGGCACGGAGACCGGAGTAGTCCGCAGGAGATATAGAAAGTCAGCCGGTACCCTGCTTATGTTCTCACTCGGAAAGTTGAAAGAGCTGAAGACAAGACTCGTGGATCTGCTTCCTGAAGATGTTTACTATGATCGAAATCTCTACGAGAATAAGGAGAAATGTATTGAGTGCAAGAAACGCGGAAAGGACTGTTCGAATTGCACCAACATATTCGGGCAGCACGTAATGTTTGATGTGGATCCTGAGAATATTGAATGTCCAAATTGCGGAACACTCGAGGAGCGAATAAAAAGAAAATCCATGTACGGTTTCTGCTTTATATGTTTCAAGAAGGCAGCAATCTACACACTGAGGCTGTATAACATCCTCGTCGAAAAAGGGTACGAGAAACTCGAGGTCATCTATTCTGGACGTGGCTTCCACATCTACGTGGAGGATTCGGAGTCCTATAGCTGGACCTTACCAGAGAGAGATGCACTTGGAAAATGGGTAAGGGATGAGGAGCACATTCCAATAGATCTCTGGGTCACGAGAGGGGGCACGAAATATGCGAGGTTACCTTTCTCTCTTAACGGACTTGTCGGAAAAATCGTCACCCCCATCGAGGTGACTCAAGTGACGCGAATGAACCCTTCAAGGGATGTAAGATTCACTCCCCGCTTCTCCGTCGGGAGTGAGGAAAAATAAGTGGGGGTTCATGGCTAGACTTTCTTGTTTGGCACGCTGTGCGGACTACTTCGCCTTCTTAGCCTTCTTAGCCTTCTTAGCCTGTTTCGCTTTCTTTGCTGGCTTCGCGACTTTTTCTTTCTTCTTGTAGTACTGTTTCTTCTTTTCCTCTGGTCCGCCCAATGCCACTTCTTTTTTCTTGTAGTACTCCTCTTTCTTTTCTTCCATGGTTAACCCCTCAAGTCAAAGTATGTGGGCTGATCGCTATATATACCTCACGCCGGTCCTCATGAATGCAATGTCGAACCTCATGATTTCGGAGGGCACACAATTCGCCTTGGAGGTCAGCACGACATAAAGGAACACATATCATAGTGCTCGGAGAGTTTATATCGCATCATGCAATTGATGTACCTCCGCACATTGAGAATTCGTGAAGGAGCCTGACGCATCAACGTGATACCGATAAACAGACCCATCTTCGGTCCTGAAGAAAAGGAAGAAGTCGCAAAGGTACTGGAATCAGGAATCGTCACCAACCGCCTGGGCGAAGGTCCGATGAACAAGGCGTTCCAGAAGGAGCTTGCTGACTATTTGGGAGTAAGGCACGTCTTGACTGTAAGCTCAGGAACAGCGGCGCTTCACTCATCCCTTCTTGCTGCTGGAGTCGGCTACGGTGATGAGGTTATCGTACCACCTTTCACCTTTGTGGCTACGGCGAATGTCGCCCTCTTGGCTGGCGCGAGACCCGTCTTCGCAGACATTAATTCAAGAACGTATACGATCGACCCCCAGAAACTCAAGAGGGCCATCACGAAAAGGACCAAAGCAGTAATCCCCGTCCACCTGTATGGGCACCCAGTCGACATGGATCCAATAATGGAGATAGCTGAGGAAAAAGGAATAGCCGTTGTGGAAGACTGCGCCCAGTCCATAGGCTCACAATATAGAGGAAAGGCGACCGGATCAATCGGTCAAATAGGCTGCTTCTCGTTCTACGCCAGCAAGAACATGACTACCGGCGAGGGAGGAGCAGTAGCAACTAACGACGACGAACTCGCTGAAAGGATTTGGAAGATCAGAAGGCACGGCGAGAAAGAAGAGTATCAATGCGAGATGCTAGGACACAACTACAGGATGCCTGAGATCGAAGCAGCCATAGGCAGAGTCCAGCTCAGAAAACTGCCATCGTTTCTGGAAGCCAGGGCGACTAATGCTGCCGCCTTAACCAAAGGTCTCACAGAGAAAACGGAGGCCCTCGACCCGCCCATTGTAGAGGAGTGGGCGAAACACTCATGGTATTTGTACACAACCAGAGTGACTAATGATAGATCACCCGTCTCCCGCAATGATCTAATGAGGAAACTTGCTGAAAACGGAATCACCGCCGCGGCGTACTACGAGAGCCCCATCCACTTATCACCGTACTACGCAAGGACATTCAAGTACAGAAAGGGAGACTTTCCAGAATCAGAAAAGGCGGCTGATGAAGTTCTGTCACTTCCATGTCACCCGGCCGTCACACAAGATGAGATCTCGAAGATTGTCGACACACTGTCTTCTCTGCTTAAGTAGGGAAACCTGAAACCCGCCATTTCCCTCGCACGGCTCTTCGGAAAAGTCAGCCAGTAACCAAGCAGGCTCTCGATATTGCCAACTTTCTTGTCTATTGTAACAAGAAGTCGGAGGCGCGGTGGAGGAGGGGATTGTCCCCAAGGACTATGTGTCGCTTGGAGGGGACTTCTTCTAAAAGAAGAAATACGAAAGCCGCGCCCCCGACAACAGTCCACCATTGAGCTAGAAACGATTTTAACCCCTTGGTGTAACTTGTCCTACTACTACTCTCAGTAGTTGTTTTTTGCGAGCTTCGCCAATGTTAGGTCGCCATATTTCCTACCTTTTCTCGATTACCTCAGCGCACCGTCTTGCCGAGCGGAAGGCGATGTCGCTCCCTCCCCCTTCGCCGTCGTAACAGTCGCCGGCAAAGTAGAGCCCTTTTACCGGACCGATGAACCCTATTCGTTTCTCCCGAGACTGTAGAGGAGTCGGAAGCACGCCGTTTACTATATCCATCTCGGTCTTCCTCTTCCACACGATGGATCCTCTCAGCCTTGGAAACATCTTGAAGGCATATCTCTCGAGGACCTCGAAAGCTCCTTCTACTCTCTTCCTGTCCCGCATCTCGGTGGGTGACATGACGTGCAGAAATGTCGCTAATTGTTCGCCTGAGGGGGCTACGGTCGAGTCTATGTTTGAGGTAAATTGCGCGAGAATAAAGGGATCGTTGACTACAACCATCCCGTTCTCGTTAGAGACGCATCCCCGCAAACCAAGATCGATGCTGATGCCTGCCGTAGGGATCATATTCGTGGACCTTTCTAGAAAGGCTTCTCCAAAATCACTTTTGCTCACCAGACTATGTAGCTGTTGGCATGGTGCGCTGTATACGACAACGCTGGATTGTAGCCTCTCCCCTCCGACGAGAACGCCTACGACGATTTTTCTCTCATCTACGACTATTTTCTCGACCTTGGCTTTTTCTCTCACTATGCCTCCTTCGTTTTGTATGATGGAAGAGAGCCTCTCGATTGCTGTTTTCCATCCTCCCCTCGGGTAGCCTGCGGACTTTCCAGTCTTCAGCGCTCCCGAAATAACCGAGAATACCTCACCGCTCGACAATTCACCAGCTGAATGGGTCGTTATGCAGAGTTTGCTTATTAGTTGCATGACCATCTTGATTCTCTCACTCCCACCAACGTCACTAAGCCAATCTGCAATCGAGAGATCGAGAACCTTTTGGGGAGGGGTCCCTAGGATCCCCGTCAAAAGCCCGCCAACCGATTTCTTATCTTCGCCATCGAGGAGAGGTGTTCTAGTCAACACATCTGCCTTGGTTGGAAGTTCTAACCACTGATCATTGTGGAAGAGTTTTCCTTCACCCATTTCTAGTATTTCGAGCTTTTCGCCCAGGGTCTCAAAAACCTGGGCCGCGATTCCCTTACTTCCAAATCTAAGGAGGTGTATCCCCCAGTCAACAGTGTACCCCTTCTTGTATTCGACGCTGTTCGCTCTTCCGCCTAGCATCCTATTCTGCTCAAGGAGCATAACCTTGAAACCCTTCCTTGATAGGAGAGCTCCAGTCGCAAGCCCACCCATTCCTCCGCCCACAATGATTACATCGTACATTCGACCTCACCAGATAATTGCACAAGCGAGCAATGGAACTTCGTTCCTCGCTTAGAGTACCATCTTGTTCAGGCAGTGCGCAGTGATAGCGTGGAACGATTTGCCAGTGACCGCGGCCGTTGGCCTCCTGGCTGCTCAGTTTCCCGGAACCCATTCTCTGTGATTCATATTTCTAGGTTCGCGGCTGGAATCTATGAACCTCCTATATTGTACGAGCTTGCTCAGAGCTTTTGCAGCTCTTTGTGGCGTCGGGTAAGGAGGCATTCCCTCAGATTCAAGTATTTGTATTGATGAGGATTCCCTGCCTGATAAGCGGGAGACAACCATTATCGGTTTGCCGTACTTCTTTCTAGAGTCTACGATATCCTTCGCGATTTGCCCTTCGATCATGCTGATTTGATCGAACAGCTCAGCTTGTTCCTTCGTGGCGAATGCCGATCCAGAAATCTCGCTAGCGAAGTATGAGTATGTGCCAAACCCGGCGATTATTATCGAGTCGATTGCTTCCAGTTCAAGCAGAGTTTCGATGCATACGCGCAGTGTCGCAGCATCGAATTTTGCAACAGTATCAACTGGGTTTCCTTTGCTCCAGTAAGGAGGCAACACCTTGTCTATCCTGCTTACGGCAATTGGAGGGAGAGGTGGCACGATCAATCCATGCTTTTCACATGAGTCACTGGCAAGTACTCCCCATCCCCCTCCAAGGGAAAGTATCCCCACTCTGTTACTCTTTGGAAGTGGTTGCGAAGCCAGCGCCCCAGCATAGTCTACGAGTTCGTCTTCGCTTTCCGCTTTCAGCACCCCAGCCTGCTTGAATGCCGCTGTAAAGATATTCTCTGTCCCTGCCAAGGATCCTGAGTGAGCACGCGCCGCTCTGGATCCTGCCTGCGTGACTCCTCCTTTCAGCACGACGACCGGCTTCCTTTCTGCTACCTCGTGTGCGGTTCTCATGAATCTCCTAGCATCGCTGAATCCCTCCATGTAGCATGCTATGACGCTCGTGTCGGAATCCTGCCCGAAGTATTCTATGTAGTCTTCACAGTGGAGATCTGCCTCATTTCCAGTGCTCACGAATTTCGAGAATCCTACTCCCATCTGCATAGCATTCCACATTGCCAGCGTGCCCAAGTTGCCACTCTGGCTGATGAAGCTTATAGGACCCGGTCTCAAATCGATAAGAGACATCACCGCAACAAGACTTACGGTGCTGCTCAAGACACCCATGCAATTGGGTCCGACTATGCGAATGCCAGCCTTTCTCGCCACGCCAACGAGCTCCTTTTCTAGCGCGGCACCATCTTCTCCGCTCTCCTTGAATCCTGAGGTGATCACCACACAGCCCTTGACTCCACTCTTGGCGCACTCCTCTACGGCTTCTGCCACAGAATGGGCAGGAATCACCACCAGCGCCAAGTCAACTGGTTCAGGCAAGGCACCCACTGAGTGGTAGGCTTTGACCCCAATTATCTTGTCCTCGCTCCTATTAACAGGGTATAATCTGCCCCTGTAACGGTTTCTAAGGATGTTATGAAGAATTATCCATCCCCATTTTAAGGCGTTGTTACTCGCCCCTATTACGGCTAACGACTTCGGGTAGAAGATGGGATCTAACTGCTCCTTGATTGAGCGCATGATCGGATATTGCACCTCAAGAACTGAAAGAGAGACTATGTCTCCGCGAAATAGCATCCTTCAGATGCGGTCTGTTGCAATTGATTTGCAGAGAGATATTACCATTTTGGTCATCAAACCAAGTTTCCAGAGTGTTGATCGTTGTTTCTTGAGTCAAAACCAGCGAGAGGCAATGATTATTCTTGGAAGGCTGCTATTCCCTTCCTTTCTTTCTGACTTCATTGAGCCCGCCCATATATGGAACAAGGGCCTTCGGTATCCTGATTGAGCCGTCTGCTTGCTGATAATTCTCGATTATCGCTACTATGGTCCTTTGCGTTGCTATTGCCGTGCTGTTCAACGTATGTACGAATTCTGATTTTTCTCCTGTCTTCTCTCTATATCTTATGTTCAATCTCCTTGCCTGATAATCGGTGCAGTTGCTGCAGGATACGACTTCCCTGAACATTTTCTGAGCTGGCATCCAAGCTTCGATGTCATACTTCTTTGCCGCGACAGTTCCTATATCGCCTGTGCATATGTTAACAACCCTGTACGGGATTTCGAGCATCTTGTAGATGTTTTCAGCGTTAGCTAGCAGTTCCTCATGGAGTTCCCATGAATCCTCCGGTCTGCAGAAGATGAACTGCTCGATCTTGTTGAATTGGTGGACCCTGAATATTCCCTTGGTATCCTTTCCGTGAGCCCCAGCTTCTTTTCTGAAGCATGGGCTCAGGCCTGCGCACTTAAGTGGAAGAGCGTCGGCATTCAGGACTTCATTCATGAACATTGCGCCCATCGGGTGCTCCGACGTGGCGATCAGGTAGAGATCTTCGTTTTCGATCTTGTAGAGAGTGTCCTCGAAGTCTGCAAGCGAGGTGACCCCTTCGTAAGGTTCTCTCTTGATCATGAAAGGCGGCTCGATTACTGTAAATCCCTTCTCTCTGAGGATATCAATGGCGAATCTTTCTAGGGCGAGTTCCAGCAGGACCGCCTCGTTTTTCATGTAGTAGAAACGCGCACCTGAGACCTTTGCCGCCCTGTCCATGTCAAGCAGATCCAGGTCAATCATCAGATCTATGTGACCCTTTGGCTTGAAGCTCAGCCCCTTTACCTCCCCCCAACGCTTCACCTCGACGTTCTCGCTGTCGTCCTTGCCCTTCGGAACTGAGTCGTGAAGCAGGTTTGGAAGTCTCATTAGTATGAACCTGATTCTTTCCTCTTGAGCCGCCATGCCGTCTTCGATCTTCTTTATCTGGGCAGGGATCCGCCGAGTCTCCTCCAATTGCCCTGTCACATCTTCTTTTCCCCGTTTCAGCTCTGCTATTTTCTCGGACAAGACGTTCCTTCTATGTCTGAGTTGCTCGACCTCCTGCTTCGAACCCCTCCAGTTCTTGTCGAGATTGAGTAGTTCGTCGACCCATTTCGTCTTCTCAGGGTCGCCTCTTCTTTCGAGATTGCTCTTCACAGTCTCAGGTTGTTCTCTGATTAGCTTCATATCTAGCAAACTGCAGACCTCACACTCATAATTGATCTCCCAATATGCCGTGTGACGAGTACCTAGGCCATTGTGTCCAAGGGCGAATGAACAGCTTCTATCTCGTCCAATGCTGCAGAACTAATCGGTCTTTCGCTTAAATATCTTGCAGACAACTTTCTTCTGATTGTCCTTGATCGTTGCAACAATGAAGTGCTACAGCCTGAATGGTGAGCAGGTTTCCTGATGAGTCACAGAAGAGCCCATGACTGAGAAGCAACGAAGAGAATCGACTGCCTTCTCATAGCCATCACCGCTAGCCAACTCTTTCGATCAGAAACGTGCGACTACCCAAGCCGCCACCGCCAGTGGTTGCGCCGGACTGTGTCGTCACGGCTGCGTGAGTATCTTGTGGCGCCACCTGCGTGTCTTAAACGCATGCGAAGATTTCCGCTGGGTTTGCTGGCGTCACAGAGACACCAGCGCTGGAGTCCGAGAGGGAAGCACTAGTTGCCTGGGTTGATGCGCCATTGCCCGCGTCCAAAGCAATGTCACCGTCACCCCCAGCCAGTATCATCTCAAGGCCTTCCACTCACCTTCACATCCATCGGCAAGTCAACGGAACCCCTAACCGTAAGATATATGAGCAACTTAACATAATTCCGATTCCAATCCTTTGCATTGCGACGCTTGTCAAGTGTAGCCGGAGGTTCAGGACTATTTCGTCGGTTTGGAGAGGCATTAAGAGGATCTTTGGGAAACTAGGTCAGCTGACGCAAAACTCGTTCAAGGCGGCAACGGCCAAGATCCCACGGAGTACGGCAATTCTTGCGGTCTCTCTAGTGCTCATATTCACTATTGCGTTTCTTCTCAGAATATCGCCTGTGTTTATGGCTGGCTGGCAGCCCCTCCTAAAAGAGTTCGACCCGTACTACTTTTACAGGAACGTTCAGTTTATCATTGGTAATGGTTTTCCCGCTTGGTTCCACTGGGTCGACTATTCCGCTTGGTACCCCTTCGGCAGATTCATTGCGGGAGACACATACCCAGGAATGGTCTTCACTGCCGTCCTATTCTACTACTTCGTTAATGCCATTGGGATCAGCGCTTCGGCTTTCACCGTCTGTTACTATATGCCATTATTGTTCGGCGCGCTGACTCCCCTAGTCGTTTACCTCCTCGGAAAAGAAATCTATGACAAGCGTTCCGGATTGCTCGCCGCTTTCTTCATTGCCGTATCGCCAGCCATAATCCAGCGGCAAGTGGTCGGCTTTTTTGACAACGAGCCTTTTGGCATATTCCTCATGCTGATTTCATTCTACTTCTTCATCAGATCTTTGAAGAGAGGTTCATTTCCGTCAGCCATCTTGGCCGGTCTATTCCTTGGATACCTATGTATTAGCTGGGGCACCTTCAGGTACGGCATCGACATATTTGCCCTATTTGCAGGAGTTATGCTGATAACACGCCGCTACAGCATGAGACTCTTCACAACATACAGTATCACGATGCTAATAGGCCTATTCATAATGGTACTAGCACCACGAAACGGGGTCGGGCAGTTAGCTTCAGGGGAGATCCTTCCAGCACTCATGGTGCTTGGACTTATGGTTCTCTACGAGACTTCGAAGTACCTCGCTCAGTTCAAGACCTTGGGGAATATTGGCAGTAGAATTTCGAAAGTGAACCCGTTCCTGCTCGCAGCCATCGTCGCAGTGGGTGGGTTCATAATACTCACGATCAGCCCCATTGGAGGTAAGTTCTACACTGTGATCATGCCTATCTTCAGGCAGACTCAGGAAGCTATCCTCGCCTCGGTTGGAGAGCACCAACCTACCCCCTGGGCTGATTTCTTCTACTATCTGGGAATACTCGTAGTGCTCTCCATAGTTGGAATCTACTTCTCCTTCAAGAGGCTGTCTGAGGCAGACATATTCATAATATTGGCCACGGTCACCCTGGTCTACTTCTCAGGGTCCATGGTGAGAATTGTCATAAGCCTGTCTCCGATAATCGCGATACTTGCCGGCTACGGGCTATCAAGTGTACTTAGGCCTTTTGGCCAGATCATGGCAGCCCCGAAAGAGGAGATTATCCATAGAAAGAGGGTTAGGATGACACCCACAGTTGGTCGTGAGTACGCGGCGGCAGCTTTTCTTGTGATTGGGATACTGCTCTTTTCCTATGGAAATATGATCATTCAGCCTGGCTTTGGATCACGCTATCCCTTGATACAGGGAATGTCGCCACCAGAGATACTACCAGCCGGCGCGTACGGCGATTGGCTGGAGGCAATGAGTTGGCTTAACAACCAAGCACCACCTGGTGCAGTTGTAGTTGCTTGGTGGGACTACGGGTACTACATTACGGTAGTGGGCAACAGAACCTCAGTGGACGATAATGGAACTGGCAATAGCACACAGATTGCTTGCGTCGGACTGGGGTTCATGGAGACAAATGAGACCGCGTCACTCCAAATCTTCAGGCGATTCCATGCCGACTACGCACTGGTATTCTTCGGATTCATGCAGAGCTACATTGGAGGAGACGAAGGAAAATGGATCTGGATGGCCAGAATAGCGGCAGATAACTTCCCCAACTTAATCAATACAAGCGACTACTACAATGAGACATCACAAGTCACAAGGCCACTCTTCCAAAACACTACGCTGTATCGGCTGATGTTTAACAACGAGCCACACTCCTATAGCGACTCATTAGACATATCTCTGGTCTACTTTATGGGCACGGCTGCCGGCCGGGGAACGTCGACCAAAAACTTCATGGCTGTAGCACCCATTTGGGCAGACACAACTACGACCTACCTGACCTCGATAAACGATTACTTGACAAATCAAGGCGCTACACAGGTCGGCTGGAGCGGGGTGACAAGCATTGATGATTATGGTCCGAGGTTCTTCCAGAGGGCATTCTTCTCCTCTAGCGACTTAGTTAAGATCTACAAGATCGACTATACTCCACTTGACATGCTAGGCAATTTGGTTATCAATGCAAGTGACACATTTCTGTACAAGAATGGAACCGCAGTGATAAGCGCGACTAACATGGGAAGTAGCGGTGCGCCCGCTATTCCACTCAATACCTTGTCTGAAAATGTGGCCTTAGGGGCTAAGGTCTTAACCCGACTCCTTACAGGAAGCGTCTGGATTAATGGCACGAAGCAAGCTTCCATACCCACTCTGAACGTTTGGAACCAAGGAACCGCGTCGTGGATACCGCACACTGAGACGTACTATCTCAGCGCGGGTCAAACCGTCAAGTTTAGGGTGACCGGATTAAACGCTACCATGCTCGGCTTGGCATACAATAAGAGTATGAGCATGCCCTTGAGACTCTACTCGGCTTACGACAATACCATCTTCGATCAGGTTTTAGTCCCCGTCTTGAATGCTTGATGACGATGCAGGGACAAGCTGGTCGCAGTAGACCACCTTTTTGTCCGCAGCGCCCTCTATGATACGCACTAGCGCCGTAGCTTGCTGCGCCCGCTGCTTGGCGAGTAGCGCCCCTCACTCGGGCATGGAGCATGATTAATGAAAAACCCATCAGGATTATGGCGCCGATTGTTCCTATCGAGAGCTGTCCTGTCAGTCCCAAATACTAGGGGGAACGGCCCTATCAGCACGACTCCTCCAAACGAGATGGTTGCACCGGCTCCTCCCTGAAGAGAGTTGATGGTTAGACCTGCAGAAAAGATTATCGCGCCTATCACTGAGATCATTATTTCCAGATTCGCAAGAGATTCTCCGAGTTTTCTCACTTGCCTTCCTCCCCTAGGAGGTTACGAGCAGCATAGACACTATGTATATGACCATAAAGACTATGGCAACGGCGACTGCAATCAAAACGATTTTCCTGTCCGTCCCGAATATTATTGGAATCGGGCCAATCATTACGACTCCTCCGCCTCGCGTTCTGCCCCTCTCGCGTTCGTCCTGACCCTCAGTTTTCTTTCCCCTGGAGCTTCTCTTAACTATTGATAAGGCCAATCCTATTATGGTTAGTATTATGCCGATGAGAAGTATGAGAAACCCTATGGCGGATAGCAGCGAACCCAGGGACCGCATTGCCATGCTTATTGCCTTTTGAAGTTCTATCTGCCTAGTATAGGTTAGCGAGGGTAAAAACCTTATATTCCTTTACTTCAGTACTGCATCTCTTGTTCTACACTGATGTAGCTCTTGTCTCTTAGTTCCAAGTGATTGAGCCCTGTTCAAAGAGCTCTCAGTGCTAGGCAAGCAGGAAACATCACACGTAACTGCCCGTCTAATATCATTCTGGAAGGTAATAGCATGGAGAGACGGAAGAAGAAGGTTTCAATGACCATCGACAGCGAAATACTGAGAAAGATCAGCTCAATGGTTGATGGAGTTAAGGTGAGGAATCTCTCACAAGCTGTGGAATCACTGCTTTTCGGGGCGCTGCTCGAGAAGATGTCTCCCAAGGCCTTTATATTGGCTGGAGGCAAGGGAACACGTTTGCGCCCAATCACTTATGAGATTCCTAAGCCATTAGTTCCGCTTCAGAATAAGCCCATTTTGGAACACGTCATCGATCTGCTACGAACATACGATGTCCGCGACATAATCATAAGCATCGGATACTTGGGAGAGAAGATAAAGGAGTATTTCCGCGACGGGAAAAGACTGGGTGTTAAAATAACCTTTGCCGAGGAGCAAGACGAACTGGGAACGGGTGGACCGCTTAGACTTGCCAAGAGCTTGCTGAAGGACACGTTTATAATGGTCAACGGGGACAACTTGCTGAATATCGACTTGTACAAAATGTACCAGTTTCATGTCGAGAACAGAGCTACTGCTACTATCGCATTGACAACCGTCGACGATCCTTCAAGTTACGGCGTAGCTGTCCTTGAAGGAAACAAGATAGTCAGGTTCGTTGAGAAACCGCGCAGAGAAGATGCCCCCTCAAATCTAATAAACACGGGTCTCTATATTCTGCAACCTAAGATCATAGATCTTGTCCCCCCAAGCGGTCCATCCTTCATAGAGAAGGACGTCTTCCCCAAGATAGCTGAGAAAGGCGAGCTATACGGCTATCTGTTTTCAGGGCAATGGTTTGACACAGGCACACCCGAAGGATACGAGAAAGCCCTGAGGGAATGGCGCGGTGTCTCAAGGTGAAAAGGGAATAGTCGCTGGTCAAAAGTGCAACTATTCCACTTGCTGCTTCAGTTTCTTTCTGCCATCTTGACACATGTTAATGATTACATCGCGAACAAATGTTATATCTTTGAGATGGACGAATTCGTCAATGCCATGATAGTTTGTCCCTTCTCTAAGGGGCCCAAAGCATGCAACTGGAATCTGAACCTTTGCGACGAAGCTTCCATCGTTCCCACCCAAGTCTGCGCATACAGGCAGCTCCACACCCGAGACTTTCTTGGCTGCCTCTCCCAGCGACCTTACCAGAGGGTGTCCGGGATCAGTGTAGTAACCAGGTAGAACATGTATGATCTCGAGGCTCGCGTCCACGCCTTTCCTCCTTGCTTCGTTGGTCACGAAGTCTCGCGTAGCGCTCTTCAGCTCATCTATGTCCTCATCTGGTAATGCACGCAGATCAAATCGAATTTCGCATTCCCCGGGGATTATGTTCTCCTTCTCACCAGCATGCATCATGGTTACCGACAACCGTCTCCAAATTCTCTTCTCAGGGCTACCCGGTGGTGGAGCAAGTTTCGACTTTCTTGAACTCAGCTTCTTCCTGTATTCTTGAAGCGAAGATATGATCTTGATTGCTTCATCAATTGCATTTACTGCTTTATGCGGATATCCAGCGTGCCCTTGTTTTCCTCTTACCTTCACTTTCCCCCAGATGACCCCACTGGCTCCACAACTCACGAATTCAGGCCCACTGTCTATTACTAGAGCTGCATCTCCCTTGATCTTGACATTATCCATGAGGTACTCTATGCCGGCCTCTCCACCGCCTTCTTCATCGCAAGTCACTAATAGCTTCACGTTGATGTCAGCAGAAGCATCTTCTTTGAGCCTAGCAAGCGCCCCGAAGCACGCGACTATTGCACCCTTGTCATCTGATGTGCCCCTTCCGTATGCCTTATCGCCTTCTACGGTAACCTTGAACGGTTCATGAGTCCATTCTCCTCCGGGAGGAACTATGTCGTAGTGGGTCACAAGCACGAGCGTCGTGTCCGAGTTCTTATTCAGATCCACGACGACATTTGGCCTTGGCCTCTCATCGCCCTTCAGAACCACTTTGCCATCGAGTATTCGGGCGTCCAGTCCGATGCGACTGGCTTCGCCGGATATGACTCTACAACATTCCTCATAATTCCTTTTCTCATCCGAATCAGTGTCCAAAGCTACAAGTTTTGACAATAACTCCAATTCATAATCTGTGTCTGACATTCCGTCGACTCACCCCAAGGCTTTCCTCTCTCCTTTTCTTACTGCCTTCAAAGAGATAAATCCTATGGTATTTCCTCCATCGTCTGCTAATAAAACTCCACATTATTCAATTATACAGGCACTGGAACTGCCAAGCGCTCATGTCTTACGAGCAGTAATCAAATTCCATTGAATCATGTGCTAAGAGTATCGACGATCATTCTGTCCCCCCATACCCCTTCTTCATATGTTCATCTTCTGATGAGAGTGTTTAGCAACACGAACCTGATGAAATGACAATTGGATAGAATCACATAGATTGATTACCGACCGATTTTCGACGACCCTAGATGGACAACCTTGTCTTGAATGGTGCTGTATATGGGAAGGACTAAAGGACGACCTATCTGTTATCAACCGTTCTTCGCAGCCTTCCCCGCCAATCTGAAGGTAGCAGGTTCGACCAACAACCACAAAGGCAATAGCACCAAAGAAGTGATAGCGTCGCCAACAGTGAGACCTTCCTTGTGGAGAACCCGAAGCAATGGGTATTTCTTCTCTACGGCTTCAACGAAGCAAGACTCACCATTTTTGAAGAAGCCAACCACATGGGACCAACGATCTTCATAATTAGCTTGATGAATCCTTCTTCCACACTTACCAATGCAACGCAGTCCATATCTTTCCCTACAACGGGTGCAATGATTACTTCCTCAGCGTCTCTGGTGCAACTCATGTAATCTTTTTCAGTTCGATTCCAGAGTCTCACGTTGCCTTGCGCTAAGAGCTCTTTGATCAGTGTCTTTTGTTGAAGTTCGTCTATACCCGCAATTATGTTAATTCTTATTGCCTTACTTATTTCCTTGACCTCTTTCAGTGGGGCTTCTTCTAGTTTGGGCACGACTATTGTTACGGTTGACTTGGTTCTCTTCGCCATATCCTTTATGTGGTGAAGTATTGCCTGCTTTGTCACGCAGTGCCAGGTCTTGTCAGCATTTATCTGTTGTGTGTCAATTATTTCCGCCCAGGCTGTTCTCATTAGGTTCTCGACTGAGCCGGCTACCTTGGTTGTTTTCGTGGTGTCTTCAGTGAATTCCTTCAACATCCTTCTTGATATGTTATCGATTGCGGCCTCGTCTTGGTCTAGACAGCTTACTAGTCCTTCAACCATCAGTGTTGAGGATCTCTCGTACGCGTCTTGGTGTGTGGTCAGCAGTTCGTCCAGCTTCTGGCCAAGGTTCTCTGTTAGCCTGCTGCAGTCTTCGAAGTGCTCTGCAAATGCCGTGTCTATCTCGGCAATGGCCTTATTCACCGATTCAGTATAATCCGCTAGGTGCCTTGATAGAACTGCTGTTGTTCCTTCTTTGATCGATTCACCTTCTTCCCTGAAGCTCTTGCTTGCTATGTCAGTGATCTCGCCGAATGAACTTGAGGCTGATGTCACAATCTCATGGAGTGCCTTGCCCTGCTCAGAAAAGGTTTCCCTTAGCTGCGAACTTGCGCTTTCGCAGACGTGCTTTGCTTGTTGCTTTCCTCCATCAACCAACGTGGCGAGCTGCACTTTCAGGGTTGCCGTCGCTTCACCAGTGCTTCTGTCCCAATCCTCCAATAGCTTGTCGGTCTCCTTGGATCTCATGTCCGTTTCCGTCTTGAATGCTTCAAGATTAGCCTGTAGCGCGCTATCTAGCTGGCCTTCGGCATCAGCGAGTGCTCCTCTGACGCTTTCCAGGTTTGTCCCTATGTGTCTTGATGTGCTTTCTTGCGATGCAATACTCTCTGATCTCATTGCCTCCGTCTTCTGTGCAACCAAGCCTGCGAGCGCTTTGGTTCGCTCAGAAGTGAACTTGTCAATAGTGCTGATCTGCTTTGAGAGAATCTGGATTAGCTCTTCTCCCCTCTTGCTGGACAGGTCAGTCATCTCTTTCTTGGCCTTTTCTGTTATGCTGTTCCACTTCTTTGTCGTGTTGCTCATAGCATCCCCAAGTGTGGTCGAGTGAGTGTTCAACAGTCTCTTTGTTGAGATCAGAGTGCTGTCTGCCTTCCTGACGTATTGGTCAATCAGATCGCTCATGATCTTGCTGGTTCCCTGTGGGAAGGACCCTATTTCCTGCGCCAGCTCGGTGACCTTCCCCAATGTGTCTCTGATGGAAACCCACTTCTTCTCCAACTCCCTCTCGAATCCCATGACCGCGGATATTCTATCAGAAGCATATTTGTCTAAGCTGTCGATGTTGTTCTTTATCCCGTCAACGTAGTCGCTCACAGCTTCGTCTATTTTCTTGCCCACATCTTTCTTCACAGCGCTCCCTCTGATCGGCACCTCATCCCCTTTCTTGCCGGATTCCGCGGGAGCTCCCCGAGGCAGAGCTGTTAAGAATACCTCCATTGCCTCAACCATCTTCTCCTTTATTTCGGAAGCGAAGGATTTGGCGCTGGTTAAGAGACTCGTCGTCATCTTTGATAACTTGTTGTTCACGTCAGAAGTGAAACCTTTTATCGTCGTAGAGGCGAGTGGTATGTTCTTCTTTGACAAGTTCTCCAAGGTGGCAACCAGCGAGCTGCATTCTTTGGCTGTTGCCTCGCAAGATTCTTTGAGTTCGCCACTTGAGGAACCAGTTTCGGAGACCAGATCACTCTTAAGTGATTCGGTAAGCAGGTCTAGGTTTGATCTGAGATCGTTTGAAGCAGATTCTGCACTTGAATAATGAGATTTCATGAGTTCTGAGAGCAGATTCTTGGCTAACTCGAATTTCTGAGTCAGATTGTCCGTGTGGTTTTTGATTTCATCCTTAAGGGAGTCGGCTCTACTCTGCATCTCTTCCTTGGCAGCAGATCCCCATCCTTCTATGGTTTCCCGCGTTTTCTCCTGAAAATCGGTTATAGCGTTGTTGAGCTTTTCGCCGAATATCCTTGTTGCTTCAGTGAGGTTTAGTTCAAGATTCCTATTGGTACCGGAGATTTCCTCTATTGTGGAGTTGACATTGCCCGATACGGTTCCCTGAAGGCGGGTTGAAAGTTGAGCGTACCCCTGCTCAACTTCATGGATAAGATCTTTGGTCTTGGTCTTGACGGCGTCGCCAAGTTCTCTTATCCTTTTGGTGGAGTCGTCGATGAACGCAGAAGTCTGCCCCTGGAAGCCTTCAACATAGGAGGAGAACTCTGACCAGAATGAACTGAGACTAGCATCTACTCCCCCGAGAAAGGAGCCCAGTTTCCGATCGAATTCACCGAGATAGCTTGTGGTTGTCTGGGAGACCTGCTCCTTGAGCTTTGAAGATGTTTCCGCGAACTTTATCACTGAGTTGTCGACCTTGAGAGTGATGTCTTTCTCGACATCTGAGATTCTTGCTGAATGTTCATCAACATGCTTCTTCAGCATGTCGACCAGGCTTGACTTCTTCGCCTCAGTGTCGCGTCTCAGTTTCTCAACCAAGCTCTGGCGAGCACTGGTCGCTTCCTCCTTTAGCGACCGTATGGACTGCTTCGCTCGACTGACTTGCTCTTCTCTTAGTTTAATTGCACTTGCTTTCCACTGCTCGTTGGTTTTCGACACATTGTCAAGCGCTAGATCTACCGACTTCGTGGCGTTCTCTTCAAGCTCCTTCATTGCCCTCTGAAACTCTACAAGAAGCTCAGCGAATGCTCTGTAAGGCGCAACTGCAACATATCGGTCGACTACCTGCGTCAGTTTTCTAACCAGCTTCTTGTCCGAGAGTTCGTCTAGGGCCTTTGAGGCAACTTCATAGCTGTAGCCAGTGTACTCGCAGACCTCACCTATGGTCAACGAACCGACAATGAGAATATACTTGTAAGCGAGCGCTGCCTGGTCACCTAGACCAGCGCTTGCCTTCACCAGTTGAATCAACGCTGGTTTTTCAGCCAAGATCCATCTACCTTTCTAGAAAGCGATCTGAATTAGTGAGATTAAGTCTCACCTTGGAACTAATAAGTCTGTTTCCCGCCACGTGAGCATCGCTTAGGACGGAACTAGCGTTAGGGGATCTCACTCTGTCCATTGAACGGTATATCTTTGCGGTTCTTGAGATGCAAGAACGCTAATTTTAAAACTTGTTACCTCTTCTAATAGGGTGAGAATTAACCATCTCGTTGCGATGCGGGGACTGATAGCGTGGTTTTCAGAATTCCCAGAGACGAAGAGTACCTATTCCTTGACTTGCTTTATCGGTTGGTCCGCTACTTCAAGGACACCAATATTGTCCTGGACTTGGACGACCTCACTATGTTCACGAAGGCTTTCCTAGTAGGTTTCGAGTGGGAGTCAGAGTTCGCCAAAGTGATGCATGAACAGGGTTTCCTGTGTCTGAAGCTCTCTCCCTATTTAGCCAAAACACAGGTAATTGATCGCGGAGACGTGTTTGATTATCTTCTTCTTTCAGGAAACAAGCGGTGGGGAGTCGAGTGCAAAAGTAGACATGACCCACTGCTAATCTCTCAGGGCAGGGTTGAGAGGGAAGCATGGCTTGTGGAAGCGCTTAACCTAGATGACCTCTTGCTAGCTTGGAGATCTAAAAGCAGGTGGTTCCTTTTCTCAACTTCATTACTTTCGCCCAAGCTTGAACCCAACTTGGGCGTCAGCGAATTACAGCTCCTTCAGACGGTCAAGCATGAGAACCAGGACTATGAAATGAAGACGAACTTCAATGCAGATGGGAAAGTCAAGGCTGTCGGACTACTTGTCAATGGAACAGCGAAGCTTATGTCGTTGTCATCCTTTGCTAAGGAGAACCCAGCACCTGGCAGAGCGAGATGCGAGATATGTAATCGGGTTTCAGACGTCTTTGGCTGCAAGGTTTGCGGGAAAGAAGTATGTATGGAAGACGCTGTTTTCTGCGAGGTTGAGGAGGAAGTGTACTGCAGGAACTGCGCGAAGACGGTAACCTGCAAGAAGTGCGGTAAGAAAGGCTGCAACCATTGCGTTACCAGCCAGGGAATCTGTGAATTCTGCCTTTGAGACTCCCTAGCCCTTCAGATGCTTAGTCAACTTACATTCTCAGGAGGCGGCTCTCTAAATGCCGATGCTCACGGATCATGAGTTTGAAGAGGTGGTACTCAAAGTTACGCGGATCATCACGGGGGAGAGAAAACAGGGCAGACTGAGCGACGGGGTCATTGTTAACGGCAAGTTGATAAGACTCCCAAGCCATGGAAGACTGGTTTTCGTCGGGGATATACATGGGGAACTTGACAGTTTGAATGAAATACTCACCCGCACCCATTTTGTCGGGAGCAACACAGGTTCACAGAAGAAATGTTACATTGTCTTCCTGGGCGATCTTGTTGACAGAGGGCCATCATCCATCGAGGTTCTGACGACACTTTTTGCTTTGAAGATAAAATTCAGGGACAATGTGATACTCCTCAGGGGAAACCATGAATCACCCGACGTCAACTCCCGCTATGGATTCATGGATGAAGTACCGCACAAGTACCCTGAGAACGGTGATAAGATATACGATATGTGCAACAGGCTCTTCGAAAAGTTACCGCATGCTGTCGTAACTGAGAACGGGATTTTCGCTGTCCATGGTGGCATACCTGAGAAGGTTTCGACTCTCACGCAAATCGCGCACTTAGCTGGAAGCGAACTTCAGCAACTTCTGTGGAATGACCCGCGACCTGAGATAAAGGGATTCGATCAGAATTATGGAAGGGATCCCCTAGGGGTTACTACGATCAAGTACTTCGGGGAAGATGTTGTTGACTTATTCCTAAAGGGCATAGGCGCAAAGATACTAGTCAGGGCGCACGAATACTTCGACGGATCGGGCTTCAGAGCAGTCTCCAATAAGGTCTTGACAGTCTTCTCAGCGAGGTATGGAAGACCCGATTGGAAGAGGGCATACATCGACACAGACCTATCTAAGGAAATACTAGACGTCAACTCCCTAGTCTCAGACATTGTAACCTTCTAGGAATGCGAACGACTGGGCCAAGAAATATCCAATACGCAACTCACGCAGGCGTAGACTATGAGGCCAATCCATTGCCGATACGATTCTCAAGCACAAAGCTTATCATATGATTAACAGCCAGTAGTCTAAAATCAGAAACTAGTCAAGACAATGGTGAGAATAGAGAATGGCTGCTTTACCATGGTATATTGTGCTTCTGGTGGAGATACTAGTACTCTTCGTCGTCCTTTGGCTCTGCACTAGACTAATTGCTGGAGCGCAAAAGAGTAGTAAGAAGCTAGTCGTGATCCTTCTCATTGCCATCATAGCCGTGCTAATAATCCCGCCACTTCAGTCGATCCCCGGCCAGTTCGGTCTTGGTGGACTGGGGTCAATAATCGGCTACACCGTGATAATACTACTCGTCCACGTGCTCATAGATATCGCTTGGGACAAGTCCATAATGATATCCTTCCTGTGCGAACTGATAGTACTGATACTCTTTGCGCTGGGATTCGAGACTCTTCCGCCGATCGTCTAGGCATTAGAGCATACTAGTCGTCGGCTTCCAACTGGAAGCAAGCAAGACTCTGAAACCGCTCAGCACCAAGCTGGATCCTACCTAATGAAAAAACGTTGAATCGAGGATCCTAGCCTCTTTTTCTTTATCCTTGCAACTGTTTGGTGACGTTGGCAACAATCGAGTCGAACATGTTGGGTCCAAAAAGCCGTGAGAGCCTGTCCCTTATTTTGTCGAGTAGTGCTTTCTCCTCTTCCACAGGAAGGTCGTCCGAGAGCCAAGCGTAAGATGTGCCTAAGCGAACTATCTTGGGATTCAGTTGCAGGATCTGGTCCAAGGGTATGTATTCCCTTACCTCATTGAGGACTCCTTGAAGTAGCGATCCCGGTACGGGCTTGATCTTTTTCTTTATTGTCTTCCAGTCCAAGTCGATTATCTTGTTCATGAAGTCGTCGAATTCCCCAAACTCTTCTCTCTGATAGCCGAACTGCCGCATCTTCTGTCGAAAAGCGGAGTTCTTGTAGCTCAGGAAATTCAGTATCACGTATTCGAGGAGCTCCTCGTTCTCAGCCTTATTAGGGTTCTTGTTTATGTCTGTTATCAGCACAAAGAAGTACTTGATAGTCTCCTGCTTCTCATTTTCAAGGCAAAGCAGCCTAAAAGTTAGAAGGCTCTGAGAGAGTCTTATCGAGTGAATCGAGCCGCCGTCTGGCGAGATGTTTGTCTCACTAGCGAAAGTTTCGATCGCGGACAGGAATCCTGAGAGCAGTAGTTGGCGATCCTCGCTTATCTTCTCCTGAGAAAAAGTGTAGATGGGGGTTCCACTTTCGTGGATGACTAGCAATCCCTTAAGCACTGCTTCCTCCTCCAGGCAACCTGTACGCCCGTATGAAGAAGACGGCACCCGCGAGAATCATGGAGTATCCCAAACTCAGAATCATATCTGCCGGATGATAGGCCATTGTGTACGTGCCGGTGTATTGGGCATATTCAAAGAAGGTGTCACCAACCGCCTGCAGAATGAAGCCAAGTATCAGAAACCCCCAAGGCTTCGCAACCTCGCCAGAACGGAACTTTAGCAGTATCACCAACACAAGAACGACGATCAAGAGATCCAGGATAGGATACATTAGTGCAACGGCAGTGGTTACATCAATCCCCGCCTGGATTATTGGGAGGACCGCGAAGTATGCTATAAGCACTAATGCTGTAGCAGACAGGGCGACCCATACTGCGAGCATCGCTGAGCTGAATTTCATCTTGATGGTTCGGATGTTCATGAACAGCGCAATCAGAAACATCAGGTACCCTGCCACATAGAAGACATCAGCAAGCGACGGAAACGGTGACTCACCAATTATCTCATAATCCATGAATGTGAACTCTGCCAAGGTCCAGAAAACGAGCCCCAGTGACATAGCGATCGTAATCTGACCAGGTTTGACACGCAGCCAACCGAAGCGCTTCGCAACGACTAGAAACATCACCGCGCCGAGAGCCGTAAATGCAACATTGGTCAGACTTACGACGTAGGAGCCCATATTCTCCGCAGCTAAAGGCTGAATCAGATAAATAGTGAACACGTATGCAGCTAGCAACAAGGGCACGAGGTACCATGTGGAACCTAGAATAGTTTCTTCTTTCGATTTCCTTATACTCAACTTACATCCCTCACTCATATTTCAGAATTTGGTCTCTAAGGACTTGCTCCAGTTTTATGAAGGCGTCTCGCGATTATCCAGATCCCTAATAGATTTATGCAAATCACCCTTAAAAAGATAGGGCAACTTGGAACTCCAGTTCATCGGCGTGAAGTGGGATGCGGTTCCACACTCGATCAACGGTAGCCACAGCAGGCTATCGCTCCTTCTTACCATCAATGAAGTCTTGGGCCCACTTTCTGGCGATTTCATCTGTGACATTTACTGGCGGGTGCTTGAAAGCATAGGAAGAAATGCCCTCAAGTGCTCCACCTATCTTCCTTTCTAGAGCGAGCTTAGTTCCTCTGATAACGTCTATGACGACGCCTCCACTGTTCGGTGAGTCTTCAACCGAGAGCTTCACGTCTATTGTTATTGGTCGATCGCCGAATTTCCGTCCCTTGACGAAAATGTAGCAGATCTTCTGGTCTTTGAGGAAGCTTACCCAGTCTGAGGGTCCGATCCTCGTTGGGAATTCATAGTTGGAGAGGCTCGTAACAGCCTGCGTCTTGCTGATCCTTTTGGACGCGAGCCGGTTCTCGTCGAGCATGTTCTCGAAATCCGTATCACCGCCGACGTTCAGCTGGTACGTCTCCTCTATCTTGACCCCGCGCTCCAGCATCAAGTTCACTATCGCCCTGTGAAGAATCGTGGCACCTAGCTGACTCTTGACGTCATCCCCAGCAATAGGCAGCTTCTTCTCCAGGAATCTGTTTGACCATTCGTGGTCTGAAGCTATAAACTCCGGGATACAGTTTATCATGGCGCATCCTGCATCGAGGCAGGCCTGCGCATAGAATCTTGCCGCTTCTCGGCTTCCCACAGGGAGGTAGTTGATGAGAATCTCGGCACCCGAGTCCTGCAGCACCTTGACTGGCTCGACTGGCTGAACCCCGTTGCCATATACATGGAATGATTCAAACATATGAGGCGCGACTCCATCCATAATCGGACCTGGAGAAACTTCCACACCCATCTTCTTCACATCGGCAAACTTCTCAGCAACGTTTGGATGGGCGAATATCGCCTCGCCTATGTCGCGACCTATCTTCAGCTTGTTCACATCAAAAGCTGCGACGACCTTGATGTCCCTTATCTTGTAGCCACCCAGCTCTGTATGCATCAAGCCTGGTACGATGTCGCGGCTCTCAACGTTTCTATAGTAGGTTAGCCCTTGGACTAGCGTAGATGCGCAGTTTCCGAGGCCGACTATGGCAACTCGTATCTCTTTTGTCATGTTGTAACGCACTCCCTCCTCAGAAATAGGTGATTAGGTTCTTTATATGTTTTACGCTTATATAATAATTCACGATATTAAACAGTGTCCTACCCTTCCGAAGTTCTCAACTGCTGGAAATCAGTTATCCTGGTTTGATACAGCAACTCTTGGAGCAGTTTGCTGGTTTTGAGCCATCGGGATAGTGGTATCGCAAACTTGGAGGAAATGTGGCTGATTGCATCACGCAGGTTGTTGTACCTCATAGGGGGATTTCTCAAGGCATTTCTCACACTCTCTCTGACAGACCAGACGCCCACAGGGAGGACGTACCCTGGATGAGACTCCCTCAGAACGGCGACGGTTGCCTGGCGGCGTTCTGCTAGGAGCCTCTCGGCTATTGCCAGCCTGGATGCGAAGTAGCATCCTCCTATGTCCGGGTAAGTTGTTCTGCCCTCGAACATTTCGTGATCAGAGAAAATCACGATGTTACTGCTGTCGGGATTCCACGTGGTGCCTGGGTACCATGCTTCAACGAGTTCGTAGCTCCATGATAGCGGAGCCATGAGAATGATCCACCTGTTGTCAAGGTAGTTTGACTCGTAGATCCTGTATTCATTGATGGGAGGCTGAAGAGTCACCTTCTCCAGAAGTGTTTTTGATATGAGGCTGTCGACTGCGGTTATGCTCCATCTCGTTGGCACGAGTTTTCTGTTCTTCTTGATTCCGAAGGCACCAACGCTGAACGCCTTCTGTATTCGGGATACAAGCACGCCGCTATCGTAGAGCGAGGACACTGCCTCGGCTGCCTTTAGGTCGTGGTCTCCGTAAGCCTTCTCAAGCTGCGGATCCCAGTATACATTTCCGACTTTCACTTTGTCGATTGGCGCCGAAGGTCCAAAAGGCTGAATGTCGTCATCGAGCAATACTGTTCTACTCGGTTTCTTTCTGAGAAGCATTTCCGTCTCAACTGGACCCCTTGCCAAGGCGAGTTCCGTTATTACATCCATAATTCTGCTGCCGGTGTCTAACGCTGCCGCATCAACGGTCATACGTGACTTTCCCCTTACGAGACTCAGCCTAAAATCAATAATGTCATCGATTGACTTTGCAAATCCGCATGGCCCCCAGAGTTCTGGAATATCCATGATCGAAGTGTCTCCATGAGTTGGGGGAACAAGAGGGCCAGCGTAGACCCTAGGGTAACCCATTCTTCCTATGAAGACCCCGGGCGGAGATGCTCCGTCGAGCTCAAGCTTATCAATGGATCGCGCAATCTTCTTATAGGTCAATGCTTTTGCCAGTACCGAGCATCTTGTTTTGCCACAAAGAAACTTGCCACCTTTGCAGAGGACACACATATTGCTCTTCGTGGCCCTTCCCTTTATCAAGTTGAAATCATAGGTCAGATCGGCTGCCGAGACGCCCGTCTCCCTTAGTAGTGGAGCGAGCCAATTCTTTTCATCAGCATAACCATTCTTCGTGGATTCGTTTGACATAGTTCCAGCCGCCGATCGGACTCTGTGCAACGCCTTCCTAATCTATGATATTCCTTGACAGGAGTCTCGCACTATATCAACTGTAGGTCACTCAGTACCAATAGAGCAGGTCGGAATATAAGGTGTCCATCCACATTCAATTTGGTGGCAACTTTCCTCGCGCAGGGATCCTCATTAATAGAGAGGAATAGGCACGGTTCGAACCACTTCACTCTCACAGTTTTCTGCGATAGTATATTGCAGAGAATAGTCCTGCTGCGAGTACCGCTGGAAGCGCTGGTGCCATCGTCTGACCAGTGATCGCCATTGCGAATATGAGCGCTGTGACAGATGCACCAATCAGAAATACAAGTGCTACGGGAACGGCCTTTAGCCTTCTCGTAAAGGATGTTACAAGCAGACAGGAGAAGAAAAAGTCTCCCCCACCAATCAGCGAGAAGCCATTTCCGTTGGGGATGAGGACGCTGAAAAGCGTGTATGCTAGTTTCGATATGTTTGCTCCCATGACGTTCGAGAAAATTACTGCATAAATATCCCATGCCGCCAGTATCGCCACTAGTATTATGACGATCTCCAGCTGAAGCTCCTTCCCGAATATCATTGAGACGCCTATCAAGGTGAGGACTACTACAATATCAAAGACCCAGAACACCAGATAGAATATGTCGTACAGCTGCAGGAGAACGAACACCTGGGTCAATGCGTAGAGACCTGCAGGAATTGCCGAGAGGGCAAAGGCTCTGTTTTGGCTGCGAACAAACTCAGAGAACAGCCCGCTTGAGCCCACAAATGTCGCCAAAATGAAGAGAATAACAATGAGTATGATTGGTATCAGCATTATGACAATGGCACCCACTATTACGCCTATTGTTATCCCAATGATGTATGGCAGAGAGGAACGGAGCTTCGCCGATAGGGACTCGCCTCCTCGCAACTTCGGCAAATACGAGAATTGCTCAATTCTCGACATCTCTTCCACCAACTTGCTCAATGACTTCTCAGCTTCGATGACTTCGCTACCATGACGTCCTTTTTCCTTCCTCAAGAGTGCCAGTCGGCTCTGACCCTCTGCGATCCGACTTCTAATCGCGCGGGAATTATGGTCCGTGGAAAAAGAGGCGATTGTACAGGTAACGACAAGTATTACGATTAGGGCGAGTTGGGTTATCGTTATCTGGGGCATGTGATTTCGTTTCCCCTGCACTGAAGTAGACCGCATCTTATCTTAGGAGAACCCTGACTTCTCGATTTCGCGCGACGATGGCAGAGTTCTCCTATACAATGCCATAGGTCTCTTTTCAAGGGAAAAGATTCTCGGAGGATAAATCCTTTTGCATGCTACAACTACAAATTCCCACATGCGCAACTGGCGCTATCTTTCTATTATGCAATTCTGGCATTTGGCGGGGAGAAAAGGGGGTCTGCTGGCTGCTCTACTTGTCGTACCCTAATCCTCTGCTTTCTACAGCTTCCTGTACTAATAGATGAAGTCGCTACTTCCAATCTCCTCGCACCAACTCACTTTCTTCGACACTCTTGGAAGAGCCGATCGACTTCGTCAACAGGAATAAGATATTTCTTTCCTTTGCTCAAGTCACCTCTTACATTTCATCCTGCGCCATTTCGTTAGAGAAATTCTAACCTGTAGTAGTTGATTTGGTCAATGGCTCATACTCTGTGAAACATGGATGCTTTCTCTGTCACCAGCCTGTCAACTAGTGATCCTTTATAAGGTCAGCATGTCGTTAACCGTGCTCCTTGAGCAAATGCTGAACTAATACTTCAGCCCTTGAGAAAGAGATGTAGGATAAAAGGGCGAGGACTTCCAACCCCAAATCCTACTCATTTGGGCTTCGGTCTGAAGTCCAAGACACGTTGTGCCTTCAGACTAACTGAAGGGTCGAAAATAGAGTTCATGTCAGTGAATGTGACTTTGGGTCTCATCTCACATGCATTAAAGACTCTATCGATAAGTTCCTTCTCTAATTCAGCCTGGTTCACACCCTCAAAGTGAGCTATTCTTAGTTCAAGGACATCTGGAGAAAAAGGATCATGTGGATCTTCCTTCCTGAATACTACACAGTACTCAGCTACGCCAGGAGTCGTAGAGACTTCATTTCTTAGCAGTTCAGGGTTAAACAGCACCCCTTTGAGTTTGACCAACTCACTTGTCCTAGTTGCATAAGTACTCCCGGTTGCGATGACTATTCGTTCACCGTTTCTACCGCAGTTTGGGCAAGTCTCCACCTTAATTGCAGCTAGGTCCCCTATTACGTAACGAAGCAAAACAGTTCCGCGACGATTAAGATGCGTTATAGCTAGTAGCCCTTCCTTTCCATAGTCCAGCCTCTCACCCGTCTTCTCATCAACAGTCTCGAAGAAGTATAATTCAGGTGATGGGTTGTGACATCCACCAAGCTCAACGCACTCAGTGGTTGAACCCTGCATTTCAGTGAACCCGTAATCGTTGCCTACGAATACCTCACCCGCGCCAAGATTCCGTAGCCTCATCCTAATGTCGTCACGTAACTCTTTGGGCGCCGCCTCTCCGAGCGCTCGAACCATGCGCACCGTACTGAAGTCCCTACCTTGTCTCTCAGCTAGCATTAGCAGTCGCCTTATGAATGAGGCAACGCCCATGAAAATAGTATGGCGATTGGAAACTTTCTGCATTTTGGAGTAATGCTCAATAAGCTCTATGGCAGTTTGGAGTTTTCGGTGCACAGGAAACTCGGGATGAGGGGAGCCGACATTCGCAGATACAACAGGTATACCTATGGCAATGGGATATTCGACAGTCTTGATCCAACCGATGTGTGGCAAAAACAGCGGGAATAGGTTGATCATCAGATCGTCTGGTGTAGGGCCGCCACCTATCTTAAATGATCTTATGCCTTGTAACAGCGATGAGTAGTGGTCGTGTACGGTGTTGTAGAATTGTGTTGGATGACCTGTTGTCGTGCCTGCTGTGTAGTTTATGTCCCATATCGCATCATATAATCCGAGCCTGTCAAATTCGAGCTTGAATGCAAGCGGATCAGCCATGTAATCTTTTTTTGTTGTGAGTGGTATCTTCTGCAAATCGTCAGTCGTCTTGATGCTCTCTGGGTTGATGTTGTGTTGCTTGAAGAAGTCTTTATAGAATCTGCTGTACTGCGCGCAGAGTTTGACTTGTCTCTGTAGGTTCTTGTTTCTTATTTCATCAATCTCCTTCCAAGACTTGAATGTCGGGTCATTGACATCCATCTTGTAAACTACCCACGAGTCTATGATCTTTTGGACGTGAGGCATTATGGTCATTGCTGATACCCCCATTCATCGATTTTCCATTAGGCTGGGCGCTTTATGAGTAGCGATCCCAGTTCGGTGAGAAATGGACGTGATCTCTCACGCGATTCTCATTGGAACCCCTAATAATTCTGGTGATCAAGCTAGGGCATAGAATCAGCAATTATCTAGTTTCGTGGCTGCAGTTAGAATATTAACGTATATATATGTAAGCTAATCTTACACAACCCTAAATTGATGTAGTTTAAGAATCCTTTGTTCGTTGATACTTGCTCATGAGACCTCAGAGTCGATGAAAAATCAAGTGACATTTCCCCCGAAAAGAAAAGAGGGAATAGATCCTGCGGCTACTCTAGTCAGACATCAAACTTATAGTGCAACAGTCGCCGTTCTTTTCAACTTTGAGGTTCTTGATGTCGCCGAGGTTCATGGCTTTTACCGTTCCCATCGTCATTGCTCCAACAATGCACATTGGACATTGCTTGTAACCTGCGGATTTGGCAAATTTCGCTACTTCCTGCAGGCTGCAATCAAAGATTTTCATTACGGATGTCCCATCCTTGCAGGTCACTTGCATTTTCTCTGCGTCGCAGATGTTGCCAATCTTGAAGATCAATTTTTCCATTTCGAAGAACTCGTTCAGGGCTTTTGGCATTTGACTTCGGCCTAAGAAATTCTCGAGAAAGCCGCTCATAACGGGGGTTATAGCAGTTGACGTTTGTCGAGCGAGTAGCCCCGGATTTATCCCCACTTTTTCCATTGCAGTCATCAAGGCGTAATAGGAAATTGCCTCAAACATCGGATTTGCTTGTCTTACCATACGAGACGCATGCCTCCTTGAATTCTATCATCTTAGTTGAAAAGCTAAATACCTCCAGAAATCAGGTGTCCTAGCTTTGAACTCGTTCTCTTCATCTCGACAAGTACGAGCCCGAGGTTCGCACCTGCCTTGGTGGTTGCTGAGAGAACTGAGTCAGCTCCTGCACCCATTAAGACGACATCGCCTTTGGTACCGCTCACTATGACCTTGTCAAGGTCACCGCGACTGAGTTCATTAGCTGTTCGCGTGCCAATGTTAAGAAGAGCAGCGGACATAGCTGCAACTAGAGACTCATCTGTGCTCTTGGGCATCGCAAATGCAACGATCAAACCATCGCTTCTAACGAGGGCTGAGCCCTCGACATCGCCGGCCGTCGACTCAAAATCCTTTAACACGGTTTCAAGATCTTTCCTGAGGTTCTTACTCATAATGATTCAATACCTCCAAAGAGTTCGTTCCACGGAATGCAAGTAACGAAGCTACTTACTCAACTCACCCGGGGGGCGGGCGGTTGCTGCCACAGTTATCGCATTCATTCCATAATTCAATTTGATATTCTATATAACCATGACGGATGAAATGAGATGTTCGCAATGGGAGTGATATAATTAAGAGGAGTGGGAAGCAACTGAGTTGGCGGCTCGATAGAATTCGCTTTGCTTGTGCTAGGTCCCTGGTGGTTGTCGTAAGGCACCGTTAGTGTAGATTTCTCAGAGTAGTTCAGCTTTGCTTCGCGGGTCTATATGCCTGATAGTTCACCAACTCGGTTGAAACATTTTGCATGTCAGCAATCAGCACCGCTCCTGCACGTCTCGGAAGCCATCTGACAACTTTGTCATCGTAGTTGAGGCACCAGAGGTTGGCATGCGGCTCGAAACACCGGAAGATGTTCAATGAATTTCAAGACTTCCTACTTCTAATTGAGCATCACCGTGGGCGCTGGAGATGCTATAATCAAGTCTATCTCATCGTCAGGCACGGAAGTTCCTAATCTAGTATCCTCCTGCAGTATTGTAACCTCGCAATCGTGCTCTTTTATCAGGAATTCTGACATTCTTTGAATGCAAGGTGATTGAGAAAGAACGAGTGAGGGCTAGGGTTTCAGCTTGTTAATTCGCTTTCAAGCTGCTTGAAGTAGGCGGTGAGAAAGTTCGTCCGCTCTGCCATTATCTGGCGAGCCTTCTTTGTCCACATAGAGTTGACCATGAAGTCGAGTTTCTTCACATATTCAGTCTTGTACTTGTTGATCGCGTCGAGAAAGAGCAACTTTCCTGCGCCCGCGTTCAATAGTATCAGGGCGACGCCGACCGCCCCAACCTTGTCAAGTGTGTCCGCATCCTGGATTATTTTAGCTTCTATAGTCTTGGGATTCATTTCTCCAATATGAACACCTACGGCGTACGATACGTTCGCAATAAGCTCATTCGGGTAGCCCTTCTTCCTCATATACTCCGTGGCGTACTTGGATCCTTCGTGCCCATGCTCTTCGTAGCTTGCAGTGTAGTAGCATACGTCATGGAAAATCGCTCCAAGGGCTACGACGTCAATGTTGGCCCTCTCTTCTTTGGCGAGTAGCAGGCCGCTGTTCAGAACCATCAGGGTGTGCTCCCACTTGTAGGCGGGATCGCTGTAGGGGAAGAACGAGTCATCTCCATGAGGAGCAGTTGTCTTGAGGTAGTTCTTTACTTGAGCCATCTCCTCTCTATATTTCAACCAGATTGACATTGCCCGCGACATCTCCTCCACCGTTTATAGTTTCTTACGCAGGATTCCTTCATTAAGTCGATAACCATTCTCAAGAAATGTCTCGACTCTCTGCCTATTCAGCTTATCCTGGGCTCCTCTACCGCTTATGCGCTCGATCTGCAACTCCATTTTTCTTGAGTCATGCGCGGTTTTCTCTATGTCCTTGATCACGTCTTGCACAATTCTGAGGTCAAGCGAGTCGAGCAGCTCCATGTCGTGTATCCTCATGGTGTTTACCTCAAAGTGGACTTGTATAGCAGCCACCGGTTTTCCTGATCTAAGTGTCAACATATAGTAGTCTGCTCCAAGTTCTATTAGACCAATTGAGAAAACTCTGAGCAGCTCGTCTTTCCATGTTTTGATTAATGGGTCGTAGTTCGGAAGTGTGACATAGTAGGGCGCCCCGTTGGTGAGCTTCTGGCTGAGGTACAGCTCTTCTAGTGATCTCAGTTCTGGCAGGTCCTCCTTTCTAACATATCTTCTGCCTGCGACCCCTTCGACATAGACGTTTGAGGAGATTCTTCCTTCTGCCTCAAGCTCTGATAGAACTGATTTGATCTCAGCTAACTCCATGTGTGACCATTCCTCGATTTGCCTTAAGCTCACAGGGCCGTTTGCTGCAAGAAACTTCAGTATGATCTTCTTTCTCGCGTCCTTCGGACTCGTGCTCTCGAATTGTGATGAACCGCTTGGCAGGTAGTGGTCGATGACATCGTAGAACCAGCTATCAGTTGTATAGTGCGAGTCACCTTTTCTGACTCTAACTATTCTAGCGGCTTTCTCCACGTTTTCCAGGGATCCACGTACAGTCTCCGGATCTAGACCAGTTCTTGCCGTTATCTCCTTTTCTTCTAGAGGCCCAGACTTGGTTAGCAGTTCAAGAATCCGTTGATCGTCGTATCCTAGAACGAATGAGGGGGACCTCGAAGCATAGTAGTATTCGAGTAGCTCGTCGGTTGGGACTTGCGTCAGGTTCTCATTCAGAAATCTGCCGTGAACAATCTTTTGATCTTTCCACTTCAGTTCATCGAGATCGTTGGGGTTGAATTCCTCTATGCGGACTGCAATCGAGTCAGACCATTCCACACGTCCTATGTCGTGCAGAACCTTGAGTATTTCATCCTTTCCTCTACCCTTGTACTGCGGAGAGAGATGTTGCCTACGCATCAAGAACTCTACGCAAACATCCTCGGCGAAAACCTCCTTGCCGCTTGGCTGAATAGATACTGAGAAAGGTTTGTAGAGAACTAGTCCGCCAGCCTTGTAGCCCGCAGACTTGAAGATCTCCACAATACTTTGGTTGCCTTCATAGGTCACGGGTTTCTCGTTGATACTCTTGACTTCGATGTCAAGGGATCCGACGCATCTAGCAGTTTCATCTATTTGGCCGATGATCTTTAGGATGACTTCTTTCCTCTCGACCTGCTTGCCTTGAATTAATAGATCAGTTATTATGAAGTGTTTCTTCTTTGCTCCCTTTGATTTGAAGGCGGCGACCAGATCGTCATTTAGAACCACTGTATAGCACCATCCCGTTCTGAAGGTGCTTTTGATTTCGTCCTTCAGGGCGTAGTAGAGTGGATCGCCCGGCGGTACCGTAAAAGCACGGGTCGTTCTCCCATAGTCTCCGTCCTTCACCATTGATGAGATGGAATGCAGTTCCTCCAAGTCCTCAAGAGCGACAAACTGTATCTGCGTCCTGGGAGATCTCAGGAACCTACCAAGTCCCACGATTCCTTGATCTCTGAGTTCCGAGAGAACTAGTCTTACCTGCCTTGAGTGAAGCGCCGTAAGCTCACGTAACTGCGATACCGTTAATGGACCCAAGCTTCTAAGAAGCCTGAGGATGATCCTCCTTCTCGCCTCATGTGGCTCAACATAGTCCTCCAGCTTCACCGTTGCCGGAAGCCATTGGTCAATAGTGACCCATATTCCCGCAGTTGTCGAGTTTCCTATGTTCGTGATCAGTCTCATTTGGCACAGAATCGACAGAAGGTGTTCTACGTCTAACTGGTGCATCAGCGACTTCCTAATGAGCGACTTTTTCGAAATCGGACCATTCTCTCTTATTACTTTCAGTAGTTTCACCGCATCTAAGCTAAGCTTCACAGGTGTCTTGCACGCCCACCAGTAAGTCGGCCAGTCTTTCACCGGAAGAAGCATCGGTTTTGACCCAAGCAGAGTATCTTCGACTAGTACCCTATCCTTCTTCAACAATTCTTCAACCCATTCTCTTCTCAAATCCTCCACTCTAATGCTAAGCTTCTCCTCCCAGGGGGTCCATATGGGACCGATGTCCCGCATTATCCGATAGACATCGTCTCTTGTTCTACCCCGGGTTTCTGGATCCACGTGTTGCTTCTTAAACTGAAATACCCTGACAACCTGCTCGTCGAATAGTTCTGAAGGCGTTTCTCCCCAACAGAGCCTGTCGCCAACGATCTCATAGCCGAGTTCGGTGAAAACCTTGACCAGTTTCTCGTTTTTCTCTGTAACGGCCGGCTGCCCCCAGACAAATTCGACCTCCGCAGCCATAAGCCCGTAATATGAAGCGATTTCGATGAATCGTTTCGCGATTTTTTCCAACAGCTCAGGTTTTTCGAGCAGAAGTTCAGACACCTTTAGGTCAGCTACGTGCAATAGGTCCTGGGTAACATGAAGGTCGGCTGCCCCTACAAGCACGCCGTCAACCACTATCGGATTAAGAAAAGCACTTCCATAGAGGTCTGACAGTTGCTGGGCAACCCTCCAAGTATAGGGGTCCAAATTGCCGAGGACATCCACCATGATCCTGCCCTCAAATGGGATCTCACCCTCCTTCGTCCCGCCGACAGCAAACTCGCTGCCGAGTTCCTTCAACCTTTGGAGATCCTTCGCGACGAGGTAGGTTTCTATTGGTATGCCTTCAATGAATTGCCCTGAGACAATCAGTCTCTCTCTCCTGAGTGCCGACAGGGTGCTTTCGACTTCGTCGTATGGAAGATTAGTTAATGATATTATGCCCTGTATTGTGATCATCCCATGTCCTTCAATGGTGCGCTGGATAAGAGTCCTAAGCGCCTCACTTCTTGAGAGTTTCTGAAACTGCGAAGTATAGTTACCCGCAGGCTCGTACAGGATTACTTGCTGGGCCTCGGGCTCCATGTCGTAAGGGACGGTCCTCAAAACCAGCAGAGATTCTTCAAGCCTTTCCAGACTCTCCTCGACCGTGGGTTTTTCAAGCCCGGTCAATGCCGTTATTCTGCCTTTGGTTATAGGATTCTCCTTTTCTATGATGCCCAATACAAGTCTGTCAAGGTCTGAGAGCAATACTCCGTTAGCTTCTCTCAGCGCTACGTAGATCGGCAAGTCACTTGTACGGATATATGATAGACCTCTCTCCGTGAATCTGCCCAACATTAGCTTCTTCTCGGAAGCCCAAAGCCTTCTCAGTGTATCTAGATCGAATTTCTCGATCCTGTGGTACAAAGCTCTGTGCGACTGTATTGGTCCCAGCTCGGCGATCATTGTGACTATGTCTTCTTCTCCCTTGCCTCTCGTGGTGGGAGTTAGATGTTGCTTCTCCAAGACTAGCTGGGTCACCACTGCCTCTGGGAAACGAATGGGTTCTCGACTCTTCTCTATCTGCTTTAGTAGTTCCCTGTCTTCGGCAAGGAGGTACTGGCGAGGCGGCTTTGAGGGTATGAAATATCCACTCAGTACATCGCCCATCCTCTCTAGGCGGTTGAAGATCTTTTCTGCTTCTTCTTCTGACATGTTGAGGTGAGTGGCCACTTCCGACGCGACACATGGACCAAAGGACCTAAGGAAATGCTTTACGGCCTTCTCTTTCTCCTCCTCAGGATCGGCATGTTCCACACTGGCAAAAACCTGGCTCGGGAGATGCCTCGACGTGAGACTCCACGTTGTCTCAAGAGCTTGCTCCCTTGCGGATCCCTTCGGCGAATACTTTGATCTCACTACGAGCATGGCCCTTTCCAGTCTTCGCAATGCTCTCCTAACATGGGGGTAACCGGAATTCAGCGATACCATTAGTTCGCTGGCTTTGAGAGGTTTGACTTCCAACGCCTTCAGCATGTTTTTCTCAAGCTCATCGAGCTCGCCTGGCGCACTCCTGAAAACATGATAGTAGGTTACGAAGTCGTCTGTCGTAACTCCGAAGCTCTCCCCTTTTGGAGTTCTAATGATAATTACTCGACCCTCCATTACGAGCTCCTCAGCCCATTGGCTAACGGTCTCAGGATCAACTGCCATTCTGTTCAAGATCGTGGGATATGTGTCTCGGAATATCTCCGCCGGTCCTATATCATGCAGAATTCGTACTATGTCTTCCTTTTCTTTCCCTTGTGTTTCAGGAGTTAAGTGCTGCCTCTGGTTATACAAAGCCTGAACGGTCTCCTCCGAGAAGAGCACTTCCCCAGCTTCGCCTATTACCCTTGAAAGGACTTGCCGATGCAACTCTCTCAATAATGCTTCGCGATCCTCCATTAACACCACGTCTTCAGCCCCAACGAGGATAAGACCGTGTGAGAATGGGGAAGGCACGTCAGTGAGCGGAAGAACCCTAGACTCGATATCTCCGCTCTTTAGCCCGTTGATAACGTTCTTTGCGTTTGGAAGATCCATGTCGTCTTCAAGTATCTCTCGGTAAGTCTCTTTTACGACGGGGAAGTCCTCCATTCCCTCAAGCAGGTCAAGGACCTTTATCGCCCTGGTCTGCTGTCTGCTTACAGATATCTCCCACCCTTTGTACATCCTTAGAACCATGAAGCTTCTTACTGCGCAGTGTCTGAATCTCTGTTTGAAAAGCTCCGTCTTTCTAATTGCCTTGCGGATGAAGTCTTCGACATTCTCAGGGTTTACGAGTAGCGGAACCCTGTTCAAGTCGATCATTCTTCCTGCTGGAAGAGTGATGACGAATCCATCGTCCAGAATCGCTGTGCCCACATTCACCTTTGAGACCCTAGTTATGGCATAGGCGTATGCCCTGCTCAGTGCGTCATTCACCCGACGACCATAGACGCTGTGGAAGATTATGTTGAGTCTCCCTCTCTTGTCGATGTACCCTTCAATCATGATCCTCTTGTCTGTTGGCACTGTTCCCGTGATCGCAAGCTGGTTCCTGAAGTACACGATCATGCTGTCTGCAGATCTCTCGTCAACCCGGTATTCTTCGAGAAGCCACTTCTTCGTAGCATCCAAACCTTCCTTCTTAATCCTACCAGCTATTACCTGCCGGAACTTGCCGATCTCGCATGACAAGTCGAAACTCCTTGGAAGCATTTCCCCAGTCCATGATGGAACCGTCGGGCGCCGACCAAAGGCGGGCCTCACATAGACTTTCATGCCACTTGTTCTTCTGAATTCATACGCTCTGCCACCTAGCACGAAAATGTCGCCCGGCTGAAGCCGCTCAACGAAGCTCTCCGACAGTTGCCCCAACGGATTCCTGTACTCCTCAAGGAGAACCCTGTAATTCGATTCTTCGGGGATAGTCCCAATGTTCAGGAAGTATATCATCCGTGCGCCTCTCTTCCTACCAAAAACCTGCTGATCCTCGTCAAACCATAACTTCCTGTACACCCCGCGTTCTTCGAGGTTAACATGCTCCCCTGCCAGATACCTGATTACACCCATGAAATCCTCTTTAGGCAATTCATGATAACAATAGGAACGCCTAATCAGTCTCAATGCATCATCTGGAGTCCACTTCGATTCGATGCTCATACCCACCAAGTGCTGGGCCAATACATCCAAGCAGTTTCTCGGTATCGCAACCCTGTCGATCTTCCCTTCGTAGGCAGACTTAACCAATACTGTGCATTCGACAAGGTCATCAAGGTCGAAAACGAGCAGGCGACCGATGGAAGTCTCATGAAGCGCATGCCCTGCCCTCCCGATTCTCTGTAAGCCCTTAGCGACGCTTTTGGGACTACCAATCTGGCAGACCAAGTCTATGTACCCGATGTCTATACCGAGTTCAAGGGAAGTTGAGCTGACAGCCGCTTTCAGCTGCCCCTTCTTCAGGCGCTCTTCCACATCGAGCCTCGTATCACGGCTCAGACTGCCATGGTGGGCTGCCAGCTGATCCACGGATTCATCGCCATACAACTCCTTGAGCCTGAAGGCGATACGCTCCGTTCCGCTACGAGTATTCGTAAAAACGAGTGTCGTAGTGTGCGAGTCAATCTGCTTTTTCAGAAGCTCATACATGTTGTCTGTTGCAGAGTCGTAGCTTGCATACGCGAGATTTGAGACTGGCGTGATAACGCCAATGTCAAGCGACTTCGTAGAGTAGACATCAACTATGTTACAGTCTCTAAAAGAACCATCATCCCGGTACCCCACGAGGAATTTGGCTATCTCATCCACCGGGGCCTGAGTCGCACTGCAACCGACTCGGACAAACTCCTTGTCACCGCCAATAAGGTGTTGGAGCCGCTCAAGGCTAAGAGACAAGTGAACTCCTCTCTTGGAGTCACACAACTCGTGGATCTCGTCGACAATCACCCACTTAATCGTCTTTAGGCGCTCGCTGAACTTGGGCGAGTTAAGGACTATAGAGAGCGTCTCAGGAGTCGTTATCAGTATATGAGGCGGGTGGCGAAGCATTCTGCTCCGCTCAGCCTGCGGCGTATCCCCAGTCCTCACAGCCACATTTATCATGGGCAACTCCACATTTGCCCTGCGCGAAGTCTCCCTTATACCTTCAAGTGGAACCATCAAGTTCCGCTTGATATCATTGTTAAGCGCCCTGAGGGGACTAACATAGAGGACATAAACAGTTTCCTCTAACTCACCGCTCTCACCCATCGAGAACAGCTTGTCTATCATGGACAGGAAGGCGGCCAAGGTCTTGCCAGACCCCGTGCTGGAAAACACCAGCGTATTCTCGTTCCTCTGGATCAGAGGAATAGCGTACTTCTGCGGGGGAGTCATCTCCCCAAACTTCTCCTTGAACCACCCAGCCACGTACGGGCGCAGCTTCCCAAAAGTCTCCTCATCGCTTGGAGGAGAACCCCCGACGAATCTTATTGCCATTTGTCCACTCGCTCACCGAAAAATGATGGGTTGATGCAAACTAGTGACTGTATTTAAACAGGATAAAAAACCTTGCCAGCAGCAATCCGAATCACAGCCGATGCTTGAACACGCTTTTCGGGCAAAGCCACGAGAAGTCAGACCCAGCCTGCGAGCAGTCCCTGCAAGATGAGACCAAGATTCCTGGTGGCCAACAAGACATCAAAAGGAAGACAACACTCGACTGGGTTCGTGACAGTCACGGGGAAATGCGGCGAAACGCGGAATTCTATGTGCCTATGCATTGAGGGAGAAGAGGAGCCCTATGGCGAGTTAAAATACCATCAAACATAGTAGTCTGTTATGGAGAACGAGGGCACGAAAATAGCGGAATGCGGGCGAGAACCATCACAAGCATCAGAGCAGCAGCCACAACAACAACCCAATGACGTGGACACGCATGGGCAGGGGGAGACAACGGAAAGCACCAAGACAAGAGGCGACGGTGACGCTTCTGCAAGGACCAATACAGAGCACCTTAGCAACACCGACAGGGCGGCAGCAGAACAAGCAACCAATACAACCGAGCTGAGCAAGACAAGGGTTCACGATGCGTGGGTGCTTGGTGCAGGTGAATTAGTTAGAGTGTGGCGCACAGAGCTAGGCCTCAGCAGGCACAGGCTTGCTCATGAGCTAGGATACAGTGAGAGTCAAGTGTTCTACTGGGAGAGCAACAGAGAACACATCGCCCTAAAGGATCTACAGCAACTATCACGCATGGCCGGGAAAGACCTGGAGCAAGCATTGAGGAGCCTCCAATCACCCGAAAGCCAAGACATAGCCATAAAGTGGAAAGGAGCAGCCTATAGCATCGACGCGTTTATTGAGAGTACACGAAACCCCTGCGCAAGAGTAGACTACAGTCAAGCCCAGCAGACATTCTACCTAAAGCTTGACCCCATGACAAACGTCGAGTTCCACCGAAGAGACATAATAACGGCGCTGCTCGAGAAGGACGGCGTCCAAGCCATCGCCGTGCTAACAGTGGTGAAGGGAACAAGAGCAAACATCAAGAAAGCAGACATCGAAAACCTAGGCATCAAGACAGGAGACAAAGTAAATGTCCATGTCCTAAACGTGAGAGGACCCGGAGAGCCCCCCTGGACACATGGCATCCAAGTCACACCAACCACAACTAGCGGAGAAACAAGAATACAGCTCACCGAGAAACTCGAAGAACTCGGCCTCAAAGTCAGAGACGGAGACTACGCAAGTATCGCCATCCAAACACAACAAGGGAAAATACTCGCTACGGGGCAAATCGAAAACAAAGCGATAAGACTCAGCGAAGACGCCACCGAGAAGCTGCTAACAACGGCAAGAAGAGGAGAAGCCCAAACTCTAACCGTGAGAACAGATGGCATAGCCCTCTCCCCCAGACCATTCACCGAAAAAACACACCCCCCACCAAAACCACGCGAAAAAACAACCTTCAAACTCGAGGGCAAAGCAATCACAATAGAATACCAAAACCAAGAATACAAGATCACAACCATCGAAGCAGAAAAGGTAGGAAACCTACACCTCTACAGATACAAAACAAGGCAAGGGGAAGAAACCCTCCACATACCAACAGAAAACAAGACAATCCCACCCTACGAAACACCATGGTACGCACTGCCACAAACAATCGCCATCTACCTCGACAAAGAGTACAAACATGAACTACTACACGCAGCAATAAACAAAGCAGGAGGAAAAACACAACTCCGAAACGAACTCAGGAAAAGAGAAACACAGATCGCAATCAAATACCTAAACGACCAACTGAGCGAACGAATGGACGGCATGGTGGCCAACAAACTTATCCCAATCCTTAGATACCTCGGCAGAGACCTCGACGAGCCAAACCACCACACCGCAGCAATAGGAAACGCCAGAGCAATCAAAAACCCAAAACTCCCCTTCAACCTAAGAACCCCACACGGAGCAAGAATCATGGCAGCAAGATACTCAGACGGATCAATTCACACACCTAAACGCGCAGGACCGAGATTCGAATACACAAACAAAGACGACGAACAAAGAAGAAGGATCGCGGAATCACTAAGAAACATATTCGGCGACCCAAACATTACCGACAGAATATTCGACGACGGTAGGATCCCAAGACTGCGCGCAACAACAGACATCGTTGGTCACACACTACAGAGATCAGGGGCAGTAACTGGCAGAATCATTCTGCAAAACCCGGACATACCGGCGTTTATACGACAAGGGTCACCTGAAATGAAACGAGAGTGGCTGGTACAAGCCTTCGGTGACGAAGGATCACCTTCGACACATTGCGGAATAATAACATTGGAGAGAGCCATAGATGGAACTCATAATCTATCGGTCGAGCAGAGGAACCGCCTTGATATCATGAGCGAACAATGGAAGAGAAAGACGCGCAAAGCCGACCTGCATAAGAAAGGCGTCAAGTACTACATGTTCAAAGATCTACCTCAAGACATCCAAGAGACACTAGACTCGATACGCCCACAAATCCTGGAGTCGGAGGCAAGAATCCTGACAGGCGATTTTGGGATTGGCTTCAATGAGCGCCCAAAGGAGATTTACAAAAGGGAAGGGGGCTACGGTGTCTTGTGGGCTCTGCAAATAGGCGCGAAAGAAGCAATTAAAACCTTCTACAGCGAAATTGGCTTCCCACAGAAGAGAAAACAAGAAAGACTCAAGAACATGCTGAAAAACTCCAAAACCTCATCTAGATGACTAAGAGGAAGTATTACAAAGTATTACAAATGTGCAGCAAGCACCATAGTCAGCGAATCCTTTGAGGCATCCAAGACGAATGTGTAGTAAGAGGAGAAAAGACCCGAAAAAACAGCCTATTTAAGGGGCTTTTCCTTCTTGCCTGTCCAAAGTGCCTGGATCGAGATGCCGTTAACCTTGATAACGCGGTATCTTACCCCCGGCAGGTCGCCCATTGATCCACCTTTTCTGCCCCCAATGCCTTCAATAAGTACTTCGTCGTGTTCGTCTACGTAGTCGAGGGCTCCGTCGAGGGGGATGAAGGCTGTGACGGTTCTGCCGTTTTTGATGAGTTGGATTCTCACGCATTTTCTGACTCCGGAGCTGGGTTTTCTTGGTTCTCGGCCGACTTTTTCGAGGACTATGCCGGTGGATTGTGGTGCGCCTTCGGATGGGGTCATTTCTCTGATTCGGAGCATTCTGTTTTTGAAGTCTCGGTTGCGCCACCTGAAGTGTTTTCGGTTTTCCACGATCTTTTTGGCGGCGTACATTCCGGTTGGGGATTTGCCCATGTTTTATCATCAACCGTAACTTTTGGGTTGTGCGTGAGGATAATGGATAATTGGAGTGCTATTTAACGTTTTTGGGGGGTTGGCGCCATCGCCCCTCAGCTTTCCCGCTGCGGGGAGAAGCGTCTTTGTTATTAGCTGGTTTTTCATAGATCATGTTTGCTTGACTAGACGAGCCTGGGAGGTGTCGAGTCATTCGGAATAGTATGGGAGGCGGAGCTCAGCACTTGCTCGAGAGTGAAGCCTATGCATTGTTCTGCCAGGTCTTTCAATCCCTGGAGAATGGCTCAGCCACGTATCTCGTTGATGATTACCTATCAGGCTTGAGTCTCCTCAGGAGGAACCCAACGAGAAGTGGTGACAACGTCGTATATTTCACTAGAGTGGGTCACGATCACTCCCGCTCCATAACATACCTCGTCAACGCTTGGGGAGATTATCCCGATGCAAGGTGCAAACATGCAGTATCTGGGGATAAGAATTGCCTGCAGCTAGTGGCCGGAAAGATAGTGTCCGCAGTTCTTGCCATGAGGGCAATATCGACTGAAGCTGACAGAGATCCTCCCATTGATGTTTCACTCGTCCTTCTGGGAAGTGAGGGAAGGCGTTCTACAGATAGCTACTTCAATGTCCGCTTGCTCAGGGAAAACACAATGTGCGCGAACATGTCTCCCGAGTCCAGAAACCACGTTGTCGTGATCGAGTCGACTGGCCTCAGAGTATGCAATGTTCAGAAGGGTTGTCTGGTCTTCAAGTTGGCAATAAGAGGACGGCTACACAGTCCCGCCTTTGCGTGGCTTGGAGACAGTCCTTGGGAGGCGTTGACCAGATTCGGAAAAAGCGTAGATGAATTCATGAAACCTAGACATCACTTATACCCGGTCGAGTACGGGAAGGCGCCATCTGCAACCATCGCGAATTTCCTGATCGGTTACCCGTCTATTGCAACCACGCGGGTTGCATCAGATTTGTCAGGCGTTGATGAGGGGGTTAGCTCCATAGCATCTTACAGCTATGTTACTTTGCCTCCCGAGTGCTCGCACAAGGAGCTCATGGGCGAATTCCGACATGTTGCGGAACGCGTTGGCAAGAACAGTGGCTGCCAACTATCAGTGGAGGATGAATTTGTGGAGCAACCATTTCGAGAAGATGCCCGATCCTTCGTAGTCAATGCAATCTCCGAGGCTTTCCTGAAAGTAAGTGGATTCGAACCGATCTTCGAGTGGCTGCCTTTCCCGGTTTCTGCTAGGGATCTAAAGGAGAGCGGCTTCGCAACCGATGTCGTTGTCTTTGGTCCCGGGGACTGGACGACAATTCGTCCACCAAACGAGAAGGACATCGTCGCTGAGATTATCGAGGCTGCAGAAGTACTCGCTAAGATCCCCTATGAGGCAGCGGATATGAAGGAAGATCAAATGCAAGAGCTGAGCAGGTGAGGCAAAATACATCTCCACACGCTCAAAAAGAACCTCAAGACAACAGTAATCAAGGTTTCGCCTGCGAAGCCCGGCTCTGGAATTACTCTGAACGGCATCCCAGCCAAACCAAGATACGTGGTAAGGGGGGACAGTAATGTTGTGCTTCGCGACGGCTCCAATTATGCCTTCACAGCAGAACATCCCCTCGCTCTTCTGAGGATGTGCGGTGTACACGACGCCTCGGTCGAAGGTATTGAAGAGAAGTGGGAGTTCGCGAGACCCCAGCACAGAGCTGCCTACGCACTCATGCTAAGCCCGTCAACGGTGCTTGGTAGCCCAGATGGAACCATAAGTGGCGGATTGATGGAGTCTGTCAGTGAACAGGTACTTGATTCCGGAGAACAGAGGAAAGAAGTGACCGTGGCTGAGATCATTAGGACAGAAGACGAAGAGGGAGGCAGACTGGAGATTCACCCGGCGAGAGAAGGAACGGGGCTAAGTATAGAGCTCTACTTGGCAAGTATGGGTCCTCTTAACGCACGGTTCGATCCCGAGTTTGGCCTCAAACCTGACGATCTGAGGCTCAGAGTGGGAAATGCCGTGACAGCATTCATCACAGGGCCCGTAGAGGATTCACTTTACCATGCACTGGGCGACATCATAGGAGACCTTGCAGGCACAGGAGGAATAGACGATGCACACGTTAAAGCTAGGTTTATGCGGCGCTACCATCGCCTAACCATGAGTGCTATCAGAAGAATGAGGCTTGCGTCAGCTGGTTGACGCGAAAGGGTGGCTCAACAATTCTTTCTTAGAGTGATCAGCCGGAGAAGTCTCGCAAATGGCTCCTCAATCATGATTCTAGCTTTCGAGCTTGTTTCCACGTATCCATCTAACTTCATTCTCGCAACGAACCTTCTTGCCTCATCGGCCATCACTTGCCTTGCAAGATCGCACTTTGCACCCACGAGCACAATTGGGATGGATTTGTCCGGTGGAAATCCTGATCTGGCAAGCCTGACCCAATCATCGAGCTTAATGAATGTTGAGGGGACAGAGAGATCAAAAACCAGGACTATTCCCTTCGCGCCACCTTTCGCAGAAGGCAGGAGGAGCCTGAAGCGGCTCTGGCCGCCAACGTCCCATATCTGAAGCTTGACCGTTTTTCCATCCCTGGCTTTCATAGTCTTGGAAGCGAACCCAAGCCCGATTGTCATGGATTGGTCTGAATACTCGCCAGTCACGAACCGATGTATTAGTGTTGTCTTTCCTACGCCGCCTTCGCCTATCACCATGATCTTTATGACCTCAACGTACTCCAAACGCATTGGACGTATCTCGGGGTTTTCGCGCAATTTGCTCGCCACTGTGATAATTCATGAAGCCATGACTACTGGTCCCAGTTCCTTATGCGTTGGAAGAGTACATGTTTTCGCCAGACAATCGATTCTGATGGGTAATCTACGCGGTAATGAGTCCCCCGACTCTCAGTGCGAATAAGGGCGGTCGCCGAGATCAGAAGAGCGCAGGTGATCATGAGCCCCAGCTCAGCTTTCTGTGGATCGCTGCTGTCTACATCTGCCTCCTCTCTGAACCATCTCGAAAGTTGCCTAACTGCTGCCGTCAGGTTCTCGCCCGACCGGATGATACCGACATTATTCCACATTAGCTCCTGCAAGTCTGCCAGCGAGAATTCACCTACATCGTCGGCGCCAGCGGATCTGTGGTGGTGTTCGTCTCTGAATAGTTCAGCGTAGTTCTCTAGGGAGGTCGACATGTCGCTCGGTTCTGTGGCGCTCCCAATCCACTGATCCTCCGATAGGATCCGCTTTGCGATTCTCTTTCCGAAGACAAGTGTCTCCATCAAGGAGTTGCTTGCAAGCCGATTTGCGCCGTGAACGCCTGTGCAAGCCGCTTCTCCACAAGCGTAGAGCCCCCTGATATTCGTCTCGCCCCAGACATTGGTCTTGACTCCACCGATCATATAGTGCGCTGCGGGTGCAACGGGGATCATCTCCTTCGTGATGTCGAGTCCTTGGGTTAAGCAGAACCTGTAGATGCTCGGAAATCTCGTTACGATGATCTTGCTGGGCATGTGCGTAATGTCCAAGTAGACATGATCAGAATTCGTCTTGCTCATTTCTGCGAGGATCGCTCTGGAAACAATGTCTCTTGAAGCCAGCTCACCGTCCGGGTGGTAGTTGTGAGCAAATGCTTCTCCCTTGGAGTTCCTGAGGATTCCGCCTTCACCTCTTACAGCCTCTGAGATCAGGAATCGCGGCGCTCCCGGCTTGCAGAGAGCAGTTGGATGAAACTGAAAGAACTCCATGTCTGATACTAGGGCGCCAGCCAAGTAGGCTATGCTCACTCCTGCTCCAGTTGCAACTTGGGGGTTTGTCGTTTGTTTGAAGAGCATGCCAGCCCCTCCAGTTGCCAGGACTATGTATTTTCCCAAGATGGTTCTCGTTAAGGATGTTTTGCGGTCCAGCGCTCTGATGCCATAAGCCTTCGCACCTTTGACTAGGATCTCCGTAGCTAGGTGGTCTTCGAAGATGCTTATGTTCTGGTTTCTTCTTACTAGTGATCCAAGGGTCTGCTCTATGTTTGCACCTGTCGCGTCGCCCCCGGAATGGAGAACCCTTGGCACGGTGTGGGCTCCTTCCCTTGCTAGTGTTATCTCGCCGTCTACTGTGTCAAAGGTTACGCCGAGGCTGATCAAGTCACTTATCCTGTCAGGAGCCTCTTCCACGAGTATCCTCGCTGCAGTAGGGTCGACAAGTCCTGCCCCTGCTCTAATAGTGTCATTGAAATGCAGGTTTGGGGAATCAAAGGGGCCTATCGCTGCAGCTATCCCACCTTGCGCATACTTGGTGTTGCACTCCTCCAGGCTACTCTTGTTAACGATGGCAACCTTCAAGTGGCGACTAGCTTCTATGCTAGTGTAGAGACCTGCAATTCCGCTACCTATTACAATCACATCAGCTGACTCCGACGTATGTCGGCAACTCCATATCGAGAATCGCTCAACTGCTTAAGTAGATGAGAACTAATCGAACCTAAATATAGTTAGCTATTAAAAGGCGCTGATATTAGGCTCGATACCTGAAAAGCCAACGCACGCTGAGTATAGAGAAAACCACAACACGCGCCAGTTTGTCAAAAGACCCCGACCCGAATAACCGAAAGACCTATCCGCTTCCGCCTACCTCTCCAAGACTCCATCAGTTCTTAATAGTCTTCTTGACTTTTCTTGAATTGTCTTCTCCACCGAGTTCTTGGCTAAACAGGGATCCAATGTACAACCACGCCGTGAAAGCAAGCAGAAGATAAAGGCCCTTGCCGACGAGCATCAGTGTAAAGTAGAGCATCAGTGAGACCAGGAGTGTCACAATGTAGAAAGCGTGAAGCTTCTTATTGCAGGGCAAACCGCTAACTAACTTGCGCTTTAACAATGCAGTTCTCAAACTCACACCCATTCGCCTTAGGACGGTGAGTGTCAAACCCAGCCAAACAAAAAAAGATATCAGCATAGGAATGATAAAAAGGAAATCGAGAAAGGCACCTATCGAAAAAACTATGATTGATAGAAATGATCCAAGGAACATGACATCTGCGGTGGTTGCTTTTCGATTGTCGCCTTTCGCCCTCTTCATAGATCTGCTTCTCATCATCTTCGTACATATAACTTACTGTTTTACTTCACGTGAGGCTGCGTCGATTTTCAACTAATCGTGGGAATTCTGATAGCGGGTTAATATTGAAGAGAATTCTGCCTTACGAAGACCTCAGTTTCTCATAGCGCTAATAGAAGACCATTTGGCAAAAGTATAAATTGGAATTAGAATGGGTACTCTATCCGTAATACACGACAAGAGCCTGAGCTGTATGGGAGACTGCAGCAGAATCTGGGTTCGTTTGGGACAGCAGTGGGTCGGGTGCAATTAAGTGGATCCTATTGGGGCTCAGCTAACTGCAATAGTCATCTTTCTTTTCACCTTCGCTTTGATACTCACAGGAGGACGCGCAAGATCGGTCGCTGGACTACTCGGCGGTTTCTTGATGCTAACCGCGGGCATATTTACCTCAATCGAAGAAGTTGTCTCCTATATAAGCATAGAAACCATCGTCGTTCTATTTGGCATAATGGTATTAGTTGGTGCCTTGAGAGAAGGGCAGTTCTTCGATTACATTGGAGCGGTCGTGTTAAACCGCGTCGGTCCCAATCCTACGAGACTCTTTTACGTCTTTATCCTGCTGACAGCGGTTCTCTCCGCCTTCCTCGACAGCGTAGCGGTGGTTCTATTCATGCTGGCCGTCACCATCCAGTTAAGTGACGTCCTGAAGTTCGATCCCAAACCCCTTATGATCGCTGAGATACTCGCCGCGAACATTGCCGGCACAGCAACGACGATCGGAGACCCGCCAAACATAATGATATCACTAAACTATGGCATCAACTTCTCAGAATTCATTATCAACATGGCTCCTTTGGCTATCCTCTCACTAGTAGCCCTACTCCTCTTCCTCAGATGGCGTTATGGCAAACAGCTTCGAACAACAAAAGTCAACAAGAGGGTGCCGGTAACAAGACCTTCGGACTTGATTACCGACAGGAAGACGTTTCTGCTAGGGTCCTCTATGTTCATCACTTTTCTAATCCTATTGATCTTCTCAAATGAGTTGGGCTTGAGTCCCGCAGAAATTAGCCTTGGAGCCGCGGCGACTCTACTTTTCCTGGGCGGCAAGAAACTCACCTTCATCTTAGAACACGTAGAGTGGTCCACTCTACTATTCTTTGGCTCAATCTTCATAGTGGTTGGGGGACTCAGGAAGTCAGGCGTCATCGCATCTCTTTCAACATCACTAGCAAGCATTATTGGCAACAATATGCTCTTGGCGATCATTATCGTGGTGTGGCTGTCCGCGCTCGGATCCGCTTTCGTGGGCAACATCCCCTTCGCCGTAACAATGCTGCCCCTAGTGCAAGGCATCGCCACTGCAACGAGCCTTCCAGTGCTCCCCCTGCTCTGGTCCCTCGTATTAGGGTGCGACATAGGGGGGAGCGCAACAATAATCGGAACTGCAGCGGGAGTAGTTGCATCAGACATGGCTGAGCAGAAAGGACACAGGATAGGACACAAGGAGTACCTTAAGGACGGACTCTCCACCGTACTCCTAGTTGTCGGCTTGGGAACAATCTTCCTCATCGTCCGATACGGGCTTTTTACGGGATAGAAATTCCAAGGTTTTGGCGGATTCCCAGCTGACAGAAAGCAGGAAAAGGAAAGGCTAAGCGGTAATTTCTTTCTCACTACCCTTCTGACAACATGATGTCGATCGATATCTCCGCTGCGACCGGTCAAAAGCAGGCATCCCGACGTTTCAGCTAGCTCTTAGCAAATCGCTTTCAACAGCAATAAGTTGCCCAGATGGCAAAGCTCTCTAGGCAAACACAAAAGAAATATATATTGAGCTTCGCGGAGCGCGTCTCTGAAGACCATGGAGACGGCTGAAGAGAATTAAGAGAGCGAGTTTCTGCGAGACTCCCAGTCATCGCGAAAACCTTTTAAACCGTAGAGTCTTCTCATCAGAGGTCTAAGACTGCTGTTTTGCAGTTCTTCGCTTACCACATCTGAAACCAACCTGGGGGAGCCTGAAATGAGTGATGGTAGAGTAGTTGTTGAGACAAGGAAACTAGTGAAGACATACAAGCTAGGAGACAATGTCGTCCATGCCTTAAGGGGGGTGAACCTTAAGATCATGGAGGGTGAAGCGGTAGCCATCATGGGCCCCTCCGGATCTGGAAAGACAACTCTCCTCAACATGCTTGGAGCCATGGATACGCCGACTTCAGGTGAGGTTATAATCGATGGCGTTAACATCTCAGGGATGAGTGACAAACAACTGACCTTGATTAGAAGACACATGATAGGCCCAATATTCCAATTCTATAACCTGATACCCGTTCTCACAGCATTCGAGAATGTTGAGCTGCCGATGATTTTTGCTGGTTTTCCGAAGGATGTAAGGGGGGCAAGGGCAAAGCAGCTGTTGACTGCTGTGGGGCTGGGGAACAGGATTAACCATAGACCTGACGAGTTGAGTGGCGGTGAACAGCAGCGGGTCGCTATCGCCAGAGCTCTCGCCAATAACCCCGCGATAATTCTCGGCGACGAGGTCACAGGAGATCTCGACACGAAGACAGGCGAAGAAATAGTAAGGATGCTGCTAAAGTTGTCGAAGGAAGAGAAACGAACGCTCATAATTGTGACACATGATCCGAATGTCGGAGCGAAGATGGACAGGATTCTAAGGATCAGAGATGGGCAAATCACCACCGAAGAAAATTAGCGTCGCGGGCGAACAGTAATTGAGCTTACGAATATCCACTAGGGGTCTGCGTAGACGGAAGCTGAGGAACGGGCTTACCATCCTGGCAGTCGTCTTCGCGGTCAGCATACTGGTTGGAGTAAATGTGGCTGGCGACTCCCTAATGGTGCAAGTCACCAACACCGTCATGTCATCGCAAGGCGATATTGATATCAGCGTCAGATATGCGACTGGTGAGGCTTTTGGCATTGGCAACTCGTCAACCGTATCGAGCCAACCTGGCATCAGAGCTGTGTCACCTCTGCTCGGTGGCTCAATATACTACCTCAACCAGAGTCTCATTCTACCGTTCACTTTGGTCGGCATAGTCCCAGCGTTGGATAACGACTTCGGAGTCTCGAATATAAGCCTGAACCTTCTCAGCCAGACCAACTCGTGTATTGTCACGGAGCAGGTTGCAAGGGAATACAACGTTACTAGTGGCTCGACAGTGACAGTCTCGCAAGTACGGATATCTCCCCCAAGCGACACTCTGTGGACACTCCGCGTCATTGGAGTAGCTCACATTGAAGGGAAGGGCTATTCGGCAGTCATGATCACAAACCTCTCCCTTGCGCAGGGTATTTTCGATAGCGGGGGTAAAGTGAATTCGATAGTTGCATCGGTCGTAAATATTGATGACACGATGGCCATCCTTCGCGCTCTTCAGGCTAGGTTGGGCAGCAACTTCCAGGTCTTGGCTCCGAAGGAAAGCACGCTGAGCCAAGTTCAGGGAATCAACAATGGTTTCAGAATAGCCATGAATATGGCTGCCACAATAAGTCTAGCTGTGGCCTGCATCCTGATAATGAACTCTCTCCTCATGGCGGTGAACGAGCGGAAATATGAGACGGGAGTTCTGAGATCAATTGGTTCCTCTCGAGGGACAGTCTTCCGCATCTTCTTGTTGGAGGGGTTATTTTTCGGTGCGATCGGTAGCGTCTTCGGAGTAGTCACTGGCATCTATCTGTCGCAGTTCTTGGCATCTTACATGGCATCAGTTTTGAACGTCGCCGTTCCTCCCCTCATAGTGAATTCTTATGTTCCCCTGTTTGGCGCCGTGTCGGGGCTAGCTGTGGCTGGCGTCGGAAGCGTATATCCAGCCTTGTCGGCGTCGAAGACCAACGTTGTCCAAGCAATTCGACCCCAGATGAGGGGTGGGGGAGGAGGAAGGCTAGGGACGGGCATAATGGCTTCCCTTGGAGGGGTTTTTCTCCTTGTCTCATATTATGTTAACGCCCACTACGCTGAATCCACCAATTTCGCGGCAGCAGATGTGCAGCAGTTGTCATTGAACCTTACAGGAATCTACATAATGATGATATTGATCCCTGCCGGAATATTGTTGCTCTCCACTGCTGCAATGAAGGGGATCTCAGCAGTTCTGAGTTACCTTTTCTACCCGGTTTTTAGAAGTAGGAGAACAATCGCCACAAGAAACATAGGTAGAAACAGGAGGAGGAGCTCCCTAACAATGAGCATGGTGGCCATCGGAATAACTTTCACCGTTCTTATTGGCGGAATGTCCGGCAGCCTAAACTTGGGGATCAACAACTTCGTAAGACAGCAACTCGGTGCCGACATATACATAATGCCAACCGGTGGCTCACTTCCAGTGAGTTACGCTGACAATATCAGCAGCATCAGCGGAGTCAATATGGTCACCTACCTCAAAATCCAGCCGACCAGCGTCGATGGCAGAACGACTGCGCTTGTCGGAGTCGACGCCCTGACATTCGACAAAGTCTGGCGCGTAGGCGTCATTAACTCGACATACACAGTGGATCAGATCTTCACAACACTCAGCCAAAGTAATGCCTCAATGATCATGGCTTCAGGGCTGGCTGGCAGACTCAGCGTCAATGTAGGCGAAAATGTATCAGTCCTGGTCGAGGGTGGCAAATTCCAGAACTTCACGGTAATCGCGATATTCTTTGGCTCTGACTTCATTAACCTAGGTCCAATAAGCGAGAACGAGATGACGATGACCAATTACAAAGCGCTCGTCAACTCCTTCCCAAGCCAGTACAACGCCACAAGGGATGCCAACATCTTCCTCATCAAGGTCAACCAAGGCGAGGATCCCAACGCTGTAGCCCAGAGGATTACTACTGCAACAAGTGGGACTATCTACATTTTCACAGTATCAGACGTACTGAAGCAGGTTGTGGACGGGATTTCGAGAATATTCGCCTTCTTCCAAGTCCTAGTCTTGATGGCCGTAATCGTCTCGCTTCTCGGCATGACGACAACGATGATCATGTCGATTCTTGAGAGAAGAAGGGAGATTGGCATACTTAGAGCCATAGGCATAAGCAAGAACCAAGTCACGGCAATGATAGTTGGAGAAGCACTCATCCTCGGCGTAATTGGGCTATTGGCAGGCGTGGCTACGGGAATGCTGGCCTTGAACTACTTCATTGACATAATGGCCTTCGCCCTGTTCGCCGTGCCACTAGATATACCATATACCGTCCTGCTGTACGTCGCGCTAGCAAGCATAATAATATCAGTTGTCAGCGCAGCGTATCCAGCCTACGGTGCAGCAAAAATGAACGTGGTCGACACAATACGGTATGGGTGAGACGACAGCGTACGCTAGACTATTCTAGGTCCCCGTCCTCGCATCTGAGATCTCCGTACATATTGCTTTAGGTTTTACTCGCATGAACTCTCGTGATTCTATTGCTTCGTGTATCTCTTTTTTCTTGTAGCTGTCTTTGAAATGCATCAGAAGAAGCTTTTGCCCCTTGAACCCTGATTCGATGTCGACTATGTTATCTAGCGACATGTGCCCCCGCTCCAACGCTTTCTGTGTCTTGTCGGATTCCAAGTAGGTGCACTCGGTTATCAGCACTGGCGATGAGAGCGCATCTTCGTCTACCGCTGCGATACTGGTATCACCAGTATAGGTCAGAAGTCGCGTCCAGGCTTTGCTACTTTCTCCTCTTATGCTTAACTTGAAGCCTACCCCTTCACAGTGATGGGACGAACTAAATGTGTCCATCATTAGCCGATCACTGGCTTCTGTATGCTGGTTTCCCTCCAGCTCATGTAGAACCACTGGAATCCTGTTTTTGATGATTTGTTGTGAGTCTGGGTCAGGAGTGAGCATTATACTTAGTACACGCCTACGCTCAAGCTCCATCAGCATCGACTTCAGAAACCAGATCGAGCCTCTTGGCGCATACACGTGAACAGGATCAAAGCAGTCTCTGCACTTCTTCAAGCCCAGCAGACTTATTAGTCCTGTCCAGTGGTCATGGTGAAGATGAGTTACCAATATGGTGGTGGCATTAGAGGAGCTAGGCGTGTAACATGTGAGGGGGCCAGCATCAAGCAGGAGCTTGTAATTCTCAAGGTACAGATGAGTACTTACGCAACTTCGCGAGTAACCAGTTATCGGTCCAACCGCATCGAGGCTGTCGAAGGAAGCGTGATCCTTGTCTCCCAAATACGGAAACCTCCTTTTCCAAAGCTCGTGTGTGACTAGCGGAATAGGAGAGTTGTTGTGCATTGATCGTTTCAGTCGTTATTTAAGTCCCTCTGTCCATTTTGCAGATAGTTCATCTCTTTTTGGCTTGTACACAAGGTCGAAGAAATCCTTTTGAGATAAGAGGATTTCACGGTCAAACTCCTTAACCAGTTCAAGCGCTTCCTTCCACGCTTCATCGAACTTCCCACCAAAGCGAGATTCGATTTGTCTTTGAAACTCACTCTCTGTCTGAACCTTTCCTCCTATCGTGAAATTCGCCTTGCCATCTTTTCCCTGAACCTTGTACGCCATCTCGCTGCCTAGATGGAAAGTATCAGCACTTTCTTCTATTGGCCTCTTCTTGATTTCACCCAAGGATCCTTCAGCTGGAGGCTTAGCCTTGAATCCCCGCTTGGCGGCGGCGTAGAAGATCGCGCGATTCAGACCCCAACTCTTAGCCCGTGGCTCTTCGAGCCCGAGTGCAAAAGCTCTGGCAGCTTGAAGAGTCGCCATAACCTGAAATCGCCCAACTGATGCCGTTCTCTATTTCCTCCTCTGCGCACATGGTTTCGGAGAAACCTAAGCTCCAGATGGAATATATTTAGGGTTCGGTGCTAAGTTAACCCTAGAGGCTCAAACATGTCTCAGCTTAGGCTTTCGAATTATGGCCAAGAAGCCCACCACGTCAGCAGATGCGCCCAATGCAGGGGATTCAGAAGGCTATGCGGCAAGTCGATATGCCCTATCTTGGTGAAGGCCAAGTCTATCGTGGAACTCGATCCTATTCTGAAGGATGCAATCCACGGTTCCTCTCCGCCGGGTGTGTTCGTGGGAACGTGGAACTACCCGAAGGTTCTAGCCGGACCTCTGATTCCTCCGATCTTGGGAGAAAAGACTGCCATCATGGATTCCCCAGAAATGTGGCTCGACAAGAAGATCGAGGATCTTCTGCGCTATCGCTTCACCTTGATCAGAGGAAAAACCAGCGTGAAAGTAACGTCAGCCCAAAACCCAGACCGCATGCTCCAGACAGTTCAGGAGATCGTTATGGCTTCTCGCCCAACAGAGACAGAAGCATCGTTCTCGAAGAAGCCCAGCCTAGAAATAGTTTTCTCACCGCGCGAGATCCCCATCGGTCCCTCAGCGATGATGGACAAGCTCAAGCTGGCTGAGAATCCTGCTGTGCCAAATAGAGTTGATGCTATTGTCAGCGACACTGATTTGAAAGCCACGTCAGGAATGGTTGAGCTCTATAATGCCTTGATTCCACAGAGGCAGATCACTCGTTTACTCTCAATAGGACTGCTTGGAACGAAGAAGAGGAGGAGACTCGTGCCAACTGAATGGAGTATAACCGCCACTGACGACATTCTGGGAAGGAAGCTCCACGAAGATGTCACAAGGTTTGCTTGGGCGAATGATTTCATGCTCTTTGGACATGAGGCTCTTCACAATAATGTTCAAGCCTTGTTTCTTCCAAGCGCCTGGATGTTCGAGGCCTTGGAATGCTGGCTTGTTGGTCCAAATCCCGAGCCTGCCTCCGACCACGAGCTCTTCCAAGGCAGAAGAACATACGCGAGCAATATTGGTGGAGCATACTATGCCGCTAGACTTCCTGCCCTGGAATACTTGAAACAAATCAGGAGACAAGCGGCTGTGATAGCGTTCTTGGAGGTCAAGCAGGACTGGCTCCCCCTTGGAGTCTTTCGATTTCGAGAGATACTTCGCGAGGCATTGAAAAACAAGCCGACTAGATTCAATAGTCTTGAGGGCGCACTTTATCACTTGAGGCGAAGGTTGAGTTCGCCGCTTGAGATATGGACACGAAAGAGCAAGATCCTTGAAATCTTCAGAGGGCAGAAGAAGATCACGAGTTGGCTCGAAACTTGAGACCTGCTTCCCCGGATGTCAGCTATTCGGAGACTGGCGTTTATCTTACAGTGGACGCGTAAAGTAGAGGAGTATCTCTCTGAGATCATTTGTCTTCTGCAAGACTATTTTTGATATTCTCGCTACAGCTGGGTGAGGGTTGATGCCTATTGTTAGCCCTCCTAGAAGCATCATGGGAATGTCATTCGGGTCATTCCCGATGACGGCGCAGCTCTTCGTCGTTACGCCCTCAGATTTGGCAATTGACTTTAGTATCTCGGCTTTGCGGTTGGCGTCCACAGGGGGACCTACTAGCCTGCCAGTGAATACTCCATTCTCTATTTCCGCTTCGTTCCCAAACGCGTAGTCTAATCCAAGATTCCTCTTGATGATATCATGGGAAACTTGGCTCAGACCACTGGAGATGAGTGCGAGCTTGTAGGAGCGTGCTTTGAGCTCCTTGACAGTTTCTGCTGCGCCTAACCGAAGGTGCAGATTCCCCGTTACTTTGGCAACTTCGTCAACCTTAATGCCTCTCCAATAAGCACCGCACTTCAGTATTGCCTCTCGAAGGGTTATGCTCCATGTTAGAAGCTCGAATAGTGCTTGACGAATCTGCTTCCCTAGGCCAAACTTTTCTCCTATTTCAGCTGCGGCGCTTTCGCCATCGAATAGCACTCCGTCGAAATCAAATGCCACTATCTTGATCTCGCTTGCGACCTTTGACGACATGTTTATCAACGGCCTGTTTCAGTTATCGAGATTGATTTTCTGTGCGCTTCTCTCTTATGCTTCGGGACTCTCTCTTTTGGCGTAATAGAGGATGTCCTCTTCATTCTTGTAGCCGTTCTTCTCGAACAGTCTTCTTGAAGGGGTATTTGGTCGGGATACCAGCGCAGATATTACTGTGGCTCCTTTGCCCCTCAGAAATGCCTCTGCTTCTGTGATTAGTTCCGTTGCGAAGCCGTGCTTTCTGTGCTTTGGAAGGACTGCAAGACGGTTGATCCAGCCTCTGCGGCCGTCAAAGTTCGCGATAACCAGGCCCACGAGTTCCTCTCCGTCAAATGCGCCGATGAATAGCGCCCCTTCGTTCTGCATCTCCTTTTCCATTGACGCCTTGCTTTCCCGTCCCTTGATCTTGATAGGCAACTCTGACTTGTTCCAACATTCTATCATGTTTTGGTAGTCGCTGATTCTGAGTGGTCTTATTACTATCCTCGTCCCTGATAACTTGCGGCTCCGCAAGAGCTGGACACCTCTCTAGGCGTCGAAGATTCGTAATCCAATTCTCCCGATCTTTCTTGAGATGCGAGTACCTATATAATTGATTTTTGATATCTTCACCGTCTTCTTGGGTAAGTATCTTTTATTAGGCAGAAAGGATTTAGACAATTTGCATTACTCGCGGCCTGGTCTATGCGAATAACCTAGGGAAGATGATCCAAGGACCCATGGGCGAATCTTACGAGAAGCTTGCAAAGAGGATTTCTCTTGCTTTGTCGGCGCCAGTTCTGGCTTTCTTGGCGGTTGTGGTCTTCTCCGCCATGTCGCCAATAGGTTTGGGACCCATTCTACTAGTATTGCCGAGTGTGCTTCTTGGTACACTATTCCTGAGCGTTCTCCCGATTGCGCCCGTTCTCTATTATGCATCGAAGGGCGTCGTAGACATAGACGTCTCAGACAGAAGTATGCGGCCAAAGCTTTTTGGGATGGCTATCTTGGGGTACTCGCTTGGAGTGGTGTTCTTCTTCTTCCTACAATCGCTGTCACTCATGGTTCTTTCAATCGCTTATGTCTGCGTCACGTCTTCGGTGGCTTTAGTGAGCTTCTTTTGGAAGATCAGTGTCCATACAACCGGTATTGCTGGACCAGTTACGGGCCTTACCTACGTCTTCGGATGGATCGCCGCGCTGCTGTACTTGTTGCTTCTGCCCGTCGCGTGGGCTAGGCTGAGACTTAAGGCGCACAGTCTCTCGCAGGTCGTCGGCGGAGCCGTTGCAGCAGTGCTTGTCACGTTTATCGTTTACCTCTTGTTCTATCCAGCTGCTCCTGCACTGTGGTTTTAGAATCCGCGCTACTGGACTAGCAACTAGCCCAGATCATCTACCCTACACGCCACTAGTGGTTTGAATCGAAGATCCGTCTGTAGACCGCCCTAAGTTCTGAGGCTTTCTGCTCCGGTTCATAGTCCATCGTGTATGTCCCGGCGCCTCTTTCGATACCAGCCGTAAACTTGAGTTTGTCTTTACTCCTATTTGGTGGGTAGAATTCCACGTGCATGTGATAGTGCTTATACTCCTTGTCGGTCGGTCTCTGGTGGATGACCATGATGTAGGGGAGCGGGAAGCCAAAGAGATTGTTGTACGTAGTGATAATCTGTTTCAGAACAGCAGCGAAACCTAGTCTCTCACTGTCTGTCATGTCAGGAAGGCACTGTACATGCCGCTTTGGATAGACATGTGTCTCGTATGGCCACTTGGCGTAGAAGGGCAGGAAACATATGGCGTGCTCGTTTTCGCATATTACTCGACTTCCATCGGTCCTCTCCTCTCTTACGACCCTACAGAATAGGCATTCGCCTTTCTCCTCCATGTACTCTTTGCTGGTTTCCAGCTCTTTCTCTATTATTGGTGGTATGAATGGTAATGCATAGAGTTGGGAGTGAGGGTGATGAAGACTGACCCCTATCTCCTTCCCTTTGTTTCTGAACTCGAAGACGTATCTTATTCCGTCTTTGGAACCTAGGGCGGTAAACCTCTCAGCGAAAAGATCGACTACCTGCTTTATTCTCTCAACGGGGAGATCGCCCAGATCGCCTGTGTGATCCTTGGTCTCCAAAATGACTTCGCATGCTCCGTACGCCGGCTCCACTTTGTAAAGCCAGTGCGACTTAGAGGATGTCTTAGGGGGATCCATTACAAGCGAAGGAAATTTGTTTTGCAGGCTGAGAGCTTCCCATTTGCCATCGACCTCCCTTGAACCTGAACAGAATGGACACTTCATCTCGCCCAGGTCTTCGATTGGTCTATCCTTTCTGCCCGACGCAACAATTATCCATTCCTTAAGTATCGGATTCCATCTCAGCTCCTGCATACAGACAGAGACCTCCTACGACACGCTGATCGGCCAACAACTCGTCTAAATATCATGTCTCATTCTCATGATGAAGATTGAATAGGAAACAGACCCTGGCAACTATCTGCGGATACAGGTATAGTCTGCCCACAGCGGGTAGATCTACCCGTACATCGAGTATTGATGATCGCAATGGTCGTCGCCCTTCATCAATGTCTTAGTCCGCCTGTAAGTTATCTCTGAGTTGAAGACTTCAACTATGTAGAAGTCAGTCATGCAGCACAGCTCGTAGCCGATGTCGACGGCATGAAGCCTCTTGAACTCATTGGCCCAGAAACAGGATTTGACATTCAATGAGATTGAATCAGGACTCCTGTTGGAGACTTCGAATGATATCAAGTCTCTGGACTCGTCCCAGAGTTTCCGAAAGAGTCCTTCAATGCTTCTATCATTGGTCACTTCTGCGATCTGCTTCCACCTTTGGCGCATCAGGGACGAATAGGCTGCTGAAGCCACTTTGAACACGCCTTCCCCATAGAGGTTTCCTATTGAACGAAGCATCGATACGATATTCTCTATGTTACTTCTCTGCCACTTCTTGTATTCTTCAGCGAACTGGCTGTTCCTTGGGCTTTCCATTGGTGCTACTCCCCTATAGGTGCCATGTCTGGCTGTTATGCTTACGCCTTATTCGCTTCAGTCCGTGTATGAGCCGCAGTGATCAGAACTCGAGTTCTCTTCTCGGTGTCGCGTTGGATCTTAGGAAGGCTTCACCGTATTTCGCCCCGATGGCCGATCCCCTCGCAATTGCTTGCCCCTCTATTCCGCTAAGGATGAAGGGAACGACGGGAAGCTGTGATGTATAGGTTTTCATGGCACTGATCTTTGCATCAAACGTTTCACTTATATCGACTATGTGCGAAGGAAACCTGAAAGGATGAACCTCCTCGAAATAGTAAAGGGCCCTAGACCTCCATGGGCTCCCAAGATCCACTGCAACGGCCTCCCCAGCCTGCCAAAACGCCTCGGACACAAGCTTCGACGCCGCCCTGTGATCCCGGTGTCTGTCAATTCTATGATGGGTGAATACAGCGTCCGGTCTGAATTTTCTGATCATCCGAATCGTTTCCTTGAATGTCTCCTTGTCATTTTTGAGACCCATATCTGGCCGCCCCATCAGCTCGTACTTCTTTACTCCTAGAATCCCGCGGACCCGCTCGATCTCCTTCTCGCGCAACACAGAAATCGTGTCTTTGAGTTCTCTGTCAGCATAGCCCTCCTCACCCTTGGTGAAGATGACCACGAATACCTCATTCCCCGTCTTAGCGAGTTTAGCGATGGTCCCACCCACACCCACGACCTCGTCATCAGGGTGAGCACCAAAAACCAAGAAGCGCTGTCCGCTGCGCTGCCCTGGGCTAGATGCAAGATCATCTCTGGAATTCGGGAAGGGCTTACTTCTCTGCATCGCCCCAAATCCACTCCCTACATGGCCAACGGATCCGCGTACTCTCTGACCCCATATCCATCAACTCAACTAATATACTTACCTTGGATAAGTCTCTTGGAAACCTGACTTCAACAGTGATCTTCATCATGCTTGCACAATAACCGACAACACCCTCCGAAAGGCTTGAAGATCAAATCGTTTCTGGCGAACACATCCCCGATAGGTTTTTGTGCAGCGCGCTAATAGTAGCAAATGATTGAAATGCAATATTATCACGTTCGAGTGACGAAGAAAAGCAGACTCGACCGCGATGCCCTCGAACTGAACTTGGCGAAAGAGGAACTCCGGCGAACAATTGTGGAGCCTTTCTTGAAAGGTCAAGCATTCATGTGCGGCGGAGAGCGCCGAGAGCCACGCCCACCCTGCAACCAAGAACTACAGGTGGCTTGACTCAGCCGAGGCGACTCAAGATGTGGAGCCGCGGCGCGAGAATAGAAGAGGAATCGAAGGCATCAACCAAAAAGTGGCTCTCACCAACCTACGAAGATCAACACACCACCCATATGGTTAATATGTCGCCCGGTCGATCTACTCTACGGAAGCTGGATGATGTGCTTTCACCTCTATCTAACCTAGAACTGCCCGATCAGTGCTTATTTGGTTTGGCTATCTGAAGAGTGGATGGGTCCTCAGTCATGAGTAGGAAAGTGGAGTACTCTTACGACATGCTCAAAGAGATACATGAGCAGCCGGAGGCAATCATGAGGACTCTACAAAAGAGTGCTCCAGAAGCTAGGGAGTTCGTTGAGCTCTATCCCCTCAAGAACTTCGACTTGATCTATATTACTGGAAGCGGCACAAGCTATCACGCCGGTCTTGCCGGTCAATATGCAATGGCATCCATAACGAAGACGTTCATGTCAGTTATTCCCTCATCTGAGTTCAGGTACTGGGTTCCGCGCTCGCCGGGCAAGAGGTCTATGGTTTTCGCTGTGTCTCAGTCGGGTGAGAGCGCGGATGTCTTGAGTGCGGCTACTGCCGCGCGCGAAAATGGCTCAACGGTAGTAGCGATAACCAATACTCCTGGGAGTTCTCTCACGAGGCTGGCGCATTCCACTGTGCATACGTATGCGGGCGAGGAGAAGGCTGTAACCGCTACTAAGACTTATACTTCTGAGCTTGCAGCTATGTTCACAATCGCGCTTGCTTATACCGAGAAGCATGAAGCTTTGGACAACGCGTCCATTTCTCGGTTGAAGAGAACCATAAATGAAGTTCCTCATTATGTCGAAGAAGCGCTCACTCTCTCTGAATCCCCAATTATTAGATTGGCTGATAAGTTGGCGTCAAGCAAGTTTATCTTCATGTTGGGTAGCGGACCAAACTATGCCACGGCACTGGAGGGGGCGTTAAAGCTGAAGGAAGCCGCCGAGGTTTTCGCGGAGGGGTTTGCCACAAGGGAGTTCATACATGGACCGATGCAGTTGATTAGCGAAGGGACCCCGATCATTGTGTTTATGTCCCGCGGAGGGACCCAAGAGGAATCCCTCGCCAGCATTATGAACTTCGAGAAGCTCGGTGCCCGCTTGATTGGAGTCACATGCTCCGAGGGCGATGAAGGATTTGGTGCACACCTATTCGAGTGCATTAGGAGTCGGGCAGAGATTGAAGAAATATTTACTCCGATAACCTACATCGTGCCCATTCAACTCCTCGCGTTCCATCTTGCGGTTAACAAGGGTCTTGATCCTGATAAACCTGTAAAACTGAAGAAAGTGGTGACATCCTAGATTTGAAAATCAAATGTGTGTTGTTCGGACTCGGTGATACCTTGTACGACGCCTCAATGCAGGTCTATATGGCAAGGATCAACGCTGTTAGGGCGATGCTAGAAGCAGGGATCCCGTTGGACTTTGAGAGTACCTTCAACGCCTTGAAGTCCGTTGTATCTGAACATGGGGAGGATTTTGATAGGCATTTCGACCTTACTCTTCAGAAACTGGGAGTAAAAAGGACTGATAGGGTCGTAGCCGCAGCAATCACCGCATACCATGACACGAAGTCCGCGTTCCTGAAACCTTTTCCCGAGACTATTCCAACCTTACTTGCGCTCCGCGACAGAAGATACAGCATTGGCGTGATCTCTTACGGTAGACCCGTGAAGGAGTGGGAGAAGCTCGTAAGGCTTGGCCTTCAGCACCTATTCCACTACGTCGTTGTAAATGACGGCGACAAGCTAGTTCTCAAGAATTTCCAAGATGCATTTGAGTCCATGAATGTCGAAGCTGCAGAAACTATCTTCGTAGGTGCAAGACTGCAGAAGGAGATCAAAACAGCCAATGAGGCCGAGGTAGTATCAGTAAGAATAAGAAGAGGGGAGGCTCGGACGGAAGAGCCATCTACGTCCGATTGCATACCAAAGTTCGAGATTGGTAAGCTGTCGGAGATGTTTTCGGTCATAAGGCAGGTAGAGAGAAAAGAAGCGGCAGAAGAGGAGTAAGCTGCACATCGTGCATAGTTGGCTTTTTTGTGATTGATTGAGGCAGGTGATGGCTTTTGGAGAATACAGCGCTTGTCCTAGGTTCCATCGCTTTTGACTACATAATGAAGTTTGATGGCAAGTTCAAGGACGTCATACTCCCTGACGCTGATCAGAACCTAACTGGGTCGTTCAATGTTAGTAGTCTGAGAGTCAGATTCGGCGGAACCGCCGGAAACATATCATATAACCTCGCCCTTCTGGGAGTGAAGGCAATCGCTGTCTCATCCACTGGAGACGACTTTGTCGCAATGAAGTATGACGAGCACTTGAGGAAAGTTGGGGTTGATCTGAAACTCGTTGGGCACCCTGAGGAGCACACCGCCGCCGCCTACATAGTAAGTGACGCGGCAAACAACCAGCTCACAGTATTTCACCCCGGAGCACTCAAACACGCAGGTAAGATCTCGATCAAAGAATCAGTTGGAAATGTTATCGACAGGGTCAAGATTGCTATAATAGCCCCCAATCCGGTAGATGCATTCGTCAACTACTCGCGCGAGCTCGGCAAGTTGAAGATACCATTCATATTCGACCCTGGGCAAGTCACCCCGGGATTCACGCCGGAGCAGCTCATGAAGATAATTCCGAACTCAAAGTTGCTCATAGCCAACACCCATGAAATTGAACTTGTCAAGAGGAAGCTGAATCTTTCAGTCGAAGAGCTCGTGAAAAAGGTGCCCAACATAATTGTCACCGAGGGCGCGAAGGGGTCAACAATACTTGGAGAGGGCTACGCGAAACACATACCGGTGGCAAAGCCGAAAGTTTTCAGGGATCCAACAGGAGCCGGAGATGGTTACCGTGCTGGCTTGATGTGGGGGCTGCTCAATTCGCTCTCTCTCGAAGACTCGGCAAAAGTCGGGGCGATCGTCGGGTCGTTTGTCGTGGAAGGAGATGGACCACAGGATCACACCTTCACTACAAAGGAAGTACGGGAAAGATATGAGGCAACTTTCGACCAGGTTCTCAAATTGCCACGCCAGTAGAATTCTCAGACTCACCAGAACCTAGCTTGCGCGAGCGGGCCAGCGGCTTACATTGGTGTTCCGTTCTTCATTACTTGCGGCAAAAGTAGTTTAGAAGATCAGACCCACTCACATCACTCCATGAACGAGGTTGTGTCCTTGTTTGCCGGTTCTGCGAGTTCATCTATGCAGCGCGTCATCGACCACGTGTCTGCTCTTGCCTTCGCCTATGCTCCACTTCTTCTCTGCGCGTGGAAGCACTTTGCCTTGAAGCTTAGCAACTGCTTCCTTCAGTTCCTGCATGTTGCTGCTGTCAAGCTGTGCGCACCGCTGCCAGTAGTCGCAGTCCTTGACATTGCATAGGGATGTTGATATTATGCGGAACTTGCCGTCCTCTGCCGGTATGATCTTGATCTGGGGAGGGCATTCCGATACGTCTTTCGTGAAGACCGTTGAGCCGTCCTTCAGCTTCTGCTCCTTTGGGTTCCCGCCCAAGACTTCCTTCACCGCATTGCGAATTGTCTCAAGTGGGGCTTCTATAACGTCCTCTATTCCTTTTGAATTACTCACTTTTCGTCTTCCCCTAGGACAACCGGCTCCTTCAGGTTACTCCGCTACTTCAGGAATTTCTCATAGATCTCCTTGGAATTCTTTGAAGCCCATTTCTCGATCTTCTTCAGTTTTCCCCTATCGTCCGCCGTAGCTGCCAGCAAAACTCCGCCACCCAAGAAGTAGCAGAACAGCTTCCTCCTCTTCTCATTTAGCACTTGGACAAGCGTGGATGAGATTGGCCCAATAACTTCAAGGGCCTCTTCACCCTGAGGACCAACGCTCACAATAGGAAGACCTTCCTTTGAGATAATGAAGACGCCCTCCGCATTAGCGGAGTCTTTGAGTTTGGCGAGCTTTCGCTCCACTTCCTCAACAAAGGGTTCATTTTTCGGCATCACAAATTCACTCCGGGCAACAGTATCTAGATAACGTGTTCTGTAGTTTTTTATGTTCGCCACCTAAATTAATATATCTGTCAACTCCTCTCGCTCCTAGCTAGATTTCCCGCTATTATTGAGACAATCGCAAGAATAGGATGGTTTGGGGCTTGGCTATATGCAGTTGCTAGGAAATGTGCACTTGATTCAGGGGAGCGGGTTTGACGGAAATATCTATGTTCTAAGAGACAGGAACAGCGTCACCTTGATTGATACTGGAACTGGGCTGTCCGTATCGGATATCTATCGCTACGTCGAGTCTTTGGGTCTCCGGAAAGAGGCTATCCGGAAAGTTGTTCTCACCCATGTACATATTGACCACTCGGGCGGGCTACCAAGAATCGTGAAGGATCTATCTCCGCAGGTGCTTGTCTACGAGTTGGAGGCCCCCTACATCGAGACTGGCAGGGGATCAGTAATCCTCTCTACATTGATGGGCATGACTTATCCCCCGACGAAAGTTGATGTCAAACTCAAGGATGGAGAGACCCTAGAGATCGGCGAGAATAGGCTGAAGGTCATAAATACTCCAGGTCACACTGCTGGAAGCATCTGCCTTTTCGACGAGGAAAAAGGTATGCTTTTTTCCGGTGACACGGTTTTTGCCGATGGGAGTTTTGGCAGGGTCGACTTCCCAACCGGAGATCCAGATGCTTTGGTAAAATCGATAGAAATGCTTTCAGGTCTTGAAGTGAAGCACCTTTTCCCGGGTCACATGAATCCAGTTATAAACGAAGGTCGCAAACACATCGAACTTGCGGCTAAATCCTCGAGAATGTTCCTCTGAGGATCAAGAATTTGAATCTGCCGGGGAGAGGAAGCGAATTGAATATTACGGTAAAGCTTTAGCTCCTCAACTCTTCCAGGATCGCTTGCAGATCGTTTAGGAAGGCGTCTACGTGTTCGCGTTCAATGTGTGGCAGGATCACTATGCGTAGTGACTCCTTGAGCCCACCTACCGCCCACTTTCTTTCCCTGAGCCTCTTCCAGATTGACTTGATGGAATATTGGTTTGACTTGATCCCAATCATGTTCAGGGTGGGTTGGGTTGTGAGCTGAACACCTTTCAAGTTCTTGATTCTATCAACAAGGTAATTCGTAAGCTCCATGCAGTGTTTGACCGCATCCATGAATCCCTGGCGGCCTAGGTGCTTCAGAAGTGCCCAGACAGCGCATGCTGAAGCTCCGCTTCGCGTTCCTACTATTGTTCCTTGGGTTGCGATTCCGCCCGCCAAGTAGGGGACTTTGACGCCATTATACTTGATGTAGCTGCGCTTTCTGAAAAGTATTCCTCCCGCTGGGATTGGGCAAAATCCCATTTTGTGCGGGTCTATCGTCATTGAGGAGACTCCTTTGAGTCTGAAATCAAAGTCTGGCGTGTCGTATCCAAGCTCTCTTAGAAATGGTAGGACAAAGCCTCCGAATGCCGCGTCTACATGCATGAATATACCCTTGTCCTCGGCTATTTCAGATATTTCTTCGATGGGGTCGACAACCCCTAAGACCGTCGTTCCCGCGACAGCGACGATTGCCACGGTGTCGCCGGTGATGGATCTTTTGAGTTCATCCACATTCATTTGAAAGGACCTATTCAGACCCACCTTGATCTTGTGAAGGCACAGTAGGCTTGCGGCTTTGTCAAAGGATACGTGGGCCGACCTCGGCATTATGATTGTCGGTCTTCTGGTATCTTCTCTCATGTTCCGGGCAACGGCCATCGCAATCAGGTTGGCTTCGGTGCCCCCCGTCACGATATTACCTGATGCGTTTGGATGGTGAAGTAGCGACCCGATGAGCCCTATTGCCTCTTTCTCTATCTCCGCAACTCCAGGGCATAGACCTGGGTCACCTAAGTTCTTTTCAAGGTATTTTATGTACACTTCGGAGGCGAATCTGTGCGGTTTCGATATCATCGATCCGAGTATCCTGCCTGAGTCATGGGTATAGTCGTTCTTGGTGCGTTCCTCAAGTTCTTGCAGTATCTTGTTAGCAGGAATCCCTTGTTCTTCCAATGATCATTTCTCCTGTGAGCTTCCTGTCGTTCATGTTTCGTTCCGAAGAGCACGTGATTCCGCGCCCTTGACCAGGGCAGTAAGCGTGTCATTGATCGGAGTTGGGATACCTATACTTTTACCGATTCTAGCGACTGCTCCGTTAATAAAGTCGATCTCCGTTCTCTTGCCTTTCTCAGCATCTTGTAGCATCGAGTTCTTGTTAGCTGCCGTTGCCTCAGCGATTTTGAAGGTCTTCTCGACAATGTCTTCTTTCTTGAGGTTCAATCCAGCCTTTTCCGATACTGCTAGAGCTTCGGTGACAGCTGATCTCATGAGATCCTTCAAGTAGGGATTCGAAAGGAGGTCTCCATTCTTTAGACGAGTTATAGCTCCGATTGCATTTATTCCGACGTTTACGAGTACCTTTGTCCAAACAGCATTCGATATGTTCCTTGTGAGCATGGCTGGGAGTCCTGCGGAGTTTAAAGCTTCGACTAATCCGCTGATCTTGGGTTTCCAGTCCTCATTTGGACAGCCGACGATTGTGTCGCCTACTCCAGTGCATTCAATGTAACCTGGTTTAACAAGAAGCGCACCAGTGTTGGTCACTCCCCTTGTTACATTTGCTTCGCCGAGCACTTTGGCCGCCTCATTCTCAACACCGAGCCCGTTCTGCATACATAGAAATATGGAATCCTTGCCCATCAGCGTCTTTGCGTCAGTGGCCGCCTGCTCAGTATCGTAGGCTTTCACGGTGCATAGAATCATGTCTGCTTTGCCCTTGATTGCAGAGGCGCTTGCTTCTGACTCAATTCTGATAGTCTTGCTTCCAACAACTCCACTTATGTGCAGCCCCCGCGACCTAATGGCTTTCGTGTGAGCTTGTCTCCCAACTAGCGTGACGTCCAGTCCGACTTCCGATAATAGACCCCCTAAGAGGCTACCAATGGCTCCGGCCCCAAGAACTATCAATCGCAAGGATACGTCACCAAGTCACCCGGATCGCATAACCACAGGTCCATGAAGAAAACAAGGTAAACAGCCTAATCGAAGCTTAGCCAATGACTTTCTCCCACTGCTTGAGCTTCTGGACTTTGGATAGAGTACTCCCTCTTTTTATCTCTTCTCGCACTCTGTTCTCTTTCTCTCTCACGTCGATTGATCGGTTCGCTACCTCTACGGCTGACTCCTTGGGTACGACTACGACCCCGTTATCGTCGCCGATTATGTAGTCACCGGGTCTCACCTTGATGTCTCCACAGGTTATCTCGACATTAATTTCCCCGAAGCCTTTCGGTTCACCCGCAGTGGGGCTTACCAGACGAGAGAATGCTGGAAATCCCATTTCGCGGATATCCTCGACATCCCTTATGGCGCCATCTATCACGACACCCTCGATGCCTTGAGTTCTGCAGCTCCACGTTGCCAGCTCTCCCCAAACGGCGGGGCCTTGCCCACCTGCTTCAATCACTATTACATCTCCCTCTGCGCCTATGTCAATGCTTTCGACCGGCTTTGCCCAATCGCCAGGGTATGTGCGAACTGTCAAGGCCCTTCCGACCATTTTGCAGTTAGCTGACACTGGGAGTATTCCCTTCATTTCTCCCCTTCTGTGCATGGCATCGGAAATGTTCGGAGTTGAGCACATTCTAAAGACTTTGAATATGTCTTCTTCGCCATATTTCTTATAGAGTTTGGTCGCGATCGCCGTCCTAGTGACTAGCGCTTTCTTCAGCGCCCTGGTAGCCTCTTCCGCGTTCTCGGCTTTCGTGATTGCGCCTCCGACGATTACTATTTGGGCGCCAGCTTCCACCAGAGTTGGTACATTCTCCGAGTTTACTCCGCCTGCTGCGGCTATGGGTGTGCGGACTACTTCGGCAACCTTCTTGATTATGTCCTCCGCTTTCATGCCTCTCATCTGCTGATCTATTCCGATGTGAATGCAAATGTAGTCAACGCCAATCTTCTCGAGTTCCACAGCCCTGGAAACCATATCGCTTACATTGATCAGGTCAGCCATTATTTGCGCGCCGTAGTTCCGACCAGCCTCTACGGCTTCTTTGATGGTACTATCATCCGCGGTAGCCAATATGATTACTACTTGGGCCCCCGCTTTAGCTGCTATTTCTACTTCGAATCGACCTGTGTCCATTGTCTTCATGTCGGCGACAATCAACTTGTCGGGAAATCTCTTCCTCAGTTCTCGAACACAGTTTAGACCTTCGCTCTTGATGAGAGGCGTCCCCGCTTCGAGCCAATCGGCGCCTCCCTTTACAGCCTCAGATGCGACTTGTAGAGCTCGATGCATGTTCTCGAAGTCTAGGGCAACCTGAAGTACATTCTTCTGTTCTTGTGGGGATCTCTTCAACGGTTTTCTAACACCTCTTGGAAACCCAGAAGCAATTGCCTCCTCCATAAATGCTCGGAATTGCAGTTGGGAGTTTTATCGGCAAAATCGATCAGGGCTACAGGTCATAGTCCATGGCAAGCCCTTCTTTCTTCAACCTTGAGATTCTTCTCCAGATCTGGTTAAGGCAGTCTAATAGGTTCCTTTCATTATTAAATTCTTTGATTTGTCCGTACAAGGTTGACCTGTCTTGCTTCTTTGCTTTTCTCGATTCGATCATTAAATTGGGCATTGCCCTCACGGCGTTGTCTACGATCGTGATGTTTGCAGCCCGCGATGTCCGGCTGAGTGGATTCAGATCTATTGCAATCACTTTCTTCCCCATTTTGCGAAGGGCTTCCGTTCGATCCCCATCCTCCATCAAAACTAGAACTGTGTCGGCAACCAGTATGCCGCTGGGATCTACCCTTCTTCTTTCGCTGAAAAGCTCAGGTATTGTCGCGCTTGCAGAGTCACCCACGCCCAGTACTTCGGTGGCGCCTGCATTTCTCAGGACTCTTTCGATTCCCCTCTCCCGTTCCTTTGTCCTGTAGAATAAGTTGACTTCTATCCTTGAATTAGTAAGCTTCGCCAACTCGACTGTTTCCTTGGGGGCCAAGGCGGCAAGGTTTCCGTTTACGCTGATGACGGGGCGTTCTGCCAGCAAAAGAGCCGCAGCCGCTGCCTTCGTGGCAATGAGGGCTGGCGGCGGCGTTTCCTCTCCCAGGAGGTAGTCGAATGCTTCCCCGCGACCATGGGCAATCAACCCTGCCATCGCAACGTATCCTTCCTTGAAGCCCTCGATTAGCAGCTCTCGGACCTTCAGAGAAGCGGCTCTTGGATGCGTTTCCGGGATATTAGCCATCTTTCTCACATCCCATGAGTCTTGCGCCAATCATGTCTATTGCCGTAGAGAACGTCTCACCCACCTTGTTCCAGTCTTTGAGGACTCTAACAATACTCTCTGCTTCATCCTCCCACGCAATAGAGAAAATCGTATCCCCAAACAACGCCATGCTACAGTCGTGAAAACCTTTTTCATCTAGCATCTCTAGACCATCATCAACTCTCCTTGATTGTAGCCTCGTTCGTTGCGAGAATTCTCTTGATAACTTCATTAGCGTTTCCGGGGAGGCACTGTTGCATATTTGCTTCACTAGTTTTCCACCGTACTTGTTTATGCTTGCTCTTATTGCGGGGTCGGTGAGCATTGATTTCGTTGAGATTGCGCCCATCGAGCTACAGACTACCCGCAGGTCCGGGTGAAAAGGGATCTGGTCGACATGCCCGACTCCTGGAGCTCCTGGGGTTGGTCTTATTTCGATCCCTCCTCGCTGCTGGGCGATGACCGTTCCCAGCCCTGTTCTATTCTCAACTTCAGCCCTGTGTGCTATCTGCCCAACCCGGTCCTGGGTCAGACTCAGCTTGAGCAAATTATTGAGCGATAGGGCTGTTCCCCACGCTCCTGCTCCACTCGAACCCATTCCACATCCTACTGGGATAAGAGACTCATGTTTGATCTTAATGTGGAGACTAGTCTGGTCGTGGCGTAGTCTCGACATGAGGTTGACTACGCTATTCGTCACTGGAGCCGGGTCGGATTTTCCGTTGATGGTTACCTCCACCTTCGCGGGACTCGACTCTTCGATAATGACTTCTGTGGCTACACCTCTGTTTATTGATACGCCGGCACCCCGTGACCCACGCTTTAGGGGGTCGGTGGGCTGGTCACATATTTCGAAGAAGCCTGTTATGTGACCTGGACAGAATGCTTTCGCCCACAAAGGGAATCTACCTGTTGGCGCCTCTATGTGTCAAAGCGGCGCCCTCTGATCTCTTTGCCTTTTTACTAGTGAGAGCACTTCACCTATATCTGTGGCGCCGTTTTCTCTTTGCTACACCGCGATTGTGCTCATTAGCTAAATACGTTGTCGGTTCAGTTCCTCGCCAATACTTTAGCTCTGGGAAACTGAATATCCCCGACTGTGAATCTATGCCGTATGCCCTCATGCTTTCCAGGGGCACATAGCTCTTTAGAAACGGGGAGAGTATCTCCTCGTCGTATGTGACCATGTTCACTTCTGCCCCAAGAGCTAGCGGCGAATATGCTGGCAGCACTACTAGTTCCTTCTTGGGTCCAGCTGAACCTACAAGCAGCGCTCTCAGCTTCACTTTCGCGCCGACGTCATCCCTAAGGCCGATTGCGGGATGCTCGTGACCTATTACGATAACTTTGGATTCCTGCGTTCCAATCTCAAGGGGGATGACATGACCGTGCGTGAAGGTGAAATCTCCTTCGGTGTATACGCTTTCGACGAACCTTGTCTTCGGGAACCGCGCAAACAACCCTTTGACAAAGTTGTCGTGATTCCCGCGGATTACAATTACATTCTCCACGTTCTCTGTAAGGAAGCTAAGTGAATCGATGACTTCGTTGAACTCCTGGTCGGTTCTCCCGCCAAACCTATGCTTAAGATCCCCGTTTACAATGATCTGCCTGGGGGCGACCTTGTTGATGATCAATGAGAGAGACTCCTTGATGTCTTGATACTGAAAGCGAGGAAGGAAGATACCGGTGGTTGCCAGTTCCCGTTCTATCCCAAGATGCAGATCTGCAACTACAACCGTGTCGATGGGTTCTACGAATAGGGCAGGATGATTCTCCACTATTTCTATTCCTTTTCTGATCCTCATTTCTCTCAGACCGGTGTTCGCCTTTACATGCCAGATATCTCCACAAGAAAGCTATCCCAAGCTGGATTTGTAGGACACGCCAGCACATATACGAAAAATAGGAATGGGATATTTGCCTTTGCCAGTTCTACTCCGTACCTCAAATCCCATGGCTACCAAGGCACTAGGATTACTTCAAAGCCCTGCGATAGGCTCATCCCAAACGCTAGCAGTACGCCCTGAATCACGCATATCGCACCGATTACAATCATGATCGGCCAGGCACCCAGAACCATGCCAGTGAGTTGTATGAGACCCTTAGCGAAAATGAGCATTGTGAACAAGAGAGCCAGGATTATGATGAAGAGGATAATCATTAGCCAGTGGCTGATGCCATAGCCCGCAAGGTAGGTTTGAAGAGACTGAGGAATGAGGGCGGTCACAAATGTGGCGATTACGTATGACGCGATCAACGCTATCACCGCGGCTAAGCCTAATGTTGGAATCTTCTTGATGATTCTGGAAATCGGTCCCAAGACGAGCGCAGCACTCAATATTAGCAGGAGGATAACTGTGAAGATCCCAAATGCACGGTCTACAAAGCATAGAGCGGCACCCACAGGAAGCGCCATGCCTATGATGAAAGTCACTGCGCCCATTAGCGTCTCGGCACCTGTTGTCTTTCCTGGTGCCTTTAGGCGAACAAAAGCGTAAAGGATCGTGAGAATGCCAGCGATCAATAGAAACACCGGAATGAGATCGAGTATCTCTGTACCGTAAGGTATCGCGATCAATTTTGTACTCTCCTTTTTGGAACTTCCTTTTTCTAGAATTTAGGGCAATCCATGATAAAAGGATGTCGTAGCGAAGCGTGGGCAAGGCGTAAATATAGAGTCCACGCAAAAGTTACCGCCAGTATTTATGGAAACGCTTGGGTGGAGACCTAGTTTAACCTTGACCTCAGTCACTATTGTCGGTGCAGGACCGGCTGGTTTGGTCGCGGCAGAGACCCTTGCGAAGAGGGGTGTCAGCGTCCACGTAGTTGACCAGGATGAGAATCCCGGGGAGTGGAAGCCCTGTGCGGGAATGCTTCGCGATGCTGCCTTGAGAATGTTCAAGGTACGCCCAGAACTTGCCTGCCGCCAGATCAGGGGAATAAGAGTTGTCCTGCCTAACCACCAAGTCGATGAGGTGAGCTACGCTCACCCGATTTTCTGGAACTTCGACAGAGGGACACTTGCACGGCATCTAGTCGAGAGGGTGAGGAAAGCAGGCGGAAGCGTGGACACGGGCATTCGAGTCGTAGACGTGACAAGGGCAGATGAAGGAGCCCGTGTGAGTGGATACAAGCTGAAATTACGAGCCTCAGATGGCGGAATAGAAAGGGTCAAGGCGGGGATGCTGATAGCTGCTGATGGAGTTAATTCCATTATCGTGAAGAAGACTGTGGTTCATCCGCCCTTCAGACCGAGTCAACTCGGCCAGTGCGTACAGTATCAGATACTGATGGACAACCAGATGATCGAGAAGAGAATCGGAGATATGAATGAGTTCTACTACGGAGGAGACGTATCGCCATTTGGTTATGCATGGATAGTGCCAAAAGACAATTCGGTGACCGTCGGCGTTGGGGCGCTGTTGTCCAAGGTGAATACTAGCCTCAAGAAGTTTCTAGATTATGTCATGACAAGGCATCCTGTTGCCAGCGGAAAGCTAGCGGGAGGAAAGATACTGAGGTTTGAGGCGGCTTTGTGCCCCTTATCTGGATTAGTTTCGCCAACCTACGGCGATGGGTTGGTGGTGGTCGGGGATGCAGCTGGGCATTGCTCATCGATATCTGGAGAGGGAATGCATTATTCAATGGTTGCAGGCGAAATTGCGGGGAGAATTTGCTCAGAGGCTGTCGAAATGGGGGATATATCGGCAAGGTTCCTGGGAAAATATGAGGGCGCTTGGCGAAGAGCTATCGGCAGTGATATGAAGTGGGGCAGGTGGCTACAGAACATAGCACTAAAAAGAGGGTTCATGAGCGGCGCATTCGCGAAAGACACTAGACTCAGAAGCAGGCTAAGCAGAAAAGTCGCCGATATACTGTCGGGTCGCAGAACTTATAGGGAATCATTGATCAGGGCCATCCCCGACTTTCTGATCATGAAGATGGCTGGGGCGATTAGTACTGCCAAAGAAGACAATTGAACAAGGTTTGCTGCGGACTCGTGAAGGGTGCATATGCTTAGCGGAGAACGGATTCCTCAATGTTCCAGCTCAAGTTTCTTCCGGTGATTCTTCCTCTTCTTGGTAGTAATCGAGCGCTTGACGGTACGCCTCGACCCGCTCGTCCTCTGTTAGCTCTGATGTCTTCTTCTTAGCGCCGCCTTCAACTACAACAAGTCGCTCCTTCGATGTGGGCGGAATAGCTACCTTCAGCTTGTAGCTCTCGATATCCTTTAGCTGGTACGTTGCTCCGCAAGTTCTGCACTTAAGGATCGTCTTTCTCCCTTCTTTTTGGGGGAGAAGCAGTTTTCCGCATTTCGGGCAGAACTCTAGGTTTCCCATTGTCTGATTCCAGCCCTCCAAACGACCGTGAAATAGTAAGAACACCTTAATGTCACAGTACGCTTTTAACGTTTTCTGTATAGCCCACATTTGTGCAACGTGCTTCTGTTTAGTGGGTTGTCTCTGCCGGAGTCGAAGTCTGCATCTCTTCGGCACTTCTCAGCGCGTCACGACATGAGCTTATGGCTCTGCTTGCTCTGAACAACTCGTCGCTCATATCAATGTTCATTTGTCTCTTCAAGAAGCTAAGGACTGCTCGGGCTGCACGGTACCTGTACTTTATCTCCGAGAGTTTCAGCCTGAGAGCCCTGGTCACTAAATACTCACTTCTCTGCAGATGGGCAGATAAGACGATGCTTTTGCACGATTCCGTCAACCTGCGGCACTGAGCCTTCCTAGTCGACACCATACGCTCGACCAATTCCCTCTCCATCGCCTGATCTAGCACAACCAATCTCGATAGCCTCAACACCCTGGCGTCGAATCCGTTAAGAATGTCTACAAGCTCACGTGGAGTAGTGATGCTTTGCCTTTTACTTGAGCGCCCGATTGTGCTCTGACTCGTGGTCATGCTTGTTCTCTTCAATTGGGGAAAGGCGTAAACTGACGGACAGAGCTTGAAGTATGGGGCTCTCTGCAAGGCCCTCTGAATAACCTTTCTGATCCTCCTTGAGGGTTTATTCAATCTATAGGCTATTATGACGAAACTGCCAAGCCGGACAGTGCCAGTGCACTCGCTTATTGAGTGCCCAATTACCTTCCGTGATCGCCTAAAAACAATTGCATTTGCGAGTTCAGGCTTTGATAGCACTGCCCTCAGCCTGGTAGTGGGTACACGCCAGAAGAACCTGTTAAACCCGTTACAGCCCAAGCTTCGCATATAGCTTGATACCGGCATCCCGTTCGGGACCTTTGGAGGCACGCATGCCAAGTAGCAGAACGAGCAGTTATTGGCTGTCATCTGGGTACTCCCAGGCGATGGTTCCTGCAAGGCGAACTGATTGCCGCTATTAACCTCATTTCTTGCATATAAGTAGTTTGCCGAGCTTCGAACCGGTTAGCATAGCCTTGATCTGGAGATTGCCACCATCGATTCGAAGATTTCCGTATGCGACTATCATGTGCACAAAGATAATGGCAATTGAAGAAAATTCCCACCTCCATTCGGCTCAAAAGTGGTGAAAAGAGTGCAACAAGGTCCAGAATTTAATTTTCTAATCCAAATATCCTCAAAACGCCCTCATAAGCTCACCTATTCCTCATTTACTGAGGCAACAAAAATATCTAATTCATGGTTGACAACTCTTAGCTGCCTTAACAAAAGATCTCTTCCACCCTCAGATAGACGATAAGCATGATAGGAGGATCACTTGGAGATGAAAGAAGAAGACGAAGAATTCGAGGACGAAGAAGACGAGGATGAAGACGAGGAAGACGAAGACTTGGAAGACGAGGATGAAGACGAGGACCTCGAGGATGAGGAAGAAGAGGAATCAGAGGAGTAGGTGTCAAGCGATAATCTGACGTCCCAGCGTCTCCATACTTCTTTTGTGTTTTCTCTCTTTTTGATTTGGCAGCCGTCTGGAGAACAGGTCATTGCAGTCCATGAAGTGCCGGTAAGCCTGTAGTATTACCTTGACACTTCGGTGTCAATTTCCGCTTTGGATGCCGTGCTTTTGTTGATGATTTACTCAAGAAAATTTTATATAACCATGGCGCTGAATATAGGAAATGTCTTCTGGGACCCGAGGGAGAGGTATCTTCCAAGGAATTCACCCAAGTAGAGGGTATCAACGCACAACCAGGGTGAATCCGCCTGAACAGGGATGTTGATTCACTGATAGTGGACGGCGAGGCAACTCTTGGCGAGCAAAGAAAGATCTGTGAAGATGTTTGTGGAGACAAATTGCCCAAGTTGCAGAGCATTGAAGAGTTACCTGAATTCCATCGACGTGAAGTACGTTGAGTCCAGTATAGACGATGCGGACAACAAAGTGGACGCTTTGATGCTGAATATATATTCCGTTCCAGCGCTCGTAAAAGGAAACGATGTGCTAAGAGCGAATGAAATCTTTGACTCAGGTAATAGCCTTAGGAAGGAGCAGATCACGAGGTTTGTCGGAAAGTAGTTTTCATATTATGACGCGAGGAGGATAGCATGACATGGATGTGATGAATGACCCCTATGTTGCAAGTTGGGTTGAAAGCGTTCAGCTCAGCAAGCGCGGTAGACCTCTTGTCAGGACAAACAGAGGCATAATCGAGTTCTTCGATAAACAGAAGATTATTGACAGCTTACTAAAGGAGACGGCCCTAGCGACTGAGCATTACCCGGACTTGACTCCCCTGAAGAGGGAGGAATCGGAAGAACTAGCTAACCGGGTGTACAAGCACATCAAGCGCTTACCATTTGTTAGTGGTCCACTTATCAGGGAACTGATTTGCGCTGAAATGCTCATGAAGGCGACTCGGGAGCCCAGGTATGCTATTTACAGGAATTTCTACACGAGAGTGGGTATGCCGGTTTATGACTACATAAAGATAATGGAAGGAAGAGGGTTTGAGGCGCGGGAGAATGCCAACAGCCAGCCCAACCCAGAGACTCTTCATAAGAAAGTCGCTGACAGGACTGCGAAGGAGGCTAACCTGCTTGCTGTCATCCCTCCCTACCTGGCTGACGCCCACATGAAGAAGAGGATCCACATTCACGATTTGGAGTACTTTGCGACGAGACCCTTCTGCATTGCGGCAGATGAAATGATAGCATTTACAAATAGTGACGTTGTGCATGTCAGTCCAATTGAGAACCTTGTTGATAGATGTTCATTAGAATCAGAGAAGGACAATTGGGAGATTTTCGTTCCAAAGGAAAGAGTCTGCATCACGACTCCGGAAGGCTTCAAGCCAATAACAAAAGTTTATAGACATAGTTTCAATGGCAACTTGATACGGTTGAGGTGTAGAGGAGGATATGCAATAAAAGTGACTCCGGATCATCCAATCCCTGTCATAGGGAAGGGGGTTGTTGCGGCAGAACTGATAGAGATTGGAGATAAAGTATCGATAATGGAAGAAATAAACCCGCAGTCTGAGATAATAAATCTCGATTTGCTTGAACTGATTGAAAAAGATGATAGAAAGTGGTATGTGAAAGGAGCAAATAAGTACATAGAAGATGTCTCGAGTTGGTATGGGATAGCTCGAAAACTGAATTTGCCTCTAGGAACGGTGTATGGCTGGAAACATAGAAAGACTATACCGCTTTGGACGATCAGAACGCTTGGAATACACCTTCCCACGAACGTAACCTTTTCTTACTACAAGTGTCGTAGAACACTGCAGCGGATAATCCCCCTTACAGGGGAGCTTGGAGAAGTGGTAGGTCTCTTTGTTAGTGAAGGACACTTTGTGAAAGAAAAGGGAGTGGGAATAACAAATTCAAATCCAAACATCTTGCATAGGTTTTCCAAGCATATGGAGAGAATCTATCTGGCGCCATGCAGAACGACTCATACTGCTCCGACTCCGCAGTGCATGGTGTCATCAAAGCCACTTTATCACCTCTTCCACGACATCTTTGGTATTAGTAGAGGAGCTATCAATAAGCGAATTCCCGACATACTACTGAGCACGAACAAAGAGTTCGTTATTGGCTTGTTGTCTGGCTTGTTTTCTGGTGATGGTTCACTACAGAAACTAGGAGTCAGACGGAAAGGTGTTTGCACAACCTATTTCTTTGCGTATCATACAAGCTCTCCAGTTTTGGCACATCAAATGGTTTTCCTGTTTAGAAGATTCGGCGTATCATTAAGCATGTACACCTATTTGGCAGGAGCAAGCAAGACGAAGATGTTCTTGATAGGAACGAAAAAGCGCAATTACTTGAGACAATTACGTGATAAAGGATTCAGATTCATAGGTGGCGATGGTAGGAATGAGTATTTAGAAGCCGATGACTTTGAACGTACCAGTAACGATCCGTATGAAGCAGAAGAACGGAAAATAGTAAGAAAGGAGCTAGTGCCTTATAGTGGGTTTGTATATGATTTGACTGTTGATAGCGATACTCACGTCTTTTCAAACGCGGAAGGAATTATCGTCCATAACTGCCAGAATCATGACTTGAGGTACTTCTTTTATGGAGGCCTTCTGCCAGATGGCGTGGGTGCCAGAACCTCCGTTGCGGGTCCAGCAAAGCACGCGGAGGTTGCCATCCTTCACTCGGTGAAAGCCTTGGCATCCGCTCAAACTAACTGGGCTGGTGGACAAGGATGGTACAACTACACGCTCTTTTTCGCTCCCTATATGAGAGGATTGCCTTATGAAAGAGTCAAGCAACTCGCACAGATGCTTTTCTTTGAGCACACTCAAGCCTACGTTGCTCGGGGTGGTCAGCTGCTATTCGCCTCAATCGAGATGCCCCCTGGAGTCCCGAAGATCTTCAGGGACATACGCGTCGTCAAGGGAGGGAAGCTACTAAATGACGTTTATGGCGACTATGAAGATGAGACCCACATGTTTTTCAATGCGCTTTGTGAGGTGGCAATGGAAGGAGATAAGTGGGGGAAGCCGTTCTTCTTCCCGAAGATGGAGATTGTCTACGACAAGGAATTCATGCGCCCTGAATATGATGAGTCCTATCTTCTGGCTGCAAAATTAACCTCCAAGTTCGGTATCCCGTATTTCGAGAACAAGATACCAGGTTATAGAAGTGGAGGAGAAGATGGCGGAGTCAGATTAGGCTGCTATCAGTGTTGCTCCTACGATCAGGCAAGTTCTCCAACTGAGGATCCCGAGTTCTGGGATAAGCTGAACTTCACGGACGGGAAGCACTTCTCCTGGGGAGCTGTGCAGGTTGTCAGCCTCAACATGCCACAACATGCTTACATTGCCAAAGGCAACGATACGCGGTTATGGGATGAGATCGAGAAAAGCATGAGAATGTCGATAGAGACCTTCCAGATCAAGAAGCGACTACTAGACAAACAGATCAAGAATGGCCTCCTGCCTTTCATGACAATGACGCCAAAGGTCGACGGCAAGGCGTTACCGCCCCTCGTGGACGTGAAGACTCTTCGCTACATAATAGGCCTAGTTGGCGTCAATGAGATGGTTCAATTCCACGTCGGAGAGCAACTACACGAAAGCAACGGTTCACTAAGATTCGCGCTCAGAACTGTTGTGGAAATGGAGAAGATCAGAAAAGAGCTTGAAGAGGAATCTGGTCTGCTACTGGCGATAGCAAGAACCCCTGCAGAGTCATGCTCCCAGTCCATGGCGGTAGCCGATCTAATTCATCATCCGCAGGAGTCCAGGAGCGTCGTGAAAGGTGATCTCAAGGCTTGGGAAGAGAGGTCCGTGAGCGACGGAGCAGATGCACCAGTATATTACTCAAATGGCACTCACGCCAACGTCGCAGCCCGAATCTCCCTCTCTGAGAAGCTTAGAGTCGAGCAACCCTTCTGGGCACTCATGTCAGGTGGCAACATGTTCCACATATGGCTCGGAGAATCGAACCCTGATCCAGAGGCGCTCATGAGGTTAACCAGGAAGATCGCGACTGAGACCCAAATCGGGTACTTCGCGTATACGAAGGATTTGACGGTGTGTGGGAACTGCAATATTACTTCGCCTGGGTTAAGGGATTCTTGCCCGAACTGCAACTCTGAGAATGTGGAGTGGTACTCGAGGATCACTGGCTACTACCAGTCTGTCGGCAAGAATGGCGGTGTTGCCGGCTGGAACGCCGCCAAGAGGCAAGAACTTCTGGACAGGCACAAAATCGGGGGAGAGGCACTTTTCGGGTAACTCTACCGAGTCTTCTCCTAGTCTCTTCCTCGACTCTTCTATTCCTAGGTGAGGTCTTTCCTTCTTGCGCGGCGCGCGCTTCTGATGCCGTGCTGTTAGATAGCTGAATGTTCGCCTGACGACTTCCATCACTAGGTTCCTAATCCATGATGACTCATGTGGATTTCGCCCGACGACACATGTCATCTTGGTTTCTTGGGGTATAAATATCGTGAATCTTCAACGCTCTTCTGATGGAGATGGCTTGCATATGGCACCGACCGAGTGGTCAGACCTTGACCACGACAAGGAAGCTGGCGCAAGCGTAAGGCACGTCGCCGACCACGAAGAAGAGAAACGCGTTCCTCTCAAGCTAAGCGAAGACCCACAAGCGTTCGTCGGAGGCAACCCGGAACTCCTCGCAAGACAAGGAGTAATACCCGAGAAAGACGAAGCAAGACTAGACGACAAGACAACCCTAAAGTTCGACATGAACGAAGGACTTACAATAATCCACAAGAATCAGCACTACAAGATCACAACAGTCGAACAAGAAAAGATAGGGGATTTGGAACTCAACAGATACAAAGCAAGACAAGGTGAAGAATTCCTTCATATACCAAGAGAAAACATGACAATCCCACCCTACGAGACACCATGGTACGCACTTTCACCACACACCGAAATATGCCTAGACAAGAATTACAGACACGAGTTACTTGAAGCTGCAATAAACAAAGCAGGAGGTGCGGCAGTGCTCGGTCGAGAATTAGAGGAGAGAGGGACACACATTAACGTCTCATACCTATCCGACCATCTATATGGCCAACAGGACGGTATGAGGGCTGATAAACTGATTCCAATCCTGACATACATAGACAGACACCTCAATGAACCGAACAGCCACATCACGGCAATGGGAGGCAAGAGAGCGATTGAGAACCCGAATCTACCCTTCAAACTGGACAACATCGACGGAGCACGAATACACGCCGCAAGATTCTCAGATGGGACACTCCCTGCATTCCAAGACGGAAGACTACTATTCAGCTACGCAAACAATGACGCAGAACAAAGAAACAGAACCGCAGAATCACTAGAAAACATATTCGGCAGAGCAAACATAAGCAACAAAGAATACGGCAATGAAGAGGTTGCGAAAGTCCGCACATCAACGGAAGTCATAGGACATGTACTACAGAGATCGGGGGCAATAACTGGCGAAATCATTGTGCAAAACCCGGACGTACCTACATTCATACGGGAAGGATCAAAGGAGATGAAACGGGAGTGGCTGAAACAAGCCTTTGGCGATGAGGGGTCAGTTTCTCCTAAATTCGGGCTAGTTTCACTGTCGAGAGTCGTAGACCCAACTCATAGACTATCAGACGAGCAGAGAAACCGAGTTGATGCACTTAGCGAAGGATGGCAGAGAAAACTATTTCCAAGTGGCTGGGAAAAAGCGGAAAATGCGTTTCGCGCCCTACCTGGAGATATCCGAGAAGCGTTGGAGCCCGAGCGTCCACGACTCTTGGAGTCAGAAGAAACGATGCTCCATGATGATTTCGGTATAAACACTAACAAGTACCCAAGGGAGATATACACCAGAGAAGGTGGCTACGGCTTTAGATGGGTGCTACAGACAAATTCGTCAGAGGATAGTAGAATGTTCTACAACGAGATAGGGTTTCCACAGAGAAGAAAACAAGAAGCACTTATGAGAATGCTAAGTAGCAAAGGGGAGTAATAGCCATCAGCGAAAACCAACTCATATCGGAAGCAAAACAGGTATCTGATACGAAGGAAAGCAAGTTCTGCAATGCAGACAAGATGGAGCAATCGCTAATTGAAGAAGGTCTAACACCAGAAGAAGCAAAGCAAGCAATCTCATTTGCAGAAGACAAAGGTGAAATACGAGTGTGCTTCCCGTACGTAGATGAGATACGCGGAGAACGCTGCTACGAACTGCTCACAGAAGAAGACAGAGAATTCGATAAAGAGCTGGAAGAGGAATTTCTGAAGAAGAAATGACCATAGGAGGAACCTAGGAGAAGGGGAGGATCTATTAGCATCCCGCTGAATACAAAGAGAATCATCAGAAAAAAGGTAGTATACCGCAAGCTTTTGTCAACCTTTGATCACAGATAGAGGCCGAAGCCTAACGACTTTCTTGGATATACCAGCTTTGTCAGCCGAGTCAACGACATCATCCACATTCTTATACGACTCAGACGCCTCCTCAGCCAACTCTCCAATAGAAGCCGCCTGAACTTCTATTCCCTGGGACTCCAATCTCCTCATAACGTCTCTAGGAGAATACTTGCGCGTCGCACCAGCCCTACTCATAGTCCTTCCTGCACCATGGACTGTGGATCCGAACGTTTCCTTCATAGCCAGGTGGGTTCCAATCAGAATGTAGCTGGCCGTACCCATACTGCCCCCCACAAGGACAGGCTGCCCAATTTCGCTGTACATGGAAGGTATGTCAGGATGCCCTGGTGCGAAACTTCGAGTAGCGCCCTTTCTATGAACACAGACTCTGACACTCTTTCCTTCAATCTCATGATTCTCTAGTTTGGCGATATTATGCGCGACATCGTATACCATATGTAGCCCTAGTTTTTCGGGATCGATTGCGAACACCTTCTGAAAACATTCCCTAACCCAATGAGTAATGCATTCCCTATTGGCCCAAGCGTAATTGGCACCACATCGCATGCCAGCGAGGTAGTCTGCACCCTCCTTGGAGTTAATTGGTGCACATGCCAACTGCCTATCGGGAAGTGATATCTTGTACTTCACGGCAGCCCCTTCCATCACACGTATGTAGTCACTGGCTATCTGGTGTCCACATCCTCTCGAACCAGTGTGGATCATGACAGTCACCTGGCCGATATGGGTTACACCCATTGTTTTGGCTGCCTTTTCATCGAAGATCTTTTCGACGATTTGTGTCTCCAAATAGTGATTCCCGCTTCCAAGAGTCCCCAACTGTGGCGCTCCTCTTTGCTTTGCCCTAGAACTCACCTTGTCAGCATCGGCTTCTTCCATGCACCCTTTTTCCTCTGTTCTCTCAAGATCCTCCTCCCAACCGTACCCATTTTGAACAGCCCACTTTGCGCCACCCTCGAGCACTGCATCGAGCTTGTTGGCTTCTATTCTTATTTTCCCAGTGGCGCCCACCCCGCTCGGCACGTTGTCGAAGACTGATGACGTGAGCGCCTTAATCCTTGGTCGCACATCCTTTTCATCGAGATTAGTAGTCAGTATCCGCACTCCACAGTTTATGTCGTAACCGACTCCCCCCGGACTAACCACACCACTGTTCATGTCAAAAGCGGCGACACCGCCTATGCAAAACCCATAGCCCCAGTGGCTGTCGGGGAGGGCTATTGAGTACCTGTAGATCCCTGGCAACGTGGCCACGTTTGCGCATTGGTCTAGCACGCCCTTGTCAAGGGCTTTCATGACCTTCTCATTCATGATCAGTCTCCCTGGGACGCGCATACCTTCTCTGTATGTCGTTGGGATCTCCCAGCGGACATCATCTATCTTCTTGACGTGCTCGGAAACGGACAACCTGCTATTCTCCTCCTTGATCTAGGACGGATGATTTATAGAAATAGGGCGTGCATATAACTCTATTGGGATTCTGACAGAAAACGCGGCGTCAGTAAGTTACCCGTCGCTGAAGCCTGTGGGCTCGCAACTCGGGATTGTGTTGGGAAACCTTCTAGCTTGGAAGAATCTATGGCACCTGTGATCTCTGCTTGTTGGCTTCAAGTGCCGCTGATATCGTCAGCATTCTCTCCACTGGAACTTTTGCCCTCTCCATCGTCGTCTTTGCCAGCAGGATCTCAGGTTGCTCTGATTTGAGTGCATTCACCATTTTCTCTATTGTGTGCATCTTCATGTTCGGGCATATGGCGTACTCTGATGCGGGTATGAAGATTCTCGCGGGGCTTTCCTTTTCCAGCCGATGAATTACACCCAGTTCTGTAGCTATGATAAACTTGATTTTGTCGGAGCTCTTTACGAATTTGATCATTCCTTCTGTACTTGCGATGACGTCTGCGCTATCTTGTATTTGAGGGATACATTCCGGGTGAGCGAGTACGATCGCGTCGGGGTTCTCTTCCTTCGCCAGTAGAACCTCCTCCAGTGAGATCTGGTGGTGTGTCGGGCAGATCCCGCGTTCTGGGACTGTGATTATCTTCTTGGATGTCCTCTTCTGCACGTAGTAGCTGAGGTTTACGTCGGGGCCGAATAAGACTGTATCCTTGTTTGAGTGGTTGACTATCTCTGGGGCATTCGCGGAGGTACATATGCAATCAGATTCAGCCTTGACATCTGCATGAGTGTTGATATACATTATCACGTCGGCGTCTGGATGTGATCTCTTCGCTTTCAACAGAGTCCCGACATCCAGCATCATTGCCATTGGGCATTTGGAGCGCTGATCTGGGATCAGGACCTTCTTCTCTGGATTCAGTATCTTGGCCGTCTCCGCCATGAAATCTACGCCACAGAATAGTATCAGGTCACAATTGGTCTGCGACGCGCTAATTGACAACCCCAACGAGTCACCCACAAAGTCAGCAACGTCCTGCACCTCAGGTCTCTGATAGTTGTGCGCCAGTATGACGGCGTTCTTCTTGCTCTTGAGTTCCATTAGCTCTTTTCTCAGCCCGTCGAATTCGCGATCTGCTCTTCGAATGGATGAATGCATACTTACTCTGCCGCCTCTTCACAGGGTTTATTAGCCCACTGCCTAAGGAATAACATTAAAATAAGATCACTGCAATCTTATCTTTTTGTTTGTGTCACAGGAGGATGTCAGCTATAATGCCAGAGGAAGTTCAGCTAAGAGTTGCCGAGATAGATAAGAGAAATGCGGGTCGCGGAATAGTCAGAATCGACCCAAAGATCATGGAGAAACTCAAGCTAAGTTCAGGTGACATCGTTGAGATTGGAGGCAAAAAGAATACTGGCGCCGTCGTGATTCTCGGAAGACCAGAAGATGCAGGTACTGCAATAGTCAGGATGGACGGTTTGGTCAGAGCCAACGCCGGCACCAGCATTGGTGAATTTGTTTCGGTGAAGAAAGCAGATGATAAGGCGGCGCACAGGGTTGTCTTGGCTCCTGCTGAGGAAGGCATAAGGCTATCCGCGCCCGGAGAATTGTTGAGAGACAACCTACTGGACAGGGCTGTCAAGAAGGGTGATATAATAAGCGTTGCCGCCAGTCCAATAGGTCCTTCGATAGAGGATCTGTTTGGCTTTTTTGGGAAAAGGGCGCCATTCGCCTTAACCGAGATGCGCTTGGTCGTGGTTGCAACAGAACCAACCGGTATTGTGAAAGTAACGACCACCAGCATTGTGGAGGTTCAGGCAGAATCCCTCAAGGTGCCGCGTGGAGTTCCTCTTGTAACGTATGAAGATGTTGGCGGCTTGGATGAAGCTATTCGACGTGTTCGGGAAATGGTTGAGCTACCACTGAAGCACCCCGAACTATTCCAACGGCTTGGAATAGAACCTCCGAAAGGGGTTCTGCTTCATGGCCCGCCAGGATCTGGTAAGACGCTCTTGGCTAGAGCCGTGGCAAACGAGTCGGATGCTTACTTCATATCAATAAACGGACCGGAAATCATGAGCAAGTTCTATGGAGAGTCAGAGCAGAGGCTCAGGGAGGTATTCGCTGAGGCGGAGAAGAATGCGCCTTCAATAATATTCATCGATGAACTAGACAGCATAGCTCCTAAGAGAGAAGAGGTAACTGGCGAGGTTGAGAGGAGGGTTGTTGCGCAACTTCTGGCACTGATGGATGGACTCAAGGGAAGGGGAAAGGTCATAGTGATAGGAGCTACCAACAGACCTAATGCCATCGACCCAGCCCTCAGAAGACCGGGGAGGTTTGACAGAGAAATAGAGATAGGCGTTCCAGACAGAAACGGCAGGAGGGAGGTTCTTCATATTCATACGAGGGGGATGCCACTCGCTGTGGATGTTCTTGTAGATGAGTTGGCTGATCGTACACATGGATTTGTTGGTGCGGACTTGGCGGCGCTTTGCCGTGAAGCCGCGATGCACACAATGAGAAGAATACTTCCTCAAATCAATCTTGAAGACGAGGCTATACCGCAGGATGTTCTCTCGAAAGTCCAGGTTACAAAGGAGGACTTTGAAGAAGCGCTTAAGATCGTTGAGCCGTCAGCTATGCGTGAGGTCATGCTGGAGATACCAAAAGTAAAATGGGATGATATAGGCGATTTGGAAAGCGTCAAGCAAGAACTCATTGAAGCAGTGGAGTGGCCTTTGAAGTATCCAGAGAGCTTCACGAAATTGGGAATACGCCCACCAGTAGGCATACTATTGTTCGGACCCCCTGGGTGCGGCAAAACTTTGTTGGCCAAAGCCGTCGCAACCGAGAGCGAAGCTAACTTCATTCCTATTCGTGGTCCGGAGGTCTTCTCCAAGTGGGTTGGGGAGTCAGAGAAGATGATCCGCGAAGTCTTCAGAAAAGCGAGAATGGCGGCGCCAGCGATCATATACTTTGATGAGCTTGACTCAATAGCGCCCCGCCGTGGACTCTGGGAGGGGAGCAAGGTGTATGAAAGCGTTGTCAACCAGATTCTGGCAGAGATCGATGGCCTTGAGCAACTCAAGAATGTTGTCGTGCTTGCATCGACGAATAGACCTGACATAATTGACACTGCATTGCTTCGTCCAGGAAGGTTCGACCGTTTGATCCTTGTTCCAGCCCCAGAGAAGGCGGGTAGGCTTCAGATCTTCAAGGTTCACACGGCAAAAATGCCACTTGCGAAGGATGTTGACCTTGAGAAACTCAGCGAATTGACCGATGGGTATAGTGGAGCCGACATCGAGAACCTTACTCGCGAAGCAGGTATGATTGCAATTAGAGGAGATAAGAAAACTAAGGAGATAAAGCGCGAAGACTTCGAGGAGGCGCTGAAGAAGGCAAGACCAACTATTACGCCGGATCTTATCAAACAGTACCAGGCGATGGCAGAAACAGCCTCGAGCAGAAGACCGAAGCTTGACTCGACCTACTTGACATAGCCTCCCTTTTCTTGATGAGAGAAAAATTAAAATAAGTACGAATCGATTTCGTCAGTTGAACCCGAATAGACTTCCAGCCTGGCCTTTTCCTTGGAAGGAATGCGTGAACCAAGATCCGGGGGAGGTTCACCGCCAAGTGGAAGTTGCTGCAAACCGCTGAAGGTGAAAGACCTGTCTGAAGAACTAGAAGAGAAAGTCACTGTCTCAGTGTCAGGAGTTTATGTGGCGCAGACAAAGGGAGGACCATCTCCAGTTGTAGTTCTGAGCGACAACAAGGGAAGGATTCTTCCCATATTCATAGGGCCAGCTGAGGCATCGTCAATCGAGATGGCTATCCTCAGGGCAAAACCGCAGAGACCCAGCACACACGACTTGATCGTGTCTATCCTCAGGGAACTGAATACTAGCGTTGACAGTGTAGCGATCATTGATGTCGTTAACGGTATTTACATCGGAAGACTTCTGCTTCAATTGAGCGGCGCTAGTACCAAGGTTGATGCGAGACCGAGTGATTGTATCGCCGTGGCAGTTAGAGCCAGTTGCCCAATCTATGTTAAGGAAAGCGTCATGAACCAGTACTCCATTTCGAAAGACAATTTACCAGAAAGCGCTGATGAAACGCTGGTTGGCAGCTAGCGCCTCAAATCAACGTTGGCAGAGAGTTCGAGAATAGTTGGCGGCCTGGCGCTTCTGATCTCCTCGCCACCTGATAAGAGCGATCTCTTATTGAAACGGATCATGTTTACCTCGGCACTATTGCTCCTAGCGCTGTCAGCCAATTCAATGGAACCAGGAAGATGATTGCTATGACTGATAATTGCGCCAAGACTATTATTGTCGCAGACAATCAATCCTCACCTTGGAGTTGCGTGGGTCATGTCGGAAGTTGTTGATCTGATCATAATTGGCGGAGGTCCTGCTGGTCTAACGGCAGGCATCTACGCCGCGAGAGGCGCCCTGAACACACTGCTTATCGAGAAGTTCTGCCCGGGTGGCCAAATCGCACTGACAGAAACGCTGGAGAACTACCCTGGGTTTGCCGAGATAAGCGGTGTGGAGCTAACTCGCCTAATGGAGGATCAAGCGAAGAAGTTCGGGTTAGCCATAGTGAACGAAGAGGTTGTGCAGGTGCTAAACAATGGAAAAGCTAAGCTGGTAAAGACTGGAGACGCAAGTTACAAGGCAAAGAGCGTGATAGTTGCATCTGGCACCCAAGCTAAGAGGCTAGGGCTTGAAGGTGAAGAGAAGCTCATTGGAAAAGGCGTATCTTACTGCGCAACCTGTGACGGTCGATTCTTCCAGAACAAGGACGTATGTGTGGTTGGCGGAGGAGACGCAGCTATCAAAGAGGCTCTTTACCTTTCCAAGCTCGTGAGGAAGATCTATGTTGTTCACAGGAGGACCAAACTCAGAGCTGAGAAGATAATTCAGAAAAAGGCGATGTCAAATCCCAAGTTCGAGTTCCTGTGGGACTCGGTCGTTGACAAGTTCATAGGGCAAGACAAGTTAGAAGGCGTCATCGTTAAGGATCTGAACAGTAGCAGGAGCAGGGAACTTGCCGTTGATGGCGTCTTCATATACGTTGGGAATAACCCAAATACGGACTTCATTGATGTAAGGAAAGATGATAACAAGTTCATAGTCACGAACGAAAACCTGGAAACTTCGATGCGAGGAGTCTTCGCTGCCGGCGATTGCCGATCGAAACCCTTCAGACAAGTTGCGACGGCAGTCGGCGACGGGGCGCTTGCAGCTTTCTTGGCCGAGCGGTATGTCGAGGAGTTGAAGGATGGTTGAAAGAGGAGTTGATCGATGGTGCAATTTAGAGCCAAGCTATTGGACATAGTTTCTAACAAAAGAGAAGTCCTCATCAACAGTTCTGACGCTGATCGGGAAGGGATCAATGTGTACGATCGCGTAACGCTGAGGACGAGCAACAGAAGGATAACAGCGATAGTTGAGATAACCAAGTCCTTCATTGATCTAGGTCAAATAGGGATCTATGGGAATGTTCAGTCAGAACTCTGTATCGGGGATGGCGAACCTGTTCAAGTTGGACTCACGGTGGCACCTGAATCAATAGGATTCATCAGGAAAAAGATGAAGGGAGCAAAGCTGGCGAAGGATGAGATAGACACCATAGTCAAGGATGTCATGGAGGGAAACCTCAGCGACTTGGAGCTTGCAGGTCTTCTTTTCGCTGAGCAGTATGAAGGATTTGACATCAATGAGGTCAAGTCACTGACTGAGGCCATAGTTGGTAGCGGCGAGACCATTGATTTTGAGGAGCCTGCTTATGATAAGCATTCCATCGGTGGGGTTCCGGGCAACAAAGTCAGTTTGCTGATCGTTCCGATAGTAGCGTCAGCCGGTCTTCTCATACCTAAGACGAGCAGCAAGGCGATAACTTCTGCGTCTGGTACGGCGGACACTATGGGCGTCCTCGCACCCATCTCCTTCAGGGCTGACGAGTTGAAGGGGATCGCTAAGAAGACAAAAGGCGTAATCGTGTGGGGTGGGTCACTCAATCTAGCCCCCGCCGACGATCTGTTCATGCGCGTCGAGTATTCACTTGAGATCAACCCGAAAGCCCAAATGCTTGCCTCAATCATGGCAAAGAAGCTCGCAGTCGGCATTGATTTCCTGACGCTTGACATCCCCGTCGGGCGCGGCACCAAAGTTGATGACATCGAGCAAGCTCAAAGCCTTGGCCGCGAGTTCGTTGAATTGGGGCAGAGGTTCGGAGTCAAAGTTGAGTGTGGGATAACCTATGGAGATCAACCAGTTGGGCACACAGTTGGCCCAGCTTTGGAAGCTAAGGAGGCGCTTGAAGCTCTTTCCGGAAACGGACCCACGAGCTTAATTGAGAAGTCAACTGCCTTGGCAGGTCTACTCCTTGAGATGAGCGGTGCGACGCCGAGGGGACGAGGACAAGATAGAGCGAAGGAGATACTCGCAAGCGGTAAGGCCCTACAGAAAATGAGGGAAATAATAGAAGCGCAAGGTGGAGACCCACGAGTCAAACCCGAAGATATCCCCATTGGCACCCATAGGATCAAATTGCTGTCACCTGCTGATGGCTACGTAGTGAGCGTGGATAACAATGCAATAAAGAATATAGCTAGAGCTGCTGGGTCACCTATTGATAAGGGGGCAGGGATCAAGCTCCATGCCAAAAGGGGCTACATAGTCAAGAAGGGCGACCCGCTAATTGAGATCTATTCTGAGAGTGAAGGGAAACTGTCCGAGGCTCAAGCATTGGCCATGAAGACGGAGCCAATAACTGTTGAAGGTATGTTGCTTGGTAAAGTAGGCTAACTAGTAGCCGACGAGCTCCGAACAAGGTCACAGTGGCCGCCAATTGGGTTGCGGTTTTCCGGTTTTCCTCTTGAAGCCTTCGGCGTTCTCTTTGACGTAGAGGTAGATCTTATGGTCAAGCATTCCTTCATTAACTTCGACGAATTCAGTTGGCTTCCAGTCTGGAAATTCGAAATCATGGCTGATTACCCGAGCCTTCGGTTCGAGCTCCCTATCGAGTTTGGATTCAAGCTGTTTGTTGACAAGCGTTAGAAGATAGGAGACTACTACGTCAGCGCTACCCAGATCAATTGAGTGAAAATCGCCAAGGACTATGGCGGCTCTTCGGGATAGACCGAGTTCCCTAATCTTTTTCGTTGATTCTTCAACTAGCGCTCTTTTCCTCTCGATGCCGATGCATCTCGCCCCGTGGTTCTGGCAGCCTGCAATCACGATTCTGCCATCACCTGATCCAAGGTCGAAGAGAAGATCATTTGCGCTGAGTTTAACTATTTCGAGCATTTTCGCTGTAATCAACTCTGAAGAAGAAACAAACGGGACTTCGATTTCATCCGAAGGTGATATTGTATTGTCTTCCAACTGTTGTGTACATCTCTCCGGCGGAGAACGAGCCCGTCGCCATTGTCGATCTATCATATCACGCTGGCAAGCAGAAGCTGCTTGATGAGCGCCTCGAGGCTTCTACCTTTAAATGCAAAGCCACATATTATATCCTTATCTTCACATGGGTCGAGCATCGATCCATGACTGAAAACGAATGAAGGTGTGCAGCACTAATGATGGTTTTGCCTATGGAAACAGCGCGTGGCGCTGAAATAGTTGAGACGAAGAAGGTCACGCTCAATAAACCAATGGTCATAGTCGGGTTTCCTGGACCAGGACTCGTTGGAACGATAGTCACACATCATATGGTACAGACGCTAGATATGGATTTGATCGGGGCAATAAGGTCACCGTTCACGCCTCCGATATCGCCTTTTTACAGTGGAATTTTGAGGGCTCCAATCAGGCTGTATGCAAGTAAGGATGGCAAACTCGTCGTGGTAATATCCGAGGTTGCGGTACCAAGCATGTCTCTTCCATACTATGCCTATGCAATATGCGAGTGGTCCCAGAAAAACGACGCCTCCGAGTTGATATGCGTTGAAGGAATACCGAGGAAGGATGACAAGAAGAAACCGATTGTCTTTGGCGCTGCCGAACCAGATGTGTTGGATGAACTAAAGGAGCACGACATCCCACGCCTGCAGGCGGGGTTCGTCGCAGGCATGCCCGGAGCCATAATGAATGAGTGCCTTATGAGGGATCTTAATGGACTCTGTTTGATTGTGGAAGCCTTGGAGGAGGTGCCAGATCCAGCGGCGGCAGCGGAGATAGTCAGGGTATTGGGTGATGTTCGTGGAGTCACCGTGGATGTCAAATCGCTTCTAGAGCAAGCCAAGACTATCCAGAAGCAACTGCAGGTGCTTGCAACACACACGGAAAGAGTGAAGCAACAGGATATGAAGAATAGCTCTGCATCTATCTACACTTAGTCAAATTTGACCGTTGTAGAAGAGACACGTAAGTATTCATATCTCTAGATGAACGACGTAAGCCCGCAGATAGGGGCGATTCTGGTTGCCCCAATGCAGAGAACTGACTCAGCTCTTTGCTCTGCTTCACTCCCCGCGTTAAGCATCCTCCGTTGGAGGAAAAGCAAGAAAATGAGAGTCCTTGTTGCAGGATCACTTGACCTAAGCTCAGTCGACTATATCGGGAGACCTGCAGCAGTAATCTTCACCCCCAGATGTAATTATAACTGCCCGTTCTGCCAAAATTGGAGAATACTCGAAGCGAAGCCCGAGGATAGTAAGGAAATAGAGGAAGTTTTCAGGGTCATAGACAGCGCGAGCTCCACAATAGAGGCTGTCAAGATCACCGGCGGAGAGCCCACACTGTACCCTGATCTCATTAAGGAAGTCAGCAATCATTGCAGGAAAAGGGGACTACTATTCGGGTTTGACACAAACGGATTCCTGCATGGGGTCACCATCATGCTGATACCATATTCTGATCTCATATCCCTGGATCTGAAAGCCCCGCCAGATGATCCAAATCTCATGGAGAAACTGGTTGGGCTGCCTGGCAGGGGGAGGGAAATCGCTAACAACACAATGATGACCTTGAAGGAATTGCTGAGGCACGACGAAATCTACTTGGACATCAGAACAACGGTGGTTCCAACCTTGAATGATAGAGAAAGGGATTTCGAGAGAATAGGTGAGATTCTGAGATCCCTGGGTTATGATGCCAGAGCTTCAGAGAAGACCGCAAGCTACACCTTACAGGAATTCCTTCCCGAGCATGCCAGAGACGAGAACATGAGAAGAATTAGGGCTCCAACCTCTGGAGACCTGACGAGGCTAGCTCGGGCAACAGGCCTCAAGGATGTGTATGTGAAGCATAGGGACGCTGGTTTCATGGTTCACAGGGATGAACTAGCCAAGTCGCGATGAAGTTACCAATAGAAAAGCAGAATATTAGCTAGGCGCCTTATTAGTCTGCTAGCGACATTTATCCGACTGGTTTTGGCATCCGGATGGAAAGGAATCAAGATCATCAGGAGGTACTCAAATGCCCGGACAGAGTTACGCTGGTTCAAAATCAGCAACAAAGGCTACTTACTGGGGTATCGGGGAACTCATGACTTCTGAGGAGGTGGCAGTCCTCGACGAGAATACCGCGTATCTCGGGGTGTCCACACTTTGCCTGATGGAAAACGCGGGCAAAGAGGTAGCCGACTTTGTTTCAGCGAAGCTTGGCGATAAGGTTGAAGGCAAGAAGATCGCAGTGTTCGCTGGGATGGGTAATAATGGCGGAGATGGCTCTGTCGCCGCGAGGCACTTGGCGCACATGGGCGCATTTGTCGATTTCGTACTCTTGGGTTCGCCTCAAGAGATCCACACGGCTGAAGCTTCGCAGAACTATAAGGCTATTGACAAGATGGTATTCAGTGTAAGGAAACACGTCGTGAGAGACTCGTCCGAACTAGACTCAATCGCTGCAATCGCAAAAGAGTCTGATGTTATCATCGACGCAATCTTTGGAACGGGGATTAAGGGAAAGATTAGGGAGCCAGCTGCGGGTGCAATAGCCCTGATAAACAGTTCTGGTGCGCTTAAGGTGGCGGTTGACATTCCATCAGGCGTCAATCCAGACACAGGTGAAGTGAGTGGCGTTGCAGTCCGCGCCGACGCGACAGTTGTCTTCCATAGAATGAAGAAGGGTTTGCCTTCATGCCCCGAGTGCACAGGTGAGATCAAAGTGAAAGGAATCGGCATCCCGCCTGAAGCTGAACTGGTGGTTGGACCTGGAGACGTCAGGCGCGTTGTCAAGCCTAGGCTCAGAGACTCACACAAGGGCGACTATGGAAGGATCCTTGTCATCGGGGGTAGTAGCCAATATTCTGGGGCCCCTTGCTTCTCAGCTTTGTCGGCTCTGAGAACTGGGGCTGGACTCGCAATCATAGCGGCTCCTTCATCAGTGTCAAATGTAATAAGAGGTTTCTCCCCAACGTTGATAGTCAGGGATTTGCCTGGCAAGGTGCTATCACCTGAAGCCACTCCGGTAATTGATGAACTACTTGAATGGGCCAGCACTGTAGTGGTAGGTCCCGGGTTGGGACTAAGTGATGACACCAGGAAAGGGTTTACCGAAGTTCTGAAGAGAATCGGTAGCAGGAAGACACCCACGGTAATAGATGCAGATGGCTTGAAGTTACTTGTAGGAAACGAATCGCTTTTGCGCGGCACAGATGCGATTCTTACGCCACACTTAGGAGAATTCAAGATTCTCACGGGATCCGAGATTAGTGCCACAGATAAACTCGAAGAAGTTCTAGAGAAAGTGTCGAAGCAAGCGAAGAAGCTTGGAGTCACGCTTCTCCTGAAGAGAGCTAACGGGATTGCAGTTGTCAGCGACGGGAACAGGTCGAAGGTCAATTTCACGGGAAACCCCGGAATGGCAAAAGGAGGGGTGGGTGATGTTCTCTCTGGCATGGCAGCCACCTTCCTATCTTGGACCAGATTGCCTTTTGAGGCAGCCGCGGCTGCGGCATTCGCCTGTGGAAAAGCAGGAGACATTGCTTTCTCCAAAGTCGGAGACAGTCTAACCCCAAACGAAATACTGGAAAACATTAATGAAGCCATGAGGATTTTCTACGGCGGTAAGAAAGTTGAATAGCGGAGCTATTCTGGAAAACCGTTGGAAGAGGTTGTTCAAAGATGTGCGAATTTACTGTATACGATAAAGATGATCCTTCAAAAAGAATAGCTGAAGACATCGTGAAAGCAACAATGAAGAACGGGTGTCTCACAATTAGAAAGGTTCTAGGCGATTCTATGACCTTGGAGAACGCAGTCATTCTCGAAGTCGATGTTTCGAAGGAGCAGATGATAATCTCGAGATTACCCTTTTTGGGAGACATAGCTAAGCTAGTCGAACTGTTCTCGAATTACAGGAAGGATCCATCCCCGACCGCTTATCAGAAGATAGTGTCACAGTGGGAGCAAGCAAAATCTGAGGGGGACTCGGCTGTCAGGTCGTTGAAGAACAAGAACTAGTTGGGCCAAATTCCGTTTCAAGAAGAAAATACTTATAAGTGGCATTTGCACGATACTTCAAGGGCTGCGATTTTTGGATCGATTGGGGCACCATGGGAACAGAAAGGCTGCCCTCATTCTCGAAGACGGAACTGTCTTCCAGGGTTTCAGTTTCGGTGCTTTCCACAGAGTCTCGGGTGAAGTCGTCTTCAACACCGCAATGTATGGCTACAACGAGGCTCTTACGGATCCCTCCTATTGGGGGCAGATTCTGGTATATACGTACCCATTAATCGGAAACTATGGCGTCCCCCTTCTCCGGGAGGTTGACTCGTGGGGTCTCCCTAGATGGTTCGAGTCCAGCTCGATCAAGGTTAGAGGTCTAGTTGTACACGAGGAATGCAAAGAGCCAAGCCACTGGTCATCGGCGCTCACCCTTGATGCATGGTTGAACTCTGAGGGAATTCCTGGAATATGGGGCATAGATACCAGAGCGCTGACCAAACGGCTAAGGACACGCGGAGTAATGCTGGGTAGAATAGAGGTCTTCGATGAAGGCGGAGAGGTAGACTCTGAGCATGTTTCTGAATCAGCTCTCTCCATTGAAGATCCGAATAGGACAGATCTAGTGGCGGAAGTTTCGTGCAAGGAACCGGTGATTTACGGTGATGGCGGCGGAGCTGGAAAACCTACGGTCGCCCTGATAGATTGTGGCGCCAAGAACTCGATTCTGAGAAAGATGCTTGAGAGAGGTTTAAGGGTGGTTAAGGTTCCCTTTGACAGCGATCCAGACGCTATCCTTGAGTACAAACCTGATGGCTTCATGGTCAGCAACGGTCCTGGCGATCCGAAGATTTGCGTCAGAACGATAGAAACTGTGGAGAGACTTCTTTCCGAAAATCTGCCGATGTTCTCGATATGTCTCGGTAACCAGATATTTGCTCTGGCGCTAGGTGGCTCCACATACAAGTTGAAGTTTGGTCACAGAAGTGTGAACTCTCCGATTATAGATCTGTCTTCTGGGCGATGCTATATTTCAAGCGCGAATCACGGTTTCGCAGTCGACCCTACTTCTCTTGAAAAGACAGGGTTGACGATCTCCTTTCTGAATGCAAATGACAAAACGGTGGAAGGGGTCAAGCATCAATCAAAGAGAGCAATGTCTATCCAGCACCACCCCGAACACACACCTGGACCGAGCGAACTGGAATTCCTCTTTGACATCTTTGCCGAGTGGATTAGAAAAAGGAGCTGAGGAGGGATGACAATATGCCCAAGATGCTTGATATGAAGAAGGTAATGGTTCTTGGGAGCGGGTCGATCAAGATCGGCGAAGCGGGAGAGTTCGACTACTCAGGTTCGCAGGCCTTGAAGGCATTAAGAGAGGAGGGAATTGAGACAGTTCTCATCAACCCCAATATCGCCACAATCCAGACTGATCCGAGAATAGCTGACAGGGTATATCTCGTACCCGTCCAAGCGGACTATGTTGAGAAGATCATAGAATGTGAAAGGCCTGATGGAATCCTACTCGGATTTGGCGGTCAGACGGCGCTTAACTGTGGTTACGAAGCAGCGAAGAAAGGCGTCTTCGAGAGGTACAATGTCAGCGTTCTCGGAATCTCGATTGAATCTATTGAGACAGCCGATGACAGGGAGCGATTTCGCGAAGCGATGATCAAACAGAACATCAGCGTGCCCAGAAGCAAGATAGCGACTTCTGTAGTAGAAGCAATAGATGTAGCAGAGGGAATCGGCTACCCGGTAATGGTGCGTGTTGCCTATGCGCTTGGAGGCAGAGGTTCGGGGGTAGCGAAAAACAAGGAAGAGCTCACGGACATAGCGAATCGAGGGCTTGCTCAGAGCATGGTTCGCAAGATACTAGTTGAGGAGTACCTCGGGCACTGGAAGGAAATAGAGTATGAGATCTGCAGGGACAATGCAGGAAATTGCATTGCAGTATGTAACATGGAGAACTTCGACCCGATGGGAATACATACGGGAGACTCGATAGTAGTGGCTCCATCACAGACTCTGAACGATCACGAGTACCAACTGCTAAGAGACGTTGCCTTCAGAGTTGTTCGCTCTCTCAACATAATCGGGGAATGCAATGTCCAGTTCGCCCTTAATCCAACATCAGATGAATACAGGGTTATAGAAATCAATTCCAGACTCTCGAGATCTTCAGCACTGGCATCCAAAGCGACCGGATATCCACTGGCTTTCATAGCCGCAAAGCTGGCTATAGGGTACTCTCTCACCGAACTTATGAACAAGGTAACCAAAGTCACAACCGCATGTTTTGAACCTGCGATGGATTACATCGTCGTAAAAATCCCGAGATGGGACTTGAAGAAGTTCCCCAAGGCCAACCGCCAAATAGGAACCCAAATGAAGTCTGTCGGGGAAGTCATGGGCATAGGAACATGCTTCGAAGAAGCTCTGCAAAAAGGAGTAAGGATGTTGGAGATCGGGAAGCTGGGGCTCGTGTGCAATCGCGATGAGGAGGAAAGAGAGAACACAGCCGACCTTGAATATTCGCTCGCGAATCCCACGGATGAGCGACTCTTTAAGATCGTGAAAGCGCTAAAGCAAGGTTTCACAATTGACAAGATACATAAGTTGACGGGAATAGACGAATTCTTTCTTCACAAGATTCTCGGAATAGTCGAGCTGGAGAGGGAACTCAGGTCAACAGACCGAACACAGTTATCCCAAGACGGCAAATTCCCATATTACTTGCGTAGAGCCAAGGAGTTTGGCTTCTCTGACATCCAGGTTGCACGGTGTCTGGGCATGACTGAACGTGACGTCAGGGAAGCCAGAAAATCTCTTGGAATCGTTCCCATAGTCAGGCAGATCGATACTCTCGCAGCAGAGTGGGAAGCGCAGACAAGCTATCTCTTCTTGACATATGGTGGAATTGAGGACGACCTGCGATTTTGCTCTGCCGAGAAAAGGATCATAGTGATCGGTTCAGGAACCTACAGAATAGGCTCTTCAGTGGAATTCGATAACTCGTGTGTCAACACTGTTTGGGCTTTAAAGAAGCTTGGAGTAGATCAGGTTGTGATAATAAACTGTAACCCTGAAACCGTATCGACTGATTATGATATAGCTGACAAGCTCTACTTCGAGGAGCTTAGTTACGAGAGGGTCAGCGACATATGTGACAAGGAGAAACCGACAGGCGTGATAGTCAGCGTCGGAGGCCAGACTCCCAACAATATCGCACTTCAACTCTCACTATCAGGGGTTCATTTGCTTGGGACGAAAGCAGATGACATTGACAGGTCTGAGGACAGGTCGAAGTTCAGCACGCTTCTCACCTCATTGGGCATTCCGCAACCAAGATGGATGAGACTCACCGACATGGAGGACGCAAAGAAGTTCTGCCGAGAGATAGGTTATCCTGTGCTTGTTAGACCGTCGTACGTTTTGTCCGGAGCGGCCATGCGTGTTGCACTCGACGAGGAGGAATTGGAGATAGTACTTAGGCTTGCAACAGAGGTCTCCGAAGACCACCCTGTCGTAATTAGCAAGTTCGTAGAAAACGCCAAAGAATGCGAAGTGGATGCTGTTTGCGACGGCAGAGAAGTGCTGATAGGTGCCGTGATAGAGCATATCGAATCGGCCGGAGTACATAGTGGCGATGCGACGATGACCATTCCTCCCACGTCTCTGGAGGATCATATCATCAGCACAATAGAAGATTACACAGAGAAGATCGCCAGAGCACTGAGAATATGTGGTCCCTTCAACGTCCAATACCTGGTTCGGGATAGCCAAGTCTACGTCATCGAGTGCAATCTGCGTGCTTCTCGAAGTCTTCCCTTCGTCTCAAAGGTTACCGGCGTTAATTTGGCGTTCCTTGCTACAGCATTCATGTTGGGCAAGAAGCTGACTGACTTCGATGTACAACGGAGGTTCGCCCCGCCTCCGCACTTCGGGGTGAAGGTTCCTCAGTTCTCTTTTATGCGGCTAGACGGCGCGGACCCTATTCTCAATGTGGAAATGATGAGCACCGGCGAAGTGGCTTGCATAGGAGAAGATCTACATGAGACTCTCCTGATGAGCCTTTGTTCCGCCGAGGTGTTCATACCTACCAATGGCGGCAAGCTTTTTGTAAGCGTTGGAGGTCGAAAGCTGAAGGAAGAGATGCTGCCAGTTGTAAAAGCCTTTGAGGGAGCGGGGTACGAGATCTATGCAACTGAACATACGGCGGATGCACTGAGGTCCAGCGGAGTGAAAGTGACAACCCTCTACAAGGTTAGCGAGCCAGAGAGAAAACCAAACGTGGTGGAGTACATTACTGGACACAAACTGGACATCATCATTAACATAGCATCTGCAACCACGATGGACAAATACGCATCGATGCTAGATGACGAATACGTCATGCGAAGAAAAGCCGTGGAATTCAATATACCAGTTTTCACAAACCTTCAACTAGTGAGAGAACTTTCCAAGGCCGTAAGCGCTCAATCGAGTAGAAAGAGCAGTTCAAGGATACCCGAATCTGGTCTGAAGCCACTAAACTGCTACGTGGAAAGCAAGCCCTGGAGACTATGGTAGAAAGGAGGGACTCTGCAAGAAGCAGGCAGCTGACAAAGATGGGTCACCCGTCAGGGACTAGATTGCTGATCCTTCTTGGTCTTCTCTTTCTCCTTCTTACTGTCCTTGGCCTTACTTGCTGCCTTGCCTTTTGCTATCCAGGCCTTCGCTCCTTCCCTCTGGGCTTTTCCATCCTTCTCAAGAGCTACGAGTGTTTTCACAATGGTGTTCCGATCGTATTTACCTCGCAGGATGTTTGCGATCGCGCCTGGTCTATGGGCCTCGGCTTCGATGGCCGAAAGGACTTCTAGTTCAATCTGCTTTTCGTCGACCTTGACCATTTTTGACCCAGACACGCTTGCAGGTTCAGCTGGCATTTTTGCATTTCAGCTCCATACATTTCTCATGGCATTGAGCGATTACGTTCTAATTAAGGTTCCTAAGAAGGCAGAACAACTTCCAGGAACTGAATTCGACAGACTTATATCATCTGAAACCCCTATCGGTCTGCGGTGTGATGGATCGAGACCAACCTCGCCCCTATCTCTGGCATCGACGAAGGTTCATACGTCATTCTGCTTAAATTATCACGCTTGTGTGGTGCAACCTGCATTGAACGGATCTCTCACCTTGGCGCAAGGCGTACTTAATGAAATCAGGGATGCCATCAACTCTCTTGAAGGAAAACGGGTCAATAAGATAGTAACCCTCCTCCGAGATGCGAAGAAGAACAACAGAAAGGTATTCGTAATGGGAGAGGGACCCTCTGGGCTTGTCGCCAGGGCTTTGGCGATGCGACTGGCTGAACTGTCGTACAATGTTTTTGTGATAGGCGAGACGATAACCTCGTCTGTCGAGCAGGGAGATCTCTTTATTGCCATAACGGGCTCGGGAAAGACTCCTCTGGTATTGGAGGCCGCCAAGATTGCTAAGGAGAAGGCTGGGGCAAGGATAGTCACCATCACAACCTCGGAGGACTCTCCGATGGCTGAAGCCGCAGATACCCTCCTAGTTATCAAGACGAAGTCCACCGAGACTGGCGACGAAGATTCATATCTGAGCAAACAGCTCACTGGAAGTTACATATCGTCTAATAGAACCGTGTTCGAGTTGGCTGCGAGCTGCATCCTAGAGGCAATCGCCACCGAGCTGTCTTCCCAGAGCGCGAAGTAGAAAGCGACGCTGTAACTCTCCGCAGCTCAAGGCAGCTGCACTTCCTTCTCCGAGGATCTCCGGGTTTGATAATTTTGCCGTCTTGACACAAGATTTATATAGAAGTTTTAGTCGCTATCTCGATGCATAACGGAGTAAGAGGACGAAGGTACAGTTTTCGGTTCCTATTCAGTTCTAAGTTTGAATAAGTGAATACAGAGGTGTAAAGAATCATATGAGTCAGACAAGAGAAGGAACTCCTGTTCTCATACTCAAGGAGGGTTCGAACAGGAGCATGGGAAGAGACGCACAGCGATCCAACATAATGGCTGCCCGCGTCATCGGAGAGATGATTAAGACATCTCTTGGTCCAAAAGGCATGGACAAGATGCTTGTAGATACAATGGGCGACGTAACAGTGACAAACGATGGGGCAACGATACTGAAAGAGATGGACGTTCAGCACCCTGCAGCAAAGATGATGGTTCAAGTTGCCAAATCAGTCGACAATGAGGTTGGAGATGGAACCACATCGGCGGTGGTATTGTCTGCCGCGCTGCTTAGGGAAGCTGAAGAACTCATGAACATGGGGATACACCCAACCGTGGTCCTAGACGGCTACAGGAAGGGCTTGACAAAGTCCCTCGAGATTCTTGATAAAATCGCTTTGCCAGTGGACTTCGAGGACGTCGACGGGCTGAAGAAGATAGCAGTAACCTCGATGAGAAGCAAAGTCGTCTCAGGATCTGCTGAATTCCTAGCGGACTTGGCTGTAAAAGCCTTGAAGCAGATAACTGAGAAAGTCGATGGGACACTGAAGGCGGATATAAACTTCGTCAAAGTCGACAAGAAGCAGGGCGGATCGACCGGAGAGACTACACTAATCAACGGAATCATACTGGACAAGGAAGTTGTTCACCCGGGAATGCCAAAGCTCGTCAAGGACGCCAAAATAGCGCTACTCACCTGCCCGCTCGAGGTTGAGAAGACAGAGGTTACAGCAAAGATAAACATCACAGATCCGACAAAGATGCGCTCATTCCTAGATGAGGAAACGAACATACTGAGAGGTATGGTCGACAAGATCAAGGAAGTCGGAGCAAACGTCGTTCTCTGCCAGAAAGGAATAGACGATGTAGCGCAGCACTATCTTGCTAAGGAAGGCATCGTCGCGATCCGCAGGATCAAGGAGTCTGACATGGAGAAACTCGCTAAGGCAACAGGGGCAAAGACCGCTAACACAATGGAGGACTTGACGAGTGAAGATCTGGGCTACGCTGAGAGTGTTGAAGAGCGTAAGGTCGGAGACGACAAGATGACTTTCATAGAGGGGTGTAAGTCCCCGAAGGCTGTAAACGTGTTGATTCGAGGTGGCACGGAGAGAATCGTTGCCGAAGCTGAAAGAGCTTTCCACGACTCCGTCTGTGTTGTGAGAGACGCCATTGAAGATGGGAAGATGGTCCCAGGCGGAGGAGCGCCTGAGATAGAGGTTTCAAGGCAACTCAGACAATACGCCGACACGCTTACAGGGAGAGAACAACTGGCCGTAAGAGCTTTCGCAAATGCTACCGAGGTAATCCCGAGGACCCTCGCTGAGAATGCCGGATTTGACGTGCTAGAAGTCATGGGTGAGCTCAGGAAACGACACGACAAGGGCGAAAAATGGGCTGGCGTCAACGTCTTGGGAGAACAAGACAAGATAGCTGACATGGAAGAGCTAAACGTACTGGAACCGCTGAGAGTCAAATTGCAGTCTCTAAAGTCAGCAACTGAAGCTGCAGAGATGATACTCAGAATAGACGATGTAATAGCGTCAGGCAAGACCAGAGGTCCTGGCGGGGCAGGGAAACCCCCAGCGGGCGGAGCCGGAGGAGAAGAAGACTAGATCAATACTAGGGAATTAGGAGTGTGATATAGAATGTCTGCACAACTTGGTGGAACTCCTGTCTTGATCCTAAAGGAGGGAACAAGCAGAAACCGTGGCAGGGATGCCCAGTCTTCAAACATCCTAGCTGCAAAAGTCATAGCAGAGGCAATAAAAACTTCACTTGGTCCGCGTGGAATGGACAAGATGCTTGTCGACAGCCTTGGAGATGTGACACTAACGAACGACGGAGCAACAATACTTAAGGAAATAGATGTGCAACATCCAGCGGCAAAGATGATCGTTGAGGTTGCAAAAACCCAAGATGATGAAGTTGGTGACGGGACCACTACAGCAGTGATTATCGCGGGTGAACTGCTAAGAAAAGCGGAAGAGCTGCTTGATAAGGACATCCACCCGATAACAATAGTTTCAGGTTATAAGAAAGCCGCTGACGAATCATGCAAGTACATTGAAAGCATCGCTATACCAATTGAACCTGAAGACAAAGACGCTCTTAAGAAGGTAGCCATGACATCCCTAAACACGAAGGGAGTGACTGGTGCAAGGGAACACTTCGGACAAATAGCAGTCGATGCTGTTTCAGCAATCGCAGAGAAACGTGGAGACAAGATCAGAGCCGACATCGAACTGATCAACGTAATCAAGAAGCAGGGCAAGAGCCTGTTTGAGACAGAGCTCGTAAATGGCATGATTATCGACAAGGAAGTCGTCCATGCGAGAATGCCAAAGAGAATCAAGAATGCAAGAATAGCGCTACTCGATGCACCCTTAGAAATCGAGAAAACAGAGATGGATGCCGAGATCAGAATAACTGATCCGTCCCAGATGAAAGCCTTCCTAGATGAAGAGGAAAAGATGCTCAAGGAAATGGTCGACAAGGTTGCAGCAACCGAGGCTAATGTAGTCATCTGCCAGAAAGGAATCGACGACCTAGCACAGCACTACCTAGCAAAGGCAGAGATTATGGCCATCCGCAGAGCCAAGAAATCTGACATGGAGAAGCTTGCCAAGGCGACTGGCGGAAAAATAGTCACAAACCTTGACGACTTGTCCGCAGACCAGCTTGGAGAAGCGGGTCTAGTCGAGGAAGTCAGAATTGGTGAGGACAAACTCACGTATGTCAGGGAGTGCAAGGAACCTCGGGCAGTCACCATCCTCATCAGAGGCGGGACGGAACACGTTGTTGACGAAGCAGAACGTTCAATGCATGACGCTCTGTGCGTTACAAGAGACGCCATCGAAGACGGAAAGATACTAGCAGGCGGCGGAGCGCCTCAGATGGAGATATCCAAACACTTGAGGGGGTTTGCCGAAGCTGGAGGAAAAGAGCAGCTTGCAATAGAAGCCTTCGCAGATGCCATGGAGGTCATACCCAAAACACTGGCGGAGAACGGTGGCTATGACCAGCTCGACATACTAGTGGATCTCAGAGCAAAGCACGAGAAACCCGTAAACAAATGGTTCGGCGTCAACGTCTTCACAGGAAAAACAGCTGATATGCTCAAGGAGAATGTCATAGAACCACTCAGAGTCACAGAGCAAGCGATAAAATCGGCGTCAGAAGTAGCAGAGATGATCCTCAAAATCGACGACGTCATAGCTTCAAAGGCAACGGCTGGCGGAATGCCCGGCGGTCCTGGTGGTCCTGGCGGAGGAATGCCTCCAGGAATGGGTGGAATGGGCGGCGGAGAATTCTGAGATACACGCCCGAAATCAGCTTAGAGTAGATAACCCCTAAACCTTCCTCCTTTTTTGGAGGAGAGTTTTTCTTCTTTTTCGTCGGCACCCGTTCTTAAGTGACAGCATGATGGGTCAGTAGTTAACTTATTATTCGAGATTCATATTTCATTATTCCGTTGATAGCTGGTGAGGTTCATGGGTGAGAATCGGTTTCGATCGTACATATCTGTCCCTGAGAAAGCTAGGTATTCCAGAGGACTTGATAGACCGAAGGTTGACTGTCTGCTGTGCGCTATGGCGAGAAGAGACAAGCAAGTCGAAACTAGAGTGGTATTCGATGATAAGGAGAACATGGTTGTTCTGAATAGGTTCCCGTACAACCCTGGTCATCTGCTCATCTTTCCGAAGAACCACGTTGAGAAGCTCTCAGAGCTTGGTGATACGGCTCTCGCCTCGTTTTTCAAGCTAATCAAGAGAAGTTCTATTCTAATTGAGAAGACGTACGCCCCTGAGGGAATTAACATGGGAATAAACCAAGGCCGCGCCGCTGGCGCCAGCGTCTCGCACCTGCATGCGCACATGGTACCTCGATACTCAAGTGAAACCGGCTTCATGGAGGTGCTAGCAGGGACAAGAGTAATTCATGAGGCGCTTGATGAAACTCTGAAAAGGCTCCTCGATAACGTAGGATTACTCGAGAAAGACCAGGGTTGAAAAAGGAGAGACAGTTTTCGCTGTCTCTGTTTTGACATGGAGACAAAGATATTTATTGCCAAGTTGCCAATCTTGTTCTATTAGGTTTTGTGCTGCGTTAATGAAGTAAGCTAATAGGGCTACCTAGGGGCATCATCGATGAAAAGGGAAACGCTTGACGTCAGAGGTAAGATCTGTCCAATCCCTCTGCTATTGACGAAGAGAAAGCTAGAATCGATGAGCGAAGGCGAAGTCCTTGAGGTCCTTAGTGACTTTCCACAGTCGAAAGATAACATACGGCAACTTGCCGAGAGAACCGGAAATGAGACTCTGAAGGTTGAGGAGGAAAAAGGGACTTACAGGATAGTCATCAGAAGGAAATCCGGTCAGGGAATACGGAGCGCCGATGAAGCGGATCTGCCCTGCTAGGCTAGTCACGACTGAAGAGACCGATTCTGGGAAATTGTCATTTCGCAGGTTGATCCGGCATGTCTGATAGCTTGTCCTTGAGACTTGAGTTCTATAATTCGTTCATTGCCGTCTGCGAGGAAAAGAGTTTCTCAAAGGCCGCCAAGAAGGTAGGCTTGTCTCAAGGTGCCATAAGTCAGCATGTGGCCACCTTAGAGAGGATCTACCGAGGAAGGCTTCTGGAGAGGGGAACCGAGAGTGTAAGACTTACATCGACTGGCGAGCTTGTTCTGAGAAGGGCATACGAGATACTCGCCGTTGAGAGTAGGCTTCGCCAAGAAGTAGAGACCGCAAAGGGCTTTGCCGATAACACCATAGAGATCGCTGCAAGCACGATTCCTGGCGAGTACCTGCTTCCAGCTATGATAAAGCAGTTCAGAGCGATTCGCCCGAGTGTCAACTTTGAGGTAAAAGTCGTCGATAGTCGCGAAGCTTGGAGCCAATTGAAGGACAACGAGGCAGATTTCGCGGCTGTGGGAACACTAGTTGACGATCTACGGCCATACGAAATAGCCGAGATCGCAACAGAGGAGCTTGTTCTCATAGTCCCAATTGACAGCGCCCTCGCATCGAGGAACAGAATCAGTATAAGGGAAGTATTGAAGCATCCGTTCGTCTCCAGGGAGGCAGGCTCAGGCACGCGCAGAGAAATTGAAAATATGCTGAGCAGAGCTGGCCTCAGTTGGAGTCAGCTGAACACAGTTGTGCAACTTGGTAGCACTGAAGCCATAACGAGCGCTGTGCAACAGGGGATCGGCATCAGCATAGTGTCTTCGATCGCGGCGACGAAAGCAACAAAGAATAATCTGGTAAAAGCCATTCACTTTAGCGACTTGGACGCAAGCAGAAGACTGTTCCTAGCGCGGAGAAGGGTCGATGCTTCAAAGAGTGGGGCTCCCCGCGATCTCACCGAGGAGTTCTGGCACTTCGTGAATTCCAGAAGAATGGCTCTTGATTCGTAAGCGGATTCTGAAGCAGTAGCGTTTATAGCCTGATTCATCAATTCTCAAACTGAGAAGAGATTGATGTTGGTGCAGGAAGAATGGAGAAGGTTGAAGGAAAGAGGGTTCTCGTTACCGGGGGATGCGGTTTCATTGGAAGCCACTTGGTTGATGCTCTAATTGGCAAGGAAAATGAAGTCACTATTCTGGATAACCTGTCATCATCGACCCTGGAGTACGTTAAGCAGCACATTGAGAGGAAAAGGCTGAGATTTGTCAAGGGGGATGTGAAAGACGTCAAAACCGTGGCGAAGCTGTGTTCCGAAAAGGATGCGGTCTTTCATTTCGCCGCGCAACCTGACGTGAGGCTAAGTCTAACGCAACCGCTCGAAGATTTCGAAACCAACGTCAAAGGAACCTTGAATGTCTTGGAGGGCGTCAGAAAAGGAGGAGCACCATTATTCATTTTTGCCTCGACAAGCACAGTCTACGGACAAGCCAGCGTCATGCCTACGCCGGAAAGCTGTCCTATCGCACCAATAAGTAACTACGGCGCATCAAAGAGCGCCTGCGAGACGTATATGATGGCTTACTCATCCTGCTACGGGATTAAATGCGTGTCACTCCGGTACGCCAACATATTCGGTGACAGGTCCAACCACGGAGTCGTCTACGATTTCTTCATGAAACTGAAGAGAGATCCTAGGAGACTTGAGATACTGGGTGACGGCAAACAAAAGAAATCATATCTCTACATAAGTGATTGCATTGATGCATCAATGCATGCCGCCGAAAGACATAATGGAAAGGGGTTCGAGGCTTTCAACATTGGATCAAATGAACAAATCGAAGTTAACGAGATTGCAGATATAGTAATTGAACAACTCGGTATCTCTGGTGTTGAGCTATCCTATACGGGCGGAAAAGCTGGCTGGCTCGGCGATGTCACCGACATGCTCTTGGACACGACAAGAATAATGCGTACCGGATGGCAACCCAAAGTCGATACGAGAAGAGGGATCCAGCACTACATAACTTGGATGAAGGAGCAGCTCACCGAGGGAAAAACGCAACCCCCACGATAGCTGTCTAGTGGATAGACCGCTGTTTTTCTGCTTCTCCAACGAGCTGGGTTATGACGAGACACTCCACATACCTTGAGACCTTTTCACTGACACTCCTGTGCCGTCGCAGGAAACCCTTCTCAGCTCGTCTCTTCAGAAGCAGCACGGCAACATATTCGCCGTTGTTTGCTTCTACGATGATCCCGTCGGTGACCTCCCGAGCGACAGCAACCTTGGTCTGCACATGATACCCTTGATCCTTAAGCCATCGTGTGGCATCAAGCAGGTACTTTTTCTCGGCTTCCTTGAACTCACTATCATAATAAGCTGAATCCAAGGGCGCGGTTCTACTTGGAAGTTCAATCACGTGGAATAGCACGAGAAGTGGGTTCCTGAAGGATGACAACGCCTGTAATGCAGCAGCCATCTTAGGTTTGTCTAATGTAGGCCCTAGCGGGATCAGAATCTTGTTTGCATGCTCATCTCCTTGATCAGCAACCAGTTTTTCCTCACCTTCTGCGCCCATTAGTTCACCAACTAAACAGGCATATCACTCCGAGACGATTTGGCCTCCCATCTTGTGTGCATACAACACGACTGCCGTAACGGTGCTTCTTATCCCAGGTATCTTCAAGATCCTGTTCTTAATGAGCGAGCGGAACTCAAGTATGTCTTTGGTTCTGACCAAGACAACGACATCGTATTCGCCTGTGACCTCGAAGACGTCTGTCACTTCAGGGAGTTCCAATACACTCTTGACGACATTATCAAGCATCTTAGATTCAACGAATATGTTGATGATAGACAAGATCCCTTTTGGCAATTGCAGTCTCAACCCCTTCAAGAATCTTCTTTGTGTATATTGGTTCTATCTGATCTATAAACGATATTAGTCTTGCCTCCGAATAATCATTACTTTTCCTGGATACTTGGATGCGACGCTGAATGCTTCAGTCATGTGCTTCTCCATTCCTGCTTTCCCAGCCCTTCTCTTGATCAGAACTACCAGATCATTATCGTCCGACTGGGCTTCTTTGTCCAGCACATCATCAGCATGGCCGACTAGAACCTTGCCACGAGACCTGTATCCCATCTTCTTCAGCTTCTTGGTCATCCTTTTCACTTCTAGTATGCTCTCCTCTTCAAGCGATCTCAGTATTGAATACGATTTGACGTTGTCCATGACCAATCCGTACTCGTCTGGATCCACCAAATTGCAGAGAGTTATCGACAGGCGCAGGTCCAAGTTTTTCTTGATTGTCGAGAGAACTATCTCCTCGTCTTCGGGAAGCCTGATCAAGACCAGCGCATTCATGAGATAGGCGCCGGGACGGATTTTCTTGCCCATTGTTGCTTTGAAAGCAGGAAGACCAACGTGCTTCCTGTAGGCTATGTATCCGATTATGCCTATGAGAATCCATGTCGTGCCGAACAGTCTTCCGGCTGGGTGATATGTCACGACTAAGAGCCATATTATGGTGCAACTAATTGCTCCGATGACTGACACGATCGGAAGTAGCATCCTTCTCCCTCCGATCTTTATCTTTATGCCCAGCGGAACTTTCCAAGGCCTGTAGGCTTCTTTGTCTCTATTTCTAAGGATTATCAAGGAAATGTTGACTATGATGTAGGAAAGTAGCGCGCCAAAGTTGTACAGATCAGCAACAAACTGAAGCTCTCCTACCAGAGCGATCGAGGCGCCTATTAGTCCAAATATGATGATTGTTCTGTAGGGTGTCTTCGTTCTCGGGTGTACTTTGTAGAACCATCTGGGCAACAGCTGATAACGGCCCATGGAGAAGACAATTCTCGACACGCCGATTATTCCGGTGTTAGTTGATGCATAGCAAATTGCCACTCCAGTAAACCCTACTAAGATCGAGAGAAGAAACCCCACAACAGGAATGTTACTTGCAATTAGGGCCACTGGGTTGAGCTTGTTTCCAGCGAGAGTGCCCCATGGAATCATACCCATGGCGAGAGTCGAAAGCCCCACGGCGAATATTATGACGGAAACTATTGAGAGCTTGCTTGCTCTCGGTAGCCATTTATGGGGTTTCTTGGTTTCCTCTGCTGCCTGAGCAATGGATTCGATCCCTATGAAACTGGACATAGCAAGCGTTACGCCATAGATGAAGTTCTCTGCCCTCACATCTTGGCCGAAGATATATGACAGTTCTGGGTACTTCACATTTGCTCCAGGTGTCGTTACCTGACTAACAAAAGTTGAAGAGTTGAATGAGAGCGCGAAACCCAGTATTAGGACTATTGACTCGATAACGAGATCCAGTGACACCAGAACCACATTTAGCGTCGATGACTCATGTATTCCAATGACATTGATTACGAGAAGGAACATCACTAACGAGAAAGCGAGCAACCCCACATATGGAATGCTGATTTGGAATCCAAAGAGGGAAATCGCTATTGACAGGGTCCCTAGTCCCGGAATGAAGAAAGAGATGTATCCGGCTGTCGCCAGCGCGAAAAGTGATATGTCGATTGTATAGTCGAGCATTACCGCCCATCCTGCTATGAAACCCACGAAATCGTTTGAAGCTTTCATGGCATAGACGTGGGCGCCGCCCGAGTACGGGTATGTCGAGGCGAGTTCCGAATAGGCCATTGCCGTACAGATGTAGGTTATTGACGCTATGCCGAATGCCACTGGGGCTGCGCCAGCGGCGTACAGTGCCACCAATCCGAGGGCTACGTATATGTCGGCACCAACGTCGGCGTAACCCATGGAGAAGGAACCGAACCAGCCTACCTCGCGCCTTAGGGAATATTCTTCATCATCGGTTCCAGACAACCATGATCGCCCTCGCTTCTATCGCCGTACAAAGCAGGTTGCCTGCTACCCCCTGAGCAAGCCACGCTGCTCTAACCATAGAGCTTCAATAAAAGTTAGAAGCATATCATTAAGGGGAAACCCCTGAGAACGAAAGGTATTTTGGGAAAGAATAGTTTTGCTTCGCTTTTAATCTTATCGTAGTCACGGGACAGTGATCTCGGCTAGCGCAAAGCACATGTCGATGGGATAGTATCTCCAAGTCCCGTTTGTGTCAAGTGACCAGCTTCCTCCGCCGTAGTAGATGTCTAGCTTTGAGGCTGCCCAATAGTACGCATACCCTATGTGGTAGTCATCATTATCGCCCAAGTTATTGCGGTACAGGAAGACCGCATACTCTCCTTCTGCAAAACCGAGGGGGCTTGGCGCGGAGAAACTTAGACGGATAGCGAGGCTACTGTTGGTTTGCATTACACCTCGTGGATACGGACCTACAGCCGATATGTTTGCTGGGCTGACCGTTTGGTTGCTGATTGGGTTCGGGATGTCTGGAGTCCCATTCATAATGTTGACAAGCAGGACAGTGATATTGTCAGCCGTTTCCGGAAATGATTGATTCAGTGGAACGTCTCTTGCTAACCAGACGTACACTATGAGCCCCGCTATTACTGATGCTGGTGCCGGCTTCGTCACTTGGAAAGATTGTGCGACCCAGTACGGCTGGTTACCAGCTTTGGAGCCGTTTCTGTAAAGAACCATTGTTCCCACCATGTTCCAGTATGGGTTTCCGCCCATGGGAACAACTGCTGGACTCGACGTAGGAGCTAGTTGCGATGGGGTGGTGGTAGGCAATTGACCTAAGAGGGCGCAGACTAGGATAATGCCTGCCATGGTAGACACTGAGATCAGTCTCTTGGCATTTCTGTTGCTTCTGGGGGATCCGCTGAGTCTAACCATGGAAGTGGCCACTCTCCTTTCCTATACTATGCTTCTCTTCATCATTGTCGCGGCTACCGCAAATAGTATTATGGTCGCTGCCAAGAGCACCGCCATGTCTCCCAATATGAATTGGATTCCCTGCCCCAAGTTGACTACACGCCTGAATGCATCGTTTGCATAGGTATAGGGTATCGCATTGACGAGCCCTCTCGCATAGTCGGGCATGGCTTCTGGTGGTCTTAGTACACCTGTAAGAAAGATCAGTGGGATCATGATAGCTATCTGGGCTATCACAACGCTCCTTGTGTTCTTCGCTCTAGAGGAGATCGCGAATCCTAGAGCTACTGTCGTCGTGTCGATAAGGAGAGCTATCAGGAATACTAGAAGCAGGCTACCCGATATTGATACATTGAGGTAGTAGAATAGGACGAGAAGAAGAAGCGATGTCCTCACCACAGTTAGGATCATGCTGGAGATTGTCTTTCCCATAAATATGCTGAGTCTATTGATTGGCGTCAAAAGTAGCCGGCTGAAGGTTCCTCGCTCCCGCTCCCGGGCCATGGATCCCGCCGCATCGTCAAAACAGCCGAATACTAGTGCGATGCCCATTACTGGAGCGGCAGCCGTTGACCGGAATGAGAGATCCCTTCCGCTCAACTTATCCTGGGTAAGTGTGAAAGTTGAGACGTATTGGAATCCTATTCGGTCCAAGAAAATCTGAGTCGCATTGGCAACCTGTCCTTGAACTATCTCCACTATGTACGACTTTGAGTCATCGACTATCAAAGTGACGCTGATATTACTCGGGTAGGGCCGGCGCGTGATGTTTGCCGCGAATCCTTGGTAGATTATTATGGCGGCTGAATACGTTCCCCACTCAACTCCAGATCTCGCCTGAGAGGCGTCTTGCAGAAAAGTCAGTGAGAGCGACGTCGAGTTGCCGATGATCGCCGTGAAGTCGTGTGACAGTGTGGTGTTATCGAAATCACACACGACTGTATTTATCGGAACATTCGTTGCGGCGAGCGATGAGGAAGACGGGATTGTGACTCCGAATGCAAGCAGTATCACGACAGGTATTATGAATGTCAGAGTGAGGCTTGCCTTGTCACGCCAGAGTTGCCGCACCTCCTTACGAGTCACCAGTGAGATATCGTAGACAGTGCTCAATCCCCTGCGTCGACCCAAGCTTCTCACCAGATTCACCGATAATTGTCCTTGTGAACACGACAAGTGGTGAAGTGCGAAATCTTCCTTCTCTTATTCCGACTTGATCTTGTCTATTGCCTCAGCGATTTCTTTTCGGAGGCGCTCTACTTCTGATTCTACGCTTCTTGCGCCTTCCGATTCCTTAGCCGAGGCATCGCTAATCAACTTGAGAAATGCCTCCTCAAGGGAGGGTTCCTTCTTGGCAAGATCAGTGATCTTCATTCTGTAGTTGGTTAGACATTCTATGATGCGTGATACGGATGCCTCATGATTATGAACTGTCAAGTCCAGGGTATTACCAGTTGCGTTGACCGCTAACACCCCTTCGAGCTTCTTGAAGTATTCGATGCATTCTCGGGGAGGCGAGCTGTTGAGAGTGAACTCTAACGTAGCTGAGCTGGATGCTATGTTCTTCACTTCTCTCGGGGTACCCAGCGCAAGTATTCTTCCCCCATATATGATCCCCACCCGATCGCATATCTTGTCTGGCTCATCCAAGTAATGGGTTGTCCATATTATTGTGATTCCTTGTTCGCGAAGCTTCTGAGTCAATTCCCTTACTGAGACTGCTGTCTGGGGGTCAAGCCCACTCGTCACCTCATCCAAGTAAAGAAGCTGAGGGTTGTGAATCAGGGACGCCACTATAAGAGTTTTCTTTCTCATACCCGTCGAGAACGTTGAGACGAGATCATTGGCCCTGCCGGTAAGCCCGATAAAGTCAATGAGTTCGTCGATTCTCTTCATTAACGTCTTCTTAGGCACGCCGAATAGTTTACCCAAGAGCACCAAGTTTTCTCTTGCTGTTAGGTCGCCGTAGAGGTCAACCCCTTCAGAAACCACTCCTATGTTGCGTCTGACATCAGCTGGCTGTTTTCTTATGTCATACCCGGCAACCTTCGCCGTGCCACTCGTTGGCTCAAGGAGGGTACAGAGCATCCTTATGGTGGTAGTTTTGCCAGCCCCATTCGGTCCAAGGAGACCGAAGATCTCTCCTTTTTTGATCTCTAGGCTGATATGGTCAACTGCCACTATGTCTCCGAACCTCTTTGTTAGGTTCTCCATCGAGACAGCAACTTCGGCCAAGGAATCCTACCTCCCCTGCGTGAGGGCTTATTCCCAATCCGTCTGCAGAAGCTCTTCAGCCCAATTCAACTTGAGACTCTATTTTGCGCTCAAGCCTTGTAGGCAGAGGCTAGCTGCATTAAAGCATATTCCTGGTCACATTCCATTTTGTCTGCGGATCACTTCATGAGCAATTAGGAGTCAACGAACAAGGCTCTTTAATTGGCGACTCATTTTTCCGATCCAAACCGATGTCTATAATTCGACGCCGAGCGTCTGAAGTATGCGCTTCCAGTCAACAAAGTTCGTGACAATCTGCTCTGCAAAGGAAATCTTCTTCTGATCACCTGGCTTTATTCGTCCTGTAACCGACTCGATCTTGCTTACAGTCGCATATGTGTCCTCAGGAACTAGGATCACCGGCACTTTCTTCTCTTTAGCCTTAGAGATAACATGCACATCGGGATACATGTTTCCAGTGAGCACGAGAAGAGAGGTATCAGTCTCAAGCGCAAGTAGTGCTATGTCGGCCCTGTCTCCTCCAGTAACGACAACTTTATCCTCCGCGCTCCTCAAAAACCTAAGCGCAGAGCTCGGAGTCATCGCCCCTACCAGTATCTGTCTGACCATCCTATCGAAGTTCTCCTCGCCTGCCAGCACCTCGCCCTGAAGTGCTGCTTGGATATCTGCTACTGATGGGGCTGTTAGTCCAGTCTCCTCGGGAATCACCCCAAGAATATTGACACCCTTGGACTCCAATATTGGTCTGACTACCCCCTCAACGCGTTCTATCATCGTTCTTGGGACATTATTGACAACGCACCCCATCAAGTCGACTTCATTCGAGTCGGTTACCATTTTCTCGATTATGATCTTGTCGGCCACGGTGTCTTCCCCACCCTTGCAGACAATTAGCATTTTAGATCCGAGTCTCTTGGCAAGGCTAGTGGGGTCAAGGCCGAGCGCAATTCCGTCCCGGAACCTTCTGCAACCTTCCACTATCACTACGTCCGCGTCTTTAGATACTTCCTTGAAGGATTTGTCTATCTTATTCATCAGGTTCTCTCTATACTCTGGCGATACCTTGTCGAGGTAGCGGCGCTCGAGAAAGCCTGCCACTGCAGTTGTGAGAGGATACGGCAGACCGAGAGTGTCGATCATCAGCTGAGCGTCGTCATCATGCGGGTGACCCGCCCTTATTGTACTTATTGCGGGCGCTATGGGTTTGAAGTATGACACCTTCAGGCCGGCTTTCTTAAATCTGAGCGCCAAGCCCAAACAAACGGCAGTCTTGCCAGAAAACTCGTTGGACGAAACTACGTAAAGGGATTTAGCCATATTCAATCACGAACCCTTCAGTGATAACTTGAAGTCTCTTTAGCCTTGTCACACTTGGGATTAATCATCCTTGCATATTTTAAGGTGATCTTCCACTCAAAGTCATACCTGCCGAGCCGGGCTGAACTTACAGAAATGACTGATTACTAGTTATTCTTAGTCTTTTAAGCCGTGATCTGCTGATTCATTGTAGAAATTCATGAGTCGCCAAATTGCACCAATTAGCATGATCAAGGTATATGACGGAGCTCGAGAACTTGATTGGTTGAGTCTAAATAGATCCAAGGGAAACGGAGGATCACTCTATCGCCATCGGAGAAAATCGTCTCATAGAAAACATATGATGACCTCCTCAAGGAGCAAGTGCGCACATCAGTGAATCAGTCTCCTCCTCCAAGCAAGGAGGAGAAGTACTCTCCGACTGCAAAAGAAGATGCGAGGGTAACCAGATGCGCATGTGCAGCACAATTCGGAGAAACATGCCGCGAGAAAGAGGTGAAGTAGGAAAAGGAAGGAATATGAAGGAGATAGATCTGCAGGTCATATGGAGTGAACTGGAGCTTGGGACTTCGCTAATAGCGATCGCTCGCAGGCACGGCGTAAGTCATACAACTGTGGTAAATAGGCTGAAGCAAGACGATGCCTGGAAATATGCTGAAATAATGAAGACCCGTCGAAACGCGCAGGAGATTGTGGACCTAAGATCAACTTGGGCTGAACTCAAGAATGGGATGCCGATCACAGAAATAGCTAGGAAACGCAAGATCAATCGTGCAACTTTGGCCAGAAAGTTACGACGAGACGACCCAATGAAATACGATGGAATAATGATGACTCGACGACATGCCGAGAAGAAGATCGTAGACCTGCAGGCAGTCTGGACTGAACTTTACGGAGGGACGTCGCTAACAAGAGTCGCTAAAGAATATGATGTGAGCCATGCAACACTGATTAATAGACTGCGGCGGGATGACGCAAGGAATTACACGAGAGTAGCAAAGAAACATCGACATGCAGAGAAGAAGAACGTCGATCTACAGACGGTCTGGACTGAACTTGCGAGGGGACTACCAGTCACGCAAATAGCTAAGAAATACAAGGTCGCCTACCCAACTCTGGCTGGAAGGCTACGACGAGACAACATAAAGAAATACAGGAAGATCATGGAAGAGGTAAGACCTCTCAAGCGAAGAATATCTACAGGGTTTGGTTCACCAGAAGCGAAACGAGAAGGGGCAGACAGTATGCTCGAACTTAGGGTCAAGAAACTATTAGAGAACCATGGTGCGTGCTTTGAATTCCACAAGAACCTGAAAATCAGGGAGCACTGGTACATACCAGACTTTCTGTTTGGCCATACGATACTTGAAGTCACGGGACTAGAAAGCACTGATTACTGGAACCATCTTAAGAAGAAGGCAGAAGATTACCTTGATTCCGGTTACGGAATCTACGTAGTAACATCAGATCGCGCATATAAGATATGCGAGTAAATGCCTTTCAGAACTCCTCATCAAAGTGATCACTTACTCGGACTTCGAGGAGAAAACCGCTGAAATCATAAGACAAATGAAAATCGCTACTGGAAAAAAAGCGAAACTTCGGGAAACAGCTCATATCCCAAAAGGGGGCCAGCAGAGGAAAGGAAGCGATAATTTCTCATGAAAAACAGTATGCGACGAAAGTGGCAGAGGCTTTCTTGTTCCTGAGCCTCCAAAGAACCTCACTGGATTTCATTTCAAGATGCACATGGGGCACTGTTCGTCCGCTTCCTGACTTCTATCTTAGCCTCGTGGCGTCTCTATTTTGCTTCATTCTGCACCTCCTCTCTCTTTAAGTGTTTCTGGTTGTGCAAACCACGCGTTGGGGTTACTGGGCTCTTCTCCGTCCGAATACTCTACAAGCTCTTTCCGCTTACAATCAGTTTCACATCCAGTGCTATGCATCCTTGGCCGGCAGGATAGGCGAACACGGGGTTGATGTCGGCTTCAGTTATTTCAGGGAATTCTGTGACAAGTTGTGAGAGTCTGAGGAGCATCTCCGATATCGCGTCCACGTCGTAGGGCTTTATTCCTCTCGCTCCTCTGAGTATCGAGAATGCTTTGGTACGGGCAATCATCTCTTTGGCAACCCTCTGGCTGATTGGTGCCAGCCCAAACGCGACATCCTTCAGGAAGTTGGCGAATATTCCTCCTAAACCAAACATGACTAGAGGACCGAATACCAAGTCTTTTGTGGAGCCCATTATCAGTTCAAAGCCTGGCTTAACCATCTTTTGCAGGTCACAGCCATATATCCTAGCATCGGGGAATCTTGACGATACGAGATCCATTATCTGTGTGAATGCGACTTCGACCTCCTTGGCGGAGCCCAGATTGAGTTTGACTCCCCCGACATCTGTCTTATGCAGAATCTGCGGTGAAGATACTTTGAGGGCGATAGGGTAGCCCATCTCTTCTGCCAATTCTGCTGCCTGTTTCGATGTGGTAGCAAGTCTGGTTGGGGGAGCGCTCATGCCACAAGCTTCCGCGATTGCGAAGGATTCAGACCCAAGGAGCGATGTCCTACCATCCTTCCATGCGCCGTCTATTATGCTCCTTATCTTGTCCTTGTTTATGCTGAATTTCGGTGTCTCCTCCTCAGCTGGGATCTCTAGGATTTTCGCGTATTTTGTCAGACCGAGGATCGTCTGCATGGCTTCCTCTGGAAACGTAAATGTTGGAACACCCGAAGACATGAGGCTCTCGCGAGCCTTTCTCATTGTTCCTCCTCCCACGAGTACGCCTATCAGTGGCTTGTCGACGCCCTCCTTCTTTATTGATATGAGGAGCTCAGCCAGCTTCTCGGGTGGAAGGACGGCAACTGGAGCTATCATCGCGATTACGTTGTGTACGTTTGGATCTTTCAGAACTGTTCTGAGCGCAAACTCATAGCGTTTGATGTCGGCATCACCGACTACGTCAACGGGGTTATTGACCGCAGCCTCTGAAGGCAGGTTCTCGCGCAGAGCCGTTATCGTTTCCGTCGTAAGTGATGTCATTCTCAATCCTATCATTTCTGCGGCATCCGCAGACAGAACACCTGGGCCCCCAGCGTTCGTAACTACTGCCACATCATCCCCTTTCGGGATTGGCTGGGTCGATAGTGTGATTGCGAGATCGAATAGCTGACCTAAGGAGTGTGCCCGCAAGACGCCTAATTGGTTGAAGGAGGTTTCTACCCCGATGTCGCTACCTGCAAGGGCGCCTGTATGTGATGACGCAGCTCGCGCACCTGCCTCTGACACCCCTGACTTCAGTACTACAACCGGTTTATTCCTAGTAACTCTTCGAGCAACTTCGATGAACCTGGGTCCATTGACAACTGATTCTATGTAGAGAACTATGACGCGCGTCTTGGGATCTGAGGACATGATTTCAAGCATGTCTGACTCCGTGAGGTCAGCTTTGTTGCCTACACTGATGAACTTCGAGAATCCTATCCCCACTTCGCGAGACCAGTCGAGAATGGATGTGCATAAGGCTCCTGACTGCGAGACGAGACCAATATTCCCCCTTAAGGCCATATTTGGGGCAAATGTCGCGTTGATTGGTGTCCATGTATCTATATACCCTACTACGTTCGGCCCAAGCATGCGCATGCCGTACTTTCTACAAACCTCTACTGTCTGCCTCTCGAGTTGGGCGCCTTCGTACCCGACCTCCTTGAAGCCGGCTGTAATTACGACAACGCTCTTTACGCCCTTTTCTCCGCACTCAACTAATGATTCAGGAACAGACTCGGCTGGAATGTTTATGACAGCCTGATCAACCGCTTCGCTGACATCAGAGATCTTCGGGTACGCTTTCAGACCGAGGATCTCAGGTGCGTTCGGATTTATCGGAAAGACTCTTCCTTTGTAACCGCTTTGGATTATGTTGCGAAGAACAACATTCCCTATCTTCTCGGAACTCCTTGAAGCGCCAATGACCGCTAATGCTGAAGGGCTGAATATTCTCTCTGGAATGCTTGTCAGCGACTACCACCTCGAGGGCTAGATTTGAAAACGGCTCGAATTCAATTACACGCATGTGAGGACGATTCATTTGGTCTTCTTCATAGGTGCACCGTGTGAAAAACACACTTTGCGACTTACCCGCCGGCGCTACTTGCTTCACGGACTACGGCTTTCTCTCCTAACTGTAGGCAGCATTAAAGGCTTAACTTGATTATTTTAATGTTGTGAGGGATCACGAATGTTAGCATAAAAAGATTTAATACCGCCTGAACCTTTGCTCATTGAGAAGGAGGAGTAAGCGTTGGCATATATTAGATTAAAGTTGAGAATGTTCATTGCTTTCCTATTGTCCTCGATAGTTTTCTTCCTCTTCGTGTGGGGAATAACTTATCTGCTGCAGGGGTATTTGCCGAGTGCCCAGATACTGACAATTTCGCATGTTCCACTTATTCGTTCGATACCGTTCATAGGCGTGCCCCTGAATAATGTGCTTGTCCTCTTCGTTAACGCGATAATGGGACCGCTCTTCTACCCATTCATAATCACAATCATATTTGTGCTGATACAGTATCTCACGGGTCCTAGTATCGTAGGAAGGGTTATGAAGCTGAAGTACCTAAAGCCTGGCGACAACCCATGGCTAGAATCAACTGTCAAGGAGCTGGCGGAGAAGAGCAACCTTCCTAATCCAAAAATAGCTGTAAGCCCCATGAAGGAACCCAACGCATTTACTTTTGGCAGGACGGCAAAAGGCGCAACATTGGCAGTCACTGAAGGATTACTCACGACGCTTAGCGAGGAAGAGACTCGAGGTGTAATAGGGCACGAGCTTGGACACGTGAAGCACAAGGACTACATAATGATAACTATTCTAAGCGCCCTACCACTCCTTGCTTTCATGGTGTCAAGAGTGGCGTTCATGTCAGCATACTATGGCGGTGGACAGCAGAACTCTAAGAACAACAATGCGGGGACATTGATTCTGGCAGCTGGTATTCTCTCGCTGTTCGTCTATTTCATCTTCATGATGATAGTGAGAGCCGTGAGTAGAACCCGGGAGTTCATGGCTGACAGGTACTCCGCTGTCACAACTAAGGATCCCAAGAGCCTTCAGAGTGCCTTGATCAAGATATCGACGAAACTGACGCAGAGCAAAGGCGAAGCGTCGGGCCTACGTGCCTTTTTCATAGCTGACCCGGTGAATTCACAGAATGAGGTTCGACAACTCAGAGACCATGGAATGTTGACGGACAAAGAGATAGCCACCGCCATGGAAACCGGGAGAAGAAAGAACAGCTTCCTGAGCTTGAACCAACTCTTCTCCACGCACCCACCGGTGTACAAGAGACTCGAGAATCTAAGCAAAGTAGCGGAGGAGACGCGAAAAGCTAAGCGTTAGCTCGGACCACCCTGCCTGTGGCGATAATCCTCTTCTATCCTTCGCGCATGTACATTCCGAGCTTGTCCTCCTTTTCCAGCTCTGCCAACCAATCTATTGACCCAGCAGTGTGAGATTCGTCTTTGGATTCGAAGATCTCCAGTGCTATTCTGAGAACCTGATCTGGCTGGAGCCTTGTCGTGTCGATCTCGTAGGTCCTATGACTCCCGAATCTTGATAGAGCGTTGCTTGAACATACGCCCACAATCTCCGCTTCCAAGTTTTCGCCGATCTTGGAGACACTCCATCCGCGCTGGAGAAGTCTCCGCCTCAGTTCCTCCGGGCGGGTTCTTAAGACTATTACCTTATCGACCAGCTTGGGGTTGACTATCTCCGCGTAATGGCTTGCCATAACGATGTTCCCGTGTGTCGCCCTTACCTCTTTTTCAAGGCGTTTCGCTAGTCTTTTCTCGTCTATGATCTTCGTATTTCTCCGAGCGTCGATTCTCAGATAGATGTGCTCAGCTTCTGCAAGCTTGCCAATGTCTATGAACTCATAACCTAGTCTCCTGGCAAGTCCCGAGGCAAGCGTGGTCTTCCCTGTGCCAGGCGTTCCCGAAATCAGTACAACACCCAAGTTACGAACCCTCAGCAACCACCTTTTTGGCTAGCCAGCAAGCCACTCGCGCGACAATAAGAGTGTCAGGAATTCCTAACGCAAACCCCGAATAAAGGAAGTCCTGCTAGATGTTGACACGCATGAAGTCAACTATAGTTTCACGCCAGCGTTCTGAATCTTCTGAGTAATATAGTCAATATACTTCTTCTTTAGGGCCTTCAACGACACTCCGAATGCTTTGAAAGATTCAAGTTCGCCCTTCTTCTTCTTTTCCAAGATAGTCTCATTCTCCTTGTTGAGGAACTCGTCTTCACTTATGGCGGGTACCTCTCGGTTCTGGATTGCGCACTTCGTGTCTTGTTCATCCAAGTCCTCAAGCGCATGGATTATCCCTTTCAGCGGCGCGTTCTGCCCAAAGAAATCGGATGTATGTAGACCAATTAACTTGGCCTCAGGTGTTGCAAGTCCCCGGATATTGGAGAGCTCTATGCTATTATTCCTAATTGTTGAGAATATTCGAATACTCCATGGCGACAGATCCACCATGCCTAGGATCGGAACACCTTCGTCTGCTAGTCGCCTGATCCAGCCGCGCATATTCCTGCCTGGTTGCCCAAACAGAGCGCCAACACCTATCTTCAGTAGCTCCGGTATTCTAAGCTCAATGAGAGTTCTAGCAAAAGCTTCTTTCTCCACGAATACGGCGGCCTTTATATTGATCTCGTGGATTGCGATGTCGAAGGGGCGACTGCTTATGAAGTAACCCCACTCTCCGACTTCTGAGCACCTGACTCGTTTGCCGCTTGAGTCTGTTATCGCGATGTCTCCATAGAACGTGCCCTTCGGAGACGATACTACCCCGAACTCCTCTCTTGGAACAGACTGTCCTCCATGCCTTATGATACGTTCCGACAAGTTGATGATTGAATCAGTCTCGTGCTGATCCTCTATCTTCAGTAGGTCAATAATCTCCTTCACCTTGAAGAGATAGTAGAAGTCCCTCAGGCTCATCGACATATTATTGTCTATGTGTTCTTTGAATCTTGCTAATCCATAAGTCACCATGGATAGCGTTTTCGCACTTGCAACAAGGCTGCCGTCAATTTCCGAGCTTACGTTGTCAACTGATACATAGCCGCGTTCCTTGTTGAATTGAACGTTCTTCTTTGAAGCTCCGAAATACTCTATGGCTGGAAAAATGCCTCTGTCAATCTGATCGGCGATCTTGGCGAGAGCCCCTTCAATCAGCGTGTCCATAGTCTTCATGCTGAATGAGGTCAATTCTTGTCCTGATTTACGCTTCTCCTTTTTCGTCTGCTGCAACTTTTTCGATGACGGTTTGTCCGTTGACAAGGGATTCGCCTCCTTCTTCTCGCTTTGTTTCGGCTACCCTGGACTTGTCGTGGTTATTGTTGTTGAAGAGTTTCTCGATCTCAACTTTTCGGGAAAGGGATCTCTCTAGAGTGGAGGCAATGAAAGCGTAGAAGTCCCTCAGCATTGTCAACCTTTTCGCCACGTATTCGGAGCGCTCCCTCTTACTTAGCCATATCGAGAGGCGTCTCGCGCACTCTTTTAGCCCAAGGTCTATTTCTCGCTTGATCTCATCAACCTCAGCGATGTACTCTTTTCCAACTGTCTTGTATGGGATTTTTGTCGACGCAAGGTGGATGAAAATTGCTATCGGCATTTCCTGAGAAATGTGATACCTCCTCCAATCAAGTTCCCTAGAGACCTTCGAGGTCACGTCGCTACCTTCATCATATAGCAGAGGAATCCGGTTGGAGAATCGGTAAAGGTTTATGCCATTCGCTATCTGCCCTCCGTAGGCAAGCGCGACCTCAACGATGAATGCATGCCCACCGTAGACCGAAGGGGATCTGCTTACTGCAGTTACGAAGGCAGGTGAAAGTTCCTTCTTGATTCCCGTTATTAGTATTTCCTCACCTATAGGGCTCAGGCATCTTGGATCAGGGGGAAGGAACTTGTCATACTTCTCCATGCTCTCCATCAGCTTGACGATCTCGTCCCTGCTGAGTTTCCTTGGATTCTTCTTGCCATTCAATTCGGCGAATTTCAGGAAATCCTCCGCAGTCTTCTCCCCAACTCTATGGAAGTTTTCGAGCAGGAAGTCACTGAGTGTGCTCGATTTCGAGATCAGGATCATACGTGCTAGGGTCTCGGTATCAACCCCGTGGGGATGAGGAAGGATCTCGATTGGCGGCTCGGGAAGGGATTCCGTCGCACGACTGTAATGGTAGGTCTCAAGGTCTGGGGTTTCAAGCGTAAGGTTAGCATAGGGAACGATTATCGCAGTTCTCTTGAAGTATTCGAGGATCTTCGATTTGCTCCTTTGCCAATCACCCATTAGTGATAACTCAATTATGGTACCGTGCCAAGTTTCATCCTTCTTTGACGGTTTCCGGGGAGGCTTCTTCTCCTTGCTCTGGTCAGCAGTCCTAGCCTCTTGTTTCTTTAGGGACTCCATGAACTTGGCAACGGGAATTATCTTTCTCTCTATTATTGAAGGCTCATTCTTCTGGATGTTTATCTTGAGCATGAACGTGGCGACTTTGTGAGAATTCATGCGGCAGGTAATCACCTTAATTGGAGACTGAGTGGTGACTTGAGCGTATAGGAAAGCCATTTTCCCCCCAAGTCCAAAGTGCCCCCTGTGTTGCTTCAAGGACATTTTCGTCCCAGTGAGGATCTTTCCAAACAGTGTTGGGACAGAGTCAGGCGCGACGCCAACCCCATGATCCTCGACACGTATCACATATACTGTTGGGTCTTTCTTATCCTGCTGCTCTCTTCTTATTGAAACTTGCACTTCCGGTAACGTCTTGGATGCCTCACAGGCGTCAAGCCCGTTCTCCACTAGCTCGCGAAGCGCAGTGTAAAGTGCCCTAGCCGCGTTGTCAAAACCCGCGATATTCCTGTTTCTAATGAACCACTCAGAAGGACTGAGCTCCGTAATCTGATCCGCAGGCGATGTAACCACAGTAACACTCACCACGAGTAGTATTTTACCACACATCTAATAAGATTTCTATAGACTTGCGATAATCGCACGAAAAGATTGCGAAGGTATTATGCAGAGGACACTCGGGGCACATCCTCAGTTCCCCACTGTCACCGCAATCCTTCTTCTTCTTCGGCTGCCACACTAGTCAGTGAATCATTCGAGCATTAAATAACTCCACGCAGATTCCCTGGACTAACCTGCGAGAAGAATCGCAAAACCAGTCTTGCCTAGAAAACAATAATACGCATCGAATCGGCAATCGAGAGCAGGAATCAGCCAAGAACGTGCCAATATGGTCATGGGCTTTCCTTGGCACGCTTCTTCTTGCCTGTCTTCGTCGGCGACGAGGGCTTATCATCCATCGCTTCGGCGCTGGCTGGTTTCTCTGAGCGCGCTCTGCCTTCAGCGGAGACGCCGATCATTTCGAGTTCCCTTCTCAACATCTCCTCTGCTTCCCTCACTTCTTCGCCAGGAATTACAACCTCTTCCACTGCCTTGCTATACTTTCTGAGTATATCCAAGTAGTAGTCAAGGTTAGTCACATCCCCGACCACGGCAGCGAGGTTGTGGTTGGCGCCAACTCTGAAAAGCAGAATATAGCCGCGCTCCACTCGAACCATTATCTCTCTTGTCACGCCTTCTTTGTATTTGTCGCTCAGAAAGTCTCCGGTGGATAGCATAGTTGCGGTAGCTGCAGAGAGAAGATCTGGATCGGGCATGTTACCAGTACTATCACTGACCACGCTAAGTCCTTCCTTGGTTCCCACTAAGTAGAACCGTATTCCAAGTTGAGGAAGGTTCTGAAGCAGACTCCTCAGTCTATCTAGTTTGCCTTCATCGATGCCGCGGATTGCCAAAGTTAGACCGCCTTCCGCCCACTATCCCTATCTACTTGAATGTAGGTCTCAAAATATAAATGTATGCTTCCACTCGAGACGGGGAGTCGCCTGGGAATCGTCGTTGGTCGCTTACCGAATAATTCAATAGTTGAGGAAGTCAATTCTCTGATTGGCATCAATTCGAGTGGAAGTGGAACACCGTACTCTGCTTCGGTCTGGAGGTGCTTGCTTGTTGCGTCTGCATCCATTCAAGAAAGGCATGCGGGTTTTGGGGATAGCCGAGAGTTTCTCCAAAGGAGAAGGGGGCAGATCTGTCCTCGCCGGGATCGTCATGAGAAAAGATCTCGTGATCGATGGGTTCGCAGTAACAGGCATCACGGTGGGTGGAATGGATGCGACCGAGGGTGTACTGCAGCTATACAAGTCTCTGGAGAGAACCGATGTCAACCTCATTATGATCGCCGGGTGCGTGATAGCGTGGTTCAACGTCCTGGATCTGGCCAGAGTCAGCGAAGAAGTGCATCTACCACTGATCTGCGTAACCTACGAGGAATCCGAGGGTTTAGAGAAGTACTTCAAAGAGTACTTTCCACAGGACTGGGAGAAGCGCCTAAGTACTTTCAACAGGAATTGCACCAGGAATGCAGCAGAGCTTAGGACAGGGTACCGAGTTTTCATACGCGAACTGGGAATCGAATTTGACGAGGCCGTAAGGGTACTAGATAGTTTCACACTTGAGGGCGGCGTTCCGGAGCCGCTCAGGTTGGCTAGGCTGTTGGCAAGAACTATTCACAAATCTCAGACTGGGGCCACGCTGCCAGAATAGGGAACTATCGGTGAAGCTTTGACTTATGGGAAGGAAGAACGAATGGAAGAGCGCCGATGCCGCGGCGGAGAGAGAACTTGGGAAGACAGGAGTGAAGAGAACCTGCATGACTGGAACGGTGAGAGTTGGAAATCAAGCGACTCTTTGCCAACGAGCTACCTGAGAGACTCCACTCGATTTGAGTAACATCCTCGGAAGGCAAGCAGGAACCCTCTGACCAACCGTATTATTGAGCTTTAAATGGGATCGCCTGCTGACGCTGCTGGTGAATAACGAGAAACGACATACTCATCACCAGACGGGAGGATTCCAATATCGCGGGCAGAATGACCCGCCATGTCGAGTTTAGGAGCAGCGTTGCCAGAGGCGGAGGCGATGCTTCTTCAAGAACTAACATAAGGCGCCTCAATGACCCCGACAGAACGGCGCGAGAACAAGCAACCGATGCAACCGAACTGAACAAGATAAGAGTTCAGGATGCTAGGGTGGTTGGTGCAGGCGAATTAGTTAGACAGTGGCGCACAGAAATGGGCCTCAACCGACGCGAGCTTGCTGATGAGCTTAGATACGTTCAAAGCGAGGTAACCTGCTGGGAAAGCAACAGAATACACATCACCTTAGAGGATCTACAAAGACTATCAGGCATGGCTGGGAAGGACTTAGGGGAAGCATTGAGAGACCTTCAATCACCAGAAGACCAAGACATAGCCGTAAAGTGGAAGGGAGCAGTCTACAGTTTAGATGCGTTTACTAAGAGCACCCTAAACCCCGGCGCAACAGTGAATTACAGCCAAGCCCGGCAGACATACTACTTGAAGCTCAACCCTATGGCAAACGTGGAGTTCCACCGCGGGGACATAATGATGGCACTGCTCGAGAAGCAGGGGGTTCAAGCCATCGCTGGGCTAACATTGGGAAAGGGAACAAGAGCAAACATCATGAAAGCATACGTTGAATGCATGGACATCAAGGTAGGAGACAAACTAAATGTTAAGGTTCTAAATGTGAGGAAACCTGAGGACCCACCTTGGAAGCAATGCATCCTAATCACACCGACCACGACCAACGGCGAGATGAAGATACAAGTCCACGGCATACTTGGAGAACTCGGGCTCAACGCAAGAGACGGCAACCATGCGAAGATGGTTATCCAGACAGATAGAGGAGAAAGACTCGCAACGGGAAGAATTGAAGAGGGAGCAATAGGCCTCGGCAAGAGCATCACAGCCGAACTACTGACGAGAAGAGGAGAAGAAGAACCCGATAAATTGAGGGTGAAAACTGACAGCATAGTCCTATCACCAGAACCGCCAAAGGAGAAAGCAAGCGTACGAGAAAAGCCACGGGACAAGACTACGTTGAAGCTCAATGAAGGAGACGGATTCACAATAACCGATGAAAACCAGAACTACAAAATCACAACAATAGAGAAGGAGCGGATAGGAGACTTAGACCTCTACAGATACAAAACAAGTCAGGGAGAAGAATTCCTCCACATACCAAGAGAAGAAAGGATAAGCCCACCCTACGAAACACCATGGTACGCACTACCACCAACTGTTGAAGTATTTCTTGACAAAGAGTACAAACATGAATTACTTATGGCTGCAATAGATAAGGCAGGGGGAAAAACCGCACTCGTCCAAGAGTTAGAAGAGAGAGGAACACACTTGTGCAACAATTACCTGAGAGAGCAGCTAAATGATCGACTGGACAGTATGAGGGTTGATAAACTAATTCCAATCCTGACATACCTCGACAGAAATCTCAACGAGCTTAACAGCTCCATCAAAGCAATAGGACATCAAAGAGCGGTTGAGAACCCGAAACTCCCCTTTAGACTGGATACCTTCGACGGAGCGAGACTGGTAGCAGCAGGATTCTCAGACGGTTCACTCTCCGAATCTCAAGGCAGAGGACCAATATTCGCCTATGTGAACAATGATACAGAACAAAGAATCAGGATCGTGGAATCATTAACGAACATTTTCGGCAGAGTAAACATACTCAATAGAGAATATGATGATGGCAGAGCTGCGAATGTGCGCACATCAACTGAAATCATTGGACACACACTGCGAAGGTCAGGGGAAATAACTGGCGAAGTCGTTAAGCAGAACCCAGACACACCTACATTCATACTGCAGGGATCAAAGGAGATGAAACGAGAGTGGCTAAGACAAGCCTTCGGCGACGAAGGATCACCTTGGCCCCCATCGCGGCTTAGTAAAGCTCCCGAGATGCATTGACGTAACCCATACACTACCAGATGAGCAGAAAAACCGACTTGATGCGGGGACGATGGCAACCACTAACTAAAACCATTTCGTATCTGCAGTGAGCCAAGTGTTTGCCAAAACAAAAAGCAAATTCTGCAAAGTAGACGAAATCGAACAACTCCTTCTCTGATTGTAGAGTCTTTCTACAGCTTCGTTAGAAGTCCGACCATGGCGATAGCATTAAATATTCGGTACCTTTCACATTCAGATGTGGCTATTTTTTGGATTGAAAAAGTCTGTATGTATGCGCGTAACGTCAAAATGGAGAGAGAATCCGTATGATTGGTTTAATAGATCCAGGTGAAACTGCAGAAATCGGGGTTTTTGCAGGTTCGGGCAACTACGACCCAAAGATAATAAAGGAAGCAAAAGAACTCAAAGTCTACACACCCTACGGAGCGACAAGCGACAACGTCATAGTAGGTTACGTTGGAGAAAGGAAAGTGGCGTTCTTGGTTCGCCACCAAAGGGGTCATCGGATTCCGCCGCACAAGATCAACTTCAGGGCCAACGTCTGGGCTATGAAAGCTCTCGGAGTCTCCAGAATAATAAGCCCGGCTGCAGTTGGGAGCCTACAGCCTGAGCGAATCAAACCAGGTGAATTCGTTGTCTGTGACCAGATAGTAAGTTTCACGGCTGCGCCACGAATGAACCAAACATTCTTCGATGGAGGGCTGGTAGGGCATGTTTCCTTTGCTGAGCCGTTTTGTCCGGAGCTGAGGAAGATCGTTGTGGACACGGCTGTGAAACTCGGCATGAAAATTCACTCCAAGGAGAACTCCAAGGATCATGACTCATTCGAGTATGTTTGCATCGAGGGACCAAGGTTCTCCACGAGGGCGGAGTCGCTGTTCTATAAGAGGCAGGGATGGGATGTCGTCGGAAAGGCGTGAAGCAAGTAGGGCCTGCCCGCCCCGCATTGACGGCCTACCCTGAGTGCGCTCTTGCTAGAGAAGCAGAAATATGTTTTGCAAACATAGCGATGCCCACCGACACTGATGTTTATGGTCTGAAACCCGTTACAGCCGAGCAGGTTGTCAGATCCATGAAGCAGAACATTGAGAATGTGAATAAGCTGCTTTTCAGCGTGATACCAAGAATTCCGAAGGATAGAGCCTGTGAATGCAAGGACGCTCTGAAGACGGCGCAGATGTAGGTGGAACGAGAGGCAGAGAATAGCCGACGGGCGTATATTCTTGCCTCCCAGAACTCCTCTTTTTCAGGGAAATGAGAAATCAACAAACCCCGAAGTTCACAATAACAGTTGTACGACTTATAAGCAACGAGCGTAGTGTTTATTTTATGATTATGCCTTCTGTGTATTGTAATCCCAATCGTGCAAAAGGCTATACTGCGAAGATTACCTAGATTCAAATTGACAAAATGCGTGAGAAGTTGAGGATGCAATGGAGGACGACGACAGTCTGAAGCACGAGTTGCTGGCAATCGGCAGGATATCAACGGCAAAGGCAAAGTCCGAGTCCATGCTGGATGAGGTGCCGATACAGCTTGAGCCGATACCAAGCAGAGTGCTTGAGGAGCTTACTAGAAAGTTCCAAACCGCGCCACAGAAGGCTTACATCCTGCAGCTGTTCGAAGACAGCGGGAGAGCCGATGTCGAAGAAAACCTCAGGTTCATGGAGAGTCTCTATGGGGACATAAGCGCGGTTGAAATGACCTCGATCCAGAAGGAAGCGATGTGGGACAAGTTTCTTCTCTCCATATTCTCCACCTATGTTGGCAAGGCAATTGAGCTGCTTGCACTGGATGAGAAGAGAATTGGAGAGGGACCGAAAGCGGCTTTGGAGTTTCAGAACAAGTCCAAGGAGATTATTGAAGGCTTCATTCAGCCGATTGTTACCGAATGGAGAGCTTACCACCCCCTTGCTACGACAGCTGATACCGCGGTGTTCTTCACGACTATGATCACAGGGCTCACCCCAACTGATGCGTCAAAATTGTTTGTCGTCGAGAAGCAGAGGGCACGCGAAAGAGCGGAGATGATCATGAACGGTCTCCGTACTGGGAAGTCCGAAGAAGAAGTTGAAAGCATCAATGACAACTATGATCTTCTCTTCGAGCTTGATAAGCCTGCATCCATAATAAGCGAACTATCGATTTCTCACATCCTTTTCGAAGCGTTCAGAGAAAAAAGAAGGCTAACAGATGTTGTCGCACCTGTAAAGCAGGGGATTGCAACATCTACTCCAGTTGTAAGGATCAAGAAGATGGGGGAGAAGCTTGTCAGAATGAAGGGAGTACCAGCGCCCAAGGAGACACAAGAGGTAATTGTGAGGGAGCCCGAGAAAGCAATCGATGTCTTAGCTAAGGGGGCGTATGACAAGACTAAGAGGACGACGATAGTCTCTGACTCTGACACTTTTGCTAAAGTGGTGGAAGGGGAACTTGAAAAAGACTTGGAGAAGGCCTTGAAGAAGCTAGAGGAACTGGCTCTGGGAGAGCCTATAATCGAAAAAAAGAAGACTGACGAGAAGGAATAACAGCAGAAGCCACTTCCATCCTAGCGTGTCTGAACTGGCTCATGATGGACTCTTAGTTGGCTAGTACTTTCTCTTTTCCGTGGATCGTAAGGTTTAAAGGAAATGTGCAAGTATCAACTTAAGGCTGGCACCCATGCTGAGAACTAGTTTTGTTTGCCCACGGTACAGCTCGGTTTACTCATGAAGGAGGAATAAGCTACTTGCCCATTGACGTTGACGGCGTGATTCGGAAGATCGGCTTGGAGTATGACGGAGCGGTTGGGATCCACGTTCATGAAAAGACGCACATACCATTGACGATATTCTATAACCATGAGAAAGAGGAACTCATTTACCTAGATCAGACAAAACTCCCCTTCGAGGTGACAACGTGGGCTACAAAAGACTGGAAACAAGGAGCTGATCCTGGAATCAAGGAGCTGATAATTCGAGGTAGCCAAGCCATCGGCGTCGCGGGTGGATACTGTATGCTCCTTGCTGCAGTAAGCACGGCGAAGGCAACCAAAGTTCCCCAGAGTTTCATGGAGGAACTCAAGCCCAAGGGAGAGTTCATAGCAAACGCAAGACCGACTGCGCAGCCATTACCCTGGGCAGTGAACCTGGCGATGGAAGCGGCAGAGAGGGCTTTCAGCAAAGGTATGACAGTCGATGGTATCGTTGAAGCCGTAAGGGACGTGGCAGACTACATACTGGCATCCGACTTGGCGCTTAACGCTTTCACCAGGAAGGAAATTAGGAAGCACCTGAAAAATGGCGACGTAATCCTCCACCACTGCAATGCCGGCCTAGCGGGTTCCTATGGGGCTCATGCCACATGCGGGATTGAAGAGGCCTACGCTGATGGCGTGGACGTCGTGCTGGTCTCCCACGAGACCAGACCCAGATCTCAGGGTTTCAAGATTACCATCTGGGAGGCGCTGCGCTGCGGTCTGCCAGTTATTGCCATAACTGATGGCATGACAAACGCCGCAATTCGGAAATACGGATTGAATAAAGCTATGCTTGGAGTGGACAGAGTCGCAAAGGATGGATCTGTCGCGAACAAGATCGGGTCGGCGGATGCGGCATCAGTGTTTCACGAGTATGGACTTCCCTTCTACTACTGCACGTCCTACTCCACGATAGACCTGGGCACTGAGCGCGGTAGGGACATACCAATTGAAGTAAGGAACATAGAGGAATTCACTTACCCGTATAGGCTTGAGGCGGAGGACAAGAAACGGCGAGGGATTATCTCCGCGCAAGCACTGGACGAATGGCCGCCAAGCGACAAGTTGGTGAAGGGCAGTAAGCCGGAAAGTGGCAGAGTCTTGGTTTACAACCCAGCCTTTGATGTAACGCCACCGGAAAACGTCACCGAAATCCTAACAGACATCGGCTCATACAAGCCGAACCAGATCAGAAGACTCACCAAGTCGAAGATCGATGAGAAGGTCAGCGAGAACCTGAAGGAATGGGGTTTGTCCTCACCACTTCAAGGACTCTGAGGAATCAGAGAGCGGCTGGCCCATAGAATGGCTATCGCCTCTTCGCTATCTCGTAGCGCCTTAGTGAGACAAAAAATAGTAGAAGGGGGAGCAGCTCGTCTGTCGCTACTCACAATTGTGTTGCTCCAAGCCAGGGAACTTGGTCCCTAAGATAGTTTTATCATGGGAACGGTCTCATATCCGGTCTTACTGTTTCTCTGTCTTCCTTTCTTTACGTAGACAGTCACTGCAATAATCACGAGAGCAAAGACGAAACCCGCTAGAACCAAGAGTGGAATTGACGTATCTTGATATTCTACTGGCGCGCTACGCGCTTCGTTGTAGGTTCCGATGAATATCTTGTAGGTTCCATTGCTCCACTTGTTCTGCACCTTAACTCCTATATCAGTGAGCTTGTCTCCGTAGAAGGGTTGGGCAAACCAGCCCACGTTGAATGCGGCCCCCGCACCCAAGCTGGGCGGGTTGGCGCTCATGACTCTGACTATGCCGTGACCGCTCTGCTTTGAATTGTCGCAGAAAAGTACGAGAACACCGTTCGCGGGAATCGATACGTCGTATCCCACCATCATCCTAGCCTCTACCAAGTAAAACGTACCATTGTTCAGCAGTATCTTTATTGCCAGCGTATTCCCAAGCAGCTCCTGAGGATCCAGGAATACTGTTGCATTGTGCCCGCTGCCTATCCATGACTGATTCAAATTGACGATCTGCGTTAGCCCAATCCAGCCCAGTTCGATCTTACACCACGTTGTCAAATGAGTTGGAGAACTTCCCTGCCCACCAGGGCTCCAAGAACCCGTGGCCATCAAATCCCATTCACCGACGAAGTTGTCAATGCCCGAGGTGGCATAATTATAGAGATCAGGCAAGCCCTGACTGTGACCAAGTTCATGAACAACAACACCAAGAGGATCGCTCTCAGATACCATACAAGCATTCGTGATCTTAACGCCGCCCACAAACAGGTTCATACTGTAAATGAACTCCGATATAATGTCAGACGGATTGCCAGTCGCAGCTTGATCCGGTCCACTGTGTACGATAACGATGTGCTTAAAGATCTGGTACCCTCCTAAGGCATTAACGTCAGCCAGCGCATCAGTCAAAGCCTCTCGAACAAGGAGTTCTAATCCATTTCCAGGTATGTAGTCCGCTTCGTTCTGGCTCATCGGGTAGGGCTTGCTTATGAACGTCGTGTTTAAGTAGACTTGGTTGTAGGAGACCTCTTGGTAGTAGCTCTTAACCCCGCCCACAAACAGTGAACTCATGGCGTTCACGTCAGCGAAGGAGGGGTGGTCTGGGAACACTGCCCGAACTACGATCACTTTCTCTTCTTTTGGAGAAGGAGACTTCTGTGAGGCTATTGAGAATGACGAAGGGCTTGGAGAAACTCCGGTGTTTGCACCCGTGTTAGCAGTCTGAGGATTTAGGGACCCGTTACTTGTCTGTACAACCGGAACTATGGAGACCAAGAGAATCATTGAGATAAATGCAAAGGTCGCCAGACGCCTTATCGCTAACCCGTCCCACTTTGCCATGGTATTCTTCTCCCCGTCATTTCCGATGTAGACTTCAAATGGTTGCCTAGTTCAATGATACTTCGAACTGTCTGCATATTTAGGTTGTTGTTATCAATGGGAACATCGCAAGATTCACGTTCAATTCGCAATGGGAGAACATCAGGATCGGTGGAGGCAGCGATGAGTAGCCATCAGAATCGTCGAGAAGAGAATGATCATACGCGACACGTTTAAATATTCGTTAAGGGAGTTGTTTTTCAAACCACCGGACTCGTTTTGTTATGAGTAGCTGGTCGGTAGACAAGAGGAGAAGCAAGCTGTTTAGCAAGAAGGATCTTAGCATTGGTTGAAGAAAGAAGCATGAAGGTAAGCGAACTCAACGAGCGCTCTAGGCAAGTAAACGTGGTGGTTCATGTTTCCAACGTGAGCCAGCCCAGGGAAGTCAGCTCCAGAGCTGATGGTTCGACACACAAAGTCACCGAAGCTCTGGTTGGTGACGACTCTGGATCAATTCTCTTGACGCTTTGGGACGACGCTATCGGCAAGGTCTCCGAAGGCAAGAACGTTGACATAAAGAACGGCTATGTCTCAGTTTTCAAGGGCTCCATGAGGTTGAACATTGGAAGGTTTGGTCAGATCTCAGACAGCAACGCTGAGATTGCAAACGTAAACACCGAGAACAATCTGTCGGAGAGGGTTGTGGAGCAGCAGCCGAGACGCTTTGGTGGCGGTGGCGGCAGAGATTTCAAGCCGAGGTTCAGACCACTTTACAGAGACCTAGATGACCGCGGCGGACGAGGTCGCGGAAGAAGACCACCAAGAAGGTAGAGGGTCAAACCTAAGGTATGGCTGTAGTTGATTGGAGGAAAAGAGCGAATCCAGCCTTTCCTCAACAATTTTTTTGGAATCTCGCTTAAGAGGACAACCCAAGAAGCTACCAGGTACCTAGGCGTGTTCAGAGAATCTCTAGCAACTCGTCTACTTCGTTGATTTCTCTGGAAGCTTTTTCCAGGTCGTTCTTCGGCTCTTCTGTTGAGTGGAGGTCTTTCTTCACCCTGATGCTCTGGACTCCGCACATGTTTGCTAGGGTTATATCCCCGGCAGGGTCGTCCCCAATAACGATGATTCTTTCAGGAGGCACGTCTAGCTGTAATGATGACTTTATCCGTTTCAAGACTCTGTCAAAGTATGCTTCTGATGGCTTGCAGGTCCCTCCGAGCTCATCGGATGTTATGAATAGGTCGTAGTGCTTGTCAGGCTCCAGACCGAAGATCCTGCGCTTCTTCTCACCTTCGACTTTTCCATTATTCGTTATCACGACAATCCTGTGACGCTGTTTCAAGGCTTCAAGCGTCGAATGAGTGCCTGGATAGGCCGCGGCGTTTCTCTCAAAAACCTGCCAATATATCTTCATGGCGTCTTCAACCATTTTCCTGGGGATCTTTATTCGCTTGACACGCGAGATGTCTTCCAGCAGGAGCGTGAAGCGGAGAGTCTTGTCATGTCTACGTGTCTGAAGCGGGTACAACTTGTACTGCTTGAGTTTTGTCTGCTTGTAGATCTGTTTAACTTCTTCCTCGCTGACTGGGAGCCCAGCCAACTTGGTGACTTCATCTGAGATCCACTTTATTGCAGCCGAAATGGCCTGCTCCTCTGGAATCAAGGAAAAGCCAAGAGTTCCATCCATATCGATCAGGAGGAGTTCGACATTGTTGCTGCTCAGATGCTTTTCATATGGAATTTGTACTAACCCCCCTTGGAATCTGGTTGGCGCCATATGTACGGGGGTTCCAGGAGTCCGCGCTGCAAGCTGGCATTATGGCAATGAACTCTGAACCATCGTCCGTTAAATACTTTCGCTTAGGGGTACAACAACTTCGAAGTTGCCGTTTTTTTGCTTTTGGCCGGCGCCGACGAGCTTACGGGTCAAGGCATCCGTGCTTTGGAAACCTATTTCAGTCACGCGACCCAAGTATGAATGCCTGGAGGAGTGACGTAATTGATCGAAGTGATCACCATAGGGGCAATCAACTGGGACATCAACATATGGGTGGATAATTTCCCGGTCGTCGGGGAGGAGGTAACGGTAAGGCAAGTCACCAGGGTTCCGGGAGGCAAAGCTGCAAACACCGCGGTCGCAGCTGCGAGGGTATCCCACCGAAACAGGGTTGCAGTATTCGGAGCCGTGGGGACTGACGACATTGGGAGGGGGCAGGTCGAGACCCTTGCCGAGGAAGGAATTGATGTCTCTCACATCAAAGTTGTGCGAGGCATCGAATCAGGCCAAGCGTATATCACGATTGACAGAAACGGATCGAATTTCATAGAAACCCTATTTGGGGCGAACCATCACCTTCTACCCGAAGATCTTGTCCGACCGGAGAACCTCGCGACGATCAGTGACTGCAAGGTGATTGCCATAAGTGACCCACTCGTGTCCACAGCTGAGAGAATCTCTGCCCTTGGAACCGAACACGACGCCACTATTCTATATGACGCGGGGACGAAACTTCAGGCTGGCGCAGAGAAGCTCAAGACTGTCCTGAGGAACGTATCTATTCTCGTGTTGAACTCTGTGGAAAGCCAACAATTCGCAGGCTCAGACGATCCTTCAGAAGTGAGGAGGAAGCTGAAGAACCACGACTTAGATATGGGCGTAATAGTCAAGCTCGGAGAGAAAGGGTGCGCCTACGCGGGAAGAGACGGCGAGACCTTGAGACTGCCTGCACTACCACTCGAGAAACTCGGCTTGAAAGTCGTCAATACGACTGGATGCGGAGACGCCTTCCTAGGTGTACTCTCTGCTTCAATGGCGCAGGGGTTTTCCGTGGCGCAGTCTCTGGAGAGAGCCACGATCGCGGGGGGGCTGAAGGCCTCGAAAGCTGAAACCCGCTGCAGCCCAGACAAGCAGGCTCTTGATAAGGCTCTCGAATCATGGAGAGACACAAGCTAGGCAGGAAACACAGAAGATTTTTATTTAGTTCCCAGGCTAGACTATTTCTGAAAAAACAGGGATCTTATAGAGTGTGTGTTCAATCATGGAAGAAGTCGTTATTGGCGGGTCATCTGCCCAAGTATTCGCTTTGAAACTCGCCAGAGAGTCAGGCATCCCTCTTCTAAAGCTTGATCTCAAAAAGTTCCCTGATGGCGAGAGATACATACGCGTCCTAGGAGATGTTGAAGGGAAAGTTGTCAACTTTGTTCAGTCGATGTATATGCAACCGGATGATTTCCTTCTGGAGTACTTCCTTATAGTCGACAACTTGAGAGATCTGGGCGCTTCCAAGGTCAGGGGAATAATCCCCTATTTCGCCTACGCAAGACAGGACGGGCGCTTCAATCCAGGGGAAGCATTCTCGCTGAAAACAGTATGCAACATGATCGAGTCGGTCGGAACAAGTGAGGTGTACACTGTCGATTTGCACCTTCACAGAATCGGCAGCATCTCAGAACTCTTCAAAATTCCTTCAACCAACCTGACAGTCGTTCCCGATTTGGCGAGATACATAAAGCAAACTGTTAAAATGAAGAATCCCGCAGTCATAGGACCCGATGAGGAGGCGGAGCAGTGGGCGAGGGTAGCCGCTAAGGAACTGGAGGCAGACTATGATGTTCTTGAGAAACATAGAGTCACCTCAGACGAAGGCGGGAAGTTCGGTGAAGTTGAAATAAAACCTCGCGAGCTTTCACTGAAGGGAAGAGACGCTCTGATAATAGACGACATAATATCGACAGGTGGAACAATAGTGCAGGCTGTAAATGTTCTTAAGAGAAATGGCGTTAACAAAGTCTACGTTGCGACTAGCCATCCCGTCCTAGTAGAGAATGCCTTAATGAAAGTGTACGAGGCCGGAGCAGAGATGGTTGTTGGATCGGACACCATACCCTCCGTAATCAGTTACGTCAGCGCTGCCCCTGCCATAGCAAGAGGAATCAAGAGATAAACAACTTGATGGATTCTTCCACCCGCGTCAGACGATGGGCATCGCGATAGGGCAGTTTAAATACCTTCCATATGACACAAACCACCAACGGAGCCCCAGAGCGATGCTAAAATGAATGATATTTTCAGCCCCCAAGAGATGACTCTTCTATTAGTATTGAAATGCTTCAGCGGACAGATCAGAGGAATAAAAAGACTCCAGAAACTAATTTTCCTTTTTCAGCACAGGGGGGCAATCGCCGACGAAGGCAAGTTCACATTTGCGCCGTACCTTAGAGGGCCCTTCAGCACCGACTGCATGGACACCTTGACCGAGCTCAGCCAAAAGGGATACGTGCAGATCCGTCGGATTTCCGATGAGAAATTCCGCGGCTACCATGTTGTGCAGTTCACTGAAAAGGGTCACGATGCTGCGAAATCAATTGAGGCAAGTGAAGAAACCAGGGCATCTCTCAAGCAGTATGGTGGCATAGACACTGACAGTCTCACCAAAGCTTCCTACGAGGAATTCTACAGATCGATTAGGCCCACCATGCTTTACGTCAACACGCCGGCAATAGATGACGTTACATGCTACCCCTCCTCTCCTCATTGGAGAAGCAGCATTGGAGAGAGAATCAAACTGTCTGTTCCGATTGGCAAGACTGCTGCTTTAGATGAAGGAGAAGTTGGGAAGCTTGAGAGGATTAGAGACATAGCTGCCGTCTTCACTTCGACAAAGCAGATCTTGAGTGATTGGAAAGTCAGGAAGCTTGTCCCGGGCTGTGTAATTAGAACCTACGGCGTTTTCCATGACATTAGACAGGCCTCTTTGGGCTTGGTGGGAAGATTCTCACACAGCGCAAACCCTGCTCAAGCCAACGTTATAGAGGCCGCCATTGATGGTTTTGGAAAGACCTTCTTCATAGACGACGGGAAAGAGACTCTTATGAGCTACGTAGTTGAGCTATGCGGAGAAGTTGGCGTCTCATCAGCAACCCCCGTAATCAATGCCCTCTACATACTAGGTTACGAAGTGCTAGACAGAGTCAAGAATGGTCAGGGTATCCTCGAGAACAATAGCACGAGCCAGAGCCCCAAGTTGGGTTTCAGGCGAGCAGACGAGAACTTCGACGTATCATCAATGTTCACCTAATGCCTCAACTCTACTATTGGTCCACCCTATTTCGAAGAATACCTTGCAGGTAGGTTGCGGTCTTAGTGGAATCTCCTTTCCTCAGAATCTCGTAAAGATCACGTGGCGTGTCGAGATCAATCTCCAAGTCCTCAGAACGGTAGATCTCCAGGTGGATCCCCTTTCTCTCAGCTTCCTGAACGTGAGCCCCGAAACTGTTGGCGCCGTAGCGAGTAGGGATCAGATCTGGTGGGTTCCTAAGCAACGCATTTGTCCCCTTAGTTGCTGAAGGCGAAATCACGACGAGGGATCCATGCGATCTATCGACTTTTCTTACTATGGCATCAATTGTGCTCGATCTAACCAAGGGGACATCTACAGGTAAGACCAAGAGAGGAATGCCACTCCTTTCCTCGATCTCGTACTTCGTCGCAATCGCAATAGATTCATTGATGCCTTGCTCGGTCTGGTCAGCCATGGTCATTACGCCCAGTGCGGCAGCATGGTCCATGACCTGCTTGTCAGGAGTCAAAATGGTTGTCCGTTCGACCAAGCTCGATTCACTGATAGCATTCACCACATCTTCTAGCATTGTGAGAACTAGGATTTTTCGGTGATCTAAGCTGAGAATCTCTGAAAGTCTGGTCTTGGACTCCGATAATCTCTTAACTGGTATGACAATGTCTGCACGCAGAATCAGTTCTCACTTCCTACTCTCAGAAGGGTCCTTGCCAATTCAACCTTTTCCTCTAAGGTCCTCATAACTGTATTTGTAACGATCGCCTTTAGCCCAATTGATCTTATCTCGTCGCTGAGTTCTGCATCTGATTCGTCTATTACGAGATAGTCTAAGAATCGTTTATAGTATTTGGCTATGCCAGTGGCAGAGACGTCGAGCTTCGCACCTTTCATGAACTTGTCTGCAGGTCCCTTCACAGGTCTCCCCTTTACTATCGGGCTGACGGCGATGATGGGACAGTTGACCTTTCTCAGAGCCTGATATATTCCATGAATTGACAGCATGGGTCCTATGGAGGCGATTGGGTTGCTTGGGCATATTATTATCTTGTCAGCTTTCCGCAGGCTTTCAAGTACTCCCCTTGCCGGGCGCGCTGTCTTCGAACCACTGTACGATACTCCTGCCACACTGTCACTGCATCCGCGTTTAACGAAGTATTCTTGGAAGTGGATTGTCCTGCCGCCCGGTATCTTGACCATCGTTTGCACGGTGTCATCGGTCATTGGCAGTATTCTTATGCCTTTCACTCCAAGTGCTGAGCAGATTGTCGCTGTCGCATCTGAGAGGCTATGACCTTGAGCGAGCAATGACGTTCGGTACAGATGAGTGGCCATGTCCTTATCTCCTAGATTAAACCACTTCTCCAACCCGTAGTTTCCATTTAGGGCGTCAAGCGTGTTGAATGTGTCAGTTTTGATCCCCCACCCCTTCTGCTCATCGACAATTCCGGCAAGGGTGTACATTACTATATCAAGGTCGGGGGAGATGTGCAGCCCAAAGAGTTTGAAATCGTCTCCAGTATTGACTATGACTGTTAGCTCTCCCGGTTTCAGGATCTTGGACAGCCCTAGAACTAGTTTGGCGCCTCCGACCCCGCCACTGAGCGCTGTGACGAGCAAAACTTGAACTACACCCTCCTTTTCTGTGGGAAGAGAGCGGATCGAATTCTTTATGCGCTTACGATAGATATACTATTTGCTAGGTATGGAACGACGACGTTGTCCGACCTAGAAATCATGCCTTCAATACTCTTGAGAGCATGCCCCGAAAAACAAGAAAGGGGTGCGGCGGATCAGCGCCTTCCCCAGAGTTTACGCTTTCTCTACGATACCGCCAACTTCCTTCGGGCCGATTGTTACGCCTTGGTGGCCCTTGGCCCACTTGTCAAGCGGTATCCCCAGAGCTTTTTCAACCACTGGGCGGTGTATCGAGTTATAGGAGCAGAACGGGATTATTGGTCCTGGAACTCCCTTCTTGGCAGGAACGCCATAGTGGATGCAGCATCTACTGACTCTGGCAAGGTCGAAGTTGTATGGATCCTGGAAGTGCATTGAGCCAACGAGAATAGACGATCTGCTGTACTTTCCAAGCGCCTCGTAGGAGGGCTCTGTGAAGAGTGTCTGTAGCATGTCAACGATGCTCTCGTCTTTGACGTACTTCTCAACAACGTCCAGAAGCTGCCCTTCGAGTGTCCCTGCTTTCTGCCGTTCGCCCAGTTCTCTGATTAGACCTTGATAGTCAACGTAGTGGGTTATGGGGTTCACAGTTCCGTCTTCTTCTATGAAGAGGTATGTTGCAACTCCGCATGCTGGGTGACATGAGAACTCAACTCCGGGTTTTCCTGTCAGTGGTCCGAGAACCCTACTGAGTGGAACTGTTGAGCAGCAGGCATAGAAGTCTCCTTCCTTTATCATTCCGTTTGTCTGCTTTTCCATGAGCTTGACCACGTCGGGTATTGTTATTCTCATCTTCCCTCGTTCGTCCTTGTCGATACGACCCGTTATTGAGACAGGCTGGAAGTTTATCCCTCTGACGATGTCTTTGTTCTTGATGGCGAAGCGTATGATGTCTCCGATCTGGTTGTCATTGACTCCTCTTACAACTGTGGGAACTAGGACGATGCTGTGCAGACCTGCTTTCCTGCAATTCTCAAGAGTTTTCATCTTCTGCGGCAGCAGGTTTCTTCCACGCGCAGCTATGTATGGTTCTGGCGTCACACCATCAAATTGCAGGTAAAGAGTACTCATGCCCGCATCTTTTATCGCCTTTGCAAATTCGAGGTCTTGGGCAATCCTTAATCCGTTCGTTGCAGCCTCGACGTGAGTGAATCCAACTTCCCTTGCAGTTCTAACGATGTCAGGGAAGTCTTTTCTTATAGTTGGCTCTCCGCCTGCGAACTGAACAGCCGGCGCTGGAACAGGCATATTACTCTTGAAGTTAACGAGTATGCCGCGTATTTCTTCTATTGTAGGTTCGTAGACGTAACCCGAAGTAGCAGCATTGGCAAAGCAGATTGGGCAGCGAAGGTTGCACCTGTTAGTGACATCGATGAGTGCCAGCGCTGTGTGAGATTTATGGTTAGGACACAGCCCGCAGTCATAGGGGCATCCTAGCTTCTCCTTCGTTCTAGGATTCTTTACTCCAGCACCAACGTAGTCATCACAAGTGGCTCTCCTGAAATAGTCAGCGTCTCCCCAGTACGTATCAGTGAAGGTTCCATGTTTCTTGCATGTCTTCTCAATGATTACTTTTCCGTCTTCTTCTTTTATTTCCGCGTCGATTACCTTGAGGCACTCAGGGCATATGCTTTTTGTAGTATATGGAAGTGAGTAGCCGCCTGAACACGACATTTTTCTTCATCTCTTTTGATAACTGCTATGCTCCCTACAAGTCTCGTCTTCCGGAACCTCATCGTAGAGGCTCCAGCGACTTGTGGAACCCAGTTTTCCGGCATTCTTGACTTTAGGCATTGAGTCTTTTGCGGATATAAATGAATTTCCATATCTGTTATCTTATGGTGAGTATGAAATCTGTAACATCTCGTCGTTACAGCCAGAAGTAGAAGACGATGCCTCGTTCGTTCGCCGATGGGTATCTAACAAGCCATCCTCTTTACGAGAACTGGAAGGGCAAGCTACAGAATCTATTCGGCGGCGGTTGACTCTTCGCGCTCTTGTTTCTTCGGTGGTCTCGATCTTAGCTTCAGCAGGTCTATTCCTTCGCCAGAGACGGTAAAAGTGACCCAGTTGGAGTCGTGGTGCACACCCTTCAACTTTCTGATTCTTAGTTGCTTGACTAGCATTCCAATCTTCATCAGGTTGGGTTCGTAACGTAGATCCACTACGCCGTCGACAATATACTCCAACAGTTCTTCGTAGACTTCGAAGACTTTGAGTCCGTAGTGATGAGAGCAGAAGACCGGGACTAGGCGCTCCTTTGAGAATTCTGCTCTCCATGTTTTCACATACTCGACGGTTGCATAGGGTTCTTTCAGGTTAAGGAACCAGAGTTCAGTTATAGAGTCGATGAAGACCGCACCACGATTGTGCATACCAAGTTTGTCAACTGCGTCAGCTACGTTAGCTTGGAGGTTGTCGAGATCTGTTGGTGCCTTGATGTACGTTGTGTAGCTGGGTATTGATGATTCATCTGGATTCATCCTGTAAGAGTAGCAGTCGATGAAGTGAAGCAGGTTCTTCTCTAGAAATGGCTCTGGAAACCAGCCGAAACTTGTTAGCTGTTGCATGAATCCTCGCGGAGAGTCGTCCAGACAAAGCAGGATACAAGGTTCCCCTTGCTTGAGACGTTCATAAATCAACTGTGTCAGCAAGACTGATTTTCCCGTTCCCCCTTCGCCACTAACCAGCACAAAACTATTGCGCGGAATACCCTCTGGAAGGGAAAGATCCAAGGCTTTGATGCCAGTCTTGAAGTATCCAACCCTCTCCGAACTTGCAGTCATTTGGTTCCGCCCTCGTATAGTACAGGTTTGCGAGAGAAACAAGCTACTATATTATGGAGCCATGTTATTAATCCTACTCCACTATTCACCAGCTTTGCCTCCACACCTTGTTCTTCCGTTTGTTCCCGCTGGCTCCATAGGAAAATCTTATTATGGAAAAATGGCATCTGTTCTCGTGTGTTACGGTGGTATTACCCTTCTTCCGTGATGGGGGATGTTGTCCTTTTGAAGTTGATTACGGTCAAACTGCCTGAGGTTTACCTTACCGGTATCGATCAGTTGGTCAGCGCAGGAATCTATCCTAATCGCAGTGAGGCAATGAGGGTCGCCATCAGAGACATGTTGAAGAAGGAGCTGTGGGTGAGAGGTAAGCCAAAAGGAATACAATGATTGCGGGTCAAGATCAGGCTAGCACGCTCTCGTTTTCATAACCTTTCGACCTAGTTTGACAACAATTGAGACTTGATGTTCTCTCTCTCGTGAGGCATGGAGTACTTCTCGGCTACGAATCTGAAGGCATCGGCGACACTCCTGACCTGATCCCATGTCAGCATGTACGTGCTGAGGTGGAAGGACTTTGAGAGCCCAGGCTCAAGACCCATAATGCCTTTCTCCTTAAGTTCATCGTAGAGGAAGAAACCTTTTCTCTTGTGTTTTTCAGCTATTTTCGCCAAGGGGGGAGAATCGTAGAAGGTGATGTCATGGTTGTGTGGTTTATCGCCGAGTTGTTTGATTCCTTCAATCCTCTCAAGCTGACTGGCGAACCATCTAGCTTTGTTGACTTCATCCTCCCATTTCCTCACTCGTTCAACTACATGAGGAAAGCTCGCCATCATCGAAACCACTGGAAGACCCCTTAAAGTGCAACCTAGGAATTCAACGTCTTTCTTACCAAGTTTCTTCCCAGACCAGGTGCCTGTATTTGTGGATCTTCTGAAGGTTCGCTTTGCGAAGTCAGACGTGGCTGCCAAGAGACCGGCAGGACCACAAGTGGCCATGGATTTGTGTGCCGACGCGACCAGGAAATCTGCTTGGAGCTGGCGACCAGAGACGGGCATTCTTCCAACGGTGTAAGCGCAGTTTAGAAGGAATGGTATGCCATACTTTCTTGCGGTTCTGCCAATACCGCCAGCATCTGCTAGGTTGCCATATTCGTAGTCGACGTGGGAGAGCACAATTAAGGAAGGGTTCCTGCCAGTTGTCTGCCTTACTTCCTCTACCTTCTCGGCGAAACCTTCTGATGTGAGCCGGAAGAATGGAGGACCGCTATGCGGCACCTCTACAACGTTAAGCCCCGCATTTTCGGCGGCAACGTAGGTCGTATAGTGAGCGAGACTATCGACGACTACTGTTTCACCTGGTCTTGCGATTGAATGCATTACCGCGAATATCCCCTCCCTTGCCCCGTGAACAACGCGAACTTCGTCCATATCTACAAACTTCGCCAAATCGATCATGAAATTGCTGATAGGAGGGTCCTTGATTGAGTCAAGCCTTCCACCGCCAGGCACACTGCAAAAATCGCATACAGAGTAGCCATCCAGAAATTCCTGTAACGCTTTCCGTGCCTCAAGGGGTATGACGCCACCCGTTTGAATCGGGTTGACGTTGATGAGGTTTCCACTAATCCTTCTGTGGAGGTTCCTGTATCGATCAAGATCAATTGAATCGAACCACAATGGAGAACTACCTCGCTACTGCCATCGAATAAACAATGGCACCTGCCAGCCTAAGGGCTGCTCTAATGACACTATAATTCTTCAATTATTAGAGTTTTCAGTCTGTCCTCACATGCTCGACAAAACTTTAAAGAACAGGTCTTGGATATGTGCTTGGTACCGGACTCATCAGCGATTCCCCCTTGTGTGAGCTGGGATAGCCTAGGAGAGAGGCAACGGGCTGCAGAGGAACTAAGAGCTGATAGAAACCCGTTCACGCAGGTTCGATTCCTGCTCCCAGCTCCTAGAACTAGTTTTCTATATCATGGCGTTTAGGAAAACCCAGAACGCAATTTGATTAGATTGATTGGGTGAAGACCCGACACCGGTCATTTGAGCTTGGATAGTACCCCGTTTATCTTGTCTTTGATTTCGGCTGCCGCATTCTCTGGGCTATCAGACTCATATATCGACCTGCCTATTATCGCGTACTCGCACCCAGCCTTGAACGCTGCATCTATTTCGCCGCCCTGGGCGCCTATTCCCGGTGAGTATATAGGGACTCTGCCTTTTGTTACTTCATGGACTTCTCTAATCCTCTCAGGATAGGTGGCTCCGACCACGACACCATCGGCTCCCCACTTGACGGCTTTCTCTGCGAAGAGCATGTACTGTGGTCTTGGTTTCGCTGAATCCGCTGTCAGCACTCGCTGACCATATCCCTCGGTTGCTCCCTTGTGGGACATATAGGTCAACAGGATCACTCCTTTTCCTTCCACCTTAGACTCACTCATGATCGGCTCTATTCCACCTTCCCATCCAACGAAGGGATTCGCTATGATCGCGTCGAATCCCGCGTCAAAATAGTGGAGGGCAATCCACCTGTTCGTGTGTTCGACATCATTGGCTTTGCAGTCCATTATCAACGGTAGCCCGTATTTCTTCGCCTTCTTAATAATAACCTGCATCATATCGTAGAGACCCAACGGCAATACGAGCTGGTGATTGATCTTAAGCGCTGCAATGTGTTTGTTTGCGGCATCCAAAGTACTTGAAGCCTTATTCAGCAGCTCATTGCGAACCTTCTCCATACCGTCCTTGGGAAGCCTGGCGGATATGTCGAGAGCCAAAACCACTCTAGTTCCACGCGAAAGCGAGCTTGCCTCCATAACTTCTTTGAAACTAGTCGGCCTTTTACTCATGGGAGCATCACCCACTCTTCTTTAGGGCTCCTCACTATAAATAACTACAAGCCGTATTATTAGGCTGAACGATCTACTTCAATCTGAATCATGTGCCCCTATCTTCTATCAGTCGCGATCTGGAGTTGACCAAATCTTGACAAGTGGCTGGCTCCCATCATTCAAAGAGGCATCGAAGGCAGTGAGGGACGCCATTGAACCCCTTGTCGGAACCCGGAGGGCCGCCGAGCCGCTAACCGTCAGGGGGGACGGAGACGTTACCAGAAGGATAGACGCGGTAGCTGAGAAGGCTGCAATCGAAGTCCTCCGGCAACATGGCAAGCCATTCACGCTGATAAGCGAAGAGCTGGGAATGAAAGACTATGGAGAAGCGAAGAACGAAAGGATAGTTCTGGATCCGATTGACGGAAGCTACAATGCGATAGTCGGGATCCGCGGATACTCGTTTTCAGTGGCGTTCGCCGACGGCAACCGCCTAATTGATGTGAATGAGGCTCTCGTAGCTGACCTACCCGGCGGAATCATCTACGAGGCCGAGCTACACAAAGGAGCAAAGCTTGACGGGCAGACAATAACGCCCTCAAAGAGCAAAAGGCTTTCAGACAGCACGATTGGAATAGACCTTAACATAGTAGACTTGCGAAGCTATACCAAGAATATCATGGGTATCCTTAACATAGCTAAAAGGAAGAGACACCTTGGCACAAACGCTTTGGAAATGTGCTTCGTAGCATCAGGGAAATATGATGCCTTCGTGGATCTAAGGGGAGTAGGCAGGGTCACCGACATCGCCGCAGCGTACCTGATCCTCAAGGAAGCTGGCGGAGTAATTGTGAATGAAAAAGGAGCCGAGGTAGATGCTGAGTTGTTGCCAACCTCTAGGCTATCATTTATCGCAGCAGCGAACGCTTACCTCTGCAGGAACATACTGACAAATCTCAACAGGCGCAAAGAGGCTCATCTTTCAGCGAACCTTGGCGCCCGGAGGGATTGACGGTTCAGCGAAGATCACATACGGCCTTCCACTGACATCAGCAGCGAGTATCATGCCTTGGCTTTGGACACCCATGACCTTCCTTGGTTCCAAGTTCGTCAGAATTATGAGGTTCTTGTCTTGAAGATCTTCTGGGCTGTAGAACTCCGCTACTCCTGCAACTATCTCTCGCGTCTCATTTCCTATGTCGACTTTCAGTTTGACTAGTTTCTTTGAGGATGCAATTCTCTCCGCCTTCGTGACCTTGCCGACTCTTATATCGAGCTTCTGGAATTCGGTTATGGGAACTACTTGGGACATAAGACACCTAAACCCCGTCTGCTTGTTATTGGTTAATTAGATTTCTCATGTATTTTTCCTTTTTAAGCTTCTCACACTCAGGATAGCAGGTCAAGTGGAGGGCTGTCTCAGCTTTTCCAGTGCTTCAAATTCGTTTTCGAGGATACTCATCATGACAAAATCGCTGTACTTGTCATCACAGAAATATCCATCTCTCTCGATACCTTCCTTCTTGAACCCCAGCTTCTCCCAGAACCGAAGAGCTCGCTCATTGAGTCCGACAACTCCTATCGAGATCCTGTGGAAGCCTAACACCTTGAAGGCGTAGTCGAGGAGAAGAAGACCTGCCTCTCTGCCATAACCGTTCCCCCAGGTATCTTTCTCCCCGATAATTATTGTCATGTCTGTGCAGCGCCAAGGTCTGAACATGCGTAGCAGTCCGGCCTCTCCTATTACCCTGTCACTTTCTCTGAGTACGATTGCGAACCATATCCGATCCTTGTCAGCGCGCAACTCTCTGTACCATTTCTTGGCCTCCGCTTGAGTCGCGGCAGTGACTTCGCCTATCAACCTTCTGATTTCAGGATCACTGGACCACCTCAGGGTGTGGCGGAGGTCATCCTTGGAGAAAGTTCTCAGATATATTCGTCTACCGTTCAAGCATTCCAGTTGATGCAGTTTCGCATTGTTAGGCATATTTCTCTGGGCCTCCTAGTCGACCCGTCAATTCTATCTTCTTGAAAGAATATGATCGATGCCTTTCCAGGCTTTACTGAGAGACTGAAGGTGACCTTGGATACGAACCCATTAGTATCTAGCGAGAGAAAAGAATATCTGCTGAACACAACTAGTTTTGGCTCAAAAGAGAGCTACTTCAAGTGGGTAGATAGAAACATGGGCATGCAGTATTCTAGATTGGGGGTCGTGTTGGGGACTATAGGAATACTTGTCTATTTCTGGACCCTTGGTGCGCTTGTTGATCTGTGGGGGATTGGATCCGTGCTCGGAAGCTCCATTTTCTACTGGCCTACGCGACTCTTCGTGGCACCCTTATTCTTTTCAATACCCTGGGTCCTCTTCATCTACCTCAACAAAGACAGGTTGGCAGACGCGATCCAGCACATGAGCGAGACGACGACGATCATTCCGGTAAGGTATAGGACTTTCTACGGCTTCAACACATTGATAATTCTCGTCTTCTTTGCGCTCCCGTTCTTTTCACCAGTCTTAGCCGTTATCGGCGGCGCCGTGCTTGTAGGCAGGATATACTATGGACGGGACTACATCAGAAGCGGGGGAAGGCGCAGAAAAATCCTCTTCATCATCTTGCTGTCGGCTGTTTTCATAGGTGTGCCAGGGATTCTTCTAATCCGCATCATCACACCCTACATTGACGCGCTGGGCCTTATTTGGAGCTCTTGGGAGATCAATGTCCCCATAATCTACGTATTCTCATTGTGCTTGGGCGATGCCCTAGCCGTTGGCTCCCTGATATGGTTCATCTACGCGGGGGCGGCTGAGTTTGAGTTCCAGAAGTATGGAATGTATTCGACTAGAGCCCCTGCAAAACTCATATGGCTGTTTGAGGCAGCCATCTTCCTTGTCTTCGTGTACTTGGGTGTCCTGCTCTATCTGCCAATTCCTCAGATAGGTTGGACCCCAGCTGGAGGCGACCTCACCCATTCCTTACTCATGAACTACATCAATCCAGTCTGTCTGGCGATTGTGGCAATCATATTCCTGCTATCGACGTTTAGAGGCCTGCGCAGATCCGGTGAGAGAAGTTCCCCTTGGGGATTCATCTTCTTGATAGGTTTCTTTGCAATTGACTTCGTTTTCCGCTTTACCAATGCGCTGAACATTGCAAGTGTCTTAACGATTGTACTATTCGCCGCCTCTGCGTTGTTTCTCGTTATTCTTGTGATTAGTTTCAGAAGAGTAGGGAGAAGATAGTTTCAGGCAGGGGCCTGAAACCCCTATTTTGAGTGAGCGGGTTTCTGCCATTCCACAGGTGATGCGACGGAATGAAACGTGTGGTCGTCATAGGCATTGGAAACATAATACTCGGGGACGAAGGAGTCGGAGTCCACGTCCTGAACAGGCTGCGCCTCGAGAAACTGCCTGATGAGGTCGAACTCATTGAAGGTGGGGTTGGTGGCATAGCGCTTCTTAATTTCATTAAGGGTGTTGAGCGCGCCTTGTTCATTGATGCAGTTGCGGGTGCCAAACCGGGCAGAATACACCGGCTTACCCAAAACGACCTAGAAGAGAAGGTCAAGACCTCGTTGCATCCGATGTCCCTTCACGATATTGGGCTAGCCGAGATGATCAAGATAGGAAAGACCCTGTACCCTGACGAAATGCCCAGAGAAATCGTGATCTACGGAATTGAGATTACTGAACTGAAGGCTTATTCGACCGAGCTCAGCAAGGGGGTCAACAATAGCATCGACAGAGTTGTGAAGCTGATCGTCGATGAACTCAAGGACAGATCCAGACGCAAGTAGGGGACGAGTTAACTTGGCTTCAGACTGCGAGCTTCTCTGGAAAGGTCAGTTAAAGGAGGCACTACTGTACGAACCCTTCTCAAGAGGGGACGTCAAATGTGAAACTTGCGAACGAAGATGCGTGATAGAAAGAGGCAAGACAGGCTTTTGCAGGGCAAGATTGAATATCGAAGGCAGGCTCTATGCCTTGACGTATGGTGACATATCACATATTAGCGAGAACCCTATTGAAAAGAAACCGTTTTTCCATTTTTCTCCAGGGAGCATAGCGCTGACTGTTGGAAGTTACGGCTGCAACTTCACGTGCCCCTGGTGTCAGAACTGGGACATCAGCAAAGCTCGCCCAGACCCTTCTAAGGCGAATTACATTAGCCCTGAGAGACTCGTTGGAATGGCTAAGAAATCTGGTTGCCGCGGGACGTCCTTCTCCTTCAATGAACCAACCACGTCACTTTTCGAGTACTCTCTTGATGTTATGGGTATAGCCAAGCAATCAGGTCTCTATAACACCTACGTGACAAACCTGTATTCTACTCCTGAGGCGCTCAGCGCTATTATCGGAAGCGGTTGCGACGCGTTCTGTGTTAACGTGAAGGGGAATGCCGAAGCTGTCAGCAAGTACTGCGGTGCCAACGTTGAGCTGGTGTGGCGCAACCTGAGAGAAGTTAAGAGGCGCGGAAGGCATGTTGAAATAGTCACGCTGGTGATTCCCCAAGTCAACGGCGATGAGAATACACTTAGATCAATTGCCACAAGAATCAAAGATGAGCTGGGGTCAACAGTTCCGTGGCATTGTACGAGGTACTACTCAGCTTACAGAGCGTCGGAATTCGGCCTCCCTGAGCAGACGCCAGTCAATATGCTGGAGAGAGCTAGGGAGATCGGTCTAGAAGTAGGTCTGAAGTATGTTTATGTTGGGAATATTCCTGGGCACGTAGGAGAGAATACCTACTGTCCAGTTTGTAAGAGACTTCTAATAGAGCGCGTCGGACTGAACACGAAATATCACGACATCGATAGGACGGACAATCACTGTTCTAACTGCCACCATAGAATAGACATAAGTGGGAAATGCTCTTAGCACACGTCCGCTGTGATGTCGATTCGAGAGTAGTGGAGTCCGCAATGTGTGTTTGCTTTCAGCCCATGTTGTACCAATAAGTATAAGTTGATGGGTATGATCAGTTGTCTAGTACCGTAGCGAGCTGCTCGAAGGAATACTGAATACCTGTTGAAAGAGGGGCAGAACTGGTTTCCTCAAATTCAGTATAGACTGAGATTTATATATACCTATCATGCATCTTCTCTCTGTCTAGTTTCTGTGAGCAAAGCTTTCTCAGGCAAAGCGTCTGGCACGGTGCTGGGGCTGATGACGAACTCCACATTTGGCACTGGGGACAAACCGAAAGAAAAGCCCGATCCTAGAGTGAAAGAGGATAGGATTTGGGCCCTGATCTATGGTCACACATCTAGTAAGGACGAGTGTAGATACTACAGCCATGATCTCAGCTCCCGCTGTAAGCTCGACCCATTTACATTCAGAGCCTGGGATTGTGAAGGCAGGGTTTTCGTAAACGGCTTCTGCTGTGAGTCTTTCCTCGATCAAATGGAACACAGGGACATCTACATGTGGCAGTACTGGTTTGAACCCGTGACCGAGGGAGCAATACGCAAGAAAATCGATGACTGGTTACAGGCGATTAAGGACAACGCGTCGATGAGAGGTGTCATAGTGGTCTTTCCAGATGCGGAGAAGACTTCTCAGGCCAAGGAAATCATTAGGAAGGCCAATCTTGGGCTGGGGAAGAGGGTCTGGGTCTTCAGCGACGCCGAATGGGAGAGCGACATGGTTGACATGCTAGTAATCGGAGAGCCAAGATAGCACGTGGAACTATCACCAGTTCGAAGATGGGGTCACGAGTCGCAGAGAGCGCGTCTTGGAACTATTCTTTAACGTTTAAAAGGATGCTACGGTTATTACACCTCTCTAAGGGATTACCTGTTTTGAACGAATTGGTTCCAATGATGTCAGATGCGAGAAGATAACATTATTCATGGCGGGGATTATGCACTCGTAGTCCTAGATGATAAGCGGAGATGGATAGTGAAGGTTGAGCCAGGGGGCCAGCTTCACACTCACAGGGGTATTATCAGACATGATGATTTATTGGGCAAGGAATTCGGAATCATTGTAGAAAGCACTGAGAACAAGGAATTCCTTGTATTCAAGCCGACCATACCCGACTTCGCTCTTCTCAAGTTAGCTAGGTCGACTCAGATAGTATACCCAAAGGATTCCGCCCTTATACTTGTCCAATGTGGGTTAGGTCCCGGAAGCAGAATCGTGGAGGCAGGCACTGGGAGTGCATCATTGACAGCCATGCTGGCAAATTCTGTCAGACCAACCGGGTTTGTCTACAGCTACGAGTTAAGAAATGAATTCATAAACTCGGCTAGGAAGAACCTTGAACTTTGTGGCGTCTCAAACTGGGTTGAGATCAAAAACAAGGATGTGACTCAGGGAATTGAAGAGAAGGATGCGGATGCGGTAATCTTGGATTTGGCTACCCCATGGCTAGTCGTCTCACATGCCCGGGAGGCGCTAAAGGGAAGCGGGATCATCTCGTCTTATTCTCCGACTATAGAGCAGACTCAAAAGACAGTACTGGCCCTGAAAGAGAGTCTCTTCGAGGATATCCAGACTTACGAGTGCCTTGTGAGAAAGATATTGGTCAGGGAAGGAAAAACCCGCCCAGAGACGTTCATGGTGGGTCACACAGGCTACATCACTTTCGCGCGAAAACTCCTAGAAGGGAGTAGGGCCACAGCCCACACTATTTCTCAGCCTTCACCGCCACCTGCGTGAAATGCCGCTCGACTTTGAATGGCTTGAACTCTTCACCAGAACCCATATAGAATTTCGAAAAGAACTCAACCCAGTGGAGCCGCAGGGTTTGAAGGAACGAGAGTAGCCCCTCAAACGGAACTATAACGACGCTACCAATCAGAACCCCAATAAAAGTGAGGTTTAGCACGGGGGGAGCATCTGGGAGTTGAACACTACTCACACTTGAAGCGCTCGGGAACCAGTTTGGAAGAGTGAAGATCGGCTGCACTATCCCTATCTGGATCAGAGCAACCGCCACCGGTATCCCTATGGCCAATCCGACCAGCAAACCTTTGCGAAATCCGATTCGCAGCCTTGCGACTAACCCTATCGCAAACATTAGGAAGATACTGAATCCTATCTCCGTCGAGAGTACACCAGACTGGCCTTGAGGCACTAGGAATACACCCAACTCCAAGCACAGTACACTTATGACCGTGTGAATTATATTCAGCGCAAATATCCGAGCAAAAGACACAGAGTTGCTCAGAAGAGATATCAGGTAATCGAGAGTTTCGCCGAATCCCTCCACGCCGCGGTGCCTTATCTCATATGTGATAAAGAGAACGACAGGGGCGATCATGCCAAGAAGGAAGACCGTGACGGGAGACAGGAATGGCAGTGGAACTCTTACCCATAGCAGTTTTAATACAAGAGATGGTCCGGGCAGGAACCAATTCATGAAGTATATTCCGTTTGTGACGTGCGTGCCAACGCCGAATATCAGAAGCGCGGCGGACCAATACGTGATCAGCAGCATCAATGGCACAAAGACTGCTTCGGTGAATTTCCGCTCCATGATTCTGTTAATCAGGTTCAGGATCAATCCAAATGATATTTGGAATACCCCGATCCACACTGAGAGTTCTATTAGGTATGTCTGCCCCACCAAGTTTTCTGGGGTGAACCAATATGCAGGGTTATGATATCCCCAGACTGATCCGAACAGTAGCCCAAATATGATTGACGCGAAGCCACATGCTATCAGCATATAACATCCTTTGAGGAGGTAATTCATCGCCTCACCTGCACGGTACCTTGCCTTCTGCAAGATGTACCCTATGAGTCCTGCAAAGAGCAGAACGGTTCCGTGACCAATATCCGCGAACATGATACCGAATATTATTGGGAATGTCAGGAGGAAGAAGTCCGTTGGGTTTATTTCATGATAGGTTGGGTTTCCATAAGCTTTCACGAGTTGCTCATATGAGGAGGCAGCTTTGGGAACTTTCATCAAAGAAGGATACTCTTCAGGAGGAAATTGAGGGTCGGTGAAACTCAAGATGGCAGTATTGCCGGTTGCCTTGCCGATTATCTGTTCGAGTTTACCTTTGGATTTCTGTGGAACCCAGCCCCAGATCTCGATAGTATTAGCGGTTTCTCGGAACAGACGTTGGGCTTCTATTTTGTCTTTCTCAACAAGGAGAAGTTCTTCTGCAACGAGCAACTCTTCTCCGTACTTCTTCCCGAGCTTGTCTATCTGGTCTTCATAATCAGCAGCCTGCTTCTCAAAGTCAGAAATCTTCTTCTGAGTGGCAGAAACGATCTGCTTTGCACTTCCCTTGACACCCTGTGGGACGCGGAACTCTTGGAATCCGAAGGAGGTCAGAACCCGCTCCAAGATTTCGCGTTTCTCCTTCAAAACGCCTATGATAACTACGCTCTCTGCTTTTCCGATCTGAACCTCATTGAATATGTACAAATCATCTGTTGCTTCCTTAATGTTCCACTCCAGCCTTCTGACCCTTAAAGACTTCACTAACCCGGCTACTGCGTGGAGATCCCGTCCACCACCCATATGAGATAGATCGATTCCAGTCGGTTCAAGCGCTTGGGCAACCTTGAGCAACCCTACTTGCTCGTCTTTTCCCTGTTGAACAGCGGCAACCGACGTCCTGAGATCCTCAATCTTCTTTTCAGTCGCTTCGCAGATTTCTTCCGCGTACTTCTTTGCTTCCTCTACCGTCTTGTCCGAGACACGGACAGGTTTCCTCAATTTGGGAGCTACAGTCTTCTTTACTCTCAGAAAGTCGTTGATCCTGGCGACTCGGGCAAGCAGTGCCGTGATGTCCTTCTCGTATTCGATGCTTCGAGCGGCCGAGCCCTCTCGCTTCTCAACATCTATGAGTTGCACGAGCCCAGATTCATGAAGCGCTCTTACAACCTCTCTCTCGTTGTCCTTCGTGCAAATTATCTTCGCAATGTTCATCTTTGCTGGCGTAAACATGTGTGCGTCTCTCCGGATGAAGTATCTTGAGCGCTTCTCAGAGTCAGTTAGCCCGTTTTAGACCACAGACTAAATTGTTATCATGTCGATAATAATCGAGATTTAAACCTATTGCATGAGGTTTAGGTCGAGACACATGATACCTCTTGCCTGAAAACAAGGGCTAGCACCTTGGAAAACGTATAAATAGAATCGAATAGATATGAAACGTCGTTCGACGGTATAGAGCTAAGAACCGTGATAGCCATGACTAACGCGTTGGAAGCTATAAGAAAAATCGAGATTGAAGCGGAGGACATCATCAAGGACGCCAACAAGAAGGCCGAGTTGACGAAGAAAAAGACACTCGAAGAGGGGGATAAGGTCAAGAAACAGTTGATCGATGATGCCCAGAAGAAGGCCGCTGATTACAGGAAAAAGAAAGATAAAGAGACCGAAAAGGAAAGCAATGAAATCCTCAATAACGCAAAGCAAGAGGTCGACGAACTCAAGGGTAAGTCCTCATCACAGATCCCTTTAGCTGTCGACGCCATGGTTAGTATCGCCATGGGCGAGCAGAAGTAAGTTGGTGATCAATAATGAGCAAGGCAGAAGCCACTGAATCGATGGAGAAGAGAATAGAGGAGATAGAAGTCACTGGTGAACCTGAACGCATAAAGAAGATTGAGAAGAAGATCATGGACGAGGCTGAGGATAAGGCAAAGCTGATCCTCAAGGAAGCCGACAAAAGCAAGAAAGAAACGATTGAAGAACTTAGAAGAGAAGGCGAAAGGGAAGCGGAGAAGATCGCTCGGAGTGGCTCAGAGGAAGCCGACTCGCTGAAAATGCAGAAAGTCGCCGAAGCAAGACTCAAAGCAAAGCAGATGATCATCGCAAGCAAGGAGCAACTAATCAATGAGACTATGGATAAAGCCAGACAGAAACTGATTGAACTGACAGCTTCAAAGGGTTACGAGAAGATACTTCAGAAACTAATAGAGGAAGGCGGAATAGGGTTGGGTGGCGGAGAGCTTGAAATAGTTCTCGCTGGGAAGGGTACCAAGACCAACCTTGATCTCAATTCCATCTCGAGCAACATAGAGAAGGAAACTGGAAGGAAGACGACCGTCAAGTTGTCCCAAGAAAAGTCCAAGTCGATCGGCGGAGTTGTAGTCAGAAAAACTGATGCAACAATCATGATTGACAACACTTTTGAGGCCAGAATCGATAGAGCAATTCGTGAGATAAGGATTCGGGTGGCTAAGCTACTATTTGATTAAGCCGACTTGCATAGCCACGTTGCTTCGCAATGCTCAAACTTCATCATGTAGCATATATCTCCCGGGTGGAAGAAATAAAAATAAGACTAAGGAAGATGGAAAAACAGGCAGGCTGAATCTGGTCTATATCTTGCCTATCAGCATGAATGCTATCAGCAGACCATAGATTCCAATAGCCTCAATGAAGACTATGAAGATCATTGCCTTGCCGAACACTTCTGGCCGCTCGCTAATAGCGCCAACTGCGGCAGCGCCTGCCGATCCCATGCCTAAACCTGCGCCTAGACCAGCCAGACCCATAGCTAAACCTACTCCGACTCCTATCAGGCCTCTGTAAAGCGGATCCTCTTGGGCGCTAACCATCGTCACCGTTGCAGACACTGCGGCTATTACTGCGACTAGCAGAATCAGCGTCTTGTGGGTAATGATGGGCTTCTTACCTTTCTGATTCTTTGGCATAGTTTCTCGCAAACCTCCTATTTGCATCGGAAACAAGATTTGTCTACTTCAATTAGAAGAATATTAGTACGTTACGGATTCTCTGCGCGGGGATTTTCTCATATTTTCCTATTATTGACGCCTTGATGTTACGTAACTCATAGAATTTAAGGTTTAGGTATGCTAAGGCAATACCGACATGGAATGAGTAGCCAGCAAACTCTCGGAAACTCTGGTGGGCAATGTAGCGGTCCGCCAGGCTCTCTATCTGAGTCAGGTCGGGCTCCTTCTCAAATAGTTCCCGTGCCTGTTGAGCCACTTCCCTGTATGCGGTGCCTGAGAAGATGTTTAGCAACTCTCCCGCGGTGCGTGTTTTTGCTATGTCATCCATGCTGAGCTTCAACTTGTAGCTGACTGGTATCGTGACAAGTTCCAACACACTCGGACCAAAGTTCAGCTCTCGAGACCTCAAAGCGATTAGCATGTTGGTCAGGTCTATTCTCGCCCCAACCAAGCTCTTTGCATGGGTTCTGTCTATCGAACGGAGTTTGATGATCTGTTCCCATAACAGACTGTAAAGTGTCCTGTCGAGGGATGCCTCCAAGGGAACGCTCGAATGGGTGGACTCGTATAGAGGAAGCGCGTTTATCGCTGCTTGCCTCAGGACTCTATCTTGAACCTCTTCCACCAGTTGAGCCACGGACTGTGACTCGGAGAGTTTCGAATACTCGTTCCGCTTCTTCTCGGAAGTCGTTATAACATATCTTAGTGCCTCATCCTTCGGTATTCCGCTGTGCACTGCGCGAATTATCGTCTTGAGGGCGTCCACATCTATCTTGCTGTAGTAAGTCGCTAGGAAAAGCCTAGCTTGCTTGGGTGCATATTCGCATATCATTTTGAATGACTTTGCATAGATGTTGGAGAGGGCCTGGTCAACTTCAAACAGGTCTACCTGCGGTCTGGTGAGCGCCTCAACAAGTTCGCCACCAGTGACCGTTGTGCTCAGCAGCCTAGCGCTTTCCTCGAACGTGTCGGATTGGAGGATCTTCTCGTAGTCTCCTGCACTAAGCATCTTAGATATCAATGCCCTGATCTTCGCATTTAGATACGCATATTTCCGTGGCATCCCTATGTACAATGCGAGGTCGCCTCTCTCTGTGCATCCAAACGTAGCGGCGATGTAGGAAAGTAGTGGTTAATACCTATTTAGGTTCTGTTACCTCTGCGCTTGATAACCGTTTGGGTTAACTTCTCCGCTTTGGCTCATAGCCTTGCTTAGGGGACTAATCACGGCTACATGTGCGGAGCGATCCAGCCTGAACCGCAGGCTTTCATCTTGGGCTTTCAGCATGTTCAAGCAGGCATTTACGTGGCGGCCTATCCCGCAGCATTCCAGGGTTTTCGCTTTCGGGTCTCGCATAACGCACCCACACACCGCACAGACCCCAGAAGTATTCCAAGGGTTCACCTTGACTACTTTGACTTCCGTCCACAATGCCTTGTATTCAATGAAGGTTTGCAGCTTGCGGAAGCTCCATGAGTTCAGTCTTCGCTTAAGTTTCTTAGAGTGCTTACTTATCTTCTGAATTTTCCCGTTGAAGCTGTTGACGCCCAAGATTCTTCTGTTAATTGCCCTGCGAATATATTTAAGGTCTTCGAGGATAATACCGTGCTCCCTGGTTTTCGCTTTTCCAACTATCGCTGAACTCACCTGATGCAAGATCGTGTTGACCTTGTTGTTCTGGTTGGCGAACCACTTCCTCTGGATTTTCCGTGCCACCCGCCTATCTCTCGCGTACTTGGCTTGAGTCCTCCGCACTCGCTCAAAGTACCCGTGCCTAACCTCGGAAACCCTCGATAAATCATGGCTTTCAACAGTCAGTTCCGCCTCATCGTTTACGTAGGCTCCATCTATTGAGCGTTCATTCGTGTCGTACGCCACATAGCTTCTCGGTTCGGTGACCTCAGCGGTCTTCGAGAAGACCACTGAAACCGTGCTAGTCAAGGTTATTGAGCCTAACTTGAGCGTGGCGTCCGATAGGAACTGCGCTGCCCTCTTGTGCAAGGGGACGTAGAAGAACTCTCTTGGCTTGATCGGTATTCTCAGTTCGCCTTCAACAACTCTATAACCCTGATTTCCCAGTTTAGCCGTGAGTTTCGTGGCTCTCGGCACCCTAACGTCCTGCCGCTTTCTCTTCGCTTTCCGGTAGTTCTTCAAAATAGCACAGGCAACCTCGACGGCTGAGAGGGTGTACCAGGTGTGGAGTCCGAAACGGCTTAGCTGGTGGTATACCTCACTTTGTAGCCTGAACCTTGAGGCCATATTCCTCTCTAGGCCAACTTGGATACAATAGTTAACCATATCTCTGAAGGTTTCGAGGAGGCTGAGAACGCAACTTTTGGGCTCGTACGGTATTTGCACCGCTTTAGCTGCCTGCATAAAACTAGACAACCCAAAGCTCTTATTTAAACTCACCAACCGAAGAGGTAACAGGACCCTTATTTGTAAGCTCTGGGAAAAGCGATATTATCGACATCGAAGAGATTTGCTTCGAAACACGCGCCCAGTCTGCTTTTTGGTATGCTGGCCTTTACTCTTTTGTAACTCGCGTAATAACCAAGTTGACAAATCTAAGAGAGTATCTCGGCTCAGATAATTGGTGCGGACTATCACAATTTCTTTACTTGCAAAAGAGTTATTCGTGACGTTCCTAATGCTATTGATTTCTTGGCTGCAGCAGGAAATCGCGGACCCCTGAACACTTTGTAAGCGCGTTAATCGCGCATCCAGCGCGATTTAGGATGGTCTAGATGCGAAGTCGAAGAGTAGAGGAATCCATGCGTAGAGGAAAGGGTAAAACGACGGGACTTGCATAAACCCGTTATCGGATCTCGAACCGCTAAACTTCAATCAAAGTCATATTTACCTATGGGGTCATCTTAGTCAGCAGGGTCTTAAAAAATAGTGAAGGGTTGCCGGTCCAAAAAAAGAATCCACCGTATGACCCTACCTTCACAAACTACTGGGAGTTGCTCTCGCAAACCTTGGTTCTGGAGAGCTTACTCATCTTCTGCGGTTTTAACGCCAGTTTCCTCGGCTTCTTCTTCTCCGCCAGCTCCAGCCGGTTCGCCGATGGCAAAGCGTTGGCTAACTCGGGTTATCTTAACCTTAAGTTTCTGCCCAGGTTTCGCACCTGGGATGAAAACCACAAGTCCCTCGACCTTCGCTACACCTTCACCGCGTTTGCTGGTGTCGGTCACTTCAAGGTCGTATACTTTGCCAACTTCGACGGGTTTGGGTGCGAAAGACCTGCCTCCGCCGCCATAACCACCGCGGAAGTCGCCGCCTGACCCTCTTCTGTAAGACATCTTCTACTTCACACCTCAGTTCGTTTTTCTTTATACAAGCTCTTGAGTACATTCCTCTCCTGAAAAAGACAAAGAACGTCCTGCATCACAGTTCTGCAAGGTTTCCGAGCCTTTCTAGAAAGAGAACGTGCCTCCAGCAGCTTTATTTCTAAAGACTTTTTTCAGATATAAGGGTATTGGGTCGGAAAGAAGTTTCGATCACACCTCAAAATGGTGCCAAACGCGTTATTGGGAGTCAGCACCACACATGCGCGCCAAGAGAAGATCGACAGGTATATTGACGTACGTAGCATAGCGGATGACAAAGAAAGAGTGTGGGTGGTACTGAAGTCTAAGAGTCTCCTAGCTATTCTAACTCTATCTAAAAAGGGAGAAGGCAGTCAAGGAGCTTATTCTAGTAGCTTAAGCTCTTCTTGAAGAGACTCTATCTGTGACTGGTAGTAGTTGTAATCGGCGAGGCAGTTGCAGTGATTGAGTTTCATTTTGGCATACTGAATCTGGTACTTGATAATACTTAGGTGCTCTCTGAGTGGATTATTACCCAGTCTGGTCATACGATACATCTCCAACATCAACTAAACGGAAGTCAGCTTACCTGGTACTAGGATTGATCATTACTTCTTCTCTATGGTTTCTAGAATTTCTTTGAGACAGCGCGCGCCATAAGTTTGCCAAGCTGAACCGATTCGAGAACAGACCTGACGAGAAGGAATTGAAGAGCTATTTTATCAAGTACGTACTATTCACATCTACTTTCGTGTCAGAATAATTTCGATCGTTGAAACCAGCTTTGCTCTGCCTTCGCCTTCTCTTGGCGGCATTTCTTCGGTACCTATAGTGATATTGCCTATCTCCAGACCTGTCATCAATCTGTTTCTGGTTATCTCGACAGCGTCGACTGCAGTAGATATTGCTTGCCCTCTCGCCTTAACAGTGACTTCTTTGACGTTCGCCCCGCTGAAACCTCTTATAATCCACAAAACGTAATCCATCGGCGGATTTGTACCCACGTATACGATATTTGATTCTCTAGACAAATCTAACTCCCTCGTTGTCGGTTTTAGCAAGGACAATAGGCGACCCTCGCTTTTAAACACCATTAGAATTCTCCGGTAACTAAAATACACGGGCGATTCCTAGCACTTAGCGCGCTAATTTCCCTTTTCTCGCCTCAACTTGTCTACAGATTCACATATTGTTAGAACCCTGACGCGCTTGGCAGTCAACCTAGATCCAGAATGCCTTGCCAGATGTCGTCTATCCTTTCCCCTAGGCTAGCTGGACTTTCTTGCCTTTGTTTGGCGGAGTATCTTTCTGTCCCAGAAGAGGGCAATCTCAACGATCATCGTACTTGCTATGATCAGACCTGCTATGCTACCCAAGGCGGCAAAGAGTGTTGCGCTGAAATCGCCATAAGGCTTCCCATAGTTGTACCCCAAGACCATCCCACTGAACACCAAGATGGGCAGTAGAAAACCCAGCGCCATATATCTGTAGACGCTTGGTAGCTTCACAGGTCTTCGACGCCGCTTCCGACTCTCCTTGCTTGCCATAGTGTTCTACAGCCACGAAACGTATTATACGGTTTCTCCTGAATCTATTGCCTTCGGAAGCCCGACGGCGCTTATGGAACTTCACACCTAGGGAAGCTAGTGAACAAAGAGAAGTGAGTGGTTTCTTGCACGAGTCTTCTACGGCGGGGTAATGTAGCTAGTGAAGTTTGCTAGGGCTGAGGCCACCTGTTGAACGAAGTTGTAGAAGGGTGTCGGGTAAACGCCGATTATTATGCATAAGGCAGCCAAGACCAGCATTCCGAAGAGCATCGTTCTCGGTGCTTCCTTGACATCAGACAGTTTTCTCGACGGCTCTCCAAAGGCTATGGTCTGGACGATCCTCAGGTAGAAGTATATGGCGATCGCGCTGCTGAACAGTCCGAATATAAGTAGTGAGTACCCGATGAGACCTCCCAACTGTGCGGCGGACCAGAGCAGCAGAATCTTGCTGTAGAAGCCATTCAGCGGGGGAACCCCAGCTATTGCAAAAGCGCCAATGCCAAAGGCCAGGGCCGTCCAAGGCATCTTCTTCCCAATGCCACTCAGCTGACCCAGATCCCTCGTCCCAGCAGCGTGGAGAAATGCCCCAGCGCACAAGAAGAGGAGACCCTTCGCTATTGCGTGATTTAGGATCTGGAAGAAACTCGCAGTTGGACCTAGGTTGTTGGAACTTGTGACGACGGCAAAACCTATCAATATGAATCCTATGTTCAGGATGCTAGAATATGCAAGTAAACGCTTGAGGTCAGTCTGCATCAGTGCCGATATCGAGGCTACAATCATCGTGATAATTGCTATGAAGCCGATCAGAGGTCGCCAGTCGAAGGTGGCGTACGGGAAGTCGACAAAGAGTATTCTAATGAGCGCGAATAGGGCAGTCTCTATGACTACACCAGATAACATTGATGAGATCCCGCTCGGTGCGGCTGGGTGAGCGTCTATCAACCACGTGTGCATCGGCACTATGGCAGCTTTGACCCCAAATCCTCCTATCAGCAACACGATCAGAAGTGTGCCTATGGAGACCACACCAGGGGTGACAAGTCCACTTCGTAGTTGCGTCCCGATCATTCCTATGTTTAGCGTTCCAGTGATTCCGTAAAGAAAAGATATAGCGTAGAGCACGGTTGTGCTTCCGAGGGCGCCCATGAATAGATACTTCATTCCAGCCTCAACCGGCTCCCACTCTGATTTCCTGAAGGCAACGAGGACGTATGAACAGATGGCCATCATTTCGAAGAATACGAATAATGTGAACAGATCGCCAGCAAAGACCACGCCAGTCATGCCCGTAACGAGTAGCTGAAGCAAAGAATAGTACTTCGGCAAGCCTGTATCATGCTTCATGTAGCCGATCGAGTAGATCGTTACTACGAAACCGAGCCCAGAAATGAGAGCCGCCATAAATAGACTCGCGAGGTCTGCTTCAAGCATAGCCCCCGACGGCGGTCCGAAGACGTAGGAGTATGTTAGAACTTGAGATGCCGATCTATATAAGAGGTACAGAACTGAGGCAAAGGTCGCCCCAAGACCAATGAAGCTGAGTGCCTCCGGCACCCGCCTGATCTTGTATTTTTCAGCGAGCGTTCCTAGTGTGAAGGTTGCTATTGCCGAAATGCCCGAGATTATTATTGGCAGCAGTATGTATGGGTCGATAACCATTGATTGATCTCACCCCTAGTGCAGAACCGTAGCCAGTATTGGGTTTATCACTCCTAGGATCAGATTTGGTATTATTCCGAAGACGACAATGAAGAACGTCAGGATGAGTAGCAACAGCCGAACTCCTCTTGGAGCATCTTCAACTCCCTTCAGACTAGCCTTTATCGGACCAAAGAAGATTCGCCTCACGGCCCAAAGGTAGTATCCCGCTGTGAGCGCTGTGGCTATTATTGCTAGTAGGAGCAGTACAGGGTAGATGGTTCCTCCAAGGAAGATGAGCACTTCGCTCTGAAATCCAGCTAAGGGTGGAGTTCCTGCTAACCCAAGCCCCGCAATCACGGCACACATTGCGGTCACAGGCATCTTCGCGCCCAGTCCTCTTAGCTTGTTGAACTCGAATGAGCCTGCCTGCTTTAGCAGGATCCCGCAGGTCAGCCACATAACCGCTATGGCGATTCCGTGGTTAATTATGTGAAACACCCCTCCGAGACCGCCGTAGAGTGTCAGTGTGGCCAGTCCGAAGAGTATGTACCCCATTTGGCTCATGCTCGAGTAGGCAAGCATGCTCTTCAAGTTGTCCTGGGCTAGCGCGAGTATTCCTCCGTAGTACATTGTTACTAGTGCAACTATCATCAGTCCAAGTCTCCAGTCGACGAGCTGGGGCGCCAAGAACAGGATCAGTATCCTAACAATTCCGTACGCCGCAGTCTTCGTCATAGCTGAACTTAAGAGAAGCGTCGCAGGTATTGGCGCGTCGTAGTATGCTGATGGCAACCATGTGTGGAGTGGAAAGATTGCCATCTTCACGGCGAATGCTACGAGAATCATAAGTGCAGCACCTAGTAATGCTCCCCGCGCGACAGATAGCATTGTGGGCATAGCTGCCCCAATCGCAGACAAGTCAAACGCGTTAGACGGCGGAACCGTATAGGGGCTAGCAAGAAAGCCGATAATAAAGACTCCTGCAAACAGGAAAGCGCTCCCGAAGTGCGTATAGAGGAAGTACTTGAGGGCGCTTGTTCTCCTCTCTTCGGTGACACCAAACATCGAGATAATGATGAAGGACGGAAGCAGCATTACCTCCCAGAATAGGATGAATTCAATAAGGTTGGTTGACAATACGACTCCGATCATTCCTCCTATGAAGAGAAGCATGTTCCCGTAGTAGGCTCTCGGACTTTCACTCTCTTTCATATCGATTGCTGAGTAGAACAGTGTTATCGTGCCAAGTGCGCTTATCATCAGGACGATCGGGTAGCTTAGACCGTCCGCGTAGAGTCCGACATTCAAGAATGCTGGAATCCACGTGTATGGTCCTGCCAATACGCCAGTTGTGGATGCGGGCATCACTATGTCGAGCATAAGCAAAGTCGAGATCAGTGACGCAAGGGCAGCTATCCAGCCAGTGTATTTTCCAGCAAGGTGACCTATTCCGTACACTATCAGAGCTGCTGCAAACAATGTGAGGAATGCAAGCACTAGTGTTGAGCTAGGAGCCAAGCCCAAGTATTCCATTAACACCATTTTGGGGTATCACCATCCTAAGCAAGTAACAATATGAGGAGGAACAGCAGCACGCCAGCGACTATGTAGATCAGGTTTACGGTTAGGATGCCTGTGTGTATCTTTCTGAGGGCGTTGCTTATGCGTCCAAAACCTCGAGCCGAACGGTAGTTGAACCGGTCAATTCCCTTTTCTTCAACTGTGCCCCTTATTTTCCTGCACAGTGATAGGAACCCGTTGACGAAGACCTTGTAGTAGAAAGCGTTAATGTACCACCTGCTGAAGAAGAACTTGCGGATCCCCCCGAGGACCCCACCTCTCTTTGTAGGTTTCTCGGCGGCGACGCTTCTCCTGATGTACAGGAAGAATGCGGGTATGAACCCTACAGCTATTATTAGCAGGGTGATCACGAACGTCGGAGAGACAAAGATCTCTGTCAGCCACGCAATAAGCGATACTGGAGGAAGACCAGTTATGTAGCTGTCAAATTGGGGACCCAGAAATCCAAAGAATACTGTAAATGCAGCCAAGATCACTAATGGAATCCACATTATCTTGGGTGCCTCGTGAACCTCATGCCCTTCATGTACGAGCTCCTTGATGTGTTTGCTCTCAGGACCAAAGAATGCAAGACCGATCATTCTGAAACTATAGAACACTGTGAAAGTGGCAGTCAATGCAGCCATGATGAACACTACCATTATGAAGATACTGCTTTGCCCTCCAGCCCATAGCACATCGAATATGCTTTCTTTGCTGAAGAACCCTGCAAATGGCGGTATGCCAGACAGGGAGAGCGCGCCAACCAGCATACAGATGAAGGTGATCGGCATCCTCTTCCTCAGACCACCCATATCGTCCATGTAGATTGACTCCACAGAGTGAAGAACCGCTCCTGCGCCCAAGAAGAGGAGCGCCTTGAAGATCGCGTGAACGGCTAGCTGCAACGTGCCCGCTGCATATCCTGACTGGAAGTCGGGTAGAAGTCCACCAACACCAAGCGCCATGAACATGAACCCGAGTTGACTTATCGTTGAGCAAGCGAGTACCTTCTTTATTTCCCTTTGCACGGTTCCCATTGTTGCGGCAAGGAAGGCTGTGAACGCTCCGATGCCAGCTACAACCATGGGGAATAGTGAAGCGCCCGGTATTCCTGCTGCCGCAATAAGAAAAATCGGAAGGAACCTTGCAACAAGGTAGACGCCCGCTTTGACCATTGCGGCGGCGTGGATGAGCGCGCTAACCGTTGTTGGACCAGCCATTGCCTCCATAAGCCAAACGTCTAGAGGAAACTGAGCGGACTTGCCAATTGGTCCACCAAAGAACATCAGTGCCACTGGAATTAGGAGGCCAGCGGAAGCTAAGTTGACTGCCCAAGTCGCACTGCTTGCTAGTTGAGCGTAGTTGAAGGTACCTGAAAACACGAAGATCAGTAGAATGGCTGTGAGAAGAGCAATGTCTCCAACGCGCGTCGTTATGAATGCCTTCATTCCTGCGTGGGCGTTGTAGTCACCTTCAGCCATCTGCCCTATCCATGGGTCATCGTAGTCCGTGCTTTTCTTGTACCAGTACCCAATAAGCCCCCATGAGCATGTTCCCACTATCTCCCAGCCAAGGAATAGTTGCAGAAGGTTGTCCGACATGACGAGAAGGATCATTCCACCTATGAAGAATAGCATGAAGAACCAGTATCGGTCCATGTCTTGCTCTTTCTTCATGTACCCGATGCTATAGAGCATTATCAGAAAGCCGATGTCAGCCGCCACGTTAGTGACGAAGACGCTGAGGGGATCCACGAGCACTCCAGCTTTTATTCCAAGGGTCGGAATCCAAGTGATCTGGAAGTCGGCATTCATTTGCGCACTAGGAATCATGAATATGGCGAAGACGACGGCGACTCCAGAGAAGGCGACTGCTATTATGTCTCGGATTCTTCCACTTGTCTCTGACTTGGCGAAGTGCCCAATTAGGGGTACGACTAATGCGCCTATCATCGGGATTATCCAGACGAGCCATGGGTCGTAAGGTGTTAACACCGTCTTGTGCCTCCTCTTTGGATTGTGCTTACCATTTGAGCTTCCTTATTTTCCGAACGTCCAGAGTGCCGTAATGTCGGTAGATATTGATTACCAGGGAAAGGGCTACAGCTGCGATAGCCGCGCCAATTATGATAGACAGGATTACGAGGGCTTGTGGTAGCGGGTCTGCAAAACCAATAACTCGAAATGCGCTGAAAACCATCAAGTTTAGGTTACCCGCACTGAGGAGTATTTCTATACCGATTGTAAGCTTGATCAGGTTTCTCTTAGTGACCACACAGTAGATGCCCAATGCATATAGAAAGGCGGCAGTGCCCAGATATAATGCAAGATCTAGCTCCAAAGTTCCTATGCCTCCTTCTCTTCCTTCCTCCCACTCTCAAGCCGGAATAGAGCCGCAGCGCCTATTGCTGCCGCGGAGAGGAGAAGCGCCTGCACCATGACATCGATCCCGCGATAGCTCCACAGTACATAGCTAGCATTAAGTCCCGCCTGCGAATAGTCATTCGCTGTAATCAGTGTACTGAGAACCGGGCCCACATCTAAGTTGAAGGGTACTATTGTCGTCAAGATCATTGCCGCTATCGCAATGAAAAGAAGTGCGGCGAGTATTACGCCTATGACCCTTGGGGCAATTGAGCCTTTGTCGGTCATTCTTCCTCTTCTCCCTTCGTTAAACTGATTGTGGCAAGAAACAGAATGGTTATCGCCCCCGCATAGATCAGTAGCTGCAGTAGCCCGACGTAGGGGGCTGTGAATAAGAAGAATACTAGCGCTATCGACACACTCATCAGTGCAAGGGAAACAGCTGCATAAACCAAGCGCTTCAGTTCAACCGCAAGAACTCCGAATACAGCGATGAAAGCGAGCAGTATGATCTCCAAGATCAGAGATGCTGGATCCATTTTCCTTCTCAACCCCACGATTGATCCGCGCGGTTCATGCAGGAATACTCGTGCGCCATGCGTCTAATGATAATCTGCTTGATGTGTGACAGTATCCTTAACTTTAACGATTGCAATTGGAGATTACATGTGATATTTAAGTCTTCTCTCTGACCTCAGTTGACTTGGCAGCAAACTGGTCTATGTCGAAAATGATGCGCTTGGAGAACCAGCAGCCTGATGCTAGCTCGCGGCTGAGACTAATCTGGAACAAAACAACATGCAGCCAAATTGGACCCTTAGAGGTAGGAATTGTTGAAGCAGCCAGCCTGCTTTTGGCTTCTTTCAGAGAGAACTCTACTTTCGTAGTTTCGTTTCTCCCCTCATAGAGCGCTGCTTCACACCTCGATGAACTGCAGATCCCTCGATAGCTTGACCTTGCCTTTACCTGTGCGAGCCTTCCCGATCACGTACGGATTCACGCGGTGCCTACGCAGAGTCTCCAGAAGTTGCTCCACATTGTCTTCGGCAGCTGAAAGTAGCATGCCGCCGGCGGTCTCATGTGCGCTCCCGGCTCTGAGTGAGTAGCCCAAGATGTCCGAGATTTCGAGGCTTCCTTTGACTACAGGGATACTGGTAATCTCCAGGTCCACGGAACTCTGTTCAGCCACCTCCGCCGCGTGCCCCAGCAAACCGAAGCCAGTGACATCGGTTGCCGCGTTCACCTTGACCTCAAGGATCGATTCTGCAGCGGCTTTGTTGCTTGTTGTCATCATCGAGATTGTCTTCCTAATGGCGTCATTGATGGTTTTGCGGCTAATCTTGCCGAGTAGTTCGTCACCGGATGCCTCTTCCTTCAGGAGGCGGTACGCTGCCATTACTGGTTGTACCCCCAGAGGCTTAGTCAAGACCAAATTATCACCAGCCTTTGCACCCTTCTTGTATACGACGTCCTGAATTTTCATTGTGGCTGTGGCAGCACCGCCTAGAATTGGCCAGGGATTGCTGATCGTGTGCCCACCTACCACTTGTGTACCAAGTTCTTGAAGGAAGTCACTGAAGCCCTTCAGCAAGTCGACAGCAACCTGATTGGGTGTTTGCGGAGGGAAGCCCATTATGACTAGCACACCGAGAATATCTGTGGCCCCTTTCGCGTAGAGATCGTTGGTCACATTGCAGGCCGCGATCTGACCTTGGATCGTCGGTTCGTCTATGATTGGTGTGAAGAAATCAACCGTCTGCACCAGGCACGTATCTTCGTTGAGCTTGATTATCGCTGAGTCCTCCGCTGGCAACGGACCCGCTAGAATATTGGGGTTTCCAATGACACTTGAAAGCCCAGCACTCTCCAGAAGGTGCCTTAGGTCGCTCTGTGGGATCTTGCAGCTTCAACCATGCTCGCTAACTAGCTTTGTCAGTCTAAACTTGTCTAAGTTCTATTCCTCCTTAGTCGCATACTTTGCAGTACATCATCATTATCTCTGAGAGATAATAAAAGTGACGTAGGGAAGCAAAGGATTTTCAGCGAGAACGATTCCGAGACTATCATTACCCAAAAGCGTAATCGACCGTATTCTGAAAATCACGTTTTCCTGTCGTAGTCTGTCATCGTCAAAAGCAAGCGTAAGGTTATTATATGTGGTCAAAATCTCACTCTACAACAACGGGACTTGGAAACATGAAATAGAGGTATGATTTCATTGACCGAGATACTTGGAATTCCTGTCATCGCGTTTCTCCTCGTTCTTACCTTTACACTTTTGCTCTATGCCGTAGGACGTAGAATGGCGCCTAAAGGAAAGAAGACTAAGGACAAGGAATCCACTTATGCATGCGGTGAGGAAGTGCAGGCTGGCAACGTTCAGTTCTACATCCACAGATTCTACTACGCAGTGTTTTTCGTCATATTCGAGTCAGCGGCATTCATGATCTTCCTTGGAATTACGGCAGCCACTGCTGGCACCTTCACACCTTTGGGCTTGATGCTTGTCCTATTTTATACGATCCTGCTGTTCGTAGCATTGATCGCTGTCCCCATCTGGAAGGCGGGAGAAGAAAGGAAGTGGTAGTGCCACTGGACAGGTATTATCATTCATAATCGACCCGACGAGATGCCGGTTAACACAATAACGAGCGACCTGATACAGGAATAATGTTAAGTGAGTGTATTTGTCAAAAGTACTCGGTAATCGTTAAATACCATTTCTGATCTCGCGAAGAGAAGTCAAGATACTTTCTATTCTTAGAAGGAACTAGAGGAAGGTAAGATCACCTTGTTCGAGAAAGTCGTTAAGTGGGCTCGGGTAAAGTCGCCGTGGCTTCTCCACTTTAACACTGGATCATGTAACGGTTGCGATATTGAAGTCATAGCTGCTCTGACTCCTCGGTACGACCTTGAGAGGTTTGGCGCCGTACTCATGGCTTCACCGAGACATGCAGATGTACTAATAACTACAGGACCCATAACTCGCCAAGTTGCCCCAAGATTGAGGAGAGTCTATGAGCAGATGCCAGAGCCAAAGTTCGTCGTATCCATTGGTTCGGGTTGTGGCATGGCTGGAGGAGTACTTCAGGGATGCTACAACGTGATGGGTGGAGTGGATAGTGTAATCCCTGTTGACATGTACATTCCTGGATGCCCGCCGAAGCCTGTAGCGATCATTGATGGCGTTGCCAAGCTTTTGGCTAAGCTGAAAAGCTCCTAGTCGAGGAGGATCTGAGAGAAATGACCGAAGAGAAGAAGACCGTGTCCGAGAAGCTTGACGTCGAAAATGGGATGGTCGAGGAACTGAAGAAGGCCCTTGGTGATGATCTGGTCGAATCCAAAGTGCAGAGGGCTCGTAGGATCTATTTCAAAGTCAAAGCTGGGGCACACCGCAAGGCTGTTCAGTTCATGAAAGACAATTGGGGTTTATACCATCTTACAACGATGTCGGGTGCGGACCTTGGCGAGAACTTCGAAGTTATCTTTCACTTCTTCGTGAAGAACGTCGTAGTGAATCTTAGGGTTGAGGTCCCACGCAGCAAACCCAGAATCGAGACGATTACGGATCTGATCCCAGGGTCTACTCTGTACGAAAGAGAGGTTCATGACATGTTTGGCATAGATTTCAAGGGACACCCGAACCTCGCTCGGCTCGAACTATCCGACGATTGGCCCGAGGGAGTTTACCCTCTTCGCAAAGACTGGAAATCACCCGAACAGCAGCAGAAATAACACGAAACAGATACAAGAAGTTAAAAAGAGCCTGCTCAATCTGAATAAGGCGTAACGATTATTCATCAGTAGTGGAGGAATCAGCGAATTGGTTCAGACCTTTAAGGTTCCCGTTGGACCGCAACACCCTGCCCTGAAAGAGCCCTCAAACTTTACATTTGATGTCGAAGGAGAATACGTAGTCGGTGTTACTGCGAGAGTTGGCTACAATCATAGGGGCATAGAGAAAGCCATGGAGGCCAGGACCTTCTTACAGGACATATACCTGGCTGAGAGAATCTGTGGAATCTGCTCCCATGCCCACACTACCGCTTTCACCCAGGGAGTAGAGGAATGCGGAGGGATTCAGGTACCCCCCAGGGGACTATACCTGAGGACGCTCGTTTCCGAGCTAAACAGGATCCATAGCCATCTTCTTTGGCTGGGTGTCGCCGGACATGAAGTCGGCTGGGACACGCTCCTAATGTACGTCTGGAGAGACCGTGAAGTCGTGTTGGATGCACTTGAGATGCTGACCGGTAATCGTGTCAACTACGCCTACAACACCATTGGAGGAGTCCGCAGAGATATAACGCCGGAGCAGATAAGGAAAGTGAACAAGACGCTGAAGGTTCTCCAAGAGCGAACAGAATACTACAAGAAGCTGTGCCTAGGAGAGAAGACGCTACTCTCGAGAGCCATCGGGATCGGAGTGCTCAAGCCTGACGTCGCAAGGTCTCTCTGCACCGTGGGACCAACCCTACGTGCGAGCGGAATAAAATACGATGTAAGGCGCGATGACCCCTACGGGATATATGACGAGGTTCCGTTCGACGTCATAACGAGTGACATGTGCGATGTAGCCGGAAGGGTAGTAGTAAGAGTGGAAGAGACATTCCAAGCGATAAACATCTGCAAATGGATTCTTGATAACCTCCCCAACGGCGACTTCAGAACTAAACTGACGAGGAAAATACCTCCTAACGAGGCAGTTAGCCATGTCGAAGCACCCAGGGGCGAACTCATCCACTACATAAGATCAAATGGAACTGACAAGCCTGAGAGGGTCAAGGTAAGAGCACCCACGCTCGCAAATATCCCCGCAGCCTGCGAGATGCTTAAAGGAGGATATATCGCGGACATACCGATTGTATTGGCCGCGATTGATCCGTGCTTCAGTTGCACAGATCGGATGATCTTCATAGATAACAAGAAAGAGCAAGGCTGGATTTGGAGCGAAGACGAGCTGAAGAAATACTCAGCGAAATTCTATGCGAAGGAACCTTTGCCTGGAAACAGATGAGCCAGCTCTTCTTGCAACGGACTCAGCTCCTTCCTACTTTTCGCTTCTTATTCTTCTGTTCATGATTGTTACCCGAGGTACTACGTGACCAGGTGACCGGCTATATTTCCTGGATTTGGAACCACTACCTCACCTGAGAAATGGCTTCAGAACATCTTTATAGCTGAGCCATCTGACTAGAGAAGAAGAACAATCTAGGTTCGAACACTTCAATGACCTATGGGGTGAACATCGAATGGATTTTGGTTTTGGCGAGGAGCAGAAGATGATGCGAGACATGGTTCGAGAATTCGCTCGCAGGGAGATAGCCCCTAAGGCTGCCGAGGTTGATGCAACGGGCGTTTTCCCGCGTGGTATCCTCGGAAGAGTTGCTGAGAAAGGGCTGATGGGAGTTCCTTTCCCAACCGCGTTTGGCGGAGCTGGCGCAGATTACCTCAGCGAAGCCATCACTGTTGAGGAACTGTCTTATGCTTGTGCTACGACTGGGTTTGTGGTGTCCGTTCATACGTTAGCAGCCACGAACCCCATCTATTGCTTTGGATCCTCTGAGCAAAAAGAGAAGTATCTCTCGCCACTAGCCAGAGGCGATAAGATAGGCGCAATCGGCTACACTGAGCCTGGGGCTGGCTCTGACGCAATAGCAATACAGGCAAAGGCGACGCTACGCGACGGTCGATATATCGTCAATGGGACAAAGACCTTCATAACAAATGCCGGCGAGGCTGACATCTATTTGGTGTTTGCGACGGTCGACCCCGAGAAGAAACACAAAGGTATACAGGCATTCATTATAGAGAAAGGCACGCCCGGCTTCTCTTTCGGGAAAATTGAGGATAAGATGGGGGTCCGCGGGTGCTCTACTGGCGAACTTGTGTTTCATGAGTGTGAGGTGCCTAAGGAAAACCTGCTTAGCACAGATGGCTTCAAGGTTGCCATGGCGGCTTTTGAGGGCGGCAGGGTTGGTGTCGCAGCGATGGCTAATGGCATAGCTAGGGCGGCGCTGGATAAGGCGAGGAAGTTTGCCAAAGAGAGGATACAATTTGGTCAACCCATCGCCAAAAATGAGGCAATACAATTCATGGTAGCTGATATGGCTACCGAAATCGACGCTGCACGTCTCTTGACATATAGGGCAGCTTGGCTGATGGATAAGCACGAACCTTTTACGGCTCAAGCTGCAATGGCCAAGGTCTTTGCAGCCGAGACAGCCATGAGGACAACCACGAAGGCTGTCCAGATCCATGGGGGATACGGCTACTGCAGGGAATATGAAGTAGAGAGGCATATGCGCGACGCGAAGATGACGGAGATCGCTGAAGGAACCTCAGAAATTCAGAGACTGATCATATCAAGAGGCGAACTGGGATAGAGCAAGGATGATGAAGAGAATCCCCACTTAGGTGGCTGGGCGGAAACCCAGCACCGCTTTCTCACCCTTGATTATGAAGTCAACGATCATCGGAGATCCAATCTTGATGGATTCAGGGTTAGTCGGATCGACACCTGTTATTCTGCAAGACACCTTCGGCCCTTCGCTGAGTTCTGCCACTCCGACAACGTACGGCGTCTCGCTCGCCAGTTCTGAAGGTCCCACGTGCACGACTGTGAAAGTTGTGAGTTTAGCCTTTCCACTTAGCTCCACCCACGACATTTTTGTTGATCCGCATTTTGGGCATATCGGTCTCGGTGGTGCAGAGACTGCGTTGCACTTCGTGCACTTCACGCCCATCAGTTTTCTCTTGATTAAGAAGTCGTAGAAGGATTTTACTGAGAAGCTTGGTTGAGTTTCAGCCACGGCTTTCAATCCTCCATCCTACTGTCAGTTTCGCTTGCTCCGAGAGAAGATGTGGACCACTGCTGTACTTCCACTTCCCCCCACGTTATGTGTCAAGCTCAATTCCACGTCAGGTACTTGCCGCCCGCCTGCCGTTCCACGAAGTTGCTGGAATTGCTCAAAGACTTGGGCAACGCCTGATGCTCCAACTGGATGCCCTTTGCACTTCAATCCACCAGAGGTGTTGATTGGTTTGTCGCCTTCTCTCGCAGTTCTTCCTTCCGAGGCAGCCTTTCCACCTTCTCCCTTCGGGAAGAACCCAAGATCCTCGGTTGCTATCAGCTCAGCTATAGTGAAGCAGTCATGAACTTCGGCTATTTGTATGTCCTTCGACGTCAAGCCAGCCATCTTGTATGCTTGCCTGCTAGCTTCAACTGCAGATGGGAGTGTTGTGAGATCTTGGCGATCATGTAATCCCATTGAGGCCGTCCCTTGCCCCGTTCCGATGATGTACATGGGTGTATCTGTGAATTCTTTCGCTCTATCTGATGCGACCAAGATCGCTGCAGCAGAGCCGTCAGAGATTGGACTGCAGTCAAATAGCCTCAGTGGCCAAGATACTACGGGATTGGATTTTGAATCATTCAGGAATTGCATGACATCTGTGAATCCCTTGCCTTTTGCTATGTCCTCGATTGACTTGTTGAACTGTGCCAAAGGGTTTATTGAGCCGTTCCTGTGATTTTTGAGGCTGATTCTTGCCAACATATCCCATTTGGTCCCGTACTTCTTCATGTGTGCGACTGCCATCTCGGCATACAGCCCTGGGAAAGTCGCGCCCGGAATCGCCTCATAAGATACATCGCTGGCGCAAGCCAACGCGTCGGTTACGGCAGGGGTCGATAAACCTGTCATCTTCTCATAGCCCCCCACGCACACCACATCATAGAGTCCTGAGGCTATTGCAAGGACCCCCATACGAAAAGCCAAGCCGCCCGAAGCGCATGCGCCCTCGACCCTCGTCGAAGGAGCCGGGCAGAGCCCAACCCAGTCTGCCATCAGCGGAGCTGTATGCCCCTGGTGCTCAAACAAGTCGCTTGTGAAATTGCCCAAGAATAACGCTTGGATCATTTTCCGGTCAAGGTTCCGGTCAACTGAGACCAGCGCCTTGCTAAAAGCTTCAACAAAGAGTTCCCTGGAGGACAGATCGGCGTGACGCCCGAATTTTGTCATGCCAGCTCCGACTACTGCAACGCCGCGATTCAGTTTCATACGCGAACCGGACCTCCGAAAAAACGACATGAGATTCTCTTTAAGAGAGTACTCATCCCAAATTGAAATCTCGATCTATTTAAGGTATTCTGACACCGCGTCGTGATTGATTCGGAGGCGACGGTAAGGGGTTGCTGACTCAGCTCAGATTCCCGCGCCAGGCGTGACCTCGAATTGGGATGTTGATGGCAAAGTCAAGGGACGCTGTAGGCGATTGACTTCTCCGGTATGATGAGTCTCGTGGACTCCTTCCTTACGAAATCTTGAAATTTGTCGGGGTGTTCAGTGTGGATTGGAATTAGGATTTTCGGTTTTATGGTGTTGATCAAGTTCCCCAGATCCTTGGGTGGGGCATGACCTGACGCATGGATTTGGTTATAGCTCATTTGGAAGTGCTCAAGCCAACTCCTCTGTATTTCCTCATTTGCTTCTTCAAGCTCGGAATAAGGCTCGCTCATCGAATAGATGTACTGTCCTCCTGGGTCAGGTCTAATGTCTATCAGCTCTGCAAAGGAACTTGGGTCCATGGCGACTATCAACTTTGACTGGTTATCATGCACGTACTTATGATCGACCGCTTTTTCGACGAACGGGCGCTCCCACTTGTAATAGTCCTTCTCGTCGAAGGACCCTGACTTCTTGCGTTTCTTGTAGACGAGTATATTCTCATCGGACAGAACATCCGGCACGACCAAGTGGGCATCGCCCCTCAATCTGCTAAGAAGCAACGCCATCTTTATTGGAACTACAAACTTGCGCTTGTTTGCCTTAGCGATCGAGTACAACGTGTTTAGCCGGTCGATGTCTCTTCCGTAGAATGATGCTGTCACCAACTTTGACGTGCCAGATACGACCTTGTTTGCTGAGTCTCTCACTTCCGCTTCACTATGGAGTTTGTGTGTCTCTCCTTGCCCAACTCGCGTACCTTCGCATATTAGCGCAGTTGGATGCTCTTCTGCGGCTTTTGCCACAAACTCTTCGGTCATCTTTCCTACTGGTCCATGTAGCCTCAGGTCTCCTGTGTAGATAATTGCTCCTTCAGTCGTGTGAATAATGAATCCGTAGGCGCCCGGGATTGAGTGATCGACGTGAATTGGCCAGATTTCGATGTTATCTATGCGTATCTTGTCTCCGGTTCTAAAAGCTCTGAATGAAGACGGGTTTACATCCGTCCCACTACAGTCATAGAGCGCTCCCAGAATTGTCTTGGATGTCTGCCCGCAGAATACCGGCACTGATTCTTCCAAGAATTTCAGGTAGCCAACGTGGTCCACGTGGGCGTGTGATATCAGCACACCCTGGTACTGGGCGGACTTGAACGGAATGCCTGTTTGCTTGATTTGGCTTTCAGCATAAAGTCCTTCGAGTCTTGGCAACAAGCCGAACTCCAAGTAGTCGCCAATTCCATTTACGCCGCGCGGTGAGATTGCGCCTCCAAAGTACTTGGCTTCGGCAGTGAAGCTCAGCCCAAAGTCTAGGAAGATCCTCGTGTCTCCATCCTCTAGGAGGATCTTGTTGCCACCAATTTCCGACACCCCGCCATAAGCAGTGAGTTTGACCATTACACGCGCCCCACTGAAACACGATCGTCAGCTCAGTCGAGATTCCATTGTCTCGGCGCGAGCCCGAACCTAAGTAATAGATCGACAAACCTAGTACAAAAGGTTTCAGTCAGAGACCTGGATAGACTGACCCTATCTCATGATGTCTATGACTGGCTTACTGGAGAAGCGAGATGTGAAGACCGACGCTACCAAGGAAGCGGAGTATAGGAGGGCCATTAGCAGTGTGATCGAAACCACCACCAATAGTGGGGTGACTACAGCCTCTGGGATGAAGAAATAGACTGCAACTATGAGGCCTACGACTATTCCAGATATTCCTGGCCACGTTGATACGATTACGCCCTGCCTCAGAATGGTTCTTCTGGTATGCTTGGGGGTTGCGCCTATTCCCCGCATGATCCCAAAATCCCGCTTGCTTGTCTCGAAAGCGAGGTTCATGTAGCTGACGACTCCCATCATTAAGGTAAGGATTAGCATTATGACGGGAATAAGAGCCACTAACCACGTGAAATTCAGGAAATTGTTAAGATTTTGGACGATTGGGCTCATTGAGTAAGCTGAGAGACCGTATTTTGTTACGTTGTTTCGGACCTGTGTGAGTGTGCCTGAATAGTTACTGGGATCGGGTTTGATCAGAAGAATGTTGGATCCGTTGTATCCAAGCAGAGTACAGAGGACGTTGCGTAGCATGTATATCGTCCATCCAGAGTCAACCGGATCCAATACGGTTCCAACGATGACAAGTTGTTTTCCAAGTACGCTCGCCTTCTCGATGCTTATGTCGTCGAAGATCGACGTGACTGAGTCTCCTATAGCGATTGCAGAGTAGCCGCCTGATTGGAGTGGATAATCGCTTGAATTGATGAATCGACCAGAAACGAACCAGTTGCTGATGACTCTCTCTGGGTCTACCCCACTAACTAGGACGGGGGCTGATCTAGAGTCCCCGATCATTATGGTTCTTGTTACTCCATTCGCATCAATGTAGAAGGACGGCTCACTCAATTCCTTGATCTGAGTCTCGTATGTCAGTCTTGGATCAACAGCCAAGACTCCTGGCAGTGAGGCTACCTGCTGCACAATCGAGTCATTAATCCTGTACAGGGGATTAAGGTAGTTAAAACTGGAATTATATTTGGGAGAGGCTTGGAAGCCAATCAGACTGGAGTATTGAACCCACATATCTTGATGCCCTACAAAAATGAACTGATCGTTGAATGCCCGGTTCGCGTAGTTGAGGGTAGTTTGGTCAGCAACCACCCCACCCAGTGTTATCGATGTTGTGAGAGCCATCGAAAGGAAAATACACGTGGCCACTCTCAACGCAAAGCGTCTCGTCCTTCTGACGTTTCTGAATGCGACTCTGAGGGGTGAACCTGGTTTGCTTATCCTGTTTGCCAACCATCCTTGAGATCTGAGGAGTTCAATATCGTGTATCTCAGGTGAGAATACTTCGGAGATCGGCAGTCGAACCGCTCTTGCAACGTACCTGTGACCGAAAACCACGCTAAGCGCAACCAGCAAGCCGAGTATGAGGAGAAGTTCAAGAGTTGGTATCGCTAACTGAATGTTCAGTCCAACTAGCAAGTCCACGATCAAGATGCTAGTAGAGTAGACTATGACGCCAGCAACTATACTGAGACCACCCAGCAAGAAAGCTATTTGAATAGCCTGAGTCATAAAGTGTGAATAGATCTTGTCGATGCTACCGCCGGAAGTCTTTAGGATCGCAATATCTCTGGCACGGTTGTCCATCACGGCTGCAATCAGATTTGTAAAGGTAATCACGGAGAGCAGAAGTGAAAACACAGTCGTAAGTGATACATAAGTAGAGAATATGCTTCTGAATCCAGGTGATGCCCGAGTTAAGACGTTGACCCCGATTTGGGCGCCCAATGATGCTCCGAGCATGATTGTAAAGGTCGTGGCAGCAAATGAAGCCAATGCGCCAATCATGCTCGAGCGGTACCTGTCTTTTGATCTCCAAAAGTCTCTTAATGAACTAACGGGCATGTCCTATCCTTCCATCTTCGAGGTTCAGAATGCGGTCGGCTAGTTTCAGGGTACTCTCATCATGTGAAACGACAACAATAGTCTTACGTTGCTTCTTCAGCTCATCCAAAATGGAAATTATCTTCTGCGCTGATGCTCTGTCCAGATTCCCTATGGGCTCATCGGCTAGTATGATCGGAGGATCGTTCGCTATTGCCCTACCGAAGGCAAGACGTTGTTGCTCGCCTCCGCTGAGCTGGGCTGGTAGGTGGAATGCCCTACTTGTCAGACCTAGTCGCTTCAAGATACTCTTGGCGAACCTAGCAGCTTTCTCGGCACTGCCGCCCGCAATCTCAATGGGAAACTCGATGTTCTCAATCGCAGTAAAAGTGGAGATCAGATTGTACATCTGAAACACGAAACCAATATTCAAGCAGCGGAAGCCAGACAAATAGTCTTCAGTTGCACTGTCTATTCTTACGCCGCGTACCTTGATCGTTCCACTTGTTACATTGTCTAGCCCTGCAATGATATTTAGCAGAGTTGTCTTGCCTGCTCCAGAGGGGCCTTGAATAATAACGAACTCCCCTTCGGCTATCTCGAGATTGATGCCTGTCAGAGCATTGACTTTCACGGCGCCAAGGTGATAGACTTTCGAAACATCCTTGAGAGTTATCAGTTTCTCAGCCAAATGGTTGTCACGCCCCCCTTGCCGGACTTCGCTGGATCCGGCATACGGCAATCCGCATCTTAGCCCTGCTGGCAACGCTCTGGTCAATATTGCCTTTAGCGAATAGATAAGAGCTGTAAATGACACTTATAAATTGTAGCGGATTGAGGAGCCAATCAATGAAGGGAAATGAGAGGAACCAAGCTATGTCCTTGCCTTTACGACGGCCAGCTTCTGGTTGAGCCCGCGATCTCCGCATCTACAAAGGTGTTCCTAGGGACGTCGAAGTTCACGCTGATGTTCGCTGCTATTGCACTGTCGGGTCCTATCGTGACTCCGGGCATGATCATAACTCCTATCCCTGTTCTGACGTTGTCTCCAATCAAAGCACCCAGCTTTCTTCTCCCACTATTTACCCGCTGCCCTTTAACTGTGACATAGATCGGTTTCTCGTCGAGTCGCAGGTTTGCGATTACTGTACCCGCTCCCAAGTTAACGTTTTCGCCGATGATGCTGTCCCCGACGTAGGATAAGTGCGGGATGCGGCTATTGTTCATGACTATGCTATTCTTAACCTCACAGGAATTTCCTATTCGGCATTTATCCCCTATCGACGTAAAGGGTCGAATGTAGGAGTTCGGCCCAATATCGGAGTTCTCTCCTATTACCGCGGGCCCCTCAACATATGACCCTGCCCGAACAATCGAGCCTTTGCCGAGCCTTACTGGAGGCTTGATAGACACCGAGTTCTCGACCTCTCCTTCTACAAGATACTCCTCGGTACTCCCTCTTAGTAGGATCTCATTTGCCTCCAAGAGATCCCAGGGTTGACCGATGTGGATCCACCAATCGCTAATTCTATACGCTTTCACTTGGCTAGCGCCATAATCTAGCATCTGCTGTATGGACTGGGTTATCTCATATTCTCCTCTACTTGATTTGCTAGTTCTCTTTATGGCATCGAATATCTTGCTGGAGAAAACGTAGATCCCACAGTTTGCGGAATTACTGTCCGTCTGATCGTGAGCCGGCTTCTCAATTATCCTTGTTACTTTGTCGTCTCCTGACAACTCAGCTATTCCGAACTGCGATGGATCTCCTACTGGATGAACAGCCATTGATACCTCAGATCTCTCATTGAGGTGACCTTCAATCAACTTGCCGTATTCCTCTTTCCTAATGAGAACGTCTCCGTTCGACATCAGGAAGTCATCACCCTTGACGAATTCCTCTGCTAGTGATATTGCATCCGCAGTCCCTTTTGCTTTCTTCTGCTCGATGTAGCATAGCTCGACTCCGAATCGCGAGCCGTTACCAAAGAAGTTCCTTATTCTCTCCTGCAGGTAGCCAACTACTATACAAAAGTCATTGATCCCATTTGACTTCAATGATTCTATAATAGTCTGTAGAAGTGGCTTGCCGGCAACCGGTAGCATCACTTTTGGTCGGGTTAGGCTAAGAGGCTGCAATCTTATGCCTTCCCCTGCAGCTAGGATTACTGCTTTCAAAGAAAAGGCCACCAATTTCGTATCTATCAATGCTTTTAACTAGCGAGCGACCATTAAGATGCTGTTTACACATCTATGAGACCAATCTATTAATGAGTCTTTATCCCCAAGCAAATCCATTCAAAGAATTGGAGTACCTCTTCCTTTCAATGCCTCTGTTCCTCTCATATCTTGAATCGCAGAGGCATCATCAGAAAGACAGTTAGTGGATGCCCAAGTCCTAGAGGGCACTACGCCTGCATGTACGTTTGACTGGAATGAGGATTATGTTTAAAAGATTCCGACTTGGTACTTTGGAGATTAGACGATCACTGGACGAAGAAGTCCTTCTATTAGGTGGGTAAGTTGAAGAACGGTCTAACGATAGCTTCTTCAGGCAAGGGCGGAGTTGGCAAAACGTCGTTCATGGCTCTTGTGCTGAAGTCCTTCTTATCAGATGGAATGGACAATATTCTTGTTGTCGATGCCGACCCAGATGCAAACATGCCTGAAGTTCTTAACATTCAAGTTAAAGGCACAGTAGCTATGGCGGTTCACGAGCTGAAAGACAGGATCGATGATCTACCTCGAGACTTCAATAAAGATGCCTTTCTGGAGACAAAAGTTTTCGGTTTACTGCATGAGGGAGAAAAATTCGATCTCCTTGTGATGGGAGCCGTGGAGAAAGAAGGCTGTTTCTGCATGCCTAACGTCATGCTTGCAAACATCGTTGACACACTTTCCAAGAATTACCGATTGATTCTAATGGATCTTCCCGCAGGGCTCGAACACGTAACCAGAAGAACTTCTCGGAACGTTGATTTGATGTACATCCTCACCGACTCCTCAAAGATGGGTCTGGAAACTGCTGCTAGAATAAAGAGGTTCACAAGCAAGATCGAGGGTAAGATTGAGAAAGTAGTTGTTCTGGGTAATCGTTTGTCGGAGGACGTTGGAGAAAAGATTAGGGCCAAGGCTGACGAGGTGGGAGCTAGTTACGGTGGCACGATACCCAGCGACGATATGATAGCAAAGTATAATATGGAAGGGCGTTCATTGCTCGAACTACCTGATAGTTCGACAGCTTTTCAAGCCGTCAGAGGCATTCTATCACAGGAATCATTTCTAAGCTGAGTAAAGTGATTTGCGGGAAGGGGAAGAGCCTATGGAACAGCCCAAGGCAGACGCTGAAGCCGCGAAACCTCACGGAGGACTGAGCATGATAGGCGAGGCTCTGCGAACCGAAAGTGAAAGCTCAGTAAAGCCCTGCTACCAGTGCGGCACTTGCACGGGCGGCTGCCCCATGGCCAAGAAAAACCCAGAATTCAACCCAAGAAAAATGGTTCAGAGGTTCCTCTCAAAACGGGAGGATAAGATACCAAAGCAAACCATATGGCTGTGTTTACTTTGCCACACTTGTCAGGAACGATGCCCCCAGGATGTCAAACCATCACATGTCGTCCTAGCCTTGCGCAATAAGGCGGCACAAGATGGAGATGTGAAGGAGTACATCAAGGAGGAGCTAAAACAGATATGCGCAACAGGCTGGTCAATTCCCTTAATGTCAGCAATAGCCAAGAGAAGAGAGGCGCTCGATCTCCCCCCAGCGCCCGTAGCCAACGTCGACGAAGTGCGCACCATAGTTAAGATGACAGGAATCGACAAACTACTTGAGGATCATAAGGATGAGGGGGCCGACCAATGAAAGATTACGCATTGTTCTTGGGTTGCATGATTCCTCTTAGGCTCCCGAATTTGGAGGCATCAGCGAGGAGAGTACTGGGTGCGCTTGGTGTCAAACTATTGGAGATGAAAGAAACTAGCTGCTGTCCCGACCCTGTAGGAATTCAGTCTCTTGACTATGCAACATGGCTAGCCCTGGGAGCGAGAAACATAGCGATAGCTGAAGAAATGAACACCGATATACTCACATTATGTAACGGCTGCTTTGAAACCCTGAAGACTGTCAACGAGACTCTCAAGAAGGATCTGAAACTCAGGGCCGACGTAAATTCAATGCTTGCCAAGATAGGCAGAACATTCAAGGGCAAGATCGAGGTCAAGCACCTGCTCGAGGTCCTACACAACGAGATAGGACCACAGAGGATAAGGGAGAACACCATCACAAGCTTGAACGGGCTGAATGTGGCTACTCACTACGGCTGCCACGTTCTCAGACCAAGCTCTATTTTGCGCGTTGACAACCCTGAGGAACCACGGCTCCTAGACGAACTGGTTGAAGCAACTGGTGCACGCAGCGTTCCATACCTGAAGAAACTTGCCTGTTGTGGTGCCACAATAAGAGGCATTGACAAAGACGGATCACTCGACTTCACCTACGAGAAGATACAACAAGCTGTAAGATCCTCTGCAGATTGTCTTGTTGTTCTGTGCCCAACATGCTTTCTACAGTTTGACACTGGTCAAGTCGAACTGAGAAGCGCGAAAAAAGCGGACTACAACCTACCCGTTCTATATTTGCCGGAATTGATTGGAATAGCGTTTGGAATGAATTCCGAGGAGCTAGGACTCTCTCTGCACAAAATCAAGACGAAAGGTTTGCTTGAGAAAGTCTCATGACCAAAGATTACCAATCAATGATCCAATGTTCACAGATTCCAAGCGCTCTGTAGGAAACGTAGAACCAGTTGTCATAGTTTGACGTTGAGTCCGAGGACAAACTTACATATAAGATGAGAGATAAGAGTTCAGAAGCCAGATGTCGAGAACTGCCAATTATGTTGGTTGTTTGAACATCGAACGAGAACACGGAAATATAACCTGCCCGAAGTAAAGATATAAATGGCTAATGTCGGTTTACATGAAAACATTCTACCGTCATTTAACCTGTTTATTCGGTGTTAAGGATCTGGCAGGTAAGCGATTATGAGCGACGAGTCTGAACTTCGAATCGGTGTCTATGTTTGTCATTGTGGAACTAATATCGCAGGCGTCATCAACGTCAAGGAGCTTGCGGAGTACGCTTCGAAGCTGCCCCATGTCGTTTTGGCCAAGGACTACAGGTTCATGTGCAGCGACCCTGGCCAAGAAATGATAAGAAATGACGTTAAGGAGCACAAATTGAACCGCGTAGTTGTAGCTGCCTGCAGCCCGCTAATGCATGAGCCCACCTTTAGGAATGCCATCAGGGCCGCGGGCATAAACCCATACTTGTTCGAACAGGCAAACATCAGAGAACACGACACATGGTGCCATATGCACGAGCCTGAGAAGGCCTTTGAGATCGCAAAGGATCTAATGCGATCTGCGGTGGCAAAAGCCTCCAACATAGAGCCGCTTGAACCCATCGAAGTTCCAGTTAAGAAAAGCTGCCTCATAATCGGTGGAGGAATAGCTGGGATATCTGCAGCCTTGGACTTGGGCGAAGCTGGGTTTGAAGTTCACTTAGTCGAGAAAAATACCACCATTGGAGGGCGTATGATCCAGCTCGACAAGACTTTTCCGACAATGGACTGCTCGGCCTGCATTCTCACTCCAAAGATGACTGGGGTTGGTCGCCACCCAAACATCAAGCTTCATGCATACTCGGAAGTCAAGAGTATTGATGGTTATGTTGGGAATTTCAAGGTCAAGATAGAGAAGAAACCCAGATACGTTATCGAATCCAAGTGCAACGGATGCGGGAAGTGTGAAGAAGTGTGCCCCGTTAGTGTTCCCAATGAATTCGAGCTGGGTCTGAAGCCAAGGAAGGCGATTTACATGGCGTTCCCGCAGGCTGTTCCAAATAAGTACACAATTGACATGGACAAGTGCATAAAGTGTAAACTATGCGTAAAAGCCTGCGAGCCCGAAGCAATAGACTTCAACCAGCAACCCACGGAGGAAGAAGTCGAGGCTGGAACGATAATAGCGTCGACTGGCTTCGACCCGTACGACCCGACGGGAGAATACGGATACGGAACATACGAGAACGTCGTAACTGGTCTTCAGGTTGAAAGAATGCTTAGCGCCTTCGGGGCTACTGGTGGAGAGGTTGTGAGACCTTCGGATCTTAAAGTGCCCAAGAGAGTAGTATTCATCCAGTGCGTGGGATCGAGGAACGTCAGGAAGAACGCTTACTGCTCAAGAGTCTGCTGTATGTATGCGACAAAGCACGCGAGGCAACTCAAGGAGCACCATCCAGACACGAATGTTTATGTACTATACATGGACGTTCGCGCGTTCGGTAAGGGTTACGAGGAATTCTATGAGCGCGCTCAGAGAGAATACGGCATTACCTACATCCGAGGCAGAGCAGCAGAAGTCCTAGAGGACCCGACAACTAGGAACTTGATCGTGAGAGCCGAAAGCACAGAACTCGGAAGACCCGTCGAGCTCGACGCTGACCTTGTTGTGCTCAGTGTGGGACTCGTCCCGAGGAAGGATGCGGAAGAAGTTCAGCACCTACTCAAGATATCACGCAGCGCAGATGGTTTCTATCTTGAGGCTCATCCTAAGCTTAGACCAGTCGATACGCTCACTGATGGAATCTTCATATCGGGAGCTGTGCAAGGACCGAAAGACATTCCTGATGCTGTTGCTCAAGCGAAGGGAGCAGCATCCGGCGCTGCGTCGCTGATGTCAAAGGGGAAGGTTGAAGTTGAGCCTTTCTACAGCGTCGTCAATTCCGAGAAGTGCAGTGGCTGCTTGTCCTGCATAGACATGTGTCCATTTGGCGCAATATCCATAGAAGAAGGAAAAGCGAAGATTAACAGCGTGCAGTGCAAGGGATGCGGGTGCTGTGTTGCAACGTGTCCAAGTGGCTGCATAACACAGAACCATTTCAAGGACTCGCAGATCTTTGCTCAGATAGAAGCGCTGCTAGCTGAGAAGCAGATTCAATAGGAGAGGGTATTAGGTGACCAAGGAAAGTAGCGGAAAAAACGACGGATTTGAACCATTCGTACTTGGCCTCGTATGCAACTGGTGCACCTACGCCGGCGCCGATATGGCTGGCACCAGCAGAATACAGTATCCTCCTAACCTGAGACTTGTCAGAGTCATGTGCACAAGCCGTCTTGATCCAGCCTACATGATCAAGGGGCTGGAACTCGGCGCCGATGGGGTACTTGTCTCAGGGTGTCACCCGGGCGACTGCCACTACGTCAATGGGAACTACAAGACCGAACGCCGCGTGCATCTCTTGAGGAAGCTCGTCCAGCAGGCAGGCTTTGAGCCTGAGCGGATTCGGCTTGAGTGGATATCTGCAAGTGAGGGAAGCAAGTTAGCCGAAGTCATGAGAGACTACGTTGGAGTACTCAAGAAAATCGGTCCGAACCCGCTGAGAGGTAGTAAACCAGGGAAGACTCTGGACGAAAAGGATCTGCTTTGAGAGGAAGTGGAAAAATCATGCCTAACAAAGCGAAAGTCATTTTCATGCAGTTATCAAGCTGTTGGGGATGTCACCAATCACTTCTGGATCTGAATGAGAAACTGCTTGACGTACTGCCTCTGCTCGACATTCAATACTGGGTCGCCGCAGTTGATTTCAAGCTTGAACACTTGGAGAAGTTGCCTAAAGGTGGGGTCGATGCGGCGTTCGTTGAGGGGCTCTGCCGCACTCAAGAGGATGTGCATCTCCTGAAGCTATGCAGGGAAAAGGCCAAGGCACTAGTTGCCCTTGGCACGTGCTCGACCTATGGTGGAGTACCAAGCATAGCAAACCTGTATCCCAGGAAGGATCTTTTTGAAAGGAAGTACATAAAGTCTGAGACAGTCCTCGAAAAAGGCATAATCCCGTCTGAAAATGTTCCTGGGATTAACAAGTTCGTCCCTCGTAATGACCAGCTTGTCAAGGTTGATGCATACCTTCCGGGCTGCCCTCCCACGTCCGAACAGATCGCTAGCGCTACTCTGTCGCTTCTAAATGGGAAGCCCATTGAACATTCAATAAAGAGCGTCTGCGATGAGTGTGAGAGAAAGAAGGAAGAGAAGAATATCAAGGTGTTTCACAGAGACTTTGAAGGGAGACCAGATCCGGAGAAGTGCCTTCTGAATCAGGGCTATCTCTGTATGGGTCCTGGAACCCGTGCAGGATGTGGCGCTCAGTGTCCAACAGCGAACAATCCATGTCAGGGGTGTAGCGGCCCTCCTGAAGGGGTAATTGATCAGGGGTCAAGGCTAATCGGAACATTCGGGGGGATAGCAGACATGGATCTGCAGAAGATGCTTGGTTCGTTCAGAGACCCTGTAGGGCAACTATACAAGTTCACATATGCTTCATCAGCGCTTTCCAAGCTCAGGAGTGTGAGAAAAGATGAAAAGTAGAGCGAGCGTTGCCAAGGAGCAGAAGGAAAGTGTGGCTAAGGAACAAAAGGAAGACGAGATCAAGATCGAACCCATAACTCGCCTTGAGGGGCACGGCTCGATAACAATAAAGATGAATAAGGGAAAAGTCGCTGACGTTCAGTTCAACGTCAACTCCACGAGATTCTTCGAGAAGTTTCTTGAAGGCAGATTGGCGGAAGATGCCCGCATTATAGCGCCTCGCATATGTGGCATCTGCCCCGAACCTCACCACCTAGCCTCTGTGAAGGCTGTTGAAGATGCTTGGAAAGTCAACCCGCCTGAACCAGCGAAGAAGCTGAGAGAGTTGCTTCTCCTGGCGAAGCAGATTAGCAGTCACGCACTTCACCTCTACGTTCTAGCTGCACCGGACTTCCTTCTGGGACCCTTCGCTCCACCGGAGACCCGCAACGTTGTGACGGTCATCAGCAAGCTCCCTGATGCAGGAAAGAAGGCTATTGAACTAATGAAGCATGGCCAAGAGTTGTGCGCAGTCGTTGGAGGGAAATCAGTCCACCCAGTCACAGCAATACCCGGAGGCATGACAAAGGGACTAACAGAAGAGCAGAGAGACGAGTGGATAAAAAGGATGGATAGGGCAATGGAGCTAGCCGAGTTCAGCGCTGGGCTACTGCAGAAAATAGTCCAAGACTACTGGGATGTTGTAACAAAGATCGGCGTCGTAGACACATACTACATTGGATTAGCGAAGAATGGCGTACACAACTTCTATGATGGCAACATTAGAGTCATGTCGCCCTCGGGAAAGATTGAGGCTGACGTCCCAAGCAGCAAATACATGGATGTCGCGGGAGAAAAGGTAGTTCCCCATTGCTATGCCACACACCTATTCTATAAGCCAGCAGGGTACCCCAACGGCATTTGGAGAGCAGGTCCATTGGCGAGAATAAACGTCGTTGACAAGATGGCTACTCCCCGTGGAAACGAAGCGCTTAAGCAGTTCAGAGATAAGCTTGGAAGACCCTGCCATGCAACATTCGCGTATCACTGGGCGAGGGTTATCGAGTTACTTGACGCTGTGGGGAGTGCCAAGAGACTGCTCGAGGATCCAGACATTGTCAGCAAGGACTATAAGCTCGAAACGGTCGAGCCGCTCGAGGGGTGCGGAGTTGGAGTGGTGGAAGCGCCAAGAGGGACTCTTATACACAATTACTGGACAGACAAGGAAGGAATAATTACCAAGGCAAACCTGATAGTTGCCACGAACCACAACATCGGGGCAATAGAGAAGTCTCTGAAGATCATTGCAAAGCAGGTGATTGAAGACAAGGCACATGAAAAGTTGAAGCTGCCGAAGCCTATGATCGCAGCTTAGGACTCACAGAAACTAGAGGAAAATAAACCGATGCCAGAAGTCGACGAGAAAGTACTCAACCTCCTGGAAATGGTAGTGCGCTGTTACGATTGCTGACTTTCATGCGCAGCCCATCTCCTCGTGGTTGACGAGAATGGTAAAGAGCTAATGAACAAAGAAGTTCAAATCGGATCTGGATGAACTAGCCGGTGTGAAACCTTAATGAACAGGGCTGCCGGCAGGGACAGGCGTGCAACGCCTTTCCGAAGCCTCTTTGTGTCTGATTGAGAAGTATTCTGGTTCGCATGATCTCGATCAGTGAATAGGAAGTAAGTATTCTGGGAGGGACACGTTATCCGAGCCCACTACGACTCTGTGGTACTTCCCCCCGATTCTTGTGTTTGTAACTAGTTCCAGCTTGCCTTTCACCTTGATTCTTTCACCGGGAGAAGCAATGTCCGAGAATACTCCTTCGAAGGAGACTACCTCTTCCAAGTCGGCGACGGTTGGCCCCTTGAGAATCTGGACTTCGCCTACCCTGTAAGTCGAGGGGTTGAAAATGGCCTGCGTGTTATCTTCAACCCTAGCTACGATCTCCACATTTTCCCCAGCAATGAACTGCGGTTCACCGTACCTCTCGGTTATCTCGGCGTCGAGCTTCGTTGGGTGAACTGAGAATGCTTTCTGCATGTAGAATCCGAAGTTCCACTTTCTGCTAAGAATTTTTTTTGCTGATAGGTAGTCAATTGAGAACTGCTTTGCTTTCTTTCTGCACCATTCGTTAGACTGGTCTTTGGTTAGTTTTCTTATTGCGCTTCCAGTCTTCCCGTGTTCTTGGATCAGAGCTTGCTTGAGGAGTAGAGAATTGTGCCGTCCGTATATAGTCAAGTCGATATCTGATATTGAGACGTTCTGTATTCCGAGCAATATTGAGCCGGTAACACCGATCTTGTCAATAGGCACCCCAGATTCCGCAGACAGGTATTCTGCAAGCCCGATAGCTTTTTCCTGCAGTTTGTCAAGCTCTGATCCCCTTTCGATCATCTCTCCCAGTTTCTGTTCTGGTTTATAGTATTCCTTGATTTCGGAATGCGGGACGGCGGAGAAGGTTATGCTATTTACTGGGGAGTAGAATAGGTACTGCGGGTATTTCTCCTTCAAGTAAGAGAATGTGCTGCTCACCACTTTGGAAGAGTAGAACGGTATCATTCTCTGAAAGTGCTGACTACCTGAAGCCCATAGCCCCTTCTCACTCGGAACGTACTTGAGGTAAGCGAGTAGTCTATCAGGCGGGTGACTATACCCGACGACACAGAACAGCAGATCATCGTTGGTTCTCACGAAGTCACGGTCTTTGGGTTTCCTTGACACTTCCATTGCGGCGGTTCCCCTCCGGTTCCCATGTTTCTTGTCGGCGCTTCAAAGCAGGGTCAGAAAATCTTCTTTGTCTTCGCCAACCACCAGGCGAGTGTGGCTGTCGCCCGACTTATAGCTTACGAGTTCCAGTTTCCCCCTGCCTGTCACGTATTCTTCTCTTCTGGCTATTTCGCAGAATCGCCCTCTGAAGGAGCAGATTTCACCAATCGGCGCTTGATTGTGGTTTTCTTCACTTACGAACCTAGTATCCCTGACCTTGTAAGAGCACGGTGTAAAGAGTGACTCAGTATCATCGATCACCTTGGCTCTTATCGTCGCTTTGCCCAAGGAACTGTAAACCGCGTCGCCATAGTGTCCAGGCACCTCCCCCCAGTCCTTAATGAAACGGAGAAAATAGTCACGCCCCCTGAAAATCCCTTGGAGCCTTCTCCTGCTTTCTGTTCGTAGGAATGACTCCCACTCTGTGTATGTGTCCGATGCCCTGAACCTGAAAAGTTTCTCGAGTTCGTCCTTGGTGTATGCCCTTACCTGTGACTCCGAATCCGAATAGAGCGAGCCGATTGCTCTATACACGGAGGAACAGCTTCTTGTGCCATATACGATCACGTCAATGTCGGAATCCTTGCCGTGAAGCCCGACAAGGATTGAGCCTGTTACCCCGAGCTTGTTCAGAGCAATGCCTGCCGACTTGGACAATAGTTCGCAGAAGTCCAAGGATTGTCTTTGAACTGGATCCAGATTCCCCCGGGCAGCCGACATTTCCATTAACTTCTCGATTGGCTGGTAAAGGCGTTGCACATCTCCCACCGGAACTCCCTGCATGACCGAGCCCAAAACCTTGTCAAAGTATACGTACGAAGGTGCCTTGCTCTTCAGGATACTGAAACGCTCAACCAGAGAGTAGACTTTCTCGTATCTTATTCCTCCCCTTTCCCTTCCTCCAATGCTGGAGGGGTAGTACCTGAGGAAAGCTATCACTCTGTCCGGCGGATGCAGCATTCCCTTGACATCAAAGATCAGCTTGTCGCGGTTTTCGATGAAATCTCCTTCTCTGAAGGTCTTGGAATGGCTTGACAATACTTCCACCATTACTTGGCCATGCCACAGGTTACTCATTGTCGATTTCTGGATAAGCTCGGGCAAGCTTGAGTAGAATGGCCTCGACTTCAGCCTCCAATGATTTTCTGCTATGCAGGCGTCCCTAGGTAACTATTTTCCTTTCAGTCTCACTCTTTCGGCGAATTCTCGGTAACCCGCCATGCATGACAGGGCGATTGCCGCTTTCTCTGGCGAGGCGTATGCTGGAATGCCTGCGTTTTCGAGGATTTCTCTTCCAGGGTCGGCGAGGTCTCCGGCCATCCAGCAGCAGACTATCGGTTTTCCGAAACCCTTGAGGTTGTTCTGGTATGCTTCGGCAACTCCTTCGGCATGCTCGCTAGGTTTCATGCCCAAGAAAGTCGGAACTACGCAATTGACTATCAGAGCATCTACATTCTTGTCGGAACCAACAGTTTCTGTTGTCCTTCGGTAGATTTCTTTATTGGCGCTTGCTATGATGTCGACGGGGTTGACTAGGGTGGCAACATCTGGGAGAAATGATTTGAGCTTACCTATGGTCTCCTCTGATAGTGATGGGACGATCAAGCCTCTCTCTGAGGAGGCATCCGTGGCTAGCACACCCGCGCCTCCCGCGTTGGTTATTATCCCTACGCGTTTTCCCTTTGGCAGTGGTTGCTTGGTGAAGGCTTTGGCTATGTCTATGAGTTCAAATAGCGAGTTGGCCCTGACTACCCCCTTTTGCCTGAATAGTCCCTCATAGATCTTATCTGATCCCGCAAGTGATCCTGTGTGGGACGACGCGGCTTTGGCTCCTGCTTCTGTTCGACCAGCCTTGACGATGATTATTGGTTTGACGGGTGTTGCCTCGCCTATTGCGTCAACGAACTTGCGACCATCTTTCACGCCCTCCAAATATATCCCGATGACAGAGGTTTCCGGGTCTAATGCGTAGTGCCTTATCACCTCTGGGACCGATACATCACAGGCATTTCCCAGGTTCACGAATTTGCTGAAACCCAGCATCTCTCTTCTTGAGATGTAGGAGCAGCTTGCCCCAAGTGCTCCGCTTTGAGTGATGAGTCCAAGATTGCCCTTCGCTGCGTACATTATGAATGACGCATTCAGATTGCTGTAAGTGTTCATTGTGCCAACGCAGTTTGGTCCTACTATTCTAATTCCATACTTCTTGGCAATCCCAGAAATCTCTTTTTCGAGTTCCACTCCCCTGCTTCCGACCTCACTGAATCCCCCAGAAAGTACACTGACAGCACTAATCCTCTTCTTTCCACATTCTTCAATGGCATCTGGAACTGTAGCTGCAGGTATGATAATGACCGCAAGGTCTATTGATCCAGGTATGTCTAGCACGCTTCTATACGCGCGCTTTCCAAACACGGAGTCTTCCTTGAGGCTCACAGGATATATGTTTCCGTCAAAACCCGCCTCAATAAGATTTTTCATGACGTTGTAGCCAAACCTACTTGGGTTGTTTGAACCGCCGACAACCGCTACATTCCTTGGCGAGAAGAATTTCATAAGTTCACCAGAATCAGTCACAGGTGTCTTAGCTGACACGACTGAAGCCCTTCCATCGCTAAGACCAGAGGGAGCCATCGGCAGTCACCATAATCCACTACAGCCAAGATCCGCAAAACGAAGAGTTCTCAGCTCGCCAAACCAACGTGCTGGGCATATTTGCTTGACCCGTAAAATGGAACTGTAAAACAGTATAAGAATCTTCTTCCCGATCAGGAGCTGTGGACAAGATCCAGTATTCTGGACCGAATTATGTCACTCCATTGGGTAAGAAAACCAGGCGCAGCCCAACCGCGATTGTTGCCATAACAGAAGGGAAGTAATGCTTTTGAAAGAGATACCCTCGGATAAAGAAATGCCCGCCCAGAAGAGAATGGAAACTGTTTTCTAATCTCACGCCATACATATATATCTGGAGTGCTTGGGCAATCATGGAACCAAAATGATGTAAGACTGAACATTCAATTACTAGATAGATCGATTTGTCGGGGAGATGTTTCCGGCTCGAAGAGATTAAGAGGAGGACGCTTGATAATGGTCGTGGAATCGGAGGGAAGAACCCTAAAAACGCTCGCCTCTATGCGGAGATCCTTCGACAGGATAAATGAGAAGCTTCTTGAGGCGCTGGCAAGACTAGACGAGGCGACCGCCCGGATATTAGCTCTCAGCGAAATCCATTCCAGATTGGCCGAGACAATAATGGATATTCTGGGCATTCCTGAAGAGCTAGGCTCTTCTTTGACTTCTCTCCCGGAGCAGCTGGGCGCGATATCGGGAGCTGCGAGAGCTGAGACAATGGCGAGCGGACTGCTGCGCCCAATAATCAGAAGCCTGAGAAAACCATGTGGGGACATCGCTCGAGCCATCAATAGCTCAAAAGAGGAGATTCTCAAGGCAACCGACCACTTTGATTTTGCAGAGATGGATATTCTCGCGAGAGATTTCAGCAAGTCCCCCGATCGATTTCTCAGCTCCGACGAACAAGAAGCACTCCGAAACAAGATAAGAGAGTGGACTCTCCGTTTGAGGAACGCTTTCTCTGGATCGTGATCCCAACCTAAGGATAGAGATGATGCTGGGGAAATGGAATGACGCGGAATCAGGAAGATGAGACCCTCAGAGTATTGACCTCGGTCAAGAAGTCCATGGAGGGTATGAATAGGAATCTCTCAAAGTCACTGCGCATCTTGGAAGAAGCTATCATCCGAATTTCAGCTCTCGGCGAATCCCATATCAAGCTGATCATGACTCTAATGGACATCTTGGGTGTTCCTGAAGATCAGAGACCACCATTAGATTTCCCTTCTTCCCCGACTGAAGAACTGCTATTTGCGGAGCGATCAGAGGTTTTAGCAAGCGGGATACTCCGCACAGTGATCAAGAGTCTACGAAGCACATCGATAGAGATTTCGAAAGCTTTGACTTCAGCCAAAGAAGAAATCAACAAGAGAATTGGGAACTTCGACACATATGAGATGGAGATTCTTGCCAGGATGTTAACCAAGGATCCCGAGAGATATCTCGATCTTGACGAGCAGGTCGCTTACAGAGAGAAGATCCGGAAATGGCATCGACAACTCAAAGAGGCATTTGAGAAACTCTGAGCACCCATCCAGAAAGACTGATGGGAATATTAGCTACCTGGTTGCTCATTACAGGTAGAGGTTACACAGACTTATCTTGAAAGCGACTCAAGAAATCCTCACCATCACCCAGGAACTGTCAGAAATCGGTAAGGGCAAAAGTATAAACTGTTGTAGATCTCAAAGTGACAGTCTGAGTGAATGTACTCGCATCTAGACCTGTCTGGAGGTTAGGTTCCGGTTGCCTTCGACTCATTTTGTCCTAAAGGATTCTCCTGGTGAGAAAGTGTTCATGCTTGGTGCTGAGGCCATAGCTCGTGGAGCTCTAGAGGCAGGCGTAGGCATGGTTACAACGTATCCAGGCACGCCAGCTTCAGAGGTTGGAGACACTATATCTGATGTCGCAAAGGACTTGCCAGGCTTACATTTTCAGTATTCAACGAATGAGGCCGTGGCACTTGAGAATGCCATCGGTGGCGCATGGGCTGGCGTTAGGTCGCTATGCGCAATGAAACATGTCGGTATGAACGTCGCCGCTGATCCGTTTTTCACGCTCTGTTACATCGGTGTTCAACCCGGAAGTCTCGTGCTCCTTGTCGGCGAGGATCCAGGTTGCCTCAGTTCAACTAACGAGCAGGATAACAGGTACTATGCGTTACATGCTCACACGGTTTGCCTTGAACCATCGAACTCGCAGGAATGCAAAGACTTCACTCTGAAGGCGTATGAACTTTCAGAGAAGTTCGATCTTCCCATAATCCTAAATTCAACTCACAGAACACTCCATGGCATTGGCGAAGTGACTCTAGGGAAACTCACACCCCCTAAAGCGGAAGGGCAATTCAAGAAAGCACCTGGAAAGTACGTATCTGCCACACTTGTAGCCGTGGGAAACAAGGGAAGGCTGCTAAGCAGAATCCAGAAAGCTGAAAAGGCAGCCGGTGAGATGACTGACCTCAATAGGATCATACCGGGTCAGGCAAAGACAGGAGTCATCGCAGCTGGCTCCTCATTCAACTATACGATGGAAGCCTTGGACGCTCTTGGAATTCATGATTACCCGATCCTTAAGCTTGGCATGGTTTACCCGATTAACCCAGACTTGATAGAAAAATTCGCTCAAGGTCTTGAGAAGGTAATGGTAGTTGAGGAGCTAGAAGGGTTCGTTGAGGCAGAGATCAAGAGAATATTGTTCGAGAAGAAAATGCTTAGAGAGGTACATGGAAAAGACCTATTCCCCGCTGTTGGAGAGCTGAACACTGACCTAGTCATAAGGGGAATGAGTAGAACGAGCGGCGTTAAGGAGCCAGTTGACTACGCCGCGATACAAACGAAGTACAGCAAAGCGCTAGGCAAGGCGCTCCTAAGAAATCCTGGTCTGTGCCCCGGTTGTCCGCATAGGGCGACGGCATACGCGCTGAAACGAGCAGCACAGGAATTCGTGCAGGCTAGAGGAAAAGGCCAGGTCGTTTTCGGTGGAGACATTGGCTGTTATGCTACACTCGCGCTTCCTCCATACACGTTGCAGGATTGGCTTCTCTGCATGGGGGCGGGCTTCAACATAGCTGCAGGGATGAGTTTCAAGGTCAAGGACACGATGGTTGGAATGATTGGCGACAGCACCTTTCTACATGCAGGTATTCCAGGGTTGATTAGCGCTGTCTACAACAATGCGAATGTCCTCATAGTAATAATGGACAACAAGTGGGTTGCCATGACTGGTGGACAACCTACACCGGCTTCGGGAATCAGCAGTCTGCGAGAAGAAGTTTCACCAGCTGTGAATCTGAGGGACATAGTGAAGGCCTGTGGTGTGAAGCATGTAAGGGCATTTGATCCGTACAACATACGGCACGCAATAGAAGTGATAACTGAGGCACTGGAAGAGAAAGGCGTACGCGTTCTCATATCGGAACGTGAATGCGCATTGCCTGCCAAGAGGAGGACAGATCCCATCAGGGCAGCTGAGCGCGAAAAAGGGAAATACTCCTACTACGCCATCGAACCTGACCGGTGCCAGAACTGCGAGGAGTGCTACAGACGCTTCGCCTGCCCAGCCCTAATACGAAAGGAAGAAGATGGGAAAGAGTTCGCCTACATCGAAGATGCTAGGTGCAATCTATGCGGCGCCTGCAAAGAGGTCTGCAGAAGCGGAATGGCGATCACCAAGACTACTGTGAATCCTCACCTCTAACACCAGCATGAAGAAACCGTGTGTGACCTCCCTTCTAGTTTGCACAAACGATTAAGAAGACGGAGTTCGAGGGGTTCCGAGAATGATGAGCCTCCTCACAATTTGAACTTTTCTTTTTTTGATCCTAGCAAAACGTTGTCAATATCTCCTAGTAGGGAAAAGAACAGTGAGTATGGGACGATGTGCTCTCTATGCTTGTTCCAAACATTGAGAATGTGATGTTCCTTGAGAGCTTTCTCGAACAACTTGGCTCCTTGGGGAAGCGGAATACTTCTGCCTATCTCAAACGAGAGTTCAGCTGCGCTCACTGTCTTTGTCATCCTTGCCTTCAGCATGCCTCAATCTATGTCCCGTATGCTTGCTAGCTGATCTGGCACGACTTTTTTCTTCGTGTCTTTAGCCTTCCGAACAATGGCTTTCCTATTATGACCATGGGCTGGCCCCCTGCTAGACTTTGCCATTTCACTCTCCGCCTTCTCTTTTATGAGCGTATACTTCTGAGCAACATTCACCGCCCCTCGCGACATCAGAGAACCACGATTCCCAGAAATCGCCAACCTAAGTCTCTTGATCTCTCCTCTCGCAACGACCAAGTATGTGTTTCTGAAACCCTTTGGCTCATGCACTAAAGTGGCTTGAACCTTTCCATGCTGGTACCACCGAAACAGAGTGGTGTGTGGGATACCCAACATCATAGACGCGTCCAACAAACTCACTCCACTCGCCTTGATCTTCTCGACTTTCTCCTCTCTCTCCTTGAACACTTTTATGAACCTCTCAACCTCTTCGACTGGAATATAGTAGCGAGACTGAGCATTAGGTGAATTCCGAGTTTTCAAGGTTCCTCTTAGCTGCCTCAGCTTGCCCTTCTTAACCCATCCCAACACAGCATGGCGGCGCACACCGAGAATCCGTGCAAGCTGTCCGGTAGTGAAGTACTCCTCGCGCTCTGACTTTTGTTGAGCTACCTTTTCAGCCCAGTTTGCAACCTTCCAGGAGTACTCGCTAAGACCTGCTCCTAGGAGAGTAATTGCTCCAGACTTGCGAATCTGCGCCCTGACTGCGCCGACGCTAGGAACCGCGCCAATCGTCACGCCGATTTTCTCAATTGGCATGAGCGAATCAACAAACCTCTTAACATAGTGCACGAGAAACGCGTGTTTATACTCGCTCTGTGTAAGCGACCAATCCCATTTCACTAAAGTTCCAAAATAGGAACCTGTCTTGTTGATCCTCACACCAAGCGAGCCATCTCCGTCCAGAAGACCAGCTAGGAAGGGCACGCCGAGCCTAGCGCCGAGAAGACCGCTACGCGAAAAGAACCGTTCCCTTGCTTCATGGTTCTCTCTAAGGCTCTCTTTGTTCGGTAGAAAATGATAGAGACTTTTCGATGCTACCCTAATATCAAACATCCACTCGCCACGCGAAGGCTTTGCCATGTACGGAGTGGGACCCAGCCGCCTCAGAATCCTGACAACTTTCTCGACAATTGCTCCTTGATCTCCTTGAAGAAAGAAGCCCACGTAGTAACGCGTCGTGCCCCACCTGCAGCCCACGCTTGTATACCTACAGCCGTCAGCCAAGTACAAGCCCTGCAGATAAGCGATCTCCTCAGCGTCGACAGCAGAGAAATCCAATTCGTGTGCCTTCGCGCACATTATACGGTGCCTCGTTTTTATCGTATTTGTTAACGTAACTATACGTTAATTAGATATGAATGTATATAAGTATTTCGTGAATGTAGACACTATTGAATATGCCTAATCATTAACGAAGCCACAAGACTCCAAAATGCGAAACTGAGTGGAGAGACGAATATCAGTGATCGAGACAACAACCCTATCAAAGGCCGCTGGCAAAGCCGTCAACAGCCTCAAAACAACGGTCCCCCAAATCCTCGTCAAAATGCTCAACCTGAAACAGGGCGATAAGCTCCAATGGAACATAGAGATCCGAAGAGAAGGAAACATAGCAGTAACACTTAACCCATTAAGGCAATAACGATAACCCGCCCAACAAATCGGGCAACCCTCCTTTTCATCTGGCGCGGCGGTCGCTTCACATCGTGGGGGATTCGTGGGGGTCCCCCACGTACCCACACCTAGACATCGCTCAAACCCCGATGCCCCATGTGCGATCAGAGGGGGCACTTCATCGTCTTCGACCCACCTGATTTCAGAATGGAGCAACTACTCGTTATCCACAACCACCCCACAAACTACAAAGTGATGAAAAGCTGTTACGTTGTCCTCTGGGAAGACGTTAAAGGGTTCATCTTCTATGCTGAGGCGGTGACACCAAACAAGCACACAGAGACGAGGGAGGTTACGCTAAGCCACCAAGACGTTCAAACTGCGCGGCTCATTACTAGCCAAATGAGAAGCGTTTGCAGAGAACAGCGACGACAGGAAAGTAAGCAGAGAAAAGTATAACGCAAAGCTCAGCGAGATCTGTCGCCACTACTGGGATGTTGTTCATTAGAGAACAGATAGGATCAAGAATCCACCCGAACTGCAACAAGGCATGGCGCACGACTTAAAAGATATCTGAGAGTGACTCTAGCTCATGAACTCGGATTGGAGCAAGCGGGAGATACTTCTTGCGGATTACAAGATCTGCAAAGATATGCTGCTATTGGCAGACCTGCTGACACGGACTCATTGCACCGTCCATCTTTTCCGTCCGTTCTGAAAGGTGACCTAATATGAGCCCCCATCTTCTCTTCTCTGAGAGAGGTGCCCTTCGCAATCTCTTGGAGCAAAGGCAACGAAGCTTGATAGAGGAAATCGAAGGCTATGACAAGAACTACATCCTAAACGCAAGTGAGAGCGACCTTTGTCAGTACCTCATCTCGAAATACAGTTACCAAATACCAACACTTCATGAGGGCGATCCCAAAGTAGACGATTTTAGTGAAGTAAAGACTGCTAGCAGAAGCCTACCTTATCGCCAGAGAGGAACGAGGATAGTGATCGCTGTTCCATTTGATGGAGACGGAGATCTGTTAGAGTACGGGGCAACGCAGTTTTCGACGGTTCATCCTGCTGGAGAAATCGTGGGGCAGGAAATCCATCTGTCCTATGATGTAACCGAATATGATAATCCGCGGGAACTGAAACACAGATATGAACGGGATCTCATGGAATTGAAGAGACACATGGAATGGACGAAACATGATCTTGACAACTACAACAAGTCGATTGAAACAATAATCAGAGAAACCATCACTGAAAGAAAGAAGACGCTTTTGGCTGCCTCTGGATTGGTAAGCGCTCTTGGAATTCCGATAAAGCGTCGCGACGATCTAGTGAAAACGTACGCGATTCCATCCATTCGAAAGAAAATCGTACTAGCGCCTCCTAGGGTCACCGCAAGACAATACGAGCCCGAACCGACTCTACACGAAGAGGACTTCGGAAACATCCTAGATAGTATTTCGAACATGTCTCTTGTAATGGAAAGAAACCCAACAACATTCCTCAAACTTAAGGAAGAAGAGATTAGAAATATCTTCCTGATGTTACTGAATGTCTATTACGAGGGGCAGGCCACGGGGGAGACTTTTAACTATCTCGGGAAAACAGATATTCTCATACGCGCTGGAGGCAAAAACGTATTCATCGCGGAATGTAAGTTTTGGAGAGGGGATGAGGCGCTCCTCAAGGCGATTGGCCAGCTATTGGGATACACGAGCTGGCGAGACACAAAAACAGCAATACTTCTATTCAACAAGAACCAAGACTTCAGCTCGGTGCTAAACAAAATCCGCCCCGTGGTTGAGTCCCACCCGTGCTACAAACGAAGGTACGATCTGAAATTCAGAAGGGTTGAAGGGGAGACGCGATTCGACTATGTGTTTCACCAGCCAAACGACAAGAACAGAGAACTATTCCTAGTGATATTAGCATTCAATATACCGAAGCCAAACAAGAGTCCTGCCGAAGCAAATACGCCTCGTTAGTACTCATCAGCTGGCACAAATTGAAATTGGGGCACCTCCCAGATCCCCACACGAAACCAAAAGCAGGAAACAAGAACATGATCTGCTCCCCCCGAAAATAACAAAGGTAAATAAGAATAGGAGAACAACACAGGGATAGCGGATCAAGCTAGAACTGGCGATATAGATGAAGGGCATTTCGCGCGCGCATTCGTAAAACAGCAAAGTGTGCTCTCAGGACTTAATAAGGGGCATGGCAAAACCAGCGCCCCACCCAACCAGTAATACCAAGCAAGATGCCAAAGAGCAAAACCGAGTAAGCAAAAAGCTCAGCCCTCCAAAAACGACCGCTCGAATCCGCTCATATAGGGTAGAGGGTTGTGGAGCAGTTTGAGAAAGTATAGTGTTCTCGTGGTCGGTGTTGGCGGCCAAGGAATAATGACTATCGGAAATATCTTGAAAAAGGCAGGGCAAAGGAAGGGCTGGATAGTCGTCGGCACCGAAACCCGTGGAGCCTCCCAAAGAGAGGGATCAGTCGATAATTCCGTTAGGTATGTAATGTTGGATCCAGGTGAAGAGCGAAACGAGAGGACGAGCGTAATCTCTCCACTCATCCCAATGGCAGGGGCTGACTTAATTATAGCCTTGGAAACTAATGAGGCACTTCGAAGCGCGAAGTTCGCCTCCGGGAAAACCTCTGTTCTGGTCAACCTGTATGAAATACTTCCACCCCAAGCCGTGTCTGAGAAATGGAAGGGAGCGACTTTTGATGAAGTCATCAACATTATGAAGACTTTCTCTGACGATGTCAGAGCAATCAGGGCTAATGAGATATCAAAGAACGAGTTCGGTGATTTCTCTATGTCAAACATGATAATGCTGGGGGGTGCACTAGGCATGGGCAAGATGCCGCTAAGCAGCGGTGACATAAGAGAAGCTATGGAAGAGGAATTCGGGGGAAGTATGCCGAATGTCCTCAAAGGACTTGAGATCGGTATGAACGAGATTGGGAGAACTGGAGACGCGGGACGAAGGACGGGATAACTACTCAGGATGATTTTGGAGGTGACCTCGAGTTTGATAATTACTGTTCAAAAACCATTGGATGATATACTGAGGATGCTTGAAGGATATGATAAGATCGTGATTGTAGGCTGCAACACATGTTCTGCGCTTTGCCAGACTGGCGGCGAAGAGGAGATCAAGGAGATGGTTGAGAACCTGAAGGATAAGAAGCAGATCCTCGGAACCCTCGCCGTCGAATCACCTTGCGACATCAGAATATCAAAAAGGGATCTAAAGACACTCCAGAAACAGATTGGCGAGGCTGATGCTATCCTCGCTATGAATTGTGGAGTTGGTGTCCAATCGATCTCTGACTTGACTGGCAAAGTCGTTGTTCCGGCGCTCGACACGAAGTTTCTCGGCATGGTAGAGAGACTAGGTCGATTCTATGAGAGATGCAGAATGTGCGGATCATGTACACTGTTTGACACCGGAGGCATATGCGCAGTATCCAGATGCCCGAAGCAACTTCTAAACGGACCATGTGAAACAATGGCGGATGGAAAATGCGAAGTTGGGGACCGAAAAAACGACTGTGTATGGACTATGATATGGGATAGACTGAGCCAACTTGGCAGACTCGATAGCTTCAAGAAGTACCAACCTGAGAGAGACGGATCTCTAAAAGCCACGCTCGGCGAAGTCGTGTGGACAGAGTAGAGGACTGATCAGAACGATTTGTGGAGGTCTTTATTCCAATGCCTAAGAGCCCAAGCGGTTTTGTCGGAAAACTGAAAGAAGGAAAGTTCGTGACCTTAGGAGAGCTCGAAGTTAATAGTCAGACATCAATAGAGAAGCTTCTGGATAGGGCAAAGGGTCTGCAAGCCTCTGTGGACGCAATAATCGTGAGCCGTGATGCAAAGGCGTCATTGTCTCTTAACACGCTCGTTCCATCCTACCTGATGAAGGAAAGGCTGAAGCTCGAATCTATATATGCCGTGGATGCAAGAGACAAGAACAGACTTGGAATATTCTCTGATATCCTGACAGGCAGCCAACTAGGATTGACCAACATCCTAGTTTCAACTGGAATCCACACAACGACTGGAAAATATACCAAAGCACAACCAGTCTTCGACCTAGATGGAATCCAGCTATTGAAAATGATCAAGGAGATGAACGAAGGGAAAATCTTCTCCGGAGAAGAGATACCCAAATCGACAGGCTTCGAGGTCGGCGCAGTCGTCGGATTTGATCCTGCAAGACTTGAAATTGCGGAAACCTTGATGAGGAAGAAGAAGGACGCTGGCGCATCATATTTCCTTACTACACCTATCTATGAAAGCGAAAAAGCAAAGGCGGTTGCCAATCTGGCAAGCGCGATGGGAATTCCACTCATCGTTACGCTCTACCCAATCGACTCAGAAGAGACAATCAACTGGATTGGAAAGCTGTACCCTGCTTCAAAGCCACCCGAGGACTTCCTGAGCAAGATCAAGCAGCTAGGGCAAGGCTATACGAAGGCAGAATCAAGGGATAAAGAAATCGCAGATGCCAACAGGAATCTGATCAACATGCTCGTCAAAGAGCTTAAGGCAGTCAAAGGAGTTTTCGGATGCAACATTGTTGCAACCAGATTTGACGTATTGAAGACATCGTCCTGAGAGCCTGCACAGAAGCAGAGGCTCCCAACTCTTCTTTCAAGTCAGTTGCATGTTAAATAAGAAAAGAAGAAAGCGGGACAAGACATGAGTCCTGTGTTGTTGTGTGATCTGATTTCCTTATTGAAGGAACTGTGGCATGATTTCAGACCCGATCGATTCAAGTGTCTTTACCTTGTCTACCCCTATCGGTGAACCAATTACGAGTTGGGACACCCCTTCCCTAATAATCTTGGATATTCTCTCTGTACATTGGGCGGGGGTTCCCGTTATCGAGAAAACTTCCAATAGCTCATCGTCGACAGCTTTGAATGCTTCCTTGAATTGACCCTTCGCTAGCGCTTCTCTGATTACCTTAACGCGTTCAGCGGGGATCCCATGGCGTTCCAGAAGGGCGTCCGGACTGGCTGCAGCAATGAACGCCACGACAGGTCTAGCCAGTTTGGCAGCTTCTGCCGGGTCATTACTAACCGAGAAACTGGTATAGGCGGCCATGTCAAACTGTGAGGAAGATTTCCCAGCCTCGTCAAGACCGTTCCGCACTTCCTTCACTGCCATCGAGATGTCAGTAGGGTGGGATGCATTTATCAAGACACCATCACTGATCTTCGCTGCCAACCGCATCATCTTGGGTCCTTGAACACCGAGGTAGATAGGTACGAAGTCTGCATGATAGTTTAACCTCGCACCAGTTACATTGAATATCTTTCCTGGAATCCTGACCTCTTCGCCTTTCAGCAATCCTCTTATTATGTCTACACACTCAGCCAATGCGGATACCGGACTCTTCTGTTCCAAGCCAAGATACGATAATGTGGTTCGATCTCCCGCTCCGATCCCCAGAACTGCTCTACCTTTGGACACCTCATTGAGGCTAGCGACAGCGGAAGCGGTCCATGCTGGATTGATGAGGTAGGGGTTGGTCACACCAGGACCTATCTTCGCTGATGAAGTCTTCATGGCTATCGATGTCAGAGTTACATAGGTGTTTCTGTTATTGAAGTGGTCTGTTATCCAGATGTAGTCGAACTTCTCCTGCTCGGCCACAGTCGCCCACTTCAGGACTTCGTCTATCGGACTATTCGGAACAAATTCGATACCGAATTTCATCGTAATCGACCTTCCCCTGTTTTGCTATATTTAACCCAATCTCAATCTGTCGAGATTATTCTCCTTAGCGCGTTGGCCGCAGCCCTCTCTCCATGCTTCTCAAGAAGCTGTATCGTTTGCTCTGGTTCCACCATCATGCCGGCTTCCAAGAGTTTCTCGATGCCTGCATCTGAGGTCTCCTTTTCATAGCCCATCAAGCGAAGTATCGACCAAGCTAGACCCTGAGGCAGCGGGTTCCTCTGCGACTGAAGTATCAGGTCGATTGATTCCTCGCTTATAGCCTCTCTTTCCCCCTTACCGATTGACTTAACCACGTCTGGAAGCTCCCTTGCAAGAGCAACCAAAGCAATTTCCTTAAGATGTTTTTGCGACAACTCCATATCTCCTCCAAGCGGTTCAGTTCTACATTCATATTTGACAGACCTTATGGGACACCCGAATAACTATCTAGCGTAACCAAAAAGTATGGAAAACGCCATCAAACGAGGCTATTGGCTTCTGATTCTAAACCACAATCGACGAGAAACTTCTCAAACCGCTACATATCCTGCACAATCGAGACTATTCTCAGCGTGATACCCGTGCAAATGAATGATGAGAAACGGTATCTCGGTGCAAACTAGACCTAAATCGGCAGTCTTCACCATTTCAAGTCCTGAATTCGTCATCAAACGCCAGATAGAGCGATGAAAAGGTTTTTATGATGGGACGACACAGTTGAAAACAGCTCTAGGAGGAGGAGAAAATGGCTTCGTCAGACAATACAGACAGGAAGGACAAGAGGATTATTGACTGCCTGCTGCGGAATGGGCGGGCGCCCTATGCAGAGATCGCCAACTCCATCGGTCTCTCAGAATCGGCTGTCCGGAAACGCGTCGAAAGACTAGTCAGGGATAGGGTTATTGATCGATTCACGATCGCTCTTAATCCTGAGAAGACAGGGAGAGCAGTAATATCGTACATAACCGTGAGTACGGCCTCTCGACACGAGAGCGAGGTAATAGAGGGGCTTGTAGGCTCCCCGCTAGTCACCGAGGCCTATTGGATGAGTGGCAAATGTGGAATATGGTTGAAAGTTGAAACAGGGAGTCTAACTGATCTTACAAGATTCATCGAGGGCCTGAGACTTGTCAAGGGCATCTTGTCAATAAACAGTTGCATCGCACTTAGACCACTAAAAGTTGAGGGGACTCCAGTAGTTCCGCTGCCGATCTCGAGAAGGATGGATGATCAGCTGCATGAAACAGAAACTTGATGACTTAAGAGACAAGGTTTTAGCAGCCGCAGTCGGAACACAGTTAGTCCATGAATTGTCTCGTCTCTTGCCGTTCAATTTGGGATTATTACTACGTGGTTCCACAGCTTTCAATCCGTCTGGTAGACTTTCTTGCCAGTTATGCTAGGCAAGTGCCTGTAGATTTCGGTTTTCTGGGGGACGGTCAAGTAGACTCCACATGCTTTGAGGCTCCTAGCGTTCTCGACAAAATCCATGACGAACCTCATGCCTATTTCAAGAGGGTTCGCTGAGCTCTCCAACGCTCGTACAAATCCATCGGGCACAAACATCTCAGGGATGAACTTGCGAGCAAACTTGACCGCCTTCCCCGAGGTGAATAGGGTTGTCCTAAGTATTGCATGCATTCCGGTGGATCTTGCTCTTTTCACTAAGGGCTCAAGTATGCCTGGAATATCGTAAGTCTCTGGTGGACAGACAAAGTCGACCCCGTACCTCCTCGCAAGAGCGACGCTCTCTTCTGGTCTTTCGATCATATAGCCGGAGGTAAGCCCTATGTTGACCAGTCTCCGTGGCTCACTCAGCCTGGTCTTTGACTGTTTCTCTAGGGTCGCCTTTATCCCATCAACCAATTCTAAGCAGGTTCCATAGTCCTTCGGACTCTCGTAAGATGTGATTATCACATTAACCAAGTTACTCTCCACGCCTGCAAGCACGTCTGAGAATATCGCCTTGGGGTTTCTATGCTCAATGTAGAATCCCATCACCGATTCAATGTTCTCATCGCCCAGCCAGAGGGCGGGAACTATGGGGTTCATGGTCGGGAGCCCAAAGGAGTAGTCTGACACCACTATCGCATCGATAAATCGAGAAAGTCTTCTAGCTTCACACATAAATGCTGTCCGGTCTATCTCTTCCGAGAATGTCAGCTCGGCAAGCGTTAGGAATTCCTCGTTGCCTAGAAGCCTAGTTAACTTCGTCAGCATCACCTCTCATAATCGAGTTCGCCTGCTGGTGCCAGAGCTAGCTAATGAAAACCTTGACGGAAAGATGCTCTTTTTTCACTGTTCTTGACGATATATCCCAGACGAGTTCTCCATTATCGTCTTCTTTGAGCTTTGCCACAGAATATGGCCCCATAAGACCTTTGTTAGCGAGATAGCAGGCCTCCTCCTTTGCGAATAGACCTCTGCACTCTGAGAGCCACGGATCCTCATCGTACATATCAACCACGGGACAGAGAGCCATTTGAAGAGGCAGTATAAGTTCAGACGGAATATTGGTCCCGATCTTGCACTCCGCCGAGGATCTTACGAGAAAATCAATTACGAACGCCTCATTTATGTCAATCTCAGCTAGTCCAATGCGCTTGAACTCCACTTGAAGCCCCCTTAGGCTAGCCAGATTTGAGAAGTGTGTATCAGCCTTTTCGCTAATGTTCGCCAACGCCTCATCTAATGTAGAACCCACCGCGTAGAAGGCTAGCCTATTCTTATACGAAACCTTGGCGACCCACTTCCTGGGTGTATCAGTATTGGATTTGAGGGGGATACAGATTCTCATTTGGTACCCCCGATTTTTCCGTCTCAAAAAGTGAAAGCAGTGAGACTAGTGCCCTACTCGGTCTATTAATTGTTTGGTCACGCTTGCGTAGCCGACAGCCATTACGTGGACGCCTCTGCAACCCTTTGTCTTCTTGAGCTCCTTAATGAAGTCGGTGAAGTATTCTACGTTCATCTCGTCTATCTTTCTCTTTCTTTCTTCCTTGTCTTGGATGCTCTCCTTCATTTGCTTCAGTCTGTCCAAGATCTCGGATGGGACCGAGCAGCCAGGGACGTTCTTGTTGAAGAAGTCCGCTATTCCGAAGTTCTTCAGTGGGAATATTCCTATCAGCAATGGAACGTTGAACGAAGACGCTTCTCTCAAGAAACCCTTTGCTTTCTCGATGTCAAAGACAACTTGCGTTTGGACGAAGTCTGCTCCTGCCTTTGCCTTTCTCTCAAGCTTAAGGAGTTCTGGCTCAAGTGGATCCGCGTTTGGATTTGCTGCAACCCCGACGTTTATCTTAGGAGGATTCTCAATCTTGCTGCCCGCTAGATCCACTTCCTTTTCGGACATCATTTTTATGAGAGATGTCAGGTGCGCTGAGTCAAGATCGAACACGGGTTTAGAGGCAGGATTGTCACCTACCATCGTGTGGTCGCCTGTGAGAGCTAGAACGTTATGAATTCCGAGCGCCCCCGCTCCAAGCAGGTCAGAGATCAATGCTAGCCTGTTTCTGTCCCGACAAGTCAGCTGGTAGACAGCCTCCATATTTGCATCGCGTTGAACTATATATGAGGCCGCAAGGCTACTAAGGTAGCCACATGATTTCGGGTTGTCAGTAACATTACAGGCTACAGCGTATCCACTCAGTTCTTTCGCATCACTTATTACTTGGGTCATATCTGTTGTCTTCTCTGGTTCCAATTCGCCAGTATAGACAAACTTCCCCTTGACTATTTCCTTCATAAGGCTACTATAAGCTTGTACCATTATTCGCTCACCTCTAGCATGATATTGTGGCTCTGGTCTCTCTCTGATTTTGCTCAGGTTGCTCGAGTATCCACGCTCCTTGGATAGCCTGATAGAGCGTAGTCTCTTGGTGGCCTGTACTGTCTGAATAGGTCGAGCCTTCCTTGGTCTTTCAGCCTATTGTAGATCAGAACCCAACCACAGTCCTTGGTGTAGTTGTTTACCTCGCATTTCCCCTTACTCATGCCACCACACGGACCGTTCATTAATCCCTTTGCGCAACGAGTAATAGGGCAGACACCGCCAGTATCAGCGAGAATACAATTCCCACAAGCGCGGCACATCTCCTCAAACTTACCAATTCTCTCAACTTGCCCTAGGAACAGAGTGTTTAGCGCTGGAACAACCGGCTTGTTGACTACCGTCGCGAGCGTCTGGCTCCCAACTCCACATGCCATTGCCAAAATTGCATCTGCTTCGTCGAATTCCTTCTTCGCCTTCTTCATGTCCCGCTTCAGGATTCTTATGTCACAAGGTTCTTCGACGACCGCCATGTTCACCATCATTCCTGTTGGGCCTTTTGATTCCTTGAGCTTTGACACCATAGCCTTGGCTTGGTCTTCCCCGCCAGTCTGGCAGACCGTCGCACAGTGTCCACACCCGACCACCAGGACTTTCTTGAAGGGTGCTAGTTTCTCTACTACTTCCTCAAACTTCTTTTGCTCAGTTATTATCATTGCTCGAATTCTACCTCCGGGCTTATACATTGATATAGGTCAGACTTGAACATCAGGCAGAATTAGATCATAGTCTAAACGAATATGAACGGTGTGCCGAATTTATTATCTTATCTGTGCGAAAAGAGAGAAAAATCTCTATATAAAGATTGATAGCATTCACTCTGATAACTCTTCGAGTGATAGTTGGCGCTGCTAGCCCCTTGGTCATATGGTGGTTTTATTAGCCGAAATAGTCTCTTTCTTGGGTATGCAAGCGGTCAAGGCGGTCAAGCAGAGCTACACGCCATCTCCTCAGTTACTCGACCTCCTGAACGAGTTTAGAGAGATGGTGAATGACTGCATACGAATTGGCCTAGCTGAGAATGTTACGTCGATGAAGGCGCTCTCAAAGAAGGCTTACCATCAACTCGCAGGATACGACGTGCCAACCTACTACCGCTTGACGGCGATCAGCAAGGCCGCGGGCATCCTCCGGAACCACAGGCACGCGCTGGGGAAGCAGCAGAGGATGAAGAAGCCCCATGCAGCAAGGCTCATGCTGACCGACTGCTACGGCTTCAGGATAACCAACGGCGAGCTCAGACTACCCGTAAGGGTAAGAGAATACATCTACATCCCCCTGAACTCCTACACATTACAGTCTATTGAGGGGTGTGCTGTGCGCTCGGCCTGCTTGACCGCCTCCGCCGTGTCACTAGCCTTCACGAAAGAGGTTGCTCAGGTTGAGCCTGTGGGGCTAGTCGGGGTAGACCGCAACCTCGACAATGTAACCACTGCGTCCTCGGCTGGAGATGTGAAGAGGTATGACTTGTCGAGGGCGACCGTGGTCAAGGAGAACTGCAGGCAAGCAAAGCGCGGCTTCAAGCGAGACGACTGCCGCGTCAAGAGACAGCTCTACTCCAAATATGGAAGAATCCAGAAGAACAAGGTAAACTGGATCCTGCACAACACTTCAGCAAGGATAGTGAAGCAAGCGAAGGAAAACCAGTTCGGCATAGTCACGGAGGACATTAGAGGCATCCGTAAACTCTACAGGAGGGGAAACTGGCAGGGCAAGGACTACAGGGCAAGGATGAACAGCTGGAGCTACGCCGAGCTGCAGCGGCAAATAGATTACAAGGCACACTGGGAGGGAATCCACGTGTTTTACGTTAATCCAAGCAAGACTTCCTCAACCTGCGCGATATGTGGCTCTAAGATAGTCGAATGCGCGGGGAGGAAGGTCTACTGTCCACGCTGCAGGAAGCTCGTAGACAGGGACGTGAACGCGGCTTTGAATATTGTCGGTGCAGGGCTGCGGTTCAGCCTGAAGGGAGTGGCAGGTGAAGTGGTGAAGGGGAACCCTGGAGGCGAAAAGGTAATCCCCGGAGCAGATGCCACCCAGTTAACTCACCACCCGAAGAGTTAACAGAACCATAGCATTTAATCGGTGCGATATCGACTGCGAATTGTGAACCGAAGAGTGCTGGAAAAGGGAACTAGACGAAGAAAGGGGTGACCTTGAGCACATCCTACTCTCTCTGTTTCGGACTTGCCTATAGTGCCAATCAGTAATCATATGTTCGGGACGCATTAAATACCAAGTTCGTTTACTATCTTCACAAAGAAGGCCGATCGAACCTGGGCGTCGATAGGCGATTATGCTGAGACCGGCTTCTTGTCTCTCTACTTTGCACGTTCAACATCGGCATCTCTGATTCTTAGATAAGGAGAAAAGCAGACCATTGAGCCTAGAGATGCTGATTGCCGAACGTCTTTTCCAATTCCATCTATGTTCATTAGAGTCTCCACGAGCTTACCTGTAAAGGCTGTGTTTTGAGCATATCCCTTTATTTTACCATTCTCGACAACTAGTGCAGGGGAGTTGCTCACTATGTTGAAGTAACCGAGTTCTGGAACTAGGTGAAAGGTGTATCCGATCGAGTTTATTATGATCCCCGTCTTCGTTGCCTCGACGAGTTCATCGAGACTGTGATTCCCCTTTTCGACAATCAGGTTTGTTGGCAGCGGCTCAGGTGGCGTCATGTAGGTTCTTCCGAGTGTGTCTGATGCTCTCCTGGCATTTGCGGTCGTGTCGGTCTCGTTCAAGCTTGCACTAAGGGTGTCATTCAGGAATGTTTTGAGCACACCCCTTTCGACGACCTTCGTTAACCGCGTGGGTGTGCCCTCGTCATCGACCTCGGCGCTTGCTAATCCGCCTGGTGCCCGTCCATTATCGATCAGCGAAAATGATTCCGATGCAACTCTCTTGTTAGTCATATTCGTTAAGCATGATGCCCCAACCTGTACCGACTTTCCAGTAATCATGGGACCTATGAGGTAGCATGTAAAGGCGCCCGCAGATTCAGGTGACAGGATCACATCACGTTTTCCTCTTGGTACTTCTATCCTTTGAAGCCTCGCTAGCTTTGAAGCCGAGGAGATGACTTCGTGAACCTCCTTCTCGGGGTTGAAGTCAGACAATCTACGCGAGCAGAACTGGCTTGTTATGCTAGAGTAGCGTTCGCCTCTTCTAGTTTCCAGAATTAGGCGGGAATAGATGATTGAGCTGGGCTCAAGAAGGTGATCAAGACCATTTGAGTTTAGTATGGAGAATTCTTCATGGACGGTGATCAGGACACCTGTTAATGTAAGGTCACCGTTACTGGAAGTCACTTCTTTGATCATTCTCAGTGCACGGTTGATTGTTTCCTCGGAAGTCATGGCCTCCGAGCCATTGTCCTGGGTCCGCTCTCCGTTCGCATCTGCGCCGTGATCTTGCCCTTGAGGTAGGCCATGCCAATTAGGTATCTTCGAGGAGGTTTTGGCCATAGCAAGAGCAGATCTGAAGGATTTGTCAAGCGCGTCGGGGCTCAGGTTGTTTGTAAGCGCAAACCCTAATCTGCCGTCCCTCACAAGTCTAATTCCAGTTCCCTCTTCCAATGTGTTCTGGGCTTCCACGATTTCGTTGCCAGAGAAGCGCACAGATATGAGGTCCCTCTTCAGCAGGAATATTTCAAGCTCGACGTTCCCGCTGCTCGCCTGCGAAAGTAGATGCCTAATGCTGTCCAAGGTCCCTACGCAACCCCCGACACATATGCTTTACCTCGGATTGTCGGCCCGCCGTTTCCTACTGGCAGCGTCTGAATTGGGCTGCCTTTGGCGCAATCGGGCGTCACGGACATCTGCAGGTCTTTTCCGACTGCGTCTATGGATATCAGGAAATCCGGTGTTACCTCTGAGACGATCACTCTTCTGAGCATCTGACCAGTTTCGCCCTTTGACACGATATATGCTTCTTTTGCGCTTAGTTTCCATTCATACGCTCTGCTGTCTAATATCGGAGTCATGCCGCCGACCACATAGATCCCGTCTTTCGTGTCTTCTACTATTTCGTCGAAAGCCCAGTCACCAGATTCAATGTAGGTATTGCTCATTCTTGGCATTGGAGTGAAGTGGTACGAGGGCGACCGAGCCCCGCCATTTGGCTCAGCCTGAAATGCTCTTGCCGTCTCTCGGCTATGGATGCAGCCCTTCAATACACCTTTGCCAACTAAAACCTTTCTTTTTCCCTCTATTCCTTCACTATCGTATTTGTAATGTGCCGGAGTTCCTAAGCTAGGATCATCTACTACGTTGAGGAGGACGCCAGCAACCTTCTTCCCCAGCTCCTTGTATGTCCAAGGCGCATTCTGTGGATCACCTTTTCCCCCGAGAACCCTATCTGCCTCAAGCGGGTGACCAATCGCTTCATGTACCCACAGAGCCGTAAAACCTGGATCCATTAGTATTGTCTTGAAATCCGCAGATTGAGTTAGGCTTCTTGATTTGCTCAGAAGCCGTGCTTTCATGGCAATTTCCTCCACCAAGGGAGGGAGACACGTATCGAGGTACTCGTGATAGTCTCCGAGACCCCCAAAATCATACGGGTAGTACTCTGTGTTGCCTGAATCTGAAGCTATTACGAATAGTGTTCCAAGGTAGGCGTTGTATACCTGGGTGATGCAGGTATTTTCACTGCTAGCGAAGGTATCTATGGCACGGTCGACAGCAAATGAAAGTGATAAGGCACGTATCTCACTACCAACCGACCTTGCCCGTCGATCGCATTCCTTGAAAGGTTCTAACACGGTTTCGAAAGGAAAGTCTCTGACGTTATCAGAGCTGTCACCTTCTTGAACGACTCTCGTGCGAACTGGGTTCGCCAGAGCCATGTCAACAGGAGAAAGAGCACCTTTTGAACTCTGGGATGCAATCCTGACCGCCCTGTCCACGACTTGACCGAGCTTGGATTCAGACATTACCCCATCCATTGAACAGAAGCCCCAAGCTCCATCTACGATAACGCGCAATCCGATACCTTGAACTGAGGCGAATCCCCCTTCCTCAACCAATCCCTCGCTAACAATAAATCCAGTGCTTTCTTCAAACTGGACTCTAGCATCTGCGTATCTGGCTCCACGTCTTAATGCGAGATTCACAGCCTCTTCTGCGGTGCTCTCATTTGAATAAGAGGATATTTGTTCTTCCTCCTAATAACTCCACCATGAGCGGCACTCTTGAGAGAGGAGACTATCCCCCGGCTGGGTCTGAAATGGTGAGCAATATAGGCCTAAATTCCTCAGGAGGTTAGAACTTCACATCCATCCTTGGTAATCAAGACCGTTTGTTCCGCTTGGGCGATCATGCTATCCTTCCTGTCAGCAAGCACGTGGTACTCGTAGAGCGCGCCAGATCCTATTAGCTCCTTGAGTGCGAACTTCAGGGGAACGGTTGATGCTTCCTTTGCTATCCACCTTTCCGCAAATGGGAGAGTCTTATACTTCTTATTTGCAATTGAGAGGATCTGCCTTGAACCACCGAACCTGACGGGAGTTCTCACTGGCATTAGTCTGTATATGTAGCTGTAGGGAGTTTCGTGAATACTTCCCGAGCCATTTGTGGCAAATGTTTCGACTGCGTAGAATTCCCCTTCTTCAAGTTTTGAGCTGCCAGCTGATCCGACGCTCGGGATGATTTTTGGACCGTGAACCTCGTACTGCTCAAGAAGATGTCCAGTAAGTTCTTTGACTGGCTTGTATCCCATTTCCCTTATGGCGACTTCAACTAGTGCGCCGACTCTTCTTGTTTCAACTCCTGCTTTTAGGTTCTCGATTGCCACCTTCACTCCCTTTTCGGCCGCTTCTACAAGTTTTTGATAGGCGGGGTCAAAGCTTACCGTGAAGGCAGTGTCAGCAATATAGCCATCTATGTGTACCCCAAAGTCCACTTTCACAACATCTTTCTCTCCGATCATGCTCTTGTCACCTGGCGGTGGAGAGTAATGCGCGGCCAGATTGTTTATTGAGATACCACATGGAAACGCCCAGTTGCCGCCTTTCTCCAGGATCAGCGTCTCAATCTTCTCTGCTAAATCGATCAGGGGGATTGCCACTTTGACAATAGGCTTTGCCGCTTCACGAACCTCTTTCGCTATCGCGGCCGCCTTTTTGTATTTTCCAAGGATTTCCTCTTTTTTCTGACTTTCATCAGTAGGCTCCTTAGTAGCCTTTGCTTTTGCGACTTGCTTGGAATTCTTGTCGTTGCTACTCAAGTCTTACCGAACCTCCATCAATAATCGTTGCCTATCGCTACAATTAGCTTGGAACTAGTCACGCAGCCTGAGGAGACAACTATATTTATAAATTAGAGGCGAGATTAACTAGGATGCTAAGGAGCTTGAAACTCTCTTGGCATAAAAAGCTTACCGTTGCAGGCTCTCGGCTAACTTCAAGTAAAGTATCGAGGCGTAAGACAAAGGGGACACGGGGAGAACCAGTAAGGAAGCGACATACAAACCCCTTGCCCAAGCACAATCTACACTATTCTGAGCAGGATCATTATCTGGGGCTGTTGAGAATTTGTCAAGTGACACAGTTGATGAGATACAAAGAGTCTTGAAATCACTCGGTGATGGTACGCCTGGTGTCGAAGCGAGCGCCATAGTTAGCGTTCAGGGACTCCCCATAGCCTCTGCAATGCCAAAGGACGTGGATGACTCCATCATAGCAGCGATGTCTGCCGCCATATTAGGGGTTAGTGAGAGAGCTGCAAGTGAACTCGCCAGAGGGAAACTTCAGCAGATCCTGATACAAGGGGATCAAGGCTACGTTATTCTTAAGCACGCTGGAGAGGATGCACTTCTAACAGTGATGGCCAAGAGTGACTCGAACTTGGGAATGATATTTATCGTCATGAAAGGAGTGGCACAGAAAATCTCTCTCTTATTGGCCCAGAAGAGGATACGCTAGACCCCGCGAGATTCTCCCAAGGACCGATACCATATTGTCAGGAATCTCAGAGGACTGTGCTTTCTCACTTTGACTTCGAAAGAAATGGTGTGACGATTTCCTTTATTCTCTTCTGCGTCTCGTCTATGGATCCGGATGTGTCAACAATCGGGTATCCCCAGTTCTTTACCCTGCTAAGGTGAAGGTATAGTATCAAAGCCGCTCGACGGGGTCTATGGAACCTCTTCAGGGATGAAGCGTTCATTCTTGAATAGACTATAACGCCCAAATGACAGATCGCTGATTATGGCAGGTGTGCTAATAGATGATTGGGTGCGGATTTAATAGGGCAACAAGGAATAAGATTAGACAACAAAGAAATCCAAAAGCTTTTATTTCGCACCTATATAATACCAAACGCTATAGAGTGATGAGGGATTATTTTTGTTAGAGGCACCGGGGCGCAGGCTCTTGAGAAGAGGAGTACTTGTTGCTCTAGAGGGGATAGACGGGGCAGGAAAAACCACTCAATCCAAAAGACTCAGAGACAGACTTGATGAGCTTGGGTTTCTCAGCAGTTTCTTTCATGAGCCAACGGATGGAGAGTGGGGAAAGAAGATAAGAAACTTGGCAAAGAAAGGTCGGGACAAGATAAAGCCGATGGAAGAGTTAGACTTCTTCCTCCGTGACCGGATAGAGGATGTAAGAGACAACATCAAACCGGCATTGGAGAAGAAGTCAGTGGTGGTTATGGATCGGTACTATTTCTCCAATGTTGCTTATCAAGGGGCGCTAGGGCTCGACCCAGATTATGTCGAGAGAGTGAATAGAGATATCGCGCCTGAGGCTGATATCACGCTTATTCTTGATATAAGTCCAGAAGTCGCGTTACGTAGGATCGTACACAGTAGAAATTCAGAGCCAAATCATTTTGAGAGAAGAGACTACTTGGAGAAAGTGAGACGGATCTTTCTTGGGCATTTTAGTGGACGACAAAATGTCCGAGTAATAAACGGTGACGACAAGCGTTCTCCAGGAGAGATAGCCGACGAGATATGGAGCATTGTGGATCCAGTTCTGCAACATCTAGAGGAAAAGGGCGCCTCCCAGACTGAGCACCAGGAATAACAGAACGACAGTACCAGGTGGACGCCAGCAGCGATCTTCGTTGCCCTCAACAAACTTGCTCCTTATCTAGAGAGGGTAGTGATCGATTCTCCAATCGAGGTTCTTGGGGACATTGTTCATTCAGGAATTTGTCTAATAGAGCTTAGTCGATTTCGCTGTCCTCCTCAGTGAGCAGTTCATAGCGGTCATGTCCATATATCTCATTTGTGTGGTGGTAAGACAAGTGCATTGTTATGTTCACTTTTGCGAATGAAATCGCTTGTTTTGCTCCCTCTGGTCTCGATCCTTCTCAACTGGTTGCTATGCCATCTCATCTGCCTTGCAGAACCTGCTCCCCTTCTTGACGAATACTAGCTTGTCTTCGAGATAAGTTGGCCCTCATCGCTGACGATCGACCCCCTTCATTTTCAGCACATCTTCAAGTACTTTCTGCTTCCTATTCTGTGGAAACCCTATTTCACTGCAGAAGATTCTGCTATCTCTTCTGGAAGTTGTCTGCAACACCCAGTTGACACTATAGCCGGCTTCTCCCTCGTATACCTCGTTTGGAAAACTATTGCTGTTTATGCCGAAATCTTCGCGAAGCATTTTCGCTTCTGACTCTAGGAGTCTTGGATATTCAAGCTTCAACGTTTCCTGGATGTCCCTAGGCAAGTCACTGAATCTGCAATACTTGATCTGTTTCTTGCATGCGTCCGTGAACAATTTTCTCTTCCATTCCTTACTAGCGTCTAGCAAATCTCTCTGCTGATCCGACAGTCTATGAGTCGCATTCACCGCTCTCGACAACTTCACTAGACCGCGTTGAGGCCACGTTGATCCTTCATCCCCGAAGGCTTGCCTTAGCCACTCTCGTTTCAATTCCTTTGATCCTTGCAGTATGAATGCAGGTATCTCTGGGTTCTGCCTAACAATTTCGCCAGCAATCGCTCCTGATCTCTGTAGTGTGCGTCCAATGACGTATGTTGATGTGCGCACCCTACCGCAAAGGGCTCTAACTTTCCCCCTATTGAGTATTCTCGCTTCACCGAAAACGTTTGTTATTGATTCTGCGATCCTTTTCCTTTGGTTCGCGTCGTTGTTGCCATAGTCAAATACCGGTCCTTTGCCTTGAGAAACGTACAGTGATCCGTCCGAGAATCTTGCCGCGAGGAGCCTAGCTCCATCAATATTATTTAGATTAAGAGGAAGGTTTGGGTTCTCAACCGCTCTCCCGCATCCTATTGCCGTGATGTGTCTATTCGGCTCACTAATGCCCCTTCCTAAGTATGCTAGGATTAGCATCAACTTCTCAACCGTCATACCATCCACTCGTCCGTGCAGATGATCCCTTAAGAAACTGGCGCCAATTCGTGTTTGTTTCTTCCTCATCTCCTCTCGGAGCGCTACTTGCCCTCCCGCTTTATCTAATGCAGCTTCGAGTAACTCACGCTTGTATTCCTTATCGAGATATATGTCGGCGGCTCGTGGCAACGCGTACCACTCTGTCTCATAGGGCGGAATTATCATGTTTTCTTTTGGTACGTGTAGGAATTCTTCTCCTTGCTTTGTTCTGTATTTATGAAGTTCCAGGTTTCCTATCTTTTCCTTCTCCACCGTTGTGATCTTGTAGTACTGGTTTTCATAGATTATTGTGAATCCTTCGCTCTCTCCCAGCTTCACGAGTGTCTTGTTGTCCAGTCTTGCTTCATCGTTCTCAAGAGTTATTCCTTCTTTCATCAGGAGCTCACGGTTGGCTTTGATGAACACTCTTAGGTTATCAGTCAATTTGAGAGAATTGTGTTCATCATCTTGATGCTCGGTCGTTGGCTCGCTTTCTTTGTCTTGATTAGTGCACCGCGGTTCAGTTGTTGGAATCTCTGGGCGTTTGCTATCATTCGAATTGCCTTGCTGTTGCTCTGCTCTCTGTTGCGGTTCCTCCACAGTTTTCCTGTCTCTCCGCTTTCCGTACCTATGATCCTTTCTCTCGGTCAGAACTCTCATCTCCTTATTGAGAAATCTGGATTCCCTGGCTGGTTTACTGGGTCCTCGTATTCGTGTTATGCTCTTCCATCTTTACTTCAGTCTCCGATTCGTTTGATGTTGTTGGATCGTCTGTTGCTCTCCGACCCTCCTAGGCTGTTGTGTGCTCTGCACCCATCGTGAGATGTTGAGGTTTTTCATCGTCCAGCTTCTTTCCCTTTTCCATGTCAGCTTTCGCTATTCGATTCCATCAATGAAAGCTACGGGTTCCTCACTTGATTTTGTCGAAGAGGCCTCTTCTGGTTTGCTCAGCGCCGCTTCGTGTTCCTTCAAACGCTATTCCAGGTGGTTGCCTCCTTTATTCTACTTCCCTGAGTTCTTAGTGTTCTCGCGCAATCTCTCTCCACTTCCGGAGCACATTCTCTCTACCTCGCCCACCTCATCCCCAGTGTCAGTACCACTCATTTCACAGAGTGACCTAGTGCGACGCGGTTAGCGGATGCTCTTTTCGCTAATTCTATTTCAATAGTGCCGATGAGCTCCAAGCTTGCTAGAGGATTCGCTCTGTCACTGAACTCGTCGGTGACCTCCAAGGATCTTTAGCGCCAGTATTGTTATCTTATCGGGTTCGTGGGCTTGTCTTCACGATTCCACTATGAGCAGATCCACCATTGCTTCACATTCCTTGCTCTGCGAGTCAAAGGCAGGGCTTCACCCTATCGTTGTTTGAGTCCCTTTAAAGAGACCACTAATGTGACCACCTATTTTCGTTCAAGTGACTAATCTGTCACTCAGACCGCTCTTTTACAGGAGGGGTTGGAATTAATGCCAGTTGTTAAGCGGGTTAACGCAAGCTGAAGTTGAGGACAAAACCTTAGCTGGAATCTCTTCAGCTTCCAAGGAACGTAGCCTACAACTTAACTTGGAAATAACATATCCGGAGCCAGAGGATCCGTACGAGAAAGACATTGCCAGCCTACCAAAGTGCCCCGCTTGCTAGGTACGAGTGACCGACGGTCCTTCGTGACATATTAATAGAGACATCAACACGACCTATCGCAATGAAGATTCTAGGTTCGTCAGTCAATCAATAGACTCTCTCATTTAATTCATTTATTAAGACAGCATTGGGGGGGAGAGAGATCGAAAATAAGAAAAGCGTTACTGTGCTAGTCATATTGAATGCGTGTTTGATGAGGTTAGAATTGTAATGGAAGCCGAGGACTACTCTACGGGCTTCAAGGTCGTAACCGTGGAAGGGGAAGGCGCCGTCCGCAATTCATCTGACCTAAGGAAGCCCATCTGCATCCAGGGTATGCCAGGCGTCGCGATGTGTGGAAAGGCGGCGCTTGACTACATACTGGAGGAACTGAAGCCGAAGAAGATGTACGAGTTCTATTTCTATGATCTTCTTCCTCATGTGAAGGTTGATGAGCTCGGCTACATGACTGCGCTGAAGACTTGCGCCTACATTTGGAATGGAAAAACAAGAGACTTCATTTTCGTCACCGGGGATGGGCAACCTACGAATGGCGACGGAATAAACACGTTCTCTCTTTTTCTTGTGGAGCGCTTGAAGAATCTTGGCGTTAAGGCACTTGTCTCTCTTGCCGCTTCGCCAGTCGCCATGATCAACGTGAATCCAAAGGTTTACGCTGCCGCCACAACGAAGCGACTATTAAATTTCTTTGTTAGCCATGGGGCCCACGTACTAACCGAAGGAACAATATTTGGCATGAACGGGGTTACACCATCTTTGACGGATAGGCTCTGCAAAACACCTGGCTGCATATTGCTGGCAGAAGCTTGCCAAGCGCTACCCAGCGACCCAAGCGCATCAAAAGCACTGATAGACCTCCTGAATGCATCCTTCAAACTCGAAGTAGATTCTTCAAAGCTGTCGTCGGCCATTGAGAAATTGCTGGAAGCCTACGGCGTAAAGGCTCAGAAGAGATCTGGTGCGGAGACCGACTACATAAGCTAGAATCTGGTCCACAACAAGTTGCCCGCTAGTGCCCTTTCTTCTTACCTTCTTCCTTAATCCGCGTTATGGTCTCCTTGAGCAGGTTGCCCTTGTCCTTAATCACGGTCTTCTCTATTATGTTGCCTTGCACTATGATCTTGGCGCCAGCCTTCGCTAATGCCACTGCCTGCTCGGTCGTGACAATGCCTCCACCGACAACGAGAGGCAACTCTATAATGCCCGAAACTAGCTTGACCATTTCTGGCGGGACTGAGGCGCTAGCGCCACTGCCAGCCTCTAGGTATACCAGCTTGTATCCTACCATCTCGGCCTCCAGAGCATAGGCAGCAGCTATCTTGGGTTTGTCCCTGGGTATAAGACGGGCCTCTCCAACCCATCCTGCCGTACCCCCAGGTTCAACGACAAGGTAAGCCATCGAGATAGTTTCGAGCCCCAGCATTCTTACTGCGGGGGCTGAGAGCATCGCTGCTTCCATCATCCAGTAGGTGTTACGTGAATTGAGAAGGTTCATGAAGAAGACTGCGTCAGCGTACTTTGTCAGCCCGTTTACGTTCCCGGGGAAAAGTATTACGGGTACGTCCACCCTTGACTTAATTTCTTTCACAGTTTCATCAAGTATGCCAAACGCCGTTGATCCCCCGACCATTATTCCATCAGTGCCAGCTTCTGCAGCGAGCTCTGCCATCTTCCCAGCTTGCTCAGCCGTCACCGTTAATGGGTCCGGGTCTATGAGGGAAAGATGCAGCACGTGATCTTTGCTTAAGGCGTCGGTAATGTATTTCCAGATGCGCTCTCCTGGCATTTGAATACCAGCCGTTTCTCTCTTGTCTAGTTTCACGAGAACCTTAAGTCAAAAAAAGTTGTCCTAATCATGGTGGAACCTTGAAGACTTTCGGGCAGTTGATGGCTTTGCAGGATCCATAAGTTATCATGCAAGATGCTCCACGCTTATCGGGGCAAGTGGCCACAATAATCCTATACTTGCCAAGGACGTCCTCACGTGATAGGAGTATGAGACTCTTCTTCCTGCTACTGAAAGCACCGCCACCTCTACGTGGCATAGAAATCATTCCTCCGAATCAGTGCTCTGCATCGACAGTTTTGTGTAGGAAGAAGTATCGCCGTATCCTTTTAAAACTTTGGAGTTACGAAGTCGAGACTTTGAAGCCAAGAAACTAGTGTAAAGCTAAAGAGTGGCTCTGTAGTAGGGCTCGCGTCTTTGAACTGCTTCTCTGATAAGCGCAGCCAATTGTGAATCTGTGGCTCCGCGTCGCAGAGGGGATATTACGTCGACGAGGTTTTCATCCCGCATTAGGCATGGCTTCAGCTGTCCGTCACTCGTTAACCTGATTCGGTGGCAATTGGAGCAGAACTCGGTGTTATGCATCGGTTTCACAATTTCTACTTCAGATCCGTTGGGAAGAATATACTTTCTTCTCTTGTTCATCACCCTGTCGATTGCCTTCACGGATTCTCTTCTTAGTGAATCCTCTATGGGACCTAGGTCATAGTGATATTTGCGATAGAAGCCAGTATGATCGTTCTTAGATACCAGTTCGATTAGTTGCAGAATTACACCCATCTTCGACGAGAAGCTGATCAGATCTTGCACCTCTGACTCATTAACGGATTTGAGAACGACAGTATTGATCTTTGCCGGAGTCAGCTTTGCCGTAACCGCGGCTTCTAATCCTCGAATGGCATCATCAAGCGAATCATGTCCGGTTATTCTCGAGTAGACTTCTGGTTTCAGCGAGTCTATTGTCACATTCACCCTTCCCAGGCCAACTCTCTTTAGTTCCGTTGCAAGATTCTCGAGAAGGGTGCCGTTGGTGGTCATGGAGATCTCGCCAATACCTGGAATCAAAGCGATCCGACCTATTATCTCGACAAGATCACCACGAAGGGTGGGCTCTCCACCTGTAAGTTTGACGCGGTTTATGCCGAGTGAAGTGGCTACCCGCATTAGTCTCTCGACTTCGCTTGGGGAGAGCTCGCGACCAGATTTGCTGGAATGCCCCTCTTTGTGGCAGTAGCTACAATTCAAATTGCAGCGCTCGGTTAGAGAGATCCGTATGTTGGAGATTCCCCTTCCAAATGGATCGCTAAGCGTTATCATCCACCCTCAGACTTCTGGGTAAGTTTCAATCAATCTCGGTAATATATCTGTGTTTATGGTTGTGAACATTATGTTACTCATGATCGAGTATATACTAAAATCTTATATATGTACTATCTGACAACATATCCTAATCCTTAAGCGTCAGAGCGTACGAATCAAACAAAGGTGTACTCACTTTGAGTGGGAAAGGAGCTCTCGGAACAAGGACAATTGAAGTGACTGGGGCCGCCATATTCGGCGCCGCATCGGCGGTCATAGCTGTGATTTCAGCGCCATATTTGCCCAGGGTTCCAGGATGGGGAATAGCTCTGATAGACCCTGTCAGCATATTCTGGGTCACTTGCTTTCTCATGTTTGGAATGCGAAGCGGGTTAATAGCTGCAGTGGTTGGTACAATTGCTCTTCTCCCAGTGGATCCCTTCACGCCTTGGGGACCTCTTATGAAGTTTGCTGCGACAGCCCCGATGATAGTAATTCCCACTTTGTTCCTTAAGTTCTCACGCCGGGGAGCAAGACCCGGAAAGCAAGGGTTATCGATCCAACTTACCAGACCAAGGACTTATGCTGTCTCCATGGCTCTTGCCGTACTAGTTCGGGACATCGTAATGATAGGATTCAACATAGCTATTTTCCTGACAATTTTCGCACCTAGTGTTAGCTATATTTCCCTTGACGGCATAACTGGGTGGACGGCGATAATCATAACCGCAGCGCTCATCAACACTGAGCAAAGCATCTGGGATGCGTCAATACCTTGGCTTGCAGTTCGCCCCACGGGTGTGCTTGAGAACTACGGAATATGGTAAGTTCATTATTCGCGTGACTCACTAGGTTTCCTCTCGCCTCTGTTCCTCGTCTTCCGGCTGTTCGTCCGTAGTCTCGACTTTCTTCTCCTCGTCCAGTTGTGACATGGACTGGATTATGTCACTCACTATCGACTGAAAAAGAGAACTGACTCTCCATTCGCTTATGTCTAAGCCCTCCCTTCTCTCCAGGATGTCCTCTCCTGCTACACTCTGGAATTGCGCTAGTATTTTCCCGACTCTTACGAGGCCAACGAGTTGTCCAAACTTCTTGACGCGCCTTACCGTCCTCCACAACTCCAGCGTCGAGTGCCACCTTCCGTCTGACAGGGCCTTGAAGAGCTCGTATCTGAGAGGATCCTTTTCGATGTACTCTCGGATCAATCTTCCCTTGGCCGAGTCCCTGCCTATGATTTCGGAGCTCAATTTGATATCCTCTCCTAATCGGGAGAACAGGTGCATGACTAGACTATGCTTCCTGATTTCTCATAGTTCACGGATGAAGAGCGGGCTGGCGGCAATGTTGTCTCACTGGATCTTCTTGTAGCCGTCACTTTTTGTTATCGCTATGATCTGCAATGGACCGCCTGACGCGATGTCTCTTGCCCTTGAGGCAGTGATTGCCGTTGTGATGAGTTTTATGACCGAGTCCAAGCTCATTCCATCTTTGTATTGGCTCTCCAGTACTCCGAGGGCTACGACCGACCCTGAGCCTGTTGCGGTGTAGTGTTCTTCCGGGATAAGCGAGCCAAGAGGATCGAGTATGTAGAGATGGGGACCAGTGTCATCAACTCCGCCTACAATCATCTCAGAAATATACGGGGTGAGTCTGTTCTGGAAAAGTATAACCGATGTGAGCTGTGCGACTGATTTCACGGTGACACCTCGTCCCGTCTCCATTCTTCTAATATTTGTGAGTGCCCGAATGTTTTTCACCATCTGCTGGCAGTCAGCTACTCCCCCTGAGATCGTCATGCCAATCTTGTCGTTTATCTTGTATATCTTGGGGGCTTCCTTGCTCGCAATAAAGTAGCCTTCTGTGGCGCGACTTTCGGAGCCCAGCGCCACCCCGCCGTCGTAAACGATCCCTATGGTTGTCGTCATTACTTGGTTCGCACTCTCCGTGAGTGAAACATGATTCAACAGAGGCAAGAGAGTAAAGTATAGTAAGATTTGTGGTCCTCTTCTGGTATGTAATGAGACGTGGTTTATATAAAAGTTGTTTTCGGCAACATTTTTATGTTAATGTGGAGAGAGTTGATACTGCCAAGAATTCCCTCTTGGCAATTGAAGAATTCACCCAAGGAATCACGATCCTTAGAATCCAAGTTCCTGCCGTCTGTTTCTAGGAGGATAGGATCATGCTGCTTTACTCTGAGATTGTTGAAGCGTATAATAGAATTGAGAGTACAACGAAGAGGCTCGAGATAACGGATTATTTGGTGCATCTAATAAAACAGACTCCAAAGGACATCATCGATAGAGTAGCCTACCTGACGCTTGGTCGCCTGTACCCATTATTCGTACCTATTGAGATTGGGATAGCTGAGAAAACGGCCATCAAGGCGATCGCAACCGCTTTTGGGGAATCTGCAAGTCTTATTGAGGAGAAGCTGAAGGAGACGGGAGACCTCGGATTGACTGTGGAGGCACTCGCGAAGCAGAGAACGCAGGCACCTCTTGGCAGGGCAACGGAGCTAACGGTCGACCATGTTTACGACACTTTGGACAAGATTGCAAAGACTTCGGGCACCAAGTCGCAGGAGATAAAGAACAAGCTCTTGTCAGGTCTACTGACGGGAGCTTCCCCTGGTGAGGCCAAGTACATAATAAGGATGGCGACTGGGACTCTGAGGCTTGGTATAGCTGACATGACGCTGTTGGACGCGCTTGCTGTCGCGTTTACGGAAAGTAAATCTAATAGGACTTACATTGAAACTGCCTATAACCTCAGTTCTGACATAGGGCTTGTTGCGAAGACCCTTGCGACTCAGGGGATCGCGGCGATCAAGAAGTTCCGAGTAAGGGTGGGTAGTCCGATAAGACCGATGCTCGCTCAGCGGCTTACCTCGGCAAAAGAGATACTTGAGAAACTTGGCGGCAGAGCGGCATGTGAATACAAGTACGACGGGGAAAGAATACAAGTTCACAAGAAAGGCGAGGAAGTCAGACTCTTCTCGCGGAGGTTGGAGGATATTGGAGATCAGTATCCTGACGTCTGTGAGCTGGCGAAGAAGTATGTGAAGGCGAAGGATGCAATTCTTGAAGGTGAGTGTGTGGCTCTCGACTTGGACGCAGGAGAGTTCAAGCCATTCCAAGAATTGATGCATCGGCGGAGGAAATACGGTGTTAAAGAAGCAATTGACAAGTACCCGGTGGGGCTGTATTCTTTTGATGTTCTCTATGTTGATGGAAAAGACACAACTACGGCACCCTACTCTGAAAGAAGGAAGATTCTAGAGAAGATCATAGACCAGAGTGACAGGGTCAAGTTGGCTGAGGCGCTTGTAAGTGATGATGTGAATAAGATCGAGGTTTTCTTCGAGGAAGCAATCGAAGCCGGCTGTGAAGGGCTGGTTCTGAAGTCTGTTTCTGAGAACAGTTTCTATCAAGCTGGTGCCCGTGGCTGGAACTGGATTAAGCTGAAGCGCTCTTATCAATCTAAAATGGTGGAGCCGATTGAAGTCGTCATCGTTGGCGCATTTCGAGGCAGAGGAAAGAGAGCGGGGACCTACGGGGCTATACTCGTTGCAGTATATGATGAGGAAGCTGACTCCTTCAAGACGGTATGCAAGGTTGGAACAGGTTTTACGGATGAAGCACTGTCAAGAATACCTAAGGTGATGGAGGAGCTTAAGATACTCCATAGGCACGGCAGGGTAGATGCGATACTCGAAGCTGATGTCTGGTTTTCTCCAGGAAGAGTTATTGAGATCATTGGGGACGAGATCACGTTGAGCCCTATTCACACCTGTGCCATGAACATGATCAGGAAGGGGAGCGGACTCGCTGTTAGGTTCCCAAGGTTCACGGGGAAATGGCGGGAAGACAAGGGACCTGAGGAAGCAACGACATCCCAAGAAATCGTTGATATGTATAGGAAACAGCTGAAGACCGTGAAGGAAGAATGAGCTTCAGAGGCTTTTGCTAGCGACAGATGCATCGATCTAGTATATTCTTTGGGAGAGTCGCAACGTTCTAGAAAGGAATATTAATAGTTCCAACTGTAATGCTAGATACACATCGGAAGAGACAGAAACTGTTATGGCATGATAATGAGACAGCCTGAAGCTCCAAAGATTAAAAACCCTGTAACAGATAGTCACAATTTGGGGGTAATTGGCATTGGGCGGACAAATAGATGATGTTGTTAAGGACCTGGTTTCAGTAAACAACACAATAGGAGCTATTGCGGTTATAGATTCCAATGGTAGAGTGGTTTACGCTACGCAGAACTGGAAGGTAGACGGCGCTGAACTCATCAATTCCTGGCGCAATAAGGCCCCATCAGTCTCTGTTCAAAGCGTCAGGTACTCGACTCTGCAGGCAACTGAAGAAAGGCTGATAGCTAAGAACGTTGCCGGCAAAGGACACATAGTCATGTCTACTGTAGGAGAAAAGGGGGTCCTCATAGCCTACGTTACAGCACAAGGCGACCCACAAGTTGGCTACGCAGACGTAGCAAGGGCCGCAGCCAGCATCCGCGACGCCTTCTAGTGATAAGGAGCCGCTCCTATTCACTGAATAGAACCCAATCTCTTGGGGTCAAACAACTTTTATCTTCTTTTGTTAGCTGAGGATAGACACCATATTCCTTTCCAGCGGTCAACATCAAAAACCGTTCTCCAGTTCTATCTCTTTCAACGATGCACTAGGCGGACTGCGACCCCCTTTGAGGAGTCAGCCTCATTGCACGCGCTAAATCTGCTCTTCTGCCGCGTCTCTCACATGGACAAGGAGTTTCTTAGCCAACCCTTCCGTACACGCCTTTTGCGCGTATCTCAAGAACTCTCTGAAGCTGGCTTCGCTTAGGCGATTCGCTTTTCTGTAGAAATGGGCTTGAAAAAGAGTCTCAAGCTTGTCGCAGGCTCTAACCAGCTTAGCCTCCTTGCTTAGCCCCGTGCGGAACTCCTCGATCAAGCTCCGGGTCTCTTTTGTAAGCTGAGAGGGTAGGCTCTTTTCTACCGTGTTCAAGCCACTTTCTTCAAGTTTGTCTCTGTCGATCCGCTTGGATTCATGCGGGGTCAGATCTCCTGTCACACTCTCCACCAGGTCATGCACCAAGGCCATCTTCAGCATCTTCTCCGCGCCTACCCGTTCCACCTTGGAGAACAGCCAACAAAGAAAGACTACGCCTAAGGTGTGTGATGCGGTCGTATCAATGATCCCGGTGACCTCGTGCTGTTTCCAGCCTGTGCGCTGAAGCTCCTTCAACGAGGAAATCAGCTCCATGAATTCTACCACGTTTTTCATAGAAGGCACCTCACAAAGATCCACTCAGACTCTGAGCATGAACGGGACAACATTTCACCATCTAACATTCTTCAAATACCTATGTGAGAATCATCTAGTGAATCTAAAACTGGAACAATATCTGGCATCTCATACCGAAACGCCGCCAGAAATCTCTGCGTCAACTTGCGATGCGCCCCATCTATCACCAACAGTAAGAGGTGATTATGAGGTTTCTTCGCAGAGAAAGTGAAAGGCGTTTCCCCTATTAACTGATCTATTCAAACCGAGGGCAACAATGCCCTTTGCCCGCGTGAGGAATGAAAACCTTGGCTACTATTGCGGCAACTGGAGACATACACTCGCCGAAGTTCCTTGACGATTTCAGGATAGCCATGAGATCTGTTGAATCCTCCACCATCGACCTCTTTCTTCTCGCTGGTGATCTGATCCTTAGGGGCGGCATTGAGAACCTAGCCGGCGTCTTGGCCGTATTCGAGGATAATGGCATCTGTTGTCCCATAATAGGCTGCTTTGGCAACGAGGAGTATTCCGAAATTCGGGATCAGATGAAGATCGTTGCGGGGAACAGGATCAAGTTTCTGGATGACTCCAGCACTTTACTCCAGGTGGGCAGCTTGAATGTCGGAATCGTTGGCTCTCAAGGCTCGTTGGATTTACCTACCCCGTGGCAAGCCGAAAACATTCCAGGCATAGAAGAGGTATACAGTCAGAGGATCAGCAGGTTGTCAGGAATACTAGGAAGGCTGGTGGCCGATGTCAGGATACTTCTAACACACTATCCGCCGACCTACCGTGTCCTAAAGGGAGAGAGAAGAACCTTCTATCCCTACATTGGTTCTCAAAAATGTGAAAGGATCCTCGCCGTAGGCAGGGTCACCTTCGCTGTGTGCGCGCACGCCCACATGGGAATACCATTCGCTGTGGCGAAAGGTGTTCCTGTCTATAATGTTTCGCTTCCGGCCGCCCACAGAATCACACTAATTGACGTCAAAGAGCCTATTATTTCTGACGCGCTTCGACAAGAGTAGGCTGCCCGAAGAATTCCCTATCTATCTGTGGGAGCGCTCTCGGTGCAGCATCCCAAGTTTCGTGACAAGCTTTTCAGCCGCGGAGTAGGGATCCAATTGCTTTGAGAGGACTTTTGACACGATTGTCTTCAGGTCGTCCTCTTCTGAGCCACCTTCCACGATCTTCTCATACACTTGGTCGTTAACCAGCTTTATGATCTCATCCTCTACTCTCCTGCTTTCTCTCTCCTTCAATAGACCACTTTGCTGGAGGTATTCCATATGTCTCAAAACTGCGTCGTCTAGCTCAGCTATGCCCTGGTTGGTGATTGCAACTGTCTCTATTATTGGGGGTTTCCATCCTTTCTTATCCTGGTTGTACTCCAGCACAGACATTAATCCTTCAACAACTCGGTGAGCTCCTTCGAGATCCGATTTGTTGATTACAAATATGTCGCCAATCTCGATTATTCCTGCCTTCAGCATCTGAATAATGTCACCATACCCTGGGGACATCACCACCAAGACCGTATGCGCGACTTTGACTATGTCTACCTCCACTTGCCCAGCACCGACGGTCTCAACTATTATGAAATCTCTGCCAAAGGCATCGAGCAGCATGACTATATTGTTGACCGACTTGGATAAGCCCCCAAGCGATCCCCTTGAACCCAAGCTACGTATGAATACCCCTTCGTCTGTAAAATGATCCTGCATCCTGATTCGGTCGCCCAGCAGTGCCCCTCCGCTAAATGGACTTGACGGATCTACCGCCACTATGCCGACCGTCTTCTTCTGTTCCCTGAATTTCCTCACTAAACCATTTATCAGGGAACTCTTGCCCACTCCAGGGGATCCAGTTATGCCTATTATGTGCGCGCGCCCTGTCTTCGGGAATAGTCTCACTATTGCTTGCTTGCCTTCTAGAGTCCCGTCGTCGACCAGAGTCATCAGTTTTCCTAGGGCTCTCCGATCTCCGTTCAGTAACCGATCCACGAGATCTGGGCTCATGATCAAAGCACCTGCCTAAGCTCGCTAATTGGGCATCTCCTCTTGTCGAGAAGGATTTAAGACAGCTATAGGTAAGACGTGAGTTATAATTGAATCTCGCTCTCTCAATTCCTAGATTTCTTTCTGCGGTCCTCCGCCTTTCTGAAGACGGTACCTACGATCAAATCGAGGGGAGTGCCAGGACCCCAGTTTCCCATTACGCCTTGTTTCTCTAGTGGTGGCTTGTCTTCTTCAGGTATTATTCCGCCTCCAAAAACGAGAATGTCCTCCGCTCCCCGCTCTTTCAATAAACTCACAACCCTTGGAAACGCAACCATGTGGGCACCGTTGAGAAGCGACAACATCACCGCGTCGACGTCCTCATCGATGGCTGATTGCGCGACTTGTTCAGGGGTCGCAAGCAGACCCGTGTAAATTACCTCAGCCCCAGCATCTCTGAAAGCCCTGCACAGGACCAAGGCACCCCGGTCGTGACCATCCAACCCCGGCTTTGCTACGAGAACTCTGATCCTAATGTGAGATTTCGTCATTGGCTACAAACCCTCCGTCAGACTAACCTCCACAATACGACTCGAGCATCACGCGACTTAGAAGAGTGTGGGCTCCTTCCATTCTCCGAATACCTCTCTCCCCAGACCTATGATCTCGCCGATAGTAGCATATGATTTTACGGCTTCCAGAATCGAGTACATAAGGTTTGCACTCTGATCTCTCATGGCTCTTCTCAGTTCATCCATGGATGTCTCCCAACGTGATTTGTCTCTATCTTCACGCAGTTTCCTGATTCTTTGGATTTGCTTATCTTGAACTACAGGATCCACTTTGAGATAATTTATCGGCTCTTCACCTTTCATGCGATACTTGTTGACGCCGACAATTGGTATCTCCTCGTGATCCACTTTTCTCTGATACTTGTACGAGCTGTCAGCTATCTCGCGCTGAAGGTACCCGTTCTTTATTGCCTCCAGCACTCCTCCCATAGAGTCTATCTTATCGAAGTACTTGTATGCCTGCTCCTCCATCTCACTTGTCAGCCACTCGACGTAGTATGAACCTGCCAACGGATCTATTGTATTGACAACGCCAGTCTCCTCGGCTAACACCTGCTGTGTTCTGAGTGCTATCAGCGCAGCTTGCTCCGACGGAACTGCCCAAGCTTCGTCGTAGGAGTCAGTGTGTAGTGACTGTGTGCCGCCCAGCACCGCTGCCAGAGCCTGGTACGCGGCCCTAACGATGTTTACCAATGGTTGTTGCCATGTAAGGGAACAGCCTGCCGTCTGGGTATGGACCCTAAGTAGCTGTGACCTTGGATCTTTGACGTGGTACTTGTCTTTCATTACCGTCGCCCATATCCTTCTGGCAGCTCGAAACTTTGCAATCTCCTCGAAGAAGTCGTTATGGGAATTGAAGAAGAACGAGAGTCTCGGAGCAAAATCGTCGACACTAAGTCCAGCCCTAACTCCAAGGTCAACATATGCAAATCCATCTGCCAGTGTGAAGGCCAATTCCTGAACCGCAGTCGCGCCCGCCTCCCTAATATGGTACCCACTTATGCTGACATAATTCCATAAGGGCATGTGTCTTGAACAATAAACTAGTATATCTCTCATGATCCTAAGAGATTCCTCAGGCGGGAATATCCAAGACTTCTGTGCAATGTACTCTTTCAGAAGATCGTTCTGGATAGTCCCCCTCAACTTCTCCTGAGGGACGCCTTGCTTCTCGCCCACAGCCACATACATTGCCGTAAGCACGGCAGCAGGAGCATTGATCGTCATTGAAGTGCTAACCTGATCCAATGGGATCCCGTCGAAAAGTGTCTCCATGTCTTTGAGTGAGTCAATAGCGACTCCACATTTGCCAACCTCTCCATATGCTCGAACACTGTCCGAATCGTACCCATAGATCGTCGGCATATGAAATGCTGTGCTCAGTCCAGTCTCCCCTTGCTCAAGAAGGTACTTCCACCGCTTGTTCGTGTCCTCTGCATTTCCGTATCCAGAGAACATTCTCATCGTCCAGATTCTACCCCGATACATGGTAGGGTAGACGCCTCTCGTGAATGGGTGACTCCCAGGGTAACCTATACTCTCTTCATAGTCCAGATATGGAACGTCGCACGGAGTGTATACCCTTTTGACCTCTATTCCAGATAGGTTCTCAAACTTCTGCTTCGATTCGGGGTTCTTCGAAGCGTATTGTCTAAGGGTGCTCTCTTCCCATTGAGTCTGTCTTTCCTTGATCTTTTTCAAAGCCTTCTCGCTATAAAGGGAGGTGGAACGCGTCTTACGCCTGGCAATCTCCTCCAATTTGCTCTTCCAGTAATCCTCCGTCGATGATGATCTATCAAGCATTTCTTGTTCACCATTCGCGCTATTCCATAGTTGAAGGTGAGTCACGATTGGCATAGTTCTATGTGTGCACTATACAATATAACCGTTCTATCGTAGATAACTCAACAAGGCAAGATAGTACTTGGCAATTCTATTGTAATTTTCGCTCTTGCCTTGAAGTGCGGCTTGAGGAACCTAGTCACCTGTCGTGGAACCTGCAACGGGATAGAAAAGCCTTCGCAATCGGTAAAAAGCCTATTGCACCCCGAAAAAAGGTAAACTACGACATTTATCGATGTAACAGTTCATATTCGGAGAAATGTGATAACACTTAAATATTGCGGTTTCACTATTTTATGATCGTAAAGTAGTGGCCGGTGGGTGATATCCATCGTGAAACTACCTTGTGACAGCTATAAAATCGATATTTGTCTATCTGGTGTCTGCAACCTTTGTGTCCCTCTAATAGAAAAGGAGTTAGAGGAAATGGCAGCGGTTCAGGAACCCATTGAAATACCTATCACCGTGAGCGAACGCAGAAGAAGTATCAGACAAAGAACGCTCTGAGATTGAACGGTAGCAGGAAAACCGCACGAACATCTGGACTCTCTTAGGGACACGCAATTGATGTGGTACGCTAGGTTACGTCCCATCTACCTCTTTTTGAAGCTCTTCTTGCTAAAACACGCATAGAAATCGTTGCAGGACACGGATCAGCTTCTCGTCCGTTGGAGGCAAAGAAAAAGAAAGGGGATCGGCTGTCAGGTTGATAGCCGGTAGGTCACTTGCCCGCAGGCTTTTTCAAGGAAGCAGCAAGTTTGCTTAGGTCGGATGGAGCTACGATCACATCCCAACCTGTTACTTTCTTGATGTCGTTCTTCAGGCTCTCAGCCTGGGCTGGCACTACGAGCCTCTTCTGTTTGACTTGTTTTTCTATTTCAGCTTCTTTCATCAGCGATGCCACTGCTTGTGCCGTAATGAGCTTCTCACTCATTGCCTGTTCCAGATCCTTGCCACCTGTATCTAGGGTTAGGATCCACGCATCCACCTTTCCTTCCAGTGGAACCTTCAAACTGTAGTACGACTTTATCGCGTTCGTGGTGAGCAGTACAGGCGAATCTCCCTTTGGCTCCCCTGTGAATCTGAGACCAGGCTTGATAATGTATTTCTCCCTGACGAAATCCGGTATGGCTGATGAATCTCTAGGTCCAACAAATATGTCCCATTTGGTAGTGTCTTCCATCTCACCTTGGAACCGTGCTGCCATTCCAGGTATTATTAGTGCTCTATGACCAACCTTTGACTCTATGCCCGATGATTTCACTAGTTCTCCGACAGCGCCAGCGTTGAGTTGTCCACCTGCCGATGAGCTCTCGACTCCAATTCCTCCAGTATCCAGAACCAACATCCAAGCATCCATCTTTGCCTGCTCAATGTCGGATCTGACCGTGAAGTAGGTCAAAGCAAAGTTGGTTGTCAGGAACACTGGAGATAACTCGTTTGGCGCACCAACGGTCTTTAGACCAGATTCGACGGCAGGGTGTATCCTCGGATCGGCGTACACATTCTGTCTGAGAGCTACAACTGGAAGCATGGCCCACATGTCTGGAGTGTGGCATACTATTACGTCAGCATACCTCAGCACGAGCGCAGCCGCTAGTATAGACTCCCTCGATGCCAATTCAATGGCTTCTTCGTTCGTAAGCGTTCCGTTCTTTCTGGCCCATACGACGGCAGGCACCCCCATCAGCGGCCAGCCGACATCTCCGTCACCCATTTCAATTGCTGCCCTTCTTAACATGACAAACCTGTCAAGTGACTGAGCTAGTGATCCCTCACCATATACCGTTCCAGGGTCTATTACGACGCCGGGCGCGCCACCTCTGCTAAGAGTTACGGCCAAGGACTTGGCAACGCTCAGATCCCCCGGGGCAAAGGCCGTGACCGGAGAACCGAATTCAACGGCCAAAGACACGACGTCTTTCCAATTGTCCTTTGTGGCAGCATAGATGAGTGGCCGTTTACCCTTGGCTACTTCGAGACCCGCTCGCAGAACCGTGGGATCCAGCGAGCAGAGTATCATCGGCATGGTAGTGTTCTTCCCGACGACTTCAACTGCCTTCGCGAATTTCTTCGGATCACCTGAGACGCTCCTTACCGCGATGAGGTCCAGTTTCAACTCCTTCCCGATCCTTACAATACTGAACTGAGTTGACGTCTTGACTCTCTGAATCATCAATTCCTCGGGCATCTCGTCGTGGACATCGATGGCTATAGCGGTGGGATTGATGTACGTTAGTTCGTGTCTGTGGACGACTTCCTTTCCGCCTATCTTGACGGCGCGGGGTCCCTCACCTATTCTCACCACGCGAACGGGAGGTGTAGTTAGCTTCTCGAGCGTCTCCAGCTTTGTCTTGAATTCTGGAGCATAGAGTGGTGTACATTGGTTTATCTCAGCTGAACGATCAATGAGTTTCATGGCAAAGGCCATACAACTATCTTCGCCACACTTACGGCAGTTGGTCTGCGGAAGATACTTGTAGAGTTCCAAAGGACTTGGTCTTTTTGACATTTCTAATTGAACCCTCCTAACATTCTAGGACTTCATTGCAATCCAGTTCTCAACCGACGAGGCTAGAGCCTTTGGCTCGGCCGTCAAGTAGTCTATCATCGTCTTGAACATTCTAACGCTGTTGGGATGCAACATCATGAAAATGTTGCCCCCAGCTAGGCATAATGTCAAACTGGTCAGCGCTTCCCAAAGCGTTCCCCTCAACTCACTTGGACCCCACGCCGGAACTTTCTTCTCACTCATCCAAGCTTCTCTGGCTCCCCAAGCGTTGGTTGCTCCGGCGCTCATGGGGTTTGCGAGTACGGTGTCGCCCTTCAGGGCTGCAATCCTTAAACGTTCATAGATGCTGAATGAGTATTCGAGTCCATAGCCCAGAGCGGCGCAGGTTGGATCCATTACGATTTGATTCTGCGGCAGACCTTCATCCAGTAGCAGCGTGTTTAGTTTCTTCTGGTTATTCATGTCGAGTTGGGTCCAGGAAAGTACAATCTGGTCATACTTTTTCGCAGCGCGCGCAATCCTCTTGTAGTCTAAGTCTAGGGCCGCGGAGTTTAGTGAAACCCTTTCGCCATGGGCTACTTCAGCTGCCTTCTCAAGCACAGCGGGATCCTTTTCCTTGTTGCCTGACCCACCTACCAGTACTGGAACGTCTACTGCTTGGAGCACCCTCTCAACAGTCTTAGCGGATTGTTCCACAGAGGTATCCTTGATGTAGGGATCTGTGCTTACCAGATGGATGGTTACGGCGTCCGCTCCGAATCGCTGAACCGCACGCTTTGCCCATTCGCCGGCGTCCTCCATAACCTCCTCAAAGTTCACCTTGATCGGTTTAGGCAGATGCTGTGGCATATCGAATATGTCGAATGTGACCGCTGGTCTGTGAGGAGCAGCAGCCATGAACCTGTAAAATGGTAGTGTCGTTTCTCCCCCGATCACTACCTTCTTCCTGGTTTTCGAGCCACCGTACCGTACTTCATTGATCTTACCAGTCAATTCGAGTTTGGGCGCTTGGAAAGATGATTCAATATATTTGAGAACCGGTGGGACACTTACCCCCAATGAGGGGGGGAGCTGCGTGGGTACCCCGACAGCTGCCTGAACAAAAGGAATCAGGTCGATTATGAGTTCCTCGGCGTTAATCTCGGCGTCCTCAAGAGTCAGTTCGTTTGCTTCGTGCAGTGCCTTGAGCAAGGCTTCACCCAATTTGTCGATTTCTTCTTTTGGCAAATTCTCTTTTCCTCCATCGATGCATCTTGTTCAGTTTTGGTGTGTTGCTGTCTCGTTCAGATTATTTGGCTTTCTTCAGAATCAGTTTCTTCGCCACTATCTTTACGTTCTTGAGTGTCAATCTGTAGCCACCCATCGCCCCGCCTCCACCCATAGGAAGAGTTATGGTGGAGCCGGTCATCATAGGCTGCATTGCCTCTGGGGCAGCAGCCCCAGCGACTGCGGGTGCAGCAGCGACTGCTTCTTCAGCAGGCCATCTGGAAACCACTGGGTGCCCTTTTGTCTTAAGGAAACTCTTCAAGTCCTGGATCGTCTGGGCGTCCTTCTCGGTCGCGATTCTGTCCTTCAGCTCTGCGGGTATGGCATCCTTCACTCGGTCCTTAACCACTGAAGGGAGCCAAACCACTCTGTTCCAACCACCGTCGGCCTTGAAGAAGCTGGGTGAACGCATGTACTCAATTGCTATGCCGACGAATCCATCTACTTGTTTGCCACCCCCTGTTTCGTTGGCCATGGATGAGAAAGGCAAACCATTGACCGCGTTTCCCTTGTAGTGTCTGTCGACTATTCCCACTCCATCGACTTCGGGGATGTAGAAAGCAATTGACTCAAAGCATCCACATGAAGTATGTGGATGCCCAAACATACTGTGTAGGTAGATCTTCTTGACGCCACCGAGAGACTTCTTCTGAACTGCTTCATTTGCACCAGAATACTCTCCGTGTTCCGGGTCAAGTAGTTCACCCTTTGGTATCATGAAGTTGGGACCCTTGGGGTCAACCCTTGCGGCAGCCCTAGCGTCGAACCAGTTAATCGAACCGCAAAGTGAAACTCTCTCAGGGGTTATCACACAGACATGAGTCGGAGCGAATGACTGGCAAAGAACACAGCCGTAGAATTCCTTCACCTCAGATTCCTTGAGCTTCCTTGCCCTAGCGTCTCGGGCTTCGTAGATCTGAATTGCCTTGTCATACCAGTCCTTCATTTTTTCTGGATCCGTTATGAAAGTGACCTGGATCTTATCGATTATTGGAAGCTCCGCCTTGTAGAGTCTCTGGAGAACCTTCCCAAGGAACTTGAAGGAGTTGAATCCCTTCTTGTACGAGTCTTTGCCCAGCCTAAGCCAGATGTCATATCTCTGGTTTAGATGCATCAGACCTTGGACATAGTTGGTATACTGGTGTATTCTGCGCTCGATAACCGATTCTAGATCTTTTTCAACTTCCTTCCCTGATACTTCGACCAAGATTCCCAACGGGTAGTGCGTGCCTTCTTTCATGTCCTTCAGATCGGGCCCTACTACGACAAACTTGCCGTCTTCGACTTCCTCGGGCTTCCTCGCTTGCACCAATTCGAACTTTCGCTCTTCATTCGGTCCGCCAAGTTCGACTTGCATCTGCTGTGTCCGAATCCTTTCGCCTTCGTAAACGACTCCAACGTCAACGGGTATATCCGAAAAAAGTCCCTTCGAACTCAACTTAAATCACTCTCCGACAGCTAGTTACGTTCTTAATAGATTCATATAATATTTATCATGAGCAGAATGGAATTATCACTTCAAAGAGAAATGCTCAATACTTATAAGTTTTCAGTAGTTTAGCTTCTCAACTACATCACTTGCCCAATTCGCTGCAAAGCTGTGCTTAGACTGGATCCGTCTAACCCCGATCGGAATTAATAGCTAGTCTAGGACTCTTTCAAAGCATATCGTAAGCCAAATCTCAGCATAATTCTCACAGCGTCTGCAGAGAAGCGAATAGATCTGTGACTTACTTTTTTTTGTAGCAGATGCATGCCCCAAAAAAAGAAAAGGAGAATTTGCCAGCCTTGGGGCTATGCGGATTTTTTCTCTCTAAGGGCTGCCATCATGCTTGCTAGCTCTTCTTCGTAGTCTTTGCCTTTGAGATTTGGAAATGACCACTTGGCATTGGGTTGAAACTGGGCATCGATGGCTACCGTGTTAAGACCCGGGGCGAAGTTTTTCAATGTCGAGAGCATCTGTGATTCAAAGTAGTAAGGGACGCCCAAGAAGACTGCTATGTCGTAGGGGCCACGCCCATCGATACCTTTCCATTCTGGGTCTTTCAATCTGTCGGTTATGTTCACTACAGGCATGTCTGCATCGACTTTGTAACCACGATTAGAGAACTCCTTCACCATGTGGGCTGTAGCTACTATCTTGACTCCCGCCTTTCCCATTTCAATGGCGTACTCTATGAGTTTTCGCCCCGCAACTTCGTCCTTGACAGAATTCATCCCTACGATTAGGAGTGGGCGCTTTGCTTTCTGGATCATTTTCCCTGCTACTTCGCCTTTGAGATCCATCGCGAATTTCGGACCTGGAACGTTTGCGGTTTGCCATGGCATTGTGCGATTAGACAACTTGATTCTACACCTCACTAATTACTAATCATTCGCTTGTCCTTACCAGTCTTTTCAGGAGTGTTGGGTCGGGTATTGTTGTTGGTTTCCACCCTTTGCTTTGTAGTATCTTCGTTAAGTCTTCCTTGTATACTAGTGGGATGTCTGACTCGATGCGAATGAATTTGTGAATGTCGTCTGGATAATCTTTGCCGAGTAGTTTTCTGGTTAGGTCGACGTAGTGAGACAACTTGACACTTCGTCCCTTGAATGTGTCGTTTGCTCTTAGACAGAGTTTTACGCCCATGATCATAGCTTCCTCTTTGGATTCAGCAGCGTACACCAAGTGCTCGGGAACGGGTCCTACATATGTTCGGTCGCCTGTTCTGGCATCGTAGACATACCAGTCGTCATCCTTGTCAGCGCGTCCAACCATCATGCGTCTGTATTTGCTGCCGTGAGGGCCCAGGATTACCGGAACGCCAAGTCTATTGGCTCCTGTCCCAATCGATACGGCTTTCTGACTGTAAGTTCCCCACACGATTCCAACTGCCCCTACGCGATTCAAGACGTAATCAGCTAGCTCCTCATAATTCCCTCTCAGTGGTCTCCTTGCAAAAATGCTTGCAACCTTGATGGCCGCGCCAGCGACGTGTGCATTAGACACGCATGAACCAACATTCGACAAGCAACCTCTGTCGAAGTCACCTGGATATTCCTCGTAGAGCGATTTGCCTTCTTCTGTCTTGTATCTCGATATGTCCATTGCTGAGCAGCCGGTAGCTGTTACTATGAACCCCCGTTTTAAGAACTCTGCCGCCATTTCGCCGACTTCCAAGTGATTGGGGTAGTTAGAGCAACCAGCGAACAGAACTATGCCAGGTATTTCACCCAATACAATCGGTGCGCCCACATTGCGAATCTCCGTGTCGCGTACTGGACCTCGACCACTTCGCAGCTTGAATCTCTCTTCTTTCACCTTTCGTTCCGCGGCAACTGTTATCAAGCTTGTCACCGGTATGTCCTTGTTGCAGGCTTGCTCACACTTTCCGCATCCAATACAGTACTCGTATAGATCAGCCAGCTTGGAAAGGTCTCCTTTCTTGGCCAGTTGGACAGCCTCGTCAGTGTGTAGATCATTTGGACATGCCCTTCGACAGCTCTGGCAGCCTGTGCAACTCTTAGCGATCTCTGGGATTTTGCTTGTATCAGGAAGAGCTTTGAACTTGGCTCTCTTAGGTGCAATGCTGACAACGACCTTCACGGCTACTTCGGCAGCTTTGTACGGGTCGAGTATAAGCACACCTTTTTGAGCCCCTGAAACTACATCTTTCACTATCTGATCAACTGGATCGCTTGTGCGATCTGGGAAACCATAACATATCTTTGCGTTGGTGGCAATAACAGGTGCCTTGACAGTCTGCGCTTCCTCCGGGATATCAGTTCTCACACATTGCTCATCAGTCATTATTACGTCTGCAATGCCCGACCTTATGAATCTTAATTGCTGAGAGAGGGGACCCACGACTTTCGCCCTTGTGTAATATCTTGTCAAATCAAGTGCCGTGCAGCAAATTGCGCCGACTTCAACCTTCTCATCCAACTTATTCGCGCGCAGGTAATCTGCTATCTCGACGCCCGATGCGACGTTGTGCCCTACACATAGAATCATGGGTTTTGTTGCATCTATTGTGCCCATGCCACAGTCGACCAAAGGAGCATCAGATGCGCCCTTGGGGAAACCATAAGCTGATATCTGAGCGATGTCTGCGATTTCCATGCCAACCATATCTAGCATGCCTGCATGGAGAAGTTTCGACTCATAGTCCAGGTTACTACCTTCTTGTCCAGTGTGAGTGGAAGCCAGTAGTTGAGTCACCTCGCGCTCACAGTAGGATATACCCTCCTCTAGATCTTCAAGTGTCTTCGGTTTTACCCCCAGAACCAGTCTCATGTTGGGAGCTTCGACATCTATTTCAGTCCCGAGTGAGATGGGAGTAGATGGACCATATTTCTTGATAAGATGCTCCGTTAGGTGTCTGGCATGAGCAAGGTGAGCCGTACAGCCCATAAGCCCCGCCATCAGGGACATACGCGCTTGTTGCGTGCCTATGTTTATACCGCACGCTCCTTTCTTGCCCGCTGTTAGGTCACATTTGCCCATTGTGCAAAGGCAACACATATCACAGATCGGTGTGTAGAAAGGCTTGTACCTCGCCAGCAACTTCTGATCCCATGACCGCAAGGTTTCAACCGCAGGGAAGGGAGTAGGACCCATTGGCTCCCATTCAGCTTCCTCTTCCATCACTATTTTGCCGATGCTCAGATCTAAGCCTTTGATGACACCAAAACTAGACTGTATTTCGTTGGCCTTAAGCCTCGCAGGTTTATTTGCCATTCGATGATTATCCTCCTTCAAGATTCTATCATCAAGAGTGACATAATATCTCATAATTAGCGATTAACCATATTCTAGTCAGAGACCACTTGAACCTACCTTATTTTAAACCTTTGTCACATGAGCTTCTATCAAGTCTGCGGTTGATTTATATGGTGGAAAGAACTCTGGGCGTCTAAGCATTCTCTCATTTTCGCGGCATGTGGCTTTCCATAGCTGAATGCGGGGGGAGATAAGAGCGGGATGCTAGCGCAGGGCTGCGGTTCGGCCCGTCGGGACTTGCAGGTGAAGCGATGGTGCAGGAACCCTCACAGCGGCAGGAGGCAATCCTGAAAGTCGATGCAAGCCAGTTAAGCCTTCAACCGAAGACTTGACAGAACCTCACATGAGAATCGATAGAGTAGGCAATGGAACCCTGAGAGAACGAAAGCCTTTGGTCCATCGAGGAGATTGCACTCGCTCTCCCCTTCGTAGTAACATCTCTCACAAGAGTACAATCAGGCGGGAATACAGCGCGCGCTTGGCTGTATTTGAGTCTAGTTCTCCTCCATTTTCTAACGCTTTGCCAATTCGTCTAATCTCTTCTGGTGGATTGCAGATTTGACATAATGTCACCCGGCTATTTGAAAACAAAGGCGCGGAGATTGGCGTATGTCTTCTAGGACAGTCCTAATGGTAAACCGAGACTAAATCACTTGTGCTGCGCCTCATGGCATCCCTCTGTGAGTTCCTGAAGCTCATCATCCTTGTATGCGTCAATCACTTCTTTGACCGTGTTCGCGTTAGCCCTCAGAACTGCCACTCCTGCGTCTTGGAAACTGCTTAGACCTCTTGGACCCATCCCACGAACTATGACGGCACTTGGTTTCTGCTGCAAAATCGCTTCATGAGCATGTCCTCCTCCGCCAAAATGCTCGCCGACATTCTTAACAGTTCTTACGTTTGAAACCTCATTGCTCTCGCCCAACTCGATCACTGCAAAATAAGGTGCCCTCCCGAAATGGTCTGCTAATTGAGCGCTCAGACCATTTTCATCTACAGTCGGAACCACAATCCTAGCTCCCACTTTATCACCTCCTTCTTCCTTGAGTTGTCGAAGCAGTTCATCAAGTCCTTCCTCGTCCTAATCTCATCAAATCCTCTATCGTTCCCGGTTTTTTGTCTGCATTATTGCACTCGTCCCTGACTTCGTCCTGCTCTTATACCCATACCGAAGCGCCCACGAACGGTCCGTGCACTTGTCTCTACCAGTTCCCTCCCTTGCATCTTTCAACAACCTCCTTCACGGTTCAAAAAGCGAACATGACCACTTTTATCCCTGTTGCTGAGAGCGCTTGAAAGGCATTTGGACTGACGTTCCCAGCTGTGAGTACTCTGGCGCCCTTCCCTGCTGTGATTTGAGCTGCCTGGATTCCAGCGTCACCTATTGCATCAAAAGCCTGATTCAGAATTGCCTCAAATTTCATGGATTCAGTATCCACGATGACAAAGTATGGGCATCCACCAAATCCTGGATTCACCTGAGCTTCCAGATTGTCGGATGCTGCAGATACGCGTATTTTCATTCAATCACCCTGTGTTAGCAGCTCATTGTCATGTCTGGGTATGTCAAGCTGTCTGATTCCCTAGGATGTCTTGGCTTGTGCACTTTCCAGTCGCTTTCTGTGCTCCAAGAAGTGCTCAATCCCTCTAGTGATTTCATTGAACGCGTCTGTCGCAGCGGAGTCTGCGTGCTCGATTATGAAAGGAGTTCCGTTATCAGAGTCCTGGCAAATCTCCGAGTCGATTGGGATACTCCCTAGGAAAGGAATCGAGAAGTCTCTTGCCATTTTCTGCCCTCCGCCAGTCTTGAAGGTGTCGATTTCATGTCCGCACTTCGGGCAGACGAAGCCACTCATATTCTCAATTACGCCAATTATGGGAATGCCCAAATGTTGGGCGAATGTGACAGCCTTCTTCACCACATCTTGTGCAACCTTGTTAGGCATTGTAACTATTACTACGCCATCCATACTTGGGATTAACTGCATTATGCTCAAGGGTTCGTCGCCAGTTCCAGGCGGAAGATCTATGAATAGGAACTCGAGTTCTCCCCACACCGTGTCGGAAAGGAACTGTTCAATGGCTACCATCTTTAGCGGACCACGCCAAACCACGGGCGCCTCATCATTTGGAAGCAGAAATGCCATGGACACGACCTTGATCCCCAGAGGACCTATCACAGGTAGCATTCCTTCAGGATCAGGTAGGAGCCTCTGACCTTTGAGACCCAGCATATTAGGCACACAGGGACCATGAATGTCTGCGTCAAGGATGCCCACGGAGTTGGCGTGGCCACGCATTGCGAACGCCACGGCGAGATTCACAGTGACAGTGCTTTTGCCGACTCCTCCCTTGCCGCTTATTACAGCAATCTTGTGCCTAATCCTGCTCATTCTGAGTTTGAGACGCTGTTCCCTTTCATAGCTCTGCCTTCTTGGATCGTTGCATGCCTCAGTCTTCGAGCAGGAATCACATTTGCCGTCACACCCATTCTTCATAGCTTATCTTCCCTTGTCTACGCTAGACGCGACCAGCCAATCACATTATAGCCGAAAGTGTTTAATATCTAACCCATATTTATGTATATTGTTTAGAAACCAAACGAGGTTCTGCACTTGGATGACGTTGACCGAAAGATAATTTCGCAGCTTCAGCTGAACGGGCGCACGACACTAGAGGAGCTTGCCAAGAACATTGGATTCACAAGCATGGGAATCAAGAAGAGGATGCAGAGACTCATGAAGCAAGGCATCATCAATGTATCAGCCCTGCTCAATCCAGCTTCACTAAGGCTTTCCCCCGCCGTCGTGATGCTCGAAATGGAGAGTGCAGAAGCGACACAGAACCTTCTCAACCGATTCAAAGATTGCCCCAGGGTGATCCACATTTTCAAGGCAATAGGAGGCTATAACCTCATTGCTCTCGTCATTGCTGAAGATCAAGATACTCTCGAGAGCATATCCACGGAGAAATGTTCTCTGAGAAGTGGAGGAGGAATACGCAGGTCGGAGTTCTACCCGATTGGTGACATCCACTTTTCCTCGTTCCTGCCAGTAAGAGAGCACCTCACTCACAAAGGAAGAACCACTGCGCCTTGCGATGTTGATTGCAGGCCTTGTGCTCGATATAAGACTCGAAAATGTGTTGGTTGCCCAACGACGATTCACTATAGAGGCACACTTTAGTGCGCGATACATGAATATCGGCAGAGGGAGACAGGAGAGACGCATCGCCGGTTGGACAAACTGGATATCCAAATCCTAATGCTCTTACAGGAAAACGGCCGGATGTCTTACCGCGAAATCGGAGATGAGCTCAATACTACAGTGATGACGGTCACAAGGCGTGTGAGGCGGATGAAGAACACTGGAACGATAAAGAGATTCACTGTGGTTGTTGACCCTGACGCTGTTGGCAGGAATTATGGGATCTGTTTTTTGATTCAGCTTAATTGTCCATCTGCCATAAATGAGGTTTCAGCCACCTTGTCAAATTGCATGAATCTCTGCTATCTGCACCACATCACTGGCGAGTTTGAGATTGCCGCAATGGCGAGGTGCAGAGATAAGGAAGACGCATCAGAGTTCATAAAATGGGTCTCGTCAGTAAGGGGTGTCGCTAAAGTCATCCCGCACAGCGTGCTGAAGACGGTCAAGGAAGACCTAGAGATAGATCTTGGCTAGCCAGCGAAGAATGCTGTTCGAACATCGAGCGATATGACATGGTTGGTTAAGGTAGGTCGCCTATCAGGCGAGGAACAACAATCGGAAATAGAGTATGTTTCACCATGTCAAGTAACATTCCAAGACACCCCTCCTTCCTCCCTAATTCGTGGCTTACGTAAGACGTGCTTGGGCATTTCTATTTTCATCAGGGATGAGCAGAGCACACTGTGCTATACGCAACTTTGATGCCATAGCGCGCGTTTGATAAAACCATACGCGAAGTCTCTCATCACCCTCATGAGGCGAAGAACTCTCGCGTCCCTAGATGCACCCTATCATGCCTTCGGGCACATCATGTAGGACAGAATCAGACTGATAGTTTTGAGCCCAAATTACCTTGACAGTAAATGACTACCAGAGGCAGGAATTCGCCAAGACGTATGCCATGGCTAATCATAAGAACCATATGCAAGAGGCTAGCTGAGGAGAAAGTCTGTAATCACAGAGCAGGCACTACCTGAAGACTACCAAAAAAATGGAAATAGACGAGGTATGGAGGACCTCTATTGGCTCAAAGCATCCTTCAAGTATATCTTGTGAGGTCCCAATGTTCCCCCGTAGTTTGCGGCTGTTATTCGCTTTACATTATTCACAGATGATGCTGCCTTGACCCCAGCAATTGTCGCGTTCTTTATGCTTTCTATTGAGACCCCATCCATTACGATCTCATAAACAGATTGGACGTCATCAGGAAGTTTGAAGTCAGGCGTCTTGCCTCTAAGCGTCGGACAGAAGGGGTGATTGGTTGACGCCTTGAGGAACTTGGCGTACTTCAGCGATCCTACCTTGGAGCCTGATCGGCAGATCCCCCCGGGGAAGGGTGTTATTACTCCCTCTACTTTGTGTATAGCTTTTATTGCGGCTTCGGCTGCCTCGAGAGCGGCATCTGGAGTCCTCCCGAGTATCAGCATGTTTCCACCGCCAACGCCTTTCTTTGCTCCAAAGTTCTCCTCTATTATAAAATCGCCTTCCATGACTGGAACATGCCAAATGGCTCTTCCAACCAAATCACCCTTAGTCTCAAAGCCATCCCCGAAGAACTTGGTTTTCTTTCCCGTGTCGAATGTGAGTTCCCCTCCAGTTAGGGCATTGAACACTGCTGTCGTTGGGCAAGTTAGCATACACTGCGTCACCCTTTCCAGCACCTGCTCTTCCAGCTTCTTCTTGCTGGGGTGGCAAATCTGCATAATTACTCCAGGTCGGCTGTCCGGCGTTTCCTTCGGACTCACCATCTTCTCTATCCCAGCTTCTGCCGGGCAGAAGATTATGGATGTCGCGAAACCTATTGCCGAGTTAGCTGCTTCAATAGCCCACTTCTCATTCTTTGCCGTGATAAGTATCCGGCTAACCCATATGTCGAATGCTTCAGCATATGTATCCTCAACTTCGCACTTACCCAATTTCAGAAACGACATACAAATTTCCTCCAGCAATTACATGAAAAGGACCAGAACCTCCTTTTCGCATTCTCTAACTTCGATTCGATAGTACCGGTTCCAGACCATTTCGTTCATCGGTATAGACGTGCATCGTCATAAAAAACTATGGGACATCGTTGTACTAATCCGGAGAATATAACACTATTCTATTGGGGCTTCTCCATCAATGATTTCTTGTTTACGAGCGTTCCGTCACGTTTGTGTGGCTGTCTGTAGACTGAGTCTCCACATTTCTCCATCTCCCTCGCAGACTCGGCTAGCATCGCTGCCTGTCGCATCATCTCGTGAGCCGCGGTGGCCATCTGAATATATTCCTGAGGTTCCTTGAGAATGAAGCATGCTTGGGTATTCAGCTCCGCAACTTTGCCAGTCATCTCGTAGGCCGCTATGGCCCTAGCGCGAGCATAGGGGTTCTTGAACTCAGCGGAATTGACGACTGTTTTGCCGTCCACAACTACCTTTGGAAGCTGGATCGACTTGCCCTGCTTGATCTGCTCAACAACGCTATCGACTTCTCTCATTATTAGTCGCATGGCGCCAGTTATGGAAAGTACTCTGATGGCATCGGAGTTGAATAGGGCCATCTCAGTAGAGTCCAGGAATTCTCTCCGCGCGCCAATCAGGGGGTCGCCTAACAGTATTATGTAGCCTTGACCCTTCTCTTCGATATCTTTAGTGGCCTTTTTCCCGGGTGCATCACTCAGCGAAATTGTCGGTATCTTGGCTTCGTTCAGCAATTCTCTAGCCCTGCTTGGCCCAGGCAGACTGGCATTTGGGCTCGACACGATGACAAGCTTAGGGCGGAGTTCAATTAGCTTCTGTGCAGCTTCCTGAGTTTGCTCTGGAGTGAGCTTCGGCCCGCTCCCAACAACGCGGATATCAATGTCCCCCCTGTCTGCTCGTTCATCCAAGATTAGATCTAGCAGAGGTGATATCCCAATGTTCCCAAGTTTCAAAACACCAATTTTCACGATATTTTCTGTGCCAAGCGTTGTCATAATACCCTAGAACCTCCTCCAAGCGTTCTAAAGGTCTTCCCTACAATCTATCCATGCCTCTAATTAACCATTTTGATCGCAATGCGCGAATAGTCGAGGAGCACAAAGAGAAAGTCATATGGAGTCTCCTTAAGCTAAGAAAAAGAAGAAAAACTCGTGTGTGGAACTGGATAGAACCAGACGCTTTCGTTTAGTTTAGTTCTTTCCCGACTAGGTTCTCTTCTTCTTCAGTTCCCGAACCTTCTCGAGTATTCTGTGAACTAGTTCTCTGTCTGGAAGGAGGCCGTCTGGCGCGTCGACGACTTTTCTCAGCCGAATTGGAACATTATCCATCCGGTACGCGGTCCCCTCAACTTCCACTCCCGATACCGCCGGAGGGATAACGACATCAGCAAGTTCAGTAGTTGGAGTCGGGTGTGGTTCGATTACTATCAAAGGTATCTTTGCCAAGAACTCGATCGACTTCTTCGGAAAATGAGAAACTGGGTCCGATGCCACGACAAGCGCCGCATCAATCTCCTCTTTCTGCAGGACATCGTTAGCCGTTGTCTCTCCTGGATTATACCGCGGATACCCCCTGCTGAAGTCAACAGCGTACGGGTACCCGCTGATCCAAGATGCGACAACGCCGAAGCCAGTCACGTTGTAGTGACCACGCATCGGCATAATCAGGAACTTTGTGTATTTGTTGAGGTCTGTGGTAAGCTGTATCGCGTTATCTATGTTCCTATGCTTCCCAGTGCTCTGAGTCAACCCCATGCCAAAGAAGATTATGCCGAACCCGCAGTTCTTCATCATGCTAGCAAGCTCTATTATCTTTTCTTTTGGAACACCCGCAACTTTGTCGGTGAGAATGTCATAGCCGTTGACTACAGCTCTCAGGGCACCCAGTAATTCATAATCCTTGTCATATTCGGTTTGGATAAAGTGGGTTGCTAGCTTCGCCGTATCAGTTCTGCGAACGTCTACCACAACTATGCTCCGTTCCTTTACTCCCTTGTCTCTGAAGAAACCTCTCACGAATGAAGTGTATCTGCTCATGTGTCTTGGGTGAGCATGTTGAGGATTGCAACCCCAGTATATTATAAGGTCAGCTCGGTTCTTCACCTCGCCCAGAGTACAACTGCTCAGACCAACATCTTGGATGGCGAGAACGGAAGGTCCATGGCAGACCGAAGCAGTCGAATCAATAATAGCGCCAACCTCTTCAGCAAGCTCAAAACCTACCCTGCTGGTATCACATTCACTTGAACTCCAGCCATAAAGAAGTGGTCTCTCCGACTTCACCAGTATCTCCGCAGCCCTCTGGATCGCTTGGTCAAGTGTGACCTCCTTGAAGCTACCGTTCTCCCGTATCATCGGTTTTCTGATTCTTTCGGGTGCTTGACTTGCGAAGAGCTTTTGAGTTCCCATGATGCACATGTTCCGGGTTTCGATTATTCTGCCGTCCTTGACTACAACTTCCGTATCGTCGCAAAGAGAGCCGCAGAACGGGCATACGACTGAGTCGATTACCTTTTGTGACAAATCTCACTTACACCTCGTGTTAATGCCACTCACGCCTTGTGGAAAGCGGTCTTGACTAGTGTGGCGGCGTCCAGTATCTTTCCACCTTGGGTTGCCTCTATTATGCCTTTCATACCTTTGAATGATGGCATGCCTATACTATCGGTCTCCGGATTAGTAAGTTGGTTAGCCCACGGACCCATGGGAATAAATACAAGGCCGACATGCGGCGTATCTTCAGACTTGACAGCCCGTAGTATTACCTGCCCGGCGTTCGTCTTGACTGTAATGATGTCTCCAGTTATGACCCCTATCTTCTTCATGTCGTTTGGATCCATGTAGCATATGGCAGCGGCCTTCACATAGGACTGCGAGAGTTTACCGCCCTCTATCGCAACCCCTTGATCCACCGTTCTGCCAGTTATTATGACAACCTCAACCGACTTCTCAGGCAATCCGACTAACCCTCTTTTCCGTCTCTTCGCATCTATAGCGTCTTATACTAGTATATTAAGAAACTCACTCGATTACCCGAATGGCGCCCCTCGGACAGATTTGCTCGCACCTCTTACATTCAAAGCTCTTCTGAAGGCAGAGCTTCTTGTTGAGGACTGTGCATGAGCCATTCTTGATCCTTAACACAACGTCATCAGACCTGGGTGATTCACCCTCGATTATGCGCTTGTCAAGCTTCTGATTGATTGGGCAAGCCATAACGCAATTCGAGCATCCCTGACATCGCTGTGTATTTACAGCGGGACCTGAATCATTAGCCATATCAAGAACCCCACACATAATATAAAACCAGCATCGAAAAGATGAAGTCTTGTTATAAATGACTTTCGCCCACTGATTGATTTAATAAAGTGTATCATAGGATTGTTACATCAGTTGCCACCGCAGGACTTGGACGGTCTCCTATCACGCGCTTGTAGGCGGGTCCCGAGAGCTTGCCACTTGCGAACGACAAGAGTAGAAGACGCACTTCTCACCTCGGCACGAATGACACTCATTCCCCTGAAAAAGGTATAAAAGCCGATGCGATACCTCCAACATCTGAAGAATAATGGCTTCCCTTGAACCGAATTGAGTGATGGAAAAGTTCTTAGTTAACCTTAAAATGACGAAAACCAAATCAAGTCACAAAGATAGCTTACCTTGCGCTGACAAGACTTGCAGAACAATCGAAGGGTTTCTTACCTATTGGAAGCGTCATATGAATGGAATCGCAAATCACTATTGATAGTGCGAATTATCGCGTCAACTCGGAGGCGCCCCTGATTGACATCCTATCAAATAGCCATCTCTGAGAGAAAGTGCAACGGCTGCGGCGATTGCACGATCGCATGCCCAGTCAACAAGACTGGAAAGATAGTTACAGAACAGGAATCAAACGCGGTGTTGAGAGTAAAGAACGGCAAACTCGGAGTAACAAACCAAGATTTATGTGACGGCTGCGGAATGTGCATCGAGGCATGCCCGCGCCACGCACTAGAGATCAGGTTTCCCTCTCAACAACCCGAAAAGCCCAAAGAGTGAGTAGGGAGGATGTGAAGTAATGGCATTACCCCAATACACAAGGACCGTTGATCCGTCGAAAGTTACTGCATCACTTAGAATGCTAAACATTACGCTTTCGCTTAACGTTAATCGAGAGAAGTGCACCGGGTGTGGCGTCTGTGTCACCGCCTGCCCAAAGGAAGCCATTGCTAGAGGTCCTGTGGGAGCATCAATGAAAAAGGATGTTCAGTCACCTCCAGTTCTGGTTGACGAGAGGAAGTGCTCTTTCTGCGGTGTCTGTGATTATATCTGCCCATTTCAGGCAATCGAGTTTAAGATAAACGGCGAAAGGAAGCTTCAGATCGTTGACGGCAAGGCAGTTCCTGAGTTGAAGTACGAAGAGGTTACCTGTGAAAGAACAGGGAATAAGGCACGCAAGTTCTTCAAGGGCAGAATCGCTATACACGTCGACAAGTGCCCTGGCGGATGCTCAACTTGCGCGGATATTTGCCCAACCAAGGCAATCACTATTCCGAAGTCATCAAAGCCATGGGAGAAGACAGAGAAAGTGTCAATCGACGATAAGAAATGCCTTTTCTGCGGCGCATGCATTAATGCCTGCCCAGGGGAGGGCGCACTGGAGCTCACACGCGATGAAGTCACCTGGTCTGGAGAACACACTGATTTCTGGGATGAGACCGTCAAGAAGCTTACGACGAAATTGACCTCATAGTAGGAATCTGGAAGTAGCTCCGCGGGAACCTACCTGCGAAGCACGTCAATGGAGCCTAGGGGGTGAGTCAACAAACGGGAGAGCCTAAATCATCTTTTAGCATTGGTGTTTTCATCTGCCGTTGAGGAGTAAATATCGGTGGCGTCATTGATACTTCTGCTCTCGTTGAGTATGCTGGTGAACTGGAAGGAGTGAAAATCGCGGCACAGAATATCTCTCTCTGCACCGAGTCTGGCGCCTCCCTAATCAAGGCCAAGATCAAGGAGTACGAGCTGGATAGGGTTATAGTCGCGGCATGTACCCCTAAGACTCACGAACCACTGTTCCGCACTATTCTCAAGGAAGCTGGCGTAGATCCAAGCTACTTGGAGTTCGTAAACATCAGGGAGCAATGCACCTTTGTTCACACTGACAAGCCCATAGAAGCAATGATCAAAGCCAAGGCGCTAATCAGGGCGGCAGTCGAACGAGCAAAATTGCTTGAGAGCATCCCGACAAAGATTGTACCAGTGCTTCAGAAGGCACTTGTTGTTGGTGGCGGAGTCGCTGGGCTTCAAGCCGCACTAGACTTGGCTGACAAGGGAATGAAAGTGTGCCTGGTTGAGCGTGAACCTTCCATCGGTGGGCATATGGCAAAACTGAATAAGACTTACCCGACGGATGATTGCTCAATCTGAATCTTAGGTCCAAAGATGGTGGAACTGGCACATCACCATAACATTGAGCTACTCAGTTACAGCGAAGTTGAGAAAGTAGAGGGGTATGTCGGCGATTTCAAAGTCACAGTCAGACAAAAACCGAGATACGTAGAACGGGAGAAATGCAATGGGTGCGGGGCTTGCGTCGATGTCTGCCCAATCTTCGCGCCGAACGAGTTCGACGAAGGACTTGGAACAAGAAAGGCTATCTACCTACCATTCCCGCAAGCAGTGCCGAGTACTTACACGATCGACATGGATAGATGCATAAAGTGCAGGCTTTGCATGAAGAAGTGCGAGCCTAATGCCATCAACCTGGACCAGGCGCCAAAGACCGTTGAGATAGACGTTGGAGTTATCCTGCTTGCCACAGGGTTCAGGGAGTACAAGCCAATTGGCGAGTACGGCTATGGAAAATACGAGAACGTCATAACACAACTCGAACTTGAGCGGATAACCGCGCCAAATGGTCCAACTGGCGGCAAGCTAGTTCGCCCTTCAGATTTGATGACCCCCAAAAGAATAGCCATGATACAGTGCGTAGGATCACGAAGCATGGATGCTAATCAGTACTGCTCTGCCGGAGTCTGCTGCATGACTGCCATCAAGAACGCCAAATACGTCAAACACTACTACCCAGATACTGAGCCCACGATCTACTACATCGACATCAGAACCCCCTGCAGAGACCACGAGGAGTATAACAGAGAGACCAGAAACGCGGGCGTGAGGTTCGTGCGAGGGAAGGTAGCTGAAGTTGTTGAAGATCCCTTGACGAAGAATCTTCTGCTCTCCGTTGAAGACACTCTCACTAGCGAAGTCTCTGAAACGGAGGCCGACATGGTGGTTCTCTCGACTGCAATGATTCCCCCTGCAAGGCAGGATGACCTAAGAGGACTTTTGAAGATCGAGCGAGCCAAAGACGGCTTTGTCAAGGAGTTCCACTTGTGCCTCGCACCAGTCGATACAAAGAAGCTTGGCGTGTACATCGCAGGCGTTGCCCAAGGTCCCAAGTCAATCCCCGAAGCGGTTGGGACAGCGAAAGGAGCCGCTTCATCTGCTGGAACACCCATGATCAACAAGCAAGTCGAAATCACCCTGGTACGCGCGATCGCTGATGACAAGAGATGCTCTGGATGCGGCCTATGCGCAGAGATATGCTCGTACGGAGCCATAACCATGAAAGACAGGATTGCCGTCGTCAATGAAATGGACTGCAGAGGATGCGGCGCCTGCGCAGCGGTATGCCCCTCATCAGCAATTACTCTTAGACACTACAAGGACGAGCAATACGAAGCATACATAGACACATTATTCGCAGATCAGTAGTCGACTGAAAGAGGTGTCGCGTGAAAATGGCTTTCGAACCAAAGATAGCAATGTTCCTCTGTTGGAAATGAGGGTATGGCGCGGCTGACACAGCAGGGATCGGAAGAATACAGTACCCATCGAACGTGAGAACTATCCGTGTGCCCTGCGCCGGGCGTGTCGACGGAGATCTGATTATCAGGGCACTGAGGAAAGGCGCTGATGGCGTTCTAGTGGTAGGCTGATACGAAGGAACCTGCGAATACGAAAAGGGAAACATTATCGCGAAGAACCAAGTCAAGCATGTACAGCAGATCCTCGGGTTCATGGGAATCGGCGCAGACAGAGCTCAGTTCTACAATTGCTCATCAGCAGAAGGAGAGAAATTCGCTGAAGTGGTCAAGACAGCCGTCGAGATAATCCGGTCTTTGGGCCAGAACCCCTTCAAGGCAGAACCCGCCAAGCTGGATGACCATCATGAGTAAACAGAGATGTGTCATGAATGGGACTTACCCTGTTTGCCAGGGTATGGCGGGGACAAATACACCTTACGATGATTATGATTACGAACTTTGAATATGGAGTTGGTGAAGGTGAGTGAGGACAGATCGTACATCACATGCCGAATCAGTGACGAAAACCGCGGTCGTCCAGTGGAAACCACGATCAAGTCGCTCTACAAAGCATTGCTGGATGGTGGGATCGTGGATGCATTTCTGACCTTCACCGAGAAGAAGCCAGGCGGCGGAATGCAGGCTGTCTCAGTTGAAGCCTCTTCTGATGTCTCGAGCCTCGACTACCGTCTCCTCTCACAATATCTGGTGGTCGGGCTACCAAGACTACTTAGCGTTCCCAAGATTATTCACTCTCAACTTGGTGGATGCTTCGACAAAAAGGTCGCCTTAGTAGCGCGTCCTTGCGAGATTGAGGCGCTTGTCGAACTGTCGAAGAGAAATCAGGTATCGTTTGGGAACCTATTCATTATCGGCCTGGAATGTCCAGGAAGCGTGTCTTTCCTAGACTTAGCCAACGCTATAAAGAAACAAGGAATAGATCAATCGAAAATCGAGTCTTGTGAGATAACACCCAGTGAAATAGCGGTCAAAGCAACTTCGGGGACTATTGCACCACTGAAGCTTGGCAAGGACGTGAGACTGCGGGAATGCTGCACAAGATGTGGCAATCGTGAGCCACCTACGTGCGACATCAGCATCTCAGCTTGGCGCAGGAGCCCCTCGGCAAACCCAAACATCTTGATTAGACCCGTCACAGAGAGGGGGGCTACGAGTATCAAGCTGGCAAAAAGCCAAGGAATGCTAATCTCTCTAAGCAGTTCGGATGTCTCAGAAAAGGAGCAGAAAGACTCAGTCATTAGGGACATGGAGAAGGGCGCCGACAAAAGACTTGAAGAACAGAATGAGGAACTTGCCAGACTTGAAGGAAACAAGCGGTTCGCTCAATTGAAAGCAATGCTCGACCCCTGTACCAAATGCGGACTCTGTGTACGTGCCTGCCCAGTTTGCTGGTGCAAGGACTGTATTCTTCTTAAGAAGATAAAAACCATTGACCCACTACTCTTGCATGCAACAAGACTAGTACACATGGGAGATACGTGCGTCAACTGTGGAAAGTGCGACGAAAACTGCCCAAAGGGCATCCAGCTATCGAGGATATTTTATGGATTTGCATCTGAACTCGGCAAGCTCACGGGGTACAAGCCAGGACTTGCCCTACACCAGCCTTCACAAAGGTCAGGTCAGGTCATCCTAGGCAAAACATAAGAGTTGACAAAAGTTTATCACTTTGATAATTCAGATTATCGCCTGAGTCGTCATGATGAATGCGCACAATGATTATGGCGTGCAGCATAACCCTTATCAATTAAGAAAAGATTCCTTCTAGAAAAGCTGACCGTACATAGGGTGGTCTTGGACACATGCCGAACAATGCCATAATAATCAAGAATGGTCTTGTTTACGATCCAGCGAACAATGCCGACGGAGAGAAGATCACTGTTTGCATCAAGGATGGCAGGATCGTCGATGAGACTCATGTCAAAGCGACTGATTCTAAGGTCATAGATGCGAGTGGATGCATCGTAATGCCTGGAGGAGTAGACGTTCACACTCATATTGCGGGACCAAAGGTTGATGCTGGAAGACTCCTGAGACCTGAGGATCACAGAAAGGATTTTGAGTTCAAGAAAGAAGGCATGAGATCCGGTGTCGGTTATTCAATTCCCTCCACTTACACCACAGGCTACAGGTACGCCAGAATGGGTTGGACGACTGTCATCGAGCCCGCGGTGCCACCGCTAAAAGCAAGACATGTCCACGAAGAGTTTAATGACATGCCTATTGTCGACAAGGCGTGCTATCCTCTTTTCGGAGGAAACTGGTTTGTAATCGACTACATAAAAGACAAGGATCTTGATAAACTAACTGCCTTCGTGGCTTGGATGCTCAAAGCTACCAAGGGATATGCCATTAAGATGGTCAACCCTGGTGGAGTTGAGAGTTGGAAGTGGGGAAAGAACTGCGATACAATAGATGATCGGGTGCCCTACTTCGACATCAGCCCAAGAGAGGTTATAACAAATCTTGCAAAGGTCAATGAGAGACTACGTCTGCCTCACACCATCCATGTCCACCCCAATAACCTGGGTCACCCTGGCAACATCAAAGTAACCCTAGACACACTCAATTCTGTGGAGGGTATAGCGCACTCATCAGGGAACGGTAGAGATGCCGTCATTCACCTGACTCACGCCCAGTTCCACGCTTACGCGGGGGAAGACTGGAAAACCTTCTCATCTGCAGCGGATGAACTAGTTAATTATGTTAATGCTCACAAGCACGTCACAGTCGATATGGGGCAGGTTGTCTTCGGCGACACAACAACTATGACAGCCGATGGACCAATGGAGTATAACCTGCACAAACTGACTGGGCTCAAATGGGTTAACGCAGACGTTGAACTCGAAACAAGTGCAGGAATAGTCCCATATGTCTATATTAAGAAAGGAACCGGAGTCAACGCAATCCAGTGGGCCGTGGGACTCGAAATCGCGCTAGGAGTCAAAGACCCTTGGAGGATGTACTTGACGACTGATCATCCCAATGGTGGACCTTTCACGAGTTATCCAACCATTATATCTTGGTTAGTCAGCAAGAAAAAAAGGGAAGCCATGCTAAAGGAAGTACACGAGCGGGCGACATCGAAGACAACACTACCCAACTATGACCGAGAATACAGCATCTCCGAAATCGCCATAATCACAAGAGCGGGGATCGCCAGGGCCGTTGGAATGAAGAATAAGGGGCACTTAGGTGTGGGTGCCGACGCTGATGTAGCGATTTATGATCTAGATCCTGTCAAGATTAATCCATCCCAGAACCCTGAAGCCGTCGAGAAAGCCTTCAAGAACGCCAAATACACAATTGCTCGTGGCCAGATCGTAGTCAAGGATGGTGAGGTTGTAGCTTCGCCAATTGGCAGAACCCACTGGCTCGACATAGAGGTTCCTGATGACTGGACAAAGGCAGTATACGAAGATCTTAAGGACAAATTCATGAAATACTACACGGTAAACCTCCAGAACTACCCTGTACAGGATGAATACCTAGTCAACCCAGCTCCTGTGAAGATGGAACTAAAGAAGTAAGGGATAATATAGTAGATCGCGCCGAATTCTACTCGATGGAGGAAGAAATCTCGTGGTCCAAGAAATCATTCTCGTCCCCAAGAGTATCAATAGCAAAGTCCCTATCGAAGCTGAAGTAATAAGCCCAGACAAAGTTGCTGGAAAAACAGTAGAACAAATACTAGGTCTAACTATATTCAGAGGAAACAGGCAGCTCAAACTCAAGGATGTTTTCGACGTTAAGGGAATAAAGGTCGACAAGCCAGAAGATATCCGCATAGTCATACAGGGAGACATCCCTACCGTTAAGAGAGTCGGCGAAGGCATGACTGCCGGCGAAATCATAATTAAAGGAAGCGCTGGGATGCACGTAGGCAACAACATGAGAGGCGGCAAGATAACCGTCGAAGGAAACGCGGGGGACTGGGCTGGGGCGTTGATGAAAGGCGGCGAGATTACAATCAAAGGAAACGCCGGAAGCTACCTGGGCGCCTCGTACCGCGGAGAGTGGAGAGGAACCTCAGGAGGAACCATACTCGTCGAGGGAAACGCCGGAAACGAGATCGGTTCATGGATGTCCAATGGCACGATAGTCGTCAAAGGCAGCGTCGGCGCCATGGCAGGCATACACCTGAAAGGTGGAGTCATAGTAGTACACAAAGACGCTGCTCCTCGAGCCGGCGGAGAGATGACCAAAGGAAAGATCATCATCCTAGGCAGAATCGCTGAAGTACTCCCATCTTTCAAGAGCGAAGGAAAAGTCCCGAGCACAAGGACTAGCGAGGAAGACGGCGAAGAGATAAGTGGACCCTTCAATAAGTTCGTCGGAGACCTCGCAGACGGTGGAAAAGGGGAACTCTACCTGAAAGCCTAGGATCATGTATTTGCTTGCCTCTACTTTTTCTGGTCTGTGGCAGACGCGGCCTCGCACTGATTATAAGCTACATCGCCGCTCTGGTGTCATCCCTGCGATACCAAAGCCATATAGGATGGTACCAAGGAAAGGTATTTCTTGTGTTTGAAGCGAATCTAGGAACTGGCTTAACTTGAGGAGACCACCATTCTATGGCGGAAAATGATGTTAGTGTCAACTCTAGCGCTCTACCGATAGTGCAGGAAATGATAGAGTATGCAGATGAGTTAAGGATCAAGGTAACAAGAACGGAAAACGGAGCTACCGTGCTTGATGCCGGTATAGAAGCGAAGGGAAGCTTCAATGCGGGGAGGTTTGTGACTGAGGTTTGTCTAGGTGGACTTGGAACAGCAAGTCTATCGATGATTGACTACGGCGGAGGCTTAATTCTGCCCTCAATCTTTGTGGAGACAGGCTACCCAGCCATCGCCACGCTGGGTTCCCAGTTTGCGGGGTGGAGAATAAAGGACAAGGAAAAGAAGATCTTCGGGATGGGTTCGGGCCCTGCGAGAGCTCTATCTCTGGAACCCAAGGAGATCTACGAGAAAATCTCCTATGAAGATAAGGCAAAACAGGCCGTGATAGTGATTGAGACGGACCACACCGTCGACAACGATATAGTTGAAACAATAGCAGGCAAGTGTCTTGTTTCGTACTCGGATCTTTATGTGATTGTCGCGCCCACCAGCTCTGTTGTTGGTTCCGTTCAGATTTCCGGCAGAGTCGTGGAAACTGGGATACACAAGCTGTCCGAGGTCGGCTTTGATCCCAAGAAGATAAGGCACGCGTGTGGAGTAGCACCGATAGCACCGATCCATCCAAATTCCGCAAAGGCAATGGGCAGAACAAACGACGTGATACTTGCAGCAGGAAGAGTATACCTGACCGTCGAAGCTGAGGAAGAAGATCTCTCAGACATAATAAACAAAGTCCCATCATCGTCTTCAAAAGACTACGGCAGGCCATTCCATCAGACATTCAAAGCAGCGGGATATGATTTCTACAAGATCGACCCGGGACTCTTTGCACCCGCCGAGATAACCATCAATGACTTGAAGACTGGCAAACTGTACCATGCTGGCCGAGTCGATGTTGAACTGCTGAAGAAGTCATTTGAATAGAATTCGATCTAAGAGATTGACTCGCATCTGACTTGGTCTCCCTTTTTTCCTCCTAGAAGATGCTATAGATAGGATGTGTTTTGACCAGAGGCCTCACGCCTTTGGTCATAGCCGCGTAAGCAATCATTGCGTCAGTCATGGCGCAAGCCTTGAATATTCTCGTTGCACCTCCAATCGGCCCAATCAGCAGGTAGTTTGCTCCGCTGAATTGCATTATGACACAAGCAGCTGCGTGGACTGAGCCAAAGTTCTTTCTCAGGAGGTCGGTTCTTTTCTCCCTCCACTGGTATGTGGCGTTAGCTGGCGCGCACCCTGCCGGTAGACCGAGCTCGCTCCTGACAAGCGAGAGGGCTTCTGAGGTGGCGCCCATGCTTGCAACATCGAATACGGGCACGTCTATGAGTATGCCCTTCGGCATAGAGCGCGTGACCCTGCTGAGTAGGCCTTTGCTAGTTAAGCACGCAAGGGAGCCTTTCGGCGATGGATCCTTCCTATCAAAAGCCTGCGCTATTACGTTCACAATTCCGTTCTGAATAACCGCGCTGAATTCCTCTTCAGTGGATGTTGTGGAAAGAGAATTCCAGATGGCTCTGTCTTCAACGCCGATCGACTTTGCAAGTTGTGCCGCTGCGATACGGGTCTTGGGCTCTATTGCATCGAACAGAAATGGCAGTTCATCTGGTTCTCCAGTAATAAACTCAATGTACCGGGTCATCGCCTCTGGAGTCGTCGCCATGACATCGATCGCATAGGGGCTGCCTGTACTCTCACTCATCTTTCTAACGCGTTCGAGGTAGACCCTAACCCGATTCTTGTCGAAGACACCTGCCTTGTGGTCGGAGACCTCCTTCATGCGCGGATTGAATAGGCAAGGAATCACAAGTGTGGGTAGTTGTCCAGGTTGCCCTCCGATCTTGAGACCGTGTATGTCGATTATCGTTTGTTCAGCTCTAAATTTCGACAAGGATGGGCCTCCTAAACGGCTTCCCGCTATCGCCGCAAGATTGGCAGTGTTATGGATCCCCTTGGCATGACGTATACATCAGCCTTCTTCTTCCCTGATGCCACGATTGCTTCTTCAATGCTGTTGGCACTATTGATTCCAATCTTTTCTGCTTCGGTAGACGACACGCCTTCTGAGACGAGAATTATCTTCTTTCTCTTCTTGACGAGTGAGAACAAGTATAGCACACAACTTTCTCCAGGAAGTTCTCCACCCTTGAGAAGCTTGAAGAGGAACTTTGGGCCAGGGTTAGTCAGCAACATCTCACGGAATACTTCGCTTGATGAGATCCCCTCGTTGCACGGAGACGCGAAGATTATTGTTCCGTTAGGCTTAGTGGCAAGATCAGCCGCGAAGATGGCTTTGAGCCCCTTCCCAAACGTGGTTCCCTTTGGACTCGAGGAGACGATCGTAACGTCGGCAAGCTTCTCTATTTTAACCCCGTGAACCTTCTGTGAGACGGCGACTCCTTCTCGATGAGCCCTGACAACATCCCCCACGCTGAGGTTAATCACTTCATCCTTTGAGTTCAGCACAACATTTACGATGATGTCGAGTCCCGTTTTTCTGGCTGCCTCCTCAGAATCGCTTCTGATCAGGTTCCCTTCTATTCTGCCAAACTCAGCGTCGAACTTGCCGACGAGCATGTGATTCTTGTTTATAGTTTCCCGAGAGGCCACTCCTGGTACAATAATACTTGATCCGCCAGTAAATCCAAGCAGCTCGTGAGGGAAGATCGAACCCAGGCCGATCTTCAGATCGGACCCTGCAACGAGGCTATTTACAGATATGGGTACGTTGTTCGATGTCTTGCCCAGAGGAATGAAGCCGGAGTCTGCATTGTGATCCGCAACGTTCACCGATTCCAAGACAGTTTTTCCGATTTTGGCTGCTAGTTCGCTTTCAGTCATCTTGGGGTGTAATCCTCTGCCCACGACGACTGTCACATCCTTATCCTTTACGCCGGCCGCTTCCAGTTCCTTGAGAACTACGGGGATCAGTCGATCTGCAGGGGTCGGACGGGTCTTGTCATCAATTATGACTGCAACTCTCTTCCGACCTGATGCCAGCTCTGCTATTCCGGGGCAACCGATGGGGTTCCTAAGGGAGCCGGCTAGGGTAGCACTCAGATCACGTAGTGGATCTGGATCTTGCGGAGAGAGATTTGAAATTAGGCTCCATTCTTCGGGCAGACCAAAGAACAGCATTCCGTTTCCATATGGAACCCTAAGCTCACCGACCAACTTAGAACAACCTTCTCTCAGCGTCCTAGGGTGGAGACCGCATGCCCCCACAAATCTGAACCTTGTTTGAACCAATAAAGAACAGACGTGTACTCATTGGCTCACAAGCCATAACTGGAATGTCTCTCTAAGCAGTTCCAGTCTATATGGGTCTATGAACGTATACGTCATGCGAATTCAGGTTTGCCGTATTCAGCAGTTAAGTTTCGTAGGCTTGGGCAGGCATGTGTAAGTAATGTTGTCGTTTATATTATTATGGTTCCACAGCCTTGTGGATGTGAAGCCAGGATTGAATACGGTGAGGTGGACCGGGACGCTAAGAACCTATTCGCTCAGTCATAACCGGGGCGAAGCACTCAGCGGCCTAATGGCTGCCTGCAATGACCTTCTCAACACCTCGCTACAAGACATCTGGCGGACAGTAGAGTGGAGAAAGCACCAACTGAAAGGCAAGAAGTAGCACAGACTCTCCAAAGTACAGGAGGGACAATGCCTTCAAGCGCGGGTTGAGAGACAGGTACCTGCAGAACTGGGTCTACGCTGCGCACTGGGTTGACTCCGCCACGAAGACGGCCTTCAGCATCATGTCTTCATGGAAGAGGAACTACGACAAGGGTGAGAGGCGGCGGGTGTGCCCGCGAGCGAAGAGACTTTTCCTGCGCATCAAGCAGACCCTCCTCAAACTTGAGGGTGACACGCTCAGGATCACCCTGAAGCCGCACCTCTTCGCCTACATCGACTTGTCAAGACGCTACTTCAAGCTGCCCGACAACGTATCCTCCAACGGCATAGGAGAACCTGTCATCACGCCAGACAAAATACACCTACCCATCCATGTGACAGAAGAGGAGGAGAAGGAGAAAACTGCTGAGGTGGTAGCGTGGGACTCGAATATGCTATCCATGGACGGCTATAGCCCTGAGACAGGGTGGGTGAAGATTGACACGAGGAGGCTAGCCTCGGTCCACGTGTCGAGCTTCGAGAAGAGGCGCAGCGTGCAGAGGAAGACCTCGAAGTCCAAGAGGGCGAAGAGGGTCCTCGCAAAGTATCGTGGAAGGGAGAGGAACCGTGCGAGGAAGCACCAGGTTGAAGTGGCGAGGGTGATGCGATCTCTCTCAGACGCCAACGGATTCGAAGCTCTAAGAAAGGAGAGGCTGTATACGCGTTCCAGGAAGTGGAATCGCCGGATAGCACGCACGGACTGGCGCGAAATAAGGAGGCTTGCAGGAGGAGTTGAGGTGCCTCCCCAGTTCACCTCGAAGAGGTGCTCCAGATGCGGGTGGATAAACAAAGACCTAAGAGGAGCAGCAGTCTTCGAGTGCCGGAGCTGTGGGCTGCGGATAGATAGGCAGCTCAACGCCGCCATTAACCTGTACCTGAGGATGGAGGGCGTTCCCCATGAGAAGAAGCGGTGGGATGAAACCATCCTGCCTACGCTCCTTGCGGGTGGGTACGTCCTGACGGGGGCGGAGCGGAGGGGAACCGATGAACTCGTGAGGCTCCTACATGATGCTGTGAAGCCCCAGATCTACGTAGCATACGATAGGTACGCTGACGCATACCTACCTACGCCTACATAGGTTGAAACCCCGGATATATAGTCTTGCACGAGGAAGAGAGAATTGAAATCAATACTTCCGGCGAACCTTGCCGCTATGGCTTCAATATCGAGCGGGTTCTGGCTCCCAGTCGCCGGACCCGGAACACAAGAATAGCTAAATAGCATTATGATCATTACCCAACTAGGTAGTAGACGCGCAGCTCGGGGGCTTGCCATAAGGCAATGTGTGACTGGTGTATCCAACACGGGGACGGAAAGCTATGGTACCTTAACGCAAAAAACTACGCTAGGAAGATATACAAAGAGAGAAAGGCAGAAGCAAAGGGCGGGAGTGACGTCGATTTCCAACGTGTCGTCCTTGAACAGCTAAAGGATGCCGTTTCTAAAATTAACACTGAGCAATGGCCATCAGTAAAGAAGAACATTGAAGGTTTTCTTCACCGCACACATTTTGGACAGGTAGTCCCTTTACAGGACATGGAGAGAATCTTAGACATAGCGTGGCCGATAGCAACCATTACGTGTGCCTGCAGAAGACAGGCAAGAGGAATGCCTGATGAGGAGAACTTCTATTGCCTAGGCATCGGCGCTGGGATGTATAAATGGGAGCGCTGGCCCGACACTTACCGAGGAGGCGTCGATTTCATATCTCCAGGCGAGGCCAAAAAGTTCATCGAGAAGCTAGATAGAAAAGGCGTTGTCCACACAACTTGGACCTTCGGCACGCCCTTCATTGGCGGCATCTGCAACTGCGAGTATGAGTCATGTATTGGGCTTCGCGGGAGACTCGACTACGACGTCAAAGCTCTTGTCAAGGGGCACTACGTGGCCCTCGTAGATACTAGCAAGTGTAACGGCTGCAGAGCTTGCGTTTCGCGCTGCCAATTTGGCGCGCTAAAGTATTCCCCGTCTTCTGAGAAAGTAACAATAGATATGTTCAGATGTTTTGGTTGTGGATTATGCCAAACTGGATGCTCTAGACAGGCAATTCACCTAGAACCAAAGTCAAAGTTTCCTATTCTTGCAGACTCGTGGTAGGTCGAGGCTTGGAGGATGAACTGGCCAATGAAGAAGCTGGGAAGCGTCAAGATTGAGGTGGACGCCTCGAAGTGCAGAAATCCCATGGAGTGCAAGAAATGTATGCAAGTCTGCCCAGAAGCGGTTTTTGCGGCAATACCCACAAAAGTGAAGAAGTATGCATTGAGCAAAGAGTTCTTCCTATTCGCACCCTTTCAGGCAGCGTGCGTTCTCTGCAACCTTTGCACCTCTGTCTGCCCAAAGGGCGCAATAAGGCTAGTACCCCAAGAGGAGAAGAAGGGACAATGAGTAATGAAGAAGAGCTGTACGATTACTACTTCCCAGAAGATCTGTTGTCACGTTTCTCACACAGTTTCAACATGGACAGGGCGATTAGCGATTTCATTTCCCTATGTAAGGGAAAAAACGCCAAAGAGATTGACGGCATCGCCCAAAAATCGCTGGGACGATACGTGAACGAATTGTCAGTATCCCTCGCCAAGTCAGAAAGGGATTCGCTGGATCGCTCTGGCGTGATTATCTATCAAGTGGCCGAGAAAACCGGTATGAAGTTCCCCAGCGTCCCCCAACGTCTCCTTGAACTTGGGTTTATGGCAACAAGACCGCTGGACAAGTTAAGTGTCGCAGAAAGCAACCCCAAAACGCTGGTTTTGAGGGTCGCAAACTGTGCTGCTTTTGCCGAATTGAAGGATAAGCTCGGAGATAAGGAGTCCAAGTTCTTGCCTTGCAGACACGGATGCCTTGCCAACACCGATACGCTGTTCAGTAAGCTTGGCATGGCCACCAGGCACGAGAACACGGCAAAGATATGCGAAAAAGGATTCTGTGAGTTCACTATTCGCTCGCAGGATGAGAGAAGCTGAATCTCTCGTTGGAGGCGGGTTGACCTGAACTCCATCAGCCCGTATTCTGAGGTACACCGCTTCCCCCTGGCTTTGATCACGACTTGAAGGAGCTTAACTCAAGTGATCAGGCCGTTCAGAAAGACAAGGATTTTTAAGGAAAAGAGAAAGTGAGGTACCTTTATTATCCGATCGGGACGATCAGTACTTCTAAATCTCAAATCGGGGGACGTATGATTTGCCAGAAACAATTCTACCCAAGGCCTCTGTCGATCGCATCATCCGTAAGGCAGGAGCTGAGAGAGTTGGCGATAAGGCGTCAGTCGCTCTGGCTGTTGCACTAGAAGAGATCGGGCTTGAGATCTCCAGAATTGCAAGGGAACTGTCGGAGCATGCCAACAGGAAAACTATTACCGACAAGGATGTAAGACTGGCCTATAGTCAGTGGAAACGAGCTCGCACTTAGTTGCAATCAGTTTCTAGATCTGGAGTGTTTTCAACCTATGGTCCGGATGAAGGCTTCACTATTTCAGGGTCCTGACAAGAAACCCAAATTCGTGATCGGGGAGACCCAGCTTCCCCAGCCGAAAGAAGATGAAGTGCTCGTGAGAGTCAGAGCCGCGGCACTATGCGGCACGGACCTGCACTTGTATGAAGGGGGAATGAAGGCTCCAAGGATTCCAATGATAATGGGCCATGAATGGGGCGGAGATGTGGTCGAGACTGGAACCAGTGTTAAGTCATTCAGAAAAGGAGATCGCGTGTTCTCGGCGCCCCATTACTCGTGTGGCGTCTGCTACTATTGTAGAAGCGGAAGAGAGAACCTCTGTGACCAGAGAGGCGTGTTTGGAGCCATCGGGCCGCGTGAAGGATGCTTTGCTGAATATGTCATGGCTCCCAGCTCTTCTCTCTACAACTTACCTTCAGGAATCAGCTATGAAGTCGGGTCATTAATGGGTGACACGCTGAGCACGGCTGCCCACGCGTTGCGCAGGGCAGATATCATGCCTGGAGACACCGTGGCAATATGGGGTCTAGGTCCTGTAGGGCAGTGTCTGTTGCAGATGGCGAGGGTGGCTGGTGCAGGTAGAGTAATTGCTATTGATGTTGTTCCAGATAGATTGTTGCTGGCAAAGGAGCTAGGCGCCGACACCACGGTGAACTCGAAGGAAAACGACCCTGTCAAATTCATCAAGGAGGACTCTAATGGGCGCGGCGTTGACCTCACTGTCGACGCAGCTGGTGCGCCAGCAACCTACGCGCAGGCATTCGATGCAACTGCAAAAGGAGGCAAATTCCTTCTTGTAGCTGTGCACGATAAACCAGTCGAAACCGCAGTTAGAGCAATAATGTGGAGAGAGATTTCAATCATAGGCAGCTTTGCCCATGTAGCCAGTGAAGCTGACAAGTTTATCGAACTGGTTCAAAATAGTAGAGTCAAGCTTGAACCTCTTATTAGCCATAGACTCCCACTTGAGAAGATAAACGAGGCTTTCGAGCTCTTCGCCAGCAGGAAAACAAATAAGGTCATTCTGCAATGACTGAAAAGCAACCGACCCGTTCCGCACCTCGCGTTCAGAAGTAGTTTCGCATCTTCCAAGTATCAAATGGAGGACAACCCGCGATAAATACCCCCTTGTCCTTATGCTTAGCAGCGCAGTCCCCGATCACAAATGTTTTTCCGCTGAGCCTCTGAGGTGTTGATGGCGTGACCCCCACTATTATGTTCACATTCTCTGTAAGTTTGTCAAATATGCCATACTTCTTCATTCCATCAAGTCCAACACGTGTCCATGCGCAGCAGCCACCTTGGCAAGGACCTCCGACATAGGCGTTCACGTGGGGGAAGATCCCAACGATCTCTGTAGATGGCTTCGCAAACTGTCTCCTTGTGCGTTTTAGGTCTTCGCCCTTGATGTTGATCTTGCTTAGATCCATTGTACCTAGTCCTTGAATTTGTGCGAGTCGGAGAGATGGAATGGTTTCTGGATCGAATCCCATGAGGGAAGATGCGACAGCATCAGTTGAGACTACGTTGGTGCCTGCCACCAACAGATTAGCTTCAACCGGTGACCCGTAAGTTGGACCCTGTCCTTCAAGGGCTATCGTTCCATCAATTACTATCAGGTTTGGCTTCGCAACGCTCGTTATGTCCACGATCTTCTGGTGTATGTCATCCCTGTGCATTATTCTCTTGTCCTCTGACCTTAGAAGCCCGTGCTGGTTCTTGATTGAGAGCGAAACGACAGTCTGATTGTGTGTCTTCATTTTTGGTACTGTGATGAATACGTTGCAACTAAGGAAAGACTTCGGAAGTCGGGTCTTGTTCATTATCTTTGCGTCGGGCGCGTTGACCTCAGTGTATGTCTCCTCGTCCAAGTAGGCGATCTCGGCGCCTGCATCTCTTGCCGCTTCTTCTATTCCTGTTTTTGCAAGAACTTCTCTCGACTTGTATGGAATGAAAGGCGAATCGCCCACAATAACTCTTTCAGCCCCCGCTTCCAGCACAATCCTCACAAGGGCATTGATTACTGCAGGATTTGTCACGACCCCGGAGCTACTTGACAATGGCACGACTGCATTGGGTTTGATGAAAACTCTGTCGTGTCTACTGATGAACCGTTTGACGCCACCTATGGCATCGATTGCCTTCCTAAGAGCGTCCTCTAATGAGACTTCCTTAGTCGTGATTATCGCGACTTCATCTGTACCCAATCTCGGCACAACTCCACTCACAGACTGACCTGCATGACCAGCAACGAAGCACTGGAAACTGAAGAGGGATGTAGAATTAAAAGGTTTGCCAGCACAGATTCCCATCCGCAGATGCTATTCTTTCAAGGCTTCGGCCCGACCCATCTCATAAGCTTTCATATTGACTTCGAGATTCCTCCCGGAGAAAACACCCTTCATGGCTTCCACAACAGACTCTCTCTTGACCGGGACTTTCCCGGCAGCAACACCAGCCCCTAGCATGACGCTGTTTGCCGCCACTTGCGAACCTAACTCCGTGGCGATCCTGGGAGCATCAATCACAAGTACCATCGTTGAAGTCTTTTTCACCATACCCAGAACCTCATCAGCTGTCGGGTACCTACCTAATCCAATCACAATCATCGGTGGAATGCTGATCTGCTTGTTCAAAACAAGCACGGTCTTCGAAGAAGCAAACGGTAGTGCTGTTAAGGCCTCAGCAAACTCCAAGGAGATCACAAGATTAGCACCACCCTCCGGAATAGTCGGTGAGCTGATCGAGTCCCCAAACCTCACACTGCAAGGCACTCTACCCCCTCTCTGAGCCATCCCGTGGATTTCCGCCATAAGCACCTTGAATCCCTCATACATGCCTGCCTTAGCCAGAATCTGAGCCGTCGTCAGAATTCCCTGCCCACCAATTCCACATACTAGAACGTTATACTGCCAATCTCTGCTCACACACTCAACTCCGGCGAGACTCCATTCCCTTCGTGTATCAACTACTCGAAATCCGCCCGCTTGGATGACCGGCACCAGAAGTCAGGTTTGCTTAGCTTTGGCCTCCTTCTTGCTTTCCTTTATTGCGCCGTACGGGCAGAGGGTTGCGCAGACGCCGCAACCCAGGCACTGTAGAGCGTCTATCTCGGGTTTCTCCTTTTCGCCTAGTTTAGATATTGCCGGACAACCAAAGACCTTGTAGCAGACCTTGCAGTCCTTACATATTTCTTTGTCAATGGAGTAAGTTGGGACGTATTCGCCTATCCTTCTCCTATCTCTTACGGTCTGAAGAGTGCAGGCTTGCCTGGCGACTATCACTGAGAGTTCTCCCCCTTCTATGCACTCCCTTATCACTTTTCGCATCTCTTTGACACGGAAGGGGTCTACTACAACAACCTTCCCCGCGCCACATGCTTTTGCAACGTCCTCGATCATGACTCTTATTGATTTCTCGCCTTCAGCTGTAACACCCACTGCTGGGTTCGGTTGATGTCCTGTCATGGCTGTGACAAGATTGTCTAGGACCACCAGAACGAATTTAGCGCGGTTATATACGGCGTTAATCAGTGCAGGTATCCCTGCGTGGAAGAATGTCGAGTCGCCGATCGTAACGACCAATGGCTGCTCCGTGAAGTGGCTGATCCCACTACTGAGGCTTATCCCAGATCCCATGCAGATGAGATAGTCAACTACTTCTTGCGGTGGCAATATGCCCAGGCTGTAGCAGCCTATGTCGCTGCCATAGATCGCCTTTCCACCTGTGGCCATCTTTATTGCGTAGAAGGATGCGCGGTGGGGACAACCTGGGCACAGAACAGGAGGCCTGGGAGGGAGCATCCCAGATACCTCGGTCAATTTCGCTGCAGTTTTGGCTAGGTTAATCGGTGAAGGTTTGCCTGTTACTTCTGAAACTGCGCTAGCGACTTTTCCAACTGAGAGCTCGCCCTCCCGTGGTATGTGGCCAGAATGCTTGCCGAAGATGGCGACCTTCATATCTCCGTAGGAAGCGAGCGCCGCAACCTGTGTTTCAATAAATGGCTCAAGCTCCTCAACTACGATTATCCGCTCGAGCTTTGATATGAAATCCTTCAAGCGCTTCTCAGGCAGAGGATTGATCATTCCAATCTTCATGACGGGAAGTCTTAGGTTAAGGGCGCGGAGTGAATCCATGACATAGCCGAAGGAAACCCCTGAAGTAATCACCCCGGTTTTCTCCTCTGCATCTTCATTGAACATCTTCGTGAATTCAGTCTCATCTGAGTACCTCTTTACTTCATCAAACTTCTTTAGAAGGACAGTGTGTCTCTTCCTAGCGTTTGCTGGCAGCAGCGCGAAGCGTGAAGTGTCCTTTACGTATTCGGCCTTGTTTCTATTCTTTCTGATCGCCCCTAGCGTCACATCCCCTCGCGAATGACTTATCCTAGTCACGGTATGAATCATGATCGGGAGTTCAAACTTCTCTGAGAGCTCAAAAGCTTTTACCGTGAAGTCTTTGCATTCCTGAGCATCTGAAGGCTCTACCGCAGGCCAGTATCCGAAGAGAGCATAGTAACGGTTGTCTTGCTCATTCTGACTTGAGAAGCACTCGGGGTCGTCAGCAGACACTAGGACTAACCCCCCTCTAATACCGCTATACGCCAACGCCATGAACGGGTCTGAAGCAACGTTAAGACCAACATGTTTCATGGCCGTCATTCCTCTCAGACCAAGAAAGGATGAACCCGCAACCACTTCAAGAGCTACTTTCTCATTTACAGAATACTCGAAGTACAGTCCGGCCTTTTTCGAAACAGCGGCCAGCGTGTCACCTATCTCTGACGCCGGGGTGCCAGGGTACACTGCGGCAGCCTGCACACCAGCTTCGATGGCGCCTCTGGCTATGGCCTCATTCCCCAGAAGAAACACTTTCCTCCCAGGAGACTCAGCAACAATATCAGCGTACTCTGCTGACAATTCTTTTTGCCCTCCGGGATCTTGACTCGACTCAGGAGACATGACTCCTACAAGGAAAAGTATGATCGAAGGTGTTATCTGTTTTCATATTGGCTATAGAGATTGAGCACGTTTATTTAAGGGGTACTCCCGAGAACGCGGGCCGGCTTGCATCTTCCTGCATGATCTGTGATTGTTGATCACTTCTCGGGCTAGCTTTTCAAAGAATTCTCTTTCCAACTTTTCTCCACGACCTAAGCCAGGGCAGTGCTTGGAAGGAGGACAGAAGGTAACACCTTGCTCATCAAATTCAATCGGGAAGGGATAGCAGCGGCATACAATCGGTCTTGAATCATATATTCTGCACATTGAATCATTGCCAAGGAATACGCATGCCCCAGATTCCTTCCTCATGATACGAAAGAAAGGAAAGGAAGCATTGTGGGATGGTCTTGAGAACCCCTCTATAGATAGGCTTGTTGCCTGTATTACTCTATCAGCGTCTAGTGGGGTTAAGACTATTCTCCTCAGGTGTCTGCCATCATTTCTACAACACATCCCGCATTTGATGCATCGGAAGCTAGTCGCCGGGTACTTCAGGGACATTTTCTGGGTAACCTACTCTTATCTGGCTCATTTTTCCTTAAAGGCGAGTTTCCGCATATCCTTCGGATCGATTTTATCCCGAAGCAATTTGACTTCGATCTGCGTAGGTGGCGGCGTCTCCGGAACAACTTTCGGTATGACTAGTTCGAATCCTGTGTTCTCTACAACCGTTTCCACTTCTACCCCAGGGTGTACAGTTTCTATCTTCATCCTTCTACTCTGCTCCTCGAAGCCGAGCACTGCCAAGTTGGTGATGATCTTATCTGGACCGCCAGCGCGAACGAAGCCGAAGGCATCCTTTTCTCCGGGTCTCAGCCCACTCTCCTCCGTCCATCCGCAAGCCGTGACGAATGGCAGTTTCTCAACGAATGCCCGCTTGTCATGACTCGATCTGAATATTACTGATCTCTTGAATATCTTGAGCATCACCCCCGATCCTGCTCCGCCGGGTAACCGAACTTTGGGCTTGTCGTACTGGCCTATCACGCTATTGTTCAAGTTGCCGAACTGATCAATCTGAACTGCCCCGAACAAACCAACGTCCACTCTTCCCTTGTAGCCGAGGGAGAAGACGTCTGACAGGGTGATCCCTCCAAGGGCTCCTTCAAGTAAATGAGGATCAGCACTGGAGACTGGTGGCGACTTTGGGGTTGGGTCGATGGCGCCCATGATAGTAAGGTGAGTCAGGTTTGGAGCATGAGTGGCTTTCGCAAGGTAGATTGAGACTATCTGCACTGGAGAAGAAACGCCAGTGAACACAATCTCTCTGTCCTTCAACATTCTCGCAATCGCGGAGCAGATGAGTTCATCTATTGAGTAGTCTTTTGCGTTTTGGCTCATTTTCTTCTCAACCTCTACCACTTCAATTTACCGATTACCTTCTTTCCTCCAGCTCTCTCGATGAATTCTTGATGATCCTTGGTCCCATAGACGTAGGTGCCAAGATAGTTTGCGAAGCTCTCTGGAGACGCATTTGATTCAAGGTACGTGTTCATATGCTCCCAGTCGACTCCATAGTACTTGTAGCAGGCGGAGGGGTAAGCACCATAGGAAACATGCGCGAGAGCGTCAACCATGAAGTAAGGCAGAGTGACTGTTCCGCGTAGCTTCTCGTGCGGGACTATTTCTTCAGCTGTCACTATCACCTTCTTCGCGGCAAGCGCGATGAGTTTCTCCGCTTCTGCGAACCCTGGATCGAGGAGTCTGGCATTCCCGTATTCGTCTGCAAGCTGCACGTGTAGGATCGCCACATCGGGGTTGGCGGCTGGAACAGCAATCAGCTTTTCTTCTCCAAATGGGTTTTCGATTGACTTGAAGTCTTTTCGCACCTCCAATATTCCAGTGCCTGCAAGACCTCTAACTGGAATGAAGGGGATTTGGAGGGCGCCAGCCAATATCTGCTGGATTGTTATCCAACCAATTTCCTCCATAGCGTCGGCGACGCCTTGCTCAGCAGCACGTCTAAAGTTGCGCATCTGAGCGAAGCCCTTGTCACCTTGTATTCCCATGTAGCAGAATTCTACTCTTTTCAGGCTTCCAGCGCCACATAGCATATCCGTGGGGAGGGGGTTTGGCAAACCCATTACACTCAGGTTTTTCTTCTTCTGCCGGATTATTTCGTGTACGCATGCAATTGGAACGCGATTGACCTTCATGCCTCCGAAGATTAGGAGATCTCCGTCCTTCACATTCTCTTCAATGACACTGGTGAGTTCAGTGATCCTCTTTTCCATTGATACATCTCACCTTGGATCCGAAATTATGGAGTTGGCTTTATATTGCAATTAACATAAGGCTATATACCAGCAGAGTGATGCAGACGATTTAAGTGTGAAGGTGGATTATGGTCAGTACAAGGAGGACCTGATCAAAATGGTAAAAGCAGGTTTAAGGATACTTTTCAAATCATTCCGTTTGGCTTGGCGCGCGTGGAAAAGGTTTCTGGCATTCATCACCTTATACTTGGTTGTAATATACATGGTTACATACCTTCTTATGACTGGACAGGCGATTTCGATTGTCATAGCAGTTCTCGGAGGAGTGGTAGTAGCGACTCTCTATGGCTTTCTCTTGACGACTTTTAGGAAGACTGAGATCGCGACATTCAAGTGCATCGGGTGGTCGAACAGCAATATAAGGATCTTAATCGTCGGTGAGATACTTCTAGTCTCAGTCCTTGCATTCCTCATCTTCATAGAAATCGGAATTCACGTAACCGGACTTGCCTTCTATCTATCCGGGAATCCCTTTAGCCCCTTGTTCTTTGTGCCAGGTTCCCTACAAGAAGTTCTTCTTGCCAGGAACCAGTTGCTGGTGACGTTCTTCGTAGTGGTACTTGCTCAGATACCAGGAATACTGCTGGCGAATTACAGAATTCTAGCTGTAAAACCAATGGAAGCTCTTCGAATGCAGTAGGAATAGGAGGTCTGAAACATGTCATCTAAAAAATCATCAACATTTGGCCTAATCGTAACTAAGGACGCATCAAAGGAGTATCACCGAGGCCGCGAAGTGGTTATCGCTGTCAAGAATGTGTCACTAGAGATTAAGGAGGGAGAATTCCTTGCCGTGGTTGGTCCCAGTGGCTGTGGTAAGACGACACTACTCAATCTGCTGAGTGGACTGGACTCACCTTCTAGTGGCAAGGTCATCCTTGATGGCGTCGACACGACAGTGATTGATGAGAGATTGTTCCCCAAGTTGCGAAGGGAAAAGGTCGGCTTTGTCTTCCAAGACTTCAATTTGATTCAGGATATGACTGCCGTGGAGAATGTTATGGCCCCCCTCTTGCCAACAGACATGAAGACAAAGGATATAGAGACAAAGGCTATGGAGATGCTGAGAGCCGTTGACCTTCTCGAGAGGAAGGACCATAGGGCAAGGGAATTGTCTGGTGGGGAGATGCAGAGAGTGGCAATCGCGAGGGCACTCGTAAACAAGCCCAAGGTGATTTTCGCGGACGAGCCTACTGGAAACCTTGACAGCAAAACTGGAAAGGACATACTGGACCTGATGAAGACTCTTAATGAAGAACAAGGAACAACAATAGTCTTGGTTACTCACAACGAGGAATTAAGGCAATATGCAAGTAGGATAATTCACATGCATGACGGCAAGATTGAGTGAGGAACATAGGCAACGCTGCGCATACAGATTGAACAGGGCAGAACATGGGACCCATGCTTTCTCGGTTTGGACTGCTACGGCAATGCAGTTCCCTACTTTTTTTCGTGCAGGCTAGGCGGTAGCCGCGGCGCCACCTGATGCGGTGTAGCCATCGTACTTGTGGCCAGACAAGACGCCGCTCCGCCTAAGAAGATTGAATGCCTTTCTGACTTCGAAGGTATCTATGTCGCTCTTGCTCAGCCTCCCCGCTATGAAATCCCAGACCTCCCGCTCGTTAACCGATTTCTCATCAAAGGAGATGGCTACGAATGATCCGTTTGCGCGATTCCCGTTGAAACCTTTACCATTGTGGCGGGCCTTGAAATATTCCGTGGTTAACTTGATGTATAGATTGAGGCGGTTGAGTTGATCAAGTTTCCTAAGAACGCTCCTTCCCTTTTCAGTCAACTCATGGTATATGTGAAATGAGTTCGTTGAGGCAGGGAGGTACTCTGAGTGTTCCACCAAGTTCATTCTTTTCAGCTCAGAAAGCCTAGAGTAGACACTATTCAACCTTTGACTCATTGCGGAAGAGATCTCCTCCGGCGAAAGTGGTCCGTTATTCATCATCAACCACAGGAGCCGTTTGTGGTATGCTGGAAGGTTCTCAATCTCCTCCGTTCTGAGATCCGATCTGACCCTGTAAGTGGTTCTTAGAGTTCGAACAAGCCCGAGTGACTTGAGGTTTTCTATCTGTTCCCAACAGGCCCTCCTCGATATATCTAGTTCTTTCATGAGTTGCTCATTTGTTCTAGGCTCTTTCAGTGCGTAAAGATACTGCACCTTGCCGAACAGCGCCAACTCGCAGCCTGCCTCATCTACCATGTCCACTATCGAGAGTCCTGTTGGAGTCAGCAGAAAGACATCGCCACTCTTCATGATGAAGTTGGCATGCAGAAGAGTTCGTATGTACCGTTGCTTGAACTTTGAAGTGTACGCAGGATTGAAGCCTACGCCCTGGATCAGCGAATCGACATTGAGTGGCCCTCCCTCATACAACGCCTTGACAACGGAGCATCTTATTCCACTGAAGAAAATCCGACTGGCCATATCGACGATGTTTTCCATCGACGTGAGAGATTCACCACTTGTTGCACCTAATCTTAGATCGATGATTGCCGACCAGTGAAGGATCATGAGAAAGCCACTTGTATATAAAAGCTACTACTCCCAGTAGTATACACTTGCTACCCCCGCCAGTAGTATACAGCTGCCAGTTGAAAGGTAAAACCTTATTTCAGAAATCCTAATTCCACCGTAGTATAGCAGAACGGATGGATGAGAGGGAAGTTAGACGGGGCGCATCAACTCTCTAATCACTTCTCTGCGGAGGGCCTGAGAATTGAGCTTGGACGAGCTACCTGACGTTGTATACGCACCTCTCGGAACAAGAGGAGTGCAACCATTGCCATTGAAAGAGTGCCCAAGATGCGGAAACAACAGGACCGAGAAACTAAACCTTGTGAGCAAGAGGAAAGGATCAGGTGAACACAGGAACTCAGATTCCGCATCTCAAACTATAACCGTCGACGAGTATGACGTAAGCTGCGGCAACTGCGACTACAACTTCACAATTAGATGCGAGAACGTATACGGCGGTTCACAGCACAAAGAAAGAATAATCACATTCATACACATCATAACCGAAGACGGCGCCAATGAAGGGTGGTTGGGTAACTACTGATCAGAAGAACAAGCCGGAGAACAGGCACGACCCGTTGACCGAGACGGAGTATAGTTACGATTGGCTTTTCCACGTTTATTTGTGCAGAGAGACTGCCTTTTAGGTAGGGAAACCTACGTTCTTCTACGTTTTCTCGGCATTGGCTTATCTTGTCTGGCAGAAATAATTGAGTCGTACACCGATTTGGTTGTACATGCCAGACTTGCCCCCACAAAGCTGGGTTACTTGGAGCCGCAAGAGCCCCGACCCCGACACACGTACATATAGTCTTCTGATTTACGACTGGTTTCAACCTTGTCGCGGCGCGCTCCATTGATCTCGTAGCTTGTCTTGAATAGCTCCTCGATCTACCGAGACCCGCCTCCAACGCGGAAACGGCCTTTTGTCTGACCAATCCTTCCGCCTGTCCTGCAAAGCTTCTAAGTCGATTAGATCTCAGTTTGTTCATGGGCGAACAGCTCTCCCAGTTACGTTGCACCTGTGGTCTATTAACATAGACGGTTGTTTATCCAAAGTTTGGAGCAGGTGGCGCCCTATCTCGGGGCAAGGTGAAAACGAATCACGTCCTCCCTAGTGACCTTTCTTCCATCTCGAATAGCTCATTCAACCTTCCTTGAGGTCACTTGGAGTCCCTGCAAGTCGCACATTCTGACTCCTGATGGCTCTGATCGCCCATTCCTCGGGGTGGCTGTAACCCAAGGAATTGAGAATCTCATGTATGAAATCGCCGATCAGTGACACGTCGTCAGGTCCCGCTTCAAATTCCTTCATGAAAGCAGCCGCCACTTTCCCAGCTAACGTTTCCACTGCCATTAGGCTTTTGACTTTTACCTCGTAGTCAGTTTCTGCGATTTTCAGTGGAGGTGAGAATTGGAATCTCGAGGGATCCAACAAGTGCAGGAGCCCTGACACATCAAAAACAGCCTTCCAACCCTCCGACTCGATTTTCTCTCCTAACACTTGCTCGAAGAATCTTCTACACCCTTGCAGCGAATCGACTACCTCTTTTCGAGGATTCCATTCTTCATACGAGTAATCCTTGATGAGTCTGCCTCTCCAGTCATCGAAACACTCCATCAGAGCCTTGTTTGCTGAATCATCAATATTCGCTCTGAATCTAACGTAGTCTCTGTTCGGGCCACGTATATTTGCGATACTAGAGTCTTCAATATCAAGCTTCTCTATGATTGGCATCAAGTTGGTTCTAATGAATTGTCAGGGAAATTAGAACGGAGCTTTTAGGCAATACAATGATGAGAACAGGGGAGAGTTATAGTTACTTCTCTTAGGGAGTTGGGGAGAATGGAGGGGGGGAGGATTTGAATAGACAGAAATTAGTTTGTCAAGGTTGTGGATGTAGTTTCTGGGGGAGAGGAGCAATATTGTTTAAGTTGCTTTGAGAGGATTAAAGGTATGGAGGGACATCTAAAAAATGAGTGTGGATGAAACAGAATCTAAAATAAAGATGCTCCGTAGGAAGCGAAGCCAGTGTAGAGGATTGGAGGAAGCTAAGAGAATTGATAGTGAAATTGGTCGTTTAGAAGCCGAATTGAAGAATAAGCAAGTTAAAGTCGGAACAGGTAAAAAGTAGGGGACGGTTAAGGTGGGTGGATTTAAGAATAGGAGAGACAGAATCTTAGAGCTTAGATGTTTGAATAGGCTTTATCTCTCCAAACAATTATCAGGTAAAAAGTTTAGACAGGAGAGAAGTAAGTTACTTCGGTATTTCAAGACTATACTTCAAGTCTCTCCTCATTCAATCACACCCCTTTTCTTCTTCTTTTCCTCAGTTCATAATTTGCTTTACTCTCGCCCTTCCTCATCCTAGATTTTCTAACCATCTTTATCTCGCCTTCTTAATACCTTTATTCCAGCTTTGTTCGCCATCAATAAAGCATCTTTAACAGCATCCGACCTACGAGTATAATCCTTCATATCAATATTCTCTAGTTTATCATGAAGAGAAAAGGGAGCGTCCTAAGCAATGATTTGGGAGGGGGTTGACAGATTTGGCATCGGCACAAGATATCTTGGGAGCCTTGGCTTGGTGGGCACTGCCCCTACCAGAGAAAACGGTTTCTGGTAGGATCGTGATAAAGACAGGCAGACGCTACTCTCCTCCTTTTGATCGTGGTACAAGCCAGAACGCAGCAAGAGCTACAAGCAACGACACCAACACCAGTATCTCCCCGCAGAATCCCCACCCAAGAAGCATGTATCCAGTATTAGAACCACCAAAGTCAATGAACCCCAAACGCTGAATCAGACCCTCCGCATTTCCTAGGAATATTCCAATGATGGAAATTGCTGCGAACACGAATTCAATTATGAACGCTATAGGCTTTCCCCTACCTCCTGCTAGGTAGAGAGAGACTACTCCCACTATGCCTAGTATAAAACAGGATACCACATAAGCAATTGCCATCCGAAATAGGAGCACTGCTTCAACAGTAAGCGAATAGCCCAGGAGAGTGAAGGACCCTGTTGCAAACCCCAATCCACTATAATCAAAGGTCATACCTTGATAGACTCCATAGCGCATGAACACTGTGAGCCAAGGGGCGAAAACCGATAGGACTGCGAATGCGCTGAATATCATAATGAATGCCGCCGACATCGTTGCTACTCTCTTGTTATACTTGGTTGCTGCTTCATTCATGTTGTCACCCCCGAATAGGTGGCTCCTCAACCACCAACAGACACGATAATAGCAGATTCCACAGAGAGACTAAACACAATGACTCTCCTCTTCCGAGCCTACTTAAATCTTGGCACACGCTCCAATATGCCAGTCTGTGCGAAGTAAACGTGTCAAGGTTAACAGTCTTAACACGCTTCTTTCTACAGTTCTTTCCTGGCAGAGAAATTAGCGCGAAGAAGCCTGCAAAGGATCGAGCGGGAAGTGAAGGGGATCAATTCTTTCACTATTTCTAGGGTAGAGCGTGTTCATAGTATTGGGTTCAAAAGCATAGGAGGACGCTATCACGCTCCGCTTGATACCTGCTAGATGAGTGTACCCTCTATGCGACTACTTGCGAAGTGACCTTATTGTTTACCTTACTGACGGAGGCGCTCCCCCAAGGTAACTGGCCCATCTTGTAGGTGCCTGATGTGTCTTGTGTTTGGGCCGCCCTCACGATGCAGAGGAATACGATGGTGGTCTGCTTGAGCATCCTCCTCGTTGCTTCCGTGGGTTCGAGGATGTTTAGGGGTAGGCACTTCGTCATGGTACCTCCCGAAGGATGTCAGGAGGGGCAGTACTTAAGGCTCCCAACTGGAGCCTCGCTGTGGTTCCTCCCACCCCTAAAGGGATTTGGGCTTCCTCGCGGCGCTGATGTGGTAAAATTGATGTTCATTGGTTTCTGCGCCTTCTTGCCCTCAACTTATCCTCCTCAGACCTTTTTCGAGTATTCTCGAAAACTGCGGCAGCGTGCTCTTTGATCCGTAATTCCAAACTGAGATGCAGTGAGACGCCAAATCTTAAATACTAATCAAACTCTCGTTTACGACATCAATCTTATGAGAACTGCTACCTAGCCGTGAGAGTTTGCGGCATTTTTTGGAGGAAGCATTAGTATGAGTTTCGAGAAGCGAGAATACAGCAAAGTGACTCCGGAGATCGTGAAGAGGATTGCTGGCGTTGTCGGCGAGAAGTACGTTACAACGAGCAAGCCAATCTTGTACTCTTATCTCTCGAAGGGCATCATGGGACTTGAAGCTACCGTCGCTGACTGCGTAGTCAGACCAAAGAGCGTCGACGAAGTGCAAAGAGTCATGACAATCGCCAACGAGGAAGTAATCCCTGTCACCCCAGCAGCCGGTGGATTGAGTGGAGGATTTGCTTGTCCTACAATTGAACCCGGCGGGATCCTCATGGATCTCTCGGAGATGAACAAGATAATCGAGGTCGACACCGACGCTAGGTACATAGTAGTCGAGCCTGGCGTCAGGTCTGGCGAAGTCTGGGCATATATGAAGAAGAAGTACCCAGGCTGGGCGCCACCGGTGCCAGATGGAGCACCGCCTGCAGCCACAATCCTCGGAGACGCAATAGAACGAGGCTTCAGCCTCGTCACTGGCAGATATGGGCCTCAAGCCGACACAGTCATGGGAATGGAGGTTGTACTGGCTACAGGTGACGTTGTACGAACAGGAAGCTGGGCTTTGCCGGGTGCGAAGCCATTCTACAAGTGGGGCCTCGGGCCCGACATAGGTGGACTGTTCCTCGGTTCGCAGGGCACGATGGGAGTGATAACTAAGTGCGCTATCAAGATAATGCCACATTTGGAGCACAAGACAGTTGTCGCATATGGAATGGATAATCCGTACGACATGCAGGACCTCACGCTTGACATTTCCAAGTACGAAATGGGGATATCTGACCACTGTGTCATGGTTCAAGGAGGAAACTGGCCACTGATGATGACGAGGTGGCCAAAAGAGAGAGTTCCCACTAACTACGATGCATACGAGAAGATGGGGATCTCTCAATGGTGGATGAACTTCGAAGTCTGGGCTTGGACCAAAGAGGAACTAGACTTCACAGTCAAGAAGATCGACGAGGTAGCCAAGAGCTACGAGCAGAAGAGTGGACACAAGACTCCGCAGTGGAAACTCCATCCGAAGCAAATAGCGTCAAGACTACTGAAGCCAAACAAGATCGCGGTCCCATACGCACTGTGGGATGCCGGATTTCTCTTCATAACATGGTATACACCATGGAAGGGATGTGCTGAATTCAGCGAGATCTACTGCCAGAAGATGGAGGAATACGGGTTCCCGCCAGTGATGTGGGTTGCCTCAATTGACCATGCTCGAGAAGCCATATGCATGCCCATTGTTTGTTATGATGCTACAAGCAAAGAGTCAATAGAGCAGGTAAAGAAGCTGAATAGAGACACAACAGAGATCCTCCTTGACAAAGGCTGGCTGAACTATCGTCCAGATCCGTTCTGCCACTCGCCACTGACCTTCGCGAAAGCGAAGCCCTATCACGACTTGTTGAGGAAGATTAAGAAACTAATCGACCCGAACGGGATTCTGCACCCCGGCAGACTCGCGTTGCCATGAGGAGGTTAGCAAAAATGGAAAATCTAAAGCAAATGACCAAGGAAATCTACCGTTGCATCCACTGTAAGGCATGCAGATTCGCATATTCTGGTGAGCCGGACAGACAAGGCATAGGTGAGTACCAAGGACAGCTCTACGAAGGAACGATGGTAGGATGCCCTGCCGGAAAGGAAGGTGGCTGGGAGGCATTCTGGAACGCAGGCAAGATCTGGATGGCGCGCGCCGTCCTCGAAGGAGACCTTGAGTTCTCACCCGAAATGGCTGACATGCTCTATAAGTGCCCCACCTGCGGAAGCTGCGAAGCCCAATGTGAAAACAAGATTTCGACAGTAGATGTCATCGAAGCTATGAGGGCTGCCTACATTGAGTCTGGAGCGCCCGCACTCGCGAAGCATCTTGCGATGCGCAATGCAGTAGACGATCCTACAATGTGGAATCCATACAAAGAGAAGCAAAGCGATCGAACAGCATGGTACGACGGCAAAAGGAAGAATCTCAAGAACGCTGACACAGCCTTCTTCGTAGGCTGCACGGCATCATATAGGCAGAAGCAGATCGCCAAGGCCACTCAGCAAATACTTGACAAGCTCGGAGTCAACTACACAGTACTCACAGACGAAGCATGCTGCGGATCCCCGATGATCAGAACCGGCCAGATCGGAGTCGCCAAGAAAGTCGTAGAAAAGAATATGAAGCTATTCAAACCGTACAAGCAGGTGCTCTTCTCTTGCGCAGGCTGTTACAGGACTTTCAGAGTGGACTACCCAAAGATCACAGGAAACAAGCTACCATTCGAGACAAAACACACGATGGAATTTGTGTCCGACCTGATAGCCCAGAACAAGCTGAAGATCACCAAACCCTTCAACATGAAGGTAACCTGGCATGACCCGTGCCACCTAGGCCGACACATTGGAAAACAAATTGAAAAGGAAGTCCTCGCAGGATCAAACAACTGGCTCGCGGACCAAAGAAAAGCCGACCAAGCAAAGCAGGAATGGTACGAGAAGCCAAGACGCGTGTTGAAAGCAATACCAGGCCTACAATTCGTAGAGATGTACCGCATCAAGGAAGACTCGTGGTGCTGCGGCTCAGGCGGAGGAGTAAAAAGCCAATACCCAGAACTCGCCATAGACACCGCGAAAGAACGAATAATCGAAGCCCAAGCCACAGGCGCCCAAGCCATAGTCACATCCTGCCCATTCTGCTACCTCAACTTGTCAGACGGCGTGAAGCAGATGGGTAGTAGCATGCAGGTGCTCGAACTTCTGGAAGTCTTAACCAAAGTAATCTAGGATTCGAACACACCGAGAGCAAGTTTGAATCCAGATTTCCCTCTTTCTTTTTGTCAGCATTCTTGGGTCTCCTCTCCACCTGTTGCTAGCCTATGCGCCCTTCAAATAGACCTTTAGCCCTGACCTTCTGAGTCAAGTAGGCGTCTTTCCCAACTCCGCCAACATGATCCTATTAGCTCCAGCGACTCACATCCAAGCTACTCTATGAGCAGAACTCCTGAGCATAGTTCGAGTGGTTCCACACGCAATCGATGGGGTGGCTGATGAACATCTTTCTATTGCGTGGGATCAATAACCCTACCCAAGAACAGAATGTTTCCTGTTCCCCTATCCTGAATCAGGAACATGAACGGGTGGTTAGCAAGAAATAAAGGAGGTAACATCAAACACATTCCTACACCAGTTGCGGCCGCGCCTTCTGTTCCTTTCTCGTTTACGTCAATGAATGCTTGGTGAACAACGTACTGAATGCAAAGATTCCTTGTTCCATCTATTCCAGAGAAGTCTGCCGCACCAGAGAAAGCCGTTGGCATCCCCATTTCTGCCAGATTCCTAGCCAAAGAATACTCTGCAGTGAAAGTAAACCTAGGGATAGAGACATCGACACGTTGCTCGGTGAGCCCATTCCTCCACTGGTTAAGATGCTCTAATGTGAGGGAATCTTCGAGAGATGTTAGATTACCGTTCTTAGGCAGCAAGATAAGCATGGACAAGTCTCCGCTGTCATATTTCATTTCGAGGACTTGCAGATTCTCGTCCTCAAAGTAATTAAAGACCGCTCCATAATGACCCAAGAGATTCATCATTGGAACTCTGACAGTCTGGCCTTCACTTACCCTAAAATCCTGCTCTTGCGTTTCGCTTACGGGGAATTGTGTAACCCATGCTCCCTCAAAATAGATTGCATTGGTTAAAAAGAGGCGGGTCGACGGATCCAGGGAACCCGGAGGCAGCAAATCTCGAATCTTATTGTTTGTCTCGTCCTGAACCCATCCATTTATCGTCTGACGCGCCTGCTCAGTTGCCCACCTGAAATCAACATTGCCTGCTCTTCCAACATAATATCTATCAATCGTGGATAGGTACTCTTCCAATAGTGGATAGTCGTTTTGGACCCACAGAGCATTGGCTGTACGAAGCAGATCGCTACCGTCTTCTCTGTTCAATTCGTTATAGATTGCCGCCATTGATGATCTAAGCGTGGCATTATCGCTGGGGAAGTGGAAAACTGATCGGATTTCATCAGCGGTTTGCCCTCTTGCACCTTCATACGCCATTGCCAGAGCCACGAAAATGCTATACGGTGAATAGAAGATATTACCCCCATCGCCGTTCCTGATGTTCGAGTAAAGCTCCAAGGCGAACTGACTAATAGCGTTCGCGACGCTTCTTATCCCCTCTGGGGTCGCCCCACTATCATCTGCCCGAGGAGGAGACACAGGCACAGCGTGAATAGTAATCCCCACGAAGGCGACAAAAAACACCATTACAACGGCAACCGCCTTCATCCCCTCACTCCTCTCAGACGACAAAATCAGATCGACCCCTATTGGTCCTAGAATACTCGCGTATTTAGACCTATCTTTTCGTTCACTTTATACTACCATATCCGATAGGCTCAACAGAGACTAGAATGTGTAGCAGAGTCTTCACCAGATAGGGCTGCTGGTGTGCATCTATTCCACTTCTGTAGTTCCTACCGGCAAAGAAACGGACTGGTATGATCCAAGCCACTAGGTAGACACATAGGCAAGCAAATCGAAAGGAAGATCCTTGAAGGATCAAACAACTGGCTCATTGATTAAAGAAAAGCCGACCAAGCAAAACAGGAATGGTACGAGAAACCCCGGCGCGTCTTGAAAGCAATACCAGGCCTACAATTCGTAGAGATGTACCGCATCAAGGAAGATTCATGGTGCTGCGGTTCTGGCGGTGGCGTTAAGAGTCAGTATCCTGAACTTGCAATAGACACTACGAAAGAACGATAGTCGAGATCCAAGCAACTGGTGCCCTAGCCATAGTCACTTCATGCCCATTCTGCTACCTGAATCTCTCAGATTGTGTGAAGCAAATGGGAAGCAACATGCAGGTCCTCGAACTCCTCGAAGTCTTGACGAAGGCAACCCAGAAGCCTAGCTTTCGGAACCCGAAATGGATTCCGATCATTTTCTCTCTTTGTCTGTCTTGGAATGTCTGGCTTTCATTTTTCGCCGAAATCTCTCTTCTCAAGCAAGAGAGATCAGGAATAAAGAGAGAAAGGTCGCCACCGAAAGCCCCATGACGATTGACTTGATGGACTCGTTACCCAAGACTTCCCAGGCGATTATTCTCCTCATGATATTCTGGGCACCCTCGGTGCCCATGAACAGGAACGAATTCCTCTGACCACCGATTCAATGAACCCCTTTTTAGTGCAAATATGATTCGTGGCGTTCTTAAGCCTCATAAGCGACGGGCAAGTGACCCACTCCTGAAATCCACAGGCATCCATCAGTTGATGGCGGTAGCAGGGAACAACACTAAAGGAGCAACTAGTTAGTTGAGGCCACTGTTCTCAATGCTGTAGTAGGGTGAGTAGTTACAATATCCCGTGATAATCTGTATGGAAGAAAGGGGGGGACATTTCGGCATGGGTGAGAAAGAGGAACCTAAGATGTCTGACGATGCTTCGCCGGAGAGATGGCAGAAATGGCATAAGAGGTGGAAGATACGCACAGCTCACCCGAATCTGAGGACCAACTACTTTCAGAAGATCGATACCAAAGAGAAAGCCTATTGGCTTGGATTTCTATATGGGGACGGACACATCTGCGACCATTATGGCTCAATACTCATCCAACTCAAACTTTCCCGGCAAGACGAATCTGTTATTGACATGTTCTGCAAATGCTTGGGGCTCGAAAAAAGCAGAAAAAAGCGAGGCATCGACAGAAGCACTGGAGCGGAATTCGTCGGCATCAGATTCGCATGCCTTAAAATGGGTGTCGACCTGCTAAGCCATGGAGTATTATTCAAGAAAACTAAGAGAACAGAGTTGCCAACACTTGCTAACAGAGGATTGGAATTGGCATTTCTATTAGGATACTACGACGCCGATGGAAGACAATATACGACCAAGATCACCTCAAGTAACCACAAAATTCTGGAACAAATAAAGAGCAGATACAACACGTCAGAGATCTGCATCGAGAGCAGACCTCATGGAGATGAGATAAGGGCGATGAGCTACTCCGTATCTCTTGGCGTAGAATTGTTCATTCAGATGAGGAAAAATTACAAACACAGTATGCCCCGGAAGCTACTTTGGTTTCCTTGCACACAAGACGAGAAATTACGGAGATCCCGTGAAGTGCTAACAAGTGAAGGAAAAAGAATCTGGAAACAACATCATGCTCGATGGATGAGAATCACATGCGATGAGCTGGGAATGCTAGTGCAGAAAACATCACTCAGGCAAATCGCCGCTAGATATGACGTCGATCATAGAACGGTGGCAAAGAAATGTGATAGACTTGGCATCCCTAGACCAGAGAAGAACTACCAGCAAAAGAGAGTCTCGAGATAAAGATCATAGTAATAGACATTAGATCTGAGAACAAGAAGGGAACTCAGTTAGACCTTTTGTGAACGTACCCTTGATCTTTCCCACTCGCCTGCCTCTATGTCAGACTATCTTTATCACCAGAATGATTTTCCTTGACCAGCTTTGCTTCTCAGAATAAGAATTCATTTGTCACAAACCATTAGAACGCAAAGCATAATGGCCTTTATTCATCAATAAGCGTAAACCTTTGGACTTGGTTTATGACTGCAAAAAAGGAAAGGGGCTGGAGCAACCAGAAGGCCGAGCTACTTCGTAAATTCCTTTCCAAGAACTTCTCGAGCTATGATTATCCTCATGATGTTCGTAGCGCCTTCTGCGCCAACGGAATATGATCTGATTCCTCTCACTCCAGCCTCAATCAAGCCCTCCTTAGTGTACCCGTACGCCCCGAACCAGCTCATTGCGTCGTTTGCTGCTTTGAATCCGATCAGTGGGGCTAGGAGTTTAGCTTCGGCGACGGCTTTGCTGCATTGGAGTGATGTGAATCTCTTGCTCTTGTAGAACTCGTCGACCATCCAAGCTGACCGGTAGGTTACGAGCCTTGCTGCGTCAAGCTGCGCATAATTGTCTGCCAGCTCGAATTGAATTCCCTGAAACTTCGCCAGTGGCTGACCGAACGCCTTTCTCGTCTTTATGAAGTCTATTCCAAAGTCCAAGAGACCTTGACCTGCTCCGCAACACGCCGCTGCCACAAGCACGCGGGCCGCGTTGAACCCTTCCATTGCCAAGTAGAACCCATTATTGACTTGTCCTATTGCGTAGTAGTCTGGGACTTCGACGTCCTTCATCGTGAAGCCACCTGTTGAGAGACCCATCCTTCCCATATCCTCATATAGAGTTGTTGACAGACCTTTGACGCTCTTTCCCATTGGGAGCACTATGCACGTGAATCCTTTGTGTCCGAGCTTCGGATCTGACTTGACCAGCCCGAAATATCCTCCCCCTAGTCTCATGGCTTCTCTTACGCCACTAATGTATGCCTTCTCACCATTTATCACCCACTTGTTTCCTTTCTTGCTGATTGTCGTCCTCATTGCAGCTAAGTCGGAACCACCCTCAGGCTCCGTTGTCGCAATTCCGAAGAAGTTCTCCTGTCTGATCATCTTCGGAAGCAGCTCAGCTTTGGCCTGCTGTGTTCCATACTTGTCGAATATCATCGACCAACCAACTTGTACAAGGTAGTATACGGCGGTGGCGCATGTGAAGTCTGCTCGGGCGAGCTCTTCTACCACTATTGCGGCGGAGGTTAGGTCTTGTTCTGATCCTCCGACGTCGCTTTTCAGGTTGATCCCGAATAGTCCGAGGTCAGCCATGCCCTTGATTACGTCTTGAGGTATCTCCTTTCTTTCTTCGATTTCTTTTAGTCTGGGGCGCAGTTTCTTCTCGCCAAATTCTCGGACTGTCTGTCTCAGCATGTCTTGTTCTTCGGTAAAACCAAAATCCAAATGAACCACAACCTTTCTTCTTCTTCTTCTTCTCTCCATTTGCTCTATATGGTGTCACCTTGATGCCGATAGGTATTTGTTTTTTGCGGGAAAATGAGGTGGGGGTCGGATCGAAGGTGGTTGCGCGCCAGTTGCCGAATCTACCTTTGCTCTTCTTTAAGTGCCTTCAGTTCCTCGATTATGGCGGGGACCACCTTGAAGAGGTCTCCGACGATTCCAACGTCGGCTATCTTGAGGATAGGCGCTTCTGGGTCTGTGTTGATCGCCACTATGAAGTCGGAGCTCTGCATACCTATGAGGTGCTGTATTGCGCCTGATATGCCAATTGCTATGTAGAGGCGTGGCGAGACTGTTTTGCCTGACTGGCCGACCTGTTGGTGGTGAGGTAAGTAGCCCACGTCAACTATCGCCCTTGAGCCACCGACAGCTCCATTTAGAACTGATGCTAGTTCCTCCACTATTTTCAGGTTATCGCGCGATCCAATACCCCTACCGGCAGACACTACGACGTTCGCCTCTTCAATCTTAACTGCTCCAGTTACCTCTTTGACTGATTGGCCAAGTCTGGTCCGCACAGTTCTTGGGCTAATGTTTACTTCCACCTTCACGATGCTTGGTTCTCTCTTCCCATCGCTTTCCCCCACTTTCATGACATTGGGTCTCACAGTTGCCATTTGTGGTCTGGTGTAGGGGGAGAGAATGGTGGCCATTATATTGCCGCCGAAAGCTGGCCTTATTTGGAGTAGCTGACCCTTGTCATCAATATCGAGACCGGTGCAGTCTGCTGTCAGTCCTACTTCAAGTCTTGCCGCAACTCTTGGCGCAAGTTCTCGACCTCTTGGAGTTGCCCCGATCAGAACTATTGAAGGTTTGTGTTTTGAGATGGCTCCGACGAGGGCGTGAACGTAGCCATCTGAGGTGTACTTGTCCAGAAGTTCGTTTTCCACCAGATAGATTTTGTCAGCACCATATTCAGCCAGCGTCTTGGCGAGGTTAGTCACTTCATAGCCAATTAGTACCGCTGCGACTTCCTCCTTCAACTTTGCAGCGAGTTTCTTGCCTTCCGTCAGAAGCTCTAACACGACGCGTCTCAATTCGCCGTCGCTGTGCTCAACTACAACCCACACGCCTTTGTTTTTCGCTAACTCTTCTGGCGAAGTAGCTTTTCTGCGTTCAATACTTATCGCCTGCTCGGGGCATGCTTTTTCACAGGCGCCACACAGGGTGCAGTTCTCATTCATCTCTGCCTTCTTGTCAACGAGCTTAGCAGCGTTGAAAGGACAGACCTGAACACAGATACTGCATCCAATGCACCTGTTCTTGTCAACTTTCAATAGCTCTGGCACGTCCCATAACCTCCAAACTACAGCACATGAGCATCGGTAAGCACCTGAACAAGCTTTTTGGCAGCGACCTTTGGGTCCTCCTCATTTATCATCTTGCCTTTGCTTCTAGGTTCTGGCGTAGCTACCTTCACCACTTGCGTGGGAGAACCTTTCAGACCGTAGACCCCCGCATCCCCGCCTATATCTGCGACACCCCACATCTTTATCTCTTTCTTCCTGGCAGACATTATCCCTAGAACAGAAGGCAACCGAGGTTCATTCAAACCTTTTATAGCTGTAAGTATGACTGGGAATTTACATTCGATGGCATCGTACCCCACATCCGTCTCTGAATGAGCGGTAACCTTCTTCTGGCCAGGATCAACCACCACGTTCTTCACGTAAGGTATTATCGGAATACCAAGATGCTCCGCAATCTCAGGGCCAACTTGTCCGGTGTCGCCGTCGATTGCTTGCTTGCCGCAGAGGATGAGATCGTATTCCAGTTTTTCGATGGCTTTTGCTAGTGTTAATGAAGTGGCCCATGTGTCTGCTCCTGCGAAGGCGCGGTCTGTTAGGATTATTCCTTTGTCTGCGCCCATGGCTAGGCATCTTAGTATGGCGTCTTTTGCTTGTGGTGGGCCCATTGTTATTACTGTGACTTGCCCGCCGTGTTTCTCCTTTATTCTGAGGGCTTCCTCAAGAGCAATCTCATCAAAGGGATTAACTATAGATGGGACGCCTTCGCGAACAAGGTTGTGTGTAACTGGGTCAAGTTTCACTTGTGTTATCTCGGGAACCTGCTTAATGCAGACAATTATGTTCAACGCGGAGACCTCACTTCACTTTCTAGGATCAGAAACGGATTCAAGATCCGGGTTGATTACGGTTAGTAAGATACCCAATATATTGCGATCGCTTTCGAAATCAAACTTGGTAGAGCTGAAGACGATGTCAAGTGTGAAAGTACTGCCAGTTAAAGCTCTTTGGCTATCTACTAGTGAACCTTCCGTCAATCGAAACAAAAGCAGTTTAAGGAAGGGTCAAAATCACCCTACGTTGATATGACCATCTTGGAGCGATCTGTTCCCGCCAGTTCATACTGTGTTGTGAGCTTTATCGCCTTTGTCGGGCAACTCTCCTCACATTGAGAACAGAAGGTGCACTTGTCATAGTGGAATTCAGGCTTCTTCTTAGTTTTGGTTCTGGTGTCTTCAACCATGGTAATTACTTTCGCCGGGCAATCCCGTGCGCATAGGCCGCATCCAGAACACTTCTCGATAAAGTGCTCTATTAGACCCCTTGCACCTTCAAAGACCTCTGGCTTCTCGAAGGGGTACATTATCGTTGCCCGACTCTTCTTACGTATTGCTTCCCGAAAGATTCTACCTGGAACTTGACGAGGCATTGTACGTCTTCTCCTTCTAGACCATTAGTAAAACACTCATAAGAATCTTAGTATCATCAGCAATTCAATCAAAACCAACTGTGCAACGGACAGTGGTATCAAGTACCTCCAGCTCCCTCTTATCATCTGGTCAATTCTCCACCTTCCAAGTAGCGCGCTTATACCGGAGAACAACAGCACGAGAAGGAAGGTCTTGAACATGAACCAGACGGAATAAGTCAACCACTCAAGCCCCACTCCGAATGCCAGTATGCTTACTGGTGGTGCTGGTCCTCCTAGGAATAGGGCTACGGCTAATCCGGCGCCGAAAAGCATCTCCAAATCGTTGGAGAGGTGGAAGAAAGCGTACTTCTTGCCAGAGAACTCGGTCAGCCACCCTGCAACAATCTCGGTGTGTGCTTCCGGTATGTCAAATGGGAGTTTCTCCAACTCTGCTAGGAGGCAGATCATGAATATTCCGAATGCAAGAGGTGCATATTCAATCAGCCATACATGGGTAGTCTGATACGACAGTATTCCAGCTATGTCAAGGCGCCCAGCGATTATTGCCGGCGAGATCAACGCCAGCGTCAATGGTATCTCATACCCAACTAGCTGCATGCCTGCTCTAGCTGACCCTGTCTCGCTGAATCTGTTCGCAGAGAACCATCCTGCAAGAACTATGGAGATAGCCATCAATGTCATGAGGAATATGGCAAATATCAGGTCTCCTTGAAAACTAATTAGGCCCGTCAGACCCGATATTGGAACCAAAAGGAGAGCCGTCAGAGACAGCGTCAACATGAGTATCGGCGTGGCCGTGAAACCGAGATGATCAGCTCCTTTTGGAACGATATCTTCCTTGGCCATTAACTTTATAAAATCGGCAAGAGGTTGCAGAACACCTCGAGGACCAGTGTACTTGGGACCGATCCTGTTCTGAAGATCAGCAAAGAATTTCCTATAAATCCATTCAAGAAACAAGGAATAGCCTATACAGAACACAATTCCTGGAAACACAAATAGTAGGAATAGGTCGCGGAAGTAGAAAAGGATCTCAATAGCCAAGTTGGAGCCTCCCGTTCAGCTTCGTTCCGTTTCGCTCTTCACTACGCTTGCCAGATGCATTTATATTTTACCATTTGATAGGCAAGACAGTAATGTTATGTGGTTTATAAAGATTCACCAAGAAGACCGCCCTGCAGTTGACATTCTTTCAGGGAAGATCGCCTTGCCGGAAACGCATTGGTTTATATTAGGTGAGGAACCATAGGAACAGCAAAGAATTATCTGACTGCGTCGAGTATAATGGCGCAATTCTGTAATTGAATCGTCGTGAGGAGAGTGTTGCGAAGCAGTGAGTGAGGTTTATAGCTTTACTTTCGACAAGAATGGGGAGAAGGCTACGGTGAAGCTCCCAGCAAATCTCCACTATCACAAGGACCACACATATGCGAAGGCTGAGGGGAAAAACGTGAAGGTAGGCTTGGACGATTTCGGCCAAGCTACGGCAGGGAAGATACTGTTCATAAGACTCCGACCAGAAGGGAAGGCTGTAAGTCAAGGCGAGAGCATCGGAAAACTGGAATCGGGGAAGTGGGTGGGCGACTTGAAGGCCCCAGTATCTGGCACAATAGTCCAAGTCAACGTCAAGATCAAAGGCGCGCCATCACTGGTTAACACCGACCCTTATGGCGAGGGATGGCTTCTCGTCGTGCAACCTTCGAAGTTGGATGAGGAACTGAAAACCTTGATCACGGGAAATGCAGTTAAGAAGTGGATGGAGAAAGAAGTAGTCGAAAGACTCAAGAAGTAGAGAACTGGGGACGTACATGTCCTGAACGGATTTCCCCAGCCTGCTATCTCTTCTATTTTTGGGAGTTATCGACCGCTCAAAGCACTGTGAAGAGCGATGGACTCTCTCGAGAGCTCTCCAACTAACTATAAGCTTTCATATCGTTTCACCTTTCGGGAAACGCCAAACTTGTGCGCGCCCTAGGCTCAAACAACAAATGAGCAACTCCACTGTGGCACCTCTCCATTCTAAAAGAAAGCAACGACATCGCTAGCCATCTGGGGATGGCGGACTCTCTCGGAGACTCTCCGCGTAACTATAAGTCATCATCCTGCCTCTCATAAGAGAGACATCAACTTTGTCGGACGCGGTCATCGAGTCCATTCGAGGTCCGACCGTAGTACTTTCCGTTTACTTTGTCTTATATCTTTGTGTAGCGTATTGGAGAATTCGGATCGATTGATGGGCTCCGAAGGCGGTTTTTTGCAGGCAAACTCAAATGGGCGTCGGTGGCTAGTGTCTCCCACTGTTGTCGGTTGGGACAGGCAGTGGGGTTAGGTTGGCCTTCGGGTATGTTGGGAGTAGCGCATGTCTGAGTGATGTTGCCCTTGCGTTGCCACCCGGGTCTGAGCCCCCTGGGCTTGGTGGGAGCTTTCGTCCATCCCAGACTCCCAGAGCTGCAGACTAGAGCATGCATCTGCAGGTGGTACTTGAGCTGATCTCCCGAACGTAGTTCATTTGCCCAACGCCTGATTGGACATCACTAACCCTAGTCTCAAACCTGATGAGGGTTTTTGACAGTCGGACATTGTCATCGATGTTCATTGATTTCGGTTTCGCTAGGTTTCTCAGGTTTTGACAAAGGGAAGAACTGAATGCCTTTGGTTCTTTCGACTAGTTTGACTTTCTCTGGGATGATGTCTGACGTTTGCCCTTGAATAGTGCGGTAGCTAAGTCGTTTCCGTGTTCCTATTCCTCTAATGTATGCTATTCCGTGCGGTGTTCGTATTAGGTCTCCTTTTCTGTATCCTCTGAGGCTCCTGTTCTCGTTGTAGGGCTGTCTTCCTCCTCCTTTCTTCGGACTTGGGATGTGTGTTCGTCGTGTGTTGCGTCTCCTGAGCCTGATCTCGTGGACGGTGTCTGTCAGTCTGATTGGTTTCTTGGTCACGTCCCTGGTGCAGAGCGCGTCATAATAGTGGGTCTTCGGTAATCCTGCTGTTTCTCTGTTCTGTTTGGTTTGCCATCCGTATACCGTTTGAGTGGGTGTGAGTTGCCGTTGTTCTTCGATGAGCCTGGTTTTCCCTGATTGCGTAAGGGCGCAGAACTTGAGGAAGCTTGTGTCGAGTCTCACTGTTTCGGGGTTTGGCATATTTGCTTCTTCTGGTGTTCTGTCTCCTTTGTTGTCGTTACATGTCTTGCAGGCGCAGGTTAAGTTGCTCCATGCGTCTGTGCCGCCTTTTGCTTTGGGTATGACATGGTCCACGGTCATTATCCGTTTGGTTTTTCCGCAGTATTGGCACCTGTATTTGAAGTACGCTAGCGTGGCTTGTCTCTTGTTTTTGAAGCCATAGCTTGGTCCTCGCTGGTATTCGTCCCCTGCTATCTGCGGGTTGGTTATTCTTTGTGTATCGAACATGCCGATCTCGGCGACTGCGCTTGTGATCGGAGTCATTTTCTTTAGGGCCTTTGTTGTTCGGGTGATGGATTCGACTCGTTGGGCTATGGTTGGCGGTAGCCATCCTTCCCGCCGTCTTCTATTGTTGTATCGTGGCTTTCTGTAGCGCGTCTTTCTCTCTCTGCGGCGATCACGCAGTTCTTTTCGCATGTCCATCTTTCTTTTGACGTCTTGGCATGTTATCAAAGCAAGAAGCTAAGACCGTTGAGATTTTCAGAACAAGAAGAAATGAACTCTTTCACAAACTAGGGATCATGGTCGCCGTTCTCTCTGAAGCTGAGCAACGTAAGATCTTTGAGGAAGCCCTCAGGGCTGTCGATGTTACGGACGTCCTTTGCGGTCGTGTATACGACCCGAAGAACAGTCATATGTGGACAGATCCCCTATTGGCACCATCCGAAGGAAAGAAAGCTGAAAGTATCGGAGGAAAGAAGAAACGGAAACCTTAGCGTGTCTTAAGCCAAGAAATAACAGGCTGAATGCTATTTGTTTTGTTGGGTTAGGCTCTCCCAGTTTTCTTAATGCCTATCAAACCTTCGCTGGGAGGGCTTAACCTATTGATTTGTTGCGAATGTCACCTTTATCTGATACCTCTTTCAATAGGTGGTAGTTGACTCCTTAATCCACTAGACCGGGAAAAAGCCGAATCATATAGAAGAGCAGCAGGCTGCCTTTCCGTCACGTAACTAGACGTGTAGGTTGGAAAGTGCTTTACTCAAGGATCACTTCTGTTCCGATGCCTTGGCTTGGCAATCCATGTCTAAACCTGGCCTTTACAACGCCGTTCTTGCCATGAGCAGTGAATATCTTTCCGCGGAGCTTGTGTCCTGACTCAGAGGTCCAAGCAACCGTGCGCCCAACAAGCCTTGAGGCTTGGCCAAAGTCGCCTATCGTGGGAAACCTGATTAAAATGACGTTGTTCTGTTGGACCCTCCTACTTCGGGCGAATTCAGCAAAGATTCCTTTGGTTCCCTTTGGAACTGCACTCACGATTCATCGCCTACTTAAGAGATACACTTGAACTTCAGAAGATTATCTTTCAAGTAGGGGGAAGGTAATATAAGAGTTATGGATAACCGTAACGACCTCTTCCGAAATGTTAAGGCTAATTCATCTTGATCAGCGTCAGCGCTATGCTCATGTGAGATCCCCGCATGCGCAGTACGTTTCGTTGATTATGTCTAGTAGTTCGGTAAATCCTGTCTCTGTTAAAGCCGAAGTCTTTATGATCCTGGCCGGCGGCTTGAAGGTCTTGATCAAGGAAGGCAGTTCCAGTGATAGATCCTTGTAGACGCCTCCTTCCCTTACCTCTTCCTCGATGGCTCTCGTTAGTAGAGCTTGGTTCGAGAGCAAGGAGTCAATACTTGAGTCTGGCAACAAGTCTGCTTTGCTTATCGCCGTTATCATTGGGACGGCGATTCTCAGTTGCACAACCAAAGTCATAAGCTGTGCTGTGGCTATGTCAATTGGAGTGGACGCAAGTGCCTTGTCGAAAAGCATGACGGACAAGGTGTAACCGTAGTTGGTTAGAGCCTTCATGATCTTCGGACCAGATTCGCGGAAAACGAAGATCTCTGTCTGCCCTGGGGTATCTATCAGGCGAAAATCCCCTTCAAGATCGCCTATGAATCTAGCCATCTCGTCTGCTCGCTCTGCCATCAGGTCGGAGCATCTCACTATTGCCGCATTTGGTCCTAGTTTCTCTCTTCTCATGACATCTTCGGTGGTAAAGATAGAGCGTATGTCGAAGTCTGGTCGGTAGGGGGTATCAAGGCAAGCGGGGTCTAGGTTGACGTGTATCACCTGGTAGCCACGGCTCTCTTTCAGCCACCTCCCTAGCCGATGAACCATTGTTGTCTTGCCACTGCCAGCCGTACCCAGGAACACGACGTTAACAGGACTACTCTTGGTCTTCATTGGGTTGATAAGACACCGCCTGGACCACGCCTATTCACTGCAGTGCTGCGGGGTTATCACTTTTTTCCAGCGCCATCTCATGATAGCCCAGAACTACCTTCTTTGAGACATCAATACCTATTTTTCTTGCTAGCCGCCCACCTAACATGATGAGCTCGTTGACATCGTCTTTCCTGCTTGAGACGATCTCGATCTCTACGAAGGATCCAAGTGTTTCAACTCGATCCAAAGTGATGTTGAAACTAGCACCTTCGTACCCTAATGTGTATTCTGTCCTTTCTTTTGTGACTGTCACAAGAGGCTTGGCTCCGAGTCGCTCGACCAGTCCTGTGACCGTTTGGATGTCGCTTAGAACTTCCACCTCGGTCTCTTCCCGAGTCTCAACGCCCTTGTCAAGTATATTTGGGGTTTTGTACGAGAGTACTATCCTCTTTATTTCTCGCTCGTACGTCTCTTCTCTAACTCTAAGGATTGAGCCTCTCCCAATTGTTCTGGCGGGCGGCGGGGAAAAGTAGCAATCCTTCTGGATGAGTTTCGCCTTGAACTCCGCATTCATTCGATTCAGTGACTTCTGAATTACTTCAAGATCCTCTACGGCGTATCGAAGCTCAAACTCATACGTTAGAACTCAATCCCCCATCTCGTCATCCTTCGTCAAGCCATCGCCCTCAATCTGAAACATATTGGTTCTGTTACCTCTTCGGTTGTTTACCAGTTTGGTTAACTTCTCCGCTTTGGCTCATAGCCTTGCTTAGGGGACTAATCACGGCTACATGTGCGGAGCGATCCAGCCTGAACCGCAGGCTTTCATCCTGGATTTTAAGCATGTTCAAGCAGGCATTTACGTGGCGGTTTATTCCGCAGCATTCCAGGGACTCACTTTGAGGGCTTTGACTCCCGCCCAGAGAGCCCTGTACCCGATGAAGCCCTGCAGCTTGCGGAAGCTCCACGAGTTCAGCCTCCGCTTCAGGCTCTTAGAGTGCACGCTGATCATCTGAATTTTCCCGTTGTAACTGTTGACGCCTAGTGCTTTCCTGTCGGTTGCCCTGCGGATATGTTTAAGGTCTTCGAGGATAATACCTTGCCCCCGGTTCTTCGCTTGCCTAACTATTGCTGAACTTGCCTGGTGCAGCATTGTGTTGAGTTTGTTGCTCTGGTTAGCGAACCATTTTCTCTGAATCTTCTTCGCTACCCGCCTGTCTCTCGCGTACTTGGCTTGAGCCCTCCGCACCCGTTCGAAGTATCCATGCCCAACCTCTGAAACCCTTGATAAGTCATGACTTTCAACAGCCAGTTCTCCATCTTCTCTCACGTAAGCTCCGTCTATTGAGCGCTTATTCGTGTCATACGCCACGTAGCTCCCTGGTTCGGCAGTCTCAGCGGTCTTCGAGAAAGCCACTGAAACCGTGCAAGCAGTCAATGTCACTGAGCCTAACTTGAGCGCGGCATCCGACAGGAACTGCGATACCCTCTCGTATAGGGGGACGTAGAAATACTCTCTGGGCTTGATCGGAATTCTCAGCTTGCCGTCGACAACCTTGTAGGCTTGGTTTCCCAGTTTAGCCACGAGTTTCGTGGCTCTCGGCACTCGAACATTCTGCCGCTTTCTTCTCGCTTTCCGGTAGTTCTTCAGGATGGCGGTGGCAGTCCCGATGGCGGATAGGGTGTACCAGGTGTGGAAACCGTAACCGCTTAGCCGGTGATAGACCTCGCTCTGCAGTCTGAGCCTGGAGCTCACATTCTTCTCGAGACCGACGTGGATGCAGTAGTTCACCATGTCCTTGAAAGCTTCAAGGAGACCAAGAACTCTGCTTCCAGGCTCGTACGGTATTTGCACCGTCCTAAATGCCTGCACAAAACTTTACAAGCCAAAACTCTTATTTAAACTCACCAACCGAAGAGGTAACAGAACCGAAGTGTATAAAGAATCCTATCCTAGTGACCGGGATACCCTGGATACTAGTGCTAGTACGTCGTCTAGTCTGCGCGTTCTCTTTAAGCCCAGTCTTCGCTTTTGTGTTACGGGGGGTTTGTGATGGATCTTCCGGTTGTGTTAGTTAGGTTCAACGAGATCGCCTTGAAAAGCAAACGTACGCGGTCCGCACTCAGGGGGCTACTGAGACACAACATATTGGCTGCGCTCAAGATGAATGTAGCAGTGTTCAATAGAATTGAGGATACCTGGGAGAGACTAATAATCCATACAAATGAAAGTGAAAAAGCTGCGAATGCCAGCTCTAGGGTATTCGGCGTAGCTTCCGCAAGCCCCGCTACCGAATGCGTTTCGGAGATCGATACCATATCAAGAATCGTCTCCGACATGGCTGGAGAGACACTGGAGAACGGGAACAGCTTCGCTATCCGTGTTCGCAGAGTGGGAAAGCATGGATTCACTACAAATGAGGTTGCAGTAAGATGTGGCTCGTCCGTTATTGAGACCCTAAAGAGGAGTGGCGCCAAGATCAAGGTGAATCTTGATTCGCCAGATCATGAGTTCTTTGTTGAAATAAGAGAGGGGCGAACTTTCATATACACCACGGTAATTCGCGGGGTAGGAGGTCTTCCTCTTGGAAGCCAAGGAAAAGTCGTGTCTCAGTTGGATGATTATGAGAGCATCCTTGCGGTTTGGATGATGATGAAGAGGGGCTGCATGCCGATCCTTGTGCAGTTCGATCCAGAGAGCGGCGAATTGATTAGTACCGCTAAATCCTCGCTTCGTCCGTATGTCGGGGCGGACCTACCTGTAATTGAGGTGCCTCTCGGCAAGGCCATTCTGGAGGCGAACAAGAATTCACCCCTCCAGGAGTGTTTGAAATATCTCATTATGATTGAAATTGCCAGGCTACAGAGTGCCCATGGCATCGTCTCATCTAGAAGACTGGATCCTTCCGACGCTTCTCAGATCGAGCTTATTAGGAAATACGTTGGCATTGCTGACTTCCCAGTTTTCTATCCACTAGTGGGATTTGATAGCATTTATCTCAGAAGCCTGGCTGAAAGAATAGGAGGTAGCGCGTTGTCTTCGAAGATTGGTGATAAGTGTTATTCAATCCAGGAATCGAAAGAAGACAGCGATTTCAATGCCACTTGTGAACCAGATTCCATTGCCAGGCACTATCAAGAGAAAATCAGGGAGCTGGTCATGACCGCTCTCGCTAGAGTGGAACCTGATGCCTGAACGCTCTGCAGAGAATGCCTCTTTACCAAATCGAAGCAGAAAGCCCACACCCTGCAAGGAGCTGATGGCTCACTCCTTCCAGGTCTTGGATATCTTCAGGTTTATGTCGAGGGCCTTAGCCGAGTGTGTAAGCAATCCCATTGAAATAACGTCGACTCCAGTTTTCGCGTATGTTTTTAGTGTATCGGGGGTTACTCCGCCTGAGACTTCTAATAGTGTCCCAGCTTTCAACCCCATCGCGTTTAGTGTCACAACCACTTTCTCGACTTCATTTGGCGTCATATTGTCGAGCATGATTATGTCTGCGCGGCATTTGGCGGCTGTGATTGCCTGGTCCAGAGACACGGCTTCCACCTCGATCTTCTTGGTGAAGCTGGTGAATGCCTTGGCTTTTCTGATTGCCTCCTCTACTCCTCCAATAGCCGTGATGTGATTGGATTTTATCAGCACGAGATCGTCTAGTCTGAGTCGGTGGCTATCTCCCCCGCCGATCCCGACTGCACGCTTCTCGAAGAACCTAAACCCGGGGGTAGTTTTCCTTGTAGAAGCGATTCTAATCTTCGGATTTACCGATCGAGCGTCGTCGATAAGCTTCCGAGTCAACGAAGCGATTCCACTCATTCTCATCAATATATTGAGGACGGTTCTCTCTACTGTGAGAATCGATCTTACGCGTCCCTTAAGTTTCATTATCACTTGATCCTTTCGAACCTCGGTCCCATCATCGAGAGACTCCGCAACCTTAACATCGGCTGTCTGAAACAGAATCTGCGATTCTCTTACTCCGGCGACGACTCCATCTGACTTTGATGTGATAGTTGCTTCGGCGAATAGATTGGATGGAATTATGGATTCGGTTGTCAAGTCCCCGAAGCCAATGTCCTCCCGCAGGTACTGCAGTAGCGCCTCCCTTAGCAGATTTGCCTCCAGCTCATCCGGCATGGTTAAACACCTCGCAGAATAATCGGGGCATCTCATTTAGTGGTAAGCAACAGCACGTCTCGGCTGCTAATCCTTTTTCTCCGACGTGAGATCTCTTCTAACGATCTTGCCTTTTGGCTCAACTTCCTGAAACACTATCCCCTCAAACCTATAGATTCTGATCGTCTTCTTGAGCCACTCATTGAGGGGTAGCCCTGCCTTAATGCAGCATTGCCCGAGGAATTCCTCCTCACTCCACTTCCATTCTATGGGAACTTGTGGCAAAAGCAGACCTCTGTTCCATCCGCGCTCGACCAGTAAACCATGGACGCCGCACTTGATCTTCAGGGGATATTCCATTGGGTTATCGACTCTGATTAGCTCTGGCGGGGTTAAGACGCTGACCTCTACAAGAATCCTTTGCAGCTCTGCAGGTCTGACTGGTGGGAATCTTGGGTCTTGGCTACATGAATCTATTGCCGAGTCGATTGTTGCCTCGACCAGTGGAGCCTCCGGCAAAGGTCTCCCGATGCAGCCTCGTAACTCCCGATCTGACACTCCTTCAGTAATCTTCTCTAGCGTGACAAAAACGCCGCTCCGGTTCATAAGTTTCTCTGGAGTGTCCGTTGGAACTTGCACTCTGATTCTCCCGCTGACGTAGCTTTCCATAGCTTTTCTTGCCAGCTTGACGAGAAACTCCCCTTCTTCCTGTGACAAAGAGAACGACATTCTGCTCCTCTCTTCAGGATTTCAGTATACCGTTTTGAAGTCATGCAATGTGCACGATAGAAACTAAGTGAGGTTAAAGCGATAAATTTTGTGCTAAGCCGATTGGAGATGGATCAGTTGGCGCCGACGGGAGGAAAACTGGTGCCGAGGGCGCGATCTTCGGATGGCGCGATCCCGGAAAGATGAGGATGCGCGATCTTTCGAACACGCGATCTCCGGATATCTTACCTGACCCCGATTAGAGCTGATTATGAGTTTCGCCTTGTTCCTTGACTTGATCCGGCGCTCTAACCAAGCTGAGCTACCTCGGCACAGAACAACTCTGTATTTCATTCATTAATCGGCGCGCGCTATAAATCATTTTCGTTTCGGTTAGGTTAGTGGTCTTAGTTAGTCGAAGCCCGTTTAACGCAAGCTTAAAGAGAGGGCGGCTATTGATAGAAACTTCAATCATAAATGCGGGGGTCGCCAAGACCGGACAAGGACCGACTCGTCCAGAGGCGGTGGACTTAAGATCCACTCTCGAAAGAGGGGTTCAGAATACACTCGGTTGAAAATGGATCCTGTGCACTCCGAGAAGGAGTTCGTGGGTTCGAAATTCGGGGCGCAGACTAGACTCGAATGAAATTCCCACCCCCCGCACTCATATGGGGTAGCATGTTTTTTCATTGTGCAAGCGAGTCCACTTATCATGGCGGAAAATGGATCTTAGCACGAATTTCCAGATGCTCTGCTTAGTGCTCCGATGCTAGGAGAGCTTTTGAATTATTCTTAATCACCGGCGGTCCCCGCATCAGAGAGGGTATGATTGCGACCATTAGGAAAATCGTCGAAAGCAGGTACACCGAATGAATCGATACAATGAAATCGCCAATCCAAGGAGCGCTGCCCAGACCCTTTGCTCCTAGAAATATCTCTGAAAGGTCGCTGATTGGCGTGCTAAAAGCCATGACTGCGAATGATATGCCCAGACTGAATGTTGCCCCGACGTTGATCAAGGTTGCACTTGTCCCGGACGCCAGACCTCTAGCCGCAGGTGAAACAGAGTTCATAATCGAAGCCCTGTTCGGCGACGCGAATATCCCCATTCCAGTTCCAACAAGAGCCAGAGGAATGAAGAGCCCTCCAAAAGTAATAGTTGGTCCAATCTGGGTGAGTAGCAAGAACCCGATGGAGGAGATCAGGAGACCAACTGTTGACAGCACTCTAGCTCCATGTCTGTCCGAGATCCATCCACTTATCGGTCCGAAGAGCGCCAGGAAAGCGGAAACGGGTACAAGATATATGCCTGCTGTCAGAGGATCAAGGCCCATAGTCGGACCCTGCAGGTAGAAGATTAGAACGAGAGAGACAGCCCCTCGAGCAAGAGCATTTAGGAAGATAGCTATGTTTCCAGCCGTAAAAAGGCGATTCCTGAAAAGACTGAGATCTAGCATTGGGTCCTCGACTCTTCTTTCAATCAAGACGAATGCCGTAATGATCAAGATCCCGACCGATGTGAGAAAATAGAACTGTGGCGGGTTGATTACTGCAAGCGCCCCTAGGGTGATCGTGACAAGAAGAATTGCCAGACCAGCCGCCAGCGTCACATTTCCCGCAATATCCAGTCTCTGGCGATCCTTTATTGTGGCTAGTTCATGGAGTCGATAGTGGGACCAGATTGTGGCGAAAACCCCAATGGGAATGTTGACCAGAAATATCGATCTCCACCCAAATCCAGTGGTTAGGAATCCTCCAAGTACAAGACCTACCACCGATCCCGCGACGAAGGCAACTTGGTTCATTCCCAGTGCTTTTCCTCGCTCATTCTCAGGAAAAGCGTCGGTGATTATGGCGGCACTGTTCGCGAAGAGAAAGGCGCCACCAAGTGCCTGGACTATTCTGAAAAGTATCAGCTGAAGTCCACTCTGCGAGAATCCACAAAGCGCCGAACCCGCCGTAAACAGGGCGAATCCGAAATTGTACAACTTGACCCTTCCAAACATGTCAGCGAGTCTCCCAAAATTCACGAGCACGGCTGCTGTCACAAGTTGGTAGCCAAGTAGGATCCACAGGAGCACAAAGAGATCCGTTCCAGGAAGCTCCACAGCAATCGTTGGTAACGCGATCAGTACGATGTTGCCGTCGATTGAAGACATGAGTACGCCCAGGGTCGTATTTGAGAGGACAACCCATTTGTATTTCATGAGTAGAACCCCTGAGTATCTCGCCCTCAAATCACAACAAGACTGGAGAAGTAATCTCCGCTGGTCACCTGAACCTTAGAGCGACGACTGCACACCTTCTTGTCTGCGATGCACGCGATTGCTTTTATATGTTGCTCAGCATCGCGAAACAATCTGCCACTCAGCAATTGAGATATGCCCGCACGTTGCAGGAACTTCCGGCTGTGTCGGAGTGAGAAAGTCTTTTATTGCCAAGTTTATCAGAGATTGTACCACAATGGGAAGACTCGATGAGCCCCAGTAGCTCAAGATGAACCGGCTTGACCGCCGATTTGTCGGCAAAGCCTGGTAGAGCACCGCCTTGGTAAACCCACGCGGGGTACAATAAGGCGGTGGTCGTGGGTTCGAATGCTGCCTCGAATGGGAGCCGAAAATCCCACCTGGGGCTCCAGATTGCTCTAACCAACTTGGCGTCAACTTCATTTTTGGAGTGGAATTGAGCAAGATCGCAATCAGATCGCAACCTTTTTTAGGGGCAAAGAGGTTGATATGTTAGTTGGAAAACTGAAGGATATCCTTGCAGAGTTCAGTTCAGAATTTCGAGGTGTACGTGTTGATCCCGCTCGACCTGCTTCCGTTCATCTCAGACACCCTTTTGATCATAATAGTCGTGGTTGTTGCAGCCGTAGTCTGTGTAGGAGCATTTTTCATGATTTCCAGGCGCAAGAGAGCGCCCTCCAGAGCTGCTCCGACTCCAGGTCCTGTGAAAGTTGAGAGACCTGCAGCTCCAATAGAGAAGGTCGACGAAGATGTTGTGAGGCTGAAGGTGGAGAAGACTGCTACTGAAAGTGCGTTGAAGTCCCTTGAGGCAGCGGTCAAGGAAGGGGCAATAACAAAGGAGACTTTTGAGAAGCACAAGGCAACCTATAGTGAGCGACTCAGGAAAATCGACTCTGAACTCTCGAAGAGAACCAAGGTGGGCATTACTAAGCTCGAGGGCGAGATAGAAAAGGTTAGACAGTCTTATTTGGACAAACTCAAGGACCTTTCTAAGAGGGCAATCACGGCCAAACCGTCGGTCGCTGTCGCGCCTAGACCCGCGCCAGTTCCATCAGCGCCTACCGTCACCAAGGCGCCCGCCAGAGCACCCGAACCAGCGTTCAGGTTACCCGAGATACCAACCAAGAGAATGGAGGAGGCATTTGGGGAAGAGGCGACCGCTCCGGCAGCCCCGAGGATTTCGACTCCTGTCGCCCCCGTCCAGCAACCTCTCTCTGCGGCCGTTAAAGCCGCGACGTCTACTCCTACTGTTGCGGACCTTAGAAGAGAGATGATGGACGAGCTGAATAGGTTAAAGCGGCTCATTGGTCGCGCAGAGGCATAAATATCAGGCACTAGGCGTTGTTTCCGGGTCTGAACAGGAGTTTCTCCTACAGCAACGTGCTGTACTATCTTCTTTTTAGTAGCTCGACTCGGTTCTCATGCGCCACATATACCAGATCTGCGATCTTCAGGAAGAGTCCATGCTCTATTATCCCTGGAGTTGAGTTCAGGAGGTTATCTAGATAACTCAGCTCATTCTTTTTCTGGAACACCACATCACCTATGAAGCCTCCGTTATCCCCGATGACTGGACCCATCTTTGATGATCCAGCATATCTGAGCTTCAGGGTTCCTCCAACCTCGCTGAGCTTTCGGGAGACGAGCTTGTACGAGAATGGTATGACTTCGACCGGAATGGGACTGTCTCCAGTTATTCTGTCAACTACCTTGCTGTTATCCACGAGTATGCATACTTTTTCAGAAGCTACGGCGACTATTTTCTCGCGGGTGTGGCAACCACCGCCACCTTTGATCATGTTCAGATCTCTATCAACCTTGTCTGCTCCGTCAAAGCATTTTGAGAGGTTAGGGTGTTCTTCGAGGGTGGTAAGTTTGACGCCGCAATCTGACGCCAGCATCAGCGTGTCGTAGGAAGTGGGTACCGCAAGTATTCTTAGGGTCTCTCTCTTGATTCTTCCAGCGAGTTCCGCAATGAAGTGTTTGATGGTGGTTCCGCTTCCGATTCCGATTACTTCGCCGTCACCAACGCTCTTCACTGCCTCCTTTGCAGCCGCTCTTTTCAATGCCTCTGGATCAGTCATTGCGTCAGGCTCCTCCTCACAAGCCAACTCCGCCACGTACTTTCTGCAGTCCTAGCCTTTTTCGAACAGAATAGGTTCTAGAATTTCAGCTCTATGCCCACTGCTCGTCTTATCATATCCATAAGTGGGTCCCGTCTGTCTGGCTCCGCTCCCCGCTTGTCAGGTATCTCCACTATGACGGGCACAGTTCGCTGAGAAGTGAAGTCTGTTATGCTCCGCCTTATCTTGTCGGCAATCTTCTCTGCAAAGATGACCAGCCCGATCGACTGATCCTGTGATATTTTGCGGAGCGCCTGCTCGGCTTGCTCGGCGTTTTCTACGGGGTACGAGTCTCTGACGCCTGCAAGCCTCAGCCCAATAATCGTGTCGGGGTCTGCGATTGCGGCAATCTTCATTTTCGGCAAGCCACCTCTATGATGGTATTCATTCGAAATATGTAGATGCTCAGGTGAACTGCCTTTCAAGTATGACTTTCCTTATCGTCGCCATGTCAAACTGCCTATTGCAGTATTTGCAGCGAAATATCGTGTCCTGGTTCTTCATGACTGTGAATTCAGCTGACGCCGGTTCATTAGTATTAGTGATGCAGGTCGGGTTAGGACACTTCACGCCTTTCAGTATGTTTGGTAGTCCAACCTTTTTCTTCTCAACCACGCTGAAATTTCTTACCACGTTGATAGTGGCATTAGGGGAGATCACACTTATCAGGTCAGCTTCCCTAGGGTTGAGTTCTCTGTTTTCTATCTTGATGAGATCCTTCCTACCGAGTTTCTGGCTTTCAACGTTTATCAGGACTGTCAAGACATTCTTTGTCTCACCCAGTAGGCCTAAGAGTCTCAGTACGTGAAATGCTGTGTTAGCGTCTAGATGATCTATTACGGTTCCGTCCTTGATCTTGCGTGCTCTCAATGTGTTTTCCATTCTAGACTCACTCTCTGACTGACCTTTGCCACAAAGCTGCGTTTTCTTGGGGTTACTGCTTTTAGAATGAACAAGCTATATTATGGTTGTGTTCCATCAATATTAATGAATTCGTATCGGTTAATATGGTTGCCTATGTTTCTAGAGGCGGTGAGTCGTATAAATGGGGTTCAAAGGTAGGGATATCGTGTCGGTTACGGATTTCTCGAAACAAGAAGTTGAGGACGTGCTGAATACTGCTAGTAAGATGGAACCCTTGGCAAGGGCGGGGTCTGAGCTCCTGAAAGGCAAAGTTCTCGCGACGTTATTCTTCGAGCCAAGTACGAGAACGCGACTTAGCTTTGAAACGGCTATGCATAGACTGGGTGGGAGTGTTATTGGATTCGCAGAGCCAGGCATGTCGTCAATATCTAAGGGTGAAACTCTGGCCGACACGGTTAGAGTGGTTGAAAACTACGCTGATGTGCTTGTAATTAGACATCCACTAGAAGGATCTTCCCGTTTAGCTGCCGATTATGCCCGTATTCCTGTAATTAACGCCGGGGCGGGAAGTGAAGAGCACCCTACCCAAGCCTTCCTAGATCTCTATACTATCTGGAGGGAACTTGGGAAGGTCAATGGGCTGAATGTGGCATTAGTGGGAGACTTGAAGTATGGCAGAACTGTGCATTCATTGGCCTACCTGCTCTCCAAGTTCCAAGTGAATCTGTTTTTCGTTTCCCCTCCTTCGCTAAGAATTAGGGAAGAGGTTTCAAGTGATCTTAGGAAGTTGGGGACGAATTTTGTGGAGAAAACTGATATTAATGAGGTGCTACCCGACATAGACGTGCTATATCTTACGAGAATACAGAAGGAACGCTTTCCAGACCTGGCAGAGTATGAGAAAGTCAAGGGGTCATACAGAATCACAACTGAATTGCTCACAAGCGCGAAGAGAAACATGATCATACTTCATCCGTTGCCGCGGATCGATGAAATCGATGCATCAGTCGACAGTACGCCACACGCAAAATATTTCAAGCAGGTTTTCTACGGCGTAGTTACAAGGATGGCCCTGCTGGGACTTGTCCTAGGCGCGATAGAATAAAATCCTAGGCTCGTTTGACTGCGTTCAAGAGCAAACAGGACCATGTTTGATAATTCAGTTTGTTTGCCCAATATCTAGAGTCCATTGGGGGGGTGACTTCTCTCTGTAAACTGGTGCAAGGTTCTCCAAGAGACGTTGCGGTCCGTTTGAACTATCGAGGCTTAGTAACTGGCTACCTGAGGCACCACACGTGCTGCATTTTTGAAGGCTACCCATGTGATTAGTCTGGCAACTGAGGCAGTGAGTCAATTGGCGACCAAACGCGTAGAGACCCAGCCCAGAGTCTTTGGCTATTGCCTTTGTCACTTCTAGAATGCGCTCAGCTGAAACGTTAATATTCGGTAGAGGTATCGTCAAAATGTGACCCCCATTCAGAAGCCGGTGGAATTCGCCTTCCGTTTCCAACACCTCTTGAATCTGGGACTTTGGCTTCTTCGATGTGTTGTCGGTCGAGTAGTAGACCTCATCTGGGTTATCTGAGCCAACGGTTTCCTTACCGAATCTCTCGAGATCGAGTCTTGCTAAACGCGATGAGTAGTAGCTGAAGGGAGTCTGCGTCACGACCCATCTCTGGCTCGTGCTCTTGACCAGCATATCCGTATAGCTTCTGATTTGCTTGAGCATCTTCGCTGAGAACTTGTTGATTTCTTTATATTCCTCAGACAATGCGCCTATGTGGAATTTTGAGGCTTCCGGCAGTCCTAGATAGCTGATTCCTTTGGTTGAGTTCTGGACTCTATAGTATTGCTCGGAATCTGAGGCATATGCCAGCGCTCCTAGGACGTTGTCCCTAAACATCCTGTTTTCCATCACCTGTGCTTTGGTGTCAAGGGCTATCTTGCAGGTCTCCAGAGTCTCCTTGAGTTTCTCGAAAAGCAGAGTGTCGTCGCCTTTGGATTCATAGGCTATTCTCGGCAGATTAATGCATACAGAATCGAGGTTACCGGTTCTGAGTGTTCCAAGCTCCCAGTCATGCATCCAGCTTGAATCCAGTCTGCAGAGATTACTGTCATAGTTCACATTTTCAGTCTGCCATTCAGGCTTCTCGTTTATATAGAATGGTGCACCCCAAAGTGATGACAGTTTGTGGGTCTTAAGCAGGATTTCCTCTTCAGAGAGACAATCAGGGGATACCCTGACAAATACACTTGGCGACAAGTAGGGGAAATTGCCTTCCCCACCTTCGATCAAGATATCTAGTATCGCCGAAAGAAGGGTTCTAGCTGAGCCTTCGTATTCCTGATAAGAGCCTTTGTCAGAGGGGCCGATCGCGGGATATTCCTTCAAGGCCCTGTGAGTGTTGATTTCTAGGATTATTGAAACAGAGTGCGCAGCATCTATCCCATATCCTGAAATGCCCCTTAGCCCGTCAATTAGCCTCCTGGCGAGCCGCTTCACTTCCTCAGGGCGCAGCAAATTGAAGTATGGCGACAAGATGGTGTTGAGGTGATCTAGAGATTGATTTCCAGATATGTAGTGATGAAATAGTTGAGTGAAATTCAATACTCTTGAGACAGCTGACTCGGCATCCTTCACCTTCCCACTAAGGAGCGGGGGAAAAACACTCGACTGTGGCTTGAACCCTCCAATGGCTAGGCGAAGATCGTGCTGGATGCTGTTTGGTCTCAGCACCCAGTAGTTCGCATTTGGTATGTGTATAGATCCTGAGAGATGAGCATCGCTAACTCTTCTTGGCAGAACTTTGAGTAACATGTATTGTTCAAGTACAGCGTCGCCAGACTTCGAGTGGATTTGCTCAGGACTCCTGTAAGATCGACCGGGATTCTTCTCGATTAGCTCGGTCACATCATAGACCGGAAGACCGAGTCGAGTAAGGGTGTGCCTGTAGTCTTCCATTCCCTTCTCAATCAGGATCGCGTTGACAAACTCTCTGATGAGTGGGGCTGTGAGGTACTTTACCTTCATCTTCAGAAGTCGTTCTTCAACTTCCTTGGCAATATTCTTCGCTGTCTCCTCAGGGACGCCAGCTTCGAGGATCAACGACTCTGCAATCTTCTTTCTATCGAAGTTCTCAATGGAATACCTAGATGTTCTTACGAACATCTCTCGGGAGCGCTTCAAGGCTGTTTCTTCCAAAACGTAGATGAAATCGACAACCCTTTCACCCAGAGGAGTCAGAGAGTAACCCTTGTACGAAGAGCCGGTCACAAGCTCCGCGTTGGTTAGCTCGCGCAAGTGGTACGCAAACTTTCCAGCTTCAGTTCGAATATTGAGTCCCAGAGACTGCATGATCTCTGTGAATGAGGCAGTCTCCTTGCGGTTTAGAAGCTTCAGAACTTCAACTCTAATTTGGCTAGAAAGAGATGATAGAACTGAGGTTACGAGTTTCTCCTTCTCCATTCCTGATCAACTTCCTTACCCGGACCACAAGAATACACTAAGTTGTAGCCACTTAATTAACGATCGGGTGCCTGCCCAGCCTAGTAGCGTGGAAAGCCTCTGGAAAGAGCATATCCTCCAAGACGGACTAAAATAGGTGCACCTTCCGTGCGCAAAAAGAAGAGACGCAAAGACGCCAGGAGAGCTACTTCTTGGAGACCAGATTCTCCAGCACTTCACGCGCCTTATCGACCCGTATCTTCTTCTCCCTAACAATAATCTCAGCAACCTTATCGATCAACTCACCCTTCGCCCCCGCCATCACTGCAACGTTCTTCGCATGAAGCTTCATGTGGCCGGCTTGGATTCCAACTGTCGCCAATGCTCTTAATGCCGCTAGATTCTGGGCCAGCCCAACTGCAGCCATAACTTCTCCCAGTTCCCTTGAGCTCTTGACGCCAAGTATCTTAAGATTCACCTTGGCCTGAGGGTGATTCGTCGCACCCCCTATGATTCCAACAGCCACGGGAATCTCGATGCTTCCCACCAAGTCCCCGTTTTCATTTCTCTCCCAAGAAGTCAAGGGCGCATACCCGCCCTTGGAAGCTGCGTATGCGTGAGCGCCCGCCTCAATTGCCCTGGTATCGTTTCCTGTGGCTTGAGTCACTGCCGCAACGCCATTCATGATGCCTTTGTTGTGGGTTGCGCAACGATAGGGATCAGCTGAAGCGAAAGCGTGCGCATAGAGTATTCCGTCGACGACGTCTTCGCCGCCCAGAACTTCACTTGGAAATACAGCCCAAGCCCTCGCAAGACGACGCGTAGAAAGGTTTGAGATAATTCTCAGGTAGACGGTTCCACCACCAGCTATCCCCCTTATCTTAGGGGCGACGGCCTCAGCCATCGTGTTAACGACGTTTGCGCCCATGGCATCTTTAGTGTCGACGAGAAGATGGGTTATGACCATTTGCCCCATTCCAGAGTCGAGGACCTTTACCTCCACTTCCTTGGCGCCACCGCCCAGACCCAACAGGACAGGGTCTTGGTCGTTCGCGATTTTCAGGATCTCATCCTTCCTTGACAAGATCTCGGTTCTTGCCCTAAATGGATCGAGGACGCCAACAAGTTGCACTTGGCCGATCATGATCGGTTCAGTGCTACTGGTGTGGAATCCTCCGCTCTCCCTTGCAATCCTCGCGGCGTTGGACACACCAGCGATCACTGAGGGTTCCTCAATCGCCATGGGAATAAGATAGTCCTTATCGTTAATCAGAAAATTAACGGCGATTCCCACTGGAATCGAAAAGCCACCAACAGCATTCTCAATCATTCGGTCTACGTCTTCAAGCTTGAGGCCGCCACAAGCTTTCAGAGTCTCAACTTCCTGGTCGGTGAGACCAGAAAAGTCCTTAACGGCTTCAAGTCTCTCACCTATGCTCAACTTGTAGAAGTTGGCTATTCGAGAAGTTTTCAAAGTGATTCCGCCTTTCCCACTGGGAACATAATGGTTTCAATCTGATTTTCTATCTTCCCTCATAATCTTGGGTCTGAACTTGTACCCGTAGATTATGATGTCCGATGGACTATCCTCTCTGATTATCCTTACCGTCATTTCGACAGGCATCCCAATGGCTATTTCTGAGCCGTCGCAGTCGGTGAGTTGAGATGTTATCTTGGTCCCGTCATCGAGTTCAACGAGCGCAATCGGGTACGGAACATTCGCTTCAAATCCTTTCGGTATTGAATGTATTAGGCTATAGGTTAGAACCTTGCCTGACCTCGGCAAAGCGTACATTTTCATATCGGTGGACCCGCATTTCGGGCACGTAGATCTAGGGGGGAACGCTGCTGTTCCACACTTCGCACACTTTGACCCTTCGAGCCGGTAACGCTGTGCTATTTCTCTCCAAATCTTTGCTGAGCTCATTCTGAGGGCAAGCCTCCTATCATGACAGTCTCTTCAGTATCCCGACTGTCGCTCGCGAACCGAATCCACTAATGTTGTGTGTCAGTCCAATCTCAACGTCATCAACTTGCATACCGCCTGCTTCTCCCCTGAGTTGGAGAGTAATCTCCGCAAGTTGATAGATACCCGTTGCTCCGCCTGGGTGTCCGCGAGCCTTCAGACCGCCACTTGGGTTGGTGGGGATTCTGCCATCCTTCGCGAGTATTCCTTCCTCAACAGCGATCCCCGTTTTGCCTCTCTCCACAAATGAGAGGTCCTCCAGTGCAATGAAGCCCGTAATGGTGAAGGAATCGTGGATTTCACATACATCAATGTCCGTCGCCTTGACCTTCGCCAACTCGTAGGCCCTAGCCGCAGCGGCAACCGTTGATCTCATCGATAGAAGAGACTCTCTTTCAGCAATCCTGACACAGTCGATGGACTGACTGACAGCCGCGACTTCAACTCTTGGCCCACTGGTTTCCGGCACTGCGTCTGCCGACGCGATTATCACAGCAGCTGCACCATCACACAGGGGCGAAGAATCGAGAAAAGTCAATGGGTCGGCAACAGGAAATGATTCAGCCACCTTCTCAGTAGTGACCTCAAACGGGAGGCATGCGTAGGGATTCTTCACGGCATTCTTGTGCATCAGAACAGAGAACAGAGAAAACTGCTCCCGAGTGGCGGAGTATTGTTGCATGTAGCTTCGCGCAGCCATGGCGTTGATCCCAGCCAAAGTCAGACCGAAGTTGGCCTCATATTCCTGGTCTTCACATATAGATTGTATAGCGGTGGCTTCTTTGGTTGGAACATCACTCATTTTTTCGACGCCGGCTACCATGACGGTATCGCAGTTACCTGAAGCTACCGCTTCGAATCCGTCCACGATAGCGGAGCCACCACTGCCGCATGCGCCACCAATTTGCGTGACGGGAATACAACCCGCACTACAGTAATCCATTAGAAGAGGCCCTAGGTCGGCCTGCCCGGATATCATGTCAGCATACGCGTTCGCAACGTAGACATGGTCTAGCACAGGGTTCCCAGAATCTTCAAGAGCCTTGGAGGAAGCTTCCTTGAACATCTCTTTAAGCCCTTTGTCAAAATGCTGGTCAACCTTAGTCATCCCTACCCCAGTAACGACTACCTTCCTCAACTCTGAACACCTCTACATTCTCATGTTGGCGCTACTATCATTCTATACCATTTGACGTAGGTCGAGTAATCCACGCTTACTCTTCTATTTATGTAATCCTTGATCGCTGGAGCCAACCCCTTCCGCTCATTGATCCCGTCCTTCACGATGAACGAGAAAGCGTCACTGCCAGCACCTGATCCATATGATACAACCAGAATCTTGTCCCCTGGTTTGGCGATATCGAGAGTTGCAGCGAGCCCCAACGGAGAAGAGCCAGAATATGTATTGCCGATCTTCGTTACTAAGAGCCCGGGCTTTATCTTATCCATTGTAAAGCCAAGGCTGTTTGCCGCTCTAACAGGAAACTTGCCGTTCGGCTGATGGAACACGGCGTAGGTGAAATCATTCGCCTTGTAGCCAAGCTCATCCATAAGTGTCTTACCAGCTGAGGTGACATGCTTGAAGTAGGCAGGGGTGCCCGTGAAGGATTCACCGTGCCTCGGGTAAGGTTGCCCTTGTCTTCTCCAGAAATCGGGAGTGTCGGTCACAAATGAGCACGATGCCTCGATGTCCGCCACTGTGCTATCGCCAGCTCTCCCTAGCATGTAGGCCGCTCCTCCAGCCGCTGCAGTAAACTCCAAGTCGTCTCCTGGGGCTCCCTGAGAGACATCTGACCCGATGGCCAACGAGTACTTGATCATGCCCGAACCGACCAACCCCATCCCGCACTGGATAGCCTCGGTTCCAGCTTTGCAGGCGAATTCGAAATCAGCTGCTAATACTAGCGGCGTGGCGCCGATCGCCTCGGCCACGATGGTCCCACTAGGCTTGACTGCGTAGGGCTTCGACTCGGAGCCGACGAATACAGCGCCAATCTCCTTTACATTGATCTTGCTCCGTAATACACAGTTCCTTGCAGCCTCTATTGCCACCGTAGCTGAGTCTTCGTCCGGACCCGCTATTGCCTTCTCATCGACGTACAAACCCTGCCTGTACCTTTTTGGATCCTTGCCCCAGACTCTGGCGATTTCCTCCACCGCGAGCCTGTAACGGGGTATGTATCCACCCCAACCCACGATACCGACTGGGTCCACTGGCTTCATTATCACAGAAATATCCCTCCAAGGCACTTCCGAATGTGCGCCCGCACCGCAAAGAGGAATGGCGCAGTTCTGGTCAATTACGACTGAGGATAGCTGAAACTGCTGCAAACAAACCCAGATAGAAATGAACATTCAAGCAACAATGGATTTAGTTAAGGTAGGCTACGGCATTCTTAAACCTTTTCATTATAGCAGTATTAGTTATTCGACTATTTCCAAATTTCTGTGTCGTAAGTTTAACCTAGATGTATCTCTCTCACACACACTCAAAGCTCGCGAAGTCTTCTCACCAGCTCGTCAGCTGACTCCAACTTGGAAACCAGAAGCGGTATTCCCTCTCGCTCAGCCAGCTCCACAGCGAGGTACTCGACGTCCCCACGGCCATGCAGAATAACCAAGCTGGGCTTATTCTCGCTCACTTTTACGGCGACCAGAGGAGACCTGCCGGTACTGATCTGAGTGAACGCCAGGGCCCTCTGATCCATCGAAGAAAACAACTTGGCGAAGGCTTCTCCGGAAAGCTCGTTTAAGGCCCCGAGACTGTCGATTATGGCGTACCCAAGAAGATCTCTGTCAAGGAGCTCTTCGTGGGCTACAACATTCGCCTGAAGAACCTCACGGATCCTCTTTCCCTTAACGGGTGAATTGAACTCCTTTATATCCAGAATTATGTCAGTCGGAACCTCAACGCTAAGAAAACGTTCAAACGCATTCCTAACGCCACCCCCGCTTCCCTCGTCTATGTAAAGCAACGATTCAACGAACCTCTTTATAGCCCTTGTCCCGGGGGATTTTCTGCGCCCACTTTCATAGTCGCTTATAACGGAAGGAGAGATCTTCAGATGATTAGACAACTCGGCCTGGTTCACGTGAAACATCTCTCTCCATTTACGCATCGTCTTGCCGGGATCGTCCGAAAGCGATATCTCACCCGCGATCCTCCGAGCCAATCTCCCCTTGCCAAGTGAAGAACTCATCTCCGAAGTCACTCCTTCCTCTCCACAGAAGCGGAATAACCGACACAGGTTATTGACAATTAGGCCTTCTTCTAGGAGTAATAGTTGATCTTTTCTCTTTTTTATAATATTTCCGATTAAGACAGTAACACCTTGAGGAGCAATTCGAGAAAGGCAAAGAAAATACCTATTAGCCAAGCCAGCCTCAATTAGACCCATGAGTATAGGGCGGGTAGTCTAGATAGGAAGCTTAACGCTCACCTAGACTGGTATGATACGCGGCAGATTTTTCTTTCCCGCTCACCAAAACTTCAGACGAACAATGTCTAATGCAAGGGTCATTGCAGCTCTAAGTCTGCGGGTGTTAACGATTGACCTTTCTCAATAGACTTTCCAGCCTTCAATTTTGTCGTCAGCCTATCTAGTAGCAATAGTTGGAGGTCAGTGTGTTCCTTACCTGCTTTCCTGCTGAGAAATTCGAGTAGAACTTCTCTCACTATTCTCTTGAACCAGCCTAGACCAGGGTTCAGAAATTTATGCTGTTCTTTTTCAGATAATTGTGGATCTTCACCAATTCTTATGTAGGCAAGTCCAGCCCTATCAGCTAGTATTGAGCCGATAGGGTCACCTCTTCCATGATGAACAAAACCTGATCTTATTTCACTATAGACCGATTCTAATAATCTCCGAAGAAGCGTATCCTCTTGTTCGCCGTTGAGCGCCCTCTTCAAGTCAAAAGGAAGAAATGCTCTGTCTGCCAGAAGATAATGTCTGACGAACTTTTTGAATCCGCGTTTGAGATGGCCATGACTCTTAGGGTATTCCCTATTGGATAGGCTCTCGACTGCAATAACCAGCAGAACGAACGCCACCGTGTAGTTGGACTCTGATAGCGTAAGTGCAGAATGAAAGGCAGAACAACTATTGAGATACCCCTCTAGCGAATCTCTGGGCATATGAAGCATTTTGTCAAATGTTTTGTCAAACTCTGTTAATTCTGAAGCTTCAACGTCCTTGTCTACTAGGAACCCCATGACTAGACGTTCACCTTCAGTGACAGGTTGAAATAACTGAACTCTTGTTCCAAGAAACAAAGACAGGAAATACAACCGATAGTTCATGGTGAGTAGCGTGACCTCCAAACATGCTCGCTTGGGTATATCTGGAATCATTCTTACTTGCTCAATTAGCTGCAGTCTCTTCCCAGTAGCTTTGACAGAATAAGAATCGAAGTCTAGCATTGCCAAATTCGATACCCCCTCTATAGGCTACCTAGTCCTCGTCTTAACCATATAGAGAAACCAGACAACAAGGCGAAGAGTGTCTCTGCAATAGAAGCTCGCACTCACGTGAACTGCTGGGCATGGAGAACCTTGATCAGCCATTAGCTCAAGCTGGCGCACGTTCTAAAAAAGGTGAACGTACGGCCACTCGATTTTTTAACAATCCGACAAGAACATTTCACAAGAAAGGGATGGGCGAGGTGGGATTTGAACCCACGACCACGTGGTCCCGAGCCACATTGACGACGGACTTCACCGTCTGTATCATACCAATCTAGACTACCCGCCCTTATTCCTCTTATCAGTAGCTCTGGTTTATGTATTTAGCTTTCTGGTCATGCTGCGAGCGAGATTTCCACTGTTCCAAGCTGTCTACCCACCTCTTTGCCAGAGCGCTTATCACCCTCCATAGTCGTTTTACAGATAGGCGTACATGACACCGATCCTCCGTGTCATTACATTCTCGGATACAGTTCCATGCTCCTTCTGTCACCTGTTACGTGATCTGTGTAGCCGTTCTGGGAATCGTGACAGACCTACTATGGACGCTGGGGGAAGATGGTCTTCTTATGCAGATCTCAGTACCTTGCAGAGGTAATATCTCCCACTGATCCTGTCGTGCACATCAGCGGGGTTAGGTCGCTCTTCGGGTAAGTCGGGAGAAGCTGTGTGTCTAGATGATGTTGCTCTCACGTTGCCGCTGAGAGTAGAGCACCCTGGGCTTGGCGGAAGCTTTCCTTCACCCAGACTCCCAGAGCACGGAACTAGAGCATGCATTCCGTGGTGGTATTTGAGCTAACCTCCCAGACATAGTTCATATGCCTAACGCCTCATTAAGCATCACTGACCCTAGTTTCTGAAGGCCTCGCTTGGTCTCCAAAACGATACTTGGCTCGGGCTTCTTTCTTCATTGGAAAGAAGCGGACACCTCTTGTGCTCTCGACTAGCTTGACTTGCTTGGGGATTCTTTTCTGTATTTGTCCGTAGATGGTCTGATATTGAAGCTGTCCTGAGGTCAGAATTCCTACTATGTATGCTAGTCCGTGTGGAGTTCGAACTAGGTCGCCTTTCCTATATCCTTGAAGTTCCTTATTTTGGTTGTAAGGCTGCCTCTTCCCTCCTTTCATGGGATTCACGAGATGTGTTCGCCTTATGTTGCGTCTCCTGAGTCTGATCCAGTAAACATTGCCTGTCAATCTAATTGGTTTTTGGTTTATGTTTCTCGTGCAGAGTGCATCGAAGTAGTGAGTCTTCGGCAGATTTGCTGTCTCCCGGTTCCGTTTTGTCTGCCAGCCGTATACCGTTTGTGTAGGTGCAAGTTTCTTCAGTTCGTTGACAAGTCTGGTTTTTCCTGATTGCATTAGTGCACAAAACTTCAGGAAATGCGCTTCTCTTGGTTTTACCGTTTTGGGGTATTACATATTTGCTTCTTCTGGGGTACGGTCGTTCTTCTTCTTGTTGCAGGCCAAGCACGCACATGTTAGGTTGTTCCAGGTGTCTGTGCCCCCCTTACTTGTCGGCATAACATGGTCTACTGTCATTATGCCCCTTTCTGCTCCACAGTATTGACATATGTAGTTGAAGTACGCTAGGGTCGCTTGTTTCTTGTTTTCGAGCCATGACCAGGACCTTGCTGGTATTCGATACCCTCTATCTCTGGGTCGTTCATCTTCTGTGCATCAAACATGCCGATTTCAGTTACTACGCTGGTAATTGAAGTTAGCTTCTCTAGAGTTCGCGCGATTCTTGTGATTGACTCGACTCTTTGGGCTATAGTTGGCGGCACCCAGCCTTCTGGTCGTCTACGGTTGCTGAACCGTGGTTTTCTGTAACGAGTGTTCCTGTATCTTCTCAGTCTGCGCATTTCCCTCCTTATGTCCATTTTCTTCTTGACATCTTTTCGTTGCTGCGCCTCACCGAGAAAGACTGCTCGCTCTTGTGTTTTGCACTGCTGTACTAGAGCGATGCCATGCGTCTTGGCACCATAGTCGATCCGTATCTCCATAGGTTGCGCCTGGTGATGGGTCTCATAGTTAAGCTGTATCGTGAAGGGATATAGACGGAAAACCTTTGCTCTGTTCTGTTTCAGTAGAATCCTGGCTTTGGGTGCAGTTGTTGGCATCAGAGGTCTGCGGCACCTGCAAAGAACGAAAACGTAGGTGTTCGGCATCAGTTGGAGCTTGCCACTGGGAAAGATCCTGGTCGAGTTGATGGTTCTGAAAGCAGCGCCACCATTCCCTTCGTCACTGCTAGTAGCATCTTCACAATGGCTAGTTACCGCACCCAAGATGTGGAAGTTCCCCCACATGCTGATAGGCAAGTCTTTACTTCCCTTTCACCAGTAGCGTCAATGGTCGATCCTATTTAGAGCTCAAGAGTGTGCTGGGTCAAGGACGTTTCCATGTGTTATTCACATACCGTTTCCCAAAGTTGGCAGTATTATCCTGTATTTTGATTCCTTTCACAACTGATTGACCCACCTACTCCGTGTCAACAATTTTGGCGAGAGGAAATGTGGAAGAATGATATGGCAGGGAAAGCTTGTGTAAAACCGCGAGTATATCACCCCTACCACTCTGCAAAAGGAGCCACACAATGCGTTCATCCGCATTGACTTCGGAAAAACGGCGGAATAGGTGGGGCTGGGGAGACTCTCAGACCAGGAGACATGATCTCGTGGAGTTTTGAACTCCCGACTTCCGCGTGAACCCGCATCGAGCAATTCACTCTTCGGGTTTCTCCCGTATGGGCCGCTCCAGTAACTCGTCATCCCGATTACGGTCGCGTTCAATGGATACAACATAACTGGAGCCCGATGCCCACCCAGGCTAGGCTACAGCCCCTGCTAGTTAGATTGCGATTAATCTGATAGTTAAGCATTTCTCTATACCCCCGTGAACTTGCCATGATTGAGAGGTTCCCAGATTGATTTACGTCTGGATGATGTTAGGTTCTGTTGACTTAGCCTGGATCAACCTTCTATACCCTGCGCGCAAGTTAAGAAGATCGCGTCCTGTGCATTCTCCTTTTCGAGCCCCCCACTACACTCTCCCTATAACTTACGTGCCCATAGGGGATCCACTGAATAGAGACGGTACCACCCCAATGTGCTTAACACTCTTCCCCGTCCCACGCTAAGTTAACAGAACCCGATATCGCTAAGTTTATAAGAACTATTCTTTGATAATACACGTACCTTTGGTGGCAACACGTGAGAGCCGACCAGGTGCCAACCTCGGCCGTGAGAGTTAAGTCCTCGCGCGGTGCAAGTTGTACTGAGATGAGAGATCTCTCGGGAAGCTTGGACGGCTGGCGGTGCGCCGCCGGTCATAGGCGAGGGGTAACACCCGTTCCCGTTCCGACCACGGATTGTTGCCACTCTTTGTTTCTCGGGGCATTTCATCCGTGGGTTGCTGGTAGTGGGAGCTGCGCGTGGATTCTTTCTGGTGTTGCGGGAATCGACCGAATGCCTTGCCTTCTCGATTGCCTAAACACACAAGTTTATAAAAAGCTGGAGTCAAATCATGCTAGTCTTTGAGAGTAAATGAGAAGGATCAACACTGTGATAGGAGACCAGTAATATGGGATTGGTGCCACTGCAGTTGTTCGGTTCGAGTGATAATACGCTCGGCCTGGTAATCAACATGCTGTATTTTGTCTTCTTCTTCTTCATCATTTTCTATGGCAATGCTCTTCAGGTGTGGAGGATGACGAAGCAGATAGAGCAGGCTCTCTTCAAGCTTGACAGGATGTCGGTAGAGTCTAAGGAGATCCTCACAAAGTCTGTGAAGGATGTTGGCAAACCTTCAGAGGATCCATCCAAGGCGGTTGCTGGAATGCTGGAATTTGTGACAATCGAGCCTGTCAGCCTCGATCCAGCCGGGGTAATCCAAAGGTTGGATCACATTCTGGACGTTAGAAAATCAAGCTACGAGGATGCTGTTGCAAGGATGGCTCCTGCTGCCAGCAAGGACGAGGCCTCGAACCTCGAAGGGTCGATTGAAGCAGCTAGCGCCGTCTACTTTATCTTCAAGGTTATCAGGCACTACTACCTTCTCAGCAAGAAAGAGAAGAACATGATGATCACGATGCAGGTGCAAATGCAGCTGGCACAAATCATGAGGATCGCCAAGTCATACTTCGAAGCGCTAAAAGCCTTCTCCGTAGGCAAGCCTATCGGCGATGGACTTGGACCGCTCGTCGCCGCCCGCATCGTGGATTCGTACAAGAAGAGCGGCTTAGAACCGATTGTTAACGAGGATGTTGCGAAGGAGGTTACTGTCGCACAAATCAAGATTGAGGACAGAAATGTGATCCTCGTTAGGGCGAAGGGACCAGGTAGTCGCGTTGGTAAGCCAGGGGAAGCAATCGCCAAGATGGTCGAAGAGTTCAAGGGAGAGATCTCCAGGATAATCATGGTCGACGCAGCGGGTAAACTTGAGGGTGAAACGACCGGCGACGTTGTTGAGGGTGTCGGAGCCGCAATAGGAGATCCTGGTCCTGAGAAGTACAAGATTGAGGAAGCCGCCGTGAAGTACAAGATACCCATAGACGCGATTCTAGTTAAGGAAGCAATTGAAGAGGCAGTCACGCCAATGAAGAAGGAAATAAGCGACGCTGCCGACAAGGTTTCAGATAGAATCAGACAGATAATCAAAGAAAGAACAAAGCCTGGCTCAACGGTCATCGTCGCCGGTATCGGGAACACTATTGGAGTAGGCTAAACTCCCCGGAGGCAATATCCTTGAGCGACAGCCAACCACCCAGATCTGGCGGTGCCGTCAGAGGCGTCCGCATAATCTTCGTCATAATAGGGCTAATCTGCCTGTTCTTTGGCCTTCCCTACCTCTATGCGGGCATCGAGACCGGAGACTACATTGCATTCATACTGGGCTTCTTCTTGTTCTCTCTTTTCTTCTCGTTTCTAAGTGCTGCTCGGAGCCCGCCCCGGCAAACTCCAATATTCAGGACTGTAACGGTCTTGAAATGCTCCAAGTGTGAGTACACTGAGGTCAGAGACTTCCTAAAGGGGGACTATGTTTACAAGAATGTTGGCAAATGCAAAGACTGCGATGGCGAAATGTTCGTGAGATCGATATACACCGTCCCGGCACAGAAAACCCAGCTCTCGCCGTCTTAGTGGTACCCACCTGAAAAGGGAGCTTTCATCAGCCCAGATCTAACTGGTTAGCACCTCACAACCGTATTTCTTCACCAGCACGGTATGTTCCGCTTGGGCGACGATTTTCCCACCTGCCTCCACTAGTACTGGGTACCCTACTAGGAACCCTTCCTTCAGAAGCTTCTTGAACGGCTTTTCATCAATATTATGATCGATCCATCGAAGCGCGAAAGGCAGATTGCCAAACTTCTTCTTGAATTCGCCGAAAACAGCTTTTTCGGGGGAATCGCTGGCGCCCAGGTCGGATGCATCGGCGTTGCAGCTGAATATGTACGTGTTCTTTGACTCCTTCACGAAACCCTTCCCTTCCTTTTTTGTCACGAAGGGTTCAATGGCGTAGACCTCCCCCTCCCTCATCACGTGTCCCAATTGCATCGGGATATTGGGAACTGATGTTCCTGAGTGAAGCTCATTTCTAGCCAGACTATGTCCAGTGAGGTTCGATATGGGTTTCAGCCCAGCGCCTAGTATGACTCTGCTTATTGCCCCTCCCACTGCACCAACACTAACCCCTGCCTTGATAGCCGATATTGCAGCCTTTAGAGCTTTATCAGCTGCGCCTACCATGGCAGTTTCTCTGCCACTGAGATCCACTGTTATGGCAGTATCTGATAAGTAGCCGTCGACCGAGGCTCCAAGGTCGACCTTGACCAGCCCATTCTCGGGAAACACGGTCTCGTCGCCAGGCGGGGAAGTGTAGTGAGCGGTGACATCGTTCACAGAAACATTAGTCGGAAACGCTGGGACTGCATCCTTTCTTCTGATCATATTCTCGCTCTGCACACATACTCTTGAGATCTTCTCTCCTGGCTTAACGAGTTCCGCAATGCTTCTCCTGACAAGCGAGGCGATTCTTCCTGCATTTCGGTAGGCCTCCAGCTCCTTGCTGGACAACATGCTATTTCCCATCGATCTCCACACCCTGTGGGTTCCACGTACTAAGAATATCCTTTTATGGTATCTTCCTTTTAAATAAATCATTCACAGAAACACTCTGTGCCGGTGCTTGCCCAAATGCCCCTATTCAGTTGCGTCGCCGTGGGAGGAACCTTCGACCGCCTGCATGAAGGACACAAGGTCTTACTCCGAAAAGCATTCCAGGTTGGGAGGAAGGTGGTCATAGGCGTGGCGACAGAGAAACTGCTCGGAGGAAAGGCCAGAAGAGAACTCATATACCCATACGAGCGCAGGGTCGGGGACATTAAGAAGTTCCTATCATCAGAAGGATTTCTTGAAAGAGCAGAGCTGGTACCCATCTCAGATCGATTCGGGACCACTGCAGATGACGCGAGAATAGAAGCGCTTGTAGTCAGCAAGGAAACTGCATCAGTAGTCCCAGAAATAAACCAAGCAAGAAAGAAGAAAGGTCTACGCCCGCTTCTTCCCGTTGTCATCGAGATGGTTCTAGACAGGGAGGGGCATCCAATCAGGTCAACGAAGCTCAGGGAGATGGAGGGAAAACAGAAATAGGGACCGATAGCTTCGCATTGGAGACCTGCCTCCAAGGTTTATCCCGCATCAGCTCTTAGAGCAGGTAAACGCTACTTGACTCTGCTCTTGCGGGCGAATACGTTAACCAAAGAGTTTTAATGATGGTTAGTCAACCTTTGTGATGAAAGGTTAGAGCCTTGCCTAAAGGAATTCTCTGCTCAAGGTCTCCTCCTTGAGGAGAAACGTGCGATGCCATCATCTAAGTCGTTAAGTTTGGGCCAAGTTGAAGCATCCGTCTTGGATGCTCTGGCAAAGGCAAAGAAGAAGATCACTGTTCGTGAACTCGTAGATATCCTGAGACTTGATCAGGCAACCATATTCGGAGCCTCCACTTCGCTATCTGAGAAGAATCTTGTAGCGATTCTCGAATCAGAGGAAAAGCAAGTAAAACTCACCGAAGAGGGCATTAAGTGCTCGAAGGCTGGACTTCCTGAAAGGATAATCTTAGATTATCTCATCAGAAAAGGCGGAGCCAGCGAGTTCGGCGCACTTAAGAAAGAGCTGCCTCTGACAGATGGAGAAGCTACTATAGCGCTAGGATGGCTTAGGAAAAAGAATTGGGCTACGGCCACCAAGGATGCTGGAAAGCTGTTTCTCAAATCCACAGCCAAACCTTCGAGATCTGCAGATGAGGAGTTGATCAGGGAATTATCTGAAAGGCGGGAATTGCCGATCTCCTCGTTAAGGCAGGAGTTGAAGGAAGTGGCTGAATTGCTTCAAAAACGTAGGCTGGCGGAGGTCACAACCTACAAGACGAGGACTTTGGCGATCACGAGCAATGGACTTGAAGCTGTACGCGCCGGCGTAGACGTGACCGAGGAGGTTACGCAACTCACTCCAGAAATGATCAGGTCCGGCGACTGGAAGACGGCTAATTTCAAGCCATTCGACGTTTCGGCACCTTCAGAACCCACGGCCATCGCGAAGATCCATCCAATCGCTAACTTGATCGAAGAGGTGAGAGAGATCTTTCTTGAGCTGGGTTTCGAGGAGATCAAAGGTAATCTGGTTGAATCTGCATTCTGGAACTTTGACGCGCTGTTTCAACCCCAAGATCACCCAGCTAGGGAGATGCATGACACATTCTACCTCTCGACGCCTTCTATGGCCAAGCTTCCTGAGCAGACCATAGTGAAACGGATTGCACAGACACATGAAGATGGCTGGGAGACGGGGTCGACCGGATGGGGATACAAGTGGAGCAGAGACATCGCACAGCAAGTGATACTTAGAACCCATACGACCGCCACCACCATCAAGTACCTCGCCTCACATCCGACCCCGCCAATCAAGGTGTTCTCTGTCGACCGGGTCTACAGAAATGAGAAAGTCAATTACAAACACCTAGCCGAGTTCCATCAGATTGAAGGAATAATCATGGACAAGGATGCCTCACTGGCAGATTTGATGGGAATTCTCAAAGAGTTCTACAACCGACTTGGATTCCCGAAAGTGCGATTCTGGCCCTCTTACTTCCCCTACACCGAACCCAGCGCCGAAGCCGTCGCGTACGTTGAGAGGAGGCTGACTGATCAAGACGGCAAGCCACGTACTGTTGGAAAATGGTTAGAGCTTGGAGGCATGGGGATCTTCAGACCAGAAGTCACGCTTCCCCTAGGAATCAAGCATCCGGTGCTAGCATGGGGGCTGGGGCTCGAGAGACTCTTTATGACAAAAACGGAGGCAGACGACATCCGAACCCCGTATAAGAACGAGTTGAACTGGCTGAGAACTGCTCCTGACATGGGATAAAGAGGTGCATACAGGTGCCAGTAGTCAAGTTAGCTATCGACAAGATGTCCTCGCTAATCGGCAAGCCCCTCAGCCTGAAACAGCTTGAGGAGATAGTGCCTTGGATCGGCGTGGAGATCGAGGATGAAGGCCAAGACTGGATCAGAATAGAGTACAATCCGAACAGACCTGATTTCTCCAGCCAGCAAGGAGTCGCTAGGGCACTCAAAGGATTGCAGGAGATAGAAGTCGGACTGCCCAAGTATGAAGTCAAAAAGGGGAACGTCTACCTAGTTGTAGAGCAGTCAGTCAAGAGTGTAAGACCAGATATCGTTGGCGCAATCTGCAGGGACATCAGGCTATCTGGCTCCGACATCGAGGAGTTGATGGCTGCCCAAGAAGACATCCACTGGGCCATCGGGAGGGATCGGCGAAAAGCGTCGATAGGACTGCACGATCTAGATAGAGTGGTCCCACCTTTCAAGTACAAAGCCATCGACCCAAAGTCAATCAAGTTTACCCCGCTCGGAGGAGACAAGCCAGAAGACCTAGACGAGATCCTGTCTACCCATCCAAAAGGGATAGCATACAAGCATCTAGTCGAAGGTCACTCAAGATTCCCGATTATAGTTGACAGGAACGACCAAGTTCTATCCTTCCCGCCCATAATCAATGGGACTGTGACCCAAGTCACAGAGAACACCAGGAATCTCTTCATAGATGTCACCGGGACGTCCCACAACTCAGTCAACGGCGCATTAAACTTGGTCGTCACCCAGCTTGCCGAGATGGGAGGAAAAGTAGAATCCATCATTGTGGCCGAAGGCGAGAAGAAAACCACCACGCCGATTCTTGAGCCCATGGAATTATCACTCTCATCTGCCTATGCCAACAGGTTACTTGGACTTCAACTCTCACAAGACGAGATCGGAATGTGCCTCAGAAAATCCCGATTCGGCGTAAAGAAAATCGACGAGGACAAGCTAGGCGTATTGGTGCCTGCTTACAGAGTCGATGTGCTTCACGAAGTGGATCTAGCCGAGGAAGTTGCCATAGGTTACGGATACTCAAAAATAAGGCCCAAGTTGCCCTCATCTTTAACGATAGGAAAAACGCATCCCTCGAGACGACTTGAAGCCTTCAGCAGGCGACTAATGATTGGGTTAGGGTATCAGGAAATCATGAACTTCACATTGACCAACGAAATAGAGCACTTCGAGTACATGAGGACAGCGGGGACTCCTCTGATCAAGCTACGCAATCCGGTGAGCTCCGAGTACACCATCTTGAGAGAATCACTGTTGCCAGGCTTGGTTAAGACACTTAGAACGAATAAGCATGAGAAGCTTCCTCAGAGAATATTTGAGGTTGGGGATGTGGGCTGCCCAAATCTGGGATCTGAGACCGGCGTAGGTCAAGAACTGCACTGTGGCGCAGCCGCGACACACCCGACTGCCAGTTTTGCAGAGATAAAATCTGTTTTCACAGCCTACGTGAGCGGGTTCGTCAGAGATACAAGTCAGCTATCTTTTGCGCCAATAGAGAACCCAAGTTTCATACGAGGAAGGGTCGCCGCGGGTTTTCTGGGAGGCAAGAGGGTAGCCGTCCTCGGTGAGCTTCATCCCGAAGTGATCACAAACTTCGAACTGGAATATCCAGTTGTAGCATTTGAGGTTAACATTGGAACATTTCAAACTGAAAGGTAGACAAGATGCCTTATCTGAAGACCCTTCACCCCGATCTTCTGTTGCCAATTCTGCCGGACAAATCTTAAATTCCCTTTTCGTTTCCTTCTGTTTCGATGACTTGTTGCTTGGCTTGATCCTTGGAATGGATACTGGAAGTGTATGCCCGTGGATGTCTCAAAAGTACGAATTGAGAAGGCGATGGGAATCCGCCCTAATGATGCACTGATCATTGTCGATGTGCAGAACGACTTCATGCCTCGTGGTGCTCTGCCCGTGGCGGAGGGGGATCTTATCGTGCCCGGCGTGAATCAGCTGGCTGACAGGTTTCATGCTGCAGGTGGCAGCATTATCCTCACTCAGGATTGGCATACCCCCAATCACGAGTCTTTTGCCAGCGCACATAAGGGGAAGAAGCCCTATGAGCCGTATTCGGCTGAGGGAATCGGTCCCATTCTTTGGCCAGACCATTGCGTTTGTGGGACAACTGGAGCAGACTTTAGTCCCACCTTAGATACGAGATTCGCCCGGCTCATAATTCGCAAAGGAACCAATCAAAACATTGACAGCTATTCAGCCTTCGTTGAAAACGACAAGAAAACCGAGACTGGGCTTTCAGGGTACCTGCGCACCGTCGGGATCAAGCGAATATTCCTATGCGGTCTTGCGCTGGACTACTGCGTCTTCTACAGCGCAATGGATGGAAAGAGGCTAGGCTTCGATTCTGTCCTCGTCATTGATCTCACACGACCAGTTGGAGCGCCCGACGGTATTGTCCCCCGCGTTCTGCGGGAAATGAGTGCCAGCGGCATCGTCTTCAGCGATTCAAGAGAGATGCGAACGTGACCAGCTTTACAATTCTGTCGCAGGGAAGCCCACTCCCTTCAGGGGTGGGAAGAACCATGCCCGCCAGATGGTTGGCTTAAATACTTCCGTTGCGCGTATTTCTTTGGGCCTTGGGGTGAGACCGCGCGGGGTGGCGCCCCCGATGCAAAGAGCCTGAGTCTCTGTTTCCCAGGGCGGATGGTGGTCTCCGAGCACCGAGACGCGAAGCGTAACCCACCACGCCTGGCGAGGTGAGCGGGCTGGAAAAGCGCGGCGCGCGAAAGCCCGGGAGCCGCAACTTCCACAATAGGCTTTCCGGAACCACCGACCCGGCGACGGGCGGAGAAGAAGCAAACGAAACGGAAAGCCCACCAGCTTCAAGCCATGGGAAGAGTCTGTTGAGAAAGCAACCATAGCTAGCGAGCATTCCTGTGATGTGCACATTAAAGGATGTATTCACTGTGCGAAGCCTTTCCCCAGGCGCTGTGACTCGTAGAACGTTGCAGAGAGAGAAGGGACTGAAAAACCATATGACAAAGAGCACCTGGAGGAAGAATGTTCAGATGGAGCGATGGTACGAGAAGTGGAAAGCGAATACAGTCCACCCGAACCTGAAACTCAATTACTTTGGCAAAATAGACACGAAAGAGAAAGCATATTGGCTAGGATTTCTCTTCGCCGACGGCTGCATCAAGAGAGACTCTAGAACTGGAGCAATGGAAATTGTAATGAAGCTTAGTCAAAAAGACGAAGAAACGATCGAAAAGTACTGCGACTGCCTTGGGCTTAACAAAGACAAAAAGAAACACGTGACGGAGAAGAACGGAAAGGTATCAACTCTGATTATCTTCGCCTGCAGAAAAATGGGCAACGATCTTCTGACACATGGACTTATCCCTAGAAAATCAAAGCGAATTGAATATCCGAAGTTGCCTCGCAGAGATCTGGAACTCGCCTTTCTACTAGGCTACTATGACGGCGACGGAATACAGCATACGACAGCGATCACGTCTGGCAACATCCGATTTGTGGAACAGGTCAAAGATAGGTTTGATCTGGGATACAGGATTCATAGACGCGCAGACGAAGAAGTGATACTTGGTCGAAAGACAAAGGGAACTGAATGCATCATGTGCCTTGGTGCCAGGTTGTTCAATGAGATGATGAAGAACTACACTCAGAGCATGCCTAGAAAACGATGGTTTCCATGTGATCCAAAGGAAAAAGCACGTAGAGCCGCTGAAGCTCACACACCCGAGAAGATTCAAAGAAGAAGAGAACTACAGAGTGAATGGAGAGCAATCACGAAGGAAGAACCAGAACGATTAGTGCAAGAAATGCCCTTGATACACATTGCTACCAGGTACAACGTTACAGATGGAGCGGTAACGAGAAGATGTGATAGACTCGGTATTCAAAAACCAACGCGAGGTTACTGGACGAGAGTATACTATGAGAAACACAGAACAGAGAAACAACCAAAAGAGAACCAACCAACCCCACTTCGAACAGAACAGACGAACATACGCCCAGCCTAACTCCATTTCTTTCTTTTTCTATCATTCCAAAACCAAGGTATCTTGAATAGTCATAAACGGTGTGAATCGAGGAGACATGTTTTCCAACAGGGAGAAGGCAACGATTCTTACCATCGCCCTTCTCTCTTTGGTTGCCAAGAAGCCACGAAAAACAAGACGGATCATCTGACGCTCTGCATCTCTTCGTAGAGAGTAGTCCTTTTAACCAAATCAGTTCCTGTAGTGTTCTTAGCGATGAAGGGACGGTAGCCTTCCTAAAGAGGACCAGTTTGAATCGATGATAACTGGAGCAAGGGGATAGGCAACACCGGAGCTGCATGGTCGAAACTACCCCTTAGAACGGACTCGACACGAATCCTTCCGGCGATTCGCCAGGAAATGAGTGCAGAGCGCATTCAAATAATGGTTGGTGCGCGCATAAAGCCATACCCAAAAGGGGTACAGACCGTGCGTGGGAACCGAACCCTAACATTCCCCTCACAGAGAGAACTTGTCTGAGCGTAAGGCGTAAGCCTATGGATGGTGGCAAGCGTTAGTGGCTGGGGAATCATCGGTTCCTTTAACAATTGTTTTCTCGGTATTTCTCTCAGACAATTCTGAAGCCGATTGGCTGACGCATGTCACTTGGGAGACGTCACGTAAGCAAAAACTTCTGAGAGTTCCTTCCTTATTCCGAATTTTCTTTCGAAGAAATTCAGTATGTTCGTCAGATCTCTCTCAAGGTAGAAGCGCCAGTTGGGATGGTTTGAGCTAATCCATTGAGGCCAATCGATAATTAGAGTCTTGAGTTTCGGCGTCACCAGAACATTATACTCGCTCAGATCTGCATGAATAATGTCAGCCTTGATGTAGGCCTTCTTAATATTCTCGATGATTTCATCTAGCATTCTGGAAGGTCTGCGCAGGACATGGCACTCCGCCAGTGAGTTACCTTCGATTACCCCCATTACAATAGCATGCCTGTTCTGGGCAATGGGTTTGGGAACGGATACCCCGGCAGGGTAGAGCCTCTGAAGCCCCAAATATTCTCTTGTCGCTGCCAGTCTCGAGATATACAGCCAGGATGTATGCCTTCTGTCAGCTACATATCCCCTTGTCCTCCTTACAGTTCGGAAACTCGTTCTGCCATGTCTGTGGAGCTTGATGACTGCGGGTTCCCCTGAGGTCAATGAAACCCTGTAGACGTCAGACTCAGTGCACTGCTGACCACTCTGCAGGCCGTAGTTGGCGGCATGTGCATTCCTTCCCGACGCCCACGGGCGGACCTATAGCTTCCAGCACGTTCTCCTTGACTAACGCATGAAACGCTAGGCAGTCATAGCCAACCTGACTAACTTCAAAGCCAACGTACGAACCAACCCAGCGTCTAGCCAACTCCTTCTTGAGAAGCTTTGAAAGACGGAAGTCAAGGTCGTTCCTCGAAAGCCTAGTCATCTTCAGCAACTCTTCTATTGGAACAAACTCGAATCTCCGCATCCCTAGCTCTATTGATCCAAGTATCTTCGTGTCCATGTCGTCTATCGTTCTGAAGATCCTTGCTGAGCGAATCTCTGGATACCTCCTTCTTAGAGGTTTCATGAATTGGGTGAAATCATCTCTCGCCATCAAGAGCAAAATAGTGAGCTGCTAAGCTTAAAGACTTTCTTAAGCATAGAAACGCCGGGATCATTGTATAGACAAAGCAAATATTAAATAGTGAGAGGACTAAATGTATAGCAGAACAGAACAACCGCCAACGCGGTCGCTGTTTCAGGCTGTAGCTAATCTAGTGAGTTGATGCAAAATGTCCGAGATCGAGATCAGCGGCGATGACGTGTCCAAACTGGCCAAAGCCCTTGCATCTCCGACACGATGGGAGATAATGAAACTGCTTCAGAGAAGAGGAATCGATGTCAGCAGAATCGCACTCACTCTGAGCCAGACTGAGGCAAACATATCAGCGCAGATCAAGATTCTTGAAGAAGCTGGCTTAGTGAAAGCCCGCTACGAACCCGGAGTCCACGGTGTACGTAAGATCTGCGAGCCCGCCGTCGACAGGGTTATTATAGCATTTCGCTAGCAGGCACTAGGAATCGAAGCGCCTAGCAACCTCTTCAAGGCTTCTTGAAAGCCGAGGCTCGTTGGACTTCCTTTTTCTTATTGACATGAAGATCGGAAAATTCACTGCTGAGCCCACTATGAGCGCTTCCCCTGCCCGCAGGGACGAGATAATGTCGAGAGCAGGACGATCAATACCCTCACTGCTCTCACCGATATGCTGAAGGTCATAGGGGTTTGTAACCCTCATCACGATGTGAGTGTTGCACTGTGATAACACTGTTGTTGATAGCCTTACTGGCCTCTGGCTGATCAGGACAAGTGATGCAAAGAATTTCCTTCCTTCCCTCGCTATCGTCTCAATGATCCCTCTCGAAGGCGCGCGGATCTTGCTTCCTTCAGGGCAAAACTGGTGTGCCTCTTCTAGGATCATCACAAAGGGAGGAACCTCTTCTCTTCTCCTCAGCGAGAACAGCCTCGTTGCGAGATAGGTGACGATAATCTGCTTCCTGCGCAGATTCACGGTGTCGCTGAGATCAATTATCACCGCTTTACCAGGCGCCAACGCGTCGTCGAGGCTAGGGTTCTCTTCACGTCCGACGATTTTCAGGCTCTCGAGGTCAAAGAGCCACCCCAGTAAAGCCTCCTTGCTCCTTGGATTTATGTGTTCGTCTGATTCCACGTCTTTGATTATGTCTGGCAAGGAGAATGGCTGTTTCGACTCCATCGACCTCTTCTTCACGCCATCGAATATTCTGCTTAGTTCCCTAGCTTGGATCACCGACATCTGAGGAGCGAGCTCCATCATCAGGACCGGACTCAGGTGGCGCGCGGCGATTTCAAAGTAACTCCCCTTGACGACTGTAACCCTACCCGAGTAATCCTCAATGCTGGTTTCACTGGGTTTCTCTGCAAGAGAAGTGTACTCTCCGTGAACATCAACGACAACTATGGCTAAACGCCCCTGCTCCTTTCTTCGCGAGAGCAACTCCTCGATCATCACAGAGGCAAGATACGACTTCCCTCCGCCGGAGATTCCGAGTAAGGCGGCATGTTTCTGCAGAAGCCTCGTGAGATTAAGGCTCACTTTCGTGCTGTGCTGGTAGAGCGTTCCGAGGTATAACCCATCCTCGCGTTCGAAACCCAAAATGTCGGATATCAGTTCATCCTCAGCTAGGTAGACTTTTTCACCGGGGCTTGGTGGGTAATCCGCCTTCACGAATCTTCCGTTTGCACTGTTGCGCACCCCCATCAATTTTGCAGTTGCGATTACATATTCCCACCTGTCAACTGGAAAGATTGTCCTAATTGGGGCGCTTCTCTCAAATTCCTTGACAGCCTCAGCCCTCTCGAAGTACCTGTTGGTCTTCAGGATCTCAGTTACGGATCCTATGACTTCCCCTTCTTCTCCCTTGAGCTCAACGAGCTGTCCTCTCCTGACTGGTACATCGCCCTCAGTCGATCTTGTCACAACGAAGCTAAACTCTGTTGAGCTTGGCCCATCAATAGTGCAAACCACCGATCCGATTTCCTTTCCTTGCATCTTCACTTTTCACCTTATCATTCAGATGGGAATAGATAACCTTTAGGATTACCAGAATGGTCGCCTTTCCCTTCTAATCTTGGCTAGCATCAGAGGGTTGCCAGTTTTCTCGATAAGCTGCTCGTATATTATCTCTATGTCACCGTCACGCAGGTGTGCCCTTGCATCCGCCTCAATCAGAACTGAGGGGATACCGTATTGCGCATGATGACATGAAAGAGGATAGATTGCCGACGCTATCTTTCTAGCCGTCAGAACCTTGTTGGATCCCGTTCCCAAATATTCGACCCTGATCGGTTTGTCGAACTCCACGGTTCTAAGATAGAAAACATTCACGAGATCTGCCCACGTCTTGCTACTAAAGTCGCCAAAAGCTGAGTAATCTGAGTCAGACTCCGCGTAGTGGAAGACCGACGTCCTCTCTCCCGGATCCAGCACCTTCTCCAAAAGATCAGCGTCCTTGGTCTGCTGGACGACCCTCCTGTAATCGAATTCAAGGATCTTCTTAAGTGATGGCACTTTCTCTATCAGGTGAGGGAGCAATCTACCGAGGATTTGCATGTACCTTATGCTCCGGCTGTCTTCTACAACGCCAGCCAGAAGCGTCCCCGTATCCATGCACAGTCTGTAAAGCGTTTCATACAGGTCCACGACTTTCCTGTATCTACTCCCTAGCGTTGAGTAAAATGGGGGCCTGTCGCTGAGCTGGGGCACGATCGATCCGTCGAGAATGATAAGGTCAACCTTGGCATAATCCTGCAAAGCTATGGCAAGCTGCAACTCACAAGTAATCCTCTCGATCGATGCTCTGAGCTCGAAATCTGAGACCGAGGAAGGCATGAGATTTGAGATTATGCTTGGGAGAGGTGTTTCCTCCGGAAAGTATCCAACCTCAAGCTTGCCACCCGGCCTATAGGTAAAGATGGCTCCTACTGCCCTAGTGAGTATTAGGTCTATGTTCTGGTACGATCGCGCCACTATGCCTCCATCTATTCCTGCGACTCGAAGTCCCACAAGATCCGTGCGTTTGACTTCGTAAGAAAACCTCTCTTCGAGAATGTCCCTGATGATCTGCGGAGAGAGAATAGTGAATTCCAGACTGCGTCTTACATCCCTGAGAGCTGTAGCCAGCTTGCTTCTATCTTCTTCGAGTCTCCTTATTTCTGATGCGATGCTCTTGACAGTCTCATCGAGTTCAAAGGGATTCCTGCTACCCTGCCTTCCACTCATTGCCTTGAACCTACTTCGGCCAATTTGAGGGGATTGGTCTTCTTCCCTCCGTCTCTCCATTCTATCGCGGCCCTAATAAACGCAGAGTAAAGAGGGTTCGGATTATCAGGTCTGCTGGTGAACTCGGGGTGAAACTGAACCCCCAAGATCCATGCGTTCCCTCCAATTTCGATAGCGTTGATGATCTTGCCTGTTTCATCATAAGCTGATACTACGAGCCCGGCTTTCTCCGCTTGCTGCATGTAATCGCTTATTAGATGATATCTGTGCCTGAACCGTTCGACAACCGCGTCTTTCCCGTAGGCGCTGTAGAGTTTGGTTCCTTTCTTTATTTTAACAACGTGCCCTCCTAGCCTCATCGTCCCGCCCTTGCTATCTATTAGCTTCTGTTCTGGAAGGAAGTCAACTACGGGGAACGGTGTCTCGGGCTCGACTTCAGTCGTGTTGGCATTCTTTAAGCCCAACACCGTTCTGCAGAATGCGATGAAGAGCATTTGCGCGCCGTAGCATATTCCTAGGTAAGGCATCCCGAATTCCAGAGCCGTCTGAGCAGTCAAGATCATTCCTTCCACGCCTCTCCCGCCAAATCCCGGCGTCGCAAGGATTCCGTCGTATTTCAGAAGATCTTTCCTTTTCTCTGGCTCTTTCTCAATTAGCTCCGTATCTATCCAGTTGATCTTTGCGGTCGCGCTGGAAGCCGCGCCAGCATGCCTTAAAGCCTCGTTGATGCTGACATAGCTGTCTGGAATCGCGACGTATTTTCCTGGCATCGCGATGGATACTTCTCGTGTCACATTCTTGTAAAGGTTGACCACATTCGCCCAATGGCTGCTGTCTACTCGTCTCTTGGGAAGATCGAGTATTTTGCATAGATGATCGCCTAGCCCTTCCTTCTCGAATAGTATTGGAAGTTCATACACGACTTCCAGATTTGGGTTTGATATGACGGCTTCAGGCTGGACGTTGCAGAACAAGCTGATCTTCCGCTTGACATCAGTCGTCAGTGGCACTACGGCTCTGCCAAGTATCACGTCGGGCTGCAAACCCGCCTGTTGCAACAACCTGACGCTGTGCTGCGTAGGCTTCGACTTCAATTGACCCACGGTTTCAAGGTAAGGCACCAAGGTCACGTGAACCAGAACAACATTCTCCCTTTTCTCCTCCAACCTGATCTGTCTAATAGCTTCAAGATAAGGACTGGACTCTATATCGCCTACGGTTCCACCGACTTCGGTGATAAGGAGGTCAGGCTTGTCCTCTTCAACAACTTTTCTAAGCCTACTCTTTATCTCATCTGTGACGTGTGGAATGATCTGGACAGTCTTACCGAGAAAGTCACCGCGCCTCTCCCTCATGATAACCGTTAGATAAACCTGCCCCGAAGTTATGTTGTGGGATGGATCGATGCTCTTGCCAAGAAACCTCTCGTAGGTGCCAAAATCCTGGTCTATTTCCGAGATCCTGAGCATCATATCTTCAACAGGCCTAAACTCCCAAACGTTATCCGTTATGAAGACCTCCCCATGCTCCACCGGGTTCAGCGTCCCCGGATCCACGTTGAGGTAGGGATCAATCTTAATGGCGTCAACATCAAAACCCCTAAACTGCATAATCTTCCCAATCGAGGCAGCGCTAACCCCCTTCCCCAGCCCCGACATGACACCGCCTGTTACAAAAATGTATTTGGTATTGCCTCTCATCATTGCTACACCTGAAGATGAGTCTCTCATTACTCAAGAATAACTGAATAGGATCTTTATTTCCGAAAGAGGATTCTCACCAATAATACCACCATGTGTGATAGGATCTGTCTTCATTCCTCTTAAACGCATTTCGTGAAGAAGCTGAAAACGCTGTCGACACAACCTCTAGGTAACGTGTAATCCGATTCTGTTGCCCCCTGTCACGAAAACATACTTCGTATTCCCTTTCATCAGAAACTACTCCTAAGTAGGACCGATGATGAAACAGAAATAAAGCAGCACTAACTCCCTGAACCAAGAACAATATTCTCGTGTGCTATGATCTATAAAAAGATGTCTCCCACCTCCCCCACCAAACATCATACCCCAGCAACAATGCCTTCGAGGCAGGGAGACAATAGACGGGAAAGATCAGCGGCTGTACGCCTCATCACTGCGCCGCGCGGCGCTCAAGACGACCGTCGTTTCCTCATTTCAGCCATGAAAAGTACTTTGTTCAATTTAAGTTTATCCCTTCTCATAAACCATCACTTGTGTAGCCATGTCAAAATCCGGGATCGATTGTAAGCCTAGCTATCTGAGAGTCGCAGATATTATGAGTTATCTGACAGCATGCTTGGATCTCGAAGAGTTGGTGGCGATATTCGCCCCCTTGCGGGTTTAGTGACCTTCGCCAAGCCAAGTCGGGCATAGGCTACCGTTTCCAGCAGCCATTGGATTCAGTGGTTCTCCCGAAGAGGTACGAACTAGGTCTCGCATTCGTACGTTCTTATAGCCCGACACGGGGAGGGGCTTGAGTTGCCCCTTAGGCTAGTCAGCCCTTGCGTTGATGCCACCATCTCAAACCCATGTCCTTCATACATGGGTAACTGACTCGCTGTACGCTTTGTCAAACCACCTCAAGGAGATCCCAGCGCTACGGCGGTAAGATTAACTGAAGCCTTTCATATTTGCTGAAGACTCGTTGGTTGAAGAGTCGTTTACACTCGTCTGGCTTTGCTCTCGTTGTGAAGCGCTCGTTATCTAGATCAAAGTTGTGTAGTGAAATTAGGCCGTCCCTGAAACCTCCGACCCTGGCAAGACCGCCGCGGTACTGAACCACGTCGCCTTTCTTGAATGGCGGGATGCTCCAAGTTCCTCCGTAACGTACTCGGTTGCCGCCTTTTCTAGGTTGAATTCGCTGGAGTTGTCGTCTGGGAGGCTGGGAGCGTCTCCAAACCCAGAATTCTTGTGGGTAGGGATTGACACATCCAATGTCATTGCAACCAATTGCAATGGCGTCTATCGCATGTGTATCCCAAGTTAGTTCTCGCTTAACTCCATTTTTCTGCAGTTTCAGGCTCTTTCTGAACTCTGCGGTCTCGAATCCGTCGTAGAGTGTAAGCCTTCCGAGTTTTCTTAGGTGCCTGTAGAACATCGTTTTGCCTTGCTCGGCGGTGTTAGCATGCCTTGTCCAGCGCCTTTTGTATTTGTTGAAGTGCACGTCTTCGACCGCGAACTGGGTTGCAGGATAGATTTTGCACAGTTCATCGACGATCCTTATTCGGAAGTCTACTTTGGCTTTCTGGCTTGGTGCGAGCCATCCTTCAGGTTTGCGTCTATTGTCAAATCGTTGGGGTCGTCTGCGTGTCTTCCTGTGACGTCTTGCTCGACGTATCATTCGTCGCCGGTCAAGTCTCTCTGCCACCCCCAAGGGAAGTACGAGCATGCTACTAGTGATGACTCCAATCGTGGATAGTACAGCGACGCCATCCCACTTGCTTCCAGTGTCTACCGCTAGGCAGAGTCCCTGCCTGTTTGATGCGATGTCTTGCCGCATCTGAATGTAGAATTGTCCGAGTTTGTTCCAGCGCTTCTCAGCAATGCCGGCTCTTAGTAGTGTTCTGGCTCTTTGGGGAGTGGTAGGCATCAAGGGTTGTCCGTTGACACTTGCCACTGGGACCCTCATAATTGGCTTCTTCCTTCTTTCTTCAGGTCTTGCCATTATCACTTGGAGAACCCCATGGCAATTTGTGCTTCCTACAAGCGGCATGATGTCAAGGCAATGTTGGGGATTAATCATATTTACACTCCAACAATCGCCTCAAATCGCAGCCAAGATCCGCATTCTGGGAATTCCGCCCGAACGTTGAATCAAATCGACCAATTTGCATGATTCTTAGTGAGAGGAGAAACGGCGATATCTCTGTGAGGGAATCTCTTCTCACTGGCAGCACCTTCAAGCCCATGCTTTCATATCTTTGAATCTTCGAAGAACCTGAAGCCGACGGCGGTGACGAAAGCGATGCCAGGCTCATCCTAATGCCTTTTCGTCATTTTGGACCTTGTAATCAGATCAAAACTCTATTTCATGGCCCGGCATCTATCAGGTAAGGAGGCAGGATCCGTATTTTAACGTGCCTAGGGCTCCTAGGTGTTCTTGGATAGGTTTTATTAGGGGAATAGATCAAGCTTATCCCGCTCTTCTTTACGCGTATCTCGTGAGTCTTGACGGCTGAGGTGAATTGCTGATGCCTTGCACAGTTATAGTAGGGGGGTTCTTTGGTGACGAGGGCAAGGGCAAGATTGTTGCCTACCTGTCGGTGAGAGATCGCCCTGCGATAGTTGCTAGGGCCGGTGTGGGGACGAATGCTGGTCACTCGTTCAGCGTGGGTGGAACAACTGTCAGGCTCAGGCAGGTTCCGAGCGGGTTCCCGTATGAAAAGGCGAGGCTCCTTATCGGGCCAGGAGTCTTAGTCGACCCCAGCATTTTCTTTGATGAGATTGAGAAGACGAAGGTTAGGGGAAGGATAGGGGTCGATAGGCAATGTGCAATCATAGAGCGACAGCACATAGATCGGGACAAGCAAGACACTCATCTGTCATCAAAGGTGGGTACGACGGGGAGTGGTACGGGGCCCTGCAATGCAGACAGAGCTTTGAGGTTGACCAAACTAGCCAGGGATATACCCGAGTTGAAGGAATTTCTAGCGGATACCTCTAAGGAGGCAAATGATGCCCTTGACAAGGGGAATGTTGTCATAGTTGAGGGAACACAGGGCACATTTCTGTCCTTGTTTCACGGGACCTATCCATATTGCACAAGTAAGGATGTCTGCGCTTCGGGGGCATGCGCAGACGTGGGCATTGGTCCAACTCGTATTGATGATGTGTTGGTTGTCTTCAAGTCCTTCGTGACTCGTGTGGGTGCAGGAGAGCTCCCCGGAGAGCTGAACGAGGATGAAACCAAGAGGAGGGGCTGGACTGAATACGGGACAGTGACGGGCAGACTCAGAAGGGCAGCACCCTTCAACTTCGATTTAGCTCGAAGAGCCGCCATGCTTAACGGGGCAACGAAGGTGGCGATAACCAAACTTGACGTATTATTCCCCCAGTGCAAGGATGCAAAGTCTGAGGAGGATCTTCCAAGAGAAGCATTAGCGTTCATCAAGGAAATCGAGGAGAAGATCAAGGTACCGGTCGCAATTGTGGGGACCGGAGCGGACATTGACTCCACTATAGACAGAAGGGGAAAGATCCCGCGTAGGAGAGCGAGATAGGGTTCTGGAATAGTTGATTTCTGATTACTGCTTCATGGTAATTGGGCGGGCATGAAATTGAAGCGTGGGATTCCGAGTAGGGAGAGCTGCTTGCGCCTCCTTAGAAAAGTGGGTCTGGATAGTAAGATCATAGAACACTCTACGGTTGTGGCCAGAACCTCGCTCGAAATCGCTACGAGAATGTGTCAGAACGGGGTTAGCGTCGACACTGCCTTGGTTGAGGCCGGCGCCCTCCTTCATGACATCGGAAGGTCTAGGGTGCATGGAATAGCGCATGGAAAGGTTGGCGCGCAGATGCTACGTGAGTTGGGCTATCCGGATTGCCTTGCCAGAATCGCCGAAACGCACGTTCTTTGCGGAGTGCTCGCGGATAAGTCTGACCTAGAATCCGAATCGAATGAAGAGAAGCCCGTTTCGATGAAGATGGAAGAGAAGATAGTCTGCTATGCTGATAAGACTACTTCGGAGAATGGGAGAACCACGGTGAGAGAACGATATGACAAGTGGTTCAGGAAATATGGCAGGAACTCTACGCTGACGCGAGCATTCAATCGCACAAAGGAGATTGAGACCGAATTAAACTCCCTGATCTCTCGGAAGCAACAGACATGAACGCAAACGTTTGACGCAGCTCCTCCTAGGAATTGAAAGTCCGTAGTCTTCTAACTAGCTCGTCTACACCCTTTATGGTAGACACCGCCAGGGGGATGCGTTCGGTTTCGGATATCTTTAGGGCTACGATATCCACTCTGTTTGGATCAAGACCGTGTAGAACAATTAGCGTCGGGTTCACTCTGTTCTGAAAGCCTATCTGACTGCTTTTTATAGCAACGAGAGGCGATCTTCCGGTAGATACGTTGGTGAATATGGCTGCGCGACCAGAGGTCTGCCTCTGCAATTCAAAGAGCTGTTTGACGTCGAGTCTGAGTATGGCGGCAACGCTGTTTATTGCGGTGTAGCCCCATACTTCTCTGTCAGCAAAATCCTTGCCTGCAACAATCCTGGCATGCAGGTACTCACAGAAATCCCTCACCTTGATGGGAGCTTGGAACTTTCTGAGATCGAGCAAAATATCGGGTGGAATTCCTGTACCAACAATTCTCTTCAGCCCTCTGGAGACTGGGCTTCCTCTTCTTTGATCAAGCAACAGGAGTGCGTCGACAAACTTCCTTATTGTCTCAACTCTGGGAGAGGTCCTTCTCCCGCTTTCATAGTCGCTTATGACCGAGGGAGAAATCTCGAGGTGGTCAGCAAGTTCCTTCTGCGGAACTTGGAATTTCTCTCTCCACTTCTTCATTATCCTTCCAGGTCCCTCAGATAGTGCTATCTCTCCCGCTATGCCTTGGGCCAAGTCCTCGTATTCGCTTATGCTCGAGTTAGACACGGAAACTCACCTTCCACTGCCATCCACTCGCTATGTGGCGGAACCCACACGGGTGCGGACATCGATGCTATTGATGAAAAACCAGGGCAATGTTGCTTCCCAAGACCCGTGAGGAACTTGGAAAGAAGCAGTAGACTGAGTTACCTATCTTGTGGAAATCAATTTAAATACTTTTTGTTCTCGGAATAAGACAAAAATGTCAGAGAATGATTGGGATTCATTCAATCAGCAAGTATTATAACTTAGAACAATGAAGCACGTGACTGTATGCACACAGCACCTACTAGCATGTGTCAAGGGCCGATGGAAGGAGGAAGATCTAAGCTTGTCCGGTATCTTTCCAAATGACATATTGGCTTCGGTAATCGCGTTCGGCTATGTCTTCGCGGTGATAGGGCTAGGGACGGCCCTTTCAAAAAGAAGTAAGGCGGGGAAATCTGACATATCGAGGAAGATCGTACATATCGGTGCTGGAAATGCTATTTTCTTTTGGCCCCTCTTCGAGCATTCTTGGGTGGTGTCTTTGGTTCCTTGGACACTAGCGGTCTTTGTCCTTCTCCTGACTCCGAAGAGTCGCGTCAAGGCTTTTAGGGACATGTTTCAGTCGATGGCTAGGGACATGGATCGGAAAAAGGGACACATCATAGGACCCCTCCTATACATAATCTCAATCGGTTTGCTAGTTTCTGTATTTGGCTATGGATCGTATTATCTCTACTTCTTCGTGGGCGCAGTCGGAATCGAGATAATGATCTGGGGCGACGGCTTCGCATGCCTAATTGGGAAGCGATACGGAAGCGGTTCCCAGTATGAAGTCTTTGGCTGTAGCCGGAGCGTCGTTGGTTCATTAACTCTCTTTGTCTTTGGAACTATTGCGGCGATGGCCACCATGTTCTACTTCAATTCGATAGTTCCATTGATTCAACCATCTTTAGCTATGCCTGTCGGGCTTACCCTGCCACTAATGCTTGAGATATCGTTGATTGCGGCTTTTGTTGCCATGATCCTTGAGGCCATAACTCCTTTCGGCGTCGACAATCTCACAGTTCCCCTATTGACGACACTCCTAGTATTCTTCATGCTGCTTCAGCTTGGAATCGTAATTCCTGTTGCCTGGCAGTGGTTCGTCCACTAGGCTCCTCACAAGAGACAGAAGATGGCACTCCTGATCCTCGAGACGTTAAACCAGTTGCCCTTCTCTTTCTTAGTATTCCCGGTTTATTACAAAATCAACTAGCTGGGATATTGTCTTCCCAGCTGAGTCGGATCTGAACTTGGGTGCCATGTGGTCGTTCAAGACGGTTTTGCTCTGCGACGCAAATTCTCTGGCTTTCCTCTTTCCGAATTCAATGCTTCCGTATTCTTGCATCAGTTCCAGTATGTACTTTATTTCGGTCTCCTTCTTGGCGTGGCGGTCCTTGTCTAGTATCTTCATTACTTTTGCCTTCTCATCTTTCTTGCAGGTGTTGAGGAGGTTGATCAGCATCAGAGTTCTCTTTCCTTCGGCTATGTCTCCCGCGATTTCTTTGCCATACTTCGATTCTTCACCGACGAGGTTGAGTAAATCGTCTTGGATCTGGAAGGCTATTCCCAGCTTCCAGCCGAAATCAGTGATGCTTTCTATAACGGGCTCGTCCGCACCTGCGATTATAGCGCCTACCCTGAAGGGGGTTGTAACCGTGTACCAAGATGTTTTCTTGCCAGCCATTCGATAGTAGTCTTCGTCAATCAAGTCGTACTTCTTCGACGAGACCCAGTTGATCTCAATAGCTTGCCCTTCAACAGTCTCAATACTCAATCGCTTGAACTCGTCCAATATGCGAAAGGTCAACTCGTCTCCCAAGATACTTCGGTTGTCAAACAGCATCTCCCACATCTTTACATGGAGACCGTCTCCAGCGTTTATTGCAAGAGGGACACCATAGATCCTATGGAGGCATGGTTTTCCCCTCCTCAAATCTGAGTCGTCCTCAATATCATCGTGTATCAATGCCCAATTCTGGAAAACCTCCAAGGCTGTGGCGGATCTGATGGAGCGTTCCATTTTTCCGCCGAAGGCTTCACAACTTAGCATACAGAATGCGGGTCTCAGGCGTTTCCCTCCTCTTAAGGGGTACTCACGCATCAGTTCATAGAGTTCCTTAGGCTCTTTCAGGGGGATGTATGGCTGCAACTCATTCTCAACCACCTTCGCTTTTTCTTCAAGGATTTTGAACACGCTCAAGGTTACACTCTCCACAATCCTCGCACACGACAACATGGTCTGAAATGCCTTATGAATAAACACTGACCAGCGATAGACTAAATAGCTGCATCCAGCAAACACTGATTTCAGAACTAACACTAACTACAAATAAATAAACATCTCGTTAAATGCTATAGGCTGGATGCCATATCTAACAGACTTCATGTTGCAGAATATCGAGGGTGACTATCGCGTTGTCGTTGCCACTTGATGGGGTTAGAGTACTGGATCTTTCACGATTGCTGCCCGGTCCATTCTGCTCACTGATGTTGGCGGATCTTGGCGCAGAAGTGATCAAGATTGAGGAGCCGGGCTTTGGGGATTATATCCGCTGGATTCCTCCCTTGGTTCATGGAAAGAGTTACCGCTATCTGATTCTGAATCGCAACAAGAAAAGCCTTACGCTGGATCTCAAATCCGGTGAGGGGAGAGAGATCTTCCTCAGGCTCGTACCAAAGTCGGACGTGATCTTGGAGAGCTTCAGACCCGGAGTGGCGAAGCGGCTCAATATAGACTATGACCAGCTGAAGGTCATCAATCCGCGGATAATCTATTGCGCCATTTCCGGTTATGGTCAACACGGGCCATACAGCAACCTTTCGGGCCATGATATTGACTACATCGGCTACGGAGGGATACTCAGCATTACAGGAGAAAAGAATGGTCCACCCGTCATACCTGGCGTTCAGATCGCAGATATTGGTGCTGGAGGAATGCTTGCTACAACATCAATATTGGCTGCTCTCTTGTCTAGATCGAAGACAGGGAAAGGTCAATTCGTAGACGTCTCCATGCTGGATGGAATAGTGTCATGGCTTTCAATTCATGCCGCAGAGTACTTTGGGGAAGGCAGATCACCCGAGCGAGGTAGAATGATGCTTTCAGGGGGGTTAGCAGCATACAATGTCTACGAGACAAAAGATGGTAAATACCTTACACTGGGGATCCTTGAAGAATGGTTCTGGAAGAACCTCTGTATCGCCTTGGGCAGGAAAGACCTTACTAGGGTAAACTTCATGAATCCCGTCGAGCAACCTGGCCTATTCACTACCCTAAGAGAAACGTTCAGGGGTAAGACTCTCTCTGAGTGGATCCAGGAACTGAACGCGGCTGATGTCCCATGCGGACCCGTAAACTCGATCGAGGAGGTTTTCAAGGACGCTCAAGTGCTACACAGGCAGATGCTCATCGAGATTGACCACCCAGTCGCCGGCAGAATAAAGCAGATCGGGACCCCTATCAAGCTCTCAGACACGCCCTTGACTATTAGAAGCGCACCCCCTGAACTCGGCGAGCACACCGTCGAGTTATTGTCACAGGTTCTGGGAATGAGTAGAGAGGAGATCAAGAAGCTGCAAAAAGCCAAGATCGTATAGTCGAGGATCCTCAGCGGATTTCCCACAATTTGCGGGGCGACCTAGTTCCGTGGTATTTGTTCTTAAACTTGGTGTCAGCGGAAAAGATCGCAGTCTCGCCCCGTTGACCCAGTTCATGAAACCCGAGTTTCCTTTTCGTTCAGAAGAATCTCTCCCTCTCTCTGACGCATGCGATCTGCCCGCCACGGAATAAAATTTTCCGAGGAAGAAGCAATACTCAAGTTTATAAGGAACAAGCTTAACCTTTATTCATTGCCTAGATACGTATTTATAGACGAATTCTGGGATTCTATTCTCGTAGAATAAGGAGGAACGAGGTAAAATGTCTAAGAAACCAGCAGCAGCAGCAGCAGCAAAACCAGCAGGAAAACCAGCAGGAAAAGGTTCACCGCTTATGGACGCGATGAGTGGGCTAGTCGGTCAGATAAACAAGTCCTCGGCAGCCCAAGCTGAGCTTGAGGATTGGGACCGTATCATGCAGTTTTCAGTCAGTGATGGGGCACCATTCTACGTCGAGTTCAAGGCCAAGAAGGCAGCCGGTCCAACTTCGGGAACACACTCGTCTGCAGACATCACCCTCGAGGCAGATACAGCTACATTCACAGGTATGCTGAAGGGTGAGATTGACGCTACCTCTGCTTACATGGGTGGCCAACTCAGAATCCAAGGACCACTCCCAGACGCCATCAAGTTCAGAACCATCCTAGAGGCTGTAAGGTAAACCTAATGCCGTAAGGTCATTAGGCGCCTGCTGTCTACTTTCTTTTTCTTTTTTATGCTGCTTTCGAGTAAGGCGTGACTCCCTGAACAAGAGGTGGTGCCCCGTTTTGTCTCCGGCAAAAGGCAAAGATGTTTCCACTCCAACGCCTGGAGAGCTACTGAAGATGGTGAAAGAGTACTACCCCAGTCATCCCGATCTCATGATGGATCTCAGTATCGGGGCAATTTGGGAGTACCATGTCAGAAGTCCCACGCTTGATGGTAATGAGAGAGTCCTGTTTCACCTAAAGAAGACCAGCGAACGGCGTTTGGAACTTGGTATCGGCGCGGCATCGGAAACACCTGACTTGATTCTCTACTTCACGGAGGAAGCAATTGTCGAACTTATGTCATCCTCGCCTGACGCTAAGACCTACTACTCGAATTACTCGAAGATTATGAAAGAAGGATCAGGCGCCTGGGATTTGGATTACAAAGTGAACAAGAGTCGGCTAGCACTTTGGAGAGTTGGCTACAGAAATTGGGCGAATCGTTATGGGTTCATGGAGCAGATTAGCAGCCCTGATGCAAAATAGAAAATCGGGTTCCAGCCTTGTATCAGCTTGGCTCGGCTCCTGCAATAATCGAGCTGGCGAGCCCACACGCTTCAGGGTTGGTAGCTCACTCTTCTTCTTGAAGTATTCCTGCTTCTCTGGCGAATTTCCCATAGCCCATTCTTATCAGAGTCTTGGTACTCTTGTTCAGTATGAAGTCTATCCACTTGTCTTCGGTAGGCTCGTTATAGAAGCGGCCGAATTTCTTTGCATACTCGTCCCTGTTGGCGCTTGCGACCAAATCCCTGACGGAGTCGGGTGAGAAGTTCAGAGCCACGTCGGCTCTCTCAGCTCGACCAAGCTTAATTTCGATCCCGCTTTCGGTTCGCTTCACATTGAATACATCTATGGGTTTTTCCCCTTTGTCAAAAGAGTTCCATGACCTGAAGTAGGCAAAGTCAAGAATTGAATCTTTGACGAGATCTACGAATATCTCAGGATGGCGCCCCAAATAAGCTTGGAAATCAGCGCCACCGAGTTCGCTTGCCCCCAACTGCTGAACAGGGAGCGCATTTGGACCGGGTGCTGTGCTTAGGCTGTCGGCAAGATATTCGACCACGTCTTGGACTCTAATGAGGTCATTTGACGCGTCAGATAGATTTGTCTTGCAGAATGGGCACGCGGTCAAGAGTAGATCTGAGTTGACTTCGAGGGCTTCCCCGATCCTTTGTCTGGCAACCTGAGTTGCAAGGTTAGGGTGAGTGGACTTCACTCCTCCACCAGCGCCACAGCAATGAGCGTAGCTCCGGTTCGTCTTCATTTCCACAAGTTGAGCGCCCTTGACTCTCTCAATAAGTCTTCTTGGGGCTTCATAGACGCCGCCATGACGCCCTAAGTGGCAGGGGTCGTGGTAAGTCACTCTAGCTAGTTTCTTGGCCGAGAATGATATCTTCCCTTTCTCGGCTAGCTGGTCAAGCAATTCCGTTATGTGAAGGATCTTTATTCTTGAGCCTTCACTGCTCTCGAGGCTCCGATAAGCATCTTTTAATGCTCTGTAGCACCCCGAGCACGTTGTGACAACAGTCTCCGAACCGGCCCTGTCGATCTCATCCAAGTTGTGCTCCATTACCTCTCTTGCAAGCTCCTCATATCCCAATCTGAGATGCACCGAGCCACAGCACCATTCGTCCCCCAGCATAGCAAAATCAACTCCAGCGTGCTTCAAAAGCTTAACTGTGGCCCTTGCGACATCCTGCTGTCTGTACGATGTGGTGCAACCCACGAAGTAGCTTACCTTGCCTTTGCTAGGCAACTTTTCAGTCCTAAGGAATTCCCTTCTCTTCGAATGCGGCTCCCCGTATGGATTATGCTGGTTCTGGGTGAAGCCCTTGATTGTGAGATGTTTGTCTAGGGTCAGTCCTTGAGCGACCGCATCCTTTCTCATCGCTTCCACCATGGATGGTGTGTCTATGCCGTCAGGCACGGCAAGACACGTCTCCTTACAGTTTGCGCAAGTAGTGCACGTATATAGCCAATCTAGGAATTTCTCGTCGGCTTCGATCTTTCCCTGCAAGAGATTCTTCATTACAATTATTCTCCCTCGCGCATCATAGGCCTCAAATCCAAGAACGTTTCTGACGGCGCAGGGCATCGATATCGGTTTCCTTGAGGTCGTCAATTTCACCGCGTACGCGCAATCTCCGCACTTCGCGCACTTTTCCATCTGGGAGAGGTATTTGTCCAACGACGGGTAGTTCAACTTAGTTCACCTTCACAGTCCGAATGTTGAAGGATGTAGTATTGAATTCGGGTCGATTACGCTCTTAATCTTCTTCAGAACGGAGTAGAACCCTTGACCGACTCTGGGCAATACATGAGGCTCCCAGAGCGGACCTGCCCAGTAAGGAACCCCACCGCTTTCGAGTTCCATTTCCTTGAGCTGGTTCCAAACCTTCTCGAGCTCGCTCCGCTTGGCTGGATCTCCTTCGAACAGAGTTATCCAAGCCGTGGAGTAACATCTGTCAACCCCCAAGGCGCTTATAATCCACTTCATTCCCTTCTCGTTCACTTTCTCTCTCTTAAACAGCCTCAGGGCATCATCGATTATCTCAGGCAGTGTTGAAATTGGTCTTATGTGGCAGGTGTTGAACCAGAACCCAGAATCGAAGAGTGGCTGAGTCATGTTGAACATGTCGAGCCAATGGGCTCTAGTTAGAAATGATCCCAGTGCTTTGCCGCCGTGCTTCTTTGCCACCTCGTCACATAGTGCCTTTTTTCGGTCAGAGATAGCGCTGTCAATCTCCTCGATTGCGACTGCGAATACGCATTCTACCTCAGGGAAAGATTCAAGGTAGGTCTCGGCCAACAGACCGATCGACGCCTTGTCTCCCAGCATGATGATTTCTTCAGGTATCCCCAGCTTCTGAAGTTCGTGGAATGCGCTCACGCAGTCACTGAGTCTGCTGAAGCCATAATCAGCATAGGCGGTTCCTTTTGGCAGCGGATAGATTTTGAGTGTAGCCTCAGTCTTGACACCCAGGGTTCCATGGTCTCCCAAGAAGAGACCAGTGAGGTCGTTGAAAGTTGCATATCTGGAGAATCTTTTGGCTACCGGACTCCAAGCACTTCCAGTTCTCACTACCTCGCCTGTGGGCAGAACGACCTCGATACTGACTACACTATTGCAGGCCCCGCCCCACTTGCTTGCGCCACATCCGACGGTGTTGACGCTGAGCGAGCCACCGATTGTCCCAGCGTTCCCTCCATATGGCCCCCTGAAGCCAAGCTTGTAACCTTTCAGGTACAGCTCATGTATCAGTTGGGCCCACCTCATGCCACACTGAGTAGTGACGGTGAGTGTATCGTCATCGACTTCCTTGACCAAGTCCATCTTAGTCAAATCCAGCATTATCGCACCAGGAACCCTTGGCAATGGAGCCCCACTTATGCTACTTCTTCCTCCCGTCGGAACGACTGGAGTTTTCGTCTTGTTGGCGAACTTTAGGATCTGTGATACCTCGCCCGTGTCGCCTACTCTCACGACGACCGCGGGTTTCTTTGAAGGAAATGGGCTGGAGTCCTCACTGTACGAGTAAAGGATTATCTCGTCATCACTGACATTTCCAGTCCCGACAATATTCACAAGCTCGCTGTAGATCTCTCTCGAACTCGCCAATCAAGAACACCGCCGATTTCTTCTTGCTCTACGACTATCCACTGTTTATTACCCTTGTTGCGTCTGGTTCTGTTACCTCTTCGGTTTAAGAGGTAACTGGGTGGCATCTGCTCTGGGGATTGCCTTTCCGTGTTCGGGGTTCCCCTTCGCTGCTTCACTTGCCGCTCCCTTCAGGCTGAACCACAGCCCTGCGCCCGCGATGTTCAAAGCCGCGTTCTCATCCCTGTCCACGAGCCTGTTGCAGCGTGGGCAGTAGAGCTTCCTCCCCGCACATTCGGTTACTGGTGAACCACATATCGCGCAGAGGGAAGAAGTCTTGGATGGGTTAACGTAATTGGTGTGCAGCTCTGCCTGATCGCTTTGAATGCTTGCGCGCCCAAACTAAGCCTCCTTCCGCATAAAAGCCTTCCATCCAAAAACACGCCAACCGCAGAAGTAACAGATCTTGCGTGTCAATGTTGATGTATTCGTTTTTGGCATATTCTCAGGCGGGAATTCGGTTATTGTCGAATATGAGGGGGGGGTTGTAGAGACATATTTTTATCGTGAGCCCAACGAAGGAATCTCAAATCTGAATCCTTGCTCAGTGTTTTCCGCAAGGGCTGAGCTGGAAGCAGAACCATTCCTCGTCTAATGAATCCGGATTACTACCCTGCTTTAATCTCACTCTGCTAGAAAGGGGTTTCCACAATGGCTGGCTCATCTGTCATATCAGTGACGAATAAGTACACAGGCGAAGTGATACAGGAGGTCCAGGCGGATACCATCGATGTTCTGAGAGAGAAGATTAGGAAGGTTAGCGATGCCAAGGAGAAAATGAGGAAAACCGACTTAGGTGAGCGCATAGAATTCATCAGAAGGCTCGGCAGATCAGTTAGAATGCACAAGAGGGAGCTTGTGGAGCTCATAGTCAAAGAAGGCGGGTTGCCGTACAAATATGCTAAATGGGACTGCGGAATGATACAGCACGGATATCTGACGTGCGACGTTCAAGCGGACATGATAAAGGATAAGGAAGTCGAGGCAATCGCGGGAAAGAACGTAATGACGTATGAACCCATCGGGTTGGTTGCTGGCCTTTCACCTAGGAACACTCCCATGAGCCTCCCAATGTACATAGCGGGCGCATCGTGGCTCGCTGGGGACAGTGTGATAATCAAGCCTTCAAGCGCAGTTCCCCTAACACCTCTCAAGGTCCTCGAGATCGCCTCAGAAGTGGAAGGAATGCCGGCAGTCGAGAGCACCGAAGTCTGCCTGATGCCAGGGGATGAAGCAACGACCGAATTCATATCCAATCCCCTGATTGACTGTTTCGCCTTCATTGGCAGTAGCCATGTGGGCAAGAAACTCTTGATAGACTACGGGAAATATATGGAGTCGACGGCGACGAAACTGCCCTTCTTCGAAGGTGGCTTGTTCATCAATGGCAAGTTCAAGCTGCTACTCTTCGAGATGGCTGGAAATGACGCCGGAATAATCATGAATAATGTCGACGTGGACAAAGTCGCTGACATGGTTGTAAGAGGAAGCTTCACGAACAGTGGACAACAATGTTTCTCGATGAAGAGGATACTGGCGCACAAGGACATAGTAAAGGATCTCTCTGACAAGATCGTTGAGAAAGCGTTGAAGCTGAAAATCGGAGATCCAATGGATCCAGAGACCGAGATCGGACCGCTGGGCAGCAAGAGGATCATCGACACCATAGACTTCATGGTTCAGGACGCCGTCAAGAAGGATGGAAAACTTCTCATGGGAGGCAAACGTGAAGATCCATTTTATCCCCCCACCCTCATAAAACTGGACAAGAAGCACGTCCGGTCGCAAAGCATGGTTGAGAAACCTTTCATGTGGATGGAGGAATCGTTTGGATCAGCCAGAAGCATACTGGAGTTCGAAACGGTTGACGAAGCCGTTCAGCTCGCAAATGATACCCAGTACGGAATGCGCACAGGCATATACTGTGAAGACACCGACCTTGCCATGAAGATTGTGAAGAGAATTGACGTGGCGATAGCTTTCATAAACGAGGACCCACAGTACCAGGATATCACCCTGCCCTTCGGAGGCAGGAAGTCAAGTGGATGGCCGCCAGGCGCCAAATACTGGACCCCCTACTTCTGCGTCCCCAAGTTCTACCATGTTGGTGACTTCCGCACTAAATCTATGATCAACGAGTGAAGACTTGGGCGTTCACCGTTTCCAAATCTATCTAGGGAATTGATGAGAACCTCCCTAGCCACCCCTTTAACCAGCCGTACCCCGATTTCTGTAGTTCTCAGAATGAACCGCCCACACAGACTCGTAAATATGCGTCCTCCCCGAGGTAAGACTTAATTATGTGCTCCATTTCATCTATCTTGACAGAGTACCGAGTAGCTTGTTTACATGTGACGCTATCACCAATCTTCAACCAGAATCAACAGGGGGATTATGACAAATGAGCGACGAGTCTCCGTTATGGGTAGAAAAGTATCGACCGCGGAACCTCTCAGAGATAACCAACCAGAAGGAAATTGTCGAACGCCTGAAGATGTTTGTGAAGGAGAAGAACGTTCCACACCTGCTCTTTGCAGGTCCGCCTGGTACGGGTAAGACTACTGCAATACTAGCACTTGCCAACGACTTGTATAAGGGTAAAACCGAGGGCAACATACTTGAACTTAATAGCAGCGATGAGCGTGGCATAAACGTTGTAAGAACCAGGATAAAGGATTTCGCCAGAACAATAGCGTTGAGCGATGTCCCCTTCAAGATTATTGTGCTGGATGAGGCTGATGCAGTTACGTCGGACGCTCAGAATGCACTGCGTCGAACAATGGAGCGTTATTCCAGAAATGCCAGATTCACGCTTCTCTGTAACTACTCCAGCAAGATAATTGAGCCCATCCAGAGTCGGTGCGCTGTTTTTCGCTTTGTGCCTTTACACGAAAAGGATATTGCTCAAAGGTTGAGGTTTATTGCCGAGAAGGAGTCTGTGAAACTTGAAGAATCGGGCTTGAAAGCGATTCTCTATATTGCCAGTGGTGACTTAAGGCGGGCGATAAATGCTCTGCAGGGAGCATCAGCTGTGGGGGCGGCGGTCAGTGACGAGGTTGTCTACAGGGTCGCGAGCAGAGCTAGACCTGAAGAGGTTCTTAAGATGCTTGAGCTGGCTCTCAGCGGCAATTTCCTGGAAGCCAGGAACATGTTGCACGGGTTGCTCATAAACTACGGTCTTTCTGGAACTGATGTTATCAAGCAAATTCACAGGGAGATTTTTAGCCTTAAAGTGCCTGATTCTGAGAAGATCAAGCTGACTGATTCAATTGGAGAGATTGATTTCCGTTTGACCCAAGGCGCCAACGAGGAGATTCAGCTCAGCACGCTCCTGGCCCACTTCGCCAGCGCTGGCACCAAGATGACTCCCCCCAAGAGTGATGTACGCAATGAGCCATAAATCCCTAGTTCCAGCCGCAAGAAGTAACATCACTTGGGCTGACAAGTATTCACCCAAGAAGAGATCCGAGGTACTGGGAAACAGCGACGGAATAGCCAAGATAGAAAACTGGCTGTCCGCCTGGGATGCAGGGATAATCCCTGATAAGAGAGCAGTATTGTTGTCAGGTCCCACTGGAACTGGAAAGACGAGTATGATCTACGCCATTGGGAGTGAATCAGGGCATGAAGTCGTCGAAGTGAATGCCAGTGACAAGCGTGACAAAGAAACTGTTAGAAAGATCATTTGCTCGTCGGCTACACTAGGCTCATTGTTCAATAACGCCAAGAGCAGGATCCTCTTGATTGACGAAGTAGACGGACTGAGCGGAGACGAGGATAGAGGCGGAGTTTCAGCCATTGTTGAAGCGGTAAAAGAGACTATGAGTCCGATAATCTTGACGGCAAATGACAAATGGGATGCGAAGATTAGGCCCCTCCACCGCCTCTGCCTCATGATCGAGGTCAGGAGGATACACGCAAGCACGATTCTGAATATGTTAAGCAAGATTTGTCGGAATGAAGGCATCAAGACTGACGCCGAAGCTCTAAGAAGCATTGCAGACAACTCAGGCGGCGATTTGAGATCCGCCATCAATGATCTGCAGGCTGTCGCAGAGGGAAGAGAAGAGCTAACACTCGCCAATGTTAAGAACCTCTCTTTCCGCAGGGATAGGATACAGAGCATCTTCGACGGTTTGAGAGCCATGTTCCACGCTGAAAGCATGAGCAAGGCAATATCGTCGATTGAATCCTTGGACATGGATTACGACATGCTGATCCAGTGGGTATACGAAAACATCCCAAGGGAGTTCACAGATCCCCATGAGTTGTCCCAAGCATTTGACGCGCTTTCGAGAGCTGATATTTTTCTGGGTAGAATTAGGAAATACCAAGATTGGGGTCTTTTGTCCTATGTGTTTCAGCTGATGAGTGCTGGTGTGGCATTGGCGAGAAGAGTGCCGTCAAAGAGTTATGTGAATTACTCCTTTCCGAATTATATTAGAGGGCTAAGCAACACGCGATCAAGGAGAAGCGCCCTGAAAGAGGTTTGTCTGAAGCTAAAAGCGAAGTGCCACGCATCGACATACGAAGTTCTGCAAGAGTATCTTCCTACCATACAGACTATAATTGAGAACGATGCTAAGTCGGCAACTGAGATAGCTAAGTGGTTCGATCTGACGGAAGAAGACTTAGAAGTCATAACCGGGGGGAAAAAGGTCAAACTCATCAAGCCGGAGAAACCGAAAAGCCAGCCCCAGAAGAGCCAGAAGCCCAAAGAGAAGGACAAGGAAGACAAGCAGACCCGGTTGTTGTAGAATGATGCGGGGCCGCGAAAGTGGAAAGATATGCGTATAAGGTCTATTATGATGGAGCAGGATTCTACGGTTCTCAGAGGCAACGTGGGGTCAGGACAGTCGAAGACGAGCTCATGAAGGCCTCGGTCAAAACGGGCGCCGTGCCTCAAGATCCCTCCAAAGCTAGGTTTGCTTCAGCCGGCAGAACTGATAGATTTGTCTCTGCATTAGGAAATGTCTTTGCGGTTAATGCAGAAAGAGAGTTGACGCCGGCTGAGTTGAATTCAGCATTATGTGACGAGATTAGAGTGTGGGCGAGAGCCAGAGTTCCTAGCTCATTTAACCCTCGGTTGGCGCTTAGAAGGCGATACAAGTATCTTCTGCGCATTACGAGCGAATCCAACTTGGGTTTGATGGCGCAAGCTGGCAAGCTTTTCTTGGGTGTCCATGACTTCAGAAGATTCGCCCACCGAGCACCCCAAGACGGCTCGATGAGAGACATATCTGAACTCTCAATGGTGAGACTGAATGATGGGCTGATTTCTATTACTGTCACAGGAGATAGTTTCCTCAGGAGGATGGTCAGAAAGATTGTCGGAGCACTGATCTGTGTTGCTTCAGGTCTACTAGGGGTAGTTGAGGTTCAACGATTATTCGATCCAATGAATACGCCTCCCCCGAGGGGGGTTCCTTCTGCTCCTCCTGAGAATCTAATCCTATGGGACATAGACTATGGTTTCGATTTTGAGATCGATGAGTACGCCCTGAGCAAGGCCCAAGCAAGTCTGGCAAAGACCCTCACTGCGCTGGAACTGAGAAGGATGATGCTCGATGCGTTGAAGGGACTTGGCAAGGCAGGCGAGACCCAGAATGGAGACTCGGGGAAAACGGCTAATGATGGTTTTTGAAGTATTCAAGGATCAGTTCTACCAGATACCCTACGTCAAACCGACTTGCTTCACCTGCTCCCCCGCCTCGAACTATGTTTCTGTGATCGACGACTAGAGCTATTATTTCTCCTGCAATGCCTCGAAGATCTTCCGATTCCGAGTTGGTTACGACGATTTTCGGATATTGCGATCGTCTGAACCCTTCCGCCAAGACATAGTCCAATTCTCCTGGCATTTGCGAAAGCGCGGATTCCAGTGTGAGTGGAATATCTCTTCTGATGGCTATGATCTCCGATGATGTGACAGCTAGAGTTACATCTGACCCTGCCTCGAGGTGCTTGGTAGTGTCTTTGCCAGCTGTCAGTTTGAAGGATGATCGCTCGCCAATGTGTTTCACCGTACCGACGGAGAGTTTTCTGGCCTTCATCTCTTTGAGAATCTCGGTCAGAACCGCAGTTTTCCCAACGTGTCTCCCAGGTCCTACGATGCATATTACACGGGGTTTCTCCAAAGTGGCCCACCCGAAATGCGATTGACCTCTCCTAGTCTGTGCGGGAAGACATAGAACTCGACTTCTTGGCCCTCATTGACGAACTCGGTTTCTTCATCAATGATTATGAATCCATCAGCATCGATGAGCGTTTTTATTGCTTCACTGCCCGTGACCGAAGGTTCTACATGGATTCCTTCAGCATCGGTCTTTGTGATTCTGCAGGGCTTGAACTCCTTTCGTCCAATTTCGGAGTAAAACCTTGTAGATGTATGCGCCTTAACCCTCTGGTATGCGTAAGGAGCTTCGTGAGCCATCTTTCTGATTGTTGGATCGACAAGGACGTAGTAGACGACTAGGGCTGACGTCGGGTATCCGGGCAATGTGATAAGTAGTTTATCCTTTATGGACGCAAGAATTGTAGGTTTTCCGGGCTTGATGGCTATCCCATGGACTAGGAATCTTGGTTCGCCAAGTTCCTTGATGGCGCTCAGCAAGAGGTCTCCAGGACCCTTTGATGTGCCGCCCGACGCAAGAATAACGTCGGACGAACTTAATGCTGAGTTAATCGCGCTCACCAGAAGGATAGGATCATCCGGGAATATGCCAAGGTCTATTGGGATAGCGCCCGATTCGATCACTGCTTGGTGGATCGTCACCGAGTTGATGTCATAGACCTTTCCTTCTTCAAGTTCTTGCCCAGCGCTGAGCAATTCGTTTCCCGTGCTCATGATCGATACGTTTGGTCTTCTGAATACACTAATCTCTGAAAAACCGAGAGCTGCGAGGGCCCCCGAGTCAAATGCAGAGAGCTTTCTTCCCCGCCTAAAAACGTAATCACCTGCCTTAACGTCACTCCCGATCTTGATGATGTTTTCGCCAGGCGATGTGGGGCGATGAACCCCAACCCCATCCGCCTCTTCTTCGGTGTATTCGAGCATTACGACGCTATCTGCACCCCTTGGCACAATGGCGCCTGTTGAAATTCTCATGCATTCTCCTTTCGATATCAATCCGTTTGCCTTGGCGCCTGCAAGGACTTCACCCACCACCTGGAGGAAAATGGGCTTGACTTCGCCCGCGCCAAATGTGTCCGACGATTTCACAGCATATCCGTCCCTTGACGACCTTTCGAAATGGGGCACATTTGTCGGCGACCGTACGTCCGCAGATAGTATGCGGTTCAAGGAGTCTCTGGTACTAACCCTCTCGCTATCTAATATCGGGACTGCAAATTCCTGTAGTTGAGTAAATGCGTCTCCCAGCGCAGTTATTTTGAAAAAGACATCTTTCTTCACACGATATTCTCCTGTGTCTCACCACGAGATGGTGAAAATAGACCTATCTTACGAACAGTTTCACGATCACGTTTGAGCCTTTCTCAAGGCCTTCAATCTCTTCAGGTATCTCTATTATTCCGTCTGCCCTAGTCATGCTGCTTATTATGCCTGAGCCAGCGCTCCTTACAGGATAAGCGATTCTGATCCCATCCTCGGCAGTAGCGAGTCTCACTCTCACGATGTCTCTTCTGCCGAGCGCCGACGGTACTCTACTTGCAAGAACGGCTGGCACCTGCAATCTTATGTCTAGGATCTTTGCGCCCATCATCTTGCGCATTGTGGGACCTACGAAAGTTTCAAACGATATCATCGCAGCAACGGGAAAGCCTGGTAGCAGGAAAACCTGCTTTCCATTAACCAAACCGAATGCAGTTGGTCCACCTGGTCTCATCGACACGCCACGGAATACTATCTTGCCCACGGAGGAAACGACCTCGGGCAACATGTCTTTCTTTCCCACAGATGTGCTCCCAGTAAAAATCACAATATCACATGTGGATGCTGCTCCAAGCGCCTCTTTCAACTCTTCGAAGGAGTCCTCGACTAGGCCCATGTTTACAGGTATGCCACCATATTGCTGGACATAAGCAGACAAGGAGTAAGAGTTGACGTCAAACACTTTGCCCGGGACAGGCACGCCCTGTGGTTCCAATAGTTCATTTCCAGTTGCTATCACACCCACAAGTGGTCTCCTAGCAGCAATGATTCTTCGGATGCCACAAGCAAGGAGAATCGATATTTCCTGCGGGCGAACAACCTCGCCGGATTCTACTAGTATATCTCCTCTCTTAACATCCTCCCCAACCTTGGAGACGTTCTCTCCTGGAGTAACCGGAGAGAACACTCTTATGGAATTGCCTACCCTGGAGGTGTTCTCAATCTTAACGACGGCATCTGCACCACGGGGTATCTGTGAACCAGTAGCGACCTCAACCGATTGGGCCCCAACGATCTCAATCTCTGTGCTCTCACCCATTCTGGATTCACCTGCAACCACTAGCGTGGCTGGTTTCTGTTGGCTGCATCCAAAAGTATCTTCCGCGACAACTGCAAAACCATCCATTGCTGAGCGATCAAAGTGAGGCACGTCTATCGAAGACCTGATCTCTGATCCGACTATTCTTCCAAGAGAAGCCGTGACTTCGACCTCTTCACCCCCCAGCCTGCTTGTATTTGAGTAGATGAGCTGAAGGGCACTCTGAATACTTATCTTTCTCTCAATCTCGTGAAAGCCCATTGTCTCAAATCCACTACATGATTCCCTGCCGCAGCATTATTCTCTGATATGCCTAAGCATATGACCTACTTCGGGAAGTATTAGCTCCCTCAGACCCAGCTCGATGGACTGTGGAGAACCCGGAAGGCAGAAAATGAGCTTGTCTCTTATGACGCCTGCCGAAGCCCTACTCAGGATGGAAGCGGTACCAATCCTTTGAAAGCTGAGACTCCTGAAAACCTCCCCGAAACCCACGACCTCCTTCGTCAACAGTTTTTGAACCGACTCTATGGTGACATCCCTCACAGAGAGACCCGTGCCTCCTATCGTGAGAATGACGTCACAATCTTCCAAGCCAACTAGCCTAAGGAGGACCCCCACAATCTTAGCGGTATCGTCAGGAACTATTTCCTTGGTCAGGAACTCGTACCCCTTCTCCTTGATCAGTCGCTCCGCGATTGGAGATGATTCATCTTCAATCTTCACTCCATCTTTGAACTGCCTGTACCTCGAGTCACTCACGACGACTATGGCAAAACCTATTTTGCTCGGAACCTTGCTTTTATGTTCCACGTGAGTCATTCTTTTTTCCCGCTCCCTTAATCTTGCTTAGAACACGTATGTCACTTATCTTCGTGGAGGGGTATTGCCCTCCCTCATCCTTCTCGTACTTCTTAGTCATGTCCCATACTGTGAGAAGAGCCACAGCGGTTGCTGTCAATGATTCCATCTCGACGCCAGTCTTGGCCAGTGCCGAGACTTCAGAGGTCACGATCACGTCATTGTCTTCGATATCTATATTGACAACTACACTAGTTACTGGTACGGGATGGCACAGCGGTATGATCTCGTGAGTCTTCTTAGCTGAGAGAATTCCAGCGATTTGTGCGCATGATACGACATCACCTTTCTCGATAGAATTGCCTTTCAACCTCTTTATGGTCTCAGACTTCAGTGTTATTCTCCCGACGGAAATTGCAGTTCTGGGCACGTCGCTCTTCGCGGCAATATCAGCCATTTGAACTGGACTCATTCTAACCTTCTCTCCTCAAATTCAAACCAGATCATTCTGTCTTGAGATGTTTGACTATCTCCTTTAACATGTCATTTGAGAAAACTGGTCCGTCTTTGCATACAAGATACTTCCCAACATAACAGCTTCCGCACAGCCCAATTCCACATCGCATATACCTTTCGAGGCTCGCCTCCACATGAACACCCAAACCAAGAGCGGCGTTGATGATCTTTTGCATCATGCCCTCAGGGCCACATGTGTAGACATGATCAAACCTCTCTTCCCTAATTAGGGCTGTCGCGAAGTCGCTTGCACATCCTTTCTCTCCCACTGACCCGTCATCGGTGGTCACCAACTCCCGGGCATTTTTGTGCGTTCGAAGCAGCTTCCCAAAGTCATTTCTAAGCACGACCTTTCCGGCAGTTCTCGCGCCAAGCACCAGGGTGATCCTGCCCTCGGCATTGACTAGCTTTCTCGTTAAGAACAGAAGCGGCGCAGCGCCTATTCCCCCCGCTACGACCAAAGCTCTTTTCGCATTCGTGGTGAAGCTCGTTCCATATGGTCCTCTTAGCCCTAAGGTTCCTCCTTTGGTCATCCCATGAATGGCTGAGGTTGCCTCGCCGACTTCCTTGACCGTTATCCACACTTCTCCCTCTGCCACGTTAGAGATGCTCATTGGAACCTCATCGACGCCAGGTATCCAGACCATGACAAACTGTCCAGGTCTTGCCTCACCCCAAAAGTCGGATTCACATCTAATCTTCAAGGTCTTGGTGTCTTCTGCCTCGACATCAATCGACTTCACTTCACATAGTGCTGGGCGATTCCTCGATATTGCGCTCAACCTGTGCCTCAACCCTTCAATCTATCTGTGTGCCTTTCCTATGATTTCTTTCAGAGTTCTGAGACCCTTCTTTCTCATGTAGTCGCGTAGCCCTCGCACAATTTCGTCGAAGACTGATAGCCCTTTTGTCACCGCTGTTCCAACCTGGATACATGAAGCCCCGGCGAGGAGAAACTCGGTTGCGTCCCTCCACCCGCCCACACCCCCTACTCCTATCAGGGGAACATGGATTTTCTCATACAATTCATATACGCATCTCACCGCGATGGGCCTGATTGCAGGTCCTGAGAGACCGCCATAACGGTTACCCAGAATCGGCAAGCGTGCGTCCACATCAATCACCATTCCCTTAACTGTATTGATTGCCGTGATTGCATCACACCCACCTTCTTCGGCGGCTCTGGCGATCTCAGTGATGCTAGTCACATTGGGATTCAATTTGACGAACAGCGGAACCTTGATCGCATCTTTTATGGCGCGGGTCACCTCCCGAACACAATCAGGATCCTGACCTAAGGAGCCAACCTTCGCGTGGGGGCATGAAACATTCGCTTCTATTGCCATGGCGCCACTCTTCTGGAGTTTTGACGCTACCTCGGCAAACTCCTCTGGCGTATTTCCGTAGACGCTGCCAACTATCGGAACGGTCACCAGTTCCTTCAACTCCAGTATCTCCCGCGCGTATGCGTCGACGCCTGGGTTGGGCAACCCCATGGCATTCAGATAACCAGATTCTACTTCAACTATTGTTGGATTAGGGTACCCCTTCTCGGGTCTCGGACCGATCGATTTGGTGACAACTGCCCCAGCCCCAGCGGAGGCGACTCTCTCCAGCGTGAACCTGCCCATGCCAAGAATCCCCGAGGCAAGCATTGTCGGGTTCCTCATCTTGAGTCCAGCCAACCTCACCGACAAATCGACATCCTCGACATCAGGCGAGCTCATCAGTATCCGCCTCCTTAGGATTAGGAATACCCAAACTAGAGAATAGATAAACAAGCCAATTAATCATGGTCATAGCGATATAGTTAAACCTTTGTGGAGTCGAATAGACTAGCTGGGTTTTTCCGTTTCTAGAAACGCGGAAATTTGTGGAAGTACGCGTTTCTATTCGGGGCGTTGGCAGCCTCTTCAGTCCCACCTGCTCCCCCAGCCTCAGGCTCTCCGGGGGCGTACAGGTATTCATCCCTCATCCGCTGCCAAGAGGCGCCCGCACTCACGGCAAACGGTTGGCCGCATAGGCGCAGGCCACGGTGGAGTATCGCCAAGCTGGCGAGCCTATCCCGGTCGTAGTCCACGCCACAAGTTCTGCACCTTGATATGGCCCAAGCTGGGTGCTTCAAATTTCCACCGCAGACGGGACACTTCGATGAGGTCCCCCTCGGGCTAACGTATAGAGTCCTGCAGCGACTCTTGTACCCCACCATCCTCTGAAGCATTCGGTAGGGCCAGCGGTTCAGGTACGTCCTCAGCTTCCTGCTCCTCTTCACTCGCCTCTCTCCGTTTCTTCGTATACCTTTCAGGTCCTCGAAGATGAAGGAGGTGCCAGGATTCTCCCGGACTATCCTGTTTGAGAGCTTCTGTAGCGCGTTCTGAAATCTGTTTCTCTGCCTGCCCCTTGTCTCGCCGAGCTTAGCCGCCCTCTTCTGTGGATTCCTGATGTGCAGCTGAAGCCTCCTACGCCTCCTCGAGAAGTCGTTCTGAACCTGCACAATCCTGCTGAAATGCTCTGTGCAAGGCGGCTCCAACCTGCCGCAGCTGAAGGCTGTTGAGTCTACGCTTCGGAAGTTGAGGTCTAAACCCGCAAGCCTCGCTCCAAGGGACTTACTGCCTTCAACCCCCACGATGAATGTGATGCAAAGCTTCCTGTCGGTTAGCAGGAGCTCGCTCGTTTTCCCAGTGCTGTACTCGCTCCACTTCCTGTGGCGCGGGGTGAACCTAATGACATCGTAGGTGAAGGGCTCCAAGGTCACCCGCACAACCACAGTTCCATCGCGATTCGAGTCTACGCGGAATAGTTCGGAGTCAATCCTCATGGTGAGCCTCCTAACCTGAGGCAAAGCTAACCGCCCATGCCTTCTCCTATACGACCTAAGCAGAGCCACAGCGGCCCTGCAGACTGGGTTAATGTGGTGCCTAGCGTAATCATAACGAGAATCGAACCAGGGTTTCACCTTTCTTCTCAGTACAATTGGGCTAGGCACAAAGAAGTTGCTACCCTTAGCCAAGGCGTATGCGCAAACCAGAGCCTCTCTCAAGGCTTCCCTCATATCTTTGAGGTACCTGAGGATGTTGTCCGAAGGTTGGTACTTAATTGCAATGGTTCTCTTCTCGCCTCTCCTCGCCCTCCATATATGGTTCCCTTGATGCGCGACTATTGAGGTGATTTATGGGGCCTCCTACCTTTCTGGGTGTGCCTCTCCTCTCTGTGCTCTCTTAACCCATATAGTGTCCCCGCAGAGAAAGTGACACCCATGATGACATAGGCGCGAAGCAACCTAGATGCTTCCCTAAGAGAGTGTAACCATCCCATATTCCTTTATATGTAATCACCTGCATCTATACAATTCATCTGACAGTCTGTTTCCCTTTAACTTTGGCGGAGGACAAGGAAGCTTGCAGGCACTGATCGTCGAGTCCTTGGTCGGCGTTTTTGCATTTGACGACTCACTCAAACTAGTGAGTAAGAGTGTTTTCAAGCCAAACCCAGATGAATTAGCGAAGAAAGTCACGAGGCTTCAGGATGGCGAGATAATCGACGAGTTGGGTAAACTAGTGGAGCAGATACAAAACAAAGGCTTTGACGAATTCATTTTGGAGGACGAGCAACTCGCCAATAATATTGTGAAGAGGTACGGGGTTCGCACCCATGTTGAGACCCCAAGCCAAGCTGGCAGACTGCTTAGGTCAAGAATCGTGGATTTCTCTACAGAATCAGGCTTTGTTAGCTCGCCTGAAGATTTTTACTCGTTATTGTATCAGGTCAACATCTTGTTGACTAAGCAGAAGATACGCGGAGCAGCTGAGAAAAGAGATAAGCTGATTGTTCAGGCAATTGAATCTACTGACGATATTGATAAGACCCTAAACCTATTCGCCTCGAGGATAAGAGAATGGTACGGGTTGTACTTTCCTGAACTGAGCAGGCTCGTAGAGAATCACCAGACCTATGCCGCGCTCATAAGTAAGATTGGGGACAGAAGCCAGTATTCGCAGGACAATCTGCGTGGTGTGGCGACATTCTCCGACGCAATGCGCATGGAACTTGAGAGGCAGGCTAAAAGCTCAATGGGCGCCAGAATAGCCGATTACGACCTTTCCAGAATAAGGAACTTTGCCACCATAATAAAGGAGCTTTATGACGCTAGGAGTGAAATCGAGCAGTATGTCGATAACATCATGAAGGAGGTCGCCCCGAATGTGACGGGGCTTGCCGGCTCCATGATTGGAGCTCGCCTGTTGAGTCTGGCTGGCGGTCTGGACGAGCTTTCAAGGCTTCCCGCCAGCACAATTCAAGTGCTGGGGGCTGAAAAAGCCTTGTTCCGAGCTCTCAAAACAGGTGCAAACCCGCCTAAGCATGGGATCATATTCCAACATCCATTTATCCACAGAGCTTCTTGGTGGCAGAGGGGGAAAGTTGCACGTGTGCTTGCTGGCAAGCTTTCCATCGCTGCGAGGATCGACGCCTATTCAGGCGAGTATCAGGCCGATGAATTGAAGTATATTTTGGACAGGCGGATCGAGGACATAAAGAAGAAGTATCCCAAACCGACTGCACGCAAAGAACCTCCAAAGTACGGAGAACCCATGAAATACAAGCGTGAGAGGTTCGGGAAAGACATGAAGAGACGCGATAGGAGAAGGTACTGAGAAGCCTTTTCTCCAGAATGAAGGCGTTGCATAATGGATACAAGAGAGTACAAAGGATGCAATAACGTCTTGTGGGTCTCCCTCGAGGATCAAAGTGGGGGAGAAAGACTCGCTACGCTCAATCTCACGCCGGGAAGAAAGGTATACGGCGAAAGGCTCATTCAAGTCTCGGGGAAGGAATATCGTGTTTGGGACACGTATCGTAGCAAACTAGCCGCAGCGATAACAAAGGGAGTCGAAAAAGTCCCCCTAGAGCAAGGATCCAGAGTTCTATATCTGGGTGCTGCTTCAGGAACTACGGCAAGTCATGTTTCTGACATAGTAGGCGAGGACGGGCTCGTGTACTGCGTTGAATTCTCACCTAGAGTCATCCGCGAGCTTGTGGCGCTATGCGAATACCGGAAGAATATGCTCCCGATCCTTGCTGATGCTAGGTTCCCCGAGAAATATCGGATGTTAGTGGATCAGGTTGATCTGGTTTACCAAGATGTAGCACAGCCCAATCAGAGCGAAATAATGACTAAGAACGCAAAGATGTTTCTGAAAGAAGGTGGTCACGGTTTCTTGGCTATAAAGGCGCGGAGCGTGGACGTGACCAAGGAGCCTTCTGAGATATTCAAGAGAGAGACAGAAACCCTTAGATTGATGTTTGAGGTGAAGCAGGTGGTACATCTCGAACCCTATGACAAGGCCCACGTGATGATAGTATTCTGATCGGGGAGAACCGCACAGTATTATCTTGGGATTCTTTCGCTAACACCCCATTATCCTTATGAACTCAGAAGTCTAATCTGTTTTCAGAATCGATAAACATGTCCACGTACTAGTGAAATGGGGAATGCCCAACTGATTTGGAGTCATCGGCCTGAGTTAGGATTAATCTCCTCTAGAATTTTCTCTACTACCGACATGTGTCTTATGCCAACGAAGCGGGGAAAACATCTTGGTATATCTTAGAAGAATTGTATTTAGAGGATTCAAGTCGTTCGGAAGGAAAACTGTCAGCCTAAGGTTCTCAAAGGGGCTTACAGCGGTCGTTGGCGCCAACGGCAGCGGAAAGAGCAACATTCTAGATGCAATATGCTTCACGCTTGGGATACTAAGCGCCAAGTTTGTCAGAGCAGGTTCATTCTCCGATCTCATCTATAATCCTGGATCTCCCGGCGCAGAGAAGGCAGCTGAATATGCTCGGGTCACTCTCCACTGTGACAATTCTGATAGAAGGATCCCAATAGACTCAGATGACATCGTAATATCGAGGCAAGTCGATCGTGAAGGGCATGGATTGTATCGCCTGAACGGTCGCCTCACTACGAGGACTGAGATACTCGATATCCTGAGCATGGTGGGGATAGATCCGGAGGGGTACAATATTGTCCCGCAGGGTGAGTTATCCCGCATAATAAGATTGAACCATGAGGAACGTAGAGAGTTGATCGAGAAGATCGCTGGAATTGCAACCTATGATGAGAAGAAAGAGAGAGCACTCAAAGAACTCGAAGAGGTCAACCAGAATCTATCACGAATAGAAGACAGAGTGAAGCTTGCTAAGGACGAACTTGGCCGCCTTGAAAAAGAAAGAACGGACGCCGTAAGGTGGCAGCAGACAGAAAAGGATATCAGAAACTTGCAGGCATCTCTGATCTTTGCGCAACTGACGAGGGACAGGTTGGCACTGCAAGAAGTCTCAACGAGGCTGGAAGAAAGGAAAAAGCAACTGTCTGAACTGGAGAAAAGCGATGCGAGCATAGCAAATGCTTCAGACGATTTGTCAAATAGAGCAACCGAGATTGAGCCTGCACTCGCGAAAAAGGAGTCTGACCTTGATGGAATTCAGGTTAAGGCACTCGAGCTGAGGCAACAAACATCTGAATGTGAGAACGCTTCCAAATTCATTCAAGAGAAGACAAAATCCAACCTAGACCAACTGAGGTCTCTGGAAGAGAGGTTACCTAACCTCAAGAGAGCCACAGAGAATGCAATGAATGATGTCAAACTGCTGGAGGATAGGAAGAAATCGCTACTCAAGAATATCGAAGATGCAAGCGGGATTCTAAAGGAGCTCTCAAACAAGATCTCGGGCCTGGACACCGACTTTGGCAAGAAGAGAACAAGACTCGACTCGATAGTGCTTGAAGAAAGTGCGTTGAATTTGGAGTTATCCAAAACAACTGCCAAGCAACAGATCCTGATCAGAGAAGAAGCATATTGCGAGCAGGAAATCGTGAAATTGGGCAAATTGAGAGAGGAATCTCAGAAGAATCTCAGGACAATCAAAGATGAAATAGTCTCATCTAAGAAAGATCAAGCGGAGTCTGGCAGTAGGCTTGCAGAATCTCGGCCGAAACTCGAGCACGCAAGCAATGACATATTGTCAGTGGAGAGACAACTGCAGGAGACGGACGCAACTACAAGAAATGTCAGGGAAGAGCTCATCCGGATAAGAACCAGAATGGACGCCCTAAGAGAAGCCAAGTTATATCTCTCCCACGGTAGAAGAGCAGCAATTAGAGAGATCCTGAAATTTAAGGAACGAGAAAACCCAGAAGGTATCTTTGGCACCATCGATGACTTGATACAAGTTCCCGCCGAATACTCAATCGCGATTGAGGCATCGGCGGGCTCTCGCCTGGCATATGTTGTGACTAGAAGCGAAGACGATGCGGCGAGGCTAGTTGAACTTCTCAAGAAAACAAAGACTGGTAGGGCATCATTTCTCCCGCTTGACACTATTAAGGGAGTGCCCCCTCAAGAATATCCGAGGCAAAAGGGAGTGATAGGCCTAGCGAAGGATCTCATAAGTTACGATCGCAGATGCGAGTCGGCAATCGACTACGTATTTGCAAAAACATTGGTGGTAGAGGATCTTCGTGTTGCACGCTCTCTGAAACACACGGACCTGCGCAGAGTAACCCTGGAGGGCGACATGATAGAACCGACGGGGCTGATAACCGGTGGCTTCTATGTGAAAGGAAAACTGACCACCGAGAAACGGAGCCTAGCGACACTTGAAGAGGAATTGAAGGGATTCCGTGATGCAAGGGATTCTCTCTCCCACAAGTTGCAGGACCTTGCCAAACTAAAGTCAGATCTGGGGGAAGGTATCAATGCCGACGAGAAGAAGCTGGAAGTCATAGGAGTACAGCTAACCGACAAGAGCAACAAGGCTAGGGAATTAGAAGAGATCATTGCCAATGCCCAGAATGAGATGAACTCAAAGAATACGAGACTAGAAGAACTCTCTGCTGAACTTGCGGGCCTAACCGGCGTCCTCGAGAAAACTAAGGATGACCTTTCTCAGCTCTCATCACAAGAGAGAAACCTAAGAGAATTGCTCGACACTTCTGAGGCCTCAAGGATCGGAGAACTGGCAAGGAAAAAAGAGAGTGAGTTGGCTCAGCTAAACAACGAACTCAAGAAGGCTGAGATCTCAATAGCCCAGAATCTGGGGAAGATTGAGCAGCTTACTCCGCAGATCGATGAAGTAAAGAAGTTAACTGATAAGGTAAAGGCGACTACACCTTCACTTCAAGCTGAACTTGAGGCGAAACAGACGCAGCTTGAAGCCTTGAACGAAGAACTGGAGAAAACTCTCTCTGGAAAAGAACAGATGAAAAATGAGGTCGATTCCCTCAGGAAGGAGCTCACTGACAACAAGAACTCGGCGCGAGATGTGTCAAAGAAGCTGAGCCTAATTAGAAGGGAGATCAGCACACTGCAAATGGACATAAACGGCCTAAGTATCCGCAAGGAGCATCTGGAATCCGAGATAGCCACAGAGGAAAAGAGAATTCAGGAGTTCCCTGAGTTCCAGTCGCCCTCAACTGGAGAGGCTGACGGCGAGGTGACGTCTGAAAGGATACACATGCTCAGGGAGGAACAGCTGGCGCTTGGAAATGTCAACATGAAGGCCATAGAACAATATGACTCAGTTAAGGGCAGATACGATGAAATAGTCGCAAAAAGAGAGAAGGTCTTGCAGGAGAAGACTTCTGTTCTTGAGTTTATGGAGAAGATTGAGAGAGAGAAAATTAGGAAATTCATGGAGACGTTTAATGACATATCCAACAATTTCAGGGAAATATTCAACTATCTCTCCCAAGCAATTCGAGCTGAGCTGGTCATAGAGAACTCCGAACAGCCCTTGCTCGGTGGCATTACCATCAAAGTCAAGACCTCGGGCATGGAGGTCTCCAACATCGAAGCCCTGTCTGGCGGGGAGAAGTCTCTGACCGCATTGGCGCTGATATTCGCGATCCAGAAGCATCAACCTGCTCCTTTCTACGTACTCGATGAGATTGACGCCTTTCTGGACGAAGTGAACGCTGTCAGAGTAGCGGATCTTCTAAAGGAGCTGTCAAAGAGCTCCCAATTCATAGTAGTCACTCTGAAACAGGCCGTCATGTCGAGGGCTGATTCGCTGATCGGTATTTCAAAAAGCGGGGAGACAGGCGTATCCAACATAGTGTCGGCAAATATCGAAGATTTCACAAAGGCAATTGCGTCATAAGTTGCCTCTACTCTAAATAGTGGAAACGACCCGGGGTGTAACTCTTGAACGAGAAAAACTTGCCATTCTGGTTGCAGCCACCATGGTCTTTTCTTCTCGATTCGTTAAAGGCAAGCAAACTTTCTCCTTGGGATATAGACATCGCTTATTTGGTTTCATCGTTCTTGCAGAAGATGTACGAGCTAGGAGTAATAGATTTCAGGGTGTCTGGACGGGCGCTTCTGTCTGCATCGATAATCCTTAAACTGAAGACGCAACAGCTCCTCGAGCTTGACCCGTCCATCGAACTCTCTGAAGAGGAGAAAGAGCTAGTTCTACCACCTCTTGAGATGCCCCTGCGACTAACATCAAGAAAAGTCACTTTGGACGAGCTTCTGGTTGCATTAGAGAGAGTGCTACTTCAAGGGGAAGAGAAGTCTAACAAAAAGCAGGAAGTAAAATTGGGACCCTATGTATCTCCATTGGTTTTTGAACTCGAACCCGACATGATAAACGTTGAGAAAAGCATCAATGAAACTCTTCAAAGAATACTGAACCTCTCATCGACTAACCCTGTGGTAATGTTCACCCAACTGCTCTTTGAAAGAACTTGCAAGGAGGTCGTAAAAGTGCTTCTGAGCTGTCTCCATCTAGCTAACCGAGGGAGGATAGGTATGTGGCAAGAAGAGGAGTTCGGAGATATAATGATCAGACTCATTGATGGAGTGTCTTCAAGGTGAGTTCTCCACTAGATAAGAAGGCATTGATAGAGGCGGCACTGTACGCTGCCGGAAGACCCCTAGCAGTGGAGGATCTTGAGAGAGTCTCTAAAGCTGGGGGAAAAGCTGAAGCCGAATCGCTTTTGGCTGACCTAATAAGGGAGTACAAGGAGAGAGAGACCGCTCTTGAGATTGTGGAGGCCTCCAGAGGAAGGTATGCACTTCAGTTGAAACCACAGTATTCGAGCAGAGTTTCCCGCCTGTCGCCTGGGGGCCTGCTCGGTTTTGGAACTCTGAAGACTTTGGCCCTGATAGCTCTGCGACAACCAATAAGACAGTCTGAAGTGATTGGCATAAGAGGCGCACACTCATACGAGCATATCCACAGACTAGACGGTCTTGGCTTCATCAGAAAGGAGCCTTCAGGAAGGAGCGTCACGCTCACTACCACTAAGATGTTTGCGGAGTATTTCGGATTTGATGAAGATCTCGCCAAGCTTAAGGTCCAGCTGCACCGCAGGCTGGTCAAAATTGGTGCTAAGGAGGAAGGAGAGACCTCGGTTCAGATGCTGGAAGAAGAAGAAACCGAGACTCCAAATCAGGGCGACCTCTGAAAGCTGGGCAACCGATTAGGAAGTCGGCTTTGACCTTATTTTTCTCAAGTTCTTGGCAACAGAGACCATCAACCTGCTCTTTGGCGCAACTCTGCTAACAAGGACCCTACCAGCCTTCTCCCACCAAGATTTGGGATAAGCCGCGGATTTGTCTGGGGTGTGGCTAATCCCAAGCATCTCCACCGCTTTGACCAGCTCTTCAATCGTGGGACGCTCTACAGCCGAGCTACGACCAACCTTTCTTCCTTCCTTTCTCGTCTTGTTCAAATCAAAGTAACTCGGCCACAGTATTAGTTCTGCCGATTTTCTCATTGCGCCTCGCTCCCTTTCTTCAGGTCTGCCTTGTCTCTCGATTGTTTCCCGAAACATATATATTATGCTGTATTAGTGGAGTGCCCCCACCCTATAGGTTGAGGGCTTCCTGCTTCAACGATAACGTTTGTTGCCACTCGCAATGGAGATCTTATCTCTATAGGCACCTACCTACGCTCCTCGTGGGCGGGTACGCCCTGACGGGGGCGTGGCGGAGTGGCGTCGATGAACTCGTGAGGCACCTGGATGATGCGGTGAAGCCCTGGATCTACGTTGAATACGACTGGTACGCAGACGCATACCTAACTATGCCCGCGTAGACTGAAACCCGATACCTTAAAATATCCATTGAATGAGTGTTGAATCACTCGTAAGATTCAAATTCTGGAAACGTTCGTGTCTGCTGAGGTGAATTCAATTGAGTAAATGGCAAGGTCGTGCCGGACGCAGGAACACAGGCGGGGCAATAAAGCTTGCAAGAAGCAAAAGAGCTTACGAAGCCGGCGGGGAGTCAGCTGAGACTAAGCTAGGTCAGAGGAAGATCGAATTCAAAGTCGGAAGAGGTGGCAACGAGAAAGTGAAGTTGCTCCAAGAGGAGTTTGCAAACGTTACTGACCCCAAGAGCAATAATACGAAAAAAGTCAAGATACTGCAGTTTCTGGGAAATTCCGCCAGCATTGATTATCAGAGACGGGAGATAATCTCAAAGGGAGCCAGAATAAGAACCGAGATTGGGGAAGCTCTAGTCACCAGTCGCCCAGGTCAACATGGGGTAATAAATGCAACACTACTGAAAAGTAAGGGGAAATGACTGGGCAGCCATCTCCGGAAACTGGGTCATAGGCTCAGTTTCTCAACTAGCTCCTTGTATCTATTTCTCACTGTGACCTCCGTGACTCTGGCAACTTCGGCCACATCACGCTGGGTTCTTCTCTCATTGAGAGCAACGCTAGCTATGTAGATAGCCGCGGCAGCAACTCCTGTGGGACCACGACCTGATGTCAACCCCCTCATGCTAGCATGCTTGAGTATCTCCACCGCTTTAGATTGAGCCTCTCCTGACAGGCTCAATTGGCTCGCAAACCTTGGAATGTAGTCAACGGGGTTAGTCGGGGGAATAGCTATGTTGAGTTCTCTCGCTATAAATCGGTAGCTTCTTCCAGTCTCCTTCTTACTTACCCGCGACACCTCGGTTATTTCGTCCAAAGTCCTTGGTACCTTACATTGTCGACACGCAGCGTAAAGCGCAGCTGCAGCAACTCCTTCGATAGATCTTCCTCGGATTAGCTTCTGTTCAACAGCGCGTCTGTAGATTACAGCCGAAGCTTCTCTCACATTTCTGGGGAGCCCCAGATGTGAAGCCATTCGATCAAGTTCTGACAGAGCAAACGCCAGGTTTCTCTCCATTGCGTCGGAGACCCTGATCCTTCTTTGCCACTTTCTCAAACGGTATATTTGAGCCCTCTTTCTTGGAGCCAAGTCTTTCCCAAAGCTATCACGGTTTCTCCAGTCAATCATTGTAGATAGACCTTTGTCGTGAATTGTATAGGTAGTAGGAGTTCCAGCCCTCGCTCTTTTTTCCCTCTGCTCGTGATCAAACGCTCTCCATTCAGGCCCAGTATCTATCATCCGATCCTTGATCACCAAGCCACAATTGATGCAAGTCAATTCCGCTCTCTCATAGTCCCTTATGAATTTTGTATTTCCACACTCGCTACATTGAATTGCTTGTTCGGGCATCATCCTCTCTTTGACATCCTTCTCAAGAACTTCCTTGCTGTTGTTCAAACAAGACTAACCTCCTCGCTTTCCCCTGAAAGGTGTTGATTCAATGTCTGTGCGTCTTCCCCTTGCCCCTCTCCCCTCTTCATAGAAGAGGACTCTCCCAATGAGAGTCTGCAAATACGAGGTTTCAAAATAAGACCTTACCGATATGTACGGCGCGTTCTTAGGACCAAAAACATCGCTGACGCGTCCGATTTCCTTTGCATCACCTGTCAAGACAAGAACTCCAAGAGATGGGGTGGCTTCGGCACGAAGAATCAGGTTCCTACTGGCAGAAATATGAAGAAGTTTACCAAGTCTATTCAAGAAGTCACCACCGAACGTGGAACCAAACTTCAAAGTTACGCAAAAACTTTATTAAGTTTATGGTTTCCAGAACTGGAAAGCACACTCCGAGATGTATCAAACCACGGCATTTGAAATCAACAGGTTTAAATCCATCCCCCACAGGCCCAGCGGACACATTTCCAGCCTAGACCACCCATCAACTACAAAATCCGCCCATTTAGGCAGGCGCCGTGCGACGTCGTCCGCCCAAGGGAATCATCACAACTTATTTATCGCCAACAGTACACTTCATTATCCTATCTACTCCTCTTTCAAGATTGATTTTGCTAGTGGATTCTTCTTATGAAAACAAATTCCCACGCCAAGTCTCCAACAGGCGCATATTCTAAGGAGACCGACAGAACGAGGCAACCAAGCAGAACGCATCAGAAGGTGCAACGAACAACCACTAGGAAGCCGCGAAACATACCCGCGACTTCTAATGAGAGCGAGAGCTCGAAAATTGAACTCGCAACCGCAGAGTCCATCAGGAAGGCAGGGGACAGAGGCGTTCTACAAATTCACTTGCTCAAGAAACTCGGCGTAGACAACCGCAAAGGGATAAAACTGATCTCCAAGCTTGAAGAGCAGGGCCTGGTCCGAAAATCGCGCGAACTCTATGGCGGAAAATGGACCTATAGGCTTACCTCGCCCAGCATCAAGCCAGCCATGGTCTCTTGGGGAGATCTGGACTGCCCGTGCTTCTTCTGCAACGACGCAGGAAGATGTGGACTTGGCAATGTCGTGTCGCCAAGTTCATGTTCATTTCTCTCTGGTTGGCTTAAGGCGTTCTTAGAGCCAGCGACCGACCTCGGGGAGAGCGGCGGACAAGCCCAAGTTTCCTAGGTCGACTGCTTGACAAGCGATTTAATCGTTGTTATATCTGCATCTGTCCGCACACAGGTTCCTCTGAAATGTGTCGCCGAAGCGAAATACCCGCTGCTTCGAAGCTCCTCAATGATTCTTGAGGTGGGGGGCGAACTAGTACCCTCTGAATCCGAGATACTGTGTATGTCGTAGTAGGTTGGGGGTCCGCCATCTTCTGATGCAATCAGGCTCAGCATCTTCATAAGTCTTCTATTCTTCACATCCGCCCCTCCCTCGGCCACACTCATCGCAACATCGACGAATCCTCTTTCCCAGAGCTCTCCGCACCATAGTGGTCCTGCTACTCTCATTTGTGAGCCACATAACCCACATTTTAATTCTCCCTCGCAGACCGCAAGAGCCGGCACGACTCTTCTATTGCCACAGTTGAAGCAATGGAGTATGAAACCCATCTTTCTTACACTAGTATCAGCGTCAACAGCATTCCGTCGCATCCGAAGATATGCCCGTATGTAATGATCAGAACTGTGAGAGAAGACCACCCCAACCCCAAAGTCATGCCCCACCGCAACCCGCACCGTCGCGCCTATCAGAAGCCTGACCGCGATCTCGTGGCAGTATTCCGTTCGGAGGGATACCCCCCCATACTTCCGGAGGCACGCATCTTGATGAACTCCACAAAGCGGTTGCATATCTGTTGCAGTAAGGCACAGCAATGCACCTTTGCTTTTTAGTACTCTCAAGGCAGAATCGATGAAGCGAACCGGAGAACCAAAAGGATCTACGTCAACCACATCAAAACGTCGTCCGTTCAATGAGAAGGTATCCAACATTAGGTTCGCATCAGCTCTGAAAACTTCCATCTTTCCCAGAACGTTGTTGAAGCTGGCATTGGCATTTGCGAGTAAAGCTGCCTTGGGGTTGATGTCGCCAGCCACTATGCTCCTAGTTTCTGGTACCTCACAAGCCCATCTAATTGCCCTGACACCAGAGCTTGTGAGGGGTTCACAAAGATCCATCTTACTGCCCGTTATCTTCTGATATGTCCTGAGAATACAGACCGAGACATCGCGCTGAAACTCCATCCGAGGATTGTAGAAGACTACGTCGGAAGCTGAGACTATTTCTTTGAGTGTAGGAGCAAAGAAACTTATCCGACCCTCTTCGTATTTCCTAATAGGGCAGCCAAGAGCCCCTTCTACTGCAGAGATAATTTGGCTAGACATCCTAGAGAAACAGCTTCCTCGTTTTTGCGTTTGGGAATCTGTTACTGCACAATCCGCCGCGTCCGGATACTAATTGTCTTAAGTAGTTCCGAGGCATCGTCCATGGATTCCAATTCGTCCGTGCTCACAACTGGAACACCCTCAACAAGACTTGACCGCGGACGATCAAGTATGAACATAGCGAGTGACCGTACGACGCTTGAGAAACTTCCAACGGCCTGTATTCTGTTCTGAACCCTTCTTTCGGAGACATATCCTACGCCTGTGACAACGACGTTGTTCTTTTGTTGAGTATACGTTATAGCATCGAAAGGCGTACCCCTAGACCAGACCACCTTCAGTCCCAAGTCGGAAAGAACCCGGCTAACATTCTCCTCAAGCTCATCTTCCAGAGGACCGCCAATGCTGCCGTCCACTTGAGACCCACCTTCGGCATTGCACGATAGAATGTCAAACGGAATTGTCATGGACGTGCTGAACAGCTCTTCAAGTCTTAGGGCTGTCTCCAACGTGCTGTCCATCCCGTTCCGCTCGTACTCATATATTGAGCGCCTTGAGACGCCGAGAGATTCGGCCAAGGCTCCAAGCGAAAATGACCACTTTTCTCTCTCCTTTCTTATCCTGTCACCGTCCAGGTGAACGTAGAACCCTCCTCTCGTAGCATAGACCACCGGGAAGATATTGCGCAACAATGCCGCTCTCAGTGTATTGTAGCTCACAGCAGGAATCCCATGTCTTTCATACAAGGCGTCATCTTCGACCTTTCCTTTGCGGGTACGTTCTCCAACGAGAACCATAGATGCAGATAGAATATAGCTTAGAAGTTTAAGCTGAAAGGCATGCTTTTCCTGCATACTATCGATATTGGAAAGTACTTTTAGCAGTAGGACAACATTGCTTTTTCTTGCCACTATATCGAAGCAGGCAGACCTCGAGCCATGAATATCAGAGACCTGAAACCTAGCCTGCCTAAGCAAATCCGCAACGCGGATAGCTGGATCAGGTGTCTCGAGAGATATTCCCATCTTAATATCACTGCTTGGTTTTCTTTGAAAATAGACTTGAGACCGCAAGTCTGCTCGTGAAGTACTCTAAAGGGCATGCAGATTTAAGTAATTTGCCTATAACATAGGAATCCGGCTAGTTTCATCACAATTCTGTCGGAGGGAAGACTGTGCCCTCTAGGGGTGGGAGGAACTGTGGTGACTCCAGTGCCCAGATGGCATGTTTAGATACTTTTCCCACGCATAATTCTTTGGATCTTTGGGCGAGGCCACGGGGTGGCGCGCCCAATGCAAAACCTGAGCCTCGTTTCCCAAGGCGGACGGTAGCTCCGGAGCACCGATGCGGGCAGCGTAACACACCGCGCTTCGCGAGGTGAGCAGGTAGGAAAAGCGTGGCGCGCGAAGACCGGGAGTCGCAACTTCCGTAACCAGGCTTTCCAGGGCCACCGACCAAGTGGCGGGTATATTAGGGGAAACGAAACGGAAAGCCCGCGGGCAAGCCGGCGGAAGAGATTAAACCAGGGACATGAGATGCTTGATTGCTTGCCCACCTATAGAATCTACAATTCCGCTAGATCTTCCTGATTGACTCCACCGAAACCTATTACGGATAGGCTTCTGAGCTTCCTTCTCAGCTCTTGAACCTGAGGGCGATAAATGTACGGCTGTATATCAGCGCCCTCATAGCGGTCAAAGGACTCCTGTGTCATCCCCAATATTGTCGCTGCAAAGAAAGCTTCCAACTTGCCGCCGCCTATGCTGAATATGCCCTCACCCAAGTCAATCCTTCGAATCAGTAGGATTGGAAGATGCAATTTGCCATGTAGCCCGAGGGGGACTAGGGTAGCGACACGTGTCAGCTCATTCCTGTCAATCCAGAAATTGCTTCCGTCTCTTGTCTTCAGGAACTGTTCCTTCAGCTTCAGCAACTCGTCTAGGGTAACAGTCTTGACCGGAAGGTGATCATTCAGCTTGTTGACATCATGCTTCCATATGTGCCTTAACATCTTGTCGAAGCTACTTCTCCCATCGTCCACGACTCTTGCCTCCGTCTAACCGTTCACTCCCATAGGAGATCATTCCTGTAAACTCAGCCCCGCCAATCGTTGGCTCATTTGTCCGCAAAATATGCAGGAAGCTACCCCGCCATTAGCCACCACAGCTTCTCCCACGCCTAAGGGGGGCGAGCCGTCCTGAAACACAATTGTGATCTTCAAGCCTTTTATTGTTGTTTCTGACTGTTATGTTGAATCGATGCAATACGTTTTAATAATAATCAAGTCAATTATATCTGGAAGTAAAGAGTCTGTTGCGAAAATCACAGTTCAAGAAGATGAAGAGAAATGATCAACGATAAAGTGTTCCACACGACCCTTGAATCACTTACGAAGCACGAAGGGGTAAAAGGCGTCATCGTGACAAGCAAGGAAGGGCTCCCTATCAGCTCAACGATGGATCGCGATAAAACCGAGAAGATAGCTGCCCTGATAACCTCACTTGTCGGTAAGGCCAAATCCGTAGTGAAGGAGATTGGAGAAGGTCCGCTTAGGTTTCTGACTATCGATGTGGAGAACAAGGAGGTTCTGGTTGCCCCTGAAGACGAAGCTGTCCTCATCGTCCTTCGCGAAAAGGTGAAATAGCCTGATAGAGAAACTGACACAGGCTGATGGTATACAGACTCATGCCCGGGAATACGACCAACTTCGTTAGTATCATTTAAGGGCAAACCCTTCACAAAGACTCCAAACTAACAAGAAGAGATAGATCAATCGACTCTGGAGGGGTATAAATGTCGGATGTAAAAGCATTCGATAGGGTATTGACCAACGTAATGAAAAGCGAGGCCGGCATCAAGAAAGTAATCTTAGTCGACAAGACTGGACTAACCATCGCCCACGTATCCAAGTACTCATACCAGCCCGTTGATATGGATGGAATCGGAGCCATAGCTAGTGCCGTCTTTTGTGCAAGTGAGGAACAGGGGAAGAGCCTAGAAATTGGAGATCTAAGAATAGTCACTTCCGAATTTGACAGCGGTAAGATCTTTGCTGCCAGTTGCGGGAAGGGCGTCTTGTGCGTCATTACGGATGGCGAAATAAACATAGGAATGATTAGGCTGGTATTGAAGAAATCTACGGATGAACTCCAGAAAGTTCTTGACGAATTCCTAGAATCGCGGACAGCGGCTCCCACAGCAAGGAAATCCGAAGAAGAGGAGCTCAAAGCGGCTCTCAGTGAACTCGAAAAAGTTCCATAAGCTTCTATGGAGAAGGTTGATCTCCCGTGAACAAAGACTCTGAAGGAAGAATGCACTTCAAAATAGTTTTCTGGGGCCCAACGCTTTCAGGGAAAACCACCGCTCTGAGATGGATCTATGACAATATTGAGGGGCTCGCCAAGGGAGGATTCACCTCCGTGGAGGACCCTACTGGGAGAACCCTCTACTTTGACTACACTCCACTCTCCGCAAGTGGCAAGGTCATATTCGATGTCTTCACTGTGGCGGGTCAAAGGAGACACCGACATCAGAGAAGAATTGTGATCCAGGGAACCGATGGAATCATATTTGTTGCAGATTCACTAACCTCAATGCTAAACGAGAACACGGAAAGCTTCAGTGAGCTGAAGCAGATGCTTGGTGACAACTTGAACAACAGCATCCCATTGGTCATCATGCTCAACAAGAGAGACGAGCCTGGTGCGGCAGAAAGAAAGGTCCTAATCGAATCTTTGGGATTGAAGGACGTGCCGATATTTGAGACGATAGCCACGAAGGGAGTTGGCGTTCGCAGAGCCTTTCAAGCAATCGCGCGGGAGGTACTTCTTAAGAGACTTTATAAGGGATCGCTACCAACAGTCTAGAACGAGCTATAGGTCATACCACAAATGCATCTGCTTGTTCATGTAGTAGCTTCGAGCACCTTTAGAAACACGGCGGGGGTAGACTAGCAACTTGGAATCAGCTTCTGGCGCAAAGGCTGGAACGCTCGAACAGGTTCTCAAGGATCTTGAAGCCTCGGTTTCTGAGATCGAGGCGGCAATAATAGTGAGCATAGAAGGACTCCCGATAGCTTCGGCTCTTCCAGCAGATGTTGATGAGACGAAGATTGCAGCCATGACGGCGGCCATGTTGTCTCTAGGGGAACGTGCTTCGACCGAACTAGGAAAGGGAGAAATAGAGCAAATCTTTGTGAAGGGGAAGGAAGGCTATATAATAGCCATGGGGGCAGGGGCTAATGCGGTACTAACGGTTTCTGCTAGAAAGGATGTCAAGCTCGGGCTCGTATTTCTCGATATGAAGAGGGCGGCCGACCGGGTTGCTGAACTGATCTGATGAAAGTGGGGATCTCAGTCTGAGGTTTTTGAGCGTGCCTAGGGTTAAGCGTAATTCTTAAGGTTCCGATTGTTTTAGCGAGAGTATAGTGGCTTGACTGCTTTCCCCATTGAGAAATGCTAAAGAGCTCGATGAACAAAGTAGTTTGACCCGGAAGGCCTTATTGCGCGCCTGCTTTGTGGGGCTCGTGAAAAATGACTAAAGGAAGAAGTCGAATTGAGAGTTTTAGAACCGCTCTATAGATTCTACGAATGGTTCCTCTGGAGGCAGGTTAGCTCCAGCAATGGGCCCAAGCACGTGGGAATCATTCTAGATGGAAACAGGAGGTTCGCCCGAAGCCAAGGTCTCGTGCCTTGGATGGGCCATCGCCTTGGAGCTGACAAAGTGAAGGACTTCTTGCTTTGGTGTTTTGCCGCAGGAATAAAGATCGTGACAATGTATGCCTTCTCGACAGAGAACTTCACGAGACCGCCTCGCGAGGTAAAAGAGATCTTTTCAATAATCAAGGAAAGATACATGGAAATAATCGAAGATCCCCTCATTCACAAGTATAAGGTAAGAGTGAAAGCCATTGGGCGCCTTTCCCTGCTTCCGAAAAGCATACGAGACACGCTTCGAAAACTGGAGAAAGCGACGGAGAAATACGATGAACACTTCCTGAATATCGCCATAAGTTATGGGGGAAGAACGGAACTAGTTGACGCTTTTAGGGATATTGCGACAGAGATCTCTGGTGGGGAACTGGCTCCTATGCAGATAAACGAAGAAGTCGTGGATAGGCATCTTTACACGGCAGGCATGCCAGACCCAGACCTAATAATCCGCACCTCAGGAGAGGAGAGGCTATCGGGATTCTTACTATGGCAAGCGGCCTACTCCGAGCTTTATTTCTGTGACGTGTTCTGGCCCGCGTTTAGGAAGATAGATCTGCTGAGGGCGATAAGATCTTATCAGCAAAGGGAAAGACGTTTCGGTCGTTAGACGAATAGAAAGGTGGAAGAGGTAGAGGCAATATTAGTAGAATTGGCAAGCTCGCTAGAATCTTGAGACTTAGAAGAAAAGGGAAGAGAATAGGAGTGCTCATCGATGGATCGAGCATCGATCCTAGGGAGCAATACAATCTGGTAAGCAAAGTTAAGGATCTTATTGAAGACCTTGGAGTCACAAAGGTAGCCAAGGTAGTAATCAACCAGCAAAACTCCCGTGAAGAAACCGTGAAACAGATTACGCAACAAGGCTACAGTCCGATAGTCGTTCCAGGCGAAATCGACGTTTATGTCGCCGTCGAAGCAGCGGACATGGCTTTCAATCCAAAACTAAGCGCAGTGGTCCTCCTAACGACGGACCCGAATATCTTGCCAGCCCTAACAAAAGCCAAGGAATTCGGCAAGGAAACCATCTTGCTACGTACGCCGACCAAATCAAACGAGGCACTAGAAAATACTGCTGACATCGTTATAATGCTAGATCTCACGAAACCAGAAGCGGAAACATAGAATCCCATTATCTCTAGGGCGGTCTCTCGCTCTCGTTGAAGTAGCCCTTCTCGACGAGAACTGACAGTTCATCCATCGTTATTCTGTCACCTTTCTTGACTTTTTCGAATGCTTGCGCCGCCACTTTCTCTATTTTCTCCCGCCGATCATCAGTCCTGTAAGTCTTCTTGCCTTCTTGCTCAAGCCTCATCTTGTCACTCAGCTCCCCTATTCTGTCTTGGATCTTCCTCGAGTCCGACAATGACTGACTTGCAAGACCAAACAGCTCAATGTATCTCTGATGAGCAGAATCGGCCTCCTTCTTCATATCTGTGGCTTTCTTCCCCAGTTCAATGATCGCCGCATGGTGGCTTTGAGAATTCCTAACGTGCTCAAGCATCTGATTTCTATATTCATTAGCCTTGTTGCCAATGCTTCGCGCCTGACCGACAACCTGCGAGAGTTGAGTCTCTATCACATCGACCACCTTGGCACCCTGCAGCTTTTTCTCAAGTGAGGTGATCTCCTTTACAACCACGTTCTCCCTGTCCAACGGTAGGACATTCGTCTGCAAATACCACTCGAGTCGCCTTATTCTCTCCCTCACATACTCCGGATCGTCCTTGACGGAAACGAGTGACTCCTTCTTCTTTGCCTCAAGCTCATCTATTAGTGCCTCTCTCTCCTCAAGTTCTTTATTGAACCCCAGCGTAAAGCCCTTGAGCTCCGCCACTTTCTCATTGGCAAGTCTGCGCAACTCCCGCTCTTCTTTCAGCTTGGCAACTAGCTGACCCATCGACTTATTGAACTCATCCCTCTTGGCCTTCCAGTCAAGCGCCTCGTTGTAGTGTTTTTCGACCTGATTCCTAAGTTCGCTTAGCTGCCTGCGCAAATTGGCTAACTCTTGACCGATGTTCTCGTGTGTGGTCTCTGACAATTCCTTGACCCCGATAGGCGATCAGTTAGAATAGACTATGAATCAACTCATAATAGGAGAACTCATCTTTTCATCCCAATCAAGACGATATCATCAACAGCGACAACCAAGTCATATGGAACAAGAACTATTTCGGTCCCCGACGCGCCTTTTCCCCGTGCAATCTTCATTTCCAACGCCGAGACAGATTTCGCGTCAATATCAACCGAGATGTCTGTAACGCGACCAACGTACTTTCCCTTTGTTGTGTAAACGTCTTTGCCTATAGTCCCAGCCAATCTGAAACTGCTAATCGGGCAACCCTCCACTCATCGATCTAAGCCGAGCTTTTCTCCCCGTCTGTAGATAGTATTATTCTCGCATCAACAATTCTTGCGCCTTTTTCATAGACGAAGATTGGATTAAGATCGAGTTGCTCTATCTCAGCATGCTCTGTAACTAGTTTCGATACCTTGAGAATTATGTCAACAAGCGAGTTGACGTCTGCAGGCTTCTGCCCCCTGATACCGGTTAACACTGGGTACCCCTTGATCTCTTGTATCATTTCCCGCGCATCGTACTCTGTCAGAGGAGCTATTCGAAACGATACATCTTTCAAGACCTCAACAAAGATCCCGCCCAAGCCAAACATCAGCGCAGGGCCAAACTGGGGATCCTTGGCCATTCCCACAATCACTTCGTTGCCCGGAGGAGCAAGCTGCTCTACGATATATCCAACAACCTTCGCATTGCTCTTGAATCTCTTGACGTTCTCAGAGATCTCGGCAAAAGCCGCCCTGACCTCATTCCCATTCTTAAGATTGACCTTCACCGCACCCGCATCACTCTTATGAAGGACGTCGGGAGAAACAATCTTCATCACAACCGGATACCCGATTTCGCTAGAGAATTTCACTGCCTCCTCAACTGACTTCGCGACCTTGAACTTTGTTACAGGCATACCATAGGCGCCCACGACTTCCTTCGACTCGGGCTCGAGCAAAAAAGTTCTTCCGTCTGACAAAGCATTATGAATGATCTTTTCAACACTGTTAGCAGGCATGAAGAATCACCAAGCGAAAGGTGACCAAGCTGTCAGGTGAAACCCTTGCTTAAGGTTGAAGCCCTTCATTTATAAGGATTTTCGGAAAAAAGGAAGCCAGATCTAAATCAGGGCAGGTATCAATCGGCGGTCAAGCGAGATTGACTCTAGAAAATCCCTTTCGTCGGCCCGCCGTCCTAGCAACACCCAGCAGATCCTATCGGAAAAGGTGATCCAAGAAGGACTCTCCGATCTATGTCTCCTGCGGCGAGGCTAAGATAATGAACAGACCGGTGGAATCGTCCGCACAAAGACGATCACTGCTGGAACTGGGATGATGTTCCAAGAACCTCGGCAGAAGATAAGATGCTGGGGGAATCCTTGACTGCTCCAACTGGGGTCGCATGCCTGTATCCGATACACATAACAGATTTCAACGTGCCAGGGAATTTCCTGTGAGCAGCAAGCATTGGGCAACTTGACGCGTCGGCACAGTCTAGGCAGATACCCTCGATTTCACACATACCAATCACTACGAGACACCACATTCACGCCTACTTCTTAGGGGGAAACGCGTGTAAGTATTGGGGGGGACTAAGGTAAAAGTGAATTGCCGAGCATCCGCTTCAGAATGACTAGGTCGAGAAGAAGCTGGCTCCATGCTCTGATGCCGGAAAATCAGTATAATTGTTTTCAGGGGGAGTACGAGCGTGCTCAGGTTACTTCTGTTGTCCAGACGCGCTCAAGCTCCGCGTAAAGAGTGTCCATTCCCTCATTGCGCTGTGCTGAGACTGGGATGACTTCAGTCTTAGATTCCAACTGCTCGAACATCTCGCAGATCATCTTGCTCAATTCCCGCGTGACCCCTTTCCCAGTGGCATCAACGTCGTCGCAAAGGTCTACCGGATTCACCGACCAGTTTACGATTCGGTCAATCTCCTGCTCTGAGAGCAAATCTGACTTTGCAAGGACCGTGAATTGAGTCGCTGTAAACCTATACTGCAAGGAAAGACCCAGCAGAGCGAGAGAAACAAAACCCACAGCGCTTCTTGCCAGATTCGGGTCGAGTAGATGCAGGCTAGTAGTTGTTGCGCCTTCCAGCGCGGATATGATCAACGGACCGGTCGAACGATAGGCGAACAACTCAATTTGACCCGGCGTATCAACAATAGCATAATCGGCCTTTGAGCCCTCGGCAGCCTCCTTGATCTGGTCAACCTGACCAGCAACCATGTCGACAGCTGCTATAAGCGCCCCATTCGGCCCCAAGCCGAGTTGATTCATGATCTCATTGATGTCCACGAAATCCCGAATGTCGACCTCTGGCGCATAAGGCAGCCTTCTGGCGGCTGGGTCAAGATTCACCGTAATAACATCCAAGTTGTAGTTCTTCATGAAGGATTCCAAAGTCGATGTAAGTGTTGATTTCCCAGACCCAGCCGTTCCCATCATGACTACGTAATGTAAGTGCATCCACCAGCTGACAACTTATACAGACCCGTAGGTGAAGTAGGAGAAAGCGGTATTAGTTATAAGAACTCCCTAGGAATCCCCAGAGAAGCCCCGCCGCTCGGAAAGAAGGAACACTTACTTGGTGCCACCAAGCATAGATCGGTTCTCATACCCTCTAGACCATGATCGCGCGCCTAACTCTATTGGAGACCGGAAAAGCGATGACGATGCCCGTCAAGGACTGCATTATGTTGAACGGGATCTCGGCAGCCGCGTATATGTATCCCACAAGGAACAGCTCGTAGAGGAAATACCCGATCACCATGCATGCGCCGCCTGCCAGCATTGAGAGAGTTATGATGACTCCGTTGACTTCGGAGCGATAGACCACGTACCCGACCAGTACTCCGGCAAGAATCGACACAAGAACCCATATGAGGGGCTCCAGCGTAATCGCCACTGGCGGCCACGTGGGCTGGATGGCAACGCCCGTGATACCTAATGCTGCGAGCGAAAGACCTATGGCTGAGCCGACTACCAAGGAAATCTTCTTGCCGACTTTTCTCGCCTTCCTCAACCTTGCTCGCTCAGATAGAAATCCCGCGACCAACCCTTCTACGCCCTTGCTCACCAAGGTTCCAGGAGCAAAGACCAAGTACCCCGTCGCCGCGTCGGCTAGCATTGAGCCAATGCCACCAGCGAAACCGCCAACCAGCGGTCCGAAGAGAAGGGCCGAGATATAGACCAAGGACTCGCCAAAATTGAAGTAGCCTCCCGTCGCAGGTATGGAGAGCTGAAAAGCAATGGTCGCCACCATCACGCTTGCGGTCATAATAGCCGTGACTGCAGTAAACCTTGCCGAAGAACCACCGATAAAGTCACTTCTCGGCACTTTTGCTTCCCATCCTCTACCACCGAAGATCCCATCGCCAACCAAGGCGAGCTGTCAACTACCCCGCAAGGTGATAGAAACTAATAAGACTATAGCCTACGAACTGGAATACTAAACCCACTTCCAGTTCCGATTCCTGAGGAACCCAGACTCAAGATCGATTGAAGTCGAACTCAGGACTAGGACTGTCACTCACCATCGCCTATCGTCATTCTAGATGACATCCGATTGCCCAGAGCACTACGCGTGCAGACCGAATCTTGGATCTTCCAAGCGGAACTCGAATGGAACATTTAAGAAGCGCCCTTGTCTAATAGAAGATCGGTGCTAATCGTGGACGATCTTGAGTTCAACCCAGAATCTTACGAATTTGAGAGAAATAACAAGCAGGTAAAACTGACCATAACGAAACCTCTGGAAGACCTAGTGATTGCGGGAAAGGATCTGGCCTCAGTCGCAAAAGGCCAAGACGTCACTCTCCCACTTTGGGCGGCAGAGGCTCTCGCCAAAGCAAATGCAGGAGTGATGAGGGAAGAGCAGAAACTAGCTTACAAGGACTTTGAAAACATCCTCTGGAAGGAACAACTGGAGACCCCACTTCAGAAACTACCCGAAGACTTCTACGTGCTTGCTAAGGAACTCGCAAAATCCTTCCAGGAGAAAGTCAGTAACGCTGCTCGCGACCTCGATAGCGTCAGGAGACTTGCTCAGTTTGAAACGCTTCTAAGGGATCTCGTATCCGTCCGCATATCCAAGATTGTAAAAATATCGTTGCGAGGCGGCGATGCACTTGGAACCTCAAACCTGATGACAGGTGAGGAAGCGTGGCTCTACCAGCGCTTGGCCAAGTTGCTGAGGGGCTGGGAGAAAGGAATACTCCAAAGGTAAGGTGACCAGTAATGGCTAATGAGAGTGCCGCAGACATCACTGATGAACAAGCGGACTTGTTCCAGCGATTCCAGAACTTCCTAAAGTCATTCCGCACCGAGTCTGGGTCACTGAAATACCGTGAGACGATCCAGAGGCTTCCAGTAACCGGGGAAAGATCAGTCATAATTGATTACAATGAGCTCCTCGACTTCGACCCTCAGCTTGCCAGGCAGATAATCGATGATCCTGAAGACTGCGTCAAAGCAGCCTCCGACTCAGTCAAAACCATAGTCGAACTCGAGGACCGCGACTACGTCACCAAGATTACCGAATCCGGACACGAATTCAAAGCAAGGTTCAGGAACGTAACGACCGGAAAAGTCAAGCTTCGCATGATCCGGGCGAACCACATTGGCAAACTAATCATGGTTGACGGCATCATCACAAGAGTTAGCGAAGTCAAGCCCCAACTCCTCGTAGCCCTATTCGAGTGCAGCTGCGGCAACAAGATAACCGTCGAGCAGTTTGAGGGAAGGTACCTGCCTCCCGTCACCTGCCCCGCATGCAAACGAGAAGGACCCTTCAACCTAATAGTCGAAGACTCCAAGTTCGTAGACTGGCAAAAAATAAGAATACAGGAGATGCCAGAGGAACTCCCCCCAGGACAGATGCCAAGATCCCTAGACGCCATCATAAAGGACGACCTCGTCGACATCGCAAGACCCGGCGACCGCGTAGCAATAACCGGAGCACTAATGTCCCTACAGGACTTCGCCCCGAAACGAGGCCGCCTAACCACCTTCAGAACCTACATCGACTCAAACTACGTCGACACAATGGACAAGGAAAGCGAGAAAGTCGAGATCACACCAGAAGAAGAACGCTTCATAATCGAACTCGCCAAAGACGAGTGGATCCACCAGAAAATAATAAAATCAATCGCCCCATCCATCTACGGCCTCGAAGACGTCAAAGAAGCCATAGCCCTCGCCCTATTCGGAGGAGTACCAAAAACCCTCCCAGACGGAGTCAAGATCCGAGGAGAAATAAACGTACTCCTCATAGGGGATCCAGGAACTGCAAAGAGCGTGCACGGTACGGAAAAGGTCTATGTAGGAAGAGAATGCGGTTCAACCTTGCGATGGAATAGAGAGTCAATAGGATCTCTTGTCGATGGCTTGATGTCAGCACACCGAGATGAGATGGTCTTTCGAGGAGATTCAGAGATCCTTCCACTCGGAGACCCAGCTACCATATTTACTCAGACAATGGATCCACTCTCCCTGAAGACTAGGTCATCACTCATCTGTGAGGTTAGCCGCCACAGAACCGACCGACTAATCCGCATTCACACCAGATCAGGGCGAACGGTACTAGCTACCCCAGATCACTCTTTTACAACGATTATTGACGGCAAGTTGCAGGTGATCGTTGGTCAAGATCTCCGCCCAGGCACATACCTTCCAGTAGCGCGCCAGGTTGACGTAGAGGAAGGATCACCCTTCATAGATCTAGCCGAAGAGTTCCCAGAAACAGATTTGGTAAGCGCTGAGGAAATCAACACACAACTTGTCCTCATTCAGTCAAATCTCGTTAGTGCCAGAGCAGCGGCTACCATATGCAATATATCAGCCAACACGATGTGCGGAATCGTCAACGGAAACGCTTCGATCCCGAAAGGCACATGGCTCCGCAGAAAAAGAGACACCACGTGGTTCCCAAGATGGCTGCAACTCGGACCAGCATTGGGCCGAATCGTCGGCTTGTATCTCGCCGAAGGCAACGTAGAAGGAACCACGGTGCGTTTTTCCGCCTGTAATGATTCGATCAGAAGCTCCCTAAAGAGTGATCTTGAAACAGTCTTCGGTAAATTCTCAGCGACTGACGATTCTATCCTGCTATGCCAGTCAAGCTTAGCCACCTGGTTTGAACGGAAATTCGGAACGGGAGCAGAAAATAAACAGATTCCAACTGAATTCTTCACTGCACCTTACCCTCTGCGCCTTTCACTACTCTCTGGTTGTTTCTCCGGAGACGGAACGATTGACATGAAGGGATCGGCGGTACAATGCACAACGAAAAGCCGAACCCTTGCGTACCAATTGAGCGATCTACTGGCAACATTGGGCATCTTTGCTAGCATCTTCAAGACCACTGTGACTAAGGAACCATACAAAGGTTACATATACTACCATGTGAGGATACAGGGCACCGACCTCCTGACATTCCACAAACAGGTTAGACTTGTATCAACCAACAAGCAAGACAAACTGGAATCAATCGTAAAGCGCATGCGCACTCGGAAACGCTACCAGTCCCGTGACATAGTACCAAACTATGGCTCAATGTTGGTACGCGCCGCACGAGAACTGGGAATGACAAGTAAGCGCGATTCCTGGACTAGGAACTTCATAGCGGAACTGAGAGGTAAGAAAAAGAGACAGCACGTAGGTCGAGTTTACCTGCAAAATGTGATCTCACGATTAGACCCGGATAAGAACGATAGCGACGCATCTCCTTGCCTTGACTGGCTAGAAACACTAGCCGAATCCGACATCTTCTGGGACCAAGTCACCAAAGTTGACCTTCTGAACGAGCAAACAACTGTATATGACATCGGAACCTCAAACGGACATTTCATCCTCGCTGAAGGGAACCTCATAGTACATAACAGCCAGCTCTTAATGTATACGGCGGGGCTGGCACCCAGAGGTCTTTACACCTCGGGGAAGGGTTCCACAGCAGCGGGCCTCACGGCGGCGGTCCTCCGCGATGCGGACACCGGGGACATGACCTTGGAAGCCGGTGCGCTTGTGCTCGCAGATCGGGGCATCGCCGCGGTGGACGAGTTTGACAAAATGAATCCGCAAGACAGGGTTGCAATACATCAAGCGATGGAGCAACAATCGTACCACCGCGTGGTGGAGGTGGCACTTGCGAATGGCGTACGTACTCCGATTGGTGAGTTGGTTGACTCACTTTTTGTGGCTAGCCGAGGCGAGGTGGTCAAAGGAGTCAATTGTGAGATCTTGGATGTGCGATCTCGGGGTGTGGAGATCCTTACGTCTGACCTCCGTAATGTTCGGTCTGTCCGAATAGACCGTGTGAGTCGGCATCGAGCTCCTGACCGTTTCCGTAGGATTAGGTTCAGCAATGGGCGTGAGGTTGTTGTCACACCCGAGCATCCGATGTTTCTCTATGACGGTTACAAGTCGTATACTGTGCAGGCTGCGGAGCTCGAAGTCGGGGATTTTGTGCCTGCCTTTCGTCTGATGCCAAGCGGGCATAATCCGGGGGCTGTCCTTGCCGCTCCGTACTCTGTCCATTTCAATGCAAAACCAGTTCTTCTGCCAGAGCGTATGATACCTCAGTTAGCCCGTATCTTGGGATACTTTGTTACGGAGGGGTTCAGCCACTTTGGCTCGTCCGCAGAGTTTGGTTTCTCGAATACGTCACCTGAGATCCTAGACGACATCACTACACTGATGAAACAAGTCTTTGGATTAGACCCTCCAGAATATGATGAAAAGAGGAGGGAGATCCGCTATATATCTGCACAAATACGCGATTTGCTTAGATCCAATTTCCGAGAAGTTCTAGCTCTCTCCCGCGACAAGAGACTTCCCCCTCAGCTGTTTACCTCTGGGAGGCAAGTTGTTTTGAACTTTCTGCAATCCGCTTTTCTGGGAGACGGAAGTGTCGAAACTGATAGCATATGTTATCGGACAGCTTCGAATGGACTTGCCTGCGATTATCAGGATCTGCTGTTGTGCGCAGGCATTCAGAGCCGAATTGTTCGGGATATTCATAACGACTCTTTCAAAGTATACATCTGCGGCAGTAGTCTTCCGCTCTTCTTTAGAACTATCATTGAACCTTGGGACGCTCGAAAGGAAAGGATAGCCAGGCTTGTGGCCCGATCTGAGGCATCTAACTATGACCATGATGTCTTTCCGCCAGGGGTCGGCGACCGGGTGAAGAAGCTATATCAGGAGTTGAGTCGCCCCTACCGAGGTGTCTTGTCGACTGCTGCCAAGAAAGGGCACGGCATCACGCGCACATTACTTGAGTCCTGCTTAGGCGAGGTCAGGGAGGCATACCTGAAGACCAAGGAATCGCTCGATCCCGCTCCGGAAGATGTTAGGAGTGCAAGAAACATCCTCCGCTGGTCTCAGGTGACTGCCGCTCGAAAGATCGGGGTCACCGAGTTCCGCATATACCATGCAGAGCACGAAGGGTACACGCAGGAGTACCGCAAAAAACTGGCTGAGGCAATCACAGAATCAGCACGCAAGACTCTCGCAGCTATTGAACCGGAGATCAATGCGATTGACGCATTGCTCCAAAGCGATATTTGTCTGCTTCGCGTTAGGAGGAATGAGGAGGTAAGAAACACAGGAAAATGGTCTTGCCCATACGTTTACGATGTAACGGTAGAGCCTGATCACTGCTTTATCAGTCACGGGCTTGTGCTTCATAACACTATTTCGATTGCTAAGGCGGGGATTGTTGCGACGCTTAATGCTCGGACTGCTATTCTCGCGGCTGCGAATCCGGCGCTGGGTAGGTATAATAGTTTTAAGAATCCTGCTGAGAACATCAATTTGCCGGTTACGGTTCTTTCTAGGTTTGACTTGATTTTCGTGATGGTGGATAAGCCTGAGTCTGAGAGGGATAGGAAGATGGCGGAGCATGTGATTTCTTTGCATTCGTCGAAGGCGACTGGTAATGAGGCTCCTATTGCTCCTTTGCTTTTGAGGAAGTATATTAGTTATGCTAAGAAGAATGTGCCTCCGGTGCTGACTGATGAGGCCGCCAAGAAGATAGAGGAGTTCTACTTGGAGACTCGTGCTATGGGTGAGAACCCTGAGTCTCCTGTGCCGATTACGGCTAGGCAGCTTGAGGCTCTTGTTAGGTTGGCTGAGTCTAGGGCGAAGATGGCATTGAAGCGGGAGATTACTGTGGATGACGCTGAGGCTGTGATCCGCCTTATGACTACTTCGCTGAAGATGGTGGGGATAGATAGGGAGACCATGCGGGCTGATATTGACACGATCATGGTGGGGAAGACGAAGTCGCAGCGTGAGAGGTTTGATCTTATAATCACTTTGGTTCGCGAGTTGGGGGAGGGGGCGAAGGAGGGATTCGTGCAAGTGGATAAGATCGTTGCAGCGGCCGCGGCTCAGGGGATAGAGAAGCAGTTTGCATTGGATGCCATCAATAAGTTGGTCAAGGAGGGCGTGCTCTTTGAGCCAAGGCAGGGGATCGTGAAGAAGGCCTGAGTAATCCGAGCCACTGAAGGTTTTGTTAGAGGTCAGCGACACTCTTGAAGATCAGTGAGCTAGCAGTACCCGAGTCAGTCAAAGCCATCTTGGAGAAGGAGGGTTATGTGGACCTCTATCCGCCTCAGGAAGATGCGATCAGGAAAGGGGTTCTTGAAGGTAAGAACCTTGTTCTAGCGGTTCCTACGGCGTCGGGTAAGACGCTTGTCGCAGAATTGTGCATGGTCAAATCGATATTGGAGTCGGGTGGTAAGGCCATCTACCTCGTTCCGCTCAAGGCTCTGGCAGACGAGAAGAACAGGGAGTTCAAGAAGTACGAGAAGATCGGTGTCCGGGTTGTGCAGTCCACCGGCGATCTGGATAGCTCGGACCAGTGGTTGCGCAACTTTGATCTCGTGGTGTCCACGACGGAGAAGGTTGATTCGCTGATTCGCCACCATGCTGACTGGATGGGTAGCCTGACGACGATAGTTGCAGACGAGGTTCACCTGATTAATGAGAATGAGAGAGGGCCTACACTCGAGGTTGTTCTTGCAAGGCTTATGCAGCTGAACCCATCAGCGCAGGTCCTTGCGCTGAGCGCCACAATAAGCAACTCTGACGAGATAGCGAAGTGGCTCAAAGCCGATCTCGTAACAAGCGGGTGGCGACCTGTGAAGCTCAGGGAGGGCGTATATGATTCAGGGGCGATCTATTTCGGCGATGGCGAGAAGAGGCAGATCCGAAACACGATTGGAGTAGCAGCGATAGACTTGGCGTTGAAGGCGGTGAGAGATGGAGGGCAAGTGCTCATATTCACCGACACGAGAAAGAAGTCCGTGAATCTTGCATCCAGAATAGCCAAACACACCGCCCCGATCATATCGCTTCCCGAGAAGAGAGCACTCAAACAGGTATCAAACTCGATCCTGAGAACAGGCGAGGTCACCAAGGTCACTGAGATGCTCTCAGAGCTCACATCAAGGAACGTTGCATTCCACCACGCAGGCCTAAGGTATCAAGAACGGAGAATCATAGAGGCCGCCTTCAGGGAAAACAAGGTCAAGATCATATGCGCAACCCCAACACTCTGCCTTTCACCTGACACCAAGATATGGCACGGAATGGCTGAAACAGAGGTCTCAGAACTACGCGCCTCCGACCCCCTATACGCCTTGAACGGAACCAAGCTAGTCGAAGTGAGAGCCTCGCAAATCAGCAGACTCCCTTCTGCATCTCCTCTAGTTGAGATATCATCAGTGTCAGGTCGCTCTATCAAGGTCACCCCTAATCATAGGATCCTAATCAAGCGTGGAACTAGACCACTAGTTATTCCTGCCAATGAAGTAAGAGAGACCGACAAGATAGCTACGGTACGAAACTTGGAAACAGAGAGAGTTAGCCAACCATCAATCAGCGACTTCGTTATTGATAATCGATCCGAATCCCCTGACCTAGCCTTTTCCTCTGAATTATCATATTTCCTTGGCGTAATGTTGGGAGATGGTTACTCAGGCGCTGAAACATGGAGAGGGGTGGTTCACTATAAGGGCACCCCATCTATAGTCGGCACGAAGACCGAGATCTTTCCTTATGTCGAAGAAACTTGTTCAAGACTCGGAATTAGTTGTAGAAGAACAGTGAATTTCTACGGAACTCCTCAACTCATACTCGGCAAGAACAAGTGGTTCAGAGAGTTCTTAGTCCGATGCGGCGTAGAAGTAGGCTCACACAAGTACATCAACAATGAGCTCATGTCAATGAGCAAGAGAAACATAGGTAGCTTACTGCAGGGGTTGTTTGATAGCGACGGATATGTCAATAAGGGAAGAAACGTAGGATTTGCTAACACCTCCAGAAAGCTTATTGACCAAGTTCAAAAACTGCTTCTAAGATTCGGGATAGTCACTTGGATCAGGAAAAGAAGAGGGAGAGTAATCAAAACCGCAGGGAAAGAATACTCGACCAAGCCAAGTTATGAATTGATAATTGCTGACGGGCGCTGTATTGTGGATTTTGGAAGAAATGTCGGGTTCCATGTTGCAGCCAAGCAGAGAGAAATCGACTCATTAGTATCAAGAATAGAGGCTAACCTTCTATACGTATCTTGCAGGGAGTGCGGCTACAAGATACACAGATCGCTTTTCACTGGGAGAACCAAAGTCCAAAAACAATGGGGTAAAACGAAACTCTTGGTTATCAAACTCTTGGGCGAAAGAGGAGAACTAGGATCAAGAGAAATAAGAAATATTCTTGGGAGAGAACCTAGGAAAAACGAAACAAGACTCAATCAACATTACCATCTAATTAGTAAGAGAAGAATCGGCACAATCGACAAGAACGAATGGTTCTGGAGCCTTAATCCGATCGGAAAATGGATTTTCTCGAACTATATCGCTCAGAATAGAGATATCGATGAGTTCTTCAAGCCTGAAACTTGTCCACAATGTGGAACCAGATTGGAGCAAAGAATACGTGGAACATGGCGTGCAAATGACTTTCAAGGAGATATTTATTGGGATTTCATCAAGAGAATAGGCAATAGCAAGCAAGATTCATACGTTTATGATGTGGCTTTGCCAGACACACCCGAAAACGATCATATGTTTGTGGCAAATGGCTTCATAGTCCACAACTCTGCCGGCGTTAATCTTCCTGCTAGAATGGTGATAATTGATAATTATAGGAGGTATGAGACTGGTCTTGGGTATTACCCGATCCCGGTCTTGGAGTATAAGCAGATGGCTGGGAGGGCGGGTAGGCCGAAGTATGACAGGATTGGTGAGGCTGTTCTGGTTGCGCGCGGGCATGAGGAGCGGGCGACTCTGCTTGAAACGTACGTTTACGGGGAGCCTGAGAAGATATGGTCGAAGCTTGGTAAGGAGTCGGTCCTCAGGTCGCACATTCTTTCGTCTGTAGCTATGGGTCTGGCAAACAGCCAAGAGGAAATCCTGAGTTTCATCGGCAGGACCTTCTATGGTCATCAATATGATCCTAAGGACATCGAAGGTGTGATTGAGACTGTCCTGGAGTTTCTGGTTTCCGAGAACATGCTCAAGGAGTCGAGGGGAAGAAGATTAGCGGCAACCCCCTTTGGGAGCAGGGTGTCTGAACTGTACATCGATCCGAAGTCGGCTGTGATCATTAGAGATAGCATACAGAGTAGCAGGATCAAGACGGCAATCGGCGTGATTCACATGATGTGTCACACTCCTGACATGGAGCCAATTTTCCTGAGAAGGAAGGACTACAAGGAGATGGAGTCCTTCGTGGATGAGTCGGTCAGCGAATTCCTTGTGGATGTCCCTGATCCTTGGAGCAATCCGGTGGAGTATGAACAGTTCCTCTCGGAAGTCAAGACGACTCGGTTACTATTGTCATGGATGGAGGAGTCCCCTGAAGAGGGCATCATCGAGAACTTCGATGTTGGCTCAGGAGATATTTTCAGATATGTGGAATCAGCGGATTGGCTTCTCTACTCAACCTATGAGATCGCAAAACTCCTAGGCAGGAAGGATGTGTTACCGCTTGCGATGAATCTGAGAAGACGTATCGTGGAAGGAGTAAAGGAGGAACTGCTTGAGCTCGTGAACTTGAAGGGGATAGGCAGGGTGAGAGCGAGAATGCTGTTCAACGCCGGTTTCAAGACTGTTGGTGACCTAAGGAATTCAAAGCCTTCCCAGCTTCTCTCAATACCGACTATCGGACGCGAGATCGCCAAGAGCATCTACGAGCAAGTTGGGGTGACGCTTGAAGAATCAGAATGGAGCAACCTGAAATCGGGGAGACCGAAGGAATCACAACAGCAGCTTCTAACTCTCGAAGAAGACAGGGACAAGGAGTAAAGCTTTTCAAAAGGAGGCGTACAGTAGAGACTGTGCCTGGAGAGCTGTCGTCTCGCGATTTGGCTGAGGAAACGACTGATTCGCATGAAGTTTGAGGGTTGAGAGAACCTTGGCGATTTGTCCTATAGACTCTGGGAGATATGGCTCGGAAGAGATACGCAGAATATTCAATGAGGAGAACAGGCTTCAGAAGTGGCTTCTCGTCGAGGCAGCCCTGGCTAAGGCTAACGCCAAAGTAGGGAACATCCCCGTCGAAGCGGCAGATGAAATTGAGAAGAAAGCTTCTACAGATCTGGTGAAACTTGAAAGGGTAAAGGCCATTGAGAAGGAGATCGACCACGACCTCATGGCGATGGTAAGAGCACTCTCTGAGGTTTGCGGAGAGAGTGGCAAGTGGGTTCACTTCGGGGCGACGAGCTACGATATCGAAGACACAGCGCTCGCCCTACAGATACGGGATGCTTTCACGATCATTCTTCAGGAGATAGTTGAACTCGAGTCAATCCTTATCGATCTGTCTGTGAAGTACAAGGATCAGGCAATGGCCGGGCGCACACATGGCATTCATGCTGCTCCAATCACCTTGGGATTGAAGTTCGCCGTCTGGATGAGGGAAATATCGCGACATGTTCAGAGGCTCAGCCAATGCAGGGAGAGGATACTGGTTGGCAAGATGTCGGGGGCAGTTGGAACCGGAGCTGGATTTGGCTCCAAGATGTTTGAAATCCAAGAGATGGTTATGGATGAGCTTGGCCTGAAGCCAGTGGAAGTCTCCACCCAGATTGTGCAGAGAGATAGACATGCGGAATTCATCTCACTGTTGGCGTTGATAGCTTCGTCACTGGATAAGTTTGCCACGGAAGTCCGTAACCTTCAGAGAACGGAGATACAGGAACTTGTGGAGCCTTTCCGGATGGATAAGCAGGTCGGTTCCTCGACCATGCCCGCCAAGGTTAACCCTGTGAAATGTGAAAGAGTATGCAGCTTAGCTAAGCTTATGCGATCACTCGTTATAGTCTCGCTTGAGAACATCCCGCTTTGGCATGAGCGCGATCTAACGAACTCGGCTAATGAGAGATTCATTATCCCGCAATCATGCATACTGATGGATGAAATGCTGAGAACCATGACGAAGATACTCATGGGACTTACTATTCAGAAGGATAATATGGAAAGGAATCTGGAGCTGGGACAAGGACTGATAATGTCGGAGAGCATCACACTCCTCATCGCAAAGAAGGGAATGGGCCGGCAAGACGCGCATGAATTAGTGAGGCAGTGTGCAATGAACTCCATAAGAACGAAGAAGCCTTTCAAACAAGTTCTTGCCGAAAACAGGACTGTGAGATCGTATCTCTCTGAAAAGGATATCGAGGACGCCTTGAACCCAGACGAGTACCTTGGAAAGACCGGCGAGATCATAGACCGGGCAGTCAAGCGGACACTCGAAGAAAAAGACCGGAGGACTGCCTTGTAAGAGCTTCCCCCAGATGATACTTATGCCAGATAAGATGAACACTGCCCTAATCTACCACGCGAAGTATCTGAACCATGACACTGGGGCAGGTCACCCGGAGTCTAGGCAAAGGCTAGAAGTCATGATGAAGGCTATCAAGGAAAGTGGGCTGCTCGGACAGGATGAGGCTATTAGACTTCTTGAACCCTCTATGGACAACTCTGAAAAAGCCATCCTGAGAGTCCACCCGAGGTCCCACATCGATTTTGTGAAGAAGATCTCTGCTAGCGGCTCCTATGCTGATCCGGACACACCTGCTTCGTTGGGAACATATGAAGCCGCTCTCTTGGCAGTCGGTGGTATACTGCTTGCCGGGGAAGAGGTGGTTGGCGGTAAGGCAAGGAACGCTTATGCGATGGTTAGACCGCCTGGACACCATGCGAACGCAACTTCGGCACGTGGGTTCTGCTTCTTCAACAATATTGCAGTTTTGGCGGAGCAACTACACTCAGAGAAAAAATACGATAGAATACTGATACTTGATTGCGATTGCCACCATGGAAATGGTACGCAGGACATCTTCTATGATAAACAGTACGTCTTGTACATCAGCTTCCATCAAGACGGAAGAACACTGTATCCTGGAACAGGGTTTCAAGATGAGGTTGGTGAAAAAGAAGGCGAAGGGTATACAGTCAATGTGCCGCTGCCGCCTCTCACAGGCCATGAGTCTTACCTGAAGGCCGTAAATGAAATTGCTGTTCCCATTGCAAGAGAGTACAAACCGCAGATAGTCCTTGTGTCAAATGGGTTTGATGCGCATCACCTTGATCCAATATCATCACTGCAGTTGACTGCTACCACCTACAGAGAAATAATGAGGGTTGCCATGGACCTAGCGGATGAGCTCTGCGCCGGAAGACTCGTTGTCACGCTGGAAGGTGGGTATAGTCTGGAGGCTCTGCCTGGTTGCATACTAAGCGTTCTCTCCCAGCTCACAGGCATTAAGATGGAAGTGAATGACCCACAGCCAAATCCTGATGAACGGGTTAAAGGCTACGTCGAGAGGCTGCTGAAGGAAGTCAAAAGAATTCAGTCGAGCTACTGGGATCTCTAGCCTGGGCTCTCAGGGGGAGACGCGTACCTCACAGGGGCACTTTTCCGAGTTGCTTCAGCACCTGTTCCCTTATTTCCCGTGCGCTTAGTAGTTTCGCGACAACCTTTCCCTCTTTGATCAGAGGCAGTAGTAGTGGTTCCATCTTTCCTTGGCATCTTGGGCATGCGGGTGACCTGCCGAATGGGGCAGCCAAGTCAATGTAGCAGTTCGGACACCGGTACACTTGTTTCTTGCCCGACACCTTGCCACGCTTGGCAATGGGCTTGCCTTCGATTTCAACGATGTCGAAAGAAAAATCAACCGTCGGAGAATTACTGATGTAGGTACCCACACCGAACCCATCAGCGAGCTGAGCGAGCTCTTTGACTGACTGCTCATTCAGGCCCCCTGAAACCATTATTTTGACGTGATTGTATCCTCTGAGATCAAGCTCATGCCGAACTTCCCTTACAATGTCAGGCATGTTGCCTCTGCGGCTCCCAACAGTATCAAGTCTGACCATCGCCAAGCGCTTCCCCAGTGCCTCAGCCGCCATGAGAGACTCGATCTTCTCATCATACAGAGTGTCGCAAAGAGCGACCCTAGGAACTTCAGGCGGCATGATCTCGTCGAAAGCCTTCCAGGCCGCAACCTGACTACCGAAAGCATCGTAGAATAAGAGAATCAGAGTGTGAGGAATTGTGCCCGATGGCTCAATCCCGATGAGGTGCGCACCCGCGACGCCGCTGACTCCATCTGCGGTCCCAATGTAAGCGGCGTAGTCAATTAGCGGAGAAATGGCTGGATGCATCCTCCTTATTCCAAAACTCTGAAGGGATTTGTCTTTTCCAATGATCTTCCGGAGTCTGGCGGTTCTAGTAGCGATGCCTGATGACTGGCAGATCAGACCCAGCATTGAGGTATCATATAAGACAAACTTCGAGAAGGCTCCTTCAACCACGATTACTGGGGCCCTTATGCCTTCGTAGTCTCTTGAATGGAAGATAGTTCCCTCGCGCATGCAGTAGACGTTTATTGGCAAACCTTCAAGAAGCCTGGCAACCTCGCCGACACCACACAAGACTCCCCACTCAATCGCGTCAGGGAGTTCCCCCGTGGTCACCTCGACGACGACCTTCTTGTCGGCTAGCCCCTTTCTCTCAAGTATCTCCTTGGTTCTGAATAGGTAGATGTCAGCCGTTTCACATTTCTTGATCTCATCATCAGTCGCGTACAGAAACAAGCGAACACTTTTCACCATCTATCTGATCACCCAACAATCTGACTAATCTTGCACATGTAACCGACACGGGATCATCGGGATATTAAGCGGAAGCTCTGCCAAGAGAAGTGAACGATCGACAAGGACTAATAAAGTTTCTTTGACGAAGGGAGCTCCCTCTCATCTGCGCTAGGATACTCAAACCTAGTCTCTCTCCTTCTAATAGAGAAAGCTTAGAAGCTTCCTTGCGTAAGTGAGAGGATGACCGGTGCCGAGAGAACCAGTCAACACGGAAAGTGGTGGGACCGGTGGGATTTGAACCCACGATCACCTCCGCCCCGGGGAGGCATCTTACCATTCCAGCCAGGCAACTAGACCTAGGGTCTGGACTACGGCCCCGCATTACTCTTCGCATTCTGACATGTAGTTTCTGCTTGGTTTCATATTTAATCTTTGTTTCCCGTATGATCGTCTTGGCGCCTGTATGCTTCATGGTTCTGTTCCACTTTGAAGACTGGTCAGTTACCAACCGCGTGGGGTGGTGGGCTTGCAGCTTGGAGTTGTCTCATGCGACCCTCCAAACCCTTGACTTCGCCAAACGCGCCTACCGACGGAGTTATGACTATCTACTGTGCCAGTAGAGTTATAATGAATTGGGAGGGGTAACTCACGCTAGGCTTCGGGCAGACTTGTTTTGAAAAGTAAAGAGAAGAGACAAAACGTACCTGAGAACGGAATAGGTAGAGATGGCTCATTGTGGTTTTGTCTGAACAAGACCCGTCATGAAGGCTCAACAGGAAGCAAGAATCCCACACTATTCATTAATGGGACTGTCAATAGATAGGTGCATTTGATAAACAAGAAGCGCCGATAGTTGATTGCTCAAATCCTTTAGGAGGTGAAAGCCAAACTTGGGAGAAGAAGAAGAGGAAGATACGGAAGTCGAGAAAGAAGAGCCTGAAGAAGTAAAAGAAGGAGCAGGGATGCATGGTGAGAAGCATAGGGGACCTGGAATGCATGGCGAGGAGCACAAGGAACACGGAATGCATGGCGAGGAGCACAAGGAACACGGAATGCATGGCGAGGAGCACAAGGAACACGGAATGCATGAGGCTAAGCCAGCCAAGGAGGCCAGGAAACCCTTCCCGGAGCATGCCAAAGGAAAAGCTAAAGGAAGGGGGAGATAGGAATATAGAAGGACCGGAGCCCACTAACTTAACTTCCCCTTTTTTGATTTCCTAATCTGTGCAGACCAGTTCATCACAGAAGAAGATGTGACTGACTTATCTTGGTCCAGATCGATCCACCATTGCGGGCAGGTGACCTCCTTAGAGACCCAGTCTCTTTTAAAACCCGCAGCAATCCTAGTCGCCACACTAATACTTTAATATTCGAAGTAACTAGGTCCTACAAGAAGACGCGCATCTTGACTTCTTCTCTGTGGCACTGGAGTCTTTGCGGATATTGTTTGCGGAGGTTTGAGCAGCTTGACATCATTGGTCGCGACGGTGAAAACAGCTAATGGAGTAGACAAGTCGGTTCGAAGAGTCGTTGAGCTCGCGGGTGGAATCGATATCAAGCGCGGTGAGAGTGTTCTGATCAAGCCGAACATGAGCTGCGCCAAACCGTCAGGGAGCGGGCTGGTCACAAGTGTAGAGGTTGTTGCTTCATTAGTCAGATTGGTTAAAGACGCTGGCGGTCAGCCACTCGTCGGCGACCTGCCTATTGTAGGGTGGGATCCCGAGGAAACTTATCGCACAATAGGCATGGAGAAAGCTGTCACGCATGCAGGTGGCCAATTTGTGGACTTTTCGAGAGATGAGGCTGTGACCATTCACATTCCAAACGCTAAGGTAATGAACAAGGTTAAAGTCGTGAAAACAGCGCTGACCGTAGACAAGATTGTATCGGTTGCGGTCTTCAAACCCCACTTCTTCACAGGTATGAGTCTGTGCATCAAGAACTTGAAAGGGTTGACTTGGCAGGATCAGCGAACTAAGATTCATGTGATCGGTTTGTATGATCCTATTATTGACCTATTTCAGGTCTTCAAGGACAAGGTGATATTTGGTCTCGTTGATGGCACAGTAGGCTCAGAATCTGTCCGCTCTTCTGGTCCCTACTTTGGACCAACTGAGGGAAAACCGTTGAAGCTGGACATGCTGATCGCTGGAAAGGATCTTGTAGCTGTCGATGCCGTTTCCGAGAGAATCGCTGGGTTGAATCCGTCGGAGGTCAAGTTGACCAAGCTAGCCCATGCCAGGGGACTCGGCGAAGTCAAGGATGTGAAACTGGTTGGAGACAGGATTAGCCCCAGGTTGTTGAGCCAAAGCTTCCTCGGGAGGATCCTTCAGGTTATCCAGCCCTTCTGGACTTCTCGGTATACGAATCCGTTGGTCCATCCTCTGGCGAAAGTTCTGGGGGGTCCCAAGATTCAGACCTTTCATACTGTTGAGAGAGATTTGAGAAGCAGTCGGGTTGGTTCGATCATCCTTGCCGGGAACTGTGATGGTTGCGGGGTATGCGTTAAATCGTGTAAAATGAACAATATTAGTATCGAGAAAGGCGTCCCTAGAATAAATAACCAGAGCTGCTTCAGGTGCCTGATATGCGTGGAGGTCTGCCCCAAGGGAGCTTTGGCACTGAGTAGAGTCTAACGAAGCCAGCTTGGTCGCTTGCCGTAGAACTTCGTAAGAAACACAGCGAAACCCTCATCGGCTGAGTATGTCGGAAGTATCTCTTCATTTAGGAGGACCTTGCCGCCCTCTTTTATCCACTTGCCCACATCTTTAGAGAGCCCGATCGCAGTCGGCTCTTCTTTTGCCAGCTTGCCTTCCACCATCTTCTTTGCATTCACGTGATCCCTCTTTAGCTCAACCTGCCACTCTCCATCTTTGATCCATGGCCCAGCCAGTGTCTTCTCGCTATGGGCGTGCGCTTCGAGGAATTTCCCTTGGTTGGGATTCCCCGCTGTAGGGCCTTCGTGGATCTTGACCGATGGAAGACTTGCCGACATCAATTCGATTGCCATTACTGCCAAGTCATTCTCGTTAGACCACACGTCGCAGCTCATGACTTGGAAGTCTTGAAGCTCAAGTAGCCTCTTTATCGCCTTCAAGGATTTTCCAAGTTCGCCCCAGACAATGTCAGGGGATATGTTGCGACAAGGGAGCTGGATGAAAAGCGAGTCAGTTCCTCTATCCCTAATAATTTCACCAAGTCTGGAATTGCTCAGCGGTTTCATCTTCGGTGGTCTGAAGAATAATGCAGAAGGATCCGAGAGGAAGAACCGGGCCGCAGCCTTTATCTCGGCGATTCTGTCTGCTGAAACGGCCGCGGCGACGTTCCTAGTGGGGTCAATTGGATCGACAACTATCAATGGCTCACCAAATACTTCTGCCAGAGTATCACTGTCGGAGTAGTGTTGCTCTATGTCGATTACTTCCCGGGTCTTCCATCGGAGCACTCCTCTTAGGACTTGCTCCAATGAGCCGTAGTGTAGCGTCAACAATTCGCACAGATATCCTGAGAAACCTTTCACCCGCAATTCGGCTCCATAGACTCCGATACCTTTCATAAATGCTTTGAGGAGTATTGTCTCGTCTCTCTCCTTGTCTGTGAGTCGTTTTGCGAGGTATTCCGTGTGAAGTGGTGTCCTGTCAACTGATGTGACTCTTTCTGAGAATTTCGAGATTCTATAGCACGGTACTATGTCTATTCTGTAATCGTCAATTACCGCTTCTATGAATGGGTGCTCAGCATATCGTTCTCTCCAATTTCCGTCAGACACTTGCTTGCCTAGCTCTAGACCTGTCTTTTTGATCTGGTCCAAGGGGGTTTGCAGTGGGAAAATAATGAACACGTCGATGTCGCGTACGCCAGAAATCCAAGTTCCGTGCGCGACTGATCCTTCCAGTTCAGGGTATGCACCTATTCCCAGCTGCAGAATCTGGTTCTTGAGCCGGTCAATGACCTTCGACACGGACGCTGATAACTTAGCTCTCTCTGCTGGTCCTGGTTTTACTTCCCGAAGCATCTCTATACAGACTTGGTCAATCTTAGAGTTTGGCAAAATCTCATTCCAACCCTCCGTTCTGGCGGGGTATGCAATCCCGCGTGACTGTACAAAAGTCCTTTTGACTAGTTTCCTCTAACCTCGTGTAATGTTGTGTAAATGGGCCCCTTTGGAGTCAGCGTGCTCTTTTTGAGTTTGACCGCGCTGACCGTCATCCTTCCGATCTTTACATTCAGATCCTCGGCGAGTTTCCTCATAAGTTCCGCCTTGTTCCGCCCGCTTCTCACGCGACCTATGGTCAAGTGAGCCGTAAATCGTTCTCGCTCAGGTGGAAGACCGATCGATTTGAGGCAGTTCTCTAACTGCTTTGAAAGCGAGGAGAAATCCTCCAATCCGTCAGTCACTCCGATCCATACGACGCGAGGGTTCCGGATCGTCGGAAAACACCCCACTCCCGACACCTCAATTTCAAAGGATTTGAAATCCAATCCATTCATACACTGCATTACTTCGTTCACAGTCGACTGAGGAATCTCACCTAAGAACTTGAGGGTAAAATGGATGTTCTCGGGTTCGACACCCTTTATATCTCCCCCAGTGCCCAAGATTTCTCGCTGTATGTCCAAAACCCCCGGCAGAAGTTCAGGGGCTAATTCAACTGCTATGAATGTTCTTAACCTGTCCAACAGGTGATTCGCCTCACAACCCTTTAACCAAAAACTTTTATGCTTAACACGTTCTGATAGCGCACAAGCCAATTGAGACAGGAAGTACTTATCAAGCGGAATGGATAATATAAGTGTGTTTAGACGGTCACTTGATTGGTGAACTCGCATAAGTTTATTTCTGCTTCTTGATAAGTCATGATCTAGGAGATCTAGGTGGAGGAATCACCATGCCCAAGCGAAGCAAAAGAATCACGATCGACCGCGATGAATCTATTATTGGGGAGACTGAGAGGGAAGAGTCCCTGCTCACTCCCGCTGAAGTTGTTGTCCTACACCCCGCAGGGTTTCCCTTACGCACGCCGGGAGATGACAAGCCTCTTAGAATAACCACCGACAACCCTCTCTTATTCCAGGCGTACGCTACTGATCAATGGCGAGGTCAAAGTGTAAGAAAAGGCGATTTTCTCTTTGACCAAGAGACGTTTCCTAATTTCGCATTTGAGGTCGTTGACATCGTTCCTGACGGCGCCTGTATTACATCAACTACGAAGGTGGTTCTCGAGAGTCTGCAAAGAACCACGACCAATTTGAGGGCGAAGGTGGCCTTTGATGATATAATTGGGAATGAGGCAGCGAAAGAGAAGTGCAAGATAATACAGAAGTACCTTGCTTCGCCACAGAAGTTTGGTGACTGGGCTCCGCGCAACATTCTTTTCTACGGTCCACCTGGGACTGGAAAAACAATGACTGCTTTGGCGCTGGCGAATGAAAGCAAGGTTCCAATATCCCTCTCCAAGGCGACTGAACTTATTGGTACATTTGTTGGTGAAGGGGCAAAGAGAGTCCATGATCTCTACGCTGAAGCTTCAAACGTGGAGCGCTCAATAGTATTCATAGATGAACTCGACGCTGTCGGTCTTGACAGGAAATACCAAGCGATAAGGGGAGACGTTTCAGAAGTTGTTAATGCATTGTTAGCTGAGATGGATGGGATTAAACCCAACACGGGCATAGTCACCGTGGGCGCAACAAATGCACCAATGTTTCTGGATTCGGCCATCCGCAGCAGGTTTGAAGAAGAGATAGAATTCAAGCTGCCTACATTGGATGAAAGAATAAGGATGCTCCGGCATTATGCTGTCAGGTTGCCGCTTCCCGTGAAGGCAAATCTTGAGAGGTTCGCCTCAGAGCTGGACGGCGCGTCGGGGCGTGACATCAAGGAGAAGTTTCTCAAGGGTGCGCTTCACGCTGCAATGCTGCGAGACGCCAATGTCATTGACGATGATCTACTGGGCGAATCCCTCGACAAGATAAGAAAGCACACAAGCCGTGCATTCCCGTCGCAGTTGTTCACCTAATAGTGCACAGCAACATTGCTTTCTGTCATAGAGGGTGAATGCCGGGGGCTCCTTGGAGGATTCTGGATGAAAGTCGTCGGCTTCGTTGGCATGCCGGGTTGCGGAAAATCAGAAGCGGCGGACGTCGCAAGATCGATGGGAATTCCCGTAGTGATTATGGGCGATGTCGTCAGAAAAGAAGTAAGGAGCACAGGTCTAGAAATCGTTCCAGAAACTCTGAGGAAAGCAATGATCGAAATGAGGAGGAAGTATGGAAAGGGAGTTGTCGCAGAAAGGTGTCTGCCGCTAGTACGAGCCTTGAGCACCCACAAGATGGTAGCAATAGACGGGATCAGGAGCCCCGAAGAAATCGACGTCTTCCGTCGGGAGTTTCCGGGCTTCTTTGTCATCGCGATTCATTCATCCCCGAGAACGCGGTTTCGCAGATTACAGGATCGGCGCAGAGGAGACGACCCTGATACATGGAAACAGTTCTGCGAACGCGATAATATTGAGCTAAGTGTTGGCATCGGCGGCGCCATTGCGCTTGCTGATGCGGTAGTATCAAACGAGGGGAACCAACCCGTGTTCAGAAAGAACGTGAAGAGAATCCTGCTAGAGGTGGCGACTAATGATCAAAGTACACGTGGAAGTGCCAGTCTACCCCACTGAGAACCCTGATAAGGTAAAAATGGCTCTTTCCAACATCGTTTTCGGAGTTAGCTTTAGCGAGCGAGTTGAGGGCCAAGTGAAGTACCTGCTTGGCATCTCCGATGGCTCCGTATCTCTGTCGCAGATACAAAGGCACCTGAAAGACCAAGCGATATCAACTTTCGCTAGAAAAACTCTATCGAAATCTATGATCGAAGGGAACCGCATCAGGTTCTACCTCAACAAGCAAGCCGCCTTCATGGGAGTTGTACATTTCTGCGAGACCAAGAACGAGTCTCCCCTAGGGCCAATAACCGTTGAGATAGAGTCAGATGACATCAAGTCGGTAATTGACTATCTCACTGGGCAGATAGAGTGATTCTGGAGCTAAGAAGACGCGATTGCAAGTGGGGAGCATTGGAATTTGGAGATTCTCTTTCTCGGAACTAGTGGAAGCGTACCCACAGTGGAGAGGGGATCCCCTTGCGTAGCATTGAAAAGAAATGGTGAGCTGATTTTCTTTGATTGTGGTGAAGGAACACAGAGACAACTTGCTTTCACAAATCTGAGATACGGCAGATTGTCTAAAATACTCATAACACATCTTCATGGAGATCATGTCCTTGGTTTGGGCGGATTGCTACAAACCCTTTCCCTGTCTGGAAGAACAAAACCGCTACAAATATTCGGCCCCCTGGGAATAGGCGGATTCTTGGAAGCCTTAGCAGAAACACTGCATTTCGCGCCGAGTTTTGACCTTGTCGTCAACCAGACCCGAGATGCAGGTAACATTTTTGAGAATGACCAATACGTCATCCGGGTATGCAAAACTGACCACGAAGGCATTTTCTCGCTTGCCTATTCGCTCGAGGAGAAGTGGAGACCCGGAGAGTTCTTTCCAGAAAGGGCTACGCGGCTTGGTGTTCCCGAAGGTCCTCTGTGGAGGAAACTCCAGTATGGCGAATCAGTAACGCTTGCCAACGGAAATACCGTAGATCCAGAAATGGTGGTGGGTCCTCGGCGTCCAGGAAGGAAAGTTGTGTACTCAGGTGATACAAGACCAACCAATGAAATAGTCTCGCTAAGTCTCAACGCAGACATCTTAATACATGATTCGACCTATGACGACAGCCTGCTGGACAAAGCCGCTGAGTACGGACATTCGACCGCAAGCCAAGCGGCCAAGGTAGCGAAGGAGGCAAACGTCAGACTCCTAGTACTGACTCACATATCAAACAGGTACAGTAGTGATCAGATCTTGCTAGAGCAAGCTCGGGCCATATTCAGGAACACGATTGTGGCCAAAGACTTCCTTAACATCACGGTACCAGCTGCTGGCGCAACCTCTTGATCTCTACCTAGTCACAGTCTTGCAAAGGTGACTATGTTCCTGGTAAGGCTTCTATGAACTCTGAATGAGTGTTTCTCTACCATCCTTAGATCGTTAAGCCTGAAGTCTGCAACATTGATGTTAGATGGGACAGAGATGCACACTCTACCATGAAGCTTGAGGATGGAAGCCATGTCTTCAAGTGACTCCTCTACTAGCTTGAATGTTTCGTTGCCCTTTGTCGATGATGATCTCCCATATGGTGGGTCCGTCGCAACCGAATCGATCTCCTTCATCGGAATGTGCCGCGCGTCGCCGACGCAGATGTTTTTCGAGTCAATGCCAAGCGCGTCTAGGTTCTCTTTTGATCCCTTGGACATCTTAGGATCTATATCCATTCCGATCAGCTTGCAACCTATGACCCCGGCTTCCACTAATATTCCCCCAGAGCCGCAGAACGGATCGAGGAACCTGCTACCTGGTCGTGCTTCCGATAGATTTACCATCGTTCTGGCCAAACGTGGATGCATGGAGCTTGGATGGAAGAAAGGTCTTGACCCAGGTCTTCGCAGACCAAAACCCCTCTCCTCCACTTCCTCGACGCTCTGACAAACAAAAGCCGAGTCACCAGTTATGATGGTGTAGAAGAGAACATCGGGCTTTGCCAGGTCAACCCTAGCCCACTTTGCCTTTTCTTGTATTTGCCCACCTATTCGTCTCTCCAACTCATTTATGTTGAGTCCCTTGGAATGCCCTCTCACCCCTTTTATTCTTACAGCGAAGGAAGCTTTGGGACCTAGTACACCTTTGATATCAAGACTGTCTACGGCTCGAAGCATGCTCTCTGGAGTCTTGGCAGACTGGGTCAGAAGAACGCAAACTCTTCTAACTAGCCCAGCCTGTCTTGCGACCAGACGGCATGCCTCAAAGGGTGCTGAGATAATCAGAACTTGGTCAAGGCGTCTTATCTCCTTGAAGGGCACGCCATTGCTCTCCAATATTGCCCTGCATTCTGCGAAGGGCAGAGTCGGGTTGTTCCCCAGTAATAGGAATACCAATTCCTTTGTCCCGTCATCCATGTTCTTATTCATTCCTCTTCTTGTCAAATGAGACCCGTTGAGAACCGAAAAGTCCTTAAATTGCTGCCCGCTTGGTACCTTAGATCGGTTTTCTATTTAACGCGCATGATTCCCAACGCATCTCTCTTATTTTGCATACAATATTGTCGGTGTAGCGGAAAAATGTGGCGAATAGTTCGTCCAGATTCTCTGGAAGTGTGGGGCAATGAACTCGTCAGATCTAGACTCTCAAGGTACTATGGCATCCTTAAAGGGATTTTCCTGCCCAAGTTCAAACTGACGAAGCTTATACCTGTCAGTGTCTCAATGGATTCGTCTGAGGAAGTACTGTGGAGCGAACACCGCAGAGTGTCGAGGATCTTCAATGAGTTGCTGAAAGATCTTGATGAGGGGAAGTCAAGTCCCGCCGACATAGAGGCGCCATTGCGCAGTACTTATTTGGACTTGAAGATAGAACTCGGCAGGAGAATAGCGCAGAATTGCCATCTGTGTGAGCGTAGATGCGGCATAAACAGGTTGAAGGACGAGAAAGGCTTTTGCAGAGTGGGAAGGCAGGCACTAGTCTCGACTTCTTTCCTACATATGGGAGAGGAGAGTGTACTAGTTCCCTCTGGAACCATATTTCTTTCTGGCTGCAACTTCGGTCCATGCGTATTCTGCCAAAACCACGATATATCTGGCGACCCAGATAACGGAAAAGCTGTCAGTCCACTGAATCTGGCAGATATGGCGTCTGCCCTAAAGAAGGAGGGAGCCCGCAATATTAACTGGGTCGGGGGATCGCCCACACCCAATCTACATAATATCGTGGAGTCAATGAAGTATCTTGAAGTTGACATATGCCAACTCTGGAACTCAAATTTCTATATGTCGACTGAATCAATGGAATTGCTTTTGGATCTGTTCGATTTCTGGCTCCCAGACATGAAGTGGTACGGTGACGAGTGTGCGTTGAAGTACTCGCGCGTTCCTAATTATTGGAGTGTCGTCTCTAGCAACCATACGGCAGTGCATGACCGAGGCGGTGGCGAAATGATCGTCAGGCACCTAGTCATGCCTGGACATGTGGAGTGCTGTTCCAAGCCGATATTGGGATGGATCTCAAAGAATTTACCCAAAGCTCTGGTCAATGTTATGGCGCAGTACCACCCAGCCTATCTTGTTCCGAGTAACAAGGAATTCATTGAAATAAACAGAAGACCTTCCCAAGATGAGGTGCAGGAAGCACACAAATATGCTGATCAATTGGGACTCTTATGGAGACCGGTGAGTTGAATTGCGACGTGTTATCGAGGAGGCTGAGTAGTTCAGGAGACGGCGTGTAGCTCTGCCTGACCGCCTTGAAGGCTTGCACACCTAATCTAAGCTTGCCTCCACATAAGAACCATCCATATGAAAACATGCCAACCGCAGAGGTAACAGGAACGCTTTAGCAAACTTATAAATCAGGTTTGTCGATTAATATCTAGTAGGAGAGCATTATAGTTCTCAAGTCTAATCATAATGTATCGTTTGTAGAGATAGGAGCTGTATAGCTAGTGAGGTTAGTCTGCGATGAATTGCCCTGAATGTGCTGGAGAATTGAAATATGACAGAAACAGCCGCTCATACGTCTGTACGAGATGTGGCGCCACATGGATGAGAGAAGAACTCGATGAAGCCCACGATAAACTGATGGACGATATATACGGTGGCTCTGGCAAGCAAAAAGAGGAGAAAGACAAGAGGCAGAAGGAGTATCTTGACTGGTGGACTTCTAAGGAAAAGAAGAAATGACCTACTATTTTGAAGCAAGAAGCGGTGTGGTGCACGCTCGAGCTGAGGAGAAAAAAAGCGAAACCAGATGGCGATCTTGGCGGATTCAGACGATCTGACATCCACGAGTGGTGACGGCGAAGTCCATCGTAATCTGCAATTCGCACATCTGGTAGTCTGATCGTTGGCGAAATAGGGATTTTTTGTCGGGGACTAGGCCAGACGTCATCTTATATGTCCTTGAATGTCTTCACCGACATATTTACAGGCTGTTTCGCGATATTACCTCTTCTTGCGCCTATGAGGAGCCCTGCGCCCTTTTCACTTGCCAAGTCTATCAACCGTTGAGTGATGACGCCATCGAATACTATTGCGTGTATTTTGTCAAGGGATGATATGGCCTCGGTTATTTCACCTACTGGGATTTCCTTGACTAGTTCCAATTTGTCATTGAGCACCATTGCCTTGAGCGTCCCATTAACGGACTCAACGTACTTCTTGAGCTGGCCCGAATGGCCTGGGCTTTTCTCCTTTTTCTCTTTTGTCTCCTTTGGCTCTGTCTCCTTTGGCTCAGTCACCTTTGGCTCAGTCACCTTTGGCTCAGTCACCTTTGGCTCAGTCACCTTTGGCTCAGTCACCTTTGGCTCAGTCACACGAGGTTCCTTGGCTTTGTCTTGAGCAACATGTTGATTCTTGTCGGCAACCACAGTTGCCTGTTCCCCAGGGACCTTGTTTCTAAGCGCTTTCACAATCTCCTTTCTCGTGAGCTCCTCGACGTCCTTGCCCACAGGAGCGCGAGTGACATAGTCCACATCAGCGACCTGCATCAGTTCCTTCAGAATCAGATCCCCGCCTCTGTCTCCATCTAGGAACGCGATGATCGTTTTCTTCCTGCTAAGGTCTATTATTGACTGAGGAACCCGAGTGCCCTCGACAGCTACAACGTTCTTGAACCCATATCTAAGTAAGTTTTGAACATCGGCTCTCCCCTCAACAACTATGACGGTATCCGATTCTTCTATCGCTGGTCCTGCAGGCAGTTCCTCCGAGCCGTACTTGCCGATTTCTCCGCCCTTGATAGTATCCATAACCATATCCGTTATCTCTTTGCTTTCAGGGGCGATCTTTTCTTCCCACTCACGCAGTATTTCTGATGCCCTTTTGGTGATTTTCTTTCTCTTTAGTTCCCGCACATCCTCTATTCGGTCAATCCAGAATCGAGCCGTGCATGGCCCCACCCTGTCAATTGTTTCCATAGACGAAGCAAGCACTGCAGTTTCAACTTTGTCGATGCTCGAGGGAATAATCACTACTCCACTGGATTTTCCGCTCTGTGTGTTGATATTTACTATTATCCGTCCTATGCGACCTGTTTTCTGCAACTCTCGCAGATCAAGCTCATCCCCAAGCAGCCCCTCGGTCTGCCCAAAGATAGCGCCGACAACGTCGGGCTTTTCAACTACACCATCCACCTCAAACTTTGCTTTGACAACATACTTCGTTGTAGTATACTCTTCGTGATCTTCTGTCATCAGATATTTCAACTCCTATCATCAGATATTTCAACTCCTAGTGACACTTCATAAAAGGCGATAAACAGATACGACGTCATTACATTATCCGGTTCGGGAAACCTCAATGATGAGGAAAAATCCCGGCTAATCTATTCTATGCTGAGTTTATTATAAATTGTTTGTTATTTAAATGTTCTCGAAGCCCTTCTATTTTTGTGAGCCCTTCTATTTGCCTAGAGGCCCACGTCACGGCATTCCTGACCTTGTTTCTCAGTATTGTCTGAACACCCCATGAATGTAGGTGCCTGGACAACTCTTTCGCCAATTTCTCCCCTTCTTGGTCGAAGTCTGTAAGAATTACAACGGTCTCGCATGATCTGAGTTCTTCGGCTATTTCGAAGAGTCTCTTGCCTGGCTGACTTACTCTGATTATTCTGCCGGTCACCCCCAACCCCTTGAGGGCATCCTCATCTTTTCTCCCTTCAACCAGAATCGGAACGCCCCTCGATGAGTAGTCAACCAGTTCCGTCAGCGTATCTAGTACCTTCTCGATCCTTAGTTTGTCCGCAGAACGTATACCTCTCATGTGAAGGGCCCCTAGTTGCCGACAATGCAGCGATGTCTCTCAGTAGAATTGATTATCCCTCAGTTGACTTGATCACCCCTACTTGAATAACAGTAGGTGCCCCGCAGTTGCCGCAAAAACGAGCACCGATTGCAGGATGATGAGCAGGGTCTATGTTCTCGTAACCTGTTGGCTTCTTAGTACTTCTACCTCGGCTTTCTCACTTTCCCTAGGATTCACTAGAAGAGGCTGTCACATCAGGCTTTATGAAGAGAATATTGTTGCCGCGAATGAAAACCTCTCCAAACCTGGCAACGTGCTCATTATTCTCAATCTCTTCTGCCCCACTCAAAACTAGGTTCATGTAGTTGTCCATCTCAATCAGCCTTCCCTTATATTCGCGTCCATCCTTAAGTTTTACCAGCACAATGTTGTTTATCGAACGCAGCAGTAGCTTCAAAGGCTGTCTTTCAGACATTGACCTCATCCCCGAGAAATCCATTTCGTCTCAGTGTTGAAACGATCATAGCAGGCTTTCGCATATAAACATTGTAGTTATCGATTCCTTAATCCGAACTTAGTAATCTGCACTCTAAGGTTTGTTTAAATAGGTTTTGCTGCATTTATCCCGATGTCTTCTTCGCCATCTTCCCATTCTGATGTCACTTCAAGATCCGAGGTGGCAGAGGAGATAATTTTCCTGAGCCAAGCAGTACTGTGTTTCCTTCCTAGGCACGTCAGGGCTATTTGGGCGCCACAGGCCGCGACACGAGCGATTTCACTTATTGCTCTGTTGGGTTCAGTAAGGTTCTGAAGAACTGTGACTGACGCCACATTTGCAAAGACATTGCCGCGAAACGGTAGCGATTCCGCGTCTGCCCTGATTAAGCTACCGCTAACACTTTCCTTTCTCAAGTTCTTCGACGCGATTCTTAGCATTGCAGTTGAGATATCAACCCCGACGATGTGACCCGCGCGGTTGCCCAACATGCAGAGAAGCAGCCCCGTTCCACATCCCACATCGAGTGTGATGCCCACTTTCTTGAACTTACTACCGAAATTCCTGTACTTCCTGCGCTGGATCTCCTTGTATCTTCTGTCATAGGTGTGTGCCGTGGAATCGTAGAGTTTTACCAGTTCGCGCTTTCTTTCCGTTGAGTGATTCGTCGTCATTGGTTTCTTCCCAGCATGCCGTGTCCTCAATTTGCCTCGGCGACGAATATGTTATGCTTGGTACGAAGAATGCGCGCCGACTTCCGTATACCGGTAGTCTTCCCGAACGTTAGGACGTGAAGCGCTCTTTCTCTTCCAACCCCAACCATTTCTCCTATCATTCGCCCGGGTGCGACTATATCGATTTCCGCTGTCTCGCCTATCTTAAAAGGTCTATCGTAGCTCTCCATAGGCGTTATGCCAAAATCGCTTCTCCTTAGAACAAGATTGGGCATGCTAAAAGAACTTGCCAAGTTTCTCAGTTTATGCCGAAACTGCGCCATCGAACAGGGTTTGATTCCCTTGACTCTTCTCCCCCGTCTATGAATCAGATAGTTTTGGATCCCGAGAACGGGCCATTTAGATCTGATTCCAATCTTCTTCACGAACTGAAGTATTCTTGGGATTTCGTCGTCGTTTAGGCCTGGTAGCCACAGAGGGGCCACAAGTAGCGCGATCTTTGAGTCCCTGATGTATTCAGTGACATCGAGAATATGCGTGAGATCATATTTTGCCGTACCAGACATCACTGTCGCCTTATGGGAATCCAACGCATTGAGTGACAGATTTATCCGGGAAAGACCCGCCTTTTGCAGGTCATCTACAAGTCTCTCTGTCAGAGAGGCCCCATTTGTCTGCAGGGACACTGTATCTACCCCGCTGATCTTCGATAGTGCCTCCACTAGGGCTGGCAAGTACGGATATAGAGTAGGCTCACCTTGCCCATCAATATGCAATTCGATGGATTCGGAACCTTTGAACTCGCAGAGCTTTCTTACTTCCTCAACCAAGTAGTCTTTGTCAACAATGAAGTCAGTGACGCGCGTCCTTGAACTTAATCCACTATCCACGGAACAGAAGGGACAATCAAGGACGCATCCCGTGATGGGTCTAACTTGTATGAGGTTTGTCCCTCTATCGATTATCCCGAAATCAATGCGTCCCATTAATGGGATACCTGATGCCGTTGTTATGTAGACAAGCTTCTTTCCAGTGACCCTATTTCTTAGCGTCGGAGGAAGGAGTCTTGAAATCAAGTTGCCTGCAACCTCTGCAACCTTCTGTTCGTCTATTATAGTCTTGGGCTCAGCATTAACTGTAATCATGAGTTCCCCATTACTAACCAAGACATCCAGTTCTAGTTGCTCGGCTGCGAGTTGCCTTCTGATCAGAGCCCTTAGTTGGCTTAAAGAGATCTCGCCAGCTATTATTCCATGAAGAAGGATTGAAATCTTGCCATCTTCGATCCCTGCTCGGATGGGGAAGAAACTGGATAGGTTAATCTTCTTGACCATTTAGGGTCGGTCCTTTTCCAATAAGTTTATAACAACTACCATAGTCCGCTACTACCGAAAACTCTCACCAGAGAAGACTGCAGACACGATGTTGCTCTACTAAGTTGTCACGCAAACATCTCTTTAACGTAATCGACCCACGCTGTTATTAATTGATCTTTATCTGCTTAGTGCAAGTAACTTCGTTCACAGATCTTGAGGTGTCCTTGCCTTGAGGAACTGCTCAAAGTGCGGCAAGCAAGCCGTAATGTATAGACCCTACTCTGGAGAGTACCTCTGTAAAGCTTGCTTCCTTAGATCGATCGACGATAGGGTCAGGCGTTCAATTTCCGGTCGCGACATGCTTAGAGAGGATGATAGAATAGCCGTAGGTCTCTCTGGTGGCAAGGATAGCGTGGTATTGCTGCACATCATGATGAAGATCGAAGAGAGGTTTCCGAGCTCCAAGCTAGTGGCCATCACAATTGATGAGGGGATATCAGGTTACCGCGAAGGAAGTATTGAAGTGGCAAAGAGAAACGCCTCGCTTCTTGGGGTTGAACACCACATCTTCTCTTTTAAGGACCTCTTTGGGCACACGATCGACGAAATAATGCGAGACGGGAACGTCATAAGATCAGGTGTCACCGCGTGTTCTTTCTGTGGCTCGCTTAGGAGAAGGGCGTTAAATGACAAAGCGAGAGAACTCGGAGCAACTAAATTGGCAGTTGGGCACAACCTGGACGATGAATCACAGAGCATACTTCTTAACGTATTCCGTTCCGACATACACCGGTTGGCCAGACTTTCGAGAGTTGCGTCGGGCAGCCATGAGAGATTTGTTCCGAGAATCAAGCCTCTGAGAGCGATTCCCGAGCGAGAGACAATTCTCTACGCGTATTTCAAAGATATAGAGTTCCATTCTCAAGAATGTCCTTACGCATCCAATCTGTTGAGAGGTGAGATCGAATCACTTCTAAACAATCTGGAGGCAAAGAGACCTGGCTTGAAGTATAGTGTCCTCAAATTTCTGGATGATCTCGCACCCGCTCTCGGCAAATACGTCAATGACGGGGAATTCACCCTGTGCGAGCATTGCGGTGAGCCATCCTCAGACAGATTATGCAATGTGTGCAAACTGCTATCAGAGCTATCGACTGACGAGACTGCCAAAAGAAGTGGGGTTATGGCCCCCGACTCTCGAAGTCCCTCACGTCCACCAACACCCTCTCCGAGGAAATCCATCCCGTGATCCTGGAAGCGCACCTAGCCAAGCTTACGACTGCTGCCTCCCGGCCCTAGTCGGATTTGCCTGTAACAGTCTTCTCCATTTCCCCTACGGGAAACGTTCGACCACCAGACACCCTCCAGGGCGAGACTTCACGCTCCTTGGTGAAGGCTGCGTGGGCGCTCGGAGCCCCTCAAGCCGGCATTCGGCCCGCCGTATAGGGCGTTTGCGGTACAGGGGAGTTCTAGCCCAAGCGAGGTTTCGACCTGAGTCCCTAGCCCCCCGCCTAGGACCATAACCCCAATTTGCATACCGAAAATTTAAATATAAAGTTTTCCAGAGAGGAGATCTAGTGGTTCTGTCACAGGCATCCCCGCCTTTGGATCTGGTTGGGTATGCGCCGGGGTGTCCTAGGGAGTGTCCTCTAAGAACTCGGGGAACCTGGTAGGGAGCAGACGAACACAAAGGCTCAAGCCTGCTAAGTCTGTGCTCGCAAGGGCGCGTGGGTTCAAATCCCACCCCCGGCGCCAAGCGATGACTCAAAAACAAGATACCTAGTTGAATTAGTATCGTGCGGGCTGACACCTTGACGTGGGCGGAGCGGAAGGGTGCCGACGAATTCGCGAGGCACCTGCATGATGCCGTGAAGTCCCAGATCTACGTGGAGCACCGCAGGTGCGCAGACGCATACCTACCTTTGCCCACGTAGATTGAAACCTTTGACATGTATGATTTGTGATGAGGTAATTGGGTTGGGTTATAGATACTTGGAGCACACCGCCGATGTGATGATAGAGGCTCGTGGCGCGTCAATAGGCGAGGCTTTCTCATTTGGTGCGGAGGCCATGTTCAATGTCATGCTTGACCCATCGAAGGTAGACCAAAAAATGAGCGTTAAGATCGAGGTGTCGGCGGAGGATATTGAGGCGTTACTGTACTCCTGGCTAGAGGAGCTTCTGTTCAGGTTTAGCGTAGACCGAATCGCGTTTTCCGCGTTCAGATTCCACCTTGTTAAAGTAGGTGGGGGACTGAAGGGGATGGGCGAGGCGCGAGGGGAGACCTACGACCCCAAGAAACACGGAAGAAAGACCGAGGTAAAGGCAATCACCTACGCTGAAATGCAGATAACTGAGGATAGAGATGGATCTAGGATTCGATTCGTACTTGACATCTGACAGTCGTGATTTTTGAGAGCCAATTGACGACTAGAGGATGATTATTCGGTGTTTGTCGAACAGAACCGCCCAGTGCTACATAACACTTTTATTCAATGCACCTAGCGATATACTTCGATTTGCATACTTGTCTAGCACTCTCCGGAGCAAATGGCATAAGCGTCCAGCCTGCTGGGCTTTTTGGCGCAGAATGGTTCGATGAGATGAGCTAAATGGCTTCGCCAGAAATTGACATCCTCTATTTGCTAGTTGGTCTACTAGTCGTCGGCGGATTCGGTCTCTTCTCCATGAGAGCCAAGGCAGTCAACTTCTCTGGGCTAATCGCCGGGCTAGTGGTTGGCTTGTTCATATGGGTTTTTGGGGGTTGGCCTTGGTTCATCATAATACTGACTTTCCATCTAGTTGCGGCCCAGTTCACACACTTCAAATACGAATACAAAAGGAAACTTGGGGTGGCGGAAGGAAAAAAGGGAGCGCGGGCATGGGGAAATGTCTTTGCTAACGGAGGTATTCCAGCGATCTTTGCACTTTTTGAGAAGGTCTACCCCACTTATTTCGGGCAGAGCGCCGACATATTCTTTGCTGCTTTCATCGCAGCCATAGCAACTACGACTGCCGACACTCTTGCGACTGAAATCGGGTTACTGTATCCAAGAGACCCCAGACTCATCACAAGCCTAAGGAAGAAGGTTCCTGCTGGAACGTCAGGGGGCGTTTCTCCCCTCGGCGAGATAGCCGTTGTTGGAGGAGGTCTCCTAATTGGAGGCGTTGCTTGGTTGTTAGCTATCACGACAAATCTCGTGCCCAGTGAGGGAATCTTGGGGTTTGGTCCAAACCTCTTGATGATATGCGTTGTGTCGGCCTTCGTCGGAAGCACAATAGATAGCATACTGGGCGCTTCAATTCAATCAACCTACACCTGCACGGAATGCCATAAGTTGACCGAACACAGCACCCACTGTGGGGAGCCTGCACAATTGGTAAAAGGTTGGAGAGTTCTCGGAAACAACTGGGTGAACTTCATTTCATCTCTGTGTGGAGCGGGTATTGGTCTGCTTATGTTCTACTTTAGCATCCAGTTTCCGATAGTGTACATGCACTAGTTTCCCATAATCCGAAAAAGAACTACTTCGAACCATAGAACTTGTCAATGAACTCGCCGTATACATCTACCTGTTCGGTCAGTTTGCCCGCATTCAGCTTGGTATTGATGCCACAGTGTCCGCACCTGACTGTAGCTTCGTGCTTATTCCTTTCCAACGTGATCTTGATGGATCTGTTTCCACACGAAGGGCAAGTGAAGAGCGCCGGTATCCTTTTAGATACCCGCTTTACAACCTTTCTCCGTCTCCTACCCATTAAGGCCACAACCCTGCTGAAAGTAATGCTAATGTAGGTCGATTCGAGAGCAATGTTGAGTCATTCCTACTGATATAACTAGCTTCGATTTTGATTAAGAAGTTTCCTTTTTAGGAACCAAGATCATTCCTTATATGCTCCAAAAGCATTCTGGCTTCGGCACGAGGATCTGGTCTAGTCACTTTTGTAACCCTCAATTCACCCCTATTCTGTCTCTGGTTGAATACTCGCCTTCCGACAAAGACTATTTCCAGTCCGAGTATGCTGGACAAAATCTTCCGAGAATGATCCATTTTTTCGTCCGTGCTTGGCGACAACTCACTGGATTTCATTCCCAGCAATTCTTCTCCAGATGACCCGGACAGTACGCATTCTATTATACCCGTGCCGTCATCGAGGGTAAGACTATACAGCACTCTATCTATAGGCTTAACTATGCTCCCGTCTTTGGAACAGAGCCAATCGCCTTCTTTTCCAGTGACTTTCCGCAGACACTTGGGGCATGCTCTATAAACTGGGCTCTTGTCCTGGACTCTTGTGATCATTCCCCTTATCTCGGCAATCTCTCCATCCTGCAGCTCGCAAATATCCTTCCGAAGGATTCTACTGCCTTTTTCCTTGGCAAGCGCAGGTTCGTACTTGTGCTCTCCACCCTCAGAATAAGTATTCTCCTCCTTGGATAGCAGACTGATTGCATCGGGACCTCTGATGTGTATCTCCAAGTCCCCTCTAATTCCGGCTTTCAAGTTTGCATTGTTGACCCTGATTGGGTCTCCCGCCTTGAGGTGCCTCAGGTTCTCCGCAGTTTCTTCCCATCCGACCACCCTAATACTTGTCGTGCCGTCGGATAACTCAAATGACAGGACTTTGCCCGTTGTTCCATCATTACGGACGAATTCTCTGAATTGGGGACCTCCGACCAAAACGCCCTCCGTCGAGAAGTCTCGCATCCCGGGTTTGAGTTGATCTATCCGGGTAATTTGGCTGTTTCCACCCCCGGTGATTGCTGAGCTTGAGGGAGTTACCTTGACTGATGCCCCTGAACCGATATGAACTTCAATCTCCCCATTATTACTGTATCGAACTCGCCCCGATGCGATATCTATATTGTCTCCCTTTTTCACATTCTCAACAGAAGATGTCTTGTCGTCCCAGAGCACAACTCTGACCGTTGCTCCTGAATCGTCTTCCAGAATCAGGGACGATACCTTCACATCCTTTCCATCCTTGGTCTTGACCACTCTTGTTGCATTCACTGTCTTAACTGTTCCAATGATATCAACTTCAAACATTTCGGTTTTGATCTCGCTAATCTTCATCGGTTTGCTGGGCTTGTCAGGAAAATCCTTTTCCACGACATCTCGTGGCTCTATTTCAACGCGCCCCTTCCTGCCGACGTGTAGCTCGGTCTTTCCTCCAAGATCCTCTTTCACGTAACCGTCATGAACTCTGATAATGCCTCCCCGTTTTATTTTGCCTTGTACAACAAGGCCTGCAAGATCCCCCCATAGCACTACCCTTATCTCGCCACCTTTATCAGCCATTATCAAGCCGGCGACAAGACTCCTGTTGCCTGCCTTATCGGTGAACTCTTTTGCTGGATTTACCTTGATGGCCCTGCCTGTGATTGTAACATTGTTCATCCCAGCAACGAGATCTGAGACCGTTAATGACAGCTCTTCGTCCTCAGAGTCGGAGTGGGTTCTAACACCTAGATCTTTGGCAACAATATCAGCTGCCCCCTCATCACTTATCATATGGCTGAGGAGGGTCTTCTTCTTCTCAATCAGATCAAAAACCTCCTTTCTTGACAATCCCTTCTCTTCGACTATTCTCCCGACTATCTCTTCCAATGCCATTCTTGGGGGCTTCATTTTCGCCTGACCTCATCTCTCAACTGTGCACTACAAACAAACTTGCAGACGAGGAGTCTTAAAGGTCTCTAGGTGCCGGCGCAATATTCGCGGTCCGGTTCGAGACGTCTCTGCCATTCTAGCTGATGAATCAGACCTGCTGGGTTCTAGTTTGCCTTTGCAGGCGTCCTAAATAGATTCTCAAATCAGTGCGAATTAATGGATCGCGGAGGAGCCTATGCCTATTCTGCATTTTCTCCATGAAGTCATCCATTGAGTCAGCAGATCCAAGGATATCGGTAACTATTTTGTCAACCTCATTCGCCTCGGCCAGGTAGGACCTGACCTCACCCAAGACATCGAGAAGCCACGATCTCTCAGCATTCTTCAAAACCATTTGTGAGTACACCCATTCGTCCCTAATCAAAAGTAAAAGAATAACAACGCCAGACCAAATCCTGGCACAGAAAACAGGTCTAGGTGATAATCTTCTCTTCTTCGCCTACTATCTGATAGACCAGAACAAATATGATGGCAGCAGTTATCAGCACTAGGAGTATAACTAGCAGAGAGTTGAAGTCCACAGTCCATCATCTCCTTTGCGGTTCCCAGTTAGATTGATACGATTGACCTATTTATCGTTTCCCTACATCAGTTGACCGAGGCGCCCTCTGCCAGTCCCTAGGAGTCTCCCTTCGGGACTCTTCTAAGTGATTTCATCAGAGGCAGGTATTTATCATCATCTGACGCAACAGCCTCGAATGTTCCTAACGCTTCGGCAATCAACTTGGCAAGAATATGGTAGCAAGACGGATACTTCTTTCTAATGATTACATTGAGATAGAAATCGTCGCAACCACAGTAGAAATCATCTATCACGAGGTAATCCATCTTCTTTCCTTTGACAGTCCAGACTTGCCGCTCGCTTGGACTGAACTCGTATCTCTTGACGCATCCTTCAATCGCTGCTCTGATTCCCTTCCAGAATCTCTCTCCGTACCTAGAAGAGATAGACTGCAGATCCTTGCCTGAGATCATGGCGCTTTTCTTGATGTTGGCCAAGTTCGGATCGGTTCTAAGCACGAAATATCACTTCGCAGGTTCTGCATACTGTCGATCAGTCAGAGAACAAAATGTGGGCGGGGCCGGATTTGAACCGGCGACCTCAGGTTGCTACTTTTGAGGGCAATCTCCTGCTCCCAATCTGCAGCAACTCCCACGGTGGAGAGTCGCTTAGGCAGGAATCATAACCAGCCTAGGGTCATTTTTAACTTCCTATCTAGACCACCCGCCCATCGAAGCTCCAACTTGCAGGCAAAGAGGGGCCCAGGTTACTTATTTTGCAGGTCTCTCGTTTTCTGATCGGTACTGTTCTTGGTTCCTTATATCTACCTGTGGAATCGACCACTCAAGGAATGTAGATGGGATTAGTTATAGAATATTTATATAATATATAACTCTTCTATCTTAAGCGAGATTGCGTTGCCGCCGTAGCTCAGTCGGTCAGAGCGCCAGCCTTGTAATCACGAAACATGATAGTTGGTGGTCGCGAGTTCGACTCTCGCCGGCGGCTCCATTCCCGCTACTTTGTGGTGATCCTTTTCGCTGCTTTGTAGAGGGCTTCGACACCAGGGAGTTTCTGACCCGCTAGCATTGCCATAGTGGCTCCTCCGCCCGTGCTGACATATCCTATAGATTTTTCGATCATCTCCTCCTTGGCCAGAACTGCAAGGTGCCCGCCTCCAATTACCGAAAAACCCTTCGATTGAGCCATTGCCTTAAGAACCTGTTGAGTTCCCTTCGCGAAATCCTTATCCTCAAAGACGCCTGGAGGCCCATTAGCGAGGATTGTCTTTGCTTTCAATATTTGGTCTGTGTACTCTTTGATGGTTGCCTCGCCTATATCCTTCACAGCAGCGTCCTTGGGTATCTTGTCGACAGGGATTTCAACCCGCTTGTGGTCAATAGAAACAGCCACATCCCTTGGGAGCATTATGTTTTCCCTGTACCTGGCCAGCAAATCCTTAGCCTGCTTCTTCAATGATTCGAAGTCCTTTAGATTCCCTCTACTGCCCTCACCAAGGTTGATGCCCGAGGCTTCGAGGAATACTATTCCCATAAGACCGGATAGCAGAACCCTGTCCACCTTCTTCTTCTCCAGAATGTTGGCGAGAATCTTCAGTTTGTCTGGTACTTTTGCGCCCCCTAACACAAAGATGCTGGGTCTATCAGGCTCGTACAGAGCCTTATTCAGCGCTTTAAGTTCTCTCTCCATTGATCTGCCCGCCAAGGCGGTCAGAACTTCGGGAAAACCGACCATTGACGCTTGAGCTCGGTGAGCTGCTGGATAGGCATCATTGACAAACAGGTCGAAAAGAGGAGAAAGCCTCCTGACAAGTTGAGTTCTCGCAAATAGCTCGGGTGTGCCCTCCATTACTTCCTCGGAAAGCAGCCTAGCATTGTCTAGTAGAAGTACGTCCCCTTTCTTCAACTTCTGGATTGAATCTATCGCGGCTGGACCAATAATGTCTTCGACGAACTTTGCGCGGCTACCCACGTACTTCTGTAGTACCCGGAAGTGAGATCGCATTGAGGTGAAATCCGATTCCCCAGGTCTGCCCTGATGCGCGAGAATGGCAACCTTCGACTTTTCCAGATCCTTGAGCGTGTCGAGGATTGCCACAAACCTTGAATCATCCATAATCTCTTCTGTTCCCGGTTTCATTGGCGAGTTAATGTCAACCCTGACAAGAACTCTCTTCGACTCGACTTCGACGTCGTCCAACGTTAGAAATCTCAAACTCATATACTCGCTCTCTCCGAAACTTGATAACTTGCTGCTCCTTTAAAAATGTATGTGGTCGGCCAGTATGCATGCTCAATTCCAAAACGAAAGGCTATGCGAGTTGTTCACGCAGAAGATCCTTGACTTCGTTGATTGTTCTTGTGATGTTCTTCCAATGCCCGCCGACCCAGTAGACCTTATTGCATTTGGTGCAGACCCAGAACTCATCATTCTTATCTAGGACCTTTGAGGGAACACTGTCATTCAGTTCCTTGGTGTTGCAGACTTCTCTAACCTTGCCGTTGCAGATCGGGCATCTCGAATTGGTCGGATTAAGGCACAAGTCAAGCTTGTAGGCCTTCGCCAATGCTACAAGTTTACTTGTGACGCTACCGGACTGAAGAAGAAGAGAATGGATGCCCTCTTTTGTGGCCCTCGCTTGCAGTTCTTGATCAGATGTCAATAGCACTCGTCCATCTCTTTTCGAGCGATTAATCAATTCTTGGTCGGTCACATCCTTCAAGTAGTCGGCGTCGTACCCAAGAAGGCGAAGCCAGCGCGCCACCTCGCCTAGCATTTCGTCGACAAGAAACTTCTTTAGGTTCTGCTCTTTCACAGTTGGCACCTCGTTGACTGTCCGAGCACAGATCCCTAGTGCGGTGGCACACCCACCACAGGCTTGACTACCTTTCCTGTAGCGCGTTCCTTAATGAGTTCTCCATCTCTCATAACTGGGACTCCGTTTACTATGGTCAAGACTGGGACACCTTTCACCTTTCGCCCCTCAAACGGCGTGTATTTTGCTTTTGTGAAGAAATCGCTGGAGTTTATCACTTTCTCCTTCCTAAGATCGACCAATACAATATCTGCATTGTAGCCTTCAGCAATTCTGCCCAGATTCCCAAGTCTGAACAGCCTCGGCGGATTCTCGCACATAGTTTGCATAATTCTGCCCAGCGATAACCTGCCCTCAGACACCTCGGTGAGCAGAAGAGGGAGCATAGTTTCTAGCCCAGGCACTCCAGGAGGTGCGCTTGTGAACCCAAGATTCTTCTCCTCGTTTGAATGTGGGGCATGATCGCTAGCTACCGCATCCAGTCGCCCGTCCGCGAGGCCCTGAACCAAGCTGCGGACGTCACTTGCCCTTCTTAGGGGAGGAACCATCTTTGCATACGAGCCGTAGCGGTACAGCGCTTCCTCGGATAGGAGAAGATGGTGAGGAGTAACCTCAGCAGTTATGGGAATCCCGTCAAGTTTACCCTTCGTCACCATGGTCAGCGCAGCTTCCGTGCTCAAGTGGCACACGTGGGTGTGTACGCCCGAGTCTCTTGCCATTCTAACGCACTTTGACACGGCGCGAATCTCAAGTATGGGGTCATGCAAACTGATGAACTCATCTATCTCGTTTCTTGCACCAGTCACATTCGCCGTCTCAGTTTGCCCTTCGGGAAATTCAGCATGTACCGAAAGAGTGGAACCAAGCACCCTTAGCGGCTCCAGTACTCTTGCAAGAAGACCCTCGTCCATCAGCCGGTCGTACTTTGGGTCATTGAGATAGAGTTTAAAGCCGATGGCCCCCTCACGCGCCATCTTGTCTGACTCATTTGGTTCCAGCGCAAGCGCTCCGAAGAAACCTATGTTGCAGAATGTCCGACCTGCAGCTTTGCCCATTTTATCCTTGAGTCTTTCTAGACTAGTCGTGGGTGGAGATGTGTTCGGCATGTCGAGGACTGTAGTTACGCCTCCGGCTACGGCAGCTTGTGTCCCAGATGAGAAATCCTCTTTGTACGAAAGATCCATGTCTCTCATATGAACATGCACGTCAACCACGCCAGGTAGCATGACCGCGCTTCGCGCGTCTATAGTCATATCGGAATCTGGCAGGTTTGGCTCCTTTGCTACCTTGGTAATCTTTCCGTCTTCTATGGCCACTCCCGCCTCGACAAAATCGTCTCCTACGAGAAGCCTTGAATTCACTATCTTGAGTTCTACTCTCCTCATATGGATCTTACCATGGAAATTTGGTTCTATATTACTCAAACTCTGAGTTCCTTGCAGATCAGCTGTGCTAGGTTCGTTTTGGTTAGGATACCAGATAGTCTCTCATTGTAGTCTAAGACCGGCAGCCCCTTTAGTCGCTCGTCAATCATGAGTTTTGTTCCGTCTTTGATCTTAGAGTCAGGTCGGCATATTGGAGGGGCAGGTCTCATGGCGTTGCCAACGGTAATCTGACGAATCTGCTTGTCTATATGTTTGCCGTCGGTTTTCTCCCTAATCTCAGACATGGCTAGAGCTATTAAGCCGTAAGTAATTATGCCTGCCAGCTTGCCGTCGTCGACCACCGGAAGCAGGCTTAGATCTTTTTCCAGAAGGAGCCTAGTGGCATTAACCAGACGCCCGTTTGGAGAGATCGAAATCGGATCTCTGTCCATGACTTGCCCCACATAGATCTTATTGACAGAGAGGCACAGCCTCATTAGCCCCGTCTTAGTTACAATGCCAACCAGCTTTCCCCCTGAGTTGACAACGGGCAAACCACTGACGCCGTGTGCTATCATATCTTTTGCCGCTTCGATCCCGCCAGCTTCTGGGGAGATTGTTCTTGGATCTGAAGTCATGATACTTGAAACTCGTAGACCTGATGATGACAATCCGCCATCCCTAGTAGAAGCCAATCTCGCTACGATGTCTTTTTCCGTGACCATGCCTACAAGGTTACCCCCGTCAATGACTAGCAGGCGGGACACCCTATTCTTTCTCATCAAGTCTATTACAAAAGAAACGAGTTGATCCTTATCTATTGTTACCGGTTCCTTCGTCATCAATTCCTTTACGAGCAATCGGATTCTCCCTCCTCTTCCTTGATACAGACGATTCAAATTCCTCGGTGGCTTCCCGACAAGGAAGCGTTTCCCCGCCTGAACCAAAAGTACACAATACTAGACAGAGTAGCATTGAATCTATTTCTAATATTCGGTTCTCTGGAGGATTGCGATCATACATTAGTGGGTCTATCATTCTGCCATACTTGCTCCTCCTGACGGAAGAACAAGTAGGAATTCATCGATTGGTATGCGCTCGACCTCTGACTTCAGGTTGGAGGGGGCTAGCCTTGTCAATCTGAATTTGACTAGGTTCGCCAACTTGGACCCAGAATCATCCCCCGGTGCAAGATCGACTTTCGTTTCGGTTCGCTTGTTTATCGAGGGAGGTGGACCTGCCACTACGATCACATTCCCGTCATTATCGACTACTATGCCTATCGAGATTCTTAGCGTTATCCCTTTGACATAGTTGCGTTGACCTCTAACCATGAAAGAACCTTTCTGAAGATATTCACCTGAAGGAGGAGTGAGTGACACCTGTTCCCCTTTCGCCCAATATGCATCTCCAGCTCCGACGCCAGCCTTCCATAACTTGCTGTATGACACTGTGAATAAGCACGCCTCTGCTATTGTGCTCTCTGGAACTTCTTTCCCATCGGATTTCACAATAACCACCGGCGCGCCATGAACGTCGGCGTGAACAAATATGTCGTAAGGCTCAAGTCTCTTCTTGACAATTATGTCATTGGTTTTTGCATCCCTTCCCCCGATGACAAGGAAACCATCAGAGGAGATGAACCATCTGTAGCGTTCATACCACTTTTTCTGGCGTTTCTCTCTCAGAATTTCGTCCTTGTCCAACACTTCATCGCTTTCCAGCGTTTTGAGTTTCTTGAGCGCATTCTGAAGAGCAGACTCTGCTCCCTTCTTCTTTAATTCAGCCTTCTTTGCAGCTTCGTAGAACATAGACGCATTGTCACCAGCGGAAAGCCCGATTTTTAATTTCACCCTTTCTCCGCCGAGCTCCAGCGTAATCTCCCCTTCTTTTGCATCAATTGAAGCGATTTTGTCTGCCAGCGCGATACCCGACTTCTTCGCTTCTTTTAGTTTGTCCCCTATCTCTTGCCATGAAACCCCCCTTTTCCTCGCGGAGCTTAATGCCAGCAGTACTTCGCTGACCTGAGCCAGATTCGAGTATATCAGATCCGCGAACTTTCTGTACTCTGACTGAAGTTTCTCTGTTTCATCTATTTTCTTCTGTTGCTCCTTCATTGTGTTCTCTATTTCTTCAATTCCTTGTTTGTGACCACTAAGCTTTAGACCTCTCGCTGCACCCTCCTCGGCACTGCCGAAGAATTCATCCAATGCGTCGCTGTAACTTGGCATTTTCTTTGCAGGAAGGCCGTTATAGACAGTGAGGTTGAACGGTGTCGCTGAGATGGGATCGCCCATCGGGCTGCTAATTAACTTGGGTTCATACGGACCGTTTCTGACCTTGTCAAGCATAACTCGTATGGCTTGGGCGATTCTCATTTTTCCTGTTCTATCTAGATCTTTTGCTTTTTGCGCCTTGTCTGTGTTTGAAACGGAACAGATCTCTTCCGCGTACAATGGATCTATGTTGAGCCTGCTTGCCAGCGTTTCCACAACCCCAGAAGACGATGAGTCGAGGATCGATACCACCGAATCGTCCGACAAGCTGGATAGGTCAGCTCCTCTCGGTGGAGGCGGGGTAAGTACTTCTTTTGGCTTCACCGATCGGTCACGCATCATTCTATAGTGCCTTCCTAGAACTATTCTGTCCTCCGAGTCGCATAGGATCAAGTTGCCTATTCCAAATAACTCAACAACCAGTTTGTATTCTTTGGAGTGTGCTGTAATTTGTATCGTGACGATCCTATCGAGATCGTATTGCGTGACATTGTCAATCTGCCCATTCCTGATATGCTTCCTAAGAGCTGCACAGAAATTCGTTGGCGCCTTTGGGGTGGACCTTTCATACTTGGTTAGATGGATCCTGCTTCCCGGGTCAATCAAAAGTGTTTTATCTCCAGACTTCGTGTTCAATCTAAACAAGAAAAGCTCTTTGATTTGGTAAATGTTATTAATGAAAGCGCCTATAACACTCTCACGCTCTTCGTTTAGCAAAATGGCTATATCGAAGTTTGACATAGAATGCTTGGGCCTTGACAAAACGTTCAACCCCACCCAGGCGGTGTGCTTGAAATGACAGATGATGACAAACTTTTCTGGTTGAAAGCGGTATTTGCTTTGATAGCTGCTCTAGTATGCTCCACTTCTCCAACGCCTATAGGCAAGATCGGTCTGGGAATAGCGTTGCTGATATACTTAGCTACCTATCCTGTGGCGGTCTTCGTGTTGAAGGTCCCCCAGCCGAAGGGAGCTGGCACTTGGAAAGTGATTCAGAAGATGATCCTCTCAGGTCTGATTACGTACCTGTTCATCTTCCTGGTCACTTCGGGTATACTGTTCACCTTGATCAACTACTAGGATATATAACAGCATAATTGCCTTCAGATCTGTTCAGCGATTTACGAAACATTTAATATCATCGGTAGTAAAATGAGTTATCTGTTGTTACTTTCACAAACAAGAGGGCGAAGGGTGAAGAATGATGGAGCTGGATGAGTTAGACAAAAAAATAATAGCAATACTTCAGGAAGATTCTCGTGTCCCATTCACAAAGATATCTGACATTCTCAAGGTTCCCGATACCACCGTCCATTTTAGGGTCAGGAAATTGAGAGAAAACAACGTGATTAAGGCTTTTACCGTCTCGATCCCTCCTTCAAGCTTGGGATATGAAACTTTTGCACTTGTTAGGATCAGCGTTGGAGGACACATTATTCCGAGCATCAGCATAAAGAGGGCAGAAGAGATAACTGGCTCGCTTCGCAACAATTCGAGCATACGATTGCTAGCATCAGGCGAGGGGGGGACATCCGTATATGCGCTAGTTGTTGCACGCAACAATTTTGAACTCGACAGGATCCTATCTCGGCTACGTAGCGATCCAGACGTCCTCGACTTAAATGTCTGGAGAATATCAAAACTAATAAAAGGTGAGGAGCTAGTTAGCCCACCGACTGAGAGTTTCAAAGAAGTTCTGGAGAAGAGTTCTGTAGAAGAGGCGAAGGTTCAGGAGCAGGTTGTCAAGGCAATCTAGCCAAGAATGACCGTTGGAGAGGAAAAGGGTTGTCTGCGCAGCGGGTGGCCACAGGTATACCGGGTCTAGATAGCATTCTTCACGGGGGATTCATTAAAGGAACAAACATCCTAGTTCTCGGTGGCACGGGGACCGGAAAGACGATTTTCTGCGCTCAGTACCTGTATAACGGCGCGACTCTTTACAACGAACCAGGTGTATTTGTTACCTTCGAGGAGAGACCAAAGGAACTGAGGTTGGAGGCTAGGCAGTTCAATTGGGATCTGAGGGCGCTTGAGGAAAAGAACAAGCTTGTCATAATTGATGCAGCGTCCAGCAAGGCGAGCATCCCGTCTGATGAGGCTTACGCTATCCACCGTGAGCTCGACATGAACATTCTCGCGCAGGAGATTTACAGAGCAACGCGCAAGGTGGACGCTCAGAGAGTTGCGATCGACTCTCTGTCTGCAATTGGATTGAAATTTGAGGACACGACCGCAATCCGGACTTCGATCTATAAACTATCAACTCTGTTGAGGGAGCTCAACGTCACCTCGGTCATCACAAGCGAGATGCCCTACGAATCCTCTCAGATGTCGAGATACGGAGTCGAGGAGTACGTTGCCCAAGGTGTGCTAGTGCTGTATCTGAGGGAAGAAGATGGTGAACTGAGAAGGTCACTGGTCGCCCAGAAGCTTAGGGCTAGTTCACATTCACTAAGAAGATACCCATTCGAGGTCAGCTCGAGGGGAATAACGGTGATGCCTGGAGGAGGGCTTTAGTCTTATTTTAGGCAACTGACCGAGGTCTTCCTGTTCTGAACAGAACTTCTTCGTCTCTTGATATCCCCCTTCTTAGATACTCGCGGAGCCCAGGGGTCAGAAGTGGCTTCCCTTCTACCAAGGGATAGGCGAAGGGTAGAAGATCGGTATGGCGTTTGCTGACCGTCACCTCCATCCCCACTTCGACAGGTATCTCACTGATATCTCTATTAGCGGCTACTTGCAAGGCCACGTATATCGCGCCGTCCACAGAGAACTGATGGGGTCCCAGGTTCCGGCTCTGCGATTCTGGGATCTTCGTGGTTATCGATTGTCTTGTTCTTCCTCTGGCAGGATGATCACCCAAGATGCCTCCAACTACGAGAGATATATCAAGGGAAAAATCTCGAGGCGATAGTTCTACGGGTGCTTGAGGGTCGAGGACAACCAACGAGATGCCGATGATATTTCTCAGTTCGACTACGCTATTGTGTGTGACTTTGCCGATCTCTCTAAGCTTGTGTGCTTCCCTTTTGTTCTTGACATTGGCAAACGTGATGTTCTTGTCGCCGACCATTCTCGAAGCATGCTGGTATTCCAGCCAAATCCATTCTCCAAGAACAGGCTCCAGATGCTCTATTATCACTGGGAGGACGTGGCTCTGATATTTCTCTCCAACAGAAGATCCCATGGGAACTCGTCTCTCCTCTCGCGTCAGCACAGACTCAAGGGTCTGCGCTGACCTATGCAACCATAACTTATAAGTCTGAAAAGAAAACGTTATTTGGTCTAATAATCTTGTTCATTGAAGGGTGAGGCAGAATGGAATTTCCGAAAGTTATCGAGAACATGGGTTTTCAGCTTATCTCTTTTGCAGTCACCGACCTTCCACAAGATGTTAGGAATCGACTGAGAAAGGCTTACCAGGATGAAAAAAGTGAGATAGGTAGAACCCAGCTTGAAACAATCTTGGATAACATCGAATTGGCTGACAAGCTGAAGCTACCGATGTGCCAAGATACTGGGATAATCTCATTTTATGTAAAGGTAGGGTCTAGGTTTCCAGCCATTGGCATGATTGAGGATTCGCTTACAGAAGCGCTTCGACGCGCAACAACTGAAATCCCGCTGCGCCCGAATGTTGTTCACCCTATCACGAGGGCAAATTCGGGAGACAACACTGGTTTAAGGGTTCCACACATTGAGTGGGAAATTGACAAGACCAGTGACGACTTGATTGTGACAGTTTTCCCCAAAGGCGCTGGCAGCGAAAATATGTGCACCTTCAAGATGCTAAAACCTGGAGAGGGAGTACAGGGCGTGAAGAAATTTGTCATTGACAGCGTTGCCGAAGCTGGAGGTCAACCATGCCCACCCATTATTGTCGGAGTTGGAATCGGTGGGACAGCTGATGTTGTCATGGGTCTAGCAAAGAGGGCCTTGACGAATCCGCTAGATGAAGACAACCCAGATTCAGAGATCGCTTCCCTCGAGAAGGAACTTTACGAATTGATAAACGAGACAGGTATCGGCCCCCAGGGGCTTGGTGGAAAGTACACGGCGCTAAGCGTTAAGATACTTCTTTCCTCATGCCACACTGCCTCTTTACCCGTTGCATGCGCGATCCAGTGTTGGGCAGCGAGGAAGTCCACAGCTAGACTTGACAAGAATGGTTCTGTGACCTATCTTACTCACAGCCTTTGGAGGTGAAGACCTACGGGTACATTTGAATTGAAGACGCCTATCACCAGAAATGATATCGACAAACTCAATATTGGAGACACAGTGTATCTTCACGGGGTTCTTGTGACAGCCCGGGATCAGGCTCACAGGAGGGCGCTACAGTATGATAAGGATGGCAAGGCACTTCCATTGTCGCTCCAGGGTCTTGCCTTATATCATTGCGGTCCGATAGTCTCGGAAAGCAAGGGCGAGAGGGTCGTGGTAGCGGCTGGTCCCACAACCAGCACCAGGATGGATCTGTTTGAAGATCAGTTCATAGAGAAGTTTGGTGTAAGAGTGATAGTGGGCAAGGGAGGAATGGGTGAAAAGACGGTCAAGGCATGCCAGAAGTTCGGCGCGGTCTACTGCGCCTTCACAGGTGGCGCGGCGCTGATCGCGAAGAAAGGCATCAAGAGAGTAAAAGGAGTCGAGTGGTCAGATCTAGGTATGGCTGAGGCAATGTGGATATTTGAGGTTGAGAAATTTGGGCCAGTAGTTGTGACCATAGATTCCAAGGGTAACAGTCTGCACGAACAGGTCGCGCGTGATGTTCGCAGGAACGTTCAGCACATATATGAGAGAATCGGCTTGAGAAGCCCCTAGCTGGCGAGCCGGAAGGAGTAACAGTGTTTCTGGCCAATACTAATATTCAATAGTCCTTAGGGAAGGAGATATTGTTGATCGAGAACTATGAGCTTGTCGATACAGATGTGCTCGTCGTGGGCGCCGGGGGCGCAGGGTGCCGAGCCGCTATAGAGGCCTCCAACCACAACGTCACAGTGACCTTGCTTAGCAAAGAGCTTTTTGGAAAAGCCCACACCATTATGGCCGAAGGAGGCTACAATGCCGCCCTCGGTAATGTCGATCCTTCTGATACCCCCGACGTTCACTTCAAAGACACTGTCGAGGGAGGCGCCTACCTAAACAACCAGCGCCTTGTCGAAGTATTAGTGAAAGATGCAGTTGAACGCGTTCTTGACTTGGAGAATTTTGGGGGTTTGTTTGATCGAACTGCTGAAGGGAAGATTGCGCAGAGGTTGTTTGGGAAACAAACCTACAGACGAACATGTTACGCTAGCGATAGAACTGGGCATGAGATGATGGTAACTCTGGCTGAAGAGGTCAGGAGAAGAGACATAAGAGTCATGGACGAAATCTTCGTGTCGCGCCTCATCGTTAGCAAAGGAGCAGTTGTCGGCGCCACTGCAGTCAAGCTAAAGGATGGAAGCTTCATTGTTCTAAGAGCGAAGGCAGTGGTACTGGCTACTGGTGGTACGGGAAGGATATACTCCATTACTACCAACGCCATGCAGGACACGGGGGATGGGTATGCTCTTGGGTACGGCGTCGGAGCGCATCTTGTAGACATGGAGCAATTTCAATTCCACCCTACAGGCGTAGTCTATCCTGAGTCTGCCCGTGGAACTCTGGTCACGGAAGCCGTCAGAGGAGAGGGCGGCATCCTATATAACGGGCTCGGCGATCGTTTCATGAGAAACTACAATCCGAAACTCATGGAGGTTGCTGGGAGGGATGAAGTAGCTAGAAGCATTGCAAACGAGATTCTTGAAGGCCGAGGCACCAAGCACCGCGGCGTGTTCCTTGATGTGTCGCACCTTCCTTCAATTCTAATAGAAGAGAAACTTGAATCGATGCTGGAACTGTTTCTCAAGATAGGAGTAGACATAAGGAACGACCCGATGGAGGTAAGTCCTACTGCTCATCATCTAATGGGTGGTCTTGAGATCAACGAACGTGCTGAAACTGGGATTAAGGGACTTTTCGCTGCTGGCGAAGTCACTGGTGGTGTACACGGAGGGAACAGGCTCGGAGGGAATGCCCTTGCGGATACTCAGGTATTTGGCAAGATAGCCGGAGAGAATGCGGCTGCGATGGCCGAGTTTATACAGGGAAATGTCGGCATTGATAGGGCCCAGGTCAATTCGGCGCAAACTGAATTATATTCTCCATTGGAAAGAGAAGGCGGTTCAAGCGCGATCGAGTTAAGGAAACGTTTGCAGAAACTCATGTGGGAGAATGTGGGCATGTTCCGTACTGCAGACGCGCTGAAAGCCGCCCTGAATGGCATCACCAAGATGAGAGGAGAAGTATCAAGCATATCTACCCGGAACAAGAGTCTCAGCTACAATAAGGAATGGATCGAATCCCTCGAGATCCCTAACATGCTCTTGACATCAGAGATGGTTGCTAGATCGGCTTTGATGAGAAGCGAGAGCAGAGGGGCTCATTATAGAAGAGACTTTCCGAAAACTGACAACAAGAACTGGTTGGTCAACATACATATTGCCAGGGACGATGGGGAAATGAAGTTGTGGACCGAGCCGATCATAATAACTAGACTGAAGGCCCCAGTATAATACGAAGTTTAGCACTATTGCTGGAAATCGAGCAGATAGCAACGCTTTTTGCTTTTATACTGAGGGATATATCAAAAAGAATTGGTGAGGGTTGAATTAGCAGTAATCGTGATAACTCCTAGAAGGTTGATTTCCTAGGGAGCGCCAAAGGAAACTCAAAGAGAAAGCGGCGTGCGGTGTTCTGCTGATCATGAACCTTATTAGGTGAATCAAATGGTGGCAAGCAGTATTGAGTTGAGAGTATACCGATATGACCCGAAGAAGGCAGATGCCCCGAGATATGACAACTATGAGGTCCCATATTCTGAGGGCATGACTGTTCTTGATGCGTTGGACTATGTCTATGAGAATCTTGATCCCACCCTGGCATACAGGAAATCCTGCAGACAAGGATCATGTGGGTCGTGTGCTGTTCTTGTGAATGCTAAGCCATGTGCAGCTTGCAGGACATTGGTCAAGGAAGGAAAAGACCTCACTATTTCACCTCTTCTGCATTTCGATGTCGTGAAGGATCTCGTCACCGATATTAGCAGAGGAACCAGACGTCTAATGAGAATAAGACCTTTCGTGGAGAGGCAAGCCCCGGTCGCGAGACCGGAGGTAATAATGAGGAGTGACATTGAGCCGATCAAGGATCTCAGAAAATGCATCGAGTGCTGGTCCTGTATTAGTGCTTGCCCTGCCATAGCCGATGCTTGGCAGGAATTTGCAGGCCCTCTACCAATGAGGCAACTCGCGAGGCTGAAACTCGATCCCCGCGATCTGGAGGATCGGGTCAAGATGGCAGTCGCTGACGGCTTATATGATTGCACTACTTGTAGAGCCTGCGTGGAGGCTTGCCCAAAGGAAATTGACATCCCAGCAAAGGCGATAGAGAAACTCAGAGCCTATGCTGCCATCCAAGGACTCGGACCACTGCCAGGCCATATGGAGTTCGTTCGGCTAGTTGACGAGACTGGAAGATCAGTCACAAAGAAGAATGCTTCTCTGCTTGAGCAGGTTCCCGAGGTCGTAAGAGTCGAGAACCCCGTTGATAAGGTAGCGTTTTTCACTGGATGCCTGATCGATCTGAGGATGCAGAATACCGGCAAAGCACTGATTAACACTCTCGCGACGAATGGAGTCGAAGTGCACATACCAAAGGAACAGGTCTGTTGTGGCTCCCCTGCATTTAGAACGGGTGCAATTGAAGTCGCCAAGAAGCAGGTGATCAAAAACACCGAGATATTTGAGAAGCTTGGCATAGGCAAAGTTGTTGTAGGGTGCTCCGGTTGTGGGCTTACCCTTAAGACGAATTTCAGAGAAATCTTGGAGACTGAGCGAGGCAGGAAAGCAGATTTCAAGGTATATGACATTAACGAATATCTGATGAATGAATTGGGGAATAGACTCGTGAAACCAACCGGAGAGCTGAATCTGCGCTTGACATACCACGACCCTTGCCACCTGAATAGAGGTCAAGGAATAAAGGACGAGCCCCGAAGGCTGTTGCAGATGATCCCTGGAGTCGAGCTAATTGAGATGAGGGACGCTGACAGATGCTGTGGGAGCGGCGGGGGGGTAAGGGCTGGTCGGAGGGCTCTTTCAATGGCGATAGCTAGAAGAAAAGCTGAGCTGGTACGAGAGACAGAGGCCGATATCTGCGTGACATCATGCCCTTTCTGTACCGTTCAGTTGCAGGATATTCTTCAATCAGTCGGCGCTACGACAAAGGTTAAGAATGTCGTGGACCTGCTTTCAGAGTCCTATTCAAGGAAATTCGTCTAGACACGCTAAGGCAAGACAGAATGCACCAGCAGAAAGTATCGTCTTTCTGCCGTCCCTTATTGAATGGTGCCTCCAGAATGGCTCCTCGTGTATTTTATATACCGTCAGCATCAAACTGGTTTTGACGAAGAATCTCATCACACTTCTCTCTGGGGTAGGAAATTGAATCATGCTGAAGGGCTAGCAGCCAAACTGAAGACCTCAAAGGATCTTATGACACCGATTTTCCTAGTTGTCGTTCTGCTGGCATTGATAGAATTCCTAACCTCGGCAAACGTAATTCTGGTAATCTCTCTCCTTCTATGTGCCTTGCCCTCAGTCAGGTTAATATACGGAGAGACGCCGACAGTCAAGATTTCAACGATGAGAAGCAACGGCAGGAGCATGGTGTTCTCAGATGAGAAGAGGAAGAGGTTTACCGCGCTTTCGGCCGTCGAGATCAGAGTCGCTCAGCCCATTGGTTCTGAGGCTAGCGAGTCCTCGATTGACAGATCCAAAGCTCTAAAGACCAACAGGATCCTTGCGGAGCATGTCGGGACTTACAGTATCGAGGTCAGCAACAGAGGGTCTATCATTAGGTATGTTGTATCTGCAGAGGCAAAAACCGCATCCGATGCCTGCCAGAAAGCAGAGATTGCCGCGGAAAGAATGCTAAGAGTAGTTCGAGAACTCCACGGAGAACCTAGACCAGGAATAGTCGACGGCGAACAACTTCGAAGCGTGTTCTTCAGCATAGTCGGAGGGGAATTTGAATCTTTCATTGGCGCGAGCAAGGCTGCGGTTCGAAACTGCGGCGGAAGTGTCGAAGGATACGGATTCGCTGTGCTCACTGCCACGGACCCTCTATTCGCAAAGCTAGACCTGAAGAAGCTTGTTTCAATGATGAGAAGTTCAGAAGCAAGTGTAACCTACGTGATCAATGTACAGGCGCACAGAACCTATAATGAGAATGTGCTTATTGATGGGGCTGAACACGGGCGCACTTGGATAGTCTCGCCGTACTTTGTTGTTGGCGCAAGAGAAGTCGATACCGTTGACGAGGCCTGTACGAAGCTACGAAATGATCTGGAGGACACGACTAGGGCGGGCGTGCTTAGAATTGAGCGGTGCTCGTCAACCATGAACAGGGTTGGACGCATTCTATTGAGATCACGAGTCGGAAGAAAAGTCTTCCTATCAAACGATCAATTAATTAACCACGTCTTCAGCATTCGCGTTGGCTAAGATATCGAGACGTGTTACGCATCCTGTCGCTGACCAGTCTCCAAGTATTGATTACGGATAAGCACAGAAACCATTGAAGCCTGTTCTCGTATCTCCATGGTCTTGCCGCATGCCGAAAGATCCTTTTCGATCAAAGGAAGGTGTATCTGATCGCTTGAATTCAAAAAGACCTGTTGAGATAAGTGCGAATCCCTCCGTTGATTACGCAAAGAACCTAGTTCAAGATGCTTTAAGGAAGGCGAAAGCCGTAATAATAATAGGGCTATGCGAGATACTCTACAAGGGTCGTGCCTCTTCAGCACTGGGAGCGGGTGAGAGGGTCGTACTGATAACCGCAGACAAGGCCCTCATAATACACCGTAGCCACGGATATCGACCCGTGAACTGGCAACCAACAGGATGCAGGTTCCGAGTTGAGCAACACTCAGACAACAGGTTAGAGGTTACAGCTGTAAGAATGAGGCCTCTGGAATCTGTCAAGATCACCTTTTCAAAACTCTACTTGGTATGCGTGTTAGGACTGTCCGACGAAAGCGAGATACTCATGCACGGCTCTGAGTTGGAAATGAAGAAGGCGATCCTCTGTGATCCCAGTTTGATTGAGGAAGGCTTCGTCCCCATAACATCAGAGAAGGAAATGCCCACTGGCTTCGCAGATATATTCGGAAAGGACAGGAACGGGAACTACACAATTATCGAGATCAAGAGAGGAAAAGCAACAAAAGAAGCTGCACTGCAATTATCAAGATACGTGGAGACCATTAGAAAAGGAGACCCAAGTGCAAGGGGGATACTGATAGCAGAGAGCATGGCTAAGGGAACCCAGAAAAGCATAGCATTGCTTAATCTAGAATATAAGCGATTAAATCCCAGGAAATGCTCCGAGGTACTTCGCAAAACTCAAAGGAATGAAGAAGAGGAGATCTCAGACTACTTCTAGGTAGGGCACTCCAGAAGCCCGTCTTAGCAAAGAATCGGGATGGCACCCGCAATTTGCTATTATTCAACCTGAATCGCTCAGTTCCCCTTTCTTCAGTCTGCGCAGAATATCGTGAAGTCTTTCTTCAAGGACGCTTGCCGGGATGTCGTACAGCGTTATTCTGCCGTGCCTTCCCCGTTTACCTTTCTCTATGGGACCCACAATCAGCCCCATGAAACCCAAGCTGAGCAGGAGATTGACGTTCTTTCTGAAACTCGCTTTGAATTGGGGTGGGAAATTCTCTTCCTCACATATTACACGGTAGCTGCTGAAGGCTTCATCGATAGTTGTGGAAGTTGATCCCTTAGAACTCAGCACCCTGGCTATGCTTAGGGCTACCAAGATTTCCTGTGGCTTTAAGGTGTAAAACACGTCGTACCGCAGTTCTGGGTATACGCTTTCCTTTGCTTGACGGATCATGTCAGCTGTCAACTGGCTCTTACCTTCTGAGTCGGCTTCCTTGCCCGACTGATAGAGTATTTCAATTCCATGCCTAGCGTTCCTTGTCTGTGAAGCGATCTCCGCCACCATATCCAGGATATCTTCGGGGATTGCCCCTGGAACGAATGCTATGTCCGTCCTGTAGCGCAGTATTTCAAGAAGGTCCTCCTTACTGTAACTACGCATGTTTATCTGGTCATGTATATGTCCTGACAGAGGAGCACTTAATACTACTCTCCACTCGGAGGGTCGACTAACAATGACTGTAGAAATTCGCGACTGACCAAATCCATATACTTCAGAGGCATGTAACATGCTCAGTATTTCTCCTCCGCCCAAGATCGGGGCTTCGTCAAGAACGATTATAAGCTTCGCATTTTCACTGACAAGTCGCTTTACTAACATGCTAAGCAATTCCTCGTCTGAGAAGCCGCGACTCAGAATATGGAAGCGTTCAGTCAGCAAGTTTCTTAGGATTGCGCTTTTCGTGCGAAAAGTATAGCAGTTGAAGTACTCATACAGTATCTTCACGTTTCTTTTCGCTGCGGCTTGGACTATCTTCTCCATGACAGATTTCGCAAGTGCCGATTTGCCTATACCTGCATCGCCGACTATTGCTATGTTTACGGCGAAGGAACCGTCTCTTATGAGAAGAGGCCTAAAATCCTGAGCTAGCCGCATAACCTCGCTTTGCCTGCGCGGAAGTCTTGGAGGAACATACTCTGAGAGTAGTGTGGCTTCATTCTTGAAGACTGATTTCCCAAACAGGATTTCTTCGACGGCGTTGTCTTCCAACCTTAATCAACCTGACGCAACGGACTAAAATTCTGGAACCGATCAGTAGTTCTCGCAAGTTCCGGCCAGTTCACATTGTCTGACCCATAGGTCTATTGTGAAGAATTCTTTTGACGTAGTTCATTCTGCCTCTAACCCTTGGCGAAGCCTTGCTCCTGTCTGCACCTTCAACTTTCGGAGTTTGTTTCCTCACTTTGCCTGCTTTTGCAACAGAGCCATGCGATGGCACAATGATTTCCTCCTAAAGAGTTTGCTTGATATGAGAACACGCCAAGCTATTTATTGATTTCCGTTCTCGGAGGTCCCCACAGGGAGACGAAACTCCTCATCGCCTTGACGAGTAGGCTCTCATTTCTGACGCTGTATATCCGAATCCTGCCAAAGTTCTTCTCGTCAACGAACCCCGCCCGCTTCAGTAGCTCCAGATGCTGCACGACAGAGTTATGGTTGAGTTTTGTCAGCTTAACGATCTCAGATATGTTCAGCTCACCCCTCCTAAGCAACATTCTCATGATCTTGATGCGGCCCTTTGATGACAAGATCTCCTCAATAGGAACGTTAATCTCACTCCTATCGAAGGTCTTCCCTGACTCGATCAACATGCTTGAATTCCTCCACCAGCGGGGTGATTTAGAGCAAATAGGGGCAGCAAGATTCTGAGCCCGATCAGCAGATCACTAGATTCACTAGAAGTAGTGCTTGGCGATATTATAAAGAGGAGGAGAGAGAGGTAAAAGTTATTCTGAAAAACCGTCTCTCAAGCCCAAGGAAGTACTCAGAACTCAAGATCTTCACTCATTCATATATCAGTGGGGTCAGAGTCATCATCGTCGACCTCTCCTTAAAGAAACGAGAACTAATAACCTTTTTCGTGAAGTGTCTTCTTGAGTGGATCCAAACAAGTGCGGCCGCCGGGATTTGAACCCGGGTCTCCTCCCCAGGAACCATAAGCCTGGGTTAAAGGCTTGGGAAGCCTTTGGACGGTAAACATAGTCTCTCCTCTGTCCTGGACCATTCTAGGCAGATTAGCTAATCTTCATGTGGCGCCAGCTGTCTAGACCACGGCCGCTCAATAAGGTTACGTTTAGTCACATTTCACGGTACTGTCCGGTTAGTCGACTATGAGATATATGTATTCCTCATACCGGTGCGAGGAGTCGTCGCAGAGTGCGATTCATTCCCTCCGGCAAAGAAGATGTACTTCCTCTTCTTCTAAGAACCCTAGCCATTGAGCAGACGCTCTTTGCTGATCAAGGATCAGCCACTCGAGTCTTGCCCTTTAAATATCTCCCCTCGCAACTCGACTAAGGAGATGCTTCGTATGAAAGCAAAAAAGTCGAAAGAAAGAACCATATCAAGAATGCTTAAGGACGAAAGAGGATCCCCTCTAGTCGAGGAAGGGATGCTGATAGGCCTTTCCCTCATCATTGTTGGAATACTGATCGGACTCGTACTTCAGGTGCTCGGATGGTCGGGGGATGCATTAGGCTCAATATACCAACAGCTTGACAGAATCAAGAATGAACTCCTAAGGCTACTGGGCGGGGGCTTCCTATACTGACCGACTGGCTTTCCTGATTGGTTGGTGCTCCGGCCGGGAGTTCCACTCTAGACATTAGAGAGATTTGAACCCGGGTCCGCGACTTTCTCCTTCGATTCGAGAGGCCGCTATACTTGACCGAACTATACTACCGGAGCACAGATTAAGAGTGTTAGATCTAGTTCAAAATTCTTTCGGTTCGAGACAAGTGAGCCTTGCCCATCAAATCGGGCCACCTTACGCCACAACAATCGCTGCTCCTTCCTTGCTGATCAAGACTCTGCAAAGTCTGCGGTTGATTTATATATTGGGAACGGGATTGTGAGTCCAAGAATCTCTCCGCTCCGCGGTATGTGGCTTTATAGCTGAAGGCGGAGGGGCAAGAGAACCCATGTAGACATAGGCGCAGGGCTGTGGTTCGGCCTGAAGGGACTCGCAGGTGAGGCGATGGTACAGGAACCCCCGGAACGGAAGGAAGGGTAATCCTGAAAGTCGATGCGAGCCAGTCGAGCCATCAACCGAAGACTTGACGGAACCATACCTACTAGCTAATCCTCAGCATATAATGACCGAGGAATCTTTGTTAACTAAAGGTGTTACTTATGGGCAAGGTAAGGACAGAGGCCATAAAACGTGTTTCGCGTAATCTGTACTCCCGTTACCCCACCTACTTCACCCCTGTGTTCCAGGAGAATAGGGAAAAGCTGCGTACAATCCTAGTCGATGTTTCAAAGGGCGTCCGGAACAGAGTGGCTGGATATGTAACCCGCATCGTGAGGGTCAAGATGAAAGAAAGTGAAGGGGGAGAAAGGGGCGGAGACGAGCAGGAGAGCTTTGAAGACAGCGGCTAGTTCGTGCGCCTATTAGCTCTTGCCTAATGTTTTGAGAGAGTTCTTCTGTCCGAATGACCCATGATTTGGTGTCCAAGAGTCAACGAAGAGTTCCACTGCGATGGAATCGATGTGTGAACTAAGCGTCACTTCTCAGTGTTCCTCTGATTCCTCGATGCCTCAACCAACTTGGTGGCATCTTAACCGTTAACCATTTTTGTCGGAGAAGCTGAAGGCAGTGCAGGGGAAGAAGGTAAGGCTAAGATTCGTGTCAACGCTGAAGCAACTCGTTGACCGTGACGAGAAGATCCTAGAGATTGAGGGCGAAGCGACTATTGGAGATCTCCTAAGACTGATCCAAGCCACATTCAGCAAGGACATCTCGCGTTTTCTGTTCGAGAACGATAGCAAGACGATCAGGAATGACATATTAATACTAGTCAATGACACAGATATAGGCGCCCTCGACGGAATCGAGACAGCTCTATCTGAAAATGACGAGGTCATCCTAATGCCTATCTCACATGGAGGGTAGCTGACTGCAGTGTGACCTGTATTGCATGTTTCTGCTAATCCGATTGGCTTAATGCGAGTTGATAGAATGCCAAAAGAGAGAGAGGCAAGCATCGTAACCAAAGCTATGGATGAAATAATAGAATCCGTTAAGAAGGCGGTGACCATGCTAATCCCGGGGCAGGTTGAAGCCATCGTCGACAATCTCATGGAGGCAAGAGACAAGAAAATACTTGTCGTAGGCGCGGGAAGATCAGGGCTTGTTGGCAAGGCTTTCGCAATGCGTCTTATGCATCTAGGTTATCAAGTCTACGTGACCGGCGAGACTATCGCCCCGATCCTTGAACCAGGAGATGTTGTAGTTGCCATATCTGGGTCAGGCACAACCCGCCTAGTAGTAATTCTGTCCAAGATCGCCAAAGAGGAAAGAGGGGCAAAGATCGTGGCAATAACATCCTACCCAGACTCGCCGCTTGGGCAACTAGCCGACCAAGTTGCGGTCGTGGTGGGCAGGACAAAGATGGCTAGACGAGAGGATTCCTATATCTCGAGGCAGATAGTTGGAGAACACGAACCTCTGGCTCCTCTGGGCACTCAATTTGAAGTGGCGGCCATGATATTCCTGGACGGGATTATTGCTGAACTAATGCATAGGCTCGGTCAGAAAGAGGAAGACCTAAAGGCACGGCACGCTACAATAGAATGAAGAAGCCGCACCACAGAAGGGAGGCAGGCGATCCGATGCGCCGAACGAGCTGCTGTTTAGCGATTATCTTGATAGCCCTAGTAGTATCCTTTGCATCCTCCACTGCAGCCGTGTCGGCCCAAGATGTCCACAGTGATCGTAGCTCGATTGGCGTGGTCCTCGTCTCGGGAAACGATAAACCCACAGGTGGAAGAGAGGTGTTCGGCGGCTTTAACCTCATGGTGGCTGGCATAAGCCCCGAGAGTGGGCTGGGGCTGAATCTTACGGTCAGAAGCCAGATTCTGCATGAGGCAGATCTGGGTAACGCGAGACTCCTAATCATCAGCATGCCTAATGCTACCACGATTCCCAACTCGACAGTGATTAAGCATTTCCTCGACTCCGGCGGTTCACTTTTCTTGCTGTCTGACTACTACGGTGGCGGCTTGATGAATTTCTCTGCAGCCCTCAATAGTATTCTGGGGAAGACTAGTATCGTACAGGTGGCATTCGGATCTGACGCAATATTTATCAGCAACAGCTCGCCCAACTGGCAGACAAGAGTCTACCGCAACAACACTCTCGCCGTAAAAGTCAATAGCACAATGTTCGAATTTTCCGGCAATCCGCACGGACACTTGCTCTCGCCACAGACCATCATAGGCGGACTGACAGGCGTAGTGACATTGTCATGCAGCCTAAACATCACTTCTTTCATTGATCCGACATTTGTCGCGAGGGCGTCTGCTCAGTCCGATTCTGGGTTGCCAAATTGGCTTCTGCTGATTGATGATGGGACTCATCGAAGCGCGTTGTGTGGCTCAGCGTCCATGTTCAACGATACATATCTCAGTGTTGAAGGCAATCAGGCGCTTCTAAGAAACCTTGTTTTGTGGCTAGTTCAGAACTTCCAGATGCAGCCCCCAAATGTGTTTCTATACATGGCTTTGGTCTCGTCCGCGATGATAGTTATCGGGGCGGTAGTCTATCGAACTTACAGGAAGCGTGCATCTGTCGCTTGAAAGGGAGCGTGATGATTTGCACTCCGCCAGCAGACGGATCACGTCTACGATGATTGCACCCGCAACGGTTGGGTACAAGCAATGAAAGAACCCAGCGTCTCCATAGCAGTTCCTGCATCGATTGTTGCCGATGTACCCAGCCTTCAGTTGAAGACATACAAGATAGGTCAGATCGCCCGTGCATCAGCGATATATTGCGTTGATCAGATCCTCGTTTATGTAGACCGCATTTACAGTGAGCAGAAGAGCGACTCACAACTGATTTGTGAAATCCTCCGATATATGGAGACTCCGCAGTACCTCAGAAAACGTCTCTTTCCATTATCTCCCACTCTGAGATTCGCGGGCATGCTCCCTCCTCTCAATACGCCACATCACCCAACAGAGAATCGTCTAGTGTCACTGAAGAATGGCGAATACCGCGAGGGAGTCGTCATCAAGAATCATGGGGGCGAATCGCTCGTCGACGTCGGAGTAGAAAGACCACTGAGAACCAATGTAAGGATACCAACAGGAGAGAGGAGAACCTTCAGGATAACTAGGAAGGATAAGGAGGTGCTGCTTGAGCCCACAGATGCTTCTTCTATCCCTGAATACTGGGGTTATAGAACAGTTGAGCTTGGAGAACCTCTTGGGGTATTCATGAGTAGGAAGACCTTTGACCTCTACGTACTCACGTCGAGGTTGGGCTCGCAGATAGTCGCCTCCTTCAAGAATCTTGAGGAAGGAATCCGGAGATCAAGAAAGATTCTAATAGCTTTCGGCTCACCAAGAGAGGGACTGAGAGAAATACTGGCAAGAGAAGGACTGAATGAGAAAGTGGCCGATCTCAATTTAAACACAATTCCGGGACAAGGTACGCTAAGCGTGAGAACGGAAGAAGCAGTTCAGGGTACTCTTGCTATCATCAACGTGCTGATAAGGAAATTGGCACAAGATTCATAAGACCTGCGAGTAATGATCATACCACAATTCAAGAAATACATTAGGCTCATCTAGGCACGAATGCCGTTACGTGAACCATTGGCAAAGACTTGAATGTGACTTCATATCTGCGTTTTAAGAATCATCGATATCACAGGAGGAACTCGCTTTGGGACACAGGAAACAGCATGCGCCGCATCATGGCTCGCTTTCATACCTGCCACGGAAAAGATCGTCTAGACCTTGGGGGCGTGTAAGGTCTTGGCCTTCGCGCACCGGTGAACCTATAGCCTTAGGTTTTGCTGGCTACAAGGCCGGTATGACCCATGCCATATTATTAGACAATGCTCCCCATAGCCCCCTCAGAGGGCGCGAAGTGGAGGTATCAGCTACAATAATCGACTGCCCCCCACTAGCTGTTTGCGGGTTGAGGGCATATGCTCAGACTCCTTACGGTCTAAGGTGTAGCCACGAAACTTGGTCAAAGAATCTCAGCAAAGATCTCTCACGCAGTTTCCCGCTGCCCTCCGACCCTAAGACTGACGAGAAGCTCGGCAAGCTAGAGGCAGAACTGAAGAGTATAAGCAGGATCAGGCTTCTGGTTCATACCCAGCCTAGATTGGCGGCTGTCTCGTCAAAAAAGCCGGTGGTCGCGGAGATCGAAGTCGGAGGCGGCCCAATACAGGATCAATTCAAATATGCTAAGAACCTTCTTGGGAAGGAGATCAGAATCCGAGACGTATTCAGGGAAGGCGGTTTCCTGGATGTGATTGGCGTCTCAAAAGGAAAAGGGTACCAAGGGGTTGTTAAAAGGTATCATGTTAAGGTTCTTCAGAAGAAATCAAGAAAGACTGTTCGCGGTGTTGGTACCCTAGGCCCGATTAGCCCTCACAGCGTTATGTACACGATCCCGCGATCGGGGCAACTGGGATACCACCATCGTGTTGAATTCAACAAGCGCATCTTGAAGCTGGGGGACAGAGGAGAAGAGATCACAGCTAAAGGCGGGATCAATAGGTACGGCATTGTCAGAGGCGATTTTCTGTTACTTGAAGGCTCTGTCCCAGGTGACGCGAAGCGACTCCTAAAGTTGAGACTTCCGATAAGACTAAATCAGAAGACGCCTGAGGCACCAGCACAGATCCTACATATTCACAATACACCCAAGAAGTAGAAACCGATTGGTGATGACTTATGGCAAAAGCAGTGCAAGTCGTCGACCTCGAGGGAAATACAGTCAAGAAATTGACGCTCCCAGAAGTCTTCGAGACACCTCCGAGACCCGACGTGATAAATAGAGCAGTCTTGGCCTCAATTTCCGCTAGATACCACCACCATTCAGTCGATCCGATGGCGGGAAAGCGGACCACTGCATACTCACGTGGCCCGGGCATGCACTTAGCTAGGGTGCCGAGAAAGAGGGGTAGCGGGAGTCCTGAAGCAAACGCTGGCGGATTTGCCCCTATGACAGTTGGTGGTAGAATAACTCACCCGCCGAGGGTAGAAAAACGCGTTCGCGAACTCATAAACAAGAAGGAACGCCGCCTCGCATTGAAGTCGGCAATTGCCCTGACAAGTGAGATAGACTCAGTAAAGAAACGTGGGCACTTGTTCGAAGACAAGGTTAAGACCTTGCCCATAGTCTGCGTGAACGAAATCGAGAAGGTAACATCCTCCGCTGAGGCGAGGGTGGCGTTAACGCATATTGGTGTGTGGCCTGACGTTGCCCGTGTACTGAACGGTAGGAGAGTTAGGAGTGGCGCTGGGAAGAAAAGAGGGAGAAAGTACAAGACCCCCCGCGGCCCGTTGATTGTTGTGGACAAGACGGAACCCGTAATGAAGGCTACGAGAAATCTTGGCGTCAATGTTGTCTCGGTGTCAAACTTGGGCGTAGAGGACCTTGCACCCGGCGGAAATCCTGGTCGACTCACCATTTGGTCCGAATCAGCGTTGAACAAGCTCAAGACTCTTAGCTGGTTGAGTAGTGGTGAAACGCAATGACCAAAGAAGGCTTTGTCGTCGTAAGACCAGTGATCACGGAAGCGGCGCTCGAGGTTATCGAGCGGGAGAACAAACTGGTATTTATCGTTTCACGGAAAGCTAACAAACACATGATCAAAAGGGCGATTGAAAAGCTCTATGAAGTCAAAGTAATGAAGGTAAACACAACCATCCTTCCTACCGGAGAGAAAAAGGCATACATTGCCTTGAAACCGGAGTTCAAAGCCAGTGATATAGCTACGAAGCTTGGTGTGTTCTGAAACTCAAACGCAACCCAGTTTGAAGGTGTGTCTATATGGGCAAGAGGATTCTCGTTCAACGAAAAGGCAGGGGAACCTCAACATTCCGGGCACCGAGTAGAAAACATGTCGGCGAAACCAAGTACCCTCCTCTACCTCCCAAAGGTGGATCGGATCTTAGGGGACGCGTGAACCAGATCCTTCATGACCCTGGGAGAGGTGCCCCTGTTGCTGAGATAAGGTTCGAGGATGGATCCCAAGTACTGCTTCCTGCAGGCGAAGGTCTGCGACTGAATCAGGTCATAGTAGCTGGAAAATCTTCCCTCTCCGAGGGGAATATCCTGCCACTATCAGCCATACCGGAGGGAACCCCGATCTTTAACGTTGAAGGAGAGGCTGGCGACGGGGGCAAATTCATCAAGTCCGGCGGTACTTATGGAACTGTGGTTACACATACCGCTGCAGGGGCTCTCGTGCAACTTCCGTCCGGGGCTATGAAGGTCTTTGGTCCTTCGTGTAGAGCAACTATAGGGATCGTCGCGGGCGGCGGAAGAACTGAAAAACCTTTTGTCAAAGCTGGTAAGAAGTATCACCAAATGCTTGCCAAACCGTTCAAATGGCCTGTTGTAAGAGGCGTGGCTATGAACATTACGTCTCATCCTCACGGCGGTGGGCAACACCAACATGAAGGCGCGCCAACCACTGTCTCAAGAAATGCTCCACCTGGCGCGAAGGTTGGGTTAATTGCCGCCAGACAGTCTGGAAGGGGTAGACGTTCGAGAACCCAGAAGACATTATAGAAAACGAAACAGCCCCATTCCGTCCTATGGGCAACGAATAGGCATGCCACGCCTATTTCTTGCCTCTTTGTTCAACAAACTTCTCATAGATTGTCTTTACTCTCTCCGTAAGGGGTCCTGAGCCTTCAACGCCAGACTCTGTGACTTTGATCTTGTCAAGAACCTGTATGACGCGTGCTTCTTCTATGTATTTTACTTCCCCAGGTGGAAATATCCTCTGAATCTCATTAGCGAGGGTTTTCAAGTCGAAGGGCTCCTCGGTTTTTGCTATGTGCCTTACTATTGAGCCATTGAGAACCAATCTATGGAAGCTCCTACCTTCGCCATCCTTGGCGCTTGCCAAGCAAACGCTCAGCGAACTCGGATCGTACCCCTTCAGTTCTCCTGTGTAAGTCTTGCCTTCTGTCGTCGTGACGGCAACTACTGAACCTACGAGCGAGGCTAACTCCTTGAAGAAGTTTCTACCTGCTAGATCCTCAGGCATCAAGATACCTCCTTCGAGTATGAGAGACCATCCTCATCTATAAAGCTATCCGTTTCTGGAAATGTGGAGATCAGCGGAACACCATGCTTCTACCTCAGGGCGACATCCTTACTCCCTGCCTGTTCCTCTGGCCGCCAACCCATTTCTTGTCATGAACGTACTCTTCGGCTTGGGATTCGAATCACCTGGCTCTCTACCTTGCCTTGTTCTAACACCTGCCTCTGGGCAACAGAGAAATGGTGTGAAACCCTGTCTGGAGTGAAACCGGAATGAAGAGACATGAGTCTTCAAAAGTGATCAGCTGTAACTTCTATCTTACTCTGTTTCCCCGATAGAGATTAGCAGCGTGGATTGGAGAATATCTGATCGGTGAAGAAGCAAGTTGATGGATGAAACGTCAGAGCACAACGGCAGATGTATTGAGTGTGACGGCGAGATCGTCTCAGAGAACGGTGAATACGTGTGTAGCAGATGCGGTTTGGTGGTCTCCGAGAACCGCGCTCAATCCGATTACCCTGCAAACGCGTGCTGGGTCGACAATCTCAATAATGGTGAGAACGCGCATTTCTCAGTGGGAAAGCGACTGCACATTGTAGACGGTCTTGGTAGTTACATTGACTATCACAGCAAAGGCTATTTCTATGATTCCCAGGGTGAGCCTCTATCGTCAGACAAGCAAGCCTTGTTTCGCAGGCTGAAGTATCGCTATGACCTGAAATCGCGAACGGAGAGACGGGAGACCGATTACAATGCACTGCGCGTTTTGAATCGGGTCTCTGTCTTTCTAAGATTGTCCGAAAATGTAAGAAACCGAGCAGCGTATTATTACAGAAAGATAACATCCTCAAAGCTTTGCGGGGATATAAGCAACAAACTCATTGCCATCGCAACGTGTCTTTTCATGGCAATTAGAGAATTCAAAGACTGCGCTCCGATCACAATTCAAGAACTCGCTGATATTTTCAAGAGCCTCGGACACAGAGTCAGCGTAAGAAGCATAGTAAGAGAACTGCCGACACTTCAGGGCAAGCTAGGCTTAAACGTGCACATACGAAGAAGCGAAGAGTATCTCAATAGAATAGTGTCCTCCGTCGTCGCCCAGCCCGAAGTCCAATCGAAGTTGAAAAACTCCAACATAGATTCCGAGGAATACAGGTTCAACACCGTATCTACCGCGCTCTCTATCCTGAGGGGATTAGACCTTTCAGCAAGAGGAGGTCGCAACCCGTTCATTCTGGCAGTCTCGGCGGTATATGCTGCAGATAGAAAACAATCTGAAGCCAAAAAAATCAAGCCAACCCTGACCCAGAGAATTCTTGCCAAGGCAACTGGAACCGCTGAGTACAGTCTCAGAGATCACTTTTGCTCTGTTTTGAAGGAGCATTGTGACTTTGCGTCCAAGAAGTGAGTTACTAGCCAAATCCCTCATCAAAGCATGGAGATATGGATAACTTGACAAGCCAAACGAGACTATGCAAGATCTCTTCAGGAACCTCAACGCAAGGGGGAAAGGCCGTCCCGCTGGAGAAAAGTAGGATACTATTGTCATGCAAGAAACCCGAACGCGAAATCTGCGATGGCTATTCAGCGGTTCCGGATCTCTCAGCCAACCCAGCTTGCATGTCTCGAATCGTAGAGTATCTCAGTGAGAGGACCGCCGATCAGGCTATCGACGAGATCCGTGTTGCTTCACCCTCCTCTATAAGAGTTTACACCGCAGCTCAGTCCGCGATGCTCAAAGAGATATCACAGATCGCCTGCAGATTCCGGACGGAGGCCAATAGGCTGAAGGGAAAGGAGTTCCGCACAAGATGCAGGGATTACGAGGCATGCCTAAAGAGTTGGAGAGAATTCGTTCAAAAAACCGTCGGCGGAGAGCTCTTGGGGAGCGACCCCATAAGAGCTTACATAAGTATACTAGCTGAAAGACGGTGCTGGAACAGAAGAACGAAGAAATGCATTAAATGCGGGAAGAACTGCATAAGTTTCTTGGAGACCTTGAAGCAAGAACTTCTAAGGGCGACATTGATCTCCAAGTTTCTGGAACAAAGGCTGGACTACGACGAGAATGATCGCGAAGCTGCCTACAACTACTTCTTTCTGCCAACCGTAATCCCCAGGTTGACTCCACCCACCGACAAGTCGATTATCGAGCCTCGCAAAACCGAAGAATTCCAGGTTGGTCCGTACACGGTAATGGTGTTGACCAACCTTGATCAAGGGGAGAATTTCTATTCCGTCTCCTCCCTGAGCGACAATGACAGCACTCTGAGCAGAATAGTAGCGGAAGTCACCGCCTACATAAGAACGATCCCCCATGCCACCTCCAAGCACGTGGGGCTACTTAGCCTAGACCAACTACTGGAAACAAGAGAAAGAGAAGCTCTAAGATTAATTAAAGAGAGATTTCCGGAGATCCCACAAGATGTCGCGTCGTCAGTAGCCAGGCTTAGTTGCTACGAGTCAACAGGGATCGGGTCAATCGCACCCTTTCTGATCGATGAGAACATCGAGGAGTTCTTCATTGACCAGCCTGGCGCCGCCGTATATCTGGATCACAGTAAGTGGGGGAGGTGTAGGACCAACGTGTGCCCCTCCCCCTCTGAACTTAAGAGGATCGAGACAAGGCTGAGAGCAGAGAGCGGGTTTCGCCTCGACCGTCTAAACCCATCTTTGAAAACAGAAATTGCAACCCGGGAATTCATGGTCAGAGCTTCCCTAGATGTATCGCCACTAGCCGCGGATGGATTCCACCTTGACATAAGAAGACTCGAGAGGAATCGTTTCTCGCTTGTCGCCCTGGTAAAGAACGGTACACTGTCCTTAGAGGCAGCGGCTTACCTGTATTTCTCCGTACTAAGAAGAAGAAACATAGTAGCAATAGGAGAACCCGGCTCAGGCAAGACAACGCTGATAAATGCTCTTGATCTTCTGACACCGCCACACTGGAGAAAAATCGCAATAGAAGATGCAATCGAAAGTATCCCCCAACGGGATCTGGGAAAACATCAGGTCCGACTCAAAGTAGAGCCCGTAGAAGAGAAGAAGAGATTTCTCAGCAAGGGAAGGGAGATAGTCTCATTACTTCACCGGACACCTGATGTCATTTACTTGGGGGAGATCCAGACGGCCTCGCACAGCAAGGCTATGTTTCACGCCCTGTCAGCGGGGCTAACAGGTTTGCAGACATGCCACGCCGACTCGCCAGAACAGGCCATGGTGAGATGGGTCGTCCACCACAACATACCGCCAATTTGCCTCCGCCAGATCGGTATAATCGTTCACGTGAAGAAGGTAGGTACGAGCCCCCAAGGAATCCAGAGACGCAGAGTTGTAAGGATATGCGAAGTTAAAGGAAGTTGCGAACCCCCAAGCGAAGGCTTGGATTTCTCATCCAGCTCCGTGCAACTAGTGGATGTCTTCAAGTGGGATCCCACCTCCGACCTCCTTGGGCAGAAAATTGATCTCTATGAGACGCCTACACTAAAGGCTATAATCGAGTACGAAGCTATTTCCAAGTCTGTCTTCGAGGAAGAGATAGCTTACTACAAGTCACTGTTGCAGGAACTAATGCAAAATAACGAAGTTGACATCAATTCGACTACTCGAGTATTTGACGACGTATCAAGAAAGCATGTCACTGCAGGAAGCAACCTATTGCCGCTCTAGCCGCCAGCAGGATCGTCATCCTCGAGCCTCCTTCTCCTTTTCAGAAACCGTTCGTGCCCCACAAATACCCAACGTGATCCTTATACGACAGTATTGAGAACAAACATGATCGAATAAGATAACTGCCCCAAGAAGTCAGGCGATCTCATCTTTCGTTTTATTCCAGGTGCTCAAGATGACCCAAGCGAGTTCGATAATGAAAGCGTATTTCCAGTTGCTGGATCAGCAGATAGAGAAGACGTATGAGATCGCCGGAAAAGCCCGCGCCCTTGGACTGGACCCTTGTGACAAGCCAGAAATAACAAGGGCACATGATCTGGCTTCACGTGTCGAGAGCTTAGTTGGGCCTGAGTCTGTTGCCCAGAGAATTAGGGAGTTGAACACAAGACTCTCGAGAGAGGAAGTCGCCTTCAAGATCTCTGAAGAGATCGTATATGGCAAGTTCCGCAAGTTCGGTGACGACGAGGAAGCTGCCGAACAAGCGGTGAGAACAGCTCTTGCTATTCTCAACGAAGGGGTCACGACAAGCCCAATCGAGGGAATCGCAGATGTAAAGATCAAAACAAACCCTGATGGCGGTAACTACTTGGCCATCTATTTCGCAAGCCCAATTCGGGCTGCAGGAGGAACAGAAGCTGCCCAAACAGTGCTGGTTGGAGACTTCATAAGAAGGCTACTCCACCTCGACAGGTATAGACCGTCTGAAGATGAGGTCGAGAGGTTTGTTGAAGAAATCGAGTTGTATAGAAGACAAGTTACTCACCTCCAGTATCCCTCAACTACCGACGAAATAAGGAAGGCCGCAAGAAACCTGCCGATCGAGGTAGCAGGGGAGCCTACAGAGGACCTCGAAGTTACCGGGCATCGAAACCTACCCCGGATAGAAACGAACAGGCTCCGGGGCGGAGCCATACTCGTACTTAACGATGGAATAATCTCGAAAGCGCCAAAGCTGAAAAAAATAATCGACAAGATCGGCCAAGAAGGATGGGAGTGGCTGGATAGCCTGAGAGCAAAAAACAAAGGAACAAAAGGTGACAACACGGAAAGCATCAGCCCAAACCCAAAGTATCTGTCTGAGGTCATCGCAGGAAGACCAGTCTTCTCATATCCTTCTAGGGTTGGTGGGTTCAGGCTCAGGTATGGCAGATCAAGGAACACAGGACTCGCAGCGGTTGGACTGAACCCCGCCACGATGATTTTGCTGGACGGTTTCATCGCACCCGGTACGCAACTTGCCGTCGAACGTCCAGGCAAAGGAGCAATAGCACTTCCCGTCGATAGCATCGAAGGACCAATCGTCAAGCTAATCGATGGTAGCGTAAGGGCGGTAAACACCCGAAACGACGCTATGGAATGCGCGGGAAAAGTAGCCAAAATAATCTCTCTTGGAGATATGTTAGTAGCTTTCGGCGAGTTCCTGGAGAATAACCACCCACTAATGCAGTCGGGCTACTGCGAGGAATGGTGGATCCAGGAAGTAATCGAATCAATTAAGGCAAACTTCTCGGACGACGTGACCAGAGTCAGCGAACTCACCGGAATACAGGAGCACAGATTTAGAAGACTCCTCACTGAACCTCTAATAACAAAGCCAGGAGCCTACGAGGCTATAAGACTCTCCAGGGTGCTCGGAGTCCCTATCCACCCCAAATTCACGTACTTCTGGCATGAGATAAGAACGAGTGACCTTATGTTTCTCAGAGAGTTGCTCATTGGCGGGAAGCTTTGTGCCGAAGAACATGAACAAACTCTCCACTTGCCGAGGGACGAAAAGACACTTCTACTACTAGAGACACTCGGCGTGCCTTTCCGCTGCCATCCTGACCGAATAGAGTTATCAGAAGACTTTCTAATCCTGCTAGAAACCACATCTTCATTAGATGAGAGCAGAAAATGCGCCCAGAGCGGTGACGCGCTTGAGGCGATTCGAGAACTCTCGGGATTAAACCTTAGAAAGAAGGCGCCGACCTACATAGGAGCAAGGATGGGCCGACCTGAGAAGGCAATGGAGAGAAAAATGAAACCACCAGTTCATGGCTTATTTCCGGTTGGTGTAGAAGGAGGAAAAACGAGAAGCATAAACAAGGCGGCGGAGAAGAGATCTATCACGGTCGAGGTCTCCAGAAGAAAGTGCCTCAATTGCGGTGAGGAGTCGCTCTACCAGAGATGCCAGAGCTGTGGTAAGAACACCATCATCGTGAAAACTTGCACCCGCTGCAACATGATGACAGAGGGCGATGTCTGCCCCAGGTGTGGTGGAGCTACAAGTTCATACTATAGAAGAGAGATAGAAATTCACAAGTTATTTGCAGACGCGATAAATAGGATGGGTGCGGGCCAAAAGGAAGTGAAAGGTGTACGGGGACTCACAAGTAGAAGGAAGGAGCCCGAACTTCTTGAAAAGGCAATACTTAGAGCGAAGTACTCCCTTTACGTATACAAAGATGGAACCACAAGGTATGATGCAACCGACGCACCGCTCACGCACTTTACCTCTAAAGAAGTAAACGTGAGCGTCGATCGGCTAATTAGACTCGGATACGAGATAGACTACCTTGGCAACAAGCTCGAGAGAGAAGACCAGATACTCGAACTGAAAGTTCAGGATGTAGTCATACCAGAAGACTGCGCAGACTATCTGCTGAGGGCATCAAGGTTCCTCGATCAACTCTTGGAAAGAGTCTATAGTCTAGACCCATTCTACCAAGCTAATTCCAAGGAAGACCTAGTAGGGCATCTTGTAATAGGACTCGCGCCACACACCTCGGTTGGGATAATAGGGAGAATCGTCGGATTCACAAGAACCTCAGTCTGCTTCGCGCACCCATATTGGCATGCAGCCAAGAGAAGAAATTGTGTCATAGGAAACGAGGAGGTTCTCCTAATAGACACACACAACCAGCTTGTTGTTCGTAGGATCGCTGACCTTGAGAAGGAGGATCTGACGCAGTTCCATGTGCTTTCCGTTGATGCACATGGTACCTTGATTCGGAAGGGGATTCGTGAAGTCATCAAACTAGATGCACCAAAGGAACTGTATAGAATCCTGACAAGCACAGGCAGGGAGATCGTCGTAACACCAGATCACAGGATGGTGGTGCAAAACCAAGACGGAGTAAGATATGTCGAAGCAAGAAACTTGAGGGCCGACGACAGGCTCCTTACCCTTTCGCGAATGCCACCGCACGCTCACCTAGATGAGTTAGACCTGATACAGTACTTCAGCTCTCACCCTGACAAGCCGAGGATCAGAGTGCACGGTGCAAAAGGAGCCATCGTAGCAGCCATAACCAGATCGGGTGGTTACGCGTCCTTTGTCAGGCAGAAGAAGCCGCAAATCTCGCGGAAATCACTCTGGGGATATGTAGATAAAGATTCCATCCCGTTAGATCTCTACATTTTTGTAGCCAAGGAACTGGAACTCGACATCAAACGCACGTCTCTGACACTTTCCTATCAGAAAAACGGTGCCCGCCTTCCAGCCTCGCTCCCTCTGTCTAGAGAATTGGGGGAGCTGTCGGGGTTGTATCTTTCAGACGGTCACAGCCGCACTAGCTGGGAGCGTGATAGCACTAAGTATGTTTACCAAGTCTCATGGCCAGCCAAAGAGAGGATAGTGCTAAGGCGCATCATGAGCTACTGTAGACTTCTCTTTGGTAGAACTCCCTCAGTCTCAAAGAGAGAACGAGGGTTATACGTAGCCACACTAAGCGGGAGGATCTATTACGAGTTATTTAGACAGATACTCGGGTTGAGCGCGAAGTCACATGGGAAACGCGCAGACAAGAGCCTGACCTTCTCAAAGGAATTCCAGAAGGGACTGCTAGCCGGCATGGTTGCCGGAGACGGCAACGTGGATAAATCGCTCACAATAACATCTGTCAACAAGCCACTCCTAAACCATCTGGCGCTGATTTCTTTGAATCTGGGGCTTTTCCCTCACTTCGGAACCGAGACAAAGACGACCAACTTCTCGAAGAAGCCGACAACATTCTATTCTATGCGCTACTATTCGACCGATCTGCGTAACATGGTAGACCTGCTTTTCGGTAACAAGAAACACAAACTGTCACTTGCAGTTGAGTCACGTGCAATGAGGGGAGAGCAGCAATCAAACTTCGGTGATTTCAGTATTGTCAAGATAGGTGAGCTTCAGCGATTAACGAAGCATAACGAACGCTATGTCTATGATTTGGTGTTAGACGGGGAGAATAAGACCTTTGTGGCAGGATTTGGATCTCTTGCCACGTACGACTGTGACGGAGACGAGGATTCGATCATGCTGGCGTTGGACGCGGTGGTCAATTTCTCGAAGTCCTTTTTGCCTGGCAGCAGGGGGGGAATGATGGATGCTCCTCTCGTTGTCACCACGACGATAGACCCGGAGGAGGTGGACGACGAGGCGCACAACTTTGATCTTATGAAGAGTTATCCTCTGGCCTTCTATAAGAAGACGCTTGAAGGCGCTGATCCAAAGCAGTTGGAGGATCTGATCGAGGTGGTGTCGAAGAGGCTTGGAAAGCCTGAACAGTACGAGGGGTTCTACTTCTCACATCCTACTGGGGGAATAGCAAGTGGACCGAGGAGAAGCGCCTACGTGTTACAGAAAACTACGCAGGCGAAGATTAAGGCGCAACTTGGACTGGCGGAGAAGATCAGGGCTGTCGACCCTTCAGATGTTGCAAGAAGGATTCTGCAGACTCACCTAATACCCGACCTACTCGGCTGCTTAAGGGCATTCACTTCACAGAAGTTCAGATGCGTAGACTGCAATGCAAAGTACAGAAGAGTTCCTCTCATTGGGCACTGCCTGAATTGTGGAGGAAAGATCCTGACAACCGTATCAAAGAACACTGTTACGAAATACTTCAATCTTGCGAAGGGATTAATCAAAGACTATGATGTCGGAAAGGTCTTTGAAGAGAGAATGGAGATGATAGAGCAGAACTTGGCTTCCGTCTTTGAAGGCAAGACTCCCATTCAGAAGAGGCTTACGGACTTTGACGGGCCAAGCTAAGCAAGGTCCAGAAGCACTATATCAGCGCCCTCAGCAAGTCTGTATCTCTGACGACGCCACTTAACGAGCCCTTGGCGTTAAGAACCGGCAGTTGGTCTATCCCATATTTCTTCATCATCATTGCGCATTCTGCCACACTTGCTTGTTCCACGGTTGTCTCGACGTTTCTGATCATGACGTCCTTTACCGGCTTGTTTGGTATTCGCAGTTTTCTCTTGGCGATAATGATCCTATTTGACGTATCCCAATCCCAATCCGTACCCTCGCTATCAGCAGTGGTCTTTGCAGCTTTCTCCTCATCGACTTCTTCACTCACCGAGAGGAAATCGGGCTCACCTATTATTCCCACCAATTCGCCATCATCGTTTAGCACGGGTAAAGCCTGTTCATTCGAAAGTCTCATTATGCGATGTGCAACAGGGAGTGGCGTACCTTCCCAGATACATGTGATATCTCGCTCGACGTAGGACTTGACGATCTTCGATTTGTCGACTTCAACGACGACTTTCTGGACAACATCGGTGACTGTGAGCGCCCCAATCAGCTCCATTTTGGAGGAAACGACTGGAAGCCTAGCAATATTGGCACCAAGCATAAGCTTAACCGCATCTTTGACGTCATCATTTGCTGACACGGTGATTGGGTCCCTTCTCATGAGAAGCGCCAGCTGGTCTTCCTCAGGCTTGCTCATTAGGTCATAACGGGATACTGCGCCCACTAGAGTATTGGTACCTTTCTTCACGACTGGTAGCCAAGTCAAGCCGTTCTTGACCATGATATCCATTGCGTCCTTTCTTCTTCCCGGTATCTCGACCGCAAGGTTATTTGTCGACATTACTTCCTGAATCTTGGTCATTGGCAAACCTCCCAGTAGTTAGCTCAGCACACTTCCAGGCAGTCTCCCGCTCCGAAGCCGAAAAGAACCATGTCTGGTACTATACATAAAGTCTGAAACTACTTAAAAGCTACCGTTTTGTCAAGTCTTCGGTTAGTGGGTTTAAATGAGTGGTTTAGCTTACATGACTTTATGCAGGCAATCAAAGCGGTGCAGATGCCATACGAGCCTACGAGCAGTGTCCTTGGTCTCCTTGAGACCTTCAAGAGCATGGTTAACTATTGCATCCGTGTAGGTCTGGAGAAGAACATTAGTTCAAGGTTCAGCCTGCAGAGCGAGGTGTACCGCCGGCTAGGCGATTTCGGTCTCCACACTTGGTACAGCCTCTCAGCCATCGAGGCTGCCACTGCCATCCTGAAGAATCACCGGAAAGCGAAGAGAAGGCGACAGAGCATTCGAGTGCCGAGGGCCACGAAACTCACGGCTAAACTTGGGAATCAGGGTTATAGGGTTGTTGACGGCAGGCTGAGGATACCCACCAAGCCGCGAGAGTACTTCTACATCCCCTTTCATAAGAGGGCGGTACAGTTCCTGTCGGACGCCTCGCTGAAGTTAGGCTCGGTCACATTGACTGCTTGCACGGTTACAGTGGTTTTCTCGAAGATCGCTGAGGTTACCGAGCCCAAGAGCTACGTTGCGTACGACACGAACGAGCGCTCAATTGATGGAGCTAGCCTAGAAGAAAGTGGAGAACTGACTATCGAGAGCCATGATTTATCGGCGGTTTCAGAGGTTAGGCACGGGTACTTCGAACGTGTTCGAAGGGCTCAAGCCAAGTACGCTAAGGACAGGCGGGTGGCGAAGAGGATTCAGAGAAACTGGTACACCAATCAGGACAACAAGGTCAACACGGTTCTGCATCAAGTGAGTTCAGCCATAGTTAGGCAAGCGAAAAATAGAGAGCAAGGCATTATCCTCGAAGACCTCACATACATCCGCAAGGCAGTCAACCGCAAGGTCTTAAGCGCCAACAACTTCAATGGGAGAATTCAAAGGATTAGCATACACTCCAAGAGGCTGAAGCGGAGGCTGAACTCGTGGAGCTTCCGCAAGCTGCAAGGCTTCATCGAGTACAAAGCTCTCTGGGAAGGAGTCCAAACCATCAAGGTAAACCCGAGGAACACTTCTAGGGTATGCGCGGTGTGTGGGTGCGTGATGCAAGACCCGAAAGCGAAAACTCTAGAATGCTGCGGAACAAACCGCCACGTGAATGCCTGCTTGAACATGCTCAAAATCCAAGATGAAAGGGTGCGGTTCACCCTAGATCGCTCCGCACGTGTAGCAGTGATCCGACCCTTAAACAAGGCGGTGAGCCAAAGCGGAGAAGTCAGCTCAAACGGTCATCAACCGAGGACTTGACAGAACCAAAGCTACAGTGCCAATCGCATAGTGCTATTTTATGTCGAAGTACTCGTAGGCGTCAGCCTGTGATTCAAAGCAGAACTTGACCTTCTTGAATGGCTGCCTAAATTCCTTTACGACCCGGCTCATGTCATTGGGATTCTTGCGATCGATGATGACGCGCCTAATGAGGGATGCTATTTCTCTCATCTCGGATTCTCTCATGCCTAACTTTGTTACCTCGCTCGTCCCCAAGCGTATGCCCCCAGGTGCAAGGTAGTTGCGACCTTTCCGAATGTCCCAAGGCAGGAGATTTCTGTTGATGATTATGTTTGATGATTCCAGGGCCTGCTCGCAGGCACGACCATCTTTGAGGGGAGTGCCCGTTATGTCAACCAATATAGTGTGGGATTCGGTGAACCCCTTACGCTCTGCCAGCACGTTGAAGCCTTCCTCGTGTAGGGCCTGAGCGAGAGCTTTGGCATTTGCAATAATCTGCCTAGCGTACTCCTTGCCGAATGCCATCATCTCGGCAAATGCTATCGCTTTTCCAGCAACCGTGTTGAGATGATGGTTGCTCGTGAGGCCAGGAAATGTAGCTTTCTTTATTCGCTCAGCGTACTTCTCCCAAGAAACTACGAGGCCTCCCTGCGGACCAGGCATAGTCTTGTGTGTACTCATGGAGAATACGTCAGCCCCTTCTCTCAGGGGATCTTGGAAGCACCCACCGGCAATTAACCCTGACACATGGGCCCCGTCGTATGCTATGAATGAGCCCATCTCATCAGCGATCTCCCGGAACTCTTTGACAGGGTGCGGAAAGGGAAAGACGCTAGCACCAAACATGAACAGAGTGATGGCTTTGCCCTTGCTTATCGTCTTCTTTATCCGCTTTATGCTTCTGTCAACATCGATGTTGAGCTCGTTCTCGTCATACTCGAAGTACCTGACTCTAAGCCCGTGAACGGATCCCGCCGTCCCGCCTAAAGACCTCTTTGCGTGGCTTATGTGTCCGCCGTCGGGGATCGGTAACGCCATCATTCGGTCTCCCGGCTCGGAGAAGGCTGTGTAAACAGCCAGATTGGCTACAACACCAGAGATGGGCCTAACATCGGCAAACTCGGCTTTGAAGAGCTTCCTAGCTAAGTCGCTACAAATCAGCTCAACCTGATCGATATATTTGCAACCGGCATAGACCCGCTTTCTGGAAAATGCTCAGAGTTGGAGCCGAGCACTTACTCTCCAGGCCAGCCTTCCGCATACCGGTTGCCAAAATCTGAAGCGACCGCTGCACGAACTGCAGGACTCGGAACATTCTCGCTAGCTATCAAAGGTATACTAGCATCAAACCATTCATGGTGTTCACGCAACAAATCCCTAATCTTCGTATACGTTCGCTTGGCAGAATCAATTTCCAAACTTTCGCATCCTCCGGGAATTCTTTTTCTAGCCTACATGAGATAGATTTCAAATACATAATTTAATCTTTCTTCGCTGAAACTAGCGCACCTCTTGAACAATAACCTTAATAACCATTCCATTGATTCAATATGCACTAGTGAAAGAAGCTCTGGAGGAGCTGCGGAATGTCGAAAAGGGCAAGAAGACGGGAAGAGGGAGTCATGCCAGCCACTGGTGCCGGCTTGATGAGATTCTTTCAGGATGAGATGAAGGGTGTCAAGTTCAGCCCCGTAGTGGTCACCATGATGTCCGTCGGCCTGATTGTGCTCGTGGTTCTGGCGCATCTGGGAATTTTGTAGAGAGTGAAGGGCTGGGCGCAACTGCATTCTTAGTTAAATATCGTCAGTCCGGTATCTCAATTCTTAGGATGGAATCCAGGTTTACGAATATCGAGCTTCTTCTTTCCTTGCTGACGATTCTCGGCACTGGATCAGCTATGGTTGTCCTGATTACGATAGCCTCGGCGTCAGAGAGAAATAGACATGGAGGGGACTGAGACACCGCAGAAAGAGTCCCTTCATAGCCAAAGCTGTCCTGTACAATAACCCTGATCCTTCTGCCCACGCATTCGCTAAGGACGCCTATGGCCGATAACCTTGGCTTTGCCTCCTCCAATCTCAAGACCCGAGTCACGTACCCCAACGCAAACAGATAAATTTATCTCCGTTGCCTTCGCCTGAAGACGCTCTCCAAGAACGGTCGCAACCTGGCACTACGAGACTAAGTAGTCATCAATTACCGTGGTATTCCCCAGAGGGTCCTCAACTATTACCGTAAAGGGGATCTTCCCTTCCTTAGCAACCGCAATTCTATGCAATTCATTGTCAAGCTCAGCTGTCTTGCTGGAATCCAAGGTTTTGAGTCGCAGTATTGCCTCCTCGAATCTCTGCAGTATACCCTCGATGTTCGTTATGAACGATTGGCTATCGTCACCTGGATCTAACCGTAGCCCAAATTCCGGGATCTCTACCGAGGCAGAGCCTGCTCTTGCAATCTTGATCCTAAGGTCTTCTCGCCTCGATATTTTGACCTCGTACCTCTTGGGTCCATGATCCTCTAGAGAGGTCACATCGCTGTGTCTATACCCGCAAGTCCTGCAAAGAGAAGTCATGATCAGGACCCTGCCAAAATGGGGTAGCACGGTTTCAGCCTCTCGTAACTCAAACGAGCGAGACATGCAATACGGGCAGGTACCAGACTTCTTGGGCAAGCCTCAGACACCCTTTACTAATATAGGCAGGATCTGCTACACTAAGAGAAGCATGATAATACTTAATAGCGTGGGTAGACCAAAAGCCAAAGGAGCGAGATTCTTCGCAGCACGTAGGGAACCCCTTGTCCCCTTTAGAATATTCTGCATATTCTCTTCACCAGCGACCTTCACGTCTTTGAGTGTATGAACCCCTGCACATACAACTGCGTCCTCCATGTTCTGCTCGGCTGTAGTTACGGTAGATAAGACAATCTCAAGCAGCTTGGCGTAAGGAGTGGAGTAACCCAGCGGGTTATACCCCATCTTCCCAGGAGTTAAAGCGCTGGTGGTGTGTGTGTCACTAGTAAGGACCTCGACTTCACTGAAGCCCCTCTTCTTTAACTCCGTCGCGATCTGTTCACTTATGTTAGATACAAGGTTATTTGAATCGAAGAAGACGTATGCAATCTTCTGGTCGGCGATCTTCATAACCAGCGCTGACGCACCCTCTTCTCCCATTCCCTCGTTAAGGGAGATACCCGTAGATCTTGTTTTGGCCGCCCCAACTCTGAAGGCCGATTTCGCTAGACCAGAAGCGCGTTCAGTAGCCTTCTCAGACGCCTTAACAAAGGCTTCACTGATCTTCGACCCTGACCAGACATAATCGCTTGAGGCGTCTATGCAACTATGAGAATCGATGAAAAATGCTTCCTTAGCGTATTTCCTAGCTGCACCTACTGCAGCCTCACCCACATCAAGGCTGACGTCATCTATCGGAACCGAGGACGAGGAACCCCCTGTCAAAAGGGCAAAGTCCCCGAATATTTGGCATCCAACAGAAACGCCAGCGCTAGTTGCCTTAGCCAGTGGGCTTGAACGATCATACGTGGGGGACTCTCCAAGGAGTTTCGCTAGCTGCCTATAGACCTCTTCGCGCTGGTTGGATCTAACCAAGTTTTCCCCGTGCGTACTGGGACCATGAGCGCACACTACCGGGCATCCTAGCTTGTCTCCCAGGCTGCGCATCAGGTAGGCTGGAAGATCACTCGAACCGACCCCCCTGAAGGGACCTGGATGAATTGTGGGAACAATGAGGACTGACCTCGTTTTCCCTTTCATATCTATGAATGAAAGTATCGCCACCTTCAGATCCCTCTTCACCGAATTCTTGTCTATGATCTTCTCAAGCTCTTCTCCGAGGCCAGCCCCCCACTCGCTCAGGAAGGAACTGAAGAAAGATCGACCGTCAATGCCCGTGAATTTCTTCAGCTGCGAACCTATGGCCTTGACATACAGCAAAGTCGAGACAGCGAAAAGAACTGTCACACCAATAAAACGGAGGATGAAATCTATATACCAAGAAAGCCCGAGAAGCCAGAGAAACCATATGGAGCAGAGTATAGGCTGACTCAGGGAATCTGCTAGGGTGCGGCCGAGGTGGCCCTGTAGCATGACTGAATCCACAAGTAATCTAATAACGAAACCAATCGCCAGTCCAAAAACAGCAAATTCCCTCAACAGGGACAGAGGCGACAGCACAAGGAGGATCCAGCCCACGAGAAATATGCCGCTCGTCGAAATCAGCGAGAATAGCGAGACACCAAGGCTCCTCCTTAAGTTCATGACCCCCGAAACTCTGTGCAAGAAGACCCGGCTGGATAGAAACGAAGAAAGCAGAAAGGAGCTCAGCAAGAAGGCAAACCCAATGAGCAGCACGGCAAAGAGTGTAAGCTGGAAGATGGCTTCTGCCAGGAGAGGAAGGAATGCGTTCACGACAAGAATATCCAGCAGGGCACTGAAACCGATCCCAAGCACAAGTATCCCAGAAAGCCGAGGCAATTTGAAAAGCCTGCTGTACATTCTCGAAACCGTTTCCTCTTTCGACAACTACTCTCTCCCTCAAAGAAACTCAGTTCACCCGTCGCTGGTCGCTATGACGAATCCTTATTAGCATGATTTTGTCAAAGCGTGACGGCGCAAGTCAGCCTTACTATTAATTTGCCTTATTTATAAAAAGTTACTTTCAACAACTCTGTGACGTTACAAAACCCACCAAACCTCTTTTTTGGGTTCAACTTTGGCATAGTTCCTCCAGGTGGGAATCCGACTGCTGCCGGCAATGGAGTTGAGCCGGCGCCTGGCAGGACAGGTGGGCAAGCGGCTGCTACGTCACCAAGTCTCGAATGACACTTGGTGATATGCAGAAAGCCAACACCTACGGTTTCGTTAGTCCGATATGCGTATTCCATGCAGAAGATTCTTCTCGTACCTGGAGGATTTGGGGTTTCTCCTCTGCATTTCCGTGAGTTTCCGTCCATTCGAATAAACCGAACAAACATAGACTAATTTATTTTGTAGTAGCGCTTTCTAATGAGTGTCGGCGAGAGAGTTTAACCTTTGATATCACTGTGAGATCTACTCCTCGCCAAGAGGGGCAAACTTCGGCGGCGCTTGGATGACAGGCACTTCGCCGATGAGTCTAAAGCGTTTCTAGGGAGTCAATTTTCATGCCCGAGAAAATCTGGGAAATAAGGTGGCACGGCCGCGGTGGTCAGGGCGCGGTGACTGCAGCTACTTTGCTGGCTAAGGCTGCAATGTATGCCGGTTTCAAAGGCACGCAAGCCTTTCCTTTCTTCGGAGCTGAAAGGAGAGGGGCTCCAATCCGGGCCTTCACTAGAATATCAAGGAACCCGATACTTGTTCACAGTCAGATATACAACCCTGATGTCTTGGTGGTCCTAGATTCGACTTTGTTAAGAATCACCAACGTACTGGAAGGGGTTAGAGAGAACGCTTTTCTAGTGGTGAACACGACGAAAGAGCGCGTTGAGGCGGATACTCGACAGAAGCTCCAGATTTTCGCTGTGGATGCAACCGCGATAGCGCTCAAGCTGGGCCTCGTGGTCGCGGGGCAACCTGTGGTGAACACCCCAATTCTTGGAGCGTTTTCTAAGGCAACAAAACTTGTGGACATGAAGAACGTGGGAAGGGCAATTCTTGAAGGCTGGAAGGGCGAAGTGGGGAAGCGGAACCTGAAAGGGGCAGAGGAAGCTTATCAAGAAGTCCATCAGGTAGATCAGTAAAACTCGCGGAATTGGAGAAAGTGGATCTTTATGTCAAAAACAAGCGAAGAAACACCCAGACCTATTACAGAATATTCTAAACCCACCAAAGGCGCTGGCGGCAAAACTGGTCTTTGGAGAACATTCAAACCCTCAATAATCCCTGCGAAATGCAAGAAGTGCATGCTCTGCTGGCAGTTCTGCCCTGAGGGAGCCATATCAAAGGGAGAGGACGGCTTCCCCAAGATTGATTATACTTACTGCAAGGGTTGTGGAATTTGCGCCCGTGAGTGCAAATTTAAGGCTATAGAGATGTCTCGAGAGAGTGAATAGAGCATGGGTCAGGTAACAATAACTACTGGAAACTACTCCGCTGCGGAAGCGGCAAGATTCGCGCGGGTACAGGTCGTTGCTGCGTATCCCATTACGCCTCAGACAACGATTGTCGAAAGGCTGGCCAAGATAATTGAGGATGGCCAGCTGAAGGCGAAATATGTCAGAGTAGAGTCAGAACACTCAGCTATGGCCGCTTGCATAGGTGCGTGCGCAGCGGGAGCAAGAGTCTTCACAGCGACGTCATCCCACGGACTTCTATACATGCACGAAATGTTGCACTGGACAAGCATTATGCGGCTACCGGTTGTAATGTGTGTGGTGAACAGAGCGCTGGGACCATGGAACATTCATGTCGACCATAACGACTCCATATCTCAGAGGGACACCGGATGGATCCAGTTCTACGTCGAAGACAACCAGGAAATATTCGATACTGTCATTCAATCTTACAGAATCTCTGAGGAGACGCTTCTTCCCTCCATGATCTGCTTGGACGGATTCATTCTTTCACATACAGCTCAACCGCTTGAGCTTCCAGCCCAGGCAGATGTCGATGAGTTCATACCCCACGACTCAAAAAAACACCTGCTGCTCGACATCGACAACCCAATGACATTGGGGAGCCTCAACATGGATGAGCCTGGGGACGAAGGGACCCCGAGCTACATGGAGAACAGATATCTCGCCCACAAATCAATGAATTCTGTGAGAGAGGCACTGAGCCGGGTTGATGGTGAATTCAAGCGGAAATTCGGACGAAGCCACGGTGGGCTGATCGAAGAGTACCGCTGCAGCGACGCCGAAATCGTAATGGTGAGTATGGGAACGCTGGCCGCACAGGCAAGAGCAGTCGTAGATGAGATGAGAGAAGATGGACATAAAGTAGGCGCGGCCAAACTCAGGGTATTCAGGCCCTTCCCATCGGTGGAACTGAGAGACCTCGCCGAAAGAGTGAAGGCGTTTGTTATTCTGGACAGGAACATCTCTTATGGATCAGGCGGAGCTGTGTTTACCGAAGCAAGGTCCGCGCTCTACGGAATGGGGAGGCAACCACTTGTGCTTGGATACGTGGCAGGACTTGGTGGACGAGACATAACGCCCGATCATCAAAAGGCAATGTTTGAAGAAGCTGCAAAGGCCTTGGAAAAGGGAGAAACAGAAAGGGAAGAAAAGTGGTTCAACTTGAAAAGGGGAGTGCAATAACAAGATGATACTGGGATTTCCTGAAGAGGAGACACTTCTGCCGGGAAACAGCTCATGCGCAGGATGCGGCGGCACCTTGGCGCTTAGGTACACTCTAAAGGCATTAGGAAGAAGAACGATAATTGTGGTTCCGGCGTGCTGCACAAGCGTGATCCAAGGTTTATACCCGAGGTCTGCGCTTGACATACCTACCCTTAACATAGCCTTCGCTTCTGCCGCAGCGGCGGCATCTGGAGTAGAGGCGGCCCTAGAGGTACAGGACATCCAAGACATCACGGTCCTTTCTTGGGCTGGCGACGGTGGGACGGCAGACATCGGGATACAGGCGCTATCTGGAGCCGCTGAGCGGGGCACGAACTTCTTGTACATATGTTACGATAACGAGGCATACATGAACACGGGTATACAGAGGTCGGGCGCAACACCCTATGGAATGAAAACCACTACGACACCCTCGGGAAAGCGCGAAAACAAGAAGGACCTCCCAATGATTATGGCAGCCCATGAAATCGAGTACGTGGCAACTGCATGTTCATCCTACCCCAAGGATCTGTACGATAAGGTAGCAAAGGCTAAGGGCATCAAAGGAACCAAGTACATTCACATAATGGCCCCATGCCCCACTGGGTGGCTGTACGAGGCAAGCGACACAGTGGAAATAGGACGGTTGGCAGTGATGTCAGGAGTATGGATACTCTTCGAGATCCAGAATGGGAAGCTCACACTGACTGGTGCCAGCAAGAACTTGGTCGATTCTGAGAAGAGAATCCCCATCGAAGAGTACCTCAAGCCCCAAGGGAGATTCGAGGGCATCGCGAAGGAAGGCATAGATGAGTTGAAGAAGTGGGTTAGCCACCAATGGGACAAAGTCCTTAGACTCCGATGAAGAACTCTCTGGTGGCTGATGGATTGTGCTAAGCTACTCTCTGCGACGTGACTGGTGGGCTATGAGGTCGATTTTCGTGACTATGCCAACGATTTTTCCCTTGTCCACGACTAGGACAGCAGGGTATCCTCTGGACATTAGTTCGTAGGCTTCGTCAACACCCGTTGAGGGTGGCACGACAGCCATGCTCTCGTCCATGATTTCATTTACGGTAGAGTTGTACACATTCTCGCCAAAGTGACGAACTATTGTGGCCTCGCTAACTGTGCCTACTATGGCGCCGTCCTTGATGACAGGTAGCTGGGAAACACCGTCTTTCTCCATGACTTCGATGGCAGAGCGCACCGAGTCTGCAGCTTGAACAGAAATCACTGGGGAACACATCACTTGAGAAACAGTAGACCTTGGTGCCTTGCCAATATTGCTCTGGTTGATAACTTCGAGAACCCTCCTGAGTGTGGATATCCTAGGATCAACAGTCCCTGATTCTATCCTGGCGATAAGTGATTGGCTAACCCTCGCAAGCTTTGCAAGCCCAACCTGAGTTAGCCTTGCTTCCTTCCTCATTCTTCTGATATCTTCCGGTCGGGGCAACTGGAACATTCATTGTTCACACTCCTGCCAAAAGAGGTGCCGCAATTGTCTTGATACTGAGAGTGAATTTGGGCTTGCGAGCATTCTTCGCTCGACGCGTTCGCTGTTGATCTAACCACTGCAATTGATTCTTAGTCTCCGCTTCTTGTCTTGCCTAAGACATTGAATGGGGAGGCATATTGATCGATCATTTTGAGCAAGCTTTTCTCCAAGAGCCTCATGGGCGCGCCCTTGGGACTGTTTGTCGCCGAACCATCTACCTGGGCTTCCTCATTCTTCTTCTTATACTGTGTCACCATCTCCGACAACTCAATATAAGCATGCAACCCGGGTGTATCCAGAATTCCAACGTATCCGAGGAGAAAGAGAGTGTATATGGAACGCATAACGTTTCTACACGCTTGAAATAGAACTCGGCGAAATGCGCCTCTGGAGACACCCTTCGAGTAGGAACTGGCTCCCCAAGCCTTAGAGCTTTTCTTCAAGGTCCTAGCGTGCCCCTTCTCGTCATACATCCCTCCGTCCTTGCCGACGGTCTCATCGTAGACAAAATTGATCAAAATCGTCTCAAATTGAATTCTCGTAAGATCAGAATTCTTCAGAAGTTTCCTCACAATAGGGTCGTAGAAGAGCTTCCTGAAGGATTCTGCGGCTGATTCAGACTCAGAAATCTCATCGTTCAAGGTATCTTCACCCGTATACAAAACAGTATACGCGCTGAGGTTCCGTTACCTCTGCGGTTAATAACCGTTTGGGTTGGCTTCTCCGCTTTGGCTCATAGCCCTTCTTAGGGGACTAATCACGGCTACACGTGCGGAGCGATCCAGCCTGAACCACAGGCTTTCATCCTGGATTCTAAGCATATTCAGGCAAGCATTCACGTGGCGACCTATCCCGCAGCATTCTAGGGTTCTTGCTTTCGGGTCTTGCATGACGCACCCACACACCGCGCACACCCTAGAAGTGTTCCGAGGGTTTACTTTGACAACTTTGACTCCTCCCCAGAGAGCCTTATACTCGATGAAGCCTTGCAGCTTTCTGAAGCCCCACGAGTTGAGCCTCCGCCTCAACCTCTTAGAGTGCGTGCTGATCATCTGAATCTTCCCATTGAAACTGTTGAAGCCTAGGGCTTTCCTGTTTATTTGTCCTGCGTACATGTTTCAGTTCTTCGAGGATGATACCGTCCCCTCTGGTTTTCGCTTGCGTAACTATCGCTGAACTCACCTGGTGCAGGATCGTGTTAACCTTGTTGTTCTGGTTAGCGAACCATCTTCCCTGAATCTTCTTCGCCACCCGCCTATCCTTCGCGTACTTAGCTTGGATCCGTCGCACACGTTCAAAGTAGCCGTGTCTGACCTCTGAAACCATTGACAAGTCGTGGCTTTCAACGGTCAGTTCTCCACCTTCTCTTACGTAGGCTCCATCTATTGAGCGTTCATTCGTGTCATACGCTACATAGCTCCCTGGTTCAGTAATCTTAGCGGTCTTTGAGAAGACCACTGATACCGTGCAAGCGGTCAAGGTTATTGAGCCTAGCTTGAGCTTGGCGTTCGATAGGAACTGCGCCGCCCTCTTGTGGAGGGGACGTAGAAATACTCTCTCGGCTTAATTGGTATTCTCAGCTTGCCGTCTACGACTCTGTAGGCTTGGTTTCCCAGTTTAGCCATAAGCTTCGTGGCTCTCGGCACTCGAATATTCTCGTGCCTTCTTTTTGCTTTCCGGTAGTTCTTCAAAATGGCGGTGGCAGCCTCGATGGCTGAGAGGCTGTACCAGGTGTGGAGACCGAAGCCGCTTAGCTGGTGGTAGACCTCGCTTTGGAGGCTGAACCTCGATGTCACACTCTTTTCCAGACCGACGCAGATGCAGCAGTTGACCATGCTCCTGAAAGCTTCGAGTAGACTAAGTACGCCGCCTCTAGGCTCGTATGGTATTTGAACCACCTTAACTGCCTGCATAGAACTAGACAAGTAAGGAATCTTATTTAAACTCGCCAACCGCAGAGGTAACAGAACGCGCGGTGATAGATACCCTCTGGCGCTGGAGCTTTAGGCGATGATTTCTTGGATGGTGCCTTTCTCTGCTTCGTTGAGAAGGATCCTCAGAGTTTTTGTCAGGTCGTCGCCGGTTGACTTGATTATCACTAGTCCCTTCTTGAATCTGACGTTGGGAAGACCCTCGATCGCGTCGCTTTTTCCCTCGCTTTTCCTCATATCTCGGACCAATTGGGCAACTTCCCTCGTGGACAGGGCTTCCTTCAAGACTCTTTTCAGCAAGCCTGACTGGACAGCGTCGTCCAGTTTTCCAATCTCAAGGGCGGTGAAGAAGTTGATCTCACCTTTGGCCAAGGAGCGCTTTACGTCTTCGCTCAGCTTAAGAGTTCGCAGATAACGCTGGATCTGCTTGGCCGACAGCCCCATCAGACGACCGACTTCATCGTACGATCTTCCCTCTTTCACGAGCCGATCGCACATCAAGCCCAACTCGATAGGCGTCAGGCTCTTTCTCTTCAGATTCTCAGAAACCGCCATCCTAAATGCCTTATCGTCGTCAACGCTGACAACTATTGCATCGATAGCCTCCTCTCCCAACTTGCGAACTGCCTCAACCCGCCTAAACCCGGAGATCAATTGATATCGTGAGTCACCCCTGCGTCGAACAACGACGGGATTGATTAGACCCTCACTTCTTATCGATTCTGACAACTCTGCAATTTGCTTCTCCCCAAGATCATAACGCGTTCGGAACTTGGAGTCACCAAGATCGATCTCGTTAATTGGGATCTTCTGAACGCCATAACTCCGCGCTAACCTCCCTAATTCCCCTAGAACACTACTTCCCAATCGCCTGCGCTTGTCATTACTGGACACGTCTAATCACTTCCTTGGCCAAGCTCATGTAGTCCTCAGCACCTCGCGACCCAGGATCGTACTTGAAGATAGACTTCGTATGCGATGGTGCCTCCTCAAGTTTAACGTCGATACGAATACGAGAGTCGAAGACGACATCACTAAAATACCGATTGATCTCATTGATTGATTCCCTAGAGATTATCTTACGCTCATCACACATCGTAAGAATTACGCCGGAGATCCTAAGCTGCTTGTTAAGTCTGTCCTTGACGATCTTAATAGTTTTCGTCAATTGCTCGGTCCCAACCATAGGCAAGAACGATGGCTGGACACACACAAAAACGTCGGTTGCAGAAACCAGAGCATTAACTGTGAAAATATTCAGGGCAGGAGGGCAGTCAATAAAGACGAAGTCATAATCACCTTGGACCGCAGCAAGCTTGTCCCTAAGGGCGGTCTCGCCAGCAATAGAGCCTGTGAGCTCAAGCTCGGCCCCAGCAAGGTTCAGGTTCGATGGAAGAACATCAATGCCCTCCTCACTATGCCTAAGGACCTCGCGAACACCTACGTTCTCATCAACGAGAACATTGTACATCGAGAGTTGCGCGTTGAAGACATCAAAACCAAAGAATATGACGGATGAATTCGCTTGCGGATCCAAGTCGATCAATAAGACCTTGCTGCCGAGCATGCCAACAGCCACACTAAGGTTAACGGCACTAGTGGTCTTGCCGACGCCCCCCTTCTGATTGCACAAAGCCACAATCTTCATCCCGACCAATCTAACCACACCGCGACCTTAGCACAATTAGAATCACGTAAAGACGATGAGTAAACCCATAAAAATACTTTTTCAAGGGTCCGACTTGCACCACACCACCAGGTTCAGGGTTGGTATACGACTCCGTGACCATTCTCGCAAATCTCTTCCCAAGAACATCTTCCCCAATCCCGTGCTCACCGGCCACCTTTTAACATGATCCTTTCCAGCCCCAGTATGTGCTTGTACTCTTCCTCAAGCTCGGCGAAACGCCCTAACGCCTCCCTTCGAACCACGAACTGATCCGCGCTCTTACCAAGGTATAGCTTCTCCATTCCGCTTGTTCTGTGGAAGTAGAGATAATAGTATGGACCGTAGGGACCATATTTTCTGCCATGCTTGAGGCAGTAGACCTCCTCCAATCGTAGACAACCAGCAGACCTGCTCCCGCCTTCATTAATGCCGGCAGTCAACGCGAGAGAAGCCATCTCTTCAGCAATCTGCTTTCTCCTATCCGCAAGCAAACCAACTATCTCCGCGAGTTGCACCACGCCCTAAACACCTCTTTTCTTATGTAACATGGCTTAGGTAACGCCAGACACCTATATCTGTCTTGCGCCGTCCGGACGGTAGTGGACCCTGTACAGTCCCTTACGTCTTGGCAGGACGAAGGCTTGTGAGCCGAATGCGCTTGGCCTCGAATCCTGGTTCAAGGGCTATGGGGTAACGCCGACCCCTAGGAGTCATGATGAATGAGTTCGAACCCTCCTCTACCTCCTGAACAGCGCAGGCCCAGACCGGCAGCAACTCCCGGAAGGGGGAACATCCCCGGGACCTACCAGGAAGGAAGGAGGTGGTAAACTGCAAAAACGCGCTCTCCGGACCTGGACACGCGCCTTGGTTACCTATGACTATGTTACATAAGAAAAATGGAAAGGCTGAGGACGGCCTGCGCTTCAAAAAAAGGCAATTCTACAGGGCTGCATCCAGTGCATCTCCCGACCCGGTGATTTCCACTGGAGGTTCGCAAGGGATAGTGGGGAGGTGGAGTCTACTCCCGTTCGCGAGAGAGCCCACTTAAGGTACAAAACATGCACTTTTATCTATACTTATCAATAATGTGTGATAAGATTAACTAAATACTTGAAGTTAGCTACGCGATGAAGCGTTGAAAAAGAAGCCTTTCCAGTGGAAATCTAGGCGTCCCCTCTAAGCGAAGGGCTCCCTGTAAGCACCTCTCCAACATTGTCAATGCCGTTCCCAAAACGCATTGCTGGGGGGCGCACCCGGCAGAATTTGGAGGAGGATTTAGCGTTCTTCTTATGGGAAGCGGAGCCGTTTAACCCCCCCGTTTCCACTGGAGAATGCTCTTGTTTTATTGTACCCTTATATTTCTCCCACCAGCGCCCTCGTCCATGCGGGCGCTTGCTTCTGCGCGTGCCCTTACCTGCTTGGAGCCGTCTTCCTTCAACTCATCTTAGGTCCTTGGCGCAGTCATCGGTCGGAGAACCTCCTCACCAGTTGCGGGCATTCCTCTGATTCAACGACCGAAGTGGTCCCAAGGCATGTTTCCTCTGCGCTGAAATCCCGAATCTTGTTCAAGACCCGCAAGGCTGGAAAGGCGCGCGAAAGCCGCGCGCAGTCGTCCGCTGATAGAGGGTACCAAGTGGAATCCCTTTAGATCTGCCTGTATCCGGGGAAGGCCTGAACGGGCGCTTCAGGGGGTTTCCAACTTGGCTCATGTTCTCCTCCGTTCGCGAAAACCAGTTGTGATTTGGGCGGTCTTCTTGGTGTAGCCTCCTAGAGTCCCTGCAACGAAGCTGGCTTCGAGGGGCTGGAGGACGCGTGGAAACACCAATGGTAATTCAGGTTGCCTCAGGTGGCCATGCCTCGTAGTTGGCGTCTTCTGTTCGGGGATTCCGCGATGAGAGCCCTTGAACATATTCACGCCGTTACATAGCGTTGATGTAACCTCTTCCCACGGCTTTGAGCCGGTGGGCTTTCCGTTTCGTTTGCCCTGCGTCCGCCCGTCGCCGGGTCGGTGGTTCCGGAAAGCCAGTTACGGAAGTTGCGACTCCTGGGCCTTCGCGCGCCGCGCTTTTCCAGCCCGCTCACCTCGCCAGGCGTGGTGGGTTACGCTTCGCGTCTCCGAGCTCGGAGACCACGATCCACCCTGGGAAACAGAGACTCAGGCTCTTTGCATCGGGGGCGCCACCCCGCGCGGTCTCGCCCCAGGGCCCAAAGAACTATTCATGGCGGAAGTACTTAAACAGGCCATCTGACCGCCGCCAACGCCGCAGTTGCTCCCACCCCTAAAGGGTGTGGGTTTCCCTGCGACAGAATTGTGAAACATGTTTGGAGGCAATTTACTGCATTATCATATTTCGTAATCCAAAAACTATAATTAGTCGTGCTCTCATGTTCTCCTCACTTTAAGCAGATGTTCAAGAGAGGGCTTGGAACTTTTGGCTGGCGAGAAAGGTTCACTTGATGCTATCTTCGACAATTTTCTGAGATCTCCAACGATCTTCAGGAATAGAGACGTGTTAAGGTCAACTTACGTCCCTGAGGAGCTTCCCCACAGGGAGGAACACATCACACGCCTGGGGATGATATTGAGTTCTGCCCTGAGAGGAGCTGCGCCCTCGAACGTCTTCATCTATGGGAAAACCGGCACGGGTAAGACGGCCGTCGCCAAGTATGTCCTGAAGCACTTGTCGGCGAAGACGAAGGAATCCAAATTGGATATCCCTGAGCTGAGGACAGCCTACGTGAATTGCAGAGTCGTGGACACGAACTATCGCGTCCTGGCGAACCTTTGCAACGAGATCGGGCTTGATGTTCCATTCACCGGGCTCCCGACCGACGAGGTTTACCGCCGGTTTGTGGAGGGAATCAGTGGCCGGAAAGTCCTGATTATTATTGTTCTCGATGAAGTTGACATGCTTGTAAAGAAGGACGGAGACGATGTGCTCTATGATTTGACGAGAGTCAATACTTCCTTGAAGCAGGGCAGAGTAAGTCTCGTCGGGATATCTAATGATCTGAAGTTCAAGGACCTTCTCGATCCGCGCGTTGTGAGTAGCTTGAGTGAGGAGGAGCTCGTCTTTCCTCCGTACACGGCCACAGAGCTTCAGGATATTCTCAGACAGCGAACTACGATTGGCTTCCGCGAAGGCGTCCTAGACGATGGTGTGATAAACCTTTGTGCTGCCCTAGCTGCGCGAGAGCATGGAGACGCGCGCAGAGCCTTAGACCTTCTTAGAGTTGCCGGAGAGCTGTGCGAGCGGGGTGGAGAACAGCAGACGACCGAGAAGCATGTCCGTGCAGCCCAAGGTTGCATCGAGTACGACAAAGTGACGGAAACGCTGAAGACCCTGCCACTTCAATCCAAGCTTGTTCTTTACAGTATATACGTTTTGGAGCAACGTGGCGAGAATGAGGTGATCACTGGCAGTGTTTTTGACGTCTATGCCACTCTATGCGGCGATCTGGGACTGGATTTGCTGACGCAGAGGCGTGTTGGAGATCTAGTAAATGAGCTGGATATGCTGGGAATAATTAATGCGAAGGTCGAGAGTAAAGGTCGCTACGGGAGAACGAAGATGATAAAGCTCTCTGTGCCGAATAGTCAGGTTAAGGAAGTCCTCGAGGAGGACGATACGATAAAGAACATCTCAAGATATCTTCCCAAGCTCTCGCCCCAGGGAAGCTGAGATGTGGAATCAGCCATTACTAGCCTCGCCGGCGAATTGAATCTGAGAGGGTTTTAGGGTCATCAGATTTACAACGTCGACCCGCCCGGGAGTAGGCTTCACGCCCATCGATTTCTGGTAGGAAGTTTGGGACTGGAAGGTTCCAGAGTTGACCGCAAGAACGCCCCTGTACTGTGATACCGCGTTAATGTGTATGTGACCGGTGTGGAAGATATCCGGTATTCTCTCCATGACGAGCAAGTCCTCGTTTGCTGGTGTCATTGGATTATCGGGATCCCAGGTGGGCGCCAAATGCCTGCACCGCATTAGCTCGTGAAGCGCTTGAGTTACGGTCTTGCTACTTATCTCTGGAAGTGTCGAAAGGATATTGTCGATTATCTTGCCATGGTAGATCAGTGTGCCCACATTATGGATCTTGACGAAGGCTGGGTTTCCGAGCATATGGAATGTGCTACAAGTCTTCGTGATCGGCTCTATGTACTTCTCCGAGATAGGAGGCTGAGGAAGAGACAAACGCGTTGCATCATGATTTCCTGGAATAGCGATTATCTCGATAGTTGATGGAATCTTTCTCAGATACTCCGAGAGCTTGCTGTACTGTTCGTAAATGTCCTTTACTTCAAGCTCGTCTTCTTGGTTGGGATAAACGCCAAGCCCGTCGACTAGGTCTCCCGCGATAACCAAGTATCTGACTCCTTTGGCTATCCTGGCGGACTCATCGGTAGCTCCTTCTCCTCTGAGCCAGAGTATGAAAGCTTCAAATTCCCCTCTCAAGAATTTGGTGCTGCCGTAGTGTATGTCTGATACTAATACAGCGTATACCGGGTCCTTAGCCTTACTTGGTTTGTAATCATACGGTACGTCGGCCCAAGTTATGTCTCTTACAGAGATCGATTTGTCTGCCCTTAAGACCCCTTCCATGCAGAAAACTTGATCAAGGAGAATCCTGGAGCCTTTTGCGACTAGCTTTTCACTCTTGGAGGAGATCACGCCAGATATGATCCCAGTTGGATCCTCTAGTTGCACGATTATCGAGCCCTTGTTGGTCACTTTCTTAGAAGTCGCTAGCCCGATCACCTTAGTGTTGCTCTCTGGTGTCTGCTTCTCAGCGCCGTTGCCATGGTCTTGTTTCAGTGCCATGCTTACCGTGACGGCTTCTTGGGTGTCTTTCCTCGCCCTGAATAGCTTCATGAGCTTCTGGTATCTGTCCCTGAAATAGGCTATGAAGTCCTCGAGTTTTCCCTCAGAAGATGATGTCTCGTAAAGGGGTGACAGAATCTCAATCGAAGGTGCCGCTTCCACCACCAGCTTGTCAGCAGAGAGAATCTCCAGATCCTTTGAGCCGATTATCCTGATAAGCCTCGCATGACCCAGCTGGGGAATTCCTTCGAGGATGCTCCTCGTGATGACAAGCGGCTTTTCACTCCTCTTGTTCAGTTCCTCCAGTGTCTTGGAGGCGAGCTGTATAGGATCAGGTTGAACGGCCAGGTAGCTCAGCGCGTCGGGGCTTACCTGAATTCCCGCTCTTAGCAAAGTTCGAACAGCATCTTGTGCTCTTTGGCTCTCGCCCAACCGCAGCTCTCCCCGCGTGAGATTGTCTCGCTATCTGACAGCTAATGTTGAGATCCTTTAATTATGTTTGTCCTAATTGGGTCTCATCCTACGCACCGCTACACCCACTTACGCTTACTTAAGCCTATGAAGTTCGAAACTGTTGAATGCAGCTTTCAGTGTGTATGCGCAGCCATCCCCGGTGGATCAGTCCAATGGAAAGAGTCACGCTGCTTAGAAAGCGTTTTAATACTACGGTTGACAGTTTATTCTTGAGGGTCAGACCTTAGACGTGGTGCCGTGGTAGCCAAAGGTTGACTTGTCGTCTAAATCTTGAAGATCGACCAACCAGCGATGTCCGGTTAAGGCGCGGGACAGTGTGCCGCGATGGCGCACCTCGACTCGAGATCCCGTTCCCCTTCGGGGGAGCACCGGTTCAAATCAGCTGATGCGTGATGGCATTATGATTCAGCTGGGAAAATCCGGTCCACGGCGCCATCTTTTTCGTAGATAAGGCGGAATGGAGGAAGAGAAGGAATCCTAGTCTGACTCTGGGCACGCGCTCTTTGACAGGCAAGAGCAAAACTCAAGACGAAGACTAGTATGTCGGCGGTGGTGCGGGGGGAGGGCTTCGAACCCTCGCAGGCTTGCGTCGGCTGCTCGAGATGAGCATTCCATGCCACTACGCCGATAGGTCCTGAGCACAGGTCACGCTTTGAGCGTGTCTACCCCCTTTGACCAGGCTCGGGCACCCCCGCATTTGGAGTACTGGGTTCTGCTCTAGATAAAGCCTCTAGGTCTTTGCGCGACGTTGGTCAGTCTCGTATGGTCTCCAATTTGGCGAGTACTTGAAGAATCATCGTCCGCGCATAAGGAGGGCAGTTTGGATCTTGGGAAACCTCTTCGAGGACCGATATGGCGTTTGAGGCTCTTAGGCCATAACTACCTCTTCCAGATTGCAGTTCACTAATAGCGTTGTTGGCCGCTCTTTTTATGTTACGTGGTATCTGCGCTTCAGGCTTCATTATTCCATTCAGAATCTGAACGGCTTCGTCGACAGTCGGCTGGTGTTTCTGGGTCGCTCTTTTACTCATATTGCTTATCCCTCGGTTGGAACGCATCCTCGCCAGTGAAGTATATAACAGGCTATACTAACCTTACTGTGTGTCAGAGGTCATAGTTGATAGAAATACTTTTCCATAGAGCTGAACCTAGTATATGAATGAGCAAATTAAGAAGATGGCAGAGCTCCTTAGATCAGGAGCCACGATGCTTCAAGATGCTTGTCCCATCTGCAATTCACCATTATTCAAGCAAAAGGGAAAGGTGTTCTGCGCCAACTGTGGCTATTCCACGGACAGCGCCAAAGCGACATCCGAACCTGATAATGTGATGGAGAACTTGTCTGCAGCGAATTCCACTGTATTGAGGAAAATCCACGAACTTGAAGTTGAAATCGGCAAAACCACCGATCTCAACAAGCTGGCTCAGCTTGCCGAAATTACGCTGAAGTTCCTCGAGGTTCTCAGGCTCCTAGACAGCTTAAGGGAACACAAAAGGAAAAAGGATTGACTGGACGATGGGCGACCTTGGCGTCTACACGGGTTTTCCATTGATCGTGCACCTAGACGTTAAGCTCTCGCTGAGTAAATCGGGCATAGATCTGGTCGCCGCCATAGCACGCGGCATGCAGAAACTGAACAAGATCGAAGACAAGGTCGATACATCCATCGCAGGTCACGATGGATCCTTCTCGGTAACAAGATCCTTTGAAGTCGGGGTGGCTGAAGGGTTGTGTTTCAATTACCTCGATGAAGACCAAGCGGGTCGGGTGTCCAGATTATCGGCTGCGCCACTGTCTCTAGACTTCATAGTCTACATAAACTATCGTTACGTGAAAAATGCCAGGACCGTGAATCTGGTTCCGGACCGATACATTGTCCGCTTTTCTATGTCACCCTCTTCAATAAGAGTGTTTCAGCTAAGTGGCATGAGAAGAACAGAGCCAGAGATCCTCGTTGCCACAATCGCGGAATCGATCAACCGTGAAGGACGGTTGGACGGTTTCGACGGAGACATTATTACCATCGAGGACCTTCAGGAACTTCAGATAAACTGAAAAGATAGTTCAGCATATACTGTATAGTCACATTAATGAGAGTGCAACTGGAGGTATTAGCTTGGTACCCCCTGAGGATATACGATCCGTAACAGAAGCCGAACTTTATGAGCTCATGATGCCTGGGCGACTTGTTGGGAGAGCCGTGATAGACGGAGCCGCAAGAATCGTTGGCATAGTAAGAAGCATAAGGATCGCTCTTCCAGGCCCTCGTGTTGAGCTGATTGTGAAAGGCCTCGACGTTGAATTCCCCGTCGATGTCAAAAATGTTAGTGCGGTAGGTAACGTAATCCAGCTTCAGAATGCCGTCAAAGACGCAGAGGTCGTTGAATTGAACGATATCGCTAGGCTTCGCAAGGAGCTCTGGGAAGAGATCCGCTCCTACGTTGTCGGAAAGTAGGTTCCCATTAAGATCAAGATCGCAGTGGTTAATGCAACTCAATATGATATCTCTAGTGACTGCGGTCTTCCGAGAAGCTTTTCCGAGGCTCTGCTGACGGCTTCTCTGTTCTCTCGAGTCGTGTAAACTCTCACTATGTTCATGTATCCTCTAAGTAGATCTATTATTTTTGATGCATCGCTCAACCTGCGTGGGTTCTTCCTGCCATTATGATCCTTGTAGAACATAGGAATCTCCATGTGCTCCGGAGACATCGCATGGGATGTAGCCACTGATGGCAAGGAGGGGACATCTATTATCACCTGCTCAGGGGGCAGGTTTGCAGTTTTGGATAATTGGTTCTCAAGCTCTGATCGGATCTTCTCGTTTGTCAGAACACTGGTAAGCATCTCGTCCTTGGCTAGAAACGTCTTCTCATAAGCCTGTTTCAGCAGATCTCGTCGCTCGAGTCTATCGATTATCTTTCCCGACTCCTTTGCTTGCTTCAAATAAGTCCACATCGTGTAGTCATCCAACTTCAAGTAGTCGTCGACGCTGTCAAACTTCGTGATGCCCAGCTCGTCTCTGGCGTAGTACAAGGCCTTCTCAAGCATTATCTGAGCTGCCCTGGAGACACGATGGAAGTAGATGGCTCTGAAGGATTCAATCCTAGCGAGAATGAAGGTTTCAAGAGTAGTCAGTGCAGTCAAGTCAACTGCTATGCAGTCATCCAATGTGTCCATGGTGTATATAAGTCGGAAGATGTCAACATGCCCGTACTCCGCTCCAGTGTGATAAGTATCTCTTCCGACAAAATCCATCTTGTCAACGTCCACGGCACTCGATATGATTTGGTTCATGAACTTCTTGGCGTCTTTGAGTCTGCCTACTGCTAGTTCGCTGACCCTGGCAGGATCTACTCCTTCGTTATTCATGATATCAGCGACTTCGGTCTTCCTAATGATCCAAGTACTCATATCCTCATGCGTCTTTTTCAGATCCTGAATCAACAATGGCTCAAAGACGTGCGAGAAGGGACCATGCCCAATATCGTGGAGGAGTGCTGAGATCTTGATCTCCTGCACTTCTGTTTTTTTGAGCTGCCCGCTCTTTTCCAGATTAGTCGACAGCTCTCCAGCCAAGTGCATTACTCCCAGAGAATGCTCGAGTCGAGTATGGCATGCACCAGGGTAAACGTACTCTGCCCCAACGAGCTGTCTAAGCCTCCTTAGCCTCTGAAATGGATAGGTGTCTATGAGATCCTTTTCAAAGCGGCTTATGTGTATGTAGTTGTAAAGAGGGCACTTAATGAAACCCCAAGCTTTCGACATTTTACCTTTCATCTCACAATACACTTGCACTCTGTTATCTTCTCGAACTACTTATGGTCTGTGCTCCTATGGCTTTCATCGTTTGACGCAATATCATAGCTAAGTGGATGACATCTTCTCTAGGATTCTCTCCGATACTCTAAGTATTGATGAAACTGTTCCCAGGTCATCGTCCATTAAACCCACTATTGAAAGCACTGTCTTGCCTGTCCTATTTGATATCCTCCCCGCAAGAGCCTTCGCAAGAAGTCCTCCTCCCGAGCCGAATAGCGTGAGGATAGATGGTGGTGCCTCTCCTGTTCTCCCCGTTATCGGCATTGCGAGCGCGACGGTTCCAATCCTGTACTGATTTCTCTTGTCCGTTACCAGCACAAGTGTGGCGTTTTCAAGGCTAAGTATGGACACTGAAAGCTTCGCACCCGTGAGTTCACATGACTCTTCGACGAGTCTTATAGTCATTCCATATCCCACGTTCCGTCAGACACTGTCCGGGTAACTGAAGGAGATTAGGCGCCCTGATCAATCATTTGGTGCCCTCCTATAAAAGGTGGTGGATTCTGGCTCAGGAGACAGCCTAATTGTGTCGCAGATCCAGCCTGCGTTCAATGCTTCAGGCAGACCAATGAGACTTAAGACAGGTTGCCTCTCCAATAGATGGAACTATTATTAACAAGGAATATAACTAGGAGGTGTTGGTGTCTTTCTTGTCGTCTCCTCGCCTAAATTGCTTTCCTTATCCGACAGTCAGGCGGTATCAAGATGAATTCATTAACGTCATTTATGATGCAGTTAGGCAGGGAGAACACATAGCAGTCGCTGCGGCAAGCGGCCTCGGTAAGACAATTGGCGTGCTCGCTGCAACTCTACCCTTTGCGAAAGAGAACGGTTTGAGGATCCTCTATGTTGCGCGGACCCACAAAGAGTGTGACAGAGCAATTGAGGAACTGAAAGTCATTAACAGATCCTCTGTTCAGGCGAGTGGAATATCAATTCGCGGTAGATCTGAGGCCTGCTTCAACAAGCTTATCTCTCGGTACGCTATCGATGCAACCACTGCGATGGAGATATGTGGCGAACTCAAGAAGCGCCATTCTTGTCGCTTTTTCGAGAGGCTCAGAAATCGTGGCAGAAGCTTTGAAGAGGAATTGCGGAGAATCACTGTCCAGCCCTCACTCTTCACCGAAGTTGTCGAAACCTGTAAGAGACTTGGCGTATGCCCATATGAATTAGCAAAGCTCGTTGTCGGCAAGGTCGACGTAGCCGCGATGAGCTACAACTACCTTCTGCACGATGAGATTAGGCAGTCCCTATTGAAGAACTTCGAGCATCCACTGTCCTCATATATCTTGGTCATGGATGAGGCTCACAATCTTCCGGACGCGGCCATCAATACGGCGAGTGACAGACTGGGTGACTTCACCCTAAAGAGAGCGGAGATTGAGGCGAGAAGTTTTGGTCTACCAGAATCTCATAGATTCCTTGCGAATGTTGCGCGGGCAGTTGACAGCTTACAGGAGTACAGTGCACTGGCTGAGACGGCTCTCCCCGCTTCGGTTCTGATAAACAGAATACTAAGTGAATGTGGTGATAAGTCGGACAGGATCGACGGGATGCTTGAGTCCCTGCATGGCCAAGGGGAATCGGTCAAGCGGGCCCTTCTGGACAGAGGAAAGCCACCTAGATCTAATATTCATCGTGTAGCGGCATTTCTACTAAAATGGCTCGATACCTGCGCCAAGAAGAACTACTTGCACCTTATAGGCAAAAGAGGCAACGGGGGTTCAGGCGCCGACTTCACTACGTACTTGGAGGTTTTATGTCTTGATCCAGCGGAGGTATTGGCGCATGTGCTACCAGATTTCCACTCGAGCATCAGCATGTCAGGAACACTTGAGCCGCTTGACTGCTACATCGACGTCGTAGGGCTGCCAAAAGAAACCAAGGGATACGTCTTTGGTTCGCCTTTTCCGAAAGAGAACATAAAGATCGTAATCTGCAGAGGCGTAACCACGTCATTAACCGCGAGATCGATGAAGACGTACGAGAAGCTCTCAGCGCGCACTGCCGAAGCTGTGAACTCGACCCCTCTTAATTCAGGCATTTTTGCGGCCTCGTATGAGGTTCTTCACGGGCTGATGGAGGCTGGCCTGGAGGCTCTGTTGCGTAAGCCCCTGTTTGTCGAGACATCTGGCTCCACTTCAACGAGAAACGACGAGCTGATTGAACGCTTCCGCGAGAGCGCCTCATCTGGGGGCGGCGTCCTACTAGGGGTACAAGGGGGGAGGAATTCTGAAGGACTAGATCTGCCGGGGAACCTATTGGATACTGTCATTGTAGTAGGAGTTCCCTACGCGAAACCAACAGCTCGGGTAAAGGCTTCAATCGACTACTACGAATCCAAGTTTCCCAAGAAGGGCAAAGAATATGGATATAATGTGCCTGCGGTGAGAAAGGCCTCACAGGCTGCTGGGAGGGCGTTCAGATCGGGTGATGACAGAGGCGCCGTCGTGTTCTTGGATTACAGGTTCGCGGGGTCTCCGTGCCTCAGGCTCCTACCCTCCTGGATCCGCGAATCCTGTAAAGTCCTTCCAGACGAGGATGGAAGGATCTTCCGTGAACTTCGAGAATTCTATGGCTCGGTTGGGCCTTCAATAACTTAAAGAAGCTTGTCTCAAACTAAGTGTGACTAGGGTTGATACGCAAGATGTTCATGTTCCCACGGATTGCCAGACGCCTTGTTTTCGCAAAGCTTGGAGGAGAAATCGCTTGAAGATTATTCCGACCTTGTGTAAACCCATAGACGACCTGCTGGGTGGTGGTATCGAAAGTGGAATTCTTACACAGATCTACGGTGCTGCAGGTTCTGGTAAGACGTCCATAGCGCTCCAGTGTGCACTGGGCTGCGTGTCCAAAGGCGGGAAGGTTGTTTATGTTGTTGCAGATTCCTCATTCCCAAGGAAGCGGTTCCTTCAGATTTCGCGCCGCTTTGGCGGTCTTGATTTGTGTAAGTTCCTCCTCTTGTCGCCTCGCTCGTTCTCGGAACAGTCAAACATAATTGATTCAATCGAGATGCTGGTCAAGGAGGGTGTTCAGTTGATCGTTTTTGATTCAGTTGGTTCCCTTTACAGATACGCGATGAGCCTTGATCGAGAAGAGAACGTTTACTTCAGCATGGAGCTGTGCAGGCAAATGGCCATGTTACTGCACGTTGCGGAGCGCTCCGATGTGGCTGTCATGATATTGAATCAAGCTAGGGGGGGTCCTCGCAAAGATGCCGAGGCAGGCTTCGCTCCAGTTGGGAGTCAAGTCGTCGGCCCTTGGTGCAACGTGTCATTGAGGCTTGAGATAGCGGGTGGTCCAGGTTGTAGAAAGGCCATCCTAGAGAAACATCACCGCCACGCTGTGGGGGGCTCTGCTACCTTTTCCCCGAGTGCGCTGGGCGCCTCCTAGTGCGGGACAACCTTCGGGTGCAAATCAGACAAATGCTGGAGGTCAAGCGGATATGGATATCTGGACTGTGGCTCTGTCTTTCTGGTTTGTCTTTCCTGCCTACGCGGCTAATGCGGTACCGGTACTGGTAGGTGGAGGCAAGCCAATGGATTTTGGGAGAGACTTCTTCGATGGACGGAGAGTTTTCGGGGACGGAAAAACGATAAGGGGTTTTGCGGGAGGAATCATTGGAGGGCTCCTGGTAGGCATATTTGAATCTTTTGTCTCAAGCAGAGTTATCTTCGAGCTTGGCAAACTGACGATACTGTCATCAATCTCGATTGAGACCCTTCAGTGCACGCTCTCGCGAGCACTTTTGCTATCGTTGGGAGCGCTCACGGGTGATCTGCTAGGCTCGTTCATCAAAAGAAGAATGGGATTCAGGAGAGGAGCACCTGCGCCGGTTCTTGACCAACTAACCTTTCTGGTTGTGGCATTTGCACTGGTTTCCTTCGTTTTTCCTGTTCCCTGGGAATACGTGATCATTCTAGTTGTTGCTACGCCCTTGATTCATCTGTTGACTAATGGTCTCAGCTACCTGCTAGGTCTCAAAAGAGTTCCCTGGTAAGTGGTCCTAGGGTGGCACGCGCATGCCTCTCCTGCTAGCTCGTCGTGAACTTCGCGCCTAACATTATTATCGCCACGATGTAGGCGATTAAGACGAGGACCATGCCTGAGATTAGCAGTAGCCTTGCGTAGTTCGGTCTATACACGTGGCGCGTACTCTGGTACATTATAACGACGCCCATAAACCCGATGAAAATAAAGGCACTGGCAACTAGACCTTCGAGAATAAACTGGGCGTCAAGACTTGGATAGATATAGACCACTGATGTGCTTGAAGGTGTGCCGTAAGGTAGCAGTTGGCTTCTGAAGACGATATCCCACACTCCTCCGCCAAATACGAATAGGAGGAACACTAGCGTGAGACCAAAGACTGTGGAACTGGATGGCTTCTGTGGCATCCTCAGGCTCGGCTTGCCAAGCCTCAGCTTCGGCTTCCTCAGGAATCTAGGCCATGGGGTTCGAACCATCTGGTGTCACGCGCTCCTTCGGCATGAGTCAGTTTGAAATTATTGCTTGACCAAGTTTATAAATGTGTTGCAGCATTAGCGTTTTTCTCTTATCATAACGGTGAGTCCAAGGACTTCGTAGGCGATCCCCTGTGAGTAATACAAATGAGGATAACCGTAAATCCTGCCCCATCTGTCGAGCCAGAATGCTACACAATGGTGCTCTCTTCTGTTCCTCTCATCAGTTGGCACTAGACAATATTCGGAAGGGGTTCCGCGTATGGGCAAATGCCTATGGATCAGTCACGAGAGAGCAGTACCTAAACCTTCTCATCAAGAACCCCAATTCAGGCGAATGGGTTGTGGAGATGGCAAACTATTTGCTGGAGAGAGGATATTTGATGGAGCTTTGAGATGGAGAGCAACCCAAGTGTTGGATAACTTCCCTTAAGTACTCCGCTTCGCTCTGGTTCTCGTCTTCGTTTCGCACTCTGGGTTGATGCACAGCTGCCATGGTTTTCTGCCCTTCAGTTTCACAATGACGATGGGGAACTGGCAACTTGGGCATTTCTTGAAGGTCGGCTGGACAACTCCGGATTGGGGAAGGGGTGCAGTAAACCTGCATCCACCATTCTGGTAGTTGGTGCAACCTACGAATCTTTTTCCAGTTTTCCTTGATCTTATCACCATTAGTTCGCCCGCCTTGCAGGCTGGGCAAGGGCCTATTGTCGATGATTTTCTTAGCGACTCACGGAGCGCTTCATTGAGGGCAGTTCCTATTACTGTCTCCCTTGCTTTGAATTCTTGGAGAACTGGTTCGAGGAAGGATATGGTTCTTGAAATCACTTCCGGTCCTTTGATCTCCCCGAACTGAATTCTCTCTATATCTCTCTCCAACTGGCGGGTCGTGTCTACCGATAGGATCTCCGGGGAGTACTTCCGCAATACATCCACGATCGCAAAACCAAGATCTGTGATAACAACTTGTTCGCCTGTGACGTATCCCCGTCGATTCAGTGTATCGATTATCTCTGCTCGCGTCGCCTTCGTGCCGATTTCCTGCTCCTCCATCAGTCTCAGTAGTGTGCCCGGGTTGTACCTGGGGGGAGGACCTGTGAACTTGTCCACCTTGCTTGCTTCGATATTCTCAATGATCTGTCCCACTCTTATTTCGGGAAGCAATACGTCTCCTTCTTTGATGTAGGGCTCATAGAACTTGCGCCAGCCCTTTTCAATCAGCTTTCTTCCCCTAAGGTAGAAGGTCTCGCCATTGACATTTACGGTCGCACTGACGGTCTCACTTACTGCCGGGTCGCCGTAGATGGCCATGAATCTCCTGACAATCAAATCGAAGATCCTGTTTTCAGGTTCTGAGAGAGCATTCTCGGAAGGCACCACACCTGTGGGAGTTATGGGCGGGTGTGCCGGATCCTCTTTCCTTCCCTGGGATGGAACTAGCTTCTCCTTTCTCAGAAGCTCGGTCACAAGAGGCTCGTACTTCTTGATTCGAGTCAATGGCTTCAGTATACTTCTTGGGTCGAGCGAAGCAGGTATCTTTTGGCTACCTGTTCTCGGGTATGAGATCAATGCTGCCAGATAAAGTCTTTCTGCAATCGACGAAGTTCTGCTTGGGGTATAGCCAAACAACTTGTATGCCTCTGATTGAAGCGAACCCAAGTCAAATGGATGCGGAGGCGGCGTCTTGTTTTGCTTCTTTTCGATTTCTTCAATAATGCCTTTCTTCCTGAGACATGCGTCGACGATTCGCTTGGCCTCATCCAGCGTTTTGATCTTATCTTTGGAGTACCCTAGATGATAGAATTGGCCTTCCATCTCGGCACTTGCATTGATGATCCAGTATGGTGTTGGCACGAAGCTTCTAATTGCGGATTCTCGGTTGGCTACGAATGTCAAGGTCGGTCCTTGGACACGTCCAGTGCTGAGAGTCCAATATCTGCCCGTTGCGTGTTTCACTGCAAGTATAAGCGCTCTTGAAATGTTTATGCCAAAGAGCCAATCGACTTTATGCCTCGTTTCACCCGCCTCAGCCATTCTGAGATCTATGTGAGCCAATGGGTGTTCGTAGGCCTCGACCAATTCCCTATCTGTTAGAGAGGAGAACCTCAATCTTTTTGCCTGTCTGAAGGCATTCTCTCCGCACGCATACTTTAGTATGCAGTAAGCAATTGTCTCGCCCTCAATATCATAGTCGGTGGCAACCATGAAGGATCCCGTATCAACCGAGAGTTCACGGAACTTCTGCACGAATCGTCTAGTGTTGCTGGCGGTCTTGTCAACCTCATACCTGGGAACCCACTCCATGCTGAGAACTGGATAATCCCAGCCCTTGCCAGACTGCTTCAACGTGTATAGATGCCCAACTGCGGCCATGACTCTTATTCTTTCACCGTTTCTTAGGATTTCGTAAAACGGTAGCTCTCCTCTCCCAGGACTACTTATGATCTTCTGTGCTAAGGCGGTAGCTATTCGCTTAGCGGCATCTGGTTTCTCTGCAAGAATCAATGTGAACTTGTTATCCATTGCCATTTCACCGCATCGCCTGACCATCTGCCATCCTGCCTATTGCGCTTGGCGGCTCCCGAATCAAGGTCACTCAACGACTTACTTGCGTTGCTTCTCTCTTGCCGGCGTCTTTGGATGTCCTTTTTTGTAGCCCGCAAGGATCTTCGTGTAGAAGCACTCGTCTGGAGAAACGTAGAGTGCAGAGGGACTAGGCGTTTTGTCGTTGAGAGTTACGGGAGCGTCTCTGATGACTACCGCGGGTATGCATTCGTTGGTTTCGCCCATCAGGATTTCCGCTGCCGTTGCCAGCTGGTCTGCCAATGCTCTCCTCGTGACCCGCAACGGTCTGCAGAACAAGTCTGGCTTGCCTCTCTCATCCACTATGGGTTCGAACCCGCTTGCCGATAGAGCTATCCCTATCGTCCCTATCCTAAGAGGTTGAGTACGCGTATCCGTTACGATGACGCCCACCTTCTTTCCCGTTCTTTGAAGAATCTCCTTCCTTATTTTCTCGGCTGTCTTGGAAGAGTCTCTTGGATGGAGGACCACCCTGCCCGGCCCGGCGTTCTTCTTATCGATCCCCGCATTTGCGATGAGCGCGTTGTCCTTGAGAGTAAGGATGACGCCATCCATTCCCCCGATTATGGTGTCAGCCTCCCTTATTATTAGTTCAGTCAGTTCTGGCAAGACATTGAACCTCTTGGATAGTGCATAGGCTCTACTTGAGGGGGTGATACTCTTCAACTCAACTACCCGACCCTCCGACACCGAAACCACCTTTGAAGTGACCGCAATAATATCTTTGACCTCGATCTTGAATCCATCTCTGCTCAGTGCTTCGAGAATCGTATCCGTCACGTTGTCATTTGTTTTAATCATTCCAGTATGTATCGGATGTAGCTCCAAATTTCATCCCTCCATGGCTAGATTGCCTCCCTGTTTCATGAGAGACTGCGTCGGTCACATGTGTTGCGAGAGTAGATGATTGGGTTATTGGTTCCCGTTGGTCTTCAGAAGATAGGTACAGCCAATTCAAGTGATCGGATTGTAGGAAAGCGTTAATAACAGATTCTATTAGCTATCAATTGGTGATCGACTTGGCTGGCGAGCAACCTCGGAGGACGCACCTTCACGATTGGCATGTCTCGCATGGAGGACACATGAGCGTATTTGCCGGTTTTGATATGCCTCTTTGGTATGAGAAGACGGGAATCATAGCCGAGCACAACGCGGTAAGAAATTCCGTTGGCATTTTTGACATAACGCACATGGGTCGATTTCACGTAGAGGGTTCAGGGTCTCGCCGTTTCCTCAACCACCTTGTCACCAACGATCTAACTCGCGTGCATGTAGGATCGTCGGAATACGCCTTGCTGTGTAGACGGGATGGCGGTATCCTTGATGATCTCTTCGTATACCGATTGGAGAATCATGATTTCTACGTTGTAGTCAACGCGTCAAACAGGGAGAAGGATTTCACCTGGTTTGCCGCACATGTCAAGAAATACGATACCAGCCTCGAGAACATCTCGGATTACACTCCAATGTTCGCCGTGCAGGGACGCAACGCCGTGTCTACCTTGCAGAAACTCGCCGACAGCAATCTCAGTGATGTTCCGCGGTTCGGCGTTGAGATAGTCGAGCTTCACGGCTCCAGGGTTCTGATATCAAGGACAGGGTACACCGGAGAGGATGGCTTTGAGATCTGCCAATTTGATGTTCCCGAACAGGATTCTGGAAAGGCGGTGGAGCTGTTCGAGGCGATCTTGGATGCAGGAAAGGAGTTTGGCATATTGCCATGTGGACTCGGGTGCAGGGATACCCTCAGGCTTGAAGCGGGAATGCCCCTGTATGGAGAGGATCTCGACGAGCAGACCACGCCGCTCGAAGCCGAGCTGAGGCCCTTCATCAAGTTTAGGAAGAAGTCGTTTATTGGAAAGAAGGCTCTTTTGGCGCAGAGAAGAAGAGGCGTCAAGCGCTCGCGGATTGGCTTAGCGCTCCTCGATAAGGGAATTCCCAGAACTGGCTACGAGATCCTTCGAGGGTTAAGCACTGTCGGCAAAATATCAAGTGGTTCATTTTCGCCTGTCCTCGACCGAGGCATTGGCATTGGCTACGTGGAACGCAAGTACGCAAAGAAAGGCATGATCCTTGGGGTCAAAATCAGGGGACGGCTAGTGAAAGCAGAGGTCGTCAAGATGCCCAGCTCCTTCATACCAAAGAAGGCTAAGTAGCAGCGCTTGCATGGCCAATACTTTCTTCGGAAACCTGGTAGTATGTAGCTTCCCCCTGCCTATTCAGGACTGCTAGTACGAGTCTCTTGCCAACTCTTTTTGTTGTCTTCGTTGCGGTAACCAGCTTGTTTAAATCGATCGGTACTCCTTCCTTGACTATGTAGATCTCCCAAGTGGAGGTTTTCTTGTTTATTTCGGCGCCCCTTGGATATACCCTGAAAATTATGTCCTCGCTAAGCCCTTCCTTAACAATGTAACCCCTGCTTCGGAGGTCTCTATACACTAGGTAGCGCGTCCACAATTCTGGTTGAGAGCTGGATACCTTCTGCAGATACTGGTACAGATCTAACTTTTCCTCTTTTGCCTTCTCCTCTCCGGGTTTCTCTTCGTTGGTCTTCTGTTCTCCAGTCTGTTCATCGAATAGTTCAATTCTGCCCCTCTCTAAGAGAAATATCGTTTCAAGTGGGGAAAGGCTGAGGGTTCCGTCAAGTTGCTCAGTTCCGTAGGATACCCTGTTGTGAACGACCTCTACCTCGTTCCTGACCACTACCGATGAGCCTGTGAAGAATGCCTTTGGCTTCTGTGGTACCGGCATCTCCTTTGCTTCCACTACGGATGAGCCTGTGATGAATGCTTCTGGCTCCTGTGGTACTGGTTTCTCCACTTCTCCTCCTATCCACGTCTCTTCTGCTCGCATCTCGCCTTTTTCTTCTGCCATGCGTCATTCCTCGTTCGAGAGGTTGATGTCTGAGCACCACAGTTTGACCATTAACACAGCCTTGGCATCCTTTTAACTTAATCGGGAGTTCATGGCGATTCGGCCGCTTAGGTCGGGCGAACCCAAAATATTAAGATATTGACTGAGCAAGTGTTTGGCATGTGTATCGCACGGGGGGACACGTCATTAAGTCAAGTCCCGTAATAGAGATTATGCTTGATCACAGGTCGATCCGAAAATACACGGACGAGGAGCCTTCAGAGGAGGTCATAGAAACGGTTGTGAGGGCCGGTCAGCGAGCGCCTTTTGCTTCTCAATTATACAGCATCATGCTTTCGCAGAACAGGGGTCGGAACCCGTGGAAAGCTCCGCTTCTCTTCACAGTTTGCGTCGACTCCCACAAATTCGAAAAAATAATGGCTGCGAGAGAATGGAAGATGGTCGCCAATGATCTCTCGCTGCTGTTCTTCGGTATTCAGGATGCGTCTCTAATGGCTGGGAACATGGTTGTTGCGGGGCGGAGTCTAGGACTTGGAAGCTGTTTTCTCGGTAGCGCGCCGTACAGGGCCGACACGATCGCGAAGGAATACCGCCTGCCAAGCAGGGTTTTTCCGCTAGTGCAGCTGGCGATGGGGTATCCAGCCGAAGATCCACCGCCAAGACCCAGATACCCACTCAGATTCACTCTTTTCAAGAACAAATATCCAGAGTTGGGCGGTGAGGTCATCTCGGAGGCTATGAAGTTGATGGACAGCGGGTATCTAGCGCAGGACTACTACCGCAAGGGGAAGCATAAGATTCCTCTGGCGGGTGATCGTAAAGAAACGTTCTCCTATGACAACTACAGCTGGACGGAACACATCAGCAGAAAGTGGGGTCAATGGTACAGAGATCCAAGTGAGCTGCTTGAGCAGCTTGAGAAGAGAGGGTTCTACATCACCAAGAAGAAGCGTAAATAGAAGCACCGGTCCTGGAGTACGAGAGAATCCATATCGTTCTGCTGTGGTCGCGATTCCAGACCGATAGATCCCATCAGCCAAGTTCAAGTATGCTGTCAGGGGGGTTGGGCGCTGGAAGAGTTGCTCAGAATGAGATTGAAGGATGCCAAGCGTCTGGCGGTGCTCGGGATTGGCAGTGTACTTCAGGGCGATGATGAAGCCGGTCTTGAGTTGGCAAGGCGCCTAAGCAGGGAACGGCGCTTATCACGGAGAGTGCGTGCTATTGAGGCCGGCATGGCTCCCGAGAACTTCATCTCAGCTATTCGCAGGTTTAATCCTTCTCAGATCCTGGTAATCGACGCCGCGGACATGGGGCTACCTCCCGGTTCGATCAGAATTGTGGATAGGGGCGAGATCGCTGGGCTTCCCATTTCCACTCATGGCCTTCCTTTGTCATTCTTGATTGAGTACTTGGAAAAGGAGCTTGGGGTAGGGATTCTAGTGGTGGGAATCCAGCCTCTCAGAGTTGGACCCGGGGAGGGGATTTCTAAGCCAGTCAAGGAGAGTCTGGATTTGCTGGAGAGAATACTGTCTAGCCTTTTCGCGCAGAAGTCTAGGGACGAGGAGGCGGAGGCAGCTTAACAAGCAGCTCCATCTGGCAACTGGGGGGTAGCTTCAATTCCTTCTCCCAGAGATTGCCGATGGCAACTAGAATGAATATGCCGACAATTGTGGCGCCGAGCTTATTCGTCACGTCTATGAGCGCCCTCTGGGTCTCGCCAGACCTGATCACATCGTCGACTATGATCACTTTGTCCTTGGTAGAGACGGCCTTTCTTGGAAGGTAAAGCGTCATCATTACGCCAGAGTAGCTAGGGACATAGCTCTCCTCTATAAAGCTCTCAATGCCGACCTCCTTAGCCTTCTTGGCAATAACCAGGTCAACGCCAAGCTCATTCGCGACGTGCACGGCAATTGGTATGCCATCAACGGCAGGCGAGATTACTTTATTCACCTTCCTGTTGGCGAATCTTCTGGCTACTTCTCTCGCGATTTCGCGTGAGAGAAGAGTATCGCTGAGAAGAGGCGTGTTGTCGAAATACCCGTTTTTGTCAAAGACAATCCGTTTCCTCACTTCTTGAGAGAGATTAAACATGTCTTGGAATGTCTTGAAAAGAAGCTCGGATCTGTCTCGACTTGGCAAGACTCTGCCCTTTACATATCGATTGAGCACTGTTACCGGCAAACTGGAAGCGGCAGACAACTCGGCGTACGTATGCGTCTTCTTTAGGAGCCTAAGGGTCTCGACCACCCTGATTCTTGACATTATATCCTTCAAGTGAGAGGTGCTAGCTGGCGTTTCTGTCTCCATTCTAGGCTACCCTCCTTTCACCTAGGATCAGAACGTCTTCTTGGCTTTTGCATCAGTGACTCATGGGGTCGATCTCTATGTTAATAGTATCGGTTCCCTGAATCCAATTACGAGGGTAGCTTGGAGGAACACAATCCGTGACGAGCAGGAAAGAAAAAGTATTAAACTTCAGTTGTTCTACTTATTGGTCTGGTGAATACTACGGGGCCCGTGGCCTAGTCAGGATAGGGCGCCGGCCTGCGAAGCGCTTTTCCCGAGACTGGGTGCAGAAAGCCGGTGGTCGTGGGTTCAAATCCCTCCGGGCCCGCCATCTCTAGCAGCAAACCTGGAGGGTTGATCGCATGACTGCGGTGGTATATGGCTGACGTCGTGCGCAAAGCCAGCCTTCAATTTTTGCCCCGCCGGGAGGCTATGGTGGCACGCATGGTAGGCGAACTCAATTTGGGGAAGAAGCCGGAAGCTCGGGGTTGGTTCCTGGAAGGTTCTGCTATCGGGGGAGCTACTGATCTTTTATTCCCTCTTCTGTGATTAGGAAGACGGCCTCGCCCTCAGGCAGGTATGAGCTGTCCACCAATCTGCATATTCTTATGTTGCCTTTGGATCTTCTCAAGTATAGCCTTGTTTGGGGCACGTGTGCGAGCACGTGGCCACCGATGGGCTGGGTTGGGTCTCCGAAGAATACATCTGGCTTGGACATAACTTGGTTTGTGACGAAGACGGCGACGCTATGTATGTCTGCAAGCCGCTGTAGATTGTGAAGATGCTTATTCAGTTTTTGTTGGCGCTCCGCCAGTCTTTCACGGCCAATATACTCCGCGCGGAAGTGGCCAGCTATTGAGTCGACTACTACTAACTTGATTTTCTTCTCTTCAATGAATTCCTCGGCTTGCTGGACCAGCAGGATTTGATGGTCAGAGTTGTATGCTCTAGCGACGACTATGTTCTTGAGCGCCTTATTCGGATCAATGTTCTGCCCGATGGCCATCTGGCAAATGCGTTCAGGTCTGAACGTTCCTTCGCAGTCGACGTAGAGTGCTTGACCCTCGAGCCCCCCTTTCTCAGGCGGAAGCTGGACGTTAACGGATAGCTGGTGACCTATCTGCGTTTTTCCCGTTCGGTATTCGCCGTATGCTTCTGTTATTGACTGCGTCTCTGCTCCTCCTCCCAGCAAGGCATCAAGGTTCTTTGAACTTGTGGTGATGCGCCCGACGTTTTGCCTTCTCTTGAAAATCTCGTCTGCAGTCTCAAAGCCGATGTCGAGAGCTTTGCGCGCTTCTTCTATGATCTTCTGCGCGGTGCTTGCACCTATGTCCGCGATTTTTGATAGCTCCTGAACTGCTGCAACTGCTATAGACTCGATCCGTCTGTAGCCCGCCTCGGATAGTTTCTTGGCGATGGCAGGGCCGATCCCTGGAAGATCAGTTAGAACCTTTGCGCCGGCCTCATTTTCCTCTACAATCTCGTCTTCTGGAATAGTTATCCCTCCGATCATTCTTGGTGAGAATCCTATGAGTTTACTCTGAGAGTAATGATTGTGCAACTAATTCCTTATATCTTGTTGTGATGCGCGTGGCGTTCTCTTCGGTCTAGGGTGTCTACCCCTCTTTCCTCTGACTGGAGTTTCTGTCGAGTCCAACTAGGCTCTTGATTAGCCTATCTACAGCGGAAGCCTCTTCATTTTCCACCCTTATGCGAAAGTTGCGGGTCCTTTCGAGATGAACCTCGTCGACAACCCTCATATATTTGAGAATCTCCAAGGCTTTTATTATCGATTTGTAGTTGAGGCCCGTGCATCTTTTTATGCCAGAGATGTTTAGCGGTCCTTTGACAGATAGCGCCTTCAGGATCTTGATCCTGCTTCTGGACACGAGTATCTCTTCTAAGTTAGGATAGATCCTCCTTCTCAGATCTCATGTCGCCCCAATCTAGCGTCTAAGCGGTAAAGTATTCTGTTTCTCTCTTTTTCGGTTTATTGGAGATTTGAAGACCTCGCCACGCCATAATGATCGGAATCATTACCCTAAATACTGGGGGGGAGTGTGGTATAAGTAACCTCTTCCCATGGCTTTGAGCCGGTGGGCTTTCCGTTTCGTTTGCCCTGCCTCCGCCCGTCGCCGGGTCGGTGGTTCCGGAAAGCCTATTGTGGAAGTTGCGACTTCCGGGCCTTCGCGCGCCGCGCTTTTCCAGCCCGCTCACCTCGCCAGGCGTGGTGGGTTACGCTTCGCGTCTCGGTGCTGCGAGACCACCATCCGCCCTGGGAAACAGAGACTCAGGCTCTTTGCATTGGGGGCGCCACCCCCGCGGTCTCGCCCCAAGGTCCAAGGAAACATACGCGGCAAAGGCATTTAAACAGACCATCTGGTCGCCGCTACCGCAGCTCCTCCCACCCCTAAGGAGCGTGGGCTTCCCTACGACGGAATTGTGAACCTCTCGCGCTTACCTGTGTGGGCATGACTGCCGACGAAAGGAAACGAGCCGCTGACTGAAAGCGCGCTGACCCCCAATTCGCAGTATGCGTCGCATAGTCACTATATTGAATTAGCGATGTACCGGGCTACAGCAAAGCCGACGGTCAGTATGCCCAACATCAGGATTCTCACGAAGATTTCTGTGTCTAGCATCGAAATCACCAGCGCTGTCGGAAAAATGAAGAGGAATGGGATTATGCTCACAACCAAAGCTATATGGTCAACTGAAACCGAGATCGCGATCATGTCGATAATCCACATGTTCAGCAACACACCTGACAGCTCCTGTAGCGGGTCATAGCCTGATTGGGCAGAAGTGCCGGTAATCGCAACTTGTGGCAATACCACCAAGATGAGACTGAGAAGAGCGACCGTACTCATGAGTCTCTCGAGAGAAAGATGCATGCCAATCCTCCTTCCAAGAAAAGTGTGGGGGCGCCGCTATTAGAAGCCCCCGCAACCCCAACCTTTCGGTTCTGCTCTTGACGTTTTTCAGGTTCTGTTACCTCTGCGGTTGATCCGGGTGATTGTTGAGGTCGTTACTTTTCGGTTGACGGCTCGGTTCCGTTAGGTCTTAGGGTGGTCTGTATTGCTGTTAACTGTCGCGAGATAACTTCCAGAAGTACCTATTCACGCAGTAGTAGAGGATTTCTCCGCGTTTCTTCAATTGCTTTACGTCTAATCTCGCTAGGATCGTCACTTGATAGGTATCAATCAATGTAATGTCCGTATTTTCTGAGTTGCTCATCTACCTGACTTGCTGGAAGAGTTTCTTTGAATTCGTAAATGTGAATGTTGCCTATTCTCTTACCGTCAGGAAAACTGTAACCTGAATCGAAAATTAAGATTGCTTTTCTACCGCTGGTCTCTGGGAAATAATATAGCCTAGGCTTTTGCATACGTCTACCTCTGTTACATTTCTTCAAGTTTAATGAATATTAAGCATACGCTTGAGTAATAACCTTAGACTTCAACTGTTTTCACATGGTGATCTTTCTGGGCACAAGGTTCTCTCTGATATAGGATCTATAGAGGCTGTCTTCATCTAGGCTGCTATTGCGATGTTAGCAACATCATTGAGTAATGATAGGAAAACGTAAATACAGATATATATAAGTACGCCAATACTAAGTATTGGTGGACGAGATGAGTCGGATACAGAAAGGGATGGTCGACCTGCTGGCGATGCTCGGTGATGGAGCGAAATCTTTCAGTGAATTGAAGAAGCTTAACTTGAGCCCTAGCACCCTCTTGAAGAGGATAAGGGAAGCACAGCAACGCGGCATGGTGAAAGAGAAACTTGACCCCCGCGGAAGGAAGAAGCCGACGATAAAATACGAGCTCACTGATCAAGGAAAAAAGACGCTTAAGCAATTTGAGTCCATAATTGACAGGTACCAAGAGCTGAAACTGGAACTTGACGATCTGGTGAGGAAGCAGAGGGAAAAAGAGAAGGAGATCGAGTATCTCTTACTTCAGCATGGGAATGAGTCCGACAACGTCTCGCGATAAGCTTAAATTGGAGGCAGAACTTATGAATAACCACTCATCTTCGCAGGTGGGGGATAGATATGACAACGACAGCACAAATAGTCAACCGTACGTTGAGTTCAAAGACTGAATCAAAGAGGCTCGTTGATCTGCTTGCTGTACAAGAGGACAATGCTGAGTGGATAGCAAGTAATTTTGGTGGTCTGGCAAAGCAGTACGCTGATAAATACATCGCGGTAAAGAATAGAAGCGTTGTTGACAGTGACAAAAACATAATACACCTGATCGGTAAACTGAAGAAGAAGTATGACGACCTAGACGATTTCGTAATCCAATACATGACGGAAAAACCCATAATATTCCTGTTGTAAAGAAATCACTCTGACGAGGGGGCAGTGACCTGAGGATTAGAGGAACATTCGACGCACGTAGAGGTCATTATTTCTTCCGGTCATTCTTTGCATGTGACCAATTGGACAAGCCTTCGCCAATTCTGCTAATGCTTGATACTGGATCAACAACTTCAACTATCTTGGATGGCGACTGCGAAAGACTGGGTTTGGATTGCAAAAGGCTCCGGAGGAGCAATGTCCTTATCGTCGGATCTGTGGCGTACGTCAGAGAGTTGCTAGATGCTGCATTCTTCTTTCTCGACACTGAGCAAGCACTGCGCGTCGTCAACCTAGAACATGTGAATGTCTTCGAGCAAACAGAAACCAGCCCCAGACCTCATTTTAGCCTGATGGGAATGGACATACTCAGCAGATTCAAGAGATTGAACTTGGATTTTCAGAATGGCGATGCATTCTTGGAATCTTGAAAAAAGCATCTCCCTTTTTTTTGCTGTGTCTTTCTAGTTTCAGGCCGTGGGTTTGCAGCCACTTTAGTGACGCCCGTCAAACCATGTAACTGTTCTGCAAGATTATTAGTGCGAACGATGCTAGACCAATCAAAGTCGCTTACAAGGCAAGATGTGGGTCACAGAATCTGCTTTCAATGGAACGGGCGGGCTTAGAAGTCTAGCAAAAGCGAAGATCCCAGGTTGGTCAACAAATGACCCGGCGATACTCAACCTCGTTGGGTACATGAGGTTACGGTGCATGAGCGAAGGGACAATTGGGGCATACACATCGTGCATCTACAAAGTCTGTAAAGACCCCGAGGAATCGCCAAGGCAGTTCGTAGAGCAGTTGAGGCAGATGGATCCAAAACAGACGCAAATGCGTTTAATGAGCTTGCGAAGTACTACCTGTTTAAGCGCCAAGTCAAAGTAAGAGGAAGCACTATGAGGACAATGTGGGAGGACTTTCAGCGTGAACATAGGCTTCGAGAAGATGAAGCACAACCCCCAAGCTGTCACCTCGGCCATGCAACTCTACTTTAGCGGTGAATCACTGAGGAACACTCAGAAGTCTCTCAAACCACTAGGAGTCGAAGTCTCACATAAGACGGTCTATCTATGGATTAGGAAGTACATCACATTGATGCAGGATTATGTAGAGAAACTGAAACCTAATGTCTCTGATACCTGGAGAGCCGATGAACTCTACGTCAAGATTAAGGGTGACATGAAATACGTCTTCGCGTTGATGGATGATGAGACACGGTTTTGGATTGCGCAAGAGGTGGCCGAAACCAAGTACAGGCATGATGCGGGGAACCTCTTCCATAAGGGTAAGGAACTCATGGGGAAGAAGCCTCTAACCCTGATAACGGATGGTCTTCAAGCTTACCACATTGCATACAAGGAAGAGTTTTGGACTTCCAAGGGTCCGAGAACAGAGCACATCCAGCACATCACCATTAGGGGAGACCGCAACAATAACAAGATGGAGAGAATGAATGGGGAAGTCAGAGACAGAGAGAAAGTCATGCGTGGGCTAAAGAAAAAGGACACACCTATTCTAAAAGGCTACCAGATCTTCCACAACCACGTTAGACCACGCATAGCGCTAGACGGCAAGACTCCCGCAGACGCCTGTGGGATAAGTGTTAAAGGACACAACAAGTGGATAACCCTGATTCAGAACGCAAGCCATCTCAATACGCGCGCTAACCAATCACCGTAATCTTTGTGGGGCTGCTCGGTGCAACATTTGGTTTTCTTAGCGAGACATTCATCATATTCTTGACTTCATTGTTCAGATTCTGAAAGCTAACATTCCTTCTGCATTTCAAGCCTATGAGTAATTCATGAAGGAATGACCTAGAAGCAAAATCAATACTAGCAAAATCAATTTCAACTGGGCATGTCTCGGGAATTTGCGAAATCTCTTTCAGTACGAAGAGAGCTGTTTCTCTATCCCTTAACGTGCCCGTACCCAGCATATCGCGCAACTTTATCTCCATATTCCTCTCTCTCACATTATCCATGGTACCCTTTCCTGATTATCTCTATATAAAATTATATATATTAATTCCACTCAAACGAAACCTAAGTCCGACAAATGAGCCTGGCAAACTGACGCCAAATCTGTATCCAGACCTTCTTCCTCGTTCTGAAAGCAAAAGAGAATCTCCTGACATTATGATTAGCTCACCTCTATAACCCTCAGCTAATATACGAGCAATAGTCGGGATACCTGCCCCTCTCTCCCGAGGCAACTTGGAAGACTTACCTCCCAGCGCATTTTCGATTGCATCAATATGTCTTGTCACTTCATATGGTGTTCCGACATACGATTGCTTGTATCCGATTCCTGTATCACAAATACCTATCTCGCACATCCCTGAGCGTCGCCAATACTGAGCAAAAACCCAGTAACCGTCAACGTGGGCATGCTCTCGCACGTTCGCTTCTAGTTCGCTAGTCAGATATTTCAGACCGCCTAATGCCTCTCGCCTTTGCGCTTGTGGAAGCTGGCTCAATATTCTGTCTTCATACAAAGTCAGGATGTCGTTACGATCGGAGCATCGCACACGTGTTATCGGAAGAAGATTCTTCCTCATTCTGGTGAACTCAGTTACACCGTTAGGAAAGCCAATTGCATTAAGGTAGGTAGATATGTCTTCGCTATGACCCGAATAGTCAACTGAGATATTCATATGGTTTGCGTAAGCCACAATCGGAAGAAATGATATGGGACAAACCCATTCAACTCTGGAGAGTTGCACAACACTATTACCATGTGTTGAGGCTTCATTAACCTCTTTTAGATTTCCGATAAGCTCGGTTATTCTACTTATCATTCGGTATTGATTCGTAATCTTCATAAAATAGAGGTTCGATCGACTTACTTCTTAAAACTTCCGAGATTGGCGCTAAGAGGTCAATGGTCACTGTTTATCAACCGATTTATGTTAGCCATCCTACAACGATTAACCGCTGACCCCATTCCAGCGCAAGTTAATAGAACGCAAGCCATCAACCGAAAAGTAACAGCCACACAAAACGGTCAGATCAACCGCAGAGGTAACAGAACCTTTTTTCATAATCCTTAAATAAGTCGGACCTGCCGTAACTGTTTTAAGAGTAGTCCAATCTCCTCACCAATGGCTCGTTGGCGGAGTGTACTCGTTCCAGAGGTGAACATGGTGTCCGAGGTCACAGGCAAGATAGTCAGGGTGTCAGGACCCGTTGTTGATGGTGAAGGCCTTCGCGGAGTCAAGATGTATGAAGTCTGTAGAGTAGGGAACGAAGGCCTAATTGGAGAGGTTAACAGAATCGTGGGAGACGTCTGCACGATTCAGGTTTACGAGGAAACCGCTGGCATCAGGCCAGGAGAACCCGTGGTCGCAACTGGCCGCCCACTATCAGTTGAACTGGGTCCCGGTCTCATAGGCCAGATCTTCGATGGAATTCAACGACCACTGCCTAGAATCAAGGAAGCAGTGGGCGATTTCATTAAGAGGGGAGTTGTCGCAGACTCACTTCCAAAGAACATTGGGTGGAAATTCACTCCGCTACTGAAGAAAGGGAGTAAAGTTGAGCCTGGCTCCATAATTGGAGAAATCCCTGAGACAACCCTCGTCAAGCACAGAATAGTCGTCCCTTATGGCCTATCCGGAGAGCTCACCGAAGTGGCCACCGAGGACGAGTACAAGCTTACAGACAGCGTAGCAAAAATACGCACCGCATACGGCGAAGAGAAAGATCTAACTCTCCTACAAACCTGGCCCGTCCGAAAAGCCAGGCCCATAAAGTTCAAACTCGCCACCGACACCCCCCTCGTAACCGGCCAACGAATCATAGACACCTTCTTCCCCACAGCCAAAGGCGGAACCGCCGCCATACCCGGAGGCTTCGGGACTGGCAAGTGTGTGACTGGAGAGACACCAGTGCTAATGGCAGATGGAGACACTATCCGAATCCAGGAACTATATGAGAAGTCACTTGAGGAGGACAATTTGCTTCTTGAGGACTCAGAAACAGAGTCTCTTGTCAAACTTAGATATCCAATCAGCGTTCTTTCCCTCGATGAAGACAGGTACAGACCAGCCGAAGCAACTCACATCTACAAGGGAACGACCAAGACAATCGTTGAGGTGACAACGCGGACAGGAAGGAAGTTGAAGGTCACCCCAGTCCATAGACTGTTCAGATTCAACGGGGAGATTATTGAGGAGACAGAAGCTCGGAACCTCAAAGTGGGTGACTATCTTGCAGTACCAAGAAAACTGCGAATACCTGGGCGAATCATGACTTTCGACCCTTATGACATCTCTCCAAGTCTACGGGCCGTTGATGCAAGAGCACTAGACGAGATGTTGGGCATCCTACAAGCTCTGAAGGATCGTATGCCACTGAAAACGATAGCTGAGAAGCTGGGCGTCTCTTACGACGTTCTCATTGGCTACTGGACAGGCAAGAACAAGCCGACCCTACTCTTCCTACGCAGACTGGCCGAATTCGCTGGCGTGCCCAGAATCCCTGTCGAAATTGTTAAGGCTCAGACCATATCAAAGTCCTTCAGGGTTCCCAAGTGCCTAACCAAGGAGCTCGCGGAGTGGCTAGGTCTTTTCGTAGCCGAGGGCCACCTAAAAGGAACCCACCAAGGAACGTACCTGTACAATACTTCTGAAGAGATCTTGAACCGATTCGGAGAGCTGACACTCAGTATCTTCGGCTTCAAAGCCAGGTTCGGTCAAGACGCGATCGATCGTACGCCATACGCATATATCCGCAATACGCCTCTTCGGAAATTCCTACATTATCTTGGTATTCCGAAAGAGGATAAAACATGTTCTGTGAGAATACCTTACTGTATTCGAGTAGCTCCAGAGGAATACCTGACACACTTCTTGGCTGGCTATTTTGCTGGAGACGGAGGATTCTACCGCTATTCTGTATCTTTTAGTACGGCGAGCAAGGGACTTTACAGCGATCTGAGCTATCTTCTAGCACGCCTCGGAGTGCTGTTCCACTCACGAACCAAGAATGGGTATTATCTCGTCGACGTAGACGGAGAGTCTGCTGAGCATCTCCATCGAGTCCTAACTGAGAATAGGGTATACAGTTACTCCAAGCTGGGCCCACTCTCTGAATACGCCAGCAGGCAGGTCAGACACTTCACAGGTCTCGACGTCGTGCCTATTGGAAAGCAGTTGTTGTCAAGGGTCATTGTTGATTGCAATGATCAGAGTGGCTACGACGTTTTTCGCGCCAAGGGCATTAGGCTTAGAAACTACACGGCGCTGGATGAGACTCCATCCTTGAACACACTCAGAAGTGTTGGAGAAATAATCGAGGCTAACAAAGAGGCAGGCCGCCAGACGGAGGCAGAAAAGATAATGAATGTTTTGAAAGCCTCCGAAGAAATCTACTTCGATCGTGTTCGCAAGATCGTCGTCAGAGAGGCTAGCAGCCCGGTCTTTGATATCACGGTTGAAGGAACTCACAACTTTGTCGGCGGCATCGTTCCATCTACTTTTCACAACACTGTGATGTTGCACCAGCTTGCTAAGTGGGCTGACGCCAAGATAATAGTTTATGTGGGCTGTGGTGAGAGGGGGAATGAGATGACTGAGGTCCTTGAGGAGTTTCCGAAGTTGAAGGATCCGAGGTCGGGGGAGCCGCTGATGAATCGTACTGTGCTGATAGCGAATACCAGTAACATGCCGGTGGCGGCTAGGGAGGCGAGCATCTACACTGGGATTACCATGGCTGAGTACTTCAGGGATATGGGTTATGATGTGGCGCTGATGGCTGATAGTACGTCAAGGTGGGCTGAGGCGCTGAGGGAGATATCAGGTCGCCTTGAGGAGATGCCTGGAGAAGAGGGTTACCCTGCTTATCTTGCGAGCCGGTTGTCGGAGTTCTACGAGCGGGCTGGGAGGGTTGTAACCCTTGGCCCAGAAGAGCGAATTGCCAGTATCAGCGTGACGGGGGCAGTTAGTCCACCTGGCGGTGATTTCTCTGAGCCGGTTACCGTGAACACTCTGAGAATAGTGAAGGTGTTTTGGGCGCTCGACAAGGATTTGGCCTCAAGGAGACACTTTCCAGCTATCAACTGGCTTCAAAGCTACAGTTTGTACCTGGATAACTTGAAGGAGTGGTTCAAGACCAAGGTTAGCCCTGAGTGGATCTACCTGAGAGAGAGCGCAATGACTTTGCTGCAGAGGGAAGAGGAACTCAAGGAAATCGTCCAGCTAGTAGGACCCGACGCCCTTCCTGAGTCTGAGAAGGTGGTTTTGGAGGCGGCACGGATGATTAGAGAGGACTACTTGATGCAGTCCGCACTGCACCCCGTGGACTCCTACTGCGATCCAACGAAGTCGTACAGGCTGCTTAGGGTAATAGTCAAGTTCTACGAAAACATGAAGAAGGCAGTGAGCCTTGGAGTTCCCATACGCGAGGTTCTGAAGCTTAGCGTGTATGATGAAGTGGCTCGGCTTAAGATTGTTGAACAGTCCAAGATAAAAGAAGTCTTCGACGATGTAGAAAAGAGGATAGATAGCCAGTTCGAGTCGCTAGTTAGCCAGGCACCGCAGAGTGCAGCTGCTTCAAAATAGAAGTCTCTTTCGAGTTCAGACGCTCGCGGATACCCCTTTCTCTTTTCTGTCAACCTCTTTTTCTTGCAGATTTGCCATTCAAGGGGGGGGGTTCTAATAGTATGCCTGAATACTGCAATGACGGGTGCCAGCGATTAGCGTTAGAAATGTTATGGCGCTTCTTGTTTCCTCTGACATGCTTCTCCTACTTGTCTTGAGGCTTCTTGCTCAACTCGATCAAGGCTTCGCATCCACATCAGTTTATGGCGACTTGCCGGGGATGCTTGTCACTATTCCAGTCTTTGTGGCTCTGTGGTGGGCTGCGTACGAGTTTTTCGGCAGACGGTCTGCAAGGAGCAAGATACGTTATGTGGAGATTACTGCGCTAAGTTCTACGGCATCAAGCTTGCTTTCCGCTTACCTATTCTCCCCGGTGATAGGTCTGCGCGCGGGATCCAGTATTTTCACTATGGGTCTCCTCTCATTTGGATTACTCACGTCATCTGCTTTAGCAGGTGTATTCATCCTGCGCCGGATGTCAAGCAGCCACAGCTATGTAGCCGCAGCGAACAGCGCGAAGTCCTATCGTGGGAGAAGCCTTCTCTTCGTCAGGAGCCACAGGAAAGTGGCCCTCTGCATTCTCAAGGTTACTAGCCAGTCACCCCCTTCCTCAACAACAATGGGACGGGGTAAAGTCCTTCGCGACCAAGTCGAAGACCCTGGGGCGTCACTTGAGGGATTTACGCAATACTCTTATCTAGTTTCGTTGTGGAGCAATGTTCCGGATTTCGGCGCTGAGTTCATGGTTGAAAACGGTCTAACGTCCATCAAGTTCTTCACATCGGCCTCTGATTCCGACGCTGACTGCGCAGCAAGATCAGCTGAGCGGAAGGCCGAGGTACTGAAGACTGTGCTTCAAGCGAGATTTCACTGTAAGATTGAATTCCTTCAGGGCGATGCGATGTGGCTCGGGTATGGATCAATCTTGGGGGCAGATCCATGCTGCGCCCACGAAAGGGCTGAGGGTTGCCTGAGAATTGATGGTACTGACGGCTCTGAAGAGCATTATGTCGCTGTCAGCGCGCTCAAAGGGGAAGTTGAATCGCCCGGTGCTACTGACATGGTGCAAGCGCCGTCGCAGCAGTTCATAGCGGCTTCCGCGAAGGAGCATCTTACAGCGTCAATAGTGATTCGCTTGGAAACGACGAACCCTCCATCCATAACGCCTGAGGCAAAACTCATTGAGAAGGCAAGAAACGAACCTGACATGAAGGTCATGCTTGAACTTAATGAGAGGAAGTCAGAGGCACACGAGGAGAGGCGCGCCCAACTGTCCGGATTCTGGAAGGTTTCGGCCTTCGCAGCGTACCGAGGCAGAAGCGCTGAGGATGTGAAGCTCTTCCAGGAGAAGGGAGATGCATGTATTGAGGCTATCTACTCGAGTGCGGGAAGTAGAGTGAAATGCCTGAAACTCAAAGGTAGAAAAATCGAGTCGCAGCTTGATAACATCCTCTTCAGGCGCGGGGCAGGAGTTTCCATGATGGAGGTGTCGTCGAAACTGGCGGCGACGCTGTTGAGCCTTCCAGAGGATTGCATGCCTGGAATACCAAGAACCACGGCATCCAACTTTGAAGTCCCTCCAAGAGAAGAGCTGGAGGAAGGGGACATCACGCTTGGCACGGTTATGTCGAGTGATAATGAAATCTGCCCCATGAGAATGAGACTGGATGACTTGATGCTTCATACAGTGATATTCGGGGAAACCGGATTCGGAAAAACCAGGTTAATCATGAAGCTGCTTGAGTCCGTGTCGCACAGCGACGTCGCATGGACGATAATAGAAATGAAGGGCGAATACAAGCCGCTGGTTAAGATCCTGAGCAACGTGGTCTACCTCAAACCGGCATCGGAAATGGCTCCGCTTAGGATATGCCTATTTGACCCTCAGATGGAGAATCCCGAGACACACGCAAAGAAGATCTTCACCATATTGAAGGAAACCTTCTCAACTCTCTTCATGGACCAGAGCAGGGATCTAAGCGCTCAAATGGAGCGCGTCTTCTATGAGGCACTGGTAACATACGTCAAGTCAGAGGCAGAAGACGCTAGGACGAATGTGGCGCAGGATCAAAAGGGGGGGCACGGCAGGGAGAGAGTCGCTGAGGTTGGCATCCATCCCCGAGGCTGGGAAGGATTCAATGCTTGGCTGAAAACATATGCAGAGAAACTCGGTATAGGTTCTATGCCCCAGATCAACTCCACCATCCAGGCACTGCTCAATCGCCTGAACTCTTTTACTAGAACTCCCCTAAGCGACGTCTTCGATAATGACGTGAGCAACGTGAATTTCGGCGATCTGGTCAAACGGAGGGCAATTATAGATCTCAGCGAAGTCAAGGCTAAAGGAACTGCCGAAGACTTGCGGCTAATCTCGAATATCATCACCAAGTATGTGGCCACGGCGGCTCAGCAAAGAGGGGTCCAGCAAGAGCTAAAGCACATACTAGTGATCGATGATGCCCTCGACATAGTCCCAGAGATACTGGCCAGAAAAACGACTGCCGAGACCACAATAACCGAACAAATGGTCCTGCTGCTAAGATCCACTGGACAAGGAGTAATTGTCTCGACACAAAGACCAAACATAAGCCAAAACATAGTGGCAAACGCCGCCACGAAGATATTTCTTCGAACCACGGTGGACAATGAGCGAGCAGCAAAGTGGCTCAACTTGGACGAAGAGCAGGCAAGCTACCTGAAGACAATGCCGAAGAGAGAGGCGCTAATCACGACGCCAAGGTTCCCCAAGCCAATCAGGATCAAAACTCTCGAGATGGATCTTCCGAAAGTTGAGAAGAGAGACATTATGATAAACAACATGATGAACTACCCAATAATATACGACACGGAAGCGAAGATCCAGAAGCCAAGCACCGGAATGGAGGAGACCCCCAGCCGGCTACACAAACCCGTTGAACCACTTCCCCCAGAGACCGCGAGGCTCAGAAACATGGCAAAGGAAGCCTACGAGGCAGGAGACTACAGGGAAGCCCTGAAAACATCCATAAAAGCAATAGAGAGTATGAAGGGGGCAAGAGAAGAAAAGAGACAGGATAGGTTAGGCGCCGCAATCACCCCCCAAGTAGCCTACCCCGTCAGTCACCAGACACTCCCGACCCTGGCACCCCCGGGGAGAATTGAAGCCTCAGCTCCGCCTAGCCAGATGAACCTAGTCTTCCCAAACCGATTACAGAAACCAGAAGCAGGGAAACCACCGGACCAAGCCATGGCCAGATCACCGCGGGCATCAGAAGACAAAGAGACATGGCTCAAAGTGAGAGGAGCCTTCAGGCACCTGCAGGAGATAGTCGAGGAGACAAAACTCCAATCGAGGCTCAACGTGCAAACACAACAGGAATTGAGGAATCTGGTTGAGCCTCTCATCAGAAATGGTTTTCTCGGCGAAGTCAAGGCGCCGAGCTACACGGTTCCCGTAACCATTACCAGAATATACTACCAAATCGCGGACCACGAGGCAAGGAACATACTACAAGAATACATCATAGACGCAATCCACAGAGATCTACACAGCAAGGGAGTCAACACAAGATGGGTAGACCAAGTCATGGAGCTTCTCGCAACCACCGACAACCAACACGTGATCGCAACCTGGACGAACAACAGCATAGACCTAACTACGGCAATCTCCAAGCTCGCAAGGATAAGGCAGGAACTAAAATACGAGCAAACAGGAGAGCTGATTATAATCACACCTTGGAAAAGGGACGCCAAGAAACTCAGAGACCTGGTCGCCCAAATCAATCAACCCGGAGTAGTGGTCATGCACTTCAGCGAAGATGAAACCGACAAACTCGCAAACCACATAACTGACAGGACGGCCCTCTAGGCCGAGGTCAGAACCGAAATCACGCCGACGAGACGCAGCACGGCGCGACGCCTGACAAGAATAGGCAAAACCCGACACCACAAGGATTATATAACACACGCAACCAACCAACCGATTAGCGAATCACTAGATGACCCACCTGCATCATCCACCCCGCGGAACAGAAGAAGAAAAGATGAAGAAGAGGAGAACCCGCCAATGAAGACAGCAAGAGAAGAATCAGAACCACGGACCGCAACGTCCGACCTCTACACCAAGAGAACCTACAGGACAGTAACCGAAGTCAAGGGACCACTAATAATACTTCAAAACGTAGAAGGCGTGTCCTTCAACGAACTCGTCAACATCGAAACACCGGACGGAGAAAAGAGAAAAGGCACAGTCCTCGAAGTAGGGCGAGGAAAAGCCATCGTCCAAGTCTTCGAGGGAACAACAGGACTCGACACGAAGAACACCACAGCCAGATTCACAGGAGAAACGCTAAAGATCCCGGTCACAACAGACATCCTCGGAAGAATACTCGACGGCTCAGGCGAACCCATCGACAACGGCCCACCAATCATCCCCGAAGACATGTGGGACATAAACGGCAGCCCCATCAACCCCGACGCAAGAGCCTACCCCAGAGAATTCATACAAACCGGCATCAGCACCATCGACGGCATGAACAGCCTCGTCCGCGGACAAAAACTACCACTCTTCAGCGGAGCAGGACTCCCACACAACCGCATAGCAGCACAAATAGCCAGACAAGCCAAAGTACTCGGCAAAGAAGAACAATTCGCAGTAATCTTCGCAGCCATGGGCATCACCGCAGAAGAAGCCCAATACTTCCGCAAAGACTTCGAACGCACCGGCGCACTAGAAAGATGCACCCTCTTCCTAAACCTCGCAGACGACCCAGCCATCGAACGCATCATAACACCCAGATGCGCACTCACCACCGCAGAATACCTCGCATACCAACAAAACCTACACATACTCGTCATCCTAACAGACATGACCAACTACGCAGAAGCCCTACGAGAAATAAGCGCAGCAAGAGAAGAAGTCCCAGGAAGAAGAGGATACCCCGGATACCTCTACACAGACCTCGCCACCATCTACGAAAGAGCAGGAAGAATACAAGGCAGAAAAGGCACCATCACACAAATGCCCGTCCTCACGATGCCCCACGGGGACATTACGAATCCCGTTCCCGACCTTACCGGTTATATCACTGAGGGACAACTGATTATTTCTGAGGCATTACACCACAAGGGCATCTACCCTCCGATGGATCCGCGTCCTTCTCTGAGTCGCCTAATGAAAGAGGGCATCGGTGTCGAGAAGGATGGGACTAGGCATACGCGTGAGGATCATCGTGAAGTGTCGGATCAGCTTTACTATGCTTTTAGTGAGGGTATGGATCTCCGTGATTTGGTTGCCGTTATTGGTGAGGAGGCTTTGACTGATAGGGACAAGCTCTACCTGAAGTTTGCTGACACCTTTGAGCGCAAGTTTATTAGTCAAGGGGAATACGAGGATCGCAGCATTGAGCAGACTTTGGATCTTGGTTGGGATTTGTTGTCGGCGTTTCCTGAAGGTGAGTTGAAGCGCTGTGATCCGAAGACGATCGAGTCTGCCCGGAAGGCCAGTCGCTATAAGTACGCGTCTATGTCTCCGCGGGCAACCGCCTAGCTTTCTTTCGTCTACCTCGTTTGGCATGATTCAAACTTGAATTGGGCAGGCATTTTTCTTAGTCATCATAGACATCGTTCCGGTGACCGACTTCAATGAGTTTCACTAAGTTGTCAGTCATTTGATCGCAGTCGATGCATCGTTGCAGATTCGGGTTTCGGATCTGTCTGCATTCCTCGCACACTCCCAGTATTATGCGGTACTCTCCAACCCTAGCCTTCCTCCAGCCTTGATAATCCCACTTGTAGAGCGTCGTTCCTAATCTAGGATCTATAGAAAGCTCCTCGATTCGAGACTCAAGTCTGCGCTTCAGTTCAGGGTCTCTCTTAACGAGTTTTATGAATTCGCGCTCAAAGTCTTTGCTGACCCTTACCTCGTAGCGCTTCTTCTGCATGTCTAAGGACGACCTCCCAAGGAACGCTAGGCTCACTTAGTGCTGAACTCATTGCACGTTCAACTGATTCTCTGGCCTCCGCGTCAAAGTAGAGTTCAAGGGTTGCGAGTTCGTTACCGGTGAAGTCGAATCTTGTTTGGGTGGCTTTGTCTGATATCTTTGAGAGTAAGACCTCTCCTTGGGGGGTTTCATCTATGGTCAGATTCCGCCTGTAGGGGTTCGGCATACTGTGAACCTCGTTAACAAGATCAGTGGCTGACATGCCAGAGTACTTCTCGTTGATTCTGGATATAATCTGCACGAATCGTTCGTTCCGATGGAAAATGCCTGAAAGATGGCTAAGAAATCTGGAACCGCTCTCACTGGCAACAAACTTGTTGAAGTTGCCAACTTGCTCCTGGGCTAAGTATCCAACCTTCTCTAGCTTGGGAATGTCAGTTTTCTCAATCTGACCACTGACTGGTCCGAGATTTATTTTCACGAACTTGTAGCTGAACCCCTTCTGTCTATGGTTGTTCATTTCTAGTTGGGACAGAAAAACAAGCTTCTGTAGCTTCGTGATTCCGCAGTTATGATCTTTATCATTAACATCGTTGATCAGAAAGAGCAGAAGAAGCATATCGGTGAGCCTTTCTATGGGTCTCCTGACTTGGCGAACCAAACCGTATCCCCTCAAGCTAAGTATTTGGCAAACGATATTAAACTTTTGGGATTATTGCCTAAGCATAACTTTCTTCATTAGGTTGAATACGTATTCAAGTACTTGAGTCACCCATCCAGGAGTCATTATTTTGGGATGTTGCCTTTCTTCTGGTGACAGTCCTTTTCCCTTCGGCCATCCCAGCAGTTACTCCTCCTTGATGTATTCAGCCTTCCACTATTCATACGCCTGCTGAACTAGTACTGTTTGATTTTCTTTGATAGTGTTTCTTTTCACCTCTCAAACCGAATAGCCGATCTTAGGTCCTCCTGCTTTCTTTCTTGGGGAAACCCTATCTCCTCATAGAAACGTCTCGTGTCTTCTCTTGTTTTGGCTTGCAGGGTCCAATGAGCTGAATAGTCTCCATACTTTCCTCTATGAATCTCTGAGGGATACATTTCTGTGACTATGCCGAAATCTTCAAGCATCTTCTTCTCTTCGACTAGCAGGTTGATGGGATGCTCTCTTATCGCCTGAGTGATGTCGGCTGGAAGATCATCACATGCTCTTACGTCATCGACAAAGACATCGTCAATATACCTGCTCCCCCAGTCCATCTGATCAAGGTGTCGAGACATGTGTTCTAGCAAGACGCTTGTCAACTCGACAGATCTTCCTATGCAGACCTTTCCCCTGTTTGCCCACACAAATCCTTCGTCACCAAAGGCTTGGACTATCCACTCGCGCTTGTTTTCTATGGATCCCTGTTCGATCCATGTGGGTACGTGAGGATTCTGGTTAACGATTTCACCGGTTATTGCTCCCGCCCTTTGCAGTGCATGTCCGATGATGTCTGACGATGTACGCACCTGCGAGACTCGGCCATCACTGTGCTCTCTGTTGAGTACGTTTGGTTCGCCGAACACATTGGTTAATGATTCGATTACTCTGTCTCTCATCTCTGTATCATTGTTAGAGTAGTCAAACCTTGGTCCTCTCCCTACTGATGCACAGAGTGTTCCGTCTCCGTACCTGGCAGATAGTAGCCTTGCACCATCCTTTCCACTCAAGTTGAACGGTAGTTGAGGGTCCTTCACTGCTTGGATGTGTCCTATCGCGTAGATGTGGTTGCTTGCCTCATCTAGGTTTCTTCCTAGGTAGTTGAGAATTGGAATCAACTTATCTTCAGTCATACCTTTTCTCAGATCGTTCAGCTGCTTGTAGACGTACATGGCGTTCATTCTTGTTCCGTTTCGCTTTAGTTCATGCCGAAGGGCAACTATCCCTCCTGCCTTCTTTACTGCAGTCTCAAGCAGTTTGTGCTTGTACTTCTTGTCCAGATATACTTCCGTGTTAGGGGGGTACGCGTACCAGGTCATTTCAGTGGGTGGGACAAGCTTGCCTTGGGCTGGGATGTGGAGGAATTCCTCCCCGCGTTGGGTGGCGTATCTGTAGAAGTCTAGGTCTCCTATCTTGCTGTGGTTCGCGCTTGAGATCCTGTAGTCTATGTTCTCGTGGGTTATGGTGAGCCCCATATTCACGTCAAGTCTCAAGACCGTGTTGTTGCCTAGCTTTGCTTCATCCTTCTTGGGCAGTACTCCCTGATCAATAAGCTGTTCTAGGTTTTCGCCGGCGAAGCCTCGGGGTTTCTTGTTGAGTTCAAGCGGAGAAGACCCATTGCTACTTTCAGCCGATTGTCCGCCGGTCATAGTCTGGCCTCGCCTTGTTTTCCTGCTGGTTGGTGGTTCCGGTTGTCGCCTTATAGTCTCCACTAAGCCATTGTTACTTCCGTCTCTCTGGTACATTTCTGGCAGCGCTATCCCTCGTTGGCGCATTGGAGTGAGAAGGGATCTCCTTGGGTGGGGGTGAGTTCAATCACCGTGGCCCTAAAATGGGAGATGCGGTGCAGGGAGCCAAGCAGTACAAGAGCCCGGTTTTCTAGGTTTACTGGTTTTCTTTGTTGTGCCGAGTCGCGAGTACGCGTCTGCGGGTCCTATAGGAGAGCTGATACTAGGCTGTCTAGTCTGTCGCCTGCGATCGTGTAGTTCATTGGAAAATCGATTTCTCTGAAGCTTTGCATGACGGTTTGTTTCATTGTTTCCCATGCAGGCCCGTCGGTTATCCAGATGAAGGAGGTTCCTCCTTTCTCACGTATCCTTCGCTGGAAGTCTACGTAGGCATTTGCTGTCTCTATTGGTTTGCTGCCGGTGGTGTTGTAGAAATTGCACTCAATCACTATCTTTGCACTGCCTCTATGGTAGAGAACAAAGTCTGCTCTCTTGCTCCTGGTGGTTACTACGCTTGAATCTTCAGTCACTATTTTCAGATCCGCCTGCTTTAGTTTTCTCTTCAGGAGCATGCCTACTAGTTGCTGGAATATGTCTCCGCTTCTATTCTTTCTTGCATTTGAGTCCAGTCCGACTTCTACTCCGAGCATGTATGCGTAGAGATCGTTGATCTCTCCAAGAAGTTGGAGAATCCCCGCTTTCTCGCAGAAATCGGTGAGATCTTGGATCTCTTGTTCTTCGAGTCTTCTGACAGAAAAGTCAAATGTCTTGTAGAGAGGTGTTTTCTCGATTTCCAGGATGGGAATGATTTTCTCCCTTATTGCTATGATTGAGGGGATGACTGGTATCGTCTTCGGGTACTCCATGAAGATCCTCTGAAGTTCCTCCTTCCTGTTCTTGGGCGGGATTTTCGTCAGAGAATTTAGGAGAGATATCTCCTTCACATTCTTCCTAGTGTTTTCTCTGACTTTTTCCCAGTAGACGAAGTACTCGTAGGTCCAGTTAGTCTTGAGAAGTGTTTCGAAGAAATAGCCAAGGTATTGATTCTCGCTTTCGAAGCCTAGCAAGCGATAGTCTACCAACAATTCTCCCTCCAAACTCATTGAACGAGCATGGAATAGATATAATATGTATTTCTACTTACTCATAGGAGAGCGCCTATGGACCCGAAATCCGCGAGGATATCTGTTCCCACCTTTGTGAAATGGGCAGGCGGCAAGACCCAGCTTCTAGGAGAGTACAGAAAATACTTTCCCAAGGTCTTTGAGAGATACTTCGAACCTTTCCTTGGAAGTGGGGCAGTCTTCTTTTATCTGAAGAGTATTCTTGAAAAGAAGGGTGCGTCGAAGAGGGATTTCGTTCTAACCGATGTCAACTCCGTTTTGATCAACGGATTCGTTTCTGTCCGGGACGCTGTCAATAAATTGCTTTCAGAACTCAAGAGACACGCGCGAGAGCATCACAAAGATCCAAGAGGCCACTATTATGAGACTAGGCAGAACTTCAGAACGTCGATCAACAAAGAAGACTTTCCGGACCTAGTGAATGCAGCTGACTTCATTTATCTCAACAAGACGTGTTTCAATGGCCTGTACCGTGTCAACTCCCAAGGTAAGTTCAACGTGCCAATGGGTAGCTATGAGAAGCCATCGATCGTGCAGGAGCGTAACCTACTCAAAGCAAGCAGGTTACTTGAGGGAGTCGAGCTCAATATCAGACCGTATGATGAAGTTTTGAGGTACGCGACCGTAGGAGACTTTGTCTATTTCGATCCACCATACCAGCCTCTTTCCAAGACTTCCAGTTTCACGAGCTACACTAGCGGCTCATTCTCGGAGGATGACCAAAGAAACCTCTTTAAGGTCTTCGACGAGCTGGCAAAAAGGGGATGCCTCCTAATGCTAAGTAACAGCGCTGCTCCCCTTATCACAGATCTTTACAGCGGGTATAAGGTGGAGGAAATCCTCGCAAAGAGAATGATAAGCTGCAAGGGCGACGGGAGAGGAGCGATCAAGGAAGTTATTATTCTTAATACGCCGAATACTAGTCGAGAGTCAACTAAGTCCGACTCTCAAGAGAACCTACTACACGATTATGCATCGGAGAACCGGCAGTAGGTTATTGTCACCTGATTATTGCCTATTTCCAGCAATGGCTTGGGATCTTCTTTCAGTGTTTCCTGAGGGTGAGTTGAAGCGCTGTGATCCTAAGACGATTGAGGCTGCCCGCAAGGTGAATGCGTACGAGTACATAGAGGAATAGAAGTAGATCTATTTTCACGAACCTGACTTTGACGCTTCTGACATATTCGTGGCTGGGGATACTCAACCTCCGTACAGTTTTCTATCGAAATGCATAAATATACGCGGCTGAGTAGTCAGGAATGGCCGCGTGGAGGCGCGGACCAAGAGAGGAGGGAGAGAGAGTGAGAAAAGCATTTGCATTCATCGTGATCGCAGTAATGATGACGAGTATTCTGGCAGTGCAAGCAGCACCAGCTCGTGCTTCGGACGACGTCTTTAGTCTATGGACGAACCCAACCGCCCAAAGCTCTGGTCCCGTCATTAGGGATTACTATGTTACACATCAATTCTATTTCTGGATATTTCCATGGTATACAACGACTTACTATGTTGGTCAATTGCACTATGAATGGATGATCAAGTACATCCCGACTACCAGTACGCAATATGACTATTACGCGATTTATATCTTGGAAGTAATGAACCCAAGCAAGAGTCGAGGCGAATCTGGATACATAACTGGAGCTACAACGAGGCTTGAGCTAGCTCATTCATCCATGGCTGTCTATCTAGACCCGAGCACAGGCACGACGTCGTTTACATATGGCACTGGTGTATCTCTAAATAGTCAGGACGTACTTACCTTTTCCGCCACATCTTCTTACACTCAGCAGTCTCTTACGATTACGACACAGCGTGACGACAATTTCGGAGGCTATATTCAATGGACATTCTCAATGAATGACATTGCACAATCAAATTCGAACCAAGTGCTTCTGACGGCATTGATTAGAACACATAAGTACCAGGCATTTGCAACCGGCATCACAATAACTACGCATTGGAGAGTCCAACCCGGCTTAATACCATTAGAGACTCCGTCATTTACAGAGCCTACTTTCTATCCTGCTTGCGCCGGGGATCTTCAACTACAGGCTAACTTCTACGCAGTTCACTGGAATGGGCTCTACTTACAATTCGCTGACAGTTCAAGTGGAGGCACCACGCCTTACGTTAGCAGCACTTGGGACTTTGGTGATGGCTCCACGGCAACAGGCTTTGTAGTAGATCACACTTACAGTGCGCCGGGTACTTATATCCTTACGCACACGGTTACCGACTCCGCTGGAAATACAGCCACCACTTCCGGTCCGTGGGAGGTCCCCAATCCGTACGGTCTCACTTGGTGATTGCATCGCTACCTATAGATTCTTCAATTCTCTTCTTTTTTTGATCTTCTTTTGGCAGATCGGTTTCTCGTCATACAGGTTTAACCAGAGTGAGGGTGGGTTGAAGCGTTGTGATCCTAAGACGATTGAGGCTGCCCGCAAGGTCAGCCGCTACAAGTATGCGTGTACGGCGCCGCAGGCAACGGCGTGACCCTTCTTTCCCTATTTGTCTACCCTGCAAGTCTCTTCTGCAGACGGCGTGCCGGAGAATAGGATAACGCGAACGGGTCTGCCGGCGTGTTCTGCCCGAGACCCTAGTCCCGATGCGCTGGAGGACGGTTTATTTCTAATGCGATAATCGTTTCCCCCAGTAGAACGCGACAGCTATAAATAGCAGATCCATCGGAATAATTTCAATCAGTTGATTGAGGGAAGAGGAAAAGCAGTCTGCCGTGATTCGCGGCTGGAGATTGAGGTCTATGATGATTCGTGGGCACGTCGGTCTGGCGTGGGTCACGGTGGCTAAGAAGCCAGGGCTACTTGTCTTGGAGGCGGTCACCGCCTGGCCCCATATGAGGGGCAGAAAGAGAACAAGACAGGGAAATATAGAGAAAGAAAGAGTCTAAGGATAGTGAGAAATCTGACATGCAGAATTGGCACTCGCAAGTATAGAGCTGTATTGCTCGTATCAGCGCTCTTGTTGCTTACGATGTTCGCTTACGCTCTTCCGCAATGCACCGCAACAGAAGAGCAATATCCAAATGGGATCTACCATTCGGGCGCACAATTGAAGACAATCCGTGTTACCCCACCGTCTGGGGTTTACTACCACGCACAGCCATTCAATATCACCTATGGTATGTCAATTGAGTATCTTGTCAGCCAGTTCGCAACTAGCAATCAACAGTACCAGAACATCGTCTGCGGACTGATATGCGATGCGGGGGTGGGCGAGGTAACAAGGCTGTGCATTGATGCCTATGTGGTTGATCCAAAGTCCAACCAGGTACCTGGGAACTGGCTCTCCCTTTACGCGGATTCGGTCAAAACCTCTCCTCCGGCAAGCAGTGATGCTGCACCATTACTAACATACATCTTTAACGCTCTCGCCAAATTTCTGCTTGCCCACGTTGGCACGGGTCTTAGCGCCTTGCTACCGAATGTACAGCTCGACGGAACATTCTGCACGACTGGACATGGCACCGGTAACGATGTGTATGGAGACTACGATCGCAATCGTGCAATTCTTGGGGCAGACTCGACACAGCGTTCATTGATGTTCAAGTTCCAATTCGGTTGCACAGGAGGTGACGGCTCCTATCTCGTGTATGTCCACTACGCGATCAGGGTCAGTTACGTAGTCGATACGCAACCTATCACTGATCCGAGAACTGGGAAGCAGGTGGGAACTGCTCCTGTCTACGCGGATGTAACAATAGATGCAAATGACGTAATCAGATACAACTACAACAAAATAACTGATTTGCCTCAGATTCAACTTAAATACCCGACATCTGGTCTGACTTTCTACACCAGCGGATCCACTGCTGCTGTTGGCGTTTATGTGTATGCATACCAGGGCAATTATCCATTCATTAGTGGTGTCCAAGTAAGTTGCGACGGTGGCACCTGGCTAGATCTCGAAGCCGGAGACAATCATCTATGGTACAAGGAAGTGTCCCTTTCTACTAGTCCGGTAGCCCACACAATTCAAGCTAGAGTCTATGACGAGTTGGGAGACTGTGTTTACACTTCGGCGGTCACAGTGTACGTACAATGGTCAAAGAGCGGGGGTGGCGGCTGCCCGTACCTCTACGTCTACAGCGGTTCTCAGTACGTCAACGAAGGTCTGCTGGACATACACTCTGGGTACAATGGAACGGACTTGGTAAGAAGCCACATCCTAACAGACACGCCAGCAGTTGTTGACCACACATACGTGTTCCGACTAACGGAGCATTGGGAGACGATCAGCCACATCAACCAAGTCAAGCTCTACGCTACCCTGAGTAACGGCAAGACTATTCAACTACCCTTGGTTTCAGCGGTTGAAACACAAGTCGGTAACGTGTTGCCGCAGCTGCTCTTGGACGACAATTTGAGGGCAACTGAGTTTGGGGCAAAGTGGAACAATGGCGCCAGCCAGAGCATAGACCTCAGATTCCTAGCGCTACCACCATGGATACACCCAGTAAGCTTCACATTCGTCATAATCGGATATAACGTGATATCGAAATTCTGAGCCAACACCTAAAGGGATCGAGAGACTACTCCAACTCCCTTACTTTTTCTATTATGCACCAGATGCTGACAGTAAACATCTTCCTGTGACCCTAATACTCGAAGATTGGTAATAAGCTCCAAGATCAGCAAGCCCGATGCAACGACGAGGAATCCCATGAAACATTGTCACGCAGGTAGGACATAATCTCACCGGGTTGCTCCCACCGTGCGCTTCTGAGAATGAGTTGAAGCCTTGCGATCCAAAGACGATTGAGGCTGCCCGCAGGGCCAGCCGCTACAAGTACGCTTCTATGACGCCGCAGGCAACCGCCTGATCGCTTTTCTCTCCTCCCTTCTCACAAGCTCGCTACTTGGCTTGTTTCCCTTACTGGTTCTTGAAAGGGCTCGATTTCCTCGGCTTGCTGGTTTTTCTTGTTCTGCTCGAGGCACGTTCCGCTGCGCGGGGGGCCGTTTTATTTCTAATGCGATAATCGATTCCCCCAGCAGAAAACGTTAACTATAAATAGCAGGTCCATCGGAATAATTTCTATCAGTTGATCGAGGGACGGGGAAACAAATCCTGCCGTGATAGGCAACTAGAGTCTCAGAATCGAGACGATTCGCCGCTCAAGAGGGGCGCTCAGGGAACAACTCAGCTAAGTCGGTTGAGGGAAACCCAGAGCAACGATGCTTGCGTTGTTCAGATGCGAAACACGGCAGGTAAGCCAAGGCTGCTTGTCTTGGAGGCGGTCACCGCCTAGCCCTAATTGAAGGGCTGAGAGAGAACGCAAGACATGGAGAGAGAAGTGAGACGAGTAAATGGAGAACAAGAGATCATTAAAGCTCGCTACGATAGCCCTCATGTCAGTAATGCTACTCACTACTTTCAGTGTTGTGGCACCAGCGGCGGCAACGTGGCATCCCAGTGTCTTCTCTACTTATACGCCCACTACAGACACACAATTCCGGCAAACAATTGGGGACTCGAAGCAAGGGAATATGGGCGGGGTTGCGATTGCATGCTACGTCTATGATTTCGACTATAGAGGAGATGGCGGCTACTCCTATGACCTTTTGCCGCTTCGAGTCAGCATAGATGTTTCCCTCCTTAACGTGTTTCATGATACCGAGCCCCCTGCCGGAAATCAGTTCTACTTCGTGAGGTGGGTTAAGCTCGACGTCGTTGAGGACCCATCTTACCAGCAATACATGGGAATATACATTCATAATACCAACACTTTGGGCTTGAAACCCATTCCTGAGACACACCCTATCGACCCCCTCAACTCGTATGCCTTGGGTGTTGGGGTGGACCTGATAACATCCCTTGCCGGCATTGGGATCCTTGGATGGGTATATAGCATCACCACGCTGTGCAACGACATGTCCCAGGCAAACCAAGATGGTGGCTCTTACACCGATGTCCCCTTCGCTAGCAGTGGAGGATACTTTACATGGATTAACCCAGGATTCATCGACGCCAGTTACGAGAGGAACATATGGTGGATGGCTAACTATGGCGTGGACGAAGCTTCGGCTTATGCCGACATCGAGTGGTACCTCACGAGGGGCAACATCCCCCACATGATAACACTGGTTGCAACGGTTCAGTTCGAACATGTAGATGGTAATCCAACCCATGTTGAGACCCTGGAAACTCTGCAGACATCGGTCACGTTGGATCTTTATCCGCCTCCCCCTCCCCCTCCGCCTGGCGGTGGTGGCGGCTGCCCGGACCTCTTGGTCTGGGACGGCACAGGGTTCGTTAACGAGGGCGTCCTGAACCTACACAACTTGGTCAACCCTGAAAGCGACATAACCGTGTTCCACACCTTGACCACGATGCCAGCTCTAAACCACCAGGTTTGCTCGATACGGCTCGCTGAGATCGGCGCAGCGTACAACAACAGCCACTCGTGGATCGACCAGGTCAAGCTCTACGCCGTTGACAAGTACGGAAGATGGAACCTATGCCCACTGATATCGGCAGTTCACTCGCGCGACGGGAACGTGAAAGGGCCACTCATGTTCAACGACGACACGTGGACGCAGACATTCAAAGGGGATTACATAAACCTGAAATTCATTGTACCGAACCTTCACGGCATAGTTGGGTTCGTCTTCATGATAGACGGGCACAACAGGAAAACGATGTAGGCGATTGGCAGCGCTCGCTGGAACACTCCAATTCCCCTTCTTTTTTTGGTTTTCTTTTGGCAGATTGGTTTCTAGTCATCCAGGTTTAACTAGAGTGAGGGTGAGTTGAAGCGGTGTGATCCTGGCGGGGCTAATCAAGTGTATGGGTCTGCCCAAATACTGCTTCCTTCACTTCTGTTCTGGGCCAATATACGACGGATACTACCTGGAATGGTGACCCGCCCCATCAACCCTTGGGTGTGCGTCGGGGCAAGGTGCCCTTTAGGTCCTCAGTCGTCAGTCGCTCCCCGCATTTTGGGCAGAACTCTGGGTTTTGCTGCGTAATGATGGTGTTGCAGTGGCTGCACCTTGGTCTTCGCTCAACGATCTTGAGGGGCGCCTTTTCCAGCCAATACATGGAGGGGGCGAAGAAAATTAGTAAGAAGGATCCGGGAAAGCCCAACGCTCCAGCTATTTCGCCATTGACTGTATATTGGTGGGTGCCTGTTAGCCCCCCGGAGGTCTGGACCAGTATGATGATGGTCGCGATGGTTGCGAGTAGCAGTGTTGTGTAGATGACTGTGTGTACTGAGCTGCTTAGTTTGAGCTTTGTCTTGCATTCGGGGCATTCGAATGTTCCCCGTCCTCTGAACCCCCGCTCGTTGGAGCTTATGCTGGCACCGCAGACTGGGCACTTAGGCATGCGACCTCATCCCCACCCTCGCCTCGTTGACTGATAGTCTTGTGTAGCTGCCTTATTAAGCCTCTTAGGGGCGGCAGCTCTATTTTTTCGGGAATTCTTATATGATTCGGATGCAGATCGCATTAGCATGAAAGAAAAAGAGATCAATGCTGACACGGCTGCCCTGCTTGCAAGAAACTATCTTGAAAGGAATGAGTCTGGGACGAAGAAGGGTGCTGGAATGGAGAGGGCAGCTGATAGGATTGTGGCGGACTGGAAGGAGATTACGGTAGCCTCTGTCAAGAGGGGGAGAAAGGATTTTACCGTCGTATGCGAGCTCTATGAAGGGCCCTCCTCAACTACGAGGACTAAGCATAAATTCAAGGTAAGCAAGGCAGGCGAAATAAGGGAAGTTGGTGGTGAAGGTAGGCAGCCCTCGCCTAAGACATAAGGAAGGCTGCTTCTATTCTGTGGCCCGTAACCGCCTGGAGTGCAGCATCAGGCTCATTTCTTCGTCTTCCCAATGGGGCAGACATCGGCGCATATTGTGCATTCCATGTAGCTGTTCGGAGTGGGCTTCACGACGAATTGTTTCTCTAATTTCCTGACATCGTCGGGGACGTCCGAGGAGTGTGGGCTTTCTACGGAGTAGGTCATGCAGCGGGTGATTTTCAGCTTGTGGGGTTCAAGCGCCTTTGTGGGGCAAGCGGCGAGGCATTTCTCGCAGGTTCCGCATAGGTCTTCTTTGAAGGGTTCGTCTGCGTCGAGCTGTGCTGGTGTTAGCACTGAGATCAGTCTTACTCTTGGTCCGAACTGGGGGGTAATTAGGAGAGTGTTCTTTCCTTGGCAGCCTAGGCCGCATTTGACGGCGGCTGTCTTGAGGGGAAATCCAGAAGCAATGGTGGATTCGAAGCCGCTTTTTCTGAGATGCTCAACCATTAGCCACGCCTTGTTCCTCATGATCTCGGTGCAGAAGTAGTAGCTGTCGAATTGCTGTTCGGGTGGGTGCATTCCGTAGCCGAGCCAATTGGGTGGGTCAATGGCGAAGCTGAATGCCTTGTTGTCCCAGGCATGCATGGCCATGAGTATTACCGATTTGACGGTGGGAAGTTGCTCTTCGGGTCTCCGCAGATTCACGATTTTTTCCACCCATCCGTAGGGCAGTGCCCGGAGCGCTTCAGGGTTAGAAACGCCAATGGATACAAAGCCGAGTTCCATGGCTTTCTGCTTTACATCTTGTGTCAGGGTCGTCAGGTTCTAGGGCCTCCTAAACCAATCTGTCGAGCTAACCGTCAAAAGTCATATTAGGAGGTTATACGTATATAAGCTTTTAGCTGCCAAGAGTGCATTTAGGTGGTTAGAGAACTCATGAACGAAGAAGAAACAGGTGCAGGCAACTTAAAGCTCATTGGCGGGTGGCTGTGCCTGGACTTTACCAACACGGTCAGTTGGCGCGGCACCGACCACTCGCATGAAAGCCTTAACAGCTACTCCGAACTCATTTCATGGAGTCAACATGCAGGCATCTTGCGCGACGACGAAGCGCAAGAGCTTCTCCAGTCAGCAAGACTACGCCCTACAGAGGCAACTGCAGTTCTCAAACGAGCCACCGCCCTGAGAGAAGTCATATACCACGTCTTCTCGGCGATCGTGGATGGAAATCCGCCGCACGCCGAGGATCTCGCCACACTGAATACTGAGCTGTCCGAGGCAATGGCCCACTCACAAATCAGGCCAGAGTCAGGTGGCTTCGCTTGGATTCTTGACACCAAGGCAAACGAGCTTGGCCGAGTACTTTGGTCCATTGCGCGATCCGCGGCAGATCTGCTAACTTCTAAGGAGATTAACAGAATAAGAAGGTGCTCATCGAAGGACTGCGGGTGGCTGTTCCTGGATATGAGTCGAAACCGTACCCGCCGGTGGTGCGACATGAAGGACTGCGGCAACCGCGCCAAGGCGCGTCGACACTACGAACGGAAGCGTGCGCTCGCTTGAACCCAGTAAGTTACGCTGCTCATCACGATTTTGGCAATTGAAATCGACCAGCGCAGCTAATTGGGTTCAAGGGCACAATTATGTGTCTATGTTTTCCTCGGCAACCGCCAAGTTTCTGATGAGTATTGTTGTGGATTGCGGGATTTGCATTCTTGAGGTGGGGTATTTATAGGGTGTGCCGTGAACCTTCCGCTGATGGGGTTGAGATCGATCTCATGAGTGAAATCATTCTTGGGAACGGCGCCGTGGAGCACATCGTAGATGTTCTCTTCAGCATCGGTGCTATAGTTGTCTTTGCCCAGCTGCTGTTTGCCGTGCGGAGAGGAGTTTCCTCTGGTTTTACGCCGAGGCGTGTCGTGGAGATTGCTGTCGACGCCGTCATTCTCGTCGTATGCCTGGACTGGGTTGCGGGCTTCGACTTCTTCAGGGACACGGTGGCTCCCCAAGTGTGGAGCTTCCTGATGAGCCTCGTTAAGTGAGCGCTAGCATTTCGGTCTGAGACGGTGAATGACTTCTCTTCAGCTGGGTCAGTAGCCCTTGCTGAATTCTACACAGCATGTTGAAGAAGTCATGCGATGCGTATGTCCTGCCATCTTGCTTTTCGTCTTGTCCTTTCCATGACTAGCATCGCGATCATCGAGAGAAGTATGGCTGAGGCTATGATGGGGGTGGAGGAGGAGAGCCGCTCTTGATACGCGGGGATGACTGAGATGGAGCACGAGTCATTGGAGACGTCTAGTGTTAGGTTGCCGATGAAGGTGGCTGTTATCGTTATGGCTCCGTGCCTTGGTAGGTTCAGCGAGACGTTGCAGGTTCCCTGTGGGTTGGTCTCCGCAGAAGCAGTGTCATAGGGAGCTTCCCCTAGGTTTAGGATGAGTGTGAATATTATTGTCTGGTTTGGAATGGGGGTGTTGTTTGAGAATAATAGTTCGGAGGTGACTACTAGTTTGCCTCCGCCTTCCAGCACGTTCTGCAAAGAGGCTTTCAGCTTGATGACTGTTTGAATCTTGCAGAAGAGGGGCACGGCTATGGCAGTGCCCTCGAAAACCGGCTTGGGGGAGTTGGAGGACGCCTCTATGATTAGCGTGGTGTTACCTAGGAGATCTAGCCTGCCAGAAGAAAAATCGATTTCCAGATCGGTCACCCCATAGCTGTTGGTGAGGCCTTCGGCGATTGTGGAGTTGTTGAACTCTGCGCATACTTTGATCCCCAGAACTGGCTTGTTGGACAAGAAATCAAGGATAAGGTATCTGACGGGGTAGCTGCGGTTCAGTGCAACTACCGGGGGTGGTCCCACAAGCTCGACTATTGATATGTCTCTGCACTTCGCTTTCATGAGGTTTGGAGATGTTTTGGCCGCTGCCAGCCACGTGTTGATTAGCCCGTCATAGGATACTTCTAGAGCGAATTCCCCTGCGTATGGAATCGTGAAGGTGGAGGTCGCGAACCCTGAGGCATTTGTCGTCTCTCTGGTCTCGTAGACTACCTCCAAGTCTGAGGAGTCAAGGACCTTCATGTCCAGTTGCTGATCGCTTATTCCCACGCCATCAAGCCAGCTTGCCAGTTTCACTGTGACCTTCGCAGGCTCAAGCGCGTAGCTTGTTGAGGCGTTATACATGATTCCTGTATAGCTCCATTGTATGCTTAGGTTGGATGGGATCGGGCTCTTGTTCACGTATACCGTGTAGTTGAATCGCCCTTGAAGGTACCTCCCATTCTCCTGGCTTACCAGTGAGACCTGGTATGGACCGTAGACGAAGCTCGGATCGAAGGTCAATGTGAAATTCCCCCCTGCATCAGAGAAACTGGAGCCGTTTCTAACGGTAAGTATGCCGATCGGGTTAGTTATGTCGAAGTTAATTCTGTTCAGATTGACGCCAAAAGTGGAGTTGTTCCTGTTGTAGACTCTTAGGAACATGGTCACCGAGGTGGCGTTTGCGGGGATAGGAGTGGGGAGTATCTTAATCAAGGTGCAACCCTGCCCTGCCTGTACCACCCTGAAGCTCTTCCCCAGGGAGTCGGGCCCTAGTGGGTTCCCGCCATCGGTGTACATGGCGAGTGAACACTCCGCGACGCCATTCTCACCTGCTTGGCCTGGATTCCACACGCCCGGGTTCAAGAGAAGCCTTGATTCGTGTGCATGGTATCCGTCAGTCTCATTCAACCACTGGTCAGATGATAGGTAGACGCCTCCACGCAGCAGGGATATTGCTGCTTCATTATGCTGCATATTTCTTGGAATCGAGTAGCTATCATATTGAATGTACCATGCCGAGGTGACATTAACATTCTGTCCAACCTCGTATGTTCCGCTGTCGACCTCCACAAAGTAGATGTGGATTATCTGGTCGCCCTCAGCCCTGGTTTCGCATGCCTGCTGCATAATCAGGAGGAGCGCAATCACCATGACTAGCGCCTGCAATTTCCTGGACGGTGTCAATTTCCACTCGCCTGTTATGAAAGTATCTTCCCAACCTCATTGTTGGTGGGAGGATGGGATATAAACCCAAAGAAACTCGCCCCAAAGTGGTTCCGGGGTTGGCTGATGTCAACTTTTCGAACTGGATAATGACTGGCTAGACAAATCGGGTCAGAGGTAGCGCGGTGGACCTAAAGATGCCGCTATTTAATGCGCGGAGCTTCCAATAGAGACCATCTCGAGGCGGAATTGCCTTCCTTTCCCGGACTTTCCCCACTCTGGAGGTGGTTTGAGGAAAAGATTCAAAGAAGACACCGCTCAGCGATGCATCATGTCGCGGGATCGGAACAAGCAGAATCCCAAGAAGAGTCTTCCATTCCACCTGCATATCTCGTCTACTTGTACGTGTAGAAGCCTTTCCCAGTTTTCCTGCCAAGCTCACCTTTGTTAACCTTGTCGATGAGTTTCTGAGGTGGCTTGTACCTGGGATCACCTGTTAGCTGATAGACCACCATACTGACTTCTACGACAACGTCCAAGCCAACCCAATCCATCAAGGCAAACGGTCCGAGAGGCATCCCGGTGAATATGTTCCATGCCTTGTCGAGGTTCTCGATATCGGCGATGCCCCTATCCCACATGTCCAGATATTCTTTATTTATCGCTATGTACACCCTGTTGAATACGAGGCCGACCGATTCCTTCTTGGCAACTAGCGGGAGGCAGTCGATGCTTTCGATCCACTTCTTCCCCTTCTCGAACGTCTCATCGCTTGTTTTGCTACCCCTCATAATGTCAACCATTTTTACCCTTGGATAGAAATGCAAATTCAGAACTCTGTCTTTTCGCTTCACAGAATTCTCAATCCTTGAGACTGGTATTGAAGAGCTATTTGTGGCTATGATGGTGCGTGGCGGTGCAGCCGCATCTATCTCGGCAAAGAGCTTTTTCTTAAGCTCTAGGTTCTCTGGAGCTGACTCGATAACTAGATCCGCGTTTTTCAGAACTTCCGACAGGCTCCTGTAATATGTTATAGTCCCTTGGGGTCCCTTCTTAGGAGCCGCCTTCAGCAGGTGACCTATGATTCTCTTCGCTTCGTCTATGGCTGTGGGATTTGTGTCAAATCGATGATAGAAGATGTGGACGTTGTAGCCATATGGGACGATTTGGGCGGTGATGTTCCGTCCCATGAATCCTGCCCCTATGATGACTACATTCTTAATCTCGCTATCCATGTTCCCTACTCCAAAAAACTCTGTATTCTAGAACGCGTTTCAGGAACCATGTCTAAACATGCCTACTACGGAACGATTGCCAGTTATATTCCTTATGCAAGAGGGCGAGAAAGGCTCGTAGCCTATTATCTCTGATTTGCCGCGTGCCAGAGGTATAATATGGGTCGGTGTTGTAGGCCTCTCCTTTTTCAGGCGGACCGTAGTAGATGATCTGAAGTTTCTGGAGAGTCATGGGTCACTTGTCTGCAGTGGTCCGTGGAGTTTTAATGCTCGGGTCAAGGATTTCTGATGAGGGAAGAACAAGCTTGAACATCATAACGAGTTATCGAATTGCTAGGGCCCTGCGTCGGGGGCTCAGATTCATAGCTGTCCAGACAGCAATAGAAGAGGGCTACCAGAGGATGCTCTCAAAACCGACGACAATCGATCAGCTCTGTGCGTCGGAAAACTATGCTCCGGGTGCTAGAGATAAGATCAGGCTGTTTCTGGACTCCTTGGTTTGTTACAATGTCATGAAAAGGGAGAAGGACTCGAGGGGGACAACGCGCTACATCTGGGCATGCCACAAAGACCATGTCAAGGAAGCTAAAACCATCAAAGAAGAAGTAGACAACATGCTGGCTCACAAGTACTGTGGCGAACTGCTCAGAGGGCAACACTTTGAGCTGGCGAAAAACTGGAAGCACGTGGTCCGTGGCGAATCTGAGACAGAGATCTCAAGAGCGAGGGAAATGATAGCAATCTCAATAGGGCTAAGGGCCAAGCTGATGGAGGAAGGTAGGAAACGGGCAATATCCTTTGTTGGGATCAAGCCGGGGATGAGCGTAATCGACTTGGGATGTGGCTCTGGTACGAGCACAATTCAAATCGCCCAGGCAGTTGGATCCCAGGGTCACGTTGTCGGACTCGAGCTTGATGAGAACCTGTTCTCTGAGGCAGTAGTTAGATACCAAGAACTTCCAGCCTCTGACCGGAAGGAGATGGCTGAGGTGGAGTTCTTGATGGGTGACGCTAGGGATGGAGCCCTCGACAAGACGGGAAAAGACTTTGACGTTGCGACCACTTTTCTGTTCTGGCACTATATCAGGGAAGACGATTACAACAAGGTGATCATGAATATTAGAAACGTACTTGGGGAAAATGGTTGTCTTGCGGGAATGGAGCCAATGCATCTTCGGGAAGGAGACCTCGTGCATGGAGAATGGACTGGTACTGTTATCCCTGAGTTCACGCACTACCCAAATCTGCAGCAGTTCAGAAAGGCGCTCTGGGAATGTGGGTTTGAGAAATTCAAGTTGTCAAAGATGCTGATGACTTTCCGCGCCGACAGAGCCTAGAACGCGCTCTAAGACTGCTCCATCTTTTGTTGGTCTGCGTGGGCGGGGCAATTGCGGATGCCACACGCCGAAGTCCTTCCCTGTGTTTTTTTCTCCTCCTCGAAGTAGAAGGCAGGGTTGCCTTCTTGGCTTCGCCCACCGCGAGCCTGCCCACCAAATCGAACGATAAAGCCCATGCCGTCTAGGGACTAGATGAAAGGCGCACTTTGATTGAGGCACGCGCCTGCTTGATCCATGAAGAGAGGCATGCTGAAGAGTGATGCGATCAGAGCCTCCCTGAAGGTCACGAGGGAGAAGCATAAGAACCAGGCATGCTGGGTATACGAGATCAAGAGACGAGAAAAGATAGCGGGCAGAATCAAAAAAAGAAGAGAGGTGGGACTGATTCTAGAAGCAGCGGTGAATCACCGAGCTTCCCTGTTCCTTGTATTCCTTGTTCGTGATCCAGAGTTTCTGGAATGTCTTGAGGCTTGACAGAATTGAGCCACCCATCCAGACTGAGTACTGACGCTCAGGAGGAGCGATGATCTTAACGTCGACTTCCTCAGGCGTTAGCTCCTTAATCTCTTTCTCTAAGCGCTCCTTCAGTCCTGGAAACATAGTCGAGCCGCCACTCAGTACAATGTTGGCGTATAGTTCTCTTCTTAGATCAACATCGCATTTCCGGATTGAGTCCACAATAGATTCGTCGAGCGGAGTAGCTTCCATTCCTATTACTCCTGGGTTGAAGAAAACCTCAGGCGCGAGGAACCGCTCTGCACCGATTACGACTTTCTCTCCGTCAGGCAGAACGTATTCCTTCTGCATTTCGGCTACTTTCTCAGCGAGTTTCATTTCTTTCTCGGGCTCTAGTGCAACGTAGCATAGCTTCTCCTTGATGTCTCTAACGATTTCTCTTTCAGCCGAAGAGACAAGGCTGTACCCTCTCTGTCTCAGTAACCTACGTAGGTACTCGGTGATGTCTCTTCCACCGAGGTCTATCCTGTTGATAGCATGCGTTAGTGCGAAACCTTCGTAGATAGGGACAATGTGGGTCACGCCGTCTCCAGAGTCTACGACGAGTCCCGTAGTTCGACCAGAAGCGTACAAGCTGAGAACCGCTTGCATTGAGACGTACATCGCTGGAACATTGAATGTTTCAAACATAATCTCTGCCATTTTCTCTCTGTTCTTGCGTGGGTTCAGTGGAGGCTCAGTCAGAAGTATTGGGTGTTCGGATGGATTGACTCTCAGGTCGTTGTAGAACGTGAAGTGCCATATCTTTTCCATAGCCTGCCAGTCGAGTATCATTCCGTGCTCGACCGGGTAGACTAGCCGCAGGACGCCCCTAAGGTTGAGGGCTTCTTCGCCGATGTAGTACTCCCTCGTATAATGCTCTACATCTGTCATTATCGATGTGTACTTAGGGTAGCCAATTATGGTTGGCCACACGCTTCTAGGGCGGTCTTCTCCTGCGTACCCGTTCTTAGTCAAGCCGCTGCCGTTGTCTAAGACTATAGGCTTAGCTGCAACGATTTCTTCTCCTAGTCCGGACATCTAGATTGTTCACCTTTCTCATAGCTGAGTTCGCAATGCAATTTTGTCTGGTGCCATCTTGTTGTGAATCTGCGTATAAAAACCTTTATAGCTGGATTATGCTATTACTTTTATGATTAATATGAGTTATAGAAATCACGGCGGAGGGTTCGTTTCAACTGTCATAGGGGGCGTGAAGGCGCGGGAATTACTATTGGAGGCGCTGGCCGGGGGGTCCAAAACTGGATTGGATCTTCGGAGTTTTCTCGCAGAAAGGCTGAGGTCCAGAATCTCTAACGCCAGGCTTTACTACAACCTGCAGGTTCTGCTTGAAGCGCGCCTTGTAAAGATTCACGGTAAATGGCGCGGAAAAGAGGTGGAACTTGACCCGATGTGGCTTCAACCTGTCCGCGAGTACTTTGGCACCAAATCCCCTGTGGTGTGTGTCGGTGGGTCGGAGGAAAGGTTTAGGAGCGTGAGCTTCGTGGAGTCCGCCCTCAAGGCGGATGACCTCAAACCGATCCGATATTACTTTGTAGCACGCGAGGAATTTAGAAAGAAGGTCTCAGGAGTCCCGGGTAATGTCAAATTTGTCTTTGTCTCAGAAGACATGCTGGAAAGAGACTCTGCGGGTCTCAAGAGGGTCTTCGAAGGGGTAATCATAGACGAACTGGCCTCTCACGAGGTTATTGTCGATCTCAGTGAGGGCGGCAGACTCGGTCTTCTGATTCTCTATAAGTTGGCCGAAGATTATGGTCTCCGACGGTTCTACTTACCAGAATCCCAGCAGAAAATCATCTGGCTTCCCTAGGGAAAGCCCCGCTAGTTTTTGCGTTGAGCAGATTCCTCAATTATGGCTGCCATCCCTCCGCCACTCTGTAGTCTGGGAGTCACATCGAATATGCTTAGTTGACTGCAGTACTTCACATCGCTCTCGAACCCTATGCTGGCAAGGTATCTTCCGTGTTTAGTATTGGAGAGAACTGCGTATGAAATTGAGCTAATTATGGCGCCCAGATTTGGCGTCAATTTCACTTCACCGCTAGCCTCGATGATCTCTTCTATGAATTCGGCGCATACCAGATCATCTAAGCTTGATCTTCCTCCAGTGCCTGCTTGGACTATCGTTACTCGTCTCTCAGACTCCTGTAGTAACATCCTCACCTTCTTCGCGATCGCTGCGGCGTTCAGAAACGCCCCAATATATACTTTAGTAACCGAAGGCAACTCCTTGCACCTTTCGAGTACTCTTGTGCAATTGGTCGTCGTAAATACTATCTTCCTGCCCTTCACAGCTTGAGTTGTATACTCAAGGGGGGAGTTTCCAAGCTCAAACTTGGGTATTCTCAATCCCTTTCTTTCCCCGCCAAGAATTGAGTCGGGCATCGACCTCGCTGTTGCCCTCGCCTGCTTTACGGTCAGAGTCGGCAAAATGCTCAAGGCCCCGTTGGCAAGGGCGGTGACTATGGTACTGCTAGCTCTGAGTACATCCACAACTATGATAATGTCATTCGTCCTTGCTGATTCTTCGACCCCTTCGACTCCCACGAGTATCCTAGTTCTTCCTGCTTTCTCTGGCAAAATTCTATCACGTTACTTCTCGTGTTGACACTTATCCCAGGTAATCGAGTTCACTCGGCTCTGGCTAGGCGACCGACTTGCGGCTACCCTTCTTGTCCTTGATGATCTCAAGCGGAGTCGCGATCTTGATTTTGGCGATGCCCATTGCACCCTTTACGGGTTGGCCAAATGTGCTCTCAATCCATTCCCTAGTCTCCTTCTCAGCCCTTTCTCGGGTATCGGACTCCTTGTTCACGTCGATCCTCAAGAAAATGTTGTATGGATCTTCTTGATCCTTGCGTTTCAGCAGTGCGAGAAATGCTTTAGAGCCTTGGGGAATATCGATATTTCCCTCGAACTCGAACCATTTGTCGTTAGACGACTTCACTTCACTCATCTTAATGTTCTTCAGGACCTGAATCTTCCTGAGAGTCTCCATCATTCTTTTGGAGTCTTCCTCAAACCGCACTTCGTGGTCTAATGTTGCTTGAACGTAGAAATCTATTCTGAACGCAGGCAACTAGCTATCCCTCCTTCATATACTGGTTTCCTATTGTCATGAATGCCTCTGACGATTTCCTCTTTTTGGATGCACATCCTTTCCACACTGTTTGAGATTCTCTTCCTCCCTTCGCAGGATCGCATTAGTGTGGGCTATTCGGTAAAGCGCGGTGAAGTTGGCCAATGCTGCCACTGCCACTAGACCGTAGACTGCAATATACTCATTAATGCAGCCCAAAATCCCCGTCACTGACAATAATAATAACCTCTCGGATCTTGCTGCTATGCCAACATCCGCCTGTCTAACTCCAATCGCTTCACTTTTCGCCCTTGTGTAGCTGACCATCAACGAGCCTATGATCGCGACGCAGATCCACATCCTGAATTGAATTGCAAGAACCTTGGTTTCGCCGAGTGGCGCAGCTACTGGGATGAAGAGGTATGACAGTAGAATCAGTGAATCGCCATAGCGGTCCAGCATCGAGTCCAGGAATCCTCCCCATTTGGTAGAGGTCCCAGTCATACGTGCAATCGCGCCATCCACACCGTCCAGAAACCCGACAAGAAAAACCATTATGCCGAAGAGCAGGTATTCGCTGTTCGCCATCAAGAATGGGGTTGTGGTAGCCAGTAACGCGCCAAATGCTGTCACCATGTTGGGGGTTAGTCTCAGCCTCGTGAATAGGGATGCTACGGGATCAATCACTGGTCGAAATACCGTTCTCAGCCTCAGTCTATTCTCAGTCAATTTTTCCCATCTCTGTGTGGGTTTGTTCCTCTGTGGCTTCCGGTGGATATGATTTCGTGGTCTATAGTTATGGCATCCCTTATCGTGCTACCAGCATTTATCCTTGACCCGCCGGTTATTATTGAATTCGTGCAAGTCACGTTGGTCCCTATGACGCAGTCGTCCTGAACAGAGACAAATGGTCCTAGACTACTTCCGACTCCTATTTCGCAACTTCTGCCGATAATTGATGGACCAATAATCCTTGCGATTGAATGACTTGAATCGGGAGATTCGTCACTTGACCAGAGTGCAAGTTGGTCAGGGAACAGCTTTCCTCTAGGTTTGTCTCCTATAAGTGAGTTTTGAAGGATGTACCTGTTAGCAGAAAGAGCCATTTCAACAGTGTCAACATCGAAACAGTAATCTTCATCGCCAATCTTAACGCATCTTCCTTTGCCATTTTCGGAGAAGAAGAGGTTGAGTGCGTCAACGACCCTCGTTGAGCCATTCCTGGCTGCAGCGTGTGCATAGTCGAATATCTTCCTTGGACACACTGTAACGCCTACAGAGGTGCCCACAGCGACCTTGCCTTTCATCATGCTATCTCGCCGCGCACCAGAAGGCCCGAACGCAACCACGGAGCCGAGATCATCTGCTGGGGGCTGATAATATGTGACTGGAGTTCCCCCCATTCCCTGATCCCGATCCCGAACTGCTATGTAGGCTGTATCCTCTTCGACACGACTTGACAAGAGTCTGGCAAGTATTCGAGGTGCGAGGATCAAGTCAACAGGTGCCAGAACAAAGTCATCCGTGACATGGTTCTCTGCCGCCAGTAGTGAGAAGATAGGTCCTCTTCCATAATCAATAGCATTAACGGGTCTGACATCGGCGTCTCCATGGTCCAGTGAAACCTTCAAGAATTCCTCTAACTTTCGTCCTAAATGCCCCGTAACAACAACTATTTCTTTGAGTCCAGCCCGTTCCAGCGAATCCAACACATATTCCAGGATGGGTCGATTCGCAATGGGTAGAAGTGCCTTGGGAATTGTCTCTGTCAGAGGCATAATTCTTGTACCTGTCCCAGCGGCCAGAACGACGCCCTGCAAGCCTAGCACAACACCTGGTGTAGTGATCAGATCTTCAATATTGAGATGAATCATCTCTCGATAAGATGAGAATTGCGGTCAGACCTATCCAGTCTCCCTAGGTTATACCCAGTCACTCGGAGTTTATAACGATCGGGCAAAAATACCTAATTGAGAGCAACTGAGGCGCTTCCTTCGCATCAATTCACTGAGCTCCTGAGTGAGATGGACTTGTCTTGACCAACCCTAAGACTTTTGTCAAAATCTGCAAAACAGCGACGAACCACAGAGTGGCGCGTGCGCTTGGCGGCAGGCTACTTAAGGGCAAGACATCGATCACAACGAGACATTGCCATAGGTACGGTCTCATCCCCCAAGATGTCGCCGCGGGGTCAGCGCTGGTGTTCCTCATCAGCTTCGCTGCCTCAGCATCACTGCTCTTCTATCTAGTGGGCTATCTCAGTCTCTTAATTGGTCTGTTAGTTGCCTACAGTATTGCTTCTTGGTTCTTAAACTGGATTCCAAGGGAGCTTGAAAGAGAGAAACTGACAATCTCCTATGAGACCCCCCTCATCCTTCAAGAGATCATATTGGCCTCAGCTGGGTCAGAATCCATTTTTGACTTGGCCAAAATGGTAGTAATGGGTAAACACCCTATCGTCTCGAAAGCCTTCTCAAGAATCGTCGAACATGTGAACAATGGCGATAGACCTGAGGAGCTTGTCATGAGGTATGCGAATTATCAGCCTTGTGAGACACTCCGGAGGCACCTAATGGACGCAATATCTCTCAATCTGGAGTGGAGCGAAATCAAGAGAGTACTTCAAGGCAGAAGAGGCGAAGCTGAATTCGAATACGAGAAATACACGATGCAGACAGAGACGAGAATACTCCTTATAGTCGGATTTGGAACTTTCTGGCCTATCATCTTCTCAATAGCCATTTTCATAAATAACCTGTGGCGTAACCTGCTTTCCATGGTCTTCGTGGCCCTACTGTTCAGTGTCCTTCTCTATGTACTTCAAAGAAGACTGATGAAACCTGTCAGAAACGTACAGATCCTTGGCGGGGAGAACAGCGGTCAGCGCGCCAAAGGTCTGCTGAACCACACGCTGAAAGAAGAACTGCAAGAAACAATCATTCTGATGTCAATTTTGGGAGAGCTGCTACATAGAGAGAACGTGTCCCCTGAGAGAGCCGTAAAGAGAGCGAGCGAGATATATCGAGGATGGCTCAGCCCAATTCTCAATGAATTGACATACAGAATTATCTATGACGGTGAAACATTCGGCGAAGCTTGGATGCGATTCGCCAACAGCTTTTCGAATCCCCAGTGTCGCCAAGTCCTAGGTACTCTGCCTCTCATGATTGAGAGAACCGCTGAAGTGGCAGGCGAGCGGCTGATAGACGTTGCATCCTACATAAAAGAGAACCAGACTCTGATTGAAGAAAGAGAGAATGTTCTGGGAGCCCAGAGATTCAAGGCGAAGCTTCTTTCAGTATTCTCCTCTGCAGCTCTGGGTCTAATCGCGGCTCTCTCGCCGCTATTCATGATGGTCGGTATGCGACAGTTCAGTCTTAGCTTCTTCACGTCGTCGCTCTGGAGCAGCGATGCCATGGTCTCAGTCATGGTTCTCCTACTAATGACGCTAACAAACACATTCAACGTTGCAAAAGCCGTCGGAATAGAGAAGCCAGCCGTCTATCTGTGTTCATCGGCGTCCGTGTTCTTGGTGGTATTCATCTTGTCGACCCGCATGATAAGTGGATTTGTCTGAGCAGGCAGGAATCCATCCCCTCTGAGGGCGGGTCTTGAAGGGGCATCCTCGCGATTTTGTAGGGATGTTGTCCTGGGCTTAACTCTTGTCTGCAAAAAGATACTTTGACAGGTGCTTGATTTCGTCTAGTCCTCTCACCTCCGCCTCGAGAAGTGGCAATTCGGTGAGCCTAAACTGATCCGAGTACAACCGGCGGATCTCGACTAGGTGGCGATCCTGCATCTTCTTCCTAGCCTCGCAGAACTTGCATGACACATCCTCTGGAAAGATCATGTTTACAATTAGATGCGAGACAGGTATCTCAAATTCGTATAGTGCGGTCAGGAGCATCTCAGTCTGCTCCACAGCCATTGCCTCCGGTATCATTACTGGAACGAAGCTGGTCCTATCTTTGTTGCTGAGTTCAGCCCTAGCCTTCTCGACTGTCCCCTTCATCCTCTCTAAGGCCTTCATGCTATCATCCTTCTCTTCGGCGCCTCGTCCGACAAGGCTCTTGAGGCCGCCCCAAATTTTGCCCATGGTGAACCTCAACTTGATCATCTTGCCCAGCCAACTGTTTAGTACGTCAGGCAATGACAGCAGGCGGAGAGTGTGACCTGTCGGGGCTGTATCAAAGACTATGAGATCGTGATCAGGTTTCTCGATGTACTCCAACACCTTAGCGAATGCCAATGCCTCATCCGCACCTGGAGGCGCGCCAACGTCTAAATCGCTCATGGAATCAATACCAAGGGATGAGAGATCTTGTTTTCCTGTTTTCGAGAGCTCGCCCTGTAGTTGACCATACGCTACTTTTGGATCTATCTCTAGCCCAGATAGGTTCTTGACTCCCTTGATCGCCTTGACTTCAGGTCCTATCTTCTGGTTAAAGATGACCCCAAGGCTATGGGCTGGGTCGGTGCTAATTGCAAGCACGTCGTACCCCCTGTTTGCCGCCCATACTGATGTGGCCGCGGCACAACTCGTTTTGCCAACTCCCCCCTTGCCACCGAAAAGTAGGAATCGCTTTCCGGAATCTACTAGCGTCTCAAGCGTCAACTCGCGACACCTTTTCCTCTAGAGTAGCTTTTGAGCTCTCTATGCTTCTTCTCTCCGTGCGTAACGGAAGCTGAGCTAGGATTGAGAAGAGAAAACGCGGCATATAAATATTGGCATCTCTGATCTCTGACTCCATATACCGACCACGGCCCAGCATTGACAAAGAAGGAGAACGAACTCGCGCTTCAACTTGCTGGATCTAGGCTAGCCGCTCGATCTTGAGCATCCTATTGTTGAAGAGCTTGAAGAACAGCTTTGAAGTCTTGCCTACGCCAACTCGTTTTATCATATCCTCGACCTCGTCGTATAGGTTTTTCAGGTTAAAGGATTGCTCTACGCTGTCCAGCTCCACGCCCAGCTCATCTGAGAAACTCAAGATCAGAGATTTGATTTCAGGTCGAAGCGTGGCGGCAAGATGTCTGGACGAAAGCAACAGAGAGATTATCTTCTCGTCAACGGCCACGGGCACCCTCTCCGCATTCGTGTCCCCGTAGCTCAGTGCTAGCCAAATGGAGTTTGAATCTAGGTCTTTCTGGGAATTCTCTATTGCCTTCACGAATGTCTTGACCCATTCCGAGAGATTCGAAATGCTGGAAGAGTTGCATGGCAGGATAGAAACAGCAACATCGTGATCAGAGGAGTACTTTGTTATTAGGGAGTTTTCGGTGGCTCTTGGCATGGATTCTATGACAGTACTCCCATTTCTAATCAGAAAGCCTCCTATCTTGTTGAAGCTAGATATGAAATTATCGCCGAGGAGAACCACATTACTCTCCTTGTGAGGGTTGAGGGTTTCGTCCACTATTCGGGTCTGGGTCTTCAGCCCTTCGTCCCGCACCTTTACTCCCTCGACTCTTCGAACGCAGAAATTCCTGTCAATCCAGAATATGTGGACGTGAGGAGTTGGCTCGATTTGTATGTTCTCTTGATCCATTATCCGCGATATTTCTTCCTCAGATATGACAAATCTCTTCGAGAAACTTCTTGAGACGAGACGCCCGCAGAGGGAGCAGAAGCCTCGGGCATCGAATGTCTCATCCAAGTAGTTCTGCTGCAGATGCCTGCTGCTTTCCATCTTGAGAACCACCACTCACGCCTTCGGTGCTTAGGATCAGGTTGAGAAGACCTACGAATGGAGATGCAACACTGGTGCCATCCTTGGCGCTCACCAAGTAGTAAGCGTTCAACCCCCTCTTAGCAACATAACTCTCCAAATCACTCTCCCTGATCGCGCCATCCGACAAGTCTCTCTTGTTTCCAACAACGATTATAGGAAACTTTCTGTGCCTCTCTCCATTCAGTATAAGCGCTAGCCATTCATCAAGGTGTAGATACGACTCTATGCTTCCCACGTCAAAGGTCAGGATTGCCCCTCTAAGACCTTTTGACCATAATGGCAGCAGCATCCTAAATTGCTCCTGACCACCGAGATCCCATATTTGTAACTTGTATTTGCCCCCTACTTCAGCTTCTATCGTTTTGGTGTGAAAGTCACAGCCAATTGTTATGTGCTCAGATGGATTGAAGCAATCTGAAACATACCTTCTGATTAGGCTAGTCTTCCCGACGCCTCCATCTCCAGCCACCACGATCTTTAGAACGCTGTTCTGTGAATAGGCACAAAGAGCCTCCGACAACTTACTTCCTCCTTACTACTTGATATCTGGATCTGCTACTATCGTCTTCTTGGGCGCGATATAAAAAGCCCAACAACGAGTATCATGGGGGAAACAGTAATCCACGGCTCCGGTCAGAGACGATGCGTGTCTCGTTCACTCGCCTTTTCTCCTACGATTATTCGATTCTGCTAGTGGTCTTTTTATCCCCAAGTCTTCCCACTGGAGTACGGCTACCCCTGTAGGCGGTTTCAAGACCTCCCCATGCCTCCCAGAAATATGCTAGTTTTCGGTGATGGGGTAGCCCTAACATCTCTCTTGGCGATTCCTCATGTTGAAGCAATGATAACCAAGCATACCATATACACGGCATGGGAAGTGATCGGTGCTAGAACCCTCCCGCCCCTAAGCTGAAAAACAAAGCCGAGGAGCATGCCCAAAATCAGCAAGGGAAAAATCGACCAGAAATCAAGATGCATAACTGAGAACAAGAAAGATGCTAGAACGAGGCCTTTGAGCTTCCCGAAGCCTCTCTCGAAGCCTTGCTGGATGAATCCCCTTGAAATGACTTCTTCTACGGGCGCCACGGCAAAGGCGATCACGGATAGAAGAAGAGCAAGCTCAAGAGGTGAAGCCACAGAAAAGGATCTCCTAATATACTCTCCTCCAGGTTGTGGCCCAAGTATCAACTCATTTAATGTTGATAGTGAAACTGAGACGGGAACCATTGCCAGTCCAAACAGAAACCCACACGCCACATCAGTGAGCCCCTGGCGCCAGTTCGCTACATGTACTCCCAATTGGAGACGACTTACCTCAAATCTCTTCGAATAGAGATACAGCGGAATCAAGAAAACTGCTTCTGCAGCCCCCAGAAACGATGTCCCGAGCGGTGTACCGAGTATCGGCTGGTTGAGTGAGCCAGAGACGTTCTGCAACAAAGCTGTCAGCACAAAAGAGAGTGTGATGTTTAGCAATAGCGTGAACAAGGCCACGTCGAGGGAGGCCTTCCACGTCCACCTTCCAGGAACTGCATGCAAGTCATAGCTACCCATGATGGTTCATCAACCGCCATTATCTGAAACAGGTTGGCTGCAACATTATCAGGTTTTCATCTTACAACTGGGTCAATGAAGACCCCTCGGTCGACATCGAGCAAACCCTTGTCGGTCAATCTGAGTGAAGGGATCACAGGCAAGGACACGAAACTAAGGCTCGCTATTGGGGATTTTGCCCAAAGCCCCAACTTCCGCCCTTCTCCCTCAATTAATTCCTTCTTCCTAGCAACCTCTTCAGCAGACTCTGTGCTCATTAGACCCGCGATATTAAGAGCCAAGAAAGCAACAAGCTTTCCGCGGCTTGATAACGCTATCCCCCCCTGCATGTCATAAACTGCCCTGGCAGCATTCAGCATGTCTCTAGAATTGGATCCTACGACTATCATATTGTGGGAGTCATGAGCGATGGTTTGCGCAAGCGCTCCATCAAGGGGACCCAACCCGACTATGAAGCCCTTTCCAACGTTTCCAGTGCGCCGGTGTCTCTCGACAACTGAGGCGAGAAGGACGTCTCTGGGGGCCTGGATAGCTCCATGGCTGGTCTTAACCCGTCTTCTCTCATTAGATGTTAAGAGAGTTCCTTCTCTCATTCCAATGGCAGTGACATCAGCTTCCTCATCATTACTCGACTCAAATTCGAAATCAGCGGGTACAAGCTTTCTCTTTAACTTGACTGTTCTTGTAAGCTTTCTTGGATACTTGAAATCCCCATATGTAAGACCGCGATCTAATTGTCTCCCGCCAATGACGACTTTCCCTATTCTAACCTTGCCAGGATCACTAAGAAGAAGAATGTCCGCAAATCGACCGGGCGATATGCTACCTGTCTCACTGTCCAATCGAGCGTAGGTTGCTGGATTGATTGTCGCAAGTTGGACGGCTGTCATGAAGTCAATACCCCCAGATATGGCCTTGCGCAGGATATGATCAATGTGCCCTTCAAGAATAAGATCATTGACCGACCTATCATCGGATACGAACATACAATGCCTGGTGTCCACCTTGCCTTCAACTAGGGGCTTGATGAGATTGCTGAGATCCTTTGATGTCGAGCTTTCCCTTATCATTAGCCAGATCCCACGGCGGAGCTTCTCTAGTCCCTCTTCTCCACTAACAGACTCATGATCTGAGCGAACGCCCGAAGCAATGTAGGCACATAGTTCCTTTCCCCGCAATCCAGGAGCGTGACCGTCGATTATCACGCGCCTTCGTCGAGCCTCCTCAATCTTGCCTATTACTTCCGTGGAACATGACAGAACACCAGGGTAATCCATTACTTCTCCTAGCCCAATAACCCTATCCAAACCTAATGCTTCCGAAACCTGCGCAGTACTGACGCAGGCTCCTGAGGTCTCTTTACCGGGCGCGGAGGGGACGCAGGAAGGAACAACAAAGTAGACATGAAGAGGAAGCCTCGCAGTTTCCCTGATAGCTATTCTCAGCGCCTCTATGCCGGCAACATTCACGACTTCGTGCGGATCCCATATTATTGTTGTAGTGCCATGACCTGTCACGACTTTACAGAATTCAGTGGGCGTGAGCATGCTACTCTCAACATGGAGATGTGCATCGACAAAACCTGGGACCGCGTACATGCCGTCCGCGTTGATTATTGACGTGGCACTCCCAACTAATCCAGAGGAATCGCCTACCAGGACGACCCTTTCTCCTTTAGTAGCTATGTCAGATACGTATATCTCCCGGGTGTTTACGTCAACTATCTTTGCGTCCTTGATAACAAGGTCGGCCTTGACTCTTCCCAGAGCTGCATCGACATTATCGCAGGCGGTCAAGACCCGCAACCCCCAGTCAGCACAGAGCGAATAGTCACCAAGTACATAAGAGACACCATCCTACCCATTTATATGTGGGTTTCTGGGATTCTTAACTACCGTGTACTGGTTCCTTGTGCCACTGAGGGAATTTGGTTGGAATTGAAATCTCTGATTGAGATCACCCGCCCCCACAATTGCCTAATGGGAGCGTTGACTTGTGTAATAGGTGTACTTGCCACAGACAGAGTGTATTCACTTAATTTGGCAGGTTTGCCTCCTTCAACGCTTCTGTCCAAACTTGGTGTGCCTTTTCCCTCGAGATTGTATGAGATTCTGGTTCTTACTTATCTCATCTATGTGTTCATTGCTGCTGCTGGCAACATTATCAATGACATCTATGACATTGAAGTTGATAAGGTAAACAAGCCAGGCAGGCCGCTACCGCGCGGAGCTCTAACATTAAGGCAGGCTAAGGCATTAACGTTGACGCTGTGGCTCGTAGGTGGTGCGCTTGCCTTTGCAATAAGCCTGATCGCTGGTATCATGGCGATGGTTTTTGCCGCATTTGGGTATGTTTACGCAGCCAGGGTGAAGGCCTTGGGACCCATAGGCAATATTGCTGTTGCGTCGAGCTTTAGCTTTGGCATGTTTTTTGGATCAATAGTGGCTGCGGAGTCGCGTAATGAATTCATTCTGATTAGTGGAGAGGCCCTTCTCTTCTTTCCTACCGTGATTTGGGTATACTTCTTAACGGCAACATTCGTATTGTTTGGAAGAGAAGTAATCAAAGGAATCGAAGATCTTAGGGGAGACAAACTGAGATCTGTAAAGACGATAGCTCGCCGGTACGGTACCGGAACAGCCGCGAAGGTTGCAGCAGCATCCAATTCCTTTGGTATACTCTTCTTCAGCCTTAGCTGGCTCATGGATGGGGCCAAAATGATCCCATTGCCCCTGGTCGTTTTAGGAAGCTTGGTCGTCCTGGGCTCATCATTAATTGCATTGAGTCGCCACGGGGCTCCCAAGGCACTAAAGAGAGCTAGTCTGCTGGACAAAATAGGAGGATTCTGTGGGTTGGTAGAGTTTCTGCTTGTCAACATACTCTACTATCTATAGCCGAGTCCCTAGTCATTGAGGGGTTTCTGAACTTAGTAGCTGCTGACTCTCGACGGAGGGGGGAGAGGAGTCTTCAAGACCCGCAAAAGCCCTTGTGGTTCTGCGTAGCACTCTAATTGCCCACCTTGCCTGAAGTCCTGTCGACTTGAGGGTGGACATTGTAAGGCGATTACGGAGTTCCCGTAACTGCAATATGCCTTTTCCTCGTATTGGTATGTTCTTTGACTCTAACATGGTTACCTGATCCTGTAACCTCATGGGAAGATCTATCCTGGCTGAGCACAATTCACCTAGTTTCGACAGCAGCATACGCTCTACCTCCGTATCACAGTATTCTATGCACTGCCGGTATCGGTCTTGATTAAAGAGCCTCACGGCATCACGCAAAACGGATGCTGATGGGCTACTTGGAAGAGATTCTGGGCTAGGACTGGAGGGTTGCCTTGTTGCATTGCCGCTCTCGACTTCAGTGGAGCTGACAATGCCGTCAAGTCGCCTTGAATCAACCAATATGCCTATTTTGCGGGTAAGCTGCGTGCAGAAAGGAAGCAGAATAGTGAGGGCTAGCGCGGAAAGTGTCGCTATGTTAACTTCATCCATAAAGCTGTACGTGAACAGGGCAAAACCAAATACCATAGGGTCATACAAGAGTCTTAGGAGCAACTGGAGGACTGCGAGAAGGAGGTATAGGGAAGCAAATGGGATCAGGATTCTTCTTCCGGCAGAAGGGAAAAGAAGGTAGATGGAACCTATTGTTGAGTAGAGCAGGAATGCGGATAGGAAGAGTTTCTGGACAGTAGTGAGGTCAAGCGCAACCAGACCTGACAAGATGAAAGGGAAAACTCCTGATATGATGACATCGAGTAGCAGGAAGGGCAAGAGCCTTAGGTCCTTATTTCTCCACGCTCTCATTAACACGAAAAGCGCGATCAGCCAAGTAACTGTCGCTAAGGTTATACACAATGCAGGAAGCTCGGCATAGGTCAACAGCAAAAACCCTATGGAATGTAAGGAAAGAAGCCTATTAAACACAACTAGGAAAGAGAGGTCGGTGCAAACTCTCAGACGTGTGAGATTATGCTGGTTTCTCGTCCTTGATGGACGCGAGTACACAGCGCAGACCAGTCAATCCTACCAAAAACTTTTATAAGGCGAAAGGGATCAGAATTATAAACTCTTAGCCAGATATGGTAGTCACTGCTTAGCAGGTTAATTCCGATTAAGTTTAGCAGATCGATCGAAGGAGTGAATCCGAAATGTCTCAGAAGAAACCGCACTTGAACCTGATAGTAATAGGACATATCGACCATGGGAAGAGCACTTTGGGTGGCCAATTGCTAATAAAGAAGGGCGCCGTTGACAAACGTACTCTGGACACTTACAAGACAGAGGCAGAGAAGATCGGAAAGGGATCAGAGTACATAGCTTGGGTGATGGACAAGCTCAAGGAAGAGCGAGAAAGGGGAGTCACTATTGACATAATGTTCCAGAGGTTTGAAACGGACAAGTACTACTTCACTTTCATCGACGCACCTGGTCACAGGGACTTCGTTAAGAATATGATTACTGGGGCGAGCCAGGCTGATGCAGCAATACTTGTGATCTCTGGCAAGAAAGGAGAATTCGAGTCGGGGATTGGTCCGGGAGGACAGACACGCGAGCATGCATTCCTGGCATTCACGCTGGGTGTAAACCAGTTGATAGTCGCGATCAACAAGATGGATGACCAAACGGTAAACTGGAGTCAGGACAGGTACGAAGAGGTAAAGAAGGAAGCTTCAGAACTTCTCAAGGTCGTGGGATACAAACTTGAGAAGGTTCCATTTATCCCCGTTTCTGCTTGGGTGGGTGAAAACCTGACCGAACTGAGTAAGAAGATGCCTTGGTACAAGGGCCCAACAATACTTCAGGCACTGGAGAACCTGACGGTTCCACCTAAACCGACGGAGAAGCCGCTGAGAATCCCGATTCAGGACGTCTACTCGATTAGCGGTGCTGGAACTGTTCCTGTAGGACGGGTGGAGACTGGCGTGCTCAAGCAGGGTGACTCGATCATATTCATGCCGGGATCGGGGAAGGGTGAGGTAAAGACTATCGAAATGCATCATGAGCGCCTCGATCAGGCTGTCCCAGGTGACAATATTGGCTTCAACGTCCGAGGCATTGACAAGGCAACGGTGCACAGGGGTGACGTGGTTGGTCATGTGAACAATCCTCCGACTGTTGCAAAAGAATTCACAGGACAGATCGTAGTGATTCAGCACCCCACGAGCGTGGCCGTCGGTTACACTCCTGTCTTACACGCACACACGGCGACTGTGGCATGCAAGTTCGAGAAGCTGATATCCAAGTTAGACCCGCGGACAGGTCAAGTGATACAGGAGAACCCAGATTTCATCAAATCAAAGGACAATGCAGTCGTGAAACTTGTTCCTGCGCGTCCTCTAGTAATCGAGAAGTTTGCTGACTTTCCTCAGCTCGGGAGATTCGCCATAAGAGATATGGGAATCACAATCGCAGTCGGGATCGTGAAGGACGTAGTCAAGTCTGACAAGTAGGGCTGACGTCTCACACTCCCTTTCTTTTACGCCTCAGCGCGATCATCGGTGAGTTCAATGGTTCAAAAAGCCAAAATCAAGTTGTCAAGCATTAGTTCTGACCGACTTGACGACGTCTGCAAACAGGTAAAGAATATTGCCATTAAGACTGGGACTAGGATTTCTGGACCGATACCTCTCCCTACAAAGCATCTCTTAGTGCCCACTCGAAAGTCTCCATGTGGAGAAGGTACTCACACTTGGGACAAATGGGAGATGCGCGTCCACAAACGGCTGATAGATCTCGACGCTGATGAGAGAACTATGAGGCAGATAATGCGGATCAGGATTCCAGAGGATGTGTACATCGAAATAGAGATCGTCTAAGCGATAGGATGCGCATTCGTCTCTGATCTGCGAAGGGTAAGCTAGAACTTGTGCTCGGCTTCTAGCTGGGTTGGGCTTCGGGTGGAAAAACCTGTCGGCTTCTTGAGAATTGGCGTATCTACTCGCTGTGAGCACCTGTACGCGGGGTCGTGCCTCGCCTTAGTCGTATTGAAACGTGCCGGGGTAGCCAAGTGGACTACGGCGCGGGCCTTGAGTGACAAATGCTAGGACAGCCCGTGACTCTTTCGGGTCGCGCGGGTTCAAATCCCGTCCCCGGCGCCTCTCTCGAGAATCATAGCAACGCGCCACTTTTTCTCCTCTTCTTCAGTGGGCGTCCATGCCATCTGCTTCACATCACATGGCATTAGTGGTGTTGAAATAGCCTTGACCAGACGCTTGGTCAAAGGAAAAGAGTGTGAAGCAGATGAACGAGAGTGTGAAGAGGATCCTGCCTCTGTTTGTGGTTGCGACATCAAGGTTGCTATACAAGTCCAACCCAGTACAGCGGCAGATGTCTGGTGAACCTGGCTGCCCCTTTATCCCTCTGTAGTCGCAGCGTCTAGCAACACCAGAATAGACTCTCCACCTTTTTATTCTTGAGGACCGCGCGTAGTGGGCGGGGCCGGATTTGAACCGGCGATTCTCGCGGAAGCAATCTTTTGAGTGGTGGCTTCTACCGCGTTGTAAGCGCGGCATCATAACCAGGCTAGATCACCCGCCCTAGAAGTCCCGTCGGCAAAGTCTGGATGTTGACTCTTAAGGTGTCTACGCATTAGTTTCTACTTCAAGCTTTCTGATCTTGTCCTCTAGAACACCTACGAGCCCGTTGTTGCCGTAGAATTGCAGTGGGCGCTTGCAGGTCGAGCACTGAAATGAAAGCTCTACAGCCTCATCAAAAGTGCATCTCGGGCACTGCTCATTGCCACAATGAAAGAAGATATGTTCTTTCTCGTATGACAGTCGTTCCTTGAGCTTCTGCAGTGCGAGCCTTTTCCTATCCCTGACAAGGTCAGATATCTTCTCCGGGTTGAGCTTCCAAAAATAGACGAACCATCCCGTGTTGTTGTCCCTCGTCCTCCGATAGGATGCAAGGTGGTTCTCATGAAGTCGGTATAAAACCTTTCTGACGGCGTTCAGCCGCATCCCAGTGGATCCCGCTATTTTCTCATCTGTGGTTTCTTCTTCGTTAGCCAAGGCTACGGCGACCTTGACCGCTTCATCCCCCCCGATCTCACCTATTATAGAAGCTAGCATGTCACCGGTATCGTAGCCTTTGGAACTCATAGGGGCAACTCCTCTCTAATTATTGTACAATATAACCCTCAGATATCGCGGTACAGACTGCTGAACGGCCGGTCGTCTCCCTAAGTATAATAGGGACTGATCACTTAAAAATTATATCTAACTTGAAAACATTCACTCGATTCATTATCGAAGAGAGAATAAGCAGATTATGAGTAGTCTCACCGACAGTTTTCGCTATTGTTGCGGGTGATTAGCTGTTGAAACGAGTTTTCGTGCTCAGGTTGGGCCATCGGAGGAAACGGGATCCTAGACTGACAACCCACGTGGCGCTCGTTGCCAGGGCGTTTGGAGCCCAGGGCATGTTCGTATCAGGAGAGAACGACGAGGCACTCATAAGAAGCATAAACAAGGTTGTGGCGAGTTGGGGCGGGGAATTCAGAGTCGAGCATATTACGTCTTGGAGAAAATTCCTTGACAACTGGCGATCAGCTGGAAAGTCAGTTCATTTGACTATGTATGGTTCCGATGTACGAAGCGTGATAGATGAGGTAAGGTCCTGTGACACGGATCTATTGCTGATTGTGGGAAGCCAGAAAGTTCCCGGGGAACTCTACCAAATCGCAGACTGGAACGTTTCAATTACTAATCAGCCACACAGCGAGGTTTCTGCACTTGCAGTATTTATGCACCTCTTGTCTGAAGGGGCTGAGTTCGACCTGGAGTTTCCTAGCGCGAGAATCCGCGTGGTTCCATCTACCAGGAAAAAGAAGGTAATCAAAGCTGATCCTCGTCATCCTTCTTTCTAATCGAGGGTTTCGCTATATCTCCGATCGTTAGCTCTAGGTCAGGTTTCTGGTAATGGTGCGAAGCCACGTCTTCTTCAACTGGTGCTCTTAGATTGATGCGGAGCACTCTGTCTATCTTCTCTATGATTACGTCCGATGGTCGTATCTTGCCTGTCTCAAGTTTCTGAACTATTGAAAGCCTTTCTCCTATTCTCTGTGCTAGCTCGCTTTGCGTGAGTTTGGAAGATTCGCGTGCTGACCTAATCTGCTGTGGATAATCGTCGACTAGGTCGTACTCTAGTATCACGGTTATCTTTGCCTTCTCGCGCGCTGGTCCTGGTCTGCTCGGCTTAGCGACTCTTGGCGGCGCCTTCGGTACCGGTTTTGCCGGCAAGACGATGCTCTTCTTTGCCTGCTTCTTGACTTCTGTACCGAACCTCCTGCATCTCTCGCAGACCATCAACTTCGCTCCGTCGACTTCAATCATTATGCCACTAGAAGGAAACTCCGTGCCACAGATCTCGCACCTCAAGGTACCAGCCTCCAGATGCTCCGGGAGTAAATTCAGATCGACTACTCTCTCTGGCGCTTCCCGGTTTCGCGGCAAAGCAAGGATTAATAAGGTCGAGTTTATTTACCTTCTGGTAATCTTTCAAACTAAGATCCGCATATGCATTCTGGTGGGAGCTCACTTTGCCCGAGATGCTAGAATCGGGTTCCAAGAAAAGGGTCTACAGCAACGTTGAGGAATCATATATATCGTCTTATACAAGGCATCTCGAGAAGAAAGTTCGCTCACTTGAAAATGAGAAACAGTTGATCGAAGTTGAAAGAACAAGACTGGAAAGAGAGCTCCATTCGCTCAGGGTTGAGATCGAGAAAGCCAGGCAGCCGCCTCTGATAGCTGCTCAGATTATTGACATCCTGGAAGATGGTCGCGCGGTTGTTAAGAGCTCTACCGGACCGAATTTCATCGTTTACGTGTCGAAGAGCATACCCAAGAGTCTCTTCCCAGGGGCCAAAGTTGCGCTGAACCAAAGGACTTTTGCAGTAGTCGAGGTCCTTCCTCAGACAAAAGATCCCTTCGTGCGCGGAATGGAGGTTGAAGTGGCTCCTCCTGTATCATATAACGATATCGGCGGTCTGAGTGAACAAATACAGGAGATAAGGGAGACAGTTGAACTTCCTCTCCTGCAACCTGACATATTTGAGGAGATAGGGATAGATCCACCTAAAGGCGTCCTCCTGTGCGGACCCCCGGGTTCGGGGAAGACGCTGGTTGCCCAAGCTGTGGCGAAAGAAACCAAATCCACCTTCCTAAGGGTAATTGGTTCAGAATTTGTGCAGAAATTCATAGGCGAGGGCGCCCGATTGGTTAGAGAAGTCTTTCAGTTGGCGCGAGAAAAGGCCCCCAGTATAGTTTTCATCGACGAGATAGATGCAGTTGCAAGCAGAAGACTCGAAGTTGCGACAAGTGGCGATCGAGAAGTGCAGAGGACTCTGATGCAGCTTCTCAGCGTTCTCGACGGTTTTGATTCTCGGGGAGACGTCAGAATAATAGCGGCGACTAATCGCCCCGACATACTTGACCCCGCGCTTCTTCGGCCAGGGCGTTTTGACCGAGTTATTGAATTTCCCTTCCCGGACGATGTAGCTCGTCTTGAGATATTCTCCATACATACGAGAAGGATGAATATGTCTGAGGATGTGAACCTGAATAACCTGATTAAGATGACAGAGGGTGCTACTGGGGCTGACATCAAGTCCATCTGTACCGAGGCTGGTATGTTTGCAATCAGAGAACTCAGGCGCAAAGTGCAACAGGTCGACTTTGAGAAAGCCGTAACTAAGGTACTAGGTGGCTCTATCTCCAACATGGACTCATGTAACGGAATATATGGGTAGCAATGGGAATCTCGGGAGAGGCGTCCATTATGCGCGATGGAGGAGGCAAATGGACACTCAGAAAAATACGGATGATCGCCGACTACCAGTTTTCTGATGGAGCGGGCATTCTGCTTTTTCCCAGTGGTGTTAGTGTCTCATCGTCGCCACGAACTGGTAAAATCAAGGAGATAAGGGACGGAGACGTTTACATCGCGACTTTGAATCCCAAGAGTGGCGTATTCTCACTTTCAATTGATGGGGCTAGGAGGCTAGTTGGCACAAAAGGGAATCCAATTATGGTTGTAAGAAGCGACTTTGTTTCTGAGATTGCGGGCGGTGGAAATGTCTTTGCAAAACACGTAGCCGAAGCTGAACCTGGAATCCGAGCAGGCAACGAAGCAGTCGCCGTTTCTGAAGATTCCAGCGTCTTAGCCACTGGTCGTTCGCTCTTGTGCGGGGACGAAGCCAAGAGATTTAAGCGTGGTGTTGCTATCAAAGTGAGAAGGGGCGTGAATTCCTAACATGGCGTCCAGAAGAATGGATCCCAGGGCAATGCGCCGATTGATGGACAGAATGGGCGTGAAACTTGAAGAACTTGGGGAGGTTGCCGAGGTCGTCTTCCGCATGACCTCAGGCAGTGAACTCGTGATACAGAATCCTCAGGTCACGAGAATGAAGGCAGGCGACCGTGACGTTTTCCAAGTAATAGGCACGCCAATGCAACGCACGGCCGTTGAGCATGTTGAGGCCTCTGCCATCTCATCTGAAGATGTGGAACTAGTTGCCAGCCAAGTTGGGGTCAGTCTGGACGAGGCTCGCGCTGCACTTGTCGAGTCCAAGGGTGACCTTGCCCAGGCAATCCTTAACCTGAAAATGCAAAAGAAATAGGGTCTAAGAAGTCTGGCGTCTATCTGGCTTGCTCCAATTCTCTTCTTTCCAGTGTCGCCTTTATTCTCTTTAGCCTGAAGAAATCCTCCCTTGCTACTTCCTCCAAGTGAAATTGTATGTATACGATGGTGTTCCCTATTCTTGGGATAATGATGTACTTGAGGGCATTCACCCTTCTCTTTGTCTTGTCGATTTCCTCTGCCAGTTTTCGGACAGCGATCTCCGTCTCTGCCAAGCGGACGATCATCTGCACGGCTTGCTGGAATTTCTTGGTGGCTTCGTCCATTTTGGCCGTCGTATCGAGCACATTGTAGGGAACCATGTTCTTCTTGGTCTCTTCCGTAAGCCTCAGAATTGGAACCCTCACACCCATTATGTTCTTTGTATCCACATCTACTCCAGCTGAGCTGGGTATGTCCATTGATAGCTCGGCCATTCTCGCCGGTCCCAAAACCATTTTTGCTTCCAGCAATTCTCTAAACGCTATTTGGAGCGCAGAGTTGACGTCTTCTCTCAGTTTCCTGATATCTTCTAAGGTGCTGAAGAATTCCATTATCAAGGCATCACGCTTTTCCTTTAGCAGGTTGTGTCCTTTTTCGGCCAAGAGTCTCCTACGCTGAAGCAAGATCAGCTCCATCCTTGTGGGATGGACGCCGCGAATTATGTTTGTTGACATTCAGAGACCACCTTTGAGGTAATGGGTGTTTTTCTGGGAGCTAAGCATACCGATCGGGTTAGCCTTCCCGTTTTCAAGGAATCACTCAGGCGACTACAAGTACAAAGAGCGTCATGGCGGCCCCGACTAGACAAGCGATGATCCACTCCATGGCATATCTGCGCAGGTTGCCCTCGTGGGCGTTGAGATTTCCATGAAATGCGAGGGTTGCAGCGAAGATGTATATGAATAGCCATATCACCGCAAACAATTTTAGAGTGAGACCTGTTCCGCGCAGCCCAGCGTAGACAAAGGCAACGACGAAGCCTGCCGCCGCACTTATGATCACGAAGTCAAGGATCCTATCAAACACTTTCGCTTTCATCTTCTCTCCTCCTTCCCAAGGAAGAGGATTGGAGCCTTAGGGAATTGTTCTCTCTTATTTGGCTTACTATCGCTCGAGTGTCATACGGTACAGCCGCATGACACGGATCGATGATTGCGCCCTTGAGCATTTAACTGTTTTCACTCTATTGATAGGTTTATTTGTGAGTTTGTAATTAATATGGGGTAACACAGCGGTAACAGATATCTACTAGAAGCGCTCGCTTATTATTAGCCGCTAACAACGCTGGGAGTAAGCTGGAAATAGGGGGTGGCTTTGGACATGAAGCGGGATGACAAAGGGAGGATACATTTCAAGGTTGTCCTATGGGGACCATCGATGTCGGGAAAAACTACCGCTCTTAGATGGATTTACAACCATTCGGAAGGTTTGACCAAGGGTGGATTCACTTCAATTGAGGGGCCAGACGGACGGACAATCTTCTTCGACTATGCTCCGATGTCTGCTTCGGGTCGAGTTATATTCAATGTCTTCACTGTTGCCGGTGCCCCGACCCAGAGACAGAGACGGCAGATCGTCTCAAAGGATTCAGACGGCGTCTTGTTTGTTGTGGATTCGTCGAGGGAACGGTTGAGCGAAAACATGGAGAGCTTGAGGGAGCTGAAAGAGACTTTCGGGGATCGGCTTGGAAAGGAGTCTCCTCTTATTACGATGCTCAACAAACGGGATCTGCCAAATGCAATGGGTCGCAGAGAGATCGTAGAGGCACTTGGGCTTGAGAAGTATCAGGTGTATGAGACAATTTCTGTACTCGGCATAGGTCTTCTTCAGACCTTCAAGGCTTTGATTCGCACTTTAATAACTATGCATTTGCAGGAGGCTGCCGCCTGATCGCGCCCGGCTCGAAACGTCACTTGTCAGCGCACATCTACGGGGGCTTGACCCTGAAGAGTGATCTCTCAATTTCTTCTCCCGGGACGCGTATTGTCGCGGTTTGCTCGAACCCAAAGCCCTCTATGAATTTGTACGAGTCCTTACTCAGATAGAAGACCTCAGCGATGATTTTCGTTAGTCTGTTCTGAAGGAAGTATTTGCCCGCTTCTACTGCAAGAGATGTCGCTATTCCCTTCCGTCTGTGCTCCTTCAGGACCCCGAGATACCCGATGACGCCAACCATTTTACCTTCAATATTCTTAATTCCGCACATCAGGAAACCCACAACTAGATTCCGAATCTCGGCAATGATGATTCGGTCAGAAGGCAGATCACCAAGATCGCTCTCCGTTATTATGGGAAAAGGATCGTTTGTCCCTGAGAAGACTAGGTTGAAGACTTTCACAAGTTGACCAGAATCGCTTGGACCGTAGTTCCTTATTATGAGGCCAGGAACTTTCTTGGCTTCGATAAGATTGATTTTCTTCAGGTCCATCTGCATCTGGTAGAACTTGTAGTACTTGCTATTAATCTTCATCCACGCTCACATCTTCGCTACATGGAAGCCAATGCTGACCGAGATTAGCCGATGCGGGAACCGAAACTCAATTTCAGGCTCAGATACCATTAACGCTTCTGTCAAGCTTAAGGATATTGTGGAATTCTTGAGGCCGGGCAGACACGTGCAAGTGGGTACCTGACGAAGGAAGATGCTCTCCGCTTCTGGGGTTTAAAACAGGTTGCTTAGATATAGTTTCTGGGGTGTCGTTATCGTTGACTAGTGAATACTCGAGCCCAGTTCAGATTCTACTCTGCCTATCATTGTTGGCTAGCGCCTCTTGGATGGACAAGAGAACTGGGTTCGTTCCAAATAGATTTTGGTTAGTCGCAACAGTGGTTGCTGTCCTATCGTCAGTGTACGGCTGCTTGGTTTCTGACCCGGCTGGGATGCTGTTAGACATATTACTGTCGCTCGCACTGACACTTCCAGTCGCGCTGGTTCTGTTCAGGATTGGGCTGTTTGGTGGCTCTGATGCAAAGGCAATGATCATGTTGTCTGTATTCGTACCCACACTTCACCCCTTTTTTCACCCCTCAGAAGTGCCCATGACCGCATCTCTGTCGGCGACGGTCAACCTTGTCACATTGCTTGCCACACTTCTCGCTCTCAACGCAATACACAACCTCCTAAGCCGTCCTGAAAATGGAAGCTTGATGCCCAAGTGTAAGACAAGAATGGGCAAGATCTTACTTGTTTTCGGATACAAGAGGGCTGCTATGCATCATCATCAACGTGGGAAGAAAGACAACTCGAGATCAGGTCGCCATATGGACTCTGAAGCGATTGTTGTCAGGAACGGTCGACTAGTCAAACTGAGCAGTCTAGGTAACTTGAGTCTCGAGAACCACAATACTAGTCGAGGCATCGTTGAATTGTGGGTGCCACTTAGGATTCCACTAATTCTCATTATTACGATAGCGCTCCTTGTCTCCCTACTGTTCGGTGATTTATCATCAGTGTTTATGATCTGACTCGACGTTTGAGAATGTCTGTAGCCCCTGCTGTTGAATGAATGTGTTTAGGGTTGCCTGAGGTTCTACGGGAACGGTGAATTCTCTGTGGGGTCTAGTTGCGTCGGGCAATGAGAATCAAGGTCAATAGGCGCGCAAAATGGGAATGAGGAGAGACTGGCTGGCTTCAAGGATTGCCCGGATGGGAGCCCGCAGACCCGCAATCCAGCAACGGTATTTCACCCTATAGTGGTTTGGCGGTTTCGAAGACTGCCTGCACCAAGTTTCGCCTGCCTAAGCCGGAAACCTGATGGAGGAGCTCTGCCGTATAGAGCCAGGTACGGAGGCATGAAACCATTGCGCCAGAAGCGCAGTGAGGACTGTGTCCGTGGCCTTGTGGAAACAGATTAAAACCATTTCGTAGAGCTATAGAGTCTAGGGAAACAATCTGGCAATCTGGATGGATTGTGATGGTTGACATTGATGAAGTTGTTCACAGAATTATCGATGCCGAGAAAGGTGGTAGGAGACTAAGCAAGAAGACCGTTTTTCGACTTTGTGGCTATGATAGAGGTGTGATGAGAGAAGTCTTCAGAAGACTTCGCGCCACCAAGGAGGGGGAGGCGTCGCTGGCTCGATGGCTGAGATGACACCCTACTGAGAAACTATTTCACTTTCAGGTAGGTCCCTCATCATTCATATTTATCAACATGCGTATACTCAAGAGGCGACCTAGGAGGCGGTTGAGATAATTCTGTCCGCGCAGAGGACCCTTACAAGAGACCCCAAACCTTGTTCAGATAACGACGTTGAAATCCCTTCATCGATCATCTGCCAAGCGATAGACTGCTTATCGGAAGTGCTGAGGATTATTGAGATCGGAGTAATCAGTGAGAATAGTGCGAGTCCCGTAAGAGACCGGTGCTTCTTCTGCCTAAAGCGAGTTAGGGAACTGAGAGAGACACTCCTCATGCTTCTTGAAGGATAGGGGGTGGACCCATGGAGAAATGGTGTCAGATTTGCATAATGGAAGCCAGAAGCAAGGGTATCAAAGGCAAAACCGTGGTTTTGACCGACATCGATCACTGTGAGTCGGACCTGCATGATTGTACTCCACTTGCTCTGGCCATAAGGAGAAGGAAGCTAGAGATGATGATACGCGACCCAAGTGGCAGATTTCTTTGCAAGGCAACGTAGCTTATCTCCTTGAACCTTTCCGCTTCGATTGAAAAGTATATATTGCAGCTCCTCCTAGAGACTGATAGGTGAGTGCCTGGTTGGGATATCCCTGCGAATTCAGGTGCGGAGCTTTTACTAGACAAGATTGTGACAACTGCAAGTTGCTACACGGGGGAGGATGCCCCGTTAGGAAGCACACGCTTATACGCGAGTGGAGTAAGAAGGGCGGACAATCCCTGTAGATTCTCCCACACTCCGAAGAATGAGCGGTGCCACGTGCCGAAGTAGTCGGGTTCTTCAATGCCTTTTTCGCATCTATGGAAGGCTTGCCATAGATGCCTTTGCATTTTTTTCAATCCTAAGCAACTCGTTGATTTTCTCTAGGCGTTCTCCACCCGATATTCCTATCTTAATTATTGGGCATTTCAGTCCCGCCGCTATGTGCGCAAGTGCTGCGTCGGTGGTCTCACCTGACCTGTGTGATGCAATCGGAACAATGTTATTGGAACTGGCCATTCTCACGGTTATTGCGGTGTCAGTTAGCGTTCCAATCTGATTAGGCTTGATTATTACTCCATTGACCGAATGCTGGCTTACTGCAGTTTTCAGTCGCTCTGGGTTCGTGACAACAAGATCGTCACCCACCACAAGCCGTCTTCCCGCCAGCTTCCGATTGAGTTGGGCAAAGGACTCATAGTCTTCTTCCTGGAAAGGATCTTCAAGGTAAAATATGTTGTAGCTTTCAGCCAGTTCTTGCATGTAGTCTAACTGCTCGCCGACACTACGGTACTGCTTTTCTTTTTTGTACCCGTATCTCTTTCCGTCCCAGAGTTCGGATGCCGCGATATCTATTCCAATTCTTCCTTCAGTGTCTAGAGTGCTTGTCACCTTCTCAATCGCGGACGATAGCAACTTCAAGGCTTCATCTATTTTCAAAGGTGCTGCCCATGCCCCTTCATCATTCCTGCCAAAGACATACTTGGGCAACTTTTCGATCATCATGTTGCCAACTTCCTTGTGAACTTGCATGTTGAACGCCGCCGCTTGTTCAAACGTTTTGGCGCCAGTTGATATGACCAGAAATTCTTGAATGTCAAGGGAGTCACCAGATGTGTGTTTCCCTCCCCCTATGACATTACTAAGCGGAAATGGAAGTCTTATCTTTCCACTATCGGCAAGGTATTCGCACAGCATTTCCCCGCTAGCCTGTGAGAGAGCCTTGGCCACTGCTATCGAAATGGCTATTGCCGTGTTTCCCCCCATCCTGTTAAAATTACTCGTCCCATCAAAGTTCCTAAGTCTGCCATCCGCTTGTCTTAGGTCATCAATCTCAGACCCAACAAAACCCTTTCGCAACTCGTTGTTGACGATCGCTACGGACTTTTCAACCCCCTCTTTCGGAAAGGCCTGCGCCTCGAATTTCCCAACGCTTGTGCCCGAGGGTGCACACGCGAAAACCTTTATACCATTGGATTCCAAATCGATCCTTACAGTAGGCCGCGCCTTTGAGTCGAAGATCATCGAGGCTTTCAACTCTGTTACCTTCATGGCTTGTCATCATCTCCAAGTAATTACTCACTTACTCTGAATTTAAGTAATTCCTATTATAACCCCACATCATTTGAGGGCTGCTCAAGAAATGAAAAGCGATGAGATTGTTTCATCGTATGAACTAAACGTTGACGGTTTGATCAAAGACGTGGAATCTAGGAAGAGTAGGAGAATAATTCTGCAATTTCCAGACGGTCTACTTGAACACGCAACCAAGATAGCTGAGAAGATCAGCGAGAAGACCGGCTCGCAGACGATTGTCTCTCTCGACACATGCTACGGGGCGTGTGATCTTGCAACCATTGCTGCTTCTCAACTGGGGGCCGATCTAATAATACACTACGGTCACGCCGAATGGCCGGGAAGCCAAGGTGTTCCTGTAATCTATTTAGAAGCCTTCGCTTCGCTCGGCATACAGGATCTCTTACCTGCGGCCAAAGACCACCTCAGCGGTTCGAAACGGGTTGGTTTGGTCTCCACGATTCAGCATATCCACGAGCTACAGGTAGCAAGGAGGTACCTTGAGGACAACGGATTCAAGGTCTTGATAGGAAAAGCGAAAGGGAGGATCATCAATGATGGACAGGTCCTTGGTTGTGACTACTCGACGGCAAAGTCCATCTCAGACCGCGTTGACAAATTCCTCATTATTGCGGGGGGAGAGTTCCATGCCATAGGCCTAGCACTGGCGACCAAGAAAGAGTCAATAATCATCGACCCGTATTCGAGAGAAGTCAGCACCACGAGAGGACTGTTGCGCCGCTACGTGAAGTCTCGCTACGGCTGCATAATGGAAGCCAGGTCAGCCCAGAATCTTGGCGTGGTGATCGGGCTGAAGTCGGGGCAGCTTGACTTGGCTAGAGCAATCAGAGTCAGAGATATGCTGGAGAAATCTGGAAGGAAAGTCGTCTTGTTCTGCGCAGACAACTTAGACCCTGAACGGCTGAACTCCATCAAAGATATCGATGCTTTTGTGGTGACGGCTTGCCCCAGAATAGCAGTCGACGATGCCTCATTGTTCAGGAAACCAGTCCTGACAACAGACGAGGCTGAAATGATGCTTTCAGAAAAGCTGTTGGAAGCGTACCTCAAACCAAGCTGAGCCTACCTGCCGCCTGTTGCAGCAGCTCCAGTCTGTGTAGGTTTACGTAGGTATAAGTCATACTAATTCTAGGTATGCCCGAAAGACTTCACACGCCAAGATAAACTCACATTCCCTCTGCGTATGCACATGGGGACAGTCCAGAAGTGGGCAAAGAGGGGTTAATAAGAGTCCTAGGGACACTCGTGGAAGGAAAAGGATGCCGGAATCCGAGATAAGGAGTCTACAATGCGAAACGGAAACCAGGGCTCCCATCGGCTACATGCCAGGGCATCGCCAAGAGGCAGGGAGGTTGTTGAAGGCGCTAAGAACCTACTCGCTCAACCATGACCAGGGCGAAGAACTCAACAGCCTCATGACTGCCTACAACACGATTCTCAACACCATGCTGCAGGGCATCTGGCAGGCGACAGAGTGGAGGAGACACCAGATCAGGGGCAAGAAGCAGCACCGGCTCTACCCCCGCTACAGGAAGGACAACGCCTTCAAGCGCGAGCTGAGAGACACGTGCCTAACAGGGTGGGTCTACGCTGCGCACTGGGTTGACTCCGCAGTGAAGACTGCCTTCAGCATCATGGGCTCCTGGAAGCGGAACTACGACAAGGGTGACAGGAGTAGGACATGCCCGCATGCGGGGCGGCTCTTCCTGCGGGCCAAGCAGACCCTCCTCAAACTTCAGGGGGAGAAACTGAGGATCACAGTGAAGCCGCACGAGTTTGTCTACATCGACTTGTCTCGGCGCTACTTCAAGCTGCCCGGCAACGTGTCCTCCACGGGCCTAGGCGAACCAGTCATCACACCCGACAAAATACATCTCCCCGTCCATTTGCCGGAAGAGACTGGGAAGAGACCAACTGAGAAGCTGGCGTGGGACTCGAACATGCTCAGCATGGATGGCTTCAGCCCTGAGACTGGCTGGGTGAAGATTGACACGAGGAGGCTCGCCTCCGTCCACATCTCGGCCTTCGAGAAGAGGCGGAGCGTGCAGAGGAAGGCCTCAAAGTCGAAGCGCGCGGGAAGAACCCTCACAAAATACGGCAGGAGGGAGAGGAACCGCGCCAGGAAGCACCAGGTGGAGATAGCGAGGGTGATGCGCTCCCTATCCGGCGAAAACGGCTTCGAGGAGCTCCGCAAGGAGCGACTATACTCCAAGTCGAGGGTGTGGAACAGGCGAGTAGCGAGGACAGACTGGCGCGGGATAAAGAGGCTTGTAGGAGGTGTTGAGGTGCCTCCGCAGTTCACTTCGAAGACGTGCTCCAGATGCGGGTGGGTAAACAAAGACCTAAGAGGAGCAGCAGTCTTCGAGTGCCGGAGCTGCGGGCTGCGGATTGATAGGCAGCTCAACGCCGCCATCAACCTCTACCTGAGGATGGAGGGCGTTCCCCACGAGGAGAAGCGGTGGGATGCGAGCATCCTGCCTGCGCTTCTTGTGGGTGGGTACGCCTTGACGGGGGCGGAGCGGAGGGGTGCCGATGAACTCGTGAGGCGCCTATATGATGCGGTGAAGCCCCAGATCTGCTACGCATACGACAGGCATGCTGACGCATACCTACCTATGCCTACGTAGATTGAAACCCTATCCTGTAGAGGTAAGCATAAACCGCATACTTGGATTTCTGATGAAAATCATATGTCCGCCGAAGGGTTATCTCCACTCTCCCGAGGTTTCTTGCCTCTTTTCCCATTGTCTGGATCTTCTTCCGGAGAAACAGGTCGCTTCTATCGCTCGCCTTGTGCACCGAGTACGTGATGTCCGATATCGCCAGCGACTTGCGTAGAAAACTGACATCCAAACCTCTTCTCCAACTACCGAAGGGTGGATTCATAATGGTTGTGTCAAATGCTCCGCGGACACAGTCGATCGAACCTGAAATGAACTCAACTCTCGCACCCAATGACTTCATGTTCTGTACTGCTACCTTTATTGAGTCTTTATCAATATCTACTCCCACGACTCGGCTGGCGCCCATCATTGCAGCTCCAATGGAGAGAATGCCAACGCCACACCCAAGATCCACTACTTGCTTTCCTTCAACATCGCCTAACGACGCCGCAATATGCACTATCGTAGAAGCACTTCTGGGATCAAGGTCGTATTCTTCAAACCGAATCTTCGGTTTGGGATTTCTCGCTAGTGACGATAACGAGATCTCCAGTTGTTTTCTCTTCATACCGGTTCTCCAGGTTCTGTTAAGTCTTCGGGTGATTGGTCTCCCTGTTAACCGTCAGGTGATGACTCGGTTCTACTACTTGCTACTTTGGGCTCTGTCAAGTCTCGGTTGGAGCCTAGAATTCCTCTCTCTGTAAAATCTCGGATGATAGTTCATAGGTTGGCTAATCTTGTGTTATCGGCTTCGCCGATAGTTCTTTGATTTTGGAATTATCTTAACTTTCTTCTCAAACTTCTCTAACTGATAATATGCATCCACAAAGGAGGTCTGTTCACAGCAAGAGGATGCCTATCCTCGCATTTTCAAGGAAAACTGTCTTATTATGTTCATTAGCGCGTGCATAAGGCTACATGAGAAGGGGAAACAAGGAGATAGAATAGGTAGTTTCTAGTGCTCAGCCATGGTTCCGTTTAGATTGGTCTGGCGATCCACGAGGGCTTCGCAGCTCGGCGCCAGTCACCAAGGCTTTGCATTTCGAAGTTATCCGCATCATTGAAAAGTTCGACGGAATTCTGCTCATGGTGCTTATGGTTCCAGGGATTACGATCTCTGTCTCCAAAGCCTATTCTACTGGCAAATTGTTCAGTAGCTAAACGCGGCTGCTCCCGGGAATTAATTCAATTCGACAAAACTAAAGAACAGATGATGAACACAAAACGGAGAGCTATCCTTTCTCAAGTGCGTCGAGATGTAGTGCTCCCTGAAACCAGAAATGGAGGATGCCAAAGTCATGAATTCTACTATTCTTTGCCTATTAACTCGAGTCTTTATGTCTTTGACTATCACGGCAATTCTCCCAGAATTAATATAGCCAATCAATGAACCAGCCGAACCATTTGCACAGTACTTCCCTTCAATGTAGCGATACAATCCCTCGTTGATGTATTCCCTATAGCTTCTACTGTCGCCTTCGGCCAACACTTTGCATTCGAAACCAAAAAACGCATGTCTCTCCCAACGGGCCCTAAAACAAAAATCGATAGTCGGTGGTCTCCCTCTTCTCTCGGCGTTCTCTCTATCAATCTTCTCATTTGTAGGAATAACAGTCTCCGTAATATCGGATTTAGACCAAGCAAAATTGACCTCTTTGTAGAGTTCTTCAGTGATGTCGCACTCATCCATTTTCGGTTTAACTATTCGGTTCCTATATAGGATAGCATATGCCGCACAGACCATTTCGAGAAGTTTTGTAATGCCCTTTTCGCCTAACTTCTTAGCAAGGTCAAGAGGCGTGCCGATTCTATAACTTTCCTGCGAGGGGACATAGGTCACTCATAATCACCTAGATCTTTCCGTGATATCTGTCTCCATGATGTCTGCATAGACCTGGTCTGCATCTAGGATCGCCGATGATTTCGTCCAATATCTCATCTGGTTGGGCTTAATTATATGTACGGAATCTTTGGAGTATCTTCGAAGATGCCTTCTAACATAAACACCTGGCGCCCTCTCTTCAATTAACTCTTGGTCCAACTGTTTCAGAACTCTGTCCATCTCCTCTTCACCTAGCTCTTCGTTCACGATTTCTCGGCCATTTGACACTAGCTTAAGAGATATCATTCGAAGAGGCCCCTTTGTCGAATATGCGGTTCCGATAAAGCTTTGGCTTGAAGGTGAGAACTGGTGATTGAGAATTTGGCACAGGTTTGCCAAGTATTTCTTAACATCGGTTTCAGAAGCAGGCTTGATTGCATCAGAGTCCACTTTATGGCGGAAATAGTCGAGCGTAAATCTTATCGAATCTGCCACAAGTGCTTTCTCAGTCTTGTCCAGACCATAGAGATTCATCAACCTGCAATTCTCGGCTTCTCGAAACTCCCCATCCTTTGCAAGTCTTTCGAGGAAGCTCATGTCAAGGCCGCTATTGAGAATCTTCTTGGGAATGGGAATGCTCATGATTTCGCTTTTCGTTAATTCGTCTCTCTCAACGAGCCACCTACCGCTTGTGAGCATTACGTAATATAATGGTAAATCCGAGTTTATCGTTTCACACACAGCTATCAGGTCACTGAGATACTGCTCATCGCAGTGTATTCCAATTATGGATTGCGGAAACACGGAATCTTCGACCATTACTGCGGATACAAGGCCTTGCCCTTTTCTGGGACTTTGTTTTATCAGGAGGTGCGGCCTTTTGTATATCTGCCTCTTCTCTTTGCCCCATCTGTAGAAATGGTCTTTGGAACATCGCTTCAGTGATTTGCTTTCCACAATGTACTTCTGAAGATCTTCTGCCGAAACCTCCAGTTTCCCAAGTAATTCCCTAGTGAAGTACCTCTTATTTCCAACGATATACCCTTCTCCATGGATCCAGCCGCGCTCACGAGCGACCCGATCCAAGGTTGGGTGGGACGATAGCTTTCTGATCAATTCATGATCTCTTGGTGACCCCCACATCGCGGTCTTCCAGATTGTTTCAGATGCCAACGCTTCACTAAGAGGTATCTGGGCAATGTCTTGAGGTTCAATTACGAAGGATAATTCGTCTTGCAGCGTGAAACTGGGCTTAGGAGAGCAGTAGGAAACCAACTCGTTTTTCGGAGGAGGTGAAGGTGAAAAGACTATTGCGGCTCCGGGGCCTACAGCATGCGAGAAGAGTAAGTGCCTAAGGGCCGATAAGTTGAATATCGCTTTGATTTCACACTGCGAGAAAAAGTCCTTCCTAAATTGCGAATTGCGAGATGAACGATTGAAAAGCAGCGCTTTGCTGGACACAATCATACAGACTTTTCCTTCAGGCTTGCATAGATCAGCACTCTTCCAGAGAAACACTTGGCAGATCTGGCGATCCCCGATTCTCTTCCGATGTAATTTGACATATCTTTCCGCAGACTCTGTAAGTTTACTTTCCCAGGGTGGATTACCAACCACCAAATCGAATTTATCTCGAAGTTCCGGAATGTCTTTAAGAGAATCGAAAACGAGTAGATTACTGCCGACTAGCCGCTCGAATTTTACCTCATTCCAGATGGTCTTAGGCTCTAGATAGTCGCAGACAGTTAGGTAGAGGCTTAAGGCAGAGATTCTAATCGCTTTTTCATCAAGGTCAACGCCAAAAATGCTATTCTTGAGTATTTTGAGAAGTTCTGAGGGAGCGGGGTTTTGGTAGCGATTAGATTTCATCCAACGAGCCACTAACCTTCTGTAACCTTCGACCAGAAAGATCCCTGAACCGCATGTTGCGTCGATTATTCGCATGTTGATGTTTGTGTCCGAAAGAGGCATGACTTCATCCATCAAAAAGGCGACCAAATAATACGGCGTATAGTGAATGCCTGTCGACGAGACCTCTTCTTCTTGCTTTTTGAGTGTTAAGAACTGTTCATATATGCTACTTATCAATTCAATAGGTATAACGTCAAAGGAGTACAAAGGCCATAGTACCATTTGGCGGGTATCAAGATGCTCTTCCCCCTTTAACATTCTTCGTAGTGAGTCTAGATGGTCTTGCCCAATGGTGTCCTCTTCATCCTGTCCGACAACGAAAATGTCACCATTGAATTTGTCATCCAGAAACCTGAAGAAGTCGTACGTCGCTTTCTTTGTGTTTAGTAAATCGGTGAAACAGGTCGCACCGTTTTTGAACTGATCAAAAAAACCATTAGGAAAGACGCCTTGCCCTTGCTTGTCTCGTCTGTCTTCAAGATATCTGACAAAAATCGAGCGAACAAGGATCGAATAAACGATTTTGGATGATAACCCAGTATTAACGAGAATTCGCCTCATATAGTCAAGGTTCTTGAGCAGCATGCGAAAAACGCTGTTATCAGTCTTGAAAATACCTATGTTCCTACGCCAATAGTTGCCTGTTTCGAATTCCGCTCTTTCATAGTCTCTAAACTTCTTCCTTTCGTTTTCGAATTGTGAGAAAACCTTGAGTTCATCAATTAAACCAGCTTTGTCATCTCCTTTCTTGGGAGGTTCCAGATTATTGTATATTTGAACTGTATCCGGCAGAACCACAAACAGAAGGGGGGCTTGACCCATATTCCATGAAAGTTTGTGCAAATCAGCTATCTCGGAAGCTGTGGGATATTCCATCAGTTTGAAGTATATTAGCGGTATGGAAGGCCCGCCTTTCTTGGACCTGAGGAAGTATATTGCATCAATGCGTAGCTTCTTTATTGCATCATCAAGAGCTTGCCTAACATAGGCATCTTCTGTCGACTGAATATCGGTGAAGAGTCCATTATACTTCGAGAAACCGAGCAGAGAGCAAAGCTGCTCAAAAGATGCTTGGCTCTTGGTTTTCTCGCTATTCGGCATCAGGGCTCACCTCTTGTGAAGGCACCCTTTCTTCCACCAAATCCAGGTTCCTCCTAGTCTTTTCAGCCATCTTAATGATCTTAACGGCTCTATCGACAGGAACCTTCTGCACCGAGACTCTTCAACTCCTTGGTTGACTTCTCATCAGTCTTGATTGCAACCTGATGTGGAGAGATGCCTATAGATTGTGAATCTCCGATAGCAGCCAAGATTATAGGCGAAATGTTGTTTTGGCTCATACTATTTCCCAACTTCGTTCTTCTCCACATATTCTTTTATGAGGTCAGTAAGTATAGCGTTTTTCTTACGACCACCATATTTCTGAATAACTATAATGCTGAATTTTTTCCAGAGATCTTCATCGATGTCTATGGTAGTTTTGGTAGTCTTATGCTTCGCCTTTATTGCTTTTGTCATCGTCCATAACCATTTATATATTTACCCTTTTACCCTTTTAAGTATGTCGCCTTCTATGTGGAAAGCCTTATATGTAGCTATGTCCTTATACCCTTATAGAAGGCGATAAACATGTTAGCAGAACTGAACCAATCTCAAATAAAGGCACGGGAAACGCGAGGACAAGGAATCTCAAAAGCAAAGGAAAGCCAAGTAAGCAGAATTGATCCTACAACTTACAGGGTTCTTTCACAGAGTGGGAACGGAGCCTACCTCGTTTCACTGGCCGAGGATAGATGGGTTTGCGAGTGCCCGGACTACAAGTATAGAGCGGTAAAGTGCAAGCACATCTATGCGGTTGAATTCTCAACAGCTCTAAGGAATGAGGTTCAAGCGGGAGCAGTAATTGAACCGCTAACTATGAGTGTGTGCAAGTTCTGCGGTTCAACGGACATAGTTAAGGATTCTCTACGCCACAACAAGTACGGAGACATCCAGAGGTATAGGTGTGGGAACTGTGGGAAGCGGTTCAGCTTCAACATTGGCTTTGAGAAGATGAGGGCAACCCCGCAAGTCATAACCTCAGCCATGCAACTATACTTCACTGGCGAATCATTGAGGAATGTTCAGAAGTTCCTAATACTGCAAGGTGTCAACATTTCCCATGTCGCGGTCTACAAGTGGATAATAAAGTACGTTAAACTCATGGGTAAGTACCTTGAACAGATAAAGCCTAACGTCTCTGACACTTGGAGAGCTGACGAACTCTATGTAAAGATCAAGGGAGACATGAAGTACCTGTTTGCCCTGATGGATGATCAAACAAGATTTTGGATCGCGCAGGAGGTAGCAGAAACAAAATATGAGCATGATGCAGGTGCCCTCTTCCGAAGAGGAAAAGAACTAGCAGGAAAGAAGCCCTTAACCATAATAACTGATGGCCTTCAAGCCTACCATATCGCGTACAAGAAAGAGTTCTGGACTACTCACAGTCCGAGAACTAAGCATATTCAGCACATTAGTGCTAGGGGAGATCTCAATAATAACAAGATGGAGAGAATGAACGGCGAAGTCAGAGACAGGGAGAAAGTCATGCGCGGGCTGAAGAAGAAAGACACGCCAGCCATCAAAGGCTATCAAATATTCCACAACTACGTTAGACCACACGAAGCCTTAGACGGAGAAACGCCCGCAGACAGGTGTGGAATCAAAGTCAAAGGAGACAACAAGTGGCTAACAATCATCCAAAACGCAAGCCAACAGGATAGAAAACCCTTAAGCTAAAGACTGTCTCCTATCATAGTTTTGTTGAGGAAATACGAATAGCATCGTCATTCTTTGTGGTGGGATTAAAAGCGGAAAAACAACTACTATGAGAAGTTTCTTTGGGATTGAAGAAGATTCTCCTAACCCAGATTTCTTTGTTGAAAGGAAATTCAAAGGCAAGATAGTATGTGCTGTTAACTTTGGTTCACCACAAGAACAATCACCATTCTGTGATGTTGATAAGGTTCAAGAAAACATTCAAAGACGAATAGATGAATGTAATAGAGAAGCAACAAGCAAACCATACATTTTGATTATCCCATTCACTATGTTCGGCAACAGAAGACAAGGGAAGAAAATAAACAAAGCGTGCATTCTCAACCCAATAGATGAGCTTGAGAAACATTTCAAAGTTTTCATTATATATTTCAGAAAGACCAATACTCATAACTTGGCTGAGAAAGACGCTTTGATGCAAGGCAGGGCCATAGCTACGATCGAGACCACAGAGCAAGATTATGACAAATCGAGTGAGCTAGAGAAAGTCGTAAGGGAAAAGATTCTACCAAGGCTATGATGCGTTCAACATCACCCGACGGTTAACAGCCAGAGCGATCACCCAACAAGTTAACAGAACCGTTCTCCACTAGATTTATTAGTGCAATGATCAAATGACATATATGTTTTGAGGATAGTTGGTAGTTTTGCATCTAACAGGATTTTCCGAACGGGACGGAGCAGAGGGTCTTGTTTCCTTTTGCTCGGCTTGTTCTCATGGTTGATGTGAAAAAGATTCATTAGCTTCAGAGAGGGAAATCATTAAGGAGAAGCGAGTAGTTCTACTCTATAGACTGTTTCACTGACATATGTTCATGTTGCCTTAAGCGGGGGAATAGTCGTATGAATGCAAAAGCGAGTACTGGAGACCTAGTGGTTCCGGGAGACAGGATCGGCGTCATTGAAGAGTACGTGCCTTCAGAAGGAACCTATGAAGAGGGTGGCACAATATTCTCTTCGAGGATTGGCGTGATCCTTGTTGACAAAGTCGAGAAGAAAGTCAAAGTATTTAGGCGATTGAACAAGCCCATTCCTCCTAATAACGGAGATATAGTAATAGGCAAGATTGTGTTCGTCCATAAGCAGGTGGCAGAGGTTAGCATAGCGAGGATAAGAGGCCAGAGCCTTTCTACGTCGGCGTCTGGCTTGATACACATATCACAGGTGAGCGATGAATACACGGACAGCATGGATTCGGTGTTCAAGCCAGGGGATGTGGTTAGGGCAAGGATAGTCAACGCATCGCATCTTCCTTACCAGCTATCCACCGCTGGAAGCACCCTGGGGGTTCTCTACACTCTTTGCTCACGCTGTGGCACGCCTTTGGCGTTAAGCGGCTCAAGGCTTTCATGTCCGGCGTGCTACAATGTTGAAGAAAGAAAACTATCTCTGAATTATGGTAAACCCTTCTTCTAATGGAGGAAGAACTCATGAAAGTGACCGCGACAAATCAAGGGGAATATAACTTGGAAGTCGTCATAGAAGGTGAAGGACACACTCTCCTTAATCTTTTGCGCGATACTCTTCTTGATGACGATAAGGTGCTCTTTGCCAGCTATGTGATTGATCATCCGATGAAATTGGCCGCACGCCTAGCTCTGAAGACTGACGGCAAGAACGCAATGAAGACACTGGGCGAGGCGTCATCTAAAATGGCCTCTCTAGTTGGGGAGTTCAGCGAAAAATTCTCCAAAGCTGTCGAATCACAGAAGTGATATTATCAGGAAGAGTCGCTGATGAGTCTCCAGATGAAGAGGGATTCCCTATCTGGCGTTATAACACCTAGATCGCTAGTAAATGACAAAGGTCTAGCCAGACTGGGTGATAGCATAACAAATCTCGTGCTTTCGCTCGCGATCTCCTTTGTCTTGAGAAGACCAGAAGGTATGAGAGCCTCCGACAAAGTTCTGTCGCTAGCATTGACTGAGGCCGGATTTCGGAAGATTGCGCCTAAGAGAGCAGGCTCCGATCAGATGGGTGACATTGTCGAATCGATCATAGCATCGGCATGGCTGAACAAGATAATCGACATTGAAGATGCAGCAAGCGTTGTAGCATCAGAATTCAAGGAGGATGACTTGCGGGATCGAAAGAAGGAGGAGGTCTCAGCCATCAGAGGGTTTGCCAATTTGTTGAAGAGAATAATGCAAAATCTTGACCTTCGATCCGTTGACGGTGATCAGCAAAAAACCCATAACTCTTGCCCGGGCATTGGTTCTATGTGAGGTTGCAGTGCCCACGATAGTGGCTTCGCTGTGTCGAGTGCGCATACTTCGAGGTGTGTATTATGGTACGCTTCTGTCCAAAATGTGGGGCTCTTCTAATGCCAAGAAAGGACGCATCGGAAACGATACTTGCGTGTCGCAAATGTGGCTACACGGAACAGGATAATAGCAAACCAGAGTCATACGTCCTGCACGAGAGCATTAAGCACACGCCTCGCGACAAGATAACTGTAGTCGAAGGTGATTCCAAGGATCTTGCTACTATGCCTACCGCCAAAGTGGACTGCCCAAAATGCCATAACAACTTGGCGGCCTACTGGCAGGTTCAGACTAGGGCAGCAGATGAAGGTTCTACGCTGTTCTTCAGATGCCTTAAGTGCAAGCACACGTGGAGAGAATATTGACCGCAGAGCTTTCTTGGGAATTAGCTGATGGGGGGGACCCGCATTCTTTTGTCTAAATCCAGTCGCGCTTCTATCGTGAAGAAAATCGGGCAGGTTTCCAATTCAGATCGGATCATTAGAGTTTACGCACAGGTTATTGAAACGAATCCCTTCATAATAGGGGATGGGGGCGGCAGGGCTTTGGTGAGATCCATCTGTAAATACAAAGAAGGTCAGAAGCTACGCGTCATAGGACACTTTTCGGCAAAAGAGAATAGTGACATGCCAGAAATTGATCCAATAGTCATCCAAGATATGAGCAACTTTGACTTTGAGATCTACAACGAAATGCAGCAAGTAAAGAAGCGGGTAAACGCATACGACCAGCACGGGAAATAATTATATTAGTGTTTCCACAAAACTATTGTGGCTTTAAATGGATTGTGGCTCATCTAAGATAGTTGGAGGAATTGTATTTGTTTAGAGCAGTACTCTCTGATGCAAAACTGTGGCGATCTGTTATCGAAGCACTCTCGACATTGGTGGAACAAGCCAACTTCATGGTCACGCCAGCGGCCCTGAAGATGCGGGCAATGGACCCCGTTCGCGTAGCGATGGTCGACTTTGAGCTTTCAAAAGATGCCTTTGAAGAGTATCAATGTAGCTCAGAGATGAAGATGGGGATAAACCTGGAAGAAATGGGGAAAATCATGAGGCGCGCTGGTTCGGGTGATTCACTTGAATTAGTTCATGATGACAAGAGCAATAAACTTCTTGTTCGGTTTCGCGGGAAATCAACAAGAACTTTCAGCCAATCACTTCTAGATCTTGGGTCGGAGGAGCTACCGACGCCTCGCGTCGAGTTCAATGTGACGGCAAAGCTAACAACTGAGGCTATTGGCGAGGCGATCAAGGATGCTGGCGTAGTTAGCGACCAGGTGAAGATAATTGTGAAACCGGATATGCTGACAATGCAGGCCTCGGGCGATACAGGGGACGCACTCATCGAGTTCAGGAAGGGGAGTGAAGCGCTGCTTGAATTGGAGGTTAAGGAGGAGTCAAATGCCATATACGCTCTCAATTACCTGAACGACATGATGAAAGCCAGTTCGATCTCTGAAACGGCTTCTCTTCAGTTTTCCACAAATATGCCACTCAGAGTAGATCTAGGGATCTCAAGCGGCGGACGCATAACCTATTTCTTGGCACCTAGGCGTGAGGCCGAATAGGTTTCTCAGAAATAGGAGGAATGCCTCCTATCCTGATGACTGACAAGGTTGGGATTAGCTTGTACGGGGAGATCTTTGATGCTTGGAAGCGCGAGAAAAACTCGGAAGCCATCCAGCCTCTTCCGTCCGACTTTTTCGAGAGAGCTACTGTGTACCTATCAAATCTGAAGTCTTCACTCTCTACACGGGGCGAGGACACTAGTACGGAGCAAGCCAAGAAACGTGAGATAGAGTACACGGAATTCATGCTAAGGACTCTGCTCAAGACCAGGGCCAAGAAGATCGTGTCACTGTCTCTTGAAGACTCGGCGCAGATCGCTCCCAACCTACTTGCAGGAGAGACATCACTAATTGAAGATCTGCGCAGGGATTTGAGTAACTATGTGCAACAACGGATGCAATCGCCGCGCGGAGAAGGAAGGACGGCAATCAGCATTCCCAGGGAGGAGGAGCACACTGCGACTGATGTGGGAGAATCCTCGGAAATGATGTTGCTTCGCATGCTCCAACCTATGCCAAAGCTGGTCGGCGTGGACTTGGAGGAATATGGCCCATTTCAGCAGGAGGACATCGTTGCGTTGCCAAAGGAAAACGCTTTGGTCCTCATAGCTCGCGGAGCCGCATCGGAGGTGAAAACTGTAAAGACTCAGTGAACGGGGGCAGTCTGTTTAAACATTGGCGCAATACTCAGGACCGAATCCAAGAATCCTTTCGGATGAGGAAGTATATTCTCCAAGTGATGACTCGTTTCTTCTGGAAGAAAGCATTAAGGTGGAGAAAGGTAGCCAGGTTCTGGATATGGGTACTGGAACGGGAATCCAAGCAATTAGGGCTGCACTTCTCGGGGCGCGAAGAATTGTGGCGATAGACATAAACCCACATGCGTCAAGATGCGCGTCCAAAAACGTACGGTTGAATGGCTTAACAGGTTTGGTGAGTGTGATCACTGGTGACCTGTTCAGCTCTCTTAGGGAAGGTGTTTTGTTTGATATTGTCTTGTTCAATCCTCCTTACCTGCGAACAAAGTCCTCCGAGTACAGGGCAGGTTGGCTGGAGAAGGCATGGGCAGGTGGGCCACGGGGAAGAGTGGTAATAGATAGATTCATCGATGAGCTGTCTGGACGTCTACAGGCAGGGGGGGTAGCGCTTATCGTTCACCCGTCCAGTGGCGCTAAGAAGACAATCAGAAGGCTTCGGATTAGGGGAATGGAAGTCTCCACGGTGAGATCTAAGAAGATTTTCTTCGACAAACTCTTGGTTCTGTCGGCGCAACAAGTGGACCCTCCAAGGCTGGGAAGAAATAGATCAGCGATTAACCGAATTAAATAGCACATTTGAGAGCCTTGCGATCGATTCTGGCTGAAGGTTCCTTATTCGATCGTCATCTACACCTGCGTCCTTCATTATTCTCAGGGCGTCAAGGTTGGCATAGCTGTTGAGCCTAAGAAAGCGTTTCATTACCTTGGTCAGCAATTGGTTCCGGTAGGGGAAAAGCCCGCGCAACAGCTTGAAGAAGAATCCCTCGTCGTCAACGGAAAAAGGGGTCTCCCGGCGCCGTAACCTCACAATTGCAGAATCGACAGATGGCATGGGATAGAAAGCACTTCTCGGTATCTTGTCCATGATCTCTGCGTCCGCTCTATAGTAGACATTCACGCTAAGCCTACTGTAATCCTTCGATCCCGGTTTGGCGATCATTCTCCTTGCGAAATCGACCTGATAGGTGAGAATCGCCGTCTCGAATTCTGATTCAAGGATTTTGAAGGTGATGCTAGAAGACAAGTTGTATGGTATATTAGATATGATCTTGTTGATCCCTCTCGGTTCGAAGGTAAGTGCGTCTGCCCTAACTAGTGAAAGGTTTCTTTGCTCCTTGAGTGTTGCCGAAAGTAGTTTGACTAGCCTGCTGTCTATCTCGATGCTGACTAACTCGTTGCCCCTGGCCGCTATTGCCATCGAGAGCGCTCCCAGACCCGCTCCGATTTCGAAAACACGATCAGACGCTCTCAGTTCGGCGTAACCGACTTCTTTCTCAACGAGGCCCTGATCTAATATGAAGTGTTGCCCCTTCCTCTTAGTTGGTCTTATCCTATTATCAGTCAAAATTCTGCGGACCGAGAGTGGGTTAGGTTGCATTGTTCTCTCATCGGGAATTCTTCTCTTCTTCGGGCTACTGCTGAGGCGCTTTGTATTTCCAAGTGAAAATCTGATACTTGTCCTCACTCTGGAGTTCCATCAGTACTCTCTTGGCGATTGTCTTCTTCGGGTCTTGAATGCGCACACGACCAACTAGATCCTGAAAGCCGGAAAACGGCTTCTTCTTTCTTTCGTCAAGAATATCCCACATGGTTTTCTTGCCAACGCCTGGGAGGAGTTGAAGCTGGTGTAATCTTGTGGTTATTGGACCAGCAGTATTGAAGAATCTTGTGAATCGCTCTTCCCCAGCGCCTATTATGTTCTCGACGACTTCTGGTAGCTCATTCTTGGCCCCAGCGGTCAAGTCATCGTACTGGATACGGCCTCTAACGTGGTCAATCTTCTGATTGCCGTCCTTTCCTATGAGAAGGCGCTCTCTCGCGGTGAATTGCGCGTCTCTCCTTGGGGTAAGTTCAAGAAGTGTGAAATATTGCTCTCCAATGGCTTGGACAAGTTGCTCCCTTTGGTAGGAGGGCATCCTCTCACTTGGATGACCCTGCAACAGAAAATCGAGAACATAAGCGACTTCCTCGAATTTCCTGGCAGTCGAGTACATGATATCCCCCTCATCCCTCAAGCTGTGACGGATATCTTAACGGGAGGCTGTTTTGTTAATCTTCTCGAGTATTTTCACAAGTTCCTCTTGACCTAACGCGTTCTCCTTTGTTCCGACCATAAAGGTCCTGAGTTCACTGAGAGAGGCAGGCAGGCAATTGGCGATCTGTATCGCTGTGTCAAGATCGAAATTAAACTCCGCGCGAAGTTCATCAACTAGCTTCTTGGCATTCTCCAAAGTAAGCTGAGAGAACTTGATCGCATAGTCCAGTGTTACTCTCTGAATGTAACTCAATTCTCCCCTCTTTTCGTTCTCCTTCAGCAGCTCTTGGACTTCTTCGAGGGTTACAGATCTTTCGTCAAGCACTTCCTTGGGCAAATAAGTCACCTCTACTTGTGGGGAACCAGATGTTCTGGTCTCGCTATCACCTGCTTCTCAAGATTACCGTCTTTGACCAGCACTACGTATGCTCTTCCTCTCTTCTCCGTTATTTCCCCCACTTTTCCGTGGAATCTCTTGTGTGGTTGTCCCTTTGCAATGCTTGAGTCTATTATTATGTTAACCTTCTCACCAGGCGAGTATTCGCGAAGCATCCTTCCCAATGGGATCATACCCTTGCTTCGGATGTGCTTTCGCAGAAGTTTTCTTGTTCCGTTCTTGTACCCTCTTGTGCCTTTCATAAATTACCTACCTCGGTTCCAAGGTGAAGTCAGTGTCGTTCCGCAGCTTGACGGACGATGATCATCCGGCGATTATGATAGATGTTTCGGCGCTCCGGTATTTTGCTCCATAAATAAGTTTCTAAGGCTATATAAACTGATCAGCTACGTCGACGACGTCAAGCTCTTGGCAATCTGCTCTCATCGCGAGTATTTGTGAGAAACTTGGTGCAGTTCTATTTTCGTCCCCGCTCACTAGTTCCTTGACGTAAAGTCCTCCTTGCGTCGTTACGGTGACCTCCATCTTGCGTGGAGAAATCAAATTGATTTGGAGGTTGTAGACTTTCTTTATTCTGACTTTGTCCGCCCTCCTATGCAAGACTCTTAGGGGGGTTCTCTGCTTGATTAGTGCGCCAGATAAATCGGCGGTTAGCCTTTTGACGTCCTCTTCGGAGACGTCTCTTTCAACAGCTACAATGGCTCGATACGTCTTTTCAGCTTTCGTGGCCATCGTCTTTATTTTCCTAAGTTCGTCGCGGGATGAGGGTCTGAGATCGAGTACCTCCACGCGATCCTGTGAATCGTTGCGGATTCTCTCAGCAACTGCTTGGAAGTCAACAGATCTCGTTTTGGGTTCCTTAACCTCCAAGATGAACGGCCGACCGCTTCCAAGCATCCTAGCGTCGATGTCTTCCCGCCCTGCACCATGGAACTTGCATTCTGCTCCGTTTGTCGCCTCCAGGAACGGCTTGGAAACGAAATCTTGGACTGAGTTTTCGTACATCCTGCCAGACCAGTTACAGTCGGGGCAACCAGATCCTCTGCACTTCCTGCAGAGCCAGGTGGCTTGTGGAATACCTCTTACGAGCTTCCTGTATCGTCCGCCAATGAAAAGTGGGTTAGACCTGACTAAGACATTTTTATTGAAAGGGCTGACCGAAATCGTCAGATCTGGGGAGTCGAAGTTCGGCTCCTTATCCACAAGTAGCTTTAGTCTCTTGCCGATTTCTCTGTTCACTTCCCGCTTGAGAGATTCGCACCAGTTAGAACTTGCAGTGCTTCTTATTTGATCCTCTCGTTCCATTACGTCAGGCGGGATCGTTGAGCCAACGAGAAAAGTCTTGAAGTCCAAACCGGTCAAAGAGTCCCTAGCTATTCCCGCAAGTTCGTCCAAGCCGTCCAGGATGTTCGAACATATGAAGCATTTCTCACTCTTTCCCTCTTGAGCTATAACAAGTTTCTCCAGAGTCCTTACTGCCGGCTCATAGTTGCCTTTGCTCGCCAGGATTCTGAGAACCCTCGTCGCTTCATCTCTACTACCCTCATTCTCCATTAGAAGATGGGCCCGCATTAGAAGGACATTCTTCAAGGTCTTACCTCTTGACTTATTGTCAAGACCGACTCCCAACAAGGCGAATTGCCTTCCAAGGCAGTTGTCACAGAGAGGATAGTTCTCCAGGAGCTTCAGCGTCTTGTCGATGATTTCCATCGCCCGACACACCTCGTTTACGCCGTTGATTTCCTACATCACTTGCTTCTTTCATTAGCATATTGCCTGTCAAGTTCATTGTTCATGATGAGAATGGCTTTGTCTATCTGAGCATGGGTCTTCACCGCTATTGGAGATTTACCGTTAACCTCCAAGAAGTCACCGATATCACCAAAACCCCGTTCACAGTCTAGTGCACAAAGACACGCAACATTCTCGCCGAGCCTTACTGCCCTCTGATCAGATCCCTCTGAACTTCGGAAAACGACAAGACTGTCTCCTTTGAGTCCGGCAAGCGATTCGCTTTTCCTGACTACTGTAATTCCTGGGGAGGAGATCTCGTTTCCAGTTCCCTCAGTAGCCAGTCTTGTAGCTGACATTGAAAGCAGTATCGAGACCGATCTCTCGTCTGGTCCCATGTACCTGAGCTTGTCGCCTTCAATTCGTATTAGTCTACTCTTGGATCCCAGTGGATAAACTATTACCTTGGTATCTTTCCTGACACCGCGAGAAGTAAACAGAGAGGAACGAACACAGTCAGCGAGGGTGACTGCGTCTTGACTCATCACGCCTCTATCTATTTCCCGCCTATTAATCTCAGGAAATTCCTCCATAATTAGAATGAAAGACCTCAACTTCGTTCATCCTTCATGAAACGTTGACCCTTCATCAAATCCGGAGGAACCCCGGGTATCTTAGGCACACCTCTCTTACGCCCAAAAGATTTCATCATCTTCTGAGAGGCATAGAACTGCTTGAGAAGTTCCTTCACGTCTCTTGGTGTAGTCCCAGATCCCCTTGCGATGCGGGTTGTTCTCGAACCACTTATCATTTTCGGATCGTTAAGTTCCTCTCTTGTCATTGATTGCATCGCAGCTTTCCACTTCGCTATCCTAGCCTCTGCGATTTCCTGAGCCTCTTTGGGCATTTTTGGTCCTAGACCCATATACCCAGCGATCTTATCTAGCGTCCCTATTTTGCTGACGTTCTTTATCTGTTCGAGAAAATCCAGAAGAGTGAATTTCCCTTTAAGGAAGGTCTGCACTTGTCCCTTTGTCGGGGCCACTTCCGCTTCTCTGACTTTCTCCACTAGACCTTCGATATCGGGAATGCCTAGGAGCCTTCCGACGAAACTCGGAGGATTGAACTTCTCAAGGTCGTCCATCTTTTCCCCAGTACCAACGAACTTGATTGGTACACCCGTTGCTGCTACTGCAGAGAGTGCGCCTCCTCCTTTGGCTGATCCGTCGAGCTTGGTCACCAAGATTGAGCCTATATTCGTGTTCTCTTTGAAGACTTGAGCTTGTGATGCTGCCTGTTGCCCGACCGTTCCGTCGAGTACCAAGATCACTTCATCAGGTTTGATCGCTGTAACAATCTCTCTCATTTCCTTCATCAAAGAGCTTTCTTCCTTGTGTCTGCCAGCAGTATCCACAAGGATTAGCTGGAATTCCTGCTTCCTAAAGTCCTCCACGCCAGCTTTTATCAATTTGAGTGAATTCTTTTCGTTCGGGTTCCCGTAGATTGGAACTCCAATCTGCTCGGCAATCTGCCTAAGCTGTTCATAGGCTCCGACTCGGAAAGTGTCCCCAGCTACAATTGCTGTCCTGTAATCTTTCTTTAACAGTTTCGCCATTTTGCCGATGGTTGTCGTTTTTCCTGATCCCTGAATGCCAACTAGGACTACCACGTTTGGCTTTGAAGGGCTTAGTTCTAAGGGTACATTCTTCTCGCCTAGTATCCACGTTAGCTCGTCATAAACGACTTTTGTTATATGCTCTCTTCTGGTAATCCCGGGAGGCAATTTCTCCGAGAGAGCCCTGTCCTCAATTCTTTTGGATAATTCGAGGACTAATTGAACATTCACATCAGACTGGAGAAGGGCACGCTGGAGGTCCCTGGTGAGTTCCTTTATGGCTTTTTCATCGACTAGGCCTGACCCGCTGAGTTTCCTAAGCGCAGCATGAAGCGATTCGCCAAGTTTCTGGAAGACTGACAAAGATATTCCCTCTAAACTCCAGAGTTTCTCATGTTCTGAACAAGTACGGTCAAATCTCTTCATTAGTTTCCTTGACCCGGAAGCCAAAGAAAGATGAATCTTCACCACCATAAGTCTGGCATCTAGGATTAACCCGATACGGACCCAGAGTGGCCACACTTAGTCGAAGTGAGTATACCCTTCTAAATATAAGATAGAACATATAATATTTACGTGGGTGAATCTTGATGAGCAACTCCAGTAACTCTTTATTTGACAAGGAGATGGAAAAAAGCATAGGGAAATTGCTTGAGAAGATCTCTAACGACATCGATCTCGAGGCTATCGCTTTGATCACCAGGGAAGGACGAAGAGTCGCCTTCTTTGCGCGAAAGGATGTTGATCCTGATCTGCTGGCTGCTCTATCTGCAGCGATGCTTAGCATGGGCGAGATGAGTGCGGAGAGGATGGAGCAGGCACCGTTGCGGCAGGTAATTGTAAGGGGTGCTGGCGGTTATACTATTCTAACAAGCGCGGGGCCGAGATTGTTGCTCATAGGTGCGGGATCTGAAGAGGAAAACCTAGGATTGGTGATTCGGATCCTCAAAGAATACGCTAACAAGATCGAGGAGGTTCTGGAGAAGTAAGGTTGTGCCGGTTTCCACCCACTAACGTCTTAGCCTTTTGATCGCATTACCCTCTTCTTTCCCAGGACATCCCAGTATTCGACTTGGTTCCCTACCTCAAGATTCTCACTTATTTCAACGTCTGATTTGTCTACGTCAAAGTTCTGATATGTCTCCATATCCATTAACATTAATGCATTCTGCGAAACTGAAATGACCTGCGCAGTCCGCTTGTCAATTATTGGAACATAGACCGTGGAATCTACTGGAAGAACAAGGCTCCGTTTCTGGTTGTTGAAAATGCCTACTGCAACAATGTGAGCTTTTGCGTGGCCATGCTTTCCAGTTTTTCCTTTTTCTATACTGACTATTTTGCTTGGCTCTTCATCTATTATCACGTAGTTGCCCTCTTTCAGACTTCCAGCTTCAACGGGCTTCTTGCTCAACATGGTCACTTCCAGAACTCGCTGAGAACTCAAACCTTGATCCATACTGCACTGCCAAAGGCATTGGAAGTCAACCTTCTTAAGAGTTTCGCCTTAAGACATGTTCAGTTTCGTTTAGGGTTCTGCCAAGTCTTCGGTTGAAGACTCAACTGGGTGGCATCGACTAAACGGATTACCCTTCCTTCGGAACGGGGGTGCCGTTACCATCGCTTCACCTACCACTCCCAGCAGGCTGAACCGCAGCCCTGCGTCTGTATCCTGCCTTTGTTCCTCTCCCGCATTCAGCTAGGTAAGCCACATGCCGTGGGAATGAGGAAGTGCTTAGACACTTACAGCCGTTTCCGACATATAAGTCAACGATAGACTTGACAGAACCGTTTAGGCAAGTAATATAAGCATTCGATCAAGTCATTAAGTGGACGTATGGGTCATAGACAAGCTCGCTTTTTTCTTTGGATTGCAGGAGTCAAATTCTCCCAATTCTCCGATTCGTTCAAGGTGGTCTCAAATCTTGTTCAGTAGCGTCGCGCTGATCTCAAGGCTAGACAAAGAAGAAGCGACAAGACTAGCTAGGGAAATAGGCTCTTACCTGGAGGGCAAGGGATTATCGGTCAGGTACGAAAAAGAACTTGCCAACATCTTAAGGTCAAAGGACAAGGCTACAGTTGATTTCAAGGTTGATCTTATTGTGACTATTGGAGGGGACGGCACCGTATTACGTGCCTTTCATATGACGGGCGGAAAGGTTCCGATTTTCCCCATCAGGATGGGAACGGTGGGATTTCTTTGTGATGAGGACTGGAACCAGGCTCTAAAAGCCTTGGATAAGCTCCTTGCCGGCAGATTCTCGAAGGACGAGTGCTTCAGCCTAGAGAGTAACCTCGACACGCCTTTTGCCATGAATGAATTCAGAGTGGGCTGTCCTCTTCCATCTCATCCAATTGAGGTGGAAGTCTACGTAGATGATGTCTTGATAGCCAGAGACAAGCTTGATGGCGTAATCATATCGACGAATACGGGAGCATCGGCTTATGCGCTGAGTGCCGGCGCAAACATAATCGATCCACGTCTCGAGGCAATAATGATAGTTCCTATCTGCGCCCTTTCGACAAATTTCAAGCCCTACATAGTTCCGTCTGATTCGATTATCATGATCAAAGTGATAACCGAAGGCGATTTGATGACTTTGGTTGACGGGGAATACCAATCCCGCCTGTCAGGTGTAAGAGAGATTAGGATATCGAAGTCAAGGAGCAAAGTCTCAATTCTGAGGACAGGGCTTAATTTCTACGAGCGCCTAAAACGCAGGCTAAACATTAGCTCCACGAAATAGAAGTCTGCCAAATCGGACTGCATTCTATCCGATCACTTTACCCTGAAAACAGGAAACGGACGGTACTTTGAAACTTGAAATCCAAACATGGAGAGAAAGGCGTGCCTATTATTGTACTCGATACATGCGCGATCTTGAGCGGTTTCTCAAGCCATCTATCGAATGCTAGGCAATTCACCACTCCAAACGTCATTGGCGAACTGCCAGGGGGCATGGTCGACTCGGCAACTCAGCTGCCGCTTCTTAGCGAGACATCGATCGAGGTCGTCGCCCCAGAAGAATCATACGTTCAAAGAGTCGACGAGACGGTTTTGAAGACCGGAGACGTCTCTGTCTCAACAACCGACAAGTCTCTGCTCGCGCTTTCACTGCAGCTAAGAGATGGTGGCCATCAACCCATTCTAGTCTCCGACGACTACGCTTTGCAGAATCTCGCTAGGATGTTGAATATAGGATACCTCCCGTACGTTGAGAGGGGCATTCGCAATCGCTATGTTTGGAGACTCGCCTGCCCGGCGTGCTTCAGGGAATATCCGGCCTCGTCCGAGTCGGACGTTTGCCCAATATGTGGCACGAAGCTGAAGAGAAGGGTCGCGAAGTCCCGCAGAGAGTAGCAACAATAGAGAGATTTGACACTAAGTAGGTCCGTATATGGCGAGTGGTTAAATATGACAATCCGATTGGGCGAGGAAACAGGGCATCAACTACAAGAGGGCGTTGCGTCTCCATGGAGTTAAATAAGGATTTATTTTAGATTGGATCCTAGTATTCTGGGCATATTCTAAAGGCTACATTTGGTCGTGCAAGATTCGAATAGGAGGTCGTAAAACTTGGCCAAATTGGGAGGAAAAGCTTCAAAGCAAGTGAGGATGCCGTGTGCGATTGGCTTCTATCCGGGTGACAAGGATTCTCTACTTCGAGCTATTGAGAACTGCTACATGAGTCCTTACGGCCCAAAGATGCATCCCAAGGTAAATCAAGAAGGTGCTAGGAGGATCATTGCGGGGGTCGTTCCCCACGCTGGATACATTTATTCTGGGCCTGTTGCGGCATCGTTATACTATCGGATGGCGGTCGACGGGGTGCCTCGAACATTCGTATTGGTGGGTCCAGTACATGGGCTAGGTGCTGGCGTCGCAATCATGAAGCGTGGACTGTGGCGCACCCCTCTAGGTGACGTTGAGATTGATGAAGAATTCTCCGATACTCTACTGAAGCACGGCGCCATAATCGCCGACGATGCGTCAGTTCATGAGGACGAGCATTCTTTAGAAGTTCAGTTGCCATTCCTCCAGTCCCTGTATGGTGAGCGGCTTCAGATCGTCCCTATAGCAACATCCTTGGGAGACTTGGAAACCTGTGCTGAAATAGGTGAAGCGATTGCCAGCACGGTCGTCGAAATGAATAGAGACGTAGCTGTCATAGCAAGTACCGATTTAACTCACTACGGAATCCACTATGGCTACGCGCCCGTGGGAATGACTCCAATCGAAAAAGTTGTGAGCTGGGTGAAAGACACCGACGCGGAAGTGATAGAGGCTATCAAGAACTTGGATGAGAAAAAGCTTCTTCGACTTGTCAGCGAAAAACATTTGACAATGTGTGGATATGCGCCGGTCGCGGTAGCGATAACTGCTGCCAAGCAACTGGGCGTCTCCAAGGCCGAACTGGTCAAGTACGCCACATCCTATGATACTCAAGGATCAAGAGATGCGATAGTCGGTTACTGCTCCATGCTGCTGCAAAGGTAGAGAACTCCCCCGTCCTAAGGGGCGGGGCTTTGGATGGTTGCCTCGGAGTGCCGAGGCGCGAGGTGTAACCCACCGCGTCTGACGAGGTGAGCGGGCTGAAGACATGCGACGCAAGAAAGCCCAAGAGTCGCAACTTCCGTAACTGGCTTTCCAGAACCACCGACCCGGCGAGGGGCGGAGACAGGGCGAACGAAACGGAAAGCACGGGAGCTTCAAGCTTTGGGAAGAGGTTACCTGAAAATGTCTTCTTCTTCTGGAAGTGCAAGGATCTTTGCCGTCGCGTCCTCATTTTTCTCGTACTTGTAGCCGCGGATTATTACAGCTGGTATCCAATTCGTCTTACCCATAACAAGCTCCGCAGAAGACGCGAGCTCATCTGCGACCGCTATTTGGGTCACGCGGAGTTTGTAGCCGTACATGTCAGAGGTTCCGCGCAAGTCCAAGATGGGGGCTAGACCTGCAACCCCAATCGCAACGTTGGCAACTCCTCTCCTTAGAGATCTTCCGAAAGTGTCGGCCAAGACGACAGCCACGTCGATTCCGGATAGCTTTCTTATGCCGTCTCTGATTCTCTTGCACGAGCGGTCTGGGTCGTCAGGCAGCGTCGCGACCATGTTCTCTCCCTTTACGTTCGACTTGTCTACCCCGGCATTTGCGCACACAAACCCGTGCTTGGTTTCGACTATCAAGTGGTTTCTTGACATACGTACTATAGACTTGGCTTCTCTCAGGATCACCTCTACTTGCCTTGGGTCTTTTTCCGACTCGGTTGCTATCCGCTTGGCGAGGTGTGAAGGTTCTACTGACCGTAAATCAACGGTCTTTCCTTCTGCTAGTGAAACAATCTTGCTCGTCACTACAATTATGTCGCGTTCCTTGAGTGGCGTCCCCTGCTTTTCAGCAGCCTGAGATACGATCCTTGATAGGTCGTCCCCACTCTTTATCTCTGGTATCCCCTCAATGCCCATTATTTCGACCCTTAGTTCAGCGTTGCCGGTTCTCATGGAAACACCTACAACACACTGCGAGTGAGTTTCTGCTCTACGCTCTTCAGTTCATCTTGGGTGTTCACGTTGGCAAAACTATCTAAGTCCGGGTCCAGCTGTCTAACCACCTTAGTTGACATGTAGACTATACTGAGCTTCATTATAAGATCTCTCATGGATCTCTTGCCGGACGAGAGGGCATCGGAGACGGCTTTGAGCGAGACACGTGTTCTATAGACCGCGTGAAGTGGCTCTATTTGACCATTGGGGTGCCTGGGGATTACGGCATCTCGGTCATCAATTACGGTGAAAAGCAACTCGAGTACTGATTCCCTTACAAGTGGTGCGTCACAGGGGAGCAGGAGGGTCAGCTCGCTTTTCGAATTCTCGAATGCGGTGCGAGCCCCCAGTAGCGGGCTGAAGAAGCCTTCCTTCCGGTCGATCACAATCCTCAGGTTTTTCACTTCGCCTATAGCGGTCCGAATCGCGTCAGACTGTTCCTCAGAGTTCGCAACAACCAGCAACTCATCAGCCATCTTCTTACACCTATCTATTGTGTACAGGATCATGGGCTTCCTCGCGAGGAGAACCAGTGGCTTGTTCGGAAGGCGACTTGATTCCCCTCCTGCCAGTATTGCTGCAGCTCTTTTCATTTCGGCTTACTCACTCTGCCTGTTTCATTTCCGCCCGAGATGTTGTACCAGCTTCTGTTCTGAAGTCTTTTTCGCGTCATTGCGACTAAGAGTGATTGGGTCTCTAATGAAGTTTGTTTGTTCGCAAGACCTTATATTGCAAATTGCTCAATTAGTTCTTTGATGGACGAACATTACCGTCGGAAAAAGGTTTATTTTCGAGGATTCCGTCTGATATGGGTGGTGGGATTCTTTGCCATCTGTGCTTAAGCGTTTTACCCAGTGGATCAAGGGATCAGACTATCGTCGCCTAATAGTCAATATAGACGTGTTCTGCAAGAAAATGGATTTCCAGCGTCGGCAACTCGAAGCTGAATACAGGCGCAATAGAGAAAAAGCCCTGCAGTACAGGAAGGAAGGCAATGATTCTGCCGCTAGAATGTATGCCGAGCAGTACGTTCGTTACCAGAAATGGGCTTTAGGAATCGATATGTACCGCCTTAGGATAGAAGGTATGTTGTTCAGGCTTCGCCAGAGTCAGATGGCTCATGACATAGCCGATATTCTTGGAAGCATGAGAACGACCCTCAAGGACTTGAGGGTGTCCGTGAATATCCCCGATATTGCGACCATGGTTGATGATATTGACAAGGAATTTCAACATGTCGAGCTCGCACAGGAAGTCACTGAGAGTAGCGTCGACAGAGCCGTTGGTTCAACTGTCGTGACCCCGGAAGACGTGAATCAGGCCATGGGACAAATAGATGCTGAAGTTGAAGCAACAACCTCTCTTCCCGTACCCAGTGGAAAAGAGTCAGAGCTTGAGAAGCAGATTAAGAAACTCAAGGAATCGAAAGTCTAGAGGCAGTATTCCGTCTAGTCTGTCCAGTTAGATAGTTGAGTGGTTGATTTGAGCGACATTATCGGGAGGATCTTCGGTAAGAAGAAGAGCAAGGATGAGAGCGTCGCACAGATAAGATCAACAGTAAACAAGCTGACCTTTAGGAGCCGTGGTTTCGAGAGGCAGGCGATGGAGTACTATGAAAAAGCCAAGGAGAGTATCAGACACAGGAACAAGACGGCGGGTAAGTTCTACCTTGGCAGATGGCAGAGATGTCAAACTCTTATGAATAGGTATGACCGCATGAGAGCTAGTCTAGAAGACTCAATAACGGCTATTGAAGGTTCTCATGACGATGTCGAAATGTATCAAGCCCTTAACCTTGCAGCTGGTGAGCTTTCTCGCGCCCAGAAGCTGGTCGATGTCGAGAGGTCAGTTGAGCAGATCGCCAAGACTGAGTCACTGATGCGCGAGGTTGAGCAGACATCTGAGATTCTGAGTTCTGGGCTTGCAGTGGACGAAGGCGAACCTAGCGTCGATGGCGAGCTTGAGAAGTTGGAAGCTGAGGTTGCTCTGGAAGAAGGTGGTCAGCTCCCTAAGGTTCCCTCTTCGGACAAGAGTGTTGAGCGGAAGGAAGTTGAAAAAGAACTCGACCAGTTGAGAAGTGAACTCGAGACCAGTGCGCCGTCAGGGAAATCCAAGAAAGAGAAGGAGAAAGGGTAGAGAAACAGCAAAGTTGGGGGAGGAGCCAGTCGAGTCCCTATCTAGCCGAGAAGGCTATACGCTCTTTTTCGTCCTTCTTCGACATAGCATAAGACTTCGGAGCTTTCGTGGCAGCCCCTATGATCTCGTCAGCTAAGCATTCCTCTATCGTCTTCGGATTCTTGAAGGAGGCAGACCATGTCCCTTCCATGATCAATCTTATTGCTATGTCAATTCGGCGCTGTGGCGCAACATCAACGGACTGGTGATACACAATGCCGCCGTAGCTGATCCTTGTTGTTTCCTCTCTCGGTGACGCATTCTCTATTGCCTGAACCAGAATCTTGATTGGGTTCTCGTGAGTTTTGAGCTCGATGATCTCAAATGCCGCCTTAACAATATTGGTTGCCAGATGCTTCTTCCCGGTATTCTTGCCTGTCTTCATGAGACGGTTCACCAGGCGTTCAACTATAGGAACGTCTGATTTGTGGAATTTCCTGTGTTCGTGACGACCTTCAGTATGTGGCGCGTATACTGGGCGAAGCGAGATGTATCTCTTGAGACCAACATCATTGACTTTTATGTCTTTGTAGCTCCAGCGACCAAAGAGCTTTATTTCGGACAAATCAGTCACCACACAAAAGCTAGGAATATCCGTTGCATTCATTAACCGCGAATCCTTTATTTATCTTTCTTCAGCCTAAATCCGGATTGCTTAGGTTATTACAACATCGTTTATGCCAAAGTGCCTGTTAACGAGAAGCCTCGCTCGTGCGACATTCTTACCATTCTTCCCTATTGCTAATCCACGATCCTTCGGTTCCACCGTGACTATCGCAGCTCTATGCCCTTCCTTCCTCTCGGTTACCTTTACTGATTTTATGTGCGCCGGAGCGAGAGTGTTCTTCACAAAATCCTCTGCTGATTCTGAATATTCGACGATCTCAACTTCCTTGCGCAATTGATCTTCGACCCGCTTCACATTAGAGCCTTTCCTTCCTATGGCCAACCCGATGTCGCCAGCCTTTATTACAAATATCACTCTGTTGCTCTTCTCATCGACTACAACATCCTTGGCGACCGCTCCTGTGACTCCCTCGAACAGCCTTATGTACTGAATCTCGTCTGTCGTTAGTTTAACTCCACTATTCATTCCTGCGTCCTCCAGCTGCTATTTGAATAATGTTGGAATCCCCGGGTTCCTGGATGGCCATAGCCGAAATCATGAAGGGCTTGCCACAAGTCGACCCAAGATCCCATGATGAAGATTTGAATTCGTACACTGGTATCTGAGACAGCCCACTGTAGTACTCGATCTGCTTTCTGAGATCTTCGTCGGGATTCCTCGCCACTATGACAAGCCTGGCTTTTCCTTTCTTGATCGCCTTGAGTGTGCTCTCAAATCCGATAACGACTACCCCCGTCTTGACTGCAATCCGTATGGATTTCGATATGTCCTGTTTATCTAGGCTCTCAGTACTCTCTTCTCTACTACTTCGCGGCATTTCATCACACTTCCATTCTCATAGGATGAATTATCTGTTGAGATCGGCGCTGGGATGGGTCAGCTATTTTGCTTTGTTGCTACGAGACATATAGAGGTCTATGAACCCTGTTCCGAGTGGAATAGTCTGACCGACTATGACATTCTCGGTTATACCAGTCAGCAGATCTTCTTCTCCTGAAACGCTAGCGTCAAGCAAATGCTTCACAGTGACCTCAAAAGCTGCTCGCGCCAGTACGCTTTCCTTTTCACCGCTGATCCCGTGTCTGCCTATTTGTCTGATCTCGCCAGTTCTCGTCATCAAATCAGATACGAGCATTATATGTCTTACGTCGACGTCCAGTCCTTGCTCCCCGAGGACCTCCTGTGCCTCTCTTATCAAAGCATTTCTGGCAGCTTCAATGCCGAGAGTCTCGGCAATCTCGTGAACATTGTTTGAAGTCGTCCTTGTGTAGTCGACGCCTTCGATTTTTATTACCTGCGAAAGGTTGTTTCCCTCGGTGTATAGGAGATACTCCTCCTTGCCTTTTTGTGTCATCTCCTTCCTAATCATAACGCGCTTGACGCCTTTTACACCCTTTATCGGGGTACTACGAACTCTCTCCAGTAGTTTCTGGTAGTCGCCGAAGTCCTCAGACTGGATTTTGATATAGATAGTGCTTTTCTCCTCATCCAACTCTACATCGATCTTTCTCAGCACTTTCAGCTTATTCACTACGTATTGAGGCGTAATCCCCTTGTCTTCCATAAGGTCGTTAGCGAGCTTAACTACAATTGAGCGATTAAGCAAATCGACTTCAATACCTTGTGCTATGTTGTCGATTCTAGTTAACTCGATATGCTGGGCAACATTCCGGGCCAATACAGGATCGCTTGCCTCATCCTTTTGAAGATAGACAGTCATCATGGGAGTCGAGGGGTTCTTCCTAGCATCAACGATCTCTATCAGCCTCGGCAAGCCGAGCGTAACATTAAGCTCCGCAACACCCGCATAGTGGAAGGTTTTCAACGTCATTTGGGTGCCGGGTTCACCAATTGACTGGGCAGCGACGTTTCCTACCGCCTCGCCAGGTTCAACAAGGGACTTGTGGTATTCCCTGATTACGTCTGAGAGCACCCTCTTGAATTCCTCTTCTGTTACTTCCACGTCCGACAATCTCTTCTGCAAGTTGTCGGCGATCAGACTGGGCAAGATGCCGAGTTCCCTGATCTGAATCAAACCTTCTGAAATCTCTTCCTTCGACAGAGTCTTCACGATAACTCACCGCTTCTTGAATTTCTCGCCAAGATTTCTTTTCAGTATCGCGTCTATGTCCACCGCGTGTCCATGATAACTCTTGGACGGGTCAACTCCATCCTCGCCATACTGAAACTGGACTATCCGGCCCACCGAAGTTCTAACTGTGCCGTCGTACTCCACCTTGATGTCCTGTAGAGCGTTGATCAGACGACGCTGCATGTAGCCACTCGTTGAAGTGCGAACTGCCGTATCGACGAGTCCTTCCCTTCCTCCCATCGCATGGAAAAAGAACTCAATAGGTGTAAGTCCGGAGCGATAGGAGTTTGAGACAAACCCCCTAGCTTCGGAGCCGAGATCGCCTGATTTGAAGTGCGAAAGGCTTCGGTCCTGGTACCCCCTCATTATGCGCGCTCCTCGAACTGATTGTTGCCCGACGCAGGCTGCCATCTGGGCTAGGTTGAGCCTATCTCCTCTGGCTCCACTTCTGGCCATGATTACGGCGTGATTTTTCATACCAAGGTACTGGTCGGCTATGTCGCCTGCTCCGTCTCTCGCTTCTGAGAGTTCCTGCATTATTCTCATCTCGAGGGTTTCTTCAAGAGTGCGACCTGGGAGGGTTTCCATCTCGCTTCTCTTGTAGATCCCGATCAGCTGATCGACTTTGCGTTGCCCCTCGTCCAAGATCTCTCTAATCCTGTTCACAGCTTCCTCTTTAAGTTCGACATCGTCTATGCCCATTGTGAAGCCCTTGAGTGTTATGAAAGAAAGAAGGAGCCTCGTGATGGAGTCGAGAAAAACCCTGGCTGCGTCGCTACCATAGTTTTTCACTATTGAGTGAAAGATACTTTCAGGAACCCCTGCACCGAACGCGTTCTTGTCGAATACGCCGGACACCAACTTCCCATCCTTGACGACGCAGTACGCGTCATAATCACAATCTTCCTTCTTGCATTCATCGCACTTGTGGCATATCTTAGCCTTCCACGTGTAGTTCATGTCCTTAGGAAGGAGCGTGCTAATTATCTGTTTGCCGCTCCACCTAGCCGGGTCCTTCGTCTCAGGATCAGGGAGTTCTTCCTTTATTCCTCCCGCCAGAGCGAGAGAGCTGACCTCTTTCCGCGTCAGATAGGTCCCTCTCTTGGTAAGCAAATACGCAGCCGATATGTAGTCCTGTATCCCACCGATAATTGGTCCACCATACCTAGGTGAGAGAATCTGCTCCTGCACACGCATCAGAATCTTCGCCTCAGCACGCGCCTCCTCACTCTGAGGAACATGCAAATTCATCTCGTCCCCATCAAAATCAGCGTTATACGGCGGGCAATTTTTCGTGAGGAACTCTGCGGCAACAAAGTTGTGGTTACTATCGGTAGTCGTGATATCATACGCGCGTTGTAGTTCGATTTCCTCAATGTTGGTTATCCTGTCCCACGCGAAACCCTGTTTCAGCCCTTTTGCCGCAGACTTTCTCCAAGTGTAGAAATCAGGGAAATTGGCTGGCAATCCTGCAGCTGTACGGTCGTTCCACAGCCAAGAGGCAACAGTGGCCCATGAATAATGACCAATCGCTTTGGCAATGGCTTCATAGGTAAGTCCTTGCTTTCTGAGGGCAAGCGCCGTTTCGAGGTGCGCAGATGCCTTAGCTTTGGCTCTATTCTTGGCTGTTATGTATTCACTTGCAAGCCGAGCAAGTTCCTCTTTCTTGTGATCAAACTCATAGCCAATTCTTTTGAAAAGAGCTAAGAGGTTGTCATCGTTGTCGGCGAAGTTACAGACATAGGTAATGGATTTCCTACCCTCTTTCCTTAGGTTGCCGTCTTCCGATGTAATTGAAGATAAATGAACGCCAAAATCGTCTAGTAATGCTTGAATATCCTGCAAGAAGAGCTCAACAGACAAACCCTCGACCTTAGTAATCTTGAAAACAGGCTGGTTAAACTTGGAACCTGAGCTAGTGTGAAGGCGGGGTGTAGAGAGTTCGCACCCGAAATATGCCCTAAGGAAAGCGCGTCTAGCCATTTTTGGAGCATCGTTCAGCCATTTCGGAACCCTGTACTCCTGAGCTACCTTATCGCCCTCAGGCACGCCCAATGCCTTGAAAGCTACCGCAACGGGTTTCCGCCTAACTTCGAAGATGTACGTCTTGCCTCGCGGTTTTAGTATCTTGCCATCAGCACGAGTAATATTGAACTCCCCTGGCTTGGATTCTTCGATGGCCGTCGGGCTAAGATTGAGGCTTTGGGCAGTCTCCCAGAGACTGCGAATGTCCTTCATATCTGCGGCGCGGAAAACAACGCGGCCACCTTCTTCTCCAATAAGGAGAGTGCCATCTCCAAACAGATGCCCAACAAGGCTGGCAAGCCGGATTTGTTTGCCTGAGTCGGCTGATACATCGGTGAGACCCATGGCATTGAGTTGAGTCACTGTATAGCGCGTGTAAGTGTGGTCGGGTAAGGCATTTATGATTTGTTCTTGAGTGAGAATGTCAGGGCATCCACCTGCAAGCGGGATTTCAATTGGATAGACTACTACCGAGTCTTCGCATTTCAATTCTCCCGCCTTGACAATTCCGCGCATAGTGTAGAATGGATGTTCCGCTGTGGCTCTTATGACTCGCCCGTTCTCGGTTGTGATCTGGTACGACTTCAGGCCTAGCCTCTTGGGATCAACGACGTGAAGACTGGCTATTCCAGAGAAGTACGCTTCCTTGTTCTTCTGCCAGTCGCAGGAAAGCGGCGCGCAGTCAAGGTTGTCTCTGGCAAGCCCAGCAATAGGAACTCTGCCGAGATCGGTGTACAGTTCGGTGTCTCCAGATAGGCAGACGCAGAGGTTCAGCCTAAAAGTCTTGAACGGCATGACTCGAACTTCATGGGCCATGATGGACATTCTGTGAAGTGATGGTTGCCTGTTGAATAGAACGGTGTCGCCTTCTTTGAGGTGGCGTTCCACTATGAATCCTGGTTCGATGGTATCTGCAATTGAGTCGAGATCCTTTACAAACCTCAGATCCACTCTTCTGCCGTCTAGGCGGATCACGTAGTTCGCGCCTGGGTGCTTGTCTGGACCGTTTCTGACTAGGCGCTTCTCCTCTTCGATGTTCCAATTAGTTATCCTTTCTGGGATGGTGAGGATCTTGGCCACATCGTAAGGCACGCCTACTTCATTGATGCTGATGTTTGGATCTGGAGAGATGACTGTTCTGGCTGAGAAGTCAACGCGCTTCCCCGAGAGGTTGCTCCTAAATCGACCTTCTTTGCCTTTGAGGCGCTGAGCCAAGGTTCTCAGCGCCCGTCCGGACCTGTGCCGCGCGGGCGGTATACCCGATACTTCATTATCAAAATAGGTTATCACGTGATACTGCAGTAGCTCCCACAAATCTTCAACGATGAGTTGCGGGGCACCGGCATCAATGTTCTCCTTAAGCCTCTGGTTTATTCTTGCAACATCCACCAGCTTGTGCGTCAAATCATCTTCGGACCTCACGCCGGACTCCAGCGTGATTGATGGACGGACAGTTATCGGAGGGACTGGGAGGACAGTCAGAACCGTCCATTCAAGTCTGGCATGCTTCGGATTGATGCCCAACAGCTTTTCGTCTTCATCTGGAATTCGCTCCAGCCTGTCTCTAATGTCGCTCGGGGTGAGCCTCACTGGTCCCGCTTCAGTCTCCTCAGTATAGGAGGTGGGCTTCTCGAAGCCTATCTTGCGTTGGGCCTCTTGACAATGGGGACACTCAGCCACACGGATAGCGCGCTTCACAACCTCATCGGTAATATCTTCGCTTAGCGTGTTCCAGGTTTTCTCCCATGACTCCATTTCCTTCTTGAACTTCTCCAGCTCCTCGTCTTTGAGCAGAACCCTGCTGCACTTCCTACAGGTCACCCTCAATGCTTTGTAGATCAACTTGTTGAATCCAACATGTATTACTGGCCTCGCTAGCTCGATGTGACCGAAGTGCCCTGGGCAGTCTCCCACGCGGTTACCGCAAGTCTTGCATCTTCTCCCAGGCTCAACCGTGCCGAGTCTGGAGTCCATTAGGCCTGAGTCTATTGGCAACCCATCCTCATCATATGTGTCGGCCGTAATTATCCTAGTTACTGAGAGTTTTCTGATCTCGTCTGGTGACAAGAATCCAAATCTGATCTTCTCAATGATCTTTGGAACGCGCGATGACAAGGCGTAGATACACCTCCGCTCTATGATGCACGCTCTTTGAGGAGCAACCTCGGAGCTATGCCCAGACTTACAAGTTCCTGAAGCAGTAGCTTGAATGCGTAGGACATTTCAACCCTCGAGATCCTGCCCTTATCTCCGCATACTCTGCAGTAGTATCTGTCCCGGCTTCGATCGTACGCTGCAAGCATACCGCAATTCTCGCATATCAGGACGACGCACTTATCAGATTCCTCAAGCAACCGCTCCTTCAAGAGAAGTGTTGCCCCGTGTCCTATCAGGCAGTCTCTCTCCATCTCCCCAAACCTGAGGCCTCCTTCTCTGGCGCGCCCTTCTGTCGGCTGCCTGGTCAGTATTTGAACAGGGCCCCTCGCCCGGGCGTGCAGTTTGTCAGCAACCATATGATGGAGTTTCTGATAGTACACTACACCTATGAATATGTCAACGTCGTACTTCTCGCCAGTTATGCCATTATACATTACTTCTTTGCCATTGTACTTAAAGCCCAATTTGTGTAGCTCTTGGTAAAGGGCTGGAACCTTCTCGCCTGAGAACGCTGTCCCATCAACATACCGCCCGGACAGTGAACCAACCTTCCCAGCGATTGATTCTATCAGTTGGCCTATGGTCATTCTTGATGGTATCGCGTGAGGGTTGATAACAAGGTCAGGTACGATTCCGTCCTCGGTGAAGGGCATGTCTTCGTGGGGGACAAGCAGACCTAGAATGCCTTTCTGACCGTGGCGTGAAGCGAATTTGTCTCCAAGCTCAGGCACTCTTGAGTCGCGGACTTTCACTTTAACCAGGCGATTTCCTTCGACCGTCTCACCAAGGATGACCGTGTCAACAGTGCCGGCTTCACCATACCTGAGATTAGTGGAGGTCTCTCTCCTAGTAGGACTTGGCACCTCAAACTCGGTGTATTCCTCTAGGAAGCGGGGAGGACTTGTTCTTCCGATAAGGACGTCTCCACCTGTGACATCGGTCTCTGGCTCAATTATGCCATCTTCGCCCAGATGCCGGTAAACCTCTGCTGCGCGATATCCTCTCACGGTTTTGTCTGGAATCTCAAACCTATCTTCCTGGCCGCCAGGGTATTTTCTTTCCTCAGCTTCATAGCAACGGAAGAAGGTTGAACGGGATAGCCCTCTCTCTACAGAGGATTTATTCATTATCAGGGCATCTTCCATGTTGTACCCGGACAAGGATAGTATAGCCACGACGAAGTTCTGCCCAGCTGGGCGCTTTATGTACTTGATCGCGTCCATAGCCTTCGTCTTGACCAAAGACATCTGGAGGTAGTGGAGTACATGAGAGCGAGTATCAACCCTAAGCCTGTAGTTTGCACTGAAAAGCCCCAGCGCCTGCTTAGCCATTCCCGCCTCGTAAGTATTCCTAGGTGACTGATTATGTTGAGGATACGGGATAACTGAGGCGCAAATACCTAGGACAGATGAAGCGGCAAGCTCCATGTAGTTATGCTCAGATGTCAACGACTCCGGTCCAATCGCGACGTAAGCATTCTCCTCCTCCTCGGCATCGAGATACTCGATGATCGCACTTCTCACGAGATCGCCGAATCTCCACTCGCGGTTACGCAGTTTCTCTATGTGTTCAAGAGTGAGCTTCGGCCGGCCATTCTCCACAATGAAGAGGGGACGTCGAACCCTGCCCGCGTCACAGTTGATCTGAACCTCTTCCGCATCAGCGTAGTATGCAGCATTCACCTCGTTGCTGATCTCGCCTCTGCGCCGGAGGGCAACCAGCTGCGTCCTGAACCTGACTGGATCCTTGTGATAGCCGACCAGACGGCCATTAAGAAAGATCTTAGCGCCTTTCTTCGCGCCCTCCTTCCTAGTAGCCTCGATCGATGCGACCCCAAGATCGAATAACTTAGCCGCGACCTGACTATCATCAATACCGACAGAGATGTAAGCCATTAAAGCAAGGTTTTTGACCAAGCCGCAGTTCCCAGTTAGGAATCCGTTTGCAAAGAAATTATGGTTTTCATCAGCCATCGTCACATCTTCCACTGCGGGGACGGATCTGGCTTGTTCTTCATGTGTCGCCTCTATTCTCTCCCAAACCAGACCTGCATTACCGTCCAGTCCTCTGCAGGCTCTTGAGATCCATTGGTCGAATGTCGGGGTGTCAAGCGCAGAGGCGCGAACTCTAGTGGGGTCAGCGCGCTTCTTGAGCCAGTTGACGATGTCGTGCAACCGAATCCCATCATTTGCTCCTTTTAGCTCCAGTTCGTTGAGTATTGACTTTGCTTTTTCGGTGGGAGTCCCTCGCAAATACTCTTGTCTTTTCATTACATGCTCCGCTATCTTCCGCCGGGCAGCCGCATCAATAGATCTGCTTCGAATATAGCCGAATCCTCGTTGTGCAAGGCATTCTTTCCTCTTGCTATAAGTGTAGCCGATCTTACCCCATAGCAGAGCTAGACTTTGATCAGTGCCGCTGAAATTCAGTTGCAACTTCTTTGTAATCATGCCATCTTTTCGTGTGAAAATCTCCTTCGGAACGACGGCTTTCTCAGGGAACTTGATCCCGAATCTCTCAGATAGTCGCCGAATGTCTTCGAAGAAGCGATTCAATGAATCCAATAGCGAGAGTTCCTTCGCCATCTTGAACATCGGGGCGACAAAAGTCTTTCCTGTCCTTTTGTCTACGAGAGGTTTGAGCATCTCGCATCCAAACAAGGCCGCCAAGAATTCACGAACCTCAGCATTTGATGAGTTGTGGATCCACGTGGGAACGGAGAATGCTTGTGTCACCTTGTCACCGGCTGGCGCGCCCAAGGCTCTCATGAGGATCCAAAATGGCATCTGGTAGCAAATGGTTTGATGAGTAAAGCCATGTATAATCCGATCAGGTAGCACTGATGTGCATTCTGATGTTGTTATCTCAGAAGTCCTGAATCCGATGATAGCAAGGTCATTGCGGATATCATTGAGGTCTTCAGGTCTACCTATGAAATGAACGGAGACGTCAGATTTTGGCTTTCCAGACGATCCAGCGCGGATCCTCATCGACATGTGACCATCACCGAACAAGAATCCCAGTAGGCGAAGCAAGATGCGGTAGTGCGGATTCGTCCTCCGCAGCGGTATCAGACCTAATTGCTTCAGGAAGTTGACATGGGTCTCTTTATGCGAGTAGGGTGGGCACGATGCCAATATTGCTTTTTCGTCGAGGAGAGCCTCACCGTCTGTGACTTGTGCACTCCAATCAGGACGCTCGGTTGCCGCTGGAAGGACTGCAACTCTCATCCCGGGCCCAAGAAGCTTTGCGTCAATGCGACCTTGATCAGTATAGAATGGATGTTCTGGTGTCGCAAGTATAGAACGTCCTGTGTCAGTTGTAATACGATACAACCTCGATGTCGCTTCACTGGTCCTATTCTTTATGAACCGCGCCACCAGTGGGTGGATAGCGTTCACACTTGGCCGATCCGTCACATCCCAAGTCGAAGACATCAGACTAGTGCTACGCCAAACCTCATCCTTCTCCAGGTTGTCGATGCGGCAGACGGCACCTCCTGAAAGCGTAACCAGCGTCTCCGGCGCCACACAGTTCGGGCCCTCTGGGGTTTCGCTGGGGCACACTCTGCCCCAGTGTGTGGGGTGGAGGTCCCTTGCCTCGAAGTGGGGTTGGCTTCGACTTAAGGGAGATATTATTCTTCTAAGGTGACTTAATGATGAAAGGTAGTTGTTGCGGTCAAGGAGTTGGCTCACTCCGGCCTTCCCGCCGACCCAGTTTCCTGTGGCGAGGGCGTGCCGAAGCCTCTCAGTTATGACATCTGCCCTTACAGCCGTGTGGATGCTTGGAACACGACCGCGAATCGCATTTCTCTCAATTTGGTACTTAATGTCTCTGCACAAGTTGAGGAAAGCGACTCTGAATAGGCTGACGAGGAGATCCCCAGCCAGTTTCAGCCTCTTGTTGGCATAATGGTCCTTGTCGTCGGCCTCACGTTTGTGGAGTGAAAGCTCAATTAACCTCTCAGCCATCTGCCCTAGGTAGTAGGTCTTCTTTAGCCGGTCATTTGAGCTCGTTCCTATGTGAGGGAGAAGATACTTGTCAAGAACCTGTTCAGCTCGCTTCTGCCGATACTCGATGGTCTGCCCTACTGCGACTCTGCGCCCAATGTAGTCCAAGGCTGCGCTTTGGTCGACAACGACATCGGCTTCGTGAAGCGTCGGAATGAGCTCACGGACAACGTCGGGATCGTCCGAAACGGCTTCACTGATCTGCTTGTCAGTCACCAACCCCAACGCCCGCATCAATATGGCCAGAGGGATTTTACCTGGAACGGAAGGGAAAGAAAGGCGAAGGGATCCTTCGCGCCTTCTCTCAAGAGTAACGGGGGCTCTGAATCCTCGGGAGGTCGAGAAGACCTTCGCGATATGGGAGTACGCTCCAGCAGAGCCCTCTTCAATTAGAATCCTGTTTGAGGCTAGATCCTCCTGGATCACAATAACTCTTTCTGAGCCGTTGACGATGAAATAGCCTCCAGGGTCATTTGGGTCTTCCCCGATCTTAATCAGTTCCTCAGCATACATCTTGGACAGGGGGCACTTCACGGACTTCAACATTATCGGGAGCCTACCGATGTACTCCTTGGAAGGCTTGTCCTCAACCTCAATACCTGTCCTCTCATCCTTATGGACTAGAGTCATCTCAAGGTAGATCGGAGCCGAATAGGTTAGGTTTCGTATTCGCGCCTCCATGGGATGTATTTCCTTCGTGGAGCCGTCAGCTTCCTTGACCGTCGGCATTCCAATCTCGATCTTGCCGAGCTTTATGTAGTACCCCTCAATATCTGGCTCTATCTTCCCGACTTCATCAACGATCTGCTGAAGCCTGTTCTCAACGAAGTCGTTATACGAGTCCAGGTGTTGGCTCGCAAGAATACCTTCGTCGATAAAAGCCTGCATGACAACCCATGGATCGAGAAACTCCTTGCTCAATAGACGCGAAACCTCCTCGCATTGCTGGCGCTAACCCTATACGACATATCTATAGAAAATGGCATGCTCGCCTGCTGTAGCGCTTCTCCTCATTATCTTAATTATGTTCCCCGCCTTGCCACCTATAGCACGCACAGCAGCGTCAGAGGACTTAATCAGAGGAAGCCATTCAGCCTTGATATTGTACTTCTTGAGTAGCGCCTCTTTCTCCTCTTCCGTCAGAATTTGGTGCCTGGGAACCATTTCGTGATCAAGAATCTTCTTCGTCTCGTCTACAGACACGCGGTCACGCCTCCGTCTCGATTCGGACATAGCACAACGGCGGTTCAGCTCATGCAAATGTGGCGGGCCCGAGGGGAATCTCGGCTTGTCCATCAAACAACTCGCTATCGAACCCCCGGCCACCGGGTTTCCTTACGCTGCTCTTCGATGGCTTAATCTCTAGGCAATCAGCTGGCGTCTAAAAGCCTCACCCTCTAAGGGGAAACAGTTCCTCTAAGAGTCCGGCGCTATAGGTAGGTACTCATTTCTTCCTTCTACCTGACTGAGCTACGGGCCCAAGCAGGTCTTTCCACCCGCATTAGCTTACGGATAAAGTGAATTCCTTATATTCTTTTCTACTCTTTGGGCGTCTCATTCCTGGACGATTCGCGTCTAGAGGTCGGCAGCGATAAAGAATGTACGACTAATGTTCAGCGCTCCTTGGATGATGTTTTCTTTGCGTCGCGTAGCTGCTATTGGAGCCCAATCCAAAGCCACCAGAAACCGAATTGCGCACTGATCTACTCTGTACGCCAGCCAGAACCTAGTAAGCATATCCGAGAAATAGCCTGCAGAGAGAGCAAATGACTATTCTTGGAAATCGGGAATCACTTCGCCGGAGAAGAGGCGTAGAGGTTCAAGCTTCAAAACGTCTGGAAAGAGCAGATTGAAACTGGTTATGCCAACATCTACCAAGGATTTCAACTGGTCGATGCATTTCTTCGGGGAACCAACTATGGCGGTTTTCCAGTCCGGATCGTCCTTTTTTCCATGTCGCTCTTCTCGCCACTTCTCCGCCCGTGCAAATGCATCTTCATCCTCATCGGCTATTATAACTCTGCTTTGGTATGTGTTCTCAATTGTATTCGGATCTCTACCTACCTCACTGCAAGCCTCCTTTAACTTGGCAAGGTCCCCTTTGATCTCTTCTGAGGTTTCGAATCCCATGTCCCAAGCGTCAGCGTGCTTAGCGATGACTCTGAGCATTTTTGTACCTGTGCCTCCGCCAACAAGGATGGGTGGATGAGGTGTCTGAGTTGGTTTGGGAAGGCAGACTGCACTACTAAGTGAGTAGTATTTGCCTTTGAATTCAGCTTTATCTTTGGTCCATAGCTGTCTTATTATTGTCAGTGCTTCGTCCAGCATTTCAACGCGTTCGCGGCCTCTCGGAAATGGTATGCCGTATGCTATCGCTTCTTCCTTAAGCCAACCTGCGCCTATTCCAAAGTTCAGGCGCCCATTAGAGATCATATCCACTGTCGCCGCCACCTTAGCCAGAATAGAGGGATAGCGGTATGCGTTGCACGTCACCAGTGGGCCAATTCTTATGCTCTTGGTCGCTTCTGCCAGCGCCCCTAGAACCGTCCAGCATTCAAGTGTAGGCCCATAGCTAAAGTGAAGATGATCATATACCCACACTGAATCAAATTTGAGGCGCTCACACTCTAGCACGACCTTCTTGAGGCTAGCGTAGTCAGGCATGCCTTGCAAGGCTTGAACCCCAAACCTTATTCTTTTCATAGCTCAACCACAACTCTAGTGTATTGAATCCCAGCGCTAGGAAACCCTCATGTTTCAGATTTCTTATACGCTACAGAGCCCACTCTGTCTTGCTGAATCCGGGATTTTCCTTGATCTCTGCATGTCGATGTCTCATTTATGTGGGTGTCGGCTCCCAACTTTCTCAGTATAGTGCGTTCACTCATCAGTAGTTCCGCCTTCTGAATTTCAACGATTCTGAAAATCTGACCAATGCAAGCAAGAAAGAAGTTAGGGCTTCTTAACTTGATGGTGTATCCACCAGACGAGCCCTATAGCGATAGGAATTCCGAAAATAATTGCCGTCCAGATCAGTATTGCGATAATCGAATTTACAACATAGTTCAAGGTCCAAGTAGCAATGGCAACGTTCCAGTTTCCATCGATAAAGACCTTGATGCAGAACGCAACGAAGAACAATAGGGGTATTCCACTTCCACCGCGTCTTGCACGTGAGCGTTTGCCAAAGGGGTGATATTCCCTCTTCTCCTTATCAGGTAGCCTTTTCCACCATTGCCAACCAGCCACTGCGACTAAGGCCACAGGGATCCCAATAAGAAGAAGCTCCCAGAAGACCAAATACAAAATGAAAGTCACTACGCTTCCCATTGTCCAAAGACCCAAAGCCGCAGGTACGATGCCTGTCGATTGAGCATTCCCAACGAACCATAAGAAGACGCAAACTGCGCCTACAAATGCAAGAAGACCTGCCACTACAAACATGGCAACTATGCTCCAGTGTTTTCCCAGGAATTTCTTCCAGGCTTCTGAACCATTTTCGGACTCAGTTCTTGACATCCTGAATCTCCTCTTCCTTCAAAACCGGGATGATTACGGTACTTGCATATGAGCCAAATATATAACCATTGATATCGCGTGCGCTACGATATATGATACTTCCTAGCAGCGGGTGATCTTCGGTCACAACGCGCGCCAAGTCTCCTGATCTTCTCCGTAGGAACTAGCTTCACTTTGTCAGCTAGCTACCAAACGACGAGACGCGTGTGCAGCCAGAAAAAAAGGGTTTTACTTAGATTTCAGAGGACTACACATGTTTGTGGTTCTAGTCTTTTCTCCTGTCCGCGCATCTCAATCCAGAAAGCGGGTGTTTCTGAAAACCTAGGCTAGAGAGAGATTCTAGTCGTCAAGGGCTCGACTCTGAGCTTGGGAGGACAAATCAGTCGTTTTGTTGCGGATCTGGGAGTTTACTGTTTCGCCGCACCAGTTGGTCTTGCTGTATTAGGTCTCGATAGCTTTCTAAGTCCGGACCCAAATTCGGCTACTGCAATGGGGATCAGGAACCATATTAGCAGCCCCACGATTGATAACCACATTGCCTTCCCGAACTTTCCAATGCCAGAATTCTTCTTCATAGCGGAAGAACCAAATATGAACGCTATGAGCGAAATGAGGCCAAAGAAGCAAACGAACACTCCTCCGATCAGAAGTAAGCCTATCCAGCCTTGCATTAACTGAGGATAGTCAACTGGTGGCGACGGTAAGATCGAGGATAACATTTGAACGAATTGGCTCAACCCAATGAAGAGAACAGGGTAGGCTAGTGTCATGATAATGTTACAGATCCCTGTCAATTTGAGTGAGCCGAAACCATAAAGGACGCCAACTTTGTACGAGTAGTAGCCAAGAATGATGGTAATCGGTATCGTGATCCACAGTATAGCGGATGCTAGCAAGTACGAGTTAGAGATCGAGTGGAGTGCCTCTATAGGGATCGGTATCATAGTTGATATCGTGTAGAGCATTCCGAACACTAGGATCATGAACCCGATGACTGGAAGAAGTTGCCAGATGCCAGCTACGCAGATCCATAATGACGCTTTTCTAAGCAATCCAATATTAGAACTTGATTTCGCCAATTCTCAACTGTCTCCCTTGTCACGTTCTACTAGGTTACAAGCGCTAGGGCTTCTTTTTCACTTCACGGTGATCCTGAGCGTGTCCCCCTCAAGTTTGAGGAGTGTCTGCTTGACCCGCAAAAAGAGCCTCCCCGCACGTGGACATGTTCTCCTTCTCTCACCTTTGTCGTAATTCCTTTTCCACGATGCCATGATGCTGAAGGCTGTCTTCATGGCGGAGTCAACCCAGTGAGCAGCGTAGCTCCATCTCGCTAGGTGCCTATTCCTCAGCTCCCGCCTGAACGCGTTATCCTTTCTGAAGATGGGGTAGAGCCTGTACTGCTTCTCGCCTTTGATCTGGTGCCGCTTCCACTCTGTCGTCTGCCAGACGCACTGCAGTATGGGATTGAGGGTGGTGTTGTAGGCTGCCATTAAACCGCTAAGTGCTTCGCCCTGGTTATGGCTGAGTGAATAGGTTCTTAGCGCTTTCGACAACCTCCTTGTACCTGTGGCTCCTGAGACCGTAGAGTCTTTCAGTTATACCTAAATTTGTATGACCTACACCTATGTAAACCTATATAGACTGGAACTGTTGTGTAGGCGTGCGCCTTGGCATATAATACTTCCTGGCCAGAATACTTGTATATGATCGCCCGTCTCAATTACAGGGCGGGTTTCGAAATAGAAGATTATTCGTAGTCGCAGAAAAAGGATGTGTAGGTCTCTAACCACACATGTTTGTGGTTCTAGTCTTTTCTCCTGTTTAGGCATTTCATTCCTCAATGCGTTTGCAACCTACAATGTGGGCTTCTTCAGAAAGCTTGGGCTCGAAGCAAATTCTTGGTGCTAAGGGTCTAATCCTAACCCTTGTCCATCCTAAAGATCGACCAAGATCCTTTCGAATTTGGGCTTGAGATTCGGTATATCGATCTTAATGGCATCCCACACAAGCCTATAGTCTATCCCAAGATAAGCATGAACCAGTCTGTCTCTCATTCCTGACATTCTGCTCCAGGGAATCTCGGAGTGTTTAATTCTCAACGCGTCTGGAATATGTTTTGTCGCCTCTCCGATGATTTCAAACTTCCTAATCACAGCACTAGAGGTCTTGTCATCCTTTTGAATCTCGTCAATAGTCATACCGCTGACAAATTTCTCAATTGAGTCCATAGCAGAGATTATGTCTTTGACAAAGAGCTTTATGTCCCTCTTCAAACTGTCACGACCTCTTTCAGTATCTGGTCCCGCAACTCCACCCTTATTGCTCTCTCCGAGACAACGTCTACCTTCACGTTGAGTTTATCCTCAAGAAAATCTCCAAGACCAACAAAGTCAAACAGAGTTGCTCCTTCCAGAAACTTCACGAGCATGTCCACATCACTACTCGCCTGCTGTTCCCCCCGTGCATAGGAACCGAAAATTCCAATGACCTCTGCCTTGTACTCTTTCCTTATTTGTCCTTCAAGCGCCTTGACAATGGATATTATGTCCTTAAGCTTCGCCTTCATGCGGACAATCCCCTTTTCCATCAGCCTGCACTGCCAAGAATATTGGGAGATCACAATAATGGCTTCAAACGATGAGTCAAGTGACATAGTGTTCTATCCTATATTATGATATAACCCGCCAGTGTCTCTTCGCCCGTCAAAAAAAAGGTTGTAGGTCTCTAACCACTCATATTCGTGGTTCTAGTCTTTTCTCCTGTTTAGGCATCTCATTCTCCGACGCGTTCGCAACCTGCAAAGCGAGCTTCTTCATGAACTCCGAAATCCTATGTGTCTCACACGCCCGTGCAATAAGGGCTAACGAGAATAGAGAGTAGAAAAAGAAGGGTGGTTCTAGATAGTCTTTCATTGGGTGGTTCTCTGTTTACAGGGATCGAAGTCTACTTTGGAGGCTGCATCCCTATTGCCACGAAAGCCTCTTCTGGCGTCAATAGAGGCTCAAGCGAGTAGGACATCTCCGGAACCGCATTCGCGTATGGCTGTTCCCATTTGGTTATCTCTCTGATCGCCTCGGCAACTTTTGTGTCTTCAACTTCGAATATGTCTATGATCCTTACGCCGCGATCGGTTGGAGTTGCATAGGGACATTTGCCCACTCTCTTGACTCCCTTGATAGTTGGATTCTTAGCGAACACTTCAGCTATCTTGCTTGCCTTGTTTTGCGGTACCCAAGCTATCACTATCAGATTAGCGCACATGCCTCTTCCCTTCTCCTCCTTCGTTCTTCTGGATAGTTGCAGTGCAAGCACTGAGTACAAGGCGCTATTTAGCATTAATGGACGCTGTTGAGTGTGGGTCGCCGCAGTTACCGTTACACTATGCTCCTACTCCATTCTTCACACATGCTCACTGCACGATCTGCTAGGGAGACGATATCAAACCAAAAAAAGAAGAATGTAAGTCTGTAAGGATAGATTCTTGTGCTTCTAGTCTTTTCTGTGTCCCCGAACTCGTGTCCTACCAGACCTCTCTTTCTCTAACACCCTCTTACCGATAGAGCCAATGTCCTCACGAACTCTTATGTACCCGCACAGCACCATTGCTTTAGGATCGATCTCAAGACCCTCAGACTTGGTTCTGCGACTAGCTCACCAAGAATGATTAGTTCGCTAGTTACTTCGGGTAAACACCTGATCCCTTTTTGATCCCGCGCCGAAGAAGCCACTACAACCGACTCAATTGAGACTGATGGACGCCTAGACCCAGTAAGCCATTAGATGCCTTGATTCTTGTGACAAGTTTTAAATAGTCTCTAGATAAAGACACCCAAGCAAGATCCATGGAGGACCCCTTCATAGTGGAGAATATGATGAAGAAGCAAGTCGAGAAAGCAGATATAACTCCAAATCGGGGCTCACTTGTTGTCGCTTGGGTAGCGACATTGCTTGTGAGTACTCTTGCAGTAGTTTTCTGGAACTCAGTTGCGCCCGGGGTTATGGATTGGTGGCCGTGGGTGCCAACTGTCGGGCTGATAGTACTGCTTGCTCTTGCCTTTGCTTCCTCATCGTTGCGGCCGCTTAGACCATTTCTCGTGATCCTACTGATAATATTCTTGTGCGGGTACGGAGGTGGCTGGAATTGGGGTTTGCTCCTTGTCGTTCGCGATAGTTCCCTGGGCCCAGTGTTGCAGAATCAGACGCCCTTGTCAGTCGGAATTCATCTTCTAAGACTCACGCCCGCATTGATCATAATTGTGTTTCTGGTGCTGTTGGGACGCCGACGCCCAGACTTCTTCCTCATCAAGGGCAAAATCAATGCGCCTGTTGAGCCGTCCAAGCTAATTAACAGCAAGGAAACAGATACGTGGGTCAAGATAGGATCTATTTTTGCGGTAGTCTTTAGCGTAGTTACGCTCGCTTACCTGTTTATGGCAACAAGGCCTACGTTGAATGACTTCGTAAATGGACTACCTTTGATTCCGGTTGCCGTGCTGATCGCTGCGATTAACGCATTTAACGAGGAATTCACATTAAGGGCTGCGCCCCTCTCGGAACTCTGGAAAGTCCTTGGCAAGCACCAGGCACTCTTAATCACCGCCATTTACTTTGGGCTCGGTCACTTCTATGGTGTACCAAATAGCATAATAGGTGTCATTCTTTCGACCTTTCTGGGATGGTTCCTAGGCAAGAGCCTGCTGGAGACCAAGGGGTTCTTCTGGGCATGGACAATCCACTTCGTCCAAGACGCCTTCATTTTCACATTCTTCGCTATAGGCGTCATGACCTGAACAGGAACTCAGCTGCAACCTACCTCGGTCTTGGGCACCTCTGTTATCCCTTAGCATTGAAATACATGCGATCACCAGTATGAGCGCTAAGACTACGTACCGGTGGTCAAATTGAAGAATGTGGCCCTATGGAGCAATAAGGAACTTTGTGTTGCTAGGAGAAGGCGAGCATAGATCCTTGTCCCACTGCATCTGAGAGCCGGTGCGCTATTCCTGATGCCAGTATGCTACCTGTTTTTTCCCTGATGAGTCCGAAGAATAGTCCGACAAAGAAGGTGAATAGACCCCACCACGGGGCTAGATCGAAGCGACCGGCAAATGGATTGAAAGGATTCAAAACGTGTGCGAATGCGAATGGTAAGGAGGCGATGATTAGTCCTGGGCCAAACTTGACTCCAAGCAGAGTGTACGGGCGCCCAAACTCTTCATTCATTCTTGGCTGGAAGTGTCCTCTTGCCGATATTCTTCTTGCTTGGCCTAGCGTTTTGGGGGAGGGTCATGCGGAAGATCGACGGCGTAGTGGGTTCGATTCTGTTCCATGCGGGGGCAGACATGCCTGTAGTAATGGCGACCTCTTCAGTTCTTTAGTGAGAGGTTCTCTGTTGGCACAAGGTATTTAATGCAACCCTTTCTCTTACAAGAGCAGTCAAGCAAGGATATGGTTGACATGGTGAAAGTGAAGAAGAGAGATGGAAGAATAGAGGAATTCTCAGAATCCAAGATTGTGGCTGCAGTTGAGAAAGCCGGCGCGACGGCCAAACAGGCAGCACAGGTAGCCAAAGATATCGCCAAGAAAGTAGCTAACATGGTAGACGTCACTACGGCAAAACTGTCTGACCTTATAGCCACGGAGCTTCGTAAGCTTAATAAGAAGGCGGCAGACGCATACGTCGCGAACCGGGATAAGAAGCTGAAGCAAAAGGAAATGAAGAAATAGGCGCCCGGTAAATGAAGCAATTACTAGAATACTTCATTTTTTTCTCGTGTCTAGGGTAGGGTTCCTTTATCTTTTCCAGAGTCCGCTTTATTTGCTTCTTCTTTCTCACCGTTTCGCTCCCCTTCTTGATGGCAGGCGCGGGAGGGGCAACGTTTTCGCTTCCTTTCTCGTTTTTTGCGCCCATTTCGACCTTACACCACTCGTCCGATCAGGACACTGGTTTGCCACGTGAACATTTTAACGTGTTCGCACGCAACGAATTATCTGGCGCCAGATATCACAAACGGAAGAATGCCTGCGACCAGCCCGTGAGACTTGAACCACTTATAAAAAACTGCCTTTGAATGCTGTCCGATTTTTGAGAGAAGGCTGTATCACCGACTCTGCCCGGGGATTAGTCGCCAAAAAAGAAGTATGTGGGTCTAAAAGGACAGATTCTTGTGGTTCTAGTCTTTTCCCTAGTTCAACTTCACGAAACTACGGTCGCAGGCAATATATGTGAGATTTTCATCTGTCTGAAGCTGAGAAGGGCAACACGAGATTGACTTAGGCGCACGGTATTCTGGATAGGCAATAAAATAATATCCTGAGTTGCAGGTCCACAAGCTTCATCGGTGGATAGCTGACTCCATAGCCTTATCTGCTTGAGGGCAGATATACTCATGTTAGGTGATCAAGAACGAGCCCATTTGGATTTGGGAAGAAGGCTAAGAAGGTATCTAGAAAGACCAAGTCGACGACGAAGAAGACAGGCAAAGCAGTGAAGAAAGCGGGGAAGAAGACTGGCAAGGCAGTGGGCCACGCAGCGCACAAAGCAGGCGAAGCAGTGAGCTAAGTCAAGGAACACCTACGGTAGTCGACTAGCAGGATAAGGATAATAGATCAGATTATCTGCTTGATTGCTCTCCTTTTTTTTCTTTTCGTAGCCCGCGTCCTTAAGTTGCAGCCATTGGCAACTACTGGAACGACATGATCCTATTCTTCTACAAAGACCACTGGAATCGAGGTACAATGGCTTGTTGAGAGAAGCGATTTCCGGCCCCGAAGATAAGAAGGCTGCAGGTCTGTAGACCGGCATATTTGGGGTTCTAGTCTTTTCCGTATCCCCGAAATTGTCGGTTTATGGGCCTCTCGTTCTTGAGCACTTCTGCAACTGACAAAGCGATCTTCCTTATGAACTCTGAGTTCCCCGCACTTTCTAAGTGCTTTAGGCTCGAGCTCGAAACCCCTAAGGCTTCGGACTAGGTCATTCCCGAATCCGTTTGAAGATGGATTAGACGAATAATGAATTGGACATTCTTCTTGATTCTCGGGATGGTCGTCGGTCTACACTTAATTGGCGGTCGTGAATTTGTGGTGGATGGCTGAGTGGCCCACAGATCATCTGTGAAGAAGTTGTGGTAGTCCAAGCAAAGCATCTGAAATGTGTCCACGCGAAATCACGGGGGGCAAGCCAATATCTTAAGAGAAAGGCAACGACGATTATCATTTGGTTAGTGTTTGTAGAATCCCTTCTTTGTTTTGTACCCTAACTCTCCTTTCCTCACTTTTTCTCTGAGGAGGGGATTCGGCTCTAGCATGTAGTTCATGCTTTCGATTCTTCCGAATCTCTTCTTCAAGGCTTCGAGCTCTTTTACTACGTTGTCTATGCCCATTTGATCAGCGAGTTCCAGTAAGCCGACTGGCATTAGGTAGCCGATTTTCACTGCCTTGTCAACTTCTTCCGTTGTTGCCGCTCCGTCGTTTATGATTTGTGCCATTCTGTTTATTCCGACGAGCATTGACCAATTGGGGTTGTATCTGTCTGCTATCTTCTCGCTCCACGATTCGGGCTTTCTCCAGACTTTGTCGGGGTACTCGTAGAACCCTTTTCCAGTGTCGACGCCGTTGTGCCCGGATTTCACCAATTCCTCCCACATTGGTGGAACTTTGCACTCCGGCTCTCTCTGCTCTATGAATTTCTGCACTGAGTAGGTCGTCCTTAATCCTAAGAAGTCGTTTAGGCCGAATGTGCCCATTGGCTGTCCGAGCCTGTAGTGGAAGGCGGAGTCTATCTCTGAGCATGTGAACTCGCCTGCATCTACGAGCCACGACGAGAAATTCAGCATTGTAGTTACTGTTCTGTTAGCTAAGAACCCTGGAATGTCCTTCCTGCACACGACTGGATCCCTATCTATTTTCTTCATGAGCTTCAGTGTGAAGTTCACAGTTTCGTCGCTTGTCTTTGCGCCGTATACTATCTCAATTAGCTTGATTCTTTGAGGTGGGTTGAAAAAGTGTGTTCCCACGATTCTGTTTGGTTTCTTTGCTCCTCTCTGAATCTCTGTTATGGGAAGGGCGCTCGTGTTGGTTGAGATTATCACGTCCTCTGGGACGAGTTTCTCTACATCTTTGAAGACTTTCTGTTTGAGTTCGAGTTGCTCTGGAACGGTCTCAATAACGTACTGGGAGTTTCTGGTCGACTCTTTCAAATCTGTGAAGGGCTTTATTCTCTTCATAGTGGGTTCGATGTTGTTCTTTGGGTACTCCCCTTTCTCGGCGTACCTTGTAAGGATATATCTTATCCTACCTATGTTTCTGTCAAGTATTTCCTTGTTCAAGTCTCTTAGATTGACTTGGTACCCTGACATTGCGATGACCTGCGCAATTGCCAGGCCCATGTGACCTGCGCCGAGTACAGTTATAGTTTCAACATCGTTAACATCCATCTGCGTCCGCTCCAACTCATAGACAATAGGAGCGCATCCAAGAAATATATTTTGGCGTGTTCTATGTCTTCCATTTGTCGATACGTGACCGTCACGCTTTTCCAGAAAGAGCCGTTCCTGTTTGCCAAACCCTTTTCCTACCGACTCTTGAAGATGCATGATCTTGCCTGAGCCAGTCTGAAGCCTGGACTCGAAGTTCGCTGACTGCTTGATGACCTCCGTTCCAAGAATACTCGTTCCGGTAAGCATGTCACCCCGACAAGGAGCAACAACCCTCAAAAAGAATAAAAGACATACAAACGTAGTACTAGCAGCAAGCAGGGTGCCCTGGTGGTGCAAGCCTCCTCACACACCGTGAGACGGCCACGAGGCGGTTAACATCTAGGTCTGTCACACCCAACGCAGAGGGACAAAACCTAGGACGCGGGTTCGAGTGGAATCACCCAAAAACCAAGAACAACACGCGATGATCCCCGGTAGTCCCGCCCAGGGCGCTCCTTTTCTGTAATCTATTTCATCGCTCGTTATCAATTACGATAGTTCGTTTCACTTTCTCGCTGGACGCCTTTTTCTATCTTATTCCTTTCCAACGATTTGACTCTTGACCAGTAGACCTTCGTCCAGTAACCGCGTTCTGGTATCGGAATTCCGAGTTTCCTGCATTTCCTCGCCACGGTGGGGGTTTGTGACACGTTGTATTTGCCTGCGATCTCCTTTAGCGGCATTTGCCGAACCTCTTCTTCTAACCCTTCCTTTGTCAGCGTCCTCCATTCGTACTGTAATCTGGTCCTTTTTCGAGCTTCCTCGAGTGTGCAAGCTTCTTTCGCTCTCCGTATCCTCTCTTCTCTTTCACAAGGGACCCATCGTTTCCTTTGCATGCTATTCGTGTGGTTCCTCATCATTTTGTTGAACAGCTCTGGACCCAAGTGCAACATGTAGTTTGTTCCTTTTAGTTTTCTGCCGTAGATTTCTTTCTGGCGTTTGTCCATGTGGATCTTGTAGAATCCTTTGCGGTGTGAGATATTCGGGGTGGCGGAGTGAGAAGGAGACATGTTACATAAGAAAAGCGCATGTGAGGGCTTGATATGTGGTTGTGGCGGGCCCGGAGGGAATTGAACCCTCGACCACCAGCTCTCTCCGGTTTGCGGGGAGAAATGAGTTAGGAGGCTGGCGCCCTATCCTGACTAGGCCACGGGCCCTGCGGTGCTGGTGTGTGCAGTTGCTGATGCCAGAAGGGTCGGTCAATGGATTTTAACTTTATCGTCCATGGCTGAGGTTCCTTTTTCAAAGCATGGCGTATATGTTGGCGTTCTCCCTTAGCGCTTTTAGAAGCTTCTCGCCAGTAGGTACGTCTTTTCTGATGCTTATGGATCCTTGACTATCGGTCTCACTTGAGAAGAGGAGCCTGTCGTCTGCATAGATCTTCAGGTTCTTGTTGGAGAAGACTGGCTCAACAGTAATAGTGATCCGGTTGTTGGAGAACCGGACTTGGGTGGGGATCCTGTAACCTTCTGCTACGCCTGCTATCATTTCGTCTCGGCCGAATCTGTGGTCAGCGACTCTTCTGCGGTCGAAGGCTTTCTGTACGGGTCTCCTTTCGGGGGGTCTATTTGGCTCCTTTGGCTTGATTGGTACGACTATTACTTGGTCGCTGAAGGTGTAGATCTCGTACTCTATTGAATTTGTAAGGAAATCCTTTATTTCAACTACTGGCCTTGCTAGGTCGGCCTCCCTCATGCCTGAAGGGACGCGTACCTTGATTTGTGTGCTGTAGACTTTGTTGATTCCGCCGTCTTTTATGAATATGGCCGTGTCGACTACTTGGCAGAGCTGACCCAGGCTTACTCTATTGAGGATCCTTTGTATCGCGTCTATAGCACTGGATGAGTGGACGACGCCAACCATTCCTACTCCTGCGAGTCTTAGATCCACATAGATCTTGAAGTCCTCTTCGTTTCTCAGCTCGTCATAGATGCAGTAGTCGGGTCTGACTAGAAGGAGGAGGTTTGCGGTCTTCTCTATTTTGCCGTCTAGTGCGGTGTACTGCGTAACCTCGTCTGGTACTTGCAGATCTCTTGGTTTCTCGATCGTCTTGACTATCTTCCCCTTTTTCCAGTAGAACTCTGCGAGCGCGCTTGCGAAGGTGGTTTTTCCGGCGCCTGGTGGTCCTGCCACCAAAACACCCTCAGCCCGCTTTTCCAGCCTTTGTTTGAGCTGCTCTGGGAGTGCATAATCGTCGAAGCTGACTTTGAGCAGAGGGTGGACAGCGGTGATCTCAAGCCCATCTGAGAATGGCGGTCTCGCTATGGCAATCCGGTATTCACCTGCCTGGATTACCGTTGCGCCGGGTTCATCTATTTCCACGAAGCAGTTAGGGGCTGACCTGGCTCTGTCGATGGTCTCGAGGGCTATTGCTTCGAGCTTGTCTTTCGTCATCACCTCTTCAGAGACCTTGACCAGTTTCCAGTTGCCTGGTCTCCCCCTTTTTGCGAGAGGTGCAGCGTTCTCCTTTAGGTGGACTGACATGGTGTCGGAGGAAAAGTAATTCTCGATTGCGAGCCTTGCGGCACATGTAGGCTCCATGTAGCGGGTTGGCATCCCTTCCACTTGAGCCATCGAGGCTTGAACTGTGTCACTTGTAATAAGCGTTGCATTGCTGAGTCGAGCTTGGTTTCGAACGGCTTCATCCAACTCTCCACCTCCGCTCGCCCTGATTTGTTCAAGGGTTGGTCTTTCTCCCACTAATTGCAGGCTAATCCGCCCTTGGTCTGATAGTTCTCGTAGCTTCTTTAATTCACCGAGACCCACTGGGCCAGAGGCTCTTCCCATGTTTGATTGATGCTCAATATCTGCGAGGACGGTTTTCGGGACAAGGATTTCAGGTGGTTCATTAGAATCCTTGTCCAATCCTCCGCTGCTGATCATGCTTGAGAGCATTCCGCTAATAACGGCAGACGTGTCCACAACAAATTTCTTCGTCATTGGTGTTTTACCTCACGGGGCATTAGCCTTAGCGACTGTCGGTGGACAGTCAGATAGGGCTTTGAAGCAACTTTCCCCATAGGTTTTAGAAGGGAGGAAACACTTATCTTAGTTGTGTTAGAAACCGTTCGTTTCAAATTAATGAGAGCCTCTGCTTCTCAGATCCCTGGTTTTCCTGACACTTCGCCGCGTGATCGAAGTGGCGATAAGTGGGGTTTTTTCCTTGAAAGACAACAATGCTGGAGAAAGGAAGAAGAAAATGGCGCTGAGGACTCCTATAGGGACGAGGGACTTCTTGCCAGAAGAAATGATTGTGAGGGAGTACGTGATAGGGGCAATAAGAAGGGTTTTTGAGGAATATGGGTATGACCCGATGGAGACCCCCGTGATTGAGTTTGGTGAGGTGCTAAAGGGCAAATATGGCGAAGAGGAGAGGCTGATCTATGAATTCAAGGACCGGGGTGGAAGGGATCTGGCGTTAAGATATGATTTGACTGTACCTCTTTCCAGGGTTATGGCATCGAATCCCCATCTGCCTAAACCCTTCAAGAGGTACCAGATCTCAAGGGTCTGGAGGTATGACAACCCTCAGAAGGGAAGGTATAGGGAGTTTTGGCAATGTGACGTCGATATCGTTGGCTCAAAGAGCATGTTGGCTGATGCCGAGCTCATCATGCTGGCAGTCGATGTCTTCAGCACATTAGGGTTCAAAGACTTTAGGATCAGGATAAACAACAGGAAGATACTCGACGCCATGTGCGACTTCGCGGGTATCAATGAAAACAGAAGAATCGAAGTCTTGCGGAATTTGGACAAAGCTGACAAAATAGGCGTGGAAGGTTTCGCGCGGAACATGAAGGAAAGCGGATTCCCGAGCGACTCGATCCAGAAAATCCTTGAACTAGTAAGGATCGAGGGCAACCCATCTCAGGTGTTAGACTCTGTGGCAGAGAACGTGAGAGGCTATGCATCAGGAGCAGAGGGGGTAGAGGAACTAAGGGAACTCATAGGCATCTTGGCTGACCTGGGCGTTGACGAGAAGACCTACGCCGTTGATCTTGGTCTGTCGAGGGGATTGGACTACTATACCGGCCCGATCTACGAAATAGTCGTGACGGAGCCCAAGATCGGTAGTTTATCGGGGGGAGGAAGATACGACGATCTGATTGGAAGCCTGGGCGGGGTCAGTGTCGAGGCTACGGGGATATCTTTCGGGCTTGAGAGAATCATCGATGTGATGAAAGAACTCAAGATGGTTTCACTTCCAAGAACCAAGACAATGGTCCTTGTCTCCGCAGTAGACGACAAGACCAGTCTACAGGCTCTGAAAATAGCCCAGGAGCTCAGAAGGTCAGGATTGCATGTAAGGACAGACCTTATTGGGGAGAGGAAGATCGCGAGGCAGTTGAAATATGCTGACTCCCTTGGAATACCATATGTAGTCATAGTGGGTCCAGCTGAATTAGGCAGGGGCGTCCTCAAGCTGAGATCAATGGAGAAGAGAGAGGAGTGGGAGATGAAGATAGAGGAGATAGCGGGGCTCATTAAGAGCAAGCTTCGAGAAGGTTGCACGGCGGATTCTGGCGGGTTCTCATGAAATGAGCCTAGAAGGACTGAAATCCCGAGCATGGGAATCCGTTCGAGAAGAGCTGGCTACTGAACGTGAGTCAACTACTCTCGGCTTAGATGCATGAAATGGCTAGACTTATATACCCACTCCGCGTTTATTGGCACACGTGAAATTTCAGCACAATATTTTCCGATCTAGAAATTATGGAGTGTATTTCTCTTGGTCAAGGTTGGCGATTACAATATTCCGGATGAGTTGATGTATACCAAGGATCATGAATATGCCAAGATCGAAGAGGATCTCGTAACAGTGGGGATCACAGACTACGCGCAGAAGTCTTTGAGGGACATAGTGTACGTTGAACTACCGAAGCAAGGAACTCAAGTGACTCAGGGATCAGAGTTTGGTTCTATAGAATCGGTCAAGGCGGTATCTGAACTCTACGCGCCAATGTCTGGAGTGGTGGAAGAGATCAACAGCGAGCTAGAGAATTCCCCAGAAAAGGTCAACGAGGATCCCTATGGAGAAGGGTGGATCATAAAGATCAAGTCCTCCGATGTAGGTGCAGACAAAGCCAAACTACTCAACTCTAAGGCCTACGCAAAGCTTGTCAAGGAGTCAAGCGAAAAGAAGTAGGGCTGATCGGGTTCGGCCTCTAGCTTTGCTTGATCCTTTATTTATTTTGTGCGACCAGAATGATCTACATCACTGTCAATACTCAAGTTTGTTGCTCTAGCGATTCAGCGTGTTCTTTCTTAGATGACTCTGTTGCTTCTTCCATTTTGTATTTTCTGCGGTATTCTCCGTACTTGTCCACAGGCGAGAATTTGGGTGGATAGGGCATTGTCAGCTTGCCGCCGCAATAGGGGCAGGCATCTTTCTTAAGAGTGTATCTCCCACATTGGGCACACTTTCTTAGTAGTTTTGGCATGCGAAGCCGCATCTCCACACGGGGGCCTAGCTTTTCACGACTGCTCCTTCTCCACCGTTGGCTCTTAGCTCGTCAAGTGCCACTGCGACGGTCTTGTCAATCTCCTTCTCAGCAATCTTGTAGTCCTTAGCTGTCACTGTTATTCTGTACCGCGGAGTTCCTATGAGAGCAACATTGACTTCGAAATCACTCGAGCTGGTTTCCTTAATTGCCTTCAACAAGGACTGCCTTATAGCCTCTATTCCATCCGATTTGTAGCACCTCAATTCTAAGAGGCGTTCCACCTTGACTTTGTGCAATTGTATGTAAGCATCTGCGCACTGCTTTATGGCCTTGGCCCAATCCTCTGGCACCCCCGCCTTTGTCAGTACATCTTCGCCTCTCTCAACCGCCTGCTCGAATCCTAGGTAGATCTCATTGAACGCATCCTCCATCTTCCAGCCTGCCTCCTCGTAAGCCTGGTCCATCGTTTTCCCAAGCTTCTCGGCCGCCATCTGCAGCAGGTTCTGAGCCTTCTGCCCCCTCTTCCATTCGTAGATCTTCTGGCGTCGTGCCTGCTCGGTTGCCCTTTTCAGTGAGAGGTCAATGTGTCCCTTTGATTGATCAACTCTCTGAACCCTCGCGACTATCTTCTGATTCTCTCTTGCGAAGTCTCTAATGTTCTTGACCCATGTAGTCGAGAGCTCGCCTATGTGTATGTAGCCTTCTTTGTCACCGTATTCGTCGAGTAGCGCATATACACCATGGGGTGCTATTTCCCGGACCGTGGCAATCACGCATTCACCAATCTCCGGCCATTCCTCTCTTTTTCTTACCATCTTTCATCATCTGAAATACACGCTGTGAATTCAAAAACCGAATCGCAAAACCATTCGGGCAATATCGTAGATAGATCGGACTCTGCTTAAATGCTTCGGGATACTTATAAGTTAAATCCTGATACTGCTTACTCGTTGGAGGCTTGAGCCCTTGAACAAGGAAATTGATGTTGAACACTTGGCAGGCTTGAAGAGCTACTTGGAAAGGCGACTGAAGGATCTCGAGGAGAAGGTGGCTCTTTACAGGGGTTACATACAAGCAATCGACAGCGTGTTGACACGAACAAGCTTCAAGGTAGCCGCTGACTTGCTGAAGGAGAGTAAGGCTAAGGCTGAAGAGCAAGGACCAGAAATCAAGGCGGCGAAGGAAGTGACCGAAGGAGGAAGAATCGAACTGACGTCACGTGCTGACGGGATGAAACTCGGTGAGATGACCACCAGTGGTTCCTTAATCACGATAGTCCCCGCAGAGAACGTTAAGATCCCAGCGGATTCTGGAACGTTTAGCTCCTTCTTCATAAAGAAGATATTGAACAACATGATTGAGAAAGACGACGAACTAATCAAGAGTGGGAAAATAAGCGCCAAAGAGAAAATGTCGTATCAGATTGCCAAAAACAGTGATGGGACACTCAGGCAAATCACCATTTCGAATTACAGAGAAGACAATAGGCAGAAACAGATTTCGACGACGATAAGGTGGACTCTCGAGAAGTCCTCGCAGAAGACAACGGAAAGATGAGTAACCAACCGAAGCCAAGTCGACTGGTCGACCGCCTGTCAGACCTCTGAGGCCGCCCTAAGTTCCTATTTCCAGTTTCTTGAGCCTGATACCCTTGCGCATGAGGGTATACCCGCATTTCTTGCATTTAAGTACCATTGTCATTTTCTTGGTTGTTTTGGCGAATTTCTTCTGCTCAGGCTTAGGCTGTGAACCGTATCCCCTCAGTTTCCTGTTGTATCTTCTTCTCCCTTGGGACAGGACCCTTTCGCGCCCCTTTTTGTAGAGGGTCACTGAATGCTCTGTGTGTGTCTTACACCGTGGGCAGTTGACTCGCATAACGCTTGGGGCCTTCATAGTCTAAGACTCTCCATCGGTCTGAACGCTCCGCGCTTGTGAGGATCCCAGCACTTAGGTCAGGACCTCTATTATTTTCGCCAGAATCTTCGATTTTCCGCCCGTCAGCTGTACTATCGGTCTGTTGCATACCTCGCACTTGGCGGGAGTTGAACATGAGCCGAATACTATCTGCTCATTTCCACAGTCCAGGCACTTCACTCTAAGGAATCGAGAACGCGGATTCGGTATCAGGTCTTTCTCTGGCAAACGATTTCTTCCTCCGCTGTGGAGATGAAAAATGAATCTACACACTTTTAAGCCTTTTGCAGAATTGCAGGCTCCGCTCCGCGCGTCGACGGTGGCGCGACTTGGAGTTCCTGTCATCTTCTACGGGTTCTCGCCTGAGCTACGCGAAATCTTTCGCGGCCGTTTAAATATCCTCGTTTGGGATTCGAGTGTAGAGACTTCAGAATCTAGCGACCTAGGAGTTAAGGCACTTTGGAACTCAGTCTGGAGAAGGTAATGTTGACTTTTGTGGGTCTTTTACTTGCCTCGATGATTTGTATGCCACTGATCGAAGGAGGGATAACTCAAGTCCATGACCAGTACGCCTATTCCCAGTTTAAGGATTTGATAGATTCAATTGACAATGGTGTAAACAAGGTGGTGAATGACAGCGGGCAGAACGCATTTCAGAAAGACATCTACGTTCCGAGCACCGTGACCGTAAAATCTTCGATGAATGTAGTCTCATATTACTTCAGCTCAAGTTCTATAACAAGCACGATCTATAGAGAGTATCCTGTAAACGTGGATGTGTGTTTCAATTACGCTGCAGGCTTTTATAGAGTACATATTGCGTGGGAGAACTCCACGTGGATTGCAGTCGTTTTTGCCCATTTGAGCGGGTGAAAGGCTGGCACTCGAGTCGAGAAGAACTGGCCTTGTCTGCGACATGCCTCCACCCATTTCTTCGCAGTCTTAATCTGGGTGGGCAGTATGGTTTTTTAATGTGTATCTCGCTCTCTTAGTCTTGGGATTGCAGACTCGCCGAAGCCGCAGAGAGAACAGGGCTCAATTCGGGCTCTCGGGCGCCCAGTGAAAGTCTTTCTCAGTATTCGGAGGGAGGCTGCAAGTACTAAGGGCCGTGGGGTATAAGCCTATTCCAACGAATCTGTCGCCTCAGTGCTTAGCTGCCAGAAGAAGATATATGGAAGCGCAGACGCCTGGCGAGAAGATATCTTCTCTCAAGGAGTACATCTCCTTGGTCCCCAGGCACAAGGGAACGGAGAGGCTGCTAAGACAGCTGAGGTCAAAGCTCTCAAAGCTTGAGGGTGAGGCTGAGAAGCGCCGCTCGATGAGGAAGGGGTCGGCGGCGGCAAGCCCATTTCACATAAAGAAAGAGGGTGCGGGACAGATTGTGCTTGTAGGCTTGACAACCACTGGTCGCTCATCGGTTTTGCGCTGGCTTACGCATGCCAAGCCGGAGGTGTCTCCCCACTCTTTCAACACTAGAATTCCTGTGCCGGGGATGATGGACTATGAGGATATACTTATTCAGTTAGTCGAGTTGCCGGCGATATACGATGATATGGCATCTGGCAAGGGCTTAGGTCCACAGATAATCGGAGCTATCAGAAACTCTGATGCCGTAGCCGTGGTCATAGATCTCTCCCGAGACGCGGTTCTGCAGATGGATTCTGTACTGAAAGAACTTGGTAATGCATCGTTACGTCTGAATGAGCAGCCTCCAAGAATTGGTTTGGAGAAAACTGGTAGTGGCGGCGTCCAGATCTTTGGGGTCCCACTTTATAAGGATGATGTTGATGAGCTGAAGGAAATATTGTCCAAGTATTCGCACAACGTCAAGGTGCAGCTATATCAGCCGACTACAAAGAATGAAATCCTTGAGGCAATTGACGCAAGAATGACCTATAGGAAGACAATTGTGATAGGCACAAAGGGTGATTCTGCGGGATCCTCCGAGAATTACAGAGCATTAGAGGAGAAGTACCACCACAGATTTCCTCTGGTTGCTGTCTCGGCTGAGAAGGACCGAGGAAAAGAAGAGCTGAAGAGTGAGGTATTCAAGGTTCTAGATGTCATAAGGGTCTACACTAAGGAGCCGAGGAAAAAACCATCGGAGAAGCCCATCGTGCTGAAAAAGGAAGCGACAGTCGCTGATCTGGCGAGAAGACTTCCCAAGGTGTTCCAAGAACAATTCAAGTACGCAAAGGTCATGGGTCCCTCGGCCAAGTTTGACATGGAATTTGTGGGGGCGGGTCACGTTCTACGGGACAAGGATGTTGTGCAACTCTATCTCACATAGCGCCATGCGGATGAAGAGGAAATCGCTTCTGTAAGTTATCATACAAACATCTTAAAAGCAGGTCGAGACCGATGATCTAAGGATGAGAGGCAGAACGATCAATGACAAGCAAAGTTGGAGGGCGCCTTGAGGGTTGATCCTTTCTGATAGGGATATCAAGAAGCTCCTCAAAACCAATGAGCTGCTCATAGAGCCTCTTGATCCGGCTACGCAGATACAACCTTCCTCTGTGGATCTACGGCTCGGCAATCTGTTTAGAGTGTTCAAGCCCTCGGAGAAGGCCTACATAGATCCGTTGAACGACAAGGATCTTGAAAAGTATACTGAGGTAATAAAGGTCGAGGACGGGAAACCCTTCATTCTTCATCCTTATGAGTTTGTTTTGGCGACGACGGTGGAACGGGTGAAGCTTCCGAACAACCTTGTAGGAAGGCTTGAAGGTCGTTCAAGCTTGGGTAGAATTGCTGTCGTGATCCATGCGACAGCGGGGTTCGTCGACAGCTGCTTCGACGGGCATTTGACGCTTGAGATGTCGAATGTGGGAAAGTTGCCAGTTGCCTTGTACCCGGGCCAGAGAGTGTGCCAAATAGTTTTTGAGATGTTGTCCTCGCCTTCGGAAAGGCCATACGGACACCCAGATAGAGGATCGAAATACCAGCACCAAGTTGGTCCCGAACCAAGCAAGATTTATAGAGACGAGGAACTTCGGTGCAGGCGAGAACCACTGGAAGGACAAAACTCTTAAATATGGCACAGAAGCTAGCTACCCCAATACTTCCTAGGCGCTTTGGAGGAGTACGTGTTCTAATCTGTAGATCGAATCAATTGGGTTTGGATAGGTGACATAGAGTGCCTCAACGCCCCGGACATTGTTACAGAGAAATCTCGCAGCAGGCGTACACCAGGAAAGAATACATTCATGGTGGACCACCGCCTAAGATAACGATTTTCACCATGGGGAACAAAGCGGCGCAGGAAGGTGATTATCCTGTACGGCTGTCCATATTCGCTAAGGAGGCTGCGCAGATAAGGCATATGGCTCTTGAGGCAGCCAGACAGGCAGCCAACAAGTACTTGGCGAAGAAGATCGGGAAGGAAGACTTCCAGCTCTTCATCAGGGTTTACCCTCACCATATTCTCAGAGAGAACAAGATGATGGCCTTTGCGGGTGCTGACAGGTTACAGGATGGAATGAAGCGAGCCTTCGGCAAGGCAATTGGAAGCGCAGCAAGAGTGAGAGTTGGACAACCACTGGTCACAGTCCGCGTTAGATCCGACGCGGCTCCAGTCGCCAAGGAAGCCTTGCGCAGAGCTGCAATGAAACTGCCAACTCCATGCCGAATCGATGTCGACGCCTCAAAGATCGCCTAGCTTTCTTGCCACCTCCGACCGCAGTCGCCAAGACAGAAACCTCACGTCAAGAGGATTTAAGGTGGTTTCAACGGAGAAGCATGGAATTGGTCAGGCGACTCAGTTGGATGTCAACGCACGGAGGTTATTTTCTGAAAGGCTCGCAAAAAGGGTCGCCTCGAAGCTGAACCTGAAGGGGGACTTCTGCCAGATGGTTGCTTCTTTAGTCTCTGCGCGGAACGCGTTGATGAACGTGATCTTGTGTTTCTAAAGCAGTTGAGTCGGCAGGTAGCTCCAATGGTTGAGATGGGTTTCACTGGGTTGGCAGCTTGAAATGATCCTCGATAGTGTGGTGATACTGATCTGGAGACATGAGGTTTGCGAAGGCTCTTTCTACCACTTCGGTGAGCGCTGGGTGGATATGCATTCCTTGAGTTATTGGTAGTGCGCTTTGCTGTGGCGTGTACATCAAGTCTATTATCTCCTGTATGAGAATGGATGCACTTGGGCCGATGATGTGCGCCCCCAGGATCTTCATGGTTTCTTTTTCCACGATTGCCTTGACGAAGAAATCCTTAACCCCCATGGCTTCTCCTTTTGCAGTGTCTTCGTATCTCTGGATACCAATGAGGATCTTATCTTCGCCAAGTCTCTCTATTGCTTCTCTCTCCTTCAGCCCCACACTCGCAATCTCGGGGAACGAGAAAATTGCGTGTGGAATTGCATGGTAATCTGCCTTCATGTTGTCCTTCAAAACAGCGTTGTGGTATAAGACTAGGGACTCATAGTTCGCTTTGTGTTTGAAGGGATACTTGCCGTCTGCGTCACCCAGAGCCCATATGTTTGGCTGGTTGGTTTCGAGGTGCTCGTTGACGATGATCCATCCATTCTTATCTGTGGCGATTCCAGCCTTCTCTGGATGAAGCACATCCGAATTTGATGCTCTTCCGGCTGCCACCAGTATCTCGTCGCCGATAACTTCGGTCCTATTCTTGGTCGAGCGATCTACTACTATGAGCTTCTTCTTTCCTGAAGCTGTCTTGTTGGCGTCTACAACCTCGTGGTTTGTGATGATTGTCATGTGTCTCTGCATCTCCCTTTTTGATAGAGCACCGATCTCTGGTTCTTCCTCCGGGAGGAATTGTGGTGCGCGACCGATTATTGTGACTTTCGAGCCCATAGATGAGAAGAAGTGTCCATACTCCGCAGCTATGAATCCACCACCTACTATCATCACGCTATCGGGCAGGCGAGTGATTCCGAGCAGTGTGTCGCTTGTGAGATAGCCTACCTTGTCAAGCCCATTGATTGGGGGTATCATGGGTCTGGACCCGGTGCAGAGAATAATCATCTTCGAGGTTATGACGTCTTTTCCAGCTTTCAACTTGTACGGGGCGATGAACTCAGCTGCAATGGGATAGTAGTCCATGTTTGCAGCGCTGGAGAGCCCCTCTCTGATCATCTTAATCTCGGGACCTAGGTGGGACCGCATTCTCTCCATAACCTTGGCGAAATCCACTTTCCTCAGGTTCACGTCGATTCCAAACTCATTTGCTCTCTCTATTGTTCGCACTATCTCTGCGGGGTAAACAAGTAGCTTTGATGGGATACAGCCTCGTGTCAAGCAGATACCGCCGGGATCATCCTTGTCTATGACCGCGACTTTTAGGTGAGTATTCTCATTGATCATGGCGTCCACTATCGCCATAGCGGAGCCGGTTCCGACGACAATAAGATCGTAATTCTTCACCGCACTCATGCAAAGCCCTCCACAGTGGATATTAACCAGATACAATGTACTAAATAAAAAGCTCTGTGTCAACCCATCAAACGCTATATCGTTCCTTCCACAAGTAAGAATCGCCAAGATGGTGTTTCAAATGCCCATCAAGAGCATACTATACGTTTGTACAGGAAATGTCTTCAGAAGCCCGTTCGCCGAACGGATAACTAAGAAACTTCTTGGAAACTCGAGCATAAAGGTGGAATCGGCTGGAATACTTGAGTATAGAGGTCAGCCATTACCGCAGGAAATAGTTGAGGTGGCCCGAAAGTACGGCGTTGATCTATCTCGTCACAAGCCCAGACAGGTGAATGTTAGCTTGGTTGAGGCGGCTGATCTGATCTTGGTTTTTGATAAGAAGCAGGTGGCAGAACTAGAGGGCATGTTTCCAAAGACCAAGGCGAAGATCCTCACGATCAAGAATTGCGCCGGCTTTTCCGACGATAGGGATATGGAAGATCTTTGGGAAAAACCAGTAGAGGTTTTTGAACGTTCCATCAGGGAAATAGAAGTATATGTGAGGAGATGCGTGGACAGAATACTACAACAGCAAGACGGGAAGGACTCGTGGGCGGCAGAAGTGCGCCCCCAAAAAAGGTGAAGGTCGAGATCTGGTCACTTTGGCCAAGTTAAGGGTATAGACTTCATCTGTCTTTTCTGTCTTACCCCACCAAATCTCTAATCCACGAATTCCTTGAGCACCCCGAATATCTCCTCGTTCTTGGGAATGTCCCTCATTGATTCGCCGTAATGCGCGTATCGAACCATTCCCTTCTTGTCTACAACCAGTAGAGCCGGCATCCTCCCGAACTTGTGAATGATGACCTCTTGGTGCAACATGTCTGCAACCTTCTTACTCTGATCATAGAACACCGGATATCTTCCCTTGGCGTATTTTTCCTCCATTTTCTCAGCATTCTCTAATTTGTCCGCGGTAATAGGATACAGCGTTGCGTTCAGTTGCTCAAACCCTTCGTAGCCACTTGCAAGTCCGGCAAGGTGTCCTCTACAGTATGGTCAGCTTATGCCCCTTAGCAGGATTATGACGACGTTCTTCTTGCCTTCAAAATCCCTTATGTTGACGTTCTCTCCTCTGGAATTCGGGAGGCTGAACTCTGGAATTCTAGTGCCAACCATGTGGAACTTGTCATTCATATCGAATCGTCTCCTCCGTCTACTAGACAAGCATAATGACACCTTCTTTGGCTTATAGTCTTAACGTCCCTGCAGAATGAATTGGCACAAGACTGAGACACCGAGTTGAAACGGAGTCCGAAGAATACGTAAAAAAAAGAAAGTTGGACTTCCCAGTTAATCCAGCATACGTTTGGCGATGGCTAGGCATCGTGTCATTGACGATAGGCAATGCCCAGCAACTCAAGTGAAATACCAAAAACCATTAACGGGAGTCCTTGAAGCCAAGACAATCCAGAGCTGAACATAACGGACAAGAAACCAAACAGGGAAAAGATGAAACCGGCTATTGCCAGCGTCATCCCTCCACGATAAGATGCAAGGTTCTTCGTCAAATTCCCTTATCACCCCCTCTGACTCGCTTCTACCAAAACAGGGGACAAGCCACATATATGTGACTCCCAGCGCCATGAACCGCCCACCCCTAGATGGATGTGGGCTTCCTCGCAGCGGACGTCGTGATCAAGCGATGCGAGGATACCCAGAAAAATGAGACGGCTGCTTGCCTCGTTTTCTGCTCAGTCGGTAGGCGTACCGTTATCGTCCACTTTCTTGGCGCTCTTGCCCTGTGCACTGCGCACTTTGTCTTTTGTCCTGTCCACCGCATCGCTTGCCTCTTTACCCAGCTTCTCCTCCTCCGCCTTCACTTTCCAGCAGATGGCAGATCTTTTGGCTTGGTGGCCATCCTCTTTGCTGCGCGTCTTGGCAATACGATCAAAGAAATTGCTATCAAGACTGCAGCAGCGCCCACACCTAAGACGAAGAATGCTACTGGGATCCCTTGACCCCACAAAGATGTGCCAGTTAAGGTGTAGTTATACCAGCCCGCGGCTTCGTGGTGGGTACTCAGGACCCCAAGCCCAGTCGCCTGGTCCCAGTAGATGTCGAGATAGTCAACGCCAGGGAAGTAAAGGATGTCTGAGTGGCTGATGTTGAAGTGGCTGACTGACCTAACTTCGCCTCCGGTAGACATGCTGGAAGTCCCGTTTATCGTATACGGGTTGTTGAAGGCGAGCTGGTCACCTGTTCCCAAGTCCGGACAGACCAACCAGAAATAGGCGAATGAACCGTGTCGGGAAATGTTTTCAGTGCCCGTTGTAGTGCTCACGGTTTCATTGATAAAATGGGTCCTCCAGCTGAATGTGACCATGGTTCCACTTATGGCTGTGAACCACAAGTGAATTCCGTCAGCCGGGAAATTCGGGTTTGAGCTCACTGAGTAGTCTGCCCAGTCGCCTACTTTCACGCCGACTTTGGTGTATGCCGGGGAGGGTGCTCCATACAGCTTATTGCCGTCTGCCGCGGACGAGGTGTAAGAGGTCACAGAGACGACTAGGAGAATCGTTAGTGCTGCAAAGGTAATCAGAAGACTTTTCTTCAACACGCAATCCTCCTGCCACTCCGTCCGTTGTGTATTCCCCCCGAGTCCTATCTATTTAAAACTACTGTTCCAAGTTTGTGAAGTCTTCTAGGGAAAGGAGTTCCATCGGGTCACTTCGTATAGTGGCGATTATTCTCGCAGGTGTAGGTCAGCCACGGCATCTGAACCACTTTGCCGATGAATGGTGCTCCGGGCGGGATTCGGATTCGCGAGCCTTTCTTGTTTGAGCAAGGCTTCCCGCGTCGGAGGCTCGAAGGGCCTCTATCCTTTCGGACCCAGAGGGATGACCGGGCTAGACTACCGGAGCACGTGTACTGTCTTGTGTCATTCTGCCGTCGGTTATGGCCCGTCTTGTCGGCAGGCTATGCGCGTCTTGGCGCCGGGGACAGGAAATTCGGCTTTGGACGATATGGTTGACAGACAATGTCCTCCAAGCATTCGAACCTGTGGTCCACGTCGACTAGACATGTGTGACCGACGGGTTAACAGCCCGCTGCTCTACCTGGCTGAGCTACCCCGGCGCGTGCACTGGGAAATCCCAGACGCGGATTTTGCAAAATATGTAGAAACGGCGAGCAATATTAAGGTTTTCGGAAAGCCATCGTCAAGGATTTTCAGCCAAGTATAAAGAGTAGCACGTCGCTATCCTTTCGCTTCTTGCACCGGTTTCCATAACTGAAGCCTCTCTTTCTTGAGTTCCCTGCTCTTTCTATAGAGAAATCGATAGACCGTCCTATGCTGCGCTCCATGAATAAGAAGCATGATTGATTCCTTGGCCGCTGTTAGCTGATCATATTCTCCAATAAGGCTGACCGTGCGCCCATACACTGACATATTAACGCCGGTGAGCTCCTCTATTGTGCGTCTAGCCTTGCCGTTTTCCCCGATTATCCTCCCTCTTATTCTCTTTAGGGCATTCTCCGATCTCCCCACAAAGTCAGTCAGGTCTATCACTTCCATCGCTTCGTCCTCGTCGAACAATCTGAAAGACTTCTTGGGGCTGAATCCTCTTGCTATCGCGACAACAATATCTCTTGCTCTCCAAACGGCAAGTGGGTCATCAGTCGTCTCAGAAGCCTCAATGGTGACGTTGCCTTCTTTGCTGTCTATAGTGACCTTTGTCTTTGTTTCCTCTTCGATCCTTCTCTTGATTTCGCCATTCTTTCCAATGACTACGCCCACTCTTATCTGTGGGACCTTAACTACTTCTCTCGCTTGCATACTAAGACACCGATTCCTTCGAAGTAGGGGGAACTAACCGTAATTCTCCATTTTTTCACCAGTAATATCTTCATAGATGAGGGGGATGCTTTTGGTGGAAACCCCAAGGGAAGTGAAATACTTTATTGTGTTGCGCAGGTCCCTCTGTAGGTACTCCTTAGAAGCTGGATGAGACGTGTGCACGGCCTGCGAAACATCTATTATTACAGGTCCCTTCCACATCAAGACGTTGTACTCACTGAGGTCGGCATGCACTATCTTGCCTTTCTTGTATAACAGGTCCACGTAACGAAGAATCTTCTTGAATGTGGCAGAAGGATTGCTGGGCGGCTTATCCTTCATTCTGGGGGCGGGCGTACCTTCCTTACCTATGAACTCCATTACAAGTACATTTTTTTCCACGGCGATTGGTCTGGGTACGCGGACACCTGCCTCTTGGGCTATCATTAGGTTCTTAAATTCCTTCTCGGCCCAGGTGAATATCAGAGAGCGCGTTCCACGTTTAATCCTCTCAAAGCGGGGATCTCCCATCACATACTCCCGCATCCGCCTAAAATCAGCCGTCGAGGTTCGATAGATCTTAAGAGCGGCGCTCTTTCCCGCACCGTCTTGAGCCCAATATACGTTTGACTCTTTGCCTGTTGCCACAACACCATGAATTACTTTAATGATGTTCTTGTTCATCAGACTATACAGCGCCAGCATAGTAGACTGATCGATAACGCCTTCGATGGTCTTGAGATCCTCGCTACGCTTCACTCTGAAGTTTCGAGCGTCTATTCTATTGCGTTCAAGATTCTCAAGAGCGTCGCCTACCATGGGTAATTCGCCTCTGGGCTGCGGAAATGCCCACTCTCCTCATGGGTGGGAGGACGTGCAACGAAAGCGATCCAGTCGGACGCTTAAATATTCTACGTCTCCGCCTGCAGACGCGTCTGGCAAGGCGAAGAGATGAAAAGAAGTTGCTGAAAAGAGGAGCAATAGTGTGATAAGAGGGAAGGTAGGAAAATGCAGGAGCAGACTCAGAGCTTCAGGTAGCCCCTATTCTTGAGCCATTCGGCTTGGGACCTAGTGTATCGCCATACAACGTCAGCCCGTTTCTCAAACTGGAAATCCCATGGAGCCACCAACACGATGTCTCCATCTCTAAGCCATACCCGTTTCTTCATCCTGCCTGGGATTCGGCAGAGGCGGGAAAACCCGTCGGCGCACTTGACCATTACTCTATCAAACCCAAGTTGTTGAACAATCACGCCAACAACTTCGCCCTTGCCGGGAATCCGGGTTTGCTTGATTTCACTTTCGTAGCTGGGTTCTTGAACTCCTCTAGTTTTCTTTGGCAATGCCATCGCTCCTGAACATGATCATGCCATGTCTGGCGTGAGGGTTGTCTGGCTAGACATGGTTGGTCAAGGTTTTTAATTCTTCTGATAATGTGTGGATTTCCCACATTCTTAAGCTGGACCATCGACTATTTGCGGGGGGAGTCTTATCAGGATTGTTGCTTTACTCTTCCGTTTGCCCGTGGACTTATCTACATTTCCTATCTTGAATGTTTCCTTGATGCTTGTTCCTTTCATTGCTCTGAATTTCGAGGCAATCGAGTAAGCTAGACTACGCGATCCCAAGTACAGGTCGAATCCTTCAGGCTTATCTTCATACTTTGATATAAAAGCTTGTTTATCCTTTCTTCTCCCTTCTTCTACCCACGCATCTATTCTGCCCAACAGGTTCTCCCTTTCCTCTGGGCGCATCTTTTTGTCGGACGTTCTGACTTGGAGCGTTGCCTCGTAGTACTTCTGCTTCATCAGGGTACAGTTAGAGCATATCGAGGGCGTTAGCCTCACTTTTGCCATGGACTCTCGTTGCGGATGCTCGTGCTGTCCGGTGGCACCCTTAGTCCTAATGCAGAAAGGTATGAGTACACTTTTCGAGCCTATCGGAATCGGCATCTGTGGAATTGATACTTCGACACGCTCTTCTTTTTCAACTCTGACGAACTTTGTCGCCATTCTCCTCAATAGAGTTGATAGATCTTCTTGCAGCTTCCCTGAGCTAGGAGCAATCCACTTTCCCTTTTCTTCAAGACTTCCGCATATCTTACATAGTCTGATTGTTGGAGTCGTGTTGATGATTTCGCTGGGTTTCTCGATTGCTGAGCATCTCCCGCAGAGGCCATTATACAATCTATTGGTCTGGGTCTCTTCGGAACCACAGACGACGCAAAACCGCTTTCGGTTAGCCATTCTTTGCTCACCTGTCGCGACATCATACACGAAAAAGTGGAGGCACAACTGAAGGATACTCGTATCAGAGTACAATCCTCTGAGCGTGTGGAACTTTTGAGATTGTTAGCACGCTCTCCTCGCAAATGAGACCTGCTTTGATTGCGTTGAATACGATCTTCTCTCCGACAATGTTTGCTATCGTTGAAGATTCTATTGCCGCTAGCGCCTCCTCAACGCTTACTAGGGACCCTTCATAGAACTCCTTTCTCACGTCTAACACTAGTCTGCCTTCTTTGAAACATTTTCCAAGGAGTTCTGGGTCGCAAGCCGCAACGACCACATCTCCCTTTGAGTGGAATTCCTTCAGGTATATCTCCATAGTTTTCCCTCATTCGTACCTATGGGGTCAACTACGTAGGTCTCACAGGGTTTCTGGCCCCACACGCGTCACACACAAGAATGGTTACCCTCCCCTCCTTCTTCAGCGTCGTATCAGGCTGACCACAGAGTGGGCACAATACATAGTCCTTCGTGTACCTCTTGATGAGATCATTAAGAGTCGAGTCAGAGAATTTGCCTTGAAAAACGGCTCTGTTACCCTCAACGAGTCCTGATGTGGCCAGCTCCCTAAGAAGGAACTTCATCAGCTGGTTTGGGTCACGATTTAATGTATCGCAGATTTCCTTAAAGTTCAGAACGAACGTCCTGCTTCCTTCTGGAAAGATTGACGCCAATGGAACGTCAAACCTATCCTTCGCAAAGAGTTTTTCAGGGACCGAAGACCTTGCCCTGTCAAGCAGATGCTCATAGTCGTACTCGCCCATAAGATTTCTTACCTCCAGCTCCGAGTCGTCATTTTCTATACCTATTCGGCCTTGACTCATAGATCTTTCCTTGATCAAGTAGTTCCTTCAGAGTCTTTTTAATCTCTTCCTCACTCGAGTGTTCGATGCGCTTTATCAGTTCTTTGTATTCGACGCCGACGCTGTTGCTACCCCCCTCTATTATTTCAAGTATTTCTGATTCGATGCTTTTGGAATGAGGTGTAGGCGGCGCACTCCTTGTTAGTCTTGCCTTGCTCTCTACCAGAGAATCCTTCATTATCTCCAGTTCTCTTACTGTCTCCCAGTTGGGGTCTTCGATTTTGCGAACTATACTTGGAATAACATAGACATCCGCATTCTTTTTCTTTACTTTTCCTACAACGTCAATCATATCTCCCACTGCCATCTTTTCAACTGCTGATGTCTCGCCACTCCAGGTTTTTATCTGGATCAAGAATCCGCTGCCGTCATCGATTGAAATGACTCCATAGTCAACCTTACCTTCGCTGCGGAAAACTCTCTTATCCATTACTATCCCATAGATCTTGACGTTGGCTAGCCGCTCATTCTTTGAAGGGGCCGGTTCGGAATTCTCGGTGGCAAAAATGTCGGCTATATGGACTCTTCTCGTCGGGCTGGCGTTGGGTGCCCGTCCGAGGCCGTCTTTTTCTTCCATACTGACTTCTCACCGTGTTTTGGCGATAACGGGGCAAATCTACTTGAGCGCCATCCTGTGCCACAAAGACGGGGGAGAGGAGACTATGTCCCCTCAGTCCATCCTTGCGAGTACTCCTTCTGCTCCTCTGTCAGTTTGTCTATCTTGATCCCCATCGACTCCAACTTCAATTCGGCGACGAGATTGTCTATTCTTGCCGGAACAAGGTAGACCTCTGGTTTCAGTGTTTTTCCTTCCTTAGCTAGGTATTCAGCTGAGAGAGCTTGATCTGAGAAGCTCATATCCATGACCTGTCCAGTTGCCCAGCTAGTTACTGCTGAAGCAAACACTGGGGTGCCCCTCAGCCGCAGCCAGATTGACGAGTCTCCCTTCAGCCAATAGGTATATTCGTCGTCCATCCTTTAGGGTGTATTCCTCGACGTTCGACCTTATCTCTCTCTTCTTTACAGACAAACTCTCAAGGTCAGGAACCCATATTTCGACGTTGAAGTGCCCAGCATTAGCAAGTATTGATCCATCCTGCATGGCGTCTATATGCTCCCTTGTTATCACCTTCTTGTCTCCAGTGGACGTCACGAAAAGTCTTGCTTGTCTTGCTGCATCAGACATGGGCATTACGTCAAACCCATCCATCACTGCTTCAAGAGCTCTTAGGGGGTTTACCTCAGAGATAATCACCCTGCATCCCATACCTTTCAATCGAGTCGCTATCCCTCTCCCGCACCAACCGTACCCGGCGACAACTGCTTTTGTTCCAGCAAGTAGAACCGAGGTCGACCGCAATATTCCGTCGATGCTACTTTGCCCAGTTCCATAGCGGTTGTCAAAGAACCATTTGGTCTGTGCATCATTGACAGCTATCACTGGGTATTTGAGGACTTTCTGCTTTGCCATGGCCCTGAGTCGGATTACGCCAGTAGTAGTTTCTTCGCATCCACCTATCACTCCTTTGAATAGTTCTTGGCGTTTCGTGTGAATGCTTGTGATCAGGTCAGCCCCGTCGTCCAGAGTGATATTAGGGGCGTAGTTAAGCACGTTGTTTACGCAATCATAGTATTCCTCTGTATTCTGGCCTCTCCAAGCATATACGTTGAAACCCTCGTTGGCCAAAGCGGCTGCAACATCGTCTTGCGTCGACAAAGGATTGGATGCGCACAGCGCGACCTTGGCTCCACCCGCGCGGAGCGTCCTTGCTAGCACGGCCGTCTCTTTGGTTACGTGAAGACAAGCTGATACTCTCTTGCCAGCCAGTGGCTTCTCTTTTGCGAATCGTTCACGAATTATCATGAGAACTGGCATGTGAGATTCCGCCCAATCTATTTTGCTATGTCCTTGAGGTGCTAGGCTTAAGTCTTTGACAGCGTATTCTTCCACTGTTAATCACCTCGTTTTTGATGAAAAATACGATAGCAGTTTGAATGAAACATTCGTCTCATAAATGTTTTCAGATGTTTCAGAAGTTGTGGGGTTGTATGATCTGAGACGACGGAAAAGTGCCTCGATAAAAGCAGAATCGGTCAGGGACAGAACTCTAAGTGTACATTGTCTGGGAATCGTCGCCTGCCTTTTCTTTTTGCCCGTTTATTATCTTGGTCACTTCATCCTCTATTCTCTTCGCATCGTTGATTAACTCGAGATCGTCGACGTTCAGGGAGAATAGGCTGTTAATCTCCTTGACCGCCAAGGCCGCAGCTCTGGGATCCGGTCGGCCTCTCTCTGAGTATGGCAATAATGCAATAGCGGGGAAGGTCTTCATCTCAAAATACGTTAGCATCAGCGCCAGCGGTCCGGTGACGAAAAGAGCTTCCTCCAGCAATGGGATATTCAAAGTCTTCGCTCTGTCAAGTGAAGGTCTTGTGGGAACACATCTCATTGTTGCATTCTCTTGTTTGAATCTGTTGTCCAACCCACCGATTAATACTGCATCCTTCATTTCATTCTCGGTAACCCATTTGACCATCTCGCGTGTGAATTCCCTGACTTCAGACCGCTTGGGTTGCACCCTGGGGAAGAGTATCACAATGTCGTCGTGTCTGAAAATCTCGAACGGAAAAGATATCCTTTCTTCTGCCAGCGAAACTAAAGCGGGCTGGTGTTGAGTTTCTACATAACCAATAGGATGTGCGTGTAGCGACTTCACAATATGGTTGACTGTGATATAGCCGGTCAGCCCTACTCCGTGGAAGCCGGTTAAGAAGTGGCAGTTCTTCACGTCCTCTTTGTCATCATACAAAGCTATTCTGATTGTCACTCTCGCCACACACCTCAATGCAGCAAATAGGTTGCCGACTTCTATGCCTGCACTCCAAATACTTCTGGAATCGCTTATTTCGCTTTCTTCTCGCTAGGAAGCATTTGGAAACGTTTATTTAAGTTTGCGGTTAGTTAGGTTAGGAAGCTTTTCAAAGTAGCATCGAACTCAAACTAGATGCATGATCCAACCTTGTTCAACTTTGGGGGTCTGCTGAATCACGTTATTGCATTTCCTGGGTGGATGTCGTACAATAGGCGGATCCGCGGTTCTTCTGAAGTCAAATCACGTTTCTGCCCTAGTTGACTATGGGATCTACATGGATGACACTCCTCACTTCCCGTTACCATGTTCTCCTCGTGATTTGTCGGCCGTGATACTTACGCATTCCCATCTGGACCATTCTGGCAGTTTGCCACTGCTTTATGTCTCAGGCAAGGCTGACCTTTACTCAACACAGATGACACTCGAACTCACTGAGCTTCTGCTAACTGACGAGATAAACCTGAGTGGAGAACTGCTCCCCTTCGAGGAGCATGAGCTTTCCAGAATGATGGGTAAGAGCCACCCTACGGGGATAGGCGAAGAGATCGGATTGAACGACAGTTTCCTACTGACCTTTCTAGATGCAGGTCACATCCCTGGCAGCATATCAACTCTTATTGAAGCTGAAGACAAGAAAGTCCTTGTGACTGGGGACATAAATACCGTTGAGACTAGGCTCTTGGGCGGGGCAAACTTTGATGTCTCGTCTCTTGATGCCATCATAATAGAGGGCACGTATGCACTTCAGGATCATCCCAACAGGAATGACACCGAGAAACAGTTCATCGAATCTGTCAAGGAGATAGTCGAGGGAGAGGGAGGAAAGGTCCTGATCCCCGCGTTTGCTGTAGCTAGGTCACAGGAGATTCTCTGCATACTTGAGAGATATGGCATCAACTATACTACAACTATAGATGGCATGGTGAGAGCTGCAAGCAAGATAATTCGGCATAACCCGAGCTTCATCAAAGATCATGCTCTGCTCAACAAAGCTCTAGAAAGGGCAGTTTGGGTTCGTGGGAAGAAAGACAAGCAGAGAGCGCTTTCAAATCCAGGGATCGTAGTCGCATCAGCAGGCATGCTTGATGGCGGGGCAGCAGTCGGTTATCTGAACGCATTTTCCCAAGACCCCAGAAACGGGATCTTCTTGGTTAGCTATCAGATACCTGGAACTAACGGCAGAGCGCTTATGGATGGTGGGACCTATACTGCCGAAAACGGTGAAAGGAGAGTGGCAAAGTCGAAAGTCAAGTTCTTCGACTTCTCTAGCCATTGCGGAAAATCAGAACTCTGGAGCATCTTGAGCAGATTGGACTCATCGACAAAAGTGTACGTCGTACATGGCGAAAAGGAGGCCTGCATCTCGCTCGCAGAAAGAGCAAAAGATGAACTCGGAATCGAGGCAGTTGCTCCAAGCATTGGAGATTCCTTTAATATCTGACTTAGTGCGGGCTTTCACCAGTTTGACTGGTGCCGGCACTCTTCGCCAAAAAGGCCCTTTTCTTCAAGCTCTTCTTCAAAGACAGTAGCTTTAGTTTCTTCGCGTCTACGATTACTGAGTCATCGCCAAGCTTCGCAACGGAAACGGGTATGACCGATTCCCCAGTTGGCAGCTGTTGCACGATTTCAAGAAAGGTCTGAGAGTCAACCTTATCGATGACAAGATACGTCAAGTTGCCTGTGCGCGTTTCGACGAGGATGTCACTCAATCTGCCAATCCTCTGGCTCTCGTCATCAAGAATAGGTACTCTCAGTAGCTTGCTTGCGAGATGCTTTACCACCCGCTAATAGACCCCCTGCTATGATTATTATACCGGTCAGGCTTATATTAACAAGAGGTAAAGCCAGTAATCACCGATCGGCAATGAGATGATTGGTTTGGGTAATTCGCGGTCGAAGGACGATAGGCAGAATGCTAAAGCCGGTAGAGCGGTTCCGTTTATGAAGCCTATTGTGGCTTCTGTCGTGTTTTCAGCGATCTTTACTTACCTGACCATAAGCGCCATTGTTCTCGCTCCGATCGAGTTTGTGCCTGAATCGGAAGGCGGAATCTTTGCAGCCGGCATAAATGCGATAATCCTTTCGGTGCTTCCTCTCATTGGTGGATTCGTTATTCTCTTTATTTTGAGGAAGCGAAGGCAACTCCTTTTGAAGGCATTTATCGGAACAGGTTTCGTCTTGGCGGGTTCTACAATATTCTCAATCATTATTGGAAGTGCGCTGATGGTCACGGTCGGCAATCTTCAGAGTGAAAACGCATTCATGATAGCGATTCCGCTGGGTTTGGCTCTGAACATAATACTAGTCTATATTATACTAAGCACGCGGGTCTCCCAAGGAGCAAAAAACCTGGCTGCAGTGGTGTATGGTGGCGGAATAGGTACTCTACTTGGTACAACTCTGCCACTCTGGACGGGTCTTCTGATGGTGATGGGGATCTCGATCTACGACATATACTCTGTCAGGAGTGGTCCAATAAAGGAGATCGTGAAAGTCTCAAAGGATCGGCAGGAAGTGATTCCTGGTCTTAGCTACGTATCCAGCGACTGGGAGATCGGTCTTGGAGACCTTGGCATCTATTCTATGCTCATTTCCCTCGCTGAGACGCAGTTTGGTTTGATTGCCTGCATTTTCTCAATAGTAGGTATTATCATAGGTTCTATCTTGACGCTGCAGCTCCTGAAAAAAAGGGAGTTCTTGCCGGGTCTCCCAATAACTAGCTTGATAGGAGCGGTTCCGATAGTGGTATTCATGATACTCTCTATCTAAACAGGCAGAAATGGGAGAGACGCCGAAACGCGAATTTGTCAGGAAACAGCTAGCCTTCAATCACTGGGCAACCAAGGTTCTTTACAATCTCTTCTGCCTTGTCAGGTTTCAGCTTCAGTGTGTACAGATATCGGCTAGTCCTCAACTTCAGCTTGACTGTATCACCGATCCGCTTAACCCGGCATTCCTCGGCCGCTTTTGACAATTCGACGAAATCCTTGATTTCTTCTTCGCGAAGTTCTTTAGGCATACGATTTTCCTCCAAACAAGATTATCTAGTCGAAGTCAAGTGGGGTTGGTGGGCGGGGAGAGATTTGAACTCTCGACACTCGTTGAACAACTCGACTCATAGTATATTCATCCACGGTTTACTCCTTTCTATCGCGACTTAGTGTGAGCGTGGCATCATAACCGAACTAGATCACCCGCCCAAGTTGTAGACGCGATTCTTGGATGCGATAACAGTAGCCAACTTGCAGAGGAACCCACTATTCAAATACTATCCTTACCCTTTCTCCAGTAAGAGACTTCACGGTCTCTTCGATGACATGAATATCTGTAGGCAGTCTCTTTGGGTCGCTGAGGTTCAGCCTCACCTTTTTTTCGAGGCTTCCATCGGGAAGCCACAAGGTATTGATGCCTAGCACTGTTGCGGGAGTCACCAAGTCTTCGATTGTTCTCCTGATGTTGGAATTCTCTTCTATGACTCTTATACTCCTGTTAAACCTTTTCTCAAGTTCCTTAAGGATTTTCCCTCTTGGTCCAAGTGCCTCGGGCAGATTCCCGTGACCTACTAACACAACTATCATGGAGCCTGTATCGATTGCTCTCTTGAAATCAACGTCTTTTAGGCTAGGAGTCTTGTCTTCGAAGGACAGGAGTTCTTTCGCCACATCTATGTCAAGTTGGGTAATCAGACCCTTATCCAATTTATCCTGACATCGACTGCACAGAAAGCCGCCCTTGATGTCAATCGTACAGATCGGAGTCTTCATTTTGGATCATGCATCTCAGGTGTCGTCTGCTCTTCCTTCAAACTAAATACGGGATAAATGCCCGCCAATAAAAGCTTTGCCATAATCGAGCCAGAGAGTCCACACCCTTTAGGGCGGTAGCTCGCTAAGAAAAGAGGATACAAGAGAGGCAGAAAGCTATCAAAAAAGGAGAGATGTAAAGGGCCTTGGGGACAACAACCCCTCCTTCCTATTTGGAGAGATTTATCTCCATCGTGCTGACACTGATCTTGTTTCCTTGCTCCCCAGTTATTTGTTCTGTGCCTATGGCGATGTCTTTGACCTTTACGTCTGACATGAATCTATTGCGTACTATTTCAGCGACATCCACTGCTCGACTGATTGCTCGTCCCCGCGCCTTTATACTAACTGACTTGGCGTTATCGTGAAAAAGCGTTATTACTGCGAGGACATAATTCATTGGGGGTTTAACTCCGACGAATACAGTATTCTCTTCTGATCTTTCGGGCATATTCTGATTATCACCTTTTGCTCCTTTTTCCTTTTTTCTCTAGTTGTCGTTGTAGCTGAAGCACAACTGTGCTGTAGTCACCGTGATTTTTGTTAATGATTGCCTCGCTAATAAAGTTAGCGGAGCTTAGCGAACTGCCATGAACCTAAACTTAAAAGACTCCGGAACATAAATAATACGGCAGATCAATGGGATAACCCTTAGGGAGAGAAGATTGTAGGATACGCGGGCAAAGAGGCCTATTGCGAAACGCTTTGACTGGTGGGTTCCGAATCATGAGATTCTTTGAATACGAGGCGAAGTCCGTCTTCGAAGGAATTGGCATTCCAGTTCCGAGGAGAGGATACGTAACCGAGCCGGAGGCAGCCAAGAAGCTGGCTAATGAAATTGGATGTCCTGTTGTCTTGAAAGCGCAGGTCTTGGTGGGGGGAAGAGGAAAAGCAGGAGGAATCAAATTTGCCGACACCCCCGACGAAGCAGAAGAGCTGGCGCGGATGGTTCTTGGCACAAAGATCCATGGTCTGGTCGTCGGTGGGGTGTTAGTCGAGGAGAAGCTCAGAATACAGCACGAATTCTACATTGGAATAACAATTGATCGTTCAAGTAGGAAACCCGTCGCCTTGGCAAGTTCGATGGGAGGGATGGACATCGAAGAAGTCGCCAAAAGCTCTCCGGAGAAGATAGTCAGAAGATATATCGATCCACTGCTTGGAATGTGTGAATTCGAGGCAAGGATGATTGCCAGAAAAGCGGGGTTCGCTGATGCCGAGCTAGGGGACGCATCGAAGGTCATGCTGAAACTGTGGAGAATAATGCGTGAGTATGATGCCGAGCTCGTTGAATCAAACCCATTTGTCAGAACAGAAGATGGCCGACTAGTTGCGGCTGATGCTCGGTTGAACGTGGACGACAATTCCCTTTTTCGCCACAAAGACCTCGAGTCAAGAGTCGCTATAGGTGACGAACTCAACGAAAGGGAAGCCGAAGCAAGAGAGGCCGGCATGTCCTACGTCGAGTTGGAGGGAAACGTTTCAATCATAGGAAACGGTGCAGGTCTTGTAATGGCGACCCTTGACATGGTAGATCTGTATGGAGGAAAGCCAGCCAACTTTCTTGATGTCGGTGGAGGCGCAGCGTCAGAAAGAATGCTAAAAGCGCTTCAAATAGTGTCTTCGCATCCAAATTCGAAGGTCATATTGATCAATATTCTCGGCGGTATAACACGTTGCGACGAAATGGCAGTAGGGATAATCGAGGCAAGAAACAAGGTTGGGATCGACAAGCCGTTAGTAGTGCGAATGGTGGGCACAAATGAAGCTGAGGGAAGGAGCATACTCAACAAGGCTGGGATAGAAGTTCTAGATACCATGGAGGACGCAGCCATGAAAGCTGTACAAGTTTCCCGCTAGAGACATGATCCGTGAGGTGCATATTAAATGCCAATACTTGTCAACAAGAACACGAAGGTTATTGTTCAAGGCATAACGGGGAAGCAAGGGCTCTTTCACACAAAAATGATGCTCGAGTACGGTACAAGCATCGTTGCGGGATCAGCACCCGGTAGGTCAGGTCAGAGCATAGAAGGAATTCCTGTATATGATTCAATCCAGGAAGCCCTTGAAAACCACGACGCGAATTCTTCCATTATATTTGTTCCTGCGCCTTTTGCAAAAGATGCAGCTTTAGAGGCCATCGACGCAAATCTGAACCCCGTTGTGATAATAACCGAGGGCATCCCAGTTCATGATGAAATCGTCATAGCTCGGGTGGCCTCTGAGAAAGGGGTAAGAGTGATCGGTCCCAACACGCCAGGAATCATAACCCCTGGTGAGTGCAAGCTTGGAATAATGCCGGGACATGTATTCAAGAGAGGAAATGTCGGGATCATAAGTAGATCAGGGACTTTGACGTACGAGATCGCGGCAAACCTGACGAATTCGGGCATAGGCCAGTCGACATGCTTGGGAATTGGAGGCGACCCAGTGACAGGGATGAACTTCATTGACGTATTGGAGCTCTTCAAGGATGACACAGAAACTAAGAGTGTAGTCATGATCGGAGAGATAGGTGGCAACGCCGAAGAGAGTACTGCAAGGTACATATCAGAGACCGGATTCAAGAAGAACGTGGTCGCATTCATCGCTGGAAGAACTGCACCCCCAGGCAAGAGAATGGGACACGCCGGCGCTATCATAAGTGGAAGCTCTGGAACCGCAGAAGCAAAGATCCAAGCACTTGCAGAAGTCGGAGTGAAAGTAGCAAGTAGACCTTCTGAAGTGGCCAAACTGATTAAGCGATAGGGAAACCTTGTGAACTACCCTGCCCTGAACGGTGAGGGCTTCCTGCTTCAACGATAAGGCTTGCGGGCACCGCTACCAGCAGAGGCTTTATCTCCACAGGCTCTAAGGGTCGTCCCAACCCCGCTAAGCCACGCTCCAAAATACTGAGCGCAGCATTGTAGTCACGGTCAAGCTCGCCGTGCTTGTACTCTTTGCTTGTGCCTCTCGAATTCACTTTTGCAAGTACCCCACCAGCGTTTTCAGCTTTGTAGGATAACATCTGAAAGAACTTGCTCCAGGAGGCATCATGGATTTTTCGCGCTAAGTAGGTGATGATTCCTAACCATGCTCCTAACATTCAAATCCTCGACTGCAGTAACATCATAGGTATTCACGTGGCACCTTGAGAGTTTATGCAGAAAATCGTCCCGCTGATTCACCAGTCGTTCATAAACCCTTGCGAGCCTAACTCTCGCTTTTGCTCTGTTCTTTGACGTCTTCTCCTTTCGTGACAGAATTCTGTGCGTAGCCCTCAATCTTGCAAGAGACTTCTCGTAGAACTTCGGGTTTTCAATCTGTCTTCCGATGCTGTCCGATAGAAAATGTTTTACACCCATGTCCAAGCCTACTGCCTTTCCAGTTTCAGGCAGATGGTTAACCACTGAATTCTCAACTTGAAACACTGCATACCATTTCCTAGAGAGCGACCGCTTGACAATAACACCCTTGACTTTTCCTGTGAGGGCACGGTGAAGCTTCACATTGATCGCTCCGATTTTGGAAAAATGCAGCTTTCTTCCTTCCAGTTTGAATCCGGATTGGTTGAAGTTGAGAGTTTTTGAGCCATCCACCTTTGAATCTTAATTTGCCAACCTTCCCCCCACTTTTCTTGGCCCCAGCCAAAGTGTGGATATTGCTCCAAAGCTGATAATTCAGCATCTGCAAAACCTTAGAGTGAACCACGTTTAACTCTGGCTTTTCCAGTTTCAACCTCACAATGAGGGCCTGGGTATCTTTCCACGCGAGCCTTCCCTTTTCAGCCTTAGCCTTGTTCAGTTCTTCAAGTAACCGATTATAGAGCCATCTGCACAACTCAAGATTCTCCTCAACCCTCCTCTCCACCGTCTTAGAGGGATACAGCCTAAACTTTTGGCTCAACACCCTGCTGTTCCTCCACATACTTCTTCAACACGTCAAGACTTGCCTGACCTGTGCTTGCCACAAAGTAAGAGTCAGACCGGAACGAGCCGGCCCATAACAACTCTTTTAGTTGAGGGAACTCTTTGCGGAGAAGCCTCGCCGTCACACCCTTCAAAGTATTAACGGTCTTCACAGGGTCGGTGCCCGGTTTAGCCTTGAAAAGAAGGTGAATATGGTCTTCGGCAGGTTCTTGAGCGATTATTCCTACGCCAAGCTGCCCTGCTAAACCCCATATAATATTCTTAAAACGCTCTCTAATAGTTTCGCCGCAAAGAGCCTTACGCCGGTACTTGATAACTAGCACTAAATGGTACTGCGGCGAGAACACAGCATGCGAGGGCTTGTCAAGCTTGTACTTCATTTAGGCTACCAAGAAAACAGTATACTCTAACAACGCATAATGGTTTGGGCTTCTATCCCCGACCCGAAGTTTGGGGACTTCCAGCCGATAAAGTTAAAACAGAAGGATACTATACCTATCTCCTACTGACCAATTGCGTTCGCTGCTATCTAGTATCGTTGGGTGACAAATGATGCCTATTGGCGATCCTGAGAAGAGAAGAATTGCGGCTCAGCACTTACTCTACTTCAAGATATGCAGAACCTGTGGCTCAAAGAACCCGATTTCTGCGAAGAGATGCCGCAACTGCCATCGATCTGACCTTAGGCTGAAGAAGCGTGAACTCTCGAAGTAGTTTTCATTTGGTTCTCGGGGCAGGCTTCTCACGGGGTCAGCCTTAATCTATCTCTTGGGTAGAAGACGCACTCTCTTATGTTATCTACGCCAGCTATGACCATCATCAACCTTGCAAGACCAACTGCCCATCCACTGTGCGGGGGCATGCCAACTTCGAAGGCTTGCAGATGGTCCCGGAAATGCTCGGGTTTCAGCCCTTGCTCCGTAAGGCGCTTGAGGAGTAGATCTTCTTCGTGTATCCTTGTTCCGCCACTTGCAAGCTCAAGCCAACCGTACTGAAGATCGAAGGATTCGCTAACATCTGGGTGGTCAGTTTTCGGCCTTATGTAGAATGGCTTCATACTTGTCGGCCAATCTGTAATGAAGTAGAAGCTCCCAAGTTTCTTTCCAATGGCTTTGAGATGATGAAGTTCAAAGTCCTGACCCCATTCAAGCTCAATCCCCTGGGATTTCAAATCTTCTACTAATTGACTATAAGTGACTCTCTCGAATGGAATAGTTGGCCTCTCGATCTTCCTTCCGAGAGCAGCTAGTTCTCCAGAGCAGTTCTCAGCTAGCTCGCTATAACATTCAGAGACGAGCTCTTCAAGGATCTTCATGACGTCAACATAGCTCATGAATGCGGCTTCGATGTCTATTTGCGTTAATTCGTTAAGATGCCTGGTTGTATCATGCTCTTCAGCTCTGAAAACAGGTCCTATCTCGTATACTTTGTCAAAGGAACTTGAGAGCTGTTCCTTGTACAGCTGAGCTGACTGCCTGAGATAACACGTTCTCTCAAAGTACTTAACGGGAAAGAGTTGGGTTCCTCCTTCCGTCGCGCTGACTATGAGTTTCGGCGTATCTATTTCGATAAATCCCCTATCCGACAGAAATTGCCGGATCGACTTTAGCAGAAAGTGCTGTATTTTGAATATGGCATGCGGCTTCGGGCGTCTCAGATCAAGCACTCTCGCATTAAGTCGCGTGTCGATATCGGCAGGAACAGACCCTGTTGGATCAAGAGGCAGCGGGTGCTTGGCTGAATTAACAATCTTAATGGCTGAGGGAAGTATCTCCACTCCTCTTGGAGCTTGCGGATTAGCGCTGACGACGCCCCTAACAACGAGCACGAACTCATTGCCTATTTGCTTGACTTTTTCAATTACCTCTCTGCTGGCCTTGCCGGTCACCACAGTGACTTGCACATTACCGTCTCTATCCCGTAGGTCGATGAATTTGACTTTGCCTATGTCTCGAATCCTGTTTGCATGTCCGGCTACAACTACCTCTTTGCCATGTAAGGAGGAGTCTATTGCCACTGAGAAATGCGTTCTCCTAAGATCGCCCAATTCGTCAAGTTCCATTTTATCAGATCACCCGACATCTTCACTGTTCGTTTGCCGTAATTATCATTCTCTTGCCTGACGCTAGTAACCTGCAGCGAGAGGATTATCGTTTTTCATGAACTCTCTCAGTACGACGGTTGCATATCCTCCTCTGACCAATGAGAATTCGAATCTCGCATTGGATACTCCCGCAGTCTCTGAGCATGACGCTGTTATCTTTAGCCCTTTTGGTATTAAGACTATGGATCTAAATACGCCCGCCGAGCTAGTCTCAGGAATCATGCTGATCCAGAAACTTCTTGGGACTATCCCTTCTCGGTCCATTATCTCCCTAACTATCTCTTTCATCACTCCCTCGGGTAGATTCATATCGAAACCTGGAACCGGATATACAATCGCGGCTTTTCCGCTATCCAACTGCTCTTTCAACTCGACAGGGTTTGAGTCCTCAACTCTGAAGAACTCATTCGTCGTTAGTCCGCGGGCGTCAAGGGGCGATGCGACGTCTCCAGGCACGCACTCATTGAGCTGTATATTTCTTCTCAGGCGCTCGCTCAGAAACTTGTTGAATAACCAAGATTGCGCGGCAGATATGAACATCTGCAGCAACCTCCTCGGCAGGGCTCGAAAAGCATTAGCAAAGTTGCGTGGGTCGGAGGCGAGCTTGTTTAACATGGCCAGCTCATATGATAGTCGGACGGGAAACCGCTTAACCGCCAACTCGAAGTCTTCCGTTGCAGCGAGTTCCGCTCTTGCTCCCCTCACATCATCTGACTCATACGGGGACGTCTTGGAAAGGAAAACCATGGCGGCGTCCCTAAGATCTCCCTTTAGTAATCTCAGACCCACGATATGAGTTATCGGTCGTGATAAACCGAATCTTTGCTGCCCGAAGTAATTCAACAATCCGCCTTTGGATCTGATTTCCTCTGATACCATCTCAATCCGGGTCTCCGCTTCGGTCACAGTAAAGGGTATGCCTCTGACGATAATTGAAAAAGCGTTTCCCCAATGGCTTCCCATGCGGATTGGGACATCAGATTGTGAAACATCTTTTATCTGGATTCCGCTGAGATTGACCTGCCTCAACTTCTCGGCAGGGACTTTCCAGGCGCTCACTCTCTGGAGGGTTATAGCATTTCTGTCCTTCATTCCTGCGAAGGAGAGCCTTTTCTGACTGATGCCAAGACTCTTGGCGATTCTTTTGATGGCCAAAAGGGTATCTAAGCCTCGCTTTTCGAGCCAGAAAACCGAGTACGGGCCATTGTTCTGGACACCGCTCGCATCTTCTCCCATGTCGGTCCATAATGGGATCTCCTCGACTCTGAAGTCCTCTTCTCTCTGCTTTATTGCGCCGCCGATTCCTTCCGAAGATGTGGAGAAAAGCTCGATGCCAAGATCTTCTTCCATCGCGGCAACGCTTGGCAAGTTTGTTCCCTCAGGATATATGGCTACCTTGTTTACAGCAACTTGAGATCTCGTGTTACTTTGTCGATTGCATCGTTTGGTGCGGGGCCGATTCCCAATGCTGTGACTGTTCCAGGAGGGAGCTCCGTGAGACCTCTGTCCTCAATCAGTGCGTTAGGCAAACTCAGCCTCTCAGCCTGGCGCCTGAGGATCTGGAGTTCCTCTATGCTCTTGACTTTAGCCACGACCTTCTTCTGCCCTTCATCAAGCCAAGATTTGACCCAGTCTCGGTGCTCTTTTCTAGCTTCCTCTAGTGCGGTCACCGACGCATGGGAGGCTTGCACAGCGAATTTGCCTTTGGACATCTTTATATCAGTTCTCAAGACGATAACTTGCTTGAAGCTGAATATGGACGAACCTTGTAATACGTCTCTTATTCTCAAACGCCTCCTGTTGAATCAGAGGTGGTTCTATTGCCGGCAGAGAACTATGATGGAGTCAGGAAATGACTTGGTTGCGCCCTAGAGGAAACAACCAAGTTGAACTATCTACACTTTGAGGCACTACATCGCCTTTACCAATAAGAATCCTTCGGGGCTAATCGATGAGGGGATAGAGGGCCAGAAGAAGGACCCAGAAGCCAGGCAGAACGTTGTCTCTCCGAATGGTTATTATCTCCCACACACCTTTGAATCAGCATCCTTTGCCCCTCGTGGTATCGTTACAGTGGGTGAGCTGCAGGTGACTTTTTCCGAGAAGTTCGACGTCGTGGTTGTCGGCGGAGGACCAATTGGAGGCATTGCCGCAAAAGGCTTAGCCGAAAAAGGCTTGAATACCATGATCCTCGAAGAGCACACTACTATCGGGCAGCCGGAGCACTGCGCGGGTCTAATAAGCATCAATGGGCTGGGCAGACTGGGAATCACACCATCAAGAAGAGCCGTGTTAAACAAAGTTAAGGGTGCAACACTGTTCTCAAGATTCGGGGCGCAAATGACTGTCGAGAGGCAATATGATCAAGCCTATGTCCTCGACAGAGCATCACTTGACAGGCAGATTGCAGATGAGGCCGCCAAGAAAGGATCGGGGATTGCGCTAAATGCGAAGGCAACCTCGGTGGACATCAAGCCCGAAGAGGCTGTCGTGGCTACCGAAATGCCAAGCGGAAGAAGTTCAAAAGAAAAGATGAGGATACGAGCTGATTTGGTTATCTCATGTGAGGGTGCGCTTGCCAATCTATCAAGGCAGGTCGGTCTCGGCGCACCCAATCCAAGAATGAGGCTCTACGCTACACAGTTTGAGATGAATGGTGTCAGATTGGAGAGAGACGATCTCGTGCAAATACATCTAGGCAGGACCTTCGCTCCAGGGTTCTTTGCCTGGGTCATTCCGACCGGAAGCAACTCGGCAAGAGTTGGTTTGGCATCTAAGGTGCCAAAGTCGCTTTCCTTGTTGAGATATTTCGTCTCGCATCATCCTCCCACATGTGAGATGTTTGCAAAGGCAAAAGTGGAGAAGACCTTTGGAGGACTTGTTCTGACCGGTGGGCCGACGAGAAGAACTTATTCTAATAGATTCCTTGCGATAGGGGACTGCGCCGGTCAGACTAAACCCACGACTGGTGGAGGAGTCGTGATGGGAGGAACTTGCGCGAAGATCGCGACGAGAGTTGTATTGGATTGTTCTGCGCATACAGACTATAGCAAGAGATTCCTTGAGAGGTATGAGAAAGAGTGGAGAAGGGAACTCAGTCGAGAATTTTCCACGATGCTTTGGGCGCGTCGGCTCATGAACTATCTTCCCGACGGTCTATTGGACAAACTTGTACGTACTGCGGTGAAGAGTGGGTTAGCAGACTTGATGGAGCAGAAAGGAGACATAGATCTGCAGTCCAATTTTCTCAAGACCATACTGAGGAATCCTAGGATAATCATCGCGCCCATCCTATCACTCTTAGGGATAAGATAGATGGGGCCGTGCTACCTCTTTCTACCACGAGCCATGACCATACATGACCATGAGGATTCTCCTCACGACTTCGGCATTTCCGTCCATGTCCACACCGTCGACGGCAGGAATCGATTTTCCGGTTACGCCATCAACTGCCCCTGCTTTAACAGCGGCCTTGATCAGTCTGCGTTCATCGTTAGGTGTGTGCTCGAATGGCACATTCGCGAGTCGCGCCAATATCGCTGCCAGCCCGTAACCCCCCCAGTTTGACACTGAGGAAACTATCAAGTGATCTACTTTCGTGATACTCGCGATTCCCCCTCTGCAAGGGCAACGGCACACTGAACCGAATGGAACATGTTCATTTATGGTGCCTGCAATATTCCCCATTCCTATTTCATTGCCGCCATCGCCTATGCCAATTGTGAGAGTTCTGCTCAATTGTGCATGGTTGAAGATGTAATCAACCTTGGCTGTCTTCGAAGAGATGTCTTGACCTAGCATGTTGTGGTAGACGAACTTCCTGTTCCAGCCTGGCCTCTCAATGGCGATAATGGCAACAGGAGAGAACTCATCAAATATCTTCGTCGTCTCCACTTTTGCCTGATCATGCTCAATAGGGAAGCCAAGGCACTGAAAGGAAGTCAAGCCCGCTGATATGCATATGGCTTCGAACAGATCCAGGTAATCGGGATCAGTCAGGAGAATCAAATGGGCACCCATCTTTCCGATGAGCTTCCCCAAGACAATGGATCCCAAGGGGCCGTCAGTCTCGCATCTATCTGAGGTCAATATCGTGAAACCTGAAGTGACTATGACGTTACCACCACGCTTGGTGGCTCTGTATAGTGAATCGGCGGCGCTGAGGGTTGGAGTGCCAGCTGCTAGGTCAGAGACCGCCCGGTAAAGGCGATCGACTCCCCTCCTTCCAATATCCCGTAGGGTTATCCCTTCAATCAGCCTGGACTTCTCCCTCAAAGACACTGCCATCACCGAGATTTCTGAGCTCATAACCTTAGATTTAAATATGGTTGTGCACTACTCTTCGCAAAGTACCTGATGTTTAAGTCAAAAGGTGAAATCCCAGAATGTCAAGGATACAGATGCCTGCCTGCACTAGTTGCGGTCGTTTCATTCAGCCAGGAGACCAAGCCGTTCGTTTCGCTTGTCCAAGCTGCGGCGAGGTCGTAATATGGCGTTGCGGTAAGTGTAGAAAATTCGGGAACACGTATCGCTGCGCGAAATGTGGCTTCACTGGACCGTAGGCGAGTCTCTTGGAACCCCAGAATATCACAATCATGGAGCAATAAGCGCTGGTAGGAACATTTTTAGCTCTCACACTTCATGTTTTGTCCCTTGTAGAAATCTGTTCAAGACGAGTATAGCGATTTGGTTGTGTGAACTAAGATGGCAAACGTACTTGCAATAATCAAGGTGATGCCTGAAAGTGCTGAGACAAATATCCAGAAGCTGCAGAGTGCAATATCAAAAAAGCTTCCCCCCAAGGTAAGCATCAAGAAAGCTGAAATCGAGGAAGTCGCATTCGGAATAAAGGCTTTGAAACTCAGCCTAATGCTACCTGATGAAACTGGAGGAACAGACTCCGTCGAAGAGGCCATAAGAAACGTCAAAGGGGTTAGCGACGTCCAAATTGAGTTCTGCAGCAGGTTGTAACTTCGACCACTTTTGGGGCAGGTTGATAAGGTATCTGCCTCTCATCCAAAAACTGATCGGTCTAGTTGCAATTTGAGATAGTCTGCTAACAGAGCAATCGAGTTGAACCACATAGTTAGTGCCAGCTCCACCTGCGCCAAAGTGTCGAGCAAAGCGTGCAACAATCCGGGATCAGTGTAGCTTGCTAATATTGGAGGGACGGAGGTAAGACCTTGACGGGTCAGTCTGACTTACAGCTAAATGTAGAGGAAGCCCATCGGGAGGATGTGGGGAGGTTCAAGGTTAGGCTTAGTGGTAGCGTGCTTGAGAAGCTAGGTATAAAGACAGGTGACATAATAGAAATCAGAGGAAAACGGGTAACAGTCGCCGTCGCTTGGGCAGCACGTCCTGAGGATGACGACCCAGGAGTAATCAGGATGGATGGCTACCTTCGAAGAAACGCCGCCGTAAGCCTGGGAGACAAGGTCACCATTAAGAAAGTATCTGAGAAAGCGGCGCTGTCGGTTGTTCTCACGCCGTTATCAAAGAGGCTATCAATCGACCCCAGTTTTGAGGCATTCGTGAAGAACAGGTTGATTAACTATCCGATTCTGCAGGGCGACGTTATTTCAGTCACCATGATAACTAAAGGCTTTTCGTTTGCCGTTTCGAAGACGAGACCCGGAGGCGTCGTGGTCATAAAACCGCAGACGTCGCTCCGCATAAGTGAAAAGCCTCGCCTCCCACGTCGCGATGCGCATGTTCCCTACGTAACCTACGAGGATATTGGCGGATTGAGTGAGACTATCTTCAGGTTGCGTGAGATCGTTGAACTTCCTCTAAAGTACCCCGAGTTGTTTGACAAACTTGGAATTGAACCCCCTCGTGGCGTTCTGCTCTACGGAGCCCCCGGTTGTGGCAAGACATTATTGGCGAGGGCTGTGGCAAACGAGTCAGATGCGCATTTCACCGCAATTAATGGGCCAGAAATCATAAGCAAGTTCTATGGAGAGTCTGAAAAGCATCTCCGGGACGTCTTCAAGGATGCTGAGGAGAACTCTCCTGCAATAATATTCATCGATGAGATTGATGCCATTGCCCCAAAGAGAGAAGATACAATCGGAGAGGTTGAGAGACGTATAGTCGCGCAACTCCTATCACTGATGGATGGACTTCAACGCAAAGGTAGGGTCGTCGTAATCGGGGCCACAAATAGGGCGAACTCCATAGATCTAGCGATGCGGAGACCGGGGCGGTTTGATCGAGAAATAGAATTGCCCGTGCCCACTTCAGAAGAGAGGACGGAGATACTGCAAATCCATACCAGATGGATGCCACTAGCCGACGATGTTGATGTGGAGAAGATAAGCCAAAAAACCTACGGCTTTGTTGGCGCGGACTTGGCTGCACTCTGCCGGGAAGCCGCAATGCGTTCGCTTCGTCGTCATGTTCCCTCATTAATTTTCGAAGAGGAGAGAGTGCCAAGCGAGGTCATGGATAACCTAAAGATCGAGATGAGGGATTTTGACGAAGCCCTCAAGGACACTCACCCTTCGGCTTTGAGGGAAATTCTGGTTGAAGTACCTTCACTCGATCTCAACGACGTGGGTGGTCTCGACGCTGTAAAACAGGAGCTACTTGAAGTCGTTGAATGGTCGCTCAAGAGGGCCGGTGATTTCAAGAGGATGGGTGTCAAACCCCTTAGAAGTGCCCTTCTCTTCGGTCCCCCCGGTTGTGGCAAGACTTCATTGGTGAGAGCAGTAGTAGCAAGAAGCGGAGTCAACTTCATTAGCATCAGAGGCCCAGAAGTCATGAGCAAGTGGGTCGGGGAATCGGAGAAAGCAATTCGCGAGGTATTCAGAAAAGCTAGATCCTCTGCTCCAACCGTGATCTTCATAGATGAACTCGATGCCATAGCCAGGAGAAGAGAGCACGCAACCAGCGACCCGAATGTACCTGAGAGAGTCATGAGCCAGCTCCTAACTGAAATGGATGAACTGGCGACAATGGAGAACGTTTCACTAGTCTGCGCCACAAACCGACCCGACATCCTAGATCCAGCTTTGCTTAGAGCTGGGAGGATAGACCGGATGATCTACGTTCCGCCTCCGAACGGTAATGAGCGGCTTCAGATACTGTCTGTCTATACTCGAAATATGCCGCTTGAAGGGAACGTCGACTTGAAGAAAGTCGTGTTTGAGACCGATGGTTACACTGGGGCCGACTTGGAAAGCCTATGTAGAGAGGCCGCGGTCTTGGCCATTAGAGAGAAAGCCGAGAAGGTGAGCTCTACTCACTTGGAGCAGGCCACTAAGAAAGTACATCCAACGGTCTCTCCTGAAGTGGTGAGAAGATACGAAACGTTTGTTGACTACATGAGGAGACAATGGTTGGGTCAGCCTGAACCAGTCGTATAGCACTCGCTGAAATCAGATTAAAGTGGAGATGGTATTCTTGGAACAAAGGGTGTGGAACGCAGTTCCGCTGAGAAACGTGATTATGTCCGTTCTGGCGAAACATCAAGGCGTCATACTAGACAATGAACTCGTGCCCATCTTAGAGAAGGAATACGGGGAGATATCTCAATCAGGGTTGAATAAGGCATTGATGGATCTGGAGATAAGCGGAATAATCCACGTATCGAGGATTACAAGGACAAAGAGGAGAATTGAAGCGATTAAGCCAGGTGCAGAGTTCCTCCCTGTAAGTGAAGACTAGAGCATCATACACGTCACCTCAAGACTGGAGAACCCGTCTTTCTCTGATCAAGAAATCAGGGGTGAAAGCTGATTGGGAGTCCAGAAATTAGGGGACCTAATGGTGAAGAAACCCATTGCCATGGAGGAGATAAGCGGGAGGACTTTAACAATAGATGCGCTGAACTATCTTTACGCGTTCCTGAGCGTAATTCGGCAACCCGATGGAACACCTTTGATGGACAGCAGGATGAGAACCACGTCACATCTGAGTGGGCTATTCTACCGTTCTGTAAATCTGCTAGAATTCAATATTAAACCGATATTCGTTTTTGACGGAGAGCCTCCTGAGCTGAAGAAAGATACTGTCCAGGAGCGCCGAGAGCAGAGAAAAGAAGCAAAGGAGAAGTGGGAAGAAGCCCTATCCGCTGGGGATGTTGTTTCCGCGCGAAAATACGCGCAGTTTGCCCTAGCGATAAGTGGCGACATGATCCAAGAGAGCAAAGATCTCTTGGACAGCATGGGAATACCATGGATCCAAGCTCCCTCTGAAGGCGAAGCCCAAGCTGCTCACATGACAGAGAAGGGAGTTGCATGGGGCACTGGAAGCCAAGACTACGACTCCATTCTCTTCGGATCTCCAAGATTGATCCGCAACATCGTGATAAGTGGGAGAAGAAAGTTACCCGGCAAGAATATCTATCTGAAGATCGAACCCGAAATTGTTGACGCTGCAGAGTCAATGAAGAGTATTGGCGTCACCAGAGAGCAGCTCATTGAAATAGCGCTGATTCTTGGGACAGACTACAACCCGGGAATAAAGGGCATAGGACCCAAGACGGCTCTAAAACTAATAAAGGAATATGGAACTGCTGAACTGGCGATCAAGGAAAAAGGCGCATCAACGGAAATACCGTACACCGAGGTACGAGAGCTTTTCCGCCATCCCAGTACAACGGATGAGTACCAGATGGAACCTGGGCACCTGAACAAGGATGGCGTAATTCGGCTACTAGTGGACGAGCACGGATTCTCTCTTGAACGCGTTCAAGCGGCTTTGAAGAGAATAGAGGAAATAAGGAAGTCGGCAAGACCAACGGGTTTGGATCAGTGGCTCTGAGAATGCGCGCAGAACAAAAAAATGGGGAGTTAGGCCTTGGAACGCTGATCAATCACCGGTCTTGATTGCGTGCTATGGGAAAACCACTTCAGCCTCTCCAGTAATCACCTGTTCACCCTTCTGGTTCTCGGCCCACAATTCACAATTAACCGTCTTCCTGCCTGCCTCAACCTTCTTGCCCTTTACCTTGCCTTTGCAGGTAACCGTCTCACCAGGTTTCACTATCGCTCCAAAACGAACCTTTATCATCCTCAGGTCGCCGCTAAGGCCAGCCCAGTTCGTGACATGCTGCGCCACAAATGCCATGTTCAGCATGCCGTGAGCTATGACGCTAGGGAGACCAAAGGCAGTAGCGGATTTATCATCTATATGGATCGGGTTATGATCGCCTGAGGCATCCGCGTACTTCTTGATCCACTCTCTCGTTAGCGGCCCCTTGGTAAGCGGCGGAAGACTGTCTCCGACCTTAAGCTTGTCAAAACTTACCTGACTACTCATGGCTATCTCACTTCTCTCTGGTTCTATCTTTCTATTGTAACGATGCGCGAGACGACAACTTTCTCGCCCTTCTGGTTCTTTGCTGTGACCTCGATCGTGACAACTCCGCGCTTGCTTCCATCTTTGCGGGGCTTGTATTCAACGTCTGCGATTCTTGCCACAGCAGTTATCTCGTCTCCAGGGTGCACTGGAGCAAAGTACTCGAATTCCTGCTCTCCATGAACCATTAGCCCTGGGTTTATCTTGGCGTCTAGACCAATCTTCACAAGTAGGGGCGGAGGCTGCTTACCGATCTCGAGCGGACCTGCAAAACAGACAGGATACGTCGGCGGCGCGATTATTCCCTTGTACTTTGTCTTTGCAGCGTACTTATCGTCCGTGTACAGTTTGTTAGGATCGTCGATCGCTTGGGCGAACGCGGCAATGTGTGCTTTCTCGACTTTGAACTTAACTGGCGGGTACTCTTTTCCCTTAACACTCAAGTCTACTTTTGTGTCTTTACCAGGCAAACACTTTCACTCTCCAGTTACTGTACTATTCCTTAGAACTAGCATTTGAAGCTTTACCAAGTCGAGCAGGAAAGCCCAAAATGAATAAACGGACCAGAAACAAAAGAGAATATTTTTAAAGGGAACTGCCGATAACTCATTATCTTGCCGCGGGGGTGTCCGAGCCTGGTCAAAGGAGGTAGCCACGCCTTAAACGTGACCGAAGCTTAGGACCTATCGGCGTAGGCCTGCGAGGGTTCGAAGCTCCTCCCCAAAATGAGGGGAGTCGGAAAGCCCTCCCCCCGCACCATAGCCTCGTTCTTTGGTCTTCGCCGGAGAAAACTGGATTTAGAGTGAAGTTGCTCGGAGATTTCTCATCCCCCGTTGATTCAGGGAGAATTGAAATGGTCAAATACGGTGATCTACTATCTTCTTCCGCGGTGATATCATGTCTGCAAATCCTTTGGAAATTTACAAGAAGCATGATCCCAAGGTAATTGAGTCCTACGAGAACTTGCAGAAGTTGGCCCTCTCTGAAGGAGCGCTGCCCCAAAAAAAAGTTGCTCATGACGCTGACCATCGATGCAGAGCACGGATCGGTACAAGGCGCAACATCTCTAGCCCAGAGAGCAATGAAACTCGGAGCCACAAAAGAAGAGATCATTGAAACTCTCAGAATAGCATACTATGTAGGAGGCAACCGCGCCTTGTTCACATCTACAATGGTCCTGCAAACCGCATTCAAGTGATTCTACAACTGGCTGCAGAAGACTGCTGATACCGTCAAGTCAGAGAGTTCATAAGAAAAGCACTAAAATCTGTAAAGAGACTCCATTGTGTTTCTCAGGGACTAAAAGAGAAGAGCGATTTGGGACACGTTGTTTTCTTCTCTTCAAAGTAGTGGTGTACATTGATTCTGCTTTGCTCTCTTGTTAGGATTTTCGTCCTGCCCAGTAGCCTCGTCTTGGTCTAGAGATACCTAATCTCTGGCACTTTTTCGCTACATTGGGAGCACGGACATCGTACTTGGTGGCAATGTGTGCCAAGGGCATTTCCCAAACCATTTTTCCTAGTTCATTCTCTGTGATAGCTCTCCAACTACCCTGCTGGTATTTCCTTTTTCGATTCATTTCAGGGGTGCAAGCTTCAGCGGATCTGCGTAGTCTTTCCTTTGAATCACAGGGAAACCAACGTTTTCTGGGCATACTATCGGCATAATTCTTCATCATCTCATTGAATAGCTCTGCACCTAGAACCATGCGATACCTTGTCCCTCTTATCTTTCTCCCACAGATCTCCCCACCGCCTTCCTCTCTACGAATCTTGTACGGCAAGTTAAACCTGTTCCTAACCTGCTTCAGAAATCTGATGCTTCCAGACGTGATTCTTGTCGTATGGTGTGCTCCATCACCGTCGTAATATCCTAGTAAAAACGCTAGTTCCAGATCTCGTGTACCTAGTGATTTCGGGTACTCGATGGTTCTTGATTTTTTGAACTTTAATCCATGTTTCAAAAGGTCTTTGCCCATTTCCTTGCAAATGAAACAGATTGTGACTGATTCTGTCCCCGCTTCCCTGATTCGATGTTTTTTCCTAGTTTTATCGAGTCCGACGCATTCACAGAACCTATCAATGACATATTCGTCGCCCTGATTAAGTTCAATCTGAATTTGTATTGATGTATGATGCTTCGAGATGCAGCCGTCAGAGTAGAGAACTCCGAGCCAATACGCTTTCTCTCTATTGTCGACATTGCTGAAGTATTTAACCTTCAGATCTGGGTGAACCGTGCATCTTTCCCACTGCTTGTACCATCGTTCTGTCAAGTCTTTTCTCTCTCCCGATTTCTTCCCTTCTTTGTTCTCAAAAGCTCGCTTCTTTCTTGACTAAACCATAAGTAAGGGCAGTCCTATTTCAACTCAACAAAGAATAGTTGAGTTGACAGAGAGGTCGATTCGCTTCAGCAGCAGTCTCGTGCAACAGGACATCTTAATGTTCTATGCACGCTTGACTCCAACCCGCTTACTTCCTCCAACCTAGTTATTGGCTACAATCTATTTGTCTCAATCTATGATCAGGATTGCAGCATATCTGTGCATGTAGGCCACTCTATCACGCCCTCTCTCCCACTAAGGATTCAAGGGCTAAGGGCATCACAAGGATCTCCGACACAATCTTCATGCCTTGCGCTTTTCGAAGAGGTTATAAGAAGACAGAGCACTAAACTTTGTGTCAACCTGATACCTGACAAGGTAGAGAAAGTGGCCAGGATGGGATAGCTCTCTCCTCTGGTTCCTCTGCTGGGAGGGGGTCCCAAGAGTCTGGTTAGCCTAGGGGCCTGTGGATGTGGTCGAATCCCCACAACAGAGAGCCCCCGACGCGGGTTCGAATTTCCATTTACTTGAATGAAAATGGATCGAGATTCCCGCTCCTGGCCCTCAATCGCTGGAACGATCCGCAGGGCGCTCCCCGTGGGCCGGTAGCGCAGGCTGGAAGTCGCGCCGGCTTTGCAAGCCGGAGGTCGTGGGTTCAAATCCCACCCGGTCCACTTAACTACTCCATCTGTAGGCGCTGAGGGAGAGCGAGGCTGACGCAGTCGAAGCGGGTTCTTCTAGACATCTTTCAGAACACTGGGGCACAGTATCGATCCGTAGAAAGATATAAGAGTAACCAATCTGAATTGTCAGATCACAATCTGTGGCAAAGCGGGGTAGGGTAGACACCCCTACTCACAGAGGGCGAAGGAGTAGGCTGGCCAACTCAGGAAATCCCGCAGTAGGAGATTGCTCCTGCGGACGGCTCATATGACTTTCCGCTGGGATACCCTGAGATCGATGGTTCAAATCCGTGGGACCAGCGCCCACGGTGGGACTCCATCCGCGGGATCTACGCCCGCGGGAGGACTCCCCCGCTACCATCCCCCCGCTACTGTCTTCCTTTTTCGTATTGCTCGGTTTTTTGCCGGGTTAGAGAAAACTGGAACTAGATTAATATGTACTTCAAATGCTAGGTCAGTTGTATGATGGAATGCTTCAAACTCCGACGAGTTGCAGCCAGTTTGGTGGTGCAGGAATCTTGGAGAGAAAGTATGTTGAGCAAATGAAGATCCGTGCGGGCATGAGCGTGGGAGAACTTGTCGATGAAATGGGCAGATCGGGAGTATTCGGTGCGGGGCGCATAAGCAGGGCAGTGGAGATCTATGAGGGAATGATCTCAGACAAGGAGGTTCTGAAGTTCATGGGCGTCGCTGGCGCCCTTGTTCCTGGCGGGCTGAGAAAAGTCATAAGAGACATAGTGGATGAAGATATGGCTAACATCGTAGTCTTGACGGGTGCCAACATCACCCACGAGTTAGTTGAAGCCTTTGGCTGGAAACACGAGAAAGGCATAATCTCAGTGGGGGACGCTGCGCTCAGGGAGGTTGGCATAAACAGGATTTTCGATGCTTTCGTGAGGGATGAGGCTTTTGAAGGGTTCGAGACCAGAATACGAGACTGCTTTTCTTCTATAGACGAAGATAGGCGGAGAGAGGGATTAGGTTCCTACGAGCTACTGCACATGATCGGAACGATGCTAGACGACGAAGAATCGATACTGAAGACTGCAGCGAAGAAGGGGGTCACGGTTTTTTGCCCAGGCATATTCGATTCAATACTGGGCCTTCACATCTGGATGTTCTCACAGCAAAATGAACTTAAAATAGATCTCCGTAGAGACCTGCAGAAGATAATGGATTTGTACTTTGAGTCGAAGAAAGTCGGAGGTGTTTTCCTCGGAGGAGGTATGCCAAAGAATTTCATCCTCCAGGCAGCGATGTTGACTGGCCGAGCGCTAAGCTACGCTATTCAACTCACGATGGATAGACCCGAGCCTGGAGGGCTGAGTGGGGCCTCACTTCAAGAGGCCCAGTCATGGGGGAAGGTAAAACCGGAAGCTGAATGGGTTGACGTGATCACAGATGTCACCATAGGCTTCCCACTGATCGTGGCAGCGACAAAGGAGAAGCTAAGCAGAAGACGAGAGGAGTTCAAGGAATTTGGATAGCCCGAGAGATACATATGACAGGGTCAAGCTGTACATCTACCACGCTGCGCAATGTGACCCAAAGAAGTGCACAGCGCTGAAAATGTTGAGATACAGGCTGGCTAGGCGAATCGACAGACTCTCCCACATACCTCGAAGCGCCGTGATCCTCGACCCCTATTCAAATCTGGTCCTCTCGAACGATGATTGCAGAAATCTGCTCAACTACGGCTTGGTCGCTCTCGATTGCTCGTGGGAGAACGCCGAGGAACTTTTCACCTCCAAAATCAAGGCCCAAAGGCGGCGACTGCCAGACATGCTCGCCGGAAATCCGATCAACTACGCCGTGAGGAACAAGCTGAGCACCGTAGAGGCTTTTGCTGGTGCCTTGATTACCTGCGGATTCATCCGGCAGGCGCGTGAGATACTAGCGAAATTCAAGTGGGGCCAGAATTTTCTTACGCTCAACAGTATCGAAACCCCGCTTCCCGGGGTGGCTGGTAGCCCAAGGTAACTTGAGATCGTCCTCGGGTTTGGAGTGATTGCCATTGGCACGCATCGGTGTCCACGTATCTATCTTGGGGTCGATAGACAAGGCAGTCGATCGTGCTTCTGAAAGGAACTGTGACACTTTCCAGCTATTCACGAGAAACCCGCGACAGTGGAAATCAAAAGGTCTCAGTGAAGAGAAAGTATCAGACTTCACAGAAAAGATCAGAAGGACCAAGATCGGGCCTGTAGTCGCACACATGCCTTACCTTCCAAACATAGCTTCCCCTCGGAGAGCAATTCACAGGAAATCAGTCGATGCCCTGACTTCGGAACTCAAGAGATGCGGAAGACTCAAGATACCGTACCTGGTAACTCACTCGGGAAGCCACATGGGAACAGGCTTTGAAGAAGGCCTCAGGAACGCATTGAACGCAATAGATACCTCACTTTCCGAAGCTAGTAATGAGGTCATTCTTTTGCTCGAGAATACCGCCGGGGCGCGGAACAGTATGTGCTCGACATTCGAAGAGATTCAGACGATGATTGAACGAATGGGAAAGTTTGGTGAGAAGGTGGGCGTCTGCCTTGACACTTGCCACGCATTTGCAGCAGGGTACGACCTAAGGGGCGAGAAGGCCGTCGAAACAAGCATCGACCTATTCAGGGACCTGATTGGGCTCAGAAGGCTGAGGGTCATCCATGCCAATGACTCAAAAGGGGGATTTAACTCCCGAACAGACCGGCATGAACATATCGGCTTAGGCAAAATAGGTGAGGAAGGATTCAGGGCGATTCTGCACCACAGAGACCTGCGGGATCTTCCATTCATAATGGAGACCCCGGTAAACGAGGCACGAGATGACTACCAGAACATCAAGAAGCTAAGAGAGCTGGCAAAGTGAATCCGAGCAAAGGCGCAGAGGGTTCCATGGAGTCATAGGTGCTCGTTACGACGAAATAGGAGCCAGGTGTGGGTAGTAGGCCCCCTTTTGTTCCAGGTGCCCCGTCGCCGAAGCACCCTTTGCGGCATTCAGCTACTCACCCTACCCGCTGGTTCAGCCAGACTCATCATCCACAGCCTATTTGGGCTTTCTCCGCAGTGGCAGGCCGTTTCAACGATCCCACATGCATCCTCAACGGGTTACTGGGCCATGTTACCAAGACCCTGCTCGAAAACACCCAGAGGCGTCTTCTCAACCGCATCATGGTCATTCCGCACGTGGACGTGTCGTTTCTGATCCTGGAGCGAGGCTCTCACCCCGCAGCTTTCGCTGCACCGCTGTCTGGTGGAGGGGAGACCTTCCTCAGCGCCTATCTTCCCCAAAGGAGCAAGAAAGGTACCGGCAGCCGCGCTCCCACATCCTGACTCAGAAAACCATTAACAAGCCAGATCAAATAAGAATTTCCGTCGTAACAAAATGACTCAAATCAAATCTCCAATTCCTTCTTTCCTGGTGACCCATGTGCCTAGTCGTTTAGTAGCGCGCGCTAAGCTCGGCAAACCTTCGCTGCCTAGAAGCATAGGGTACTGCGCAAGCTGGAACACGAATACGAACTCAAAAGGGTCTCCGATCTTCTCTATGGGATGAGCCGGCTCTAGGCATGATCAGAAAAGTTGGATGCTCGAGGGGAAGATTGCCGCTTTGGGGTTAGAGCCCACAGTTTCTCCGAGTGAGCGTGTTAGGTCATCAAAGTTCCGGTGGAAGACCGTGTATCCTGGGAAGAAGTGGTAAACGTCTGCGCGCGTCACATTAGGGGAGAAAACGTAGAATGGGCGTGTGGACATTACTGCTTTGAAGATTGGGTTCTCTCCCCAGTTCTCATATAGCCTGGCGCCGGTTTCCGCCAAGAGCGAATGGTATCCGCGTCCCTCTGTGGCAGCGGTCATGAAGACTATGGCGGACTTTGGCTTCAACATGGATTGGGACCCCATAAATGAATTTACACCCTTCAACGCTTGCGAAAGCTCGGTGTCTTCCGGGAAGAGGTTGAAGAATCCGACGTCAAACCGATTCTTCGGATCCAGTTTTAGGGTCTCCGTATGATAGACTTGGCGCGCGCGATCGACCGCTTGGCGGTGCGCCTCAATATAGTGTCCCGCATATATGCCTGCAATGCCACGCCGAGATGTGGCTACAATGTTGACGCTGAAGTCAAGGCCAACGCGGCTGCAGACATCTTCAATGTCCTTTCGAAGGTCGGTGATGAAGCCGATCCCGATACCCACTCCCTTCATTCCTGCTCGGTGATTCGCCGCAAGTGTCTCGATGCCGCAGATACCTGGGAGGATAATTTTCGCGCCTCCACCAAAGCCTGCGAGCGGGTGGGGGATAACCGTGCTGACCGAGATCTTCACGCCAGCTTCGTGGTAGGTCCTGTTCAGGTGGATGGGTGTTCCCAACTTGGACTCGCCAAGCTGCACCAAGTTTTCATAGGGGTGGTGGTTCTCGATGTTCACGCGCTCCACAACTTTCTCTCCGACCTTGCTGACGTAATCTGCGCGCCTCATCGGGCGATGCGCACCTACTGCTCCAATGACCGTAATGCGCGAGTCCGGGATGCCAGCCTGATTCAGCTCATTGAGGATAACCTCGCAGATGGGTCCACACCTGGTGGGGCGGGAAACGTCTTCTACAACGAGAACGGCATTCTTCTTACCGGTCGCAATATTCCGGATGGGAGGTGTCCCAAACGGATTCCGTACGGCGCGTTCAACCGCCGCAGAACCCGTAATGTCCTCCGCATCGCGCATCGGAAAAACCTGAACATCCCATGAGTCTGGGAACCGGACAGACAGTTCCTCCGCAGAACCAGACCACGCTCCCCACGGAATTTGCAGCGTCCTTCCCACAGAAACCAACCCCTTTGCCATCTGCGCTTCGTCCTACCAGAATATGCGCTATTCACTCCCGGCGAGAAATATCTTTTCCTGTTTTCCTCACGTCGCCGCCTACTGCAACTTTGAAGAGGGTACGCTAAAAAGTGTGGATCACACCTGGAACAGCCTAATACCGCCTGTGAGAATGCCCTTTGACTTTCATGAGAAGAGTGCGAACGGGATCGAACCTAGTGCATCAATACCGTGAAGCCACCCGACCCATGCCTACTTAATCTTGTACGTTAATGCGCCAATCAGTGCGACTATGCCACTAATGATCAGAAACAACCCCGGGATAATATCGACGAGGTAGAGGTAGCTGAAGGACGCGTATGCTATAACGATTACCAGAAACAGATCCCAGAACGCAGCTATGAAACCCAAAATCCTCGCATTCAGTGTTGATGTTCCTGTCGGTGAGCCTGATGCGTCATGGTAGTAAGTTGTAACTTCTTTTCTCTGCCGGGCATATACGATTCCCATCACCAGTATAAATATGAGGCCGACCGCGACAAAGTTGCCGATCGTGAGCACAGTATACGAAGCACCCACGAGTACTGACGACAGGATTGCGATGACCGACAATACGATACTGACACTGTACAGCCTGATTGTTCTCGCTTCGCTTCTCACATTCACCGTCTTACCCAAAGACCATTCCCTCCATCACCATATCATCAAATCAAGAAGCGGTATTGGAGCACCAACCAGATATACTTTTCGAATATTCTCATTTGGCGCCAAGGATGGAGAGTTCAAGCAGAGCACCATCAAGATGGGTTGTGGTTACCGCCGTACTTCTCATGCATCCAGCCACCCTGACATCAGTGTGGATGAACGCGCTTCCCCGTTACACACTCTCTCCCCCCTCTCTGACACAGTGCGGTAAATCCAAACTCTCGAGCGCCAAGGAAAACTGTTCGAGTAAATCTGGTTCCTCTCAGACAGGAATCTCTGTTGAGAAATATGGTCACACGTACTCAAGAGAGGCAACTGCAGAAAACGGAAGCGGCAACAGCCGTGCACTAGGCTCCACCCCCAGAACGTCCCCAGAAACCCAATTTCACCCGAACCAAGGAATTTCAGGCCTGCACGCTCGAGCGATTAGTAGCAGCCGGCTGAACCTCTCGCCGAAGCTTGAGGCGTACACCGCTGCCCTATCAACCCGGTCTTCTTCCGGAGCCCTCGTCCACAGTAACCGTGACCCTCACGGGTCCCAGTGTGGCTTGAAAAGCCAGGAACTGCGGATTGGTCGCCTCTTTTCAGGTAGTGTTTCGGGCTTAGATGCTTTCAGCCCTTATCACTTGCGGCTTAGCTGCCCGGCGTTGCCCGCTCGGACAACCGGTACACCAGAGGCCACGGCACCCCGTTCCTCTTACGGAGCAGGTGCACAAAGCACTCCAGCCCTCTCGTACTGAGGGTACCTTACCTTCAGGCGACCCTGCACCCCCAAGAGATAAAACCCGACCTGTCTCGCGCGCCTGCGGGTTTTCAGGGATGCCACGGATTTGTGGGGGAATTATCCACGGGTTTACCACAACCATAGCACCTTTCCCGAAAAATCAAGCCCGCAGACGTCTCACGACGGTCTAAACCCAGCTCACGTTCCCCTTTAACGGGCGTACAGCCCTACCCTTGGAGGCTGCTGCACCTCCAGGATGGGAAGAGCCGACATCGAGGACTCCCGGTCAGGAAGAACGAATCTTCCTAACTAGCAAGCCGCGGGGTCGATATGGGCTCTTGCCCGCGACGACTCTGTTATCCCCGGGGTAACTTTTCTGTCACCTCCAGCCCTCACCGAGAGGGACATGAAGGATCGTTAGGCCCGGCTTTCGCCTCTGCATCCTTTGCTTTTCAGGATTCAGTCAGGCCGGCTTTTGGCCTTACCCTCTACGCCGAGTTTCTGTCTCGGTTGAGCCGACCTTTGGGCACCCTTGATACCTTTTCAAGGGCGTGCCGCCCCAGCCGAACTGCCCACCTAGCGTTGTCTCGGGGTTTCCCTCGGTTAGGGATACAGTCATGGAAGGTCGGTGTGGCATTGGCGCCTAGCCAGCCCCCTAAAGGACTGGTATTAACGGCTCCCGACTACGCTCTGCAACCGCAACCGCACCCCAGCACCAAGCTGCAGTAAAGCTCCACGGGGTCTTCTTTTCCCCTTGGGGGTTCCTGGACCGTTCGCCAGGTTACGTAGGTTCACCGGCCCCCGGGCAGGGACAGTAGAGACCTCGTTGGTCCATTCATGCACGTCGGTACTTGTCCGACAAGGCATTTGGCTACCTTTCCCCCAGGCCGGGGGGAGAGCACATGAACTGTCTCCCCAAAGCCTGTTAAGAGAGTTATAGTTACTCCCGGCGTTTACAGGCGCTTCACCCGGTTGAAACCAGGCTTAACGTACCTGCACTGGCCAGGATTCACCTCCCGTACACACGCTTACGCGCTTGCGGGAAGCTATGTTTCTTAATCGGAGAAGGGCATGTGCCTTCGTCCGTTTATTAAACAGTCAGGCCTCCCTAGTCACTGCGACCTAGAACCCCAAGTTTTTACGCTAAAGGTTCCAGGCACCCCTTATCCCTAAGTTACGGGGCTAATTTGCCGAATTCCCTTGCCCGAGTTTATTCCGACACGCCTGAGGCTTCTCACCTAGGGGCACCTGTGTCGGTTCTAGGTACGGTCATGGAGGATCCTTCTTGGCTCCCTTTTCACGGGCTCCTGAGCTCGGCTGAACCGCCCTAAACGGGCAGCTATTCGTGCTTTCACCTAGTTCTCGCCTTTACGGCCCTCCCTAGGCTTATACACTTAAACAGGGCGAAGACCCTGCTCAACCTACCCGGAAGCGTCAGGAACCAAGCTTAGCGTCGCCGCAATCGTACCTCCATGGTACTGGAATATAAACCAGTTTCCCTTTCGGCTAAAGCGAGTTAAGCTTAGCCTTAGGATCGACTAACCCTCGGCTGACGACGCGTTGCCGAGGAACCCGAGCCCCTTCGGCGGCCAGGAGTCTCACCTGGCTTTGTTGTTACTACTGCCGGGATCGTCACTTCCAGTCGGTCCACTGAACCTCACGGCTCAGCTTCGACCCAACCGCAACGCCCCCCTACCGGATCACGGTGCTACACCGTGCCCCGGGGTATCGGCGGCCGGCTTTAGTCCCGTCCATTTTCGGGGCCCACAACCTCGGCAGGTAAGCTGTTACGCACTTTTTGAGAGATGGCTGCTTCTAAGCCTACTCTCCTGCTGTCTGAGGCTGCGGACGCCCTTCGGTTTGACACTTAGCCGGCACTTTGGGGCCTTAACCCCGGTCTGGATTGTTCTCCTCTCGGTCCAAGAGCTTATCCCTAGGCACCCGTCTCTGGCCTTCTACGGCGCCGATAGGTTCGGAGTTCGATAGGAAAGTGGGATCTTTCGATCCCTTGCTCCCCAGTCGGTGCTCTACCCCGTCGGCAACCTCCAGCCAGGCTAGGCTACGACCTACTTCGGGGGGAACCAGCTATCCCTGGGCTAGATTAGTATTTTGCCCCTAGCCCCAGCTCAGGGGAGCGAGTTGCACGTCAGCACCCTTGCGGACCTCCACCAGACTTTCGTCTGGCTTCATCCTAGCCAGGGCTAGATCGCCCAGCTTCGGGTTCCACGCATGTGACTCCAGGCCCTTTCAGACCCCGCCCCTCGCCGACAGTTAAGCCGGTTGCGGGCATGTCGGTTTCCCTTCGCTTACGGAGCTTTACCTCCTTAGGCTCGCCACAAGCGTGAACTCCCCGGCCCGTGTTTCAAGACGGATAGCGCAACCCTGGTCCTCTTCCCTCGTACTACCGGGTCACCCCGGGTTCCTTCGGGAAGACTCTACCCTTTCAGGCCGCGCTCGTCTATAACCGCCTGGTTTCAGGCCCTTTTCACCCCCCTTCCGGGGTTCTTTTCAGCTTTCCCTCACGGTACTAGTGCGCTATCGGACTTGGGACGTACTTAGGGTTGGAAGTCGGTAGCTCCCAAATTCCCGCGGAGTAAGCAGTCCACGGTACTCAGGATCCCCAGCCCTGCACTTTTCGAGTTGCGCTTACGGGGCTATCACCCTCTAAGGCAGACATTTCCATGTCTTTCAACTTCCTCGAAGAGGTGGAAGCTAGGTCCTGTAACCCCACATCTCCAGCAGGTTTCCCTGCAGGATTCGGTTTGCCCTTTTCCCCTTTCGCTCGCCGCTAATAAGGGAGTCCTTGTTAGTTTCTTTTCCTTCTCCTACTGAGATGCTTCCCTTCGGAGAGTTCCCACTCCCTGACGGGAGCGACTAAGGTTATTGACCTTAGTCAGGAAGTCCTATTCGGCAATCCTCGGATCGCAGGCAGCGTGCGCCTACCCGAGGCTTATCGCAGCTTGCCACGGCCTTCCTCGGCGCCCAAGCCTAGCCATCCTCCAGGCGGCGTAGGCATGTCAGACCTTACTCATAACCTTGGTCCAGTTTGGTGTTGGATATACCTGGGTTCTCCTCGTACGAACGATCTAGCAGATGGAGCCTATGCACGGCAATTATCGTGAGGATGGTAACCATGTGAATCCCCACTTTGCCCTTCACCCGAGAGGCCCAATTGTACAATCCTCCCGAGTTGCATCTCAAGTTCATCATGAGGGCGATAGAGTAACAGCTGCAAAGCCATCTCTCTACCGCAATTCAAAGATAGTGCGGTGAACCCATTATAAGTATTGCGGTCAGCAAGAGAAAGAGACAATACACCGGCGCCACGGCGCCTCCAAACACAGAAGTGCCTACTCAACATGAAACTAGGTTGATGACGACCGCGAGAAACCTCGCGGGGGCGTCCCTCCCTTCATCCCGCCCCCTCGCAGCTTTTACGAGCGGGAATCATCAGGGTCGCAGCGTTCGAGCTACTTCGCCTTGTCCACAGCATCTATCACAGACTTCTTCAAAGACTCAAAGTCGCCGTAGTCAGCCTTCAGCTTCTTGCCGTTAACGAGAATCTCAGGATGCGCACCATCCTTCCTGACCAATTCCACGTCCGCCTTGCTCTTAAGACCCGGTACCACAGACGACACAAGCTTCCTTGTCACAGCGCTCGAACCTCAGACACCACAAAACTTTATTGACACCTTAGGCTTCGGCATCTAACATTCATTCTCCAGCGAACTCTCTGCTGGTAAGTTGTCACTTCAGATAGAATTATAGGTTTCTATAAGTCGCTGGCAGATAGAGGGCAAAGGACTAATGGGTAGGGCAGCCATCGCCGCCAACTGTGGGTGGAGCAGCCCAAGCTAAGGATGGGCTATCGGCTGATGGCACGCGGGGCAGGTGCCTTTGACATGCAGCCACTCAAGCATATGAACCCTGTGGGCAACGCCTCCACAGTGAGGGCAAGTAATCACATCATCCTTCTTCAGCACTGGGCTATGGCAGACCATGCATTCTCCTGGCTTCTCTTTCACCTCAATCTGAGGCGCCGCCTCCAACTCGGGCGCAGACTCACCTCCTCCACTAGAGAGCGCCGCACCCTGCAGTCGCGCGTCAGCCTTCCTTCTCATAATTTCAGCCAGCTTCTGCATCAAGGCTTGCTCAGCCTGCGTCCTCCCCCTCTTAGCCTCATCCCAAGGCGGCTGCTTTGATCCGCAGAACTGGCACTCCTCCGACGCTATGGGAATCCTGCTCCCACAGCTGACGCACGGCTTGAGAAACGATGATGGCCCAACATTTTTCCTGACAAGATCTCGATAGGCCCTCTCGTTACCGAAAGAAACCAACTGCACCGTAAGACAGCTGCTGCACACATAAACCTCGAACAAGGCGGAGATGCCTCCAGACTCCAAATACGCCACCGACCTCCCAAGATACTCCATCCCAGCACCACACCTGGGGCACCTATTTAAAGCCTCATGCAGACCACCAGCAGCCAAAGCTAAACACCCTCCCATCTGCGCCAAGACAAGTATTCCAAACAAAGCATTCGCTTCCACAAGCTTAAATAATGTTCGGCTAGAAGCCCCCACCGAAAAGAACCAACCCCCACACACAGGAAAAGGCCCCAAACAGAAAGCAAGCCACCCCAACGAAAAACGACCAGGACAACAACAGGAAACAGGGCGCACCCTCCTAGGGCATTCTCGCGGAGAGGCGCAACCTATTACGACTAGATCCACATGGTGCTGTAGTGGCAATGCGGACACACGTCACGTCTTTTTGTCCTAGGGAACGCTGGACGCTTCTTACTCAATCCGAGAAGCGGTTCAGTTCGAGTCTCAGTTCTCATCCATTCTCCACATCTCGGGCATTTCGCCGTGTCTCACTCTCACCCCTAGTACAGGTATGAGTTGAAGCTGTAATAAGGGTGACGGACATGGACGCATTCATGGATGTCCAGCGCTACCAGCGCCTATCTAGGTGCCTTTTTTCCCCAGAGCTCATCGAGCCAGTCTATTGTATCGCCCGCCTCCACCATAATTCGCTCTATGAGTTCCTTCACCGCAGGTTTGTCCCTGATTCTTCCCGGACACATTCCATACAACATAATGACCTTCTTGATGGCTCTCTCTCTCTCTCTCAATTATCTAGGGACTATGATGATCCACCCGACCAGATGCCGCTCTACATATATATGGCGCCCATCAAGATCATCATTAGGGATGATTTCGTGTTGACAGTGATCAGAGGTGGGAATGCGCGGTTGAGACTAGATTTTCTTGAGCCCGACGAAAGAAAGCGGAACGAGTGGGGATGGGGCCGAAGAGGGAGCGCAAGGGGGATCGCCGCGGGACTCGGACTGATCCTCATATTCCTCGGTGTGCTATGGTTGATTATACACTCCATAACTGGGACGCTATTTGGTTATGGAATTGGAAAACCCGACATTCTCAGGCCGTTTTACTTTGTAGTAGTCGTCAGCATGATAGGTTTTGGCGTTCTCTTCGTTGCACTGGCCTCCCGCATCACTCTCAGACAGCTAATCGTAGGAATGGCAGTCATGGCAACAGCTTTCGCTCTCGTGTACTTCGAATAGAGGATCTCGCGCGCGGCAAATACGGCAGAGTCCAGACCATCTTCACTGGCTGCTTTCCAGCTTAGCTCGATCTTGTCCAAGCCACATCGGAGTGCAACAATCCGCCTACAGGAATAGCAGAGGACACAATACGAAATATCAGAGAAGACGAGATTCGGTAGGCTCCAAAACCCGTTGGCTATCATGTAAGCTGATCCCAAACAACACATGCGGCAGAAAGGAAGCCCGCCCATTTGGGCGGGACTTCGTAGGAGGTGATCCAGTCGCAGGTTCCCCTACCAGCCTTTAAGCAGATTCGAAATGATAGTGAATCTTCTCTCCTTAGATGGATGTTCCGTTCCAATCTCTGTCATGAATCGTTTGATCGAGCCTAGCCCAGCAATCGTGAACCTCCAGCAGTGGGACCTGTTATCAGAAATCCTCAGCCTGCCCGAGACAATATTCCACTCGGAATACAGCTTGTTTCTTAGAAACTCTAGGGATTCACGGTTTCTTTGGGTGAATGAGATGTACAATTTGGAGCTCATCGGGTTACGGGGCACTCCACCTTCAGCGTCAAAGAAGCCCTGTATATAGAAACGCAACAGGGCTTTGTCTAGTTTTTTGACGAACGGCGGCGTTCCCTAACTTACACTGTCTGGGGGGATGCTGAAAGTTTTCCTGAGCTGCCCCCATGCCTTCTTTCTCTTGAACGCGACATAAAAGCGCCTATTTGCGTCAGCCTGCAAATAGACGGCTCTCTCTGTCAAATGGAGATTGGATTCTTGGTTTAGTATTGGTATGATCTTATTGAGAAGATACTGCCTCGATTTCTGCTTGATCTTGATCTGCCACTGGGTTGATATGCAACCATCTCTGAACGTACCTGCAAGATAGCAGATGGATGGAGTTGCCTCCGCCGACTGATCGGTCCTCAACAGAATCTTATCAAATTGAACCAGAAAGCCCACACCCTTCAAGGAGTTCGTAGCTCACAATCATCTAGTCATGGATGATGACATTAAAGGTCACCAACTACAGTAACACGCCCAGCTTTCCGAATCCGAAGCCATCCAGAAAAGAGAAAGCAAATGCTAGACAATAACATGGCTAATCGGATAACCAGGAAAACAAAATGAGCAGTGAGAAGCAGGTAGGCGGGCTCGAAACCCCACAACAATCATGTAAGCCAACCCCTCGGCAACAATCGCGGCGGAAGAACCCCACCCTAACGGGTGGGGATTCATAGGAGGTGATCCAGCCGCAGGTTCCCCTTACCGGACTCCAAGGAGACAAACGAAACCTCGGAAACGCATCCCAAACACATCAGACGCGCAACACGGAACCTACGAGAACACCTCAAGCCGCAACAAAGTCGTTGCATACAAAGCAAAAGGCGGATGCCACCCCATCACAATCACAAGCATCCCCTACGGAGTCTTACGGCTACCTTGTTACGACTTCTCCCCCCTTGCCGAGCCTGGGTTCGACGTGGCCAAAAAGGCTACGTCTCACCCTAACCCGACTCGGGTGGAGCGACGGGCGGTCTACACTCGCGCTAAGCGCTTCCTAGACACGATGTGTGCAAGGAGCAGGGACAGTATTCACCGCGCGATGATGACGCGCGATTACTAGGGATTCCATGTTCACGAGGGCGAGTTGCAGCCCTCGATCCCAACTGAGATTGGGTTTCGGGATTACCTTCCCCTTTCGGGGTCGGAACCCATTGTCCCAACCATTGCAGCCCGCGTGTGGCCCGGGGGATTCGGGGCATACTGACCTGCCGTGGCCCCCTCCTTCCTCCAGCTTATCGCCGGCAGTCCCTACAGTGTGCTCAGACCCATTTCTAAGCCTGGTAGCAACTGTAAGCAGGGGTCTCGTTCGTTGCCTGACTTGACAGGACACCTCACGGCACGAACTGACGACGGCTTCGCAGACCTACAGCCATCGTCCGAACTCATCCGTTGTCATAATTGCCTTGACTCGTATTCCTACGAGCGCCTGCTGGAGAGCAGCTTTGTTTCGCGGTTCACATACAACGATGATATCCCAACCCTTAGTGGTTAGGTCTGCAAGTTTGATCTGGAGTCTTGAAAGATAATCGTGGTCGCGAAAGTATCCGCTAACCTCGATTATTGTGTGGTTGATTAGGAAGTCAGGGATGTATCCATCTATCTCCGGTTCATAATCGAATTTGTATCCATGTTTGCGCAGCAAATCCGCAACCCGCAGTTCCAGGCGGCTACGGTATTCTATTCCATATCCATCCTTGTATCGGTATCTGGCTGATGAATGTATGGCAGATCCAGAGAGTTTTGTCAGATACCTGATCCCGTACTTGGCTTTTACAGCTTCACCGCCAGCCTTCGCTGCTCGCGATAGCCACTCCTTATGGGGGTGGCGTTCGTGCATTATTCTTGCTGCTCTCTTGCGTGTCTCTGCGTACCATTGAGTCTCTGTGACCACTCGCGGCACGTCCTTGATCTCATATGTCTTCTTCAACCTTGCGAACACGTTGAGAGGCATCCGGAAGCAGCCTCTATACGCCCAGTCTCGAAAGGTATTCCACTCAACCAAGTCATCAACGTGCCTGTATACTCCTTGCAGAGCCCCACAGTCTTGTTGGCGCAGACGACGGATAAGACTCTTCGTTTTGACCAGAACATACTTCCTCTTGTCGTCAACGATCGTCATGATCCCCTCCTAAGAAAGGCACAAGCGAGTTCATTTGAACTCCCTCGCCAACACTTGTCAACAGCCTTCCTACAGAGACGACTATGAGTCACATCGTAGAGAGGTTAGAGGAAGCCGCGAAGAGTTTTAGGACGACCTGAAGGCCTCATGCACCACCTCTCAGCTTGTCAAGCAAGGTCGTCAACCTGGCCTTCATTCTGCTGTCGCCCCCGGTAAGTTTCCCGGCGTTGAGTCCAATTAAACCGCAGGCTTCACCCCTTGTGGTGCTCCCCCGCCAATTCCTTTAAGTTTCAGCCTTGCGGCCGTACTCCCCAGGCGGCGGGCTTAACGGCTTCCCTTCGGCACTGGAGCAGCACGTGGCCGCTCCAACACCTAGCCCGCATAGTTTACAGCTAGGACTACCCGGGTATCTAATCCGGTTCGCTCCCCTAGCTTTCGTCCCTCACCGTCGGGCGCGCTCCAGCTGAACGCCTTCGCCACAGGTGGTCCTACTGGGATTATAGGATTTCACCCCTACCCCAGTAGTACCCTCAGCCTCTCTCGCCCCCAAGCCAAGCAGTATCCTCAGCACGCCGTCAGTTAGGCTGACGGATTTAGCCAAGGACTTACAAGGCCGGCTACGGACGCTTTAGGCCCAATAAACATCCCAACCACTCGAGGAGCTGGTTTTACCGCGGCGGCTGGCACCAGCCTTGCCCTCCCCTTATTCCCACAGCTTTTTATACTGTGGAAAAGCCGCCCTTAGCGGACGGCACTCGGAGTAGCCCCGTCGCTGTTTCCAGCATTGCGGAGGTTTCGCGCCTGCTGCGCCCCGTAGGACCTGGGGCCTTGTCTCAGTCCCCATCTCCGGGCTACCGCTCTCACGGCCCGTACCGATTGTCGGTTTGGTGAGCCGTTACCCCACCAACAGCCTAATCGGCCGCGGTCCCATCCTCTGGCGACGTTGGCAAACATGGTGTCAAAGCCGTTTGGGTGAAAAGCCATTCCAGAACTATTCACCTATCGGGTATTAGCTCCAGTTTCCCGGAGGTATCCCCGTCCGGAGGTTAGGTTAACCACGTGTTACTGAGCCGTACGCCGCGCCTCGCCATAGTCCGAGGCGCTCGACTAGCATGGCTTAGTCCCACTCCGATAGCGGTTGGGTCCGGCAGGATCAACCGGTTTCATGGGAGTTTATATTAGCCGCAAATATGTTGTTCGGGGGATTAACTTATGTCATGGTTCCAGGGTTTTTCTTCGAGCCCACATCAGGCCCAAATTTCCGGCAGCCGTGCTGTCGGTTTTTTCGGGTCCTCATTTCTGCCTGCCACTGATTTTTCGCAGTGGAAAAACAACCCTTCATCCACAGGTTTTTAACCGCTGTTGGGGTCGACGCTATTCGGGATTCGCTGCGAAAAACCTGTGCAAGTTTACGCTAGGAGCGTCGCACATATTATAAGCTTTATGGTGGAATTTTCTCGTTGCAGAAGAGAGCGGCTGCTTTTGGTGGACCGGGTGGGATTTGAACCCACGACCTCCGGCTTGCGAAGCCGGCGCACTTCCAGCCTGCGCTACCGGCCCCTACTATTCGTTGATGATGGAGAAGTGGTGGGTCCGGCGAGACATCCGCTCGGTGGGGTTTCCCCCTGGCGAGTTTCGGACTCGCGATCTTTCCCTACGGCAGGCTTCTCCTGACTGAGCCTTCCCTTTTCGGTTATTGGCCCATCTCTTCCAGTTGCTCTTGATGTTCAGCCGAACGCTCTAGCCAAGCTTTGCCAGTGAAGACGCACCTTGATGTCTTCGCTTTGAGCTACGGACCCGCGTTAGATGAGTTGCCAAAAACATGTATATAAGGTGTATCCTTCAACTCCCTCTTCAGATTACAGAAACCTTAGCCATGACCAGGGGTTATCTGGGACAGAATTGAAGTTTTGAAATACCTAGTAGTGATGTTCGTAAATGGGGTTGCAGGGAATCAAGAATTCTCAGCAGAGATTGAAGAAGGAGGGAAAAAAGGAGAATATCGCGGAGAGGATATATTATTTCCTTCACTTCGAAGTAGGGAACTATTTATTCTGTATTGAACTCTTTCCTAAGGATCTCCGGTTTATCCAGTATTGTCTTTGCCAGTAACCATGTTCTGGTCTGGAAACACCAAGCTTCTCACACTTTTTCGCTATAACATCCACATTACTGACGTTGTATCTAATGGCGATATGTGCTAACGGCATTTGCCATACTAATCTTTCTAGTTTATCCCTCGTGATGGCTCTCCAATCCTTCTGCAGTCCTCTTCTTCTCTGAGTCATTTCGGATGTGCAAGCCTCACGGTGCCTGCGCAGTTTTTCCTTTGAATCGCATGGGAACCAACGTTTCCTAGGCATGCTTCCTGCATAGTCTCTCATCATCTCATTGAACAGCTCAGGGCCCAAGCACATGTAGTACTCTGTGCCTTCTATCTCTCTGCCATGAAATACGGTTTTGCGTTTATTCAACTGGATTTTGTAAGGCAAGTTGAATCTCTCCTTGACCTGTTCCAGAAATCGGACGCTGCCGGAGTTGATTCTTGTCGTATTCTGCAGTCCATCGCCATCATAGTATCCCAATAGAAACGCAAGCTCCAGATGTCGACGGGGTAATCTCGGATATTCAATGATTTTCGATTTCCGAAACTCTAACCCGTGCTTTAGGAGACTCCTTCCCATTTCTCTGCTGGCAAATCTGATTCTGATCTTCTCTGATATTGTTCCATCCTTTTCGCGTTCTCGAACGTAATCCTTTTTGCCCTTTTCAAGCCTGAGACACTCGCAGAATCTGTCAATGGTTTCTTCGTCGGCTCGTCTAAGTTTGAGTTGAATCTGTATTGTTCTGGGGTGTCTTATGATACAGCCATCGGCGAACAGAAATCCGAGCCAATACGCTTTTTCTTTCGTGTCAATTGCAAGGAAGTACTTAGTCCTCAAATTCGGATGGACTGTGTTAGTCCTCAATCACCCACACCCTTTCCAGCCAATCTCTCGGTCCTAGCGATATACTGTCGTCGTAGCTCTGACCTGAGGACTCGGATGGATCCCCAAAATTCGAAGCTATTCGGGTCAGATATTCTCCCTTCAGATCTATTATGGTCCAGTTGATTGTTGAGTCCAGATCTAGCACCTAGTTTGCCAAGTCAATCGTGAATAATGTCCTGTCGAAAACAATCTCACCAAGAAAGATCATTGGCATCGCAAGATCACCAACTGGGATACATAAGGTTTCTATAGAAATGATTACGGCGCAGATCTCGCGAAGTTGAAGCAATCACCCTTTCCTGGTTATACGGCATGACTTTTCTGACAAGTCATTCGTTTCACTAATCTCTATTTGAACTCCCCGCAAGGGTGGGAGCTAGACTCGCGCTCTTCCACCTTGAGCTACGGACCCACTAACCACTTCTTGTATGGTGGCCTGCAACATAGAATCTGTTGAAGCCTATCCTTGAAGCAGGATGTAGACTGTTTTCTTCTGGGCTTCTTGGCCTATGTTTGCTGATATGTATTTCGCTGTGGAGGTGTCGTCGGGGGGCTTGAAGTTTAGGTTCTCGGCGTTGTGCATGGTTTTCAGGTCGGACTTGAATGGTTCTAGCTCTGGTGGTAGGTGTAGGCTCTTGACTGCGGCGTTCAGTGACAGCTTCGCGTCCTTCTTGGTCTTCCAGATCGCACCGTTCACTGCTATGATTAGTTGTGTGAGGCTTTCATCGTGGGGCTTTGCTTCGGGTCTTGGTTTTGGAAAGGCTTGGGTGTGTATGGTCTTGTTGGGTGTGTATATTCTTCGGTGAATTTCGTCGGTGATGAAGGGGCATATTGGTGCTAGGATTCTTAGGATTGATTCGAGGCAGGTGTGGAGGGTGTGCCACGCTCCCTTTTGCTGGTTCTCGGGGAAGGGCTTGCCTTTGTTGTAGGCTCTGGCTTTTGCCATTTCTAGGTAGTGGGAGGCGAATGCGTCCCATGTGAACGTCCGCATTCTCGTTGCCGGCTTGTTGAAGTCGAGTTCGTCGTAGCCCTTGATGGTTTCGGTTATCGTCTGGTTCAGTGCGCCAAGTATCCAAGTGTCGGCGGGTAGTAGTTCGCATTCTTTCTCGTTGGGGATTGGAAATGATGATATGAATTTTGATATGTTCCACAGCTTCGTGATGAAACTGTGTGCGCCTGCCAGCCTTGCTTCTGAGTATCTTATGTCGCTGCCTAGCCCTGCTTCGAGGCAGCCCCACAGTCTCAGTGCATCAGCCCCGTACTTCTCCAGAAGTGGGGTTGGCCATGTTACGTTCCCTCGGGATTTGGACATTTTCTCTCCTTTGTCGTCCGTGACGTGTCCGCTTATCCAGACCCTCTCGAAGGCTGCTTTGCCTAGGAGCTGGTAGGTTCTCAGGATTGAGTAGTAGCACCATGTTCTGACGATGTCCTTCCCTTGAGGTCTTATGGAGCATGGGAACATTTTCTTGAAGAAGTCGTCGTCTCTCAGGTAGCGGATTATCTGGAGTTCACTTATGCCTGAGTCGAACCATGTGTCGAATGTTCTTTCCTCGCCTCTGAATCCCTGTTTTCCCGCGCAGTGTGGGCACTGGCTGGCGGGGAACGCATCCTTCCATGGCTGGTAGTACTTCCCTGGTGGTGGAGTTACGGGCTTGCCGCATTTGAGGCAGTACCATAGCGGCACTTCTGTGCCGTAGAATCGGCGTCTGCTTATTGGCCAGTCGACGCTGACAGAGTTGATCCAGCTCACGAGGATTTCCTTGCTTTCAGGCGGGTAGAATTTCATGTTGTCTACGGTTTCTCTAAGCTTATCTATGAAGTCGAGTTGTTTCAGGTAGAGCTCTGACATCGATATGAATTCGATTGGTGTCTTTGATCGCCAGCAGACGGGTGTCCTGTGAACTGTGTTTTCCTGCTTCACGAGGATGCCTTGTTCCTTGAGTTTTGCTATAATGGTTTTGCGTGCTTCTACTACTTTGAGTCCCCTTAGGTCGCCCGCAGCTGCAGTCATTCTTCCGGTGTTGTCTATGGCTTCAACCGGTGTCAGCTTGAGCTCCCTGAACAGTCTAACGTCAGTGTAGTCGCCGTATGAGCATATCATTGCTGCCCCTGTTCCGAATTCCCTCTGTGCAGCAGGATTGGGGATGACTGGGACTTCTCTGCCGTAGGCTGGGACCATAGCTATGCTCTCACTGAGTTCAGCGTACCTCTCATCGTCTGGATGAACGAGTATGCAGCCACAGGCGCAGAGGAGCTCCGGCCTGGTTGTTGCAATGACTATTTCCTTGCCGGATCCCTTGATTCTGAATTTGATGTAACTCAAGGAAGTTTGGATTTCTCTATACTCGATCTCGGCGTCAGCAATTGTAGTTCCACATTCTGTGCAGTAGTTGTTGGGCCTCTTGTCTTCGTATACAAGGCCCTTTTTCCAGAGTTGGATGAAGGTTGCCTGGGTTATTCTGCGGTACTCGGGGCTATCAGTTCTGTATACATCGCTAGGCTCCAAGGAATTGCAGCTTAGCCCTAGCCTTCTTGAGTTCGACAGGATGTCATCCTCATACTTGTCCAGCAGGGAACGGCAGAAGTCTAGGAATTTGCCTCGTGGCGTCTCTCTCATCTTGACTCCAAATTCCTTTTCCGCTTGGACTTCGATCGGTATTCCGGGACCCTGCTCGTTGTGAGAGGGTTTATCCGTTTCGATCGATGCCCATGGGAAAGAGAACTTCGTGCCCTTCCATTCTTTTGCATCGTGCTATCATGTCGATCTGGGAGTAGTGGACAGCCCCGCCAAGGTGCCATGGTCCACTAGCATAGGGTGGAGGAGTGTCGATGGAAAAAGGCTTCTTTCGACCGCTTGTATCGAAGGAGTATGTCTTCTCCTTTCTCCAAGTTTCCAGTATGTTCTCTTCCATCTTGGGATCCCAATGCTTTTCTTCAAATCTTGGTCTGAAACTTTCCTCCATTTGATCACCTCAGAAGAAAGTGATTAGTGAGCGGCTAAGGCTGGCGGATCATCTGTTTACGCTGTACCGCAGGATGGCGGCAACTCCGCCGAATGCGGCTTTCAACTCTTGGCCTTCCTCAGTCTCAGTTGATATGATCTCAACCTTGGCGTTGGTTTTCTCTGCCAGCTCTCCGAGGTCGTCTATGGTCGGCTTGATTTCTGCTATGGCCACTGGAGAGCTGCATTTTGGGCAAAGTGAATTCTGTGTTGTTTGCTGTATCTGGTCCAAGTCGGATCTGCGGATCGTTTCCTCTTTCCTGTAATCGCAGCTGTTGCAGCTAATTTTCACTCTTATGGTGTCCAGCGCCTCCGACAAGAGGAGTGTATCCACGGCGCTCTGGTTGAGCAGTTCCCTAACCTCCTTTTCCCCGTAGGCAACAATTCCCGTTTCCTTTGCCAGATGCTCTAGGAATCTCTGCACGAGCTTCTTCTCTTCGGTGTACCGCACGCCCTTCAGCATGTCGCTCGAGTTCTCGATCAGTTCTTCTATGCCCTCTTCTCCGGAATAGCCTATGTCAATTACGCCCAGTATTTTTTGCTGCACCTGGTAATTCAAGTACCCGCCTTCAGCGAATTTCTCTTTGGAGGGGCCGGCCCCGCCGATCAGGATTCCCTTGAGGTTAGGCATGTTCAGGAATATTTCATTTGCGTGATCGCCTGCTCTTTTGTAGAATTCGTGCGCTGCCTGCTCTATCAACCTCTCAAATCTTCTTTGGGATTGGCCTCCAGCTGTGTGCTTGCTGGGAACCCCGGAGGTTGATCTCTTGATTATTTCGAGGTGTTTGCCTGTGAGCTTGGCTATGGTTGACTCACTTCGATCTATGATAATGATGCCGTATGTCGCCTGCTCCTTGAGCATGTCCTTGAGGGGATCTGTGTGGAACTTGCTGTCGCATCGGTACAGGTATATATGCACGGGTTCTGGAGGCACTATGGAGTACAATTCCATCTTCTCGCTTCCTTGCCCATTTTGAGGAATTGCGCCACAGAATATTGCCAAGCCGTTTTCTGGTACGCCTTTGATCATCTTCAGCCTCTGCGTAATCATTGTTATTGCATCCAGCACGTGTTGGCGCGTGGATTTGGATTTTATGTTGGCAGATGTTCCATACTCCTGCTTCAAGTTGTTGGTTACTTCACTCAGCTGCTTTCCTGGAGGAACGTAGAGGGAGATTAGTTCTGTATGGAAGCCATGCTTATTGGAGAGCGCCTGCAGTTCCCTCTCGAGTCTAAACCTCTCAAATGAATCGTACTTTGACATTCTGAACGTTCCCCTGGGTTTAAGGCTGCCATTTCATGGGCGATGCATAATGTCGCTGCCAGAGTGACAATTCAAATACCAGTTAGTAAACAAGTTAATTAACTTTCTTGAGTGACTTCTCAGTCGGTGTTGATGAAATGAGGATCGTGTTCAAGATCGGTGGCTCCGTGATTGCTTCTCCTCTGGACGCAGAGCGGATTGTTCAGTACTCCAAAGCCTTGAGATCAGTCAAAGACAAAGGGCACGAGGTAGTGGTTGTGGTGGGAGGAGGTAAAGTGGCTAGGGAGTTCATATCAATTGCCGAAGGAATCGGGTTGTCTGACAATGACAAAGATGAAATCGCTATTCTGGTCTCGAGGCTAAACGCTAGGTTGCTTGCAGGTGCGCTGGGGAAATATGGTTCCGGCAACATCCCCTCCACCACCGAGGAAGTTAGCACGCTTCTCGCTGCTGGAAAGATAGCCGTCATGGGTGGACTGAGACCAGGGATCACAACAGACACGGTTGCAGCGATTGTATTGGAATCAGTCAAATCAAAGTTCTTGGTGAAGGCGACGGACCAAGAAGGCATCTACAATAAGGATCCCAGAAAGAACCCTGACGCCAGAAAGATTGATAGATTGACTTACAGCGATTTGCACAAGATAGTATCACAGAAGGCGCACATGCCAGGGATGCACGACATACTCGATCCCGAATCCATTAGGATATTGGAGAGCCAGAGCGCCAAGGTGATAGTGGTCAGTGGACTCAAGCCCGAGAACCTCTTGGCCGCGGTAAGTGGAGCCAAGATCGGAACGGTAGTGGAATCAGGCTAGGCGGACAACGGGCTTTCACTCACTTTTTGTTGGCATGCACACGCGAGCGACACCTGCGCGGATCCTTATCTCATCAAGAGTCTTTGACAATCCAAGGCGACAGCTCTTGGCTAGAATGGTGCAGGGGGAGGGACTTCCAATCCCATTTTTAGGGGGATATTCGAACCCTCGAACTCCTTCTCGTGGTGAATCCAGAACGCCAGAACTAGTTGTCACTCATTTCGAGAGTGGATCTTGAGTCCACCGCCTTGGGTCCAGACCACCTTGTTTGACCGGCTTGGCTACCCCTGCACTTTAAATCATGTCGAGTGTAAGGAGTTCTGCCTATTTAAAAAAATCGCTAAACTTGGAATGAGTTTATTTCCTTCAAGCGCTCTCAAAGGGTTGACTAGCTCACTAACGAAGTTGACTGCAAGTGGCAGGTACAAGCAGTAAGGGTATGCGTTCAAATGTAGGCATGGGTTGCTAAGGCCCTGAGGCTGCGTCGTGCCTATCCCGTTTCGTAAGGGGGTTTGTGTTTGAAGCACGCTGGCATTTACAAAAAGGGCGAGCTCTCCTTTGCAGATGTGTTGCAGGATGTAAGGAATTCCTCAGAATTTCGGTTGGCAGGGGGAATTGGGGTTTTCATAGGTGTGGTCAGGGGCAGAAGCTTGGAGGGGCACAGGGTCGTGCGGATGGAGGTGGACTCATATGAGGAGAAAGCCGAGTCCGTGCTGTCAACGATATGCACCGAGTTGGCAAAAGGAGAAGGAATTGCTGATGTGAGAATCTACCACATCTTAGGCGAATTCGAGCCAGGTGACGACTTGGTGTACGTCATTGTCGCGGGCGCACACCGAAACGAAATATTCAAGGTTCTCAGGGAGGCCGTCGAGAGATATAAACACGAGGCGCCATTCTTCAAGAAAGAGCACCTCGTCGACAAGGAGACTGGAGAAACCGTAGAACGGTGGGTGGAGGAGTTCTCTCCCAAGTAGCAGCGTGGGTTCTCAACCAAATAAAAGGCAGCGCATTGCGCTGGTCTATGGCTGTTCAAAGGCAAGAGCGAGATGGTGGACCTGCCAAATAGGGGAGAGACGGTTCAGAGATCACTCAACATGTTCTCGCAGTAGATCGACCTCAGACTCCGGGAGTTTCACGATGAACTCTCTTACGGCGCGTTCGACATCCTTGGATTGTGTTATGTATCTTCCTACTATCAGTATGTCGGCCCCTTGCTTCAACCCCATTGAGACTTTATCGGGAGTGATTCCGCCAGCGACAGCCACCAGCATCTTCTTTCCTTTGAAGGCGTCCTTGAGCTCCTTCACGTTCCAAGCGCCTTCCCCGCCGGCTCTTTCAACGTCTATTGATCGGTGGAGTATCACGATGTCGGGCAGTTCCTTCAAGGAGGACAGTTTCTTTATTGGATCGTCGACGTTCATCATGTCCAGCATTGCATAGATGCCGAGCCTTTTTGCCTCGTATATGAACGCGTCAAGGGTCACAGCGGCCGCCAGGCCGGACGCGACAACGGCGTCAGCTGTCTGGTCATATGCGATGTCCACCTCAACCTTGCCAACGTCCAGAGTCTTGAGATCAGCCACGATGAAAATGTCCTTGGCCACTTCTCTTAGGTCTTTTATGACGTTTGTCCCGTACTTCTTGAGCAGCGGAGTGCCGGCCTCAAGTATTATTCTGTCACTCGTGGGGACGGCATCAATGATCTTGAGTGTTCTTTGGAGGTCTGGAATGTCCAATGCGATCTGGAGGTAGGGCGGTCTCCAGAGTCTGGGAACCCTGAACCCCATTATCGGGTGCTTGGCTCTGTCTTTCTCATACATGATCTTGTCCAAGCCAGGGTACCCTGTTAGTGCTCTCTTCAAGGCCAGTTTTGTGGCACTATAATTGTAGTGGTAGATCTTCCTGTAATCGGTGGCTTTCGTCGAGACAAAGACGGAGGCTATAACAACCAAGTCCTCTATGCTGTCCTTGGGGAATACCCCTTCCTCGACGGAGTCAGCGACGGCCTTGGCGACTGCAGCTTGAGCAGGGCCGAATATTCTGTTAGCTTCTTCCATGTCCTTTACCGTCACCTTTGGAACTACCAAAGTGAACGGTTTTGAAGGTAAATTCGGGCGAATTACCGCCAGCACGGGAGTGTGACCTGCGGAGAGCTGTGACAAACCATTGGCGAAAGCCTGCCCTACGGGTCCACTCTTGTCGCCGATGACGAGGTCGATGTGAGCTAGCTCATCTCCCTCGCCTACGAGAGCCTCACCAATCAGATACATGGACTAACACCCCTAGTTTATGAAGCTGTACCGATGATTCCGTAAGTTTCCTCTCTCATTCGGAATAGTATGAATATCCTATTTAAGGATATGATTCGGTTGTGTAAGTTGCCAGTCACATCTTTCCCGTCAGGCGTTCCCCGATGTACTTGATGGCATCTACTAGCCTGCAGGAATAGCCCCATTCGTTATCATACCAAGCAAGGATCTTGACGAAGTTACTCTTCTTTCCAAGTACGTTAATGCTCAATCCGTCAACTATTGAAGAGTGAGGATTGCGGAGTACGTCCGAAGAAACTATGGGCTCCTCGGTGTATTCAAGAATTCCTTTGAGGCCACCTGTAGCAGCGCCCTTTATTGCGTCCTTTACCTCTTGCAGTGTCACTTGCTTCTTTAGAAGAACCACAAGATCGTTTATTGATCCGTCAGGCACAGGAACCCTCAGGGCCAACCCATCCAATTTGCCTTCCAGCTCCGGTACGACTAGCCCAATGGCCGCAGCCGCGCCAGTCGTAGTCGGAATTATGGAGGTTGCAGCAGATCTAGCCCTTCGAAGATCCTTGTGCGGGGCATCCAAAAGTCTTTGGTCCATCGTGTAGGCGTGAGTAGTTGTCATAAAACCTTTTTCAATCCCAAAAGCATCATTCAGCACTTTTACCAGGGGCGCGAGGGCGCCTGTTGTGCAAGAAGCCATTGAGATAACGTTGTGCTTAGCTGGATCGTACTTTGAGTGGTTCACTCCCATAACAATCGTCACATCAGCGTCTTTCGAAGGGGCTGATACTAGCACCTTCTTAGCTCCGGCTTGAATATGCTTCATTGCGTCAGCCTTGCCAGTGAACAGCCCAGTCGACTCGAGAACAATATCAACTGCCAATTGTTTCCAGGGAATCTTGGAGGGATCTTTTTCTCCCAAGACCCTGATCTTTCGGCCATCCACGGTCAAGCTGTTCTCATCTTCTGTTAAGACGTTGCCATTATAGATGCCGAGAATTGAATCATATTTCAGCAAGTGTGCAAGCGTCTTTGCGTCAGTTATGTCGTTGACAGCCACGACTTCGAACTTCTGCGTGAATGAGTTGTCCTTCATTGCGGCTCTCAGAAAGTTTCTCCCAATCCTTCCAAACCCATTTATCCCTATCTTCATCCTTTGCTTACCCCCTGAAAGACAACATAATCTCATTCAGATACTCAAATATAGCTTGTGGTCAATTGAATTCATGATCGGGAGGAGAAATCAACAAAAAAGTGAATGAGCAAGATGGCGCCTTGCTTTGGCGCTCCATCCAGCAATCACTGAGGACGATACGCGCAGAATTTCTTCATTGCCTGCCGCTGATGCATTGAAGCTGAAACCGTAAGGAAGACTAGGCGCGTTATTGGACATCGATATTATGATCAGGAAAACCAAGCTGCACAAGAAACCTTTTCACGTTGTCCTTGTGATCTCCCTGTAGCTCTATTCTTCCATTCTTTGCTGTTCCGCCACAGGCACACTTGTTCTTTAGCTTCGTGGACAACTCATGCAGGTTGACGTCTTTTTCATTTATACCCTCAATCACAGTTACTTCCTTGTGCCACTTCCTTCTCTCAACGCGAATCTTAATTCTTTGCTCCTCTTTCACTATTTCTTGGCAAACGCAAAGATCTTTGGGCAGGCCACATGTGGGGCAAATTTCGGCCATAAAGTTAATCGACCTATTATTAAGCTACAAATCCTCAAATACACATTCTATGAAAGATATCTCTTCTAAAGAATATTTAAGCATTTTCCAATTACGAGGTTGGAATGCCCTCAGCTGACAAGAGAAATGCGTAGCGATGAGATATGAGCAAAGAGGTCTGCCGTGTTGCCATCGTTGATGCCCTAGGTTCGGGTAGTGAAGTCAGATATTCCTCCAAAGATGCCATTGGCTGTGGACCGCGCCGGATTGCTGGTGTTCTGGAATCCAAGGGCTTAGCAGTGAGGGTGTTCCTTGCCGAAGATCTGATTAGTAAGCCCAGCTTGGCGGATGATTCCGACTTATTGATGGTGAGTGCAATGTCTCTTGATAAGGATGCGGCGCATAGAATAGTTAGCGCGTGGCGGAAGCGCCATGGGGGCAAACCCGCAATAATAGGAGGACCAATAGCAAGCGAACCAGAAGATCTATTGGCCTCTGGGTATGATGTGGTTGTCTCAGGCGAAGGTGAGAACAGTCTTCTAGCGCTACTGCAGAGCGGACTTGGAAATGGCTCGTTGCCGATGAAGTTCAGGCAGACAATTATCTCAAACGGGGTAGCACACAAAGCGGGAATAGAGAGCCATACCCGACCACTATTTTCTGAATATTCTCAAAAAAGCTACGCCGATGAACATGAATTGCTCGACAAATATTGCTCGTCGACCAATTGCGTCAAAGACTATCCCGCCTATCGAGCGCTCAAGTTCTATGTTGAGGTTGTCCGCGGATGCTCAAACTTCCTAAGGACATCGATCCCACTCCCGAGCGGAAGGAAATGCTTGGAATGCGGGAAATGCCGGGAAGGCAAGTTGGAGGATAGGATTCAGTGCCCAGTGGATATTCCTCCGGGATGTGGTTTCTGCGCTGTTCCAAGTCTATATGGTTATCCTCGGAGCAGGGACAGGGGCAAGATAGCTGAGGAAGTGACTGAACTGGTAAGAGCGGGAATAAGAAGGATAGTCCTCTCCGCGAGCGATTTCTTGGATTATCAGCGGGAGAAATTGGTCGCTACCGGTCCCCTAACTGACCCGCGTTACCCTCATCCCAACACGAGCGAGATTGACGGTCTCCTTTCCAGACTGTCATCGATCCAGCAGAAACTCAACATTTCAGAGAAAGACTACGTCTACATCTCCGTGGAAAACATTAAGCCCTGCTTGTTCAACGATGAAGTCGCGTCGATAATCGCAGAATACCTGCCAGGTTCAACAATTCACCTAGGCTGTGAGACAGGATCAGAGGAACATTCTGCTAAACTAGGGCGTCCCTCAACACCATCGCAGACTCTAGCGGCTGCCAAGACCGCCTCGCGACACGGTCTTAGGCCGTACGTGTATTTCATTCATGGTCTGCCTGGACAGACAGCCGAAACCGCGAGGGAAACAGTCGACCTGATGAGGGAAATGGTCAATGCAAACGTGGAGAAGCTTACCATCTACAAGTTCAAACCTCTTCCCCTGTCAGCCTTCGCCGAATTTCCCCCCGCTCCGCCAGCGAAAAGGGACAAGAACAGCAGGAAGATCGAAAAGGCAGCTCGCAAGCTGAACGTGGCGTCCAAGTTCAGACTCTTAGGCAAGACGTTGGACGTGGTGGCTTCTGGATCGGTGAGGGAGGCCAGAAGAAAAGGAACGATCGCTTACCCTGTTTCTGAAGGCCCAGTCGTGTTGTTGCCAAACAAGTTCAATCGAGAGGGTGAGAGGCTAAAGGTTAAAATAACGGGAGTGTTGTCTGATCGCTTGGTTGAGGGCGAAGCACCTTAACCAAAGACGCGAGTTATTTCCTCTCCTAATTCCGCGACTAGTTTGAAAGGTGTACGAAATGCCATACGCATGTGGAAAATGCGGCAAAACTGTCTCACTGCAAGGCCTCGAATCACTTCCAGGAGTGAAATGCCCGTACTGCGGATACCGCGTTCTGTACAAGGTGAGACCCCCAATCGTGAAGAAGGTCAAGGCGCAATAAGACAGTTCTTAAGCGAACTCGACACCTTGTTCATAGGCTCTCGTGTAGAGGTTTTCTCTTTAGCTGCAGGGCGCCGAAGCAAGGTGGGCTTGACCCATGGCATTGTCAAACGGTGTGAGGAGTTTTAACTTGCTCGTTTCCTGTATCCGAGACAGGGAACGCAATGCCGCTCTTGAAGTTGAAGACCTGATCGGACATGTTGCGGGTGACGAGAGTGTTGAAGCTGAAGTCATAGGAATTAGAAGCCTGCTGGTTGCCGAGACTTCGCTCGATCCTAGAAAGGTAATCGAGAAGTTGAGGATCATCGCGGTTGCGGATCCCTGGCGGTTCCAGTACACATTAAAGTATACTCCGGTTGACGTAGTCGTTCCGACCAAACTTGAGCTGATAGTTGAAGCCTCAAAGAAGATCATTCCAAAGATAGCTGCGGAAGACACCTTCAGAATTACGTGTAACAAGAGACATTCCCAACTACACTGCCAAGAAATAATCAAATCGATGGCGGTCTTGATTGAGAGGAAGGTCGACTTGGAGAATCCTGACAAGGTTCTGCAAATCGAGATAATAGGTGAGCGAACTGGCCTTGTGGTGCTTCAGTGTCACGATGTTCTTTCCCTAGCGGCACCATGAACATCATTGGGAACTACAGTCTGACAGGTTCACTTAGAAATCGCCATCATTGATATTCTGCTCAAGACTCTCTTGGTTATTGCTGATTCAACATCCGGCCAAGAAATCCCTATTATCGCCGATTCCAGTTCTTCATCTCCTATCTTGAAGGTTCTCCTGATTGTCTGCAGTTTCCTGGGTTCATTGATATTCAGCACTGTGTCGTCCAGTGCTCCACCGATTGCGTTGCTGATTCTGGTGAAGGCTCCAATTGTTGCATCAGCCTTCAGGCTTATGACTAAGGCTGCCAGATTCGTGGATTCCGCATTCACTCCCATCTTCTCAATAGCCTCTGTTATCTGGCGCTGCGCGGATGAGTATAGTAACGTCTCTGTACCCAGCGTGTTTGAGATATTCCTAGAATTCCTGAAGGCATGAAGGGCATAAATCGCGCTTACCAAGAGGTGAAGATGAGTGGTAACCCTCTCGGCATCGAAAAGCTGCACAGCAAGTATGGTCTGACTGTTCTCGATCGCTTTCACACTCTCGAGGAGGCCTTCCATGCGGACATCCATGGGGCAATCTCTGAATCCGCCTATCGCTATGTGATACTCGGGGGTTTCCTCTCCTTCCTGGGCAATCGGGATCAGCTTCAAGATCGCTGTCCTCCGCTGTGGCTTACCGAAATCGATTTGCTGCTTAGTGCCATTCGGACTTCCTTCTCAGCAAAACCAATTCTCGATAGTTGTTTCTTTGCGTCACTAATATCCTTTCCCTCTCGCAGAAGGTCCGAGAACATGTTTCTGATCGTCTCAGAGACTTCCCAAGGATACACGATCCATGTCCTTAGTTCGCGGGAGTAGTAGTCGGGCCTTATTTTGCTCCACGGCTTGTAATGCAGGGTCGCGACTCGAGTTTCTTTCGCTCCAGCCTCCTGCATATGTTTTCTGGCAACCATCAACGTATTGCCGCTGTCGGCCACATCATCGGCTAACAGTATTCTCTTGCCCTTCGCATTTGCACTCAAATGGTACGCTATTACCGGTATGGGCAGCTTAACGTTCATTCCAGAGTAGTATTCGATCTTGATGCAGGCAAGATTACTAATGCCGAGCAGATCACACATGAGGCGGGCAGGTATGAATCCGCCTCTGCTGATTGCAACGCACAGATCTGGTTTGAAATTGCTGGCTAGTATTCTACTAGACACGATCCTACATGCTTCGTCGATTTGTTTCCATGATAGGCGCAGGATTCTCACGGAGTCCACTTCCGTCTTTGGTGTTTCATGGTGAACTTAAAACCATCCGCAAATCTGGTTGAAAGCGATGTGGAAGAGTCAACAATTATCTCGTCTATTTCAAACTACAGAGGGATCTGCCAAGTTGCCCAAGGTGGAAGACCAATGAAGAATTTGAGGTGTATTAGGTACAGCGCCACTAATGTTGTTGCGAGCATCACAGCATAGTCTTTCTTCGACATTCTCAATATCTGCAAATAGGTTCGCTTCTTGGTTGAACCGAAGGCACGTGATTCTAAGCTTTCGGCTATTGACAGTGCACGCCTAATCGAGCAGATTATCAAAGGTATTATGACAGGAAGATAGTTCCTTATTTGTCTAATCATGTTTCCTTTTTGCATTTCGAGCCCGCGCGCCATCTGTGCATCCATTATGGTTTGCGCCTCCTGGGCGAGTGTTGGGACATACCTTGTAGCCATTGAGAGAGTAAAGGCGAAATCAAATGACACGTGAAGCCGGATTAAGGCTTGGGCAAGATCATCTGGGTGCACCGTAAGAAAGAATATCGAGAAGCACGACATTATGTCTAGAAGCCTTACAACAATGACCGTAGCATATCCAATGGTTGAGAAGAAGCTGTTGAGAGCCACTATGAATATCAGGAGGAATGACAATCCCCTTATGGTGGCAATCCATCGCCTAAGTGACCTTGCCACTCCTAGTACCATGATAAGGAAGAGTAGGATTACAGAGAGCACGATCACCTCACTGAACGCGAAGCTCAGGACGAATAACACAACTGCTAGATAGAGCTTTGTTCTAGGATCAAGCCTATGAATCAGGGTGTTCTTTTTTCTGAAGTTGAAAGCTTGCAGTATCGACAATCCCTTGTCCTACTCCTCACAAGAAATTCTGTATTGCCGAAATAGCCTCCTCAATGCTTATGACATCTCTCGGAAAGCCTTTTACCCGTTCTGATAATTCCTGTGCGAGCTGCGCAATCTGGGGGGCGAGGAGGGCGCACCCATCCAATACATGGGAATCTGTTAGAACCTTCCTCGTAGGTCCGTCGCCTACTATTCTGCCTTTGGCCATTGCGATAACTCTGGAGGCATAATCGGCCGCAAATTCAACATCATGGGTGACAACTATGACTGTTCTCCCAGCGCGGTTAAACGATTTGATGAGCTCTCCCAGCTTCCTCTTTTGGGAGCCATCTTGTCCGATTGTGGGTTCGTCTAGAATTATCGTATGCGGATCAAAGCAAAGCGTGGATGCCAGTGCCACTCTCTTGCGTTCTCCGCCGCTTAGCGAAAATGGAGAGGTTTTGGAGTACTTCTCCAAGTCGAAGGATCGCAGTACTTGTCTGATCCTCCTCTGCGCCTCCGCCTTTGGAAAGTGGAAGTTTCTTAGTGCAAATGCAACCTCGGAGTAGACCGTGTCGGAGAACAATTGATGATCGGCATTCTGAAAGACGAATCCGACTTGGCGGGCAAGCTGAGCAACTGTTGCAGCGCGGGTGTCCAGGTTATTTATGAAGACCACGCCTTTTTGGGGCTTCAGAAGTCCATTGAAGCATTTGATCAGTGTAGTCTTGCCAGCGCCGTTTTCTCCCATAATCGCGACAAGCTCCCCATCACCTATTTTCAGGGAGACTCCCCTCAAAGCCGTTGGTCCGTCAGGGTAAGTAAACCAGACCCCTTCGACTATGATCAAATCGACACCAGCCTTTTCAGACGAGTAGATTTACAGCTTCATCGGGAGTTAATGGGAGCCTGTGATTGGCGTCATCGATTCTGAGTTCCTTGAATAACTTGAGTATCCTCGGGATCCCAATTCCTAGTCGTTCAACAAGATCGTATGATAGAACTTTGCGAGGTTCTCCATCCACAGCGATCTCACCATCATTCATCACTAGAATCCTGTTCGAGAAGGGAGCTACCAAGTCAAGTCTATGCTCAATTAGAACTATTGTCATTTTGTGTTCATGGTTTAGTCTCCCGAGCAGGTTCACGACTTTCTTCGCGCCCAGAGGATCTAGGTTTGAAGTCGGCTCGTCCAGAACGAGAATCTTAGGTTTAAGCGTCAAGACTGCCGCTATTGCAACTCTCTGCTGCTCTCCTCCCGAAAGCTCATAGGGCGCCTTGCCTCTGAGATGGTCAATTTCCACCATTTTTATGGATTCTTCCACCCTTTCTCGGATCTCCTCGCGTGGAAGACCAAGATTCTCTGGCGCGAAAGCAAGTTCTCTCTCGACGTTGAGAGCGACCAGCTGATTCTCGGGATCCTGAAAGACAAATCCAACTCTCTGGGAGAGATCTGAGACCTTGCTCTCTGCCGTGTCAATACCGCCAACCACAACTTTTCCATTCATTTTCCCTTGGTGGAAATGTGGTATTAGTCCATTGAAGCATCTACAGAGAGTGGTCTTGCCACATCCTGTGGGGCCAGTGACCACGATGTATTCGCCGTCTGTGATCGTCATATTGACGTTCCTTATGGCTGGCCTTCTGCTTCCCCTATAACTGAATGTTAAGTCTTCCACATCGATAGCGCTGGTCATGTTTTCCAAACCTTCCCTGCAGGGAGCAAGAAGGTGCATACCAGTTCAGCTTAAGTAAGGCATTGAATGCAAATAAAAGAATCTGTCCGACGAGCTACTAGGGTCGCTGGGCTCTTGTCTCTTTTATGCGGTCTTCAATAAGCTTTAGTATCATGCGTTCTCCCTTACCGTCATCCCTTATGCCAGAGACAGTTGCAGCCGTGGGATGTCCTCCGCCATGACCGCCAAATTCTCGCCCGATCTCTTCCATTATTCCCGCCAGATTGACTCCGGTAGTTTCGCAGAAAAAGCTGCTGGATCTCGCTGTCACCCTTTTCTCGCTCTTCCTTTTCGACGAGACTATGGCGACGTCCGACCCCAAGTCGATGAGCGCCCCACAGGCGCTGGCTCCAAAAGAGCTGACATGTGAGCACGTCACTATCCATCCATTGATGTCGGTCACCTTTGCCCTTTGAGCTGCTTTCAGTCGCGCAATCTTCTCGGATCTTTCGGTTGCGCGCTTCAGGGCTGAGAGAGCGCTCGCGTAGTCTCCGCCAGCCTCCACCAGGATTTGAGCCGTATGAAATGCATTTCTTCCTATTCTTAAGAAGCGCCTTGAATCATAGATTATTCCAGCCAATAGGATAGTGGCTTCGTTCCTAGAGGGCTTCCTACCGACAGACTCGCTGATTGAACTTACGATTTCAGCTGTTGATGAGGCATCCTCCCTGATAAGCTCCAAGGTTGCCTTCTTGTTGGACATCATCTGAGAAACATGATGGTCGATAATTATGATAGGTTGATTGCTGCCATTTATCATCCTTGCGAATCTGCCTGTATGTTCTATGCTATTGACATCCACAAGTATGAAGATGTCTGGTCGGAAAGCGATCTCTTCGGTCACCATTATCTCAGGATAGAACTCGAGCATCCGTTTCCCTACTCGATTTATGCCCTCAGCAACCAATCCAACTTGTTCGACAGATTGGCAGGATTCCAGAATTAGGGACTTTAGGCTCTGAGCACTGCTCAGAGCGTCGGGATCGGCATTTCTGTGGCAGACTATTAGTATATTCTTGGCCTTCGTCCGGTCAAGCAGATCCAGAATCCGCTCCCAATCGTGCATACATATTCATCATCCATTGAGCTACAGTAAGCCATCACTAGGTAGCCTAATCTGAGGGCGGTCGGTCTAGTCGGCAATCAGCGAGTTTGTCCAATTCATTCTTTATGGCTGCGTGAGCTACCTCAATTGCCCCGTCAACTATTTCCTGGTAAGTATCTTTGTCTTGAATCGTATCCAGGTTGACTTCTACCTCGAAAGAGAGATCTTCATTAATCTCGACTTCAACTGTTATGTCAAGATCCTCAACTTCACTTCTTTGAAGCTTGGAAGTGATATACCTTCGTGCAGCATGCTCAGCTGCCCTAATTATGCCTCCGATCTGTTCAGCTCCCAACTTCATTAGGTTGTTATGGTGAATGATGGACCGCGCCTCCATGATCTAGGGGCTATCATCAGGTTCGCTGAAAAATGATCATACTTTGACAAGAAGAGACGTGGTTCCCATGTCTTACCTATGAAATCAGCCAAGCATGCAGAAGCTCTATCCCGTGAATCATCAGGTTGTTCCGCCAAGTATACCGCGGGTTTTCAGTTCCTGCTGAAGTTTTGTGTCCTTCTCCTCGAGTTGTTTTCGGGTCCTTTCTTCCTGCTTTTCCAGCGTCTTTGACTGGATGCTAAGGGTTTCCTTGCGTTCGCTCAGCTCCTGCTTGAGTTTGTCTTTTTCAGCTTTAATGAGCAGCGGTCCCACACTTTTGTAGACTGGGACGCTAGCGTCCAGCTTTTCAAGCTCAGATAGCGCTCCTTCGGTTTCGCGAAGGAGTATTTCGAACTGCTGTCTACGCTCGAATAGTTCAATCAGCTTTTGTCTGATCTGTTCTCGCATTACAAGCTCCTGTTGCAGCTGAGGCGGTATTTCTTGACCCAAGCGTTTGTACCTCCGTCTTCAACGTGCTTCATTTCTAATGATTTTCTGCATTTCCAAAATGACACTAATCAATCGTAGTATCGAGGTAACAGATGATCTGAAACTACTTAAATCCCTTGCTTTCACCTTGATGATGACTCCGTGACTAGAGGCCTTTGTCACCACATTCGATCTGGTGGAATTCTGGCGCGCAAACTCTGGTCTCATGACGGCAAGAACCAGTTCTTGCGTTTCGGTTCTTGTTTCCAGTTCCAGTGTGGCTCGGATCGCCCAAACGTCGGGGAGTTTCTTCAATTGATGCGCCACCTACGCGCAGGGTTGCGAGCTTCTCTTTGTCATAATAGCTGAACGAATCCACCATCAAGAATTGGATAAATAGATCTTGGGATATCACCATGATCCGTTTCTTCGGGTCCTGACGTCAGGCGCTTCTTGCATCGCTGGATTCTGAGATATCTCCTTCCTTCTTTTGCAGAGGGTACGCAACGACAGAGTTTCCATGGCACCAACCTAGCGACGGTTGGGAGCAAGCAAACGAAACGGGAAGCCCGCGTGCTTCAGCCACGGGGGAGAGGTGATGGGTGTCTTCTTGTCTACATCTAAAACGAGCTGTTTCAGTCTTGGCAAAGAATTGGTCGGCTTGTTGATTTTTGCTTTCTCGTTCTATGCTTCCCTTCTCGGTCACTATGAGATAAAGGGTATCCAAGCGCGGACCAAGAAAGCAGATTCGCTTGCTCCTCTAAGCCTTCGTAGTTCCCCTTCGCAACTTCTCCATAGGAAACGGTTTCCAAGCGCCGCCTGCGAAGGTCATGTTGCATTTCTTGCATTGCCATATGCCTACGGCGACTCGTCTGAGCGCGCGAGTCTCACAGTTTGGGCACTTGTGGTATGATTTCTGCTCCTTTTCAATCTCCTTGACTCTCTTCCTGACTGTTGCGCCGTATCTTGAGCCGAACCTTCCGGTTGTGCCGGCCTTCTTTGTACGCCCCATCGCTAAATCACGTCCATTTTGGAAGCTTAAAGACACGTATCTACCTCTGATGTCACTCTATAAGACTTGCGGTTTCTAATCCTCGCGCTTTGGCAATTTGCCTCGGAGTTCAGTTGCCTTCCTCTGGGTGAGTTCAGCGGCCTTTAGGATCTCCTGCGGTGTGAAGGTTCCCACGCCTCCCTTTTGCACGGCGACTATGTGCCCCTCATTGTCGGTGGCCATAGTTAGTCTGCAATCCATTACACTCTCTTCCTCGACAATTGGGTCGACGAGTAGATGGCTCCCTATTTTGGCTAATGTCACTGAGACCGATGTAGTCTTTAGTGGAAGTGGTTGTCTCTCGTTTTCAAGCTTCACTTCGTCTCCTTCTACAACTGCTTTCGGAATCTTGGTCACCATTAGAGCGGACATTGCGCCGAGTTCTGAAGCATCAAATAAGTTGCCTCCATGGTCCAATATGTAGACATCAACGAATATCACCCAAACCTTCTTTCCTGGTATGAGGCATAACTTCTTCAAATCGACTGACTCGGATTCTCTGATGCCTCTATCAACTACGCGAGCTAACTCGATCGCGCCTTCGTCTGGAGGACCAGGTTCGAATAATGGGGAGGCTCCAGCCGTGAACTCAGCGTTGACTGTTAGAACAGCCCTGTCAGGTGTATCTGGGAAAGGCGCTCCGATATCCGCTTTCACTCCCACCAGCACCTTCGTGTCCCCCAATGTGACTAGTGCAGATCCTTCTGCCTTCTTTATGATGTCTGTCTCTACCTTGATTTCTCTGTAATCTTCAAATCCCCGACTGTCAAGTCTCTTTCCCTTGTCGACAATCGAAATAATGTAGTTACGCTCGATTTCGGAAACTATTCTTTCTCCCATCAATGTGCTCTTTCACTCTCCTTATTGTTTCTCCTTCTTCTCGTCTGTGGCGACTTCATCGCGTATTGTCTTGTACTTCTCCTTGATCACGTTTCTCTGATTTTCGTATAGCTGCATGCAACCTTGCTGTGCCAGTTCTAGTGCCTTCTGAAATTCCTCTGGCGAGAAGATGCCGTCGAGCTGAAGCAGGGTGATCTCGTTCTTTCTTGGCATCATGGCGACAGGCATGTCGCCGCTTCCATATTTGTCCTCTGCATCGTCGATGTCTAAGAGAATCTGGTTTTCAACTTTTCCGGCTGCACAAGCAACTACCAAGTCCCGCATGGGGATGCCCGCGTCTGCTAGCGCCAGAGATGCGGCTGTGATACTTGCACACCTCGTGCCACCATCAGCCTGCAGTATCTGGATGTAGACGTCTATTCCAGCGCGAGGGAACTCTTCAAGGAATAGTGATGGTTCAAGAGATTCTCTTATCACTTTAGACAGCTCTATCTCACGGCGCCCTGGGGCAGGACTCTTTCTTTCTTCAACTGAGAAGGAGGCCATGCGATAGACGCACCTCAGCAAGCATCTATCTGGAAGGGCAAGGTGCGCGGGATGCACCTCTCTCGGACCATAGACTGCGACAAGTATCTTGTTCTTTCCCTGTTCAATATATGCAGATCCGTCAGCTCTTTTTAGTGTACCCATTTCGAGTTTCGTTGGTCTGAGTTCATCAAGCTTTCTTCCGCTCAATCTCAAACCATTGTCGTTAATCAGTTTGGTTGGAATTGATTGTCTGATTAAACTCATCAACTCTTTGAACCTCCTGTGGTAGCCATTTCTGTTTTGATCATTTCCTTCACTCTATCAGTCAAACCTGATGTATGAGCTTCACGCTCGATCCTTCTCACAACTCTTACAACGAGATCTTCAATCTCGAATTTTTCACCTGATATCCAGACTCTTCCATTCTGTCCGACCAGGATCCTGCACTTGGTTTCATCCTTTATCATGTTTATCATGGATCCCCCTCGACCAATCAACCTGGGGATCTTGGCTGGCAGGACATCAAGTATCGTGCCACCCTTCAATTTGCCGAAACCCTTGTCCCTGGCTGATACCATTGGTGGGCTTGTTCTGTCAAATTCCACTACATTCACGAAGACTGCGTCTCCGATATCCAGGTATTTCCTAAGGTCATCCATGACCACGTCGGTCCTTCTCTGTAGGAAATTGGATGCTTGAAGAACAGCGTAGTAAGGTGATTTGATATCAACTCTCCACGAAGATAGTGTAACATTGACAATTTTGCCTATGACGTCGTCACCGATCTTCGGGATGTAGACTCCCTCCAGGGGAACCACTTGGATCAAATCGCCACCGATCTCCGCGAGTCCTACTATAGAGGCAAACAACTTGTCGCCTTCTCTGAATGTGCCCGTCCCGAGCCTGAATTTCTTTCCAACGGCGAGCAACTCGCCTGGAACGACAATCTGGTGTTTCTCGAAGCTAACACTCAAAAACCCGACCTCCCTTAAATTATGAAGTAGCCAATAGCACCTTACAATGAATCATCTAAATCGTCTTGACTTGCGCTTTACCTTTGGTGAAACCATTAACTCTCTCTATGAACTCTACTCGAAGCCCTGCAGGTATTTCAATTACACAAATCCATGACCCGTCCGTCCCCCACTCGTCCTTGGTGATTGTTCCAAACCTCTCTATTATGCTGTACCCCTTGGCGGAATAAGGAGGAGGGATCTTAACGGCCAGCTTGGTAGTCTCCATTCTTATCGGCAGAATTGGCCTCAAAGCTTCAACGACTTCCTTGGCCTGTTCATCTGGATCTCTAAATGGATTGATCGGTACCTTTGCCTCCTCTATGGCAGCCTCGATCCTTGCAGGAGGATGTGGAAGCCCTGTCTGCGGATTTATGGAATTCCTCGATATGATGTGAATAATCCTCTTCTTCTTCTCCTCGATCATGCTTTTTCGTTGCTCAGCTGTGAGCTGGACCTCACCACTCCTGATTATAAGCGACGCAATTGTGAATATGTCGTCAGTCTCGAAAGCAACCTTCAGTTTCTCTTCAGGGGCTTTCTTACCTCTGTGGGCATCCTCGAATATGACGTAACCCATTAATACGTCCCTAATATCGATGTTTCCGCCTTTCTTGAACTCGAGCGCCTTATCTGGGTCGACAAGTACCTCGAACCTCGAACCTTTGGTTTCTAGGCGTGCTACTACGGCATTACCTAGATCAACCCACTTCTCTCCATGCATTGAAGTGCCCATCAAAAACCCCGTCCGTTGGCGCTGCAGCCGTAGAACTTCGATAGACTACAGCTCACTCCTTAAACTTTTTCATGTATTCCTTTATCTCTTCAATTGAGAGATACCCGAATTTTCGAATTTCCTTCTTTATTACCGCGACTTCCACTTTCGAAGGGTCAAAATTCTCTTCGATTACTTTCGAGAGGATCTTTACAGCCAATTCGATGCATCCATCTAGCGAAATATCGTCTTTGTATTCCTTTTGAAGAATCTCTCTTGCGGTTTGCCCGCCCGCCCCTATTGCCCCCGCCTTGTAACTCCAGTACGTTCCACTTGGGTCAGTCAGATACAGGTGGGTTCCCAGGTCATCTATGCCCGCAATCAGGAACGACACACCGAACGGGCGTATACCCGCGTGTTGAGTACACCATTGCTTGTAGTCGCCGATCTGCCTGGCTAGCGCCTCTATTCCAATCGCTTCATCGTAAGTTAGGCGATTTATCTGCGCGATTAGCCTCGCTTGATCCACAAGAACTCTTGCGTCGGCTGTCAGCCCAGCTATGGCCGCCCCAACGTGGTCATCTACCATGAAAACCTTTTCAACGCTCTCGGGTTCTTGCAGGCGCAGTACGTTCTTCTCGACAGCAAGGACAACTCCTTGGTTGCTTTTGATGCCTATCGCCGTTGTCCCTCGTCGAACGGCTTCAAGTGCGTACTCAACTTGGAACAATCTGCCATCGGGGCTGAACACTGTTATTGCTCTGTCATAGCCGGTACCAGGTGGAGCAAACAAAGACAACTATCCTCCTGAAGACTGACTTCCGTAAACAGATGAATGCGAAATGTTCCATTGTACAAGGTGCTTTGCGGGAGGGAAAGAAACCCATCTTTATTCTTATTTCTTTCCCTCCTCTCAAATTCAAATTGCAGTTAGCGACTGCATAGCTCTGATACTGAACTCACGCATATAAAACAGTCGTTTCCGACCTTATTCGCTGTCAGTCGCGTTGGGCGAAGCTCACATATGCAACGAATAGGCCACACAATACGACCAGTATCGAGACATACAGGAGGTCGGCAAAAACCAAGTAGCCCAGCAGACCCTCAAGGAGTATTATAACTAAGACATCTAACCACCCTGAAATGGTTCCCTGCATCTCTCTAAAGTCTGCGAGGGTGACCAGCGTTGACGCGAAGAAGAGCCACATCAGAAAGACTATGACAATCTTTGTGGCGCTAGGGCTGAAAATGTTGCGAAAGCTAGGAAACAAGGTGAGCAAAAGTACAAACAACATCGAAAAGAACGCTACCGCAACAGGCGGAATCAACGTTCTCACCGTGACTCTTCCTCTGGACTCAGAATAGTTCTCTTTGCCCATCCGCATCACGCACGAAACTGCTTTCCTGCTTGTGAGAAGTCCGAATCAAGTTGGCTTTTCTGTTGCTCCGACAATGAGATAAATCTTTCTAGTCGCCAGCTCAATCTTCGTTATGAGGACTTGGGGAGGCAAAATGGAGTCGGCATCACGCTAGACCAGAAGAAGAGATAAATGAGAGGTCACTTCGTCGCGGGGTGCTCATCGCTCGAAAGCTCACAATGGGACGGCCGGCTCATCCCTCTCGGATGATATATTCATTCAGCTACTCTTATCATTTTTGGTTAATTTGTGCCCATCTAGGTATTTCTCTCTGAGCGCTTTCAGGGTTCCACTTGTTCCCAGAACGCGTATTGTCACCTGCCAGCCACAGATCTCGTTGACAGATCCAAGGAGAGCCTTCATCCATTCTACGGCAGTGTGGGGCGTTGTCTTTACGATCCCTTTGAACCTTGGATAATCATATTCGACAATTCTAAACCTCAACCCCACCGGTTGATCTTTTGCCAGCCTCAATCTGCCTATGATTGCTTCGATAAACGAGGATCTGGTCGGGTAAACTCCTGATTGTTTCTGCATTTCGAATGCGATGTATCGGCTCCTGACGGTTTTCATGATTGTTCAGCTCATTCAGCCGCGATTATGCAAATAAGGTGACTGTCTCCCGTATGGTTGGAACCTGAATCCCCGTACTAATCCGTAGAGTCGAAACAGAATCTCTTTGAAAAGTGTCAGAATCCTGTCCTTCTGGCAAGCCCTTCACCGGATTAGCCCGGTTTCTCTGCAAGTATTGATTATCCTGTCTTTTCTGGCCGGATAGCCTGTAAAGCGAATTGTCATCTTGATCGTATCATCGTCCTGTCGTACTGCAATCTCTCCCATATATGCGGCTTGCTTATCGAGTCGAAGAAACAGCTTGCCCGAATCGTCTATTCGGCGCTCAATTTCCTTGCCTAGACGGACCTTGTCGTCGTCTATTACCCCTTGCGCGAGCATTGAGAAGGTGTCCTCTGCCTCTTGCCTCCTCGGCAACTTCGCACGATAGATGATTATTGGATTCCTGAAGTATCCTCTAACCGCTTCTTCCTTAACATCTAGTTTGCTTCTACAATTGGCCGGTACCACCGAGAACAATGCCTTCAGCACCTTTGACGGTTCTTCGGTGGCGTGGCTGAAAACTTCCATACTGATTTCTGTAACGTGTATCTCGCTCAATACTATCCACTACCCTGTCTGAAAACGGATAGATCCAGTTTTTGACGTGTGAAGCTGAGGTAAGGCGACTTGTTCTAACTTCACTTGGCACGGTGCCCATGGGCGAGCAGTGATGGTCTTACCTTCTCGGCACCCAAGCCTTTTCTCCTCAGTCCCCGAGACTTCTTTCCGGCACTCGTGAGTCCCCTAAAAACTCTGCTTTGGTGAATGGGATTACATACCCAGTTGATATTTGGGTCCCTTATGATGACTGGATGATGCGGGTCGACCAAGACTACCTCATGCCACTTATATCTACCGTCTTCGGCAACATAATATGAATTCAGAACTGTGAGGTTCGGGAATCTCCTCGCAGCTTTCTCTTCCGCCACCCATCGGTAGTTCTTGCTCAACGTGATGCGATTCACACCGAGCTTTGTTGGTCTTCTCCCCGCTACAGGTCTTATTCTGTTGAGCGATCCTCTTCTGGTTCTGACTCGGGCAATTATGTAGCCTTGTTTAGCCTTGTATCCAAGCCTTCTAGCGCGGTCCAGTCTCGTCGGTCTGTCGACTCGTGTTACCGTATGTTCGCGTCTCCACTTAATCAGACGCTCCCATGTCAGCTTCTTGTACTCTGGATCGTTTTCGCGGTTTCTCCAGCGTTTCTCCATATGCTCATATATCGAAGTCAAACTGCTTCCTCACCTTGCGGGGTTCAGCCCTTACCCGGCTCGCTGTTGCGTTGTCCCACTGCAGACTTCCGAAGAAATCGTCCCCTAGAAATGATCTACGGAACGGTGTTAAAGTTTACAACAGTCTTTTACACTTAAATTTTTCTCTTTTAAGTCCAGCGGGTGCCCTATAAGTAAACTTAAAACCAACTTGTGAACAAGTTTCAACCGGTGGTGACTTGCCTTGAGTAAGAAATACAAGGTTAGAATATTGGTCAATGACCCTATTAGCAGTGCGGCCATCAAGAATCTGACTGATGCAGGTTTTGAAGTGGTTTCAAGAGAGCTGGACCAGGATGCGATTATGAAAACCATAGGAGATTTCGATGCTTTGATAGTGAGATCCAGGACGAAAGTCACGGCACAGGTTATACAGGCTGGGTCGAGGCTGAAAGTGATTGCGCGGACCGGTGTCGGCTTGGACAACGTCGATGTGAATGCGGCAAAGGCCAGAAACATCACCGTGTTGAACTCACCAGAAGCCCCATCGGTATCAGTTGCGGAGCTAGTTATCGGTTTTATGCTTTCGATAGCGCGGAGCATTAACATTGCTGACGCAGCTCTAAAACAAGGGAAATGGATCAAACAGAGTCTCAATGGCTCCGAGTTGAGGGGGAAAACTCTGGGAATCGTAGGATTTGGAAGAATAGGCAAAGAGGTCGCGAAGCGAGCGATTGCATTTGAAATGAAGGTCTTGGCATATGACGTCTCGCCCTCCTCATTGACCGGCGCCGCAGGGATCGGCGTTGAAGCTTCAGGAGCGGATCGAAGTGCACTCGAGAAGCTAATGAGACTGTCAGACTTCGTTACAGTCCATGTTCCCTCCTCGCCTGAGACTCATCATATGTTTGGAGACAAGGAATTCTCCCTAATGAAGAAGGGTGCAGTAATAGTAAACGCATCTCGAGGGGGAGTGATAGATGAGTCTGCGCTACTAAAGGCGATTAATGATGGCAGAATCGGTGGCGCCGGATTAGATGTCTTCGAGGATGAACCTCCAAAGAGTCTCGACTTAGTGAAATCGCCAAAAGTGGTCTGTACACCACATATAGGCGCCCAAACCGCTGAGGCTCAGGAGGCGGCTGGTGAGATAATCTCAACGAAAATAATAGAGGCCTTTAAAAAGAAAGGGGCAGGAGGAAAATAGGTCTCTATCTTCTTTTCAGTTTTTTCGCCACAGACTCCGCAGCAATAGTAATAGAGTCCCAGGTAGGTGCAATTGGCGGAGCATAGCATGTCTCCAGCATTGAGAATTCTTCAACGGTGGTTCCCTTCAAGATGGCCGCTGCGAAGACATTTATTCTTTGTGCAACTTGCTCCTCACCGACGATCTGTGCTCCAACGATCTTACCCTGTTCGTTAGCCAAAACCTTGACGACAATCTCCTTCCCGTCCGGCATGTATTCAGGAAGAGTAGATCCTCTGAACTTGCCTGTAATTAGTTTGATTCCGGCCTTGGTGGCTGCTTCTGATAGAGGTCCAACGCCAGCGATCTCGAGTCCAAACAGCTCTGTTACCCTAGTATTTAGTAGTGGCTCCATCGTCGCATTGCCTCCAGCCGCGTTTATGCCGGCCACTTTGCCTTGCCTTACTGCGATTGTACCTAATCCTACTCTGACTGGGGTGCCTGTAATGAAATCAAGGTACTCAGTGCATTCGCCTGCAGAGTAAATACCCTTTATGTTGGTTCTCATGTGCTCGTCGACTTTGATTGCTTTTGCGGGCCCAAGCGCAACCCCTGATTTCTCAGCGAGTGTCGTATCCGGTTTTATGCCTGCAGCGAGTACAAGGATGTCTGCTTCGACAGTTATCTTTTGATTTGTCTGGCGGTTAGTCGCCACAACCCCCTGAACCCTGTCCTGGCCAATGGCTTCGTCGACCTTAGTATTCAGTAGAAGCTTCACGCCCGCCTCCTCGATTTTCTTTCTTACTACATCGGCAATATCTTCGTCGACCATTGCAAGTAGGACGTTCGGCAGAAACTCGATAACCGTGACGTGTGCGCCTCTTGCGTGCAGCGCCTCGGCAAGTTCCAAGCCGATCAGTCCGGCGCCGACAACGATAGCCTTTTTTCCACGAGCCCCTGCAGTCATTATATTCTTGCCATCGCCAATCGTCCTCAGACTGAGTATTCCCTTCTTGTTCAAGCCTAGGATTGGCGGAGAGCTTGGCTTCGAGCCTGTGGCTATTATAAGGGAGTCGTATTGTAGCTCTTCTTCTGCCCCACCTTCATGTCTTACCTTCACCAAATTCGAGCTCGGAACGATTTCGGTCACTTCTGATCTGAGCATTAGCTTTACTTTTCCAAACTTGTCATACCAGCCTTCATCATGAAGTATCAGGTTTTCGAATTTAGGGATGTGCCCTGAGACTGCATAAGGCAAACCGCACCTTGAGTACTCTGGATATTCCTCGCTGTTTATCACAGTGACCTCCGCTTCCCTGTTCACTTTCCTAGTCTCCAGTGCGGCGCTAGTTCCAGCAGCCCCAGCACCAATTACGACGATTTTCATTGGTTTTCCTCCGCTGACTTCTGACTCGGATTTGAACTTTACGTCAACTCATATTAAAGCTTATGTTGCCTTAGACCTGCCAGTTCGGAGCATGTTTCACTTTGCTCCCGCAGCTATGATCTTGATAACATCACCATTCTTTAGCTGGTAGTCCTCTCTTACTCTCGTTTTCCGTTTCGCGTCGATGGCTCCGGCATAGGTCTCACCAAGGTCCGTGTGTATCATGTATGCCAGCTCCTTGGGGGTGGTTCCGAGTGGAGCCAAGAATACATCAGGCAAGACTCTTCCTTCGTGGTCGGTGAAGCTGTTCTGATCCTCTACTGGAAATACGTAGATCATCTTCAGTAGCCCGAAGACGGCTTTGTCGATTGCATCCTGAACCCCAGTAGAGCCATATTTCTGGAGAACCTCCTTCTTTAATCTGGTCAAAGACTCCTTTTCTTTTTCTGAGATCTTTTCCGGTTCAAGTATTCTGAAGTCTATGTCGCCTGGGTTGTATGCTATGATTCCGTTGTCACTGAGCTTTCTGAGGGCATATTCCCCGAGTCCGCACGTTGGAATCACAAAGTAGTCTTTTAGAAGCTCTCTCATGCGAACAAGATTTGAGTCGGCAGACTTGATATCGATCTTGTTGGCAGCTATCAACATAGGTTTAGCTATTCTCCTCAGAGATGAAGCCAAGTTCTGCAGCTCCCTCTCACCTATGGACTTTGGACGTTCAGTTTTTAGCCCTGTTTTTGCCATAGCCTCCGCAACTTGTGACATTGTGATACCCAAACCAGAAAGCTTCTCTAGCAAGAGAGGCGCTAAAGGTTTTCTTTCGCCCTCAGCCCTCGCCGCGATTTTAGCCCAATCCCTCTTTATGATATCAAGTAGCCAGAGGTCTATTTCCTGTTCAAGAAATTTCACATCTTCGACAGGGTCATGTGTTCCAGGTCCAACCATCTTGCCTTCGAAATCGGAGGAACCTGAAGCGTCGACAACCTGGATAAGCGCCGAGGATTGTTCAGCCATGTCAGTCAGGAATTGGTTACCTAGGCCCTTGCCCGTGTGACTTCCAGGTATAAGGCCCGCGACATCAACAAGCTTTACAGGGACATACCTTACGCCATCGATACATTTTGAATTTCTTGGGTTGTCTTTGACACCAAGCTCCTTGCAACAGCACTTGACTCTGACGTATGTGACCCCAAACTGTGCGTCAATTGTTGTAAAAGGTACACCCGTCACTTTGTAAGAGGTCATGCAAGCTGCATTTGTCAAAGTTGTCTTTCCAGAGGCTGGCTTTCCGACTATACCGATACCCGCCACGCCAAAGAACCTCCCTATTCTTCGTTTGCTGATACGGGTAGCTCAGGGAATCGAGACCCCGCGTGGCTACTTCAGGGTCCTAATCAACGGGCTGATCTTCCTTTTCTTCCTCGTTGGTGTCTTTCTTTGTCTTCTTTCTGAACTCCTTTTCGTAGTGTCCCCATGTCTCGAGATCGCCGAAGGATCTTACTCCTCTTTCCTCGATCTGTCTTCTCAAGTCACTAGCTTGTTCTTCCAAGATCTCTCCCCTTCCCTTCAGGTAACTGATTACTTCCAGTGCCTCATCGTCTGTACGGGCGCGTCTTAAGTAAGAAATCACTTCACTTGTGCAATCGCCGGCCAATAGGGGATTCTTGTCTTGGTCGATTGGGCGAATCGAATCTTCTTCTTCGGGTTCTCCGAGTTCCTCGTAAAGATGTGGGAATTTTCTCCTGAACTCCCTATTTTCGAATTCCATTCTAGCCACTTCGCTGCTAACAAATTACGCACAACTTGTTTAATCTATTTTTCTGTTGAATCGTCATGCTGTTCCACAAATGATTCAGCAGATCCCGCAGGCTAGGCATCCGTCCAAACATGAACTGGATTCTTCACCATTCAGCGATTTGCTCATTTCCTGTTTCAGAAAATCCTTATTCATTCCGACGTTGATCTTCCCCCAGGGTAAGCTATTCTGACTGTGGTCGTAGAGCTTCTTAGGGGAAAATGAGGCTGGATATTTAGTCATGGCACGCCTCCAAGCACCAAGTGTTCCACCCGATTCTGCAACATACTTCAGTGCATCGGCGATTGTGCGATCCGCCACGGATAATATGGTTTCTATTCTGGCCCATCTCAGATCGAGTGTTTCTACGTCTACTTTTGCCTGCGAACCGAGGCTGGACCGGATTGCCTTGAGTTTGGATTCAAGGCCAGCCAGAGGTGCTTGCGGGAACCACTGGAACGACGTATGTGGTTTCGGTACAAATGGATTTATGCTCAGCCTTATAGACCTAGATTGGTAGCCCAGTTTGGCAATACGCTGAACCAACCTGCTGATTTCTTGAACGTCCTGCTCCTCCTCGCCCGGCAAACCAATCATGAAGTACAACTTGATGTTTCGGAGACCAGCTTCAAGTGCGCCTTTTGCGGTGCACATGATGTCTTCGTCGGTGATCTTCTTGTTTAGGGTTCTCCTTAGGGTTTCCGATCCGGTTTCCGGGGCAATCGTCACCGTTCTCTCCCCGCCCCTAGCAAGGATTCCAAGTAGTTCTTGCGACGTTGCGTCTGCTCTAAGAGAGGAAAGTGAAAGACTGAGTTTCTGATTGTCGACAATCCACCCACAAAGATCAACTAGATGGGAGTGGTCCGAAAGTCCGGAACCTATCAAAGAGACCTTAGTGACTCCAGTATGTTGAGTTCCCCGCTCGATTATATCTTCCATGTTGGCCAGGGTTCTTTGCCTGAATGGTCTCCCGATGTGTCCAATGTAGCAGAACCGGCATCCACGTCCGCAACCCCGCGTGGCTTCTGCCAGAAATGTCTCTCCAAATACAGGTGAAAAACTGCTCCTGCCGTTGACATGTGGAATAACTTGGCTTATTGGGTGCGGGGCAACATCAAGATCCCGGACCCAGATTCGGCTGACTGAACGTTGGTCCAGCGTTGGTATGTATAATCCCCCTACATCCAAGAGATCAGAGATATGTGCTCTGGGATTCTTGGTTTCCGCCAATCGGTTTAGGAGTCCAGGTAGAATTACCTCAGCCTCCCCTATTGTGAAAACATCAACGAAATCGGACATTGGTTCGGGGTTTCCAGTCGCGCAGGGTCCGCCAGCGATGATCAGTGGATCCTCTTCACTTCGGTCCCTCGAAAGAAGTGGTATATGAGAGTCCAGAAGCATTCTTAGAACATTAACGTAGTCAATCTCATATTGCAGTGAGAATCCAACAGCGTTCATCTTCTTGAGTGGCATGTTTGACTCAAGTGTTCGCGTTCCATCTGGAGAAGCAGGCTGAAGGAATGCTCTCTCACATGCGACGTCTCTAAGAGAATTAAGCATGGAATAGATCGTATGGATCGCCATGCAGGACATTCCGACCCTGTATGGTTCGGGATAGCATATCGCAAACTTCGTTCTTACCTTTCTAAGATCCTTCCTGATTGAGTTGGTTTCAAAGACCTTTGCCAAACTTCCACAACGCCCTAGCCAACAGAATCTATTCCAGAGGATTGACAATCGATCGTACAGCTATCACGGTGATAGAACCTGCTTGCAGATCACGGGTAGGAAGGAAGACTTAAATCTATCAGTGAATCATTCCGTGCTCTGAAACTGGCAAATAAAGGGGGAGCGCGGCTTCTCTGAGTGAGTTGGATTACGGTCTTTGGAGGAATTAGAAATGGCTGGCATCATCTCTAGGTCGTTTCTTGCGGAAATGATCGCTGGAAGGAATTTCTCGAGCAACGTCAAATTGCTGTTTCTTATTAAGGACTGGAATGACCTTATGGGAATCGACTCTCGGAAATGGCTATACCGCGGAAGAGAGATCGAGAAGATAGTGAGAAACTGGGTAATCATGCTGGTTAGCTCCATCCACGTCGTTGGCACCTCGCCAGAGGACGTACATCTTCTTGTCGTGGGACCGGGAGTATTCCACTCCACCTTCCGGGTTGGGGGCGGTCTAGTCTTAGACTGCAGAGAGGTCTCTGGAATCGTGATCTCTCCGCATCTACTGGACGTCATAAGTTCGGCGCGGAAGGAGTATGATGGGGTCACCGACCTCATTGTAAATGAGCACGCTGTGGAGATACCGTTTTCGATCATCGACAAGCCTTCGTCCATCCAGGAGTATGACCGAGGCGTATTGGCCGTAAAGGTTTTCACCGCATTCAAGGACGCGTTTAAGGAACTTGAGGAGCACTGCTCGGACCCCAATACGTACTCCACCGAACAAGGTCTAAAAATCCTCAGCTCTCACCCAGAATTCGCCAACAGGATACTTGTTGGAAACGAGCTGGGAGAATGGGCCAAGCGCAAAGTGGCGAAGTACGTTGATCCCCCTGACACAATTAGACTCGCCACCGAGGCCCGCGAATACATGATGGACCTCCCTGGCATCATACTGTCCCAACCGGGAACAGATGAAGTATTCCTAACAAGATTCCTAATGCAAGGACTGGCCGGAGGATACTCCACGGGAGACCCCCAACTGCTTAGAACGATTCGAGAGACTAAGGAGTACGTTCTAGGGAAGGAGATCCCACAAATCAAAGAAAGCTATGCCAGGATAAAGCCCCTAATAGCAGGCGGCCTCTACTAGCCAACCAGCCCCAAAAAAGACCGGCATCATCATGTCACTCCAGGCTCCCTGAGCAACTTGGTTTTGGTTATTTCGCATTTCCGTAAAGGAAGCGTTTTCTTTGCTTCGTTGTAGATTTCTGATCCTATTTTGCCGAGGACTGCTTCTTGGACGAAGCTGTCGAATTTGAGGTCTTTTCCTTTCTTCTCTACGATGTCTTTCATTATTGCGCGTATGATCTTCTTTTGGCTGGTTCTTGCTCTGCCTACTGAGAATGCGATGCTGGTGGCTCTTAGTTTGTAGCCGTCCTTTGTTGTAACGTCGAAGATTCCTGCTATGCGGCTGCTTCCTCGCCTTACTAGGCTGCGGAGGTAGTCGCGTGCGAAGTCGTGTCCTTTGAAGGAGGTTACGGCGTTGCTTCCCCTGATCTCCTTCACTTTGAAGTACAGCTTGACGTGAGCTAGAGAGAAGTCGCCTGTGAGATCATATAGCGATGTCTCTATCACTCGTCCAACGAGTTTTTCAATGGTACTTGAGGGTGTACTTGCTATCTCGACGTTTCCGAAATATGACGGGGCTACAACGTTGTACCATGTCTTGGTTCTCCATGTGCTTGACAAATTAAAGCTACTCCTCCTTTCGACGAAGGTCACTTGCAGGTCATGCGATCCGCTGGAATGTTTCAAAGACGATGTATACGAACCAGATTTAACTCTTTTGGGTTGGCTGATCATGACCGGAGTTGACTGGCTTGGCGATCGCTTGACCAAAGCGATCTTCGGTTCCTTTGCATAATATTCGGCGATAGCTTTGTTTCATGATTTCCGGTTTTCCAGCTGCTTCTTGATAGAATCTTCCAGCTTGAGCAAGAATATGTCTTCACGCCCTCGCGTTATGAAGGCGCCAGCGGCGATGTCGTGCCCCCCGCCTTCTGCTTCCCCATTAATCCCGGTAATGGCATCTCTTATTGCGTTTCCAAGGTTGATTCCTTTTTTGACCAATTCATCTGTAGCCCGAGCGGATACCTTCGTCAGGTTGTCTTCCGAGCTTGCAAGGGCTACAACGGGTCTGTCAGTTTTCAACATATGAGAAGCGATCGCGATTGAAGTAACTGGGCCTATCATCCGATCATCCATCTTGTCCTCTCCATTGAAGTACTGAAGATGCTCGGTCTCCTTGACGAAGTTGGGTTTCTCGATCCACTCTAGGTACTCCGCGAGCTTACGACGATACTGCGTGAGTATGTTCTGGGTTTCCTTAAGAGCCTCTCCTCTGTCTCCAATACATACGGCGACACCTAAACCAGGGTATCCCATTCTGCCACAAGCATTTAGTAATGACGAGAATTCCCGAGCGTCCCGAAGCGGTGTTCCCTTATCCTCCTTGATGAAGGTGTAGACTGTCCCAATTATGCTCTCGGCATCTTTGGAATCCATTCCTCTTGAGATCATTCTCATGACAAGCTCTGACACGAGCCTGGTTTTCTCCTCTTGTGTTAGAGACGACAGTGTCCTCCAAGTTTCTCCCTCCTTGAGCCTTATGCCAAGGTTGAGTAGTAGCTTGGCGCAAGCGTCTCCATTTCCCGTTAAACCGGGCACGTATGGCTCTGTCGTATACTCCAGTGCCACGTGAATTGGTCGGGTCTCTCTTCCGAAAAGTCTAATATCCTTAGTCACTTGAACCAGTGAGACCTTCTCTGCATCTCTGACTATTTCTGCATTCAAGCCAGTCAGAGACCGTTGCTCGCCCTTGTCCTGCTGGTCTCCGATGGCCCCTACAATAGCAAGGGCTGAGAGAGCGATGTTAGAGGGATCCATGGCTTTTGCCACGAAATAAGCTACTCCCGATGCGCTAACCTGGTTTGTTCCGTCGATGCCGAACAGATGCGGGTTCACATGTGCAAATATTCTGGCAGCGGGGTTCGCCGGCGGATGGTGATCAAGTATGAATACTCTGGACTTGGACATGCATTCACTTATCTGATCAATCTGCCCACTTCCTAGGTCGACAAAGACGAACACTTCTTTCTGCTCTTGGGCTAGTTCCTCGATTTTCTGCCTTCTGAGTTGACGCAGGACTCTTAAATGGAATCTTGCATTTGATCTGTGCAAGGCTGAGCATATGATTCCAGCTGCCGATAATCCATCTGAGTCGAGGTGGGAGATTACAGTTATCTTGGCGCGCCCGCAGATTTCGTTCAGCAACTTTGAGGCAGTCTCATTTATGCTCTCAGAAAAACCTGCATAAGGTTGTTGCTCTACCATCTGAGTCACTAGCTGCCCTGCTCTTTTTACCGCGCTTGCGGACCGACTGGATCTCGATTGTAAGAACTGTGCTTCTCCCGCTTATTAGTATTTGATACACACTAAAGTAGCAGCGCCCTCAAGCAACACAAGAAGAAGGTGAGAAAGGATCCACAAAAAGAGAACGCGGATAGAGGTGGGGTTCTCCTACCTCACCAACAAGACCATCTTCTCTGGCACATACTTCCAGTCCTTCGGGAGCACGCCTTCCCTAACGTAGTATTTTGCTAACCGATGGACCTTACTTTCGATCCTCATTAACCCTAGTTTCCCGTGAAGATCTTTCTTGTTGTTTTCGAGATGCCTTCTCAGATCTATGGCTTTTCTTACGAGATCAAGCAAATCCTGCGGCAACGCCGGGGTGACTTGTCGCTCTTTCAAGATCTCGGATATCTTCTTGCCTGCCACATGTTTCGTGAGCGGGATACCATATTGGTCGCGCAGGGTCATACCTATCATGGATTGAGACATACCCTTTCTGGTTAATTCAACAACCTTGTCGGCGACCCATTCTGGTTTAGCCTTAACCCAATCGGGAGCCTTGCTTCTGATAGGTCTCTTTGACTCCGATTTCCCGTGAGCTTTGCTGTGCATTCTAGCCAAGTTCAACACCAGATTTCCATGGACTCAGCGGATGATACTCATTTGAAGGTCTCAAATTGCTTGTTGAGAAGGATAAACGCGCATTTTTTATAAATCTTTGGTGCTTTGGGCCCTGCCCGGGTGAGGTATCGGCAAGGGTGTTCATGGGTTTTTCGCCTTCAGCAGAAGCCAGTGGGCAAGCTTCCCGAAAGCCCTAGATCGGTGTGAAATCCTGTTTTTCTCATTCAGATTCAGTTCTGAGAAAGCTCTTCCGTCAAGTTCCTCTGGAATGAAGATTGGGTCGTAGCCAAATCTCCTTCCGCTCCTCTCAGCGAGAGAGATCTCGCCTCTAATTTCACCCGTGAAAACTTCGGGTTCAGACTTGGGATCACAATATGACACTGCGGATCGAAAGACCGCGCTTCTCTCAGTTTCTCTCTCCATCAGTTGAAGTATCCCTGCGCATCCAATGGCGTTGTGCACGTATGAAGAGTAGGGACCAGGAAAGCCTCTCAGACTGATTATGAATAGCCCGGCGTCTTCCACAACAACAGTCTTGCCCAAGGAATCTGCGGTGGTCTTTGCCGAGTCAGCTGCTATCTCCTCAAGACTATTGGCTTGGATCTCTCTGACCTTTGAATTCATTGGATTAGTTCCAATATTGTGGTTCCTCAGAATTTCCCTGACTTCGGATATCTTGTCGGGATTACTGGAAGCGAAGTTGATATCAATGCGACGAGCTACCATTACTAGCAAACCTCTCGGCGTTCTAAGTTCTACTCGCCTCGCGTTTAAAGTACCTACCTCTCAACTCAATTTCGTGGACTCTATTCATTATCTCTGCAGCGCTTTTTTCGCCGATTGTCTTTTCATATCTTTCGACAATCGATCTGTATGCTTGGAGGGAATTAGCATAATGTGTGCTTTCCAACGCCCTATGCATTAGATGCATGTCCACTCCCTTATCTTCGATTGATGACGAGAACTCCCCAAGTCCAAAGTCGACGAAGAATATTTTCTGCGAGGGAGTAAGGATCATGTTGGAGGTAGTTAAGTCGCCGTGTATTATGTCGTTCGCGTGCAGTACCCCGATCTGTTGACCCACCCTCTCGAAAATCTTGTCTCGTACTTCTTGTTGCAGTGAATCCACAACATCCTTTAACTTGCTACCCTCGATATATTCCATAATAATTGTCGACTCAGGTTGGTCAACAAAGTATATGCTTGGAGTGGGGACCCCGAGTCTACAAGCTTCAAACATAAGCCTTGCTTCACGTACCGTCCTAGATCGTCTGATACTAGAATCCAGTTGCTGAGCTCTGTAGCTTTTCTGGACTCTCTTCTTTCTTATGACCTCCAAGCCGTACCAGTTCTCCTTGTAGAGATAAGCCTCGGCCCCTTTCTTGAAGAGCATATTAGTCATGCGCCCCCGTCAGTTCTTTCTCCATGGAACATCTACCTCATCAAGGCGCCACTTGGGCCTTATGAAAGACTCTTCGACTGGCGAAGTCATGCCTGATTTGAACTGAATGATTCCCATCCAACCTATCATGGCTCCGTTGTCGCCAGCATATTCAGCCGGGACAACGTTGAATTGAGCCCCGTGCTCCTTTGAGATCATTGACACCATTTCCTGCAATCTCTTGTTAGCTGCAACGCCACCAGTAAGTAGTACAGTTTTCTTCTCCGTATGCGCAAGAGCCCGCTCAGTGACCTCCGCAAGCATTGAGAAAGCTACTTCCTGCAGGCTGTAGCATATGTCCTCTAGACGATACTTGTCGCTTCTCAGTACATCAGTTGCTGCGGTAAGGAGACCTGAGAACGATAAATCCATTCCCTTCACCGTGTAAGGCAAATCGAGAAGATCCTTCCCTCCTAAAGCGAATCGTTCGATTTTCGGTCCTCCAGGGTGGGATATTCCAGCCTGTCTTGCAAAGGCATCGAGCAAATTACCGACGGCAATATCAAGCGTCTCGCCGAAAACTCTGTAACGTCCAGACTCAAATGCCGTAACGATCGTGTTTCCTCCACTCACATATAATGTCAGAGGATCTGCTGCCTTTGTAGCTAGTCTCCCTATCTCGATGTGGGCTAGACAGTGGTTAACGCCCACAAGAGGCTTCTTGAACAAGTATGAAAGGGTTCTGGCGGCGGTTGCGACGACGCGCAGACACGGACCTAGCCCTGGACCCATCGAAAATGAAATGACATCGACGCTCCTCTCCTTCAACTCTGCTATCTGGAGCGCCTCCTCAACCAGCTTGGAGACCGTCAACGCGTGGTGCTCAGCCGCCTCTCGGGGATGTATCCCTCCTTGCTTGGGAACATACTCGCTTCTGGGGTTGGCTAAGACCCTACCCTCGCTATTAACGATCCCGACGCCTACCGTGTGAGCAGTGCCTTCGATCCCCAGACAAATCAGAGGTCTTCCTGCTTCAAACATACTCGTCCATCCGCAACAATAATAGGTTGCCAATTCCCAGAGTCCAAGTCCCTTTCCATTAGATTACACTTCAACCAAGTCTATTAATTACCTTTCCCCAATACACGCTCAAGGCGCTAAACCTCTTCCGCAGGAACAAGGGGATGCAAAACACGGAACAAGCGCACGAACAGCGACCGCAAACAGCTGTCAACAGGATTAATATACCGGTGCGGAAAAACGGATGGGTTCCGCTGTCAGCGTAACACTACAAAATGAGATAGAGTGGATTCGAGCAAGGAAACCGCCCAGATCAACCAGAGGGCTCACCCTTGCGCTTGTATTCTGAATACCCGCACTTGCCGCACGAGATTCGGTCGTAGTGCTCGGCGAGAAAGGTTCCTGGGCCACATCTGGGGCAGGATCGCAGCTTCCTTTGCAGAGCGCCCCCGTCGGCGATCTTATAGTACGAGGATGCTTTGACAGCCTTCTTCTTTTTCTTCTTTGCGGCTTCTTCAGCTGCTGGCTTCCTTGGCGCCACTGCGGGTGCTGGCTTCTTTGCGGCTTCTTCAGCTGCTGGCTTCTTTGCGGCTTCTTCAGCTGTTGGCTTCTTTGCGGCTACACCAGCTGTTGGCTTCTTCCCTGCTTCTTCAGCTGTTGGCTTCTTTGCGGCTACACCAGCTGTTGGCTTCTTCCCTGCTTCTTCAGCTGTTGGCTTCTTTGCGGCTACACCAGCTGTTGGCTTCTTCCCTGCTTCTTCAGCTGTCGGCTTCTTTTTCTTTGCTTCTTCACTTGACATCCTTCTTCTCCTCTTTCTTTTCTGCCTTCTTCTCCGCCTTCTTCTCTTCCTTCGGAGGTTTCTCTGCGGCGGGTTTCTCTTCCTTCTCTTCCTTCTTTTCTTTGGGTTTGAGTCTGTCTGAAAGATAGTTGCGCTCGATGAGGTGTGCCCTCTCAACCGACTTGTACACTAGGGCGGTTCCGTCTGCCTCGCCTTTGCCGAACTTCTGGCGTAGGGGTCTCAGGACTATCGTCTCGGGATCCACTTTCAGTTGATCCGCTAACTCCTTGCGTATATCAATACGTTTAGGAGTGGCTGTCTTGGCATGGGTGATCCTGAAGCTGATCTGCCTCCTTTCTAGAAGCTTGTCCTCCTGATCCGATAATACATCGATCTTTAGGCTCAATTTCACTGTTCCTCCATTTGTTTGAGTATTCCCTTGGCGAACCTTCTTGCTTGTTCGTCCACAGTTACTATTACAATCCCTTCCCTTGGTTGTCCGTATAGCATCAGACTTCCCTTCGGGGCTAGTAAGACTACAAGTATTCCGAGCAGATCCTCTTCTCCGTCTACAACTACCTTGATTTTTCCTTTTTCTTTTAACGCTTTCCCAATGATTTTCCACGCGTTTGCAGTTATGAGACCTGGAGGGTTGACCAGAGGGTACGTTCTGTCGACCGGGTAGTCAATGCTCTCTTCTGGACCTCTCAGAGTCTTTCCGTCTACGATTGATAAGTCGGGTCTAAGCCCGGCATCGATCATGCTGCGGGTCACGACATCCCCCACGGTGATTATCTTGGAGGGTTTTGAATTCTCAAGGAACTCGAATACTCTTCTTGAGACTTCGGCTTGCTTTCCCTTCACAAGTTTTCCACGAGGTTTGGATAATTCCTCTCGAAGTGAGTCAGGCAGTTTGGCTGTCTTGTGCTTATTATCGGACCTTGATTGCATACCATCCTTTCCTCGTCACGTCTAGTTTCTTGGCAATCATGGATCTTTCGGGATCTATGATTATGACTAACCCCTGATAATCCGTGGAAAAGTCAGAGGATTTACAGTTTTCACAAGAGCGTTTGGCGGTTCCACTCACAATCAAGTTGCAGTTTCTGCAAGCCTTTCCTCTCATCGGTAGTTAGCTATCTCCTCTTGATCTTTTAGTTGCAGGCCAAACAAAGAGCATCTCAAGGGTTTCTGCCAGTTTCGTCCCTAATGGCGCTACTGTGCGGCCTCAGCCGGCTCTTTCTCTTTCCTTTTTCCCTCATCCTTTTCCTCTTTCTGCTCCTCGAGTTCCTTTGGCTCTTTCTGTTCGGCTCCTTCCTTCTGCTCTTTCTCTTCTTTTCGGAACCAATCCAGTTTTCCTAGGAACGGTTGTCTCATTGTCAGGCCGATTTTGCCTCGTCTGCTGCCCTCGCCGAGCGATATGGCGATAATTCTTGCACGAACCTTGTCCCCCTCGCTCAGGATCCTTCTCGACTCTTTTGCAAGAAGTTGTGATTTCTTCATATTGTATGATATGAAGTCGTCCGTGACCTGACTCACATGACAGAGACCATCGGTAGGTCCTAGTCTTATGAAGGCTCCAAATTCGACGATCTCGACGACCTCTCCTTCGATTACTTCCTGAGGCTGCGGTTTGAAAGTAAGTACCTTGAAGGTCACCTCGTGATAAGCTCCCCCATCGCCTGGTATCAGCTTGCCAATTCCGACGTTGTCCACTCCGACTATGCTTATCACAAAGCCTATGTCTAGGTCAGACACGCCCCCATAGTCCTTGTTAAGCATGTCCATTGCCACCTTTTCAATGTCTTCTCCGAAGCGGTCGGGAGGTATTCTGATTATGTCCTTAACTGTTACTAGTTTGTACATGACAGTAGTCTCCTCGCAGAGGTATCACAGAATTCCATCGCTCTTTTAAGCTTTGATGCTAAATGACTGGGCTTGTGGAATGAGTTCCTAGATCGTCCAAGTAACCGTCCAACTCCATGTGGGATTTGCCGCGCACGAACAATACGGGCATTCCTGCTTTAACTAGCTTTTTCCTGAGTTCATAGTCGTTACAAGCTACGACGGCCTTCAGCTCTTTCGCAGCCCGAAATACGACCTCGTCCATGTCTTCGTTGTTTAATGGAAAGTAGTTCAACTTATTAAACTTCTCAGCAATCTGGAGGACAAGTGTTAACTCCTTTTTTCTTTTCCCTCCACTTGCTCTCTTCAGGACGTCCCTGATCTCTGATATTGTCCCGGCCAGAACTATTGGAATGAATTTTGTTGACAGAACCCTTTCAGTTTCGGTCACAAGATCGATTTTGAGTTCAGGGAGATCTATTAGCATGCTTGAGTCGAATATCACCTTGAGCCAATTGTGTTCTCTTTTTTCGGGTATCATGAGCCCAATACTCCGAAATCACTTCTGGCCCTCTAGTCGATCTTTCCCCACCCGATTAGTCTCCACCTGCCAGAAATTCTCCTGCTTATTGCGACCCTGGAGCCCTCCTCGGCGCAGACTGGCCTGTTTAGTTTGATGTCAGCGACATCGCTTCTCGCGCTTGTGATTAGCCCTGCTGTGGTTGCCGTACCCACATTCAACATGAGCAATTCGTTTGTCCGCATCGCCGCGACTAGTTCCTGTCCGACCGTTCCGACAGCCCTTTCTAGGAGCGTATAATGAACTGTGAATTGATTCCATACGGGTGGAGGTGTACCGGGTCTGCCTAGGACGCTTCCCACTAAACCGTCAGCCTTGGTAAGCGAAGGGTCCAGCATTGTGCCCACTCCTATCAACCCCCCTGGTTTAGCTTCCTTCAATCTAATCTGCTTTCCAGCCGACAAGCTCGTAACCTTTGTGAAGATCGGGGTGTGTCTTTCCTTGCCGCCCTCATTTGTCTTCACCCCTGGGCGAATCTCTATCTCCTCTCCTACATCCAGTGCTCCCTGAAGTATCGATCCTCCGATTACTCCTCCGACAAGCTCATCGGGCTCTGCGCCGGGTCTATTAACGTCGAATGAGCGCGCAACGTACATGCGTATGGGCTTCGAGGGATCTCTCTGTGGAGTGGGAATCTTGTCTTCAATGGCTTTGACCAAATAGTCGATATTTGCACCATGTATCGCTGAAACTGGTATGATGGGTGCGTGCTCTGCCGTGGTTCCTTTAGTGAAGCGAACTATCTGCTTATAGTTCTCCAAAGCTTTCTCTCGTGGAACCAATTCGATCTTGTTTTGGACGATGACAATATTCTTGACACCTATTATTTCCAAGGCCACCAAATGCTCCCTAGTCTGCGGCTGAGGACAGGGTTCATTTGCCGCTATTACGAGGATCGCTCCATCTATTATCGCTGCGCCGGATAACATTGTGGCCATTAGTATTTCGTGTCCGGGCGAGTCAACGAAGGAGACTTTACGGAGGACCTCTAGATCTCCACCACAACGGGGGCATTTTCCTTTGGCGATGGCATCTGTTGTATAGCATTCGGGAGCCGAACACTTGGAACATCTCATGATTGTCGTGTCGGCATATCCCAGCTTGATCGTCACTCCTCTTCTGATTTCCTCTGAATGCCTAATAGTCCACTCACCCGAGAGGGTTTTGACAAGCGTTGTTTTCCCGTGATCAACATGGCCACAGGTGCCTATGTTCAACTCTGCTTGTATCGTGTCAGCATTTTCTTTCTCGGTGGCTTCGGTAATCTCCTCTCACCTCAGTGGGGTTCCTCTCTCTATGAGCGGTGTGTCCAAGCTAATCCTTTTCAGCCTCCTTCTTTCCTACGGCGCCGCTGCCGATGATCTCTTCAAGAGATTTCTCTCCCTTTTTGGTGACCTTGGTATTTACTTGGACTATTTCGAGCGTAACTGTGCTTCCTCTGATCATTTTTCTTTTCCTTACTCCCTTCTCGGTTGGGCGATAACCGGTACCGCTTGCGAGCAGAATCTTTTTTCTGCCTTCTCCATGCACATCCTCACGCATCGGAAAACCATCCTTGTCGCTTCCACCCGTGATCAGGATTTCATATCCTTTAAGTCCCAATGTCTCTCCACTTATGGTTTCTCCCATCTTCCGTCCCAGAATTGATCTCGCCTTGTCATCACTAATCTCCATCTGGTAGGCTTTCTTTGTCGCGGGATCTGATAAAACCAACTTGACTCCTGGCACTGTTTGCTATTCCTCCGCTGTTTTTTATGTCTCAGTAGGTAAGACATCAAGCGTTTTTATATCTATTTATTCTTAGAGGGCGAAAACAGGGTTCTTCTTCCTTTTTATCTCGATGAACTCAGACAACACTTGAAGATCGTCAGAAGTGAGTTCGTCTTCAAGCTTTGTTCTTAATATCCTGATATCTTGTTCGGGTATGTTTGCATATAAGATGTCGCCCTCGTTGATCTGCCTGCCCACAAGGATATTCCCTTTTATTGAGACGGCCACTTGCCGCCCTTTCGTTGCTTGCGCGACTGTTTTTCCTTCGTCCTGCATTTGGGCGATTTCGCCGGCGTCGTCTCCCTTCTCAGTTATCAAACCTGTTTTCGCCCTTGCCGTTCCTGCAAGCACCTCGACTCCAACTATGACTGGATGGCTTCGTCTGAAGATGTAGCCTGGAAGTATCTTTATCTTGGCTGGCAGCACGAGTGAGCTTACTGTTTTTCTTTTCTCCTCTTCCTTCCTCTCCTTTACCCATCCCTCGTATTCGTCAACCAGCTTGTACACGACGTCGTTCTTGAAGACCGGTATCTCGAGCCTGTCAGCTTCTTCCTTTGCTTCTGGCATGACCCTTACATTGAAAGAGAGGACAACGGCCGAAAAGGGTGCGTCTTCCTTCACAGCAGCCGCTTCCATGATGTCCCTTTTGGACACGTCACTGACATCGGCTATTCTTATGGGTATCTTCCTGTCTTCGAGGTATTTCACGATTGCCTCAAGCGCTCCCAGTGTGTCGACTTTGAGGATGACTCCTTTCGTGTCTGTGTTGATCTTAATGCGATTTATCTCAGAGGTGATATCCGCGACGGCGCGTTGGATGTCCTGCTCAGTGCTGGCGACTACCAGCGGCGCACCTGATACTGCATGGACAAGCTCTGGGGCGATTATTTTTACGCCCGCCGCGGCCGAGACTTCTTCGACATGCGTGAATTTGTCGCGTGACTCGCCTGTCTCCACAAGAGGCTTTGGCTGCACCAATCCACGGACCTTGGTTACCAGCGCCTTGTCTTTTCCCCCCACGACGATTGTATCTCCCTTTCTCAGTATGCCATTGTAGATAATCACGTCAATAGTAGTTCCTAGACCTGGTTCATCTCTGACCTCTAGAACTGTTCCTTTCGCGGGTCCTTGCTCAACCTGCAACCTGCCCATCATAAAGCTCTGTGTAAGCCCTGCAAGAATTGCAAGCAGCTCAGGTATGCCCTCCCCAGTCTTCGCGCTCGTCGGAATAATCGCCACATTCTTTGTGAAATCTGTAATTGCATCAAAGCGGTCAGCGCTGAATCCTTCTTTTGACATTTCTCCGATGAGTTCGTATATCCTTTCGTCAACGAGCTTTTTTACGAAATCAGCTTGTTTGCTGATAGATTCACCAAATGGCGCGTTCTCAGTCGGTCTCCAACCTTCTACCCTGTCGACTTTGTTATAGGCTATTATAAATGGCGTCTTTCTTGATTTCAGGATGCTTACAGATTCGTAAGTCTGTGCCTCTAGACCCTTCATGAAATCTACTACCAGTATCGCTATATCTGCCACGGCTCCCCCCCTGCGCCTCAAGTTCATGAAGATCTCATGGCCTGGGGTATCTATAATCAGAAGACCCGGAATGGCGAGTTTGATCTTGAACTTCTCAAGCAGATCTCCACAAATCTTCTCTATGGTCGTACTGGGAAGATTTGAGGCACCTATATGCTGTGTCAGCCCACCAGCCTCTTTTAGACTTATTGCCGTTCCGCGAATCCTATCAAGGAGTGTGGTTTTGCCGGCGTTTACATGTCCCAGCACTGCAACTATCGGTTGCCTGATCAGCAATTTCAATCAACTCCTCTTGAGCAGATATGTGCTAACATAAGTAGTAGCATCAGTCACGAAGCAAGAAAGTAACCGAATGGTTTTAATGGGTATCGATATACAACTTGGGCTGGTTGATGATGAGAATGGTTGAAGAGAGTCTACTGATATTAAAGCCTGATGCCGTTCTTAGAAGATTTGTAGGCGTCGAGACGTTAAAAATTCTTCTGTCAAACGGTCTCATACCTACAGCTTTCAAAGAAATGGTTGCATCAACTCAGTTGGCTAAGAGACATTACGCCGTCCACGAAGGAAAGCCCTTCTATGATTGGCTTGTAAGATTCATTACCTCTGGTCCTGTGGTCGCAATGCGCGTCGAAGGTGAAGGCGTTATTCAGCAGATAAGAAAAGTGCTGGGATCAACTTTCGCTCATAAAGCTGAACCCGATACCATTCGAGGCAAGTACGGGATATATGGGGGGGTCAATGTCGCTCATGCGTCAGACGCTGACCAGACAGCTACCGAGGAACTCGGTCTCTGGGAACGGGAAGCCGGTCTAAAGAAAGGCGCTCCAAGATCAGTGGCAAAGCAAATTGATTCATATGTCAGGGACTATGGGTCCAGGAAATTTCCCGACCATACTCAAGAACTCCGTAAGACCTGCTTGGGATTGGCTGATGGAAAGATCAACGAGGAAAGCGGAGGGAAGACCCTGACGGCGTTACTCAACGGAGAATTTCAGGAACATGACAGGAAATATCTAAAGGGATTCTCATCCGTTCTATTGGAAACTTGCCTTATGGATCGAGCAAAGAAGCAATAGCTGAACGCTATCTGCCCAAATTGACTCTATCTTGCCCCGTCTACCTGCGACGCCGGAGAGTCTTCTCCGCCCCTTGCGGGCGTTTGGGGCTCTTGGCTGCTTCCTGTACACCTTTCTTCGACTTGGAACTCGGGTGCATCATCGTCCACTTGAGTTTTCTTGGATCCCTGTGAAGCTTGATCATGCTTTTTCTGCATTTCGATGAACAGAAATTCATGACTACGCCATCGTTCTTAACATACATTATTCCAGTTCCGAACCCGATGGCCGAACCACAGAACGAACACTTGATTTCCCTAACCATGAGAACCAACCCGCGTTTCTCCGATCCCCGCAGTTTCCGATCTTCATGGTGTCCTTAGTCTTCTAGCTTCCCTCTCCGTCTCCCGCAGAACGAGCATATCTCCAACTCGACAAGGACCTTTGATATTCCTGGTCAGTATTCTTCCCTTGTCACGACCTTCAAGGACTCTGACTTTGACTTGAGTTATCTCGCCCGTTACTCCCGTTCTTCCAACCACTTGTATAACCTCTGCGGGTATTGACAAATCTTCCATTTGAGATGCCCTTGACATACTGCTAACCCATCCTTTCTACAAGGATCCTGACGATCTTAACGAAAAGTGACTGGAATTGGGCAGAGTTTCGTTTCTGATAGTGCTTTCGGTGCCGTAAACCTGCTTGAGGCGTCTTGTCGCGCCATTCACTCTTTCCTTGTTTTTCCAGTCTCTCTTAATTCCTTTAGTTTCTCAACAATTTCCTTCAGGAGCTTGTCACCTTCGCCTGCCTCAGTGACTGCAACCGCGCCGGCAGCCACATCGATTCCGCAAGCATTTCCGAGTTTCTCTTTGCTCGGAACAAATATGAAGGGAATCTTTTTCTCGTCACATATGTAAGGCAACGGCGCCACAATCTCAGGGGGATCAACATCTCCGGCTATGGCAACGATCTTTGCAGAGCCTCGCTCAACAGCCTTTGTAGATTCATTTGTCCCTTTCTTAACTTTTCCACTCTTGTGTGCTATGTCGACCAACTGGTACGCCTTGTCGACGAGCTCCTTTGGAGCTTCAAACTTCTTTGACAAAAGTACGTTTCACCCCTTATCAGAGGATCATCTTCAGCTATTCAGATCTTCAGGTGTAATTCGGTAAAGCGGAATTGCATAAAAGCCTTGTGCTTCTGTGGATGTTTGAAAGTTGTCTTCAGCTTTCCCCTGCTAAGGTGTGCTTCGCTTTGGAAGTGGCGACCTTCTCTTCGCAAGGCTCTTGAGGTCGATCCCTCTCGCCGTGACCCATTCGGCCAATTCTCCTCCGATCACCAAGTTGGCTGTTGCCAGGTCTTTCAAGTCTTTTGACCCAGTCAAATACATGGAAGTCCTCAGCTCTCTGATCATCCTCTTGATCATTGCTGCTAATGTCGTCTGGTCACCGGAATACGCAGGACTCAGCAAGGGCAGTGCTACCCCCGCTATGTTTGCCCCTAGGGCAATGGACTTGGCCACGTCGATTCCGTTCCTTACGCCACCCGTAGCTATGATCGTGAGGCTCTTCACTAATGAGACTTCCAGAACGCTCGCAGCCGTTGGAATTCCCCAGTCTCTGAAAATTAATCCCATGTGATATCCATCGGCATTGCTTGGAGTCTGAGCCAGTTCTCTGTAAGCTTCGACGGCAGCCCAACTTGTTCCTCCAGCTCCGCCTACGTCTACGCCCTTTACATTGCAGTCAAGAAGCTTGCAGGCTTCTTCGTAAGCAATACCGCACCCGGTTTCCTTAGCTATGAGAGGGACGTCAAGCTTACTGGCAATCCTGCCAATCTTATCAAGAACTCCGCTGGTCTTGGTTTCTCCCTCGGTTTGAACCGCTTCCTGCAGAGGATTAAGATGGATGGCCAGAGCATCAGCTTCGACCATTTCAACAGCCTTCCTAGCCTCACCTATCCCGTACCCTCTTGACAGTTGGGGCGCACCAAGGTTTGCAATAATCGGTATATCTGGGGCGACTTTCCTCACAATTGAGTAGGACTCTTCAAGTGATGGATCCTCGATTGCTGCCCTCTGGCTGCCTATCCCCATTGCAATTCGTGCTTCTTGGGCCGCCTTCGCCAGCGCCTCGTTTATTCTCATGGCTATTGGATGCCCTCCCGTCATTCCCGCTATGGCTAGCGGCGCAGCAATTCTCTTCCCGAAGAACTCCGTCTCAGTGCTCACGTCGCTCAGGTCTATTTCTGGGAGAGCATTGTGAATTAGCTCAATGTCGAGAAATCCGGGTCTCTTATGCAAAGACTGGACATCCTTCGTCAAACATATGCGGATATGGTCGAGTTTTCTCTCACTTGTGATGTGATCTGGCAACTCTTCTTCTTCCTCTCCGTCTTCATCAGCTTTCAATACCCTCACTGGAACACAGCCAAGATAGATAAAGATGCAGCACTCAGCAGTATTCAGGTTGTCTTTTCCTCGTAATGATTGGGAGTACAGTAACATTATATTACAGTTTAGCCTTTTGAACAGAGTGTCCCCGCTAATCATTAATGCTAATGTGGGTGCCTGGGCAGTGCCAGAGAAGCGAAACATCATTCTTAAACTCGGCGGGAGTGTCGTCACCTACAAGGGTTTCACGGACTTCCCGCTCACTGCAACTGGGATATGGAAGAATTCCTCCAGATTCATCAGACGTGAGGTCGTCAAAAGAATATGTTCAGAGATTCGGGAATCCCTTTCCAGTCTCGGCTATTTGATCATAGTCCATGGTGCAGGTGTCTTCGGACACTTCCCCGTAAGCAAGTTCCTCAAATTGGACGTAAGCCAACAGGAACTGGTTGGTTGGCCATTAACATCGTACTCTGTTCTATTGGAGAATCTCATTTTAGTCAATGAGATGGTTAGCAATGGTATTCCGGCAATTAGCCTTCCTCCGCGCTCACTATTTACTGTAACGAAGAGAGACAAGAATCGACCTTGGGTTGGCGTTGACGCGTCTTTCGACCTCCAGAAGATCAGGTGTCTTATTCCCAAGTATGTGCCAATTCTGTTCGGAGACCTTGTCTTCGATGAGAATGGTAACGCTGCAGTTCTTTCTGGGGATACTATCCTTTACCTGTGCGCAAAGGAGCTAAAAGACGTGGATCTCGTGGCTTGTGGCACAGACGTCGAAGGCATCTTCACCGATGACCCGAAAAAAAATCCAAAAGCCAAGCTAATCGAGAGCATCAACTTGGCAGAGAGGAATTCACTGAATCCCAAAGATAGTTCATATTGCGATGTAGACGGTGGGATGAGCCTCAAGTTCAAGGAGCTGATATCTGTTGGGACTCTAGGTGTCCCTTCAATCGTTTTTAACGCTTTAGAAGAAGGGAATGTCTCGAAGGCTCTAAAAGGGAAGCATCTCGGAACCTTGATCATGCCTTGAGGAACCTAGGAACATTAATGAATCGCAACTGAATATGGATGAGCATATCAGATCTCTAAGAGAACAATGGTTACACCCTGGTCCATCTTATTTGTGAGTATTGCTTTTCCTCCGGAGCTCTCGATTTTCGCTGCAACGTTTCTGGTCCTGGCATCTGGGCAAAGAGCCGCCATACATCTTCCTCCAGTGCCATGGCGGCGAGCAAGCACTAGCTGGCAACCATGCTTCTCACCACGAGCACAAGCCACCTATTTCAATAACCTCCCTTCTGCATTTACCCAGTCAATAGGCATTAGGAATAGTTCAGTCCTCAAGTTCACCCTTGAGAGTAATCTTCTCCTCTTTGATGTCCCTGGTTTCTCCTGAAACCTTGTCTTTTACTCTGACAGAACACGTAGATTGCCCATCCCAGCGTATCCCTCTCCCAGCGAAGATAGATCTCTTTCTCCTTCTCCGTTCGTTCAAGAATCTCAGCAATATCAGGGTCCTCAGGGTGAGCCAGAAGATAGTCGTTGACAGACCACCAGTTAAGGTTCTCATAATGATCCCAGTCGTCGTGGTCGCTCACGACGGTGCACAGGCAGTTAAGCCCTTCCTCTTCCCCAGCCGCGACATTCTCATTATGAGTGGAAAATTCCTCTCTTTTTTTGTCGACCATCTCCAGATACTCGGGATCAGGTTCCTTCTGCCAGAATACTTCTCCCACAAGCACAAGTCCCCCTGGCTTTGTCATCTTCTTCAAAGCACGGGTAGTCTCGCTGAAGCCGCCATAGACAAAAGTTGCCCCAACACACATCGTAAGATCATAGCTCTCCAGTGACTCAGGTTCAAACTTGGCAGCGTCCATTTCAAGAAACTCAATTTTCGCCGTTGGAACCCGAGCGTTGTATCTTTCTCGGCAATCCCTGACACAGTAGGGTGATATGTCAACTCCAATTCCTTGAACCCTGTACAGTTCTGCTAGGCGAACAAGGAATTCGCCTTTTCCACAAGCCATGTCGAGAACACGAGCTCCTTTTCTGAGAGAAAGCTGCCTGCATAATTCCTCAAACTTCTCATTCCCTATTGGGTTGCAGAACCGGTGCCGCCTGTGCCTTATGTCGTGATACTTCCAGATATCCACGTGAAAGCCACCTTGTTAATGCAAGTAATCCTCATGATATTTAACAACGATTGATCACTACAATTTCAGGCCGTCAGCAAGGTTTGTGAATGTGAACATGAGATACTATCCTTACTTCATCCTGACACGAAGGCATTGAACGAAATGCTTCGCTCTGGGGATGTTTTCAATGCAGTCGCGGTAACGAACGGAGAGAAATGTCTGCTCAGACTCCATGACGGATCGGACAATACTGTCCTGTCCATCTATAAGACCTGAATGACTTCAGCTTCTTCTGACAATTCTGCCTTATCCTCGCCCGCCACCATGTCTTCCACACCTTGTTCAGTAATCTTGAAGGCAACTTCGACATTGGGATCGAGATCAGGGGCATCCAGTATCTTGGCGATTCTTGCGTCTCCCTCTCATCAGCCTCTTCACGTCCTGAAGATGAAGGTTCAGTTTCTGCTGTCTGGTCGCAAGGTTCTCTCTTCCTGGGTACTCAGCTCTGAAGTGCTGAATCATAGAATCGAGTACAATGAGTTTGACGTTCTGGTCGGGAACCATCTTGAAGAGCTGTCTTCGGTTGTTGAGCGCAGCAGCGACCAGAGTCGTCCCGCTACCTAGAAACGGATCTAGAACTACGTCATCGACAAAGCTGAACAACTTAATGCATCGTCTAGGTAGTTCTACTGGGAAAGGTGCGGGATGCCCCGTCCTCTTCTTGCTTTCTCCTTGAAAAGTCCAAAGACCATTTGTCCAATTCATAAATTCGTCCCTAGAAATGTCCGAGACTCCATTGCCACTCGTTTTCTTCCAGCTCTGTTTGTAGAGAATTACAATTAACTCGACTGGGACGATTACAAACGGAGCAGAGGCACTCTTCCAAGAACCCCAAGCAGTTCTTCTTGAAATGTTGCCTTCATTCCAAACTATTGTAGAGTGGTACTTGAAGCCTATTTTCTTAGCGATAGTCGTCAAGTATGCCCCAATGCTTTGTTGTCCATTCTTGTTCTTGTCCAATGGAATGTTGAGGCAGAATCTGCCGTCTTCTTTCAACCATTCAAAACAACGAGCCACCCACTTCTCTGAGAACTCTAAATATTCTTCATAAGATATCTTGTCGTCGTGTGCGTTGTATCTTATGTCCACATTGTAAGGCGGTGAAGTGACTATCAGGTCTATACTTTCCTGACTAATTTCAATAGGTGGTAGTTTACAAATCTCTCGACACTATGATGCATATTGTCGAAAATAAGGTTAATAGGAATTCTCGCCTCATGACTTATTTGTAGGGGTTCCGCTTGGGGGATTCCCATCAAGTGCCCTGATTCGAGGATTGGTGTGGTGGCAGGAATGACTGAGCAAGTCCAGGAAGAACCACGGTTCAGAGGAAGCCGAAAAGCATCAATATTGGCATGGATAATGATCGCCGTCTCTATGATCATCATCAGTCTCTCAAGATTGATCGTAACTCAATATAGCTTTGAAACAGTCATGATGGTCATCATAATCGCATTTGTAGTTCTTTTAGCCGGGTTTGTCATCTTGATCAAGTATGGCAGACGCAGGATCTATGAAACGAGGGAGCCCAAGTACCCGCTGAAAATATTAGTTGCAGGTATGGGATTGATTATTCTAGGTCTTGCAATGGTTCTCGTAGTCATCACCTTGATTCCCTTTGAAGAGCGTACCTTCCCCTTCATCTTCTCCATCGGTCTTATGTTTGCTGGATTGATTATTGCAGCAATCGCTAGCATCATTGCACAAATGAGAACTGCAAGATCGAGATTCGCAGTTCCCGTCAGAATCATGGAGTCATTTCGGCAGATCGAGCCAGACAAGTCATTTGAAACAAAGAACCTCTCGGTCTTAAAGAAGGGAGACGTATACATTCTGTTGCCGAAACTATTCAACTGTGTCTATTTCGTGAAATCCTTAAGGCAAACCCCAATTCAAGAGAAAAAACTGAAACTTCCCATGAAGATCTTGAGGAAGAGATACTTCACAGATGAGATCGGGGGGCTCCCCTTGGCCAAGTGGAAAGGAGAGTGCAAAATACCCGTCGACTCAATTAAGCGAAGTGATTCAGTAGTTGAGGAGAAATATGCAAAGATCTGGGGAGTTGTGCTCCTTGTACCTAGGTATGATGTGCCTCACCGAAAACTTCTGAAAGCACAGGACCTCGCTGACAGGTTCGATAAGTCAGTCATTATGAAGATTATGGAACAGCTCTCCAAGGAAGATGCTGACTGAGAAACGGCAACTGCCAGCCACCGAGATCTGCGGGAAGTCCACTGCTCCAACAGTGGATAGTTGATTCTTCTGAGACAAAGACTCTTCTACCGGGTTTTACTTGAACTCCAAAGCAGATTTGTTCGCATCTAGGATGAGGTGGTTACCCGTGGCTAGCTTCTCGATGTCTATGTGGTCAATGCATGGGATTCCGCCAATGATGCATCCGACTGCCACAATTGCCTCACACTCTTTTAGGACGAGTCCTTTCGGTCCTTTGCCATTCCTAGACATTTGATAAAGTACATAGGATCCAACAGTCGATCCCTTTCCCGTCGGGAATACAAGGATCTTCCCCGTGATCGATTTTCCCTCTAGCTCGTGTCCCCGTTCCACAATCGTTCCAGTTGACGGGTCAACACCACCGTAGAATGAGATGCTTTGTTTCGTTACGAGTGCTTCCCCTTCTGCTTTGCCTTTGTAGATTTTTCTTCCTTTTAGCTGCATCTACCTAAGCGCCTCCTCAATGCATTCATCGATGGACATCAATTTTACCTTGAACCTGTTTTTCCCTGATCCATAATAGCAGCCCTTAGCCGAGTCGGTGGCTAATCCAACAAATCTCCCTTTTATGGGAGCCACGACACAGCAAGTATCTGCAGCAATCTTGGCTCCAGCTCCTTCGATCATTTTGGTGAAACCCATCCGGTCTGCCATTTGCTTCGTGGGGCGTGCAGTCGTTATCCAGACCTCTTTCTTCACTTGTTTTCCTTTCAATTTCTTGGCAATGTATTCGAGTTCAGCCAATGTCGCGTGTGGGCAACCAATACTGACAAAATCGATAGATGTTTCTTCATTCAAAGCACTTATCGCAGCTTTGATGTGCTCATCCGTAACCGTAATTGTTTCAACAGGAATTTGGCTGACTCTATCGGGAGTTATCCCCTCAATGTGGAAGAGGGCAACTCCCCCATAGGTAGCATAGGAGGCACAGAAGGATTTGAGTTCCTCAACTGATGCGCTTGGGATTCCTGTGATATAACTAATCTTTTCCCCCAACTTTTCGCCCAGAACCTTTCCTAAAGCGCCAAATTGATATGTGCCATTCAGTGTTGCCTGTACTTGGACTTTCACTTGTGGTTGTCTCTTGTTGTCCAGATGAAAGCCATATTCCGGTGTTCTTCCAGTCAATGCTGCAGCAAGGGCACTGGGTCCCCCCTCACGGTTGGTACGGGCTCCGAGTACCGAGTTAGCATAGCAGACTGCGCTACTCTCTCCCCACGATATGTGTTCACCAAAGTGGGGTACGTTTCCGACGAGATAGGGGGTACATGTACACGTTGTGATAATCCCCATCCGAGAAAACGCATCGATTACTCGCTGTTGATTTCTGGCGAAATCCTCACTTATCCCAAGTTTCTTCCAATCTTCAAGATCCATACCTGCTGGATTCAATGTAGTAAGTACACGAACCTTTCCGTCCTTAGCCATCTCAGCCAGCCACTCAAGCCCCGCTTCTTCAAGATTTGCATAACTTACACCAGAGACTTGGACTGAACTGACTGGAATCATCCGTTCGGCTTCATAGATCTCCCCCAATGTAACTAGTATCTCCATCGCTTTCTGAGTGGCATGGCCGTACTCGCCATCAGCCATCTTCTTCTCTTCAGTGGTTAGCTTCATAGATCATTCCTCGATATACTTTTTCAAATCAACTTTGGGGAATTCAACGCGGGCGAAGTTCTTTCCCTTCGTTACTAGTGGCGCTGTCAGGTCAAACCCTACCTTGTTGGTCATTTTGGTCTGCGGATCGGCACTCGGATCCAGACTGGATCCTGGTTCCTTCCCTTTGTTTACTAGTCCCCGGTCTGCTTGGAACCTTGTGGCCATCGCCCACTCCACTTGGAGTGGATCATAGATGTTAATGTCCTTATCGACTACGAATACATGTTTACAGCTCGAATGACCAGCGAAGGCTGCAAGAATTGCTTTCTTTCCATCGTCTTCGTTCTTTTTTTCGATCTTGACTATTGCATGGAGCCATGAACATCCTCCAGGATTCACATTGACATCAAGGCATCTGACACCCGACTCTGCGACCTTCTTGAAAATCGTTGGCTCTCGAGGCATTCCCATAAGTAATTTATGCTCTAGGGCACCAGGGAGAAGAGCTTGCCATATAGGGTCCTTCCTATGAGTGATCTTACGGACTTCGAAAACGGGCTCCTGTCTAACAATATCGAAGGTCTCGGTTAGGTCGACGAATGGTCCCTCAGCAGCTCTTTCTTTCATAGAAACCCTACCCTCGAGCACTACCTCGCAATCAGCAGGAATCATGAGATTCACTGATTTCGCTCTTGTAACTCGCATTTTCTCAAGGGCGTTTGCGATGTAGAGTTCATCAATTCCAGTCTGAACAGAGGTCGCAGCAGCGACCAGGACATTGGGAGTATTGCCAACGCAGAATGCCGCCTCAACTTCTCCATTTCGCTCTAGGAATTTGTAAAAATCTCTGCCCTGAATAATCCTAGTACTCATCTTGTTGTTGGAGATCTGCATAGCTCTGTGGAAGTCCAAGTTCTGTCCATACTCAGGATCTCTTGTAATAACCACTGCCGAAGAGATGTACCTTCCTCCATCTGCTTTATTGTGCATTAGAATGGGTAATTTGTTGAGGTCGACAGTCCCCATATCGACTTCTTGACACGGAGCGTTCTTGATCTCCTCTGGTTGGCTGCGTTGGTCAATCGCCTTGGTGAGTTTTGGAATTAGGTCAGCGGTTGTGATTCCGAAGTACTTGGCAATGCTTTCTTTTGTACAAAATACGTTTCCAGCTACCCGAAATCCCTTGTTTTCCTTAATACTCTCAAAAAGCACAGGTGTCGGCTCAGCCGCCTTCAAAACAGCAGCTGCCTCCACATCACCTGAAACTACTTTCCCTATTCTATAGAGGTTTCCCTCGCTCTCTAGTTTGTCAACATATTGCCGAAAATCCATTTCTCACTTCCACCACCATGTCACGTGCTAAGCGCCAATAGTTGTTTTCCAAACTTCATATCCAGCAGCTTGAAGCGCGCTGGCAACCTTGTCTCGTAGCTTCACGCCAGGTGTTAAAGCAATCATGTTTCCGCCACGGCCTGTTCCAGTTACTTTCGCTCCCAGAGCGCCTGCTTTTCTGGAGATCACAACCATTGAGTCAAGAACCTCATTCGATACTGTGATCTCCTGTAGTAGTGTGTGGTTTTTGTCCATCAACTTTCCGACTAGCGGCAAGTCGAATTTCTCGAGAGCCTGTCGCCCGTGAGCGACCAATTTTGAATATTCCCCGATAATGCCGTCAAACCATTTGGGATCCTTGTCTTTCAACTTTTTAACAGCATCAACCACCTCTTTGGTATCCGAGGTGATCCCGGAGCTGCCAATAACAAGTTCCACGGCGTTCTTCAATTTGGTGGTGTCCATTGTGTTTGGACCGCCCTTCATGTTCTTGACAAAATACACCAATCCCCCAAATGTTGAAGCAGTATTGTCAATTCCGCTGGGGGTTCCGTGGTACCCCTTCTCCCCTTCATAGGCCGCCTCGTTTATCCTTGCATCATTCCAATTGAGCTTGAATTCATCAGTTATTGCTCGCGCTATCGCAACACAGCTAGCAGCTGAAGCCCCCACTCCACTTGCGCAGATTAGATCCCCACCAAGAGTGATACGTAGACCTTGCTTTTCGGTATCGACTCCCATAAATTTGAGAACGTTTTTGATGGAAATCTGTTGTTCCTCGAACTTTTCTTTCTTGTATCCTGGAACCTCGGGACGGTTGTCAATCAACTCATACCCTTTGCGTGGGATCCTATCGATTATGGCTGTGGTTTTTGCACCAAGCGCTGATGCCAACGCTGGCAAACCATAGACCACAAAGTGTTCCCCGAAAAGGATAGTCTTGCCGTAGCCATATCCTTTTCCCAATTCTGTTTTCCTCCACACTCATATTGTGGTCAGCCTATCTCTTGTAGTCGACCCCTTCCCCGTCAAGACAGCGATCTACGGTAGTTCAATAAAAGAGTGAGAGCCTTTCATCTGCACACCTGGACTCATGGCAGTTCACCGTCAGGATCCGAGTCTAAGGGTTGGTTAGCTACGTCTGCCTTGATTCGAATTCGTCTATTGTAGCTCCGAGTTCCTGAGTAGCTTGGAGTTCTCCTCTTTCTCTGAGAACTTGACGGGCGAGTAGCCAGTATACAAGTGCAAGAGCCCTTCTGCCCTTGTTGTTCGTCGGTATGACTAGATCGACGTTTGTCGTCACATTGTCTGTATCACATAAGGCTATCACTGGTATGCCTATGACGAGTGCCTCTTCAAGCGCTTGGACGTCGGCTCTAGGATCAGTTATTACTATGATGTCTGGCTCCATGTAAGTTTCTAGGAATGGGTTTGTTAGTGTTCCCGGTACTATTCTTCCGACAACGGGCTTGGCCCTGATCATTTCGCAGAATTTCTGTACCGGTCTCTGCCCATACTGTCTGCAAGAAGCTGCAATGACTTTGGACGGTTCATATCTCGCTATTAGCTTTCCTGCGACCCTTATTCTTTCATTCGCCTTTCTGATGTCGAGGACATAAAGCCCGTCTGAACGAACGCGATACACAAAGGGTGACATGCTCTCGGTCTTGACCTGTGTTCCGATATGCATTCCCGCTGCAAGGTAGTCGTCTAAAGGAATCAGTAACTCTTCGCTCTTAATCTCTAAGGCCATTGGTGCTCTCTCCAACTCAAAGTGCTACTGTCTCTAACTCGTTTTCTAGGATTCTTCCTGACCTGGTGTGAAAATCATTACATCTTCCAATAAGTCAACTTGGCTCAGCAACATTCTTCTGCAACAGTACCTTTTGACCCCCAGCTCGTCGAGAACCCTCTTGGGCTCTTCTCCCTGTCTTGTTCTCCTCACAAATTCTTCCCACTTGTCTCCTATTGGTTTCCCGCAGGTGAAACACCTTACTGGAATCATCATCCGGTATTCTCACCATCCTTCAAACTTCTTCGTTAGGGGCGTCCTACCTGTAAGACTTCTGCTTCCTGGCCCTTGCTCCATGTCCTCCGAATTTCTTAGGTTCGGATCTTCTTGCGTCTCCAACCAACATGGTTCTATCGTATTCAGTGAAGCTTTTCTTGAGTTTGGCATCTTTATACCATCTGGACAGGGCTTTCGCAATAGACATTCTCGCAGCTTCGGCTTGGCTCATGAAGCCACCACCTTGAACATCTACACTGATATCGACCTTGTTCACCTTGTCGTCCCCAGCAAGGAAAAGTGGCTCTAAGACCTTAGTTCTTGCGAGTTCAGGTGACATGATTTCCGCTGGGATATTGTTGACCGTGACCCTGCCTCTACCATCTCTTATCACAGCCCTAGCAACCGCAGTTTTTCTTTTTCCGCTTGTCAAGATAACCTTCATGCTCTCTCACCATCTTCCTCTCAAAGCGGTTTCCAGCCAATTTGCGAAGAGATTTCTGAAAGTCTGATGAACCTGCCTCTAAGTCGTTCCACTCGGGCGCAGGGTATTGATTCGAGTTTGGCGTTCTTGAGCTCAAGTGGAATCCCAACAAAGGTGCTCAGGCGGGCAAAAGCCTCTTTCCCTCGGTTTGTGTTCCAAGGCAGCATGCCTCGTATCGTTCTTCTCAGGATCGTATCGGGTCTGCGCGGGTGGAAGGGACCCTTAGCAGGGTTGACAAGGGTTCTTATTCTGAGTCTCTCTTTATATTCTCTGACTATGCTAGTTCTCTTGCCAGAGACTATCACCTTATCAGCGTTGACTAGGGCGATTTTCTCGCCAGATAGCAGTCTCTTGGCCACAGTGCTTGATAGTCTTCCAAGTATCAATCCGTCGGTATCAATGACCGTGTAGCCTGTTGCTTCCTTCATCGCTCATGCCTCACTCCATTAGAATGACCTTTGTGCCTTTAGGATTCTTAGAGGATAATTCCATTAACGTCAATACCTTTCCTTTCGCCTTCTCGATCTTTCCCTTAGCGTTTTTCGAGAATGAAAGCGCCGCAACTGAGACTTCGTGGTCGAGTTCCCCTGATGCGAGTACTTTCCCAGGAACGAGCACTACGTCCTTGGCTTTAGTGTGCCTGTTTATTCTTGAGAGGTTAACTTCCACGATCCTTCTTCTGGGGTTGGCTAACCTCTCAGATACATGGCGCCAGAGCTCCACTTTCTGCTCATTGGATTTCTTTCTGAGGTCGCGCAGCAGTCTTAGCACAGTCGGATCATTTGGTCTGCTTCTACGGGACATAGCTCTATCACCCTTGTGTAGTAACGTTAGTATTGGTCTCTTCAAGCTGTTTGATTAGTTCTTTGGATTTGTTTAATAGTATTTGGCTCGCATAGCGAACCACTTCATCCGCGGGAATTGCCCCGGTGGACTCCACGTTGAATATAAAGACTGTTTCATCCCATAGGACTCTGATTGCATCGTATCTGCAGACTTCTTCGCAGGTCCTGCAAAGGGTGCAATCGGTCTCGTTGACAAACTTGATTGTGTCGCCTTTCATCTGAATTATGTTCCGGGGGCACGCCTCCACGCAGTCGCCGCACTTCTCGCATTTCTCCTCCTTTAGCTCAAGCTTTGGAAGGTACTTGTAGCTGGCGATCGACGCTTGCCATTTCGCATGCTCCCTGCCCGTGCCCAACCTAGCGTATGCTTCAAGAATTATGTGCTGTCCTCTACTCAGCTTCAGGATGGGGATTCTGGGCGTGGCCGGCTCGATCTGAGGAACCTGAGACTTGAGATCACCTGAATACACGGTTACCGGACCATCGACTGCCTTTTTGTCCAGAGTAAGAACAACCTGACAGTGCGGACAACCGCTTCCTTTACATTCACATTCTTCTGGTTTGGAGAACATCTCCAAGTTTGTCTTTATTGGTATTGACCCCAAGCGGTGGGCAAGTATTTCGTCGTACATAGGCGACGTATTCTCGACTATTATCACATCCTGTATAGCAAGCGTGGGTACTTCGCTAATCATTATCCTCCTCAGAGCGTTTGCAAACGAGGCGCGAATACCCTTCACCATGAACTTTGTTCGCAGAGGATCCTTCTCAATCAATTCGATTTCCATTAATCACACCTGGGTACAAGACGGAATGATGAAGTGAACTGGGTCTTTGAGAGATGCAGATAATTCTGAAGTTATTTCAATTTTTCTCTAATCGCAAATTCTTCTCACTATTGAATCTGGCAAGAGTCTAAGAGAAATCGCGGTAGCAGGTTGGTCCCTGCAAGCCCGCAATGGAACCTATACACGCCTTCCTCTTCTGCCTCCTGGTCGCCTTGTTCCATCATGCGGTATTGGTGTACACTCTTCGATGCGCCCTATTCTTAGACCTGCCCTAGCCAGCGCTCTTATGGCAGCTTGGGCGCCCGGTCCAGGGGTCTTTGGACCATGACCACCAGGAGCTCGAACCTTTATATGAACTCCTCTTACACCCTTGTCCATCGCTTCTTGGGCGGCCCTAAATGATGCTTGCATGGCTGCGTAGGGCGTGGCTTCGTCTCGGTCGGCTTTTACTATCATGCCTCCAGATGCCCTCGCTACAGTTTCTGCCCCGGTTAGATCAGTAATGTGGACTATCGTATCGTTGTATGAGCTGAAGATGTGGGCCACACCCCACCTCATTCTTTTTCCTTCTTCAGGTTCTCTTTGCCTTTCCCTCTTCTTGGATTCTTCTTCCACGGCTTCTGCCTTAGGCTTTGGTTCCTCGACCTTCTTTTCTACTGCCTGTTCCTTAGTTTTCTGACCTTTTGTCTTCTCTTCTTTTGTCTTCTGCTCCTTGGTTTTCTTGTCCTTTGCTGTCTTGTCTTTGAGTTCCTTAGTCTCAATGCTTTCCTTAGCTTTCTCTTCTTTCCCGCTCTTCTTCTTTTTTCGTTCGCTCAATTACGGTGGGCCTCCCCATATTCTAAAAACTTGGTTAGTGAGTATTTACAGCGTTGCGACACCAAGTCTTCCTTTGCAATCCACATTAATCATTTTCTTTGCGGAGTGAATTCATAACTATTTTACACTTTTCTTCTGTTCTTTTGGATGTTCCTCGACTTCTTCCTTGACAAGATCCCTGTTCATGAACGGGCTGCCAGGCGCGTACGTCACCTGCGCCTCTTCTTCTAACCCTACCAGCCTCCCAGGGGATGTTGTGGCGCAGCCCTTTATGGCGATGTGCCCGTGCACGATCAGCTGCCTAGATTGGTGGACCGATTTCGCCAGCCCAAGCTTATACACTATTGTTTGCAGTCTTCTTTCGAGAATGTTCGGCAGTGTCAAATCTAGTACATCATCTATGTTTGCATTCTCACTTACCAGACCAAGCCTACGTAAGCGCCTCATCAGTCCCTTTTCTTCCTCTTCCTTCTCGGCTGATGACAGCGATAGGACTTCCCTAGCACGCCTTCTGAAATCACCGAGGAGTGTTCTCGCGATCCAGACCTCTCTTTTGTTCCTCAGTCCATACTTGCCTACCAGAAGGATTTCTGATCGTATCCTGTCTCTCTGCCAAGGGTGACCTGGCTTGACATATTTCTTTCTGAGTTTCTTGATGTCTCCCATGTTTTCTCAACCTCAATGAAGATGTGATCGTCGCCACGCTTTCCCTATTTCGCTGCTCTCGCTCTCTTCTTGCTTACTCCAACAGTCTGCCCTGTTCTGCCAGTTGTTCTCGTATGCTGCCCTCTTACCTTCAGTCCCAGCGCGTGCCTGATTCCCTTCCAACTCTTTGTTGCCTTCATCCTTTCGATATCGGTCCTGTTTGCCAGCTTCAAGTCGGCACCGATTACATGGGTGTCTTTCCCCGTTGCTACATCCTTCCGCCGGTTGAGCAACCAGCTTGGTATGCCGATCTTGGACATATCCTGTACTATCTTCTCAAGTTCCTTGGCTTGAGTCTCAGACAGATATCCTGCCCTCAGCTCTGGGTCTAGCCCAGCTATCTTGATGGCCGCGTAGGCCGTTCTGGTGCTGACTCCTTCGATACTTGCCAGCGCATAGGGCAACTTCTCTGAACCCTGGAGATCCGTGCCAGCGATTCTTACGATGTGTCTAAACCCCTCAGACATACTGCAACACTCTCTATTAACTGCGTCAGCTTCGCTCCACTAGGGATCAATCGGTATATAATCATTGCCAAGCAAATCGACCTGCCGATTCTCCGCGGCATGGAACGATTGTGCAAACCAGAAAGCCAATTATAAGTATTTAAGCATTTTCCATTCGCGAGCTTTATATCCATCGGACTTACGACCCATCCAATCCGAAAATCGTTTCTGAAATGGTTCTGGCATGCACTTTTACGTAACCATCGGAAGGTGCATGAGATATCAATCGCCATATTCGTGCGATTGAGGTTGCTGAGCGACTGAATTCTGGAGCACACGAGACAGGGGACCTGGAGCTCGTCAACAGGGGTATGCGGAAAAGAAAGCAGGGGCACTCCGGTTCATGATGGTTTCAGGGGAGATGTCGGTCCTTCAGCATGCATTGGGCATGGCGCCGCTAGCCTCCACATGGTGTGCTTACCACGTGAAATGGGCCGGATTTGAACCGACGCTCCCAAAAGGGAACGGGATCTCCAATCCCGCGCCTTAACCAGACTTGGCTACCACGGCACTTACGTTTTTCTTAAGGTTCGAGTAGGCATTTAACTGTGTCGGCTAGTGCGTTGCAGGATCGCTTGCGTCGTGCGCATTTTCTAGCTAAGGTGTCTTAGGCCTCCAGAGTCTTGTCTTCGCTGCCTTCATCTTTCTTATGTGAGCATAGGACTCTATATCCGCTTTTCTTTTCAATCTCCTGTACGTTTCCGAAGACGTTTTCCATAATGATGGAAATGACCTTAGCGCCTTTGTTTGTGCGTGCCACAAGTTGCAGGCTTCCGCGGGGAGAGAGGTGGTGGTTTGCTTCTTCAATTGCTTTGCTTACTAGGCTGCGTCCTGCTGAAATGGGTGGGTTGGTGATTATGGCGTCGAATTTTGCATCACCGACAGGATCATATAGTTCGCCCCACCTTACCTCGGCGGTGACCTTGTTGAGGCTGACATTCTGGGTGGCAAGCCAGATGGCCCTCTTGTTGATGTCAGTCATGATGACACAGTTTTGCGGGTGAGTCGCTGAAATAGTTATTCCGATAGGACCCCATCCACACCCCAAATCAAGAACATTTCCTTTCTCAGGTATCTCCATTGAGTCGATGAGTACGATGGTTCCCCTGTCAACTTTCCTGTAAGAGAACACCCCCCTCGCCGTAAGAAACTGAAGATCTACTCCTCGCAGTCTTGCCTTCAAGAGGCCTAGCTTCAGCTCAGATGAGGGTTCAGCGGTGAAATAATGTTCAGCCGTGTTTCGTTGGCCTCCAGCTAACTTTCTGGATCCGGGAAGCTAAGTAGCCTGCTTCTCATGTTTCGGGTATACTCCGGGCTCCATGATAACACGTTCAATCGTAGCCACTATACCCTTATCTGCCTTCATTATGCCTTCGGTGTCAAGCTGCGCTCGAGCCAGCGCGACAATCTCCTCCTTCAAAGTGTAAATCCCGACTAGTGCGTTCTGTTTTATTCCGGTATGAACCTCAAGTACGCCAGGTGCTGCAAGTTGAGCCCCATGGCATAATGCGTCTACGGCAGAATCACGGACAACGAGTCTAGGCAAATGCTCCGTGGTCTTCTCCATTGGCTGGACTGACCTACGGAGGAAGGCTTCGTTTCCATTCTCTTTCCAGAAATGAACGGCATCAACGACATCCTGAAGTGAAACCATGGTCTCATCCTCTTTGAACGATCCTGTCCTAGTTCTCCTCAGTTCCTTCATATGGGCGCCACAGCCAATTGCCTCCCCTATGTCATGGCAGAGTTTTCTTATGTACGTCCCTCCTTGGCACCCGACTTTCATCAGTACATTCCGCACATCCACCTCGAGAAGTTGCAGGTAGTATATCGTCCTTATCCGTGACATGCGCTTCACGGAAGATCTAAGTGGTGGCCTCTGGTAGATCGGTCCTTCAAACTCGTTACAAACTTCAACTAGTTTCTTTTCTGGGACATCTCCGTGAAGCGTCATAACGCAGACATATTCCTTACCTGCAGGCAGAATTGCCTGAACAAGCCTAGTCGCGCTGCTCAAAGTCACTGGAAGAAGTCCAGTCACCCTAGGATTACCCCACCGCTCGATGCGGAGTTGTGCGCACTGAGTGGCTCTAGAGTCCCACCGTGACCGGCCTTCTCTATTCCGAAGATCTTCTTTATCCAGGCAACGACTTCATGGCTAGTAGGCCCTGCCGGCTTGTCAAGGTTGATCACGCCCTTGCTAACATACTCGTTGATCTGGCGCTTGGACGGATCGCACCCATGCCTGCTGTCAGTTTGATCACGAGTCTTTCTCAACAAGTCTCTCTTAACATCATACGGAAGCTTCGACTCTTTCATAGCTGAAACCACCTTACACATACTGACGTACCCTTCCCTATTTATCTAGGGGATGAGTCATGCCGAAAAATCAGCTGAGGAGATTACGAAAAAGTCAGATTTGACGCACGCTATCTGGGCGTTGAAGCCTTGATAGCTATGCCTTTATCTTGATCCTCTCGTTCATGCTTTCGAGTTTTCCGGCCGCCTGTAAGGCCTTCTTGACTTCTTCGTCACTGGCCCCTTTCTTCAGGTTGATCTTGTCGCTCGTAGCTTCTATGTGTTTGATATTTACTCTGCGCCTCTTGATTCCATTGAGATCTTTGGGTCCAGTTATGAGAACGAAATTGTCGTCGATAAGGTCAGCGACAACGCACTTACTCCCCACTTCTCTTCCGTGCGTCTTAACGCAGATTCTACCAATTTCGATGGCTGCCATGTGTGCTTTCACCTCCAGCAGCGCGTGCCTTGCACATCCCAGTGTCTTTGTCCGTCATCCGGGATGGGTAGAGGCACTCAGCGTTGCCCCCTTGCTAAAGGGTGCTGGTTCATCAAGTGAAAGGGTATGTCGTGTTTTAAGCCTTTCCTTTAAGGTACTCCTCGACGGACCTCTCAATTATCCTTGTGACTGCTTCAGCTGACCATTTGGATGTGTCTATGACGAGATTGTAGCCTGAGAGATCAGATACATTGATGCCGTAGGTTTCCATGTATCTCCGCCTCTCGCTGGCTTCCCGCAACTTTGTCTCTCTTAATGACTCTTCCTTACTCTTCCTGTCTCGACAGGACAACCTGTCGATCCTTACAGTCTCGGAAGCAGTTAGGAAGACTTTGATGTCCGGCGCCTCGACAAGACCCGCCGCAATCTGCCCCTCAATAACGATGTTTCCTTCTCTCGAGGCTCGAACCACCTCGGAATCCACTTCCCGATCGATCTCATGGTGCTTCTCGGCGTACTTGCTAAGCTCCTCAATCGTCATTTTCTTTTGATTAGCGATCGAACGAAAGATTCCTCCGGAAGAGACATACCGAAGACTGAGCTTCTCGGCCAGCAGCCTCGCGCAAGTACTCTTGCCAGTCCCATGCAATCCTCCAATCACTATGACTATGCCTGAGTCCATTAAGATTATCTCCTGCTGAATCTGCGGAGAACGGGTGCGAAGGCAGGACCAGTGAACAAGCGTCGCATGGTCGGTAAGTAACTTGGGGGTACGTGGGGTGCCTGCAAAGGGACATCTTAGATCTGCCCAGTTACTTCGACTTCCTGCCTGTTTTCACAGGGACCTTAGTTTGCTCAAAGACTTGTGCCCTTACCTTCGATGACAGGCATTTTGAGCAGAGCTGCCCCCCGTATGGCCTGTTTGGTCTCTTTCTGCTTTTGCCGATATTCGCCATTTTAGAAGGAGGCAATCTTGGAACTCCTGGCAGAATTGCGCCACAAGAGCTACATCTGGCATCGCTCGGCTTCAGAAGCCTATCATAGTGTACGACGCTTCTAGAACCGGGAGTTCTTAGATTCCTGCGCTTGATTGTTCGTGTTCTTAGACTAGGTCTAGGCATTGACCGCACCTCGCGAGTTCACTCTAACTGCTAGGAAAGCCACCAGTCGGCGATAAACCTGCGACTTGGTTGACACCAAATAACCTATTGATTATCGTGCCTATTGAGAAGTTGCAGAGAAGATACCATCCAAAGAGGTTTATCCCAAGGCTACCGGGGGAGATTAGGAGTCCGACAAGTGGTATGATTCTGAGATTGAACGGAGCATAGGCCACTATGCGTGATCCGTATAAGCCACTGAGGATCGCCCAGATCACCAAGAAGGGAACGAAGAAGATCAAAGTCGGCTTCATTCCTTGCGTCGCAACCTGCTTTTGCATATTCTGAACTATTTTGGATCTCCTCCGGACTTCCAAAGCCAGTTTCTCGTCGCCAGTTTTCTTCGCTGTGGCCATCATCTGTCTCCATTCAGCTATTTCCTTTCTGTATCTTCTGAGTTTGGATTGATCGGTTACCCTGCTTGTAACGAAGGCCGTGAAAGTCGACATGGTCACAGATATGAGGAGAACAAAAAGAGTTGAAATCGGTGGTATGAATATGAGTTCCGCAAAGTCCACTATTTTCACATCCTTTCCGTCTGTTCTAATTCATTCTCCTTGTCCGCTCACTTGTCACATTTCGTCTTACCTAACTGACACCCAGCATCCCGCGAATAGCAGGATGCATATCAGCGAGCTGCTCCTGGGCAATGGTCTGATATAGCTGGTAAATTATGCCAACCGTCAGCAGTACTCCCATACCTGTTCCTAGAGCGCCAGAGAAGTCTGCCAACGCGGCTAGCAGACCCACAATCATCCCGCCAAGAAGGGCGACTACTGGGATGTATCTTTGAAGCACTTGCTCCATAATGGCAGGCGATCGTCTGAAGCCAGGAATCTGCATCCCGGAGCTGTGTAACTGGCTGGCAATGTCCCTAGGTGCGATACCTGACAACTCGACCCAGATCCTTGCAAATCCTGCGCAAAGGAAGACCATCAGCGACAAGTAGACGATGGCCTGGATCGGATCCCGGATTACACTAACGAGGCCGTTGACAGGCGGCGTAATGTAGTATATGAGACCCCCTATAGGCTGGTAGGTGATATTTCCGCTTGCATCAATATTCTTGTTGAAGACGCCAAGGAGGTTTAGCCAAGGATTTGCTGAGCCGCCAGTGTTGCCCTTGGCAACGAGTTGAACCCAGAACAGTATTGTGGCAAACAGGGATTGAACCAAGATTACTGGGATGTTAGATACGTAGAGCAACTTTATGGGGTAGCTGCCTCTGAAGCCTCTGTACTTCGCATATTGGAGAGGTATGTTGACCCTGTAGGTCTCAAAGTAGATTACGACGACGAAGACAGCTATTGTGGCGAATAACCCAAAGGTACTGCCGGAATCGCTGGGTCTCGTCCAAAACACCGTGCCAAGTGCCTGAAGACCTCCAGTGGCCAAGGCTTGGAACGAGGCGAGCACTGCTCCGACATAATACGAGTCGGCTCCCCGAATTGGAGAGAAGGAGCGCCACAGGATCTGCTGGGCTACGTTGGCAACGATGAAAAGACTTATTCCGCTGCCCAGCCCCCATCCCTTCTGCGTCAGCTCGTCAAGCAGTACGACCACCAGCCCAGCGACCATGAGCTGGAGGAACACCACAATCGAACTGATTAATGCCAATGACCCGTAAGCTCCGCTCACAATGTAGGCTAAAGCTTGGATACCGGTCATCAGCATTGCAAGAGACTTCTGGGATGCAGTGAATTTTGACCTGTCTTCAGTGTTCGAGAGATCTATGTTGATTATCTTGGAACCAGCGAGAAGCTGCATTATCAGACCCGCCGTGACTATGGGTCCAATTCCCAGTTCCATCAATGTTCCATGAGTAGAAGCCAGTATCACGCGCATCCAATACAAATAGTCAGTCGTCTGTGTGCCTGGGGCAATCCCATAAAGCGGGATGTTACTCATGAGCAAGAAAATAACAAGTACAATTACAGTCCACCCAAGTTTCTCTCTAAACTGAACTTTTCTGTCAGGTGATTTTACAGTGGGAATCACCCTAGCCATGGATCCAAATACGTCTATGAAGCGTACCATTATCTGGCTACCATCCTTGCTGCTCTGGTTGTCGAAGAAAAGTTCCCAAATGAGATTACTTTTAAGCCACTACTGTTGCTTTTCCTCCGGCTGACTCTATCTTCTCCTTTGCAATTTTGCTGAAGCTTCTCGCTTCGACATTTATGGGTTTACCGATCCTGCCTCGCCCAAGCACTTTCTCATAGCCTAACTCGACTATGTTGATCTTCATCTTCTTCTCAGTCCCCTCGCTCTTCTTAGGTATTCCCTCCAGCGCCTGAGATATTCCTTCAAGATCAATCGTTCTTGGACGGACGATGAATTTCCTTGGCCTGAATCCCTTCTTCCCGAAGTAGCCTGGAGTCTCTACATTGACCCTGCTCCACATGTGTTTGTGGCCACCCGCGTTGCCGTATCCCCCTCGGTGCCCTGATCCTCTGTGCTGCGCTACTCTACCCCAGCCACATGTTCTTGAGCCGCGTAGTCTCCTTACTTTTCTCCTGAATCTCGGCGGCAATGTTGGAACACCATTCCTCTTCACAGATGTGTTTTCTCTAGATCATCTTTTCCAGTAACCTGTTGATATCCTTTCCCCTATAGCCAAGTTCTCCGCCTTCCTTGAAAGAATGCTTCTTCTTCCAGTCAAACCCACCTCTCGGCGGATGAAGCCGGAAAACTGGTTTTAGACCACGAAGATCTTTGACGGAAGCCTTGGACGTAGCAAGGGCTTCAGTGAATTTCTTTACAGAGCCGAATTTTGAGTTACTAGTCACATACTTATCGTTAAGGGGTTCATTCCCTGCCACTCTGCCCCTCTTCACTAGAAGCTTCTCCAACGTAGCGACGCTTACTTCTCCCCACGTCGCATAGTCTTTGACTTTCTGCAGCATACCTAAGTAGCTCTCACTATGCTCTACTAAAGTGGCGTGGTTGACCTTGTGCAACTTAAGCATTTTCAGTGTCTGTCTGATTTCATCCCTCACGTCGACGTCTCCTCTGAGCCGCAGGACTAGCAATCTCGGACCAGCTTCGCTCATTTCCTATATTCCCCCTGCCCAATCCTTTGGTGAAACTATAGAGTAAGTTCTCTTCAGTGCATTAAAGGTCGCTTTTGCGAAGTTGACTGTGCAACGTGTGTGACCCTTTGCATAGGACCAGACGTCCTTGACGCCCGCTAAGCGAAGCACCGTTTTGGGCACGTCTGCGACAGCAAGGCCTACTCCCTTTGGGGCTGGAACAAGCGTAATGCGCACACTTCCGGATTCTCCTCCAATCTTGAATGGCAAAGAGTGGATGTCGCCGCAATTGCATTCCCAGGATCCACACCCGCATCGAACAGGGATGATGTTCAACTTAGCCTGCTTAACAGCCTTCTTTATCGCTGGGCCCACTTCCTTTGCCTTTCCTTCTCCTAACCCGACCAAGCCACTTCCATTACCCACTATTACCGTTGCCTTGAACTTCGACTTCTCACCAGATTCGGTCTGCTTCTGAACCAAGTTGATGTCTATTACTTCTTCTTCGAGATTCTGGACCAGCGTATCCACTATTTCCGATTCTCTAATAATCTCACATGACTTGAAAATATCCTCAATTGTAGTGATACGGCCTTCTTTGACGAGTTTTCCTATCCTAGTTCTAGGAGCCCACTCTTCAGTCTCCCTTTGCCGGGCTTCCCTTTCTCGAGGTGATCGCTCACGACTCAATTCGTTTTCCTCCTGACGGGCCAATCTTTTCCTTGACTTCGCTGAAGTGCTTCGGCAAACGCTGTGGATCTAGCCCCCTCTTCAAGTAGTCGGAGAACCTCTTCTGGTAGTATTCAGGATTCTTTTCAGCCAATCCTTTTGCATAACTAGATATGTGTTCTCCCTTGATCCGTTGTTCTGAAGGCAGTATCTTTTTATCATGGTTAACCATGATTCCTGCATCCACAAATCCCTTGAGCGCAGCAAAGATCCTTGATCCGTTGCTCGGAGCATTGAGTCCTATGTCAAGGACTGCCTCTTTAACACCCTTTTTTGAGGCCCTCACACCTGCTAGGTAGCCTGTGAGGTAAGCAGCGGGTGTGTTGCCACTCCCACCTAGCCAACCGCTCTTTCGAAGTTCCTTGGAGAAGGCCGAGGCAAGCACGAAATCCCCTTCCGGTTTTGCCTGCGTCACCTGCACGATCATACTCTTCAAGGTTTTCCTGACTACTACTCTCGGTTTGCGTGACCGCAGCAGTTTCTGCCTAAGGTAGTAGTCGGTCTTCCCTTCTCTCCTTCTGCGGAAAGGAACTCTGTACCTTGGACCTCTAGCCAATTACGTTCATTTCCTCCTAATCAATCCGTGCTGTTTCAAGTAGTCATCGATATCAGAGGTGCTTTTGAAGAAAGCGCCTTTGATCATCCTATAAAGCATTCGGTATGTCCGCCTGTCAATCATCTTCATGCTCTTGAGTCCCCTGGAGTAGGTTCGAAGACGGCGAACCATCAACACCCATATCCTTTTCTTCGGGATCACAGAGTGCATGGCGCCTTTCCGGCTGCCAGGCCCGTGTCTTAGTCCCTTCTTCCTCTTGAGGTGTAGAACTCTTGCTCTACCCCTGCTTACTCCGACCTCCGGGAGTGCCCTAATCACCCCTTCCTTTATTAGTTTCTGCATGTCTTCTCTTCGGATAGCCATAGCCACGTCGTCGATTCTTGTAGGATCTATCCAGACCCTGTTTTCGCCAATCTTCATTATGTGGGACGCAAGTCTTCTTTGGGTTCTCAGACTCAACAAAGATTACCTCCTGTGTGTCGCAGTTAAGGCCTACTTCTTACTCTTGTCCTTCTTCGAACTCTTCTTTTTGACCTCTTTGGGTTTACTCTCGGCGCCTTTCTTCTTCTTCTTCTCTTCTTTTGGCTTTCCCTTCGCCTTCTCAGCTTCCTTCTGCGGAGAAGCTTCTCCCTCTTTTATCTGCTTTCCCTTACTGGGGGCTTCGACTTCCGCAGGAGAGGGCGTTATCTCTGAAACAGGATTCAGGACTTTCAGGCCCAGTTCCTCTGTCTTGCCAAGTATTAGCATTCTCTTCCTCGTCCCGACCGTATGCGCGATTCTGACGGCATATTTCTTGGGATCGATTCCCTCAAGCTCCTCCGAATTGTGAACGATAATCTCCCTGTAACCAGATGGATGCAAGTCGCGCGCGACGCGTGGACCTCGATAGCCGACATTTGGGCTGACTTCCCAGCCCTTCAGCTTCAACCGAACTTTGTTGTCCAGACCTTTCTGCCTTCTCCACGAAGACTCCCTGAGTCTTGTGTAACGCCAACTCTCGTACCTAACGAAGTCAGGCTTCTTTGCCTTAACCTTGCGTCTAGCTTGGAGTGCTTTGTCACTTGGCTTCTTTTGACCCATTAGTGGCACCTCATATTCTTCTCAAATCTTCCCGATCGATTCGTCTCCACAGAAAGTCTCGTAGAGGTATATCCCGTCCTGGAACACTCTAGGATCTTTGTCTTTGATTCTGCAGGCTCTTCCTATGTTAGTGCTAGTCTGGCCTACTGATCCTTTGTCAGCTCCAGAGACTATTACGTCGTCTCCTTTGACTGCAACATCGACTTCCCCATCGATGTTGGCAGTCCTGGGATAGCGCTCGCCTATGAAATTCTCAATATTGACTATGTGCTTATCTTTATCAACCTTGACGCTAATAGGGAAATGGGAGCTCGCCATCTTGAGCTTATACGTGAATCCCTTCGTTACTCCCAGTATCATGTTATTGATTTCGGTCTTCAGAGTTCCCACAAGGGATTTGGCACGCCTCCTATCCGAAAGCGCTCGAATGGTCAAACCTCCGCTTGACTTCTGAATCTCAATCGAGCTAGCATGCGAGAAGTCACGTTGGACTTGTCCTTTGGGTCCCTTGATCTGGATCCTCATTCCTTCTATTTTTGCCGTTACTCCCTGGGGGATTTTTACCTCTTCTCCCAAAACGCTCATTATACCTTCCCTTCTTGGAATGCTATACTTATGGATCGAGTCTTCAGATCATCAGCTGGTTTAAACCGAATGCTAGTATACAAACGCAAGTAGGCGTCCACCTAGGCCCTTGCTTCTAGCTTCCTGGTGGGACAACACTCCCTGAGGTGTCGATACAATAAGCAGTCCGAAGTCCCTCGATGGAAGGTACCTCTTTTCCCAGTTCTCATACGCGTCTTTCCCTACTGGGAATCTTGGTTTGATAACTCGGCACTTGCTTATTCTACCCAGAAGTTGAACTTTGAATATCCCTGTTCTGGAATCATCGATGAACTCGAATTCACCTATGTAGCCGGTCTTCTGCATGACTCGTAGTACCGCACCTATCAGCTTTGAAGCTGGCTTCAAGACTACCTCCCTATGCCCGATTATCTCATGATTCCAGATGTTTGAGAGCGCGTCTGACAGCAAGTCAAGTCTTGTCACTTATATCACCCAATGGAAATGATGAATATCAGAGCCAAACAAGCTCATTACAAATTCCCAAACGGAGGAGTATTATTTCTCATAAAATACACTGTAAATTAAATGTTTCGTTCACAGGATATGTGTTCCAAACACGGGTATACGGAGCAGTTGCGGTGCGGATTAGAACCGAGTTAAACCTTAAAGACTTTTCGATGGTCTGGAGGAGGAGATGATCCACCGGAGTAGTAGGCAACACTCAAACTTCCCCCCTTTTTTTGAAGAACATTAGTGGAATGGTGTACGCATATCAGTACGGGCAGACGGGATTAATGTGGCAGTCTTGGAATGGCAGCGCGCGCGTTACATAAGTTGTCAGTCTGTGGATATGAGTATGTTTGCGGTTCTAACACTGGTTTTATGGCTGAGGAAGTGGCGCTGCTTATAGCGAGCGCGTGTGTGCGTGTCTTTCTGAATGCAATTGTCCACCTGTTGCCCAATTGCTCTTTGGCGCTTCATAAATGACGATCTCGACTGCTTCCTTGGGAACTCCTAAATCTTCAAAAACTTTAGTTATCCCTTCGACTGTTTTCTTCTTGTTCTCAGGGCTAATGCCCTCCCAAACAGAAACTTGAACTATTGGCATTTCATTTTTACCTCAAATAACACTTTGCTATTACGCCTAATTAATAGCGCGCGCTATACATACAAAAGGTTGCTTGAAGAAAAACCGATGTATCCAAATGGACTTTCCACACGCCTCTTTTTTTAGGCGTTTTTGAATTTGTCACCATGGGAGTTAGCGCGCTTATTGAGGAAGTCATGGTTTCAAAGTGCATCTTCTGCCAGCAGTTCTTCTTAGAAGACAAAGCCCGGCTCCGTGAAATCGCAAGAGAAGGATGAGAAGAGTCGGCGGCGTGTTTGGGATACGCGCGAAGAAATCAAAGTTAAATGTCTTGGTTACCTGGTGAACTGGATTACTGCCTTGAAGGTCTGGCTGAAAGTGACCCTACGAACCAACAATCTTCACCCCTAAGGTCTTCTGCAAGAAGGCCATTGCTTCAGTCTTTCCGACCCTGTGAGCCTCTGGGACAGATCTCCTGATTCGGCGCCTCTTGGAAATTCTACGGCCCTTTCTCTCCACTGTAATGGCTACGTCAAATCCAATTATGCCCATATCTGGATCATATCTTACTCCAGGCAGCTGAATGTGTTCCTTTATTCCAAAAGACACATTGCCTTGATCGTCAAAACTCCGCTCCTTCAACTTGAAGTCAACTACGCTCAATGCCCTCTTCAGGAAGTCGATTGCACGGTCTCCCCTAAGAGTGACTTTGCATGAGATTGGCTCATCTTTCCTTATACCAAACTCTCTTACGGTCTGCTTTGCTTTGCATTGAGCAGGTTTCTGACCCGTTATCTCCTCGACTAGCTTCATGGCCTTCTGAAGAGGCTCACCAGACTTTCCTACCGCGCAATTTACGACCACGCCACTTATTTTGGGCATAAGCATCGGGTTTCCTTCCCACTTCTTCGCTATTTGGTCGACGTTCTCCATTAGCTAGACGACCTCCTATGATCCGTCAGTTGAACAAGACCAGCTATCTTTGATTTACATGCATTCGCATTTAAGTTTTGGGTAATGCATTGTCCAAGCGATGTAAAGCTTTATTAAGCATAATCCTCATTATTTCTCGCCTAACAGTTTAGCTCGGTCATGAACCGGAGGATCTCAGTTTGGTCAAAGTTCGATACGGAAAAGGTAGCAGGCAGTGCTCGCGATGTGGCTCTCATCAGGCAATAATAAGGCGATATAAGCTAAACCTCTGCCGCCGTTGCTTCAGGGAAGTCTCTGAGAAGCTGGGCTTCAAGAAGCTATCCTAGCAAAAGCGTTTCTGTTTCTGTTGCTTCCAGTAGGGATCTTGATCAGTTCAGCATTGAGTCACTGTTTGTCCTGCTGTTCTTCTGGCTTCGGGTATGATATGAGGGACTCTTCTTTTCCTATTGCAAAGGTATAGTCTCTAGGAACTTCGATGGTCTTCTCTTCACTTATTCTGAGCGAAACGTCGGTGGACAGGTTAGCGCCTTTGGGTTCATGAATCTTTTCGACGCGTCCGATCATACTCACGTTCTTGCCACCGCTGATCAAGACAAGAGTTCCTTGCTCATATTTCACGGTTTCAATGATCTTCTGACTTGGAACCTCTATCTTCAGTGTATCATGCGTCTTGACACTCGAGAGCTCCTTATTTGCTTCATCTTTCTTTACTAGAATGTTTCTTCCGTCATGGAGATTTATCTGGAGGTTTCCTCCCCTCGTGGATACTTTGCTAATTACTCTGCAGAGCTTGAACCCTGCTTCGGTTTTCGCTATAGGATGGAGAGTAAGTCCTCGAACGGGTAGTGGAAGAATTCTGTAAACCCTATCCGTTGCAGGGACTGACACCACATCCATCAAGCCGACTGGGAACTTGTAATCGCTTCGCTTCACTCCGTCGATCAGGACTTTCCCCTGAAACAGCACATGCCTAGCTTCCCTAGCAGTGTAGCTTGGGGCGAGGACCAATTTCACGAGATTGAGGAGCGGCATAGAAGTGTTTATCGGGTGTGGTCCACAGTGTGGTCGAACAGCCCACGAATATCGGCCACGAGGTATTCTCCAGTTTCTCGGAGCTGCGAGTCTCTTCAGGTGCCTTCTCGCTCCTTTCCTAGCCATCTATTTCTCCTCCTTTATTTCGGCTCCTTTGCGTTTTAGTATTTTGTTGCGCCAGTCATCCATCTTCAATCTGACAATCGTGACATGTGACGGCTTGACGGGGACAAAATAAGACTGACCGCTAGTCTTCTCGGCCGTCACCCCATCGACGAGGATCGCATAATTTTTGTGGTCAATCTTGCTGACCTTGCCTTGAATTCCAGAGAACATGCCGTCTCTAATCATCACTTCATCTTCCTTTCTCACTGGGAGATTTCTCACGCCATACTTCTCTCTGAGTTCTCTTGACAGTTGCGCCACCAAAGCTTTTCTCCTTCTGTGAAGTGGGGCATCATAAATAGCTTTTCTTTGCTTTCTGGGGCTCTTTGACTTCATGTTTTCTCCTACTCCAGCGACAATTGCCGTAGTCGCCGTTATTTGGCAACCGCCAAAGGTTGCTAGACAACTATGCTGGCTATGGTTGCGATCTTTGACCATCTCTCGGCCGCTTCCTTTGCCACTGGACCGCGTGCTTCGCTCCCCTGTGGCTCTCCCTCTGGACTGACAACAATTGCGGCATTGTCTTCAAAGGCAACCCAAGCTCCATCTGGTCGTCTATAGGACTTTCGTTGTCTGACGATAACTGCCCTGACAATCTTTCTCCTCATTTCGGGCGTACCCTTTTTGACGGAAGTCACAACCATGTCTGCAACACTCGCCGAAGGAAAACGGTTCAGTCTAGTCTTATGACTGGGAACCGCGATTATCTTGAGCACTTTGGCTCCGGAGTTGTCGGCAGCAGTTATGAGTGACCCGACTGGTAAACCCCTGCTAATTCTGGGCTTGTTGCCGATCTGTATTTTTATTCTCTTGGCCAATCTCAGAACCTCCTTAACCTGTCTGGGCTTCTATGTCTTGGATTAATCGTGAGTTATTTCTCCTTCTTTTCGATGACGACGAATGAGACCGTTTTGCTGAGCGGTCGACACTCGGCAATCCTCACCTCATCCCCATCTTTTGCCGAGATGCATGGAGGGTTGTGCGCGTGTAGATGCTTTCCTCTCCTCTCATATCTCATGTACTTCTTGACATAGTACAAGTATTCCTTTCTGACAACAACGGTATTCGGCATTTTTCCGCTTACGACTGTGCCCTCAAACACTCTGCCTCTAACAGGAAGGCTTCCATGGAAGGGACATAACTCGTCTTCACACTTGCTCTTGGGTGGGTTCACATCAAGTCCTATGCTTCGCTTCATGAGCACTTACCTCTTAACACAATCGTGAGTCTATCAAGTGACGGCGCGGATCCATGATGGCAGAATATCAGTGATTCATGTTAGGTTATTGTTACCTGCTCACCGAAGATAACCCTTTAGGATGGCAAAATAAGGTCTTCCGTATAAAAGACTTTCGAGTCGCTTTCTTTCCGGTTTCAAAATCTTCGGGCGTTCTTCCTCTTCTTCATCTTTATCCTATTCTCTGGTCGCCCTACTATTTCGCTTCCAAGAATCCTGACCTTCTGGTTATCAGGGGTCGAGATCTCCAGAATGACTGATCTCTTGGGTATCCTGACTTGTGTAGGGCCACGTCTTTGCAGAACAATCATGTTGCGCGATTCCATTATTATGGGGCCTTCCAAGTCTACGTATCCTTGGTGGGTGCTCCGTATTATCCTTGCGTGTAACCCAATCAATTCTTGGCGTGTCAAGTTCTCTGGCGTAATTCTGATCCTGTGTCATCCCCCTTTGGCTACAGGTTCTGCTTCCCTATTCACAGTCAATATCCTGGCTATTGCTCTGCGTATCTCCTTTATTCTGCCAGGGCTCTCTACAGTCCCTCCCCCTGTCCGAAGTGCTCTTGATCTTGTTAGCTCGGCCCTGAGCTCATCAAGCTTCTTCCCTCTTTCCGCGGGGGTTAATCCCCTAATCTCCTTCATGCGGAGTATCGCCATTGATAACTACTTCCCCTTCTTCTCCTTCTTTCTCCCACTCTTCTTCGATTCCTTCTTTTCTCGAGGTTTCTTCCCGCTGGGTTCTTTCGCAGCCTCTTGAGCTGCCTTTTCTGGTTCCTGCAGTGGCTGGGTCTCTCTGATCTCAGTGACGGCTTTTCCTTCTTTGATTTCCTCCGGACCGATTCCAGTCGGTTTTGTTTCAGTATTGACTATTGTCTCCTGAGTCTTGGGGGCCTCTTCCTTAGGAAGTTCTGGCTTGGCGGCCGGAGGTTGGGCGGCGGGCTGGACTATTTCAGGGTACTTGACCTTTATCTTATCAGGTAGCTCGCCCGGAAGCATTATCACAACTCTTACTCCCATCACACCAGGCTTCATGAAGGCGGGAGATGTGGCCTCTCTGACGAAGGTTTTGACTGGCTCGCCACTTTTGGTGACGACGCCGTCCTTGAACTTCTGGTAACGAGCACGCTGGCTCGAAAGTTTACCGCTAATAGTAATCTCAGTTCCCTTAGCGCCGGCCTCCATTATTCTTCTCAGCACCGAGTAAACTGCCCTTCTATACTGAAATCCGCGCTCAAGGGATGAGGCAAGCTTGCTTGCCATTATCTTTGCGTCAAACTCTGGAATCTCAACCTCTGCAACTTCAATCTGAGGGTTATCGACTGCGAAAGCTTGCTTCAAAGATTCAGTGAGTTCACGCACAGTCTTCCCTCTTCTCCCGATTACAAAACCAGGTCTCGTGGCATAAATGGTAAACCTCGTTCCTAACGGTGTTTTTTGAATATCAACTCCACCGTACCCAGCTCTCTTGAGTTCCCTTTCAAGGTATTCGTCTACGCGAACTCTCTGCAGACCCTTCAGCACGAAATGAGTTTTTATGGGCAAATCAGAATTCGACCTCTACTCTGGCATTTCTTCGAGGACCACTTGGACTCTTGTGAGCTGCTCGTATTTCGGCGAACTTCTGCCAAAAGCCCTGGGCGTAAACCTCCTCAGTTTTGGTCCCAGATCAACCGAGGCATGGATAATCTTGAGTCTATCGACATCAAGTCCCTTGTAGTCAGCGTTACTCTCAGCATTCTTCAGGATCGCTAGGATACGCGTCGCAACCTTAACAGGATAACCGCCAGCAAACCACTTGTATTCCCTAAGTTTGTTGGCATGGTGGCCAAGCTTCTTCTTATGTCGGCGAAACGGCATCATTCTGGTCATGCTGACGACTTCTTCAAGCATTCCTCTAGCTTCTTCAAGCTTCATTCCGTTCAATTCCCTGCAGACTTCTGCCGTTTTCTTGGGTGAGATACGTAGATCCCGTCCACTGGCCTTCACGGTTTTGTCTGGGTCTACCCCCATTATTGAGTATCCATAACTTGGCATTTTAGGCTTTCATCTCACCAGTATTTCGTCCCGAAGTAGTAGTGGCTCGAAGGCACCACTGGCTGAACAAATCCAATTCCAATTGCAGAGTTTTGAGACCTCTAATAAGTATATAAACCAATCGCATCTGCATAAATACGACTTGTAAGCTCTGATCTTTACTTGAGTGGTACGTAAGCTGAGGACTTGGTTGCACCTATGCCTGGGTTGCCATGTGAGACTTTCTTGCAGGGAGGCGAGTACTCTCCAAGATAGTGTCCTATCATCTCGGGCCTTATCTCGATGGGGATGAACTCCTTTCCATTGTAGATTGACACGCTCACCTCAACCATCTCAGGGAGTATGACCATGTCCCTATCGTGGGTTCTGACAGTCACCTTCTTGCCTTTCCTAAGCGCTCTATGCGCGCGTCTCAGATTCTCAAGCAACTTCTTGTGTCTGGGTGGAAGACCTCGTGATAAGCTTCTTCTCTGACGAGATGGAAGGAGCTTCGCGAACTCATCCATTGGCAGTTTCTCCAGCTCTTCTACTGAAAGGCCTCTGAATGTGAAGGCTTTTGGCAATTCATGACTTCACCTCTATCATTCGTAGACTACCATTGGAAAGTGGATTGCCATTGGCATAATAGGGTTTCACTATATAGCCCTTTCTTTGATTATTCCTTTGGGCCTAGGCAGGATTTGAGGCGTCGCACACACCTGTTTGCGTTAGGCCGGTGGCAGTCCTCCAATCTTCTTTATGGCATTCGCTACATCGAACTTGAATTTAGATAATAATCTTTCGCTTGCCTCCTTGGTGCGACCCTCAACAGTGATCCTTATCTTCGGCTCAGTGTTGGATTGCCTCACGAGACCCCAACCTTCGCTCATGACGACGCGGATACCATCAACAAGGTCGATCTTGTAGCCCTCATTCTGGTACTTCTCTTTGATGATTTCAATAACCTTGAACTTGATTCTGTCAGGGCATTCTACGTTTTCCCTAAGGCTCGGGTAGGTCCTAATTTTCCTTAGGTATTCTGAAAAAGCCTCGTGTGAATGTGACAGTATTTCAGCTAGCTTGATGCTCGCCAAGATTCCATCGTCGAAAGGATAGAAATCGGGGAAATAGAAGTGACTGGAAATCTCGACGGCAAAAGCAGCTTTGTAGACCTTTATGGCCTCAGTAATGAAGACGTCACCGACCCTGACTCTTATTACCTCCCCGCCCGCTTTAGAGAGTTCGTCTTCGAGAATCATGGAGCAAGATACGTTTGCCACAATCTTCTTCTTCCCCTTGTTCAGATACTCATTGGCGAAAAGTATTGCCACCTTTTCTGGAATAGCCCTTTCCCCTACTTCGTCGACGAACACAGCTCTGTCTCCATCTCCATCATAGGCAACGCCGAAATCAGCTTTCGATTTTGCGACCAGTTCAGAAAGCTCGCTTAGAACTTCTCTACCTTCAACGCTCGGATCGGGATCCCTGCCTGGAAATGTTCCGTCAGGTCTATCGTTTATCGCGAACACCTCAAACCCCAATTCTTTAAACAACGTGGGGGCTACAATACACGCCGCACCATTGCCGGGATCTAAAGCAACCCTTAGCTTCCTACCAATCCTTACTCGGTCCCGAATAAAACCTGAGTAATTGGTCAAGGTCTCACTGGAGGCGATACTGGCGATTCTTCCGACTTCGTTCCATCGTTTCTTCAAAAACCTCCCGCCGAAGTAGAGGTCACGAATGGCCTTGTTCTCGCTAACGTACCCAGTTCCGTCGCTGTGCCTAAACCTCAGACCATTATACTCGGGAGGATTATGCGATGCCGTAACGACCGCACCAGCCTTGGGCTTCCTATTCCAGGTAGAAAAATTGACCACTGAGATTGGAACCATGCCGACCGTGGTCACATCGCAGCCCATGGACGCTAGGCTGGACGAGAAAATCGACTCTAATATTTGGCTACTTACCCTAGTGTCTCTCCCGACAACCACCTCGCCCGATCCCTGAAGAAAAGTTCCAAATGCGACCCCTATCTTTGAAATAACCTCTGGGGTCAAATCTTGGTTGAACACGCCACGGATGTCATATTCCCGGAAAATATCCTCGACGTCCAAAAAAGTCACCTTGCCATTTTCACCCTGTCCGGCACCGCGTGAAAAGCCATAGGCATTCTGCTCAATCCATAATTAGTCTGACAAAACTGATCCAACGCCGCCAATCGCGTGTCTCTGCGGGAATTCAACGTTCACAGAACTGACTCTTAAAAATATCGCACATAAATTGGTGCCGCCGGCGGGATTTGAACTCGCAGGATACCAGACGACCCTCTCTGAGTATCCTCCTGCGACAACCGGATCTTCAGTTTCGCCCAACGTGAGGATGTGACATCCTCTCCACTTGACCGGCGCTGTCGGTTGAATCTGAAGATTTCTCCCGGGCTAAGCTACGGCGGCATCTGCAACTCCTATATTCGGAGGGCTCATCTTTTAAGTTTTTCTTCGGAATTGAACCCAAAATCGTAGTGCTTCATTTAGATTATTTTGGGTCCAAGAATCCCTAGGAAGACAGCTGCGATCATAGACGCGCTTTCAGCTAGCACAAACCTAGTGAAAAGGGGGATGCTAGTTCCCACGCACGCAACTAGAACAGAGAAATAACACAAGAATGATAACGTCAGAACCAGTATGGCGGATAATACGGAAGCCGTCTCTATCCTATTCGCGAGGAGGCGGAGACCACCCCTCTGAGGCTCCTTCCATTTGGAAGTCTTCCTTTTGCCAGAATAGGACCATCTGTAGATGGTCTCGGCCACTGACAGCTCAACCCCACTTAGCGCTAGAGTAACCCCAATCGGGACAAGGGCCAGAAGATAGATGCCCGTTATGCCCAGTGTCGTCTGGGCATTAAAAACGACGTAACTCTGCACAAGACCTGTCAATCCGATGAGCATGAGCGCAAGTCCAATGTTAGCTCTTTTCCTCCAAGTGAAGACAATCGACAATAGAATAGGCCCCATACTCTTCTAACGACGAAAGCAATCTCTTAAGTCACCTAAATAAGGGTTCCTCTCCATTCCCCTATCTGGCTTCCATTATTCATCATTAAGCTAGTTGAATTGGTGTACTCCATTCTAAGAGGTATAAGGGGCAAAGTAAATCCGGAGATAAAAAACAATATATATGGATATGACTATGGGGTTTTCGTGAAGGGCGGGTGGTCTAGATTAGGCTTCACCTGCTGTGATGACCTCTGGATGGTCATGATACCGCCCTGAGGAGAGTAACTGGGCACTGAGACAGCAACGTGACTGCCATCTAAATACTCTCTGGGTAGACACGGCGGTGGAGCTAAACGGGTATACCTTTAGCGCCGAATCGCCGGTTCAAATCCGGCCTCGCCCACCATACAATGCCTGAGAAAGGCATTTTGCCAGCTTCTCGTTTTCGGTGAAGCCTTAAACTAGCTTAGAATGCGGTCATACTGCACAGAATAATAGTGGTGGACCGGGCGAGAATTTCCCTCGCCAGCGACTGCAAGCGGGATTTGAACTCGCGACTTGTGGTCTCCTTCTGTTTTTCGGAAGGAGGATCTCCACGATGCCAACGTGGCATTCTTCCAAACTAAACTACCGGCCCACAAGAATTCTGCTGCTCTGGTTCCAATCGTCAGAGTCCAATGTTCTTCTGAGGTGTGCACTGGCTTTGTGATCTTGTACACCTAATAAATACTGCTAAACCGTACACGATCTCATCTGAGTCTCTCTTTGTTCAAGGTTTTTGTCTGCCAGGTGTACCTTCTGAGTTTGCTAGATCTGCCGTATCCGCATGCAGCACATCGCTTCTTGCGAACATGGTAGGCCCTACGGCCGCACCTTCGGCATCTTATGTGCTCCTTCTGATTCATCTTGCCGAAGCTTGGTGTACCTTTTGTCATTCAAAGTCACCTTGGAGGCGGGCTTATCATGATCACGTTATCTCCCCTCACAACGATCGCTCCGAGCTTCTTTGAGTTGTTGTCATCCACTATCTCTTCGGCTTCTTCCAAAACAAGATTCATATGCATGTCAAAACCGCGAAGCTTTCCCCGGATTTCACGGCCACCCTTCAGCTTAACTAGGACATTGGAGTCGAGTGATCTCTGGAGAAGGTCAGGTGGTCTCTGTTGATTCATATTCTCTAAGCACGCACCTTTGCTGGAACTAACTATGGTTGCAACATGAGTAGCTATGTGCAAACTATTTAAACCTTTTGAAATCCTGCGAATTCGCGGAGCGATGAGGTGAGCACTCTCGAGCAACGATGCAAGCTGAAGCACACCCAACGATCGTCTTTTTAGGGCTCGATTCTCTGAGAATGCGGGTCTCCGAAGTCAAGCGAGGGTGTTATGGAAACTTTATTTCCTCGTCTCTCCCCGTGTTCTTCGGCGATTCCCTTGAGAGGGATGGAGTTGATTGCTCTTGGGCAGATTTCTCAGGAAAGATGACATCAAGGATCTGCGAACCAGAATTGATAGTGCAATAGGTCTGGGCGATTCCCTGCTTCCACGCGGTTGCCGTGTCGAGGGCTTCTCATCGAAGAAGGGAGAAGTCTTCGCAGTGGATGGTCAACCCACTTTCTATGTGGGCGAGGACGGAAAGATGTTTCCACTTCTAGTGTCCGTATTAAGATCCGCTCTTCAATTGCCTCGAGTAACCGTAGACATGAAGGCTGTGCCTCATATCTGCAATGGGGCCGATGTTTTTAGGGGTGGCATTCGAGGCATAGATCCGGCGATAAGGTCGAAACAAGTAATCATTGTATCTGATGAGAAGAACCTGAAGCCGATCTGCATAGGCGTGAGCCTGGTTGATGCAAAGACCATGGAGGAGATGAGCCAGGGCAAGGTTGTCATCAACGTGCATTATGTAGGGGATAGCATCTGGGACTTCTCAAAGAGTCTGGAGAATCGTGTCTCGCAGAATTCGTGACCTGCTGCCTGCTTATGAAAAGGTTATAATAGCTGCATGACCATAGGTCAAACACAGTGGAACGTGGGGGTTAGGCTACTAGTGCCCTTACCTCGTTTTCTAAGAGGCAGAAGAGAAGAAAAGAACGGTGAGAAGAGCACGGCAGACTCGGAGTTGACCGACCTCGAGGAGTTGAAGAAGAAGGTTGGTGTGCTCGAAGAAGACGAGACGGGTAAGGACCTAGTGAATCAAGATGAATCCGATGTGATTTACATCAAGTCAGTCGATCTTGAAAGCCTGTCGAATATCCAGCAGGTTTCGGGCGAGCTGGAGAGGGGCAATATAGTGATTGCGTATATCGGTAGAATGCAGTACGGGCAGAATCGGGAACTTAGAAGAGTTGTCGACCAGCTGAGGGGTGTATGTAGAACTATCGGTGGCGATATTGCACAGCTGGGGCAAGACTATATTGTGGTAACACCGCCTTTCGTCAAAATCTATAAAAAGAGTACATCGCAACCCTAACGAATTTCGGGTTTGACTGGCTTCCTATCTTAGTCGTATTGCCTCAAGGTTCTGAGGAACCTTGGTTTCTATTCTCGACTGATTATGTATTGCCGAAGCCAAGTTTGAGCATTTGCTGCTCTCTCCGTGGCATAGGATTATCCTCTCAGGTCTTGGTGTTACCTGACGGACATAGGCAAGAAGCTGCTTGCGATCTGAGTGCCCCGAGAAACCCTCGACTGTCTCAACCCTCATGTTGACCTTGACTACTTCAGTTCTTCCATCCCTGAGTGGAAGAGGAATCTCATGCCATCCTTTCTGAACTCTCCGGCCCAGAGTTCCTTCAACTTGGTAACTCACGAATATCATACAGTTCTTCTCATCGCTTGCCATTAGCCTGAAGTACTCCACACTTGGACCCCCAGTCAACATGCCCGATGCTGCTATTATGATGCATGGTTCTCCTGTAGCTATCTCGGGCCTGGCGACGCCGCTTTCAACCTTGACAAAGTACTCTGCCAGAAACGGGTTGCGGCCCTGGTGAAAAATCCTTTCTCTCAGATCTTGGGCTAATAGCTCTGGGTGGGTTGTGTGTATAGCCGTAGCTTCTGAGGTCATTCCATCAACGTATATCGGGACCTCATCTATGATCCTTCTACGGATTAGTTCTTCCAAGACGATCATGAGTTCCTGTGCCCTCCCTACTGCTAGCACAGGAAGCAATACTCTTCCGCGTCTGCCAATAGTCTCTCTGATGATCCTTGCGAGTTGTTCCTCCGTCCTGTTTCTTGGCGGCATTATATCGTTCTGTCCACCGTAAGTGGATTCCATGATTAGAGTCTCGAGTCTCGGGAAGTTGACGTTAGCTGGTTCAAGCAATCGTGTTCTGGCGAACTTGAAGTCGCCCGTGTATGCCATGTTATACAAGCCATCTCCTATATGGAGATGGGCCATGGCGCTACCAAGAATATGTCCCGCATTGTGAAGCGTGAGTCTTATGTCCGGCGAAATATCGGTTACTTCCCCGTAATCCAGCGTAATGGTGTGCAAGACGGTCTCCTTTACATCCTTTGGACTGTAGGGCAGGAGTTTCCCTTCTTTTTCTGCGACATCCAAGTAGTCCAGTTGAAGAAGTGTCATTAGATTCTTGGTGGCTTTCGTGCAGTAGACAGGTCCCCTGTACCCATACTTGTACAGGAAAGGCAGGTAACCTGAGTGATCGATATGAGCGTGAGTTATTATGACGGCGTCAAGTTCGTTTACATTAAACTCGTTTACGGATAACTTTGGGAACGCGTTTTCTGAACTTCCCACGTTCACCCCACAATCAACCAGCACGGAGCTCTCCTGCGTCTGAACAAGAATAGCGGTTCTCCCCACTTCTTTGAATCCACCTAGCGCTATTATTCGTATCCAGTCGTTCTTGAAGACGGGTATTCGGTAGATCCTCTGTCCGACCTCTCTCAATATCTGTTTTCGTTTTTCGCTCTCCTTCTGCATGATATTCGAGATCTGCATCACGGTTCTCGATTCAAGAGGTGGAGTTCTAACTACTGAGGGTCTCCAGTAAGTTAGCCTCGTTATCTCTCCCAGCGTGTTGCCGTTTCGACCGATGACAAGTCCGGGCTTCTTCGCTTCTATTACCACTTCTCCGACATTCTCGTCAAAATATATCTTGGTTATCTCCGCCTCAGTTGGAACAATCTCTCTGATCTTCTTCTCTGAATCCTCTTTCTTCGTGCGAACATTGGGATCGAAACGCAGAACTATTCTTTTCCTCAGCTTCTTTGCAAGCTCTTTGACGAATCCACCGTCCTCAAGCAGGACTTTCGGGTTCTTGGAGTACACAGCGATCTCTGGTCCTTCAAATTCGACACTGGTGACCATAGACGACGTTGGTAGTCCTTGGACTATCGTTTGCCTAATGTCATTTAACGCATCATCTGTTTGCATCATTCATTCCTTCTGACGACCTAGTACGTGGTTCTCTGCTTAGACTACTCATCTTCGAAAAAAACCCTAGGATGAGTGAGCCTTCTTCTTTTTTGCATTGAGCTCTTCAGAGACTTTCCGGATCTCGCTCTCGGAGAGTTCATGATAAGTTGACTTCGTGATGTACGCTACGTCGAATCCATTTCCCGAAGCAGCATCTCTCTCCATCGACGATCTTATGGCCCTGATGACTAACGGTATCCCATCTTTCACGGTGAGATCTTCAGAATACGAATCCTCCAGCAATCCATAGGCTATTGGACCCCCACTGCCGGTTGCAACGAATTTCTCGGTAGTCAAGCTGCCTACGGGATCGAGTGCATACAGCTGAGGCCCAGTTTCATCAATTCCTCCAACGACAGCCTCCATCAAATACGGAAAGAGTCTTGCCTCAAAAAGAATAGATGATAGAAGATTGGCGGCCGCTTTGACCCGCATAGGAACACCCACTCTGACTTTGAAGATATTGGTCTCTGCCTGCAAAGAGTCCATAACCCTCTGCGCGTCAGCAACCGACCCGGCGATGGTGGCAGCGAGGTGCTCATCTATTCTGAAGAGTTTCCTAGCGGTTTTGGAAGCAACATAGTATCCCATGGTTGCCCTTCTGTCGGTTGCGAGAACAACGCCGTCCTTGCATGTTAGGGCAACAGTTGTGGTTCCTTTCAACGTGTTATCTGGTATGTTGTCCCTAGTGTTCCTCCACGTCAACACCTGACACACTCCAAAACGAGAGAAAAGTTTGTGAAGTAGAAGTACGCAGAATATACAGAAGATGTTTTGAGATGAAAGATAACCGATATTTAAGTATTTCGTGCAGAGGAAGTGAAGTTCGCTTTCTCTCGCACCGAATTCGTCGCGTGATTCGGTCGTTGAATGGTGGCACAGGATGTCAAATAGAACTACTTAATAGATGGATCAACGCCTAATACCATATCTTAGTTTCAAGGTCGGCGCCGTAAGGGAGGATAAGGCAGAGAATGCTTCCTTTTCACCAAATACAATTGCCGAGACACATAGTGATTGGCCAGAATGTACTGGTTTCAGCGGGAAAGCTCTGCAAAGAGCTTGGCTTGAGTGGTCCGGCGTTGTTGGTGGCTGACAAGACGACCGTGAAAGTCGCTGGAGGAAGTGTTGGAGATTCCCTTAATGATGAAGGCTATGAGGTAAGTGTCTTCATAATTGAGGCGGCTGATCTCGCTAATGTGGACAAGGCTCAGACGAAGATTCGTGAATTGGGGGCAACGGTAGCTCTCGGTGTAGGCGGAGGAAGAAGCATAGACATAGCTAAGCTGTCTTCATTCAATGAGCACATACCGTTCGTGAGTATCCCGACCACCGCATCTCATGACGGCATTGCATCGCCTCAAGCATCAGTCAGAGGAATCGACGAGCCTCATTCCGTGAAAGCGCAAGCGCCGATGGCGGTGATCGCAGACACCGACGTGATAATGCATGCCCCTGACGAGCTACTGGTTGCTGGATGTGGAGACGCGATTGCCAACTGGACTGCTGTCAAAGACTGGAAGCTCTCCTACAAGCTTCATAACGAATACTATGGGGAGTATGCCGCTTCAATCGCAAAACTAAGCGCCGCGGTCGTCATGAGAAACACTCTTTTGATCAAGGGGAGGACTGAATCAGCTCTCAGGCTACTCTTAGAGGCATTGATCTCAAGCGGAATATCGATGTGCATAGCTGGCAGCAGTAGACCCGCTAGCGGGTCGGAACACATGTTTAGCCATGCACTGGATCGAATAGCACCGAAGCCGGCGCTCCACGGCGCGCAATGCGGTGTCGGGACGATTATGATGGAGCACTTACATGACGGAGACTGGATGAAGATAAGACAGGCACTCAAAACCATAGGAGCGCCAACAACCGCCGCTGAACTCGGAATCGACGACGAAGTAGTAATCGAGGCTCTGCACATAGCTCACACGACAAGACCTGAGCGATACACAATCCTAGGCGAAAAGGGGTTGAGCAAAGAGGCGGCCAGGAGACTTGCAGAGCACACTGGCGTGATCTGAAAGATGGGCAATGAGCCCGAACCTGCAACTGTTTCTCCGCGATTGGCGTCGAACAGAAGAATCTAGTTTGGAGACGATCCCCAGATGTCCACAATATTGACATTGGTAGGAACAAAACAAGCTAAGACCGGATCGATCTTCTTGCACTGTGGGGTTGTCGAAAACTGCATGGAGTGCAAACTCATCAAGGTATGCCAGAAACTCGAACCGGGCAGAGTCTACGAAGTGACAAAGTCGAGGGGCATTGTTCATCAATGTGACCTTCATGAAGGAGGAGTTACGCTGGTCGAGGTGAAGGAAGCGCCGATCTTGGCTCTACTGGATTCGAGGTCATGTTTTCCTGGCTCCTCAATAACCTACAAGCCGAAGAAATGCGCTCACCTTGAATGCGACAAGGCAAAAGACTGCAACCCGCTCGGGCTCCATGAGGGCGACAAATGTAGGATCGAAGAGGTTGTTGAGAGGCTGTCAGGTAAGTGTGAGAATAATGAGCAACTCACCCTATGTAAACTGAGAAGAGTTACAGCTACTTGAGCTTGAATGTCTCCTTGTCAAAAACCTCAATGAATCTGACCGAATTCACGCCTTCAATGTTCTTCAATATGTCTCTACCGATCATAGTTTTGGCTAGTTGAACTCCATCAACGAGATATGTCTCCTTGGGCATGATAACTGAAACGATTTCGCCTTCCTTATTCATCTGGAACTTGGAGGTCTCAGCGCCTCTGATTCGGCGCTTGATTAGCTCATTAAGCTTCTCATTTTCGTCTAGGATCTTCTTCCTGACCGTGATTTCATATACAAGTGTCTTCCCAGCAAGTACGGGATTGAAGTCGACTCTAACTCTGCCACCCCCAGCGCTTTGAACAAATCCCGTCTTACCTTCGACTGTGACTCTTGCACCCACATACGGTCTGACGTCACTCTTTTTGAAAGCCGAAACTGGGTAAACCTTTACCTTGCTCGAATCTCTTAGACCGAATGCCTTTTCGGGTGGTAACTCGATCGTCTTGCTTTCACCGACTTTCATCGAAGTTACCGCGTCGTCAAAGCCTTTGAGCATTAGCCCCTCGCCGATTACTATGAGCCTAGGTCCGTAAGCTTCGTCCTCGCGGTATACCTTCTCTTTCTTAGCAACTTCTTCAACAGTCAAGTCGAAGAGGTTTCCAGTGTCCTTGACTCTCCCAATGTAATCGACAAGCAAAAAGTCGCCTACCTTTATGGCGTCGTTCCGCTCTGCTGCAGATTCGCTTCCAGAGTCAGTCTGTTGCTTTACCAAGAGCCTGATCACCAAGTCTTTGAAGCATGTGCTGATTAGGTGGAGAACACTCGTCACCCTACTTGAATTTAAATGTAGTGTCACGCAAACCTCTCACTTAGTCTTCTGGGGAACAAGGAGGAAGCCTCGTTGAGACCCCCATTACTTGCCTTTTCTGAGATACCAACCTCTATCAAGAATATTCTCTAACACGCAGAGGCTCACGTCACTATTCCTGAACTTATCGCCATCTATGAGCGCCTTCCCAAGAGCCAATGGCTCCCCAAGCCTGTTGACCACTACAACTCTATCTCCTTTCGTGATAGAACTGGGGTAATCATCAACTAGGGCACGCGAGATGTCCCTTCCATATAGGACAGATTGTTCGCCTTTGTCTGAGACTTTGACCTTCTTCTCGGTGTAAGGTGAACATAATGTGATTCCTTCAATGCTTAGCAATAGATCATCATTCTTGAGATCCCCGAGATAGATGCCCAGGCAGTAGGGATTACGTCTGTTCCGCGTTCTCTTGAAGACATTCATAACTTCCGCGGGCACAAGGAAGAGCTCGGTTCGCTTACCTCGGGCGACTACGATCTCGAGCCGACCAATGACGTTCGAAGCTACATCTTTGCCCAGGAGGGTATCAATGCTCTCCATTATAGTTGCTCTCTCATCTACTGAGATCGATCCGAATTCTATGGCCGACATTCTATTGCCTTACCTCTTCCTTAGTTTACAGAGGAAAAAACCTTCAACTCCATGTTTATGTGGATAGAACCGCCTGGCCAGTCGTAGCTCGTCTGGAAGTTTCACTCCAAACGCCTCCCGAAGTCCTTCATCTCCGAAGTCCAGACCAGTATCCATCACTTCGACGTCAAATTCACGTATTGCGTCTGCAATGATAAACTCGTTCTCCTCAGGTGCAGTGCTGCAAGTAGAATAAACCATCTCTCCCTTAGGTTGAAGGCTTCTAATGGCACTAACGACAAGTTTTCTCTGTATCATAGAACAGAATTTTATGTCCTCGATGGTTCTGCTCTTCTTTCTTGAGGGATCGACGGGGATTACGCCATCGCAAGAGCAGGGGGCGTCAAGAAGAATCTTGTTAATTGTCAGATCTAGGCTTGGCAAATCCTTTCCATCCATTCTGTAAGCGATGACGTTGGCAACCCCACACCTTGAAAGGTTTGACCGGAGAGACTTCATCCTCTCACGGCTGAGATCGACTGCAACGATGACTCCCCTGTTCCCCATGATCTGCGCAAGTTGGGTGGTTTTGCCACCAGGGGCCGCGCCCAAATCAACGACGCAATCATTTGGCCCAGGCGCCAGGACATAAGCGGGAAGCATAGAAGCAGCATCTTGGACGTAGTAGTACCCCATCATGAATTCAGGAGTCGATCCAAGCGGGAACCTTTCTTCGAGAACGCGAAAACCATAAGGAACCCATCCTATTCTCCCAAGTTTAAAACCCTTGCGCTCCAACCTCTGTAGCAGATTGTCGGTTTGCACGCGAAGTGTGTTTATCCTAATGCATCTCTTCAATCCCATCTCATTAGCTTCGAGAAGCCTTAGGGTATTATCCAAACCGAATAATTCGACATACCGTTCGACGAGGTAAGTAGAGTAGCCGAACTTCTGGGCCAACTCCCTCGGAGTTGCGTCAGCCATGATAATCACTTATTACTTTGGACGATACGGATACACATAGACTTTTGATACAAAGCATTTAAATAATTCTTAACTAGAATTCTTCCTCCAATAGGAAGTGCGTGCGCCGATGGTCCAGTCAACCAATTAGGGATCTGGAATGGTCTAAGACATTGGCCTGCCACGCCGATAACACTGATCTCCCAGGAAGATCAGCATGTCGGCACAACCCGGGTTCAAAAACCGGCATGGGGACTGCCATGCGGAATGAAAGTCCCGGTCGGCGCACCATCTACTTACTTCTTAGTTCTTTCTTTTCGCTATCGACCAGAGCGTCACAACTTTAGGATAGGGGCGAACAATCTAGGGATCAGAGAAAAACTTAAGAAGCAAAAACATGAAGAGAGTTCAATAACTGTGAGCTTTGCGGCGCTGGTCTAGTCTGGTCTAGGACTGAGGCCTTCCAAGCCTCAAACCTCGGCTTTAACGCTGGTCGAGGGTGGATACTCGGGTTCAAATCCCCATGCTGGAATGCCAGCTCTCCAGGGTGAAAATCCCGAGCGCCGCACCTCCACCTGATTACGGGTTGGAAGAAGACAGCAGGATAGATTATCCTTCGCAAAGTTCTTCTCGACTGCTCTCCAATGATCCGAAATCTTTCTTTCCCGAATAGCGAGCTACAATCAGTCTTGGTCCGCGCGGTTGTTTGCCTAGCTGTTTGCTGCGGTTGATTTTCAGGCCGGAATCAAACGGTGATATTATAAGATCTGCGTGGTACCTTCTACACATGGCCATGAATCTAAGACAATTCATTAGTTGCGTCGAGAAATTCTGCCCGCCGAGGCTAGCCCTACTAGGGGATCTCGTCGGCATTCAGGTGGGTCCACGTGACCCAGCGATCCAAGATAAAACGCGAATTAGAAAGTGCGCGATTGCCGTTGATGCAGGCCCTCAGGTGATTCTCAAGGCAGTCTCTGGAGGAGCCAATATCCTGCTTTGCTACCACGGCATCTTGTCGAATCCAACGGCGTCTATTACGGATGAGTTGTTCGAGAAGGCCAGACTGCTCATCGAGAACAGGTTACTTCTCTATGTCGTTCATACTAGCTGGTTATCTGCAGAATGCGGGGTGAACGATACGCTTGCAGATGTCTTGGGTCTTACCGTCACCGAGCCTTTGAACCTTGAGCAAGAGGGCAAGGAGACTCCGATTGGCAGGGTCTGCAACTTCACTGGACACCATGAGAAAGAAAGCAGAAAAGATGGCGACGATGTCCAACTATCTGATTTTATCGAAAGAGTCGTTGAGAGGCTTAGGTCGACCGATGTTGCTTACACAGGTAGCCTACACGCCTCAGTCAAGAAGGTGGTGGTGCTGGCCGGAGACTACGGTGTGGCTGATCTATTGCGGCTTTCCAAGAACAAGGGCGTTGACACGTGTCTAGCTGGAAGTATTTCTCGGGACGTAGCGACACTGTCGATTGAGCTGGGCATGAACTACGTGTACGCAAACCAGCACGCTATAGAAGAACTAGGCATGCGGCGCTTGGCGCAGCTGCTCGGTATAGATGCTCCAGAAATAGAGTTTCTTTTTATTCAAAGCCAGACTCCGTGGAAGACTTATGCCTACCCTCATTCCCTGACTGGGAAAGATGACAAGGAGAGCAAGCAAGGAGACAATCAGTGAGCACCTTGTAGTGTTAGTTTCCAGAAGTTGCGAAGTTAGCCCATTACAAGGAAGTCGCGCGATGGTGGCGGGAAGCTAATAAATATAGGTAGGTTCAATAGTATGTGGCAAGGGGCCATCTGCTAGCCTTTTGGACAGTAGCTGGCATATTCAAGCAGTGGTCAGAGGAACCCTGTGCCTAGTGAGCGGTGGGGGTTCGTAGAAGTGAGCAACACAGACAAGAAGCTGATGTCTCGCGTAACCAAGATAGCTGGTCAATTAGAGGCTCTGGTGGATTCACTTATTGATGCATTGAGGAAGCTTGGTACCGAGCTCAAAGAGATTCAATCAGGCATTGAGGGTTTGGGGGTTGCAGGTTCAGAGGCAGGGGTGTCGACTGGCCCCAGTGACTTCAGACGCGTCGCCTCAGATGCTGCATCAGCTGGGAGCTCGGGTAGTTCAAGCGGTTCTGACGTAATCTCGGTCAAGAGCATTGCAGCCGACGATAAGTCGCTCGAGGAGATTGGCGATAGGGTTCTGAAGAGGCAGGTTGACGTCATCGAAGCGCCTTCAGGGAAATCCTCTTCGGCTGGTGAAGAGGAAACTCAAATCATCAAGCTGACTCTGGCCGGATACGGTGCGGTGGGAAAGACAACCATTTTCAAACTGCTAAAGGGAGTTGCAGCGCCGGCAGCATACTTCCCAACAATCGGCGCTAACGTTGACAGAGAAGACATACTAATCAGGAATGCTAGAATCCGAGTATGGGACCTTGCAGGCCAAGAGCAGTATCATAGGACTTGGCCCATCTTCCTGAGAAACTCCAAGCTGGTTTTGCTCGTAACAGATTCCTCAAGAACAAACGTTGAGCGTTCAAAGAACCTTATGAACCTTGTGAAAACTATTGAGCCGAAGGCAACACTAATCGGCATAGCAAATAAGCAAGACCTGCCCAATCGCTTGTCTCCCCAAGAGATAGAATCTATCCTTGGAGTAAAGTCCTATGGGCTAGTCGCAATCGACACAGCCTATAGGGAAAAGATCATCGATGTGGTCGCAAGAGGAATAGCTGAGATAATCGCAAAGGAATCCTGAACCAGAATTCCCAACCGAGCAAGCTGCCCTCGGATCACGTCCTTCTTTTTCGCTGTCATCCAGTAATCTCCTGGTTGGCACGCTTAAATATCTCAGTCCACCTAGGATCTCATAGATCTATGCTTGTCTGGTCTTTGAAAGTACGGGTCAAGGGACCAGTATTTTCTGGGGTGAACACAAGATGCCCATAGACGTCGAGAGTTTGGTGGATATTTTTGGAAAGATTAAGACTGCAATGGCTGGCCAAGAGGACAGAATGACAGAGGATATCGAGAAGATACAGTATAACCAATTTGAGTTCCCCGAAACGAGTCAGGCTAGTAGTTTCACCGCCATCGATGGATCATTTATTTTTCTCTGGAGATTAGGGGCGACATCAGTTGTCGCTGTCAGAGTCGCCGCGATAACCTACGGTAATGATTTCAAGATAATCAACCAAGTGTGTGATGACCGAGTAGCGCTTCTGAGCTTTGATGAATCTGTCACCGACTACATAGATGACAGAACCATGAGGCAAATCCTCCACATCACCTCATCTTCCTCATCCCTTATAGATATAGAGACAGGTGAGGAGACGACTAAGGGGATTACCGCCCCCGACAATGATGAAAGGCATGGGAAAAACGCTGAACTCAAACCGGACTCGTCGAGTGAGACAGCATCTCGTTCATATGTCAATAAGGACAGAACTGATTTTGCCGCCGAGCTGTATATGGTAGCAAAGGAGTTCGAGATGGCTGATAAGGTCTCGAGTGTTCACAGCAACACGATTATCGCCATCGACGGTGGCCTGGCCAGAAGAAGTGAAGCTCCATTCAAGGAACACATTGATGCCACGGCTAGAAACTGCTTTAGTAATTCCAGCGCATTCGTAGGCATTGTGAAAGGCACCTCAAAATCCTCCTTTAACAGCATGTATCGCGACGAGATCTATGCAGAAAAAATCGCAAGAAAGAAGAATCTCGAGGGTTGTTGGTATATTGAGGTTCCAGGGGACGTAAAATTGAGATATGCCAAGTTGCACCCCCTGGCTGTCCAACCGTTCAGGATAGACATCAATGAGAAAACCGTAAACCCCAAGGCGTGGTGCCATAGCACTGAAAGCATTATCAAGAGCATCGCCTACTATACGTCAAATGAACTTTGTCTTGGCTACCCTTTTCCGTCCGCAGAAGCTCACCAACTTGCCGTCACGCTAAGGCACATGTTTCCTGCTCTTCAATCGATTTGCCTACAGGCAGCAATACGGAGTGGTTTTACATATCAGGAAGCGCTTTCATACCTGGCATCCATCTATGGAACCACTAGAAGTGATTTCCACACGCAACTCGACGGGATTTCAAGGAAAGGGAAAGGATCCCAGCTGGTTAGAGGTTCGGTAAAAACATAACCTAGATTTGTCTAACGGTATTCAGATTTCAGACAAAGGTTTAGGGAAGAAATATGGGGGATTGTCTAAATGAGTAATACGATGCCCTCGTCAGGCGGCAACAACAGAAGAAGGAATGTAGATGCTCCAAACGAGTCTGATTATGGTATTGGTAGGGTAGTTGGGGCTAGCACAACTGAAGGACTCTTGATCCGACTCAATGACAATGTCTCACCTGAGGACCTGAAAATAGGGATCCCTGTTGTCTGCGAAGGGGAGAGATACGATTTCTTTTCAATAATCAATGACATTGTGCTATCTTCAACTGACCAAGGTCTGGTTGACCGAATCGCCGGGTTCAGAGAGGCGGCGACTAGGAAAAGTGGCAATGCCGCAGCTTCTTCGTTTGAAGCCTTCGAGTACCCATACGGCTCAATATTCTTCTCGTACATCAGCGCCAATCCAGTGTCAATGGTCAACAAGATGACTTCTGAAATATCCCCGCCCGTGACCGTTCCGAAGCACTTTTCAGAGGTCCATCGCGCAAACTCGAAAGACATAAGTCTAGTTTATGGACCAATTGAAAGAAAGATCAGATATTCAATCGGAACTCTACTTGGCACAGACTCGTTGTTGCCTCTTGATATAGGGAAATTCATGGAACTGTCAGCCATGATTGCCGGGGTAACTGGCTACGGCAAGACCCGGCTAGCAAAGCTACTAGCTGGGTGTGTCGTTGATTCGGAGCAAGGATGCATTTTGGCCTTCGACATGCAGTCAGAGTATGGTTGGAGGAGTAGAGCTGACGGCTCCCCCGGTCTCAAGCACTTCTTCAAAGACAGAGTCGTCTACATGACTCTTGACCCAGCATCCTCCAAGGAGTATGACGAAACATTCGAAGTACCTTACTCGTCTTTCGAACCTGAGGACCTGGAGATAAGCTTTGAGGATCTGACTGAAACAATGAAGGACTCGCTGGACTTGATCTGCCGAAGGTACATCAAGGAGAATTGGCTTGATGCGTTGGTCAATTACGATCTCGATGAACTACTAGCCATGACTGGAGGTCAAACCGATGAGAAGGGCAAAGCTACGCCAGGCAACATCCCCCGGGGAACTTTGGCTGCAATTCAGAGGAGGATTCATGCTAGGATCGTGCGTCTCAGTTTCGTTAAGGAGAAAACCGAGATCGACAGCGTCAAGAACATATTAAACTACCTGAAATCCGGCAAGAGTGTCGTACTGGATTTTGGCAAGTATGGTATGGATGTTGGAACGTATGTCATGGTTTCTAACATGATCACTCGCCGTCTTTATGAAAAGTTCACTTCTAATCCCGATGTGTATCAACCTACCAAGATCATGGTGGAAGAAGGGCACAAGTTCCTGTCGCCGGAACTCTCTAGGAGAAGCGTCTTCGGCAAGATCGCTCGCGAGATGAGAAAGTTCAAGCTCACGCTCTGCGTCGTGGATCAGCGCCCATCAGCGATTTACGATGAGGTTATAAGTCAAATGCCCACGAGGTTTCTGTTTCACTTGGGAGAGGAGAGAGACATCGATGCAGCATTAAGTGGGAGCGAGCAACCTGCTAAGTGGAGAAACGTTCTTGCAAGGATCGGAAGACAGGAGTGCCTGGGTTTTGGGTACGCCTTTCCAAATCACACAGTATTCAAGGTTGGCAACTACGATGAATCTCTAAAAGATATATGGAGCCCGATGAAAACGCGGAAGAACGAGCCTGGACATGGAGGAACGGACAGCGGCAAGGATTCCTCTTCAGTTGATGAGAGCAAGAAGAGACTTAAGGAAGTTTCGGAGCGCCTATAGATCTCATATTGTGGTTAGGATTTTCCGCATTACGGAGGCTACCTTTGACATATGCGGCTCATTCATGTTTCAGATATGCACCTCGGTATATTCCCAAAAGCGTACAGCAAGATCGATCCATCAACCGGGATTCGAATCAGGGCTGAAGACTTTACCAAGTCATTTCTTTCTGTTATGGAATTTGCCGCTAAGGAACACGTTGACGCTGTTCTAATGTGCGGAGACATATTTGACAGGATCGATCCGGTCAACAAAGTAAGAAAAGACGTGCTGGACTCACTCACGGAATTAACCCGGAAGGGAACCAAGGTAGTCATAATCGGAGGAAACCACGATACTCCTAGGTTGCTGGGTTCAGCCTCTCCACTCCAACTCTTAGAGCATATTGACTCTGTTAGTGTTTACCATAGACCCTCTGCCGAACCCTTGGCGCTGAGAGCAAACGGAAGTTCAGATGAGGTCGACATTTACGCGTTCCCCTATCTACCCCCATCTAGATGGTTCGATTACGCAAAGAATCGCATTGACCTGAAGGTGCCTGAAAGAGAGTTGACGATCTCTGACAGGCACACTATCATTGTAGACGCAATTTCGAAGACTCTAAACGACATGGCTGGCATAGCTAAGAGCAGGGGACATAGGAAGTCAATTCTGATGATGCATTACATGATTGAGGGGACAGACGTAGGTCACACTGAACACGTGATCAACGACATTGTTCTTCCAAGAACAGCAATCCCCATGAGAGATTTCAATTATGTTGCCTGTGGGCATGTCCACAAGCATCAACGCGTGAGCCAGCCTTCCCAAGGGGGGATGGCTTTCTACAGCGGAAGCACGGAAAGAACCAGCTTCAACGAATACGACGAAGACAAGGGCTTTATTCTTCTTGACACGTCCGGATCCGATCAATTTGGAGCGGAATTCGTTAAGGTTCCGACTCGCCCAATGAAAGTGTTTGAGTTTCTAGTTCCAGAAAAACGGACAGACAAGAACGGAAGAGATCCGTTAGCTGATTTTCTGAAGACTTTGGGGCAGCTGACGGCTAAGGGAGAAGAGAAAGAGGCGATAATCAGAATTCTTATACGTAATGCTACAGCAGAATTGAAAACCAACTTGAACCTAAGACAAGATACTATCAATGCATTATTGAAGAATGCCTTTCACTGGGAACTCGATTATGAGTTGAGTAAGGAAGAGGTTCACCCTGGCTTGGAAGCAGGTGAAATCTTCCTGAAGCCAAGTGAAGAACTGGTCAGATATGTGGACGCAATGAAGAAGGCAAGCGAGGACGAGAAGAAACGAGTAATAAAGCTTGGAGAGAAGATCCTCGAGGATGTGCTTGAGAAGAGTGGTGACGCTCAGTGAGACTTCTTACAATTCGTGTGCACAACTTCAGATGCTTCAAAGAAGCAGAACTCAACCTCCGCGGCCTGGAATCGGTCACAGTTGTGGGCGCGAACGGCGCAGGAAAATCAACACTAGTCATCGATGCATTAACATGGTGCATATACGGGCGAACATCTGTGACTGACTTCAAAGGCTACAAGCAGGAAGACCTAGTCAGAGTTGGCTCGAAAGAGTGTTACGTTGAGATCGAATTTGAACTGGGTGGAGACATCTATAATGTCAAGAGAACTTACAACACTACAAGAAAGGCTACTTTTCTCGACGTGTCAGTCAACAAGAGACGTCTTGACTTGAAGGTCAAGGATGCTGAGCGTTTTCTCACTGAGCGCATCGGTCTAGACTACGAAGGATTCGTCAATAGCACAATCATTAGACAAGAGGAGATGAAGCGACTAATCGCAGAGGACCCGTCACGGAGAAAAGACATTTTCATATCGCTATTCAGGCTGGGAATATATGAAGAAGCTCTGCAAAAGACAAAAGAAGGCCGGGTCGAGGCTGAGACGAAGCTGGCAGAAATAAACAGGAGCCTTGAGGCGAAAGAGGAATTCCTAGCTCAGGAGAAGAACTGGCTCGACAAACGCAAGGAACTTGACCCATTGATCAAGGAAACAGAGAAAAAGAAAGCTGAAACTGAGACCTCACTTCACGCACTGGAACTGAGCGTCTCTGAACTCGAAAACAATGTCAACAAATTCATAGTAGCTGAAACCAAATCTAAGCTCGTGGAAGTAAGAGTAAAGGACACTCAATCAAAATTACTCGATAACAGATCTGCATTGTCAAAATCTCAAGAACAACTTGGCAACTACGTGGAGAAGGCGAACGAGGCAGAACGACTAAGGAAAGAATACGAATCGATGTCGGCATTGCGGGATGAATATGTCAAGGTGACAAATCAGAAAGAGGTCCTAGAGAAACTCGTCAGGATCAGGCTTGACCAAGAAAAAGAAGCGATCAGCCGACTAAGGGAGGAACAGGAAGAACTATTGAATGAGAAAGAGTCTCTTTCGAGGCAAAATGACGAGAGATCAAGTGGACCTTCTGTTTCGGTTCTGACAAGGAAACACAAAGAAAGCATAGATAGACTTGAAGAAACCGCGACAGAGTTTGGAAGACTAGAGAGAGATCTCGAAGCCGCGAAGATCGCGACCCACGACCGTGGAAAGTTGACAGAACTGAAGAAGGTTGCAGTAGAGAAGAGACAGAAACTAAGCACCACCAGAAAGATCGTGAATGAGACTCTAGATGACCTTGTTACTGAACTTCCAAAGCTCTCAACATTTGAGGTTAAATTCGACGCCATAACGAAACAGACCGCTGAAGCCTGCAAGGCTCTGTCGGAGAGGCAAAGCTCCCTCAATGAGCAAACTCTTATGGTCGGTGAAATCGATGGCAAGGGTCCAGTGAATCTGCGAGACGCAAACAAGAGTCTTGAAGAATATGGTGCCAAAATCGGCTATCTCGCCGAATCTGGTTACGATCCAGTCAGATATGATCGGTTGAGGCAGAAGGTGGGCGAGGGCATCAGCGCAAGAGAAGAGCTAGCAAAGATCAAGCAGAGCGTCTCAACCCTGGAGAGGACTGTGGAATCGCTGACAGAGGAGCACAGAATTCTCACGGAAGAGTATGGCAGGCTAGAGAAGGAACTAGAGTCCACAAAACCCATCAAAGAAGAATACCAAAATACAAGAGGAAGACTTTCAACCACACAGAAACAGTTTGCTGATCTTAGCAAAGAACTCGATGGCCTGAAGGGCAGAAGAGAGGAAATACAGGCTAACCTTGAGAATATCATGTCCTACAAGTCAACTATAAAGGACTTGCTGAGCAAGCAAAAGGAACTCGAATACGAGATCTCAGACTACAATAGACTCGAGTCAGTCTTCCATCGAGATGGCATACCATCAGTAATCCTCAGAAGGATAGTGCCTAGAGTAGCCTCTGAGGCATCATCCATCCTTGCCCAACTGAGCGATGGGAGGTATGACGCTATCACCATAGAGGAGCAGGAAGACGGGAGACTGAATATCTGGGTAAAAGACGGGGAAAGCAGATACGGTGTCCAAAGGTTCAGTGGAGGAGAGAAGGTGCGCATTGCGTTGGCTGTCCGACTTGCAGTCAGCAAAGTTCTGAGCGAACTGCCCGAAGCTGGCAAGAGACTATCAAAGATGAGAACTCTGGTAATCGATGAAGGAGATCTTGGAAGCCTCGACGGTGAAGGAGTGAACTCAACCATCGATATAATCCAGGAACTGACAAAACTCTTTGGCTTGACAATCCTGATCTCCCATTTAGATGCTGTCAAGGGATGGGCTGGCGGCAACTATGCAATAGTACATCGTGGTGAGGGTGGGGCAAGCAGCACCGTTGAATATAGTTGACAAAGGGCCTCACGTACTTCACTCGTTAGATTTCGTCGCTCTTATTCACTTCTCGACGAGAGGCTTTAGCAAAACGAGAGTCAAGCAAAGTCGACCAAATGTTAATTAGTGACAATGTGCAACTATCATAGGAGATTGCCCAAGAGAGGAGGAACCAGATAGAATGGTTTTGAGGGATTATAATCTCATCGGTCTCTAGTTCTATCTTCGCGTCTCTGCCCTCACGTGATAACTCTTATAATAGGCGCCAACTATTCCTTCTCTTTCATGTAGAATACCAGAAATACTCGCTAGCAGACATGCCAGTTTTGCATTCTACATGGCAGTCTTCTGAAAGCTCGGATCCCATATATGAATATCAGTTCATCACCAAAGCATCGGCAAGTATTGCCGAGTGGGACGGTCACAAAAATAACGGGGGTCAATTCTGACAATGGCATCACAACACTTCGAATTCAGGAGAATAGAAGAAAAGTGGCAGAAGCGTTGGGAAGAAGCAAGAATCTTCGAAGCTGATGTAAACCCATCGAAACCGAAATTCTTCTTAACAGTCGCCTATCCATACGTGAACGCTCCGCAGCACATTGGTCACGGGAGAACATACAGCTTAACCGATGTATATGCTAGATACAAGAGGATGAGGGGATTCAACGTCCTGTATCCACAGGGTTTCCACTATACAGGAACTCCTGTTCTAGCTATGGCAAAGAGAGTAGCCAACAAGGACAGTGACCTAATAAAAGAGTTCATAGGGATCTATCATGTTCCGCCTGGTGTAGTGGAATCCTTTAGCGATCCAATGACCCTCGCCAAGTATTTCCACAATGAACTAAAACTTGGAATGAAGGAGATGGGTTACTCGGTAGACTGGAGACGAGAATTCACCACAATAGATCCAGTCTACAAGAAATTCATCCAATGGCAATTCAGGAAACTGAGTAGTAAAGGTTACCTTGTTCAGGGAACGCACCCTGTCGGCTGGTGCCCATCCGATAATGGCCCCGTAGGAATGCATGACACACAGGGAGACGTAGAACCCGAGATCGCTGAAGTGTGCTTAGTTAAGTTCAGACTGGACGACGGATCCGTACTTCCGGTGACGACGTACCGCCCTGAAACTCTTTTCGGTGTCACGAATATTTGGGTCAACCCCGACGTTGAGTATCGCATCGTCTTGGTCAATGGAGAGAAATGGGTGGCTTCGAAGGAGTGCTATGAGAAGCTGAAATATCAATCCCGGAAAATCGACTTCTCTGATCAGAAAGAGGTACTTGGAAGCAAGTTAGTCGGAATTATGGCATCCAACCCCCTAACCGGCCGGAAAAGCATAGTTCTGCCAGCATCATTCGTTGATCCCAAGACTGGAACTGGATTGGTTATGAGTGTTCCAGGGCATGCCCCCTATGACTATCTGGCTTTGATCGACTTGAAGAAGGATAACGAATTGGAGCAGCTATCGAAGAAATACCATTTAGAGCCCTCGAGGATCAGAAAGGTCTCCCCGATCTCAATCATCAAAGTTGACGGCTATTCCGAGCTTCCTGCCGTCGATGTTGTCGAACGAATGAGCATCAAGTCCCAAATGGACGAAAAGGCTGAGGAGGCCACAAAGGAAGTCTACTTGAAAGAGTTCAATGATGGCGTTATGAAAGACAATACCGGCAAATATGCCGGTATGAAGGTCTCTGTTGCCAAAGACCTAGTCAAATCCGATCTTGAAAGGGAAGGATTCGCCGAAAAGTTCTACGAGTTGACTAACAGCCCCATCTACTGCAGATGTAGGACCGAGTGTGTGGTCAAGATCGTCGAGAATCAGTGGTTCATCAACTACGGAGATGCCGAATGGAAGAAAACGGTACATGAGCAACTGGAAAGAATGCGGATAATCCCGGAGGATCTTAGACAGGAGTATAGAAATGTTATCGATTGGCTAAGATACAGGGCGTGTGCCAGGAAGTCAGGTCTAGGAACAAACCTCCCGCAGGACCCGGCCTGGATAATTGAAAGCCTATCAGATTCAACGATATACATGGCCTACTACACCATTGCCAAGTACATAAAAGAATTGAAATTGCTGGAAGGGCAGTTCAACGATGATGTCTTCGATTATGTATTTCTAGGAATAGGCAATCCCAGTGCAATCGCCAAGAAAGCTGGTCTACAAGTAGACACACTGAAATTAATGAGAAATGAGTTCCTCTACTGGTATCCACTGGACTCAAGACACTCTGGAAGTGATCTTGTTCCGAATCACTTGACGTTTTTCATCTTCAACCATGTCGCGATCTTTCCCGAAAATCTCTGGCCTAGACAGATCGTGAACAACGGAATGGTTCAGATGGAAGGCAAGAAGATGAGTAAGTCAATTGGCAACACAATCCCAATACGCGACGCAATTGGGCGCTATGGTGCAGACACAATAAAGATCGTTGTCCTCGGCTCCGCCGAACTTCTCTCAGACGCCAACTTCAGTGATTCTATTGCGGAAACCATGCGCCAGCGACTTGAGAAATTCTACGAATTCATAGTCGATGCAGCATCGGGCAAATCTGCTGCCAATGATCTTTCAGGGACAAGAACAAGCCCCCCACTGAATCCCATAGACAAGTGGATGCTCTCCATCCTGCAAACTCGCGTCGCCCAGGCAACCGAGGCGATGGAGAACTGCGAGGTTCGAGAAGTACTTCAACAAGCATTCTTCTTGCTAGACATCGACCTGGGCTGGTACCTGAGAAGAGTCAATGCTGAAACGGCCGACAGGCATGAAGGATCTGCAGGTCGGCGCGATTCAACGATTTTCGTGCTGACCAAGGTGGCTGAGACTTGGGTCAGACTGCTGGCACCATTTGCACCGCATGTCTGCGAAGAAGCTTGGGAGAAGTTTGGGGGAAAAGGCTTCATCTCTAACGCCACGTGGCCGTCGGCGGACCAGCGTCTCATAGATATCGAAGCGGAAGAGCAAGAGAGTTACTTAATGAGGGTGCTCGAGGATACCAGAGCCATAATGAAAGTGACTAACATCAAGCCTAAGACATTATTCTACTACACGTCTCCAAGATGGATGTCCGAAGTCTATAAACTGATGTTAAGTGCGGCCCTGAAGGGGGAAGACACCATCATAGGTTCGCTGATCCGGGAGGTCCTTTCCCAACCCTTTGCCAAGGGCAAAGAGAAGATCATATCAAGATACATTCAGAACACTTACAGCGCCACGATAAAGACAATGCCAAAGAGTCTAATCGAGCGAAGGCTCAAAGTCGGATTCAGCGAAGAGTCAACACTGAAGGAATCAATGAACCTGATTAGATCCCAGTTCTCTGCTGATGTGAAAGTATTCGACGCTGAGGCGAAAGAGATTTACGACCCAACCAAGAAAGGAGCTCTATCTCAGCCGTATAGGCCATCAATATACATCGAAAGTTAGGATGCAGATTGTCGCAAACTCCTCCTCTTCTAAGAATGCGTTAACATTCGCCGTATTCAACAGTTTCAGGGTTCGTAGGCATAAGTAGGCGTACGTAAGAGGGTGGTCGTTTATATTGAGAACCCTCGGACAGTAGTACTGGTGAAGAGACGCTCCTGTCCACTGCGGACGTGGCGAGGAAGGGACAACCCACCTGTGAAGACCGCGTGGCGGAGAAGACACTGAAGACGTGTCCGCTGAACCCCTAGACCCAGAAGCCTCAGAGGATGAGAACCCACGAATATATGGCGGTTGCTGAAGGCGCTAAGGACCTATTCACTCAGCCATAACCAAGGCGAAGCACTCAACGGCCTAATGGCTGCCTAGAATTCCATCCTCAACACCATGTTGCAGTGCATCTGGCGTACGGCAGAGTGGAAGAAGCACCAGATCAGGGGCAAGAAGCAGCATAGGCTCTACCCTCGCTACAGGAAGGACAATGCCTTCAAGCGGAGGTTGAGAGACGGGTGCCTAGAAGAGTGGTGCTATGCTGCGCACTGGGTTGACTCCGCCTTGAAGACAGCCTTCAGCATCATGGCTTCCTGGAAGAGGAACTATGAGAAGGGTGAGAGGAAGAGGGCGTGTCCGCGCGCGGGGCGGCTCTTCCTACAGGTCAAGCAAACCCTCCTCAAACTTGAGGGCGACACGCTCAGGATCACCCTGAAGCCACGTGAGTTCGTCTACATCGACCTCTCCCAACGCTACTTCAAGTTGCCCGACAACGTGTCCTCCGCGGGCATAGGAGAACCAGTCATCACGCCCGACAAGATACACCTGCCCATTCATGTATTGGAGGGGGAGAGAAAGGACGAGGAGGACGAGAGAACTGCTGAGGCGGTGGCGTGGGACTCGAACATGCTATCCATGGATGGGTACAGTCCTGAGACTGGTTGGGTGAAGATTGACACGAGGAGGCTAGCCTCGGTGCACGTGTCGAGCTTCGAGAAGAGGCGCAGCGTGCAGAGGAAAGCCTCGAAGTCGAAGAGGGCGAAGAGAGTCCTCGCAGAGTACGCAAGAAGGGAGAGGAACCGTGCAAGGAAGCACCAGGTGGAGATTGCGAGGGCGATCCGCGTGCTCTCCAAGAGGAGCGGCTTCGAGGCGCTGAGAAAGGAGAAGCTGTACACGCGCTCCAGGAAGTGGAACCGCCGAGTAGCGAGAACGGATTGGCGTGGAATAAGGAGGCTTGCAGGAGGCGTCGAGGTGCCCCCACAGTACTCATCGAAGACATGCTCCAGATGCGGGTGGATCAGCAAAGACCTGAGAGGAGCGGTCTTCGAGTGCGGGAACTGTGGCCTGCGGATTGATAGGCAGCTCAACGCAGCCATCAACCTGTACCTGAGGATGGAGGGCGTTCCCCGCGGGAAGCAGCGGTGGGATGAAGCCATCCTGCCCACGCTCCTCGTGGGTGGGTACGCCCTGACGGGGGCGGAGCGGAAGGGTGCTGATGAACTCGTGAGGCTCCTACATGATGAGGTGAAGCCCCAGATCTACGTGGAATACGATAGGTACGCTGATGCATACCTACCTATGCCTACGTAGATTGAAACCCTCTCAAGAAAGCATTAATACTTGTTGATCCTTTTCAGGTGCCAAGGTGATGAGTCAGCCATGGTAACTTGCCCAAAGTGTAAACGATCATTTGCGCTTTCATATGGGAGAACATTCGCGTGTGGGGGCTGCCCATCATCATCGTTCGGCTGTAAATATGTTAAGTGCCCTTTCTGTGGGAGCGAGTTCCCCGAGTCAGAAGTCAAAGGTGAAGACATTAGTAGCACACTGGGATAGTTTCTTTTTCTATCATGTTTGACGAGGGTTCCATGCTTTGTTGGTCTTAGGTCGATCACCTCTAGAGAGGTCTCGTATTCCGCTGATCTTCTCTAAGTACTACCAGTTGCGCTTACTGGTAGCTGTCGGCCTTTGTTGAGAGAATGAGATATATTCCGCTTTGATATTACTATTATGTGGGAGTGTTTTTCTTGGAGGTAGCCTCGGCAAAAGGAGTCATTATAATAAACGGCCGTGCCTACGACGCACAGAAAATCCTCGACGCCCTGCTAGGCAATTCCTACGTTGATATCAAGGTTGAAGGAGCATCACTAGTAATTGGAGGGAGTAGGATCCAGCCCGTATCAAGAAGCGTGCAGGACTTGGCGATGCTTCGCACCTGCCATGGCTCCTTGGCATACTGTTGTAGCTCGGATAGGAAATGCGTGGACAGGGATGGCGCACTGGAACTTCTCGGGCTCACTATGGAAGACTACCAAAGGATCAAGTCGGCTTGCCACCAGATCTTTATAGATGCCGCCAAGAGACTTCTTGACACTTCCTCTCTTAAGAGCGCTGCATGGACATTCCAAGTTTCGTCAGACATGGGCGAAGACAGACGAGTTGACCAGTCTCGGTCCCGGCAGTCTGAATCAAATTCCCACTATCGAGGTTCCTCAAACGCCTATTCTGAGGGCAGCGAGTCTTCTGAAGCTTCCACGCCGGATAGCAAATCCTATGGCCCTATTGATCTGAACCTTATCTTCGGCGAGCAGTCAGCGAGAAGCAGCGGCGCATACCCAAGCGAGGAGGCAAGAAGAGAAAAGGGTTTTGGTGGATGGAACCATTCGGGTAATATGCCACTTACCTTCGACAACAGGACTGAAGTGGAAGGAGAAGAGAAAGAGGGCGCAGTGCGCTGCGCTCATTGTCGAGCTGAGCTGCCTTCGAGAGCCAGGTTTTGCCCCAATTGCGGCGAAAGCCTGCCATAGTCGACTTCAGAGCCTTCCCGCTTCAGCTAGTAGAATGCGTCCAGCCTCGAATATCCCATTATCTCATGGAACTCGATTCCCAGCGCATCTAAGACCTGCTCGAAAGTGCTCTTCAATTGATCCTTGTATTTCTCTATGTCAATGTCATTGACGTTTGCCTGCTTTATTGGTCGAACGCCGCCTGGTCCCTTGGTCTTGACGAAGTAGATTATGTCTCCTGCCCTGACGTCGGCGCCACCATCCTGAAGCTGCTTCGCTGCCTTCACATGTTGGGGAGTCGTCTTCTTGTAGTCACCCAGGTCCTTGGTTAACTCAATGCCAAACGCCAATTCATCCAACGAGTACTCATGCTTCTCCAGTTTTCTATAGCATGTCATGACGATCTCCTTGATCCTTCTTCGCGCCTCGTCAAAGTCATAGGTCGAATGCACATCTGCGAGAACCCGAACCATCTCCCGGAATGCTTCCTTGAGAAACTCAGGCGTATTCCTCTTCTTTCCCGTCAATCCCTTTATGTCGACCGCGCCATCTTCGTAGACACCAAGGTAATTCTTTTTTCTCTCACTAAGAGCCAGATACCTATACTTCTTGTCTAATTCCAGATCAATCCCCAAGTTCTTGGTACTCCAATCAAAGATCTCCTCCACCTGAGCATCGGTCGGGTTCTTCAAGAACACTGAGTCAGTATTGTGGACGAGGATCATTCCCTCGGCATCAACAAAATTGTGTGCTCCCTCAACCTCAATATCGTAGACGAAGGGATGAACGTATTTCGATTTGCGTATGTCAGTCACCACTGTCAGACAGAAGTTCTCGCCTAATCTGTCATTACTTCTGGCTCCTTGCAGCCTTAAATTGACTATCCCGGGCTTGTCCTTTCGCCATTTCCAGTACAAGTGCTTAAGCTGCTTCCCAAACCTGGTCTTGCCAAAGTCTAGGGATTTGAGGATGAGTTGCATCCCAATGGCCAGTTCAAGACTCTTTGTCGAAAATTCTGGAAAAACAGTCCTGTATCTTGGGGCAATCTTTGTATATCCATCTCCCGCCAAATATCCCTCGGCGAAGGCTCTTCTTAAGCTCTCCTCGGAACCGAAAATGAAGTAGGGAACTCTCTTCTGCGATGCGCCGCTCTTACACCCGAATGCCTCCGAGAAGAGCGCGACGGCAGGAACACCAGAAACGTGATAATAATACATCGGATTTCCAGTTCTCTTGTCTACGTCTCTTATGATTTTGGAATTCTTGCCTAGTAGCTCGTCAAAGTACTTCTTTATCCTCTCCACATGCTTTCTTTTCTGCCCACCGAAGAAGAGAACGCGTTTTCTGCCATATCTCGTTTCGACATCTGAGGTTGAACCCTCAGCACAGTAGAATCCTAGAATCCAAGCTAGATCCTGAGTCAGTTGGATGAATCTGGGGATCCTTTCGGATTTGGCATTCTTGCCACCTATGAACCTCCAATCAACGTTGGAAGACAGGGGCAGCCTTCGATTTGAATGCTCAAGATGAGCGTGAGTAGAGAGATAGGCTACATTCTTGCCGCAATAGGGGCAGAACCCTCCTTTTTTAGGGAATCTGAGGTTGTCTCTCCATAACAAAACTTCGTCCTTGTAGTTCTCCCAGTTAAGTTTTGCCAGATCAAAGACGTGATTCTCTTTGTAAGTCGACTCTATAATGGGATTAGTTAGAGAAAAGAGAAGATCCCCTTTCCTCAATTTTCCAGCATCGCAAAGAGTTATGTTTCCATCCCTGTAAGTGTAGACTGAGTGCTGCTTCGTTACAACAGTTCTGCCGTGCTGTGCGGTAATCCTCAGCATTTGTCCGTCGTATCTGTGTCTAATCAACCTCGCTATAGGCTGGAATCTGACTTTTCCGTTTTCAAGCGCCAGAGTCCTATACCCACTTGGGTTGGCCATATTTTCATCAATAAATTCTCCTATTTTTCGGAGACGGATGTCGCCTTCCGGAGTCTGGACGAAGATCCTGCGATCATAAGCAAGACTGTCGCCGTAGATGACTTCGACGCCCAGCTCTTTTGCCTTTTCTATGGTTTTCTTTATGGCGTATCTGCCTACTGCAGTGGTGCTTTCGGCGACGGGGGGGCAGTACAGCGGGAATGCCTCGGCGCCGAAAACTCCATAGCTGGCATTCAGGAATACTTTCAGCGCTTGAGATACTGCCTCATAGAGATCTCTTTGGTTTTTGTCGAGCTTCTTGTCCTTGGACTTGAGTTTGAACCATTTCACCCTTATGTCGCGTAAGAATCCGATGAGAAGCGATGATATGCCTCGTCGCTTGATGCAAACCCAGTGAGTAGTCTCTGGAATCTTGTTCGCCCTGCACTCAGGGTGAATGCATCTCACAGTCTCATAGCTGAGGTTCCTCGTTTTTATTATACTTGGGTATAGAGAAGCAAAGTCGAGTACCGCTACTTTGAAGTGCACGCCCTTTTGAGGCTCGACAACTATTCCTCCTTGGTACTTCTTTCCCTTGATTATGGCCCTCGTATCAACATTGCCTTTGACCCTGGAAATGTCCTGCGGTCGTGGGATAAGATACCCTGCTCTGCGGTGCTCAAAATAGAAGAGGCTCCGAATCCAAGCTGAGACTGCCTGTCTTGTCACATCTTCAATCGGCAGATGAGAGAGCCTCATGATCAGCAATATCAGGTTGAGAACGAGGTTACCATTGAACTGAGTTAACCCGAAAGTTATTTTGGCGTCCTGCCAGGAGTAGGTGGCAAGCTCCGTGGGTGAAAGCTGGTCAATTGGTTTGCTGATCTCCGCTTTCCCGATTCCAATCAATGCCCTGGATACAGTGTCGAGCGAGAGATCTCTATATTTGTTCGAGAACGCGTATACTTGGATTGAACGATTGAAGAAGAATCTGTAGAGATCGATATGTTCGCCGCGCTTCAGCATCGCTCTGTCTTTTGTCAGGATTATGGGGGTCTTGTTAACGTCGATGCCGAGCTTCCGTGCTCGGTGTGAAAGATATCGTAAATCGAATTGGTCACCATTGAAAGTTAAGACAATGGGGTAATCATCGAGAACCTCAAAGGTCTTCTTCAGAAGCTTTACCTCACTATCAAATAAAGTCACTCGAAACTCTTCGTTGGGTGAGGAATTGAGCAAGCCTCGATAATTGCTGTCCTCCCCCTCTGGTTTGAGCAAATAGACCTCTTTTAACCCATCATTTGAAGCCAAAGAGACAGCGAACACACTATGCTCAGCTAGTGTCGCATCTGGTATTCGGTCCACTATGGGTGCGTGAACCTCAATGTCAACCGCCACTCTTCTTATGTCTGGTGTGGGTTCTATGAAATATGGCAACAATCTAGGGAGCAATTCTTTGAATTCTTGGGGGTCATTCTCAAAAATCTGCGAAAACTCATGCCTCAGACTTTCCGGTATCTTGCTCTCTACGGGCAGAAGCTGGTTCTTGCTTACTCGGTAAAGCATTCCAGGGGTTAACCCTCGGTCATATATGTAGCATATGTGGTACGGTATTTTCGCTTCCCACACGTTATCAGGCAGGTACTCTCTTATCGAATCTGTTCTTCCACCAATCGCTAGTGGATCAGCGGCCACAATCTTGGTCATCTTGACTTGTTTGTCAGACAACAAGTCGTATTTGTCAGCCACGCCAAGGTCTCTGAAGCCGGGGTGGTTGACTATCTTTGTAAAGTTCTTTCTTATCACGTCAGGCGGTATATCTGTGAAGCAATATGGAAGGTGCCCAGTGTTGTCCTTCCAATCGGAGAGCTGCCTTGTCTCAGGATCGTACAGCCTTGCAAAAGCACTTCTGGATTCTCCGTCGTACCTGACTGCGAGGAGAACGGATGGAGGAGCTTCAGTTACGTACTTGTGACCAGCAATTTCTCCGATCTTCGATTCTGCTTCTTCCTCCTCCTCGTCTTCCTCGTCAGACTCCGACAAGGTGGGCTCATGATCTGTCACATCGAGATCCAATTCACCTTGAACCTTCTTCTTCCCGCCAGGACCTACGCTGCCCTTGGAGGCTCGATTCTCCTTGCCATTACTGGTTGGAGGAAAATAATCGTCAAGACTCGGAGCGTCCCCAGTCAAACTCTACTGTCCTCTCCACTCGCGTGTTACGTCATGCTTCAGGGCAGACGATGATCTCTACCCTGATATTGCGCCTTCGGAAAAACGTGGTCGCTGGAGTGAACCATCAACTAGGTAGATTAACGTAGAGATCCTTTAAACCTAGTTGATCGAGGCTGAATCTCCGTGAAACAACAGACTCCCAGATGATAGCGGGCTACGGTTAAATTCTCCATGCCGGGAATATCTTGCTCTTGATTTCCTTCAGTGTCTGCTCAACTGTCCAAGTTATCTTTTCTCGCTCGGAGTTGTTGATAGAGCGCTCATACTCATCTGAGAAGGTGGTTGGGGGTTCTCTCTTCATTTTCTCTCTGCAGAACTTCACCCACTCTTCGGGTATCTTGTCTGGTATCGTGCTTTCGCTGATATTGCTGAACATGGTCGTCCATACTCTAGCGACGCTTTCTGGCTTGTACCCCCCTCCTCCGAGGACCAAGTACTTACCTCCACAGACTTCGTGAGCCAATGAATGCAGCCTTGAGGCGATTTTCCCGTACACATCCATTGTGAGGCTCAGATGCGCAAGTGGATCATCGTAATGTGTATCTGCTCCAAACTGATTTACTATTATCTCAGGCTTGAATGCTCTTATTAGCGCGGGGGTCACCTCATCGAAGGCATGTAGATAGCATTCACTACCCGTCAGAGGTGGGAGTGGGATATTCACCTTGTACCCTCGACCTGCCCCTTCTCCTGTCTCTCGCACAGAACCGCTCCCAGGGTATAGGTATGTTCCATCTTCGTGGAAATCGATCCCCAGGACGGTTGGATCACTGTAGAAGATTGCTTGTGTACCGTCGCCGTGGTGCACGTCGACATCAACTACAGCCACTTTTCTTACTCCATAGGCTTTCTGTATATGTCTTATTGCTACTGCTATATCGTTGTAGACGCAGAAGCCGGCCGCATGATCTCTTCCAGCATGGTGTAGTCCCCCCGCTGGGTTGAAAGCATGTGTCGCCTCTCCCTTCATGACTAAGTCGGCAGCTACTAGCGATCCGCCGACGGCCATTGCTGTGGCCTCATGGATTCCCTTGAATGCGGGTGTGTCCCCCGCATCCAAGTAGCCTGCACCAGTTCTGCTGAAGGCCTTGACTTCTTCCACGTATTCTCTGCTATGTACCATCAGAAGCTCGCCTTCATTTGCCTGGCGGGGCAACTGAACGCCAACAAGGGGATTATTCAGTACACCGGTGGCTTTGAGCAGCTCAAAAGTAAGTTTGAGCCTTATCGGCCTTAGGGGGTGTGAAGGTCCAAAATCATATTTCATGAAGTCATCGCTGTAGATTATGACAGTTTTTCCGCTCAAAGCTCGATACCTTCTTCGCGCATCTTACTTGGCTGAGAACTTGTTGGAAGCCCGCTTTGGCTAGGGCAACGAGTAAACCCTGCTGATTTTTTCCTTCACTTCCTTTATCTCTCTTATGATTCTGGAATCTGGGGCCAAGTCTACTACTGCTCTTCCTTCCCTATCGGCGATATTGGCCTCGTCGTCATAGTGTACGATGCCAATCAAGTCCGTCTTCGCTGATTGAGCTGACTTGATCACGAATTCCTCTTCCTTGTCCGATCTCACCTTGTTTGCCACGAAGCATATCCTCTTGATTCCAAGATTGGAAGAGAGTCTCTTGATAGTCTCTGCCAATTCCATCGATCTCTGACCAGGCTCGACCACAATGAGCATGAGATCAACACTTCTAGCAGTTCCCCTGGTTAGGTGCTCCACCCCGGCTTCCATGTCCATTATTACGATTTCTCCCCTGTCGAGGATTATGTGAGAAACTAAGGTCCTTATTAGCGCATTCTCGGGGCAAAAACATCCTGTCCCCGCCGGCTTTATGGAACCCATTACCAGAAGCTTCACGCCATCAGGGCCTAGAACTGAGAACCTATCAGGTATGTCAGAGACTTTCGGATTTACCACGAAAATCCCGCCGGACGTACCAGGTTTTGCCCCTGTTCTTTCCTCAATCAGATTAGACATCTCGCTGATTGGGTGTATCTTATTCATAGCAGTTCTATCCAAACCTATCGCTGTATATAGGTTCATGCTCGGATCTGCGTCGACTGCCAAGATCTTGTTTCCATCCTTGGCGAAGAGCCTAGCAAGCGTACCAGCTATAGTCGTCTTTCCGACTCCACCTTTGCCTGACACTGCAATCTTGAGACCCGGCAAACCTCAAAACACCTCACATTCTCCAGCAACAAATGAGGACCTTTAGATAGTTATAATTAATGGATGGCTCCGGATAAAGAGGAGGACATCAGGCGGAAAGTCCATGAATCGCTTATCCAAGCTTACTCGAAATCTCTGCCATTGATATGCAACCAGAGCCAGTCGCATGCAGGGTTCGAAACTAGCCAGTCCATGCTAGACAGCTCGGAGATCGCTGCCTAAGAGAGGCATATATAGAGCAAAGTAACACCGTTACGCGTCATAACGACGCATGCTTGCGAATAGGAGGGGTCAAGACGTGGACAGAAGTCCGCAATATGAGATTCGCGAATTGGGAAAGAAGATCGGTGCTCTGCTGGGCTTACTTATTGCCATGGGGCGGGGTGGAACAGGCTTACCATGGACAAAGGATTGGGTGGCTGGGTACCTTTCAGGATTCGACCTGAGCGAAGAATACATTGCGACACTCACCTGCATAACGAACGAGGAAGTCCGTAAAGAGAAGGTTAAGGCCAAAACGCGAGACGTGGCCCGAAAGCCATCATTTGTTGACAGGTTCAAGGAAGATTGAGTAGACGAAGCTGATTCTGCAATGGATATCTGGACAATCGGCAAAGTCAGTAGCTAGTGAGAGAGCTCTGTCTAGCTCGAGATGGGATTAGCCCCTGCTTCTTAGCCTTCTCGACGACTCGATGCGCTCAAGGCGATTGGAGCGAGGTCAAGGAGGTCATTTCTGATCGATGGTTAATACAAAAATGTAAAAATAATCGCATAACAAATGACCTAGATGACCTGACCCTACTTTGATTACCTGGTTCTCGCTTTATGGTATAAAGAGATCTTCAATAAGGATACAATAAGGATAACACAATCTAATGTCGAAGGTAAACGGAGATCATCTAAAGGGGTCAGCCTTTTGGTGTATACTCTCTTTTTCATCTGTGAATAATAGTAAGACATAAATCAGGTGATCCACTGCCACCGCGACTTCCGAGACTCCAGAGTCCGAGAGTCTTAAGACAGGCGATCTAATTTATCAGACTCGTCTATGGATAAAAACCGTGCCTAAAGTCTGAGTCAACCAAGAATTATTAAATAGGTTTGTTCGCGCCATATTTATGATCATGGCATCATTGTCGAGCGAACTACACGACGCAATCGTCGACTATCTGGCGAAAATCGATGGGCTAATACGCTCGCCCACGATGACGCGAAAATCAAGAGGCAAGTACAGCGTCTATTCAGGCAACTACTTCTTTAAGGATTCGACGAGAATACCGGTAACGATGAATGAGGTATCTGTGGTAATCGAGAATGCGATCAAGGCACATGTCAACTCGAGAGGAGAGCTCATTAAGAGCATTGTCGGCTCGGGAGAAATCTGGGATAGTGGTAAAAGATATTTTGAAGTCAAGGGGGGCTTCCATTTCGAAGTTTACTGCTATGATTGCAGATCATTGACATTCATCAGACTTGCGCATGAAAAGACGCTCTATTATCCGGCGAGCGAATGGTTGAGTATCGACATAGACGAGGACCAGGACACAGTATGGCTGGAGGAAACTGGCACAGGATCAGCGTAGCTTCCCATCATATGATTTTCTATGTCTTGAGCACTAGTCGCATCGGCTTGTACAATGAAAGATCGTAGACGTAGAGATCTGTGCTCTGACCCTTGTTGAGGTCTCCTATTCTCATGTCGTCTTCGAGGATTACCCCTTTTGAGATGACTCTAATTGGCTCAACGAGCCCCCAGGAAACAATCAACCGATCTTTTAGTGAACGTATGTTTTCTTCTCTGTCGATGGCATACTCAACCGTCTTAAGCGCATATTTTTCTCCACATACTATGCAACCCGGGTTCCTTTGTAGCTGAATCTGTGTGAATGACTCACTCTTGCCATCATAGAACAAGTAATTGTCAAGTATGGAGAAGCTTTCCCCTCCCATGATAAGCTTCAATGCTTCCTGAGACTGGATTCCACCTATCACCGTGGGAACTGTCGGAAAGGAGGGAACCTTCTGGCGCTTCTCCTCTTCCTGCTTCTCTCGTTGCTCTATAAGTCTTCTTGCTCCAGGCGGTGTGCAAGCCTTCTGTAGTCTTTCAGTAGGTATCAGTGGCTGACACTCTAGGCAGGGCGTTTTGTAGGGGATCACAACCTGGACATTTCCCATCCAACCGTATAACCCACCATGGATAAGTGGCCTCTTTAGGGTTACACAAACTGAGTTGAGCCATCTCCTTACCTCGAAGGTGTCGAGGCAGTCAACAATTACGCTACACGATTCAAATACTTCCTTGGGAATTTGGTGAAGGTCCTGATCGTACACTCTAATGCTAACATCTGGGTTGAGATCTGCGAGGAACCTACTTGCAGCTTCAACTTTTGGCTTTCCGATGTCTTTTTCTCTATAAATGAGCTGCCTGTTGAGATTGGTGATTTCTACGGTGTCGAAGTCCACGAGTATTGTTTCCCCGACGCCGAGGGACACCAAGTTAGTGGCTACAACTGATCCTAGTGCGCCGACCCCCGCTATCAAGACCTTGGCTGCTTTCAGTCTGTCTTGCTTCCATTCTTCGGCGATAAGCTGTCTGCTGTACCTCCCCTCTTTTTCCGCTGATTCTCCGTCCTTGCGCTTCTTATTGTCAGTTATGCTCCTTCACCTTGTCCCAGGTTGCATATCTTCTGACCCAATCCATAGCTTCCCTTCGGAACTTGTCGGGGTTGTTTCTCATTGTCTCAGCCGCATCAAGGTTAAGGGGATCGTTGGGGTTTGGGAAATTCAGCAGGTTTCTTATAGCCTCAATTACGCCGGCGACAGACGAGGCTGGAGTCCACTGCTTGCCTAGGATGCCCACACAAACTCTTTCAGCTTTAAAATTGGGATGAAAAACTGGAGTTAGACATCTTACAATCGGAGGCTCGAAAGGAAACTTATCCGTTATCTCGATTTCAAGCTGGAACACTCCGCCGTCATATATTCCTGTTCCAAGTATGTATCCTCGCCAGAGTCGAATATTGCCCTTCACTGGGCGGAAGCTCGGCTCCTCTTGTTCCAGCATTTTCGCTTCGATGGAAAGACGCGCCCAATACTCATTCTGAGATAGAATAATGTGTCACCCCTAGTGGCACCGAAGTTCAATGCTCTCTTCTATGCCGAAATAAATTCGAGAGAGAAACCTTTCTCTCGTTCCTAAGATTCTAGTCGTTGCCGCCTTCAGTTCTGGTAATCAAGTAGAGTTTGTCGTAGTCACCCACGTTTGCATCCTGAAGCATAGTGTCGTCATCCAACTGCTTTCCGCGATAGACTAGAAGGACTGTCGAGGCGGGTATCTTCTTCTTTGAGGCGATTTCTCTCTTAACGGCCGCAACTGTCGATTGTGGTGGCACGTCGATCTCGATGACGTCCCCACCGATTGCAGAAACGATCTTCAGCATCATTTTTGTCTTCTCCACCCCTTACAAGGCGATCAAATTCACAATGCTTTTTGTAGATTGATCATTAATTCTCACGGATTCCTAACCTATTATACCTTTCCGTTTGTGTTTCCGATTACAATGTTTAAAATGCGATCTTCCCAAGGTTCATCCTCCCTGATCGCTTTATGAGTAAGTCAGAGTCATGAATCGGGAGTTCGACTAAGCCGTCGATTTCTGCAGACAGTGACTAACGGATACGTAGAGTTCAGACTAGCGCATTCCTTGTTTTGGCTAGCCCTCACGAATACTCGGTTCAATCCTCCAGAGAGAATTCTTGAGGTTCCGATTCGGATAGGCGCCGGTTGCATGCTGGGCAAGTGTTCTTGACGTGAAGCCAGGCAAGCAAGTGTACTTTGTGCGAAATGTTGCCACAGTAGGGACATTTAAGCAACGTCTCGCCTTTCTTGATGTCCAAGTTGCAGACTACGCACTTCATCTTCATTGCCCAGTCCCATTTCCCAACGACCTTCACGCCTGTCACGACAAAACGGGTTGAGCGCACCAACTTACTTTCACCGAAATCCAGCTGCTGGCAGTAACAGATTTGCAGTCATCTACACTTTAGCTAAACAAATATAACCGCTGTCAACTATAAGTATTGTCTTATAGTAGTGTGACACTCATTCGCCCTGCACTATTTTGCGGATGAATGATTCTTTCTAAGTAGGTCTGGTGTTAGCGATGAAGGACGCCGACGAGAGTAGTGAAATCGAGTTCACGAAAGTGGAGAAGCGCTCGCCTTCTGCCGGCGATAGGAAGAAAGTTGAGATCCAGATAAGTGCTATATCAACGCCCAAGGGTGACGTTCCCACGGTTTCATCTTTGGAGCGTGTCGTAGATGGTCTGAACATCTTGGACTCTGAGTTCTCGTCAGTGACCGAGGAAATAAGGAAGAGTGTTCTATCCAAAATGAAGGATCTTGAAAAAGATATTACGAGCATGAAGAGGCTGGTCTCCGAGACAGCAATATCGATTGAAGCAACTTTCCAAAAAATCAACGAGCTCGAACCAAAGTTGGGGAAAGCGGTCGAGACAGTCGAAAGCCAAAAGGCGGAATCAACTGAGCTGGCTAGATACATAGGCGCCATAACGAACAACCTAAGAAGGGAGTTCTCGGACAACCTCAACCTATTTGAGAAGAAGCTCTCCGATGAGCTCAGGAAGTCAGGAGCTGACGAGCCACTCAGTTCCAGGGAGTACGGTGCAAAGCTGGATGGTCTACGAGACTACGTTGACAAGAGAATAGGCGAAGCTTCGCAACTGGTCGGGGACACGAAGAAGACCGTCGAAGGATTAAGAGAGGACCTTAGTGATCTGGTGAAGTTTCTCGGGGATGCGCTGGCCAGTCTTTCACGAAGGTTGGACACGATTACAGGGTCATTGCCACAGCTACCAAGCACTGGCAAGAAGGAAAAGGAGCGGGCAGCGGATTCGACTGCGCAGGCTGTGGACGAAGATTCCTCCGGTCGATAGAGGTATGAAGGCAGCCAGTTGGGCTGGCCGCAGATGTCTCCAATGATGCCTAGTTCGCGGCGGCCTCTTCCTTGACACTCTTAGGTTTTTCCTCGCCGACACGGAACACTGCAAGCCTCTCTGGCGGACTCGGGTCGATGACCAAGCCTATTGCGTCAGAAAAAAGCGCTTGGAACCTCCTCTGTGTCTCAAAGTCGGTGCTGGAAACGAAGCAGCCAAGGTCTGGGTGGCTGTGATACCAACCGACGATGCTCTTCTTCTTTCCTTGCTCTCCGTATTCGGATGCGACCCTAGCGAGGAACTCGTCATCTAGGACAACATGAGTTCGAGAGCCTGACTGTTCGCCAGTCACAATGTCAGTCACAATGAGCGTGTTCCCGCGCATTCTTCCGAGGAGTAGACCTGCAATTTCATTGCTGGCAGATTGCGCTTGCTTTCTGATCCCGTCCAGCACTTCCTTCTTCAACTTTACTGGGTGTGTTGGTCTTGGCCTTTCCAACGCCTGCCCCCCATGAATGGCGGTCTCTCGCTGATTTCCTTGTCTTACATCGCAAGAATGCGTTTTCTACAAAAAGACATAATAAGTCAATAATCCTATCTCTTTTATATATGTTGGCTCCTTTACGAGCATTGTGATCATCTGGGATCATCTCTGGTATTGCCAAGCTTCTTATTCAGGGGGTAGTCCTTTGAGTGATGATTTGACATTAGCCCGTGAGGCTCAGCTGCTATACAGCCGTGCGCCGGAGTTCAAGCCCACAGGCGGGGACCTTCGAAGGTGGAGGGGTTCAATCCCTGGCAGGGGTCCTTATAGGAACTTGAGCTTCGAAGTGGAAATAGTAGTACCCAATGGATTTCCGAGTATTCCGCCTTTAGTTAGGATGGTCACTCCGATAGAGCATCCATATTTGGATCAGGCTACCGGGACATTGAGGCTTACAATCATAAGCAACTGGAGACCTGAGTATCACCTCTATCAGGTCATCAATACGGTCAAGGGCATGTTTGCTCAAATACCACCGAAGCCAGGCATTGGGCAGCCTGCTGCAAGAACCCCTCAACCTCAGGCACAAGTCAGTATCAGACAGAGCTACCAACCTTCTCCTTCTCCTTCTCCTCCTCCACCCAGCACAGCCCAGGCTCCACCTCCCAGACCGGACGACGCTAGCAGACTGAAACAGCAGATCTCTACCCTCGAAGAGGAGGTTGCCCATCTCAGAGGAAAAATGACAGCTCACAACGTTCCGGAGGAGGGACCTGAAAGGGTTGACCAAGTCCTGCTACCCAGCGACCCAAAGCAAAGGCAGACACTTGACATGGAAAGCGACAAAATCGCCCTTGAAGACCTCATTAGGAGCTTAGAGGAGAAATATGAGTCAGGCGATATCGCGCCCGCGGATTATGCAAGACTGTACAGGAAATACAAGAAAGAACTGTTCCTTCTAGATAAGAAACTCACCGAAGAACGCCAAGGACAGTAGTGGGACCATCATGGCTTCTCAATTTAGGGGCTCCGAAAGCTCTTAGATCAAGTCTAGCCCGCCAGTCACAGGCAGATTGACAGCCACTGGGGAATGCAGAACATGGAGAAAGAACTGCCCAGAAGATCAGCCAAGAAGAAGCTGGAAAAGGACTCGAAGCCTGTGACGGCAGAAGCTGAGCCCGCAAAGCCGCAACTACCTCCCCCGCTCAGGCAAGAGGAATCGCAGAGGAAGCAAGAAGAGAAACCTAGGCAGTCTTCTCGTTTCCAGGTGGTCCAACGAAAAGTTGAGATACCAGGGGAAGCTGTGGCTCCGCAAGCGATCGAAGCAAGGGCAAAGCTGTCGCCGGACCAGCTTGAGTATGAAGCTGAACTGTATGCTTGCATTGCGACACTTAACTCACTTATGTGCAACTTTGAGAAGGGTAACGTTGAACTCGCAACCTATAAACGCCAAGTGCAGTCATTAATAACGGACATGATGAAATTCAAGGTGATGCTTGAGAGAAGCGGGATATCAATGGAATATTTCCTCGTGAATGAAAAGATACAGGAAGAATATCCCGTGGTTTTCGAGAAGTTCAAGCTGCTGGATTCGGGCGAGACTCTCGAATCGTTTGTTGAGAGCTTAACGGTCACCAAGGCCGACGTAGCTTCCAGCACAGCAGAGATAGTCTCCAACCTCATTACTTTATCCGACTATGCCCATCTGGGCGGAGACATTGTTAAGGTCGAATCACTGATTCCAATAATAGACAGGGTACTGTCGCTCCTCCGGAGTTTTCCCACGACGCGTGGGGATTATTGGGGACTTGGTCTGTTAACCGAGTGGCACGACAAGCTGTTGGGTTTGCCTGCCGACGCGGTCTTGACCCCTGATGAAACGAGCAAGCTGGGGCTTGATGCCACGAGGCTTCTCGACGATTTCAAAAGGCGGTTGCGAGAAATCTGAGTTTCGACCAGAAAACAGGACTTTGGCGGATGAACTTGCATCTATCTTCTCATAGGCTGCGGTTCTGTTACCTCTGCGGTTCGTGAGTTTAAATAGGAGTCTTTACTTGTCTAGTTCTATGCGGGCAGTTAAGGCGGTGCAAGTACCATACGAGCCTACAAGTGATGTTCTTAGTCTTCTTGAAACTTTCAGGAGCATGGTTAACTGTTGCATTCGTGTTGGTCTGGAGAAGAATGTGACTTCAAGGTTCAGCCTGCAGAGCGAGACGTACCACAAGCTGGGCAACTACGGTCTCCACACCTGGTACAGCCTCTCCGCCATCGAGGCTGCCACTGCCATTTTGAAGAACTACAGGAAAGCGAAAAGAAGGCGACAGAATGCTCGAGTGCCGAGAGCCACGAAACTCATTGCCAAACTGGGAAATCAGGGTTACAAAGTTGCTGACGGCAAGCTGAGAATACCGATCAAGCCAAGAGAGTACTTCTACGTTCCCCTGCATAAGAGGGCGGCGCAGTTCCTGTCGGATGCCACGCTCAAGTTGGGCTCGATAACTTTGACTTCCTGCGCGGTTTCAGTGGTTTTCTCGAAGATCGCTGAGGTCGCCGAACTAGGGAGCTACGTGGCGTACGACACGAATGAGCGCTCAATAGACGGAGCCTATGTAAGAGAAGATGGAGGACTGGCCGTTGAAAGCCGCGACTTGTCAGGGGTTTCAGAAGCTAGGCAAGGGTACTTCGAACGAGTGCGGAGGATGCAAGCCAGGTACGCGAAGGATAGACGGGTGGCGACGAAGATTCAGAGAAGGTGGTTCGCTAATCAGAACAGCAAGGTCAGCACAATGCTGCACCAGGTGAGTTCAGCGATAGTCAGGCAAGCGAAAACCAGGGGGCAAGGTATCATCCTGGAAGATCTTAGACATATTCGAAGGACAATCAACAGGAAAGTCCTAGGCGTCAACGATTTCAACAGGAAGATCCAGATGATCAGCATACGCTCTAAGAGGCTGAAGCGGAGGCTGAACTCGTGGAGCTTCCGCAGGCTGCAAGGCTTCATCGAGTACAAGGCTCTCTGGGATGGAGCCAAAATCACTAAAGTGAGTGCTTGGGACACTTCCAGGGTCTGCGCGGTGTGTGGGTGCGTGATGCGAGACCCGAAAGCGAAAACCGTGGAATGCTGCGGGATGGACCGCCACGTGAACGCCTGCTTGAGCATGCTGAAAGCCCAAGATGAAAGGGTGCGGTTCACCCTGGATCGCTCCGCACGTGTAGCAGTGATTAGTCCCTTCAACAAGGCTATGAGCCAAAGCGGAGAAGTTAACCCAAACGGTTATCAATCGCAGAGGTAACAGAACCTAGGCTGTCATCATATTTCGTAGACGACCTTCGATTTTGGGAGTACTGATCAGACAATGTGTGGGCTTCATGAGATTGAACGGAAAATACAGCTTAAGCAGGCTTTCGAGAAAGAGAAGGTAGAGCTGATGATGCAGGAACTTCAGGGGATGTTTAACAACATTCAGGATCTGAGGCAAAGAATTGAGCAATTTGAGGAGAAGTACTCCGAGCTCATGACGTCTCCTGAATATAGAGAAAAACTCAAAGCGCTGAAGGTAGAGCTCGGTCTGACGGAGACGCCTCCAACGCGAGAAAAGATTGAACCGACAGTGTTTGAGAAGCTCATAGGCAAAGGGAAATATTATAATCTGTTGGCAGTGGAAATTCTCGAAGCGACTGGTAGTAGAGCGAAGGAAAGCGGCGGTGTTCTCACTCTTGCCGAAGTGGCGCTGAGAGTCAGTAATGAACAATCAGGAAAGATAACAGAGCTGGGAGAGATAGTCAAAGCAGTTGAGGTGCTGAAAGACGCTGGACTAATAACTGGTGTAAGAACTCTTCCGTCTGGGGTAAAAATAGTGGAATTCCTTCCAGCTGAACTGACCGACGATTCGAACAGAGTACTAGATTTGGCAGCCGAGAAAGGATGGCTTACTACTGAGGAAGTAATGCTAAAGACGCAGTGGCCAAGGGAGCGCGTGGAAAGAACGCTAAGAAGTCTAGAGCAGATTGGTATCACGCGAGTTGAGCGTAGCTATGCCACTGGAACTCGGTGGTATTTCCCTGGCTTAACTCCCGCTAATGTTGGAGACAAGTAGAGGATTGAGGGAGCAAACTCACTTTTCTATTGAAAGATTAGCTTCGCCTGTTCATGATTCCTGTCGATCCACTTGAGCTGCTTGTTCTTGACCATCTCATCCATCACGCCCCTAATGTCTGGGACTGGGAGCGTACTAAAATCCTTGTTTGCGCTTCTGATCATAGGCACATCAAGTATCTCCACGCCATTGCGGTAAGCCCATTCATACAACTCTGTCGCCCATTCCTGAAGAGAGCGCCACATTATTCTGGCGACAGTTCTGTCTTTGTCAATCCATTTTCCGAGTCCTCTGTCGATCATGAACTGAAGAATGTCGCGTAGCTCCTTCTCGGGTAGCTTGTCAAATGGTTTCGACGTATTGAAATCTTTTAGACCAACAACATGGTGAACTGTGAATTGGCACCACTTTAGGATGAAATCCCCCCAATCCTTCAACCATGAATCCAGATATTCAGCCCTTAGGGGTCTCGTGTACATCCACGGATAGTCGATCCACTTGGGATATTCTAAAGCTGTTCTGCCGGCTAGCTGCGTTCCCTGCTTGGCGATTGCTCCGGATTCAGACTGGTCCGGAAGCAATCCCGCCGCGTTTTCCCTATTCTCCTTGGCGACTTGCTGTTCCAGCTTCTTTAACTCCAAGTCGACATCAGGTCCTTCCTTCACCAGCTCTTCTTTCTTTTCTTCTCTGTCGGAGCTCCCTTTCACTTTCCCCTTTTCCTTCTGCTTCTCCAATATGATCCTTCCTCTTTCGGCAATATCTAACTTGGCTGGTCTGTGCTAGTAAGCGCCGAACTCGTCGTTCCATTGCTTGAACCTGTTTAGTTCACTTGCTGAGACAACGGGTCTAACACGCCTGATTGCAGCAAGAAAGTCTTCCATGTTAACGGGTCGCACCTTAACTGCTGGGTCCGTTATCTTCCCCGAGGTATCGAGCTCCCTAATCGGTTGCATGGATGCTTCCCTGCATATCATGGCAATATCTGACCCTGTGTAACCGTCGGTCGCCCCCACAAGTTTGTCCGCGTTGAAGTCTGGATCAATCTCGATCTCCTTAACGTATATTTTGAAGAGCTCCTTCCTGGCGTCGACGTTAGGCATTGGCAGGTATATCCTCTTCTCAAATCTTCTTCTGAACGCTTCGTCAATATCCCAGGGTCTGTTTGTGGCGCCCAGAACCAGAATCTTCTCGTCTGCCTTTGTACTCACTCCATCCATCTCCTTGAGGAACTGAGTCTTAACTCTCCTCTCTCCGCCAATCTCCTCTCCAGTTCTCGTCGACGCTATCGAATCAACCTCATCTGTGAATACTATTGCTGGCTGATTGTCCCTTGCCACATTGAACAGTTCCTTCACAAGCCTCTCTGATTCCCCGAGCCACTTTGACATAATGGAGGCCGCGTCTATGCTCAGGAATGTGGCTTCACATTCAGTAGCGACAGCTTTGGCTATCATTGTCTTACCACATCCGGGTGGTCCAAAGAGCATAATTCCTCGCCACGCGCGTCTAGTTTTGCTCTGGAAAAGGTCAGGTCTAAGCGTCGGTATGATTACTGCCTCACGCAATGCCTGCTTTGCATCCTTCAAGTCAGCCACGTCTTCCCACTTGACATTGGGTTTCTCGGTGAGAATAGTGTCCAGTATGTCCTGCTTCCGTGCTTCCTCCTCGGTATCCTGTTCCCCTCCGGCTGAAAGCTTGCCAGCTTTCCCAAGTGGCGCAGCCCTTGCCGCCAAAGTCTTCAGTGCCTGAGCACGCTCTATATACGTCTTGGCGGCGTCAGAGTACTTGACACGAAGAGTTGAGTTGTCAGTGAACCTAACCATTTTTGCCAGGATCTCGGCCGCCTGAAGATAGAGTGGAAGCGCAGCCTTGTAATTGCCACCATTATCTAGCCTAACAGCTTCCTCAGCTATCTGTTTAGCTTGCTGGAACATTCTTTCTGACATGTCGTTAGCCACCTAACGGGCGATGCACAACTTGAAGCAGGATAGACCACAAGGTACTGGAACGGTACTCGCTAATAGACTATTCTACAACTCTGCCTCGTATATAAGATGCGTTTTTCTTTTCTAAGTTACTTCCCTTTCCCAATCCCTGATTTCTATATCGCTGATTCGCGGAAAGGCGATCGTTCCTCCTGGGCCTTCAATACTCTTGGATGCCACATACACAGCTAGCTTAGCTGATTTCTCTGGCGTGAAACCTTTCAAGATGCCGTAAAGAAATCCCACATCAAATGAATCACCCGCCCCTATGCTATCAACGAATTTCGCGGGTTTCACCGCAGGTTGATACAACTCCGCACCTTTGTTCAGTAATAGGCATCCCCTTTCCCCAAGTTTGATTACGACTTCATCCACACCGATCCGCTTGAGTTTTCCTATAGCTTGGTCAAATCCTTCTGCTCGAACTACGCCAAGCGCCTCATACTCATCTAGGAATAACACGTCTGTGTGGACGAGAATTGGCTTCAGGACCTCGATCCATGCCGATTCCAGCGGGGAGAGTGGAAATTGCGGATCCAAGGATGTTATCAGTCCGTTTTTCTGCGCCTTGGCAAACAAGCTGGGTACATCTTTGTTCCAAAGGTCTGGGAAGTGAAGATAGCCTCCACAATGAACCAGATCGGTATCCAACAGGTAACCAATGTTCTCTGGGGCAAGATGAGGAGGCCAGGCATGATGGGTTGGAAGTTTGTAAGTCATCGGCCGCTTGGATGCTCCAAAGATGAGCAGGTAGACACCTATCCCGGATTCAGTTCTTGGCTCCACGTTTATTTGGTCTGTGTCAATGCCCGCGCTTTGAAGAGATGAGATGATTGATTTTCCATGAGTATCATCGGCGATCGTTGAGACGAGATGCACGTTACAACCCATTTTGGCGAGGTTCTGGGCGAAGTAACCCACTGAACCAGCAGTAAGGCAAGTGATCTCCGATGGACCGACCCATCCTCTCAATTCCCCTAGGTTATGGGGGGCTGACCCGTGTACTACGATATCAACATTCAGAGCCCCCAGAACGCCAACCCTCATTCTTCGCATCTCCAGCTCCCTCAATAAGCGGTAACCGCTCTTCTTCATCTTAAACCCTTGAGGAGACCCCTTCCTTCAGAGAGAGGAGAAATCGGGGTGTCTCCCGCTTGTAGAAAATACTCTGGTTAAATAGCCTAGTACACTCCGCCGGCATTGTAGCCCACGGCGCCTCTGCTCTCTTCGAGCCCTCTAGTCAAGACTTGCGTCTTTACCACCATCCAAGCCCCGCCCTTTAGGACGGAGTTCTTGACGTCTCAGTGTGATCCTCTCGGAAGAACCATCCTCCAAACTCGGGCATATTTCGGAATGTCGCTTCTCTGACAATCAGGGTTGATGCCACCTTGTTCAATAGCGCAGTAGTACGGATACATTTGGATGGCTGGAACAACGTACAACGCAAATAGATGCTCGTTTGTGACGGGGGTTCTGATCACGTAGTCCATGACGAGGGAAATCACGTTCTCCCCATCGGGTACGATTGCCATCGATGGGCTCTTCAACATGACGGTTGCATCTGCAATCTGCTCAATCCATCGAGAGGCTTTGCTCTCTGGCGCGAGGATTATTGTCTGAATGTTTTCGGCCGTTAGCCCAAGCGCACCATGTAAGTGTCGAGTCGGCACCATCGCTTTCGCGGGGATATGCGCCATTTCATCGAATTTCAGCGCCATCTCCTCAGCTGTCCCATAGTTAGGACCAGATCCGATGATGATCGCGCTGCGACTTCTTGCATTATGTTTTGCAATGCTCTGGCAGCGCTTATCAGTCTCGTCAAGTCGGTCCGCCATTGCCGTAGGCACTGCCATCAACTGGGATTTGAGAACCTTGAAGTCTATGTGGTTGACTGCCCTGTCCTTCCCCAGTTCGATTGCAAGGGCTAGACTTGCTGCAAGGCGCGTCGCGTAGTGAAATGTGTCTGATCCACCTGTGTCATATCCCCCGGCGCATGCAATTGTATCCTTCGTTATCTTGGTAAGTGGGCTACCTGCTATCGAGGTCATAGCCACACTGTAGGCTCCTTTCTCTGTCAACTTTTTGGCGGCAGAGATAGTGTCCACCGTGCTTCCGCTACCGCTATAACATATCAGGGCCGTGTGCTCGTAGTCATACGGCTTGTCGGCTGTAAGGAGCTCTACGCTATCACGATCCTCAGTCGTCAGGTGCGCCCACTCCCAGAAGGCTGGCCCACAGGCCTGTGCCACGAATTGACTTGTACCCATTCCAATGCCAACTACGTGGTCAATCTCCCTTCTATTGAATTCCCCTGCGATTCGTTTGACGTCATTGTCGATAATACCCAGTGTCTTCTTGACGGCTTGGGGTTCGGTCCGGATATCATCGTAAACATGGTAGGGATGTCCAGATCTCTGTTCACTACCGAGGGCTCGGTACATGACTGGATACTCCGTAGTGGCTTCTATGTCCAGTATAGGATCTTTCTCGACAAAGTCGAAGATTCTTGGGCGATTCTCCTGTCTCATCGCGCTGTCTCGCCCATCCTGGTTTTCTCGCTCTCTCTTTTTCATCAGACCATCTCCAGGTGCGATGCATTTTATGCGCTAAAGTGAAGTGATATAAAGAGAAGAAGCAATATCTCACATAATAATGGTTATGCCTCGCTGCGGAGGTGGACAGCCATCTGAGGGTCGTCGCAGATCTCCATATTCATAGCAAGTATTCGGCGGCTACCAGCCAAGACATGAATCTGGTCAATCTTGAAAGACAGGCTAGGGTCAAGGGTTTGAGTCTTCTCGGCACAGGAGACAACTCGACCTGCATTATGTAATGCTTCGGCAAGCTAAGGTAGGTGAGTCTCCACTTTACCTCGCCGAGATGGCTCACGGAATGTGAATCGTCCCTTTCCGAGGTTGACAAGAGCGGGCTGTACACCTTAAAGACCGGTCGGGGCGTATCGGGATCGACCCTTTTCATGGTAACTGGAGAAGTTGACACAGAGTTCACTTGGGAGGAAAAGGCAAAGAGAATTCACCTTCTAGTTCTATGCCCGAACCTTGAAGTTGCGAAGCAGATAAACGATAGAATCTCCAAATACGGTGACCTCAATTCGGATGGAAGACCAAAGCTTAAGGTAACTGCGGCAGAACTCACGGCGATCATAACAGAGATTGACCAGTGGAATGAGGTAATCCCAGCACACGTGTGGACGCCGTTTTTCAGTTTGTTTGGGTCTAGGTCGGGTTTTGATAGGATTGAGGATTGTTTTCAGGATCAGACGCGGAACATACACGCGCTTGAAACTGGCTTGAGTTCAGACCCTGCGATGAATTGGCGTCTTTCAAGTTTGGACCGATTCACCCTGATGAGCAACAGCGATTCTCACAGTCCTTGGCCTTACCGTGTAGGCAGAGAGGCAAATGTCCTCGAACTGCGAAATGTGACCTACAAGGAGATAGTCGACACAATCCGAAAGAAAGATCCAGCAAGATTCATCGAGACAATTGAAGTTGATCCAAGTTACGGGAAGTATCATTACACTGGGCACAGGATTTGCAAAGTCGTCCTTGGCCCAAAGGAATCCAGCAGGTGCCATGAGATATGTCCAGTCTGTGGAAGGAAGTTGACGGTCGGTGTGTTGGATCGCGTCGAGGAACTTGCTGATAGGGCGGATGGCTTCAAGCCCCAAGGAGCTATCCCATATGTGAGTCTGATCCCTCTTCAAGAGATAATATCCATCGCGCTAGGACTCAAGGAGGTTTTCTCCAAGGCTGTGTGGGAGGAATATGGGAGACTTCTCAAGAGGTTCCCAAATGAACTCTACATTCTGCTTGAGGCGCCTAGAAGTGAGATTGCATCAGTTTCAGGAGATAGGGTGTCGGAAGCGATCTTGAGGGTGAGGGAGAAGAAGATAAGGTTCAGGCCAGGATACGACGGAGTATATGGGCAGCCCATAATATTTGAAGACGAGAATACTCGGGCTGATCGCTCCATCCAGATCAGCCAAGAAAGTGAAGAGCAGCAACGGCAAAGGAAGCCAGCGACGGAGGAAAAGGAGAAACAACCCGTTCAAAGAAACCTATCTGATTACTTCTAGATTATCTACAGGTGTTAACTTCAATCGTGAGGACGAGCGCTCAACGCTCAAATCCCCCATCTGCCTTGTAGCCAGGTGACCAACCTACTGCCTTCCTTCTGCACGCGCCCTCATCCTTGCGAAAATATCTTTGAGTTCACCCGTCATCTCCTGACGGATGTTCAAAGGATTAGCGGGCGGTCTGGGTCCAGGCGGTCCCTGCTGTTGTGGAGGAGACTGACCTTGTGGCGCGTACCCTTGTGGAGCATACCCTTGCGGTTGCTGCTGTTGGCCTTGCTGCGGGTACGAGGGCGCTGGTGGTCTACTCTGGTAGCCCGGGTTAGGTGGCTGAGGGTAGCTGTCCTGTCTTGGGGCTCCCCATTGCGGCTGAGGACTAGCGTAGGCCTGTGGCTGAGGAGGCGCTGGCGGGGGTATAATTGGTGGAGGTGCCCTCCGGTTATCCTGCATCACGGATGGCGTGGCTTGGCTTGGTGCAACTGGTGCCCCCCTACTAGGAGGCGGTGCCCCGTATGCTCCAGATCCTGCGGACGTTCTCTCTAATTGGTCGAGCCTCTGCTCTATCATCATCATTCGGTTCTCAATGGATTCGACAGCTCGGAGAAAAATGTTCGCCACATTCTGCAGAATGTCGACTAGTTCTGATGGGCTGCTCATGATAAGGATCCTCAGGGCGAGGTCTTTCAATCCATAATAATACGAGGTTTCCTTTTATAGTTGTCCTTCTCATTGCGATCTTACGAACGTCGAATACTTTTCCTTAAGGTTGGCTTCTAGGTTTGTTTAGTTTTGGTCTCTCATGCCGAAAGAAGATCCTTCACCTTAGACATGACTAGCTTCCCTTTAAGGCCGTGTGACTCCAACTTTATTTTCTCTTGTCGTTGGGCTTCATCGAATTTGGCCCGGTCGGGATTCTGAATCAAGTCCGTTAAGACTCGGCTAGTTCCCGTGATTGTGATAGCCGGTCCTTCAACTGCTTCCTTGGACAAATCCACCCCGTCGGTGCTTATTGTAGCTCCGACGTTCTCTGCTGTATCAGTGGTTTTGACATTAACCTTGATCTTGCCTATCATCCTGAGGGCTCCTCTGATCTTTCCGTCCTCCTTGATGTATCTATCTGCTTCTCCAAGCCTCTTTACTAGCAACTCATATAATGACATTGAGAGCCACTGCACCTCCACTTCAATCTGAGGTTCTACCTTCATCAGAATACAAGTATCGTGTTCCAATCACTCTATTCAGTCGTACCTTTATTAGCTATCCTATGATCCTACCGCTGGCTACAGCCGATGTCCCATCTAATATGATTTCGCGGCGTACACTACTTGGGTCGCTGTCTCACCGCACCATGCGCAACTCCCCTTTGGTTTCTCATCAGACTCAAAGGAAGTCCCTTTGACTTCGAAACCCCCAGTCTGACTCTTCATCTCGTCTGCGCATTCCTGCCTTCCACAGAAGTTGAGCTTTAAGAAACCGCCCTTCTTGGTTGAATCCAGTAGCTCTTTCTTTGTATTCACCCAAGTTATGCTCCTTTTTAGGCGATCCTCAGCCTTCTTTCTTAGGAAGTTCAATATGTCGGCTCCAACCTTCAGGATTACTTCGGTCAGATTTTCCTCGCTGCAACTTTGACGCGTCCTATTGTCTCTTCTGAACAGGGTCACCGTTTGGCTTTGTGCTTCTTTGGGGCCAACCTCGACCCTTACCGGCGCACCCATTAGCTCCCAGTAATAGAACTTGGATCCAGCCGATTGTTCTCGATCATCAAACTTCACCCTGATTCCAGATTCTTCAAGTCGCTTCGCGATCCCGGCACATTTTTCGATAACTGTCTTCTCCCCTTCTTTGAAAACTATTGGGACAACAACTACCTGGACAGGGGCCATCTCAAAAGGTAGGACTAAACCATAGTCATCGCCGTGAATGCAGATTACGGAGGCAGCGATTCGTGAGATTCCAGGGCCATAGCATGTCTGCTGCACAAAGCTCTTACTTCCATCTTTGCCCTCGAACTGAATATCAAATACTTTGGAGAAGTTGTCAGCCAACAGATGCGTAGTCCCTATCTGAAGTGCTTTCCCATCGGGAAGCAGGGTGTCGAACCCATAAGTTCTCTGTGCTCCCGCAAACCTGTCCCATTCAGGTCTATCTAGCATTAGAAAAGGAATGCCACATTTCTCGTACACGACTTTGTTCGCGATGCTCATATCCTGCTTGACTTGGTCTTCCGCGTCTTCAAGGCTTGCATGCGCCGTGTGAGTCTCGATCCAGAGAAACTCCCTACCCCTGAGGAGCGGTCTCGTCGCCCTGGTCTCATATCTATAAACTGATCCTCCCTGGTAATATTTTATTGGCAAATCCCTGTAGGTCCGGATCCACAGGGAGTACATAGGGTAGATTGCAGTTTCGCTAGTCGGCCTCAGTATCAAGGGTTCCTCCAGCTCATGGCTTCCCGCCTTAGTCACCCAGAATACTTCATCCTCGAAGCCTTGAACATGGGCAGACTCCTTCCTGAAGTAGCTCAAGGGAATAACTACTGGAAATTGGCAAGGACTATGATCGGTTTTCTCGAGTTCGACATCGTATAGCCGATATACTTGGTTAATGATTCGCATTATGTTCGGCCTGTAGATGATGAAACCCTTCACGCCATACCGAATATCGACAAGCTCTCCCTCTTGGAGCACTTCATCATACCAGGAACTGAAGTCTTCCTCCTTCTTGATCTTCATCTGTTAAAGCCTCCAACGACAACTGTTACAGTTACACTAGCTTTCAGCAGGATTTGGCAATCATTTATCTGTGCGCAAAGCTCTTCCAGGAATAGAGTCCCAGATGTTAAATAGAGGAACTCCAACTCATCATTTTAAACCTTGCTAGCTTGGTTGGGTAGTGAAGCAGAAGGTTAGAGTTCGTGGAAGCAGGGAGCAAGGTGGAATCACATGGTTATGGGATCGGGCAGAGTTCTGATAAGACCCCCGTCTGAGGCGCACAGCCTACTCGTAGAAGTATTTCAAGGCTGCAACTATAATCAATGCAGATTCTGCGGAATCTATAAGCAAAGAGAAGGCTTCAAGGTCCTCGAACTAGAAGAGATCTTTCAGCAGATTGATGTGGCGAAGAAGCTTTATCATGATTACTATAGCACGGTTTTCCTCACAGGATCGGACATGACCTGTCTCCCAACAAGTTTACTGCTGAAAGTGCTGAATAGAATATCAGAAACTTTCCCAAGGCTAGAAAGAATAACGTGCTACTCGTCGGCGAGATCCGCCATAGCCAAGACGCCTGACGAGTTTATGCAATTGAGGAAGGCCGGTTTGAGAAGAATACATATGGGACTCGAAAGCGGAAGTGACCGAATCCTTAAGCTAATGAAAAAAGGAACTATCTCGAAGATCATTGTCCAAGCTGGACGAAGGATAAAGAATGCTGGAATAGAATTCTCCCTCTACGTACTCTTGGGGCTTGGGGGAAAGGGTCTCACACAGGAACACGCCAAGGAAACCGCTAGGGTGCTCAACGAAGCTGATCCGGACTTCATCAGGTTTAGAACACTCAACATATTGGCAAACACGCCTCTATTTCAGGAAGTCAAAGAAGGCAGATTCAAGCTGCTGACACCGTACGAGGTCATAAAAGAGCAGCGTGAAATCTTGGCAAGTCTGGATGTTCATAGCGAGATATACAATGACCACGTCTCGGACTACGTTGACTTCGAGGCGAAGTTCCCAGAGGACAAGCCTGAGACTATTAGACTTCTGGATAGGATCCTCGAAGACCCTCGAACTAGGTTCATTCCACCGAAAGAGCTGACAGAAATGTAGGCTAAACTGACATTCAGAGCAGACAAAACCGAGGCAACAACCCCTCAGTATTGGAGACCAACATGAGCAAATACGACAATTCAAGTATCATGACGGCAAAAAACAGGAAGTAGCTCGTGGCACCCTTTCTCTCAACAGCTCAAGCCGGATTCGCGGGGCTCCCGTCGAAGTTGCGCCGCAGGACGAGAGGTTGCCTCCGCGGAGCGCTTAGTCCTTTTCCTTAGTTATGTTCATTGTCCCGTATTGCCCAACGTTTAGTTGAAGTTCCCCTCGGAATTCGGTTATGTAACCATTCTTTATCTCGATGACGTCGTCTTGGCTGACTTTTTCAATGTCATCGTTCCACAAAGACAATTTCGTCTGTCCAGTTTCATCTGCCACTGTAGCAGTCGCAACGCGACCGGGCCCAAACTTTGTATTCACGTCTCTGGGCTCTCCCACATCCACAATCTTGACTTTAAGATCAACTTTCCGCATGCCGGCTTTTAGATCACTAATCTTCATTTGCAGTCTACCCACCGAACTTCATATTGAATCATTTGATTGTCCTCATGACTTATTAAACTAACCGTTAGGCTTATTCTGGATTTGGTTTCCGACAGTTTTTCTGAGTCGTGGGATTTCCCTGCCTCTTGGCCAAGCTAGATCCTATACTCGACGGTTGCGGTCACTGTTCGAGGTACTCCCTGGCTCGCTTCTCTATGTCTGCTCTTGACGCGAATCCTGACGTTGAGTGTCCTTCAACCTTGAATGAGACCGCTGAGCTTGCGATTATCGCTGAACGTCTGAGATCTTTGGTCTTCAGGTACTCTGCGAGAAATGAACCCGCGTAAGCATCTCCTGCTCCAGTGAGATCAGTGATCCTGCGGGGGTTGATTGCAGGAACGACAAGAGATTCTCCTTCACAGGTGGAAATGTAGGCCCCTTTCCCGCCAAGGGTCACGATTGTGATCTTGCATCCCATATTGAGAAACGATGAAGCGACCTCCTCAAATCCAGAAACATTCATTACGGTCTCCCCCTCTTGCAGAGCAGACTTCACTATCATCGCTCTCTTGACTATTTCCAGGAGCTGAGGATTCCTTTCGAGGGAGACCTTGCCATTCCTGTCGAACTTCCTGACGAACCCCTGAAGATCAAGCATGACAATGGTGCTCCATTTGGCAACCTCCTTGACTGTCTCAAGGGGAACTTCACCAGCTATTGGACCTAGATGGACAGCTTTGGCTTTGCCCCGAAGGTGCCTGACATCTTCAGGTTTGATGGGATCACACCTTGACAGGAGCGTTAGATTCCTCTCTTCCCCCGTGTACTGCAGTCTATACTTGGTCGTAGGGGCTTTGACCTTCTTCACTCCCGAAACATCAATTCCACTTCGAGCGAATACGAGAAGATGGTCGTCTCTGAAATCCGGTCCTACCTTTGAGACGATTCCGACTTTAGCCCCTAACCTCGCAGCGGCTAGACTGGAGAAGGTAACAGTTCCACCCAGAGAAGGAGGAAGTACGTTTCCATCCCTTTCCACTTGGTCTATAGCGAAGTGGCCGAATACGGCAATGTCGAGCACTGACACCAATCCTTCAATTGAGTCTTGATTGGCAACAGGCCTAATCACAACGACTTAAGAAATCTGGACAGAAACCGGAGGGGCAATAGCCCCTAAATTGTACTAGTACCGCGAATGATCTTTTCTTTCATCCCTGCCCCTGACCTTGGAGACCCCTGAGTGAACGGCACAGGATACACAATAGTACTTCATCACTTTCTCATGTGGAAGTATGGCTCCCTGCTTCCTGAGTTCCCTCGCCATCACAGGGTCGACTAGGGAAACCCAACGTGTTACCTTCTTCGCCTTGTCTCTGGGAACTAGCGTACCACAGTTAGAGCACTGAACCAGACCTTTTCTACCAGATCCACCTTTGGATCTTCCGCGACTTCTTCTCTTCTTAGTCATTGTAGTCAACACCATCTGAGAGTTCTTATTACCCATGGGCAAACAGAACTCTGTATCATAACTTCAATAGGCTTAGGCTTGCATATAAGCATTATAGTGTTATTGTCTCAGCTTGGGAACCTTTAGAATGCCGCCCCCAATGGTCAAACCTATCAATCACTCGATCATCATAGCGCGTATATAGATTCGAAGTTCCGCCTTCACGGTGTTGAGTAGATCCCGATCTGATTTGTCGGTTGGTTAGTGCGCGGGACGGCATTTCCATAGGGAAGGGAGGTCAGTCATCTGTTGACCCGCATCTTCATACTCAAGGCAAGTGAGGCACACGCTTCGGGGGACTTCAGCTTGAAGGATCTGCCGTCCTCTAGCGGTCGACTCGATGTGGTTTGCAGATGCTCCATCGCCTCTCTTCTCGATAATCAGCGAATAAGGACCGATACCACCTTCATCGCGGTGCTTGAAGGCGGGACCAGAGCACCTCTATGTCTGGAATTTGACGGAAAAGAAATCAGAACTATACCTTTCTCCGAGATAGCAGTAGCAGGATTACTACGAAGAGTCCTGAGCGACGGCTGTGAAAGTGGGAAGAAGCATCCCGTCCCCTATTGGAAAGGCGTTTCGATCGAAAGGGAATCCTTTGCCGAGTTATTACATCACAGTTTGGCTACAGGTGGGCTCTACTACCTTCATGAAAGGGGTGAAGATATTAGAAATGTCAACTTCGATCTCGAATGCGATGATACTTTCGTCTTGGGCGACCAGAAAGGGCTGAGTCCGCAGGAAGAGAGTATGTTAGACGGATTACGCGCCAGAAGGGTAAGCGTGGGGCCACTCAGCTATCTCTCATCCCAAGTTATCACTCTTACCCAAGATGAACTTGATCGGAGACGCCCAAGGGTGTGAGAAGGAAAGGGTCTTTTTGGTACAAACCATGTCACAAGATTAAATTACTCGTTTAGATGAAAATACAAACAGTCTTTGAGATCAATCGCAGGGACGATCCCACTGTACTGATCTTTACATTGGAGGCAGGTTCTTGACTGTTGATGAATTCAAGGCTCTACGAAGGTTCGTAGCGAAAATGACTAGTGAAAACCTCTGGATATACATCCTACGTCTCCTTCAGGAAAGCCCGAGATATGGATACGAGGTCCGCGCGATGATAGACAAGAGATTCGGGTTCAAGCCCGCAACGGTCACATCATATGTAATACTCTACAAGATGGCTAGGGATGGACTAGTCGAAAGCAAGAGAGCCGAAAGCGAGGCCAAGGGAAAACCAGACAGGAAATACTACGTGATAACGAAGGACGGCGAACGTGCAATGCAAGCTGCAAAGATAATTCTCACCAAACTGATGAAGAACGCATTCGACCTTACCTAGGAAGACAGGGCGATCCTCGGTGATCCCTCATTCTTTGAGAAAATGAAATCGTATTTCCAGATGGATGCCCGAGGCATCTAAGCCTCCTCGATTCCGCTTCTGCATTGGTCAGGAGCGTCCAGACAGCACGTCTTTTGCCATTATACTTCTCTGCAGAACAGTCAGGTGGGTAAGGATCGCCAGAGCTATGATCGCATAGTTTAGTGTCTTTGGGTACCAGTTTTCGAGGAAGAATGCCAGAGCTATCATGAGGAGCCTTACGGGTCTCTCGGCGAATCCCACAACAAAGTGTTTTACTCCAAACGCCTCCACGCGTGCCTTCGAGTAGCTTACTAGCAGTGAACCGATTAATGCAACGAATCCCCAGACAACGTTGCAGAGGCCTGCAAAGATTATCGCTATCATTATTATGGCGTCCGAGTACCTGTCCAGAACCGAATCAAGGAAGCCACCTCGCGCAGTGATCTTGTCGGTCAATCTTGCTAGAGCTCCGTCCAAGGCGTCAAAGAGCCCCGTGATGAGGATCATGATTCCAGCCAGATTATAATTCAACAGGATCGTGAAGGGAACGATCAGCAAGGAAAGAAGAAACCCAAGAAAGGTAACCGCATTGGGTGTTAGATGCATCTTCTCGAGCATCTTCGCAAAGGGGCGGAAAAACCTAGCCAGTTTGTCCTTTCTTTTTGAAATCAAGTCCGCTGTTCCTTCTCATGGTTGCTAGAATGTTGTTCTCTCCTGCTAGGGCTAATATAAGTTTTGATTCGGCTGGTCGGGCGAAGGTCTTCGCCGATCGAAGCTATCCTGACTTCTGAGACTCCTCTCCAATTCGCTTCGTTGTCGCGTTCAGATGGGAGTCCCAAGCCAGCTTGCTTGAGGGTAGGCTAGCAAGCGCGCTCCTCACGGTAGCCCAGGCCCTATTAGTTACCTCGCTATCCTCTATTGATAGCTCCGCTTCATCCGCAAGTTTGCTGCCCTTCTCGGTTATCTTGTAGCAAACCCCACGCTTCTCGATGAGCTCTGACTTCGCCATCTGCTCAAGTTGCCTGCTGACATGATGGACTCCTGAGAATCTGATTATCTTGTCGTCAGGCAGAACAGTTTCAAGGAAATCAATGAACTTGGCTATGTCCTCTAAGGGCAGGCATCTGCCCGTGGACTTTAGAATCAGAAGCAGCTCGTCCCGCTGCCATATGCGAGCCTCACGAGTCAGGTTCCCGGCATCTGGGGCGCTCACATGAGGAACTTCACTCAATTTTCAGTCCCGGTAATACAAGCGGGACATCCTTAAATAAACATTGCCAATATTAAAAAACCGGCGTCTGATTCTATGAGATGATTATAGATATAAAAATCCGGTTGAACCTTCCCTCTCGCGACATGGTCTTTTCAGTCAGGGAAAAATCGCCTCCTAAGTCGTCAAGTATTGTGGACTTCGCATTGAATTGGAAATGCTCATAAAGCTTCTAGCACCCAGTATAGTAAAGAAAAGCGGATTAGAAAGCTGCAAGATGGGGGAAAAATAGAGCCAATGCCGCATAGAAGCAGTAATGGTATTTCCGGAAACGAAGTTCTATTAGCAGCCGAACCTGCAGCAAGCCCAATTAACGCTCCAGATAATCCAGGTATGACTGAGAAAGTTGATGCCCTTACGAAGGAAGCTGACGACCTGCGCAGCAAGATACAACAGCTAGAAACAAAATACGACACTTCCAAGATGACGGCAAGGCAACATGACAAGCTTGTCAAGCAGTACTTGCTGAAGCTATTCGACGTAAACAGACAGCTCCTGCCTTTGAAGGAACAAATGCAGAAAGAGGCAGAAGAGGACGAAAGGCAGAGAGTAAGACAGAAACTCGAAGCCATGGGGTACACTGCGAAAACAAGAGTACGCCACAAGAAGGTCAGATCCCGTAAAGTGGCGGCTCCAAAGGTCCGGCACAAAAGAAAAAACGCTAAGAGATAGACCTGCGGCGTAATCCATTCGCATCCGAGCGCCGCCTTGGCCTAACCAAAAACCCGCAAGAAAGCTATGGATAAGGGTTTGCGGTTCCACGTGTCCCCCTTCACTATTTTGCGGTTGCGATTCTCACATCGGCGCTGCGAGGAAGCCCACATCCCGTCAGGGGTGGGAGGAATCGCAGCGAGACTCCAATTGGGAGCCTTAAATACCGCGCTCCCCTAACATCCTTTTGGAGATACCATGAGAAAGTGCCTACCTCTCAACCTCCTCGAACCCACAGAAGCAAAGAGGAGAATGCTCAAGCAAACCTACACCACATTCCTCGCCACCGTGAAGGAGGCCCTCAGCTACCTTGGCGGCGCCAAGAGCAGAGCCGACCTCCACCACAAAACCTACACGGCACTAAGAGGCAGGCACCAAGTGGCATCCCAGCTCATCATCGAGGCCACAAGCTACGCGTGGAGCGCAAGGAAAACCATCAGCGGCGGCAGCGTCGTCGAGAAGTGCGTCGTCCGCTTCGACGCGCGCCTCTTCAGCTTCAGGGAGACCAGGAGGGGCAACCCCGTGCTGACACTGAGAGCTAGCAACAAGAGAATCGGCCTGCCGATAAGTAGGGATGGAGCATACCAGCGCCTCCAAGAGCACTTGACTCAGGGCTAGGAGCCGAGCATCATCATCATCATGAAGAGTAGCATAAAGCTCTTCGCCGTCCTCTCCAAGGAGACGCCAGAACCTCAGGTGAAATCCAACTGGCTGGGAGTGGACGTGAACAGTTCGAGGATCGCCACCACCGTCATAGGCCCAAGCTGCGGCGTCCTGAAGCAGACCTACCTTGGGCAGGAGGTCTCCACAACGCAGTTCAACTTCGAGAAAAGTAGAACAGCGCTCCAGCCATGGAGGGATACATCGTCTAGGAGCAAGGCGGGGCTCAAGCTCAAGCGCCTTGGCAAGAGGCAGAGTAACTACGTGCGGACAAGCATCTGGCTCATCGCCAACCAGATCGTGCAGCAGGCAAAAGCACTCGGCGCAAACATCGTAGTGGAGAAGCTGAGGCACCTCAGGAAGAAGCGAGGCGAGTGGAGCGCGAAGAGCCGCAGGAAGGTGAACCGCACCCCCTACGGCTTCCTCAGACACGCCCTCAGATACGTGGCTGCGAGGCAGGGCGTGCTGCTCGTCGAGGTTGATCCCAGGTACACGTCCCAGGCTTGCCCCTACTGTAGGCGCACGAGCAAGACGAACTGGGTTGGTTACTCCTACTTCAGGTGCAGGGCATGCGGCTTCGAGGCGAACCGAGACCGCGTGGCGAGCCTCAACATCGCCCTCAGGGCGGCCCAAACACAGGACACATCAAGAGCCGACAAGATGGACCAGTTTCCTGGGGGGAACGCCTCCGTCAGTAGGCGCGTTTGGCAAGGTGAAGGGTTTGAAAGGCCGCGCCAGACAACCCCGAGTTGCAAGCCCACAAGCTTTGGCAGTGGGTAACTGACTATCCAGAGAGCTCTCCACGCTTCTGCTTCTCCAAGATCGAGAGGTTCTCCAAACCCATTTTCTTAAATATGACGCACGTTCACGAAGTAGTGAGGAAAGTGGGTGAGAATGAATCAGGATACTCTAGACTCCTACGCAAAAGGAAGCGGAGGATCAAATTCAGGAAGAGTGACAGTCTTCGTTGATAACCGGGAACTGCGTTCACGGGTTAGCGAATATCTGAGAGAGCTTGATGTGAATGTTGTCGAGAAACAGCTAAGCGTTGCAGATTATGTCGTTTCAGATCGCGTAGCTGTCGAGAGGAAGAGCGTAAACGAGCTTGCGAGTTCTATTTACACGAACAGGCTCTTCGATGAGTGCTCCAGGCTCAAGGATGCGTACGAGATCCCGATACTAGTTCTAGAGGGGTACATGCCGATCATCTTCAAGATGAGAAAGGTAAACGAAAGTTCAATCTGGGGGGCAATGACGAGTCTAGCTGTGCAACTCAGGATCTCAATAGTTCCCACCCCAGATACAAAGCATACTGCCAGATTCATTGAGCGCTTAGCGTACTCTGAACAAGTAAAGGTCAAGCGCCCAATCGTAATAAGACCTAAGGAAAAGACGCTTACGCTTGCCCAGCAGCAGCAGTACCTGATATGCGGTCTCCCAAACGTTGGCGTGACACTCGCAGACAGCCTACTTTCAAAGGCTCAGACGCCATACAATGTATTCAGGCAAATAGCTGAAGCTGAAATACTTCAGTCCAAAACTGGCAAAACAAGGCGCCTTTCAGGTCCAATCTCAGATGTGAAGGGAATAGGACCAACAATAGTTGAGAGCGCAAAGAAGATCCTGACCTCACCTTACCTGAAGGATGTCCAAGGCGATGATGGCAAAGAGAAGCCTTTAATGAGAGAACAGAATATAAGTGACAATGCGGAGTAAGAGAATTAGCTTGACCAGAAAACCATATAACAACCCTTTCAGTCTATTGTTCAATAAGTGAGGGGGTCACAAAACCTTGTTCCAGTCTCCCAAGTTCGTGTTTAAGGTTGTCGTGGTGGGAGAAGGCGGAGTCGGGAAAACTTCGCTTATATTGCGATATACACAAGATCGGTTTCTAGGCGAATACATAACGACTATCGGGACCAATTTCGCCGTCAAAACCCTCAATATTGACGGCCAGCAGATAAAGCTCCAAATGTGGGACTTAGGTGGGCAAGCTCAATTCATGAGGATAAGGTCATTCTACTATCCAGGTGCGAGGGCTGCGGTCTTAGTGTACAGCATTGCGGACAGAAACACGTTCGAAGTAATACCCAAGTGGGCTAAGGAGGTCAAGGGCATTTGCGGAGATATCCCTCTGACCCTACTTGGCAACAAGACTGATCTCGACAGCCAAAGGTCGGTTAAGAAAGAAGACGGTGCGACTCAGGCTACGCAGATCAATGCCGAATTCTTCGAGACTAGTGCCAAGACTGGTGAATTGATTAACAGTGCATTCACAAGCATCGCGAAGAGAATCTTCGGTAAGATGAACCCTTGAAGAGAGCTGGAATCCGTTCCTCACAACTGTTTCTTTGGAATCCTCCCGCGTATCTCCTCCATTTTCTTCTTGACTCTCTCCGCTGTGACAGCGGTCAAGTCTGCGATTAGGTCTTCGATGCGACTACTGTATTCCTCCGCCAAGTCGTCCATTCCGGCCTTCAAGTATTTTTCCGCCGCTGAAAGGAAGGCGTCCGCTGATCTTCCATATTCCTCAGAAAGTTCATATGCCTCTCCCATTGCGACGAGGGCATCCCCCATGCTCGCGTCATCTTTCAGCTTCCGTGCCACCTCGAGCGCCGATTTAAACGAGACGAGCGCTTTGTCTAATTCCTCCTTCTTCTTGTAAATGTTGCCTATGTCGAGGGAGATGCTCATGATTCCCTCATAGTTATTCATCTTTTTGCATATCTCAAGTGCTCTGCTGAACAGGCCGAGGGCTTCGTCTAACTTGGCTGATCCAAGGTACGCAAGTCCCATCCCGTAGAGTGCGTCTGCCATCCTCTCTTCGCTTTTCAGGCTTTCATAGAGTTGCAGGGCAATTGAGCAATGCTTGACTGCTTCCTCATAGGAGCCCATATCATTTAGGGCGACACAAGCATTGTAACTGGAGTCAGCCTTTCCCTCTTCATCATTGAGCCTTGAGAATCCCTCGATTGCTTTGACATACTGGTTATACCCCTCCTCACTCTTGCCTGCCTCGCTCAGAAGTAGACCAGCCGCGTTGTACGCTTGGGCAGCGTCAGCAACTTTACCGCTCTTCTCAAATTCAATCGCTGCATGCAAGTACAGCTTCGCTGCCTCTTCAGGCGACCCCCTAGTCCGAAGATCTGAGGCCTTCTCCATGAGTTCTTCAGCCATCGACAACCCACTTTCCGCGCCGTGAACGCTGGGCTCAAGGTATTGTCCTTTACTCTCGATCCTATCCATATATATAGTCTTTTAAAAACACGCAAGAAGCAAAGCGCAAGAGTTGGCAGAAAATGAGTAGCCCTGCCTAGTGGAACCGAAACCACCGGCAACTATCTACTCGTTTTCCCAGCCATGTCTTCCAATTAGGGGCACAAACGCTACTCCACCGAAGTTCTCGGTCTTTATCTTGCCGTCCTTCATTTTCTTTATAATGACCAAATCCTGCCAGCCGTACCGACCGCCAACAGGGATCGTCATTATTCCCGCGTCGCCTAACTGCTCGACCAAAGGATCGGGGATTTTGGGCGCTGACGCCGTCACAAGAATTCTGTCGTACGGCGTGGCCTCCCTGTAACCTACTGTTCCGTCTCCGACAATTACAGTCACGCGGTCCTCGTAACCTGTTCTCCTCAAGTTCTCCCTAGCAAAGTCGGCTAAGGACCTTATTCTCTCGATTGTGTAGACATGCCCCGGCTTCCGAGATGAGGCAGGTGCAACGATTTCGGCGCAGATCGCAGCATGGTAACCCGAACCAGTTCCCACTTCGAGCACGCGGTGCCCTTCCTCAAGCTTCAACTGTTCACACATTATGATGACCATGTCTCGCCCAACTTGGGGTTCCCAAGTAGTGTGGCGCACTTATTGTTTGCCCAAAAGCTATCGGAAGGGGGCGATCATCATAAGCAGAATCCCTGACGTCCTCCGGCACAAATTCCTCTCTCGGAACCTTCATGAATGCCTTGATCACAGTGCTACTATTAGCAATGCCTTCGTCAACGTAGTGCTCAAGAAGCCTCTGCTTGTTCTTCTCTAAGTCTTTCAACTCCACACCCGCTACAAACAGACTCCAGTTCGGTTCCTCTTCACCGTTTCTCCCATTTATTAGACAGAGTAACTGAGCCCACGGCGCGAGAAACTAATTGGAATTCAGAGCTATATAGTAATAAGCCATAGCCATATTAAAAAGCATAGACGGTTCCGGATCAATCCAGGCAAACTGCCGGGTGCAATCAAAGTGAAAGCCATCGAGTGCCTAACTGCATACGGTCATAGTTGCATCAGGGGAACTCACGGAACAACCCTGGAGATAACCAAGGCGGAAGAGGTCACTCTCAAAGGTGACTGTATAATTGCCGCCAACGCAAGCAAATCGCCAAGCGATTTTAGTAACCTCTTCAAGAACCTTCTCAGAAGAGAATCATCAAAAGTTCTGCTCGTTCTAGAAGTATGCGGTCTGAAGGAAGAGGTCACGGGGCAAGGAGACCCTCAGCTACGTCTAACAAGCAGAGAAGACATGGTATGTCGAAAAAGCAGCTTCACATGTGAAAGAACGCTAATGGTGAGAGCAAACAAAGCAGCAAAAGACCTAGATCGAAGAATCATTGAGAGACTGAGAAACCCAGAAAACAAGGTCTCGATCGAACTTCTTGTCGAAAGTGAATGACTTTCATGCTCGTTGCGAGGAACCCCACGTCCTTCAAGGGTGGGAAGAGTCGCCATCCCGGATTTCGAGACTTTCTCTCACGCCATGTTCCTGCATTAGGATAGATCGACTTTCCGATTGGATTGGCTGAGAGATGGCGCAAACCATGGTTTCCTTGTGAGAATTTGGCGGGCCTGAGGGGATTTTCAGCCTACTTCATTTGCAATAGGCAGTTGAACCCCCGGCCATCGGGTTACTCTCGAGGCTAACAACCTGACGCTAAGAGCCCGACGCTTTAGGCGATCATTGAAGTCATTGTTTGCCGCTTCGTCTACCTGGCTGAGCTACAGGCCCCGCCGTTAGTGTAGTAGGATTAGACTACGGTGTTATAAATTTTTTTGGTATGAACTGCAAGCGATAACTTCAATAGCTCAGTCCGAATGCCTTCAGGTGTTGGAAGTGTAGACATGAAGGGCGAATCACTCTGCCTGCGTGTTTTGAAGCCTTCGGCGGAGAAGGTTCGGCAGCAGCTGATCCAACTTGCTCTGATGGACGTGGAGCGTAGAATTTCTGGGGGCGATCGTTTTGTAGATATTCCTCTGCTCAGAGAACCTGACGACAATGAATGGAAAGTCTTGAGGGGTCTAGCTCCAGAGACCGAATCGGTCGAAGTTGAATCCAGGCTTCTGGAGAAGGCGGGGCATCCGCGGAGTGTCGCGGAGGTTTTGAAGGACCGGATCGATCCCAAGCTGCTACCCTCCGTCGGGCGCTCTTTTGACGTGATAGGCGACATCGCGATCATTGAGGTTGCTAGGGGGCTCGATTCGGTTAAGAGGCTGATTGCAGAGGCAATCATTGAAGTCCACAGGGGGGTCAAGACCGTGCTATGCAAGAGTGGGGCGGTCGATGGCCAGTATAGAGTGAGAAGCTACGAGCACGTCTTAGGTGAAGCCAGAACTGTAACGACTCATAGAGAACACGGTTGCCAGTACGTCCTGGACGTCACAAAGGTCTACTTCAGTCCAAGACTTGCAACAGAGCATCTTCGGGTCGCATCACAAGTGTCTCCAAAGGAGATTGTGATTGACATGTTCGCAGGGGTGGGGCCATTCGCGATATTGATTGCCAAGAAAAAGGGTGCTGTGGTCCATGCCATCGATGTGAACCCCGATGCAGTTCGGTATATAAAGATGAACTGCAGATTGAACAAGGTCGAGCGACTCGTAGACCCCATACTCGGAGACGCTCGGGTGGTCATTTCGAGGAACCTAGCAGGTATAGCAGACAGAATCATAATGAACCTTCCATCTGCATCTCTTGAATTCATGGACGCAGCGTGCTCCGCCCTGAAGCCCGGTGGCGGTGTCCTGCACTCATATCAATTCCAATCTGGGTCTGACCCAATCGGAGATGCAGTGGAAGCGCTTCGTGTCAGACTAAAGTCCTTGGGTAGAACATTGCACACAACTCTCGGAGGACGGCTGGTTCGATCGTCTGCGCCTCATGAGTGGCAGGTTGCGGTTGATTCCATCGTCGAGTAGCAGTCAACCATTTCAACTGTTTAGTGAGATGTGAATCTTCTTGCCTGTGATCTTGGCTATTTCAGAGCTAATTTCTTTGGAATTCTTCTTCAACTTTGAAGAAAGCTGATCAAGCTCTTCATTGAGCCTGTACGTCTTTGTTTCTTCGTCACGGAGTAGCTTTTTCGCTTCTTCAAGGTCCGTGAGTATTTTCTTTTCCTCGCCAGGTTGGTAGACCTTGGCTACTTCCTCCCTTCTCTGCAGGAGTTCCTTCACTCTCTTCTGCGAAGACTGAAGCAGATCGCTACTCAGCAGGCTTTCTATGCGTTTTAGAGTCCTCCGCTGTCTGCTGCCCTCTAGGCCTAGGCTGTCCATAATCCTCGACATCTCAGTCAGAAGATCCCTAAACGCTGGGCAACCCTCAGACTCGCTACCTAAGGCATCAATTATGTCGTGGTAGTACAGGTCAATGGCCGTTATGTGTTCGGGTTTCACATGGATCGTTCCTGCCTCAGACAGCTCTCTGATTTTCGACATGGGTTTCTTCAGAAGATCGATCTGGCTGCCTAAGCTCTGGCGGATTCTTTCGAGTTCCCTGTCGATGCGCTCTTTCTCATCGATTCCGGTGGCGCTCTTGTACTCCTTGTGCCTTGACTCGCCCGCACTGACGAGGTCTCTGGCATTCTGAAGCTTCTTTTCCTGCTCTTTGATTTCAGCCTTCAGTATTGGTATTCTGGTCACCATCTCACTTAATCCCTGGATACCGTCTCTGACACGTTCGACCTTCTCTAGGTGAACGTAGTGCTTGTAGGCGGAACTTAGGTCCTGTGTTTCCTTGGTCAGCTCGCGGAAATGTTTATCCAGATCCACTATAACGGATTTGTATTTCCGGCCTCGGAATCTGGGGATCCATCTTTTTCCTGCATCGAATATATCAGCAACTGACCTCTCAATTCTGCTTAGGAAGTCGCCGACAGTCGAGTAGGTGAGGTCATCGGGATATGTCACACTTTGGAGTGTGGAGCTCACTCGTTCGATGAACCTGTCGAGCGCGGCTTTCAGGTTCTCGTCCTCTTGGGTTGATTTCAAGCTGTTGATCTCGTCCAAAACTAGCTTAATGTCCCTGGATGCTTGTTTGATCCCACCAAGCCTCTTCCCTGTGTCAGAAGCAAAGACGCTGAACAGCTCCTTTGTTTTCTCTTCATACCAGGTCATTAAGGAGTCTATCGGTAACTCGCTCAAGAATCATCTGTCCCTCCACCTGAATGCTGTTCCCAAGTTGGCCATGGCGCTCCGTCATCTGGCTTAATTCCTGTCCGACATTAATATAGACTTTGCATCTATTTAACGGAGGTAACCGTTAAAAATCCATCGAACTGGGAGGCTAAAAGGATGAGTAAGAACAGCTTTCCATCCCTAGTCAGAGGAAAAAGCGAAGAACGAGGAACGCTGGCTTTCGTTGGAATGGGTCTATGGGATCACAATGGCATAAGCTTGTCTGGAATACGATCAGCAAGAAAAGCCGATGAAGTGTATGCAGAATTCTACACCAGCGTGATGCCGGGTCTCAACATAGCTCACTTGGAGAGAAGGATTGGCAAGAGGATTACTGTCGCAAGCAGGCACGACCTTGAGGAGGACGCAGATTGGAGAATACTTGAGCGGGCAAAAGGTAGGAGAGTAGTGCTTCTGGTTCCAGGCGATCCGCTCGCTGCGACGACGCACGTGAGTCTAAGGCTGAGAGCCTTTGAACTGGGGATCAAAACTGAAATCGTCCACGCCGCGTCGATTTTCTCTGCCGCACCAAGCCTAACAGGCTTGCAGCACTACAAGTTCGGAAGAGCGGTCACGATACCTCTGCCGCAGGAAGGTCACTTGCCCTTGTCCTCCTATGATGTCGTCTTGGACAATTTCTCGCGCGGTCTTCACACGCTTGTGCTCCTCGATTTGAACGTGGAAAGCGGCGAGTTTCTCTCGATTCAGGGTGCTTTGGCTCTCATGCTGAGGATTGAGAACATAAGGAAGAAGAGCGTCTTCACCAAAGATAGAATTCTGCTGGGAGTCGCTCATGCTGGTTCCCCTGAGCCAACGGTCAAGTGCGGCTACATCAAGGATCTGATGGAGGCAGATTTCGGCGCGCCTCCCTACACACTTATTGTTCCAGGGGAGCTCCACTTCATGGAGGCTGAGACACTCGTGAAGCTATTTGGGGCTCCAGGGTCGCTATTAACAAGAAGAGATGCGGGCAAATGAATATCAAGACTTTTAAGCTATAGCACATACTATTTTGAGGGACTACAATAGACGAAAGGCCGCCGACGGTAAGAGCACCTGCTGGTTGTTGTACAAGATGGCTAAGAGAATACGCGTCCTAGCCTTTGGAACTTTTGACATAGTTCACGCTGGTCACGCAAAGTACTTGGAGGAAAGTCGAAAACTAGGCGGCAAGGACTCAGAGCTGATAGTCATAATAGCTAGAGACTCGACTGTAAGAAAGCTTAGGGGCAGGGAGCCAATATTCCCAGAGGAGCAGAGAAGATATCTAGTAGAGTCACTGAAGCCTGTTGATAAAGCGATTCTAGGCTACGAGGGAGAAGACAGGCTAAGAGTAGTCGAAGAACTCAGACCAGACATCATCGCGCTCGGATACGACGAGAAACCCACAGAGGATTTCCTGAAGACAGAGCTAAAGAAAAGGGGTCTTGCCGGAACAAGAATCAAGAGACTTACGAAATACGGCGATGAAGTTCTAAACAGCACATCAAAAGTCGTTAAACGCATCCAAGAAGTCATGGACAAAATGAGAACGGCGCAATGAGCTTAACCTAAAGGATCTGGGGCCACTCTACTTTTGGTTAATCAGAATCTTGAGATTGACTCTGTCGCCATCCTTGAGTCCGAGTTTGTCCCTAAGATATACTGACGATATGATCTCCATCACGTTCTCGCCGTGGTGTGTTCGCTTTATTAGGAGGATAGCACCCTCGATCTTATTGTTTATTACTGCCTTGAAAGACTTCACAGGGCCAAATGTTCTCTGCCCATCCTCGAAGCCCTCTATGACGATTCCGGGATAAGCATCAAGTATTCGCTTGGCTTGTACCTCCAACCCCGTCTTGAGTTTCAAGTTAAGGGTTCCAGGGTAAGGACTAAATCCGAGTTTCTCCATGAACTGCTTCTCGTACCCTTCCCTAGTGACATAGTACGCGCCGTCACGCATCCCAGAGAACACTGTTCCCTCTATATCCAGTGAAGCGAGCTCCCCTTCAAGAAGGCTTCTCAGCTCTCCGTAGATTGATCTCAGAACCTCAACACCTTCCTTGCTTATCCTGATTCCCTGCCCTTTTAGCGTTCTCTCCTTCGTGATCCAACCAGTCCTCTCAAGCTGGCTGAGTCGCCTAGATGCCGTCTGCTGGCTTATTCCAAGTTTCTTTCCAACGATAGTTGTTGTGGTTTCAAGCGCCTTGCTGTACGCCCCCATGCTCGCGAGAGCGATCAAGGTAAGCAGCGGAGACTCCTTCAACTGGATCGCCTTCATGTCGAAGTATCTACAAGGCCATTTACTTATGGTTTTCCTTTCTGGATTCGTTTGATAGTCTGTGAGCTTGTTCCAAAGGTTCAGGCAAACGAGCTTCCTTGAGAGTTCCTTGTACGATTCCAATTGCTGAGGTGAGGCTCACCTTATGTCCAACTGATACGAAAATCGGGTTGGAGCCACCCCGAGTCATGAGAGTAGCCCCGATGACTTCATTTCCATCCCTCAAGTACCTTATTTCGCCTTGTTCAGATTCAGAGATCTTACCAGAAAGGATTCTCTTTGCAACACCTATTGTAGGGATGTCTAGTACGACCCCGAGGTGTGAAGCGCAGCCACACCTCAGTGGGTGTGCTACTCCGTGGGCGTTGACGAGGAAGACGTCAGCCTTCTGTTTCAGTTTCCGTATCACGTTGGTCAACAATGGAACTTCTCTAAATGCGAGGTAAGACGGGATATATGGAACGCTGACAATAGATCGGTCTACCTGCTTCTCCACAAGCCGGAGTGTCTTGTTGTCTAACACTACTGCAGCGCTGAACGCTTCGTTCCCCAGGTAGGCGACGTCGACGCCGGCCACTAGCTTTGGGGGATACTCGAATGAGTCTTTCTGGATGACTTTTCTAGCGAGTCTCTTCTGAATAGCTTCCCAGTGGCTAATCACCTGTTGATTCAGAATTCGACCGCACATACTTGACTTGTCATTGTTACTTGCGTCACTGTTAGTCATTCTTCTTAGTCTCCAGTGATTTCCGCTCTAACCCCTATGAAGACGGGTCCCCTAACATCTATTTTCAATCTCTTGGACATTATGTATCTCTGTGCGACTTCGTCTATCAACAGGTTTACGTCGCTCGGCAACTTCGCCATCTTGATTCTGATATCTATCTTTCTCTCCCCGGTCAAGATGCCCTCCTCTATTCTGAACGCAGCCAGATTTGCTGCGGCTTCGAGATAAGTGATACCAGTGGGAACGCCACGCTCTCTGATTTCCTTTATGGGGATTAAGGGCTCTTCTTTAAGTTCCAATTGAGGGATTCCAACTATCGTATTCCGATAGACGTAGATGCTGTTGAGTGAAGCTGGGCCAAGCATTTTCACGCCAGGGTCATTTTCATAGATCTCCACCTTGACCTTTTTTCCCAGCAGTAGTCCCTCAAGGATGGTGAAACTGCAAGGGCTTGCCACATCTTTGTTTTTGAGAGCGGCATTGATTATATGATCTACGAGTTGCTTTCCCTCATTTGTTCTGGGGGTCTTATCGATTCTTGTCATCGTAGCCAGTTCTCTGTCACTGAGCTTCCACTCTTCGTAGAACTGGGGGTACGCTAGTCTTCTAACGTCATCATATCCGTGCAGCACCATAGCGAGTCTCTCTACACCCATGCCTAGGTTTAGTACAGGGTACTCGAGGTCATAATTCGCTAGTGCTGTCGGAGCATAGAGACCGAAATCTGCAACCTCGACAAGCTCTCCCCCCTTCCCGACGTTGGGCACAAAGACCTCGATTTCGCTGTTGGGGGCATAGTATTTCGCCGTAACGCTCTTGGTCTTGAATCTGAAATCCTTGAAGCCGAATTCGCCAAGGATCGCTTCAGCGAGAAGTTTTCCATCATCCAAGCAGACATCGTCTGACATTATTACTGCCGAAGCCACATGATGGGTCTTGAGATGCGTAGCATCCTCCTGTTGCTCTCTGCGGAACCTGACATCGGCCGAGAACAATCTTACGGGGAGCCTGACCTTTCCCTGCATACTTGAGAGTGTCAGAAACCATGCTGTAGTCATGTGAGACCTCAGAGTCATCTTGGACGGAACGGGGGTCATACCCTTCATCGAGGGAAAGACTTTGTCCAACACCCTCATCGCGAGGACGTCGCTGATCCCCAGAGCCTCTGCAATTCTCTCGATCAAGTCATCCCCATCGACTTCCCCCTTCTTGTAGGAATGTAGTATAGATTGCAGCACTGGTATCTTCTCTTCATCCAAGTTTGCCAGTGTCTTCAGCTCGTTGATCTTCTCCTTGCCTAGTCCTACGTCTGGCCTTTCGAGTGTGGCAAGGTAGAAGCAGCGGTCAAGGATTGCCGGCGCTTCGAGCCCGTACTGCTTGAACATCTCGGCTTCATCCACTATCACTGGGTTCAGAACCTCTGAGAATCCAAGTGATAGGAGACGTCTCCTGAGCCTCTCAGTTGTCTCGAAAACCACGTGAGGCCTTCCAGCTTCGATCTTAGTTGACGGATATTTCCTGGGCTTCATATTGTCTTCCGAGAGAAGAAGACCAGTCTCGATCCAAGCCTTGGCAAAATCCTCTTCGGCCTTCTCTCTAATCTCCTTAGGTTTCAGTCTAGTCAATTCTGGTTATTTCACCCCCATTCCAAGGATAGAGAGCAATTGGCGGCGCACGGAGTCTTCGAAGGAAGAAACAGAATATGCATCCGTGCTTAGAGCTTCATGCCATCCAACTTTTCATTCAGCTTCTTTATCTCTTGAACCAACTTCTGGTTGCTGACGGAGTTGGCTATGTCCCCGCGAGTTTTCTCCACTAGGTTACGTGCGACGTCGCACTTGTGTCTCAACCCCGGGATTATCGCTTCTGGGTAGTCCAGTGTGACGAGGTTTGCAAGTATCTCGTCCATACTGTCAAGAGCGGTCACAGCCTGTTCAGTGTTCTCCGCGCATACGGCATCAAGAGCGCTTCTCCTCAGCTCACCAATAAGATCCGCTAACCCCAGAACGTAAGCGTCGAAGAATGGGACTGACAATTCCTCGGGCGAAGCATATTTGCCATCCTTGACCAAGGACATAAGGAGCGCGGCTTCTGAGTACTCTTGGAAAGCCGAGTTCACCATTCCTGAGTGAAGTAGTTCTGGAACGCTGTCGAGGCTACTAACTACGTCTCCAAGTGATTCCTTGATCTTGGAGATATTCTGCTCGGCAAGATCGAATTCCTTCCTGTGAATAGACTTGATCGTGGTCGCGCAGAGTCTTATAGCCTGCCTAGTTAGGTCAAAGACTCTCTCTCGCGCCTCATCTCGCTTATCCAGATTCTCCCGCACCTCGTCAATAATCTCCTCCAACTTCATGGGTCAAATCACCTATTGCAAACTGGGTCAGAGTTAAGGGGCTCCTATTACGAAGTCTCCCCTAATAGAGAACACAAAACAATATTTAAACATCGGCTCCATTGAATCTGTGGTGTGCTACTACTTGTCGCTTCCTCTGGAATTGAAGAAAGCATTGCGGTACCAGCGGTATCACTTCATTGGGAAAAGCGGGCTTGTGAAGCCCTGCAGGTGGCTCTGGAAGTCGCTGACCAGCCAGGGTCAAGATCACTGCTATAAGCAGAGGTTCTATGGAATCAGGTCCCATAAATGTGTGCAATTCACTCCCGTGCCTGCTTGCTCCCAGGCATGCCTGTTCTGCTGGCGTGTCCAACCTACTGACCTTGGGCTAAAGTGGGATGAGCTGAGCTGGTCCGAATACGATGATCCCAAGGAGCTCATCGATTCATGCATTAGGGAACACAAGAGAATTCTAACAGGCTATGGCTCCAACCGCAAGGTGAGCAGAGAGATGCTGGAAGACGCCATGGCTCCTAATCACCTCACAGCGTCACTTGTCGGGGAGCCCACACTCTACGGCGCCGAGAGGCTGAGTACTGCGTTCGAGGAGGCATTCAAACGAGGCTTCAAGACAATCTTCCTAGTCAGCAACGGGACATTCCCCGAAGTCCTGTCGAACCTCTCAGTTGAACCCTCGCAACTATATCTGAGCGTCTGCGCCCCCGACGAGGAAACATACAGGAGAGTATGCAGACCCAGGCTAGGCGATGGCTGGAAAAGGCTCCTGGAGAGCATAGAATTGCTTCGAAGTTTCAAGTGCCCCACGGTCATCCGGATGACGCTTGCCCGAGGTCTCAATCTGAAGGATCCAGAGGGCTATGCCAAACTCGTTATGAAAGGGAATAGCACGTATGTTGAGCCCAAGGGAGCGATGAATGTCGGGTACGGTCTGCAGACTGGCAGAATGAAATACGAACACATGCCCAAACACTGGGAAATAATGGATTTCTCTAAGAGGCTCTCAGAAATTACTGGCTACAGGATATTGGATGATGTACTGAAAAGTGAAGTGGCGTTACTAAGCAGGCTGGAGAAGCCGGTAAGGTTCGATCAATAACATAGTCTTCTGCTTCAAGAAAAATGGGAGATGCTTTTTTCGGAAATGCTATCTCATTTCAGACTCTCGGAGATCTCAGAAGTTTCGCTCTTTGTTATGGTCAGAATGTCAACGCCGTTACCCGACGCTGCATCTCTTTCGATCGCTGATCTGATCGCCCTGATCACGATTTCCTTTCCTTGTTCCACGGTGATGCTTTCCTTGTACTCGGCCTCGAGAACACCAATTGCCACTTGAGCCCCACTTCCAACTGCAGCATACTTATCTTCGATCAACGAGCCAAGGAGATCGAGGATGAACATCCGCGGGCCACCATCGTCCACGCCAGCTATTATTGTTTGCGTAAAGAGTGGCGAGCCCCTTCTCTCGAACAGGATGTTCGACAAGAGTTTCGCGGCAGCCTTAACTGGCATAGGCCTTCTCATGTCGAGTAAGTACAACGCAGCCTGCGCTCCCATCGTGCGTGCGAGTACCTGCATGTCTGACATCAAGCCCGCGCAGGCGACCCCAATCTTGTCAGCTATCTTGAAGACCTTCTTCCCCGCCTTGCTTAGGACGAAAGTCCCCCACGCTACTCTGCGCTCGCTGGCAAGAACCACTCCATCCTTGCAGACCAGACCTATCGTAGTTGCGCCCAGAGGAATCTCGATTTGCTGTTGCGCGGCATCAGATGGCAAGTTCATGATTAGATCACCTTGGCTTCAAGGATAATCTAGAATCGTATTTAAGAGTTTATCTCGATGACATATACTATGTGGAAGGTCGCGTCATAAAAATGAATCCATTTGCAAAACTCCCGAGAGTCCCGACCAGCCAGGAAGTACTGGACTTATCTTTCAGAAAGGCCAACAAGACAAGACCAACGATCAGTAGAAGGATCATTGACAGGCTCTATAGGGCAAAGATCCTTGAATCCTCGAAGCTGGAGACCGCCTCTAGGGTCATGCTCGAGCAGTTCACAAGTATCGTGAAGGAATTCCCATCACTGGACTCTGTTGACACTTTCTACAAGGAAATCGCAGACGTCACAATCGGCTTGGACAAGCTGAAGGAAGCAATCGGGGGAATAGACGGATATCGGCAAGTCATCAAGAACGTAAGTCGAGATTTCATTCGCAGAACCAAGTCTGCTCAGACATTTACCGAACTAAAGGGGTTGAGGAGAGCATGCTACGGCCGCTTGTCCTCAGTGATCAACAAAGCTGGTGGCAGGCTGGAGCTGCTCGGCGACGCAAGAAACAAGCTGAGAAAGATCGTATCGATTAACCCGTATGAACCAACGGTAGTAGTCTCCGGTGCCCCGAACGTCGGCAAATCATCACTGGTTCGTCTGATATCATCGGCTAAGCCCGAGGTTGCCGAATATCCATTTACAACCAAGAACCTGGTCATCGGGCATCTCACGCGTGGTAAGAGACGCGTCCAGGTAATAGACACACCAGGTCTACTGGATCGACCGGTAAGCAGGAGAAACCCACTCGAGTTACAAGCTATCATAGCCCTCAGATACCTCGCAAAGATGATAGTCTTCTTATTCGATCCCTCCGAAGTGTGCGGATACTCAATGGAGACCCAGATCAACATCTCAAGGGAAATAAGAGACCTCTTCAAGGAAACTCCACACATTATAGTTGTAAACAAGATTGACATACTCACAGAGGAGCAGCTCAGCAAAGTGAGAAAGTCGCTTCCAGACGAGAAAACAATATTCGAAGTCAGCGCTCTGACAGGGAAGGGCATAGACACCCTTGTCAACACAGTCTTTGATGCGCTTGTGCAAGATAGCTGCGTACAAGAAGGGGCGCTTGGCTCGGAACGTGGTGATTCAGGCAAATGATCGAGATTGATGGAAGTCTCCTAGAAGGCGGTGGTCAAATACTGAGAACCTCAGTCGCCATGTCAGCCTTGACTGGGGATCCCGTTAAGGTGACAAGAATAAGGGCGAAGCGAGAGAACCCCGGGCTACAGGCGCAGCACATTTCTGCTGTCGATGCCATAGCCAGACTTGTCGACGCGAAGGTGGAAGGTCTCCAAAGAGGATCGCAGTCAATAGAGTTTCACCCTAAGCAGATTAGGGGCGACCACTTCAAGATCGACGTGGGTACCGCTGGAAGTGTATCTCTGATCCTGCAGGCTCTGGCTCCAGTTGCTTGTTTCGCCCCAAGTGGGGTCTCGCTCGAATTGACTGGTGGGACGGACGTGCCTTTTAGCCCGAGTTTTGATTTCATTGAGTTGGTTTTTATTCCGATAATCCGAAGGATGGGTTGCCAAATTACCACTCAGCTGGTTAAGAGAGGTCACTACCCAAGGGGTGGGGGAACAGTCAAAGTCACGATCGCTCCGGTTCCAGACAGGCTGGCATCGATCAGACTCGATGAGTTCGGAGAGGTGGATAGCATCAAGGGAGTAAGTCACGCCGTCAAGCTACCTAGACACGTTGCCACCAGACAAGCGGATGCGGCAAGAGAGAAGCTAATTAGCAATGGATACAGGAACGTCGAGATAGAAGTTTGGCACATGGACGATCAAATATCCCACCTCGGTCCAGGCAGCGGAATAGCCTTGTGCGCATCTACAACCAGTAATGCGCGGATTGGAGCTGATTGCCTTGGCGAGAAGGGTAAACCTGCCGAGGAAGTCGGCATTGAGGCAGCCACCAAGTTGATTGGCTTGTTGGACAGGAGGTGCGCCGTCGACCTTAACTTATCAGATATGATGATTCCCTACATTGCCTTGGCGAGCGGCAAATCAACCATGTTGGCCTCAGATCTGTCGCTTCACACGAAGACCAATATGGCAATCGTTAAGGAATTCGTGAATACAGAATTCACGATCAGCCAGGTGAATAGTAACCGGATCATATCCTGCAACGGCGTAGGATTTAAGAGAAACAGGTAAGAGCAGAGACCCACTCGAGGCTGACGATATCCGAGAATCAGCATTATGCCATCTCCCTTAATCTATATGGAAGCTTATATTCAAATGCCCAGAATATGTCTATTTAGGACGGGTCACTAACTTTCCAGTATTGGAGACGGTTCAGAGCAGGGAGATGTGTTCACGAGAAATGAAAGAGGTAATAGATTTTCAAAAAAGGGTCTATGAGTTAATGACCAAGATCCCCAGGGGAAAGGTGACGACCTACGGGGAACTTGCAAAGGCCATGGGCGGATCCAAGTTCAGCAGGGCCGTTGGCAATGCAGCAAGAGACAACCCCTTCGCCCCCAAGGTACCTTGCCACAGAGTAATCAGATCTTCTGGCGACATTGGCGGTTTCAGCGGCGAGACTTCAGGCGAAAACGTTGAGAGAAAGATTAAGATGCTTAGGGAAGAGGGCGTGAGTGTTGACAGTGCAGGCAGAATAGACTTGAGGAAGTATCTCGTAAAGGGAGAAGACCTGCGCAAGGCAACCCAGCATTGATGGAGCATCGCGGCACCCTGTCACATGCGCTCACATCTTGCCATGTAGAGTATCAGTTGCTGCAACTGCTCTTAGCCTTTCGTCTCCTTTGATAGAAAGAAGGAAGTCAACAACTTCTTTTGGTACAAGGTTCTTCCACTCTTCGTCTTGCCTAACGATCTTGCTTCGTATTTCAGTCGCTGAGTATTCCTCTCTGTGGAAGAATTCGATAGATTGAACCTTGAATCCAGCCTCAGAGAACAGTATTCTCACCAGGGGCTTGTTGCTAAACACTACGTCGAAGTGCGGGACCAGAGTAGTCACGTGGGAAACCCAGAGCCGATTGTCATTCACGTCGGTGATGGGGATCAGGAGATACTTCGAGGGGTCAATATGCTGAGCAATCAGCGATCTTCTAATCATGTCTATTCGCTCGCCTGCAGTAAAAGGGTCCTCAGATGTGTGGCTACACTGAGCACTCCCAATGGCTACAATGACTTCGCCAACCTGCTTGAGGATATCTTGGATCACGTGCAGGTGACCCTTATGAAAGGGCTGAAATCTCCCAACGAACAATCCCCTGTTAACCATTGCCACATTCGCCTCTTGGGAACACACGGACAATGATGTCCCTGACGAGCTCTGAAGTGTTCCGGGAGAGCATTGGCTCTTTTGCTTTGTCTAGGAAAGAACATCACCATGCGGACATGCGAATAGTAAACTGGGCGTCTTTAAATACATATCTCTACAACTCAGTTGCCAGATTTCTTCTCCATTTCTTATACCTAAGAATTACCCAAGACCATGACTACGCGCGCTCCTTGACTAATTGCTTGAAACAGTTACCTGGGATCCCTCCTGTGCATTATGAATTGAGGAGGCGTTTCCTCTATTGACGGATACTTCAAGGAATCCAGTACTTCCTACCAACGCGAGGTGCTCGCCTACATCCACTTCATTATAGGTTGAGCAGAACTTCATTCTCTTAGTGACTAGCCCAATGCCAACGCTAATCATGGAGCCAGCCCTTATCTTCAATTCATTAAGCTCATCAGGCGAGATATTTGTTACAATGTTTCCGAAACCGTCTATGTGGATTATCTGTCCCACCGCTCTATCTCTTGATACCAGGGGCTTCGAGGGTTTCTGACGGACGTACTCCTCTATCTCTGGGCCAAACTCGGCTGCTGAGACGCCTTCCGCCAGATGCCCTGCCACAGATGCAAATATGTCCCTTCCGTGGAACGTTGAGGAGATGCGACCCAACACATACTTACGGTTTCTTATTTCAATAACCCTCTCAAGCCCTTCTTTGTCGGCTGCAGGGATCAGAACTCCATTATCCGGCCCTACAAGGTAACTTCTCCTGGTTTTGATCAGGAGCGCCTTGCGCTCCGTGCCGACCTCAGGATCCACCACACAAACGTGGATTGTTCCAGGAGGGAAATAAGAGACAGTAGCAGCCAGCAAGTATGCTCCCTGCTGCGCATTGAATTTAGCCACCGCGTGTGTAATGTCTATCAATACCGCTCTCCTGCAAATCGACAGTATTACACCCTTCATAGAAGCCACGTATGGATCATTCAATCCAAAATCTGACAGGAGTGCTATTATCGGAGGATTCGGGATAGAAGTTCCAGAGCTTCCTGCGGATGTGCTCATGAGTCTCCCTCTCTTCTCCTCTAGACAACTCGTGATTTGCGCTTTGCACTCGCCAGAATACGTGAACGGTGTCTGGTACTTACCGGAATTTTGCTAGGATGTGGTCGTAAGTTTCCTTCTCATCCCCCTTTGCGAGCGCGCTGAGGCGTTGGACTATGAGCTGAGGCATGCTTTTTGCGAGGTGGTTAAATATGGGGTTTCTGTCAACGACTAGGTTCATGTTCTGGTCTAGGCCCTTTGCCTCAATTCCATCGATCCTTATCGCGGTCTTTATTGCCTTAGAGATCTCTTCGGCAAGGTGACTCACGAAGATTGCGCATGTATTGGAATTCTCGCTGAGCTTCTCGAGAACTCCTCCTATGACCTTCGCTGCTGCGCCAGGTTCCGTGATACTCTCAAGCTCATCTACGAGGATGATTTTCTTTTTCTGGCTGAGGATTACCTTAGCGAAGCTTCTGAGAGTGGCCTCGAATGCCCCTGCATCCGCGACTCCTTTCGACTTTGAGAAGTAGTGTATCTCGTCAAATACTCCAATGCAGGCGTCTTCGGCTGGGACTGGTAGACCCATCTGTCCCATGATGACTACGTGTGCAACTGTCTGGATGCAGCAAGTCTTCCCGCCTGAGTTCGCACCACTCAGCAGGACAACCCTTTCGCCTTTAGTACCCTTAAGTTGGGCGCCCAGAGGGACGTTTCCAACGATGTAGTTGATGGGTCTTGCCTCAAGGCGCTTCTTGAGTTCCTCCTCTTTCAGGAAGATGTTCACTCCATTCCTGAATCCAGCCCCCAAATCGTCCTTCGAAAGCTTCGGCGGAGTCAAGCCATAGTCCTTGGCAAATTGGCCCACGGCGAAGAATAGGTCGAACTCTAGAAGTGTCTGAAGAGCCTTCTCTACCGCACTCATGTACTTGATAAGTTTGCCTGCCAGGTTCCTCAGCTCACGGTATTCGTTTATCGCGTACTCCCTTCTTAGGAGGTCTTCGAGCTCCTTCACTCTCCTTCTGTCCACTTCGATGGGGAGCGCCACTTTTCTAGGTATCACGCCCTCCACCAGAGACTCTTCATCGCCTTTCAGGCCGAGTTTGCTGACTATGTTTTCTTCTCCTTTGGTCAACGTAGTTGTCACGACCTGTACGACTTCTGGTGGCAAGTATCTGTTGAGTTCTTCTGGCGGTATCGCGTCGTCTCTTGCAGCCATGAGGATATTGATTACTTGCTCCCCGCGAATGGTCACACTGCTTTCCCCTACCCGTTTCTTTATCTCATCGTTGACCCATGACTCAACGTCGTTTATGACTGAATTGAAGCTCCTGATCGCTTTCCTTAACCTGCCCAGTTCGGGATAGGCATCCCCAATCGCTTCTCCTTTGTCGGTGATAGAACCAGACAGCGTGGCAACTTGACGCAGTCCATCGGAGTCGAGCCCCGATTTGAACTCCTTCATGGCGCGCTCTTCGGGCATGGTCTTGAAAATCTCAGAGAGCTCACAGATAGCTTTTATGACATCCGTGTTAGTGGAGTAGAAGTCGATTATGCTCTCAGGTGCGACTTGGTCGATAGTCCACTCCTTCTTGATCAGCTCCAAGTTGTCAATATTGTCGAAGACGGGTGAGTATGATGTACCGGAAGGTATGAAGATTACGACATCATACGCCTTGGAAAGCTCAACAATTCCCTCCCCTTCCCTCTCTCTTCGCTCGATCCCATCGGTGTCTTCGGAGAATGATGCTCCCTCTTCTGATGGCGCCTCCCCGTGGGCGAGATGGCGAACTGTACAGTATCTTGAGACATGGCTCTTCTCGAGATCCTTCAGTATTTCCTCGCTGTCTGTTATGATTAGTCTTCCTTTCAGTTGCTTCTTCTCCGACCAGCGCTTCAAACCGTGAATCCTAGTCAGGCATTTTGAGATCGCAGCAGCCTTGTCGTTGCCAATCTTCTCAACTAGTCTTTTGGCTTCGCTGAACCTTGATATCCTGTCCTCCATAGCCCCAATCTTGCTGGAGGGAAGCGGGAAGTAGAGTGAGAGCTTGTCGCCGGCGTAATCAGTTCTCGCATAGGATCTGATTATGTTCATTATGTGATCGTAGATCTCCACGGTATCCTGAGTTCTCATTACCTGCTCCAGGGTCACACCTTCTCTGGCTTCGTAGAATGATCTGATGATTCTGAGGGCTTTGCCATGGCCGAAGCCAGGAACCGCTGCTAGGGCTGCGGCGTCACCATTTGTGATTGCCCTGAGAGCTTCTTCTTCGCTGCCGAGAGCTTCGACGAGCTTTTCAGCAATTTTCGCCCCTACACCAGGAATCTCACTCAGTTTTTCTAATGGCAAGTTCGGTCACCTATCGAGTACTTCCGCGACCTATATTTTCTTGATATTTGCATTCCTAGGGGAGTTCCAACAACTTTCGCACCAAGCTGCCCCTAGTTTCGGAATTTCTCCGTTCCGTTCTTTCGCACGAGTAGCCGGACTGATACTCATTGTGAATATATTTACTGTCGCACTTTTAAACCATCCACAATGAAGCAGATTTGGCAATCTCATACGTGCAGAATGCCAATACCTGCCCAACCTTGTCTTCGGTTCTTCACAATCTCTAAGCACCTATGATTATCCTTGAGTCGTCTCCAGAACCTGTCAACACCGATTTCTTTCATGGGATCATGAAGCTTGTCATGAGGAAGTATATCATGAAAAGCTACTATTCCACCTCTCCTCACCAATGGAGAATACATCTCGAAGTCCTTCTTGACGCCCTCGTAGGTGTGGTCGCCATCGATGAACAGAAGATCTAGTTTATGACTCCCTATTATTGTTCTGACTTTCTCAAGTGTACGGAAATCATGTGAGTCGGCTCTGAGGAGATGTATCTTCTGTTCTTGCTTAGCAAAGGATCTGTAAAGTGGAATTTTCCACCTTGGATAGCCTCCGCCAAAAGACCCTCTGGGAAGATCTAAGCTTATGATCGTTGCCCTAGGAAGGGCGATTCTAGTAAGCATGAGCAGTGTTCCACCCTTGGCGGTTCCGATCTCGAGGAGGATCATTGGTTTGGTCCTCTTGACATAGTCGAGAAACTCTGTAACTTCATCTCTCACCTGAAGAGGCGTCAGCGAGATGCCATATTGCCTGAAAGAAAAAGCAAGCTCAGCTGTTTCTTCAATGTCCTTCACTCGACTAGCCAGACTTCTCAGCCTAGGAGTGACTACGAGGATCGAGACGCGTCTGTAAACTCTTCCTAGAACGCGGCGAGGTGGTCCCCTTAAGAGGGTTGAAAGCCTTCTTCTCCCTACAACGCCAAAAGTCCATCTGAAAGGATTGCCCATAGAGATCTTCCGCATTGAATTGATTAACTATTTCAGTTTGAATGTGAACTGAGCAGGATCTCTTCTACGCATGGTATTGCGAGCCAAAGCACTTAATATCTCTCTTGTTCGCTTGGATTGGGAATTTGGGGATCTAAGAATTACCTGCTCAGATATGGTCGAGACATGAAGTTAGAGTGCTTTCATTTCTCGGACTAAACCGCTTCAAATCAAGCGGCAGATTGAAGTATATAACATCTGGATGCACTACATAACTGTTTTCAGACACGATGGATCGGAGATCTTCGTCTGGGAGTGAAACTTATCACTCATTAGATTCTGCACGTTGATTCCAAACATGTTGAGAAGAACCAAGAAACAGCTTAGAAATGTATTGCACAGTCTGAGACGACTCGCAAATTCATTTCTGATAACGAGTTTTCCTCAGGCTGCATACGAACGGGTCCCCAAAAATCTGAGAGATTATGAAGCAGTAATCCTCAACTATGTAAGAGACTGAGAACTTTTTTTCTGCAGATAGGCTCCAATGATGGCGTTTCAGGAGACCCCATTCATAAATATGTTCAGAAATAAGGATGGAACGGTATGTTAGTAGAGCCAGTTAAGCATCTTCTTGACAAATTAAAGAAGAACTACGAAATGTCATTTCTTCTTGTATACTCCCGATAATGAAACATACGGGTTCATCTTTTTCAGCATAGTGTATTCTGTACTTAGAAGCTCTTTGCCTCCTTCTTCGTTCCAGTCTGTTGGGGCTTCTTTGAGGTGCTCCGGATGTCCCCCCCAAGGAGCCTCCACGATGAATATTCCCCCGGTCTTAAGCTTACTACTAATCAACTTAAACAAAGTTGTCGGATTGGGTAGATGTTCAAGAACATGAATACATAGAATGCCATCAATTGAATAATCAGGAATCTCTTTGAGGTCTATGTCGACTAATTCTCTTCTGAACCTAGGGTATTTCTTGATGTAGTATCTCACAAACTCTCTAGGTAGATTCTCAAAATCTGATAATAGGAGACCCGATTGATTTGCGCATGTCACTTGCCAAGATAGCGAAACGGCAGCAGTGCCACACCCAAAATCCAGCAATGATCCTTTGAATTGATGATTCCTGCCAAACTGCCTGATCAAGGCATATGCAATGTGCGGACGAGAAAACTGATCAATGATATTTGCAGGGATATTTGAGGCTCCAACATCTCCATTCCACCCAAGATAGAATCTAGCTGGTGATGAGGGGTCAAAGAGGTCTGCCACATATGATGGCCACTTTTGGCGCAGGTCCTCCATTGATTGTCCATTCCTTAGAAAGCCTCTTTCTGACAAGAATGTTTCGGCCTCACGAAGGAAAAATGGTCGTACTTCGTTAAGCCATTTATACGCCTCATACCACCTACAATATCTCCAATAAAGACCAGTGACTCTTCTGAAGATGGTCTTCAGCATAGGCTTTTTCCCATGTAAGCTGATGTTGACATTTCAAACGGTCCCAAATAACACGTACTTCCATGAATTGACCTGTTCTCCTCATTTCAAGTGAAAATACCCGTATTAGCGGTCACCCAGTCGGCGAGCAATTTCACGCCTTGCTTGGGTGCTACCGAGGGAGACCAGTTGAGTCGTTCCTTAGCTTTCCGTATGTCGGTTATGTACACTTTCTGATCGGCAGGTCTCCAATCGCTATACTTTATCCTGTTTTCCTTTCCCGTCAATTCCTTGAGGAGTGACAGGAGCTCAAGCAGGGACAGCGTATTGCTTGGTCCTCCTCCCATATTGAAGACTTCACCCCGTAGCTGCTGGCTTCGCTCAATAAACGCTTCGTATGCCCTTACTAGATCAGAGATGAAAAGTACGTCACGTACTTGCTTACCATCACCATATATTGTTATAGGCTTACCAGTAAGAGTTGCTATCGTGAACCACGCAAGCCACCCCTGATCCTCGATCCCGAACTGCCTCGTACCATATATGCACGACATTCTGAACACACCAGTTTTCAGCCCGTAGGTTTGAGCATAATCTTGAACATAGATGTCGCCTGCTAGCTTGGAACACCCGTATGGTGTGTGCCCGCAGAGATCCACTCCGAAATCCTCGCCGATTCCCTTTGAATATTCTTCTTCGAAGCGATATCTGCGCTCATCTTCTAAAACCCGGATGTTGTTGACTTTCTCACCATAGACCTTGTTGGTCGAGCAGAAAACGAGTGTTGCGTTGTCATTTAGTTTTCTGATCGCCTCAAGCAAATTGGCTGTTCCATCAACATTAATCGAGAAGTCAACATCCGGAGATGCAACTGAAGTTGTCACAGCTGTCTGAGCAGCAGCATGAACTACGATGTCAGCGCTCCTGCAAAGTCTTCCTAAATCATCAGCGTTTCGAACATCCCCTTTCACAAGCCTTACTTTTCTTCGCTTAAGATAATCCCAGTTGTAATGGATGACTTCGCTGCGCTCGGTCTTCCCGAGTAGTTCGTGTCTTGAGAGGTTATCTAAGACTGTCACTTCGCAACCTTTGTCCGCGAAGAATTCGGCAACATGTGAGCCTATGAAGCCCGCTCCACCTGTAACTAGGATTCTCTTCTCTTCTATTGTCAAGGGATCAATCCTTCTAAGAGACCATTATCTTTGCGATATCTATTAAATGCAAACCACGAGTTCGGCAAACTCAGGACTCTGACCGCATGCACAAGTCAACTGGTTTTCCAGTTTTCTGGCTAAGTACAAGTTTCTGACGTCTTTTGAGGCTTATCCAAGCTGCCCTTAGTCCAAAGAGTTCAGCTATCATCGATAGGAAGGACAAAACGGTTATTCCCAGATTTCCACGGGGCAACTCTCCGCGTAGCCGATACAGAAACTTGTCGGTGATTCCTTTGGCCTTTCCGATCATTCTTCGCGGAGTGGCACTCGCGGCTCCTCCTAGTACTTGTCCCATGTACCCGAATTTGAAGCTGCGATTAACTGTTCTCAGAATCGAAAACATGTTGTCTCGTTTCAGATGATAGACAACTACCTTTGGATCGTAGAGTAAGCGGTACCCAGTCTTTACAACTCTAAGCGAATACTCGACGTCCTCTCCATTTGTCCTAAAGAATTCATTGAAGCCTCCGGCTCTTGATATTACATTCCTTCTAAAGGACATGTTGAGACCCCATAGAATTTGAACGTATCTCTTCTTGTTTCCGTGGGATTGTCTGCAGTACCTAGATCTGAATTCATCGGCTATTCCAAATCTGGAGGCTTCGATCCCCTTACCCCCGACTCCTCCAACCGCTTGGTCTGCGTAGTCTTTTCCAATATTCTCCAACCAGTCGTTCCCTGCAATGCAGTCTGCGTCCATAAAAGCTACTATGTCACCCGTCGAATTTCTTATTCCCGTATTTCTGGCTGCAGCGATTCCCCTATTTACTGGGTGATTCACGATCTTGACGACTCCAAGTGATTTTGCTATCATGTGCGTCCTGTCTGTGGATCCATCATTTACAACCACTATTTCGTGTGGACTTACAATCTGCTCTTTGAGGGATGAAATGCATTTTGCAATGTACCTTTCTGCGTTATATGCTGGTATTATTACAGAGATCCTCAAATTGAATTCCCTCAGTTGGTAAGAGTAGGATGAATTCAGGTTCTGAGCAAATCCACTGATATCGAGCTAGGCAAGTTTACCTAGACCCTTACGGAAGAGTGCCAGCAATCCCTTCAGACCATTCTTGTGATAGTTCAACATGATGGTTTTCAAAGCAATTCTTGGTCTAGACATGTACCATGCCAGACTGAAACTCTTTCCAGGTTTAAAGAGGCTCTCCTTGGCTAGTTCGTATGATTTCTTAATAGCATCTGCAGACAGATTCGGATATGCTATGACAGCATTCTGTGTTCCATCATACTTTGAGAAATCCGTTGTGGTGAGATACCCCTCCTTCTTGCATAGCTCAAAAAACGGTGTACCAGGGTAGGGGGTGGCCATTGAAATCTGGCACGAGTCCGAGCCAAGGCTTGATGCGAACTTCAGGGTCTGGTTTATGGTCTCCAGCGTCTCGCCAGGAAGACCTATGCAGTAGGTCGCGTGGCTTCTTATTCCAAGCCTTCTAAGCCATTCGACAACTTGTCGGACTTTGGCAAGATCCAAAGGTTTTCCTATATTCTTCAAGATCTCCGGGACCGCGGATTCCACACCGAACTTCATCCCGATGCATCCAGCCTTCTTCATAATTTCAAGTTCGCCGAAAGTTGAAGCCATGGCATCTCCCATGCATGTCCATGGAATCTCAAGCTTTCGTCTGATTATTTCCCTGCAAATGCCGGTCGCATGTTCTCCCCTTACTGTGAAGGTCATGTCGTCAAAGTATATTTGCCTAGCTTTGAACCTCTCGATGACAAGCTCCATTTCGTCAACGACTTTGCCCGGGTTCCGCATTCTGTAAGTAGGTTCCGCGTAAAAGACCTGGCGTTCGGCGCAGAAAATGCATCTGAAGGGGCATCCTCTCGATGAATACATCTGAATGCATGGCATGAGGAAAGCGAAATCTCTGTACTTATCGCCTGGAAAATCCTCTCTGTCAGGAAAAGGCAGGAAGTCCAAATCCTTCAATAGGGGTCTTCTCTCATTGAGAATGATTTTCCCATTATCTCTCCAAGCTAGTCCCTTTATGGTTCGGGCATCATTGCTGGATTTCCTCACGAGTCTATCAACAAGTTCCAGCGCAGTTAGCTCATATTCCCCCAACATGACATAGTCGATATGTTGACTATTTGTTAGAATCTCCCTAGCCATTGATGTGGTCTGAGGACCGCAGACCACTATTTTTGCTCCCAACTCTTCTTTTATTTTCTTGAGTAGCTCTAAATCGTCCGTCATTGTTAGTATTGGTACCTCAGCAATTACGAGATCAGGAGACTCTTGCTTGAGCTTCGCAAGAAACTCTTTGTCAGTCATATGTTCGACTACGCCATCAATGCCCTTAACTTCAGCTTCGCTATCCCGTTTGAGGAGTGCACTCGTGTAACCCAGGAAAAACGGATACGGTAAGTATCCTATTTCTCGGCCAAATCCTGCTGTAAAGGGCCATCTGCTCCCCGCCTTGACGTAATGCCTAAAGTGTCCAGTTCTCTCTTCGACTAGACCCGGCAGATTAGCAACCAAGACCTTGTAACTCATATTCGACTCGCTTCTACTTACCAGGCAATGTTGCTGGCATCCACTTCGCATTTGGGGTTTGCGATTTCGAGAAAGGCTTTTATTAGCTATCCTAAATTAGGATTGTATATTAAAACTTCTGGTCGAGTGGAACTTCTCATGAAAGCAAAGGGCATAGAGCATGTTCTTGTGACTGGTGGAGCGGGATTCATAGGATCGCACACCGTGGATCTTCTTGTGGAGAAGGGCTATGCAGTCACAGTCATTGACTCGCTTGAGCCACAAGTTCATGGTCCAGACGCAAAGCCTCCAGACTATTTGAATCCAAAAGCAAGGTTCATCAAAGAAGACATACTCGAAGCAAGGGTCCTGAAGACGCTCTTGAAAGAATCTGAAGCTATTATCCACCTCGCCGCGCAGGTTGGTGTAGGACAATCGATGTACCAGATCGATCGGTACATCAATTCAAACACAAGAGGAACTTCCCTGCTACTAGATGTACTAGCCAGTGGAGAGAGTTCGGTCAGGAAACTGGTTGTTGCTTCTTCTATGAGCATTTATGGTGAAGGCAAATACTGGTGTGAGAAGTGCTCATGTGAAGTCTTCCCGAATATCAGAACCGAAGATCAACTAAACAGGAAGAAATGGGAGCAGGTCTGCCCCTCATGCGGATCTGTCGTGAAGCCAATTCCAACAAGTGAAGATAAACCCCTTGCGCCAGCGTCGATCTATGCAATGTCCAAGAGACATCAAGAAGAGATGTGCTTGCTCATTGGCTCGACTTATAGCCTACCTTCAGTTGCGCTAAGGTATTTCAATGTATACGGCCCGAGACAATCGCTCTCAAATCCGTACACTGGTGTATGCGCAATCTTCTCGAGTCGGATATTAAACAATGCGCCTCCTTATATTTTCGAAGACGGGAAGCAACTCAGAGACTTTGTTCACGTTAGGGACGTAGCCAAAGCAAACGTTCAAGCAATGGAGTTAAGTTCAGCCAGAGGCGTTCCGGTAAACATAGGCTCAGGGGTATCGATCTCAATCCTTGAGATAGCTGACATGCTAATCGAAATGTATGACAAGAAAGGGAGCTTGAGGCCAGTCGTTTCGCAGGAGTATAGAAAGGGTGACACACGACACTGCTATGCGAACATTGACCGCGCCAGAAAGCTGCTGAACTTCAAGCCAGATGTAACCTTCAGAGATGGATTGGAGGAGTTGGTGGAGTGGGGCAAGTCTCACGGATGGGGGGCCGTCGATCTATTCGAGAAGTCCCTGAATGAGCTGAAAAAGAGACGCCTAGCCAAGTGAACCCTATCTCTAATGGTCTTCAGAGCTGTCCAGAGACACTCTGGCTGCAGATTATACCGTATATGGCGCATTCATAAATCGAATCGAGAAGGAGGTGGCCCAACTATCTTGAAAGTTGCCTTGGTTACGATTGCCGGTCTCAATCCAACGATGGTTGATACGCTCAAGTACCTGGCTAAGATGGCAGAAGTCGAGATAGTTGGTTATGGTGACTCGCCAGCGAGAGATAACCAGAATAGAAGGATATTCGAGGCTGAAGGCATAGCTTTTAACCACATAACCAAGCTTGGCACATCTTCTCCGAACAGGCTTGCTATTAGAATGGTTGCTCACATCCTGAAGTCAAGGCCAGATGTCGTAGTGCCAGTCGAGGTGTACTACCGGCATAGCTTCGCAATCTCGATGATTCATCCAAAGGTGTATTCCTATGCTTTCCAGAACATTGTTCTCAAGCGAGCGAAAGTGATGCCGCTTATGAAGAGGCTCACTAGACTAGTCGTGCCTGTCCCCTCCACAGCAAGGGTTTGGGTCCACCTCGGCTTTCCCGCAACGAAGATCTATGTGATACCCTTTGGAGTAGATTCCCTGAGATTCAAGGGTACCCAATCTTCCTGGGATATGCCACGAATACTCTATGTGGGTAGACTGGCTGAGGAGAAAGGATTGACTTACTTACTCAGAGGGCTATCTCATCTAAAGATGCCTTTTGAGGCCAAGATTGTTGGAGAAGGAGAAACATCAAAGTTTGAGGCATTAGCATCTAACCTGAAGCTGGGAAGGAAACTGCAGGTTGTCCCCTTCGTCAAACGAGATAGACTTCACGAATTCTACAATTGGTCAAATATCTTCGTCATGCCATCCCTAGTCGTTGGTGGTTGGGCCGAGCAATTGGGTATGGCTTTGATCGAGGCGATGGCCTACGGCAGAGTCGTTATTGGAACTAGAACGGGCGCAATTCCTGACGTGATCGGAAATTGCGGAATCCTCATCAACGAAAAGTCTGAGACGGATATTGCAAGAGCTATTGAATGGGTAGCGAGAAATCCAGATAAGGGTGCAGCTCTTTCCCACAAGGCCAGAAGCAGGGTGCTGCAGCTGTTTGACGCCAAGTCGTGCGCAGATAGGATGTATCAAACCTTCATCGGAAAGGGCAAGCCTATTGCTTCAGAAGTCAGCTAGACGTTGGAGAGATTTCTAACAGTAAGAGTCTATGACGCTAATGTCTCATGCAGATTGCACGTGCAAAGGGGCAGTGACAAGAAGACGATGAACCCAAGGGTTTCAATAATCATTCTGAATTGGAACAATTGGCAAGACACCTTGAAGTGCTTGGAGTCACTGGATAAGATCGACTACTCAAACTATGATGTTATTATTGTCGACAACGGCTCTCAAGATGACTCACTAAAGAGAATAAGGTCTTGGGCTGGACCAGGAATAAGGGTTGTGTCGAACCCCTACGTCGACAACGCAGTTGTCGATCCACTGGCGTACGCCAAACACGATAAAACTAGGGCAGACTCTGCGCGAGATGAGTCGATGAAAAAAGCCGAGAGGGGCACGTGCCCAATTCTCATCAAGAATGAGAAGAACTACGGTTTCTCTGGCGGAAACAACATTGGCGCAAGATATGCCCTCGAGAACCTTGACCCTGAGTACATCTATCTATTGAACAACGATACGACTGTCCACAAAGAGTTTCTCACTGAAATAGTCAAGCAGGGCAAGAAAGAGCATGCCCGCGTCGGAATGTTGCAGAGCAAGGTAATGTGCATGGACAACACCAAAATGCTGGACTCCGCTGGAGGCATGGTAACCCGTATGGGCGCTGGTGGAGACAGGGGGGCATGGGAAATAGACCGGCGCCTATATGATGATGACCTTGAGATCTTCTACGCCAAAGGAGCCGCTCTTATGATCAAGACCGATGTTGTTAGGCAAGTTGGATTATTTGATCCGAAATTCGTCATCTACTACGAAGATACTGACCTTGGCTGGAGAGTCAATTTGGCAGGTTACAAGGTGCTTTATTCCCCAAATTCTATTGTGTACCATGCCGGTGGCAGGACCATGAACAGACAAAGGCTCCCAAAGGTCCTCTATGTCAAGAAGAAGAATCAGATCGCTATGCTGATAAAGAATTATGATGACCGAAACTTGGCTCGATATCTGGTGATTCGCTTTTTGAACGATATTTTCAGACGAATTCTATTGGCGCTTAAGAATGCCGTAGCAAGGCGCTTCTCGGATAAATGGAGACCCGATCTAAGCTCGACTGCCTTGGGGCCGACCATTCATGCCTATCTGTGGAATGTGGCTCACTTTCGGTACTTCTGGAGGGAGCGCTTGTGGAATCAAAGAATAATAAGGAAGGTTCCAGATTCTGTGTTGCCTTTTTGGACGAGAAGGCGAATATCAGGCACAGAAGAAGAATGATGCGAATGGAAGCCCCATATTTAAATCCAAGGATATCTCTCTTAGGAAAAGATGCCCCTAGCTGAATTCATCCCGAGAGTTCCAGTTCATAGTGGTGAGTGAATTGCGCAATTGGTTCCCAATTATACGCAGGCGCCTCGGGGTTGTCTGGGGGATTACTCATCGCAATTTGAAAATGCAGAGCAAATACCCTGTGGACTACCTCTACAGACTATTCCCATCACTGAAGGATTCACTCTACGCAATTCTGGTTGGCGTCTTTGTGTCAATCCAAGGCACCGAGTTCTCGGGGGTCAGCTATGCGTATTTTCTGCTGAGTGGTTACATAGTGTGGGTCTCGGTTTCAGGCTCCTTCTATAATGTGGTCTCTGACTTCTACTATGATATGCAGCGGAAGAATGTATTGACGCTCTATGTGTACGGTGCAAGCTTCGTTGAACTTGCATTGGGGTACGCGATTATGCAGACGCTGAACGCCTTGCTTTTCTCGATACCATTTATAGTTACCTTGGGTATTATTGGTGTCAACCTAGCGATCAGCTTTGCATCTCTGGTTTCCATAGTGTTTCTGTACGTCATATCGTGGTTGTTTTTCTTCGCGTTCGCTCTACTGTTTCTGGGTCTCTACGTCATTTACAAACACATATCAACTTTGGAGAGAGCAGTGTACGACGCTATTGCCCTCCTTAGTGGTCTCACTTTCAGCACGGACGTTATACCCTATCCTTTCAGCGTGTTGAAGTACTTGCTTCCCACGTACTACCTTCTTACAGTGACCCGTTACGCACTTCTAAAACCGAATCTGCCTAGCAGCCTGCCGCTATATTTCGTTGTGGCGCCTCTAATAGCAGTTTCAGCGTTAGCTGCTGGTTATCTCATCCTGAAAAGAGGCGTCAGAGTTGCCAAGAAGAGAGGAACACTGTGGACATTGTGAGGTGCCATGATCGTATGCCAGTTATCGTTGCTGATGACATAGGCAAGACGGCTGGAGGGAAGAGGATCCTTTCACACGTTGGGTTCGAAGTAGGTGAAGGAGAGATCTTTGGGGTTTTGGGACCAAACGCCTCCGGTAAGACGACATTGCTCAGAATAGTAGGAACAATGCTTCTACCGGATGAAGGCAAATGTGAAGTATTCGGGATGGATGTAGTCAAGCGTGACCGAGCTGTTCGGCGGCTATTAGGATTCGTCTCCCCTGAGCTAAACTACCACGACAGATTCACTGCGGCCGAAATAGCGAATTTCTATCGGCGCGTAGCCGGAGTCGATGTTGAGCGAGTTCGGGAGATAGTCAAGAAATGTGGAGTAAGTAACATATGGAACAAGTGGTGGGGGTATCTATCGTATGGAGAGCGAGTCATACTGACTGTTGCAGTCGCGTTGGGTAGACATCCTAAGCTTCTACTTCTCGATGAACCAACGGCCAACCTCGACGTCGCGAACAGGATCGTTCTCTCTGATCTCATGATCGAGGAAGGAATCGTCTCCCTAGTCGCGACCCATGACATGTCCTTCGCCAGGAAGACAATAGATAGATGCATCGTTCTGAATGAAGGGAGAATTGTTCTCTCGGGTGGAGTGGATGATTTGATCAAGAAGCTTAAGTTCAAGACCGCCATTGAGGCATCGTTTGGCTCGAATCAAAGCGACAAGACTCTCAACTCTCTTTGCAACAGCTACAGAAGAAAGCCTGACAGTTCTGATGTGACGTTCTATGTACAAAAGGACGAGGACAAGATCGATATCTTGAGAGACTTGGTCAAAATGAGCTCGCTGACCGGGGTAACCATGAGTGAGCCATCGGTCGAGGACCTAATCTTCTGGGCAAAGTCACAGAATGCTCAGGCAGAGAAAGATGAGTGTGCTCCGAGGAGCCGAAGCAACTGACATCTAAGATGTTTGATGGAGTCTTGACTGACTTGGATAACGGATTGAGAATTCTGGCGATATCCGATGACTCTATTCGTGCTGCAGGAGGGAGGCTAACATTCATCCGTCTCTGCCGAAAACTACGTGAAAGAAACGACAAGATTCTCTTGGTAATGAACACCGGAAAAACAGAAGAGATCCTGGGAAGAAGAAGTAATGAGCTGCGAATTAAGGTTCCACAAACAACGGGATATATTCGTTACCCTCTCTTCTCGTTGAAACTACTCCCGTTAATGATAAAGGTTTCAAAGAGCTTCGACGTCATCTTGGTAAATGCAGGGCCGATAACTTTCCCCGTCTTAGTTATGGCGAAGTTGCTGGGAAAGAAGGTTGTTGAGTTTCACCATGATGTTCCGGAAACGGTAGGACTCTTTCTTAGCTATGCCCCCTCACTAAGAAAGAAAGTCAGTACCCTCCTGAGGATATTTGCCAACTATTCTATTTTGAAGTACTTCGACGGCATTCTATCCGTTAGTGGTTATACCTCCGCTTTGCTCAAGAGATTCAAGGTTAAAAGGGTATTTACAGTTGGCAACATACTTGATTAGAGTCGGTGAAGAACTCCCCGAGGAATGAGGCCATGACGAAGAAGATACTATGGATCTCGAGAATGGAGCCAAACAAAAGGCCAAGAGATGCGCTGGCGGTGATCAAGAAAATCAAAGAGAAACTGGGAGACGCCGAACTCTACATGATTGGGGAAGGGACGCTACTAGCGGAAGCAAAGGAAGCTGGAAGGCAGATTGAGGGCTCGCATTTCTTAGGCAGCGTGTCAGACAAGAGAAAGGAGCAGCTCCTGAAAGGATGCGATGTGCTGATATCAACAAGTGAGTTTGAGGGATTTGGGCTAACAATTGGGGAAGCATTCCTAAAGGGCAAGCCTGTGGTTACTTACCGGATCCCGTCAATAGTATCAGTCTACGGAGATGCGGTTGTCTATGCAAAGGTCGGGGACATCAATGACTTTTCTGATAAGCTCTACAAGGTGCTAACCGATGACGCCTACCGAAAGAGAAAAGCCTCTCAAGGTCGAGAGAAGGTTCTTAGAGAGTATTCAACTGAGACAGTTGCAGGCAAAATCGAGAGTGCGCTGCGGGAGATACTAAAGCAGTAGTGTCTCGTTAAGGTAGGCAATGGTTTTATTTGTGGAGAGAGTATAGCCTATTAATTCCAAGCTGCGTTGACCAGAGTGAACAGGTTGGTATGACGAGATGGATACACTAGGAACAGTTGACATCTATTCGGTCCTAGTGACCGCAGTCATATCAATGATTGTTTTCGCGGTCACCATTACAACCATGCCCCTATTGATCAGAAAGCTGAAAAGATCTGGCATTACGGGCATAGATTATCACAAACTATCGAAACCAAAGATTCCAGAAATGGGCGGCATCGGCATAGTAATGGCCCTACTGATTGGAAGCGGCCTTGCATTTTTTCTTATCCCAGAGATAGAGGTAGAGATACTCTCAGCGGCGCTTATGATCGGAACAGGCGCAATAATCGGTTTGCTGGACGACTTCAAGAGACTTGGTGCAAAGACTAAACCAGTTTTGACTGCCCTAGCCTGCTGGCCAATTCTCTTGCTGCAGACTTATTCTCCTTTTCCCATCTTTCCTTTTATCGGGAAGACCAGGCTTCCGATATTCTACCCCTTGCTGATTCCAGTAGGCACAGCCATGGCAGCAAACGGTGTAAACATGTTAGATGTCCTAAACGGGGCAATGCCAAGCACATGCATCCCTGTGGCAGTCGCCCTGCTCATATGCTCTGTGATTCTGGGATCGACGGAGGGAATGGTTCTCTCGGCAGTCTTGGTCAGCGCATTAGCAGGATACTACTTCTTCAACAGATATCCAGCAAAGGTCTTCGATGGCGATACGGGTTCACTGGCTGTTGGATCAATGATCGCGGCTATAGCGATCATCGGCAGACTTGAGGTCGTCACGATCATCGCGGCGATACCTTTCATAATGAATTCCTACCACAGCTTGGCAAGCATAGGCAGGTTATTTGAAAGAGGAGAGATTAGACAGAGACCAACATTTCTCCGTAATGATGAACGAATAGCCGCCAACCCAGACACAAGGGCCCCCCTGACTCTGACGAGAATGGTGGTTGCGAGTACACCACTGCACGAAAACGAGATTGTCAGAGCGTTGTCAGTTCTCTCAATCTTCAGCTCAGCTCTAGCAATAGTGACAGTCATTCTGTTCTTCTAGTCGACTAGCGCAGAAAGGTGAAAATCGGCAATGACAAACTGGAAGTACATGGCTGGTTTGCTACTGATCATCTCAATCGTCTGGTTCACAATGATTCTCTGTTTTGCGCTAGAGTACTCTTTGATACCACCCATCGATCAGTTGTTTGTTGGAGGACCTGGTAGGCTCATAATCAACATAATCCAATTGGCTGTTGCTGGCCTTGTACTCCTCATCTGGCTCTATGCTTGGAACTTGTTGGTCAAGTTCTACTTTTCAAGAAACCTTAATGCCTCGGATTCAAAAGCCTCCAAAATCAGTAGGAAGAGGCGCACGTGAATATTGATTCTCATGTCAAGTTGACCATGTCATTAGCAGAGTGTCTTCTACATGGACAGATACAGTTAGGGGGCAAATGATTGAAGGCGGTGGTTCTAGCAGGTGGCTATGGTACAAGGCTGCGTCCACTCACATATTCACGACCCAAACCAATGCTACCTATAGGACCCAAACCCGTCCTACAATATCTAATAGAAATGCTTTCAAAACAAGGGTTTCGCGAAATAATTGTCACCGCTAACTACCTTGAGGAGCAGATCAAGAGCTACTTTGGCGATGGTTCACGATTCGGGGTCACTATGAGGTACCCTAGAGAGGATACCCCCCTGGGCACCGCCGGCTCGGTCAAGAATGCTGATCAATTCTTGGACGAGACTTTCGCCGTGATTCAAGGAGACAATATAACGGACATCGATTTGGCAAGACAGTTGGAATACCACAAGAAAAGAAAAGCTTTCGCAACCCTGAGTGTAATTCAAGTTAAGCAACCATGGAAATATGGCGTAGTAAAGTTAGGTCGCAGCGACAGAATTACGGGTTTTCAGGAGAAGCCTCCTCCCCAGAAGACTCAGAGCGATTTGATAAGCACTGGATTGTACGTTCTTGAACCAGAGGCTCTTGACCTGATCCCGAGAAATAGACAATGTGACTTTGCAGGAGAAGTCTTTCCGGCTATCTTGGAAAAAGGCAATCCTCTATATGGGTACCGTGCAAAAGGGTTCTGGACAGATATTGGAAGCGTCGAAGGCTTCCTTGAAGCATCCGCATGGATTCTCAGCAAGCTCTCCACCTCGATCTCTGCCACAGCAGATATTGCCAAAGCTACAATAAAGGGGCGCGTCTGGATCGGGGATGGATCAAGCCTCGAGAAGGGAGTCACCATTCAAGGTCCAGCCTACATCGAGGACTCGTGTACGATTAGAAAGGGCGCATCGGTGCGTCCAGGGACGGTATTGAAGCGCGGAGTGAGCGTGGGGGAATCGTCAAACTTGAACGGGGCATCTGTTTTAGGCTCAGCAGAGATTCATTCAAGGGTCACGCTCGACAAGTGCATTTTGGACGAGAAATGTGAGATTGGCTCGAACACCAGAATAGAGAGATACGCCGTACTGGGGGCGGGCTGCAAAATAGGCGAAGATACCTTGATTTGTTCCGAGGTAAGATTAGAGCCACATTCAACCGTGGGGCGGGAGAAAGTCATAAGAACACAAGGCAATGCTATATCTCATCAGAGAGAAAGGTAGTGAAAGGTCAAAATGAGAATATGGCTTCTTGACATACTGGCCTGCCCGATTTGCAAGCACTATCCACTGGATCTTAGAATCCTCAACTGGGAGACTGACCAGAAGGACTTCTCGAAGGTTGGATCGGCCTTCACGAATCGTCAGCTCTCTGTTCTTGAGGACAGCTGTATATTGACTCTCCCCAATGGAAAGAAGGAGAAATGCGTAAAGATGGATGAGGGCGATCAGCTCCAGATTGAAGATGAATTTTCGCGCGAAAAGAAACCGCTCGCAGAATACCTGCGAATTGTCAACGAGAAGGTTGCCTCAGCCCAATCAATAGACGATGCGACTGCGTCGCCGGCGACCAAGGTTCTTGAACAAGTCAAGGCCAAGGTAACAGACACCGTGGGCAAAACAGCCAAGCAGTTTGGAGCGGCGTCAACAAAGGTCAGCTTGGACGAACTGAAGAAGGTGTTTCAGGGGATACTCCCAGATATACACCTGCTGAATTGGTACTTCTTCCTGACAGAGGTGGAGGAAGCATTGATTACGTGCAAGAAATGCCAGCGATGGTATCCTGTGATCGAAACCATACCCCACTTATTACCGGACGACCTGAGGAATGCGGATGAGGATGTTGCATTTCTGACGAGATGGTCGGCCAGGATACCTGAGAAGGTACTTAATGAGGGAAAACCGTTCAACTTGAAGACAGAGAAGTCAGAGAAAATAGAAAAAAGGAAAGTGAAAGCTCGCTAGTCTCGTGACTGGAGGGACTTCTCTTCTACTAACATTTCATCCGCGATCTTGCCAGATGCCTCCGCAAGCCTCTCAATGTCCCTTTCATTATGCGCAGCGGAGATGGCCCCTTCGTGTTCTGGAAGGAAGAAGATTCCATTAACGAGTAGCCTGAAGTGGTATTTGGACTGCTTCTCCTTTAGCGTGTTAATGCTTTTGTCCTCAGCATTCTTCATGCAGAGCCCTTCTTCGCGTAGGAAATGTGTCTGGAGCAGGGAACCCATGCCAGTACTCTTTGTAGGGATCCCGCGGTCGGCGAATTGCCTATCGACTTCGGTGCGGGCCCTTTCTCCGAGTCTTCCGATATGGTCATAGAGCTTCGGGTTTTCGATTAGGAACCTAAGGGTGGCAAGACCTGCTGTCATTGACATTGGGTTCATCGAGAAGGTCCCTCCGCCAATCCACACATATTCCCCCTTTCCCGTTGCGTGGGTATGATCAGCGAGATTCATGATTTCCTTCCTTCCGGCCAGCGCACCTATCGGGAATCCGCCGCCTATCACCTTGCCCAATGTTGTAAGATCAGGTTTCACGTGGAAGTAACCTTGCGCCGAGTTGAGTGCGACTCTGAAACCGGTTATTACTTCGTCGAATATCAGCAAAGCATCATTATCGTGGGCAAGCTCCCGCAGAGATTTCAAGTACTCAAGGTCAGCAGGGATACATCCGCCTGAGCCCAGCACGGGCTCGACTATGATCCCAGCAATCTCGCCGGAGAGCTTGTTTATAGAACTTGAAGTTCCCTCTATGTCGTTAAAGGGAACTGAAACAATGAACTTTGATTGCTCATCGAGGATACCCTTCGATTCAGGTTTGTCAAAAGGCGGTGTTACTGCAACCTGCAACTCATTTCCTCCATGCCATCCCCCGATCATCTTTACAATATACTTCTTGCTCGTGTAACCTCTGGCGAGCCTTACAGCATAACTAGTTGCTTCCAATCCGCTATTGCAGAACCTCAACATCTCAGCGGACGGCAGATTCCTGCAGATCGTCTCCGCAAGGTCTACACTTACCTCATTTGCCGTCCCATAGTGAAAGCCCATGGGGATCTGTCGAGAAATGGCTCTAATGATCTCTGGGTGTGCATGCCCGAGGATGGCAGACATATGAACCATCCAGTAATCTGTGTAGGCATTATTGTCAACATCTATCAGGCGCGAGCCCTCCGCTCTTTTCACAAAAAACGGATAGGGCCGGAAATAGCGGATGTTGTGACTCACACCACCAGGCGAATACTTCAATGCTTCTTCAAATAGCTTCTTGGACATCGGTGTCCGCTTCAAATACTCCTTAACCGCATCACCCTCTAACATAAGATTCCCTCACTTCTGATCCCTTGTACTGGGATTCAAATCAAACTCGAATCTTGGATGAGTGATAAGTCAACTGGCTTTGACCCCTATAAGTATGCTTCCTCGGGTTATCCGGAAGGAGTAGCTTGGAAAACTAGTGTTAGTCCGCGCCTAAGCGCAGAAACCAGTGAGGAAGAAGAGAGTTGGTAGCCCCGGGGAGACTCTCGCCCTCAAAAATCATCTGAGTGATTCGAACTCCCGTCAACGGGTCCAAAGCCCGCCATCATTGGCTTCTAGCCCGAGCCGACGACCGTTGGCTCGGGGTCGCTAGACCACGGGGCTCTACAGTCATACAGGATTCTCACACCTTAAAATTGTTTCCTGAATTCTGCTTATGGAGTTGTCCGCAGTTCAAACTGACAGTTTCAGCTGGAGAAAATAAGAGGGGTAGCCCTATCTGACTCGAATCAAGCCCCCGACTTCTATTCCTCAATGCTTATGGCCTGTTGCTCACATTGGGATTCGCACGCTCTGCATGCCAAGCATTCGTCCTCGTTGACGACCTTCGTCTTCCCCGCTTCGCTGTCCAGTTCGAAGCATGATTGAGGACAAACTTCGGAGCATGTCCCGCAGCCTGTACATTTGTCGAGATCCACATTGATTTTTGCCATGAAACAGGTTACCTCCTTAATCATAAGTGGTGACGCTGTAATTAGGTCAGAATTGACATCAAATGCTTAAAAAAGCTTTTTGGTATCATTCCGTCAGTCAGTTCTTCTCAACAGTCTTTCACTAGGCTTCCTGGCGGAACTGGACTATCAGACTGTCGATACCAGCAGTCGCTTTATCGATCTTCTTAGTGTTCTCGTATTTGAGGCTGTTGTACACGTCTCCCGAGACCTTTCCTTGTCGTCTTCTCAGCTCCAAGTTCTCGAGAGCTGCTCTAGCGTTCTCCCTTTCTTCTTCGTATGTGTCAAGTTGCCTTATGATCGCTGCAAACCTCTTGCTTGCTGGAATGAGCTTTTTCTTGTCCTCATTAATGCTGTTCGTGAGTGAAGCTATGCGCCGTCCTCCAAGTTGGACGCGCTCAATGTAAGCCCTCTTACTGACTCTGCCCTTCCGCCGATCCTCTGCGAGTTTCTCCATTTCAAGGGTCAGCGCAGTCTTTTCCTCATAGTTTGAGCAGAATGTCTTGATTATAGGAGAGAGCCCCCGCTCTTTTACTCCAGTTACTGTTACAGTACTTGTCGGACCCGTTTTGCGGAAGAACTTCCTGGCGGCTACATATGCGAAACCAATTACGAGGACTCCCAATGATATGACGAGCGGTCGCAAGAAAGCCAGTGAAGCATCCTCGCTGTACCTCAGTTCAACCGAACCGGCGTTCAGAGGTGTGACGTTATGGAACACATAGGTGACTATCATATTATCCCCTTTTACGCCAACCTCACTCGGGGAGTTGCTGGCGGAATACACTTGATCACGATACGGGAAAATCACTGACGTCGTCTCTGAACTCACGCTTGAATTGTAGACGGTGACTGGCGACATACGGATCACATACAACCCATTCTCGAATGTCCTATAATCATCGATGTATGTCCTGTAGGACACGTAGTAGGTGAAACTATTGTTCACACTTAGGTAGTAGCGCAAAGCCACCGTCACGATTCTTCCTTGGGATAACAAATCTAATTGCCCAGATGAGTCTCGAGCCTCTAGACTTCCGCCAATCACTGTGAGTGGCAAAGTGAAACTGATGGTTCCGAAAGGCTGAGGACCGATGTTCCTGACGCGGTGGGTCTCGGTCACGGAAATGTACCCATCAGCCCTGATCTCAAGAACGCGGTCAACGCTAACTTCTACTAAAGACTGCCCGCCAGCGAGCACAAAGTTGTAACTTCCGCCCGATGCGGAACCCAATCTAGTGCAGTTGAAGGGCGCGACTATGCTGGCGTACATCTCGGTCAGCTCATTGCTTGGGGTCGCCGACGTTGGGAGTCGAACGGACACATTGTATTTCATCGTGAGATAAGGGGACACTAGAAACCTGTAGAAGTAAAGTAAGGCTCGTTGCGTTCCTGGTGTTGGATAGGGCTTGACAAGGCCAGAGTACTGCTGAATCAGAGTCATACGTATGGAGGAGTTGACAGCCAACCCGCCTATGTCTGTGAGATCGGCTCTCATACCCACAAATGACTCGAATGGTGGGACCGCAACCACATTCAGACTCGTCCCGTTGCCGTAAGCTGCAACATATGTTAGATTCGTATACGCGTCTGGGGGAAAGTAGAATGTCCAGTAGAACGCGGTGATGCTGCCGTTGTTGCGGACTGTAACGGTATCGTTTACGGTCACCAAGCCGCAGTCTCCAATACTCACAACCCTTATCGCCTGAGTGTTGACAAGCGAAATGTTCTGATCAATAGGTCCAATGTCATGTTGAGGAAGCGGACTGCTGCTGCCGAGGCCATTGTGACCATAGCCATAAGCAGCTTGCGAAGAATTAGCGAAAGGAGCCCCTCCAAGAAGAGCGAAAGTGACTACGCACAGCATGAATGACACTATCAGCAAATCAGCGTACTTCTTGGTGCTCAAAGTGCAAACCCACCACAACTGATGACACTCATTTGAAATAACGATACCTAATAAGCTTTTTGCACTTTACGTGCTGGAATACTTCCGTTTTATTGAGGTCTGAGTAATATTATGGAACAAATGACTCTCTGGAAGTGCTTCTACCGCTCTTCTCCATCTGGCACGATTGCCCAAAAGGCTGAAAAAAGGTTAATGTCTACCTTATGCCACTAGGTGCGATGAAATACTCTATCGCCTCGACATGTCAATGGAAGAGGCAGAATTATCCCGCGGAAAAGCAGATCTGAGAGGTGCACACAACACATGATCCCTGATTCGAACCCCTATATTCCCAACTCCTCCGAGAAGATCATGAGAGAGATGCTGAAGGAAATCGGCGTCGAGAGCGTCGAAGAACTCTACCGTGATATACCTAAAAGCATCCCGAGGCATGAGCTAAGGGGAATGCCATCTTCGCATTCCGAAGTTGAAGTCCGGCGCATTCTGAACTCGATCATACTCAAGAACAGAACCATACACGAGATGCCAACCTTCTTGGGCGCTGGCGTGTGGCCTCACTACGTACCTGCCCTAGTTGATATGATTGTCAGTCGAAGCGAATTCCTGACATCGTACACGCCCTATCAACCTGAAATTGCGCAAGGCATTCTGCAAGCTCTTTTTGAGTACCAAAGCGTCATGGCTGAGTTGCTGGACATGGAGGTCGTCAACAGTTCACTCTATGACTGGTCGACAGCACTTGGAGAAGCGGCTCTGCTTGCAAAAAGGGTGACGCAAAGGAGCATCATTCTGATTCCACACATCATACATCCGGATAGGTTTAAAGTACTGAAAACCTATGTCGAGGGTTCTGGAATAAAAGTTGAGGAAATATCGCCACAAGAGAAAACGGGTCAACTATCCCTTCAGTCTCTTAAGGACAAGTTGTCCGAGGACGTAGCAGCCGTATACGTTGAGAACCCGTCCTACTTCGGGTTCTTAGAGGAACAGGTCGATGATATCTCAAAGATAGCTCATGAGCGGGGAAGCCTTCTCATAGCTGGGGTAGATCCCACATCGCTTGGAGTAATCCGCCCCCCGGGGGAGTACGATGCTGACATAGCGATAGGCGAAGGCCAACCGCTTGGTAACCATATGAGCTTCGGTGGTCCGCTCCTTGGAATACTTGGCTGCAGGGAGGATCTGAAGCTGATAAGACAAGTGCCTGGTCGGCTCGTAGGTATGACAACAACGCTTGAAGGTAATGACACTGGCTTCGTATTAACCCTTCAGACAAGGGAACAGCATATACGAAGAGAGAGAGCGACATCGAACATAACAAGCAACGAAGCACTATGTGCGGTAGCAGCGTTGGTCTATTCTTCTCTTCTCGGGGCCAAGGGGTTCAGACAACTCGGAGAACTCATCCTTGCAGACACGAACTACGCAATCCGCAGACTGAGCAAGATAAAGGGATTAAGAGTGCCGGTGATCGAAGGAGCGCACTTCAAGGAATTCACGTTGAGTACTGATGAATCGGGCAAACCCATAAGCGTCTACAACGGCGAACTCCTTAGAAGAGGCATTCAAGGTGGTCACCCAATTGATAAGGAGTTCCCGGAGTTTGGAAATACTGCACTGCTATGCGTCACCGAGATCCACTCAAAGGCGGACATAGAGAATCTGGTTGAAGCTTCTGAGGAGGTCATGGCAGGTTCCAACAGAATAGAAAGAGGCCAGGAAAGCCAAACGCACTTGAGAAAAGAGTGAATCTTAAGGAAAGGTGAACAAGATGACGATTAAGAAAAGTGTTTTCAGACAGGCATCGTGGGATGAGCCTCTCATCTTTCAAATGGGAGAAGAAGGAAGAACGGGGTTCAAACTACCTAGAATCGATGAAGAAGTGAAAAGGCTTGTTGGGGACCCGGGGAAGCTAGTTCCTTCCACTATGCGTAGGCAAAAACCTCCTGCGCTCCCCGAATTATCCGAGGTACAAGTTGCACGGCACTTCGTTAGGCTATCACAGATGAGCTACGGCGTAGATTCAGGATTCTATCCGCTCGGCTCATGCACGATGAAATACAACCCAAAAATCAATGATCAGATAGCAGGCCTCGAGAAGCTGAATGAAATCCACCCGTACCAGGATTTGAGCACCGTTCAAGGGTCACTCGAAATAATCTTTAAACTAGAGAAATGGCTAGCAGAAATCATGGGTATGTACCGCGTATCCGTCCAACCCGCCGCGGGGGCAAATGGCGAATTCACCGGGATCCAGATCATAAGAGCATACCACCGATTAAACCACGAACTTGGAAAAAGAACCGATATCTTGGTACCAGACTCGGCTCACGGCACAAACCCTTCAAGCGCGGCCATGGGCGGCTTCAATGTAGTCACGATTCCGTCTAACGAGAAAGGATGCATGAACATCGATGCCCTTAAGGCAGCAATATCGGATAAGACGGCAGGTCTGATGCTAACGAACCCCAACACGCTGGGGCTCTTCGAAGAAGATATTGGGGAAATAGCCGAACTGGTGCACGGTGCCGGTGGGCTTCTCTACTACGATGGCGCGAACCTTAATGCGATCGTGGGCAGAATACGACCAGGCGACATGGGGTTCGATATTGTCCACACCAATCTGCACAAGACGTTCTCCACACCTCATGGAGGAGGAGGACCAGGAGCTGGTCCAGTAGGAGTGACCAAGCAGCTGGAGAGATTCCTTCCAATACCCACCGTGGAATTTGACGGAGAGCACTACTACTTCGATTATGACCGGCCGCAGTCAATTGGAAAAGTCAAGGGGTTCTATGGCAACTTCGGCGTGCTGGTCAGAGCATTCACGTACATACTCACAATGGGCGCAGAAGGACTCGCCGAAGCAGCCAGCATCGCTGTCCTGAACAGTAATTACATAGCGTCCAAGTTGTCAAAACTTCTTGTTCTGAAACCGACACTGCGAGAGAAACCGAGAAAGCATGAATCAGTGCTTAGCGGTGAAAAACTCAAACAGGAAACTGGAGTCACGACGCTGGATGTTGCAAAGAGGCTGCTTGACCATGGGATCCACGCACCAACAATATACTTCCCATCAATAGTCGAGGAAGCTCTAATGGTAGAGCCAACGGAGTCTGCCACAAAAGAAGATCTAGACAACTTCGCCGAAGCAATGGAGGAAATAGTTAGAGAGGCCCACGAATCCCCGCGCCTCTTACACGACGCACCCGTGAACACATCAAGGAGGAGACTTGATGAGCGTAAGGCAGCCCACCCCAAGACACTGTGCTTGACTTGGCGAATGTTCAACAGAAAGATATAGCGAAACCTCATCTAGGTAGACCAGCAGGAGCGTGCACCGAGGGAGCAGAGGAATAGGTGAGGACGACGAAGATAACGATAAAGTTCTTCGCGGCTCTCCGGGACATTACCGGAAAAAGAGAGGAGAAGATGGAACTGGAGAAAACGAAGACGACGTTACGGGATGTTCTCCGAAGGCTCTCAACGCAGTACGGGAAAGACTTCAGTGGGTACGTATTTGAGGAACCCGGGCAAGATTCCATAAAACAGCAGATCTCCTTAATGGTCAATGGGCAGAGCCTCAGAAATCCTGAGAGTCTCAATGCTCAGGTCAGGGACGGCGATGTGGTTGCAATACTGCCCCCAATATCTGGTGGCTAAAGTATTACGTCGGTGATACGCCCGCAACCGCAGGACTAATACAATGCTCAGACCTGGAGCCAGATGACAATTATCGTGCGATTCAGGCTCAAATTTGCCCAAAAAGGAGTCAATTGGCTCAAAAGTGCGGTATTATACAGAATGTAAATCGATTTCTCGAGTCTAAGCTCCAGGACATCTTTGATGCCGCGAACATGATGAAGCATCCAAGATAGGTTTATAAGGAGATGGTCATGATGTAATCCGAGCAGATGTCACACGCATTACTTAGGCTTATATGCCCGTATTACGAAGTAGTATTCTGGTGAGAATATATTATGGAACATCGAGGTCTAAGACTTGTAACAATACATCTACCAGAAGCTTTCCTCGAGGGCATAGAGGAACTCGTCAGGTCGAGAATTTATCCCAACAGGTCAGAGGCAATTCGGATTGCTGTAAGGGATCTGTTGAAGAACGAGTTATGGGAACGCCCCTCAAGTGCCACCGCATCTGTCCTTGCAAGGTAGGCCTAGGCAGAAAGCCCAAGGAAATAGGGGAGATTATCGGCTTTGGAGGGTAGTCGATGAAATCGATAATCCAGAATGCCATCAAACACGCGAAGGAAGAGAGAGCGTCAAGTGTTCGTGAGCCAGGCAAGGCAGTGATTATTATTTGTGGCGTTGGCGGAGGCGGCAACAATACTGTTAAACGAATGATGCATCTCGGGATTCAAGGCGCGGAGTGTATTGCGATAAATACCGACAAACAGCACCTAGACTCGGTTCCTGCTCACAGGAAGATATTGATAGGGGAGAAAACTACCCGTGGTCTTGGTGCTGGAGGAGATCCAGAGCTAGGCGCTGCTGCCGCCGAGGAGAGTCGCCTGATTCTCTCGCAGGCGTTAGAGGGCGCCGACATGGTTTTCGTAACATGCGGTTTGGGGGGAGGAACAGGAACCGGCGGAGCTCCTATTATGGCCGAGATAGCTAAGCAGGTCGGGGCCATAGTGATAGGGGTTGTGACTCTACCTTTCAAGGTCGAAGGGGAACTTAGGAACCAAAGGGCGCGTGAAGGTCTCAGCAGACTAAGGGAACATGTGGATACGGTTGTAGTGGTGGATAATAACAAGCTACTGGAGGTTGCGCCAGACTACCCGATTGAAGAGGCCTTTGCGGTCGCCGATGAGGTTCTTGCAACCATGGTTAAGGGAATCACTGAAACGATCAAGCTGCCGTCTCTCATTAACCTCGATTTTGCTGATATCAGATCAATCATGGGTGTCGGCGGTGTAGCCATAATAGGTATCGGGGAGGCTGAGGGGGAGAACAGGGCCGAGAAATCAGTTGAAGAAGCGCTAAACAATCCTCTGCTTTCTCTTGTCGTCACAGGGGCGACCGGTGCGCTAGTTCACGTCTCAGGTGGGGCGGATATGACTCTCTCAGAAGCTACCCGGGTCGCCGAACTCGTAACGAGAAGGATGGCGCCGAGCTCAAAGGTAATCTGGGGAGCACGGGTCTCTCCTAACCTCAATGGAATCATAAGGACGATACTTCTCCTCACAGGGATAAAAGGTGAGTCTGTTCTGGGTCCTGACGCCGATACCATGGGGTTCGAGGCAGGTTTCCATGAGCTTGCTGAAATGAAAGAGCTCGGAGTTTATGTTGAGAGCAACGTCATAGAATCCACGGCCAAAATAGAAGCCCTAAAGAGGCAAGACGCGAAAGCAAGTGAATTCGGGATCGCAAGAAGTGCTTTGGCGCAGCAGAAGAGGAGAACTCTGGAAATCGATTTGGGGCTTCAAAAGCTCTAATGCTCTTCTAACCTGTGTCTATCCGCTTGTTCTTTTTAGTCTCACCAAAGCTATTTTCCTTACTCTGCTACTCAGGGGCGTCAGACCGCCTACAACTCTGGGCTTAGCTCCCCGTCGCGAAGTCAGCAACCTAAGAATCGAGTCGACACTTTGTTCACTTTCCTCGTTGTCGAACGCTAAGAATACATTTCCAACATCCTCGGCCAAGTGTGCGTCACTGCCAGCCGTAATCGGGCTGTGTATTTTGTCGGCGGTTCTTCTAGCCCAATAGTTAGCAAGAGGCGTATTGGATCTGGAATTCATTACCTCGATTAAATCAGCCCCGATCGTCTTGGCTCTTGATCCGATACCACGCCGGAGGTAGTCGAACGGATGTGGAATCACCGAAATTCCTCCTTCGTCTCTGATCCGCTCAATCGTTTCGGCTGCAGTCAGCCAAGGCTTTATCTCGGTTTCGATTCCGAGCCCTATCACATGCCCTTCGATTGTGTCCACTTCAATGCCGGGCACAATTGTGATGCCGTGAACTCCACCTCTTATCCCCTTTAATCCTCGAACAGAATTGTGGTCCGTCAATGCGATGACATCCAACCCCTTGGAGAATGCGGTTTTCAATATGAGGCTCGGAGGATGTATTCCGTCCTTTGAGTACCATGTATGAATATGCAGGTCTAGCCTTAGTTCTTTCACTCAACATTCCCCGGTAGCTTCTTGACGCTTACTCTCCGTCTAGGTGACTCTGTGCCTCGATAATTGCGTGTCTAAACTCATCCAGGGCTTGCTTGCTTCTGGGGTGAATCGCTTCTCTTGGAGTTAGAAGGGCGAATATTCCAAGCTGCACGCACAATTTGAGGATACTATCAGTCGCACATTTGCCAAGAACCTTGTGATCAGCGTGAAGCAGCACAGCACGATACTTGTGTTTTCTTACGTAAGATTTGATTGAGTGTGATATCATTTTCCTTGATTCCAGATCAGGTGTTCTTGGTGCCTCATGCTGAGCAAGTGGATAGGTTTCATCAAGCTCCATCGGTATCAGACCGAAAAACTTCGATACGGTGCAAATATGAATCTTCTCCAGCTGTCCCCTACCAAGAGCTTCCCTAATTATTCTTCTGTACTTTCTCTGTTGCTTCGACTTACTGAACGGTTTCTTGTCTGGCTCAGGGAGTATTACGAGAATCTCGGTTCCCAATGGAGCCGATATCCTATTCATTTTCATTAGGTGCCTAGTTACTTCTGGTCTCAGCAATGATTCAGGACCAGCGTAGAAGATTGCATGGGGCTTAACCATAGGGCTATATTTCTCAAGTTGTCTGCGATATTTCCGCAGCCTCTTCAGCCCCTCCAATAGCCGTGGGTGCGTTCTAGCTCTGACTTCGACAAGCTCCCAGAGCCTTCCCTCATGTATTGCCTGCTTGATCACCCGAATCTCATTCAAGCACAGGTAGAGGTTATGCCGAGCGACAACGGTGAAGCGTTCATCCGCAGGGAGAGCCAACATCTCCTTCAACTCGAACCTCTGGCAAGCGGGACAGGTGCAGACCTTCTCCCTCAAATCACCTAGCCTTCGAGTTCCAGAGCCAGTCATATACCTATCGTCCTTAGCGTAGAGAACATACGACGCCGAGTCAAACATGTCGCATCCAAGTGCCACAGCAAGGGAGAAGATCGAAGGATGCCCGGCCCCAAAAAGATGCACTGGTTTCTCTATCGGCAGATTGAACTTGGCCGTAGCCACCAAGTCAACAAGCTTGTCGAACCTATACGATTCCATGATCTGAGTAGGGCTACCTATGGCGTAGATATCGAAACCAAGTTTCCCCATCTCCCTAGCGGAGTGCTCCACGAGATCTAGGTATGTTCCACCCTGCACTGGACCGACCCACAGAATATCATCTCTTCTCTTTATGCTTCCCAGTTCCTTGGCACGCCTTATGGTTTCGTCGACCGTGAAAACCGCACGATCCCGTTTCTCATACCCTCCTGTGGGAACATCTAGGATGACCGCAATATCGCTCCCTATATTCTCCTGGAAAGCTACAATTTCCCTCGGTTCCACTCCCACGTCACCATAGGTTAATAGTTGATATGCGCCCGAGTCAGTCATAATGCTTTTAGAGAAGTCAAGCAGTTTGTGGACGCCACGCTCAAAAGACTCCTTCGCAGAGTGCTTCCAGAGAAGATACGCATTTGTTATTATTGCCTCGCACCCGAACTCCTTCTCAAGATCAGACGGGGAGAGACCCCTAAGCGCAAAAGGATTGACAACCGGCAAGAGAACAGGCGTCTCGAAGCACCCAGTCTTCGTCCTGATCGCGCCAATACGCCCACAAACATCCTTATCCCTTATCTCGAAATCCATCGTTCCTCTCCGCACCTCGAGCTCAGAAGCAGTTCTCCACCAGTCATACCCTTGCAGTAGTCAGAACAAACACGAAGACTGAGACACCTCAAGAATAAACGCGTGTAGTAAATAACAGTTACCCAACGGTGCTCCATACGCCCAACCCCTATCAGTATTTCGAAGCTCCAGGCACGCAACCCCTTACCACGAAGATGTCGGCACAGAAGAATCAATATCTACAGAGGACTCACAAAGAAGGGAAAGGAGAGAGAAACCTCGTTAAGGAGAATAGCGGGCGACCAACCAGCCCAGCAGCCACACAGCAGGGACGCCAGTAGTCCTTCAGAGGCAGGAATTCGGAAGAGCTGATGCGGAGGGAGGGAGTCTCAGCCGAGTTGCGGCTCCAACCCGGCATTTGAACCCACGATACGGGACTAACCGCCACCACCAACCCTGCGGCGGATCATAATCCCTACGGAACAGGACATATGCTCGCCATAAATGGCGATCCTCATTCCTGCGCCTTTGACCAGGCCTTGCCCAGCCTTTTCGTGAAAGGCTTTGATTGGCTACCTCCGCACGTGTTCTGACTCGGGGACCTTCTATCGTCCTTGTAAGTGGATTCTCGGCTTCTTCCTTTTTAAGTTTTTCCAATTTGCCGTCGCGTCGAATTCACTTGCGCAAAGACGGAGCCTATGGTTCCACCCCGACCATTGTTACATTAGTTGACGGCGAAGCATCTCTGACGGGTCAATTCTTTTATCCTCCAAAGTAATATGAAGGGAGCAGTGTCCTCGTGTGGTGGAGATTGTTTTGCCAAGAAATCTGTCGGGATTGTCAATGGGTGATGCTGGGGAGCGCGCGGTGGTTAAGAAGATTTTGGGATTATTGAAGCCCTGTCCAGGGCAAGCTCTCCCCACTGGCGACGATGCGGCGGCGGTGCAACTGGGGGGCGGCAGAGTTGTTGTTGTTAAGGCAGACATGCTTGTTGGCGCCACGGACGTGCCGCCTGGGATGACTCCGCGGCAGGTTGGAAGGAAGGCTGTAACCATGAATTTCAGTGATCTTGGCGCGAAGGGAGTTCAGCCGACGGGCATAATGATATCGCTGGGGCTGCCGCGCAGCTACCTTGTCGGGGATGCGTTAAGCTTGATGCGCGGGGTTTCGGTTGAAGCTGAGAGGTTTGGAGCATGTGTCGTTGGAGGAGACACAGGTGAATCAGGTGATCTAATAGTTTCTGGGATGGCCTTTGGCTTCGCGGAGGAGTCGAACTTGGTAAGGAGAAGCGGAGCTTCAGTGGGGGACGCGTTGGCTGTAACTGGTCAGTTTGGTTTGACTGGGGCTGGGTTGAAGCTCCTGCTCGGGAGAGAACGTGCTGATGCTAAAATTAGGCGGCGGTTGGTTGCGGCGGTCTGTGAGCCGAGGGCGCGGGTCTTTGAGGGAGTGGCCCTGGGCAAGTCTAAGTGTCTTTCTTCGTCGATAGATAGCTCTGATGGGTTAGCTTGGGCTATGCACGAGCTCGCAAGATCAAGCAAGGTGGGGTTCCGTGTCGAGGATATTCCCATACCGCGGGAAGTACTCAGGTTTGCTGATGAAAACAGGCTTGACCCGCTGGACTTGGCGCTTTATGGGGGGGAAGAGTATGAGTTGGTAGTTACGGTCAAGCATGGATTGTGGGACGCGGCTCAGAAGGCCATAAAGCAAGCTGGAGGGATTCTGTACAAGATAGGGGAAGCAACGAGGGAACGCCATGTCACCCTGAAGACCGAAGGGGGCAGAGTCAGGAAGATAGAGCCCAAGGGCTATGAGCACTTCAAGTAGACTACGGATCCATTCACAAACTGGCAGAGATGGTTCTCATCACTATGTTGATGCTAAGCAGGCGCGAACGGATACAGCGGATGCTGAAAGACTCCAAGAACCCGCTCTCCGTTGAAGACATAGTAGCATTGCTCGGCGAACGCATTGATGTGGAGACAATCTATGAGGACCTAGACCACATTGCTAAAAGCGTCTACGCGGAGTCGAGAGGGCGGGAATGCGTAATTATGTTTCCCCCCACGTGTAGGGCATGTGGCTTCGTATTCAAAAGTCTGAAGAAACCTCGGCGCCCGAAGAAATGCCCGAAGTGCAAGGAGGAGCGAGTCGCCCCCCCGCGGTTCAGAACGATGGAGAAGTAGAACATCTTGGTTTCCGGTTAGTGGCTGAAGAAACCGAAGCGTCTGAGAGGCTAGGCGCAGCATTTTCTTGGCTCGGAATAGCTTTTCCGCGAGGAGGACTCTCGGCACGTTTAAGTAAGCAATAACGTATACCGAACATCACCAATCCAAAATGAAATGTGGTGTAAAATGGCTCAAGGCAAGTTGAGGCAACTGGAACTTGTGGATCGGCCGCTGAAGCTCTTGAATGGGCGTCTCACGATCCGGATGCCCGCGGGCGCTAAGCTCGAAGCGCGACACGAGAACATTATGTCCGCCGCAGAATCAGCGGAGGAAGAGTCACGCGTCGTGCTGGATGCGGGCGACGAGCGCCTAATCGTCATGGCATACGAGCTTCTTAGAACGGCCAGCAAAGACTTTGAGAGGCAGGTCAAGAAGATGGTCGACACGTGGGAGATGGGTGGCGCTAGGATAGAAGCGCGCGAGAGTCGCGGATTCCTCATTTCACCGGCAAAGCTGGATCTTCACAAGACCGCCGTCCCTGTCCTATCCGTGGTCATGAACCATGAAGACGGCTTGGTCCAATTGCTCGGGTTCTTCGTCAACCGCAAGGCAGGCGCGGACGCGGCAGGTTGCGTAAAGTTGGCTCGCTCAATCGCCGCGACCATTGCACCCGGCGACAAGGTGCTCAACCTCAAAGGCGGCCCGCGCGAGATTGGAGCATTTACCGCCCTAGTCCCCGATGGATATGCGCTCACGGCGCAGCCTGGACTAGATTTTACAGTCTATCGGCTGCAGAAGGTGGTCCCTTTGGGAGCGCCGAGTTCCCAGCTCGGGGTGTATATCGGCGACCACCCCAGCTACCACCACGAGCGTGAAAAAGTGAGGTTCACAAAACCAAAAGAACAATTGCTGGGCGCCGATGTCGAGTGGCACGTATGGTCGGCAAAGAAGACCATGCACCACGAAGTAGTTGTTCCATATCCTTCTGCCGGTGGCAGAATGCTCCATATCTTCCTCAGTTCTTCGAGCGCACCTGACATTGCGGAAATGCACGCGATCGCAGAGTCGCTTAGGCACAAGTGATTGTCAGCTCTCTCGGTCGTGGAGACTGTGCAAGCTAAAGAATCTTAACGCAATCCACGAAATGCCCGAGGGAAACCGTTACCTCGCGATTATTTAAGACTGCAGCAAGTAGATTGATGTAGGAATGGTAAATCAGTAAGTGGCCGCTGGTTCTTTCTGATTCGGAGAAGATGAGAGTGAAAGCTGGTATACTTGATTGCTATGTTGATGAGCCGGCATGTCTGGGGGTGCCGCCGTACCTTTCCCCCTACCCACGCTACGTGGCAGGCGCAATTTCCCATTCAAATCCGGAGAGTACAACACGCTACTTCACTGTGGATCAAACACGACGATTCGCATCGGATATACTCTCCCAATTGAACCGCTTGGATCTTCTTGTTGTCATAGCTGGAGTCGCTGTGCCAGGGAAGTACTTAGGAGGTACACCTGGGGACTTGAAGGAAATCACTCATTACATGAAGATGGTCAGTAAACCCGTCAAAGTGTTAGGAGGTCCAGCAGCGACATTCGGTTGCGGTGTCGAAGGAGGAAAGATTGCTGAAAGACCTGACAAGATGATCTCCTCATTATTCGATGTTGTGGCTCATGGCGATGTCGAGGTCGTTGTCTCACAATTAGTGAGAGAGAAATTGCATGAAGACAGGATTGACAGAGAAGTGAAGAGAAGCAGTGCCCACGAAATAGCGCAATATGCTGTGAAGGGTGCAGAGATCGTCAAGCAGCATCCAAACTACCCTGAAACACTGATTTGTGAAGTGGAGACCTATCGAGGATGCCCGAGATGTATATCAGGAGGCTGCTCCTTCTGCATAGAGCCTCTCTATGGATTGCCAGACTTCAGACCAATAATCGACATCGTCGACGAAGTTAAGGCTCTTCACAAAGCAGGGGTCAGGCACTTCCGCCTAGGTCGGCAGCCAGACATATTCAGCTATATGGCCATAGGTGTTGGTGAAGAAGAGTTTCCCAAACCGAATCCAGACGCATTGAAGAAGTTGTTCGGAGGCATTAGATCTGAATGCCCCGATATAGAGACACTGCACATCGACAATGCAAATCCAGGAGTAATAGCAAGGTATCCCAAGGAATGCGAAGAGATAGCTAAAACAATAGTGAAGTACCACACGCCAGGTGATGTTGCAGCATTCGGGGTTGAGAGTGTCGATCCTTCCGTAATAAAGATGAACAATCTGAAGGCAAGCCCTGAGCAGGTGTTGTCAGCTATTCAGCTAATCAACAAGGTTGGAGCCGTGAGAGGATCCAACGGGCTGCCCGAGCTACTTCCTGGAATTAACTTCCTCTATGGTCTGATGGGTGAGACCAGAGAAAGCTACAGACTCAACTTGGAGTTCATGAAGGATATTCTTAGACTCGGTCTGCTTGTAAGACGGATAAACATAAGGCAGGTAATACCATTCCCAGGCACGAGGATGAATGAGATCGGGAATAGGATAGTTCGAAGAAACAAGAGTATTTTCGCTGCCTATAAGGACAAGATGAGAACCGAAGTGGATCTTCCGATGCTTCGGAGGCTAGTTCCAACTGGAACGGTCCTTCGGCGCGTCAGAACGGAGACCCATGAAGGTAGAATGACCCATGCCAGGCAGGTCGGAACATACCCGTTACTCGTGACGATACCTGAAAAGGTCCAGCTTAACGAGTGGCTTGACGCAACAGTCGTAAGCCACGGATACCGTTCAGTGACAGGCGTACCTTTTCCCCTCAACATAAATACGGCTACACCGAGGTTGCTCCAGGCATTGCCGAGAGTCTCCCAGAGAGAAGTTTCCAACATAATGAGGAAACGTCCACTAAATAGCCTCGACGAACTGCAGAAGCTAATTCGGGAAGAGATATTCACCCAGGTCAGGAGCATGGTCAGAACCTGATCGATTGTGACGGGGGCGAAGCGCGCGACGGTCACTCTACACAATAGACAAGAAATAAGGTTAGACTCTTCAGCTATTGACACAGCTCTGGCATACTTGAAGGAAGGTGACTCCGATTTCTTCAAAACATATGATGATATGGATGATCCTCTGCATAAATAGCTGTCCTGCAACCTTTAGCCTCAGAACAGACTGGCGGGCCCGGTGGGATTTGAACCCACGACCATCAGCTTTCCTTGCCTGTCCGCTGCATAGAGGGCTGACGCCCTATCCTGACTAGGCCACGGGCCCTATTATTGACCCAGTATTTAGGCTAGTTATTACTTACTTGATGCTATTAAAATGTTTTTTCTCAAATGCCTCAATGCGGGAGGCGTAGGATGTTGCTGTAAGATTCCTGGCGAGCGAGTTCTCCGGCGAGATCGAGTATTCTCTTTGCTCTGTCAACCACGACGCTGTCGCTACTTACAGTTACTCCTCCTGACTCAAGTGTGGCAATGTCTGTCTTCAGGGCTGTCGTAGCTGTTCCTTTCAGTTCGAATTCTGCCATCATCATCCGCGTCTGAGAGGCGAGCTCTCCGCTCTTACTCACCTGCTTATCGTATGTGAAGCGCACTTCCTTTGGAGCATGGTCCTTTAGTTTCCTTAGGATCAGGCTAAGTGCCTGCGTCGTCACTGTCGTTATCTTGTGTTTTCCGAAGACCCCCGAGACATCCCTAGTAATATTGTCGTCGCACTGAACAAGTAGCTTCTTGGCAAGCATGCTTTCAACGGTAATTAGGAGGTTGTAGCCGTCGATTGAGACCGTCTCCCCCCTTATTTCGTCGAGGCTGACGAGTTTTCTTCGTCTCTTCTCCGCTTCCGCGTCGTCGTACACGGCCCTCATCAGAATGTATCTTTCTCCCAGAGTGACTCCGTGCCCCGTTGCAACAAACCTTACTGACGCTTCTCTGCTGTAACCGCGCGATAAGAGGTAGCGAAGATCCCTAGCAGCCTCAACCAAGTTGTCACCCAAGATCATGATTTCATTCTAGCTCTCCTATTCACAGCTATGGTCGGCGTGCGAATGAACACTGGCTAGATCAGACCATCAATCCATTTTTAATTTTGCCATTCCCCTCTCGCGGGACAAGGCGACGTGAAACCTTCTCGACAAGCTATATTAAGTCGTCCTATTATCTAATTAGGAAAGGTCTAGTACCTTAGAGAACGACGTGCTGATTCCTTTTTCTGAATCAGCTTGTCGCCAAGCCTGGATGTTTCCAGAAGCGCTCGACCATCAGATGAATGCTGGTTCGAAACATGGACACGAAGTCACTGAAGAGGCAATTGAAGTCAGATTTTGCCAAAGACTACAGCAAATTCTATCCAGCCGAGACCCTTAAGGAACTGGGATTCACTCGCAAGAAATGCCCAGCATGCGGGAATAACTACTGGACGATCAATCCAGATGCAGGCGCCTGCGGAGACCCATCTTGCATTGGTGGATATCACTTCATAGGTTCACCTCCAACAAAGAAAAGGTTCTCATACAAGGAATGCTGGGATGAGTTTGTCAGTGTGTTCTCCAAATTCAAGCATACCGCAATACGTAGATACCCCGTTGTTGCTCGCTGGAGAGATGACGTCTACTTCGTCGAAGCATCAATCTACGATTTTCAGCCTCACGTAGTCTCAGGTGAGGTCGACCCTCCCGCGAATCCCCTAATCGTACCACAGTTCTGCCTTAGGTTCAATGACATTGACAACGTTGGGCTCACAGGAAGACACTACACAGGTTTCATAATGGTCGGTCAACATGTTTTCAACAAGCCTGGCAAATTCATTTACTTCAAGGACGAATGCATCCGATACAACTACGAGCGGATGACCTCTGGGCTGGGCATTCCTGCGAATGAGATCACCTTCGTAGAGGATGTGTGGGCTGGGGGAGGAAACTTCGGACCCAGTATCGAGTATTTTGTTAGAGGCTTGGAGCTTGGCAACCAGGTTTTCATGCAGTTCGAGCAGCTCCCAGACGGGAGTTCAAGGGAACTGCAGACAACGGTGATAGATCATGGAACTGGGCTAGAGAGATACCCTTGGCTCTGCAATGGCACTTCGACAAGTTACGACGTTGTCTTCCCTAAGGTTCTGGATCGGCTCTATCATGCAACGGGGCTTAGACCTGATCAAGAGGTTCTACAGAAGTTCTACCTCTTCGCAGGAAAGTTTGATGTCACCGAAATAGAGGACGCCGAGCAGATGTGGCGTTCCGCTGCATCATTCGCGGGTGTCGATGTCGAGACCCTGAGAAGTGAGGTTGGCTCAATTAGATCGCTCTACTCGATTGCTGAGCATGCTCGCTCTCTCCTAGTCGCAATACATGATGGCGCGCTGCCAAGCAACGTTGGGGGAGGGTACAACCTAAGGTATATTCTTAGGAGAGCACTTAGCCTAATCGATGAAAGAAAAATGAATGTTAAACTTGAGGACGTAATTCAATGGCACATTGATGAATTTGGTTCGTGGTTCACGGAGCTGAACGAGATAGGTTCGCTTTTTGAGATAGTCAAGCTGGAAACTCAGAGATATGCGCAGAGCCTTGAGAAGGGCAAGGCATTGGTTGAGAGACTAATCAAGTCCAAGAAGACAATAAGCACAGCCAGTTTGGTTGAACTCTACGAGTCTCATGGCATAACTCCGGAGACAGTTAAGGAGATCGCCGAGAAACAGGGAGGTCAGGTCTCCATACCTGAGGACTTCAGCCTAGTAGTGCAGCAAAAACACTCATCAAGAGCGGAGGAGACGAAACCAAGCAAGCAAGTTGCTCCCGCTTTTCCCAGTCTGGAATCCTTGAAGATACCCGAAACGATCCCGCTATACTATGATCAGCCGAAGGAAAAAGAATTCAAAGCGCGTGTCATAGAGGTCTTGGATCGCAGGTACCTTGTCCTAGACAGAACGCTATTCTACCCAACATCGGGGGGTCAGGAGTTCGATGCAGGTACGATAGGTGGCGTAAAAGTTGTCAACGTAATAAAGCATGGCAACATAATAGTGCACGAGATGAATAGACCAGTAGAACTTGAGAAGGGCGCCATGGTGCGTGGAGAGGTTGACTGGGAAAAGAGGCAAGCATTGATGAGGCACCACACTGCGACGCACGTGCTCAACGCGTCTGCACGCGAGGTGCTTGGTCCACACGTCTGGCAGGCTGGGGCTGAGAAAACTTCAAAGAAATCAAGACTGGATATCACGCATTTCAGAGCGCTGTCGCCAGATGAAGAAAAAAGAATCGAGTATCTCGCAAATCAGGTAGTCATGCAGAACAGGCCTGTCAGCGTTAACATCATGGATAGAGATCAGGCTGAGAATAAGTACGGGTTTAGGCTGTATCAAGGGGGAGCGGTTCCTGGAAAGCGGATTAGGGTCGTAGAGATTCAGGGCTTTGACGTGGAGGCATGTGGCGGAACACACTGCTCATCAACGGGCGAATTGGGACTGGTGAAGATACTTTCAACGGAACGGATCCAAGACGGCGTGGTCAGACTGAACTTTGTTTCAGGCGAACCTGCTGTAAGCTATGTTCAAGGACTCGACGAATCAGTAAAAGCACTGAGCTTGCTTACTGGTTCATCAATAGAGAGTGTTGTCAAAACTGTAGAGAAAAACCTTGAGGAGAAAAGAGAGCAGAATAAGGTCTTGAACGAGGCTCAAAGTGAAGTAGTTGCCCTTCAGATAAAGAATGCTTCATCATCAGCGACAGGAGCCATTGTGCGCACTGAGACATCAGTCAACGACCTCAAGATTGTGGCCGCCGTTGCGTCGAGACTTGTCAAGAAGGAATTGGAGGGCCGAGCGCTTATCGTTAGGGCACCCACGTTTGCTTACGGCGTCTCGACCAATGACCAAGTTGACGTGAAGAGAGAACTGGGCTTGTTCTGCCAGGTCGTCGAGGGAAACAGCAGGGAAGCAAAAGGATTCAAGCTGGCAGAGAATCTAGACTAGACTTGAGTGTCGGGATCCTGCCAAGTTGTGGCAATAGTTACAGAAGAAATGAATTCTGGCAACCGATACTCGGCGCCAAGAATGACGCACTTTCTGGGCTCGAGATATTCATCCTAGCCGAAAAGAGCCGATAGCCCAGCAACCGCTTCTTCTTCTTTTTTCTCTTCCTCTTTCTTCTTTTCTTCCTTCTTGTGTGTTCCTGCTTCTGGTGCTGCAACCGCCGCGATCGCTGCCGTCTTCACTGCTTCCTCAATATTGATGCCTTCCAATGCTGCTACAGTGGCCTTGATCTTTGCTTTGTCGAAATTCACGCCTGCCGCTTGCAGTATCTTCTCTATCTTGTCTTCTGTGACCTTCTGTCCGGCTTTGTGCAGGAGTAACGATGCGTAGATGCTTTCCATGCTGAACTTCACCTTATTGACTTTCAAACAGAGACGCTAACTTATGCAGAATGATTAGACGGTTCATATTTAAAGTTTTTTGGAGGGAAGGTCGAAATCATGATGCGCTGGCTTCTGTCAGTCCAGATCCATAGCCCGCCGATGTCGGTCACTTCATCATTTTGCTACTGCCTTGCCCTCAATCATCTTTTGTATCGCCGTGGCTTCTCTTTCACCCTTGGCTAGAAACATTGTTATTGTGTCGGAATTGACTATGCCTGCGTAGACTGACAGATTGATAGCAGATCTGTACGCTTCACGCAATTCATTGACCATCTTTTCCTCATCTAGGTCGAGCACACTAGCAGGCAAGATTTCCCCATTATCGTAAGCCGAGGCTAGGCGAAGTTGAACCTCAAAGGGTTCTATTCCGAGCCTTGAAAGGATGATAGCTAGGGTTTGAGATATTCTCTCGCCTTTTGCAGCGACAACAGTATCTCGGGTGATCCAGATGGATCCTCCCTCTACACGGGTAGGTAGCTTGACTTCACCTAGCTGGCTTATTATCGGACCAGGGGTGAAGCCGGTGTTCCCTGCCGGAACTACGACATCATTTAGAGCTATGCTACCAGCTTTTGCTGGCGCCTTGACTTTGCTCTTGGAGAAAATCATCGCGAGCTTGTATGGGCTCATATTCGTGAATATGAAGGCGTTCTGCCCACTTAACAAAGGTGTCAGCAGCTCAATACCATGCTTCTTACCATCTACATTCTCTGCTGCCTTTTTCACTAGGGTGTTCTTAACAACTTTGACTGCAGCCTGTCCGCTTAGACTACGTTTGATGCCTTGAAGCTGTCTGGTTCCTATGTTGCTGATCTTAACTATGCCGATTACGTTGGACTGCTCTATGAGACCCGTGAGCTCTGCCACCTGCTGAGTCTTCTTTACTGGATGTGTCTTTGAATCTCTCGATGCCGTAGTCATTGGCGATCACTACCCTTGACATCATTTTCCGTTTCAATTATAAGCGTTTCTCAAATCTATACCCTGACTGATGGTCCCATCGTTTCCTTGAGGTAGACTGACCTTATGTTTCTGTCACCTCTTTCGAGTTTGCCTATGAGAGCATCCAACACCGCTTGAACATTCTCCGTTATATCCTCATCCTTCATGGTCTCTGTGCCCACTCTCATGTGCAGGCTAGGAACCCGGCCGATCTTGAGCTTAACAACTCGTTTCAGTCTCTCGATCACTGGCGCCAAGTTAGCAGTTGGTGATACGGGCGTAGGCATCTTTCCTCTGGGTCCAAGGACAGGTCCCAAGTTCTTGCCGATAAGTGACATCATGTCGGATCGGGCTATGAAGAAGTCAAACTGTGATGCAAGCTTCCTTGCCTTCTTCTTGTCAGCTCCCAGAGACTCGATCTCTTCACGTTCCACCACCTTGTCGACTCCGCCTTCTTTTGCCCTCACTGCCGTGTCTCCGTATACGAGTGCACAGATCTTGACAGGCTTTGGCACTGGCTTAGGCAGAGGTACTTCAAGGTTGATCTTGGATTCAGGTTTAGAAGGATCGACATCCTTTAGATTAACAGTCAAGTCGATTGACTGCTTGAACTTTCTCTTTGTCGCAGATTCTCTGATTTTCTTCAATGCTTTGTTTACGGCTTCCTTGTCGATTGCTGGCAACCTTCAATTTACCCCCAAGAAACTAGATCCAGAATTCTAATGGTCAGCCATGTTGATCGTTACAGGTTAAGCTTCATCAGCTTTCCTTTGAAAGTTGATCATCGTACTTACCCTCGAGTAGCTCTTTCTGGACAACCCTGCAATCCTTGCCATCGACAGTCACTCCTGTACTTATGCAGGTTCCAAGGACTGCCCTCACAGCTCTCTTAATGTCAGTAGTCATAAGAGAGTCCTTCTTTATTTTCGCCACCTTAACAATCTGGTCAAAGCTTAGATCCGCTACCTTCTGCTCTCCGGGTTTCCCGCTACCTTTTGGTTGCTTCGCCTCGCGAAGGATCAGGGCGGACGTGGGAGGCAACCCCACTTCGACATCGAACGCCTTCGTTTCCGTGTCGACCGTTATCTTCACTGGAACCCTGAGACCTGCGAAATCCTTAGTAGTCTCATTAATCTTCTGGACGACCTGGTATAGGTTAACGCCCGTTGGTCCCAATGCCGGCCCTATAGGTGGACCTGCGGATGCTTTTCCGCCTTCGACTAGTGCGCTGACAGTAGCCTTCTTACCCATTCCTAATCACATCGATATAGTAGTTGCTTTCCTAGGACATTTCGTGGAGCCAATTCAAGTAAACGAATAATAGGCGTAAGTACTGTAGTTCATTATGCAATGAAATAATAAAGGTTTTCCCATGCGAGAATCTCGCTCGTTACTTCCCCAATGCAGCAGAGCCTCACATGGACCTTCAAGCAAACCCTTCTTCCTCTTCTTCCTCTTCCTCCTCAGCCTTTTCTTTGGTGGGTTGTCCTTTCTCTACTATTCTCACATAGTCTGCTTTGACTTTCACCGGTATAGGATTATACGGCGTTTCTAGGAGTTCAAGCACAACCTCCTCTTTCTCGCCATCTATTTTCCCAACGCGGGCTTTTTCACCCTTGAACGGTCCACCTGTAATCTCGACGATGTCGCTGATGGCAAGACCCTCTGTCGGTTTCTTTGGAACCAGATAGCGATTTATCTCTTCCTCAGTTACCTTGCCAATTGTTCCTCCTCTAACGTGGGCTATCCCTGAAACTGCTTGCTCTACAATTCGATGCTCAGACGCTTCAACAAAAACATAGCCTTTGACACCATCAGGAACCAAGATGGCCCTTATGGGGAGCTTCCGGTTCGTTGCCTGAGCCTCAAGAAGAGCTGCTACATTGCTCTCTTGTCCTATTGTCGTTCTTACTACAAAGACCGTGGTTTCGCCGTCTCCTTTTTCTGGCATAGAGCATCAGTTCTCCTACTCTCTGATCGGGATAACATCGAATCTTCACGTCACACTATGTCATGGCAGAGACGAGCCTCGCCGAAGTCGGTTCTGGGACTAGCGAGCTCGCTTTTCATGGGTGGAAGCCTATGACGATGAAGACAAGATGGATCACAAAGGCTAGAAGGCCTATGAGTATCATTCCCAATGCGCATACTCTCGTTGTAAGCCTTACCTCGTGTCCAGTCGGCTTCTTGGCTAGTGCTAGTATCCGTCTGGATTGTGCAATGAATCCTCTTATACTTACCACGACATGATCACCTTTTACTTCATTTCTTCTGCTCTTAGCCGGTCATTTTACGCCGGCTTGATGAACGTTCACGTGAAACTAGGCTGATTATTCAGTATTAGAGGAGTTAGCATATTTAAATTATGGGAGGTCTAGCCCGACTCATATCAGAAGGGCAAGGGTGCTCTTCGCAACGTGTAGCCTATTCTCAGCCTCATCCCATACGGCAGAATGTTCTGGGTCATCGATTACGTCAGTTGCGACCTCTTGTCCTCGGTGAGCAGGTAGACAATGCAGGAATATGTATCCTTCGCTGGCATTCGAAGTCAGTTTCCTGTTGACTTGGAAGGGTGGGAATGCTCTTAGACGTTCCTGGGCTTCTGCTTCTTGCCCCATGGATACAAATACGTCAGTATAGATTACGTCAGCATCTTTGACTGCTTCCACTGGATCATTTATGACCGCAATATCTGACCCGCTGGATTCTGCGTAGTCCTGGGCAACCTTGACAATCTCTTGGCTGGGTCCGTATCCGCGGGGGGTTCCAACGCTTATGTTCATGCCAACTATGCTACATCCAATCAGGAGCGAATGGCAGATATTGTTTCCATCTCCCACAAACGCTAGTTTCAGCCCCTCTAGTTTGCCCTTCTTCTCCTTGATTGTCATTAAGTCTGCAAGTATCTGCATTGGGTGATGCATTGGGGTCAACGCGTTTATGACTGGTACTCGAGAGTTCTCAGCGAGTTTAAGGATAGTATCATGAGATCCAAGTCTCGCCACGATGCCACTGACATATCTTGTCAAAACCCTTGCAGTGTCCTCAATTGTCTCTCCCCTGGTAAGCTGGATATCGTTTGCGCTCAGGTATAATGATTTGCCGCCAAGTTCTGTTACTGCGACCTCTGTGCTCACCCGAGTCCTGGTTGAGGGCTTCTCAAATATCATTGCAATTGATCGGTTCTGAAGGATATTTGTTAGATGCTCGCCAGCATATCTTCTCTTCTTGAATTCATAGGCCTGATCGAGGATAAGGTGGACCTCTTCCCGATTAAACTCCTGCATGGTTAACAGATGTCTGCCTTTCATGTTCAATTCCAACACGACCTCTCAGACCCCTCTTTGGGGCATTGTTCGAGAATAACGACAGATATTCAATTAAATCTGACTATCACTTTTCGCCAATTATTAAGCCCGAAACAACAGGAAAGGATTCTCATTCAACTTCACAGAATCGAAATTCTGAGGTCAGCAAGTTCACGGCTAGGCATAATGGTAGATGCCACCACATAACTTCACACTACTTCTGACCTACTCCAAATATCTTCTGAACGAACCACTTTGGCTCAAAAGCCTCAAGATCCCCGTAGCTCTGACCCACCCCGACAAAGAGTATTGGTCGCTTCGTCACGTACGTTATTGAGATGGCCGCACCGCCTTTGACATCCGCGTCGACCTTCGTCAGAATACTCCCGTCAATCTGAACCTTCTGGTTAAACTTATCTGCTTGTTCGACCGCGTCGTTACCTGCGAGAGCATCACCAATGAAAATCACTAGATCTGGTTTTACGACTCGATGAATCTTTTCCATCTCATCAAGAAGGTTTTTGTTAGTCTGCATTCTTCCCGCTGTGTCAATAAGAACAACATTCACATGTTGCGCTCGTGCGTGTTCGACCGCATCCCAAGCCACCGATGCAGCGTCTGCACCATAACTATGTTTGATTACCCTCGCTCCAATTGCCTCACCATGCTTCTCCAACTGCTCTATGCTACCAGCCCTGAAAGTATCAGAAGCAGCCAAAACACAACTAAGACCTTTCTTCTTAAACAAGTAGGCGAGCTTGGAGATAGTAATTGTTTTTCCCGTACCGTTGATTCCGACGGCCATTATGATCAGTGGCATTCCCTTTTTCTTCTTCTCATCTGCAAGCTTAATGATGTCAACCTTTCCGCCTTGATCTAGGATGTCGGTGATTGTGTCACTGAGGGCTTTGAGAACGATCTTCCTGACATTTTCAAGAAGGCTGACCTTACCGCCTAGCAGCTTCTTCTTCACGTCCTCACAAATTGCTTCGGCAACTTTCAGGGATACATCATTCCCAACCAACATGACTTGTAAGTCCTGAAGAGACTCATCAAGCCTCTTCTCATTCAGCTCCTTCTTTCCTATCGAGGAGACGAACTTTCCGACTGCCTCTTTCAATTTGTCGAACATAGGCTTCTGAGCCCCTTCTGCAGTGATACTCATGGACGAACGCAAGCCAAGCTTGCTTTCCGTCGCCGGAAGAACTAGCGAACAAAGGTTACTGTGCGACCGCCTGCTAGCGGTTCACCTCTAATTTGTATCAAATCGACACCCATCCTTTCTAATGAGAGCTTCTGTGAGCGCCAGAGCAGCTCATTTGTCTCTGTCTTTCAGTATCTGTTGGGCGGTATCCCCGAGTTGAGCTCGCAGTGTACTGACTTTCTCCGCAAGCTTTGCGTATTCATCACGAAGGCTTACAATTATCTTCTGCATGTTGGCAATTCTAGATTGGAGCTCAGCGTTGGCCGAATCAACGGTCTTCTCAACCGATATCCCCGCGCCAAGACCGATCAGCACCCTACTCGTGTCACTAACGGATCCTCGAATGTAGACTTGGGCTCCGATTGGGATCAGTGCTTCGCGCCCCTGCTCATCTTTCAAGTTGTTCATTGTCGCCCCTGCATTGATGTGCTCTTGTATCTGCGATGATATTATTTCAAGGCGAGACTGCACATCGCTCAACTGATCTTCTGACAACCTTAGTTCTGATAAGAGCTTCTGGTACTTCGCCTCAGTCTCGGACAAGCGAAAATAGACCTCCACCTTATTCAATAAGCAGTTAATCTCAGAATGGTACCTGGTTTTCTTCCCACATGTTAACGAAATGCTTGAGGTAGTTCATTATTTATCTGGTTTGGCTTCCTCGATTTTCTCGATGTTAACTTTGGTTCTTTTGACCTTGAACCTTCCGCCAATCTCTGACAATACTCCTTCTATGGCTTCTTCCTTTTTGGTGCCACAAGCCTGTGTGGAGAACCTCTGGCGAACGCTGCCCTTTGTGAAAAAGCCTGAGATGTTATAGGTCTTTACTTCCATGTCTTATTCTACCTACCAGATTCTATCTGTGATCATTCGAAGGAATAGCAACATGTCTGAACAAAGGTTACAGATGGAAGTGACATAAACTCTTTTTAAGGCTTCCCGGAGTCCCTCGACTTGAGTCATATCAGTTCGAAGGCTTCCTCTATCCTGTCAAGCTCCGGACCCGTAGTTTCTCGTCCCGCGATTGCCCCATGGGAATTTACTATAAGCCCAGACCTGACATATGTGACTCCTCGGTTTACGCTGCCGACGCTTGTCGGGACGCCCAGTACCTCGCTGATCTTGTCAAGTTCCTCATCAGTTGCACGCGGACTGGCAAGCGCACCTTTATTCGTGGCTACTGCGGAAGAACCTACGAGACCAGTTCCGCCTATCCTCCCTGCTACCACTTTGACTCCCAAGATGGATTCGATAGACTTCATCGTGATCTCCCTAAGCTTTGGGTGGACTATCGCGCCGTTGTCGTTCGCCAGTATTATGTTTCCTAACGCTGTCAGGTTGGTTGTCAACCTAGATACTTTGACGCCCAGAGAACCCTGTAGAAACTCGATTTCGTCATCTGAGGCTAGATACGGTACGATCATCGAATTGGAATTTCCCACGATCATTATTCCAAGCAGAGTAGTCTGGCAGATCTTCGCCTCAATGGCTTTGACATTGAGCACTCGCTCCATGATTCTCATGGTTTTAGCTGGAAGGCCAAGCGGAACTAGAATACATGCCTCTCCCGCCAGCGAGTACACGCCGATACTCGGGTTGCCTAAGAAGTCAAGTCGCTCAACGGACAATTACCGTCTCACCGCCAACGGGAAGAAAGTAAATACTGAGGAAGATACATTTAGCAGAAGAAATGGGGTTATGTCTGGATTTCACTCAACGGGATATACAGTGACGTTCCCTTCATCGTCTTTTGTGGCGCGAACCTTTACTCTTCTCGGAGGATTTCTGATCCCATTAGCCCAGATCGCTTCATTCAGATCCTTAGTGATGATAACTCTCTCAGCTTTCATATGTCGGGTGAAGAAGATCCTGATCAGGCGGATTGCCCTGGTAGATCTCTTGTAGTACGGCGCATAGCGGGTTTTTCCCAAAGGAACCGTGTAGAGCCTCTCTTCCATGTGCTCAGGTGCAACGGGCTTACTCTCTGTTTCCCCAGGCACCATAGACTTTGGCTTTGCCTCTTCCTTTGCCAACTCTGCTTTCTCGGCACGCTTGCCCTTTTCAGATGACATTTCGGGACACATCTCCTTTGCCTAAGGTTTCACACTGGAACTGCGCCAGTTTCTCCTTCCAGGATGCGTTCTGACTTTCCTGTTGGTCTTCACAACTCAATGGTCCTCTGAAACTGAGTCACTCATCGACCTGAGTTCAAGGGGAAATCCACGTTGGGACAGACCTGTTCTCCTTCAATGCACGACCCAACCTCAATTTCTTTCCAAGCGGTTTGTTCCGCGCCATGCTAGACATCACCTTTGCCTGGGTTATCGTTTCTCTCTCGCTTTGGAGATGATTTCTCACTTACGCCTTCATCCGTAATTAAATATTCCTACTAGTGTCGAGTTCAGCAGATCCTTCCCGGAATCTACCTAAATGAGATCTTGGATTCTCTTTTCTTGCTTTGCAGCTTCGCCAAGATCTCTTTCATCTGTTGATCCGTTAGTGGGGCTGATATCTTGCCAGACTGAGCTAGTTGGATCAATTGCATCTCTAGTTGTTCGGCGAATTCTGGTTTGACCATCTTGATATTCATCAGCCGGCTTCTTGCTTCTTCCGTCAGGATCTGCCTAAGCGCGGATTGTTTCTGAGCTTCAAACTCCTTACGCGCTTCCTCCTGCTTCCGAGCGTCCACTATTTGTTGCTGCAGCTGCCGTAGTCTTTTCTCCTTCAGTTCTTCAATATCCTCGTCTTCGGCCAAACAAGCGACCCCCTGAGGTCAGAGCATTGCAAATCACATTACTTGCCACATTCAAAACCACTGCCTTGCCTCTCCTTGAGGATTACTCATTCGCAAACGACTTATGGAGTTTGCCCAATGCCCCAAAGCAGGCAAAGTCGTATCTGCTCAGTACTTCTTCAAGTCTGGGATCTCTTCCTTCTGCAGAGAAGACCTTACCTTGTGCGCCACGCGGTCGAGAAGAGAGACTCCCTTTGGTGTTAGCCTTCTTCCCTTTGACTCATTCTTCTCGACAAGACTGGCAGTCTCAAGTTCCTGTAGCATCTTCCTGAGAATCGAACCGCCACCCCTTCTGGAATGGATTGGTCCTTCACCCCTCGTTTGTGGACCTCTATACTCAACCCTTAGGCGAGATACGCCTATGATTTTCTTCAAATATATTTTTCTGAGTACAGAAGCGCAACGAATGTACCACCACTCCCGCTGTGTAGGCTGGCTTGTCTTGTAGACAGCAGTCTTCACAAAGTCGGCCCAAGGTGGTGGTTTGATGGACTCAGCATAGCCCTTCTTCAGTTCCTCTGACAAAGCCTTTACGAAATCGTTTGCTGGGACTAGGTAAACGGTTGACAACTATAATCACCGCGTTTATACTAAGTTCAGCCAGTCGATGTTATCATCAGGTAAGTTCATCACAGTTAGCAGCTCATGTTAGGGAAGTTCGAGAAATGCAATGCCGCACGTGATTTATAAATCTGCCTATAGCTAAAGGTCTCTAAAGAGAGATCCCTACTTGATATTTCTCCTGGAGATTCTGCCACAACTCAGACAACGCGTGATGAGGTGACATTGCCGCCTAGATCCGATTCTCACGGAGCAATTTACTCCAGGGTACAGGAGCGTATTGCACCCCTTGCATATCCTCCACTTCCAGTTTTTGGGAAGCCGGACTCTACATTTCATTCCTATTCGTATGGCCAGAGAAACATATTCCCTAGACAGGTTAGGGCTAATTCGAACAGTCTCCTCTGCCATTGAAAGAAGTCGCTTTACCCTGTCCTTGGCAATGTCCTTGAAAAGGAACCTATCCCGCATAGAAGACCTTGACCTATACTTCTTCGTCATCTTAGTCACGTACTCCATTGTTGCCAAGTATGATCCTGAGGCGCAATCGCAGTCTTAACTCAACCTCGTTCAACGCTCAGTTTGAATATTGTAGGAAACTGATCATCGCGCGCAGTAGTGCCCTTCCAAACCTGATGTAGGAAACCTAATTTAAATAGTTGCTCTCTGTAAGTAACATTGCGTTTTCATGGATATATCTAGGATCAGTGTTACTGAGTCGGCATGTCAACAAAAGGAGGGACCAATGTTTGATAACCCTTATTCTAGGTGAGTCTAGTCTTGAAGTCATACCTCCACCACTCCGCTCTAATCCGATCATAATCAGGCAAGCCAGGAAGAGGGGCTTGAAGGTGAGCAGTATGCTGTTGGACGCCTCAATCCATCACCAACTAATAAACGGTCTTCCTGATCAAACTAGGCGAGGGCGCCCAGATATCGTTCACATTACGCTTCTCTCAGTCCTAGGTTCTCCCCTCTGCAAAGAGAATCTGATGAGAGTCTGCATTCACACAAGAGACGACTATGTGATTTCAGTTGACTCATCTACTCGTTTACCCAGGGTCTACAATAGGTTCACGGGTCTAATGAGCCAGCTGTTTGATGCAGGCAAAGTTCCTCCATCCTCTGAGAAGCCACTTCTCAAGCTCGAAAGAGGCACTATGCCCAATCTGATAAAACAACTTGATCCATCAAGCGTGACTCTGTTCACGAGAATTGGAGAGCCAGCGACTGTCGAAGACACCATGCGCCACTTGTCAGAAGAGAGCAGACCTGCCATAGTAATCGGAGGATTCGCACACGGGCATCTGACAGAAGAAAATACGAAGCTTGCGCAACGTAGGATCTCGATAGACAAATCAATGCTAGAGACATGGGTTGTGGCTTCAAGGGCCGTGTACGAGTACGAACGGGCAATAGGCCTTCCAAGCAGAAGAATCGGCAAGAACTGAGAAACAAGGGGCTTCATAACAAAGGATCTGGAGAGACACATGAACCTCAGGTTACAGCCCTTGATCACTCTTCCTTCAAGTGCCTGACTAGCTTCCGTAGCCGTACTTTCCTCTCGGCAACCTTCTTGTCATACAGATGTGGATGCGCTCTATATCTCAAACTCTTCAGTTCCATGAGGTTTTGCTTCATTTTCCTGTCAGGCATTTCTAAGATCTCCTCTCCACCGGGTACCATGTTATAGGTTATTGGATCCCACGCTCTTTAGATGGTGGTTGAAGTGCATACTTATATATTTCTCTGTAGGTCTGAACTAAGCCATGGAAAGCGATAAGGATCATCATTCCAAGAAGCAAGGAAAGTGGCCACCGCTGGCGGGCGACTATTCCCTCGGTAATCCAGATGCGAGGATTGCCGTCATGACTTGTGGATCCTATGATTTGCCAAAGAAGATCGTAGGAGCCAGAGGCGAAAAAGTTGCCATCTCTGGATTCTGCGAGACTGAGAACGAGGGAATAGCAAAGATAGTTCAGAATATCATATCTAATCCGCATATCATGTACCTGCTAGTCTGTGGTGAACGAGTTAGAGGTCACGAACCCGGACAAACGTTGATTGCTCTTCATTCGAACGGTCTGAGTGAGAAACATGTTGTCATAGGCAGCAATGGCACGATTCCCACTCTTCTACCCACCTATTTCAGGGGAGACGAGCCGTCGAAATACGTTACTCGATTCCGACAGCAAGTAGTTTTAGTCGTCGACATGATCAATGAGACATCGCTTGAAAAGATCTGCATGAAAGTTGACGAGTTATCTGCAAGAACGGACCCAATTTCCCTGAAGATGGAGCCGATCTTTCCCCCTGAGCCAAAGGGACTGAACGACTGGGAGAAAGCAGTCAGCCGCTATGTTAAGAAGATCAAGGGAAGCAAGCAGAAGACAAGAAGTTCATTAGGATCAATGTTCACATTTTCTGAGGTAAGTCCCCAAGTCTACGACCTGTGCGGACTAAAGATCGGAGGGCAGAGAGGGGAATATCCTACAGCCATGGCGGGGACGATCTTCTACACCAAGGACAAGATCGTCACAGAACCGAGAAAAGGGGGTTTCGACCAGAAAGCCGCTGCAGATTTCATATACCGACAGGACGAACTGTCGATCCACTATAGCATTCCTGTGATAGTTCATATCGTCGGACAGACTGTCGAGGCTATTGAGAGATACATACTGTTCACCGTCGACCATACTGATTCACCGATTATCATCGACTCCAGCTCCATGGACACACGCGTCCATGGCTTGAAAATCGCCAAAGACATAGGAGTCGAAAAAAGGGTAATCTACAACTCTCTCATGGCTCCAAGCAGAGAGGAATACAATGCTCTCAAGAACATAGGAGGGGCAGAGTACGCTATCTGCTTATCCTATACCGAGTCGGCGGAAGATTCGATAAAGAAGGCAGCCCAAATTCTGAAGTACTTCGGTGAAATCGTGCACAGGCCAATTATCGATCCAGGAGTCCCAAGGCTAGGCGGAGGCGCGTTGAGCGCGCTTGAAAAGGCATGGATTATAAAAAGCCGGCTTGGGTTTCCCACAGCCATAGGCATACATAATCTGCACTCTATTCAACTGGAACGAAAAGACATTGAGTTCAGCTTCGATTACACTCTTCCCACAATTTTCGGAGTCGACATGAACATGTATGGTCCGATCAAGAATGCCACAAGGATCTTCCCGAGCGTAGCAGCATGCCAAGTTGCAGTTGCCGATGAGGTATACAAGACGCTTGGTGTACTCCCTCACAGACCGCACCCCTACTATGACGTACTCGGTGGCGGCAAGCAAAGCTGAGCCTTTGCTTGACTCAGGCGCGACTAGAAGGAGGCGACAAGGAATGTATGGTCCGTTCATGACCCGAAGCAGAAACATCGACTCGGCTTGGCGTTCAATGGTCGGCACTATCTCCGAGAAGGGCTCAATGGTGTATACTGAAGGGAAAAGGCAAAAGACACTAGAATGTATCTGCGGGATTGCTCATCTAACCGACTGGAGAACGGGCGCCATTACTCCGCGGAACTACATCGGTCTGTCGCCTGACGTAATCGAACACCAGTACTGGCCACAGTACTCATCCTCCGAAAAAGGGGAGCATACCTATACCTACGGCTGGTGCATGAAGAAGAGATTTGGGTTCAACCAAATTCAGCACGTAGTTGACAGCTTGAAGAGAAGCGGCAACGTAGCTTTTGCACAGCTCTGGAATCCAATAGAAGACTCAAGGAGTCCAAATCCCCCCTGCATCGACATAGTGGCCTTCCAGAAAGTGAACGAGAAAATAAACATAATAGATTATATTCGGAGCAATGACATCGCGAGGGCCTGGTCTGAAGATGTCTCAGGAAGCTATGCCGTCTTCCTAACGGAAGTTGCTGCGCATTATGGCGGGTCCTCCGCACGTGGTGATGTACTAACTGTGTCTGGTTCGGCGCACTTATATCACACATCCCTTGACGAAATAAAGGAGCGATTCAAATCCTCTTATTCCTCATCCAACCAAAAACCAGCGGAAAACGCCTCAACAATCTTCGGTCCTGTGCTTCGAGGCATAACCGACAAAGAAAGGTGCTCTGTTGCCGTCCAAAGAGTCGTAGAAGACTATTCTCGTTCATTAGACAAAGTAGCTTTGCACGTGTGTCTCAAATCGCAGCCGACCAAGGCGCAAAGAGCGACAGGTTTGCGTACGAGGGTAGCACTAGATCATGGAAGACTTGGAGGAGCATTAATGCAGTTTGAAGGAAAGAATGACGAAGGCGAACTCGAAACCATGAATCAAATAGCCTGGGCAGCCTCCAAGTTAAGAGCTACCCCCGAAAGCAGAAGAATAGTCATGACCCCAAACAATCCAAGTCAAAACGAGTACTCGATAAACCCGATAGTAATACAGTTTCTTGCCAGAGAAGGAATATTGCACACCATTGCGCTCTACCACGATGTTGCAGTCGACAGTGTTGATGAGCATTATCAGCTGCTCAAGACAATTTCGGAAGAAGTCAGAGAAGAGTCAAGGAATCTAAAGCAAGGTCCATTGATCATGCTCCTATCTCCAGTCAGATTCTAGTGCCTACGGAGATGTCAGCTGCCGCTTCACTAGCTCTTTTGATCGGACTTCTCTTTTAGGAAGCTACTTATTCTTTTTATTCCCTCTTCAATTCTTTTATCTGTCTCAGATACGAAGGTCATCCGAACATGGTTCTTTCCATTCTCTCCGAAGACTCTTCCCGGTATTACTATGACGCTCTTCTTCAACCTAAGTTCGTCAACAAACTCCTCTTCATTCAACCCTGCTTCACTCAAGTAACTTCCGAAGTCCACGAAGTAGTAGAAGGCTCCTTGAGGCTTTGATGTTCGGGCTTCTGGGAGGTACTTCTCGATGAACATGCCCATAGCGTCACATCTTTGTTTGTAGGTCGGAATCACCTCCTCGGTGAGGTATCTATCTTTGGCCTTCGGATCCGCCAAGTAACCCGTAACCGCAATTTGGGCAAGGCTCTCGGGGCAAAGGGACAGGTACTGCGCGTACTTCTCCATCGCATCTATTATTTCCGTACTGCCATAGGAGTATCCAAGTCTAAGTCCCGGTATAGAGGCCTCCTTGGAGAAGCTACAGATTGTGAGCGTGCGATCCTCGGCGCCTGGGAGTGTGCTAGCCCAAGTATGACTACCCTCGAAGATCGTGTGCTTGTAAGCGTCATCGCAAACGATCCAGAAGTCATGATCGCATGCAAGGTCGACTATCGCTTTTGCTATTTCAGGTCTTATTACACGACCCGTCGGATTGTCCGGTGAGAGCAGCACAAAGGCCTTGGTTCGTTTAGTGATCTTCTTCTTCAAGGTCTCAACCTTTGGCTGGAAGCCTTCATCAACACTTACTGGCAAGGTGACTGCCCTTGCATTCATTATCTTAAGAACCTCGGGATACCCCAGGTAAGTTGGATCAGCAAGTATTACCTCATCACCTGGATCAAGAATCGCCCCCAGTCCGGCGAAGATGCCTTCTGTTCCACCATGGGTTACTATGATATTGTCAGGTCCATCAAGCCGGACCTTCCCATACTTGTACAGGTCCCTGACTATTGCCTCGCGCAACTCAGGTGTGCCACGAGTCCCACCATAGGCAAAAGGCTTCCATTGATCATTCAAGGCTTCTCTGAGTTTCTGCACAAGCTCAGACGGCGGTGGAAGGCTAGGTGCTCCTCCGCCGAAACTTATGATTTCCTTCTTGTCTTTTGCTAGTGCAAGCCAAGCAGCAGTTCTGCGGATTGCTGATGTCTTGATGTTTGCAAGTAGCTTTGACATCTTAGGCATTAGAAGAATACCTCCCTGGCAAAACCAAAAAGAGAGACGACAAACTTCGATTCCCCACTTGACCGATTACTCCTCCTCATATTTAATTCTTCTTCAGGAGGAATCTCGAGAACGTCAACGCAATGACGCCCAGTAATCAATTCCCCAAAGGGTATTACAAACCGTAATTGCGCAGACTCGTTGGCGGGCCCGGAGGGATTTGAACCCACGACCCCCGGCTGTCTTCCAGGAACAAGGTCGAAGGCCGGCGCCCTATCCTGACTAGGCCACGGGCCCACACATCCAGACGCATGCGGCAAGCAGGCTCATTCGCAGTACCTAGTGGAGTAGGCTCAACACTTAATAATATTGGCTCAGTTACCTCTTCGGTTGGTGAGCTTAAATAAGAGTTTTGGGTTGTTCAGCTCCATGCAGGCAGTTAAGGCGGGGTGCAGATATCATACGAGCCTCGAAGCGGTGTTCTTAGTCTCCTTGAAGCCTTCAGGAGCATGGTCAACCACTGCATCCGCGTCGGTCTAGAGAAGAATGTGACCTGCAGGCTAAGACTGCAGAGCGAGACATACCACCAGCTAAATGGTCTCGGTCTCCACACCTGGTACAGCCTCTCCGCCATCGAGGTTGCCACCCCCATCTTGAAGAACTACCGGAAAGCGAAGAGAAGGCATCAGAATGTTCGAGTGCCGAGAGCCACGAAGCTCACGGCCAAACTGGGAAACCAAGCCTACAAAGTTGTTGACGGCAACCTGAGAATCCCAATCAAGCCAAGAGAGTACTTCTACGTCCCCTGCACAAGAGAGCAGCGCGGCTCCTATCGGATGCTACGCTCAAGTTGGGCTCAATAACCTTGACTACTTGCATGGTATCGGTGGTCTTCTCCAAGACCGTTGAAGCTACCGAACCGAAGAGTTATGTGGCGTATGACACGAATGAGCGATCAATCGATGGAGGCGGCGTGAATGAAAGCGGAGAATTGGTCTTTGAAAGCCATGACTTATCAAGGGTTTCAGAGGTTAGGCACGGATACTTTGGGCGGGTGCGAAGGGTCCAAGCCAAGTACGTGAAGGATAGACGGGTAGCGAAGAAGATACAGAGAGACTGGTTCACCAATCAGAACAACAAGGTCAAAACAATTCTGCACCAGGTGAGCTCAGCCATAGTGAAGCAAGCAAAAACCAGAGAGCAAGGCATTATTCTCGAAGACCTTAAACATATCCGCAGGACAATTAATAAGAAAGTCTTAGGCGTCAATATTTTCAACGGTAGAATTCAGAAGGTAAGCAAGTACTCCAGGAAGATGAAGCGGAGGCTGAACTCGTGGAGCTTCAGGAGGCTACAAACTTACATCGAGTACAAGGCTCTCTGGGAGGGAGGCAGAGTCGTTGAAGTGAGTCCTTGGAACACTTCCAGGGTCTGCGCGGTATGTGGGTGGGCCATGGTAGACCCGAAAGCAAAGATCCTAGAGTGTTGCAGGATAGATCGGCATCTAAACGCCTGCTTAAACCTGTTGGAAAACCAGGATGAAGGCCTGCGGTTCAGGTTGGATCGCTCCGCCCATGTAGCTGTGATCCGATCCTTAAACAAGACGGGGAGCAGAAGCGGAGAAGTCACCTCAAGCAGCTATTAACCGCAGAGGTAACAGAACCATAACATTCTCTCACATCTGCTCTGGAACCTGTATCCCAAGCAAACTAAGGGCGTTGAGTAGTGTTTGCTTCGAGGCAGCCACGAGCGCGAGCCGTGCTCTCCTCTCTTCGTCTCCGGCGGTCAATACTGGGCGCTTCTCATAGAACTTGTTGAACTTCACTGCTAAACCGTACGTGTAGCTTGCTAATGTGTTCGGTGAGTGGCTCCTGACGCACTCGTCCAAGGTATCGGGAAAGGCCATGATCTCCTTGACAAGTTCTATGTCCGTGTCGCCTTTAAGTATCTCAAAATTAACCCTGCCAAGATCAATTGACTTCTCTCCACCTGCCTTCTGGACAATACTATTGGCCCTGACGGCCGCATACTGGATGTATGGTCCAGTTTCGCCGTTGAAGTCGGTTACCTTGTCGTAGTCGAATATTATTGTCTGGTCAAGCTTAAACTTCGTCAGCCAGTATCTAACGGCTCCAACGCCTATAATTTCGGCAATCTCTCTCTTCTTTAATTCTGGGAGTTCAGGGCAATTCTTGCAGGCCTGCTCATATGCTTGAATCATGGTCCTATTCACGACGGCGTCCGCGTGGAAGCCAAACCAGTTACCTGATCTTCCCGAGAATCGTCCGCCGGCAACTTCGACATGCTTGTATGATAAGTGAATCGAGTTGTCGGATTCCCTCTCGTGCCCCAGCAACTTCAGGCATGAACGTATGATCTGTTGCAGGTAGTTCTGTTCGTATCCTATTACGTTTACGACTCTGTCTGCGCGTGCAAACTTCTCGTGTTCTTTGATTGCCAAAATTGGCGAAGTAGTCCAGAGTGCTCTCCCGCTAGGTTGCACATGATGTAACCTGTACATCATGTCCGTATCTAATAGCCCGAATTTCCACATCTGATAGGCTATGTCACTTGCGATGTAGGTTGGGACGCCATTCGACCTGACTATGACCTTGTCGCTGCTCTTTAGGTCCTTGAATTCCTCCAAGTGACCTAGTTTGGCCACGAAGCAGCCTTTGTACTCTCCTTCGGTTTCGATCCCAAAGTGCTCTGGGCTCTTCTTCAACTTCTGGAAGGCTTCGTCCCAAACATCGGCTTGACCAATGTCGCTCTCCCAAACCAAGAGGTCGTAGAAGACGCCCATCCTTGAGGTTGTCTCGAGATTTGACTCGACGCACTTCTCTGAAACTGTCCTTGCGAATCTTGACGTCTCACTTGTCTCATCGTGCATCTCGCGCATTATTTCTTCGATCTCTTTCTCAAGACTTGGTTCGGCGACTAGTCTTGAGTCAGCCTTGGAGTATACGAGCCCGTACCACAAGTCAAGCTTCATATCATTTTCTCTAGGAACTTCTAGGTGAACGTTGTTCTTTAGACCCCAAACCAGAACGGCGACTTGCCTGCCCATGTCGTCGATCAGGTTCTCGACTTCGACTTTCCACCTGCAGGCGGAGTAGATCCTGGAAATGATGTCTCCTATCACCGCGTTCCTCAGGTGCCCGATATGCAATGGTTTCGTTGGGTTGATTGAGGTGTGTTCAACAAGAACCTTTCTGCCCTGACCAGATTCGTTCCACCCATACTTGTCTCCTTGCTCAATTACTCTTTCTATCGTCATTTTTGCCAGATTCGGATATTTCACGAAGAAGTTGATGTATCCAGGCGGTTTGACCTCGATCCGTTCAAAAACTCCGCCTGACCTCGGAATCTGGATGCCTTCGTAGATCTTTCTGGCCACTTCGATTGGCTTCATTCTTATCTGCTTGGCGAGTCTGAGAGCGACCGTTGAGGTGAAATCGCCTAGCTTGGGATCAGGGGGTTTCTCAATCGTCTCTTCCAATGGGAACTCCACAGAGATCCCAGCCTTCGAAATCGCTTTTTCTAGCAGGGATTTGACAGCATTCTTCAACTCCGAAATCAAGCTTTGCACCTCATCTTACTGAATACTCACTTTGTGCCCTGATGACGACCATACCAGAGTGGTGAAACTCGTTGGCGGGCTTCGTGAGTGACTCTGCCTATCTTTCCGATAAAACTTTAGTCCCAAACGCCCCAAATCCTCCACGATGCTGGGGTGGAAAGCGGCACTCCCATCAAATTGATCCCATTGGGTTTTATTAGTGAGGTTCGCCTACCAATGAATCTTGGTGATCCAATTGGTTGATGTCAACAAGCTCTTGGAGTACAACAGAATAGAGAGGCATGCCTTCTTCGAAAAGTTCACTGGGCTCCCTTGGGAAGAGTTCACGAAGAACAGAGAGGCCAGCTTTCACTCAATTAGAAATATATTCATTCACACTCTGAACGCGATTGATTTTTGGCTGGACTTCCTTCAAAAGCAGAACCTCTGCTCGAAGAAGAGATTTGAGGAATACAAGAGTTACGACGACGTAAGAACTTACATGGAGCAAGTAGAAAAGCGAATGCGGAGCTACCTCGAATCGCTGTCCCTAGGGATGCTGTCTGAAAAGCTGAAAGTTCACGGAAAAGGGGAGGCGGAAATCACCACAGAAGACATCTTGGTTCACGTGTTCGAAGAGGAGCTTCTTCACCGAGGCGAACTGATCGCGCTCCTCTGGCAAATGAACATCGAACCGCCTCTAGTGGGATATCCACCCAAGCCAGTCTGAATCTGTGACAAGGCTAAGGGCTTTAGGTTTCGAAGAAGGGCTCTGCAACTGGTCGCAATAGAAGAACCAGATTGTGTGGCGGGCCCGGAGGGATTTGAACCCACGACCATCGGCTGTCTCCCAATCGATCGGAGGCCGACGCCCTATCCTGACTAGGCCACGGGCCCCACTATAGCGTGACAACACGAAGCTCCTGCACGAAGCTCTCGACTATGAGTCGGCAAGCCACCAAGCCTGTCTTTTCCCGTCTCTTTTCCCACGCACAAACTTTAGGAAAGGCTTGCCGAATTTCTCCTCGTACTTATTCTCAATCTCTTTTGTCCGTTCTAGTATCATTCTTCTTCTCAGATTTACTACTTTCTCCAACTCTTTTGTTGTCGCACTCTTGTGTTCAACAAGATAGCTGATTATCTTCCTGTCCGTTTCGTCAAGGGCGATGACTTCCAAGAGCGCTGGAACTTGTGCCTCGTAACCCTTCTTGCCCAAACCCCTGATAGCGTTCTCCAAAGCCGATATCCTAGCCTTGAGCTCATTTATCTCATCATTTCTGCCTCTTGTAGGCGACTCGGCTGGCCCGCTCTTTAGTTTGTCCATTATGGCTTGCCTGATGTACTCAGATCTGTATCTCGGTTCGACTTTCGCGTCCAGCTCCTTGACTAGCTCCTTAGGGATCCTCACCGTCACAGTGACCGGCTCGCTCATACAAGTTCATGCCTCTTTGTTCAACGGGCTCTTCAATAGAGAGTACAGCATCCCGTAATTAATTGTTACTGCATTGCGCCCACTTGAACTCATCTGCCGCTGACCCTTTAATCTCCGCAAAGTATTTGAACGAACTTGGTTTCTCTAGAAATAAGGAGAGAATGTCTTGATGATTCGGGAGTTTCCCGCAAGGATAGACAAGTTGCGGAAGGTCATGGAACGTAAAGGGCTGAATGCGCTGCTTTTGATGAGCCCTAGCAACGTGTATTACGTCTCAGGGTTCTCCCCGATGATGGGGGGTACTCCCGCCACGCTGCTTCTGCCTTACGAAGGGGAACCCAGCTTGATTCTTCCCTCACCTGAGATCGAAAGATCACGAGAGTCATCCTGGATCAAGAACATAAGCTACTATGCTCCAAGCCCATCAGAGAGCAGCGTCGATGAGCCATTCGGTTCGAAAGGGCTGGCGGCAGAGATTCAGCGCCTAGTTCAGGCTGGCAATCTTTCCTCTGCCACGATAGGAATGGAATTCTCACAAGTCTCAGTTAGCGTGTTCGAAATCCTAAGGAGCCGACTTGAGAAAACAGGGTTCAAAGACATTTCGGAGGATCTGCTTGACATTCGTTCAGTCAAGGATTACGAGGAAGTCGAGACTCTCCGTGACTCATTGGAGATCACCGAGAGAGGAATCCGAACAGCCATAGAGCTGATACAACCTGGCGTGACTGAGTTGGAGGTAGCTGCAGAAGTCGAACGGACAATGAGGAAAGCTGGATCAAGACGCACAGCCTTCGATAGCATGATTGCCTCTGGACCAAGAAGTGGACAGAAACTGACGTCAGCCAAGCAGAGAAATATAGATGCGGACGAATTTGTCGCAATAGACATCTCAGCCATTTACAACGAGTACTGCTCGGATGTCGCAAGGACAATATACACTGGAAAACCTGCTGAGAAACACAGGAAGGCCTTTGAGCTATCTAGAAAGATCTTGGCGAAAACAATCGAGCAAATAAGGCCAGGCGCGACATCCTCGGATATGGTAGGCTCAATCAAGAGTTTCTTGAAGAGTCTTTCTGCCGAAGGTGGGACTGATGTCACTGGGCATGGGATTGGCTTAGAACTCTACGAGTGGCCTAGGATCTTCGAGAATGAGGTTCGCCTCATCAAGCCAGGGATGGTCATGTGCATCAAGGTTCAAACTCTAGTTCGCGAGATCGGGGGAATAAAACTAGAGGAGACGGTGCTCGTCAATGATTCTGCACAGGAAGTGTTGAATAGACTCCCAATTGAGACAGTGTAGCGCAAACTTGCGGCGCATGAACGATAGTCAGATATCGATCACCGTTTGACTATGAGTCTCCTACTATTCCATAATTGCGGTCGGCGGTCGTTATTGCCTTCATAAGAACTTCTGATTAGGCGAGCTACCAACTCCTCAAAGGGTGTTGGCTTCGTGGTTCACGGACTAAGCTTGCCCTGATAGCCTCGTTCTTCGCCATACCTTTTCCTGCTCCTCGATGTGCTCTCTGGCGACCTGGATGTGGCTGTTGCCCAGAGGAAAGAATATATTACCTGCTTCACACTTAGCAAAACAGGTGCTTCACTATTCAAGTCCGCCATTCATCCCATCCCTGAAGGATGTGGGCTTTATGGCTCGATTATTGTAAGCGCCAGATTTGTATGGGCAAGTGGTCAATCAACTCTCAGAGGCGGGGAGAAGGTTTTGAGCGAGAGGACTGTCAATCACTATTCCATGCGCCTTTTGGCTGCTCTAATGATATCGGCGGTTATTATCGCTCCGACAATGATAGTTAGAGCGCCTAGTCTGACCTCCAATGGACAAAAGCAGACGGTGAGTTCTGACTTACAGCCCGCTGTCGCTAAAGTAGATCCTCTGCTCAAAGGCCTGATTGACCATCAGTCAAGTGCGGACATTGAGGTAATTGTGGTCTTTAGAGACGGAGTTGATATGAACTCCGTAGGAAAGATAATTGGGGCTGGCGGAAGTCTCAAGCTGATCAGCACATTCAACGTAATACCAGCCGCCGTCGTTAAAGGGCCCCTCAGCATTATCAGCGGGCTTGTTTCGGTCAAGGAAATCCGTAGCTTATACCTGAACAAGGAAATCATGGCTATCCCTCTAAACGGGACATCAGGCACAATTGCCACTGTATCCCGTACATCGCCTTGGATTAGTGCCATAGACCTTCCACCATTGAACGTAGCAAACGGCTCTGGCGTCAAGATAGCAGTTGCTGACAGCGGAATTGATGCTACACACCCCGACTTGGCGGGGAAGGTCGTAGCAAGCCAGTCATTTGTGAACACTATCTACGGTTATCTAGACAATGAAACGAACCTTGGAGACGACTTTGGGCATGGAACGTATGTGGCTGGGATCGCGGCCGGCTCTGGTGTATTGAATCCAGAGTACAGAGGTGTTGCCCCGATGGCAAAACTGCTCAACGCAAAGTGCATAGACAGTTTTGGCAGGGGATTCACTGCCGGAATAATCGCGGCGATTCAATGGTCTGTTGGCAATGGCGCGGATGTGATCAGTCTGTCACTGGGTGGAGGCTCAGCTGATCCAGACGATCCCCTCAGCTTGGCAGTCGATAGCGCTGCCAGAAGTGGTGTGGTCGTGGTGGTTGCAGCTGGAAACAATGGACCATATTACTCAACCGGCGAGACTCCTGCAGCAGCGAGGCTCGCCATATCTGTGGGAGCATACAACGAAAGCAACTCCATCGCCTCTTTCAGTAGCAGGGGACCAACGCTGGATGGTCGGCCGTACCCAGATGTGCTGGCACCTGGCGTGGGTATTTGGTCCACATTGGCTAGCCTTTCCTCTGTCTCTCTCTATGCCTACCGCCTCGGCATCTCATATGGCGGTTACGTCAAAATGGACGGCACGAGCGCAGCTACACCATTTGTTTCAGGAGCTGCCGCTTTGCTCCTAAGTGCCTCTGGTCTGAGCCTACTGAATAGAACAGCCTTGCCATCACAGCTCAAGGTGGAAATTCCTACAACGGTTAGAATTGCGCTAATGCATACTGCTAACAGCTTGGGGGCAGATGCCAACGCTCAAGGAGCAGGGCTAATAGATGTCTCTGCGGCCTACACATACTTGGTGGGGTTCGGGAACAGGCTTCACTATCCGGTTCTCAGTGTCTACCCGAGACAGTTGATCAATCCGCCATACTTTGTCGGGTACCTTGGCGACTCACTGCAGCTGGGTGCAACTGTGCTGACAGCCTTCACAGCAAATCTGAATATCGCGGTATCTGGCAATGCGACCTCATTCATCAATCTGAGCAACACAAGTTTGGCAAACATAGTTGGCTTCACAGGTCTATACGTCAATGTCTCGATACCCGTGAATGCAGCTCTAGGACGATACGTAGCCCAGATAGGGTTCCAAAACACTACTACCCACGAGTTCGTCCCCGGTCAGAATATCACAGTTAGTTTCAGCGTCGAAAATCCGAAGGGTCGAGTATACTTCGATCTGTTCCACACAGACTCGGCCTTCTCGATTATGAGCGTTCTCTACAAGCTTGCCACAACACTGAGATCCCGCGGATATAGTACCTACGAGAATAACGAGCCGATAGATTACTCGAAAATCAGTCAGTACGATGTCCTTGTCCTGACGGACCCGAAGATCATGTTTGGCTCAGAGGAGACCAACGCGATCCAGAGATTCGTCGACAACAATGGTTCTTTGCTAGTGCTTGGCACCGATTACCCAGACATGGCGACCGAGAAAGTCAATGAGATTACAGCCAAATATGGAGTAGAATTTGCTCAAAACCTTGTCTCTAAGTACACTGATTTAGTGTTCGCCAAGGTGATCACCTCGAATATTGTCATCACAGATCTGTCAAGTCACCCGGTAACAAGCGGTCTCACAAGCTACCTGTACGGTTACGGCTCAACGCTATCCATTAGCAGCCCCGCAATCCCCATTGCATTTACTCCAGCAGAGTATGGCACACTCGCGACTCTAGCTGCATGTGATGTGCCAGAGGGCGGCCGTGTAGTCGCTTCTGGGGGCATATGGTTCGCCACGGATGATTACCTTACCAGCGCAGCATATCCCGGAAACCTGAAGCTTGCTGAGAACATTTTCGACTGGCTACTAGGAAAAGTGAATGCCTCGCTAGAGACAATAGTGTCCAGTCCGAGGGTAAGAACTGGTGAATCACTTCAGATCGGAGTGACAGTGACTAATAGAACTACAGGTGGGTTGCTTTCCTCTACTCTGGCATGTATAGCCGACAACGGGTCGATGATTCCTATTGAGTTAAAGAGCGACATCGCAGGTATCTATTACAACATGACCGTCGAATTGGAAGCTGAAGGATTCTACAAGTTCAGCGTGAATGCCAAGACAATAATAGGAGGGCTGAACATTGATAGGATATTCTACGTTGAGGTCGTCAACACGCCACCAGACATTCTGAACATCACACTTTCGACCTACAACAATCCGGCGTACAAGAATCAATTACCCGTAATTTACCGGAGCCTCCTCCCGGATGGCACTCCAATAATACTGCGTCACAATGACAGTGTGACCTTCACGATTGCCGTATCAGGCTTGGAGCAACCTGATTCGAACGTCACAGTGTACTTGACTAGATCACGCAACTTCTATCTCGCCAATGACAAGCCGCTCACATACGTTTCTCTGAGGGCAAGTCAGGTCAATAGCACAGTCTACTACGTCGCTAAGTACCTCCCCTCTACAGGCAATACAACTGACGTCTACACGTACTGGATATCAGCGAACAGCGCAGGCCACACCTCCACATTCAACTCGGTTGGCCTCATCATGGTTGCAAGCATAGACCCTGAGATAGATAATGCGACCACTACGATAGATACGCATCCGCTCATCGAGCTGAGGACGCCAGTAGGCCACTCCCTACAATTCTCTGTTCTGCCAGTGTACGCGGGTGACGCACTGTCTATCGTGATCAGAGGCTCCAGTGTCGAAGACAATGTCACCAACATGAAAGCATATGCGATCCTCTTCGATTATGACCTCTACATTATACCTGGACTCGTAGATTCGGAACTCATTGTGTCTCCAATTCCGTACAATAGTATGACCGGCTCTTTCCAAGGCAGCTTGCTAATACCGGAATCAGGCCTTGTTACTCTCCCTGGCACGCATACCACTCTCAGCCTGATAGATGATTACTTCCTTATCCTGATCCTCTTCGTGGACTCAAATGGCGCGTACGCAGCAGACTACGCTATGGTGTACGTACTCCAGGCGCAACCGCCGCTGTTCCCAGTAGAGGTGATATTTGCAGTACTGGTTGCTGCAGTCGCGGTTCCCTTACTTGTGATCCTACTTCTAAGTCGGGGCAAGAGGAAAAGACTGGAAGAGGGTCCGCCTCCGAACTATTATTCGCCGGAAGAGCCAACGAAAACGTCAACTCTCTAGCTAATCCCAGCAGTGTAGCTTCGCAACATTCGACCCGCCTTCAACAGCAAGGTCCTCAGCCACCGAGCTGCACTTTGCCCTAAGCAGGTAAGCAATGCATTTTCCTCGGATTTTCTCCTCAGTCATAGTCTCATAGTTTCCCATTCCTTTTGATACGATGAAGTCAGATTCACTTACGCACTGCTTCAGTTCCTCAGATGCTTGTGAGAGTACAAGCCCCACGGAATCAGTTCCCGTAGTTATCACGTCGCCTGCTATCTTTGGAATTCCTGCCAGTATTGCGTCCTCCCTCAACGCGTCATTCAGTACGGGGCCTTCCTTCACGACGACAACAACTCTTGGACCCAACTTCATGATCTCCTCGATTAGAAGAGAATCTATTACTATCTCCCCCGCGTTGTCTGCAAGGTAAAGTACTCTCTTCGATTTCTTGATTCTCGAATAGATCTCCCTGATTTCATCTATTTTCAGTTCTTCTTCAGATCTCGCAAGAAGTCTCGGAAAATCTTCAAGTCGCTGATCGTGCTCGAGCATGTCAAACTCAATTGAATTCGCCACTATCGCGGCAAGGCAAGCCTTTCTGAATCTCCCGTATCCTGCTTGCTCAGAATCCAGGGCTTTCCTTATTTCTGGAAGCAGTTTCAACGCGTACTCGTTTGATAGAGCCTTCTTCTTCTTATACGGGTCAGGGCAACCTGTTTCCTTTCTTATTATCCGATCTCTCTCAGTTCCGAGGATCGCTGAAACCGAATTTCTCGAGAAGTTCTCTGACAGAAACTCGAAAAGCTTCTTGATAGCTTGCATCTTGACTTCTGGGCTGGAGTCGGTAAGCTCGATTTCTCTGACCCCTCGGTGTAGGAGGCAAGCAGCACAGATGGTTTTGACTTTCAAATGAAGTCTCCTGCGAAGGATTCTACGGTTGTCCCACAGAAGGTGGAGATCAAAGATCGGTATAAATCCTGAGTTGCCTTGAACTCTCGAACTACTTATGACCCTTTACCCCGGTGGCAAGCTCGTAGAGGACTCTTTCTGGATCGCTGGCCTTCGTGAACGCTGAAGCTAGTAGAACGCCGTCGGTTCCGAGTCTGATTGCCGCGCGGGCGTCCTCCCCAGTTGTTATACCAGCGCCACAGAGTATGATTACCTTTTCATTGATGTCACGGATTATCTTCACCGTGCTAGCTACAACTTCGGGTTTGGTCTTGGATACAGATCTACCTGATCCAATCAGTTCTGGTGGCTCAACGGCAACTATTGTCGGATCCAATGCTGCAGCCGCAGCGCTAACGGGGGCATTGTTTGAGCAGACGCAGGTGTAGAGACCCAGATCCCTGGCTCTAGATACGCATGCGTCCAGATCAGCGAGGAGTAGCCTTCTTTCCGAGTGATTCACTAAGGTGCCAACTGCTCCAGCTTCCTTTACCGCTTCTGGCGGGACATAGCCCGTGTGCGCGCCTAACTCGACTGGGTCTATGTGCTGGGCAAATACTGGTATTGAGACCGCAGAGGCGACGCTCCGCAAGTCAACGAAGGTTGGAGCTACGGCTATTGGCAATCCCACATTTTCGCTGACCTTTTCAGCTACCTTCGCGAGTTTCAATGCATTAGAACCTATTGATTCCCCGTAGCATTTGAAGTTCAGAACGATTAGTGGCTTTTCAATCCCTTTCAAAGCGCATATCACCCACAGACAGGAACTAATGAAGGACAGGAATTACAGCAACGAAGGAGAAGAATCGTCCGTCAATATTCGGTTGAGCTAGACTAACAGAAGATTCTTGAAGAGTTTGGATCGAAGAATGCCAGAGTCAGAAAGCAGGCTTTCCTTGTTGATGCTGACCTTTACAAATTCATCATGTGAGGGATTCTTGGCGTACTTTCTATAGAGGGTATCGAATTCGTCAAGGCTTTGCATCTTGACTAGTTCTTCCCATGCTTTGTCGGAGATTCTAATAATCGCATCTGGTCTGAGGCTCCTCTCTTCACTGACAATTGGTTTGTCAAGGCCTTTCTTTATGAACCTTAGCAGGCTGTTGCCCACATAGAGCTGAATATCCAGATCTGGCAACGAGTGTAGCGCGCTCTGGACATCGCCTAGATTGGCGAGTTTGTTGAACCAGGAGGCAGGCGTCAACTTCTCAGGTTTAACGTCTTCAACGGCTCTTGCCTCAGATTCTACCTCCGCAGTCTTCTTCTCTTCTTCTGCCGCTGCTTTGTCTTTTCTCTTTTTTCCTCTAAAAGGACTCATTCGTAATCAGATCCCCTAACGGCCTGTACACTAACTGACATATCATACAAGAGGGTTGCATCATTATATATGAGTGGCGGTGGGCAGGCTCCCCAATTGAAGGCCAAGGTTCGCTAGTCCAGTGGCTTGAACTTCGGTTTGAGATCTTGAAGTACCTTCTGTATTCCGGTGTATTCGACTTCTTCCATCTCAAGTCTTCCCGGCTCAAATGGACCATGTCTCCTCATGTAGTCCGCTATCTCGTTCGCCATCCATCTTGATCTATCAAATGCAGGGTCATCAAACATGTCTGCTGGTCCTATCAGTTGCGCGTTCCTCAATTGAAATCCCAAGGCTACTATCCGGGGCGGACCGTCAAATCTCGTGCATTTGGCATCCTTCACCCCGACCGGCATTATGGGCCCATTGTGGCTCCCTCGCATCCACCCTGCTACCAAGTGGGGGAATGCAAAAGCCTCAAGAATCTCTCCTACGGATGGAAGACCGTGCTGTGCTCTGACCAGTGCGACTGGGTCGTCCTTCCCGACGTACTTGCCGGCAATCAGCGATAACCTGGTTGTGCTGACTGCTGCTGCTATTTGATTGTCGTTCGCTCTGAGGATTCGCCTTATGATGTAGCGCCCCGTGGTTCCGATCAACGCCAGCAGATCGTAGTTTTCTTCCGGCGTCTTTAGGGTTATCACCTTGTTCTCCCTTGCGTCCATGACTTCGAACTTGAATCCTCCGTGCATCGCAGGATCGATTATGAGTCCCGCAGTGCAGAAAGGATCCGCGAATATCCTGAAGAATGGAAGGTTGAAGGCTCCCGGAGCAGTCTTGTCGGCAAGTAGCGCTACAATTGGCTCGCTTATTCTTTCTTCGAATTCCATCTCGGCCACGCCAGGACCCATCCCCCTTACGTTTCCAGAGAACGTGTCCTTGAGCAGATCTTGCCCGGCGGCGTACAGCTTTAGCTCCTTGGAGATCTCTGCCGCTTCCTTGAAGGTGTTCCAGGCAAGTTGATGGATTTCTTTGTTGTCTTCACCCCTGTGGTGTCCCATAATCAGTTCAAGATCGTCGCCACAATGCGTAACGCGATAGTCCACGATCAGTCCTTCACTCTTTGCCTTCTCCATTGCCACAGTAGCGCAATCTAAGCAGTCTTTGTAAACGGTGTGATGTCCAGCCAAGGAACCAATGTCAGCCTTAATTACCGATATAGTCGTTTTTTCAACCAAATCTTCCGTTTCCTCCAGATCCATTAAGTATTGGTTTACTCCTTAGCCACTAGATTTATTTAATGTTTTCTTGCTGTGAAGCAAAGTCAAATGGAAACATAGAAGCGCAAACCAGTTGATCGCGACGGAAAATTGAATAAGAGGCAAGAAACTGAGACAGCACTCCTACTTGCCATCGGAGCTACATCATGAGTCAGGCAACGTAGTAGTACTCACCTTTCGCTTTTTGCTCAGCGTCGAGCCGAGAGTCTTCCTTGTTCACCCTTGGTCTCCCTGAGTGAATATCGCGCCTGTATGTAATGCCGAGTTCATGCAGGAAGGTATTCATTCCTGTTCTCATGTCCGTTGGTCGTGAGGCCGTTCCCCTTATGCTGGGTTCTCCCAGAAAGACCATCAAGCGGTCACTTATCCAATCCACTATCATGATGTCGTGTTCGACCACAAATGCTGCAACTCCTCGTTTCTCCACTGTTCTTCGAATCATCTTCGCAACTGTGAGCCTTGACTCTGCATCGATGTACGCACTCGGCTCGTCAAGGAGGTATAGATCCGCTTCTCTCGAGAGCGCAGCGGCGATCGCCACTTTCTGAAGCTCCCCACCGGAGAGTTCTTTTACGGGTCTATCAAGCAGAGGTCTGAGTTCAAGAGGGCCGATTATTTCAGAGTCAAAAGCACCTGCAGAGAAGTTCTTTCCTGCCGCGTCTCTCAGTAACTCCATTACTGTCCCAGAGAAGTCTGCAGTCAAATACTGTGGTTTATATGATACTTTCAGCTTGCCTGCAGGTGGTGAGCCTTCATCGGGCTCGATCACGCCTGCAAGCAGTTTCACGAAGGTTGTCTTCCCTATGCCGTTCGGTCCCAGAATACCGACAGTCTCTCCCTTCCTTATTTGACCGCCGTTCGTTTGGAGTATGAAGTCTCCCAGTCTCTTTGTCATTGGGCTGAATTCAAGGGTAACATCCTGAGCCTGCATGGTTTCGGTCGGCGCGGGGCGAACGCCGAATCGTACTGATTCTGTTCTAATTCTCACATTCTCATCCGCGATGTAGCCGTCGAGGTACGCGTTGATCCCCTCACGGACTCCATACGGATGAGAAATTACTCCAAAGGCTCCAGGCTCACCATAGAATATGCAGACGTAATCAGAGAGAAGGTCAAGCATCGCCAAGTCGTGTTCAACCGTGATTACCATCTTACCAAATGTTGCCAGCTCGCGGATTGTCTTGGCTACAACAACGCGTTCCTTGACATCAAGGTAGCTACTAGGCTCATCAAACAGATAGACATCCGAGTCTCGCTCAATCGTTGCAGCAACTGCTACTCGCTGCAGTTCTCCCCCGGACAAGACGCTGACATCGCGTTCGAGAACGCCCGTTAGTCCCAGATCCCTGATGAGCTTACCAGACACGCTTCTCGCGTCTACTCTTTCGAGGAGCTCTTTGACTTCACCCTTCACGATCGTGGGGAGCTTCGTTATGTATTGCGGTTTGTGAACAACCTTCAGCCTTTTTGCCTCCATCTTCTCGAAATAAGCTTGCAGCTCGGAGCCCCTGAAGAACCTCGTTATCTCATTCCAGTCAGGGGGGGTGTCATACCTTCCTAAGTTCAGCTTGGTCTCCCCAGCAAGAATTTTCAATGCAGTGGTTTTCCCAGCACCGTTAGGTCCAACCAATCCTGTTACCTTTCCAGGGCGTGGAATAGGCAATCGATAGAGCTCAAACATATTTGGTCCGTAACGGTGAGTCAACTCACCTTCGACAGTTTCCGGGGTGTTTACCACCTTGAGAGCTCCGAATGGACACTTCTTGACGCAGATACCCTCGCCAGAGCAGAGGTTCTCAGCAATGTAAGGAAATCCCTCTTCAGGATTCATTACAATCGTTTCATCCCCGGCTCTAACTCGGGGGCAGTATTTTATGCAGGGCGTGCCGCAGTCTTTTGACTCGCATCTATCTCTGTTCAGTATAACAACTCTGGGCATGGGGTGAACACCTATTTCTGCATGGCAAGAAGAGGAGACACTTACGTGTGGCTCCAGCCTCATGAATGCAATCTAAGATTGGTACTAGTGAAACTTAGAATATCTTCCTTTAGATTTTTCCGTTCTCTCTCCAGATGTTATTACCTATTACTCATAAATACATGTATCTGGTAGGTTTATCGGTCGAAGATGCTTTTGTTGTATGCCTTCGTTTGGCAAATGTCAAAATATAAAGGCAAAATGGATTCTACTTTAGACTAATTATTCGACCATTTTTCTGATCGGATTTGGTGGTTGATGTGCGTTCAGGAAATTACGTAATAATCGCTCACGGCGGAGCGGGAGAAGTCAGAACCGAAAGAGAGAGAATCGTGGAGAAGGGAGTCAGGGAAGCTGTTACTGGAGGCTTCTCTAAGCTTTCATCGGATGGATCTGCCCTTGACGCAGTCGAAGAATGTGTGAGAATAATGGAAGATAATCCGTCATTCAATGCGGGGACAGGTTCAGTACTGACAATGAAAGGTACAATCGAGATGGATGCCTCAATCTCCGACGGCAAGACGCTAAACTGCGGTGCCGTCGCCATGATCTCAAATGTTCGGCACCCAGTCTCATTGGCAAGAGCAATAATGGAAAAAACAGATCACGTACTAGTTGTTGGCGTCTCAGCTGAGAAAATGGCTGATAGGTTTGGGCTGGAAAAATGTGACCCAAGGACAGATGAGCGCGTTGAGATGTGGAAGGAAGCCAAGACGAAGTTTGAGAAAGGCGAGGTCAAATATCTTCAAAAAACAATGAACCTCATAAAGCTATATCCCGACTTGGGCGAAACAGTCGGTGCAATCGCAGTAGATGCTAGTAGGAATATCGCTGCCGCAACCTCAACTGGAGGCATAATGCTGAAGCTTCCTGGCAGAGTTGGTGATACTCCGATCATAGGCGCTGGCAACTATGCAGATGAGAACTCAGGGGCGTCATGTACTGGCATCGGTGAAGTTGCCGTCAGACTGTGCTTAGGCAAAACTGCATGCGAGTACGTGAGAAAAGGACTCTCGGCCCAGGAATCAGCAAAGCAGTCTATTGACTTGGTGAACACTAGGCAAGGCGGGTTGGACATGGGGATAATTGTTGTTGATAAGAACTACAACCATGGTCTTTGCCACAACACCAGGAACCTCGTCTGGTCTCTTCAGAAGAAAGGGATGAATCAACCGAGATCTGGACTGAGTTATCCGCGCTAGATGGGCAAGGCATTGGATCCGTCATCCACTCTTCATCTTCTTTACCTTGTTCTCCAGAAAGTTGATTATGCTTAGGTTGCCTGCCATTTCTATCTTAAGCCTGTCAATTACCTTTACGGGCGTCGGATCCACTCCCCTCAGTACCGCCATGTATAGGCTTGTAAAGTCTCCGAGATATAATACGGAGAATATCCTCGCCAAAGCAGTTTGCCCAGTAGCCTTCAACTCAAGTACCTTCCCCAGACTATCAGCCAGTACCACTCTCTTGGTGGATTCGATTCTATTCCAGATCTCTTCGGGCTCTTGAGGCTCCCTTACAATTATGGCGCAGAACTTCTTCGAGGCTTCCTTGTCTCCGTCCCAGCCGATCACGTCGTTGTGGTCCCCTTCTGGCAGCGTTGACCAGAATGCAGGTATCTTTGAGTTCTCGTTGAACTGGGTCTTTATTCTCTGAGCAACTGGAACGTATCTGCCCCATCCATAGACTACAGGTATGAAACCAAATAAGTCAAAGGCAACCTTCTTTGCCCTGTTACTCTCGAAGTTACTCTCAGGCCTCAACTCGGTTCTCAGATCCCTGAGAATTTCCGCGGACTCGTCTCTCTCTTTCTGATCTACATATATACCTGCTCTGCTCACGAGTGAAAGAAGCGGCATGAACAAGTAAGGTAGCGCTCCGCGTGGGGGAAGACCGGGGGGAACCCTGACACATGGGACATTGAGTTCGTCAGAGAACTCCATCAACTTCCCGCCAGAAGCGACCGAGACCACGGTACACCCTCTTTGGACAGCTTCAATGAAAGCCGAGAGCGTTTCTTCAGTATTCCCGGAGTAACTTATAGCTACAACGAATGAATATCTATCGACAAAGTTTGGCAGATGATAGTCCTGGCAGAGCGCAATTGGAATCTTTGACTGCTCGCTGGCCCAAGATCGTATCAAACTTCCTCCGATAGATGAACCGCCCATACCTAGGAAGACAATGTTCCTCGGAGGCGGTGAGATCCTTGAGGGAAGCTCCAAGTCTTCAGCCAAGTCAAATGCTTCGAGGCTGGACTCAGGGTAGCTTAGCATTATTGTCCGCATCTTGTGGGCGTCGATCTTGGATATGTAGTCCAAGTCATCGAGCAAGGATTGTGAGATTCGATCGTTAGGGGAAGGCAAGCCAAGTCTACCTCGATAGGCAACTTTCGCTAAAACAGAGGGGGCCTAAATGGCTGAATAATAAAGGATTGACTGTCCGTCTTATATAAGGTTTAATAAGAAAAAGACGCTGAAACGCGTCGGTGAATGAAGCCTCACAATAAACGCGCTCCAGAGTTTGATGCCAGAGTTTCTAAATGACCAGACTACGCCGTGGGAAGCAATCCCGCCTTAAGTGGTCATACGCAGTTACCTTTCTGCATGTCTACACATGTCCGCGTAGATCTGAACCCTGTCAATAGATTTGTTTTGGCTTCTGTGTTGCTTACTTTCTGTCAGCCGGTGGCTGGAGTATCTTGGGGCAGCAAATTCCGTTGGCAAAGCTTCTTCCAGTGCATTCGGGCATGAATATGACGTGTGGGTCGACGAGACACCTCGACCTGACCTTTTCATTGTAGTACGGGCAATCCTTGGCCACTGACGTGAACTCCTCTTTTATAGCTCTTAGCCTGTCACGCGCGCTAAGCGGATCCATGCTGGAGTATGAACCACATACATCTACTTGCTTCTTCTCGAGCTCCTCTGACAAGCTTGTTCCAATCATGTTAGCTCCTTCTCCACTACCAGAGTCCTGTCCTTGTACCTAACTTTAAGGCTGGGAATCTGTTCCCCGGCTCGATATTTAAAGCCAAAGCAGTGTCCATGCAAAGGTCAATGCTTTGAGAAGGCGAGGGCAAACCCTGAGGGTAACAGGGAGATCTGCTTTCCTCGATGTCCAAGGCTTCAGGGTCGACCCAGACAAGAGCTCCTTGGAGATCTCTGCGGGCAGGTAGGAAAGAGGGTGGTGGAATGTTGCTTTGCTCTAGCCTCCGCGCTTTCTCACGACTGAAAAAGGCTGCGAAGGTGAATCTTTCCTTTGCCCAGTGTTCCCCCGTAGTTTGAAGCGGTAATGTTGAGGACTCCACGCACTTTTGTGGCGCTGTCTATACCGGTTTTCATTGCTCTGACTACATTCTCCAGCCTCAGTCCGCTAACTATGACTTCGTAAACGCATTTCACGTCCCCGGAAATTCTACTCCCTTCTCTACTCGATAGGCTTGGGCAGTATTCGTCGTTGGTGGTGGCTATCGCATCCTTGTAGTTCTTTCCACCAACTTTGGTTCCAGAAGCGGCGAACTTACCTACCACATAGGGAACCGATTTCGTGGCATCAACCGCCTGTTCAGCGGCTTCTAGCGCTGCCTCATCCGACTTTCCAAGAATCAGGAACATGCCGCCAGCAACGCCTTTCGCGATTCCGAATTCCTTCTGAACATGGAAATACCCGTCCATCCTGGGTATTTTGAAAACTTCCTTTCCGAAAGCTTCGGTCTCCTCCTCGAATCCGTCTCCGAAGGTCTGTATCATTGTTCCCCTAATTCCGACAGATTCTTCAGCCATCTGTGGCGGCAGAGCATCAAACACACTAGTCTTAGGGTATGGCAGTATCCCCTTCCTAATCCTGACTATGAACCATTCTCTCAGTGGCTCGTACTTCCTGTCGAGAAACTGAATTATGAAGCCTGGTCTACCATCAGGAGTCTCTTTTGGCTGGGCTTCAGCTTCTATTGACGCCTCTGAAGGCGGAATGGTGGCGGATCTGCCGAGACCTTTGGTCTCTAGGGCTGATTCTAGCGCCCATTTTCTGTTTACAGATGTAACAAGTATTCTAGCGACACGTACCGTAAAAGTTTCACAGAAGGTATCATCGATCGGAACCCCGTTTACCATGAAACCCATTTTATAGTCTCACAATCCTCTATGAATCGCCAATACCCGCTGATATAAGTCTCATCGCCAAACATTTATAGAACTTGCTCCTAGCTGCTTCCCCTTCAAAGAAAACAATATAAGAAGAACTGGAAGCGATGTTCACTGAGGGATAAGTATGAACGCATCCGAAATTGCAAAGACAATCAAGGAAGAAAAAGTGAAAGAGATAGCATTGCAGTTCACAGATCTGTCTGGCATCCTGCATTCTCTTTGGGTACCCTCTGAGCTGTTTTCGAAGGTGGCTGAAGAGGGCATACACGTGGATGGTTCGTCTGTCGGCATGGTGGAAATAAGTGAAAGTGATTTGAAGCTGATGCCAGATGCGGATACATTTACTGTACTGCCACCCACCATTTTCGCTCAGAGAATGGCGAGAGTGGTTTGTGACATTTACGAGCCTGAATCCGACAGGCCTTTTGAGGTTGACCCTAGGTTTGTGCTTAGGAGAGTCATGGATGATTCCGAGAAAACCCTCGGAGATTCTGTTAAGTATAACGCGTGTAGCGAGATAGAATACTTCCTATTCAAGAAGACTGAAGATGGCAACATCAAGCGATATGATGAAGGGGGATATTTGGCTAGTCCCCCAGCAGATCTTGGAATCGATGTGAGGCTCGAAATCACCGAGAACCTCAGAAATATCGGCATCACAGTTGAGAAACATCATCACGAGGTTCCGCCCGGAAAATACGAGTTGAACTTGGTCTACACCGATGCGTTGAAAATGGCTGACATCATCTACTTGGTAAAATTCATCGTAAAAATGACTGCTGCAAGGAAAGGGCTTGTCGCTTCTTTCATGCCCAAGCCTTTCCATGACGGGTACGGATGCGGACTGCACACACATGTGAGCCTGATAGACGAACAAAAGCCCGAGAACATGTTCTATGATTCAAGAGGAAGCTATGGTCTGAGCGAGACGGCCTTAAACTTTATAGCCGGCATTCTAGCCCATGCAAAGGGGTTGGTAGCCCTAACTAGCTCTTCGGTCAACTCCTACAAGAGACTTGTTCCAGGCTGGGAAGCCCCAGTATATCTTTCATGGGCGAAGTACAACCGTTCGGTTCTTGTGAGAGTTCCGCCAGGAAAGGAGATGAGAACTAGGATAGAATACAGACCAACGGACGGATCATGCAATTTCTACGTTGCATTTGCTGGCATTCTAGCCGCCGGATTAGATGGCATCAAAAGGAAAATGGAGCTCCCGGAACCCGTGGAAGAAGATATCTACGAGATGAGCGAAAAACAAAGAACCGAAAAAGGCATAGGTGTGCTTCCGGGGAACTTGGGAGAAGCACTAAACGAGTTCTCCAAGGACAGCATCATACAAGACGCCTTAGGTCACCCATTCTGCGAGAAATTCCTCCAACTCAAGTCCAAAGAGTGGAGAGAGTTCAGCTTCACAGTGCATGAATGGGAGAGAAAGAAGTATCTAGACGTATAGCCACACTGCAGAAAGGGGACGAAACATGGCAGTAGAAGCCGATTTCGCGATAATTAATGCAAATGAACTGGTGACTCTAAAGGGGAAAAGTGGCAAGCCTCAAATCAGGGAACAAATGAATGATCTCGGCGCCATAAAAGACGGGGCGGTCGCAGCCAAATACGGAAAAATCGTCGCCGTCGGGACCACGAAAGAGGTCCTTGACAAGCTTGAAAAAGGATTCGAAGTAATCGACGCAGGTGGCAGACTCGTCGCACCTGGACTCATCGATCCACACGTTCATCTAATCTTTGCTGGTTCAAGAGAAGAAGAACTTGAGACAATGGCCGTAAAAGGCGTTCCATATCTCGAAATCAAAGCAAAAGGAGGAGGAATGCCAACAACCCTGAGAATGACAAGCGAGGCATCTACAGAAGAACTGCTTAAACGAACTACCCAGATACTTGATACAATGCTTATTCATGGCACGACGACAATAGAGGCCAAAAGCGGATACGAAATGACATTCAAAGGCGAAATTAGGCAAATGGAAATAATCAAGACCCTCGGGAAGACCCATCCAATCGAGATAGTTCCGACCTTCATGGCTCAGGGAATCCCCGTCGAATATGAGAACAAGGTTGATCAACTGACCGAGGAAATTGTGGAGAAATGGATTCCAGAAGTTGCGAAAAGAAGACTCGCTGAATACTGTGACGTGTTCTGTGAGAAGGGATACTTCAACGTTGACCAGTCTAGACAGATACTGGCAACCGGCAGAAAATACGGCATGAGGCCGAGAATACATGCCGACTGGCTTGCGCACAGTGGAGGAGCAAGGCTGGGAGCGGAGCTAGGAGTCATCTCTGCCGACCACCTAATATACACGCCAACGGACGAAATTGAAGCCTTGGTGAAGAAAGGCGCAATTGGAACTTTCTTGCCGACCACTCCCTTCTGCTACTTGGGCACATACGCAAAGGCAAGAGACATCATAAACAGAGGATTACCTATCGCATTGGGAACGGACCTGAGCGCGGCAGACATGTGTGAGTCAATGCAAATGATGATGACCATCGCAATCCTGCAGATGAAAATGACGACGGAAGAGGCGCTAGTAGCGTCGACAATAAATGCCGCCCACTCAATTGAGCGGGCTCATGTAACGGGAAGTCTGGAAGAGGGAAAGAACGCGGACATAGTGATATTCAACGCTCCCAATCACAAATACTTCTCATACCACTACGGCGTCAACTTGGCGGAAAAAGTCTTCAAGAAGGGCAGATTGGTAGCAGAAAATGGCAGAAGAATAAACTAGGGAAGCTTCTCTTGAGACCTAAGGCCGTCGCGAGCCAACAGGAATCAGCAACGTCAAACCCAAATGAGCTACTTGAGGTTGCCGGTCTTCTTCTCAACTAACTCAACCAATTCGCCTTTACGAACTAAGCTAGTTGCAGCTTCGATGAGCGGACTTAGTTCGGCATCTGCGTCAAGACTTGGTGCAGTCTTCCTTATGGCGCGGTAAGCTTCCGACGTTCCCAGACCCGAGTTCCCAACTCCCCTGAATTCAAGCCCCTGCGCCGCGCACAGAAGTTCAATCGCAACAATGTATTCATCGTTCCTGAGGACTTCTCTAGCTTTTGTCGCCGCAGTCAGCCCCATGCTGACGTGATCTTCTTGATTAGCGCTTGTGGGAATCGAGTTCACGCTCGCTGGGCTAGACAGAGATCTATTCTCTGCCGCCAAGGAAGCGGCAGTGCACTGCGCGATCATGAAACCGCTACTCAATCCTTCTTCACCTTGCTTCTTAAGCAGAAATGCGGGCAGACCTTCACTCAGTCTCTCATCTGTCAGTCTCGCGATTCTCCTCTCACATATGTTGCCAATGTTGCACAGCGCAATGGCGAGAAGATCCATGGCGATTGCCAACGGCTGACCATGGAAATTACCGCCAGACAATACCTCACCGTCTTCCGCGAAAACAAGCGGATTGTCTGTTGCGGAGTTAATTTCCACCTCAATCACCTTCCTCGCATAATCGATCGCATCCTTGGAGGCGCCAATGACCTGAGGAGAACACCTCAGAGAATAGGCGTCTTGAACTCTCTTACCTGTGGGATCTGCGAGTATCCGACTTCCCTTGACAATACTCATTATGTTAGCAGCGACAGCGATCTGACCACTATGAGGTCTGACCATGTGGATTCTCCTGTCAAACGCGTCTAGCCTCCCATTCAATGCCTCCAGAGACAGAGCTGTAGCTATCTGAGACGCTTTTAGGAGGTTTTCTGAGTCATGGACTGCAAGCGAACCAATTGCAGTGACCAACTGCGACCCATTGATCAGCGCTAACCCCTCCTTAGGGCCAAGCCTAATCGGGTTCAGATGTGCTAGCTTTAGTCCTTCACGAGAGGGCATAATCTTCCCTTGGTACTCTACCTTGCCTTCTCCAATCATTGTCGCGGCAACGTGCGCCAATGGAGCAAGATCGCCGCTTGCTCCAACAGAACCCTTCCGAGGAACCACTGGGTGCAGGCGTCTGTTCAACATCTTAATAATAAGCTCAATAGTGTTGGGGGAGACACCCGAGTATCCTCTTGCGAGGGTATTCGCACGCAAGAGCATAAGCGCCCTGACCGTCTCTCTGTCAAGTGGTTCGCCGACTCCCGCGGAGTGACTGAGTAGGAGATTCACCTGTAACTTCTCAGCATCTCCCTTCGGAATAATCTTGTCACTTAGAGCTCCAAAGCCTGTTGTAACTCCGTACACGGTCTTCTCCTCGGACACCGCCTTCTCAATTACCGCCAGAGATTTCTTCACCTTTTCCAGAAGCTCTATGGACAGGCTGACACTCAAGTAGTTGCGAGCAACGTCAACGACATTCTCCAACGTCAATCCATGTGGTGACAATTCCAAGGAACTCATTGGATTCTATACCTCCTTATGGCAAGCAGTCTCTTTTTGAGTAGACCCAGTAAGCGATTCTACTTGCGACAATACGTCTCAGCCACCGCCAAGTATTCTTCGACAGAGCGGCTATTACTAATCATGGTCTGTCTATATTAAGAAATAGCGTCTAGAACCAACTCGTAAGTACAAATGGGATAAGAAGTAGAAGCGCCCAGCATGATATTATGAATATTGCTGAGATTCGGAAGAGGGTTTTCTTCGTATCGCCTGCCGCCTGTAGCTCGAGTCTTATGTCCGTGTGACTGGAGCTGATCCAATCCCTGACTGCTGAAAGGACGGCGATGGCTGGGGCTACCCACACCAAGTCGACGAGCACCAAAAGCAGGTAGACCGAGTTAGCGACCGCCAATTCAGGACCCATCAACAGGTAGTAGAGATAGTAGTTTGCTGCTATGAATCCGAAGGTCTCCCAGACGGGACCCAGAGACACTGCAAAGAGTTCTCTTCTTCCTTCCTTTTTCCTTCCGAACAATCCGCTTTCAGCGATTTTTCCGACAATATACGCCTCGGAGCCTCGGACTGCAACTATTCCTGGAACATAGTACGGTGCGGCAAGACCAATGAGCATGAGAAACAGGGTTCCGACAAATTCCCCTACGCAAACTATCGCTGTTCCGATTTCAGTTCCCAGTAGGATGGGCAGCGAGAGCACTAGTATTGATGAAGCATCGAATCCCCCTAGTGGTTGAGGGGCAGGTATTACCACGAAGGTTAGAATTGCCACGACAGCAGATAGAACCCCTGTTAAGGCAATTGTCTGCGACCTAGCGGCACTGACAGCAGATCCAATGCTACCTTCCTTTTTCAATTAGCTCTCCTCAAATCACTTGGGCACTTATCAATGGCTTATATAAGCCACATATTCATTTATGCCTTTTCCCGTGTCACAACGCGACGGGTCTTGAAAGAGGATCCGGATCCATCTCCTCCTGTTGAACTAGTACTTTGTTGAAGCTTTGGAGTGAAACGGCCATAGATGTCTTCCCCTATCTCCAGCCTTGTCCTCCTATCCCCCCTCTTCACAACGACCCCCCTATTCTCAAGGAAATAGCCCACTTCCCTGGCGGGTCTCCCCTGCTTGGCAAGTGCATCGAGAACTCCTTCAACACGATCTTGACTTACGGCGACCAGAAGGCTACCAAAGGAAGATGTTGAGAGGGGATCAGCGCCGAACTCCTTAGTGACTGAGAGTCCTTCGCTGCTCCAAGGTATCAAGTCATAGTTAAACTCGATTCCCAGCCTGGAGGCTTCAGAAAATTCCTTCAACGCAAGTGCCGTTCCGCCTTCAGCTATGTCGTGCATCGCCCGGGCTCCAGCTTCGGCTGCGGCCAGCGCCGGTTCTATGACGGTGATTCGCTTCATGTCTTTCCTCAGCGCCGCCGTCTTCTTGGTCCCCAGCAGTTTCTCCACTTTCCCAGCTTCCACATAAGAAAGGAATATTGCCAATTCATGAGTCACGGGACCAGAGACCAGCAACCTGTCACCGACTTCTATCTGGGAAGGCATCAGCAGCCGGTTCTTAATCACCCCGATGCAGGTTGATGATATTAGTGGTTGCGAAAGCCCGTCATATCCTCCGGTGTGTCCCCCGATGATCTTGATTCCCAGCCTTCTTGCCTCATCTCCCAAGTCGCGCATATTCCTTTCAAGCCACTCTGCAGAGTAGCCTGGCGGGTAATAGACTCCCAACTCAAGGTACGTCGGTTTGACTCCCGCAACCGCGATGTCGGCTCCTGGCACGTGGACTGCTGAAAAACCATAATACTCGGGAGGGATACCGATGATAGGGTCACAAGAGACGATCAGCTCCCCACTACTGGCTGAGAACTTCGAGAAATCGAGATTGATAGTCGCCCCTCCGCTTAGCATTGGGAGATGCTGAAGAACGATTCTGCTGAGTTCTTCGCCTCGAAGCTTGCCTTTAGGTAGAAATCCTGCCTTGCTCATTGACGGTTTCGCCTACCTTTGATCGACGGTGGAAAACAGATCGTAAACTCCATCCCAGAGGTCTCACCTTGCCCATGAACGCGCCCTCGTGCTACTGATCTTTGTCTGACAGGACTTCTGCAATCTTGATGGCTTTCTCAACCACATCCGTCGCCGAAGATCCAAAGACGTACGTGGCAGGCTCCACTCCATAACCCCCTTCATCCACAAGAGCCTCTGGTATTCTGCCAAGCTCATCGGCTGCCCTCTTCACAGCCAAAGGAACCGCTAGATGCTTCTCATTTGCCATCGTATCAAACTTTGCCCTGTTGAATTTGTAGACTTCCATTCCGAGGCGCCGCATAGCTTGCTCCACTTCGATGCTGAATTTCACGTTTATGGCTCCGCGCACCTTTTTGTCCTTCTCGATGGCGGCGAGGAGAACTGCTGCCAAGTGGAATGACGCTCCGAATTCAGGTTCTGCGCTTAGACTCTTCACGCGTCCTCTCGCGACAGTTATCCTTCCCGGGATTCCCGCAATCTCGTCTTCTGATGCAGCATCATTTGTTGCCATTACCAAGTTGGTTCTGACCTCGGGGACAAGCGCCATGAATTCCTTTGAGTCGACAAGCTTTGATATTGCGTTCCTCATGTTGTTAAGAACGCTGATTCTGTCCGAGATCGGCTCAGTCTCCTCGGCAAAGAGCTTCGAACAGACTGAACACTCTTCAACTGACAATTCTGGCACTGCCTCTTTATGTAAGCCGCAGGTAACTCCGCCGCTTCTGAGCTTTATGCATAGCTTGCAGACAGTATATATCGACTTGGATAGTGATAGCCTGCCTTCCACCAACTCGCTAGCCATTTTCTTGGCGACTTCTCTGACCTCAGTCCGATCATAGGCTTTGTCTGCTTCACCCCTGAGCAAAGAGAGATAGTTGCTAACTGCAGGCTGGGTGATCCCAAGGAGCTTTGCGATCTGCATCTGGCTCAACTTGTAGTCGTCCATCAACTCCCGCGCTATCAGTGAGCGAATCACGGGAAGATAATGCTTAACAACTAGCTCACATGGCGGTCTCAAAGAATACCCCCCACATCCATAGATAGAGTCAGAATGCCTTATATAACTCTCCAATAACAGGAGGGAATATTAACTCACGAACCAGGAGGATTTGATCCGCGATGACTGTCATGGCAGAGCTGTCAGTTGTTCCAATCGGAACAGGTTCAACGGAGCTGTCGACCTACATAGCTGAGGCCTTGAAAACTATAAAACAAGCAAAGGGGATCAAGTGGCAACTCACACCCATGTCGACGATAATCGAGACCGACTCACTCGACAAGCTTTTCGCTTTGGTAAAGCAAGCTCACGAATCACTTTTCAAAGCAGGGGCTAAACGGGTTAGCACCCTCATCAAGATAGACGACAGAAGAGACATCGCAGGTGAAAGGATGAAAGGCAAGGTTGACTCTGTACTCAGCAAGATCTAATCTTTCATGGAACCTTTCAGCCTCTTCATTTCATTAAAGGTATCTTAAGCTTGAATCTCTTTGCTGTTTCAATTGCCTCCTCGTATCCAGCGTCTGCGTGGCGTATTACTCCGCTCCACGGATCTGATGTTAGGACCCTCTCAAGCTTCCTTTCGGCTTCCCTTGTTCCGTCCGCTACGACTACCATCCCAGCATGTATCGAGTAGCCTATCCCCACACCTCCGCCGTGATGCACCGACACCCACGTTGCGCCGTTTACGGCGTTGAGCAGGGCATTCAGAATTGGCCAGTCCGCGATTGCATCACTACCGTCGATCATACCTTCAGTCTCGCGGTTGGGCGAAGCGACTGAACCAGAATCCAAGTGATCTCGTCCAATTACGATTGGGGCTTTGAGCTCTTTATTTCTAACCATGTCATTTATTATTCTCCCGAACTTCGCTCTCTCACCCAAACCCAGCCAGCAGACTCTCGCAGGCAGACCCTGGAATCTGACTTTCTCCCGGGCAAGCTTAATCCATCTAACAAGTGACTTACTGTACGCGAATTCCTTTGTAACAACGTCGTCGAGCTTGTATATGTCTTCTTGGTCTCCTGACAGTGCCACCCAGCGGAATGGTCCTCGCCCTTCACAGAAGAGTGGGCGAACATATGCTTGTACAAACCCAGGTATCTTGAATGCATCTTTCACTCCTTCGTCGTAGGCCTGTTGACGAATGTTATTACCGTAATCAAGGACGATAGAACCTCTGCGCTGGAAATCAAGCATAGCCTTAACATGGACGGCCATAGATTTCTTTGATTTGCTTATGTACCCGTCTGGGTTTTCTTGTCTGAATCTTCTTGCTTCTTCTACGCTCATTCCCATCGGGACATATCCGTTGAGCGGGTCATGTGCCGCAGTCTGATCGGTCACGACATCAGGTTTGATCCCCATATCAACGAGTTTCGGGTGGATCTCAGCTGCATTGCCAAGGAGAGCAATGGATTTTGCCTCCATATTCTCAACCGCTTCTTTGGCCATTGAGACTGCCTCATCCAGATTCTCCACCATAGTGTCGCAATACTCTTTCCGTATTCTCCTTTCAATGGATTCTCTGTCAACCTCAACGATTATCGCGACGCCTTCATTCATCGTTACAGCGAGTGGTTGCGCCCCGCCCATTTCACCTAGACCTGCTGAGAGCACAAGCCTTCCTTTCAGGCTTCCATTGAAATGCTTTCTGGCTACTGCAGCAAATGTCTCATATGTACCTTGGAGAATTCCCTGCGTTCCAATGTATATCCAGCTCCCGGCAGTCATTTGCCCATACATGGTTAACCCAAGTTGCTCAAGTCTCCTGAACTCGTCCAATGTAGCCCATTTCGGAACCAGCATTGCATTTGAGATTAGCACCCGCGGGGCTTCTGGATGTGTTCTTATTATGCCAACAGGTTTGCCTGACTGGACTACCAGAGTCTCATCATTTTCAAGTTCTCTCAGTGATTCAATGATCTTGTCGAAGCACTCCCAATTTCTGGCAGCTTTTCCTGCTCCCCCGTAAACAATCAGGTTGTCAGGGTCCTTTGCGACCTCCGGATCCAAGTTGTTCTCAAGCATTCTCAATGCCGCTTCCTGTTGCCATCCCTTACAAGTCAACTTAGGACCTCGATCTGCCCTGACAATGCGCGGACCATGTGTCGTTGAAACCTTGGTTTCGACGCCACGTTCTGCAGCCTGTTTTGAGTTGGTGCGCAAATTGATCACGCCTCTTTCCAGCCTGAATTGGATTTAATGGCAACTTGCCTACGAATAAGAAACTGTATAGTTCTCGGGGGACGACTCTATCAGATCATGACAGTCCCAAGGTCGTCTGCGTTCCATCCGTCAATGTTACTTCTCCTTCTTCTTGGAGATTGCCGGTTTCTCTTTCTTCGACTCCATCTTGTCCATGAAATCCGATAGTTCTGCCCTAAGCAGATCTACGTCGCTTCTTGGAGCCACCACATTGATTTTCTCAGTTTTCTCAGTTGCCTCTTTTGGAGCCCTCCCTGTTGCCCCGTATTCCCCCCCAACGGCAGGGATATTATCAAATTGCCTCAACTCTTCGTTCAAAACTTCCTTTTCGTCACCACGAGTCGCTGGTGCGCCGGCTATCGCCGGTCCAGACGACGTGCGTCTGAGGAGAGGACACTTCTTGGAACCCCTCACCTCGGCGCAAGGTAAGTTATAGAAAAGGCATCTCTTGAATACTCTGAACTCAGGTTCCCTCTGAATCTCAATACTTGAGTAAGTGCATGCCATTTGAGCCGTAACCCCATTGCTTCCTCGCTAAATAGCGTCTGTCATAAAAGAAAGAAGGAAATACTTAGAGAATAATGTTTCGATCATGTAAATGAGTAGGAGAGAAGCGAGAACCAGAAGCATGATAATGTCGGTCCACAAGCCAACTGGAAAGATCGGTGAGAAAGGAGTGTACACCATATTGATCCACGTAGATCCAAGCGCGTGGATCAAGATTGGGAAACTGGGACTATTCAAGTTCTCCGGCGACTACGCATACACTGGGTCTGCGATTGGGAGTGGGAGTTCGAGCTTAAGTGGGAGACTGTCACGCCACCTTTCAAGCGGTAAGAAAATGAGGTGGCATATCGACTACCTACTCAAGCATCCAAACACGAAGATAATAGGAATCGTCTCATCTGTGACTACGAGCAAGCTCAAAGAGTGTGAAACCTCGCGCTGCATACACAATTTGACTGGGATCCTGCCCATCAAAGGATTCGGTTCAAGTGACTGCTCGTGTATTAGCCACCTAGCTCATTTTACGGCAACTCCAGATCACGCGCTTCAAGTCATTTCAGAGGCGCACTTGAAGTCAGGACTGAAGCCAAGAATAACTCGGCAGAAGTGTCAACAGAATATTATTATTCAGGGAGAATAAACATATCATAGACTAATGGCGATTCTCCAAGATACCTCTTGGGTGGTAATGCAGACTTGACCGAAGCAGGTTCCGATTCAAGAGTATATGGTGCTCTGCGTGAATTGGGGTTGACGGAATACGAGTCTACGATATACATGACCTTGGTTGACAAGGGATCTTCGACAGCAATAGATCTAAGCAAACTCACGGGTGTACCCTACAGCAGGATCTATGATGTCTTGGGCAGGCTTGAGAGGAAAGGTTGGATCAAATCCGAGAAGTCCAAGCCCACTAAGTACGCCCCCAAGCCACCACTAGAGGCTGTCCGCACAGCCAAGCTTGCGATACAGAGCCGCATTGACGAACAGGAGAAGCTGGTGGTCTCTGATCTTCAGCCTATTTTTGAGAGAAACTGGAAATCGGAGAAACCTGAAGTCTACATTGTCTACGGAGAAGACAACGTGCTGAGCAAGATCGAGGAGAGCATACAAAAGGCTCAGAGATATGTTCTGATTGCACTCCCGACTTTTGGAGGCAGAGAATTTTCGAAGTTCTACCCAGTAATTGGCAGGCTCCGTTCCTCAGATGTGAAGGTTAGACTTCTCACCTCCAAACTCGACTCGAAGATCGCCGCCCAGCTTAGTGAACTCGCGGAGACACGAGTCAGAGAGTCCCTCTATGGAGGTGGAGCAATCATTGACGGACGAGAAGCCATGATTATTTTGACTGAAACTAATTCGGAAGGTGCCAACGTAATCAATATTGGGATTTGGGCGAAACACATTGGATTGGCTGCAATAGCAAACGGCTACTTCGAGTATCTCTGGAAAATGTAGACGCTTATTGGGCAGAATTTCCGAAGCATGGCAGATCTGTTAGCTTCTGTACGTTTTCGCTGACTCATTCCCTGCTTTGGCTTTCGATCTTTCTTAGTGGCACGCCTCGGATGTGAGATGGGGTGCGAAAGGGCGGGGAGTACGGTGTGAGTCCGCAGGCTACCGGTTATAGGGTAGGTCGGCACCTCCTTCCGTAGGTGGGAAAGTATCTGCTACGTCATCACCCCATGGTGCGCAATGATACGCAGAGACCTACCCCTTGCTTTGAGCGACAAGTTATTAAGTTGAAATGTTATGACCTTAAATTGTTCTTGAAACAAGCGAGGTTGGGACTGCTAGTGTCGACAATTGACCCATATGATGCATCTGCAGAGCAGAAAGCGATTGACATAGCTCAGGACCACTGTCGCAAGATCGTCTCTGCCGTCAAGGAACTGAGTCTTCTCTACGATGATTGGGTTGAAGGGGAATACAAAGAGGCAGAAGATAGGCTCAACAGGATCTCGAGAATCGAAGATGAGGCCAACAAGTTGAAGCATGAGTTGCTTGACCAACTCTCAAAGGCTACAACTATGGTTAATCGGGAGGACTTAATGCGGCTGGCACTCGTCATTGACGAGATAGCTGATGTGGCTGAGGGAACGGGTTTCCGCATCACGGCTATCCATGACTGGAAGCCAGACGCGGGTTTCAAAAAAGAGATGCAAGATCTCATTGAGAAACTGATCACAGCTACGGAGAAGCTTAGGCTCTCGATATTCATGTTGTCTGAGAATCCGGCCAAGTCATTGGAGTTCGCTGATGAGATTGACGCCATTGAGCAAGATGCTGACAAGATCCAGAGGCGGGTAGGACATTCGCTTTATGCATCGAAACTTGAACCCAAAACGCTCATAATGCTCAAGGAACTGGTGGCTCATTTTGAGGAGATGGCTGACACCGCAGAAAGGGCTGCGGATGCGATAAGGATAGTTGCGATGGCAAGGAGCAAGTGAACGGTAAGACCTCGGGCAGGTTGTTGCGGTCTACTCGGTAGTCAGGCGCTACATTAGTCAGGAGTTGTAAGGCGAACATCATGATACAACCCAGTGACAGCTCTGAACAAGCCAAAGCGCAAAAACAAATCGGTGAGCCGAATTCGAAGTCGGAGGTCAAGAAGACTATCACAGCCGAGCTCTTCGAAACGCACGTCATTGTTTGGGATCCACAAGATGGGTCAACTCTCTATAAAGAAGGCTTCTATGGTCAGCCTATATCGGTTCGAAAGCCAAAGACATTTGACTTCACATGCCCCGTCGAACTCTCCTTGTTGGAAGCTCTCTATTTACTGGAGAAAAAGAGAATCAATCTGATTGATGCGAAGACTAAGAATCAGATGTCTGCCCAAGAACTGCAACAGTTTGCGCAGAAAGTCTATGATGGATTCGATGACAAGTACCTCGTCTACAAGGATCTAAGGAACAGAGGATATGTTGTTAGACCTGGATTGAAGTTTGGGGCCGACTACGGCGTCTATCAGCGTGGCCCGGGCATTGACCACGCGCCTTTCATAGTGCATGCTTTGCCAAAGGGCTCAACGATCAACCCAATAGAAACCGTAAGGGCAGGAAGACTTGCGACGACGGTCAGAAAGAAGTTCATTATCGCGACGATCTCGCTGTCGGGTCAGGTTAACTACTTGATCTTTGAATGGATGAAGATGTGAACTCTTTTGTGGAAAAATGAGACAATCGCATTGATTCTGCTCACGAATGACTGATTCTGCTAAATGCTTATGAGCGGAAATCTACATTATTCAATATTAATGCCAAGGGATGCTTGCATACCGAGCCTGTTATTAGAGGTATGGCACTTGAGGATCCATGGGGGTGTTGATAGGTGTCTCCTGACAAATCCAAGAATTCCGCCGAGATGTTGAATATCCTTCAGAAAGCTTACTCGACTCCGCCTAGTATAATAGCCTTCACCGAGGACTACGTCTATACCATGTTCCCGACTAGCTCCGGCGGAGATAAGTGGATGGAAGCATCATTTATAACTCCAGATGGCACAATCGAGAAAAAGGAGCTTACCTCCAAGGATGCGATAATGTACCTGATTAAAGAGGTAGTAGAGGGCCTGGGCTCCTATTTCGACTTGCCTATAGTGAAAGATAAAGGCTCCTTTGAAAAAGCTCTTGCGAAGGTTAAGAGTACCGCGTAGAATCAATCGCTTCTGCAGGGTTTGGCGCGAGGTTCTGCAGCAATCTTGAGGAGTGGTGTCGTTGGAAAATAGGATTTCATGCCCTTACTGCGGCACTCCCATCAAGGGTTCTGAGAATTTCTGCAGGTACTGTGGCCGGCTGATCAAGGGAAGTGTTGCTTCAAGCTCTGGTCGGGAAGGCCCTTCCGTTGAACTGGAGATACCAGCCGATGTGCTTGAACAGGTTGAGATCAGAGTCCAGCTTAACGCGATTGAGAATAGGTTAAGGGCGTTCAAAGAAGAAGTCAACGAGATGGACTCTCTCCTTAAGAACGCTGACATTCCTCCTGGTGACTATAAGGATCGCATAGCCAAGATAAGGGAGGAAACCAGGGCATCCAAGGATAAGAAGGCTGAACTTGAAGAGAAGATAAAGCCATTTCCTTTTGAAGCTCACAGAAAGGAGTACGCGGATCTCAAAGACAAAACTGAGAAACTGGAGAAGCTCCATGCAACAAAGCAGATTGGCGACGAAGCTTACAAGTCGCTGAGCCGAGAGTACCAGTTGAAGAAGCGGGAACTCGAGAACATGGTATCCACTGACAACGCAAATGTCAAGAACTGGATGAATCTGATGAGTATCGAGCGAGCTTCTGTGAAGAAGCAGTTGGATATACTCTCAGCCAAGCAAGCTGTTGGTGACCTATCTGACCAAGGCTTTGTCGACGAGAAGAATAGCCTTGAGGACCGACTGGCAATGATGGAGTTCGCCACTGAACTCCTGAAGAAATTTATTTCCTGAAGCGAACCGCATTTCATACGGTTCTCTTTTTAGCCCAAAGTTCTTAAGAAGGCTAGGTCATTTGACTTGGAAGGCGAGATACGATAGCAGGTAATGATACAAGGTGTCGAACTGGACAAAAGAACTTTGAAGCAAGGGATAGAGACTCCCCAGTTACAAGAGAGGGACTTATTCTGAGAGTGTACGGATACTCTCATCCTCCTAAGAGTTGCGTGTGTGACGTGGAATATGCGCCGGAGGAGATCTACTCTACAGATGACCCTCGCGCGGTTCGTCAGTCCCCATCTGGCCGGTATTACAAGTTCTACGTCGACGGTGGACTAAGGTTTGTGGCAGAGAGATACCCACAGTACCAACTATTCTTCGCGCCGCTTCAGAGAAAACTGGTCGGACTAACCTTAGCGCAGATTGCGGAACTAAGGCGACCTGAAGCTAAACTCCATTCTTTGCTGGAGGGCAATCGATTAGATCAAGACAAGCTGCTAGTTGCTCTGCGAGAGGTCTTGGATACTGTAACCAGTCACTCGAAGTTGCGCCCGAGTGATTTTGGGGTGTTCGGTTCGGTACTTCATGGCTTTCACCATCCAGAGTTTAGCGATCTCGATTTCGTGGTTTACGGTCGGCGAAGCACGCAGGTTTTGAGAGAGACTCTGCGAGAAATTTACAGTCAGCCTGGACTGAAAATGAGCAACGAGTTCGATGAGTGGAGGAAGTGGGCCAACGGCAGGCACTGGTACTTCAAGGACATACCCTTAAGGGACTTCTGTCAATACTGCCGCAGAAAAATGGTATACGCGATCTACAAACCAGAGCGGCTTGGTCGTGACTTCAAGATCGAGTTTGAGCCAGTGCGAGACTGGAACGAGATCGAAGAAAGATATGACCCAAGCTCCAGAATCGAGACTCTAGGGCGGATCAGAGCGGTCGCCGAAGTACTCGATGACACTGACTCCTTCTTCATGCCTTCGCTCTATAAGATAGAATTGAAGAAGGTTCTGAAGGGAATGAATGTTGGCCCGATCAGGCAGATTACTTCCTTTGTTGAGGAATTCAGGGGGCAGGCAGAAGCTGGGGAAGAAGTTGTCGTTGAAGGCAACTTGGAGAAGGTCACGGATTCCAAGGGGGAATACTACCAGATCACCCTTACGAGGGCGTCGAACTACTATGAGCAAGTGTTAAGACCTGCTTCTTCCCTTGATGTCTCTTGAGACCGCGGAGAGCAGCTACTGACTAAGGGAGCGAATTGGAGAAGAATGATCCCAGTTCATGTCGGTCTGTTCGGTCATGTGGATCACGGGAAGACTGAGCTCGCTCGCGCGTTGAGCGAGAAGGTTTCAACTGCGGGGCTAGACGGGCACCCAGAAGCCAAAAGAAGGCAGATGACTATTGATATCGGCTTCACTGCGTTCACACTAGGGGACTACCTAGTGACCCTTGTTGATGTTCCTGGACATGCAGATCTGGTAAGAACGGCGGTTAGCGGTGCCAACATAATTGACCTAGCTATCTTGGTTGTCTCTGCAAAGCAAGGACCGCAAATCCAAACTGGAGAGCACCTAGTGCTACTTGAGAGCCTAAAGATACGTAAGCTATTAGTTGCACTCACGTACGCCGATTTGGTTGAAGAAAGCAAGTTGAGCGAAAGCAAGGAATCAGTTCGAAAGGTCATCTCGGATTCAAGCTACGCGGATGCACCAGTAGTGGCGGTCTCATCCATTACCGGATTGGGATTGCCCGAGCTAAAGAAAACTCTTCTTTCACTGCTTTCTCCTCCAGAACGGGATGTCGATGGAAAGTTCAAGATGGTGATAGACCATTCTTTTCCAATAAAGGGCGCCGGCACAGTCGTGACAGGAACGATTATGCGAGGAAAAGTGAAAGTCGGAGACGATGTGGAGATATCACCCATAGGTGCAATCTGTCGTGTCAAATCCATTCAGACATTCAGTGAGCCGAGGGAAAAGGCTGAGGCCGGAGACCGCGTAGGCATTGCCTTACAAGGCGTCGATCATCGTTCTATCTACAGGGGATGCTACGCCTCCTCACCGAAATCACTGAGGACGACCTTTCACCTCCTTTTTGGTGGGTGTGTGAGCAAGTTCTTCAAACATGAGATTGCTCCAGGACTGTCAATGCATGCCGCGGTAGGCATGTCGTCGATTCAATCCCAAGTTTTTCCCTATCTGACAAATGAACAACAGGAATTCGTCGTTGCATCAGCACCTAAAGAGAGAGATTTCACATCATATATCAGGTTGTCCAAGTCCGTCGTAGTGGAGAAAGGGGACAAAATGCTTCTACTATTACTCAGTCTTCCTCCCACGAATCTTAGAATAGCCGCTGGTGGCACAGTGCTAGAGACTCTGACCAACCCCCCGCCACTGAAAGTGCTTGAGAAGAAGTCGGGGGCGGTCACCAGAATAACCCCGAGGGCCAACGTGATCGTCAGCGGGTTGGCGAAGAGCAAGATAGGCGCGGAAAAGATCATTGGTAAAACCATCTCGAAAGAGAACGGCGACAATGGCACTGTATCTTCTGCTTTTGGGGGCAAAGGTCTTGTTGTCGCCGAGTTCGAAAGACTTCCACAACTGGGCGAGAAGGTCTTCCTTAGGAGGTATCGGGATTTTAATATACCTTGAAAGCGTCTGTGATCTGGATCAAACGTCAAGCCAGAATCGATCCAGATGACAGCCTCTGTCATCTTCGGACTAGCCCGGGGTAACCACTTTGAGTGACAAGCTTGAGGAATACCTTGAGGGTTTCTTACCCAAAGCGATGTTGAGGCGTTCCGAAGTAGCCTTTAGTTCTCAATTGAATCTGATAAGGAACCTATTCAAGCAGAGGCGGATCCCGCAATCGGGATGGCCGGATCACGTAATCGGTCTCTTGATGAGACTTCTCTCAATGATGGATACTGACAAGGATATCGATGGCATAAGAATTGGGGAGCGTGAGGCAAGAGTAGCTTCTCCCCTGGTCTCTGAGTTGGCATGGGGGTTCTGTCATGGAGTTGGGAGAAGCGGGTCACTCCTTTCACCCCAGCCAAAGGCCCCCGGGGCATCGGTCCTTTATGGATTGGCCAACAAATGTGCGCTAGATGCCATGCAGAAACTCGGTGCGTTCAACCTGAAGTCTGCGATCGTTTCTCCCGTAGCCACAGGAATGTCGATCGCACTTGCCCTAGCAGCAACTAGAGATTCAATTCGTGGCGAACGTGACACAGTAGTTTTCGCAAGGGTGGATCATGATTCCCCTTTGAAGGCCATGAACTTGGTCAATCTCAAGGCAAGAGTTATTGAAGGGAAGACCTATGACGACGCGGTGCGCGTGCCGGTCACCGATATAGCCGAAGCTATTGACAAGCGTTGCTCCGCCATACTCTCGACAACGACTTTTTTCCCTCCAAGGGAGACTGATTCAATAGCCGATATTGCCCGGATTGCTTCGGAGCAGAATATTCCCCACATCATAAACAATGCTTATGGGGCGCAGAGCAGAGAAACCATGCGAGAGATCCGATTGGCAATAGACGCTGGGAGAGTAGATGCTGTAGTACAAAGCACCGACAAGAACTTCTTGACACCAGTGGGCGGGGCAATAATCGCTTCTCCCGATGAAGACTTCGCCGAGAAAGTAGCGTCAAGCTATGTAGGTCGAGCATCCGCATCTCCGATCTATCAGTTCCTAGCATCTATTCTATCTGTCGGGATTGACGGATACGAGAGGCTTCGCGATGCCCAAGAGTCAAACAGAAAGCTTCTTGAAACACTGCTTGGTGAAGCAGCGGAATCGTGTGGAGAGAGAATGCTGAAAGTCAAAAGCCCAATAGCGTGCGCCATGACAGTCTCCAATGCCGATCCATCCCTTCTCGGAGGAATACTGTATTCCCTGAGAGTCAGTGGACCAAGGGTTATTCCGCGAGGCAGTCGAGGGTCTTGTTGTGACAATTATCCATACTCCTATGTCGTAGTGAACGCTGCGATAGGGTCGACAGAGACAGACATATTCAATGCGGTAGAAAAATTAAAGGAAGGGATGAAGCAAACTATAGCAAAAAGGACAGGGAAACGAGAGCCGGATCATACACGTCCGCAACGATGAGTCATATAGTGGTCCTCTGAGAAATCATGTTGAGTAGGCGATTGCGATGGAATCATCCGACTGGAGCAAGATAGCTGAGGGTCTTGATTGCAGGCAAGCGAGTCTTCCAGTCAACGGTCTCGATGCTCAATCTTCCTTTGCATTAGTTTATCATTCTGTCGCTACGATAAAGGCAAGATGCTACAAGAATATCGGGACAATGGGTGGCGAGTCATCTTCCTTCTCAGCAGAGGCAGTGTTGTCCACAAAGTCTTCCTCTGGACACCAGCTGGCGGTGAAACTCCTTCTGGCACCAGATGGAAAACTGGAGATAACTGTATGCTCAGACAGCCCCGAAGAATCTTCAGATGCTCTCACGAACTATGAGAAAAGGTACAAGGAGCTTGTGGGGCGAATCGGGAAATTCGATGAGAAGAATAGAACGAAAGTCATCAAGACGATAGAAGTGGAAATGAAGCTAGATGCAGCTTTGGGTAAGTTGCTGGTGAAGGCCCCCGTTGGCGACATATACCCGTTCATCGGAATCGTGAGGGAGACCCTAATCAAGACACTAGAAGGATTCGACCCGATACACATCGAGACCGGCGACGTAATGGCGAGCTTGTATGACCACTCACAGGAAACGCCATTGGATCCCGACCAGTCACGGTCAGTAAGCATGAAGGTCTTGGATTGGAAACGAAGGTTGTCTAGAACAATAGACGAAGCTTCTCCTGCGCCTCCGGAACCGGTTGTGCAAGGCTGAAATCTGGCGGCGCCCGAGGAGATTTTCACTCCTACACTTAGAGGAGCATCGAACTCCACACCAATCAGAACCCGCAAAACAGGTTTTTCTGGTGTACCGGATTTGAAGTCCGGTGCGTGGGATTGGGTAGCGCGCTGATTCCTGGTTAAACCAGCATTCCTCCACCCCCGCTATCGGGCGCCTCTGAGGCCATCGCAATGCTTTCGATAGTAGACCGACAAACTTCTTAAAGTGTTCCACGTAGCTATATTCTCATCGCTTTTGCGACTTAGCAGCGAGTTATTTAAACCCATTTCACTTTTTGTAGTAGATGATCGGACTTGCTCAAGAAAGCGCTTGAATTACGGACTTAATTCCGCGGTCACCTGCTGAATGACCCCTGGGGGCTAACCATCATAGTGAGCGTTGATCTGAAATCGACTGCTGCTTCGCTTAGAGCCTTCGCTGGCGCAACCAGGAAGCTGCCTATTATTGAAATTACCAGAAAAATGAGGGAGACCGCACTCTCTATAACCCCTCCAGGTGCCAGAATAATCGAGTCATTTGGCGAAGACTGTGCGGTGATTGATATCGGAGACGAAGGAAGGCTAATTCTCTTCAAAGCAGAGGAAATGTGGCACGATCTCGTCAAAGCCGATCCCAAGTTTGCAGGCTATTGCTCAATTCTGGCCGCCGTCAACGATGTGTCGGCTAAAGGTGGAGAGCCAATCGCTATAGTTGACACGATAGCTAGCGCTTCGCCTGCCGTTCGAGATAAGATCGTGGAAGGTATAGTAAGCGGTTGCATGAAATTCAATGTTCCAATAGTAGGTGGGCACCTCAATCCCGACGCGCCATTCGATGCCCTGAGCGTCGCCATCCTGGGCATTGTACAGAAGAATTCACTGCTTAGAAGCGATGCTGCGTCTCCAGGCGATCTTATTGTTGTAGCCATTGACCTTGACGGTCATTTTCATAACATGTTCAAATATGCTTGGGACACAACCAGTCACAAGTCTAAGACGGAGGTCGCAAATTGCCTCAGCGCCATCCGCGAGATCGCGAGTAGTGGAGTTTCAACGTCTGCGAAGGACATCAGCAATCCAGGTGTTGTTGGTACCCTTGGCATGCTCCTGCATTCAAGCAAAGCAGGAGGCGTGATCAACCTAGGGGAAATACCTATGCCGCAAGGGATCGATTCAGACAGATGGCTGAAAGCATATCCCGGGTTCGGCGTCGTGCTGACGGTGAGAGCTGAGAATAAGGATAGTTGCCTCTCGGTATTTCACAGGCATGGAGTTGAAGCAAGAGCGGTTGGCAAAGTGAATGACTCTGGGCGGCTTCTTATCACGGACGGCAAAGTCTCCGCAGAGGTCTTCGACTTCCGAAAAGATAGACTCTCAGGAAAACCCTAGCGCATGCCAATCTCAGCAGCACGGAGCCATAGTTCTAAGATAATTTAAAGAGCCAGAACAGCATAAGTCAGACCATCTTTTCCTCCACATCCCCAAATCTCGATACGTGTGACAGTCTGGTGTTTCATAATGGGCAAGATCAAGAAGGGCGTTCCGTGCAACGTTGCGGGTTGCACTGAAACAGCAGTTAGATCTCTTTCTAAAGATAGTATCGGGAAGCCGCTAAGCCAAGCTGGCCTACAGGTGAAAGGGACGAGCAACCGCGTGTACATATGCGAAAAGCACTACAAGATCCTGAAAAAGCATCTGAGAAAAACGCGGAAAGATGAGCTGATGAGGCTGGAAAGACCATTCTAGGTTCTTATGACCGTTTTCGGGATCGGCTGCATCTGCGCTATTAATCGCGCACATCCGAGGCGAATCGTTTGTTTTAAAAGGAGCAGCTTATATAGTATACAAGCTTTATAAGGAAAAAAGAAGGTTGATTGGATAGCCCTGCTAACCAATGATGATTTTAGCTCTTAACTCAGGAACCTGTGTTTCCCCAAAAGGAGGATGTTATTCGTTGTCAACACTCCCGAAACCAAAAATAAGGATAGAAAATGTTGTGGCCTCCGTGACGGTCAATCAGAGGATTGATCTTGACAAGGTCGCCCGCTCGCTTCTCAATGTCGAGTATGATCCAGAACAATTTCCGGGACTCGTCTACCGCCTAAAGAAGCCGAAAACTGCTACCCTAATTTTCAACTCCGGCAAAATGGTCTGCACCGGGGCCAAGAGTGAGGCGGAAGCTTCGAGGGCAGTCCACAGAATAGTCGAACATCTGCGTGAGGCTAGCATTCAAATTACCGGTGAACCCGTCATAACCGTCCAGAACATAGTTGCGTCGGCTTCCTTGGGAGCGGAGTTGAACCTTGAGCTTGCCGCGTACAGCCTAGAAAACGTCATGTACGAGCCGGAACAGTTCCCAGGGCTGATCTACAGGATGAAGGATCCAAAGGTTGTTATCCTTCTTTTCGGTTCAGGCAAACTTGTTTGCACAGGCGCAAAGAAAGAGGAAGATGTCTATAGAGCAGTCAACAACGTCATGAAGACTCTCATGGATCTGGGGATAATGAAGCTGAAGCCAGTTCCTGCTGAGCCCGAGGTCGCGGAGACTGCAGAGGTTGCTGAGCCCGAGGTCGCAGAGACTCCAGAGGTTGCTGAGCCAGCTGATCAAGTAAAAGAGGAATCCGCAGAGACCAAGAAACCAGAAGCCGAAGAAGAAGGCGACGAGAAAATAGATCTAGGGCCTGAGTCATTCTGAAGTTGGAACCAGCATGCCTGGACTGATCCACCGATCAGCGTCTGAACGTCAGTGTAGGGGGAAAGTGAAGATTTGCCCAAAAAGAACGAGCAATATGAGGTTGAGTTCCCGATTTCAAAGGGACCGCATTTCAAGATAGTGGTTTTGGGTGAGCCCGCCGTCGGGAAAACGACGCTCGTAAGGAATTTCACCCATAAGGAGTTGCGTGACGAGTATTTGCCGACGATTGGAGTCGAAATAACAACCAAGAGAATTGATGTAAGGGGAACCCAAGTCACGCTCATAATGTGGGATCTGGCCGGGCAGCCCCAATTCAAAATAATCAGACCTATGTACTACAAAGGTAGTGCAGGCGCTGTTTTCATGTTCGACGTCACTATGCCTCACACGTTGGCGAGGGTGGATGACTGGGTGGGAGAGTGCGCCAGTGCGACAAGTGGCATCCCTGGAGTTCTCATCGGTAACAAGATTGACTTGACCGACAGGCGACTCGTCGATCGATCCACAGCAGAAGCCCGCGCCTCAAGGCTTGGACTGAAGTACTTTGAGACCTCGGCGAAACTTGGTCAGAATATTGAGGCGGCCTTAATGTGGCTGTTGGCAGAGATACTCAAGTCACAACGTGGTTCGGGCTAGACAACGAATTAACGTTAGAACACGTCTCTTATAGCATAATTTCGTCTTGCAGAAGCTGTTTCCCTGCGAGAGTCGGAAGAGTTTTAAGCAGTCATGAAGCGTAACACTTATATATTTATCTGCCCGCGGTAATGGTTACTTAAATTGACGATATGAAGGCCGTTAATAACTGGGTTTTTGGGGTGAAAATCCGCCAGGAGCGGACAGCATCGAATACTAGTGACAGGTATCGCTCACCCTTCTTTGTGAGGAAATGCCTTATGAAAGATACAGGAGGTGTAGAAAAAGAGATGGCAGACGAAGTGATCGGGAGCAAGCCAAAGCCAAATGAGGAGAAGGAACAGACCCCATCTGAACCGTGCCCTGAATGCGGAAGCACAGTGATCTACAGAGATCCTACAAGGGGAGAGATCATTTGCGGAAATTGTGGGATCGTTATATCCGAAAGATACATCGACCAAGGTCCTGAGTGGAGAGCTTTTTCCTCTGAAGAGAAGGAAGGTCGGAGTCGCGTAGGCGCGCCAACAACCTTTGCCATGCATGACAAGGGTCTCAGTACAGTTATAGACAGAAGAGACATCGATGTCTACGGAAACAAGCTGGTACCGAGTAGACGAGCGCAGATATACAGACTCCGGAAATGGCAGATCAGATCGATGGTTCACAACTCCGTGCAACGGAACTTGGCGACAGCCATGAGCGAACTCGATAGATTGACGAGCCAGCTCGGTATACCGAGAGACATCAAGGAAACCGCAGCGATCATCTACAGAAAGGCACTTGAAAGGCGACTGGTGAGGGGAAGAACAATTGATGGCGTAACTGCAGCGGCGGTCTACCTAGCATGCAGACTCCACCACGTGCCAAGGGCACTTGAAGAAATAGTGACTCATACGCATGCTGGACGCAAGGAACTGGGCAGAAGCATAAGACTGATTTTGCACACATCAGGTATAGCTATTCCGAGACCTAAACCACAGGACTTCATCTCCAGATTTGGTGAAGACCTTCGCATGTCCGTGAATGCTCAGCGACGAGCAATCGAGATAATAGACCAGGCTCAAGCGATGGGGCTGACCGCGGGCAAGGACCCTACTGGCATGGCAGCAGCGGCTCTCTACATAGCAGGTCTCATAGAAGGAGAAAGAAGAACTCAACAGGAAGTAGCTGGAGCAGCACACATAACTGAGGTAACTGTGCGGAACAGGTACAAGGAAATGGTTCAAAAACTCAACCTGAAAGTAGAGGTATGATTTTTCAGACCAACGAGGGGCTAGCCGAGAGAAACTAGACCCCAATTCCGACTGTTACCCCCTCCTCTCTCCCTCCTTACGTCTTCTTCAGATTCGTTCACTGTCTTCAAGGGAAGATAATATATCGCTTCAGACGCCTAGCTTCGTTTGTCTGCAGGGGCGATCTTGGAGGTCAGGCGGTTGGCAAAATTGCTGGTAATCCTCTGTGGGATACCTTGCACTGGTAAGACTCAGCTCGCGCTGGAACTGGCGAAGGAACTAGATTTCAATCATGGCTTGCACACCATGATTGCTGATCCAGATAGGATTCGAGAGATGATGCCTGCCCTCAGAAGCCGATTCGATCCTAAGCAGGAGGCTTTTATCGAATCCCTGACGTGGACGCTAATCGATCAGAGCCTAGAAAAACTCGATGTCGTAATCAGCGATGATCTAAACTATTACGAGTCAGCCAGGCATAGGCTCATTGGAATTGCCCGGAAACACCGGGCAGAATACATTATCATTCTTTTGCTTGTAAGCGTTGAAGTTGCGCAACGACGCAACGCAACAAGAGGAACGCCTATTCCCCAAGAATTGATTTCAAAAATCGCGAAGAGGTTTGATACCCCCGGCGGCAAGTACAAGTGGGATAAACCCGACCTTGTTCTAGACTCAGAGAAACTCACAGCCACCGACGCAGCCAAAAGGGCTCTCGATATTATCCTCAATAGGATCAAGGCAAAAACCGAAGAAGCGCAAGGTAGGCCAGCAAAATCAGGCTCGAGACTTACAAAAGTAAGGACCCAGCAAGGCTTCACCGGGGAAACCTTGGATGAATCAACTAGGAGGTAATAGACGACATATTCTCTTCAATTGATATCGATCCTAAACGGTCTAAGGATGAGCGCAGAATTAGACCCGCATTCTTGGGCGAAGCATCAAGGAAACATAGGCGCACGGAAGAGGCCCTAAAGGAGTTCAAAAGGAAGAGTCGGAGAGAAGCTCGCCCAGCGCGTAGACGGGACAACAATCGGGACGGAATCTTGGAGGAAAGCAGACTGTCACAGACTAATCGGAATTCTGCCGAGATCCGAACGTGGATTCCACGAGATGGCGATGCCACACTGACAAAGGAGGGCTTCGTCTTTTATGTAATCGGATATCTCCATCCACCGGAGAGAGTGATCTCGTACCTCAAGTACGTTCCCAAGAAACTGGCAAAGGAATTCGAGATAGAGTGGCTACCCTACGAATGGAAACTCGAGGACACAGAACTCGTAAGGCCGGCAATGCTCTACTCGCCTAGCAACTACGATCACATAATTGGCGTCTTCAGGAAGAATCATTCAGGGTACGTCGTGGAAGACCCTAAGCTTAAGAAGTCGCTGCTCACGGTTCCGAAGACCGCCATTAAGAAGATATACGAACCCTCGACGAGCCTAGCAAGGCTCTTCAAGAAGGAGCGAGAAGGGCACCTAGATGATTTGGAGGACATGGCAACGAAGTTGACGAGCTTCCTCTCAGAGTGTTGCAGGGTTCCGCTAGATAAGTTCGGGGTCCATGGCTCAATTTCGCTCGGGATGCATAACCCGCAGAGCGACATCGATGTTGCGGTATATGGCGCAGAAAACTTCAGAAAAGTCTTGGCGGAACTCAATGATCTAGCTAACAGAAATGGTGGCTTCGGTCTACTCGAGGAAACGATATTCGATACGTTGAGGAGGAACCGTTTCACTTGGAAAGGCAAAAGAGTCGTACTCAACGCCATCAGAACATACGAAGAGATAACTGAGCACTTCGGAGACCTGAACTACATCAACAGCGAACGCCACTTATCATTCATATGTAAAGTAACAGAAGATCGAGAGTCTCTCTTCCGACCTGCCATCTACGGCGTGTCAGGATACAGACCACTTGACCCACAGTCACGCGTGGAAGCCGACATGAGACCTTCACAGGTAGTATCTATGATAGGGGAACTAAGGGGGATAGCTTTCAAAGGAGATGAAATAAAGGTATCAGGCTCGCTCGAAAAGGCAGAGGATGCGAGGACTGGCAAGTTGTGCTTTTATAGGGTCGTGGTCGGGAGCGGGGCAATAAAACCCCAAGACGAATTCATCTCGATAGTCTCGCATCCACAATCTTAGGTTGCGTACTCACTCGAATTATGCAACCCTTTCCCATTAGGGTTAGTTTCAAGCTTCTCCTTTGCCTTTTTCTCTATCTTGGACATCTCCTCTACGAACATCAGTACGATGATGACTGCAAGTACCAAGACCACCAGCCATACGCCTCCCCCTCTGAGGAACAGGAATATGTTGCCAATCCAAGGTATTATGAGTGTGACTTTGCCGTACACTCTGGCGTCCTGAAACCATGCAAGGCTCCCGTTGTCGGTTCTACGATCTGGGCCAAAATTGTTATCTCCTTCTGTCAGGAACTCGAAGTGCCCCGTGCCGTTGTTGTATCTGCGGTCAACAATTCTGTGTATTACGGGTTCATTGCCTTCCGTTTGCAGTATGCCTGTGGCATCCCATACAATGATGTCACCCGTGTGGGTGGTATGGTTCCCGACAACGTACTGATCAGGGCTAACCCTTTGTATCACGCATACATCTCCCACGTTTATTGTTGGAACCATGCTGCCCGAAGTAACCACGACTATTGGAATTGGTGTACCTAGGGCAGCCTGTAGCGCCACGTTTGCGCCCAGTACGCCGCCAATGATAATAGCTATCACTATTCCGAACTTGATGATTTCCTTGGCGGAACTGTTTTTCGACTTCTTAGGCAAACATGATGAACCCCCGAAAGCAGACCTTGTGAAAAATTCCCGAAACCCATTGTTTGCGATCCCGTTAATAGAGGAATAACCTTACGGATTAATCTGCCTCTTTTCCATATCTTCTGTCCCACTTCTCCAAAGCCAACGCAAGTTCTTTGTGTGACTTTGCATACACTTCCAATGTAATTTTACTCATGACTGCCTCGACGGCTTGCCGCATCGCTCCAGCTCCAGCTTTTGTGCCCTGTGGATGACCATGTATTCCTCCTCCAGCTTGGATCAATATGTCTTTGCCCAGTGCTTGAACGTTGTCTGGAACGATCCCTGGATGTATTCCTCCAGACGCGACTGGCAGGACAGTCCTGAGTCCATTCCACTCGGATCTGAGGAAATCATTCACGTCCTTGACGGCCTTACCTGCATCCTCCATTTTGCCAGCAGCTGCCCCCGTGTGTAGTTGGTCACCGCCAGCTAATCGTACAAGCTTGGCTAATACAATCATAGCTATGCCCTGTTTGGGGTTCCTGTCGAACACGCCATGCATCGTTCTATGGACGTGTATCGGAACGTTGAATGAACTCTCAGATGATAATGCTTGTAGGCCTGAGAATCCGGCAGTGAGGAAATCAATCATAAGGCAATTTGCGCCATTGTTCATTGCCGTCTGCGCCAGTTTCATCATCTTCTCATGGTAAGCCGAGACATTGGTGGCGTAGAGTATCTTTCTCCCAGTCTCTGCCGTAGCTTGATCAAGTTTCTCGATGACTCTACTCACTCTTTCCTCTAGTGGGCAGAAGGGCTGATTTGTCAAGGTCTCATCGTCTTTTACAAGGTCTACTCCTCCTACGGCGGCTTGGTAAGCGACTTCCGCCGTCTGCTTCGGGTTCAGCCCGACCTTTGGTTTGATTATGGTTCCGACGTGTGGTCTCCGATCCTTGAGTGTTCCAATGATGCCTCTGATTCCCTCTATGCCGTGTCTCGGGCCAGGAAAGCTCTTCACATATGCTCTCGGTAGCTCAATATCCAGAAGTTTCACGCTTCTTAATGGCGCAAGCCCGAATAAGTTGCCAGCTACAATGCTCAGCAGGTTTGGAATGCCTGAATCGACATCGAAGAGTTCGAGTGGGTAGGCTATTTTGATTACACCCTCATTTCCTTGAGGGTGTTCAAAGACTCTGCCTGCTAGTCTCTTCACGTCTTCTCTAGCGGTGCTCACATCAGTCCATGTTCCTATGCTTTCTTCGATGGCTATCTGCTCACCTGCTTTTAATGTGGAGAAATCTGCATCTACATAATAGGTAGCGACAACAAACTTGTCAGGGTCAAGATCTGAAGGCTCAGCCACAAATGTCCTGTCTATGATCTCATCTCTGCCCATGCGCACGTCCCCGCCAATTGGTTTCTATCTCTGCCTCATAATATGTACAGTTCCTCTGGAGTCATCCAGCCATAGTCCTCTTGCAGGATGTCGATAGCGCCTTGTGGCGGTATGACACCTTTTTCGGTTACGATCATATCTATGTACATTTGGGGGGTGATGTCAAAAGCCGGATTGTAGACCTTGACTTCTCCTATGTTTCTGAGTATTTCTGGGCTGATGACTTCAGTCCAAGGTCTTTCCTCGATTCTTATTAGTTCCCCTATGATCGTCTCAGGGCTGAACTTGATCGTCTCAGCTCCCACGATAAATGGGATGGACGCTTCCTTTGCTGCCAACGCAACCATCGATGTGCCTATCTTGTTGATAAGCGCTCCATTTGCCGCTATTGCGTCAGCTCCCACTATCACTTTGTCGATTCTGCTGATGAAGTATCTGACGGCGTTATCGCATATTAGTGAAACATCAATTCCTTCCTTGCTGAGGATCTGAGCGGTTATATGACCTTGGAACAGGGGTCTCGTCTCCGTGGCAAATGCTCTGAGGTCCTTCCCCTGCCTATGGGCAGTTTTGATGATTTCAAGGGCCGCGGCTGAATTGCAGTGAGTCATGACCGTGTCGCCGCTTTCTATCAGTTTACTCCCGTATTCCCCTATTCGGATGACGGCCTGCTCAGAATTCTCAATGAAGGTATCTGCAACATCTATGACATAGCTCTTAAGTCTCTGTAGGGAGTAGCCTGCCTTGACTCCTTCCCTCAATTTCTTCATTACGTATCGTACACTATTTGGAAGGGAGACGGCAGTTGGTCTCGTGTTTATGAGTCTCTTTGCTGCAAGAGCCATTTCCTCAACATAACTTTCCGTGTCAGCAGCCGCTGATCTCGTAGCAACGATCGAGAGGGCGCTTGCAGCAGCTCTTGCAATTCTCCCTGCACCCCTGATCCTCATGGACTCGATGTCCTTTGCAATCCGTTCAACTTCTTCCTCCAAAATTCTTTCACGCCTCTCTTAGATGCCGTTTCCAGAAGACATGACAAAGCATGAACAGGTTAACCGCATGATTTATTAAAAGATTTATAGCATTAAGAAGACCTAGTGTTCTTAAAACTTATTCCCAACAGGCTCTCTTCGGTTGGCTCAGGTTTCGGAGTGACCTTAGTCGGGGGAATGAAGATAATGAGGGACGAAGCTCTAGGATCAGTGACTGACATTATCTGGAAGATAAGACGCAGGGAAATATCGACTGCAGATGACACTGCAAAGGCCGCATCCTATGCCTTGGAGAAGGCTGCATCATCAATTACTGCACGCACACCGGAAGGATTCTTGGATGAATTGAAGAAAACCGGGGGAATGCTTTCGGAGTCACGCCCAACTTCAGCCTCTCTCCAGAACTCAACTCGCTATGTTATTCATAGAGCTACGCTGGCGGCTAAAGAAGGATTGAAGGCTGAGGGTGTCAGACAATCAGCTATAGACGCCGCCAAGACATTTCGTGCGAAGATTGACGAAGCCAAGGTGAAAATAGGAGAGATAGGCTCCAAAAGGATTAGTAATGGCGACCTAATCCTGACGCACTGTTACAGCACATCTGTCCTGTCAATCCTCAAGAAGCTCAAAGAGGAAGGAAAAGAAGTCCATCTAATCGTCACAGAATCACGGCCTGCGTTCGAAGGCAGAAAAATGACCGAGGAAATACTAAAGATAGGTTTTCCCGTGACTTTCATAATAGACATCGCAGTGAGAGTATTCATGCACGATGTCGATAACGTCATCGTGGGGGCGGAAGCCATCGCCGTCAACGGCGCAATAGTGAACAAGATAGGCACCTCTGTCATAGCCACGCTCGCCAACGAAGCTCGCGTGAGAACACTGGTCGCGGCGGGCACCTACAAGTTCTATCCAGAGTCCATAATAGGGCAACGTATTACAATAGAGGAGGAAGACCCATCTATGATATACGATGGCGAATTGAGGGAAAACCTTACAGTTAGAAACCCTCAGTTCGATGTCTCCCCTCCAGAATACATAGATGCAATAATAACCGAGAAGGGCGTGATCCCTCCGCAAGGAGCATACTCACTTCTTAGAAGGATCTTCGAGGAAGAGTACGGGTTCAAGATGTAGAGCGGACTTCGAGCTTGTGGACTACTCCACTTCAAATTGCGAGACTTCCCGAGAAGACGTGGGTTTTCTGGCCCGCGTCTGTAAAGAGTTAAATATCCAAAGTTAGAGTTATAGTAGAACTGGGAAGTCCCAGTATCAAGTAGCCCTTCAGGCAAGATCGTTGCCGTCGAGAACATAGCAGACTTAGATGGGCTTGACTTGAGAACCGCTTTACAGAAGACCCAGCATGTTCATCTGCCAGTCATCGATCACTTGGTGAGAAAAGAATGTCAGCAATACTCTCATTGATGAGCCTTGTATTCCTACTCTTTGGGATACTAATGGTGATCTGGCTTGTAATGCAAGTAGAGTACACGGTCAAATTCTCGTGGTTCAAGGCATCAGCAACGATTACCGCCATGTCTCTCTTGTTGGGCTTCGGCGTGCACTTCCTTCTCCTTTCTTCTCTCGTTTGATTGATAACTCGAAAAAGTGCTTATATACGCAAACCCGTCAAATAGTTTGCATATTGCTCCCACATTTTCTGGGGGCTTCACGCGCAAAGGTACGTGGCTGTTTCCTCTGCATAGCCGATTCATTTTAGGGGAGAAAATCACTTGAGCCAATGGATCAGGAAGGAGTTACGAGGAGGTAAACACTACCCGGGTGGAGATGAAGAAACAGTTGACAATACCATCCGGGATCTGAACACCGAGTTCAAAGCAAGTTTTGGCGAATTCAGCCAGAAGATCTTCAAAGTGCCGAAACCCGATGCAAGACGAATAGCCGAAAAGTTCGGTGTACCGCTAGCTCTTGGTCTTGCTGCTTACCAGATATCTATGGACGGCATTCTCTCCTCAGACGTGGCATGCGAACTGCTAAGAAGGGAGTACCTGAGACTAGGGAAGACGGACGATGCCATTCCACCAATAGAGTCATCTGAACTCGACTTCTCCGTGAAGGAAGGGCAATGGACAGAGTATCTCTATAAGAAGTTCTCTCGCCAGGTTAATGACAAGACAGGGATCATGACAACAATCGCAGGCATGCTGGATTCAAAGGAATTGCCACTTGAGAAGGTTGTCGTGATTCTCCAAGAAAGAGACAAGATCACAAGAGGGCTCATTGCGCCAATACTTCACAAGTGGGTCTCCTCTCATAGGAAGACAAAAGCCTACCAAGGGGCATTGGCGTTGGCAGAGGCTATCCTACAGAGTCCAACCAAGTACGAAAAACTGGAAGTTCTCTCCGCCAGAGTTGGGGAAGTCCGGGCGATTCTAAGCAAGCTGAAATCAGCCCTTCAAGCAGCTGACTTCTCATCGTGGTCCAGCAGGGAGATGGAGCCTCTAAAGCGTAACATAAGCCGAATGGAAGACGCATTGTCACAGATGAACCCCCCTGTCGAATCGATTTCGGAAGCGGGTCTAGCTGAACTAATAGCTCAGCTAATTCCGATCAGGAGCACCCCACCAGCTTCACCCGAGAAAGGCAGCTACCTGACAGTCGTTTCGCCAACCCCGAGAGACGGAGGGCTTCCGCCGCTACTTGAAGATCCGTATGACTTCTTGGAACGAGACATAAGACTTGCGGCGCGGCGGGATGATTCAAAGGAATTCATGAGGAAAGCTGTTGAAAAGGTGCACAAGGTGCTGAGCGGGGACAAGAACCCGCCAATAGACGTGGCGCTCAATATGATCATGAATATGAATGACCGATTCAACGGGGCTCAGAAGCTGAACAAGGAGGAGGTGCTGGCGAAGCTTGGAACCTTTGTTCAGAAACAGCAGACAGACGATCTCGAAATAATAGAGAAGATTGACCTCAGCTCATTATACAACTTCCTGTCAGACTATCTCCTCGAAACTTGTGGCAGACTACAGTGCGAGGAAACAAGGCCAGCGGCTCGAACACGCGAAACCTAGGGAAAAACATTAAGAGCCCATGCAGAAATCTTAGCACGGAAACACAATCACGATGGGAGGAGGTTAGCTTGTCCCACGGACAGAAAACCATGTACTGGCTGGTAGACTTCGTCGTCCCTAGCTTCATCTCCAAGTTTGGTAGGGACGAGTTTGAAGGTAAGATACTGATCGCCTCAAGGCAGCTCTGGTCCCTTATTTTACAGGGATCAGACGACATTGTACGGTCAGCACTAATAGGCCCAGGCTATGTCAAAGGAGTAATAAAGAAAGCAACCGGTGGAATAGAGTTCGAACATACAATCAGCGCCGTAATCTTCGACCCAACTGAATTAAGGCCCAACGTGATGCTTCCACTGGTAAACATGGTCTCTCCAGATGTCATAGATCCCTTGGAAGAGTCTTCAAAGGAGGAAATAGAGAGCCACGTTAGAAAGGTGATGATGACCCGCGGAAAACCTCTTGTCCAAGGGAAACTTGCGGAAGTAAGATCTCTCGCTTCGATTCCGACCATAGAATACATATCTACGACGGATGTGCATTTGGAGATCAAGCTGACAAGCGGGCTGTCACAGGCCAGATTTGTACTAAAGGGGATTAACAAGAAGATCTATGCCCCGTACTCATCCATTCTCTCTAGTGGGAAATCACAGTACGATGACCCCCACAAGTTGAGCATGTTTTTGGCTGACAAGCGGCAGCTGGTCACTCCGTCAAGAGAAGATCTTTCTAGGTGGACCATTGTTGAACAGAGCGGGGAACGCATGGGCACGGAGGAAGTGCCAGAAGATGGCTACGACAGGATCATGAACGAGTATAAGCGGACACTCGACTTCATGAAGGCCAACCTACAATCTTATGTACTCACATAGATCAGGATCCACCGTGTTTGGCCCACGTTGCGAAGATGACGATCAAGGCGAAGAGCAGACTTGGCACTGGCAAAAGATTTTAACTGATAGCGATCATAGTATCTGAAAGGGTAGAAGTTGGTTTCTGCCCTAAGAAAATGGTGGGAGCAACTATACTATGCCTAAGGGTCTCATCATACTACATTGGGACGACGCTACTGGGCCAGTTGTTGGGGAACACTTCCCCGACGAGCGCTTCTACAATGAAGGAAACCTCATAACGGCCTTCAGCAGCGCAGCCATGGCTGGGACTACCGGTTTCCAGACTCTCAGAATAGGTAACTCGAACATTGCCAGCTTCTATACTGGAATGGCTGTAAGAGGAAGACCGCAGTACATGGTTGCCATAGTTCTGAGACAAGACGAGAGCGGGGAGAAATACAAGGAATCGCTTGAAAAGATCTCAGGGAGGCTCATCGCTCGCCGCAACCAGGAAAACTTCCAGCAACTACTCTCCGATTCCTTCAGGTGGATGTCTCTCCGCGTTCGAGTCAACACTGGTGAATTGAAGATCACAGGCTCCGTGAAAAAGGAACTAGAGACAATGGAAAAAGAGCTGCTGGCGCCAACAGGAAAGGATCTTGGAGCAACAGCCAAATGACAGTTCTTCAGGATAACCGTAGATAGCAGTTCGTGAAGAATCTCATCCCAATCAGACTCATTGTCACCTGGAGATGTTGCGATCATCGCAGAATGAAAGGGAATATTGATATCTTGATTCCCCCAATAATTAGTCAAGAATGTGGGCTTCCTACTGAAATACGCTGAGGAGGTTCTCGGAAGCCTGAACACGGCGTGCTCGCGCATATTGAAGCGAGCTGGCAACCCATGAAGGCCTAGAGGAGGCTTGAACGGATCCTATGCCGAAGGGAATTGTCACAGTCAGATGGGATGATAATCAGGGCACGGTGCTTGACGCCAAGTACCCTGAAGACCTCCAACTGACAGCTGACGAGACGATGAGGATTTTTACTTCTCACGCCATGGGAGAGGGAAAAGCTGGCTTTATGTCAATGAAGCTGGAAGCGATGAACGTCGCAAGCTACTACACCGGCCTTGTCCGAAAGGGTGAGGCACAGTACTACATTGCGCTTATCCTAGGCTCAGATGAGGATGCAGGGATATTTGAGGAACCACTAACCGAGGCTGCGAGGGATCTTCTAAAGAAACTGGGTATGGATAATTACCAAGATTTTCTCGCCAAAGCGTATGACCGGCTCACAGAGTACGTTAAGCTAACTGATGAGCAGAGAATAGCCCTTATACTCTCAGACCCAGTGAGGAGGCTCATCTTCAGGAGATTGACGGAAAGTTGCATGTCGAAGATGGAACTACAAGAGTGGCTGGAACAGGAGCTCGGAACCCAAATAGCAGACATAGACCTACTACTGGTCCCGCTAACAAGGGCCGGCATTGTCAAGAAGAGAGTCGTCGAAGGAGTCACAGGAGACTGCATATTTCTCGCGCGGGATGTATTTGCGGCTTTCGTGCCTCCTGAGGTAGTAATGACTAGGATACTTAGAGGCGAGATAAAAGGAAATACGGCAAAACTGTCGAGGAACCAGATCACTGATTTCTTTAAGAAACGTGAGCCGTCAGAGGATGACATGATGAAGGTCGCCGAAATACTGACCGATTCAAGCCTATACCAGATGATATCCCAACTCAGGAAGGGCGTGCTCGATAAAGACGAACTCGTGAAGTTAACTGAGAAATCGGGTAACGAGGTTGGCAAGCTGATCAAGAACTTGGTGAAACTAGGAATAGTCAGCGAGCTTACAGACAGCTCCAACCATAGGGCATACCTTCTCAAGGCAGACCCACAGATCTCTTTGTTCTTCCCAGAATACATGATCGACAACATCCGGACAAAGTGGGCATCTGGAGAGATCTCAAGCGAAATGGCAGTCAATTATCTGCAAATGCTGAAGGAAGAGTTTCTAGCATAGACAAGAAGCTCCCCGTCGAGAGAGAAATAATTCACAGGCTATGGAGTGAGCTGAGAAATGACTCAGCCAGAAACGGAAGCCAAGACTGCCAGCAATGAAATAGCTATCGAGGAATTCAGAGGCATCATAGTAGACTACATAACGAAGACAAACTCAAGATACCGCGGAAACGAGTTTACGAGTTCGCAGCTCGCCAAAACCATAATCATTGCAGCAGAAATTGAGAAGACTAGGTTCCCCGTTGTCCACCGCCTTGTGAAAGGAATTCTCAAGACTTGGGAGGAAAAGGGCTTGTGTACCCGCATCTCCCAGACAAAATACTCTCGATGCAGGAAGACAAAAGACACTTATCGCTTCAACAGTGAGGGAATGAAGAATATCAGAAAGGAAGCCATAGAGGGGGCAATTAGAAGGATAAGAGACGGCGAACTAGATGAGTCCCAAATAATGAAAACCAGAGAGAAGATTATCAAGGACAGAATTGACGAACTTGTCGACAGCGCTCTGGTCACCCGAGCAGAGCCATCTGAGCAAGATTCCTGAGGAGAATCCCCAAATGAGCGGTCAAGACCTCTTTCACGCTTCCCTCCAATTACACTTTTCACATTCTTGGCAGATGCTATGCAACTGCGATCTCATGAAGAGAAGCCGAAAGACATTTATCCAGGGGCCTCTGGCTAAGGGAAGACATTTATAACTCGCCCACTGTTCTTAGAAACAGCCACTTTCCAGACTGCGTAATCGCAGTTTCCTGTTTCTACTCAGAGGCATGGAGAAGAGTAAATTGAGGAATAACGTGCGTCGTATCTCTGTAACGGTTGTTCTGATATTCTTCGTGGTCTCTGGGTTGACCGCATTCACGGCTCCGGCGGCAGCAAGCACGACAACTTATGCTGGGACTGGGAGCCCTCGCTCCTTGCAGGAATCTGCAGATAGGCTCTATTCTGGCTCCGCCTCTTCAAACGGCACTGCCTTTCAACCAACCCTGCCTGGCGTTGGCTGGGGCGGTTATCAACTCGCAACAACATTTAGCGGCATAACAAGGTACGCAGACTTCGTAGCAAACGGGCAATTCACTTCATCATCTTCACCATGGGGCTACACGGAAAATGATCCTGGAAACGCCCTGGCAGGACCAAGTAATTATGTGAGCAGTCCTCCGTATCCAGGAACAACGACCGGCAGCGACTACATAACGCTGACGGGGAAGACCAACGTCACTAACACGTACATAATCAATGGGAACTTCACCACGTCGGAAACCCCTTGGGTAAAGAAGACGGTGCCCAGTTCGACTACTTATGGAACCTATTCGAATGGCCGCATTACAGGAGATGAGTGGGAACAGAGAGGAACTTACACCAGATATTCAGGCAACCCCGCAGCGGTTTATGCTGACATGTATTGTGATCAGAACTTCACCTATAACGGTCTTACCCCGCCACAGTACGCGGACATCAGCTGGAAGTCATGGGTACCAACGTACACAAAGATCGCTGATCCAACAATCCTTCACATTCAGATCATCCTGAGATACTTCCCTACCGGCAGCACTGAGACTGACTATACAATATTGGATGTAACCCCAACGACCACAAGTTCGAAACCCGCTGGCGTTTCGACATATGACATAACTAGCAAGATGACCTCAACAGGGAAATACGGGATTAGGCTCTGGGTCTATGTCTACATGACGGTGACAGTGGGCTCCCAAGCGACGCTCGCCGCGCGGTGGGACGATGTAGGCGTATACATAAGATATGGCGCCTTCTCATCTGGAAGCTACGCTCAATGGGGGCAAACGGTCAACTTCAACCAAATCGCCGCTGACAATGGACTACTATCTTTTAGGTACTACACGACTCTAAGCACGATAGTTCCAAGCACGGACTCGTACCTCTCGGTCTGGGTGGGTGCGAACCGATACGATAACAGAAGCTTCTCGTCCCTAACTGCAAACAGTTGGCAGATAGCTACCACCGTGATCCCGGCCTCTGTATTCAACCAGTCAGCAGTCCAGATCAAGGTTGGAGTATACATTGGCACAAACCTTCTCATACCAATCGGGACCAATCCAAACTTCTACTTTGATAATGTGAGCTTCTACCTGAAGTATAAGGCAACACCCGCAAGCATTAGGCTGCGGGTTTTTGATGATGCGAATTCTAAACCGTGGTACGTTATGACGGGGTCAGCTGGCTCCGGCAGTTTGACGTTCAACCCGTCGACTCCGTGGACCGGACTCGGATCACCGTACCCACAAGTGACTTTCCATTTTTGGACTAATGGGACGAATGGTAAACCTGGCTACAACTCCAGCATCGTCTCGTTCAGCTACTCCTCAACCACGTATGCTAGGCACGGCACTCAGACGACTTCGGTAACCTTCACGGTCAGTGATGACTCGCGTACGTCTTGGACGTGCACTTACGATACTCCTGATGACATCAACTCGTACAACAACTACAACATTACCGTCTATTTCCCGCCGGACTGGCTACTTGCACCGACTTATGGGATTAACCAGATCACATTCGGAGGCATATCCGTTACAACTTATAGCACTGCGTCAAACGCCACCGCATCTTGGGTCAAGATGCCTGGGAGCGTATTTGCTCCGAATCCCCCAATTCGCCTGCTTGTGATACAGATATATGCGCCGAACTACATTGGTCCAAGTCAATTGAGGACACTACTTTTCACACAAGGTGAAAACGAGACTCACTGGATGAATGCGACTTCCTTTATATCAGGAAACACGACGAGACTCATATGCCTCTTGAGAGATGGAAGTGGAGGAATACCATCCAACATCGCTTCATATGCGCCGACTATCCGGCTCTACAATGAATCAGGCGGCTCTTACTTGAGCAGAACTTGGAGTCCTAGTCTCTCCCCCGGCAACGGCTCGTTCTCGCTGAAACTCAATCCATGGGTTGATAGTAACGTCACATGGTTTGATGGTATCAACCTGCAAGCAACTTTCTGGCGCTTCTGCGTCAACTGGAACAGTACAAACCAAGCGGCTAATGGTATTGCAAGATTCACTACAAACTCCACTCTCTCTCGCCTCACGCCAACCAGTCTCACGTCGCCTAAGCAGCCTTTTACGGCAACCTTTTCGGATGGCTTCAAGCTGGTAGTCATGTACACGAATTCACGGAACAGCTCTGGCATAATGGGAGCCAACGTGATTTGGAGGTGGAACGGCACTCACACTGGCGAAGGCAATTGGTCCGCCTCCTCCATGTCGTCACTGGGGATACGTGGTAATTACACGGTGGACATAGCTGGTCCAACTGCATATCTACACTTTGCGCCCCAAGGAACTTGGATCCAGGTCAACGCAACCTTAGGGGGTTTCGTGCCGCAGAGCATCTTCGTTAGGGTTTTCGTTAGAGACATAGCCACAACTGGAAGCTCGGCGGGTTTCAGTATTGCACAGACTTATGCCTGGAACTCCACTGTAAGTGTGGTTCAACTAGTATACACGGATATCGATCACGGCTTTGGAATATCTGGCGCCATCCTTAGCATCAATGGCACTTGGGGTGGCGGTAAGCAGCTAGGCTCCTCAGGTATCGGATGGTGGTACAGCGATATGGGCGCCGGAACATACCAGCTATTCTTCAGAACCAACACTACGTCGCTTGGAACTAGCAGCTGGTTCTTGATCATCGAGGCGAATAAGACTCACTATCAGTCATTGTCAGTTAACCTCGGCTACCTCAATGTTCGAGACAGGTACACAACTCACACTGAGCCTTATCTATCAGTCACGACGGCTTGGGGAGATAATGTGACTTTCTTGATTACCTTCCGTGACATTGACTCTGGGCACACGCCTATCTTCGGCGCGAGCGCCACCTGCAACTGGGCAAATGGATACAGCGTTGCTACCCCATTCGGAAACGGAACTTACAGATTTTCATTGAGCATAGCTGGACTATCTCCACAAACAATTAACGTGGCTTTCGATCTGTCAAGGCCGCACTGGGACTCGATAACGGGAATAGCTGCGCAGGTCACTGTGCGAAACATTCACACCGACCTCTCCTCAACCCCAGCTCAGATAAGCGTGTACTGGCGGGACAACTCTACGGCAATACTCATCTACAAAGATCTTGATCATACCGGCAGCATATCTAACATATCCAATTGCCTATGGGATCATGTAAAGCTGTACGACAAACAGACGGGAGCAATAAACTACACTGGCAGCTTTATCTACAACATGAGACTGGACTCGACACACGGTTCTTGGATTCTAACGCTCAATGGCTCACTTCCCGTGGGAGACTATACACTCTGGCTACACGTTCGCGTGCAGACAGCAAATGGCTACTACGAGGATAAGTGGCTCTATCCGACTCTGAGCATATTACCGATCGCAACCAACCTAGCTGTGAAGTCGGACGCAGGTCTTTATGTTTATTGGAACGACCTAGGTAACATAGTAATTAACTACACCGACACTGTCCATGGCGGCAAACCGATTCTCGGGGCAAGTATCGGAGTAACATTTTACACAGTCAATCCAGACGTCATATGGAACTTTACTGAGAATGGCAATGGGCTCTACACGGTCTTCTTTAACACGACAAGTGTCATTCTCGGCACATCTAACTATCGCGCGTATCCACTAATAGTCTTGATTGTCAAAGGCAACCACACATATGCTACAACTCCACCTTTAATCGGACTCGAGATTATGTACGTCAATCGCATCAGTACGAAAATCGTACCCACCCTTCCACAATCAATAGTCAAAGGATCGAATGCAACGTATACAGTGCGGTACTCGGACACCGATCACGCCGACAAGGGTATTCCGAATGCCAACATCACTTTGATTGACTCTCACACTTTGCTTGGGATCGATCATAGCCATTATACTGTTTCATATGTTGGGGACGGCACTTACGCGATAAACCTCGAGACCGGCTGGATTTCCAGTAATGGAATTGACTTCATAATATCGGCTTCAGCAACTAACTACTTCACCCAAAGCCAAACCATCCCGCTTAGGTTCCAGACTGGTGGATTCTCCCTGATGACTATCATGATGATTGGTGGGGGAAGTGCTGGCGCTGTCCTAATAGGAATACTCGGAGTTGTCTTCTACCGCAGGTCCAAGATACCGTTCGTTATCAAGAAGATCGACCAAAGCGTCAAACTGATCACCAAAGGAGAGATGCTTCAGCCAGTCCCCATGCGGACGAGAACCGAGATTGTGGGCACGATATTCCAGGACAGACTGACAATACTCTCGAAGGAGAAGATGGAAGAGCTCGAGAAAGAGGCAGTAAAAGGCCAGAAAGCAGCTGAGGAGTCTGCGCTCCCACAGGAAGTGGTAACCGGAGAAGAGCAGGGGGCTGTGGAAGAGTCTGCTGGGACCGAGCCCAGTGAGACAGACGTCGACCTCATAGCCAAGGAACTGGAACGACTTGAAGGCAAAGGCGGAAAAGAGCCCTCTGGAGAAGCGGAGTCTTCCAAGGAAAGTTCAGAAGAGCGTGAGGAGACGAAGAAAAAGAAGGGTGACTACGCGGACCTATGACAGAGTTGCAGAACTCTATTCCTCTCTTTTTTCCTGAATAAGTGAAGTAATGACAGTCCTCGTCCAGCATGGCTGAAGTGAAATGAGAGTTGCCTTCTAGAGAAGAGGTTTTAAGCTCTCGTGCTTATTCTTAAGCACACCTCGTAGAACTGAAAGAGGCTGAGAACGAGCATGAGCGAAGAAAATAGCGGCAAGACCAGAACCCCAATGGTTAAGCCCCCGTTAGGGAAGCCCAGGGAAGGTGTCCTTAGACCGGGTCGAGGCTTCAGTTACGGGGAAATCGATGAAGCAGGCGCGTCCGTCGATGACATGAAGTCGGCTCACCTTCGAGTTGACCACCTGCGCAAAAGTGTTCATGAAGAAAACGTAAAAACATTGCAGGAAGCGCTGGGAACGAAAGGCAGAGCAAGGAGCACACAGAAAGCGAAACCCAAGGAAAAAGCCAAGGCTCCCAATGCCAAGAAGCAGAGGAAAAAGTAGTCAAAGGGCAAGAAGTGGAGCGAGTCCGGGTTTCTTCTTTCCGCATACTTCATCTCACAGACCGAAACGAATTGTGCTTTGATGTTGAGGTGAGCAACAGTCCGCGTTGCCTCGCTCCCAAAGTTGGAGCCGATGCTCCGGGCTCCCTCCCAAGGTGTCCCGGTTCCGAGAATGGAAGAATATTGGTCTTTTCAAATCCTGTTCCGCTATGCAGACTCGAATAACCTCGTTCCGTGAAGATGTGGCGGTGTAGAGAATTGCATTTTGGGATTCGATGCTACCCTGACGGCATAGCTGGCGAAGGAGCCAAGGAGATCATTGCCAAGCTAAGCAGTCTGTCCCATTGCGAATACGTCCATCTCCCGGTAAACGCTTTCCAGAAGCCCACTCCCTACGTCCTTTCATCGGGCGAGGAAGGCGCCGTGTGTTTCACGCCATCTCCGAAATTCTATGAGGGCTCAAAGATCAAGCCGACCAGGGCAAAGCAGTTCGGAAGCCTGGATGTTCTCAGCGAAGTGTGTAAGGAAGCTAGGAAGAAGGGGATTCAGGTTTATGCCGTGGTTAATTGCCTCATCAATCAGGTTGCACTCAAGAGAAAGCCAGAATACGCCCAGCTGAGCAGTGCCGGAGAGAGAAGCGATGGATCATACCCATTCATGTGCTTCAACAACCCCAGCGTTGAGAGGTATATGCTCAGCCTAACAAGCGATGTTCTATCAAATTATGATGTGGCTGGTGTTGAGCTTGAGAAGCTCCACTATTCAATAACATCTTCATTCAGGACGGGAAACCTGACATGCTTCTGCAAATACTGTAGAGCCGAAGCGCGGAACCAAGGCATCAATCTGGATGGGGTCAAGCGTCGACTGGTTTTCTTCCCCAAACCTTTCGGTGAGCCTCAGAGGATCATGGAAGCTGCTGGGAGTAATCCCTTTTCGGTTTCGCTAAAGATTCTGAGGTCCTGGGCTTCATTGCTCGGCTTGAGTTCGTGGCTTCAGCATAGGCGGCACATGGTCTCAGAGATCAATGGAAGGATGATGATCGCCTCAAGGCAAGCCAATGCAGACGCTCTCATTGGTATAGATCTCTGTCCCTCCGAGGTCTCATGGATTGCGGGTCACGATTACAGGGCGCTGGGCAAGAACCTTGATTGTCTCTACCCAATAATAGAGGAGCCCCTCATACATCGGGGCGGGAACAGCATAGCCAACGAGTTGCGTTCCCTAAGGAGAACCCTTAGGGGAGTAATGCGGGAAGTGAAGGTCTATCCACTCGCCGTCTTTAGTCCCTCGGTCACCGCCAAGGAGACGGTCAACTTAGTCAAGGCGGCATCTGAAGAGTCCAACGGTCTAGTCTTGCATGCATACGGTCAGATCTCAGTAGAGAACTTGAAGGCTTTTGGTCAAACCGCCAAAAAGCTGTCGGCAAGCAACACCAAGGCGTGAAAGTGTTCTAAGAGAATAAGTAGTCTCTACAAGGGGCTTAGCCCCTCGCCGAGCTGTCAAACTAGATTTAAATAACCAATTCGCAGAAGGTTTTTTTGGTGTCATGTACCTTGGAGTAGCAAGGTTTGACTGTAGCACCACTGGTAGCCTGTTGAAGATGAGAGGTGCATTATGTAGTGCCAAAGGTAATCGCCTATGTGCTCGCACTTGCCTCAGCTGGAAGCGAGCATGATGTAGCTGAGCACATCAGGAAAATAGATGATGTAACCGACGCGAAGGTTTGCTACGGTGCTTGGGATATTGTGGTGACCGTTCAGACGGAGAGCTTTGGCAAACTGGACGCAGTGGTCACAGAGATCAGGAAACTCCCTAACATCGAACAGACCACAACGCTAGTGGCAACATGAAAATTCTACTTGTCATGACCTCAATAACAGTAAGGGGAGGATAGGAAGAGTTTGAGTGTTAGTGATTCTGCGCGTGAAGTCTTGAAGAGATACGGTCTGAGTGAGTATGAGTCAAAGGCTTACGCAACTCTTGTAGAGCTTGGGTCCGCATCTGTAAGGGAACTATGCAAGGTTGCTGCAATCCCTCAGCCACGTGCCTATGATACTCTGGCCAAACTTGAGTCGAAGGGACTGGTTGAAACCCAGGACGGAAGACCAATGATCTACCGCGCTGTGCCGCCCAAGGATGCTTTTGAGAGGCTTGAAAAAGGTCTCAAAGCGCAAACAGCCATGGCGGTAGAGGAATTCGCGTCGCGGTACGGCTATGAACGATCCAATGCAGAGATGTGGACGATAAAGGGTCAAGTAAACATAATCAACAAGATCGAAGAGATGCTAAACGGTGTTCAGGAAGAGCTTCTGCTGGCGCTTCCGACGGCAGTCCTTGAGAAAGTGAAGCCGCCTTTGGACAAGGCTGTAGGCAGAAATGTGAAAACGAGACTAATGTTGAGTCAAAGGGGAAATCCTCAGGTACCTATTCCAAAGATTGACGAAAGCATAAACTTCACAAGAAAGGATGATATCCCATCTATACTTGTCGTAGTCGATGGGAAGGAAGCGCTGCTCTCTTCGGGATGCACAAACAACTACCAGGGGCCTTGGGTTTCCATTTGGACCAATGAGCCAAGCTTCATCGAGCTTTTGTCCTTATTCTTCGAATCACACTAGAAAGAGTAGTCTGTGGTCCCTTATCTTGTCGACCATAGCTCGATTGGGACCCTTGCAGCGTTCTCCTCACGCGCTGAAGAAGGCTCGCTGGGATGAAGGGGTTGAAGACCCTGAATGCCGCCTTCCAGCTATTGCTTTCAGCGACTAGTCCTTGTGGCTTCTACTTCTTCATCAAGTCTGCTGTGGTCATTTTCTTGGTGAAGATCTTATCTCCTTCTTCGCTCTCAACCTCAATGATGTACTCTTTCTCGTCTTTCACTCTCTGATAATCGAACGCGATTTGCTGTGAGGGCAACCACTCGCTGACGGGCACTTTCCACCCGACTACATTGCTGGGCGCTTCAGCTCTGTGGGCTATCGTGACTTTCACGTCTTCGAGTGAGTCAACCGAGTCGTTTCTCAGTGTAGCTCTAACCCTGCTTGCGCCTTCTCCCGAAAGCTCCGTACCTACAAGCTTGATCAATGGTTTGGCAGGTTGCGTTTCCGAGGCCAAGAACCCCTCAAGCTTGGAAGGCGGCAGGTTCAACATGTGCAACTGTTTCTCACGGGGAGAGTAGCGGTGATTCTTCTTGGTTCTCGCCAAGTTCAATACCTTAGTCAAATCTTCATCGTTTAGTGGCTTGAATTCTATGTATCCTTTCCCGGCAGCTTCGTTCAGAAGTTCAAGTCCCGCGTTTGTTCTAACGATTATTGTCGAGAACCCAGGCTGCGAGCCAACGCTTCCGACTGAGATGTCTGCTTTCTCGGAAGTGAAATCTGTGCAGAAGTCACAGCTGCTTGACCTGTAGCTGTCCAAGTCGGGGATAGGGAACTCCTTTTCCTCACCGGTTTTGCGGGTGACTCTAAACTTCCCTTCCTTGATGTTCATCTTCACGATATCTGCCAATGGTATGGAGTTCTTCTCCTCAAAGAACGTCCGCAGGCCGTTCGGAGAGAACGAATCCATGCAGAATAGCCCCAGTCTAACGACGTTTATCCCCTTGGAGAGATGAACAAGTCCAACAAGGGAGTTCTGCATCTTGTACGCGGCGTCTATCTTACAGGGTGTCCCAACAAAAGCTATTGACTTATGGCCGCCCTTAATGGCCTTGGCGAGAGCCGGCACAACTTGGCTGTGACTGTAGACTGATCCTGAGCTTTCAATAATCTCCTTGTTTGATGTCACGACATCCGCCTCAGGCTTCCAAGGCTGCTCGCTCTTCTGCCGAGTGACGACGGCCGCATCAATCATCTTCTTGTCCAATGCGTAGAGGAGAAGCGATGTAACCACTCCCCCATCCTGGCCTTTGACGTCACCACGCCTGCTTTTGCCCGTAAATACCCCAAGACAGTTGCCTATCAACTGGGATGCGATCGTGGACGTCTGGGGGCACTGGCTATAACAGACTCCACAGACGGTGCACTTGCCAACGAGCTTCGGCTTTCCGTCTTCAAAACCCAACTGATCGCAGCTTGCCACACAAGCACCGCAAGAGCAACATGCCCCTGTGTTAATGACTTCTCTCTGTAAACGCGCAAAATTCTCTTTCTTGCCTTTCAGGATCTTCTGAGCTTCCGATATGCTTTCCTTATAGGTTGTTTCACCCTGACTATCCATACAAGTCCCCTCGTTAGTTTGGCTATACATGCAAAGGACACGCGACCGTTTTAAATACGGTGCGTAATCTGATAACTTGATGCTGGTTACAAATATAAAAACATTAAGCTGTTGCCAGTCAATCAGTTTCATACGATTAGCAATGACCAAAAAGTCGCAGAAACCTGGGGGCGAGAGACCGGTCCAGTCCTTTCTCAGGTTTTGTAGATGAACTGCCTGGCATCATGTAGATTGGGAAGCTTCCTAACCAGTCCAAGCTTCAGAAGGATCTTCAAGGCGTATCTCACGGTTCTTGATGAGAAAGTCGTCCTGTTGGAGATTGCCTTAGGCGTCAACGGTCCGCTGATCTTCAGGATGCCAAATATCTTCAATGCAGAAGGCGGGATATCATTCTGGTTGTCTGACATGGTGATGAACCTTCCCTCACAACAAGAAATCCTTGCTTTCATATATATAGTTTTACGTGATGGGATAACATCCTATAGCGCGACCACTTGCATTTGCCTCGCGGAGTTAAGTGCTGCGAAGGCGACTTTGAGCGATTCCTCGGCATCCACAAGGTTCACGGGCGGATCCTCTCCTTTCTCGATTGATTCGGTGAAGGCTTTCAATTCGCGCTTCAGTGGCTCTTCGAAGGCGAAGTGTGGTTTTATGGTTCGATCCTTCTTGATCATCTTTAGTTCTTGTGTTATGTAGTCGACCTCCACGCTTCCTTCAGATCCTGTTACTATCATGCTTCTTATTCCTATGGGTGTAATCCAGTTAGTTTCTATCATCCCTAGAACGCCGTTGTCAAATTCAATAATCAGGTTAGCCACGTCCTCCGTCTTGCCACCGCCGTAGCTCTTGGTCTGGCAGAATATCCGTCGGGGAGATCCAAAGAGCTTTCTTAGAACGTAGATCTCATGTATTCCGAGATCGAGTAGAACACCTATGTCCCACCCTCTTTTTGGGTTCCTTCCAATTCTCTTTGAGCTAGCCACGTAGGGTTGTCCGACCTCGTTGTTCTTCTTGATTGCCTCTTCAAGCCTCTCGATGCAGGGGTTAAATAGCTCTATGAATCCTGGCATTACGGGGACTTCCCTTTTCTTGCTCTTGTTCAGCAGCTCAGTGACTTCCTGCAGACTTGTCGCTATGGGCTTCTCGACCAAGACTCCACCTATCTTGTGTTCGATCACCTTTGATGCCACTTTTGATAGGTTCTGCGGTGAAACGGCTATGCTGACTGCATCAGGTCTTTCTGTTTCCACCATGTCAATGGCATCGGTATATGGCTTGCAGCTATAGATTTGCGCAACCTCGTTGGCGCGTGAAGAGTCTGCGTCCGCAACCGCTACTAGCTGGGCGTTTATTAGATCTCTGTAGACGCGGCAATGTGCTCTGCCAAACCATCCGGCCCCAATCACGGCACATCTCAAAGTCATTAGTACTTACCTCGGTGGTCGACGCGTGCTGCGACTAGTTTCTCTGCACGTGTTCCTTCAGCTTCAATCGATAATTCAAAGACTCGTTAACTATGCACATATAAATATCATTATATTGAAGCCCGCTACTTAAGGATTTATATATTTGTATCAGTAACTATCTATTTAATGGTTACAGAGAAGATAGAGAGAGTTGGATCGAGCAAAAAGTCTTCTTAACCAGTTCAGTAGCAAAGCAACGACCATACAATGCAAGCATGTCATAGTGAAGTACCTGCGTTTTGTATACCATGGCGGAAACCCTGACATCAAATTCAGTGAGGATGGAGATGCAGAAAAATACCTCACAGAGAACAGGAATTACGAAGAAGATGTGACCAATTTCTTTTCAGCAATTAAAGGAGAAGCCCCAGAAACAGTACGATCAACAATGTCGGGGCTCAGGAGTTTCTTCAAGGCAAACAGGGTTAGGTTCGATGAGGACTTCTGGGATACTCTCATACACAGAGTAAAGGGAACCGATGCAGTAACAATGGACAAGGTTCCTTCAAATGTAATGTTAAGGAAGATAATGAGCCATCTGCCAATACAGGGCAAAGCATTGTTCCTTGTGCTGAGTTCGAGTGGAATGAGGATAGGCGAGACACTAAAGATAGAACTGCCCGATGTAAACTTGCTGTCGAACTTTCTTTCTGTTAGCTCATTAGGTGTTTCTGGAAGAAGTCTTTGATCTTTGTATAACAGGTCACTCGGTTCTTATACTTCAAGACATCATGTCCTTCATCTTCGAACAACTGGAAGTCCACATCTAAGCCCCTTGCCTTCAGTTTCTCAGCGATCTCAGCAGACTCTTCCTTCAGCACGCGAGGGTCATTCTTTCCTTGGATGATGAGCATCGGGCACGAGATATTATCCAAGTAAGTTCGGGGGGAACGTTCTATCAGGAAATCACGGTCCTTCTCAGGGTGACCAATTTCGAGGTAGAAGAATGTCTTCCATGATTCCGGTAGCCTGTTAATAAACGCAGGTAGGTCGTAGGGGCCGAACATATCACAAGCGGCCTTCCAGAGCTCAGGGTGACGAGACACAAGTGTGAGGGTCATATATCCTCCGTAGGATCTGCCTATAACTGCTCTCCTTGAGGAGTCGATTCGTGGATCTGTTTCCAGCGTCTTCAGTCCCTCAATCTGATCGAGCCTGTCATTCCCGCCCCAGTCGTGGTCAACCATTTTCATGAATCGCAATCCATATCCGGCGCTGCCCCGGACGTTTGGCACGAAGACAGCGAACCCGTTGAGGGTCAAGTACTGTATTAGGGGCATTGAGAACCATGTGAAGTCGGGACGCTCTTGACCCTGTGGTCCCCCATGCACATAGAGAACCAGTGGCCTAGGTCCCTGGAAGTCTAGATGCTCAGAAGGCATGTAGAGGCGTGCTGAGATCCGCAGTCCGTCGAAGCTTGTGTAGCTCTTGTCCTCACCCTCTGAGAGATATTTCTTGTCGATCCCAAGTACACGCTCATTTGATAGAACTGTGTACTGTCTTTCCTTTTTTGCAGAATTGTAGGGGTCGAAGAGATAGAGCTGGGATGGACTGGTGGCTTTTGTGAAGGAGAGGACGTATTCGGCGTAGGGTTCCCGTTTGTTCTTGTTCAACTCATATTCCCATCCGAGGACAACGCCGTTGGAGACAGGGGGGAGGCCAGATACAACTTTCTCAACGTCGAAGTGCGGGCTCTTCTTGCCGTAAAACAGTCCTTCGTAAAGCCATGTGCACCCGTCAATATTGTATTCTAGGACGAATCTGTTTCCGTGGATGTGTCGCGTCTCGACGAGTTCTCCTTGCCCTTCGTGTTTGAGCCCTGAGACAGGAATCTCTGCTACTAGGCTGGGGTCGTCGAGCTTAAGGTAGCCGAGTCCTGCTTCGTCGTGGAAAAGAGTTGTTCTGAAGAGAAGTCCCTTGTTATCGTCAGTGAAGTGGCATGCGCCTATGCCCGAAAACTTCACTTGCTGACCGGGTTCACGCTTGTCAATGGGTGTGCCATAAAGTAGTTCCCTCTCTGATGCGCCGCGCTTCCAAATAAAGAGAACGTTATCTTGAGCCGTGTATTGGTCGACTAGGATTACCTTGGAGTGATCTTCGTTGACTCCATTGAAGAAGTTCCCGTATATGCTCTTACCGAGCGAGTTGGTTTCGAGAGTCCGGAGATTCGTCTGCAAGCATTCCAGGTCGGGGGTCTTCCTATCATCGCGAAAGAAGTACGCGATATTCTGCTCTACGTCACAGTATAGGCACGCCAATTTTTCTCCCTTGTATTTGTCTCCGAATATGGGCTCAGGGATGCCACCTTCTTCTGGGACAAAGGAAGGCTGGTAGTTCTCATTGCCATTCTCATCAATCATGACTAGTATCTTCTGCAGTTGTGGCAGCGCGTAGAAGACCCTTCCATCCATTAAGTGGGGATTCTGAAGAGCAAGCCCGCCAGGTAGCAGCGGCTCAGGTATACTGCCCTCTTTGCTCATCCGGTAGAGGCTAATCAAGCCACTCATATCACTCAAGAAGTAGATCCTGTCCCCGCATAACTGGGGAGACACTAGCCGACGAGCTGAAAGCAGAGACTCAATACGGAATCTATTTTGGTTTGGCATGGTTAGGATGACACCAGACTCCAGAATGTTAGTGCTGTCTGCTCAATACGTAACAGTTCAATATACGCTTTTCGAAAACAGCATTCATAGCTTCATCTGGAAGGCATGCCCCGAAGAGAAGGTTGGAACGCTACACGTTCTATCCAAAGCTCCTCCTAAAAGCTCCATGGGTATTTGCCGTACTTCTTCGTCGCTTCAGCTACTTGCAGGAAATAGGAACTGTATGCGGCATTTCCGTTTATCCGAAAAATGCAGGTCATGAAGCTTCTGAACCGATTATGAGAAATATGGAAACGTATATTAGTTGTATTCCAGATTGAAAGCGTCTCAGTGGTGTGAGTCACTTTGACGGAAAAATGTGATGTCATTGTCGTAGGCGCTGGCACAGGGGGAACAGCGGCGGCCAAGCGCATTGCGAAAGCTGGTCTCCGGGTCGCTCTCATTGACAGCAAGGAAAGAAAGAAGATAGGAGAGAAAGTCTGTGGAGATGGCATTTCAAAAGATGCCTTTGACAAGCTCAAGCTGAAGTACCCGCAGGGTGGCGAGCTCGAACACAAGATCAATGGCTTTGATCTTTACTCCCCTGACAGAGAATCCCACATGAGGATACAAGGCGAGGGATTTACCATAAACAGGTTGAACTTCGGGCAAAGGCTCGTTGACGATGCCGTCGATGCGGGTGCAACCCTATTCGACAGAACAATCGTGCAAGCACCCATCATAAAAGATGACGCAGTGTGCGGAGTAACCGCAAAGAAGATGAGTACCTCTGAAACAGTCGAATTCCTTGGAAAAATAACGATTGACGCGAGCGGGTACTATGCGGTACTCAGAAAAGCTCTTCCATTCGCCGAGAAGTACGGCATAGAGACTGAAGTTGAACCGGGAGACGTGGAAATCTGTTATCGTGAGATCAGGGCCGTCGAGGAAGAACTTGACACGCCGGACTGCTGCAAGATCTATCTTGACCAAAGCCTCGCGCCTGGCGGATACGTCTGGATGTTCCCAGAATCTGGCAAAAGGTTGAACGTGGGTCTAGGCGTACAAATGGCGAAGGGACATCCAAACCCCAAGGTACTCTTATACGGCCATGTTCTCAAACAGCGAATATTCAAGGACTCGAAACTTCTCACAGGCGGAGGAGGCGTTGTTCCAACCAGACGCCAACTATGGTCATGTGTAGCCAACGGCTTTGCGCTCGTGGGTGACTCAGCATGTCAAGTCAACCCGCTGCACGGAGGCGGAATCCACTCTTCAATGCTTGCCGGCGACGCAGCTGGGGCAGTCACCATCAAGGCCATAGAGAAGGAAGACTACAGCTGGCGCTCGCTTTGGAAGTACAACACCGACTTCATTGAGGTGTACGGATACAAGCAGCCCTCACTCGATCTGTTCAGAATACTGCTTCAGACCCTAACAAACGAGGAACTGAACTATGGTCTTAAGAACAGGATAGTAACTGAAGAAGACATCCTCAAGACGAGTATGGGCGCTGAACTCAAACTCAATACCAGCGAGAAAGTGAGACGAGTCTTCAGGGGAATAGGCAAAATATCGCTCCTCAAAAGACTAAATGCTGTTGCCAAGAAGATGCGCGAAACAAAAACCTTGTACAAGTCGTATCCGCGCAACTTGAAAGAACTCGGGACTTGGCAGAAGAAAGTGGAAGCAATCTACGATGAAGTAAAGGGGCTATCACGAACATAGAGTCAGCATTACTCATGCCGGCAACTCAGTGCAGACATCACACCCAATATTGCGAGTATGGCCCCGAGCATCTTCGGTTGCCCAGAGGATTGCTCTATCTTAATAAAGTGATTATAGAATATGATTCTGTAGGAGGTACCGAGATTGGGATCAACGGTCAACATCATCGCTGGTTTCGCTGTTTCTCTGGGCTTAGCTTGGGGTCTGTTACTCTTCGGTGAGTTGCCTTCTGAAGTAGTTCCAGCCACGTTTGCCCAGACGATTCTCAGCACGCAATACACCTGGGTTGCTAAGATATGGTTTCTGGTACACCACGTGCTTCTCGATGCACAGCTTGAACTCTCAAGTATCCAACTCTTGGTTCTGGGAGTGGTGCCTTGGCTCGTCGGCGGCATAACGGTAGGGATGCTCTCAAGAAATGCTTCGAAGGGTTTTGGCACAGGATTGTTCTCGGCCATACTCTCAGTTGTCATAGGGTGGCTAGTTCTGTTCCTTTCGCCATTCTTGGGTATAGCGCTGCCTGGAGATGGCTTGATAACAATGTGGATGAATAACCCTCTACAGTATTTAGCGTCCCTTCTCTCATTTCAGGCAGTGGCGCTCTGCGTCGTTTCGGGTGTAGGGGGGGCACTCGGTGGAATTCTAACTCACATAAAGCGATAGATAAGGTTTCTGAGCCACTAGGTGGATAGAGACCGAATCCTGCAAAACTCCGTTTCCAGGTAGTGTCAACTCATTGCCAACGCATAAACTTCGTTCATTCTGCACAGCCATTCTTCTGATACTGGTTCTGGCTGCTCTAACATACTTCCTGATGCGGGGGCAGTACGAGGCTCTGCTGCAAACTTACCAAGGTCAAGGACAGCGCGCATACGTCATTGCCTTCACCATAGTTTTCCTGTCTGACCTGCTATCATCCAGTTCCCTGACGGTGCTACTAGTTGTAACATTCATCCTTTCCTTCCTCTTTCTGAAGAGTTGGACGGACGGCATCCTCACTGGGCTACTTACTGGCATCATAGTTGCCCTGCTCTCACTCTATATCACTAAGAACTACTTCCCACAGACCTTGGCTGGGGGCTGGTTGCCTGTGGTCTCGGAGACGCTCTGGGCAGGGATTGAAACCGGATTCATCCTCAGTTTGCCGGGGGTGGTTGGAGGGCTGGCTAAGCAGGGAATGGTAGCTAGAAGGACCAGAGTTGAACTTGTCGATTCTGCCTCAAAGAAGGAATTCTACAAGTGCCCGAAATGCGGGGTCGAGTATGAATCGAACCCAGAGTTCTGCACAAACTGTGGTCGCAGGCTAAGACGTACCATCGAGGACTAGCATGGCGTTTTCTCTGTGATTGTCGCAATTGCTTGCGAGCGTCGCAAGAAAGTGGGTGAATACATATAGAACCAAGCGGTTTTCGAACAAACGTTTATAAATGTTCTAAGCTAGGTTTTGATCATGGGGCTGAGCCAGTAAAGGTGTTTTCTCATATGTTCCCTCTTCCTCGCCCTCCATCAGAAAGGGCTACCCTTTCTGAAGGGAATCCCCTCTCCCGAATTGGCGATGAAGCCCCTCCCTTCTATTCTATGGAGCTTATTCTAGTCGGCGTTGCCCAGTCTCCTTTTCTTGCTACCGATGCGTGAAGCACGCGGTTATTGAATTCCCCTTCTTCTGATCGATCCTGCAGAATCCGAATCTCTCAAACTGGACATGTTCATCTACCTTCGTTTCCCCGCATGAGTTTTCGCCGTAACCCTTGACTATGGTAAGGCTATGCTTGTTCAGAGAATCCCCCTCATAAAGGAGGCCAGGCACAAGAACTTCAATGGGAACGAATTCCTCAGTGGTCCACTGAACCTTGGTGATACCCTCGACTAAATCCCTCCCTGCAAATCTGCAAGTAACACTTTTCGCACTTTTCTCGACAACTTTGACGTTATATAGGTCCTTTAGCCTCAAGAGTCCGCCCGCATCGACCAAGTCTTTTCTGGGAATGTAAAAGGTGTCGCCTGTCTCCACTTCTCTATAGCCGAGGTCAATGTCAGGGTGGTGCTTAAGCTTCACCACAAGTCTAGGTGCATCCTGAACGATTATCTTCACTGGGTCTTCTACAAAGAAGTACCTCTTGGCGATTGGGTCCAAGATCTTCCGGTTGATGCTTAGCAGTAAGTCCCAAGAGAAGACTGGCTGTGCACGGCTGATCCCGATGTGAACAGTGAACTCCTGAATGGCCTTCGGAATAATTCCTCTGCGTCTCACCCCTCTGATGGTCGAGAGCCTTATGTCATCCCAGCCAGAAACAGCGCCGCTATCTACTAGTGGCTTGATTAGCCTCTTCGAAGTCGGCGTCCCCTCGAAATTGAATCTGCTATACTCTAGGATTATTGGGCCACGTAGGTCAAGTAGTGTTCTTATATAGGTCTGCAGTTCTCCCCGAAGGGCAAACTCATTGCTCCTAAGTACATGCGTGACTCCACATATGCTGTCCTCAATAGCCACGGCAAAGTCATACGTCGGCCACACGTTGTACTTTGAACCTTTCAGCGCATGTGGGGAATCAACTATTCTGAAAAGGGTAGGATCACGCATCACGTAGTTCGTGCTCTGCATGTCTCCTTTGATTCTCCAAACAACTTCCCCCTCTTTGAATCTATTTGAAAGCATCTGGTCCCATAGTTCGATATTCCTCGAGGGCGGGTTCTCTCTGCAAGCGCATGTCAATCCAGATGCCCGGTTCTTCCTTGTCCCCTCCAGCGGGCAAGAGCAGATGTACGCTTTGCCCTGCTCGAGTAGCTTCCCAGCGAAATCATAGAAGGTCTCCAGGTCATCCGAGTTGCTTTTCTCCTTGTCCCATTTTATCTCAAGCCACTTGATGTCATCTTTTATCGCATTGTAGTACTCCTTCTTCTCCTTCTTGGGATTAGTATCCTCGAAGCGCAGCCAAAGGGTCCCTAAGTATCGTCTGGCATATAAGAAGTTGAAATTGAAGGACATTGCGTTTCCAAGATGGATGTATCCATTGGGTTCAGGCGCCAGTCTGGTAACCACTTTCCCCTCTGCAGCGTCTGGCAGTGGAGGCAGTTCCTTCTTTGCCGTCTTCTTAGACTCCACGAAGTAGTCGGGGGCTAATTCTCCAGCCATTTCTTTCTGCCGTATGAGAGGCGTATTATTGATTTCAGCGACGATCTTGTCAACTAGTTCTCTCACCGTCTTGGATTTGCTCCTCGCCGCAGGCACGTCAGCCATTATCCTGCTCATTACGGCTTTGATGTCAGCTTTGCCGTCATGCTTGATCGCGTTGATTAAGGCATGCTTCCTAATTGACTGGCTTAACTCCGTTTCATTCGGTTGGCTCATTTCCCGCACCCTTCCTCATCACGTTGCACCGATTCTGATGGTCATGTTATCTAGCCTTTTGTCTTGCCTGCAGAAATCGTAGGTTACTCGCCCCGGATCGTTATAAGCCCAAGACTACTTGTCATCCTGAGATCAGTCAGACAAACAAAGGCAAGCCCAGGAGGTTGTCTGCCAGCTTATCCCTCTCTTTCGATTTGCTTGGTATACTTGACCATGAGACTGGACAACTCACTGAATACTTTCTCGATGCTTTCGCCAGTCTTCGCGCTCGTCTCAAGATACTTCACCCCGATCTTCTTAGCCAGTTGCTGTGCTTGCTCGGATGAGACCTTGCGGTCATCCAAGTCAACCTTGTTTCCAACCAAGATCAGTGGGACGTCTCCTCGATTCTTTCTTACTTCCTCAAACCACTTCGGGACGCTCTCAAAACTCTCGGGCTGGGTTACATCAAAAACAACTAGTCCTCCCATCGCCCCCTTGTAATACAGTGGGCGGACATATGAAAATCTCTCTTGCCCTCCGGTGTCCCAGATTTGTAGCTTGACTTTCTTAACGCCCTCTCGGCTCTGGACTTCGATCGTCTTTATGGCGAAATCAACACCTATTGTCATGATGTACGAGTCTCTGAACTTTCCAGTGCTGAAACGGAGGGTGATACTGGTCTTTCCAACAGCGCCGTTTCCGACGGCTATCACCTTGAACAGGTAGTCGTAGTCCATTATCGCCCCGCCTCTCTAACGGAACAGCTGACCAGCTTACAAAATGATCCAAGTACCCTTGTACCTATTACGATATTTAAGGATTGGCGGATTCTCAAGATATACGTTGGAGGGCGATCTGGAACAGATCGGCAGGTCCTCCCGATTCTCGAGGTTGCAGATGGCGTTGCAGGCTCATTTCCGCCCGCCATACTCATCAAGGTACTTGCTGAAGGAACCATAGATTTCCTCGGTAACATAAGTCTTCCCTTTGATCTCTCTTCCTCTAAGGTACTCGAACACTTCCCTGATATTAAGTATCGAGAACACGTCTATTCCTTCTCTCTTCAGCATCGTTGAGGCCAAGACACCTTCGTCCCCTCTCTCCATCCTATCCAACATTATCAATATAGCGGCGAATTTCAGTTCCTTGCATCCTGAGAAGTTGTTGAGCTTCTCCATGCTCTCTGTCTTGGCTTCGCCCGTCGTGATTGTGTCGTCAAGTATCAAGATGCGATCTCGGTCTCGGACTTCACCAACTAGCCACTTCTCCTTAGGGACCCCGTACTCTTTAGGCTGCTTCCTGTCGAATCCCCACCTTTTGCTAACATGGAACTTGGTGTAGAGTTCCATGGCGACCGACCCTGCCAGCGCGATTGCCTTGTACGCCGGTCCATGAATATAGTCAACTGAACCCAAGCCAACCAGATCTCGTATGCCCAGTGCATAAGCCTCCGCCACTTTCGCGATGCCCTCACCGTCGGATACGACGTTCGCCAAGTTGAAGAAATATGGTGACTTTCTTCCACTCTTCAGCTGATATTCGCCAAAAAGAAGTCCATTCTTCTTGACTATTAGCTCCACAAGTTGCCTCTTCCATCCATCCATGTATCCGCTCTCTCCCAAAGAAAAACCCGTTCTATTACAATCGACATGTAGCACCTCGAACCATCTAAAAAGCCTTGCCATGATGTGGGCACGAGCCAATGGCCATTTGTGCCTTCGAAATCAATGGAAATCCAAAGCCGCCGGGAGATTTCTTGGCTAGAAGGGCTGCAGCAACTTTAGGTACTCCATTGGCAGTGATAGTACGAGTATCACGAATCCGAGGATCATTGTGAGTTTCCTTCCATTGGTTATCTTTGAGACATCGTCGAGTGGTCCTGGATGCCCTCCTCCAATAGAGAAGAAGATAATCAGTATCGCGAAGGGAAGGAAGAAGTAAGGTGGTATGGATCCTAGGAACAAGAGTATAATTAGAGACACGATTGACGCCTTGCTGTACCACTTTGAGCCAAATACTGCTCGCGACACGTGCCCTCCATCCAATTGGCTGATCGGAAACAGGTTCAAGCACGTTATGATCAAACCCAGAAAGCCCGCTTGGGCTATTGGATGAAGACCGATCGCCGTTCCCCCTACAGACAGACCAGGAATAAGAGTGGCAATAATGTAGACTAACGGGGGAGGATAGATGCCAACCCCACCTGGTGGAGCAAAGACGGGTTTTGACAAGCCAGGTGAAAGCCCTATGATGGTCACAATGAACGCTACTATGAAGCCAGAGAGAGGTCCGGCGATGCCTAGGTCGAACAAGTGATCTCTGTTTACAGGGGTCTCTTTCTGGAGGATTACTGCGCCAAAAGTGCCAGGAGTAAACAACCCTGGTCCTAGGTAGGGTGGCGCAGGAATGAAGTAGGGGAGCGTTGATTTTATCAGATGCAGTTTGCAGGCGATGACGTGACCCAGTTCGTGTACTGTCAAGATGGCCATAAGTGACGCCGCATACTCAGCTGTCGAGAGTAACATCAGTGGTAGCGAAGCGGTGGTACCGGTTGAAGTGAAGAAAGCGTCGGATATGAAATATCCGGAGATCGACACGGTGATGATGGTGACTATGAGCAGTATAGGCTGAATAGGTGTCTTCGCTCTGGTTCTAGGGTTCTTGCCGGGGGCTTTCCGGATGCCGAAGATCCTGAGGACGTACTGGCTCTTGTCCTCAGCCTCCCGTAGTAGAGGCACAATCTGGAATGCGTCAAGCCTTAACTTCATTTTCTCAAAGCCAGACTTGACGTTCCCGTCTTTGTGGATGACGTAAGTTGGTATGCCTCCGTGAACCTCGTCCATTAGTGCCTGTTCGACTTTGAAATATCTTTTGACAGTCGAACTCAGATCCGTGAAGGAGATCAAGCGATAGGCATCACTTGCAGAAAATGGCACCATTTCAAGGCTCATGTATGGAGACCCCAAGTCTGAGTATGTGAAGGAATAATGACGAGCACGAAACGACGCGTTGTAGGAATGAGAAACGCAATAGTTAAAAAGCTTTACGTTTGATCATTCAATGCAAACTCGATCAGAGTTGGTGGCACAGAGGAAATCGTCAATGGGCAAATCAAACCAGATCTATCGAACGAGGGAGTTCTCGACAAAGGATCTTGACCAGGTAACTGTAATCAACAAGAAATGCCTGCCCGAAAACTATCCCAGTGGATTCTTCATCGATCTCTATGAGAGATACCCTAAATCATTCTTAGTCTCAGAGAACGTTGAAGATGGAATAGTCGGCTACATAATGTGTCGAATAGAAAGAGGCCTATCGAACTACGGGTTCAGGTTAACACGAAAAGGACACGTAGTATCGGTGGCAGTACTCCACGAGCACAGAAACCGAGGTGTCGGGCGGGACTTGGTCGCAAAGGGCTTAGATGCGATGCATGATTATGGCGCGACCGAGTTCGTTCTGGAAGTAAGGGAGAGTAACGAACCTGCGATAAGTCTTTACAAGAGCCTCGGCTTCGTAATTTCCAAAAACCTAAAGGGTTATTACAGTGACGGCGAAGATGCCTACCTCATGTCGAAGGTCTTCAAGGAATGAGTTGCAGCAATTAACCCGCCTTGATCCCGAGACTTGCCAACGTGTTCCTCGGGGGATAGAGCCACGGATCTACGACGCGCTAGAACAGAAAACATCGGTCCGCTGTCACGAGTTCTCGAGGAAGTTGGTTGCGCTCGTGGGGAAGACTTAAAAGCAAAATTTAAATACACATGAGCATAATTTAGAGGATTACTTTCAAAACGTCGTATTTGGACGGAAAACCGTTCTTCCGAAGCGTTTCTTGATAGGGCAGAGCATAAACGCCGAATTCCAGGATGAAATGGGGCATATCAGTTAGTCTTCTAGGGTCTTAGTGGAGTCGAGTCTAGCATGCCATATCATGTTCTGATCTTTCCTACGTCACAGGGGGTCTTCATTAAGCCGCTGAGTCAGGTTGCCGTCAATATAGACAATACCACGGGCTGGTCGGGGTCTTCAGAGAGGCTATTCAATTAGCTGCAATATAGCTCGAATTCAAGCTTCGGAGAACTGCTGGAGGAGAGAAAAAGGGCGGAGGGAAACTAGAGGTTGCGAAGCCAGGGAAAAGAGAGTGAAGAGGATTCGTCTGCTCCAGCAAATGTAGCTAGTAAGGGCAACTCCGGCATTGAGGCCTTTGCGGAAAAGATTGAGCTCCCCACTGCGCTGAATCTACCTCTGACGAAGTACGAGAGGTCGAGGATAATTGGTTCGAGGGCCCTCCAAATCTCCTTGGGCGCGCCGATCCTTGTGGAGGCTCCGCCAAATGCAGCGGATCCAATTACGATAGCGGAAATCGAGCTGAAGGCAAATGTGTTGCCGATAACGATAAGAAGAAAGTTGCCTGGGGGAAGGCAGGAGAATATTCCCTTGTCAAAGCTCCCAATGGATTGGCTTTGAAGGGCTTTTCAGGTCATCTGAGGGAGTTCTGACAAGCTGGTCAAGAGCCTCCTATTAGAGTCAGGGGCCTGCTAGTTTTGCTTCCAAGAGCGTACGACTTGGCGAAATCGGGTCAAGGGGCGACTATCAGAGAAGCAGTGGAAGCGGATTTCTCGGAGATCTGGGGAATATATAGCAAGGTGTTAAACGAGGGACTTTATACACCCAGTATTCGCGATCAGAAGGCCCTAGATCGTAACAACCATCCAGGGAGCGGCAATGATGAAGAGAGTGGATTCCTGACGCTATTATGCGAGATTGACGGCGAAGTCGTGGGTTACGCCTCAATTGAGGAATCGGTATGGGATCTATCTAAACATGTCGGCGAACTAGGTATTGCCATCCTCCCCAAGTTTCGAGGAATCGGGGTCGGTTCAGCCCTCTTGGACTCGCTTCTCAGATTCGCTTACGAAAAAGGGTTCGAGAAGATGACTCTGAGTGTTTTCCACACCAACAGGCATGCAATAAGACTGTACAGGAAGTTCGGCTTTAAGGAAGTAGGCAGGAAGAAGAGGCAATTCAACCTTCAAGGTCATTATATCGATGAGATAATTATGGAGAGGTTTCTTGCCTGAGGTACCTACCGTGTCCATCTAAGTCTACACTGGAGACCGAGAAACATCTCTCTTGAGAGCTCAACAGCCATCGGGTCTCTGATTACGCCAAGCCTGTCTGCCGCCCACCAATGGGTATGCGAGTCGCCTACCTGTTTGAGGACATTTACCAAGCCTTCAGCAATCCTCCAAGTTTTCAGCCAGATTATCACCTCACTCCTTCTTACCATTATGGCTATCACCTCCAAGCGATTTTTCTGGGAACCTGGACGCAGATAGCCAGGCAAATGACATGCGGAGTACGGTGTGAGAACATCGTGCAATTGGTAAGACTACCTGGCTGCCAACTGCCAACGGGGATTTGCGAGAATCTTGATCAGAAGTCTGGCAATTCAAATGAAGCATCTGGCGCTCCAATCATTGACTCATCTTCCCCATTAACCTCATCATGGGAAGCGTTGCCCGTATCGGCGAGGAGTTGTGTAAACAGAAAGAGTTTTATACATCAAACCAACATACCGACACCCTAAGCCAATATGGCCGAATCTGGAAGAGAGAGAGAGAGGACTGAAAAGAAGATGGGAATGAGTACAGGACAGAAGAGAATAATCGCAATCGCAGTCGTCGTCGTTATCGCCGTAGCAGGCGTCGGCGGAGCTATCTTGCTAACGCAACGAGGCATCTCATATGTGACTCCAGGGGTAACAGGTGTACCAGACAGCCAGATAATCAAGGTAGGCGTCCTTGACGACATGACCGATTCAACAGGTAAAGGATCTTGGCAGGGGTCATGGCTTGCAGCGTACGAAATTAATACTGCAGGTGGCGTAGTTGTCAACGGAACACATTACTACTTCGGGCTAATATCCGAGGACACATCTGAAGCTGCGGCATTTCTTGACACAAGCAAAGGTGTCGCTGCTGCGCAAAAGATAATATCAGTGGATGGGGCCCAATTCCTGACTGGCGGATTCAGGACAGAATCACTGAAAGCATATATCGAAACAGTAATGGATCATAAGTTGATATTCATTGGCACAGGTGCAGCCACAGACTACTTCTGCCAAAACGTCTTGGACAGCCACTCGAGATACCAGTACTTCTTCAGAGACCAGCCGATCAACTCAACTTCCCTAGGATCATCAGCGATCACGGAACTAGCAGTTCTGAGAAACGTTATTGCTGCAATGGCTTTCGGTGGCAACACAAGTATGGTGAAACACTGGGCTGTCCTAAGAGAAGCCCTTGACTGGACGGTACCAATGGACAACGCGCTGAAAGCATACATGGGAGCTATTGGCTGGGACCCTACTCCAGTTCAGGACATTGCATTTCCAATGACAGCGGATAGTACGGCTTTCTCAGGATACTGGACCGCGATTAATGGTTCGAAAGCCCAAGTGGTAATACCCATAATATCCGCCCAGGGCGGAGTACTTATGGACACACAGTACAACGCGACAAGACCTCAGTGCCTCATTTGTGGCATCAATGTACCGTCACAACTCCAATCATTTTGGACCGATACAGCAGGAAAATGCATGTACGAAGTTGTATTGCAGACATTCGTGAGACACAACAAGACCGTCTATACGATACCATTCTGGGACCACTACCTAGGCAACTTTAGTGCGGTTCCGATATACACTTCAGCCGGCGGATACGACGCTATTACCCTGCTACGATACGCAATCAACCAAACCCAGTCATTCACCAACTACAAGCTAGTCGCAGCGCTCGAGACGATAAACAAAGCTAATCCAATAACCGGTGTCGCTGGCAAAGCAGCGTTCACACGTAGCCACGACTTAAGTTATGGCTGGCCCTACGGCGTTCCGATTTTCGCCCAGTGGCAGTCAGGTGGAAACAAGCCTTGCATCACGTCAGGTGGCGCCCTATATCCGAACTACATAGTGACAGGATCTTTGATGCTTCCACCTCAAGGCATAAACAAATTATAATAGAGACACCGAGGACTGGTGACAGCTCAAAATAATCTCCTTCTTTTTTTTGTATGTTCTCTCGGCAGAAGCGATTGAAACAAGGTAGCGAAACTTAGGGATCATTCACGAATTATCCGTTTCCCGACAAGCAGTCAATCATTATCATGTTATGATGTTATCATGGGAGGTTAACCCGAATTGATCGAGCAAATGCTGATCTATGGGGCGGTTCAAGGAGCCATTTTCGCGTTGCTTGCTATCGGTTTCTCCTTGGTTTACGGTGTAGGCGGAATCTTGAACCTTGCTCATGGTGCATTTTACCTGATTGCTGCTTACTTAGTGCTATGGTTCATTCCGTTTTTTGGCGTGCCTGGAAGCATGCTGGTTTCATTGCTGTTAGTGACGCTTATTGGGGGGGTTACGTATCTTGCGCTCATCAAACCTCTTCAAAAGACTCTTGTCGGAGCCGTCATCATAACCTTTGGATTGGCGTTTTTCATGCAGTACTTTGTTAGGGTAGCTGAGGTGGCCAGAACAGGTCTCGTTACTTATCAGACTATTCCGGGCCTAGCTAGTGGTACTGTTACGTTGTTGGGTGTTACTTTTCCAACACAGTTTGTCGTTGCTTTCTTCGGTTCTATGATACTCGTACTCTTTGTAACTCTTTTCATCAATAAGGCTAAGATCGGGAAGTCGATTCGAGCAGTTGCCCAAGATCGAGAAGCGGCTATGCTTATGGGAATAAATGCTGACAGGATTCTTATGGTAACGGTTGCGCTATCCGCGTTTCTTGCAGGTGTTGCGGCTGTTTTGTATGTGCCAGCGTCTGTTTTGAGTCCCGACATGGGTTGGACCACGTTGCTGACGGCTTTCTCCGTGGTTGTTCTCGGGGGTATGGGAAGTGTGCCGGGCAGTGTAGTGGGAGCCTTCGTTATCTCATATTCGGGAAACTTCTGCACGTTCGTCCTTGATCAACCTGCTTTCGGGGCATTGATTCCACTTATCGTAATCTTGGTGGTGCTGATAGTTAGGCCACAGGGGTTGCTTGGGAAAAAGGAGTCTGGATAGAAAATGGAGACGACCTGGTTTTTACAAACCAGTAAGCCGAGGCATGTTCTTGAGGAGGAATAAGTGAAATGGCAAAGAGGACCCGCAGGTCGGTGCGAAATGCTACGAGTGCCACAAAGAACTTCGTTAAGTGGCTTCCGACAGCTGTAAAACACTTCTTTCAACAGGTACCGCCTTCAACGAGGCGCATCAAACCTTGGGCTTCCACTTTCAAAGGAACACTGACTATCTTATGTTTGCTCTTTGTCTTCGTTTTTCCATTGTTAAGTAGTAACTTGTATTACCTAGGCATTTTCATTACAGCAAATATATTTGTGATTTTTGCTGCGAGTTGGGATCTCTTAGCAGGATTTGTGGGGCAAAGTAGCTTTGGTCATGCTGCGTTCCTTGGAATAGCAGGTTATGCCGCTTCAGCCTTGGCACGTTATTATGGTCAGCCATGGTGGGTGTCCATGTTTCTTGGAGCGATCGTAGCAGTCTTCTTTGGTGTGATAATTGGAATTCCTTGCTTGAGGTTACGAGGTCCGTACTTTGCATTAGGAACGTTGGCGTTTACTCTGATATTGGCTGAGCTATTCCGGTCAGTTTACCTAGCGCCTTGGCTTGGCGGGTCTGGGGGCGTGTCCCGAGTTCCCCCAGTGTCTCCTGACCCGGTAGTCGAGTACTTGGTGGTGTTAGCCTTGATGATAGTGTCAGTTCTAGCCATGATCGCCGTCAGTAACTCAAGGGTCGGAACGGTCTTTAAGGCGATTCGGGATGATGAGACATCAGCCGAAGCTTCGGGGATCAACACGACGAAATATAAGTTGGTTGCGTTCATGATAAGTTCCTTCTTTGCAGGCATCGCAGGTTCACTCTACGCTTTCCATTTCACAGGTGTAAGCCCCGAAACATTTTCCACGTTGTATTCATTTTACGCGATTGTTATGGCAACCTTGGGCGGGATCGCTACGATCTTTGGATCTGTCGGCGGGGCCTACTTCTTCATTTTCTTGGCTGAATTCCTGAGAGGTTTCGGTGACGTGACATATTTGATCTTCGCCATAGCGCTGATTATCGTTCTGAGATTCGCGTCCAATGGGACTGTGAGGCCATTGATTGAACGCCTCAAGGAGTTTTGGCAGATTCTAAGAGGAAAGTAGCTAAGGAGAAGCAACTCTGAGAGCGGTGAGTCAAGTAATGGGGACCATACTTGAAGTCAAGAATCTGACGAAGAAGTTCGGCGGACTAACAGCGGTGAATGATGTTAGCTTTGAAATAGAGCGTGGCTCCATGGCTGGGTTGATAGGTCCCAATGGGGCTGGCAAAACTACAGTCTTTAACTTGATATCTGGATTCGAGAAGCCCAGCGCTGGTGCTATCAAGTTTGATGGTGTCGACATCACTGGATGGAAACCCTTTCAAGTTGTTGGCACAGGTCTGGCGAGAACGTTTCAATTGGTTAGACCTTTTCGGTACATGACACTACTGGATAATGTGACAGTAGGATGTTTATCACCAAGGGGCAAAGCCGTCTCCCAGGATATTGGGATAGATGCATATGCGAGTACGATTCTCTCCTCAGTTGGTCTTGTGGACAAGGCTAGATTGCCCCCAATAGTCTTGCCTCATGGCGACTTGAGAAGACTTGAAATAGCTAGAGCACTCGCGACAAATCCCCAGCTGCTTCTTCTTGATGAGCCCTTTAGCGGTTTAGCTCGTGAGGAATCAGAGAATATTGGAAAGTTGGTTAGAAACCTGAATGAAGAAGGAGCCACGATATTTGTAACAGGGCATGTGATGCGTGAACTCATGACACTTGTTCCGAGAGTGCTCGCTATGCATCAGGGCAAGCTGATCGCTGACGGGCCACCCAAGGAGGTCGCCAATAACAAGATCGTATTGGAAGCTTATCTAGGTAAGGGTGAGAAATTTGCTTGAAGTAAAGAAGATCTATCACTACTACGGAAAAGCCAGAGCTCTTGAAGATGTTAGCTTGAACGTCGAGAGCAAAACCCTCGACGCAGTTATTGGGCCAAACGGGGCTGGCAAGACTACCCTGCTCAGGGCGATCACCGGTCTAGAAGAGATTGACAGAGGAACAATCACTTTTAAGGGCGAGAGGATTGACGAGCTAGAACCCTATGAGATTGCGAGGAAGGGAATAGCTCATTGTCCTGAAAGGCGCAGACTCTTCCCCGATATGAGCGTCATGGAGAACCTTGATATGGGGGCATATTCGGTGAAGGACAAGAGCAAAATCAAGAGTCTCATGAAGTTGGTGTTCAAGATATTCCCCGTTCTTGAACACAGGCGGAGACAGACAGCAGGAACGCTCAGTGGCGGAGAGCAGCAAATGCTTGCAATCGGGCGTGCGCTTATGGCCAATCCAAAACTCCTGTTAATGGACGAACCTTCACTGGGTTTGGCTCCAAAGGTTAAGACTAGGATCTTTGAAGCCATCAACGAGATCAAGAAGACCGGAACGACTACGCTCCTGGTCGAGCAAGATGCAGTCTTAGCGCTAGAGGTCGCGGAGAACCTCCACGTTCTCGAGGAAGGAAAAATCGAGATGAGAGGAACTCCAAAAGAGCTTAGGAAGGAACCTCGAATGAAAGAAGTGTACTTAGGCATAGCATAGGGAGAGTCTGTCTAGAGGAGACTTCACTCTGTCCTGCACCCGGATAAATCCTAATGGATGACACCGTAATCTTGAATCATGATTGTCTTTCGTCATGCACAGATTCATCCTTCCCCGAATAAGTAGGACAATAGAAGGAGGAATGCGTAACTCAATGTCCGCTCAACTAATAGATCTCCTTAGAGACGCAAAGATTGAGGTAATTGTATCAAGAGCAGAGAAAGACCCGAGCATAATAGGTGAATTAAGCGGGCACTTGAAAAGTGAGATAAGGTCTATTCGCTTCAATGCCACCGTTGCTTTGGGCGAACTTGGTCCAAAGGCCGCTTCAGCTGTCCCCAAATTGACGGATCGACTGGAGGATGAAGACTGGAGCGTGCGTCGTGAAGCTGCTAGATCATTGGGAAGGATAGGCAAACCTGCAGCCAAAGCTATCTCGAAGATATCGAAGCTCTTGAAGGACCAGGAAGTCTCGGTCCGCAAACAAGCTGCAATTACCCTGGGGGACATAGGATCTGGTACGGGCGAAGCGATATCCAGCTTGATGACTGCTCTGAAAGACGCCAGCGAGGAAGTCCGAACTGAAGCTGCTGGGGCGCTTGGAAGAATAGGGCGAGAGGCTTACAAGTCTATTCCAGATCTGATCAGAGCCCTCAAAGATGAGAGCTGGACTGTTAGAACAGCTGCAGCGAAGTCAATAGAGAAGATCGGAGAAGGTGCTTCTGAGGCTATTCCAAGTTTAATGAGCGCACTTGAAGACAAGGATTGGAGAGTACGTTACCGAGCCACAAGTGCTCTCGCCCGGATAGGATGGGATGCAGTTCCAAGCCTATTGAAAGCTTCAGTGCACCCGCGTGCAATTGTCCGGCGAGCGGCGGTTGAAGCTCTAGGCGAGACGAAACTCAAGGAACCGAAAGTAATCAACGCCTTGTCTGCCAGGTTGCGTGACAGAGACGAAGCGGTGCGCGGAAAAGCAGCCGACGGGCTTCGCAGTATAGGTAAGTATGCCGTCCCAGCGCTGACTGAAGCACTGAAAGAGGGAAACGAAGAAGTGAGGTACCTAGCAGCTGGGGCGATCGGAGGAGTTGGCGCTGACGCCGTGGAAGGCATTCCAGCTCTTGTCGAGGCGCTGAAGGATGGAAAGCAAACTGTCCGCACAGAAGCGGCAAGAGCACTAGGAAGAATGGGAGATGCGGCGGCAGAAGCTGTTCCAGGATTGCAGGAAGCATTGAGTGATAGTGACGCTATTGTTCGTCGTGAGGCTGCAATAGCATTGGGGAAGATCGGTTCGCCTGCCGCCAAAGGAATCGGAGCGCTGGTAAATCTATTGCATGACAAGAAGGACGATGTTCGATGGCGTGCTGTCGAGGCTCTCGGAAAAATAGGTTCGCCTACCCCCGAAGTTGTTCCAGCCGTAAAGAATATGATACATGATAAATGCGATTATGTCTGCGAGGCGGCTGCGGATGCTCTCGATGAACTTGAGGAAGAGAAATGACCTTAAGAGATCGGAGCACTTACCTATGTAGATGACAAATCACTAATGATCCATCTTATATCTTCGATATTTTCGAATTAGCTGCAAAGAGATGGTTTGCTGCTGATCGAATCTGAATCAGTCGAGCGGAGATGTCACTAACATCTTTCTGAAATGGAGAAATGTAATCAGAAGTTGCCATAACTAGAGGTGTGTTGTCAGCTATGAGCCAGAAAAATGAGAACCCTTATGCAGATAAGCCTTGGTTGAAGTTATACGACAAAGGTGTTCCAACCCACATAGACTATCCCGAGATCCCACTTTACGAATTACTCGATAGAGCGGCCAAGGATTTTGGCAGTCGCACAGCGATATACTTCTTAAAAAGGAGGATATCGTACAAGGATTTCAAAGACACTGCTGACAGACTTGCAGCCGCGCTAGCAAGCTTGGGTGTGAAGAAAGGTGATGTCGTCGCGATTATTATGCCGAACTTTCCTCAGTTCCTCTTCAGTTACTACGGTATCATGAAGTCAGGCGCGACAGTCACGAGTTGCAGCACTCTCCTAACGGAACGAGAGTTGGCATTCCAACTGAATGATGCAGGCGCAGAGACAATCATAGCGTGGGATAGGCAACTTGAGAAGATCAGGAACATAAAAGATAGGACTAGACTCAGGAACATAATCATAACCGGTGTTTTCGACTACTCCCCAGATGCGCAGACGGCGCCACCCGAAATAGCGGGCACGATGCAGTTCGTAAACCTAGTTAACAAAGCAAAACCGAACCCACCAAAACTTAAGGTCAACCCGAAAGAAGACGTAGCAGTGCTTCAATATACTGGTGGAACCACGGGTTTACCCAAAGGGGCAATGCTGACGCACTACAACCTTGTATCCAACGCCGTAGCCACTGCCGCTTGGCTGCCTGACGTAAAAAGAGGGAAAGAAACCGCCCTAACAAATCTGCCTCTGTTTCATATCTATGGCATGACTGTTTGTATGAACACTCTTATACACAATGCCGTAACGATGGTTTTGAACGCTGACCCTAGAGATCTCAAGTCCTTGCTAGGGCTCATTCGCGAAACTAGACCAAGCCTGTTCCCCGGGGTTCCAACGGTGTACATGCGGCTCTTGGAGCGAGATGATATTGGAGACTACGCCAAGGATCTTAGATCAATCAGAATCTGCAATACTGGAGCGGCTCCAATGCCGCCAGAAGTCCTGAAGGACTTCGAGAAAAGAACTGGAGGAAAAATCCTCGAAGGATATGGATTGACAGAGTGCTCACCTGTTACTCATAGCAACCCCACGGGTGAAGGAAAAAGGAGAATCGGTTCGGTCGGGTTACCCTTCCCTGATACGGAAGTTAAGATCGTTGACCTAGCTGACGACACGAAGATCATGCCGGTAGGGAAAGAAGGAGAGATAATGGTTAAGGGGCCCCAAGTCATGAAGGGATACTGGAACAAACCCGAAGAAACGAAGAATCAAATGAAAGATGGGTGGGTCAAGACAGGCGACATAGGTAGAATGGATGAAGATGGATACTTCTACATAGTGGATAGGAAGAAAGACATGATCGATGTCAGCGGATTCAAAGTCTACCCACGAGAGGTCGAAGACATACTGTACGAACACAAAGCCGTCTTGATGGCTTCAGTAATAGGTATCCCTGACCCACGGACACCAGGTAACGAGAGAGTAAAAGCCTTCGTCGTGCTGAAGGACGGGTACAAGGAAGGAGATGACCTCGCTAACGAAATAAGGGAATTCTGCAAGAAGTCGCTGGCGCCCTACAAAGTACCAAAGTCCGTCGAGTTCAGAAAAGAGCTCCCTGAGACCCTAGTAGGAAAAGTTCTTAGAAAAGAGTTGAGAGAACAGGAAACCAGACCAGAGTGAGCTAACAGAATCTGATGGAAACCGGCCTAATTGGGCCAAGCAATCATCCAGAACTCGAAGCTATGTCGATCTGAGATTATTCTCGACAAAGCCTAATAGTTGCATGTATTGCCAGACTAATCCTAATACAGTCCTTTTTCTACATAGGACGAAGAAGGCGAGGCGAGAAAACCGGAAGGCTGCATTTCCCACGGGTCCTAAGAAGATGATCATCAAGGATGTTGGGGATCCCTGGCCCAAGCAGGATGACGTTGTAGTAAGTCATGTCCATGATACTCTTCTCCTCTTTCACTTAATTAATAACTGAAATTAGATGAGTAAAGGAATAGGAAAACATATGCTAAAAATATATTAAGTGATCAACACACTAAGTATGTAGAGCAGAGGAGGATACACCATCATCGGTATGCCGGATCTGCACCCAGATCCTGACCGGATGGTTAGATACTCCTCGAGGAAGGAAAGAATGAATATCATGTCTGGCTCATACCAAGAGACAACTTACACAGACGTTTCAAAGGACGCTTGAAGCATAGAGTTACCTTCATCGAAAAAGGTGGAAGTCTCAAAATGAGGATGTATGAAGTCGCTGAGGACGGAGAGCTAAAGGAGTCTCCATTCAGAAAGGAGAGCGTCGAGAGTGGCAAGGTCTACATATTTGTCAACGACGAAGACAAGCAGATTGTACTATGGAATGGGAAAGACGCCAGGACTCGGAGCAAGTTTATTGGTGCGCGCTTGGCTTCAAGCTTAAGGCTTGAACACGGTCTGTCATACAAGCTGACGCAGGTTGACGAAAGCGAAACCCCAGACTTTGTCCGGCAAATTGATGCAAGACCCAGTGTACCACGCCCGAGTACTGCTGCCCCTGCTGTGGCGACGCCTGAATCCCCTTCGCAGCAGGTATCTCGTTCTGCGGCTCAGCCGCGTCAACCGACAATGCAGACAAGCTCATCTGCGAGTCCATCATACACTTCCCCACCTCGGGGACCGCAGATGCAAACAGGACCCTCAAGGACTGAAATGGATTCGAGCAAGATAGTCGAAAGGCTGAGCTCGATTGAGCCACCAAAAGGTTTTGACCGGGAACTGATTGTTATTGGCCATGATATGTTTGCCGTCTCAGTGTCGAGGACAAGAGTCTTCGGCAAGGAGAAAGTTGAGCGTAAGGTTGGAAAAGTCACAAACCCTCTGGAAGACGGGATCTTTCTCGCAGAAGAGTATACCCCACGGGTTATTATCGAAAATGGTCGGGTTCTAGCAGTCGAATTTCTTAAGGGGGCTTCACAAACTCAAAAAAAAGCGGAGCGCGAGAGGCTCGCACAAAAAGAGGTCTCAATCGAAGAGCCGCTTGAATCACTGATGGAGAAGCATCTGAGCGAGATAGCCGACGTATTCAAAGTCACCCAGAAGAAGAAAGGCGTTGAAGACGGGAAGTAGAACTCGAATCGAAGAAGACGCGGAAAGGCTCGGCGAAAAGAGTTGGTTCAGTATTTCTTCAGTTGCGATAGCTTCACAGAGATGAAAGGTACCAAGAGCTCGTTTAACGTCATCGAGCCGTGCGATCCGCGCAAAGGTTCTTCCCATCTGTTCTGGCTTTCATCCCTCCTGATTTCAACGTTCACTCCCTTCTTAAGGATCAGGATTATGTCTCCCAGCCTCATCTTACTCATCTTCAGATTCATGGTTTTGCCCACGAAGGTCCTAATGGCGTCCTCAAACGTAACCAAGTAACCTCGTTCGCCTACCTTCTTCTTGAGTTCATGCACCGTATCCTCCTGAAATCCATCTTTCACATAGAAATGCATGACTCTGCCTGATTTTCCAGCAGGGGCACGGAGAAACTTGCCGAGTTTCTCGATCTCATCCCTGGAGAAGACTATTTCTAGTCTCGGGTCTATTGGATCCTGTCCGTGATCCGCGAGGAAGACCAACGTCGTCTTCTCGGCGGTACTGTCCCTGATGCTTCCAACTAGTCTCCGAATGTTCTCGTCTAGGAACCTCATGCCAATGGAATATTCCTCGCTGTACGGGCCGTACTTGTGGCTAAGCGAATCGAGTATTCCAGTGTATAGGTTCACCATGACCTTCTTGTCTTTCTCTTCTTCCAGCGCCTGTCTGGCCATTGAGAATGCATCAATCAAATTGTTGAACCCACGTGCGACCTGTCTCCTGTAGATCATATTGGACAATCCAGTGCCGGCTATTTCATCTTCGAGTAGTTCCACATGCTCGATCCCCTGCTGCTCGACAAGATCGTATGGCGAACTGCAGTACGTCAACGCGCGAGCGTCAATTCCAGCTCTAATCAACGAGTCCCTGGCTCCAACAGACAGAGTGCTCATCTTGAGAGTGTCCACCACTGCGCCTAGCTCCTTGAAAAAGATCTTGTGACCGAAGATGCCATGAATGCCTGGAGGAGTGGCCATGTGAATTGACGCTAGAGCTGTGGATGTGATGGTGGGGAATACCGATGAAAGCTGAAATCCATTTGTCTCGTTGTAGATATTCGAGAGGTAGCTGGATTTTCGAAACTGTTCTATACCCACGGAATCTGCTACAACCATGATTACTTTGTCTGAGTCGAAACAGCTGTTGTTTTCCATTGTTCTTCTTAGGCGTGCAGTATCAGTCAAAGAAGAATATTCTCTGGTAGGCAGCCTGAAACCCAAAAAGGATAAGGCGGTTGGCAACACCATATGAATGCAACGCTTGTAGTTAGGTTTGAAAAGACTGGGTGTAATCTCTGCCTCCTTGACCAGACCCTTGTCACACTCGATTATGTTCTCGCACATCTGCAAGTGACACCTTCGCTCGACACCTAGGTTGCGAGCGCGTCTTCAAGCGAGGAGACAGCCCAGCAACGAATAATCAAGATACCTAAAGAAACTGAATTCCCTTATTAATCAAACCCGTCGGCAGATGGTGTTGCCTACGTGTATAGTGATCGGCGCCTTCAGCAAGACCGGCAAAAGCGTATCAGAGACAGTGCAGGGCATGCTCAGAATATCCGCCAGCGATTTTTCTGGCATTGACAACGTGAAACTAGCCTTGCAGGACGAGTATATTGAGGCTGACTCCATCGAAGGTTTCGAGGCAATATCACTGCCGCCTTCGACTATTGCTCTGGGAATCGCCTACTCATCCAGAGACGAAACGCCTAGCAGTGCAGCAGGCGATGCTGAGTCCAGCTTCGTTGCAGTGACGGGGAGAATCTTCAACCAACCCGATGCGCCCACCGCGCTGATTCAGCTACTAGAAAAAACCATGAATGCGACCCACGATATCGAGTTATCCTCCAAGAAACTAGTGGAGTCGCTGGATGGCCAGTATGCTCTCGCTCTAAAATGGGGCAACGAGTTTCTCCTAGCAAGAGACACGATCGGAGTGAAACCTCTTTACATTGCTCAGGATGATCACCTGATCGCGTTCTCATCAAGGCGAAGACCTCTATGGGACATTGGCCTTAAGAACCTCAAGAGCGTCACCCAACCCACCTTAATATCCCAAGGCGGAGTCAGAACCATTAGTTCGGGCATGAGGATAGAATCGATTCGACTATCCGAGCGCTCAGCAGCTCAGTCACTGGTCACGATTCTCTCAGAGGTAATCGCCAAAATGATTGCCGGACACAAGGAAATCGGGATACTTTTTTCTGGTGGGCTTGATAGCTCGGTAGTAGCGAAGCTCTCGATGGATCTCGGTGTCAAATGCAGACTATATTGCGCCGGAACACGGTCCTCCAGGGACATCTACAACGCAAGACGGATGTCATCGACACTACAAATACCCTTAACCGAGGCGGAGGTAACTTACGAAAATGTCGCTGAAAATTTGCCGCGAGTCGTCAGCCTAGTCGAGAGCACCGATATGATAGTTGTCAGCACATCTTTGCCGATCTACTTTGCCATCAGGGAATCAGTGAATAGGGGTGAAACCCTTGTGCTTCACGGTCAGGGCGCCGATGAACTCTATGGCGGATACGAGAGGTATGAGAACACACTCGCCAAAGAAGGGTACACTGCTGTCTGTAACGAGATGTTAAACGACATCGTGGGGCTAGGCAACGTCATTCCTCAATATGATCAATTGGGAACGCCAAGTTCTAGCCAAATCCTCGCTCCCTTTCTCGACGCCTCCGTCGTGAGGTTCTCGCTCGGCATCCCAATTCAATTGAAGTTATCTAGTGAAGGCAAACGCATTACACGAAAGTACATCTTGCGCCAAGTTGCTTCCAGAATAGGAATACGGACGGAGCTTCTTCCAGTTCAGAAAGTCGCCGTGCAGTTCGGCTCTGGGGTCGCCAAGATCATGGACCTAATTGCAAGAAAAGCCGGCTTCACGAAACGCTTGGCTAGAGAATCAGGTTTTGCTCTGCCTATTCAAGCCTACCTAGAGAAAATCGGAGGGTCCCTAGGAGTTCGATCTCGGGCCCGCCGGGAAAAGGAAGCTGAAAAGCGGGATTAGTCGCGCACTACTGGCTTATGCATCCAAACTCGATCTGGGCTTCATCTTTTTAGGCTGGCTTTTTCCAAGCTTATTCTACAGCCATCTCCATCCTTCGTGATCTGAATCTGGTAACCCATTGCCCTAGAACTACCTTGCCAAGTTGATTGGCATAGCATGCAGGGAAGCTCCTGATGAAAGCGAGTGGGAGACGTTTCACGATCCCCAGCTATCGTCTTCAGCTTACAGTTCTTAACGTAACTGGCAAACTTGTCGTCATAGAATTCGGAGACCTGATGCTCAATACCAAGAACCATATCCTCTTCGACTCGTCTTTTGACAAAATCCTCAAAGCTCTCGTTCCGTCTCTTCCCCTGTGAGACTTCGGCAGCCTCCGTCATGAACTCCCACAATCTGGTGGCAGATTTCTCCCCGTAGTTATTGTAGATGTACGCGACCGCGACTCCCAGATGGTTCATCAACGTTGAGTAGAGTCGGCTGGCTGTTTTCTCAGGTCCAAGTGGCTCAAGAACGAGCTTCTTCTGGCTCCTTATTGGCTCCAAGGGGGGTATCTCCACTAGAGGCCTCTTTTTTTCAACGGCTTTTGGTTGTTGGGTAATCGCAGGCGATGGTTCCTGCTCAACGGCTGGAGGCGAGGCAGGAGGTTGCACGTTGGTTGTTGCCCTTTTCGGAGATTCTGGGGTTGGAGTACTTGCGCTTCTGGGTTCCCCATTTGCGGTCAGGCTCGCAGCGTCGACTTGTCCTCCAATCGGGGAAGGGGGAGACGGAGGAACGTAGCCGGCTTTGGCTTCCCTAATCAGCGGGGATACGGCTCTAACTATGTGATATGGCGAATATGATGGGAGTGATATAGCCGACTGGGCCACAGTAACTATGATCTGCGGGTCCAACTCGCCGATAATTTCGGTTGCAAGGATCTGTTGGCCCCTGTATACCCTGATGGCCCAAATATCACGAATCTTTCCAATTCTAACACTGTAGGAGCTCCCAGGTATGGGCGCCAGGGAACTTTGTGGAACAAAATCATCGGACAAGGTCTAAACACCTATCAGCCTTTGCAGGCACAGTAGAATAGGTTATTTTTCGGGCACTTATTCTTTTTCATTAACTTCTCGGTTTTGGGGAGGTATGATTCCTATATTCGCAACCAGCATGCATATGATTCTGCTCTTGCTTCAACATTCAATCGGTAACATTTAAGAACATGATAGCGAAACCTTCTATAGTTGCCTGAAAGACCACACTTCCCTGGAGGAGGACGAAGTTCCTTGGTGAAATGCCTCGTCTGCGACAAAGAGATCTACCTTCCCTTCAAGTGCCAATTCTGTGAGGGAAGCTTCTGTTTGGAACATAGGCTTCCAGAGAATCATAAGTGCAAGAACTTCTGGAAGGTCAAGGTATCCTCCAAGGACAAGAAATCTTTTACTCACCCCGTCACATCACCAGTTGGTGAGGATGACGAGCCCTCACCCCTATGACCTACCAGCCGCTAAGACAGCCCGTGCGGATAGACATGAATCCGAGTAGTTACCTTAGTATCATTGCGGGTCGTTTAAGATGGAGCAGAACCGACTATTCGATGCCATAGATGAATCAAAGGGAGCACTAATCAGCTTCCTAAGGGATCTCGTTTCTATCCCAACAGTCGTACCGCCGGGAAGCAACTACGAAGATGCCATTTCTATGATGCGGGACAAAATGAAAGACATTGATTTCAAATGCACGCTGGTGGACGCTGAGCTGAAACCATTAAAGGAACTGGGCATGCAGACCAACCTGCTCCACGGTCGGAGACCGAATTTGATCGCGGTGAAGCAATGGGGCACGGGCGGACCGAACATACTTCTAAACGGTCACATAGATGTGGTTCCCGCAGGTGAAGGATGGAAATACCCGCCGTTCTCGGCGACAGTGAGAGATAACCTGATGTTTGGACGTGGAACATCAGACATGAAAGGTTCGATAGCCGCGATGGTCTTCGCCCTGTCAGCTCTCGCTCAGCTCGATTCAGAGATGAAAGGAAGCATTACCCTATCCGTTACTGTCGATGAGGAAATAGGCGGGACGACAGGACTCCTGTACTTGGTGAAAAAGGGCCTTGTGAAAGGTGACTGCTGCCTAGTCGCCGATAGCTCGATTGAAAGCATAAAGTATGCCGCAAACGGCTGCCTTCGATTTAAGATAATAACCTACGGCAAAGCTGCACACTCTTCACGCCCATGGATGGGCATAAACGCGATAGAGAAGATGGTCAAAGTACTGAGTATGCTCATGCAGCACACCTACCGACTGTCCAACGTGAGATCGAGGATACCTGTTCACAGGTCCTTCGAGATCGATAGCCTCCGGCCCACAATGTCAATTGGAGTCATCAATGGAGGGCTGAAGGTTAATGTGGTGCCGGACAGATGCGAAGCACTGGTTGATAGACGGGTGATACCTGAGGAGAAGGTCGTAAACGAAGCAAAAAAAGTACTCTCACTAATAGATGAATTAAAGAGGAGCGACCCAAATCTCTCAGTGACGGTCGACTATAGCCATTTCCACGATTCGTTCGAATCAGATCCAAAAAGCTGGGGTGTGCAGCTACTTTCAGAGGCCTACACGGAGACCGCAGGTGTGTCGCCTTTCCTGGGTGGTTCCCCTGGGTGCACAGATGGCTGCTATACTGCCAACGCAGGGATCCCTACAATGCTGCTTGGCGCCGCACGCGCGAAGTCCGGAGGTCACTCGAGAGACGAGTTCGTGGATCTTAATGATGTGGTAATGTTCTCAAAAATCGTCGCGAAGTTTCTCAACAAGGCATTAACAAGCGGCCGATAATTAGATGAGTACCGCAATCTATGAAAGTGAACAAGGATATTTCGTGCGCGTAACCAATCAGCTACCCGCACATCGGCGGCGACTCTGGAGTGGAATGAAGTAATGCCCCCTGATACAAGCAACCAAGAGAAAGGGAAAATCCTAAGCGGACTAGTAAGCGGAAGGCTGAAAGAGATTGAGGAGCGCCTCCACAGTAGCGAGCTGGTCGAAATATATGGCAAGGGCCCATTGGGATATGCCCTCAATGAGATACTGCTCATCAAGGACTGGAGCAAGATATCTGGTCTGAACCACGACTCCTACTCCTATATGGGCAACCCCGCGTTGGATGTTAAAAGGAACTTCGTGATAATAGCCGTCAGCTCAGCGAACATCGTAGGGAAAGGTGGCGCTGATCCGCCCTACATACTCCTGACTGGTCCGGGTCTCTATCAAGTGGAACTATCAATGCAGAGAGGCATGTACATAGAAGATTCACGCGAGATCACTGGCATACTGCTTTCGACTCCTGATTGGGAGAAGATGCGGAGCGCAAGAAAAGACTACGATGGAACATCCGCGCTAATCCTGAACCAACTTATCGCTGAGATCCCCCTCTCTATTATTGACAGACCATCATCGTTGCAGAGTTACGAGCGTGGGCTAATAGCAAACACGGTCACTACACCATTTAAGGATGCCTTTGTATCGTTGAAGAACTTATGTAGCAGAGGCACATCGTACCCAGAGGAGCACGGGCCCAAGCTCCTGAGTACCCACCGGCTATTACACAACATGATTCTCGTCGGAAAAGAGATCTATGAGTGGGCAGCAAAAACCGAGACACAGCGGTGGAATGAGATCATCGTGAAAGAGGCAAGAGAATATCTGCAGGCGATACCTGGAACACAGATATCTAAATCTGGAGAACTTGACACGCTCCTTCAGTCCGAGGTGGTGGAAGGCGTGAGCAGAGGGTACCTGAAGGACTCAAGAAGAGGCATCAGCCTCACGGATGTTCCTAGCATAAAGGAGTTCATAATGCGCGTTGAGCTTCGCATGGCGAAGGAACAATACCTGAAAGCAATAGCAGGGTTGTTTGAAAGAGGGCGCTAGCAGATTTCTTTTGAGCCGCGGATTGAACCGGGCTCCATAAAGAGTGATTAGCTAAAGAAGTTGAGTAACTAATCTTTATATATAGCCACAAAAGTAGTGAGAGTGGTGTTACATCTCGGGGTTACACCTCACTAGGATATTTGTTAGCAGGAGACCATTACATCTAGACAATCATTGTGGGAGAGCGTAAGTGATGTCAACTGATGCTGCCATCGAGAGAAAAACGATACGAACATCCCAAGGTGATCAGGAGTTCATCAATCGGATAGTGGAGGCTGGTGCGGAACGCCTCAGATCCTGCATCCAATGCGGAACCTGCACGGCTTCTTGCCCGTCAGGAAGGAGAACTGCCTATAGAACGAGGCAAATCATGAGGTCCGCCCTTCTAGGCTTGAAAGACGAACTCCTCGCTGATCCGAACATATGGCTTTGCACTACTTGTTACACTTGTTATGAACGTTGTCCGCGGAAGATAGAAACCGTAAACACAATAATAGAGATTCGCAACATGGCTGTGGAGGCGGGGCATATTCTTCCAGCACACAGGGTAGCTGCCCAGAAGCTGATAGAATACGGTCATGCGGTCCCGATTGACGACCCCAAATGGAGCAGCCTTAGAAAGAGCTTGGGGTTGCCTGAGAAACCACCCACCACAGCAAGCTACGGGGATGCTTTAAGACAGGTCCAGATGATAGCCAAACTTACAGGCTTTGACAAACTTGTAGGATGCTCGGAGAAGTGATTGACGAATGGGCGACTCGAACTCAAGGTATGCATTTTTCTTAGGTTGCATGATACCTGACAGATATCCGAATATCGAGGCATCTATTAGAAACGTGATGCCAAGTCTCGGAATAGAACTCCTTGACATGAAAGGAGCTTCTTGTTGCCCGGCTCCGGGTGTCATCAGATCCTTCAGCAACAAATTCTGGCTGGCAGCAGGCGCCAGAAACATCACTATTGCGGAACAGCTCGGGTGCAATATTCTTACTGGATGCAATGGATGCTATGGTACCTTGAGAGAAACCAATGAGACACTGAAGCACAACGAAGCAAAAAGAGATTGGGTAAACAAGATACTCAAGGAAGCCGGAGCAAGAGAGTATCTCGGAACGGTAGACGTCAAGCACCTGGTAGAGGCCCTATACGTGGATCTAGGACCAAGCAAGATCGCAGAGCATGTCGAGAATAGTCTACCACTTCGTGTAGCAGTTCACTATGGATGTCACATAGTTAAGCCAAGCGAGATAAGGCGATGGGGAGTCACTGAGAACCCGAGATTCCTCGATGAACTTGTGGAAGCGACCGGAGCTAAGAGTATAGACTACAAGGACAAGAATATGTGTTGCGGAGCGGGTGGTGGTGTTCGCTCCTCAAATCTGGCGGTCGCCACAGACATGGTACGTGAGAAGCTGAACAACATCAAAGCCGCGAACGTCGATTGCATCGTCGATTGTTGCCCGTTTTGTCATATGCAGCTTGAGGGAGGGCAACTCGACATCAAAAAGCAATTTGGAGAAGAATTCAATATTCCTGTTTTCTACTACACACAGCTTCTTGGATTGGCGCTTGGGCTCAGCAAAGAAGAACTTGGCCTAAACAAGAATGCCATCTCACCCAACCAGCTGCTTCAGAGATTGGGCTACTGAAAGGAATGAGCAACTACCCAGATTCTGGGCGCAGTCTGCCTACCCTAAACCAAGCCTTGTAGACACTTTTCTGTCTATTCCACGCGGATCGGGCTACAAAAATGCTCGGAATATACTTGCCCATGTCTATTCCCTCTGGGCGACAGAATGCCTTATTAGAAACCTTTTTCCTTCTCCGATAATGTAGAGAAATGCCTGCCCAGAACCATCCCGAATCATACGATGAATTGCCCGCGATCGACCGCTGGTGAAGCCGCGGACGCCTGAGCAAAGTCAAGCCCGATGGAAGAGCAACCATGTATTTCCCCTCAATGTTGAGCGAATCCGGAACCTGATGTTCCTTGGAATTTGGCATTACTCTCCCATGCAAAGCCGAGAGGAAATATCACTAGATCCGTGTGAGCGCTAAGAACGGGAGGAGAACGACATGTCTCTTTTCACGGTTGAAATCGTGATTGAGAACAAACCCGCCGCGAGGGATCCAGAAGGAGAAACAATCTGGAGAGATCTCGTAAACAAAGGCGGATACGGCGAAGTGAAGTCCATCAGAGCGGCAAAACTTCTTAGGGCCAAGGTTGAAGCACGATCAGAAGACGACGCGAAGAGCATCATCTTCAGAATGTGCAACGACCTCAGGATATTCAATCCCGTGGCGCACACGTGCTCAATTCACGTCAAGGGAGTTGAAGAGTAGGTCAGAAGAATTGGAAAAGGACTTCGGGGGGTACAGATGCTCAAAGTCGCTATCATAGACTTCCCGGGTTCAAACTGCAGGTACGACACCCTTCATGTTTTGAAAGATGTTTTGAGGGTAGATGCTCGCTTAATTTGGCACAAGGAATTTAATGACCATGACTATGATATTGCCATTCTGCCTGGCGGGTTCTCTTATGGGGACCACCTACGCGCAGGGATCATAGCAGCATTCAGCCCAGCATTGAAGAGCATAAGGCGAATGGCAGCAGACGGCAAACCTGTTCTTGGCATCTGCAACGGGTTCCAGATCCTTGTTGAATCTGGTCTGCTTCCTGGTGCGCTACTAAGAAACTCATGCCTGACTTTTGTATGCAAGTGGATATATTTGCGGGTGGAGAACAACAAGTCCCCTCTCACGCGAAGCCTGACCAAAGGAGCGATACTTTCCCTGCCCATCGCCCACGGCGAAGGCAGGTACTTCATTGACGAAGAAGCCATGCAAGAGATGAAGAGGAACAACCAGATTGTTTTCAAATATGTGGACAAGTCAGGCGAGACGACAGATGAATCAAACCCCAACGGCGCACTGGACAATATTGCGGGGATCTGTAATACTGAGGGAAATGTTGCTGGACTAATGCCACATCCAGAAAGATCGTCAGAACGAATTCTCAGCCCAAACGGAACCGAGGACGGGCTATCAATACTCCGCTCAATGATAGAGTTTGCGGGAGGTGACCAGTAGAAGATGTCCACCTCAGTCGGAGTGAAAGTAGATCTGACTGACGAAGAAATCAGATACGTCCGCAGGTCACTCCGCAGGGAGCCAAATGAAGTGGAGTGGGGTATGTTCGACACCATGTTCTCTGAACACATCTGCTACAAATCCTCTCGCCCAGTTATCAAGCTCCTACCTACAACGAGCGCACGCGTGATAATTGGTCCAGGCTACGATGCTGGCGTAGTGGATATAGGAGACGGACTTGCTGCAACACTCAAAATAGAATCTCACAACCACCCGAGCGCAATCGACCCTTACAATGGCGCGGGGACGGGTATAGGAGGAGTGTTGAGAGACGTTCTGAGCATGGGGACGAGACCAATCGCGTTAATGGATCCTCTGCGCTTTGGCTCAATCACGAGCGCGAGATCAAGATGGCTACTGAAATATGTTGTCAAGGGAATAGCCGACTACGGAAATAGTGTTGGCGTTCCAACCGTAACGGGAGAAGTCGAGTTTGACCCCTCATTTGAAATGAATTGTCTGGTTTGTGTTGGATGCGTCGGAATAGCCAAGCGAGATAGGATAATCGCTGGTGGAGCAAGGTTCCCTGGAGACATCGTGATACTTGCAGGAGGTTCCACGGGGCGTGATGGCCTTCATGGGGTAACCTTTGCCTCGAGGGTTCTAAGTGGCGAATCTGACGTGGACAGACCCGCAGTTCAGGTTGGCGATCCTTTCTTAAAGAACATTATAATTGAAGCGACCTTGGCGGCAATTGAGACGAATCACGTTCGGGGACTGAAGGATCTCGGCGGAGGCGGGCTGACTTGTGGCGCAATTGAGATTGCCGCGGATGGAGGAACGGGTATAGAGATTGATCTGTCAAAGGTTCGGTTAAGGGAGAGTGGAATGACTCCGTACGAGATAATGCTGTCGGAGTCACAGGAAAGGATGCTGTTTGTTGTCGAACCGTCTGGAGTGGAGGAAGTCCTCAGAGTATTTGACAAGTACGAACTACCTTACTCGATAATTGGTAGGGTCACTGAAACGAGAAATGTAGTCGTCAAGGTAGATGATAGAATCGTTGCTGATCTGCCTGCAGAATTGGCTGCAAAAGCTCCAATCGCCAAGAGAGAAGCCAAAAAGCCAGACAACTTGAGCCAGATAGGAAAGGCACGCAAGCCGGAACCCCCAACAGATCTTTCGGAAACTCTCATCAAATTGCTTTCATCTCCGAACGTAGCTAGCAAGGAATGGATCTACCGGCAATACGATTTTGAAGTCGGCGTCAGAACAGTATTGAAGCTTGGTCAAGCGGACGCCGCAGTTCTAAGGCTCATCGGAACGAACAAGGGGTTGGCGGTAAAGGCTGACGGAAATTCCCGGCGAACATCTTTAGATCCATATAATGGAGGCGCGAGTGCGCTTGCCGAGGCATGTCGCAACGTTGCTGCAGTCGGAGCTGAGCCGATTGCCATGGTTGACCACTGCAATTTCGGGAACCCAGAAAGACCTGATGTCTTCTGGCAGTTCCGGGAAGCAGTAAGAGGAATGGCTGATGCATGCAAAGCACTCGGCGTTCCTTGCATAGGGGGAAAGGTGAGTTTCTACAACGAAGATTCTGCAACTGGAAAGGCAGTGAAACCCAGCCCAGTTGTCGCAGTTCTCGGTCTAATCGAAGACGTACGTCATCTCGCAACGATACCCTTCAAGGAGCACGGCGACTCAATCTACATCGTAGGTAAGACGAGACGCGAGTTGGGTGGATCAGAATACTACAACTGGATTCACAACATCACTGGAGGAGAGCCTCCGAAATTCTTTGGCTCTGAAGAAAGGCGCTCAATGATGCTGGCATACAAATCAATTTGCCAAGGTCTGACTGAAACCGTCCACGACTGCTCAGATGGCGGGCTCGCGGTTGCAGTAGGTGAGATGTGCGTTCTCAGTGGGCTCGGTGCCGAGATAGACTTGCCTGAAGTTCCAGGAGACAAAATGCAGAGAGACGAATTACTCTTCTCAGAAAGTAACTCAAGATTCATAATGACGATCTCAAGAAAGAACCTCGACGAATTTCTCTCATTGGCATCTAATCTCGGCGCTAGGGTTGCCGAGGTAGGAAAAGTTACTGATACGGGCGAATTGATGATGAGTGATAAGAAAGAGAAAGTACTGACCTGCGGCGTGGAACCCATGCGCAAGGCGTGGTTTGAATCGATAGGTGGATCAATAGGAGGCGTCTAGGCGGGTGGGCGAGAAGGCTAGGGAGTCTTGCGGGGTCTTCGGAATCTATTCAAGGAAGTACCCTGAGGCAGTTCCCCACCATACCTACAACGGTCTTGTCTCTCTGCAGCATCGGGGCCAAGAAAGCGCCGGCATCTACACGTTCAAGGATCTATCACACGGGGAGCTCACTGGTTACAAGGGAATGGGACTTGCTACACAAGTGTTCAACAAGACGATACTTGACAGCCTCGGGGGGAACGCCTCAATTGGTCATGTGAGATATAGCACAACCTCAGAGAGCAATGTCGCCAATGCCCAGCCATTTCTGCTACAGTCCCCACACGCCAATTTTGCTTTGGCTTTCAATGGAACAATAAGCAATTTCATGCAACTTAGAGAGTCCCTCAAGGCTGAGGGCGAGGCTTTCAAGACAGATACAGACACTGAAGTACTTGCTCGGTTGATTGCCTCGAAGGTAAAAGAGACAGGAAGCTACCTCGAAGCACTCAAAGGGAGTATGAGCATCCTCGATGGATCTTACTCAATGATTCTCCTTAGCAACAAAGGAGAACTATGCGCCATGAGGGATCCAAGAGGCTTCAAACCGCTCTGCCTAGGCTCAATAAACCAATACGCACACGTGATTGCCTCTGAGTCTCCAGCTGTGGAGGCAGTAGGAGGCAAGACAATAGGCGACGTACACCCTGGTGAGATCATTAGGGTTGACGAAACAGGGTTTGAGCGAGAACGTGCCGTCAGCGTTCAGCGTAAAGCACTTTGCATGTTTGAGTTTGTCTACTTTAGCCGCCCAGACTCCGTCATAGATGGAAAGGCTGTCTGGGAAGTAAGGAAGAGACTGGGCAGATTCCTCTGGAAACTTCACCCTGTGAAAGCTGACTATGTGATACCAGTTCCGGACTCGGGGAGAGCGGCTGCTGCTGGTTTCTCTGAAGAGTCTGGGATACCACTCGCCGAAGGCCTAATGAAGAATCGCTATGTCGGCAGGATATTCATTACTCCCAAGGCAGAGGATCGTGAGCTTCTCGTAAGGTTAAAGCTAAATCCAATTAGATCTGTGACTGCGGGAAAGGAGATAGTAGTCATAGATGACAGCATCGTAAGATCAACGACATCTAAGTTTATTGTGAACCTGCTCAAGACTGTCGGTGGCGCAAGAAAAGTCCATCTAAGAATCAGTTGCCCCCCGATCATTTCCTCATGCTACATGGGGATAGATTTCCCCACGAGGCGGGAACTGATTGCATCCATGAAGACTATTGAGGAAATCAGGAGAGATGTAGGCGCTGACACGCTGGGGTACATGAATATAGATGGACTTGTGAGGAGCATAGGCTTGCCACATAACCAACTCTGCATGGCATGCCTTACGGGAGAGTATCCTTTGAATGCTCCTCCTCAAATGGAGCTGCTTGAGGCCACCCTTGGAAGCAGAGCGCAATGAATTGCCCGAGCCAGAAAAATACTATCGCTTCAGTCTGCTGAGCGGCGCGCGAATTCAGAAGATGCGTGCAACAGCGGCAAGTTGAGGGTGAGGGATATTGGCGACAAAGGTACTGCTAGTCGGATCTGGAGGAAGAGAGGCGGCAATTGCTGAAAGCGTAACGACAAGTCCTTCAACAATACTTTACGTTATTTCCGACAAGTTGAACCCGAGCATCGCAAAACTCTGTGGCAGCAAAGGAAACTACAGGATCGGGGCAAAGGGTGCAACCAGCAGCCCACAGGTAGTCGCTGACTATGCCGTGGAGAAGCGAATCGACATAGCGGTTATCGGACCCGAGGATCCCTTGGTATCTGGCGTGGCCGACGCTTTGGCAAGAAACAAGATCCCGTGCGTCGGTCCGGTCAAAGCATGTGCAATGATAGAAGGAGATAAGAGCTACTGCAGAGACCTAATGAGGAAACACAACATCCTGTATTATCCAGAGTACCGTTCATTCACGAGCCCGGTTGAAGCTTTCAGTTACATTGAAGAAATGAATAAGAAGGGGATCCCTCTGGCAATAAAACCTTCGGGGCTGACAGGGGGAAAAGGAGTGAAACTTACGGGCGAACAACTCACGGACTCCGACGAAACAAAGGAATATGTCGAGTCCATACTGAAAGACAAGCCAGGAGGACTCCAATCAGTAGTAATCGAGGAGAAAATACTGTACCCACTTGAAGTAACCATACAGACATTCACCGATGGCAAGAGCGTCGTACCGGCACCATGTGTGCAAGATTATAAACGAGCCTACGAAGACAACGAAGGTCCAAACACAGGCGGCATGGGTAGCTACAGTCAAAGCGACCAGCTTATGCCATTTTTCTCAAGAAGAGAGTATGAAGAAACTGCCCAGATGGTACTGAACATCACTTCTGCGCTAGCAAAGGAAACTGGAGAGCGATACCACGGATTTCTATACGCTCAGATGATGAAAGGGATAAGCCCGGCTAAGCGGAGACCAACAACAATACTCACCGAAGCGAACGTGCGACTCGGTGACTCAGAAGCTATCAATATATTGCCGATACTCGAAAATGATGATCCAATCGAAATCTATTGGAGCATGGTCGACGAAACACTGAGTGCCAAGAAGCTGAGGTTCGCCAATAGGGCAACCGTGTGCAAGTACCTTGTCCCTGAAGGCTATCCAGAGAATCCGAAAGAGAATCAACGAGTCGAGGTGGATCAGGAAGGGATGAGGAATACAGGTGCGAGGTACTATTGGGCAAGTGTAAACATGAGTGATGAAGGTATTCTTACAACGAAGTCCAGAGCCTTGGCAGTCCTCGGAATATCCGAGTCTCTTGAAGAGGCTGAGAGTATTGCGGAAGGCGCCACCCGATATGTAAAGGGTGCCCTAAGGCACAGGAGCGACATAGGGAGGAATACGCAGGAAATGATCAAGAAGGTACAGTCAAAATGGAAGACATACCCTAAGCTAGAGGATCGTCCCTGATCCCTGACGCTTCTTGCCAAACCCAGGCCAAATACGCCAGACTATTGGTCCAGCCATGCCCAAAATCCGGAGGAAGATCTTCCAAGTGCCCGCTGAGAAGGGAGGATACGAGAATGTTGAAGATACTTTTGCAGAAGCTTTTTCTGGGTTGTACGTGCGGCTATTAATCACCGGTGAAAGGGGTCTGAAGGCAAGCGATAGGAGTAACCCCGGGATAGAATACGACGAGTTGCGATTAGCGGCATATAGGTGCACAGCAACTCCTTCGGTTGTCGTTGGAAGAATCGAGGGCGGGATAGAGAGATGGCTGACGAGAAAGCAAACTCCAGACAACCGTGAAGGAGTGGTAGTTCAGCTTTGGGGAAGATTCGATGAAAACGAAGACATCCCAAGGCAATTGGAGAGGTTCTATAAGGAGATGTCCATCAGAATTCGCCAAGACGTTCTCTCAGTCAGCACAACCAGAGTATTCGCTTTACCCCATCCAGGAGGGGAGACAAGCGAGGGCAATCTTGCCATAGATACTGAAGAGCGGATAGGTAAATGTGGCGGAGGCTATGAATGGTTCTCCTCTGAGAACGGCAGAGAGACGATCAACGTTCCCCTGATGATGGGCTATGACTTCAAGACGGATCGATACCTAAGATGTGGCATCGGCGTCTCGGGCGGCAACCTGTGGCTGCTCTGTGACAGCGTGGAGACAGGTCGAAAAGCTGGCAGAAAAGTATTGGAAGCAATAAAGCAAGTTGAGGGTGTAATTACACCATTCTACGTCTGCCCTTCAGGTTCAGCTGCAGAAGATTACCCGCCAATCGGTCCTCCGACAAACTATCTCTACTGCTCAACTCTACGGGATAAGCTCAAGAATAGGACGAAAGTGCCTATCGGTGTGAAATCAATCCCAGAAATCGTGGTCGACGGAGTCTCCTTGGATGCCGTGAAGAAAGCCCTCAAAAAGGGAATGAAGAGCGTCCACGAGATGGATGGCGTCATCAAGATCTCCGCCGGAAACTACGGAGGAAAACTGGGAAGATACAAGATATATCTGAGGGAACTACTTAGCCAATTATGAATCAACACTCATAAACTGCGGTGGTGTCCATTTTGAACGACTACAAAGATGTCTTGAACGAGATAGGTGCTCGGGAAGATGAGATAGTCAAACTATGTTGCGACCTCATTGGGTTCAGAAGCGTCAACCCTCCCGGGGACGTCAGCGAAATAGCTGGATTCGTCAAAGACTACCTTCTGGGCAAAGGCTTCAAGGTCGAGACAGTTGCGCCCGACAAGGGTCGCGTAAACGTTATAGCCTCACTGCGAGGTGGAGCGAGCACCAAGACATTCGTCTGGAATGGGCACTTGGACGTGGTTCCCCCGGGAAGAATAGAAGAGTGGAAAAGCGACCCTTACAAGGGCACCTTGAAAGGCTCGATGCTAGTTGGAAGGGGAGCCGCTGACATGAAGGGCTCAATAGCATCAGCTCTTGAAGCAGCTTCCGTGATTGTCGAAAAAAATATCGAGCTCAACGGCAACCTCACATTCCACTTTGTTCCTGACGAAGAGACGATGGGGAAATACGGAACAGGATTCCTCGTCGAGAAGGGCTACTACTCGAACGTCGATGCATGCATAGTTGGTGAAGGAACCTGCAACCAATTGTGGGGGCCAGCATTTGCAGTGGCCGAGAAAGGAATCCTGACACTCAAGGTGAAAGCGTCCGGCAGGTCAGCGCATGCAAGCATGCCATTCCTAGGGGAAAACGCCATTGACAAACTAGTCAGAATAATACCAAGGATAGAGGAGCTGAGCCAAAGCGCAATAGAAATCGATCAGAGACTGAGCACTCTGTTCAACACTGGAAAGCCATTCTACTCGATGTTCAATAAGATACTCGGGCTAAACCTCGAGCAGATTCAGCGCCTCTACACGCGGTTAACCTTCAGCCCGGGAATGATAAAGGGTGGCATTAAATCGAATGTCGTTCCAGATGAGGCAATCGCTGAGATTGATGTAAGAGTACCACCGCTGGGCGACCTACAGGAAACCTTGGCAAGAATACAGAAAGTCATCGGAGAATCGGATATTAAAGGTGTCACAGTTGAGTCTCTCGAAAACGTTGAGCCGTCCTATCAAGATCCAGGCACACCCTTAGTTGGGCTAGTGAAGAAATGCCTATTTGATGCATGGGGAAAAGAACCACACATCATGATCCAGCCTGGAGGGACAGACGCAAGATTCATCAGAAACAAGCTAGGCATTCCAACCGTGGTTCTGGGGCCCACCTCTGAGACAGCCCACTCGGCGAACGAATACGTAATTAGGAAAGATCTCACCTTGTGCTCAAAGGCGTACGCCCTGATTGCGCTGGAATACCTGTCCTGAGAAACCGAACGCATATCTGGATGATGTCCTGCGATTTCCACTCCATAACCCTCCAAGGGGGACGAGCAGCGCTTTCCTTGCGATTATTGGAGAAACTGGGGAGATCGAATTGTGCAGGGCAAGGCTCAAGTGTATGCTGAGCATCTTCGGGGCTAGCGACGAACCAAAACGGGTGGGTCTCATGAAATGGGTAACACGGGAGTATGTACACGTTGATAGGACCGCGTGCCCTTGGCTAATAAAGCGGTTTGTGGATAAAGAGGCGAAATTCCTCTTCGTTCCGGTAGACAGAATAGAAGACGTCGTCAAGAAGGAAAAAGCAATACCGTATGACGCCCCAAACGTTGAGCTTGGGCACCATGGCGACAAGTGCAGCTTCGACGCGATAATAGAGAAATACGGCATCAAGGACAGCGCTCTGCTCGGATTGGCAGAGATAGTCCGGGCCGCTGATACAGGCAGTCCAGAGCTTTCACCTCAGGCCGCTGGTCTAGACGCGATGATGACTGGAATATCTGCCGCTTCAAGAGACGATTTTGAGGCAATTGAGAAAGCCTCCTCAGTATATGATGCGCTATACGACTACTGCAGGGTAGAAATGATAAACAAGAAATACAAAGCCGAAATTGAGAAAATGGGCAAACCTCAGAGGAGGAAATTCTTGAAGGAGAAGTTGAAGGAAGGTTAGCCAACTTCTTCAACGGCTTCCCCGCCAGGTGTGAAGCAGAGATCAAGGTAACAATGATCCGCTGAGCACCTTCCGCATCGCCGGGGCAACAATACTTGTGAGGAAATCGAAGTCTGCAGCCCGACTCGGAAAGGCTGAAGATATGAAACCGTAAACCAGATGCTCGGCGCGCGAACCGCGGTGAATCTGTAAGTAGCAGGACTTTGAAATACGACGATGGTCTCTCCTGGGACAACGATCGCCACGACCACAAACGCATCGAGAACAGGCAAGTTCAGCCTGGACCGAAAAGCCACTCAACAGAACAAGGCGCCAGCTGGGATTGATAAAAAGCAGCTTAGCCAATAACAGGATCAACGGATGCTCTCAGAGGGAGAGATATAAATACGTCCCAAAGACCATTAGCAGAAAGACGACTGTCACAGAGATAATTGGGTTCAAATGGTTCTCATGTCGGGTCGAAGGAATCGGCGCCCAGTAGCGACCGCGGAAAAGTGTAGCCATGATTTGGAAATGGAAGGTTGGATATCGGCTCAGCCTTGGCCAGTTGCTGGTGATCAGGATGGTGTCACTGATATGGCGAGTAAACATTGCGACCATGCTCTTCTTCACACTTGTCCAGCTCGTGGTTCCCCTGATCCCATGGTATGCCAAGACGATTACGGGCGACGAAGTGCTGATAGGCATTGCAGTGGGCAGCATATCGATTACTGCCATTCTGCTTAGGCCACTCTCAGGTATCGCCAGTGACAGATGGTCGAGATCGGGTCTGATGATACTCGGATTACTTCTTGCCTCTTTCGCTTATTTCAACCTGTTCTATGCAGGGGACATGCTTCACGTAACGATTGCCAGGCTGATAGAGGGCACTGGGGTCGCCGCATTCGTTCCATCTTCAATAGCAAGCGCAGTCGACCAGGCACCGGAGGGGAAACTGGGAGAGACCCTTGGATGGCGGAGTCTGATGATTGGTATAGGTTTCCTAGTGGGTCCATCAGTCGGCGGTCCCTTGGCGTATGTCCTAGGCTTCCGGGCGACCTTCATGATTTCGTCCTTCCTACTCATCTCGCTGATCCCGCTCGTCATCTTCAAAGGGGCTGACCGCAAACCAAGTCGCGAAGGTTCGTCGATTGCTGGCCTCAAAGAAGGGAATTTCATAATCGCCTTCATTGCGTTGATAATATATGCGCTGGCCTGGATGGGCCTCTACACTTTTCTCGTGATCTATCTGAGCGATGCACACTACCAGATCTATGAGATAACAATATGGGTGGCAATCCAAGCCGTGTTCAGCCTCGCCCTGAGGGTTGTGGCTGGGAAAGCGGCTGACAAGCGCCCAGCCATGATGGCTTACGCAGGCTTACTCACAATGTCGCTGGCCTTGATGATAGTCTTTTTGACTCGCTTTCCGCCCTACTTCTATATTGCGGCACCGATCTACGGAATCGGCATCGGAACCTATGTTCCCGGGTCCCAGACACTGGCCCTCATGAAGTGCCCGGCAAGAAACAGAGGGCTTCTGGCTAGCGTTTACACAATGGGGCTTGACATCGGAACGCTTGTCGGACCGATCTCGTTTGCCTTGATTCTGCAAGCAACGAATGACTACTCGTACCTGTTTTTCCTCGCGCCGGTCTTAATGCTTGTATCTGCAATAGTTGTCATGGTTGCTACAACTGTATTGCGCCGGCGCAACAACGAGTGCCTCTAGACTGCGAGGCGGCTAGAAAGTTACGACCTTGTCGCTTTCAGTGCACCACTTTACCAAGTCGCTCATTGTCGCCATGCTGACGCCCTTAAGGACGTCTGTGGCTGTCACAGCCCTCGCTTTGCAGCATGGGGTGCAGGTCTTGACCTCAACCCCCTCTTTTAGGGCATCCTCAAGCAAGCCAGCCATGTTTGGGAATTGGTCCGGGGATTGCCCCTTCTTTGCCACGAAGACTCCATCTTGGACCAGGAATAGTCTCACTTTGTGACCTTCAAGCGCCGCCGTCAGCGCGAATCTGAGGGCGGTATATGCTCTCTCTCTCCCATAGGGCGCCTCCATCAGCACCACGGTAAATACTGTCATGTTCTCACCCGACTGCAAAAGCATCCTAGGGCGAGATGTTGCTCGAGCAGGCATATTAATATTTCGAATAGATTAATTGAATAATCTAATAGGCTTAAGGGCCCACAAGGGGAACATTATGCGCATGTCTGGGGGTTTGTTTCCAAAATCCGCAGACCCGATCAAAGCTAAAACCATATAACAAGCCTCAACTGTTGTTAACTAGTGGAAACTGCCACAATGGCTCCTCGGAGATGAGGTCGGAAAATGGGTGCATCGAGCGGGGGCGATATTGGCCTTGGCGCATTGAGGGAAATAGGCCAAGTACTGGCTGGGCTGAAAGAAGGCAAGGCGAGGGAATATACTGTTATTGCTGTTCTTGGAGGAAAAGACAGCGGCAAAACAGCACTCATTAACAGGTTCGTTCGAGGTGTCTGGGAAGCAACTACAACTATGAAGCGATTTCTGGATTATCAGAGCAAAAGCATATCTGTGAGTGGCAAGACGGTTCAAGTTGTAACCTGTGAGTACGCGGGAAGCCCTGAGTATCGGCTGGTTCAGAAGACTATGTTTCCTCCAACGAAATCTGTCCCAGTGAAGTGCATGCTAACCTTGGATCTAAGCCGAAAAGAGTCCCAAAACGAATTGAATGAAATTGTAGACAGCCTTGTCGTTCCCCGACTGAATAGCAAGTCTCCGCCGGAAACCTATGCTCTCGTAGGATGCAAGGCTGACTTAAAGAGAAGCATAAGCCCCTCTGACATTGGCGCTTTTGCAGACATGGTATCAGTGAAACTGCGGAAACCCATGCAGTACGTGGAAACAAGCGCTAAAGACGGGAAGAATGTCTTGCAGGCATTTGAGTTGCTGATTACTAAGCAAAAATGAGAAAGATGCGGAGAAGTTCGTGTTCTTCTGTGCATCTTATCTATGAACCGCAGAGCAAGTCTTGCGTTTCCATTCTCACTCTTACTTTGTTTCGTCCTCACGTATTTTTCTTTTCAGCACCTTGCCTACCAGCGTCATTGGCAGTTCCTTTCGGAACTCTATGAACTTAGGCACTTTGTAAGGTGCCAATTTCTTCTTGCAGTATTCCCTTATCTGCTCCTTGAGTTCTTCAGTCTCCGCAACGCCTGGCTTTAAGACAACGAAAGCCTTGACTCTCTCGTTTCCTGGAACAGATGGATCGGGAACACCTACCGTCGCTGCCATCGCCACAGACGGATACTCGAACAGGACATCATCAACTTCACGCGGGTAGACTTTGAAACCACTCACATCGATCATATCCTTCTTCCTATCAACAATGTAGAAGTATCCCTGCTCATCCATCTTTGCCAAGTCTCCAGTCAGTACCCAGGGTCCCTTCTCGCCAGCAAGTTCGTTCTTGAGCTGCTTGGCTGTCTCGTTTGGCTTATTCCAGTATCCCTTCATGGTCTGTGGTCCCTTAATCGCCAACTCGCCAACCTCACCAAGTGCAACTTCCTTGCTGTCCGTCTCCATGTCCATGATCTTGGAGTCGGTGTCCGGGAAAGGCATTCCCACCGAACCAATCTTTCTCAAGCCAATTAGAGGGTTTGAATGTGTCACAGGGCTACACTCAGTAAGACCATACCCTTCACCTATCTTTCCTCCAGTGAGATCCTCAAATCTCTTGATAGTCTCCGGCGGCATAGGGGCAGCCCCGCTTTGCATGAATCTTATAGCCTTCATTGAATCCGCGTACTTGGGCATGTCTTGATAAGTCAGCATTCTCATGTAGAGCGTTGGAATCCCGGGGAACAAAGAGGGCTTGTACTGCTTGATCAATGAGAATAGGGACGGGAAGTCTCTTGGGTCGGGGTTTAGCACCAGCTTGCAGGCCATGTATATGCCGTGGTTCATGCAGACTGTCTGACCGTAGATATGGAACAATGGCAGGTTGATAAGAAGAACCTCCTTACCTCTTGTCGATGCAGCGTTCCATGCGGCACACTGAACGGCATTTGCCACCAGGTTCATGTGGGTAAGCATCGCGCCCTTCGGAATTCCTGTTGTTCCACCTGTGTACTGAAGGACGGCAATATCCTCCTTCGGATTAATGTTTACCTTTGGAGGGTTCGGCTCATATTTGGAAAGAAGGTTCAGTAGCTGCAAGTATCCGGGTGTCTCCGGCGGAACCCATTGCTTTCCAGGCAAGAAGTCCCTCAGAGCAGTGAGTATGATCGTCTTCAGTTTTGTCTTCTCTCTGATGGCTGCAATTGTATCAAATTGCCCTCCCTTCCGCGGTCGATCGTCGAACACTATTATTGCCTGTGCGCCACTATCATTGAGCTGGAATTCAAGCTCAGGTGGCGTAAGTAGTGCGCTGCAGCAAGTCACCTTGGCGCCCGCTTTGAGCGCTCCGTGATAGCCGATGATAAACTGCACAACGTTAGGCTGGTATATGGCGACAGTATCTCCCTTCTTGATTCCAAGATCCGCAAAGGCAGTCGCCATCTTGTCAACGGCCGTCTTCAGTTCGCTGTACTTCATGATCCTACCCATCATGACCGTCGCATCATTGTTAGGGAAGTCTTTGGCGGCTATCTCCAGAAGTCCGTAAAGAGGTATGTTCGGGTAATCGAGATTCGGTTTGATGCCACTAGGATAGTTCTTTAGCCATGGTCTACTAGCATAAGGACTCTTTTTGCTCATCTTTCTTGATCTTCCTCCATTGAATGATATACTAATTCAAGTTAAGTTCATCTTCTTTGATTTAACGCTATCGGAGAAGTCCCTGGAGTAGCTCTGTCTCAATCATGTTGGGCGTACTATTGCGGAGTCTCTGTCGAAAGGCTATCAATAGTCCGTTGGCAACCAATACGATAGGCAAGCGGGCGCATACCTACCCGCATGCCTATGAATATCTACGTAGATCAAAGCCTGAACAATGCATAAATGCACTCCGCGAACTACATCTATTAGGAAAGCAGCTTGACCCTGCCTCGCTAGTTAGGAGAGTTCTGATAATGAATGTTCCAAGTTGCAGGTTCTGTGACATTGCGGGACACAGGCTACCGGCAAGCTTCGTCTTCGATAGCCCTGAGATAGTTGCATTTATGGACGCATTCCCAATCTCCTATGGTCACGTCTTGGTCGTTCCCACAGCGCACTATGCGAGTATATTTGAGATGCCAGAAGAACTCGTTGCAGAAGCTTTCAAACTATCCAAGCGAATATGTGTAGCTGCAAGATCAGCCATCGGCAACGTCAATGGGGTCAACCTCCTGCAGAACAATGGGGATTCCGCTGGGCAGAAGATCCCTCATTTCCATATTCACGTCATCCCCCGCGCAAGCACTGCCAACGAAGACACTAGGTGGACTCCCTTTAGGAAGCCGGCTGAAAGAGGGGTTCTCGACGATATAGCGGAGAGAATTAGGAGGAAGCTGATAAGCGGTAATGAAGCTGGTTGCGAGGGGTAATTCGCCAGCTCTCGCGTTCTGAGGCCTAAAGGTGCTCTGCCAAAAAAATGGAAAGTCTCGGAAAAGAAGAAAGCTGTCCTCAGTGTTCCAGAAGGATATTGCTTGCACAAATCCTAAGATTTCATGACTCTGTCAATTGCACTTTTTAGTGCTTCTTTGCCGACAGCGCCAATAATCGTGTTCATCAATTTTCCACCTCTGAATATACCGAATGTCGGTATCGAGGTGATTCCAAACTTCTCGGAGACCTGCGGGTTATCGTCGACGTTGACCTTCGCCACCAGGACTTTTCCACTATACTCCTTCGTGAGTGCATCTATAATGGGGGCCATCATCCTGCACGGTCCGCACCAATCTGCATAAAAGTCAACCAATGCGACGCTCGCTCCGTTAATAGTTCCAAAGAAGTCCTTATCCGTAAGATGCTTCGGTCCACTAACCCCAGCCGTAGTCTTCCTATCTTCATCCGCGGCCTTCTTCATGTGTTCCTGAAGTTTCTTTTGCTTGATTTTCTTTAGGTCTTCATTCTCCAAGCGATATTCGCCTTCCAAGCACACTATTGCCCGTTGTAGCTCAAGCAAACTAGCATAATAGAATGTGCTCCTACGGGGAGCGAAACTGAATACTTATACCTTTGTATGCAAATACGAGAAAAAAGGTGCCGCCCTGCGTCGCGCTAACGCGGATGTTCTCGGCGCTTTCTCCGCAGAAGGGTGAAAAATAGGATCCCTGATTTAGAAGACTCTGAGTCTCCCTTTGATGAAATCTTCAGTCATTTCAGTTATCTTTTCCAGGTGGTCGTTGATTATGGACGTGACATCACCCTTTATCTCGTCCAACCTGAGTCCGTCTTTCGGTACTATTTGGGCTGAGGCGATCTGTGGAGTATCGATCGGCTGACCTATGGCGCTTAGCAGTTTTACGACAACTTCCTCGATGCTGTCCTCGCCGACTTCTTGGTAGATCCTGTTCGCAATCTTGAAAGCCAGGACATTGTATATCTTTCCGACGTGCGTAACAGGGTTCTTTCCGGCTGCGGCCTCCAAGCTCATCGGTCTGTTGGGGGTAATGAGACCGTTAACGCGATTCCCTCTTCCAACTTCGCCATCATCACCCATTTCAGCCGATGTTCCTGTCACCGTGATGTATAGAGAATTCGGATCCTTCTCGTTGTCAGCAGTATTATTCTGGGCCTGAAATTGCCTCTTGCACTTCGCTTTAAGGAGTCTCGTTACCTCCTCAATCAGTTTTGCCTTGTTCTCAAGGTACTCCTTAGGACCAGATACAAGCGAGCTGATCTGCGGAGTTGCTATTGTGAAAAAGAGCTTGTCGCCTAGCCTGTGACCCATTACTTTGACGTCTTCACCAAACATCGGTTTTCTGCTCTTGAGTTCCTTCGAGTTGATTAGCGCCTCTATCGCTAATACGGCTCTCTCCAACTCGCTGTGAGGAGCATAGCCGATACCGAAGCTAGTGTCGTTGGCGCCCGGCACTTCCTTTGTCTTTTGGTATCGAATGAACAGGCTCGTCAAATCTATTGACCCAGGCTTTGTAAGAATATCAAGTTGTATATGGGGAGGAAACTTCAGGTATCTGAAATTGCGTTTAACGAATTCAGAGAGAGTATCTTTTGCTATGTCGGCCATAGAGAACTTCACATGGTCATGCTCTTGGGTCGCTCTACCTGAAGTAGTTATTATTATCGGTTTGAGCACTTCTCCGCCACCAAACGTGGGTAGGGCAACGCCACCCGTGAGAAGTAGCTTGTCAACATTGTGATGAAGAATGTAGCCGACTTTCTCTCTATAGAGGGAGCACAGCTTTCTGCTTAACTCCTCAGCAAAACCATCGCAGATAGAATCTGGATGACCAACTCCTTTTCTCTCAGCCAACTCAACGCGCTGTTTCTCGACCGGAGTTTGATTTACGGTCTCAACCATGATATTTCGTTCGGGCATTTCTTGAACACCATCATAGTCAATTCAGCACCACATGATTAACAGCTTGGCGGGACGTTATTGGCTGATTGCCGCCATCCACCATTCGTATTCCGAAGCCCGTGGTAGCCTGCTATTTGTCTCCTATTGAAAATGAGATAAAAATCTTTTCATATTCAACATATTTTCAAAAATATTATTACCTCTGGTAATTTAAGGATGGATCTTCCAATCCTTGGGCTGATGTTATGCTACGCAGAGAACTCCACTTTTCTGCTAATCTCTTTGCCGTCAACCGCAACCTTTCTTGTTAGAATGCCCTTTCTCTTTGCCTTGAGTCTGACCCCTGTGAAATCAAGGCTGTCCTTGTTTTCTGGCAGAATTACGTCGGTTATCTGGTAGAGGTTGGCGACTCTAAGCTGCTTGAATGGGCTTTGAATCTCTTCCTTGAAGTCTGGTACGACGTCAGAAAGAACCCGCAGAATTGTCTCCTCGCTCACGGGTATCACTGCTTTGCAGAAGTCTGTGTCTGGTCCTTTCAAGTCACCTTTCCCAGCTGGTCTGGGGTAGGCTTTCTTCGTGTTCATGCTCCACTCCTTCCCCCCGGAGACTGGCTTGACGGAAAGGAGGATAATCGATTGCCCCATCAACTTCAAGTAGAGATCCCTGAGTTTCTCGGCCGCCAAGACTTTCTCGCCAATCTTGACTTCATATCTCGCCTTTCCCTTCGCCTTTTTCATCTCCAAGTCCAGTCCTGCGCCCTTGAGAGATTCACTGTGGTTTTCACTGGATCTTATGGAGCCGGCGACTCTCAGCTCTAACTGGGGAGGAGCAAGACTCGCCAAGATCCATCCAATCGCGTCCTCGTACTCGGGACTCCCGTTCATGGTCAGAGTCTTTCCCCTTACCGCCAGTTCGATAACAGGACCGTCGAAATCTCCCTTACTGTACTTCACGAGCCTCTGGTGCACCGCGTCATCTGGTTTGCCCAAGGCAAGTTTTGAGGTGAAGTGAAGCATTTAGGATCCAACTCTCCTCTCTGCGCGTTTCCGAGAAAAGTATGCTTTTCCCGTAATTGAGCGTCATCCTATTTATCATTAATCGTGTTCAAAGCCGTTCTTATCCTTACCGATGTCGATTAGTAAACCTGCCGGGATTCCGTCAGCAAAGCTTGAGGGCACGAATCTGCGTGCTATGGATTTGAATGTAGATATATACCCGATTTCATTCTCAATAGTTGGAGCTGATCACAGGTTTGGCGCGGAAAACTGGTAACGAAACGGTGTCTCTAACAGATTGCCTGAAACAGAAGGCGCTTGAATGGATGAAGCATCATGGCTTTGCCGGGCACGACGAGACGCATATGGTCAGGGTTCACGGGCTGTGCGCGAGAATCGGTAGGAAAGAAAAGGCTGACCTTTTGGTCGTCGAGGCGGCAGCGCTACTCCACGATGTTGGCAGAAGCTATGAGCGAGAAAACCCAGGAATTGATCACGCAGAAGTGTCCGCTAAGATTGCAGAAAAGTTACTTGGAGAATGCAGATACCCTGAGGAAAAGGCGTCTCAAATCCTATATGCGATAAGAGTGCATCGGTTCAGCCAGCATAGGACACCAGGGACGCTCGAGGCGAAGATTCTGCAAGACGCAGACAGAATAGACATAAGCGGGGCAATTGGGGTAGCCATGGCTTTCGCCTATGGCGGGGCAAAGAACATGGAACTCTACGATACAGCTGATCCGCTCGCGAAAAACAGAGAGTTAGACGACGACAGATACGTCTTGGACCACTTCCAGAAGAAGCTCCTCAAACTCGGGGAGACGATCCACACCGAAACGGGAAGGCAACTGGTAAAGCGTCGCCAGAAGTACCTTGCATCATTCGTCACCCAGTTCATCAGGGAGATAGGCTGATGCAAAAATGGGAAGGCGGTCTTCTCAACGCATCAGCTTGTCATTAGAGTACCTATTCTCTGAGGCTGCGTTTTATCTCATCAATGAGTTTAGCTATTTTCTCATCTTTGGATTCTTCTAGGGCCATAAGCAACTGGAAAACGCTCTGGTCGATCCTAGGATCCACCTTCTCCGTTGTTTTCGAAGACTGTTTCTTTGTCGTCAGGACTCTGCTCTTCTCCTCAAGAAGCCTCTGAAATTCAGTGAACTTTGAAGCGAAATCAGTCTTCCCTTGCTCGGCAACACCGTATCCGTAAGATTCCAGGATGGTGACAGCGTCATGCGGAGCCTTAGGTTCGGCAGCTCTTTCTTTCGCTTTCGCCTTGCTTATTTCTGTGTCCACTATGAACTTGTTTGCTTTTGTTCTGTAGAACTTCTCGAGGAGGTTCTTTGCCTTGCTCTGGGGGGGAGTTCCGACTCTCGTTTGTTCGATAAGTCCCGCTTCAACGAGTTTTCTGACCCTTCGCAGAATTGTTGGGGCAGGAACACCCTTTTTGCCCTTGTCCCTTATTGAGTTGGCCAACATTGTGATCGTCATTTCTCTATCGATCAGGAGGTCAAGTATCTTCCTGTTGAGCGGCTCTAGGCTGATGCGTATCTTCTCTGCATCCTTCAAAACCATGGATTCATCCATTAGATCTTCATCTCTGTAGGTGTAATCGATTACAACTACCGTAATAGATATATACCTGGAGCTATATAAAGTTTTCCTCAGAGCCTATTTCAGTAAGTGAAACCAGAAAGTAGATAGAAGCCAATCCAAATTATGGTCGAAGCTCTCTTGTATGGAGATGAGGTTGACTTGTCGGAGATAATAGCCGCTGAGGGTCTGACTAGGGCATTCGGAAATGTCATGGCAGTGGATCACGTTTCATTTTCCGTCAAGAAGGGGGAGATTTTTGGTTTTCTTGGACCAAATGGGGCTGGGAAAACAACTACGGTCAGACTTCTTTGCGGTCTAATAAGGCCAGATGATGGCAAAGCAAGCGTCGACGGGCATAACGTGGCCACGCAGGCGAATGAGGTCAGATCAATTGTTGGCCTACTACCTGAACCTGAGCTTGCTGGACTCTACGAACGAATGACCCCCTTAGAGAACCTTGAGTACTTCGCTAGACTCTATGGTGTTCCTGAAAGCGAAATCAAAGGTCGAGAAAGAGAGCTCCTAGATATGATGGAGCTTTGGCCGAGAAGAAATGATAGAATAGCAACCTTCAGTCGAGGTATGCGCCAGAAGGTGAGCATAGCTCGGGCGATCATCAACGACCCCCAAGTCCTGTTTATGGACGAGCCTACGACTGGACTCGACCCGGCTACCGCTAAATCATTCCGGGATTGGCTGGCGAATTTCTGCAAGCAATTGAACCGGACCGTATTCCTGTGCACCCATAACTTGCCTGAGGCAGAATCGATTTGCGATCGGATAGCAATCATAAACAAGGGTAAAATAGCCACAATAGGAGGAACGCGTGAACTAGAGGGTTCCTTATGGAAAAGAAGGGTATTCACGGTCACACTGCTCTCTGCACTGGAGAAAGGGGATTCGGGGAAGCTTGCCGAGATAGGTTCAATTGAGAACATCAAGATTAGTCGAAACACTGTTCGCTATGAGACAGACGTACCGAATGAGGCTAACCCGCAGATTATCCAGAAGATACTCCAGCTTGGTGGTAAGATAGTGACACTGCAAGAAGAAAGGAAGACGCTGGAAGACGTCTACTTGAAGATCGTCGGCCAGGCAGATGAAAGCAGGTAGATGGAGGTATGGCAGTGCTCAAGAGATCAATGATAATAGCTAGAAAGGAAATGCGCGAGGCATTCAGAAGCAGGGTCATAAAGTACAGCTTTGTCGGAATGGGACTGCTATTTGGGTTTGTCATCCCCATGTTGTATGGGTTCCTTGGCGAACTTGTGGGCATATCTTCTGGTGGCGGTACCTCTGGCATGCCTATCCCGCCTGACTTCTTCCCCGGCTTCACATTGGGCCAGCGTACATATCTGTTCTTTCTGTATGCGTTCCTTGCAGAAATGTTGCTTATGGTTCCAGTAATTCTCCCAGTCTATATTGCTGCTGACAGCTTTGCTGGTGAGAAAGAAAGGAAGACCATACAACAGCTTCTAGAAACGCCTCTAACAGATTCAGAGATCCTTCTTGGCAAGATACTTACGTCCTTCATACCTACAATCATAACAACGTATGCCTGCATTCTCTCAACGACGATAGTGGTAAACTTGTCATGGTACTTCGTGAACGGCGCATTTCAGTTGATATTTCCAAACATCACCGTGCTGATCCAGTTGGCTCTACTCTATCCGCTATTGGCGTTCTTCGGCATACTGACCATGGTCTGGGTCTCAACTAGGGCCACCAAGGTGATGGAGGCAACTCAGCTTGGTGGCGTGGTCGTTGTTCCCGTCTTAGTCATTGCGTTCCTTCCGATCTTGGTTGGCGCCATAACGAGCATTTACTTCGTGCTCACCGTCGTCGCCATATTTGCTGTCGCTGACTATGGGCTCTTCAAAGTGGCTTCGAGAAAATTCACGCGCGACGCAATACTTCAAAGGCTCTAGGTAAGCCAACCAACTTTCCTTTTCTCTCTTCTTGGAATTGAGCGAGTGGGCTCTGCACTCCTGCACCCCAAGAGTGGCTACTTTGAAGTGCAAAAAAGGTTATTTACGTTGCTGGGGCTTGTAATTCTCACTTGTGCTATAGGTAGCATCGCGACGTTCTTCTTGAGGTGAGAAGTCAGTTGAGCCATATTACTATGTCACATGGAGCTGGCGGCAGCGTGATGCAGGAGCTCATAAAGAGCTATATTCTGAAGTACCTTGGTGGAAGCAATGCAGAGGTTCCCTTAGAGGCTCTTGACGACTCGGGGGTTGTAGATGGAATCGTCTTGAAATCAGATTCGCACACCGTCAAACCACTGTTTTTCCCAGGTGGAGACATCGGCAGGCTCTCAATATCGGGAACCGTCAATGACATCGCTGTCATGGGCGCCGAGCCAATAGCATTGGCGGCAGGTCTCATACTTGAGGAGGGTTTTCCCATCAAGGACCTTGAACGTATATTGAAGAGCATGGGGGAGACATGCAAGGAAGCTGGCGTCTCCGTAATAACTGGTGACACAAAGGTTGTTGAGAAAGGTTCCCTTGAGAAGTGCGTCATAAACACATCAGGCGTCGGACGCAGAAGCAGGTTCCTAGACAGGAACATTGAGATCGCTAAGAAATATCGGCCATCATTCGATTCGCGGTGGCTGCTTGACTCCAACATCCGGGACGGCGATAAGATCATCGTCTCTGGAACTATGGGAGACCATGGGATAGCGATTCTATCCTTTCGGGAAGGATATGGGTTTGAGAGCGAGGTAAAGTCAGACGTAAGACCTCTGAACAAGCTAACCGAGAAACTTCTTCAGGTGGGGGGAGTAGTGAAGATGAAGGATCCGACAAGGGGTGGACTCGCGAATCTGCTAAACGAGTGGAGCGAGAAATCTGACACTGGAATAATAGTCAGGCAGGAGGACATCCCTATAAGCGAGGGTGTCCGAACTGCATGCGAAATGCTGGGCCTCGACCCCTTAGAGATAGGAAACGAAGGAAAAATAGCGATAGCAGTTGTCGCTCAGAAGGCTGAAGAAGTTCTACAAGCGCTGAAACGGACAGACGAAGGCAGAAACGCTGCAATAATAGGAGAAGCCACCAAGTCGTACAGTCAAGTTGTAATCGAGACAACGGTGGGTGGAAAACGAATTCTGCCTCCTCCTGCTGGAGACCCTGTTCCGAGGATATGCTGATCCACTAGATTGCTAAGCTGCTAAGAGAACGTGAAGCTACAACTATGCTCAACGCAAGTCTTAGCCATATTCTCCAGCTGGGTTAAGGTCGCCTCGTGAACTCTCAGCGCATTGATCTTTCTAGTGACAACCCCGTCGAAGCCGACCGTATAAGCCAGCCATTGCTCTATCTTTTCTTCAGGCAGGCTCTCATTTTCCTTCGGTATGAACACGGTATCCTTCTCAAATTTCAGCTTCTCCCGGAGCAGACCGACTTCCTCCAGAAGCCTCTGCGCTTGGGGCGGGGAGAATATCACTCGCTTTTCATAACTCTTCGGAATATCCGCGATTATATCGCATCCGAACCTTTTGGCGAAGCTGGGCAAACTGGAATAGGTTGGTCCGAATTTCCCCTCGCAGAAGCCTCGGTTCCAAGCGAGTGGGCACTTACTGCAAACCTCGTTTTTCTCGTCCTCTGAAGTCGTATCCCACCTGTTCTTCTGCCCTTCTCCTCCTTCTCCTGCCTCATGCCGCAACTTGTAGCATGATGCATCCTTGTTTTCGTCAACCATCATGACTATTCTAACGATACCCATTTCCATACTCACCACGGACAACGAGTCGATGTAGACTTGCCTACACGACAACGACCTGAGATTGAACTACTTCTTCCTCTTCCTTTTCGTTTCTGTCCCACAGTACTTGAACAGTATGTTGCATGCCCCTTCCATAGAAACCATACAGGGACCGACAGGATGCTGAGGCGTACAAGCTTCTGAGAAAAGCGGGCACTCCGTCGACTCAATCAACCCCCTCAAGACTTCGCTGCACATGCATCCCTTTGGCTCACTGAATTCCCTCCGGGAAACCTCTCTAAGTTCATCCTCGTAGACTTTCCTCGCGTCGAATTCCTCAAACTCCTCTTTTAACTTCATTCCCGAACTAGGGATCACTGGGAAGCCTCTCCACTTAACATCACAGGGCTCGAAGACTTCGTGCAATGCTTCAAGTGCTTTTGGATTCCCTTCGTATTTAACTACTCTCGTGTACTCGTTCTCCACTTTTGCTTCTCCTTTTACTATCTGTCTTGCGAGCATATAAACAGACATCAACACATCTAGGGGCTCGAATCCTGCGACGACCTGAGGTATCCCGTATTTCGCTGACAACTCTTCGTAGGGCTTTAGTCCGATTATGGTGCTCACGTGGCCTGGCTCAATGAAGCCCTGGATCTTTACTTCGCCCATATCAAGCAACGCATGGAGCGCTGGAGGAACATACCTGTGGCAGTTGAGTATAGAGAAGTTGGCCGGTGGGTGTCCTAGCAGCGTCACTGCTGTGCTCGGAGCAGTCGTCTCAAAGCCTACAGCCACAAAAACAACCCCTTCCTTCCTTTTCTCTGCAATCGACAGCGCATCCTGTATGCTGTACACTATCTGGACGTTTCCACCTGAAGCTCTTATTTCCGTGAGAGACTTCTTCTCGCCAGGGACCCGCATCATATCGCCGTAAGTTGCCACGATCTTGCCCGTTTCGGCTAAGCGTATCCCTTCCTCGATTTCCCTCTGAGTAGTGACGCAGACGGGGCAACCAGGCCCCTGCCTCACCGTCACACCACGCTCCTTCAGAAGTGGATCCAATCCATACTTCACGATTGTATCTTGGTGGGTACCGCATACGTGCATGATTTGGATCTGTAGGTTGAGGCTCTTAATAATCCGGAGGATCTTTTCCGCGGTCGCCCTGCCCCTGAAGTCAAATGCCATCTTAGAGATGCTTCCTTCCTCTCCCATCTCCTCTTTCACCTTCGTTTCCTCTCCTATCTTCCTCTGCTTCCCCATCCGCGACTATCCCGATGTCCTTGATGGTGCACTCTCTTCCAGAAGAGATGCTGACCTGATTGCCGCACTTCGGGCAGGCCAGGGTTGGGATAGAGTAATGAAATGCAGGATCCTCCAGGTACTTTGCAGGTCCCTCATAACCGCACTTGCCGCATTTGACAACAGGCTCGGTCTCCTCGATAAACAACTTAGAGTGCTCCATAATTGTTCCCTTAGCGAGTAGCCCGTAGGAGAACCTGATTTGCTCCGTACCAAGGAAAGTTAGCTTGCCTATCAAGAGGTGCACTGAGGTGACCCGCTTAGCGTGGTGCTTTTGCGCCTCTGAGAGAACAGTCTGTACGATCTGCTGGGTCACTGAAAACTCATGCATACCTGATCAATCACCTAACATCACTAATATAGTGAGAGAATACGGAAGCTTATGCGCGGTGGTTCTCGAGTAGCGAAGGCAGGTCCAGCGCCCGGATGACTTCTTCTACGCCTATACCCTTCCTCAGGGATGCCCTAACAACCTTGAGCTCCGGCTTCACTTTTCTTGCATCGCTCTCCAGCTTGCCAGGGTCAACGCTCATCGCATCAGCCAGTTCCACCTTGTTAATGACAAGTATATCGGCTCTAGCGAAAGTAAGGGGGTGCTTCAGCACCATGTAAGGTCCCTCTGTGACACTGATAACAACAACCCTCTTTGATGACCCGAGAGGGAAGTCTGTGGGGCATATGAGATTGCCCACGTTCTCGATAATGATCAGGTCAATGCTATCCAAGTCGATTTCCTTCAAGGCCTTTCGAACCAAGTTGGCATCCAGGTGGCATTCCTTCCCCGTGTTGATCTGAATGCTCTCGACGCCGTGTCTACCAATCAAGTCGGCATCGATGGTCGTGTTCAGGTCCCCATCCAGCGCGGCCACCCTGTACTTCCCCTTGATTCTCTGGACAATCTGCTCTATGAGCGTGGTCTTGCCGGACCCAACAGACCCCATCACGTCGATGGCTACAACCCCATGCGAACTCAGAAGTTGCCTATTCTCCTCAGCGATCCGCTCGTTTTCCCTCAGCAGGTCGGCATCGAGCTCAATATCCAGCGATTCCCCTTCGACCGACTTTATCACTTTCCGCAATTGCCTACCACCTATCACACATGCCCTCGATACAAAAAGGAAATCAGCACCAAAACGATCAACATCATCATCCACGGATTGACACTCATCAGCGCCTAACCAAACCCGCGCAGGCTGCCGCTTGGTCGCGTCCGCTAGTCCAGAGGAGCCTGAAGCATCTCTTCCCACAGATCCAAGGTCTTCTTTGCTTCACGCTCATCCATTACCTGAATTGCAAAGCCGGCATGGACAATAACATACTGCCCGACTCTCACATTATCCAGCAGCGCCACGTTTACCGCTCTCACCGTACCATTGCCGAAATCTACCTTAGCTGAATCCCCTTTCACTTCCAGCACTCTAGCCGGTATTGCTAAGCACATGGTACAAGCAGAACCCCCACACATATTTAACCGTTTATTCGCAGAAACCGAAAGAACATGCAATTCGGCTAGCGCCAGCTAGCTCTCCCTAATCAATTCATGGAGCTTGAACGGGCTTTTGAGTTATTCAATGGGCTATCAAAGTCTTTTTCCTCGTTTTGTAGATCTAGTCGGTTTATTTCTTGTCTTTTCTAGTATTGTCTGGGTCTTTGTGGACATGTATATGAACCACCTTTTCAGACGATATGAAGCCCACCTGTGGTGGTCAGTGAATGATCCTTGTCTTGTGGTGCGTCTTCTTGTTTTTCAATGTTGACGTGGGTTCTTATAGCCTCGCGGTTAACCTGTTACTGGGTCGTTATGCTTATGAGTTTTGGTTCAGCCTCCGTGGTCTTCATACTGAAAGAAAAGGTAGGATATGTTCAGATTGGGTTGCACGCTGGTCCACGTTGCTCTTTTCCTCTTGCTCCTCTCTGGTTAGGCTCGGTGGGGTCGCCTTGTATTGTTGGGTCAAATCACTCTTCTCTCCTGGCGGAGATGCTTTGACATGACTAATGATAATGATTACTTTGGCATTTCGGACGCGACCAAACGTTCTCATTACAGACTTGCAATGAACGTTGATATTCTCTCGGGTGAGGAGAGGGCTTACCTTCTTGGCTTGTACTTTGCCGATGGTTACCTGAAGAAAAGACAGGGTGTGTCCACGCAGATAGTTGGGTTTAGCTTGCAGGGAAATGAGAAGGTGATTGCCAGTAGGGTTTTTGAGATGCTTAAGCGTGCTGGGCTCATTCCTCACATGTATTCCATAAGGCGAGGTCGCGCGATAGAGGTGTGGTCAACTGGTGTGAACGTCATTTCTTTCTTTTGTGATAAGACTGCGGTTACGTCCTTGGATAGCCATGCGGGTCTGAGGTGGATGATAAGCAAGGGGTTGGAGATCCCATTCATTGCGGGTCTAATTGATGGGGATGGAAATGTGACTGCCAAGTTAGATGGTCTGAGGAGATCCATCTTTGGTTGGCTGAAAGTGGAATGGAGTTTCAGTCAGACCACGTTCCCGTTCTTAGTCGACTTCATTTCCGACTATACTAACAGGTTGGTTGCCGGGGGTGCAAGTGTTAGCATTAGTCGTCGTGGTGGGAGGACGGTTTCAATCTTGTCTTTTGGTAGGGATGCTCTAGTTCGCGGTGGAATATCTCGGTTTTCGTGGAAGGTTGCCAACGGATTGCAGCAGGTTGAGCGAATTCGGGCGAAGTTGGAGAGTTGGCGGTCGGAGTTTCTTACACCGCGTGAGGTTGCTGGCAGGTTGGGGTTGAGTTCTACAACTGTTATCAAGTGGTGTAAGATAGGTTGCGTCAGGCGTGTTGGTGTGAGAAGCTGCGATAGCGCTGAGGCTCTTCATGATCGCTATCTTATTCCTGCTGATGAACTGGACAGGCTTGAGAAAGATCTTGTTAGGAGGGCGAAGGAGGTTGCGCGGATCAAGAATAAGGGTATGGAATTCGCGGAGGTAGCGAAAACGCTAGCGATTCCCCGTGGTACGCTATCCCGCTGGCATTGTGAGGGCAAGGTTCAGGCTAGCCTCGTGGAGGAAGGCAGAGGAAGTAAGCATAGGTACTTGGTGGTACCGCGAGACGAGGTGGAGAGGCTTAAGGTGGAGGTGGAAAAGAAGAGAAGGGGAGGAATGATGAAGAAGAACGGCGGAGCGAAGGCATGTGACAGGGCGGACTGACAGTGCAACTAGCTAGACTTTCGACGAACTCATCTGAGGATTTATCCTTTTTTCTGGTATATCTCGGTTTTTATTAGATTATCTAATCTAAGCAAGCTTCTCAGTGCATTCAACGGTTTGGCAAAATCTGCTTCCTTGGGTTCCAGTACTATCATGATCGACTTACCGTTTGGCGAACAAGACTCGATCTGCCTCAGCGAATCAGCAAACGCACAAAGATCGAGATCTCCTTCGCCCAGGGGCTCTCCCTCAGACACCCTACTGGTTCCGGGGACATAAGTCCCAATTGAGTCAGCAACATGAATGTGAATGATTCTCTCACGCAATGGCTTGATGAAAGCCTCGAAAGGGTTCACTGCGAGCGCTTTGATTGAGTCCGCCTCATAGCAAGTTAAACCGTGATAGCTAGCAGCGTTGACTCTGCCACCTGCACGGTGCGAATCGACGATGGTCGAAAATTCCTTCATAGTCTTGTGTGTTATCCAGAGATGGCAGAAATCAACCGTGACAGCAATGTTCATTGAGCCAATAGTCTTCAAGATTTCCGAGAAGTCTCTTGGAAAGATGCCGACTACTGGCGAATACTTAGGTGTCTCTTCCAGGGGATATGGTACGTTCTCCATCGCCAACGTGACGTCATGCTGCTCGATCCCGCCAATTATGTCGACCAACGAGTCCTTAACTCTGCCGAGCAAGACCTCCTTGGCAGATGGATCCTTGAAGCTTGCATTACTCCTGGTTCGAACTATCCCTCCAAGGTGAGTATTTACAACGCGTGCCCCTATGCTTTCAGCCAGCTTTGCGCATCTGGTGACAGCCTGAACCGTGCTCCTTCTGGTCTCGCTTGAGTCGGACGCCAGATCGAACTTCTCTATCGGAACGTAAGGTGCGTGAACTGAGAGTACTGGCTCCGCTCCCATGTGTGACAATTCCCTTCTCGCGCGGCTCATCGCCGAGACCTGCACGCTGAGATTCCTGTCTGAGAGGGATTCCTCTCTCTCCAGAACTTCCAAGCCGATCAATGTGCTACCCGTGCTTCGCAGATAACTTCGCGAAATATCGAGGCGGGCCTGGACGTCGCTGTCGCTCAGCAACCAGATGGTGTGCGAAGGGATAAACAAAACGCGCCGATTCCTTCCCCCATCAACTCGCGAAAGTTCCCTCATGGCTTGATCGCAACTTTCCTCACATCATCGATCCGTAACCTGCAACGACGGCCTGACCGAAAGCGAGCCCTCCATCCCCCGGAGGAACCAAGTTGTGCAAGTTGAACTTAAGCCCACGCGAAGTGACTATCCGTCTGATAATTGAGCAGAAGGAATTGTTGTATGCTACGCCTCCAGTGAACCCAATGCGCCCTACCCCTAGCCGGTCAGCTTCGGCTAACGCAACCTCGGCGAGGCTCCTAGCGATGTATGCTTGTGCGGAGCAGGCAAGGTCCTGAATGGTTGCCTTCCCAATGTTCTCCAATATCGCCAACGCAAGGTTGTCTGTCCGAATAATGTTTGCAGAGTCCAACTCTGGCTTGAGTTCAAGCTTGTCCTCACCATTCAGCGCCGCCGACTCAAGCTTCATAGCAGGCTCCCCCTCATACGTCCTTTCATAGCAAATACCCAACAAAGAGGAAATAGCGTCCAGGACGCGCCCACAACTTGAGGTCAAAGGGTTTCTTCCAGCCTTCAGCTGCTTCATCACCACGTCAACCTCGGCTTCCCCATGAGGAAAATGCCTACTCGCTGAGCTCAGCAAGCGCTCGGCAACCTCCGGATACCCACGAAGCAGGCCGCCCAGCATCCTGAGCGGATAGACCGCTGCCAGGTCAGCGCCAGGCATCGGATGTTCCTGCAGATGTCCAACCCTCTCGAATTTCCTGCCACCATCACTGCAGTAGAGTAACTCGCCCCCCCAAACATTTCCATCACTTCCGTATCCAGCTCCATCACAGCATATGCCAACCATCTCAGGAAGAGAGTATTCAGCCATAAGAGACGCGGCATGCGCATGGTGGTGCTGAACCTGCACCACATCAACCTTGAACTCTTCTCCAAACTCTCTCGCAAGCGCAGTGGTAGCAAACCTCGGATGCAAGTCGCAGGCAACAAGATCAACCTTAGCGTTCGTCAGGTCGACTATGTGTCTTGCAGCCCGCCTATGGAATTCATACGTCTCAAGCTTCTCCACATCGCCTATGTGCTGTGAAATGAAAGCCTTGCTCTTGAGCAGCAAGCAAGACGTGACATTGTACTCTCCCCCAACCGCCAGCGTGGTAAACTCGGCATCAGCGTGTAGCTGAATGGGGGTAGGAGCAAACCCCCTTGATCTTCTTATGATACTGTGCGTCCCAAAGGGAGTGACTCTAACCACGGAATCGTCACACCTCTGGGCTATCTTCCTGTTGTGCACGAGGAAGTAATCAGCAGGATTTCCCCCCAGCTCCCGAACTGCCTTCTCATCCTCGATCACTATGGGCTCGCCGGGCGGATTTGCACTCGTCATCACAAATGCAGGCTCGCTGACCTGATCAAACAACATGAGATGCAAGCCAGTGTACGGAAGCATGACACCAACATTATGCAGGCCCGGCGCGACAAGATCCGACAAGAAGTAATCCTCACCCTTGTCAAGCAGCACTATCGGCCTCATGTAAGAAGTAAGTAGACTCTCCTCATACTCCCTCACCCTAGCGAATGACCTGACCCTACCAGTACCGGGTGACATTATAGCCAAGGGCTTCTGAGACCGGTGCTTAACCCTCCGAATCCTCTCCAAAGGCCCGCTCCTCAACGTGGACGTCGCGATATGAAACCCGCCATTTCCCTTCACGGCAAGCACATACCCTTCCTCGATCAGCCTCCCCGCAGCCCTCACAGGATCCTTGCAGTCAACCCTGCAGCCGTCCTTCTCAAGCAGATAAACCCTCGGCCCGCAATCAGGGCACGCGATCGTCTGGGCGTGGAACCTTCTATCCGCGGGGCTGCCATACTCCGCGCTGCACCTTTCACACATCTCAAATTCCTGCATCGTCGTGTTAGGCCGATCGTACGGCAGGCCAAGGATCGTAGAATACCTCGGGCCACAATCAGTGCAAGTTATGAAGAAGTAGTCATGCCTCCTATCATTAGGATCCCGAAGCTCACTTGCGCACCTCCCACAGATAGCAACGTCAGGAGGAATCACAGACCCAGAATGCTGCCTCTCAGCCGTGCTATCTCGAATCGCAAAATCCCGGTAAGCCCTCTCGACGATGTCCGAAAGACTCGCCTTCAGGTCATAGATGTCGGCAAGCGGGGGCTTCAACTCCCGAATATCCTTCACAAACCTGTTAATATCACTTCTACTGCCCTCAACCAGTATCTCAACCCCGGCATCGCCACGGTTCCTAACGTAGCCGGTAAGGCCACCCTTCACTGCAATCCTGTAGATGAAAGGGCGGAACCCCACTCCTTGAACTACTCCAGTAACAAGAACCTCAGCCCTCTGCATCAGGAGCGAACACATCCAAAAGCCATCCTACACAGACAATAGCCAAATAACTACTACCCACTGATTAACACACGCCTGTCTACCGCGGAACGAATAACGACCCACCAAGGCGAACACCGATAAGCCTCACAAACCGATGTGACTGTATAGAAATCCTAAGAAAAACCTTTATATGACACAACTTTAATTCCTTTCAATCCAAAATACTCTTACGCCCATAGACCGGAACCAGCAACCTACAACCGATCTGAGCGTTTCTACCAACCTATCCTAATCAAAGAACATGTTCATTCTCCATCACATCGGAGGCCAAAGCTTTGGGAAGATACAAGCAAGTGGACGAAATAGTGAAACTGATGAATGAGAGACAGAGGATCAGAAACACAAGCATCATAGCCCACGTAGACCACGGCAAGACCACCCTATCCGACAGCCTACTCGCCGCAGCCGGAATAATCAGCGAGGAGACAGCCGGCAAAAAGCTCTTCCTGGACTCATGGGAACTCGAACAGAAGCGGCAAATGACCGTATTCGCAAGCAACGTATCCCTCGCCCACACCTACAAGGGCGTCGAATACCTAGTCAACCTCATAGACACACCAGGACACATCGACTTCTCAGGAGCAGTCACACGCTCCCTCAGAGCAGTCGACGGAGCCCTCGTCGTAGTCGACGCAGTAGAAGGCCCCATGACCCAAACCGAAACCGTCCTAATGCAGGCACTAAGAGAACGAGTAAAGCCACTCCTCTTCATAAACAAAGTCGACCGACTAATAAAGGAACTCAGGCTAACCTCCACATCCATCCAGGAAAAGTTCGCCAAAATCATAAAGAAAGCAAACGGACTCATCGAGAAATACGCACCCGCAGAGCACAAGAAAGACTGGCAAGTATCAGTCGAAGACGGAAGAGTCGCCTTCGGCGCAGCACTCCACAAGTGGGGAACAAACTACCCCCACATGCAGGCAAGAGGAGTAACCTTCAATGAAATACTCGCCGCCCACCAAGAAGGCGGAAACCTCGAAGAACTATCCAAGCACGCACCCCTATACGAAACCGTCCTAGACATGTTCATCCAACACCTACCAAACCCAGTCGAAGCCCAATCCTACAGAGCCCCCGTAATCTGGCCAGGCGACCCAAACAGCGAACTCGGCAAATCAGTCTCAGCCGTCGACCCCAACGGCCCACTCCTCATGTGCGTATCCACAATCGAAGTAGACCCACAACGCGGCGTCATAGCCATCGGAAGAGTCTTCAGCGGCACCGTCGAAAAAGGAAAACCAATCAGGCTCGTCACCTACCACGGAGACGGAACAATACAGCAAGTCTACATGTCCATGGCAGCAGACAGAGTCATAGTCGACAAAATCCCAGCAGGAAACATAGCCGCCATCGCCGGCATCCAAGGCATCCGAGTAGGCGAAACAATCGCGGAACAAGGCCAAGAAACCCAACCCTTCGAAGGCCTACGATACGTCTCAGACCCAGTCGTCACAGTAGCAGTCGAACCCGTGGACGTCAAAGACCTACCAAAATTCGAGAAAGTAATCCATAAACTAACACTCGAAGACCCCAACCTCCGATTCATCATAAACAAGGAATCAGGAGAATACCTCCTCAGCGGAATGGGCGAACTACACCTCGAAGTCACAGCCTACCGCATGCAAGAAGCAGGACTAAAAGTCAAAACCAGCAAACCCATAGTCATCTACAGAGAAACCATAACCAAAAACTACGAAGGAAGACCCATACTCGGCAAATCACCAAACAAGCACAACAGATGCTGGGTAACACTCGAAAAACTACCAGAAGAAATCATACAAGCAATAAAAGAAGAAAAACTAACCGACATGCAATCTAAAGACGAACGCCACCAAATACTCAAAAACCAGTACCACTGGCCAACCGAAGACAGCCGCAACGTAGTAGCAGTAGAAGACACCAACATCCTAGTCAACAAAGTCAAAGGAAGACAATACGTAGACGAAGTCATAGAACAAGTCAAAGCAGGCTTCAGAGACGCCGTAGACGACAGCGTCCTAACCAAAGAACACGCCTACGGACTCAAAGTAAACATCACAGACCTAGAGTTGCACGAAGACCCTGTGCACAGGGGACCTGCACAAATATTGCCAATGACTTGGAGACCGATTTGGTGTTGTTTCCTCCTGTCTGATCCCAAGCTCCTGGAGCCGATTATGACGTTTGAGTGTAAGGTGCCGTCAGATTTTGTTAGTAACGTCATCTCTATCGTTCAGAGGCGGCGCGGTCGCGTTATAGATATCCCAACCGAAGAAGAGATGATGATCGTCAAAGCCAACCTGCCTGTAGCGGAGAGTTTCGGGCTGGCAGAGGAACTGCGATCAGCGACGGAGGGCAGAGCTTTTTGGGCCTCACAATTCAGCCACTGGCAGCCCGTGCCTGAGAGCATGCAGGTTGACATAGTTGGCCAGATCAGGAAGCGTAGGGGACTGGACCCGCGGCCACCTACTGCTGAGGAATACTATGAGAAGGAGTAAGTTGGAAGTCGTTGGCGGAAGGACGATCCTCCTCCACTCTTCCTTGTGGAGGTGTCTATTCAGAAGTTGAAGACGAGACAGGTTTCTAGGGCAAACTGCTCCCTGCATAGGCATTTTCTGTGAGCAAAGGCGTGTTTCTGTTGGAACTTTCATAGGCATGTCGACACGAATCTCTCGAATTCCGCGTACTTGAGTATCTTTACTTTCCTGCTGAGATATCCCTTTGCTTTCCAGTATACTTGCCCGGTGGGCACTACAGCGACTACTTTGTACTTGTGGTGGAGATAGTCTCTTGTCTTTTGTTTGTTGCGCCTCCAATACCAGTCGAAGGAAAGCCCCATTGCTTCGATTATTGTGTTGCGTTCAAGTAGTAGGAAATCTGGGCGGTAATTATGTTTGCCGAACTTCAGCGTAGTTCTCTTGGATAAGATGCCGTGTCTTTCCAGAATTCTTCCGACGTTCAGTTCGAATAGGCTGTCGACTCCACAATTCTTTGCTCTGATGGAACCTAGTCCTCTTCTTTCGGCGTTCTTCTTGTACCTGTCTTTGTCATATGCTCTCAGTTTGTTCAGGATTTGTCTGTAGCTTATTCCGCATTCTTTTTCGAGTTTTTCTGGTGATTCTCCGTTTTCCCATCGGTCGAAAAGTTCAGGCATTGGTATCAGTAGTTCTTTCGTCCTTGCAGTGATTATTCTGTGCTTGGCTATTGTTTGATACTCCGCTCTGTTCCGCTTGATTAGTATCCTTGATATGGTTTGTCGACTTACTTTGTTCTCTCTTGCCAGAGTCGCTGTTGACTTCCCGTTCTCCCACAGCTTCGACAACTCATCAGTAGGTATCGAGATCTTTTTCTCTTTCGCAATTTCAGAGATTTTCGCGGCGATTTTTTTCTTGGCCACTTCACTGTATTCCTGTGCATTATACTCCTTTAGTCTTCTCGAAATCGTCTGACGGCTTACTCCTAACTTCTTTGCTAGGGCTCTTGTCGATTTGCCGTTCTTCCACAACTGGAACAGTTTGACGTCTGATACTGAAAGTTTCTCCTTCCCTCTTCTTGCCCTGTTGATCCTTGCTATCTCCCTGTACGCATTTTCGTCGTTCTCCATTAGTTTCCTCCGAGCTGCTCCGAAGCTAACCCCGTACCTCTTTGCGAGGTCCTTGATCCTTTCGCCTTTCTTCCACCGGTCGGAGGCTTCAGATATCGGTATTTCTTTCGCTTTTCCTCTGGTCATTCTCTCCTTAGCCATTCGCCGGTAGTCATTGTCACCGTACTTCTCCAGTATTTTGGTGATGGTTGAGCGGCTAACATTGAATTGGTGCGCGAGTTTGCCTGCTGATTCACCACTCTTCCATCTATCCATGAGTTTAGCTGGTGCTACTGGAATATTCTTCCTCCGCTCAGCGATTGAAGTGGCTATCTTTCTCTTGGCTATTTCGCCGTATTCCTGTTCATTGTACTCTCTTAGTCTCCTCGAAATGGTTTGGCGGCTGGCCCTGTACTTTCTTGCCAAGGTTTCGGCTGATTCCCCATTCTTCCATTGTTCGTAGAGTTCTGAGTTAGGTATTGGCAGTTCTCTTCTTCGCCCATTGCTTCTGGGAGGTTTCCTGCTCCTAGCTATGCTAGCATAGGATTCCTTGTCGCATTCCTTTAACCGGTTCCGGATTGTTCCGGGGCTTACGCCATATTCCTTTGAGAGGTCTCCTGCTGATCTCCCAGCCTTCCATTTCGCGAATAGCTCACTTCCTGCTATTGGTAGCTCTTTTCTTGGTTTGCCCCTTGCTTTCTTGTTCCTTCCTCTTTTCTTACTCCTAGTATTCCTTATGGTTTCGTCTGGATCTTCCTGCATCTGCAGTTGCATGTTTGTTGGCGGTTGTGGGTGGCTGTGTGGCGTGTTGGTGTGTGGAGTTTGGGACATGGTAGTGTGTCATGGGTGGGAGTATTAAAAGGCTGCACAGGTCTTTGGAAAGGATCGTTTTCTGCTTCCCCTTTTCGGGCAGGAAGGCTTTCTTGTGCTGTAGACCGATGACATTTATACTCAGGAACACGAAGGATATGCGTGTTGTATTTGGTCAGGCTTTGCGGGGAGAGTGAGGAGAAACGGTAGTGAGGCGGGGCGTTTGCCTGTTTCTGGTGGTTTCGATTCTGATTGGGTGTACGGCGGTATCGGTGGTTTCAAGTGCCGTGACTTATGGCGAGGTCGGTGTGCAGGCAGGGCAATGGGCGGAATACACTTGTGCTTGGACTCTGAACAATATTACTTGTAGACAGCGTGTCGAGATAACTGGTGTGGTAGGGTCCATAGTTCACTTTAACTTCACGGAGTTTGTCGGGGATCAGGTCCATGAATACCAATGGACGGCGAATCTTTCGAGCGGCTCAGATTGGATGTTCTTGGTCATGCCTAACCTGGGCAGGGGCGATCCACTGTGGCCGGGCTCAGATCTCCGGATAAATGGTACGATGACAATGCTGGTTACGGGCTTAGAGAGAAGTGTGGCGTATATCGAGGTGCGTTATTATGACTATCTCAGCCGAACGTGGTATGATGTGGATACTGGGCTGAGAGTCAAGTCGGAGACTTGGGTGAAGTGGGGTTATTGGGAAAACCTTACCTTACCTTGACCTCCAGCAACATATTTGGGTCTCAATCCTCTTCACATGGAGACTCTGTGCTGAATGCCATTATTGTCGCGTTGGCAGTGGGTGCGGTGGCGGCTGTGTTCGCCGTCGCTGCGAGGGACGCAACTAGGCGAAGACGCTGAGTGCTCTCCGTTCTCATGGGTAGCACTGTCTGAGGCGAATTCACCCTAACCACTCAACTTTGTCCGTGAGACAGAAACGGTTATACCATGGGTCACCATGGGTCTGAGAATCAGTATTCTACCTCGAGCTGAGACTGAGCAAATAGCGGGATGCGGGACACACTCATCTCAGTCTAGGGATCGCTGACGCGATTGGTCGGATTAGGATGCGCTGTGGTTTGGATCCTCGGGGCGCCTTCGTACGGAGGGTTTTTCTCATTTATATCCGAGAGGGAGAGAGATGCGCAGGCTGGAAAACGTTTTTGTATGGGTACGCTGATCTCTCGTGTGAAGAGGCGGGTTTCTTGGGTGAGGTGAGTGATGGGTCGCTTCGATTGTTCCCTCTTTTTGCAGGAGTCATGCTGGTTCTGTTCGGGTTGTTCGTCGTCGTGTGCTACCCACCTACCGTTGTGAGGGGCAAATTCGGGGGGGAGGTGTTCGCTTTCCTCGTTGGTGGTTTGGGTTTGTTTTCTGGGGTGGGGTTCCTGCTTGGGTTCATCAATGAGCAGGTGAGGATGGGGGAGGCGAAGGTATTTGAGGATGGGGAAGCAGTCGAGGATGTCACTACGCCCCTAGATGAAGGGCGGGAGGGGTTGGTGTGTGCATTGTATGCAGGAAGAAGTTGTATAGGGGCGACTCGATTGCGTCTTGCCCGAGTTGCGGGGGTGCTGCTCATCGGGATGACTTCCTGGAGTGGGTGCATGTCAAAGGGACGTGCCCGGCTTGCGGAGTACACGTAATCGGCAGTGAATTGCAGTCACTGCCTAAACTGACAAGGAAGGTGAGACGCGGTCGTCTCCCGGATAGCTGACGGGTCACCTGAAGTATTCAGATTCGGCGCGTGCTTGGATGTGGTTGCAGGTTTTAGCTTCTTCAAGGACACAATGGCTCCAATCATATGGAGACTAGTAGGTTACCCCAAGCTGAAATCAAGGGGTTTCCGAGACACGGTCTGCAAGGTATGGCGAAACTGCATCACACACTCGGCAGGGGATCTGGGTTCCAAGAATCCTTGTCTCTCCTTCCTTAGGGAAGACCGCCGAACCACAAGTAGTTTTCCTGAGCTTGGTTTTTCCCCTCGGCAAGGCGTGCGCTGGCAGCAGCCTGGTATCGGCTTTTTCCTGTGGGGAGAAAGTCTTCCTTGTCAGGCAACTTCTCTAAAGATATGGTTACGAATTTCTCGAGCTCATCGTACCTCAGTATCCTTGCCTTTTCGTATCTTGATGAGAATTCTGTCGCCATGTTTTTGGATTATTATCTTGTTTAGGACTTCTTGCCTTAGGCTTTTTGGAGGACGCCGTGATTGCCAATGTCGTTCTTTGGCAATCTTAACCTCGGCATTATCAGGGTCAGCTGCCGCAACGGCTTTAAGAGCATAATAAGCAGCGCCGAAGGCGTGTTCGGGAACATGCGCAGTTGCCACCGCTTGACCTGCGGCATGCGCAGCAAAACAAGCTGCGCTATTCTCTTTCGCTTCGCGGGCGGCGGCATGAGCTGCAAGAGAGGCTCCGCGTATATCAGCCATCTTAAACATGCCTGTCCGAACCCACGTTCTGCATGCCTCGATAGCTCTGCGGGGCCGATCATCCTTCGGATATGCCTTCTCAAAAAATGGAAGTACTCTTTCGGCACAGTCTGCAGCCCAAGTTGCCATCAATCTCTGATCTTGTTTGTCATATTTTTCCATAATCAAGGACTCTCGAAGCCTATTATCGGTAGTTCACCAGGACTCAATGGATTTCCTAATCCGAACAAGGTAGAATGATCTCCAACTTCCCGCCGGCAGGACACACATTAGATTCAAGATTGTTAAATGAAGTTTGCAGTCAGAAAACTTAGTGACTGCCCGGTCGCCGGCTGCTGAGTAGCTCTTTGAGAAGGAGTAGACAATTTCTGCCCTCTTTCTTATCGGGGCGTGAAAAGGCTGCCAGCCCTCACTGATATTGAAGGAAAGGCAGACTCAGAATAGCTCGAGTCCCTACTTGTCTCTCCTATGGTTCCTCATGTACTCGTTCATAGCTACTTCAAGCTCCTGACTCAGCTTGCGCGCAGAACCACGTTTGTCCACGACAAAGAGGATCCACTTCTTCCAGAGATCCTGATCGACGGTGAACGATGTCTTCTGCTTGCCAGTGTGCGCTATAGTCTCATGTACTCTACTCAAGGTGCGGGTGGCTCCTGTCTGGTGCTTTCTTCCTTGTTGTGGTCTACGTATCTGTCCCTATTTTAAGCCTTTTGTCTTATACTTTACTGTTATACCGCTATACCGCAAGGATTATATATATCCTAATAGAAAGAGGAGGTTCGGGCGCGGACAGATCCGCGTACTAAGAGAGGAGAGGGAAGGAAAAACGAGAAAAGCGGTAGCTACAGCAATAATTCTTCTAATGTTCTCAAGCATGGCAGCACTCGAAGTAACAACAGTTAGAGCTGACACAAACTATAATCTGTGGGTAAGCAACACGATGTCGGGCGGGTTCCCAAGGGATTACTATGACACCGAATGGTTCCTGTGGGCGAGTCAAACATACTATGTTGGTCATATGGCCCTTCAGTGGATGGTTGATTATCTCCCTTCTAGCGATCCCAGCTATGACTACTACGCTGTTTACGTTAGTGTGGACATGAATCCATCTGTGAACCAAGGAACAGGGACAGGACGGATAGCCTCAGGTCAGGTCAGAATTGATATGTCCAGCTATTGCACAGCTGTTGCTTATCAGCCAACGACAAGCGTCGGATCATACTCGTACGGCATCACAGCAACGATAGGTGCGAACCCTACATTCTCGGCTACCAACACGGTCACGTATCCAGGGATCCAGGTTAATCCAAACATGCTCCTACTGAATTGGGGAGCTCCCGCCATATGGAACTACAATTTCAACGACAAAACTAAGGAATACAACCTAATCTTCACAACATTGATTAGAGTACAGAAGTATAATTCATTGATAGCCTCCATAACTCTCAAGACGACCTGGGGGGTTTACGGGTGGTTCTCTTGGTATTATACTCCCTCATATACAGAGTACACCGAGTTCAAGTGTTACCAGAACACCCCTATTACGGGCGGTGGGTGTCCCAATCTTCTAGTGTGGAACGGTAGCGCTTATGCTGACGAAGGCTTGCTCAACATCCACAACTTGGTTGCCCCAGAAAGCGATGTCGCCGTCTACCATAATCTGAATACTGCGCCAGCTCTGACCGATCACAGGCTATATAGACTAGAGTTGTACGAACACCCGGCGGGATACAATGCTAGCCACTCATGGCTCAACCAGGCATTGCTTTACGCTGTCGACAAGAATGGTCTCTGTCACAAGTGTGGTCTTGTGTCGGCCGATCTTATTTCAACCAATGGCTCCAGGGACGGCAGTGTATTATCTCTGCTTCTTTACAGCGATACCAAAGTGGCTCAGACCTACTATGGTGATAAGATAGTGCTGCAGTTCATGGCACCTTATGTGCCCAACACAGAGTTCTTTGTCTTCGAGCTGATTGGACACAACATGAAATAGTAGTTGATCGCAGCATTCAAAATGGCAACTCTAATTTCCCTCTTTTTTTTCCTTGGCTCGCTACCCTGGATTGACTCGGATATCGGATGGACCAGCTTCTGCTTCACTTTTCTCGCAGCTCCCGGTGCGAGTCCGCCTGAGGAACAAAGGCTTGCATGTCTACTCCCTCTTGCCTTGCTCTTGTTGGGCGCTTTGCAGTACGGATCGTTCAACTCATCGTGTGCGCCTTCATCTTCGTCATGTGCCTTTCCTTCGTCAGAAAGAAGAAAGGCGCATCGCGATGAAATCATTTATATCAAAGGCGCTTCCCAGTACATTGCGTCAATATTGGAGGATCGCGTAATGTCGGGCAATGAGAAAGAAGAAGAAACTCGTAGTCCCGGGCAGGCTAAAAAGGGCAAAGAGATGGATGAAATAACCAAGAAGTTAAGTGAGGCGCTGGCTCGTTCCCTTATGAAAGAGTACGGCACTGGCATCGACTTGGAAGCGGAAACAACTACGAGCAAAGCCGCAGACGGGACAAGTGAGCTGGAAGCCAAGAGGAAACAGAGGCGGGAGAAAAGCAAAGTTGGAGAAGAGTAAGCCAGCAAGGGAATTTGAGTGGCTATAGCAAGCGTGCCTTTACTGAGGGAGGGGATTGTTTGATTTCCGGTAGGGCGCGTGCGGTTTTGGTTTCCGCTGTGATTGTTGTTGTGGGGATGGTGTGCGTTTCGGGTTTGAGTCTCAGGCCATCTTCGGCTGGCACGCCCCTCGTCGCGGAGGTAGTTGATGAGCAAGGCGGGTTTAAGCTCACCACGGCGCTGTAGAAGAACGCTTTTGTGACCGGAGAGCCTGTGAACGTTACTTTTCAATCGTGTGCGACTTGAACGGGGGCGTTTCCAGTAGGCGTTGGTGTTGGGTATCGTTGCTTTGATCGCAGTGTTGCAGTCAAATAGTGAAAAGCCCTAGCTATAAGCAGTACAAGTTGTGGTTGGAACCTGCAGAGGATTCATAAGGCGATCAATACCAGATTGCTGCTACCCTTATAAGGTCGAGAACAGCTAGATTCTAGCGGCATAAGTACTGACGACCTATATTGACTCTGCTCACAGGAACTAGGATTTATGGGGGGGACACAAGATTATGGATGAAAAAGAGATTAGGACACAACCAGCTAGCCATGACGTGCAACTGCAAGAATCAACGGAGAAGCATAGATACGTTTTGGCGATGGTGTTCATTGGCTCTTTCATGCTGATAATGGGTTTGGCTGTGTTAGCGACAATCTTTTGGGGGTACACAGGCATCGCGAATCTGGTAGGCTTTTTCAGTGGCTGGGTGGCAGCGGTAATAGGGTTCTATTTTCTTCAGCAGAATGTGGCGGGAGCGCAGGCAATCGCAAAGGTTGCTGCAGATCAGGCGGCGAGGCAGAGCGCGCTTGTCAGTAAGCTTGTGGAGGATAAGTCGAAGCTCCTTTCTCAGACTAGCCTGAATATAATCAAGGCGGACACTATTCTTGATCAGATATCTTACCTGAAGAAGCAGATTGGGGAGGGTCAGGGGAAGCTTGGCGAACAGGTGTTGCAGGATTACCAGAAGCAGCTTGAGGCCTTATGGAAGGAAGTGAAAGAGAGGCTGACTGGGGCAAGAGAAGCGATTGACCGCTACGCGATGAGTTGAGCTTGCTCTTCCTCGAACTTCTCTGTGGCGCGCAAGGCGGTTGCAGTCCCTGTGGTGGTGCTCCTCGTCTTTTTCCTTTACTGTCGAATTCCGGGGTAACGAGAATAAACCAAGTAATCGAGGCATTAAGGCCCCCATATTACAGTTTCTCGATAGTAATTGTTAAGAGATGGATTAGGCATGGGACTGTGCGGAAAGGGCAATGCCTCCAGACGGGCTGTGAGGTTCTGGGCGGTCATTATGAAATGGTGTCCGGGCAGAGCTAGGAGAACGGTTTACTGTTTAGCTATCGCTTCCCTGGTCCTTATGTCTGTTTCAGTGTCGGCAGCGGGCGCTGCATCCAGAGTAGTGGGTTCTATGGGGAATAGCGCGACACGGTATGGTGCGGTTTCGCGGGATTACTGGCCGACGGACGGCTGGCGGACTTCCACGCCAGAAGAACAGGGAATGAGTTCTGCCTATCTTGACGACGCGATCAAACTGATCGTTGATGGCGGCTATCCGACCGACTCCTTTATTGTCGTTCGCCATGGGTATGTTGTTTGCGAGGAATACTGGCACGGGATGTACTATGGTTTACTGCATCACTTGCAGTCGGCTGGGAAGAGTATTACTTCAATTCTCATAGGGATCGCAATAGACAAGGGATTCATAAGGAATGTCAGCCAGAGGGTTGTCGATTTCTTTCCTGGTTGGCAGATCGCGAATCTAGATTCGCGCAAGCGGAACATGACGCTCTGGCACCTGTTGACAATGACCACTGGCCTGGCTTGGGATGAATGGACGCTGCCCTATTCAGACTATCGGAACTCATTTCACGCGATGTATGATAGCGGGAATTGGGCTCAGTATTTTCTCAATTTGCCTATGGCATTTCAGCCTGGAGAGAAATGGGTCTACTGTTCAGGGGCTTCTTTATTGCTTGGGGTGATAATTCAGCAGACCTCTAATTATAGTGTTGCTTCCTTCGCCCGCAAGTTCCTCTTTGACCCTATTGGCGTAGGAGATGTTGCGTGGGATACTGCGCTAGGTGGCTACTACGATACAGCGGGCGGGCTGTATATGACTCCTCGTGACATGGCCAAGGTTGGGTATTTGATGCTGAACAACGGCACTTGGAATGGTGAGGAGATTGTTTCTGCCGGCTGGGTGGCAGAGTCAACGAAGACGTCGCTTCGTCAACATATGACGAACCCCATTGTTGCGGATTTCGTTGGATATGGCTATCAATGGTGGACGTATCCTTTGATCGATGGCTACTTCGCCAGTGGGTACGGCGGCCAACACATATACGTCGTCCCGTACTTGGACCTTGTCGTCGTTTTCGCGGCTGATCCAAGCTTTGATGGACCTGATCCATCGTACCAGCTCATGCCTGGCTACATCTATTCTTCTGTTTTGAATGAGGGTTCACACTCTGAGAAGCCTTTTGGTGTACTATCAAGCTCGGATATGATTGTCATTCTGTGTGTAGTGATCGTGGCTGCGGCGGTGCTCATTGATGTCAGCATGGCCTTGAGGCATGGCGGGAGGAAGCTTGGCGCCGAAACAGTCAGGATGAACCGCCAATAATGAGGCTCATTGCCAGAACTACACTGAAATGCGAAAGGAAAGCAGGGTTACCACAGTAGCAGCTTGGCTCCCTCTGTATTGGATCCACCTGTAGCTCGACGTTCCCGAGATTCCACAGCGAAACATCCCAAGAAGCAGAAAGAATTATACTACAATCTGCTAACTGTCTCTGCCATGCCAAGGCTTATTGTTCGGCCTGCGATTCGGGAAGACATTCCGTCTATATGTGAGGTTAACCTATCGTCGAAGACGAGGACCGAGGTTGCGGGGTTTACCGCAACTGAGTTTGCTACCTTTTCCTCGCCTGATGTGCTGGCGAAGGCTTGGGCTCGGGGGAATAGGTTGAAGGGTGGTTTTGAGGTTGCCGTGGCTGAGCGGGATGGGAGGGTAGTTGGGTTCATCGTGTTCAAGAGGGAACGTGGTTACGTCGATATCGACAACCTTGATGTGAGGAGGGATGAGCAGGGGAAGGGGGTTGGTAGGGCTCTTGTGGCTCACGTTGAAGGCGTTGCCAGGGAGTGTGGGTTTTCCCTGGTGAGGACTGATACTACGGAGAATGCGCAGGGTGTTCCTTGGAAGTCCTATGGTTTTTGGATCAGGATGGGGTTCAGGGATACTGGGGAGCGGCTGCGCACTGAATACGACTTCAAGACGATTCCATTCATCAAGAACTTGTAGCGAAGTTCCAAGCTTGATTTCTTTCTTCAAGGGTAAGTGTCTAGTTGGGCGACTTTTCTGGAAATGTTGGCGTATTCTTGGTAGGGCTATGGCGTTCGGAGGCACAGACATTTATTCCTTCGGGTGCGCTTGTATTTGTGGAGTGGATGCTTTGCTTTCCGGTAGGGCGCGTGCGCTGTTGGTTCTTGCCTTGGTTGTTGGGGTCGGGATGGTGTGCGCCTTTGGTTTTGGCGTGAAGCAGCCTTCCGCCACCACTCCGCTCGCAGCGGAGAGGGTTGATGGGCAAGGCGAGATCAGTTTTACCATTGCGGTGCAGAAGACAACATTTTGGGTTGGAGAACCTGTAAACATTACCTTCACCGTCACGAACATCTGCGATCATAATGTAACTCTCGTGGGCTCGGCGTTGATGTTTGGTTTTACGGTGTATGACTTGTCAAACAATATCGTGTATGTCGATGGCGCTTTTCTGGCTGTTCCTTCTGTTCTTTGGGGAATTCCCCTTAGCCCTGGGGAAAGTGTCACAGCTGTTCTGATTTGGCCGCAGACCTGCAACCAGACTCTATGGAATCCTTGGGGAGTCCCAGTTCAGCCTGGGCGTTATTTCATCGTGGGTCTATTCTATGGCGGGTTGGGATACGGGTTGAGTTTTGGCCCATTAGAGGTGGACGTATACGCGCCAATCCCGGCGAGTACCGCGGTTGCTGCAGTAGTTGTGGCGCCTGCGGTGGTTCTCCTTGCAGCTGTCCTTCTCGGGAGAAAGAGGTAATATCGAACTGCAATCGGGCTCCTTGTTTGGCGCCTTTCATGGGAATCTTGTTACGAAATTCTCGAATTCGCTGTATCTCAGCATTTGCTCAAATTCAGAATATTCCAATGAGACCGCCGAATAACCGGTATAAGGGCCAGAATCTGCGCTTGGCGCAACTTCTCATGATTCCTTATCTGGGCTCATCCTTATTTTGGTTCTAGGATCCATCTGCAGTACAGGTCCTTGGGGTGCTCATCTGGTGGCGCGAAGACGCACTTGACTTTGACCGAATCATCAATCTCTTTCACGAAGTTTTCAAGGATTCCTGTGTGCATCTTCCGGCAGGGGTACTCTCCCATTCCCTTCGTCTTTCGTATCTCTTGGGGGAGGCAGTGCGGTATCTCTATCCGCACGGATTCGCCCTCCATGAAGACCTGGTAGTCGGTGATAGTGTACCAAGGGAGCAGCTGCAGTGCGCGCAGTACCTTATCGACGCCCTTTCCTTCGAGTTTGAACATTGACTTTATGTCTCTGGCTGTCTTGGTGCCGATCTTGCTCCATATTTCCTCATTCATCTTGAGGGCGATATCCAGCCCATACTGCTTCTCGATGTATGAGAACCAGTATCCGTCAACAATCTGGTACTGATTCAAAAGAAGCTTAACATATTTCTTGAAGTTCTCCGTGCTTCCGATCCGTTCGAAGAGTCTTTCCTCAGCCATTGTGATTTTCGCCCACTGGTATTGGACAAGCGCATTTGCCGCAGCTATTACCATTATTATTAGTAGGGTGCGCTAACAAAGAGTTTTAACTTTCTCACCCTTATAGAGAGAGTCACTAGCGTGTCCGTTTTAAGAATAGCTGTTTCAAAAGTGAGGCAGTTTGAGGCCAGAAAACCCTAGGAACCCTGCAGCGCGCCTTCAAGGAAAGCAACTTGAAGAGGAGAAGTCAGTCATGATTAGGCAATATGAGCGGCTTGTCGGCAGGGCGGGTGTGAGGAGGGCGAGATCCGACCACCATTCGAGAAGAAGGCCAATACAGTGTGGTTTGACCATTCATTCTGGAGACAACTGCGCATACTCTTGCACCTACTGCTATATTCCCGACATGGGTTTCAGATTCGGGAAACCGGAACCCTGCGCTCTTTCGCAAGAGGAGCTCGCATTATCAATCCTCTACAACCCTAGCTTTATTCCAGGTGTAAACGGAACTTACATCGCTATCGGGAGCACTGTAGAGCCCTTTCAGCCAGAACTGAAGTCGCTGACGATGGGATATATCCGGGAGCTGGCAAAACTAGGTAACCCGATCCAGTTCTCAACTAAGTCAAAGCTGGATCGGGACGAAGCAAAGGCTGTACAGGCATCGTGCAATTGGGTTAGCCCCTTGGTAACCATACTGACGCTAGATGAGTCGAAGTCGCGACTTCTGGAGCCTCTCGCTCCTAGTCCCCGAGAACGGTTAGACACCATCAGCAACTTGGCTGAAGCAGGTTTGAAGCCGTTTTTGTTTCTACGGCCAATCCTCCCTGGCATAGTTGCAGTCGATGAAAATGTCGGTCTCATCGATGAGGCTGTCCGTCGGGGTAGCCGAGGAGTGGTCCTGGGAAATCTCAGGGTGACCAGGAGGATAGTTGAGGCGATGCAGAAGAGAGGATTTGACGTATCTGAAATAGTCCGTCGCATAAGAGTGATTGACGAGAAGCAGCGGGTTGTCTCAGTGTCGGATATCCGAGACAAGATCGAGAAGACGCTCAGCGCGAATACTATAGTGTTTAGGAGGTCGTGTTGCGCTTCTACATATTGCGCCGGGCTGAAGCAATGTGTTCACGAAGTGCCAGATACTCTTCTCAACCCTGATAGCTGACTGATCCCATCTGATCTGGGAAAAAGATGTAAGCGCTTACTCTTCTGCTTCGCTTTCGAGGATCTCCAAGATCTTCTTGAGTGCTACGGTTGCCACCATGAAACTGCTTAATCCGACAGGAGATGCCTCATATTTCCCTCTTTCGTGCGATGTCACAAGCCCGTTTTCTATCATGCGTCTGCAGTAGTCTGACACGAGTTTCTGGTTAAGCTCAAGATCATTCATGAAGTCCACAAATCTTACAGGTCCGTCGCTCGTAAGCATTTTTGAGAGCATTTTCAGCCTGTCCTGATTCGATAGGGTGTCAAATATTTCTGATAACTCTCTTAACTCGCTTCGTCCCAGCTCGTCTATCTGCTTCTCAAGGAACTCCCTGTTCTCTTCGTCACCGACCACCAGGGGAACTTCAGCGAGAACCCTCTTGCCTTTTACCAGCAATAGCTTCAGTGACATCTGGATCACTTCCGGATTGTTACCTACAAGTAACTATTAGTTACGGGTGAATCCCCAGCATATAAAACTTGCCATGTATCGGGAAGCACTTTCAACTCACATTCGCTGGCCGCGAAGACTCAACACCCAAGCGCCAGGGGGCTGAAAATCTCTGGAATATCTAAGGGAAGGACCAAGAAGTCTCAATTTACTTTCCATGTGCCGTCCTGGCGTAGATGTATCTTCTCATGGTCGCCAGCACAGTTGCGTGGACTTCCTTTGAGGCCTTGCTTGATAGATCTTCTCCCTTCGATTCGACAACTGACCCTACATACTTGGCTAGAATAAGCTCAGATATAGATTGGAGAAGTTGTTCGGAGAGGTCATCGGGAAACTTCTCAGAGACTAGGATAGCCACTATGACCTGGGGTTGCTCCATTATCTGCGATGCCATGAACTTTACGGGTGGGATCAGGACCTTCTTGAGAACGCCAGTGGATGTTATCTCCCTAGCGAACGAAGCGATCGCTCCAATGAAGCCAGATATGAGCGCAGGCTCCTTGGACGACTTCTCGTAGCTCCTATGAAATATCACGGAGCCATCCACGATCATGTAGATGTCCTTGATCAGCCAATTGTCGGTATCTTCCTTGGTATTGACGGTGATGGTCAGTCTTCCCCCCGCGAGAAGTCGGCATGATCAGGTGGCTACTTTCCCAGATCACCTATCTAGCATACGGAATATTAAGCTTTCTTGCAACGTTGCGATAGTCGTCGCTGATGTGCTGCGGGTCAATGCCCTGTAAGCCCCGGGAAATACCACTTCTTACCTGTGGAGTAGTTTGGGTCGGCACGCGATATTCCTGAATCTTCGAGCTCCTTCAGTGCGATTTCAGACCTCTCCCTGGACCAGCCAGTTCGGACCATCACTTCTTCTAGCGTGATCCAGCCCTTCTCTCCTGCTAGGGTCAGGACTGCATTCTGGTCTGGGCTGATCTCGATCGGGAAGAAGCGCACAAGAATTAGTCCCGAATCCAATTCCTTCGGTCCTGGTATTAGTTTCCTGTCGGTCAGGATTTCGACAGCCTTCTTCACGTCACCAGGTTTAACCTTGCCTGAAAGTGGCCCTTCTTCGAGTGCCAACTGGAGTTCTGCGAAGGTCATTACTCCGCCATTCTTTTCGCGCAAGGCCTGTGCCTCTTGAAGCAGGAGAAGCGCAAGTTTCTCTTGATCAATCTTTCCAGACTTGCCAACAACTTGCTCCGCCATTACCTCAGCGATGACGTCATCGACTGTTATTCCTAGGTTCCTTCCGGCGCTGTCAATCCTCTCCCTCACCTTCTGCGGGAGATTGCCGTACTGATCTATGCTACTTCGAATCCATTCCTTCAGCATCTGCCGGGTTTCAAGCAACTGACCGCTTTCCTTTTGAAGAAGTTCAACCTTCTTTTTTCTCCAGAGGAATTCGTTGTCTTCTGAGTGTCCCTTCTTTCCGTCTCTTGGCTCATCAGCCATTCTAGCTCACCAACAACAGCGTAGACGCCAGGCTCCGAGGAATCCGTGGCTCTATTCTTAGGGGTTCTCTTGATATGAACTGCAAAACATTAAAACACATTACCTCTCTTAGAACGTACAGGTAAATAAGTCTAGATAATGAGAAAGAAGCAGAAAAGGTGAGGACCGCAATGACCATCGTTGAACTGGATGGCAAGAGACCTAAGATAGATCCAAGCGCTTTCATAGCGCCGACTGCTACTATAATAGGTGATGTGGAGATAGGCGAAGGTACGAGCGTCTGGTATGGCGCCGTGATAAGGGGGGACATTGCCAAGATACGGATCGGCAAGTTCAACTCAATTCAAGATAACTCGGTGATTCATGGAGACGTACCTACAACAATAGGGGACAACTGCGTGCTCGCCCACGGCTGCTGCGTGCACGGGGCAACAATTGGAAGCCGTTCGCTGGTAAGTATTAACGCCATCGTGTTTGATAGGTCAGTCATCGGCGAAGAGTCGATCGTTGCGCTCGGTGCAGTCGTATTGGGGGGCACTAAGGTTCCTCCACGAACTGTAATGGGCGGCGTACCCGCCAAACCCTTGAGGCAAGCCACCGACAATGACGTGGCGCTGATCAAGGTTGGAAACAAGGGATACGTAGATCTAAGCAGGCGGTACAAGGCGCAGAAACTTGAAAAAACATAGGGATGTGGGTTTCCTCGCAACGAGCATCCTAATTTGGATGGGTGTCAAAGAAAAAGTGGGGAGTTGTTTCAGTTCAACTTATGCCCACATTGCAGAAATGTGCGCCCACACTCTTCACATTCGAGTATGTTCGAGTCAGCACCACAAGTGGGGCACTTCGCGGTACGATGATGCTTGAAGTAGTCATCACTCGAACACCACGGGCAGAATTTTCCTCCCACTTCAATTCCCCACCATTCAAGAGTGGGTTCACAGCTTTTTTCATCTTTTACCTGTGGCTTAATAGAAGCAATTAGAGAGATAACCTTTTGGATGCATCTATTTGTATCCAAATGACTCTCCTTGGCGCTCAAGAGGTTCGTCTCTATTCTGTCCATGATCATCGTTGCTAGTTTCTCTGTCACTTTGTCTTTCTCCATCTGTGAGCATCTTCTTTATCTCACAGATTTTGGAGTCGGCTATTCCTAGTTTCTTTGCATCTTCCAACCACTTGTTGACTTGGCACTCTCTGAGTTAGCGCGCACGCCGGTATCAAGTGTCGATATGTCACTTTTCTGCCTCTTGCATTCCCCATTTCGTTGCTAGGTGTCGCTTAGTCAGTTTTCCAACCTCATCTACTGACCAGACCACGAACTTATAGCATTTCTTTGTCCATGTGCCATCTCTCAGGTACGCCAGGAAATTAGTGGGGTCGCTTAAATCATAACCGCAGAGCTCAGAGCATACAACAGAACCGAAATCCTTCTCAAAATCCTGAGCGAATTTCTTAGCCGTTAGATACACTGCCGGCATGTCTTGATATCTCGTTGTTTCTTTGTTGCCGCCCATTATGACGCCGATAGCTGCACAGCCTCCGCTTACGGCTCCACAGGGGCCCATCCATCCTTTCTTTGACTTGTAGCCGCCAAACCCACTAGCAAGGGGAATAGCAGCGTTATGAAAGAGGATGTTGTCGACTCCCAGTATGTCCAGAATACTTGTGAGCGTGAGTTCGGCGCAATTCACCCCTTTCTTCAACGCAGGTAATGAGATTTCCAGATTCTTTATCTTTTGATTGAATCTTTCTTCCGACTTGCTTATAGTTTCACGCGCGTTCGCACACATGTCTTTCCCCACTCCCTTCTGATTCTGCATAATTGAAGCTGTATTTCGGGCGAGGCGCTATTTAACATTGTTGGGCGCGGGCTAGAGTTACACCATCAAAGCGATAGATGCAATCCGTTCCTAATTCCCCGCGTGAAAGTGCTGCAGGTAAAGATGTGGGTGGAGACTCGTTTGGATACATCTGATTACATTCAGGTAACCTTTCTTGTTCTTCCAAGTGTTGACAGAAGTGGAGCAATTGAGGACTTGTGCCTCAGTTCTGTCAGATGAGATCCTGCTATGACGTGTGGATGCCTATTGCCATTGTCTGGAGCAGAGTGACATAAGATGACGGAGGATTTCAAAAGCGAAAGTACAAGCCTTTCTGGCATCGAGACGTGAACCTGATTTGAGACTAGATGAAGCGACTGAGGCGAAACATTGGCCAATTTCGAGTCAAGTTTTTGGCGATATCAGACTTTTTCTACTGATGCTTCGATTGCCGCGCGCGCCGTCCATGTGGGATCGCTCCTAGGAGCAGAGTGAGAATCCACAGTATGAACCTTAAGTTATTGAAGGAATTGCCCACCGATATGCCCAAGGACCAGAAGACTGGTATTATGGATATGAGGAAGATGGCCGAAACTAGTAGCTCGATATTCCTGAAGTGTCTGTATGTCGGCAGAAGGCTTTCGGGAACGAGCTTCTTCTTTTCGTCGACTAGAGAGTGGTTGAAGAACGCCAGAATCAGGTACAACCCTGCAAGATCAATTGCGTAAAGGACAGACACGTTCTCCCTGATTGCTGAAGTGGAGGACACAAAAAGCTGGCTGAAAAGGTAGGGCTCGATTGAAACGAGGAAGAGCAGCGCGATGTTGAGTCTAACCAGTCCTGCATTCTCGACAGGAAGCAGATCCATCGTGTTCGAATAGTTTCGCCACACGGTGATCAGGATGAGGAAGCTCAAGCCATAATAGCCTAAGGACATGAGAAGATTCTGGAAATCTGTAGGTTGCTGACCTATTAGAGTCAGGGCGCCTATTGACAGGGCCAAGCCGAAGATAAGGTCAGAAAGGGACTGTATGCGGGGCCTCGACCTGAAGCTTGAGCGCTCTTCGTTCATATAGGTAACTTCCTTTTCGAGTTTGGCATTGACAAGAACTCAACAAGCAGCATGAATAGGTTAGCGCACGCCGGCAAAGATCCAATCGCGTATATGCGCCCCAAGGCTATATATTGCTTCACCTACTCCGCGCTAGAAAGGAGAGGGAAGGCAACTTAATTCCTCTATCTGGCAAATAACGGTGCGCTATGACCTTGAAAGCGCGTTGCACGCGAGAGTGAAAGAATTGTGGGGATAGATAAGTTTCGTTTTCAATTTTCCCCATGACGAGATGTTCGCAAAAAAGATGGGAGGAGGCTCATTTGGATACATCTGTCTTCGTTCGGGTAACCTTTTCGATATGTCCAAGCTCGCAGTCAGACAGGAGAGTCCTATTTCCTTGATTTGAAGGGCGGACGGAAACTGGGCAGCAAGAGAGTCGGAAAGGCATCGGTTAGAAGAGAGGTGTCGATCATTCCTTGAAGCAATATTCCAAGGTCTCGAATTCTGACCTGAGCTTCGAAGCTTCCTTCTTGATTTGCCCCGACGGCTCCCTCTTCACTAGCAGTCTGGCGATGAGCTCGGCTATCTTCTCCATTTCGCTTTGCTTCATGCCTCTGCGTGTGACTTCACATGTTCCGATTCTTGTTCCTCTGTCAACGATTATGTTCGCGTCTTCAAGGATCTTTGTGTGGTCTAGCCCTTTCGGAATTCTGCTGTTGTCCAGGTGTACTTGATGAGACTCTGTGTAGCCGTATTCCCTGCATTTGACTGGGACGCCGTTCTCGTCCAGGGCCTTTCCCATGGTTTTCGCGTTCTTGATCACTTGTGTCGCGTAGTCTTTTCCGAATGTTTTCAATTCGCATAGAGCGAAGGCTAGTGCGGCAATCCTATTGTAGTGAGCATTGTCAACGAAGCTTGGGAAGACGGCTTCCTTGATTGTCTTCCCGTGGGGTGAGTTACTGAGAATTAACCCACCTTGAGGTCCGAAGAGGCTCTTGTGCGTCGAACCGATGAGGATGTTTGCGCCTTCGTGCAGTGGATCCTGGAATTTTCCCCCTGCGATTAATCCAAGGACATGCGCGCCGTCGAATGCGATCTCTGCGCCCACGTTGCTCGCGATCTTGGATAGCTCTCTTACCGGTGCTGGAAACAGTATGAAGCTCGCACCGAAGATCACAAGGCGTGGCTTCTCTCTCTCAATCAGCTCTGCTGATTCATTTACCTTTAGGTTCATTTTCTCTTCGTCGAAAGGATAGTAGAGATTCCTTAGGTGCATAAAGCTAGTCACGCCTTGATGGCTAATCCCGGGATACCCCCCGTGCTCTGGTGATACGCTCAATATGCTGTCTCCAGCTCTAGTGAAGCAGGAGAGTAGTATCCAGTCGGCAATATGCCCTGATAGTGGACGGAGATCGGCATATTCGGTCCTGAAGAGTTGCCTAGCTACTCTCGATGCTAGTTCAGTGATTTCATCAATGAACCTCGTACCCATGTAGAATCCATCAGGTGCAGTGTACCGATTCGAGAGATCGGTGCTCAGAAGTCTTAGGACCTGCGGGCTTGCAGCGTTCTCGGACGCGATGAGGTTCAGCGTTTGCCTTCCGCGCCACTCTTCATGTTTCTTCACAAGATCTAGTAGGGATTCCATTCTCCGATTCACCGCCTCGCCGGAGTCATGCGGGTAGGAATTTGCCGGGAGATCTAGAATTGCTCGAAGACTGACTCCACGAGTTTTCTGTCCTTCTCAGGATCTGGTATCTGGCCGGTCCACTTTGTAAGGATATCAGCATGCTTCTCTTCAAATTTGTCCAGAAACTTTCTCAGTCTGATTCTCAGATCAGGGGTCTCCTGATCAGTGACTATTGTGCCGAACACACGTTTCCCGTACTCTACGACCAGAACGACATCTCCGTGCTCGATCGTTCTAAGAAACTGTCTGGATCTAGTCGCTTCCTTCACGAAGCTTATTATCGCCGTCAGCATGCCTGAGATTAGCGCTGGGTCTATCTTCAGTGTGCCGAAGGTATAGTTGAATACGTCTAATCCTTCACTTGTTGTTACGAAGAGGCTCTGGGGTGTGGCGTTATGGCTCACAGATTTGATCTCTACCTGATAGGCTAGAACAATCTGTTGGGATGTGAGGTATCTGAGTATCTCGTAGGTCCGCTTTTCCTTGATCTTAGCTTCATTGATTATTGTGGGGAAGCTGACAAGTCCGCCCTTGTTAAGTATGTCAAGGATTCTCTCAACATCTTCTCTTGCCTCGGTGGCAAGTCCATCAAGCGATTTGCCGAGTTTTCCTGCCTTATTATAGCTGAACGCATAGTCTTCTGGGGAAAGCCTCATCTCATCCAGAATGGGTACTGAGGAAAGGTTCGAGTAAGCCGTCTCTACTATGTTCTCCTCTTCGACGACTTTTGTGACGATGGGCGGGTTCCTCGCGTACATGTTAAGGTAGGCGAAGAACAGCAGAAGCAGCAGGGGTGAGAGAGACATGAAAAGCCCGGCGCCACCTGTCAGGAGAGGGCCGTTGGCGTAGAGCGTGCCGAGTCTTGAGGCTTGGAGGAAGAAGTTGGGAGCGCTCATCGTAGCTGGTATACCAGTGACCCAGTAATACGCGACCCCGGTGGGAATCAGACTGGTGACGATCTGTACTCCAGAAACGAGAAAGTACACCGTCGAGAAGATTGCAGTGAACATGACGGTCTCAAAAACTGGAGCGGCCTGCTGCCTCACAAACCAGAAGAGGATGAATGCTATGAGAAGCAACTCCACCAAGTCCTCTAATGAGAAGACCATGAATAGTCTGATGAAGAGAAGTTCATCGGAAAATGATACGGTAGACCCTCCTATTTGGGGCAGAAGATAGTAGTTTTCAGGGGGCGCCAGAAGTGACGTGCCCGCTGAAATGAGAAGGTGGATGAGCAATGCTGCGCTGGCCACCGCTATACCCGAAACCAGAGCCAACACAGTCCTGCGGTTGAAGATCTTCCTTATTCTCTCCTTTGGCTTGAATCTTCCAATCGCGCCAATCATCTTGACAAGAACCAGTGAACCAAAAGGCTCGAAGAGTGGCAACAGAATCGCGAAGATCACGGTCATCATGGCATAGTGTATGACGAAGTAGGTCAACCCAATTAGGTACTGATGGAACTGCACTACAAACGCGAGGATCGAGAAGACCGCCAGAATAGTTCCCGTCCTCAAAAGGAACCTGTTAACCGAGAATCTGATTTTGTCGCCTAGAGATCTCCCGCGGAAGCTGAGCTTCGACGAGTAAAGAAGATAGACTGCTGCCAGAAAGCTCGCCAGGTAAGCCACCAAGTCCTCTATGAATACTGCGAGCTGAGCATCAATCCCTAAAGTTGTCGTAGCAGACACTTCGACACTGAACGCTGTGAGCACCAACGTAAGAACATAGAGCGAGATCGGCAGAAATACGATCATCAACTTGAACAGTTCTTTCTCTTCCTTCCAGGCGTTCTCAAGGAGGCGTTCCCGAACCTTCTGAATCGGGCTTGCTTCGTACCGGTAGCTTATCTCATCCATCTTAGCTCTGAACGAGGTCTTCTCGCCCCTCAAGTACAGAGAGATTATGACAATGGATATCAAGGGGGCAAAGAGAAACGCAAAGGGCATCACAAACAAGGCTGTTCTTATGAATATGGCAACAAGATTAAGAAACACAGTTATATAGTAACCTAGGGCTGATAGCCAAGGGTTATATACTCCTGTTAAGTCAAACGCCGCTTCAGATGGGGCACTAAGCCCGAAAAGCAGGACAGGGAGTACAAAGTACCCTAACCAAAACGCGGTGAAGCACAACCCGAGCCTAATATACAATCTCCGCCACAAGGGCTTGCGTATGATAGGATAGAAAAGCAGTACCGCGAACACAGGGATCAGATTCAGAAGGATTGAGGCAACGAGTTCACCTGAGGTCATTGTCAAACCCTCATCTCGGAGTGGCGGAGTTTCTTGGATATATTGAACTTACGTGAAACTTAAACGTTTTTGTTGGAGGTACCAAAACGAAGAAGACGAGTTTCGACTGTCAAATGTGTGGCGAATGCTGCAGAAGATATATGATAGCTGTCACGCCGGCAGATGTCCATCGTATCACTGGGCTCACGGGTATGAGCCCAGAGGAGTTCTTAACACTAATTGAACCTGACGATAGCGTCATTCGAACGTACAAGGACTCCCCCAAAATAAGATTCAAAGACAGGAACAACTTCGTTTTGGTATTGCCAGAGCGGAATGACGGTTGCATGTTCCTGAATAACAATAGTTGCAGCATCTACAGATCGAGACCGTCTGTTTGTCGCCCATTTCCTTTTGAGTACAGCATCGAAAAGCGGGGAAAGGTTGTATTCGATGTTAATGAAGAAGCCCGCTCCTTCTGTAAGGGGCTTGGAAGTGGATCCAGAAGCTTCGACTTCGCTGAACTAGAGAGATCTGTGCTTGAAAGGGAATCGCAGAGACGCGCCTTCGTGAAAAGGGTTAAAGAATGGAACACAAAGGGGATCAGCGGGGCAGGGGCGAAGCCTACCATGAGCGATCTCCTTAAATTCCTGCTACTGGATAACTAGTACGACCGCCACTAGATCTGAGCGTCGCCGGTCCACTAGGTTTCCTGGCAGCTGATGCCATTCAGATGGCAAATGGCAGTGCCAGCAGTAGGGAGGATTGAGGCGCGGTTGAGTTCAGCGAAATATATCGCTTCATTTGTCGTGAACTCCTCTGGGGAGTTTATTCCGGCAGAGTTGTCAATCAACATCATTGAACCAAGCAGAGTTGTCGCCGTAATCGACGAACCAGCGAAGAAAATCCATCTTTGGCTAGGTAAAAAAAGTTCCTTGAATAATAGGATGGGTGCGATTAGAAACGTCAAGTCAATCCCGACATTCGGACTTAAGACCAAAGGGGCAACGTTTCCAATAGGACGGGATTGCAGGGTCATTCAGATTGATGAATCACTTACTGGATCAGATAGCACCACTCGCGCGGATCTAGCAGAACTCGAAGCTCTGTTGAAGAAGCCCCATACTGAGCAGAGCAAGGGTGTATGGCGCGTGGGAGAACTGCCTTCTAAAGAGGAAGGAGAGATGAAAACCGAGGCCAAGGTTCTCGAGAAAAGAATGCAATTTGAGATGAGTCACTTGGAAAGGGAGACAACTGGAAAAGGCAAGAAAAAAGAATCCGAGGAAGGCAAGAAATAAGCTGCGTCTGAAGGTAGTTTTATCACCTGGCTTCTAGGTCCAATCCCAAGTGAGCATCTCGCTGTGATCCAATGCTTGCAGGGAACCCTTGGAAGGACAGTATCTCGTTGCCCGAGAGGGCTTTCGCCATGTCCTTCGCAATACTTATCTCATCTTCGTCTTCCATGTTCCAGGCCAAAATCAATCCCTTGTGGTTGTAGTCATTTAGTGTATTTGAGATCGTTCTGAGATCGTTCAGCATCTTGCCATATTCCTTTGACTCTCTCGGCGGTATTATTGGGGTCCACGGCTGAACTCTTATGGCAACGTTCGTCAACTTTGCTATGCCCTCGGCTTCCTGACCGAAGTTCTGAAATGCTCCCTGCATGAATCTAGTTCTCTCATCCATGTCGACTGAGCCATAGAATTTGACTTCATGCTGAACCTTTGAGGCCGCCTCCATCACCTGCTTCGAGAAACTGTCCAGCGAAGCGTTTATGACTTCTGCTCGCCACATGATCCAGTCATCCACCAGGCCTGGTTTTGAGTTCAAGATGTCCATTGTTATTGGCAGAGGCAGTTGCTTCTTCTGCGCGAACTCCTTCTGGCAAGTGTCACAGAAACAGTAGTCTTTTCTCACATATCCGTTGTCAACCACGATTATGTCGTCAACCAACTTAGCGGATGCCAACTCTCCGAGAAGTTTGGCAGTATTGTTCTGATTGGTCACGTTGGTCGGGCAGGCGAACTTATCATTGTGCTTCCCGAACCGATTCACCGTTCTCAGCCGAGGATCTCGGGCGACCCTTGAGTCCAGGTAAGAACTAACAATGGCGTAGACTTTGATGCCTATTGAGTGGAACAACTCCGCGGCCGATGGCAGAAACTTGATCTGTTCAGGCGACCCTGGAGGCATTACACTGGTCTGGAAGAATGCGCGACCCGTATCGTCCTTGGCTACGATGCCTATTGCGTTAACATGCCCTCCATACTTAGCTAGGAACGGCTTCACGTCACCCTTGACAGACTTGAAGTCGATAATCGGAATTACTCCTTTAGAAATCAAGGTTAGAAAATCCATTGTATCTTGCTTCCTCCATTGACTCACAACATCAGCGATAGAACTGTGGAAGACGGGGCAGTATATAACCCCATCTTATTCCTTCTTGTGCGGACCTAGGACTCTAAACTTGGCTTCGGTTTGTGAGTAGTGAGCGTCCTGTCTTCCCTTGACTCTGTAGGTTATCGTTTCACCAGCTCCCTTGTTCATCCTTGGAATAATGAATTTCACTTTCCTTCCATCCGCAGCTTCTTCCTCTTCCATTACTATTCTCTTCGGGCTATACTCGACGAATTCAAAGTCAGGTGGGATCCAGTGCTCGACAGCGACGTTCTCCAAAGCTGCTTCTCCCTTGTTGTTTACCTGTATGGTGATCTCATAGACGCCTGCTTCGACGCTCTCGAATCCAGTGCCTCCTGTCAGTACCCTCTTGACATACTTGACTACTATTTCAGGTGTATTGGGTGGCGTAGTCGAGTCTGTTCCCAATCCCGGGGGACGACAGAAAGCGGTGACGTGTAGAGGAGCAGGATACTTCGTTTCGGAAGGAGGCCTTGCACCAACGGCTGTGATCGGGTACTCGACGATTAGCTTGTCCCCTGGCGGTAAGCCTCCCTTCTTATCCAGAATATCTGGGACCGTAATTGTCAACGTGTGCTCCTTTCCATGATCCTCATCTTGGGGTTCGATCTCCACTTCACAATCGACGTTGCCGCCTCCCAAATTCGCTTTCACGTCCTCGGCCTTGGGTGGCTTGAAATCTTTCGGCAGCATGTCTACGAATTTCAAAGAGTCGAATTCGACAGACCCCGCGTTCTCCGCAGTCAATAGTGCCTTAAGTTCATAGGTTTCGTAGGCTGGTATCTCAGGGGGGTCGAACTGCTTGGCGCATGATATCTGTCCAACAGGTATGACATCATCTTCTCTGATGATTAATCCATCGATTGACTTGTGAACTTCGTGGGCAACCGTGAATTTTATGCTCTTCTCAAGTTCAGGTACTTCCCTTGAATCGAATTCTATGGTCTGCTTCCAAGATTCTCCTGCTGGGATCTCCTCGTTGGGCGTGAACTTGGCGATTGTTTCGCCTCCGCCGTTTATGGCGAACTCATTTAGCACGGTGACCAAGTCGGTGTTGTTGTCAAAGGAAATCTCGAAGAGCCACTTCCCAGCTGATGCCGTCTCGCTAATATTCACACTTGAGAGGCTCTTAGTCAAAGACTCAAGTCCAAGCTCGAGATTTGAACGGGCTCCACCGTCAACTTTGTAGGCAACCTCCATGCCTCCACATTTTATCGGCTCGGAACTGCTTGGCCTAAGTATTCCCTTGAGAGTTAGCATGGCTTCCTCGTTCGGTTGCATAGATTCAAGAGTCCATTTGACGGTCTTGTTGCCTTCATCAACTTCAACTTCTCCTGATCCCGCGGTAGATTCAACGTCAGACAAGTCGGCAGGAAGAGTCTTCTTTAGGGTGATGGCAGAGACGTCACGGTCAAAATTGTTCCTCAGGGATATCTTGATTATGGTGGGATTCTCTTTATCGACATAGAATGCTCTGTGGGGCTGACTGGCCTCTTCTCCATAGTTTGTGTCAATTAACTCCTCAAGGGATAGTGTAGGAGTCTCGGTTGTGGCGACATAATCTTTCTTCCATGCTTTCTTGGGACCGATTTCACCTACTGGATATCGTCCTTCGGAAACATCGGTAATCCCGTGGTTGCTCACTGGCAGGTAAGTATTATAGATCCTGTAACTGTCACTCGTATTGTTAATGCTCAGAACCCCGTTGATTGAGATCTCCTTCGGATTGTTCTCGCGGTCAACGGTGATTCTCTCTTTTTCATCTAGACTGACAATGACCTTTTTTCCTTGAGTGCTCTCAGTCTCTTTATTGTTCATAGTGTGTTTCATCCTCGTCAAACTTGGTGATGAGATCATACTCAGAGGTACGTCAAGCTTCACTATTCGTGTCGGTGTTCTTAAGCTAGGTGCTAGTTTAGGGAAAAACCTTGTGTTATCTTTGAGAACTTCGCAGAAAAAAGCAGAGGACGAGATCACCGAAAATGATTCGCAACAGAAAAGTACTTAACAATCATGCTCTTGACCTAGAGGGTAGAAGTGTACCACCGTCGTGTGGTGGAGCAACATGAGCGAAATACTGTTCACTGAAAACGAGATCAGATTCAGAAAGGAAGTCAGGAAATTCGTAGAGCAGGAATTGCTGCCAGTATCTGAAGAGATTGAGCGGAAAGAGGATTTCTCGCTGGTCAGGGATTTTATTGCCAGCATGGGAAAGAAGGGGTATCTCGGCTCACCTTACCCTTCCAAATACGGTGGAACGGAAAAGGGTATGGGATTCGAGATTATTGTCGCCGAAGAAGTGTCTGCGGTAAGCCCTGGGACAGACATGTCCCGAGCAGCGTCATCACTCTTCTACTCGATGCCGGTCTTCAAATTCGGGAATGAGGATCAGAAGAAGAAGTACCTGATTCCGGCAATCAAGGGAGAGAAGGTTGGAGCCATCGGGATAACTGAACCGGACGTTGGTTCAGACACCGCAGGAATGAAAACCAGGGCAAAGCTTGACGGAAAAGACTACGTGATCAACGGTGAGAAAAGATTCATAACGAACGGGAGTCAGGCGGACTTCCTTTGTGTCTTCGCGATTACTAACACGACTGTTCATCCGCATCAAGGCATGTCCGCTTTCTTGGTCGAGAAGGGTATGCGTGGCTTCTCAGCAGTCAAAGACTATGAACTGTTGGGTCAACACGGAGCCAAGGTATCTCATCTAAAGTTCGAGGATGTGCGGGTTCCAAGGGAGAATCTAATCGGAAAAGAGAACGAGGGCTTCAGAGTCTTGATGGATGAGCTTGATAGGGAAAGGGTCTGCATAGCTGCCCAAGCACTGGGATACGCTAGGACACCATTCGAAGCTGCAATCAAGTATTCAAATGAACGGGCTCAGTTTGACAAGAAGATCAAGTCGTTCGAAGGAGTTAGCTTCAAGATCGCTGAGGCAGCGATGAAGATTGAGGCGGCGAAGCTCATGACACTTGAAGCTGCGAGAATGCTCGACAAAGGAGTTTCTGCTACCAAGCAAGCGACGATGGCTAAGGTATACTCGACTGAAACCGCTTTCGATGTTGCAAGCAGCGCACTCCAGATACTTGGAGGAATCGGATATACCAGGGAGTACCCGGTGGAAAAGATGCTAAGGGACTCGAGGCTCATGATGATAGGCGGCGGAACCGCTGAGGTTCTCAGATTCCTCATACAGCGGGAAGTATACAAGGAATTCGGCTACTGAGGCACGGAAGGCGATCACCGCTTCTTCTTCCCGTTTTCTTTCTTGAGTCCTATCACCTAGCTACGGCCAGGGATTGCCTCCTGTCGTACAGAAAGAAGGGGGCGCAGTCGGGAGGAAGTCAGTACTTCTTGCCCTTAAGAAAAGGTTTGGCTTGCTCAAGAATCTCCTTTTTTCTTGCGCCCAGCCTTTTCTCTGGTGGGAGAAATATCTTTGAATCAGATACTAGCCTTGTTCCCTCGAATCGTTGGTATACTGAGACGTCGTATTCCTGAATCGCCGTCTGATCACATCCCTTATTAGCGCATAGCCAGACTACTCCGGCACCGCCGTCATACTTTTTCATACCTATGCCGCACTTGGGGCACTTCTTTTCATCTTGCTCGGGCATCTTCCTTCTCCCTCACTTTCCGTTTTCCTCTTCAGCAGGTTCGTACCAGAAGTCGAGTACTGTCCAAGTTCTCCTGTGAGGCTCTGCAAACTTCACCTTCAACTTCATTCCAATCTGAACATTCTCTGGTTTGACCTCTCTTATTCGCGCCATCAGGTAAGTGTCAACGTTGGGCCACTTTGCGAGTCCCAGAATGAAAGGCAGGTCTTTGAAGAAAGTCGGTCCAGCGAAGTGGAGTACCGAAAACGTGTGAAGCTCACACTCCTTTGGCAGTTCAACCCAGCTGTTTGTCAGATCAGCCATGCAGAACGGGCAATCGGCGCGCGGAGGTACGAAGACTTTGTTGCAGTGACCGCACTTCGTGGCGTACAGTTTCCCTTCTACTACTCCCTTGAAGAATCTGTCTATCTTCCCATAACTGTGGTTGAAGGTCATATCGTGGATTCTCGTTATTCTCAATGGCTTTGTGTTCAATACATCGGGTCTATCGGACATGTGAACAATCATCTCCTCCCATCCTATTTCTCCAACACGAAGACGACGATGTACGTCCCCGTGCCTGCATGTGAATGCACCACTGCTTTCTCGGCTCGTTGAACTTCCGTGCTTCTGTTTGTGCAGAACTTCGGTTCATCACCTAGTAGCTGGTGGTAAGCAAAGAACGTGCTCATGATGCCTGTTGCCCCAACTGGGTGCCCAACCCCTATGAGTCCGCCGCTGGGGTTGCAGGGCAGATCGCCGTCCACGAAGGGTCCGCCTTCCTCAACCCACTTACCAGTCTGCCCGTGGGGGATGAATCCTATGTCCTCGTAGGTCTGCATCTCGCTTGACGTGTACGCATCGTGCAGTTCCGCCAAGTGGATCTCTTTGATTGGATTGGTTATATTGGCCAGCTTGTACGCCTCTCTAGCCGCCTCCCTGCAGGCTCCGAAGGACTGAATGTCGGGATAGAGCACCTTTGCAAGTGCTTGGGCATTCTCATTCGGATTGATGATTGGCGTTTTGCTACCTTTGGCCCAAGTCTCTGACGCGCTTATTGGTCTGTCACCCAGTCTCATAGCGTCGCTTCCACCCCCGGCACCCGCGATCCAAATAGGCGTGTCGGTGAGCTTCTTCGCCTTCTCTTCTGAGGCTAGAATAACGGAGGCAGCGCCGTCGGTTAGCATGCAGCAATCGAAGATCTTCAGCGGGGTCGCGATCATCCTCGACTTCAGCACATCTTCAACCGTGATGTTTGCCCCGAATTCTGCGAATGGCTTGTTCAGGGCATTCCTCTTGTTCTTCACCGCAATCATTGCAGTGTGAACCGGGTTGGTCTTGTATAGGTTGTAGTGTCGTGCGCACATGAGTGCGTAGTAACCAGTATAGAATCCCCCAAGCGCGAAATCGAAATCCGTATCGGATGCTGAGGCGATGAACTCGTTTGCCAGAGAAGAATCAACGGTTGACTGTGTTTCGAGTCCGTATACTAGTGCCACATCGGCTAGTCCTGCCTTGATGTAGTGCCACGCAGCCCATATGGCCAAGCATCCTGTTGCGCCTCCCCCCTCCACGCGTAAGAGAGGTTTCGGCGTCATGCCTAAGTAGTCCCAGCAAGCTGAAGCCGGGTTATGTTCCTGGTCAAAGTGCGTGGCGAAGTACGATGCAACGCCCATGTCTATGTCGTCTTTGGATAGGTTCGGCGCGAAATCGAAGGCCATCCTCACGGACTCGGCGACCATCTCTCTAACCCTTCTATCTTCCCGGGGTTTGTCGAATTTCCCCATTCCTGCCCCGACTATGGCTACTCTTCTGCTCATTTCTGTCTTTCACCCCTCGACTAACTCAAAGTGATACTCTGATTCGTACACTCCCCAGCTGGGTCCTTTCTCCGGAACCCGGATCTTCAGCGCAACCTTTGCCCCTTCTTCGACCTTACTAGGATCTGATTCAATAATGCCTGGGAGCAGATTATCGACGCCCTCCAACCTCACATAAGCGATGACGTAGGGAAGTTTTCGCGTGAAGTGGCGGGGCTGTGCGTAGCATATTGTGAAGGCTTCCACGGTTCCGCTGGCAGGTACCTCAACCCAGGAAGTCTCACCAAGACACTCAGGGCAGTGCGGATATGGGGGGAGGTATGTCTTGCCGCACTTCTCGCACTTCGTTCCCATTAGCTTTCCCTTGTTCGCCATATCCAAGTAAAACTTCGATACTTCTCCCAGCGTGGATTGATAGCGAATCCGGTAATCCTTTATGATAGTCAGAGGTTCTGTCCCATAAACTCGAGTCATGTGTTACTCAATCCTCCTTCCTGCATGCTTTGTCTCCTGTTCACCTCTCCAGAATGTGAACTACGCTGTATACGCCGTAGCCAGACTCGGCGTGTATTAGACCCTTCTCGGCTCCCTTGATTTGGACGCTACCTCTCATATGCTTGTCAGCTTCATCTCTGAGCTGCCAAAACATCTCGGCTGCTTGCTTCACTCCAATCGGTCCGAGCGCCATGCCAGCGCCGAAGCATCCTCCGCCCACGTTCACTGGAAGGCTTCCATCCTTTTGTGTTAAGCCTTCATCAATGAGCTTTCCTCCTTCGCCAGCCCCGCAGAAACCTAGAGACTCGTAAGCCATGATTTCGTAGATCGTGGAAATGTCATATACCTCAGCGCAGTTGAGTTCCTTCACGGGATCTTTTATTCCAGCCATGGCGTATGCCTGCTTGGCGGCTACACTGGTTGAGCTTAGTTTGGGGATCTCTTCCATGGATCTTCGGTGGAAGAGTTTCTCGGTTCCACAGCCAGTCCCAGATATCCATATGGGGGTGTCCGTGAACTTCCTAGCTTTGTCTTCTGATGCCAGTACTAGAATTGCCGCGCCGTCGGATGCGGGTGCAAAATCCCTTTCGCCCAGAGGACTGAAAAGAGGCTTCGCATTCAGGACATCATCAACTCCTATTTCCGCCCCGAACTCCACAAAGGGATTGTTAATCGCGTTCTTTGTATTCTTGATGGCGACCTTAGCCATCTGCTCCCTCGTGGTTCCAAACCTTCTGGCATGCGCTCCGGCCATCATGCCGTGAATCGTCGGAATAGTCACACCAACGGGGTAGTACTCGAAGTCAAGGTCAAGGTTCCTTCCCAGGAAGTCCAGAGCCTGGGGGTAGCTAACCTCAGACATCTTTTCCCAGCTGAATAAGACGATGACATCGTACAATGTACTTGCCGCAATATACGCAAGTGCGGTTCTAATGCCCTGACCGCCAGTTGCTCCAACAGCTTCGACTCGGATGTTCGGTTTCGGGCACAGCCCAAAGTAGTCTTGGACTGTCGCACCAAACATTAGTTGCTGGTTGAAGAAGTCACTGCAGTATGCTCCTATGCCCATATCGACTTCATTTCGTAGATCGCCCCACGTCATTCCCATATCTGCCGTGGCTTGCCTCATAGCTTCGGCAAGCAATTCCTCCTGACTTGCATCGCTTCTGGAGCTGGAGAACCGCGTCAAACCCGCGCCGACAATAGCAACCTTCCTCAAAACCTATGCTGCCTCCAAATAATCGCTGAAAACATCTTATGCTTGAGATTGCGTAGTTACCCATATTAAAGATTTATTGATCTGGCACGCAAGACCTGCGATCTGGACACTGGGCGCGCCACCTAAGTGACTTTTCAACTTTCTGGTCGGAGATTGTGTCAGGGTGCGGTAGCGGTTCTAAACCAGCCGCAGCTCAGACGGGAGTCTGCCCTCGGTGGTCTCCGGACCGCGAGACTATTCTGTGACAACTACTTTTCGATGGCGGGGCTCCCCTTGCTTAGCGTTCTTAATAGATCTATAGATTGCATCGGTTCTCTGTGAAGTTCAACTACTGTCAGGACTTCTTCCCGCTCAATGTTGATAGCCTTAGTGAACTCCTGCCAAGGCATTTTCCCGATCCCAAGCTGAAGTGGCTCCGACGTCTCTCCATCATTGTCGGCTAGGTGCACCTCGAAGATGTCGCCCTTGAACCTGTCTATCAACTTGGCGGGCTCCTCATCACCGAACCGCTTGTGCCTGATGAACGCATGCGCAAGATCGAAACAGAGGCTTCCAACCTTTTCATCGATGATGCTCTGGATATGTGTACTGTGGCTTTTGAAGATCCGGTCTTGGTAAGGGTGGTTTTCGATAAGAAGCCTGATCCCGGCCGCTTTCAGTGACTTGCTGACTTCCTTCAGAAACCTGAGCTCTATCTCCCAGTGAAGCTCTCTATGATGCGGATTCTGGTACGCCTCTGCGCTACAAGTGCAATTGCCGTAGTGCAGTATCGCGTTCTCAATTCCTCTTCCACGAGAGAGTCTCACAACACTCTTGCAGTAGTCAAGATCACGCTTCCATCTCTTTCCATCAATGTTGGCGATGTTCACCGTTCTTCCTTCAAGGTATACCTTCCTACCAGACTTGACCGCCGGTATATATCGGGCGAATGGCAAGTGTATCGACTTTATCTTGAGATCTGCAAGGCTCTCATAAGTGAATCCCCGATCGACCTGCAACTCTAAATCATAAGCTGAAGTAACCTTTGCGGGAATCTTGGTTGGTATGATGTACCCCTCATGCTTCTCCAGAAAACAGCTTGTGCTCACTGCTATTCGCAATTCCGTTACTCTCCGTGATCCGCAGTCATCTAACTCGTTCGGAGTCAGCCGGCAGTTCCCCGACCGAGACGATTAACTCTACATTTCCTGATGGTTATTTCTGAAACCACTATTATAATGCTTTCTTCCTCTTGCCAGTTATCCTCGTCATCAGAATGCTTTTTAAGGTCAGGAGAATCTCATGATCGGAAGCACTCATCTAAGAAGAGAGGTGTAGACTGCGTGTCCGAAGAATGCAAGAAATTCGTGGAACAGGCTGAGGCGGAATCGAAGAGAGGCGATCACAGCCTATCCGCCGAGCGCTGGAACAGCGCTGGTTTCTGTTTCTCAGATACTGAGGACTTTCCGAAGGCATCTGATTGCTTTGCAAAATCCAGCGAAGAATCGATCGCTGGGAAGAACAGAACGGGTGCATCAGACTCTATCTTGAACGCCGTTGTGGTGTTGCTGCGTTCAGCAAAGAAGAAGGAGGCTTCCGACCTAATCAAGACTGCCGATTCCAAAGGACTAGGTGGAATGGAGAGCATGAAATTCGCCAAGAGCTTCGTTAAAGCTGCAGAAAGTGGGAAGAAGAAGGCGATGCAGGAAACCTGTAACCAGTTCTCTCACATCATAGAAGACAACTATTGGCTCAAGAAGACGCTTGGAAAGCTCGGCATGGAGACTTCTTTTTCATAGTTGGCTGGAAGAGGCACTCTTTTGAAGGAAAGCGGGCAGCAGGGTTTATGGGAGTCGGCGCTTCCCACTTTTCTTCTCTTCGACCGTGTATATTGCCCTTATGTAGAGTTCTCCCTTCTTGCACTTGGGACACTTGCCAAGCACTTTTCCAATGAAATCACCTTTCTGGAATTCCCTCTCTTGCGAGAAGTCGCAGTCATGGCAGGCAAGAGAAGTTGTCATCTTGATCTCATCTGTCTCTCCACCCTTTGCCTTGCCCTGTGCATTCTGTCGTGTTGGACTTATGAGGAGCAGCGCTACAAGGGCGACCATTCCAATGCCATATAGAACAGACATCATGAGCGTGTCCCAAACTAGCCCCTCTATGAAATAGGGGAGAAGCAGTAGTATGCCAATTACGAGAACCACGATTAAAGCGACAGCTCTGGATTTTTTCAAGAAGAATCAACTCCTTTCAAAACCAATCTGGACACTTATTTATAGAATTGAGATAGATTCGGCTAATGCCACTGTCATTGAGTAACTATTCGAGTAATCTTGTCCCGCACCTGCGACACACTTTTGCAGAGGGTGGAAGGAGCAGTCCACACTTCGGACACTTTCTCCCGGTTCTCCTTTTCTCCTTCGGAGTTTCCAAGTCAGCCTTGAATGTAACTTCCTCTTCAAGTCCTCCTCTTGCCGGTGGAGTTGTCCTTCCCTCTTTCAAGGTATAAGCATCTCTTACGTCCGGCCTGAGCAGCACGAAAATTGCAGCTATTCCCAGAATGCTCTCAATCAAGGGATATGGGCTGGCCACATCGAGGATGCCTGCAATGATAAGTGTCACCGCGCCGATTTTCGCTATCCAGCTTCTCCGGAGCATGAGCGTCGAGTATGCTGCCAGAATTGCTATCGCTGCGATGACGATTTCAATTCCGCTGATCAGGTACCATGTGGTTGTAAAGCTGTCGAAAGAGAACATACTCCCATTGGAGAGATTCTGCCATGCATTAAGCCAAGGCTGAACCGTAACGTATCCTAGCTGAGTGAAGTTGATTACCCCTGAGAGAACTGCGCCCCCCAAGTACCCGGACAAGTAGCTCTGGTACATCCCCCACATATCGTAGGTGAACCACGTTATGCTCCTGAGCCTGAAGATCCCAAAGAACAGGAAGACAATTGCGGCCAGCAGTACCTTAAGTGGTCGTTTCACGAAACCCCTTCTAGGTGTCTGTCTCGAATCTTGTGACTGCATCTTCCGGGGGAAATCATAACGTGGAGTCAATTGACGATTCTCCTGTGTATCTGCTGCTCTAGACGCCATCTTCCTATTGCGCCTAAAAAATCTATTGGTGAAGGCATATGAAACGCAGACAGAGTGCTTACTAGATCGGGCCGAGGATCCGCGCGAGAGAGAGATACGAAGCGAGTTTCACTGCCACAATGTCTATCGACTTTGGTGAGTTACGAGAAAAGTATTAAATAGATAGAAGTACACCTTTCTCCTCCAAAGCGGTCTAAATGACAGCACAGCTTAGCAGGACAGTGGGATACGCCCGCATAATAGAAACAAAGATAGAGAGTTGAACACGAATGCCCGAAAAAAAGGTACGTGACAGTAAAGAAGTAAAGGATGCTCCGAAAGAACACCCAGAGAAGAGAGAGCGTCCACCTGAGAACACAATCTATGTTGGCAATAAGAATACAATGAATTATGTACTCGCTACAGTGCTGCAATTCAGCAAAGGTTCTGACAACGTTGCGATCAAAGCGCGAGGTCGAGTCATATCGAAGGCCGTGGACGTCGCTGAGATCACCAGAGCAAGGTTTCTACAGGACAAATGCAAAGTCAAGTCGATTGAGATCGGAACAGAGGTAATCAGTGAAGACAACATAAAGAGAAACGTGTCCACAATCACTATAATGCTTGAGAAGGCGTAGATGGTACTCTACGACTCAATCTCTCTTTTGTTACTGCAATACTGCTGAAGAAATTTAGTAGAGGGGAGCATTGGCAACGCAGATTCTTGCTCCCGCCGGATTTTCTGGAATCATGACGTCGGATGACTTATGGAGCGAAAAAGATTGAAGAGTTGGCAGGAAAGGTTTCAGGAGAAGCAAAAGGACAATGAGGAAGAGAAGAAGAACCTAGTTCTTGTGGAGGTCAGGGAGTCCGAGGATTGTAGATGTGGCTCCTGTGACAGACCCTTCAAAATCGAGGTCTACTACTCTTCCGGAAAACTGAAGCGAAGGGTTGTCTGTGAGAATTGTCGTGCCGAGTTTTGGCTGAGAGACTGAACGCCTCCCCACAACCTAAGAGCAGCAAAGGAATTGAGCTTTCTCTTATCGCTTGGCGTTCTTCAGATGGTGCTCTCATCCAACCAGGAAAGAACAAACTTTTCAGTTGTTTCCATCCTTTTTCTACTGATTCAGACCGAGTTCTTGATGCAATACCTTTTTAAATCGCCTACAATAATCTTGATCAAGCTTCAACTGCCCTCTAAGAGGCCATCGGATTCGTTTCTAGCGGATCTGTGCGATTAATACAATTCTGATTGGATTCACGGATGAGGGTCGCGAACAGGTGACTGAGTTTGGAGAGAAGAAAAGTCATTATAATGGGAGCTGCCGGAAGAGACTTCCACAACTTTAACGTCTTCTTCAAGAGTAACAAGGCATATGAAGTCGTCGCATTCACGGCGACTCAGATACCGGGGATTGAGGACAGAAGCTATCCCCCCGAGCTTTCTGGTCCCTTGTACCCGAAGGGCATACCCATCAAACCTGAGCAAGAGCTAAGCACGCTTGTGAAGAAGAACGGTGTTGACGAGGTAGTCTTAGCCTACAGTGACCTTCAACATGACGTTGTCATGCACAAGGCCTCCTTAGTTCTCGCGTCTGGCGCCGACTTCGTATTGATGGGGCCAAAGTCCACCTGCATCAAGTCTAAGGTCCCTGTCATAGCAATATGCGCCGTCAGGACGGGGGCCGGCAAGAGTACGGTTACTCGCAGAATCTCGAGGATCCTGAAGAGCAGGGGAGTCAAGTTGGTCGCAGTCCGGCATCCGATGCCATATGACCCTGACCTCGCGTCTCAGGCGGTTCAACGCTTTGCAAGCCTTGAAGATCTGGATGCCGCCAGGTGCACAATTGAGGAGCGGGAAGAATACGAGCCTCACATAAACATGGGAACGATTGTGTACGCTGGAGTGGACTATGAGAAAATCCTTCGGAAAGCTGAGAAGGAGGCCGACATAGTTCTCTGGGACGGCGGAAACAACGACATGTCCTTTTTCACTCCAGACCTACTGATCACGGTGGCAGATGCGCTGAGACCTGGTCAAGAAGTAGGATCATACCCTGGCGAAACAAACGTAATAATGTCTGACGTCATCGTGATAAACAAGGTTGACGTGGCAAAGAAGGAAGCAGTAGATCTGGTGAAGTCAAACATCGCGAGGGTGAATTCGAAGGCCATCATTATTGATGCGAAGTCAAAGATAGATGTTGACCACCCTGAATTGGTCAAAGGCAAGAAGGTGCTAGTCATCGAAGATGGACCGACTGTGACGCATGGGCAGACTCCATATGGCGCAGGGACCGTCGCGGCCAAGAACCTGAAGGCAGTCATAGTGGATCCTCACCCGTATGCGGCCGGGACTATAAAGGATACGTTCAACAAATACAAGAATGTGGGAGCGCTATTACCTACTATGGGGTACTCGCCTGAACAGATAAAGGACTTGGAGAAAACAATAAGGGATACACCCTGTGATACGGTGCTATCAGCGACCCCGATCGATCTCAACAGAATAATGAAGATCGAAAAACCCCTTGCACAAGTATGTTATGAACTGGAAGAGTTAACAAAACCCGACTTGGACGACATAGTCTCTGATTTCCTGAAGAAGATCAAAAAGCAGTGAAACTAGGAAGCACCAGCAACCGCGTTAACGAAGTCAATGATGTTAGGAAGCCCAGTGTTTTCTAGGGACTCTATTCCCTTCTCATCCTTGAGAGATATTTCCCATAGTTGTTCAGCACCTTTAGCGCGAAAACCGCCTTGTCTGGAGTATTGAAGACGGGCACATTTGTGTTGCTTAGTATATCGCGGATTTTCTTGTAGTCCTCCCCGCCAGGGATGCAGTCTATGATCGGCTTGTCGGGATAGCGCTTCGCCAACTCTGGAAGAATTCTGACGTCGTCAGGTAGGGTAAGGCACGACTTCAACATGTTGATCACAAGAGCGCCGTTGACTTCTTCCTCTGCCAAAACGCTTTCGAGAATATCCTTGTAGCGATCTCCCCTCGCGTCTGCTATGATGTCTAGTGGGTTCAGCGCTTCAACCCCAGGATACTTGGCTTCTATCTTCTTCGCCACCTCCTCGGAGAGTTTGGCGAGCCTCAACCCATACTGTTGAGAAGCATCGGCCATTAGCACGGCCGGACCCCCCACGTTTGAGACAATTACCACTTTGTCGCCGTTCATTGGAGGTTGCTTCTCCAAGACCTCGCCAGCGATGAAAAGTTGCTCCATTGAGTCAACCATTATGGCACCGTTTTGTTTTGCCCCAACCCTGAATATGGTGTCACTGCCGGCGCTTATCGCTGCGGTATGGCTTAGCGCCCTAGCCTTGGCCTCTTCTGAGACCCCACCTTTAAGAATCACGATAGGCTTTCTCTCGGTTACTTGCCTGACCGTTTTCAGGAATGTCCTTCCGTCCTTGACGCTCTCCAGATACATCAAGATGACGCGAGTGTCGTTGTCGTAGCTCAAATAGTTGAGCAAGTCTGTTTCGTTAATGTCAGCCTTGTCGCCCAGCCAGATGAACTTGCTAATTCCAACCCCGTAGTATATCGCCCAGTCTATGAGTGCTGCCCCAACTCCCCCACTCTGGCTGATGATGGAAAGCCCTCCGAGCTTAGGCATCATATCCATTTCAAAGGTCGTGTTCAGCCCGTTCCTTGTATTGATCACTCCCATGATAGCGTTGGGACCCAGGACTCGCATCCTCTTGGCTCTAGCGATGTCAACAAGCTTCCTTCTCTCGGTATCCTTAAAACCTCCGGGGATGACAATTGCGTTCTTCACGCCGCTTTCTCCAGAGATCTCAAGAGCCTCATTCGCTAATGCGGCTGACAGGACTACAACGACTAGATCGGCATCAAGGTGGATACTCTTAAGCGTTCTTACATCGGTACCCACGTCGCACTTTGCGACCTTGCCCTTGAAGAACTTCGTAAGGTTATGATATATAGAATCAAATATGCGCGGGTTCATCATTCCGACAGACTCTCGAAGCTGAGATGAACCTATCAAGGTCACTTTGTCAGGTTCAAAGATCTTCGAGATCTGTACTTCGTCGACTATCGTGGTGTCTTTTCCCCCTCTAAGGCTCCTTGTTCAATGGGTTTATCGCAGATGCCTAAGCTGATCATCATGTCTTGCCTTGAAAGACATAACCTCTAACCCTCACGTCTCGTGATTTGCCATTCGATATCTCGTTACGTTCCTAGCTTGAGAATTCCACATTCGTTCGATGACTCAGCTTGAACCCAAGCATTTGAGAAAAACGGATAATGATTGCTGATCCCTATATATTTTCCTGAGCCCAAGTAGATTGGAGGTTCCAGGATGCTTCATTTGTAGAGCGTCTCCGCATTCTGGGGTTTCAGTCTCTATCTAGAGTAACCTTTGTTCCCTGTCTGGCTTTGCTGAAGAGTGCTAGTCCATCCGTTATCCTCCCAATTCGATTCACATCTGAGTAGGGTTCCACGTTATCAAGGAATACGCATATTGCATCTCCCAGAGGCCAATATGCTATATCTCCTTCTTCGATCTTCCTTGTTGCTTTTTCCGATCCCCTCTTGATTCCTGCTGGGAAGTATACCTCTGCGTTCTTCCAGATGCTCGCTATGCCCGTAATGGGGATTGCTTTCCAGACGTTCTCAGCAGTAAGGGGCGCCTTGATGCGGATAAGCTCACCCTTAGCCTCCCCTACCCCCTCGATTCTAAAAACAACTCTATATCTCCCTGCATCAGACATGAAAAAGCGCTCCTTGTGAAGTAGGGAAGATTCCAGATCGCTTGCCAAAGGACTCTGAATCCACACTCGACCTGTATGCTACGCTGCAGGGGCCTGTTCAGGTTTGGCTTGCACAGGTGTATACACAATGGTTCGCCGGTTGCTTGCAGCCTTCCTGATCAGGTTGGCCGTTGCGAAGTCCTTGAGCAACGCCTTTGCTGTGCTGATCTTTAGATTGTATTTTGATGCTATAGCGTAGGGCGTTATTGCAGGCGTCTTCAGAGACTCCTTCTTGATAGTCTTCAGCAGCTCTTCGCTAGTGACGACCGAACGTGGACCTGTTTTCTGTTCCGTTGAGGCTTTCTTTTCTTCTTTTCCTTCTCCCTCTTTGCCTCCGCCTCGAGACTGCGACTTCTCAGAAGCTGCGATGGATTTTCTTTTTCCGCCACCACCCAATTCCTGATTCAACCTCCAGTTGACATTCTTCCAGATACCTTTGATCTAGGCTCTTTCAACGTGCGCGGAGCTCGTCACTTGAACTGACCAGCATTCATTAAGGTATGGTTTGGTTGATTATGGTTTTAAATGTTATTGAGACTAACGGAATATGGGTTCCCGAGTTTCTCTATCTGACCGTCACGGACTTTGCAAGGTTTCTGGGCTTGTCTGGGTTCAGTCCCCTCTTGACGGCGATATGGTATGCCAGTAACTGCAGGGGAACAATGTAGGGAATCGGAGAGAACTCGGCGGGCGTGTTGCCAGGAATCCCGAAGATCGCGTCGGACAGTCGCCCAACTTTGTCGTCGCCTTGGGCGGCGACCGTTAGTATTCTTGCCTCGCGCGCCTTCATTTCCATAATGTTGCCGATGAGTCTATCGTACGTCTGATCTGGCGGAGCTATGAACACGACAGGAAAGCCAGGTTCAACGAGTGATATTGGTCCATGCTTGCTCTCGCCCGCAGGGTATCCCTCAGCATGGGTATATGATATCTCCTTAAGTTTCAGGGCCCCCTCCATGGCCGTCGCTGTGCTTATGCCTCTGCCCAAGAAGAGAAAACTTGGCGCCTTGTAGTACTTATCTGCCACCCTAGTCGTAAGGCCGTCCATGTTCTTTATGATGTCTTCAATCAGTCGAGGTGAGTCAAGTAACCCTCTCTTTCTGCTTTGTGCCTCAGTGTAGTCCAGGGTTCCTCTGAGCCTTGAAAGTTCGAGTGAGAGCAGTGCCAGCGATGCTACCTCAACTATAAAAGTCTTCGTTGCTGCGACCCCGATTTCCGGTCCAGCCTGGGTGTATATTGTCTGATCCGAGATGTGCGTTATGGAGCTCCCGACGACGTTGGTTATGGATAGAATGCTTGCGCCCTTCTCCTTGGCCTTCTTCGCGGCGTCAAGTGTGTCCATGGTTTCCCCTGATTGACTCAAGGCTATCACAGTGTCTCCCTTGCCTATTGTATTCAGGGCCACTTCGCTGAACTCGGAGGAGATCACAGACTGGCAGTACAGCTGGGCCAAGTGTGTAAACATGTATTTCCCAATAATGCACGCATGGTTGGATGTTCCAGCTGCTGTTAAAATGACTCTGCCGGAATCATTCACTATCTTTGCAAAAGGCTCGATAAGGTGATCGTCTATTCTCAGGGTGTTTCTCAGAGCATAGGGTTGTTCATGGATCTCCTTTAGCATGAAATGCCGGTATCCAGACTTCTGAGCCATCTGAGGGCTCCAATCTACCGTGGTTATCCTTGGCGGAACAACAGTCGCGTCGTCGATCTTCTCTATTAAGATGCTATCTGGTTCGAGCGTGGCCATCTCCCCGTCTCGGAGTAAGATGACCCTATTGGTGAACGGAAGGAAAGCAGTTATGTCAGAAGCGCAGTAGACCTCATGCTTTCCTATGCCTATCAAGATAGGGCTTTCTTTCCTTGCGCAGAATATCTTGCCACGGTCATCAGCTGATATCATGACGAGACCATAAGACCCTTTCAGCATCATCAATGCTTCTCTGAACGCATCTCTTAGTGGGATTCCCTTCTTGCTGAATTCCTCAATAAGGTGAGGTATGATTTCGGTATCTGTTTCAGAGACGAATTCATGCCCTCTCTCTTCCAGATATTTTCTAAGCTCCATGAAGTTCTCAATTATACCGTTGTGTGCGACCGCTATTCTCCCGCTGCAGTCCGTGTGAGGATGCGCGTTGAGTCTCGACGGAGGACCGTGGGTAGCCCACCTCGTATGCCCGATCCCGACATGCCCGCTTGTTTTTGCAGGGTCGATTTCCTTGGCAATGCGGTCTACTGACCCCTTGTCCTTAACGATTGCAAGACCATGGGTTCCTTCGATCGCTATCCCCGAGGAATCGTACCCTCGATACTCAAGTCTCTTCAGGGAGCTGATAATGGTGCCTGCGACTTCATTGGTCTTAGATGCAACGCCAATTATGCCGCACATCTCTGAAGTCTCCTCAACCGCAGGCTACGGAAAGCACCCGGCAATCAATCAATAAATGTCATTTGCTGGGGGATGCCCCTCCCGAAGAAACCTTTTTCTTGCAAGTGTCAGTGATTATCGTCGGAGCAAGATTAAATAAGGGTTATGTATTGACAGAAATTAAACATTTCCTTCGCGTTCATGCCTGATCTGAAAACCTGAGGTGTGGAACTAGCATTGAGATTCATTTCGACAGAATCAAGGGTGGAAGGAGAAATCGAGGGAGACGCGATAATCCTTGGCAAATCCATTATCGGATCAAGGACCCTGATTGGAGAAGGGTGCATAATAGGTCACCCAATACGGAAAACTGTCAAGGCTATTCTGTCAGACCTAGACCTGAAGAAGGTTGATCTGAAGCTGCTCAGCGGGAAGAGTAGCGGCACGATTATCGGCTCCAATGTAATAATCCGCGCGGGCACCATAATCTATGAGAACACGGCAATTGGTGATGACGCTGAGACAGGGCACCATGTCCTCATAAGAGAAAACTGCAATATCGGGGAACATTCACGCATCGGTACAAACAGCGTCATCGACGGCTCGGCCGAAATAGGCGCGAACGTCAACATCCAATCCGGCGTCTATATTCCACCAGGAACAATCATCAAAGAGGGAGTTTTCCTAGGCCCTTATGTTGTGGTCACAAACGACTTATACCCTCCATCTCCCGAGATCTCAGGCGTGACCATAGAGAAGGAGGCGGCAATAGGCGCGGGGAGCATCCTGATAGCGGGAATAACAGTGGGCGAACGCGCAGTTGTGGCAAGTGGCTCTATAGTCACAAGAGACGTTCCGGCAAATACAGTAGTGAAAGGATGCCCCTCTAGAACCCATATGACGAGAAAAGAATATGATGTCAAGCAAGCAAATTATTCCAGAAAACCCAAAGATCAGTAACCAGAAAAAGAGGACGAACGGGAAGAACAACTGTTTCGTCCTTCCCCGTCATCTGCGATTCCCATTTGTTCTGCGAGATCCCTGCACGTTTGCTTAGCGCGTTCACATTATGTTTAGGAACGATTCCACTTTGGCGTCTGTCTTGCAGTTACTGCATACTAGGCTTGTCGGTAATGCTTTTCCGCATTTGGGACAGAGTTGAGGAGCTTTGTCGTCTAGGACAGCCGGCGCACCCAGTCCATCGTTCGGCTCTGCTAAAGGGTTGCCGCCTACGACTTTCTCAACGTATGGTGGTCTGTAGTCCTTTTCCCTGTATACGTACTTCTCAGTTCCATCTACCTTAGCCACTGTTGATACGCCTTGAGGGTACCTGAAGAAGTTCCATGCAAAACCCGCCATGGTTCCTGCGGCAGCAAGTCTTATTGCTGGCGGAAGATCCACGAAGAAATTCTGAAGTGTTTCCGCCCTCTTCTTTGACACCTTGGGCGGTACCAGCATTTCCTTTTTCAGCTCTCTGCTTACACGCAAGTAGTGGAACATCATTTCAAGCGAACCGAACCATGATTCACCTGCGTACTTCACTTCTTTCAAATGGCTTCTTCTGATCACTGACACCGATGGGGTGTGGAAGTTCTTGTTGAAGCTTGCCTGTATCGCAATATCTTCGTCTAACTCTGGAATCTTGTACCATAGCTCTCTCCAATGGTAATCGGACAAGGACCACTCAGGCTTGCCTGTGTCGGCATTGACCCAGACTTCAACTCTCTCAAAGTCCTCGTGCGCGAATCCCTTGAGGCTTGGGGTAGCCTCGAAAGGCCAGAAGTACATGTGCCTAAATATCCAGTAGTGTGAACCTTTGAGCCACTGAGGTTTGTCATAGTCATTCTTGTACGGATTGAGATCCTTGTCCTTATCGTCATAGAAGTACACGTTAAAATTGTCAGCTCCAAGCATCTGGACTGTTGACAGCGATGTAAAGATGCTTACAATCAGAAGGAACAGTACAGCGTTTGTCGCGAGAGTAAGGGATAGATCAATTGACTCGCTCTGAATGAGGAGAATCAATCCGCTGAGGAATTGGAACGAGAAGATGAATAGCACTCCGATCACTAGGACAGCAAAGACAAAGGCCAATGCTCCTTCAGGGTGAGCTTTGAGGGCGGTAGGTATCTTGCGCCTCCAGAGGAACAGGTATCCAAGTAGGAGGATTACTATCGCTACCTGTGCTATTAATACCCATGCTGCTGCTGGTGGCGCGGTTCCACTGAAAATGTACTTGTACGCTTCCAATATCAATGGAGCGAAGAAGATCGCGCCGACTATTATTGGTATGAGTACGAGTGGGTTCAGCACCTTGGAGAGGTACTCCCTTACTGATAGGGCGAATGGGCTCCACATTGGTGTATACTTGTCGAATAGCGGTTTTGGATCGTAGAATTCTCCGACCATCTTCTTTTCTTCCACTCCACGTGCCTTGTAATCCCTATGGTACACTTTTGCCATTCCCTTTTCACTGGGTTCAACTAGTATACCACCGACTGATGCCTCCACTGTCTCGAATCGCTTCTTTCTATCCAAGTATCTGTATGTCACGTATTCAGCCTTCGCCCCTGGAGTTCCTAGTATGCCCGTCAGCGTGGCGCCTTCCTGTACAGTCGATCCTGCCGCCTGTTTAAGCCTGAATTCCGGTCTCGTATTCTTGCCGAAGATGAAGTAGTTCGACCACAAGTCTCTGAAAACGTGTGCCACTTTGATTGTTTCCTCTGACTTCTTTGCCGGCGTCACATATACCATGTATTTGCCCAAGACACCCCAGATTGAACCCCAAAGTGCCGCGATCAGGAATCCCAAACCGTATGCAAGGTAAAAGGACTGCAAGTTCAAGTCGAGTCCAGCTCCTAGGACCCAGTTAGCGATTCCAATTGAGAAGACGCCTAGGATTTCAGCAGCGGGATCCTTTGCGGCTGCAGCTGAGTAGTACACGAGTGCGACTAAGAAGCCTACAGTGAGTCCTCCGTAGGCTGTTCCAGCGGCGTAGGCAACTACTATGACTATCGCCATCGCGCCCAGGAGAAGGAAGGCAAAAGTTACCGGGTTGGTTGCAGTCAGAGTGGAAGCGCTTGCTCTGCCATAGAGCAGAACTGAGCCGAGTAGTGCCCCGATCAGTATTAACATTGCGAGAGGTCTATGAAGAAGCTCTTTTAGATCGTTTTTCGCTGCGGATATTACCCCGAATTGGGAAAGGATGCCTCCGAGCATGCCGGGCGCGAGCAGGTTGAGCAACAGCTTGCTGCAGTCGGAGAACAGTGAAACGGGGTCGGGTGGGTAAGTGCCAGGCGTCCATCCCGCTGGGTTCCAATAGTAGGGCATTCCCACGATCAGGAAGCCAGCCGATGCTACCAGTGAGATTAGAATACTGGTAGTCAAACTTCCGGACCACGCCGCCAATACGAAGAGTATTATGGGTAAGAGTAGCATGAATGTGTAGGTCGGGTCACCGGGATTTATGACGTGAGACATTCCACGAAGCATGACTGTTCCCCAAGAGAAAAATGGAATAAGGAATGCCAGCAGTATCAATATGAAGTCCTTTTGCTCAATGAATCCAAAGATCTTCTTGCGCTCATTTCCAAGAGTCTCCATTTCTATCTCTATTTTCTTGGCGCTCATTTGATAATCAGCCACACTATTCTATTCTAGATCACTCTATTTCAGATGATGATATTATACCTTCAAACTCGAGATTCCTCTATATCACTAATACCTATATTAAATCTTTGACATGTTGCAAGAGGAAGATGGCACTTTGGCTTGAGAAAGAGGTCACCAGAGACGCATCATGAACCCGTCCTTCCCCGATCGCCACATAAGGGTTTTTCCTAGCTGGATACGCTGCGGAAAAGAGTTACTCATCTTTTGATGCCAGCATCAGCTAGAATGCGATCGTGGTCGAAGGCGAGTCTGGCTGGCAGCGACGATGACTGGAAAGTTCTGACACTCTCTGCGTCAGAGTCCGCTCGAAGCTCGCCTCCCACTTGGCGCGCAAGGAAGCATATTGTGACCGTGTGACCCCTGGGATCCCTGTTCGGGTCAGAATAGACGCCTATAATCTTGATGAGTTCGACCTCCAAGCCGGTCTCTTCTTTCGCCTCGCGCTTGGCTGCCGCCTCAACTGTTTCGCCGTATTCCACGAAGCCGCCAGGAATCGCCCATTCGCCTTTGAAGGGAGGATTTCGTCGCTTAACTAGGACAACCGATCCACCATGACTTTGAATCAATATGTCGACTGTCAGGGCTGGACCCTTCCTCATGGCCTGTCTCCTCACTCCGTTTCAGCCTCGGTAGGCGGGTGCCTCGCCTTCTCGTTCGATTTCTGCGACCCCCTTACACATGAAGAAAATGGCGAACTCCATTGGCAGCTGGCATTTCTCCTCCACGAATGGTCCGTACGTCTGATCTCCTATACGAAATGAGTGAGCCGCTTTGCTCTTATCTATGTGGACTGTGACCGTCTCACTTGATCCGAAAGCTATGGCATCTCGAAATGGCTCGAACGACTCCAAATCATCGACCTTGGTGACAATGAAGCCAGTCTTACCGTGGAGGCTTCCCTGCAACCTGATCAGCCTGTGAATGTCGGTCGTCACTGGCTCATCAATGTGTGCGATACCGTCCCGATCTATGGCTTTCATCACGAGTTTGTTCCACTTCTTCAGAGCGACTCTATTCACTTGGTCCCATCGGGCTGCCGCCATTTCTCGCAGTACCATGTCCTTGTTCTCCAGCTCCTGAAAAGGTGCTTCTCCTTTCTCGATCATCTCAACGACAGATCTGTATATTCTTGAACCCCACCCTATGTCATCTTTTCCGGGGCCTGTAAGATTCCTCCTACTGTGGGGATCTTTCCCCATGAGTCCATATGCCTGAAGATCGATTCCTCTTGCGGTGATGTAGTCCACGATCTCTCTTCTCTCGCTTGCAGTCAGAAAGTAGATGCTTGGTGAGGTAACCTTAGTGTGATATCCTCTATGCCCAGTATAAGTGACCTCAACGTCCTTCCTTGAGAAGCCAAAATCGTTGCAAAGGATCTCAATCAACTTCAGCGTCTCGAGTTTCGCCTGCCCGATGCAGTTGTCGCACAGCCACATCTCATCATCGATCTTCTGAGACTGACAAGCAGGGCACTTCTCTGGTCTCGCTCCCAGACCAGCATTCCCACAATCTTTGCATAACCACCTATCATGCTTGTCTTTACACGTCACATCTAGATGATCTGCGTCGATATCGAATATCAGATCCGTACCCTTCCACCCCTTCTGCCCCATGGTGCCCGCGTCTGGATCCACGTAGTGAGCTGCGCTGAAATAGGAGTGTGACGGACCATTTACTCTCAGGCTCGATAGGAGCTCCTCAGGACCCCTGAACCCCAGGTGCCTGAACATTCCCTCCCTTCCAAAGTATGTAAACGCAAATTCCCTCTCAATTAGATCCTTCGGGGCTACCACCATCGAAGAACCTCTTGTCTCATAGTACTCCATGAACATCGAATTCAGGTAGACCGCTGTTTCCGCGTTCATGTTAAAGTCGTTCCTGCTATCAGCTTTTTTCTGCTTTTTCTTCCTCGTTCTTTCCAGATAGCTGCCAGCTCTTGGTCTTATAGTAGCCGATAGGTCCTCTGAGGATGCGGGAGCCTATCCTTCCGTTTCTACACCAGTCATCTTGGGGGTTGCATATCCCATATGTTTTTAGCTTTGGGCAGCCATAGGGCTTGTACTTTGTACCTCCACCCCTAAAGCCCATTGCGTGCTCAACGTAGTATCTGGATCGCTGAGCATCGAAGTCGGGAGTCTTGGAGAAGACCTGCAGGATTTCGTCGACGTCTTTGCCTATGTTTGAAAGGAAGAAGACAAGGGCCAGCCTCTCGTTGTGGCTCACGCCCATCCCTTTGCCAAGTTTGTCGAGGATCTGTTTTATGCAGCCTGGGTAGGCTATTTCGCCAGCGCCCGATGCCTGGAGATCATAGGTTTGGAATTCGCTTGACCATTTCTTGACCTTGCCAGATATTCTCTCAAAAACCATCTTCAGATTGGGTGGCAAGTCTTCTGGGGACGGGAGCTCTCTGGCGGACTTAAGACCTCCTTTGCTTATTCTCGCCTTCAGAGATTCTTCCATTAGTCGGGCTATGTCAGATTTTAGGAGATAAACCCAGCCCGCTTTCATGCGTCTATTGACCAACTTCCATTTATCGTCGTGGAAGTTCTGTGCGACGCTAACGTAATCGGTGAAGAACAACTTCCATTCATAAATCATGCCGGCGATATGGTCTTTCCTTGTGGGTGTTGCTTTCTGAAACACCAGTTGCCAAGGTCTTTCTGCAATGTTGCCGGGAGTGGTTGCTAGCAAGAGGACCTTCTCATCATCTTCCTTGTCCAGCATGGCTCCAGCATACTTAGAGACGGCGTTCGCGAATCTCCTCAGAACATACTCGTTTCCGAGAATGGAGATAAACATCCTGGCAGTTGGGTATGCAAGCATGGTAGTCTCGGGTTTTCCACTGGGATTTGGAGATAGAAGCCCCTTTTCCAGCGTTGCGTTGATCCACGACTCCGACTCGGAGATAACATCCTCATACCCATCAAGCGCCCTGACGTCGACTTCCTTTTCTCTGATGTATTCGGCCGCCTGAACGGACCAAAAATAGGTAGCCAAGTCACTGAGTGATAGTCGTCCAGCATGCAAGCCCATTCTTCCTCATCCAAGCCACTTTCTATTCTCCAAAAGATAAACTCAACTGTGAGAAGACCTGCACAACTAGATAGTGATCAAAACACTTGGTTCTGTTACCTCTTCGGTTGATTACCGTTTGGGATAGCTTCTCCGCTCTGGCTCATAGCCCTTCTTAGGGGGCTAATCACGGCTACACGTGCGGAGCGATCCAGCCTGAACCACAGGCCTTCATCCTGGATTCTAAGCATATTCAGGCCAGCATTCACGTGGCGGTCTACCCCACAACAGCCCAGGGCCTTCGCTTTCGGGTCTTGCATGACGCACCCACACACCGCGCACACCCTAGAAGTGTTCCGAGGGTTTACTTTGAGGGCTTTGACTCCTTCCCAGAGAGCCTTATACTCGATGAAGCCCTGCAGCTTTCTGAAGCCCCACGAGTTGAGCCTCCGCCTCAATTTCTTGGAGTGCCTGCCCACCAACTGGGTTCTTCCATTGAAGTTGTTGACGGCTAAAACCTTCAGATTAACTGCACTACGGATATGTTTAAGGTCTTCGAGGATGATTCCCTGCTTATTGTTCTTCGCTTGCTTGACTATGGCTGAACTCGTTTGGTGTAGAACCGTGCTAACCTTTTTGTTCTGGTTGGCGAACCACTTCCTCTCGATTTTCCATGCTACTCGCCTGTCCTTGGCGTACTTAGCTTGGACTCGCCGCACCCGCTCAAAGTAGCCGTGCCTAGCCTCTGAAACCCTTGACAAGTCGTGGCTTTTAACGGCCAGTTCTCCGCACCCTCTCATGTAGGCTCCATCTATTGAGCGTTCGTTCGTGTCATACGCCACGTATCTCCCTGGTTCGGTAATCTCAGCGGTCTTGGAGAAAGCCACTGAAACCGTGCAAGGTGCCAAGGTTATTGAGCCTAACTTGAGTGCGGCGTCCGATAGGAACTGCGCCGCCCTCCTATGCAGGGGGACATAGTAGTACTCTCTGGGCTTGATCGGAATTCTCAGCTTGCCGTCGACAACCTTGTAGGCTTGGTTTCCCAGTTTAGCCATAAGCTTCGTGGCTCTCGGCACCCTAATGTCCTGCCGCTTTCTCTTCGCTTTCCGGTAGTTCTTCAAAATGGCGGTGGCAGTCTCGATGGCTGAGAGGCTATACCAAGTGTGGAGGCCGAAGCCGCCTAGCTGGTGGTATACCTCATGTTGTAGTCCGAGTCTTGACGTCACGTTCTTCTCTATACCGGCGTGGATACAGTGGTTGACCATGGTTTTGAAGGCTTCGAGGAGGCTGAGAACATCGCCTGTGGGCTCATATGGTATCTGCACCGCCTTAAATGCCTGCATGAAACTAGGTGACCCGTAGCCCTATTTAAGCTCACCAACCGAAGAGGTAACAGCACCAAACACTTTAAAGATTTTAGCACTACTTATCGCGGTGACACATTTTCTTAGGGGGAATTCTTTGCCTTCGCCAGATGATGATCGGTCAAAACCAGATCCAGCTTCGGAGTTGCGGCAGCTCGAGTACAACTACAATTCACTTCTGCAAGAGAGGAACAGAATCCTTGCTGAGATGTCTTCTCTCGGAGAAGCCTTGGCGGACTGCAAGAAAGGAAAAGCCGAACTGGAGTTGTCTCTCAGGCGCATAAAAGATATTGAGCTGAACCCGAGCTTTGGGGAAGCAACCACGACCAGACTGAAGTTTCTTGAGCAGGAAGTTGAATCTCTCTCAAGAAGCTACGATGAAGTTGAGAGCTTGTTGTTCAGGCTGTTAGCCGCGGAGCCTGGCGTCGGTGACAAAGCTAGAGAATTCATTCTAAGAAACGGCTCAATAAAACATAGGGCTCTGCTCATCCTCACAGAGAGAGGAAGCATGGACGTAAACGAGTTGGCAAGACTTGCAGGGCTCGACCTGATCACGATAAACAAGGCAATTGAAATCCTGTTGCGGGAAGGGGCGGTACAGATTCGCGGCTCGCTCTTGGCAATTCCAGGCGCCCTCAAAATGCCTGACATAGAGGCTTGGCGAGCCCTGCCCACCGACAAGATATTCGACGAAGTTGAGCACTACATCAGCCTAGTCAGGACTCCCGAACTCGTTTCCCAGGCCATCCAAGCCCTCAAAGAACTTGTAGAGCAGAGGGCCAAGGGCGGAGGGACACTGGTCTTCGAAATTGGAAAGGAAGTTCAGCAATGGAAAAGAGGATTCGGAAATCTGCAAGATCTGAGATACAAGATCAGTGAATGGAAACAGAGAGCTGGGCATTGATTAGGGCTAGATTTAATATTGCGGCTTGACCTAGCCTAGGATGGCGACGATGACGACTTTATCCCCGTGTGACGATTGGGCGTTCGGATGATCATAGGAAGAGCCAAAGACGAGTCGCCACTCATGCTTGCTCTATTGCTAGTTCTGCATTGAACCGCGAGAAACTAATGCTCAGGCTTCTTGAGATTCTCGGAACACAAGACCGTTATTCTTTCTACAGCTGCCTTCACAGAGCCGTAACGCCCCATCCATTCGTTGAGGAGGCAGTGAAGGTTGTTTTCCTCAGTTCTCTTTCTGCGAGGTGGTATCTCTTCAAGTTCCTGAACTGGCTTAAGGTTTCTTTTCCTATAGGCAGCGAGGAGCCTGCGGGCAACTCTGTGCGCATCCTCGCTTGCAATCAGTCTTTTCTCCTTGGGCGTCAGTATCGCTCTGAACTCTCGCAGGGTCTCCGATGCTTCCTTGTAGTTCTCTGTACTCAGGAGCACAGCCGTGAGGAGAAGCTCTCCTATTGCCGCCATTCCAACTGCCCATTCGTACTGGCCCTTGCTTCCGACTAGAAGAGTTGTTGCTTCACGGCAGAATCTGCTTGATAGGGTAGTTTCCTTGCACAAAAATAGGCAGTCCGCCATTTCAAGAAGAAGGTGACCGCACTTGCCCATGTCAGTAACCGAGCTGTAGTACTTCAAGTTCTCCACGAGATAGGCCAGTGCAAACCAGTTGTCGCTCTTCTCCTTACACAAGTCAGAAAGGCGCATATATTCCGTTGCCGCCCTGATCTGGTCCTGGACATCAGCAAGACTGAGGGGTGGCTTCTCGCCGGGTCTTCTCCCCACCTTCTTGCCCACTAAGTCCATAACAGAATTAGAGAGCTCACTTAAGTCGCCAGAAGAGAAGACTTTAGCCATCGATAGGCACCCTCGCGATGAGAAGAGAAATGGGGAGTAGGAGCTTGCCCTGTGGAACTCTTTCTGCGTCTCCGTCGAACAAGTTCCGCCAAGGTAGCCTTGCCAATATCGCATATACATTGAAGTCAGTTCTTAATCTTTGTGCAAACATTATTAACCCTAGTAAGACAATATACTAGTTCAAGCAAACTCAAAGTACTCTTCCGTCAGATTCATCAAGCACAAGTGGCATGAGGAGATTCACTTGGAGATAAACTGGAAGCGCTTCGAGCCGGTTATCCGAAGCCAGAAAGAATTCAGAGCCGTGGTCAATGATACCACTTCAGTCATAGCCTCGCACAGGGCGCGCGACATCGTTTACACCGTGAAGAAGGAACTCACTAAGTACAAGATACATGTAACCGCCTCAGAGGCACCCGTGGTTAACTTCATGCCGGGTGTCGAGCCACAGCCATGGGAACAAGTTGTTGCCTCTCCGGATATATTCAGTGAGGTTTTTCAGATTGACTACGCCCTGAAAAGCGCGCTCGGAAAGGACTATGGGCTCAACATCGATTCAGTTCGCCTCTGCTATGGTAGAAGTTTGAATGACTACGTGACACTCGATGAGAAAGACCTTAGAGAGTTGGGAATAAGCCCGACCGTGCACGGATTGGAAGAGTTTGTTGGCGCGCATAAAGACTCCGTGGTCGGATTCACGGTGAGAAACTATGATATGAAAGAAGCGAACCTAGTTTTTTTTGAAGCGTCGCTGAACAGGTCTCTGAGTGATGTGCGCTCCGTTAGAGCAAAGTTACTGGCTAGCATGTCCCAGAAGTCGATCTACGCCATGGAGCAGCACATCGCATATGGTCTCCAGCACTACATTCTGGTGACCGTTAACGAACTCACTGATACAGTGGTGAAACTCCTTCAGAGCATGGGCATAGACTTTCAGTCCATCTACCGGCGCAAACTGTTCTCCATAAATGAGTGGGGAAGAGTTGAGTGCGAGCTAAACGAGCAGAATATGATGGGATACATAAGGACATTCTACTCCATGCTGACCAGTGAGGAGATCTTCCAACTTATCTCAGTCGCAAAGGAAAGCAACCTAAACTTCAACATAATCTGCACGATGGCCAAGCTCCTTAACGAGCTTAAGAAGGAGCGGCTGAGAAACCCCTCAGTGAGTGGAAAACTGACCACGGTGGATTTCGTTGTCGCAGCTAAGATAGCTGCCAGCGAAAGCGGCGTAGAAATGCCGAACGAAGACATGATCAAGAATCTGGGGGTTCCGCACGAGGAGCTTGAAAGAATAGAAGAGGAACTTCGTAGAGTGCTCTTCTAAGAAGATTGCAGCCTCAATTACCGTAGGCTCTCAACCTCTCTACTTTCTATCCGTGTTCCTACTTTCTCATCGCAACAACCTTACACTTATCTGGGGACTTGACAACCTCGCAGGGAACATCCATTCCCTGATATATCTTCATCCCTGTTTCTTTGCATTTCTGGTTCTTCGTATCGAAGCTACTGCAGACCATGTTTGTTTATCCTCCTAATTATGAGAAGTGTGGACGTCCATATTTAAGAACTAACTTGAATCCAACAGAGGAATCCGTGAGCATTGTAGCTTTCGCAACGGAAATCTCAACACGGGACTCGTAGAGAAATCGGTTGCTGGGGCGAACAAACCAAGGCTTTCGCCGAAAGCCATGATGGCTAAGAGTGTTCAATAGGAGTCCGTGAGAATCTACAAGCAAAGCTATATTTCCAAGGATGGTCAGACTGTCCTTCCCAGATAAGGCAGTTGGACTGGACCAAGAGATTGGAGGAATCTGAACCATTGCCGAGAGAGTTCTTGGCTGCAATTGATGCTGGTACTACAGGTTGCAGAACGATCATATTCAGTATCGATGGTGGACTCGTTTCTCAAGCCTACGAAGAGCACCCAAGTGCCTACCCCTCTCCATCTTGGGTTGAACAGAATGCTAGAGACTGGTGGAGGGCCGTGTGCAGCACATCCAAAGTGGCCATGAAGAAAGCAAAGATCAAGCCAGACGAAATACGGGGGATCAGCGTAACCAACCAAAGGGAGACAATAGTCCCAGTAAATGCATTGGGAGAACCCCTGAGGACGGCGATTGTGTGGCAGGATCGAAGAACAGTAGACGAGTGTAGTCAAATCACTGCAAAGATAGGTGCAGAGAAGATCTACTCTGCGACAGGTTTGACAGTAGATCCCTACTTCTCAGCGCCCAAGATCCTCTGGATTAAGAGGAACCAAAGCGAACTCTTCTCCAAGACATACAAGTTCCTCCTTGTACACGATTACATTACAATGAAGCTTAGCGACCAATTCGTCACGGAGCACAGCAATGCCTCGCGCACAATGCTCTTCGATATTAGGAAAATGGATTGGTCAGACACCATCTGCGGAGAACTGGAGATTCAGAAAGAAAAGATGCCGACTTTGTACCCGCCGGGGAAACGCATAGGCGAAGTCACTAAGAGAGCCTCTGGGGAAACCGGCTTCGCGGCGCACACCCCAGTAATAACAGGCGCTGGAGACCAGCAAGCAGCAGCCTTGGGCGTGGGCGTAACGGAGACAGGCCGGGTCAAGGCAACAACGGGAACAGGAACCTTCATACTCGCTTTTCTTAACGAGCCAAAATACGACTCGAAGCGGAGAGTTCTCTGCAGTTGCCATGCAGTTCCCGGAAAGTGGGTGAACGAGGCAAGCATATTCACAACTGGAGCCGTTTACAGGTGGTTTAGGGACCAGTTTGCCCAAGCGGAGAAAATAGAGGCCGAAAGATCCGGAAAGGACCCATACGACCTCCTGAATGATCAAGCGGCGCGGGTCCCAGCTGGCTCAAGGGGCGTGATGTTGATTCCACATTGCATGGGTTCAGGCGCACCACACTGGAACCCATACGATAGAGGAGTGATGTTCGGTTTCACAATAGGTCACGAGAAGGGATGCATAGTTAGGGCGATCATGGAAGGAACAGCCTTCGAAATCAGAGAAAACATCTCAGTAATGAAAGAAATCGGCACCGACATTCGTGAGATTAGAGTCACAGGAGGAGCAACTCGCAGCTCAATCTGGAATCAGATCCAATCAGACGTCACCAATCTCCCGGTACTTAAAGGCCCCTTGGAAGAAGCAACAGCGGTCGGTGCGGCCATCCTCGCAGGCGTAGGCGTGGGCATCTACAAAGGAGTGGTCGAAGCGGCAGATTTGATGGTTAGAATAACCGAAAGGTATACTCCAGACAAGGAGAACTCTACACTATATTCCAAGCTCTTCGATATCTACGAGAGAACATATCAGGCACTCTCAAAAGAAAAAATATTCCCAGAACTATCAGCCTTGCAGCCCTAGAACCAGCGAAAGCTCATGAAAGTAAGCCCAGAATGACAACGCCAGCGAGCAATGGCAATGTGCCGAGTTCAGGCATCCGCAATACATAAATCGCCAAGGATAACGTAGGAATTTATCGCTTCCATAACTGTTATATTCAGAATCCATATACACTAATGAGACTGGTCTCACGGAGAAATATGGTGTTTCGATTGATTCTCCTGCGGTGATAGGCTGCGATGCCAATGATCAGGAATAGTATCGCTGCGTCGGATGCAAAGGGGCGATTCAATAGCATTCTCGTCCTCTGCATAATTACAACCTTGTTGCTGACGTCAGCAACCGCCCAGGGAACACAGATGCCTCTCCAAGCCACTATGGCGGCTCCCCCACTTGGCAACGGTGCCACCACTGGAGTTTCCCCTGATCCCAGCGCATTCATTTATGGGAATCACCTCTACGATGCCAGAAACTGGTATATCCCCTCAACTGGTCAAAACTTCACCCTAGACTTCCCACCGAATTGGAACGTGACCAGGCTTGGTCTCAACTTCTACAATGGGACACTCCTAAGCGCGAAGTATGTAAATACGACTACAGTTAGTACCTCGGTTGTTCAGCTGGTAGCAAGCCAGTTTGAGGGCTTTTACCAAGGACTTATCAGCAACCTGAAGGTTCCCAAAAACTCAACTATCTACCAGGCAATGTTCAGCATCAATGGAATGCTAAAAGGGGACAACAACTTCTACGTAATTCCCAATGGGGGATCAAACTCAAGTTATCCCGTGATTGACGGAAACCTTGGTCTTGCGCAGCGTTTCTTCTTGTCTACATACACAGAGAACCTATCAGTCCAAGTCAATTTATTTAGATTTGACGGTACAGTTGGAAACCTAACTGCTGAAGTCAGGCGGTCAACATATAGCAATGAAGCTGGCGAATTCGTGAAGTCAGTGTCGTTGCCTTCTACTTTCGTAAGCCTTGGAGCAAATTGGATCCCAATTAGCATTCCACATGTCAACCTGACGGCCGGATACTACTACTTGGTCCTCCATACGACTGAATGGGTAAGCTCGGGAGGTGGCTATGCGGCAGGTACGACTCTCAGCAAACAGCCGACTAGTCCTCCGTCAGGGTGGCTGACTTCCAATAGGGGCGTCAACTGGACGAATCATGTGGCGATCGCTGGTAGCTCATACTACTTCAATGGTTTTGAGCTGAGAGTCCACGCACAATCCTCGCCGGCGAGCATGACTGGCTTAAACCTTAGAATCAATGGCATCCCCGTAGCTGACAATTCCATATGGAATCAGACCGTGTGGAACGCCGTACCCCCGTACAGCTTCACTGTAACAAGTAACTATCCTATAGCCATTCTCAACTTCACGTATACGATCTGGTATTACAGCTATGGATATGGCAATCTGTTCCCGAGTGGGTATCATATAGTAGTCAACGGCAACAGCACTGCAGCTTCGGAATCGTACGTCAACTTCGCCTTCATGAGAGTTATCCTTGAGAAATCCGATCTACTAAGGCAAGGTGTAATGAACAGGACCACGGGAACCCTGAACCTCAGTTTGAAACTGTTCAACGGGAGTAGCGTCCAGATAGGAGGAAGGGTGAGCGTGACAGCATGGGCACAGCTAACGAGGGAGGTCGATGGCTTAACGTATGGAGGGTCGTACTCGCTAGTTCTGACTTTCGACTATGTCCACCCAACCGGTTCAGATTATAACGTGACGCTGTCTGAAGGCGCAGTCATCATTGTCCCGATCGCCAATCAGATAGACGATGTCTACGTGAATAGCGAGGCCGTGGGCACTAGTAGCTGGACATATAGCAACTCGTTTCTCAGCCTCGGTGTCTTCAGGCAGGCTTTTGCGTATCTTCCCCAATTCACATTGATCGACGGCTCGACTTTGAATTGTACGGTATCGGTACTCAACAACTTCACTGCCAGCGCTTCGGTGAGCGTGATTGGGCATCTACCGGACACGAGTCCGAGAGCCACCATCAGGGTGCAGAACACGACTCCACTGATTGATTTGGATGGATTGAGCCAAGTTAACATCACAATAACGAGCCCAACTGGATTGCTCCTCAACAACACCGTCCTAACTCTGTTGGGAGGACAATACAGATTCAGCTGCAACGTCACCGGCGAAGGAATATACGGTATCAAGTTCATCTCAAGAGACTCGATTGGCCATTTGGCGACTAGGTGGATCGGGGCGGCGACTGTCAGCGACATTACGTTAGGCGATCCAAGCATTGCGCTGAACCCGCCCTCAAACTTGGTCTCAATGCAACTTCTCCGAATCTCAGTGAATGCGTCCTACCTTAACCACCCAGAACTGCAATTCCAAGGAAACCTCACAATCACCATCTACGTTGGTGACACAGGCAATGTTACGCAACTTCAAGCCATTTGGAACAGTACGGCTAAGCTCTACCAGGCAGACTACGAAGCCCCACTTGTCGGCTCGACCACACTGCTGAGCATAAAGGTTCAAGCCTGCGACTCCAGGCACCGGATCTCGACGAGCTCCACCTCCATATATGACTTGCCACGACAACCAACCCAGATTCCAACAATTGAACCCTCCAATTCAATCATCATCATACTGGGGATCATTGCAGTACTCGTCCTAGTTCCTGCCATTGCCTACCTAATTGGGAAGCAAAGGAGAAAGTGAGCACGCACCCAGTGAGGTGTGGCAGATCTTCGAATGATTTTTTTGGATTCCTTCCTCAGTGCACACGCAACGGTCGCATGACCATACCGAGAACAATTGACAAGACTCATCGCGTTCGGCGGGCGCCTTCATCGAAGTCCCTTATGACGGGTTGGCCTAAAGACCAGGAGCTCTGGAGAGTTGGAGAGAAGCTCAATTGGCTTTACCTTCCTTGTCGTGGGCTTCCGCCAGTATTTCTCAAGAGATCACTGACGGGATAATCGATGACCTAGCGTCCGAGCCCGTGAAACCTTGCCACGGCATACTCGACTTACACGCTATCCGTGAGAACGAATTCGCAAAAACCAAAGGCTACTGGCAGGTCCAAAAAAAAAACAGAGGAGTGGCGAGTTGTCATCTATTTCTTGACGCGATTCTTCTGCGGCTTGCCTTTCTCGCCCGTTTCCTTCCGTCCCTCTCCTATGACTTCCATCTCCCTCTTGCTGTACCAGAGCGCAAATGCGATGGCTGCAGCCAGTAGAGCCACAACAACGGCTATGAGAACTGATGGGTTCAGCACAAGATCACTGGTTATCAATGAATTCTTCATTATCAAAGAGCCCATAAGTATTGAAATCAAGTTTATTACCTTCATCATCGGATTCAATGCCGGTCCAGCTGTGTCCTTTAGAGGATCGCCCACCGTGTCTCCGATAACTGATGCCTTGTGCGCTTCCGAGCCTTTGCCGCCATATAGTCCATCCTCTATGCTCTTTTTCGCGTTATCCCACGCCCCGCCCGAAGTGGCCATGAACACTGCTAGCAGTTGGCTTGCAAGGATGGCTCCTGCGAGGAATCCACCTAGCGCCGCGCCGCTTAGAAGAAGTCCCACAAGTAGGGGCGAAGCTATCGCCAGCACCCCCAAAACAAGTAGCTCTTTCTGGGCGGCCCTGGTCGAGATTCCTACGCATCTGGCGTAGTCTGGTTCAGCCTTTCCTTCCCAAAGTCCCTTGATCTCTGTGAACTGCCTTCTCACTTCGCCTACCATCATAGATGCCGCTCTGCCGACTGCCCTGACTGCAATTGAACTGAATAGGAATGGTATTGCTCCTCCGATGAGTAACCCTATGAAGACCAGTGGCATTGCTATGTCTAGGCTCATGGGCGGCAAACTTATCTCGTGTGGGACATCAGTTGTATAGGACTTAAAGAGAGAGACCGCTGCGATTACTGCCGAAGCTATGGCTATTGATTTTGTCACTGCCTTAGTTGTGTTTCCCACCGCATCAAGGTCAGCCAAGACTTGCCTTGCTCCGGTGCTCAGCGGCTCACCCTTAGCCATCTCGGCAATTCCATTCGCATTATCTGAGATTGGTCCGAAGCTGTCCATCGCAACATTGTTTCCAGTGAGTGTCAACTGCCCGATGCCGCAAAGCGCAACTCCATAGAACGCAACTATGCCCAGTGTGCTAAAGACGACAACCGACACAAAGATTGCCACGCCTATGGCTAATATGGCCCAGACACTCGATTCGTATCCAACGGCGATACCTGACAGGATGTTTGTCGCAGCGCCAGTCTGGCAGGATCTTGCCATGCCCTTGACGGGTGCCCGCTCCGTCGAGGTGAAGTGTTCAGTCAGTCGATTAGTCGAGACGGCAAGCGCGATCCCCGCGCCCAATGCTATTGGGAACTTCCACCACTCAATCGGCAAACCGCTCACTGGGTCGGTTAGTCCCTGCATATAGGTGAAGCTCAGGAAGATGAAGCCCGCTATCGAGATTATTGCAGCAAGAGTGTATCCACGGAATATTGCCCTCATCGCATTATGCCTTTCGCCGCGAACTCTAACCGCATAGGTTCCAATTATCGAGCTCAGAACGCCGATGGAACGAACCATCAATGGGAACAGAACACCTTTGAAACCGAAACCAGTTGCCACGTGAGTAATAGGATCGTAGGGTGGGAATGCTAAGATACCTAGTATCATTGCTGCGACCATGGTGACTTCGTAGGACTCGAAGATGTCGGCAGCCATGCCTGCACAGTCTCCGACATTATCACCAACTAGGTCAGCTATGACTGCTGCGTTTCGTGGGTCATCTTCAGGGATCCCTTTCTCGACCTTGCCAACTAGGTCCGCTCCCACGTCCGCCGCTTTGGTGTATATTCCCCCGCCGACTCTGTAGAATAGAGCTATGAGCGTGCCACCGAATCCAAAACCCAGTAAAGCTTGGTAGGCATATTCGCGGTAGAAAACGAATATAAGTGCACCCCCGAGCAGTCCCAGGCCATCAGTCAACATGCCGGTTACTGTCCCACCTCTGTACGCTATCTTGAGGGCATCCGCGAAACTCCTGCCTGCGGCGGCCGCAACTCTCACGTTCGCCCTAGTCGCAATATTCATTCCAACGAATCCAACGGAGGCAGAGAATATGGCGCCCATGACAAATGCCAGCGTGCGACCCAACTGAACTGATGGATAGTCAACAGGATAAAGCGGGGGCGGTGCAGCAGTTAGGAATAGAAGTAGCGCTAGAAGAACAAGCACAGCCGCTATTGAAGTAAGTTGCTTTTTCAGGTATGAGTTAGCGCCGATCCTAATAGCCAAGGAAATCTTGTTCATTTCCTTCGTTCCAGTCGGATGTCTCAGAGTCTGACGTGAAAGTACCACTGCATAGATCAAACCAGCTATGGCTATACTGATTATCATGCCAAGGAAGATGGTCTCTGTCTGATTGAAATCCAAGCTGTTCCTCACCTTTTGCCACTAAAGAAAGTCCAGAGTTCACTATAATTCATGTCTGTGAAATGGTTATCCTTCTCCAACTGCTGATATAAAAGCATTATCTGATGAATTCTAGGATCCAAATCCATCAACAGGTTGTGCCTAACGCAAGCAGAGAGCAAACCGAGTCCCAAACTCATTTTGTGACCGTACGTCCAGCCCACGCATTGAGATCGAATCTACCGACAGAATACTCTAAAATAGAGCGTCTTGACACTTCTGGGGCAGATACGTCATTAGCTTTCTCAGCCAGGAATCCTCGCTATATGAACATGGTGCTGTCAGCCTTGCTCTGCGCCGCGAGAACGTACTCAAGGAACCGTTCTTCAGGAAGCGCCCCAACGAAGCTGATTGCCTCATTTATCACGGTTTTCGGAACACTCATGACAGCATATCTCTGGGACAAAAAGGGGAACTCAACCACATCAACCATGTCTGCTCTAATGGAATCGTTCTCAATTGCAGACTGGTGCGCCAACCTCACAGCTTGCGGGCAATACGGGCATGTGGGAGTTGAGAAAACCTGTATATGGATGGGTTTACTGATCTTCTGCAACTTCTCCTTGGTTTCGGGCAAGAGCCCAGTCTTTCCGGTGGAAACGTCAATGATATCTTCAACCAACGTCGTGAATTCATACCCTGCGGGTGCGCCGTAGAATCTGAGGTAGTTCTTTTTCTTGTCGACCAGGGCAATGGCTGGTATCTTGTCGATGTTGAATTCCTTTACTTTCTCCTTGTCCTTCACAAAGTCGTACACTTCTGCTTTGAGCCTAGGTGAGGTCTGTTCCAGTTCCAGCAGCATCTCCTTCGTATCTTTACATGTCTCGCACTCGAACTCCTGGGTGAACATTACCATCTTGACTTCGCCGTCGAGTGACTTGTCGAAGACTTCTTGCAGATGTTGCTTCTCCTTGTCTGAAAGCATCCCCAATATTCTTGTTTCCTTCTCCTTCTTTCATGCCCCACTGCCGATCGATCAAGTTTACTGGTTGATAAGCCTATCGCCAAAAACCCCCTGGTCTAGAATTAAGGAGATGCACGAATATCCTGATTAGAACGCTCAAAAGCACTTTAGTCCACGGAGAAACAGTACATACAAGCTTCATCGACTTGATGTATCGATAGGGGAGCCGAACATTGTACTATCCCAAGCTGGAACACGCAGATCGCTGCAAGCATTGCCGGATATGCGTAACCACATGCCCCGTAGAGGCGATCGAATACGAAGGAGACTCATTCCACATAGACTTCGAGAGATGCCTGAAGAGAGGAGAATGCTTGCTCTGCATTCAAGCCTGCCCCAATGGATCCCTGGTCTTTCGGAGAGCAAGCAAAGCTAAATAATGACCACCAATTAGAGGGTATCATGAGACAGAGAAGGAACTAGGTGAGAATGGATTTTGAGTGAAAGTAAGGAACAGAAGAAAGATGCAAGAATACAGGAGACGACTGCCAAGGTCACTGTAACCCTCCAACATGATCTGGCTTTCCTAGTGAGTTTTGACCTCCCCAAGGTACCTCCCGTGAAGACTGATGAACCGCCTGAAGTTGGCGGTGGTGGCGAGGGGCCTAACGCATCAAGGTTGTTGGCAGCAGCAATAGGCAACTGCCTCAGCGCTAGCTTGGCATTCTGCCTGAAGAGAAGTAAGATTGAACTAAAGAGTCTCAAGACAGACGTTGAGGCAGTAATAGCGAGAAACGAAGCAGGACGTCTGAGAGTAAAACAACTAAAAGTCGGAATGCATCCAGAATTCAAATCGCCTGACGACGCTAAGAAGGGTGATAGGTGCTACCAGATATTCCAGGACTACTGCATAGTGACAGAGGCGGTTAGAAAAGGGATATCTGTGGAAGTCAAGGTTGAATAGGTCAGGCAGGAAGCACCACGAGGCGCCTCTGATCTGCGACTCAATCCATTTTCTTCGAATTGAATGCTGGCGACTCGAATGCTAAGAGACTTCATGAGCAGGATTGCAGATCTGCTAAAGACGAAAGAAGTCAGTCGCATGGCGTATTACCCAGGACACCGAGTTCACCATCGCTCATTAATGAAAGGGGAAAATGGTGCTACCTTCGCGAAGAAGATTCGACTAAACCACTGTCTAAGAGTCGCGTACATTTGCTACACGGTCGCTGGCATCCTCGGCCTTGACAGAGGAATCTCGGCAAGAGCAGGCCTCCTGCATGACTGTGGCCTTGATCCAAGATCCAGCGAGCCTCGCATAGTCCAAATACTGAGACACGCCTCAAGAGGCGCCTTGATATCACATAGGCTAGGCGAGTCCTATGAGGTCTCCAAGGCGATCTACTCTCACATGTTTCCATTGAATCCACGTTTCCCTCCCTCATCCGGAATATCTCTGGTTTTGTGGTTTGCCGACAAACTCGATGCGGTTCTTGAAACCCTTTCCTTCTCAACTGTGCTAGACAAAACGTTAAATCAATACAGAATCAGTATCACACCCGCTGTGAGAAGAACTGATAGTAAGGCCAAGCGCGAAAGACGCAAACGAGTACGACAGCCCAAAAGCGCTTGAACTTCCCGAAGGGAGTTCGACGTGTTCTCACAAATGCAGAGTCTTGCGGGATGGAGCTTGAACTTATGGCAAGTATAAGCCCCCTACAACTGTATAAACTTCTTCCGAAACTCAATTGCGGGAAATGTGGCGAAGCAAGCTGTATGGCCTTCGTATACAGGTTGCAGAAGGGCGAGATGAAAGCGGAAGCTTGCCCGCCGCTAATGGAGCCTCGCTTCTCAAAGCAGCTCGAGGAACTCAGGCACGTGCTTGCACCTCTCGAAAAAGCCTCCAAAACTGGAATTGTGATTGATGAGAACAAATGCACGGGCTGCGGGGTCTGCGTCGAGATCTGCCCGGTCAACCAAGCTGAGGAACCAGTCACATCCTATGGCAGAGAGCCCGCTGACAGAAGCAAACTAGTGCTGGCAATCAAGAACGGGAAAGTGGTAATTGTCGACCTAGCAAAATGCCGGAGAAGTAGCGTAACCAGCTCGATATGCAGAGACTGCGAGATCTACTGCAAATACGGCGCAATTTCCTTTGTGTGAGAAGTTCCCTGCTACTGAGTTCTTACAACTGAGTATAACCAATGCGCGATATCGTCCCCGTGATCACGTCTGCGATCAGGCGCCGAGAACGGTGAAGTTCGCAACACGGTAATCCCTTTGATCCAGATCTGAACGAAATGCTTCATATAGAAGTTTGACGCGTTAATGATCAGAGATGCTGACCATGAGTTCCATAGAGCGGTTATTGTCCACGCCAGAATCTACGCAGGTGACGAAAGTCATAGTGGCTTTCGAGAAAATATCACCGAAAAAGATCGCTGATCTGACGGGCTATAACCAGGCAAAAGTAAAGGATATCTTGGCTCAGCTCCAGAAAGCGGATGTCGTGAAGAAGAACCAGCAGGGAACAGAGTTCTCCCTCTGCGAATCGAGCCTGGCTCAGAAAATCAAGCTCTCCCTCGAAGAGGTCCTAATCAGAGAAGCGGGTGAGGAGCTCACAACCGTCCTCTTCAACGTAAACATGGCGAAAAGCGACCTGGACCTACTACACGCAATTAGAGGCCTCAACGACTTCTTGGAAGGAATACACGGCCCCGTGGTCAGGCTAAGCTTCCAGGACATAGTCTTTGACCTAGCCGACAAACTTGAGAAGCAGATAATGGGCTAGTAGCGGTTCTACTTTCCCTATTGATTGTTAGCTTGATCAAGAATCGGCTCCCTTTGCCTCTCTTTATGACTTGCAGAGGAATGAGGGCGCTTGTCTTTTTTTCCCGTGCTTTCCAAAGCTATTGAGCGCCCAGTCCAGCGTAGGGTCATTGAAAGTCCGCCCAACTTCTGATAGGTCAAAGCGGAGATCTAGTTCGAAGACGATTATTGAGGATAAGCTCCGGACTAGGATGACTACCGTTGACTTTTTCTCGCTTCTAGGCATTGAATCGACGCGAGATTTCGAGAAGTATCTAATTCAGGCTCTTCACCGCAAAGCTGAAAAGCAGCAACGAAGGTGACCCCCCCCACAGAGTTAAGAATTGGAAGAGGGAAAATCGACAAATGAGAAGAGCAGTTGTATTTCTGATAATGGCTACGATGTTGATCTCAGCGTTCGCTTTTGCGCCTGTCGTGCCGGCCGTAAAGGCCCAACCAGTTGACTCTCAAGACTACAAGGCGATAGACATCGCAAATGCCCCACTATATCCTTGCAGCGTCGAAGAGCCTATTCAGGGACCGAGCCACCACTCATACTTCAACGTGGGAGACATAGCGTACTGGCTGGTACTCGACGACTACTACAACAGCGTTAGGCTTGCACCCTTTACGCTAGTTGCGTTAGGCAACGTGTGTGAGATCTGGGTACAAGTAAGCCTAGCATGGCGAGCAGGTGACACCAGACCTACCCCACAGGTACTCGACACGGAGATAGCGTACCTCTTTGGGCAATTTGAGAACAATATCTACCCCACTGACACGAAGTACTTCGGCGACCCAGCTTTCAGAGACGGTTCCAACGCAGCCTTGCCGGGGATTCTCGGCCTGCCAGCTGACTATTATGCTGATCCATCCGGCAGGAGCGTGGTACTGGTCGCGAATATCAGAGACCAGAACTACTACGATCCAACCTACCCATACTACGTGGCCGGTGTGTTCACCAGTGCATACGACTACTACTTTGACAGGAACACTGTAACAATAGACTGCTATCAATGGGAAAGGCGACTGGGACCCACTGGCACCGAGTGGATACAGGGGGTTGCAGTTCCTGCCAATCATGCTTTCGACTACGAGGGCACACTCGCACATGAATACCAGCACCTGATACACAACGACTGGCAACCTGCCGACGATCTGTACATGAACGAGGGGTGCAGCATGTACGCCCAAGTTCTCTGTGGATACGGAGCACCTGTCAGCGACATCAACAGCTACTTCTATACGCCCGACAACTCGCTGACGCAATGGGGCGACCAGGGAGGCATAAACATCTTGGCTGACTACGGTATAGCTGCTTTGTGGACCATCTACCTAAGTGATCACTACGGCGGAGCTGCCTTCATAAGTTACTTCGTTGAGACAGGCATCCCGGGGATGGACGGCGTAAACAGCGCTCTGGCGCATTTCGGATACAAAGTGACTTTCGACCAGGTCTACCATGATATGAGAATAGCGAACCTTGTTCGGTCAGACTTCCCGTGCAATGGAAAGTACAACTACAAGACGATCAACCTGAATGATCCTGCTTTCATCCCTGTGAGAATCTATGAAACCTCAGGCTTGCCGATTCCGATGACGAAGGGCACTGACTTTGGGACGACAAATACCATCTTGGGTTACGACACTGGTGTATCAAAGATCGCACCTTACGGCACCGACTACGTCATGTTCCAGAATTGGAATAAGCTAGGGCTAGTCTCTTTTAGTGGAGACAGGATCGCTGGGTGGACCTATGATAGTTCTGCGGGCTACTGGTGGTCGGGAGCGTCCGATCTCTACAACGCGTTGCTACAAGGAAGCGCGTATGTGAATCCATCAAAGCCATACCTGACACTAGTGACGAGTTGGGGAATAGAATCCTACTGGGACTTCGGCTTCGTGCAGGTCTCAACGGACAAAGGTAAGACATGGACATCGCTGTCAAATGCCTATACGACCTCCGACTACGATCCATCTGCGCACCCTGACATAATCGCGAATCTACCAGGACTAACAGACTACAACCCTGAGTGGCCAGAATGGACTACAATGACATTTGACCTTTCTGCCTACGCTGGACAAAAAGTGATGATCGGATTCCGTTATATGACCGACTGGGCGGCTGAATATGAGGGATGGTTCATCAAAAGTGCAAGTGTGAGCGACAACTCATTCAAGCTGACGCCAGTGACTCCTGCGGTGAAATGGCAGGTCACATTGGTCTCCGTGATACCGACTTGCTGCGGCACGGTCTATGTCCCCGTGGATATGTGGCTGTGCGAGATGACGCAGAAAGGTGCATCACTCGGATTCGCCAACAAGCCAATCTACACTATCATGATAATCACGCCAACGATGTCTTCGGGCTGGGCAGACTACGAGTTCAGCGCTACACCTATTGGCTCCTTCTGGAAGGGCTGCTAGTTCTAGAAAGAAATACACACCTCCCCCTTTTTTTTGGATGAGATGGGAAATGCCAGCGACGAACGCGCTTGCACTATGCTGTGCTTGAATACTACAAACCCATAAGCTAGGTGGAGGTTCTGGACTCCTAGCTCTAGCTTGGAGCGATTTGAGCGCTAAGGTGCCGAAGCCCGCGCCTGTGCGCCAGAGAGCATAAACGAGAAGCCAGATGAAAATGGTGGGAGCGATGGGATTTGAACCCACGGCTCTGCCGGACCAGCGGTTCTTTCCCCGCATTAGTTCTTCCGGCTGTCTAAAGCCGCTGTACGAAGCGTTGCCTTATAAGGCTCACCCGAGTTCGACTGGCGAACTCGTCCGGCGCTCCGTCTGGACTAAAGGAGACATCAGTTGTGATGTATCCAAAGTAAGCCAGTTTAGAGAATCACCGAACCCTCAGTGATACTTTGGCTAAGCTACGCTCCCAGGGAATTGCTTTCTGTTTGTCTTTTTGCGTTGTTCTTGTTATTAAGTTTTCTTTCGTTTGAAGGCGACTATTATTTTTGTGCCTTGGTAGGTGAATTCGCCTTGTGCGTCGTAGTCTTGGAGGTTTGTTGGCATTTTCTGGAGTTTCCTTATTTCTGCTGCTCCGATCTTGTTCTTGATCGGTTCCTCTTGTGTCTCTAGTTGTTCTCTTATTTGCTTGTCTTCTGCTGCGACTATTAGTTCTATTTTCTCGCTTACGTGGTATCCGTACTTTTTGCGGAGTGCTTGGACTTGTCGGGTGAAGTCCTTTGCTAGTCGTTCTGATTCAAGTTCCTCTGAGGTTGACATGTCGAGGTAGATGGTTGCTGATGGGATTTCCTTTTCCTTGAGGTTCTCAGTTTTGTCTTTTTCTGGGAGTTCTCTTAGTACCTGTACTTCCTTGACGCTGGCTTGGTCTCTGATTATGTCTAAGAGTTCCGATACGTCAACTTGCTCTTTGTCTTTGGGGACTATCAGGAGTCTGCGGCAGGGCCATCTGAGCTTCACTTTTTCTTCTTGCCGTATTGCGAGCGCTGTTTCGACTATCTCTCTGGCGCGATCCATTTTACTCTCTAGTTCTTGGTTTATCTGCTCTTCTTCATATTTCGGCCAGTCGCAGAGGTGTATGCTCTCTTGTGCTCTCGGCATGGCGGGCCTGATTAGGGACTGATAGAGTCCTTCTGCTAGAATAGGCGTTATCGGGGCAAGCAGATACGCGAGCCTCTCTAGTACGTTGAATAGTGTGCTGAGAGCCGCGGTCTTGCTCGGACCTGAAGTTGAGACCCACGTCCTGCCTCTTACAAGCTTCACATACCATCTGCTGAGATCTTTTACTATGAGGTCCTGCAGTAGCCTTGGAACCGCGGGTATTACGTACTTCTCGAGCGCCTCTGATACTTGTTTAGTCACCAAATTTACACGAGACAGTATCCAGCGGTCCTCAGGCTGAAGTTTGCCTTCATCCAGCTTCGATTCCGTGGGATCGAACTTGGCCTCAGCCATGAAAGTCGACGCGAAGACGTAGACGTTCCAGGTTATGTTGAGAAATCTCTCAGTGTCGGCAACGTCCTTCCAGTTGTAGCTGATATCCTCCCCAGGTGGCGCTCCTTTGGCAACGTAGAACCTGAAAGCCTCAACCCCGTGCTTTGAGAAGACCTCCACTGGCTCAATATAGTTGCCCAGAGACTTGTGCATCTCTCTGCCCTTTTCGTCACACATGAATCCGTGCATGTAGACGGACTTGTAGGGCCACCTATTGTACGCCACCATACTGGAGCACATGAGGGAGTTGAACCACCCCCGTATTTGCTCCTTGCCTTCGATTATGAAGTCTAGCTCTTCCCACTTGTCATAGTCTTTTGATCCAGCTGTGACCGGCATTGTGGCCCAGATGCATGACCCGCTATCGAGCCACACGTCGAGTATGTCAGGTATTCTGCGCTTCGTTCCCTTGCCTTGGCATTTCCTGCATTTCCAAGTCAACTCGTCAACCCAAGGTCTGTGGAGTTCCTTCGGCTCCCTTCCGGATCTCTTTAGAAGCTCGTCTTTTGAGCCAAGAACCTCCACGTCCCCACACTTGTCGCAGACCCAGATCGGTAGTGGCGCTCCCCAGTATCTCTGGCGAGATATGCACCAGTCCTGCAATCCCTCAATCCAGTTCTTGAACCACTGATGCCCAGCCCAGTCTGGAACCCAGTAAGTCTTCTCGTTGTTCCTCTCGAATTCCTCTTTCAGGGTTGCCACCTTGATGAACCATTGGTTAGTAGCTTGGAAAAGGAGAGGGCTGTGGCATCTCCAGCAGTGAGCGTACTCATGCTGTATGGTTCCCTTGTATAACAACAACCCTTTGCGTTCCAAGTCTTCAATTATGATCGGGTCAGCTTTCTTCGGAAACATCCCTGCATATTTGCCAGCATCTGAAGTGAACTTGGCGTAATCTACCGGTGAGAAGGGAGGAAGTCCATTTCTGGATCCGACTTCGAAGTCTTCAGGTCCATGCCCGGGAGCAGTGTGGACGAGCCCCGTTCCCTGCTCAAGGGTAACGTACTCGGGGCTCAGAATGATCGTGTGCGCCTTCTTGAGCTTCTTGTCAAACTCGGCTTGAACAGGTACCTCCTCGGCGAGTGGGTGCTCGTATCGGAGCCCCTCAAGGTCCCTACCCTTGACTTTACCAATGACCTTGAAGTCTTTCTCAAACGTTCCCTGAATCAGGACTGTGGCCAGGGCTTCTGCGACTATCCAGACTTCATTTCCAACCTTAACTCTAACATAATCATAATCTGGGTGAACCATAACTGCCAAGTTGGCCGGCAAAGTCCAAGGAGTGGTGGTCCAGACCAGAATGTACTCATTGGCTTTGTCTTTGACCTTGAACTTGACGAAAATGGAGACATCTTCCACAGTCTTGTACTCATGCTCGTGCCTAGCGAGGGCAGTCTCGCATCGAGGGCAGACCTCAAGAACTTTGACTCCCCTATACACGTAGCCTCTATCGTACGCCAGCTTGATTGTTCGCCATATCCCCTCAATGTAGGAGTCACTCAAAGTCATGTACGGCTTCTTCCAGTCCATCCAGACCCCGAGTTCGCCAAACTGCCTGCTCATATTCTCCAAGTTTGTGAGCGCAAACTCCCTGCACCTCTCCACAAACCCGACCACATTCGCCTCTATCTCCTTCTTGCTCTTGATATTGAGCTCCTGCTCTACCCTGACCTCTATTGGCAGGCCATGCATGTCGTAGCCCGGCGTATCATTCACATTTAGCCCCCTCATTCTCCGATAACGGAGAACAATGTCCTTCATTACCTTGTTCCAAGCAGTCCCCAAATGAATGGAACCTGTCGTGTAGGGCGGTCCGTCCTGAAACCGAAACACGGGCTTGCCCTTTAGTCGTCGCTTCACTTTCTCGTACGTGCCGTTGAGCTTCCACTCTTCCAAGATCTTCTGCTCAAGTTCTCTTAGTAAGAGCTGCTTTGGAAGTTCCTTGACTATCACGCTTGTTTTCACTCCTGAATGATGTCTTATCCTGATCGGATCGCCTCTTCTGCGAATGCATTTCTTGTTCCGCAAGAAGGCGATCTGCGATTCAGGTTGTTGCGAGTAGTACTTGATCTCGTTGAGAAGACTGGGCTTGATGTCTTAAGACTTTTGGATAAGCATTCCCAGCCACAGGAGTTTCGGCACCCAGATCGGATTCCCAATACGTCCAAGCATCTGAGATCCGCTTGCCTCATGGGTGCGAGTCAACTCTCTTTTTTCATGATCTCGAAGTATGCCTATCATATTTCAGTTTTGATCAACTCTCTCGTCGTCACAATTGACTTCTTTCCCTCGCTTATGAGTCAAGCAAGGCAGAACTATTTCATGGCACCTTTCTTGGGTCGTAGAGATTATCTCCTCAGGATTCTTGCGTATTCACTGATGTGCCCCTTAAAGGCTCTGAACGTTATTATGATAACCTTTCTGTGCTTCGGAAGATAGCCCTGAGCAGTCTTGAGAAGATGCGTAGGCACTATGACATACGCTATGTAACCGTTCCTGATGTAAATCACTGTTTTTCCTCGGTAACGTTCCCAGTATCCTCGAAATCGGACTCCACAGACTTCGACCTTGCGACCTTCGAGCAAGAAGTCTGGTTCACACCTGTACTTCTACCCAAATCTCAGTCGTAATCTCATGGCCTAGAGTAGAGAGCGCTAAAATCCACTGTCCACAAGTCTTGAAGGTTTCCACTGCGCAGAAAAGAACAAAAAAGGACTCATAGGACTATAGGACTTCGCTCGTTCTATAGAGATATGAAGTATACTTTTCTAGACTTGCATCCGCACTTACTGCATCGCCACGTCTCTATTAAGGCATAGCCATTGTACTTGCGACTGCGAAGAGTCATTTTGTCATTGCACTCTGTGCATTTCACTGTCGCCATTTTTGAGTCCTCCCCCTAAGTAAACTAGGGGTTGCACGAAAACGGATGTGCGCTTAATATTCTCTCTCGACCGAGATATAAGTCTTATGCGGAACGCCTCAGAGATAACGGCGGCTGATCGCCGCTCAGTTCAAAAAGACATTTATTTCTAGCTCTTTTCGCTAAGAATATCAATTTGCTTATTACTTGGCGGAGCATATCGTTGGATGCGCACTTACTTGGTGATCTTGGCTTATGTCGTACGACCCAAACACGGAAGCATACAGGGCTATAATCAAGGAAGTTCTGGCAGGGAAGGCCAGGGACAGGAAGGAATTGGACAAACTGAAGACAGAAGTCTGTAGCGAGTACTCGCTGAACTCAATGCCCAAGAACGCTGACATTCTCTCAGCTGCATCTCCGGAGGAAAGGGAAGCGCTTCTCGGTCTGCTGAGGACAAAGCCTTCGCGGACCTACTCTGGGATAGCAATCGTGGCGGTCATGGCGAAGCCTTATCCGTGTCCAAAAGCCTCTCCGTGCATCTATTGCCCAGGGGGAATAGGATCACCATTTGGTGACACTCCTCAGAGCTACACAGGTCACGAGCCAGCGACAATGAGGGCAATTCAGAATAACTTCGATCCCAAGAGCCAAGTCGTCAACAGACTTAACCAGATCAACACACTTGGTCACAATACAGACAAGGTTGAACTGATAATCATGGGTGGAACATTCCCAGCGATGCCTGTAGAATACCAGGAGTGGTTCACCCAGAAATGCCTCGATGGAATAACAGGGGAGGAGTCGTCAAGCCTCGCGGAAGCGCAGTCATTTGCGGAAACCTCCACCAGACGAAATACAGGAATCACTGTGGAGACCAGACCCGACTTCGCTCGGCGCGAGCAGGTTGAACAGATGCTGAAAATGGGTGTGACAAGGGTAGAGCTGGGCGTCCAGACTGTATACAACGATATCTATAAACTCATCAACAGAGGGCACACTATAGAGGATGTAGTTGCAGCAACACAGATCCTCAAAGACTCCGGGCTGAAGATCGTGTACCACGTTATGCCCGGCCTTCCGGGAAGCGATTATGAAAGGGACTTGGAGACCTTCAAGTCAATCTTCACTGATTCAGGATTCAAGCCAGACATGCTAAAGATATATCCGACGCTGGTTGTGAAGGGAACCAAACTGTATGACCTATGGAAATCAGGCGGATATGAGCCATATGATACGGATCGATGCGTGAAACTGCTCACTGAAGTCTCGACAATGATTCCCCCGTGGATTCGTGTTCAGAGAATGCAGAGAGACATTCCAGCAAAACTCATCGAGGCAGGGCCTAAACGAAGTGACCTTCATGACCTTGTTCAGAAAGAGTTGACGAAAAGGGGTAAGCGATGCCCCTGTATAAGGTGCCGGGAAGTCGGGCATGTATTCGAGACTCTGGGATTCGAACCTGATCCGTTTGACGTTCACATCAAACTTCATCTCTACGAGGCGTCTGAAGGAGATGAGTTCTTCATAAGTTGCGAGGATGTACATCAAGATATCCTGCTTGGTTTCCTAAGGCTAAGGATACCATCGGAACACGCGTATAGACCAGAGATCAAGCAGGTGTCCTCGGCGATCGTAAGAGAACTCCACGTGTACGGACCGGCTGTGAAACTAGGATATTCTCCAGGAGAGAGAGAGTGGCAGCACCGGGGAATCGGGTCTGTTCTCTTAGAGAAAGCTGAGGAGTTCGCCCAAGAGGAATATGATACGAGAAAGATACTCGTAACGAGCGGAATCGGCGTAAGAGAATACTACAAGAGATTTGGCTACTCAAGCGATGGACCATACGTTTCAAAAAGACTTGGGTCAGCGTAGAACGCAATCAGTATTCCGCTATGTTCATTATGCAAAGTCGATACAATCATATTATCGCCCGAATATCTAGTAGCATTATCATGCGATGTTTGGCAGGTGTTGCAAGATTCCTCGAATTACAAGCCCATCGTGGTCAAGGGTAGAGAACACCTTCCGTGAATGGCGCGATTTCGAAGCGACCGAATACTATCCCCAAACTGCCTACTTCTCTCTCGATGAGGCTCGAACGCTAACGCGAGACGCCTACCAGAAGTGGCTCAGGGAGATGGAGGAGCAGCATCTACCTGACCGACTCGCCAAATGTGACAGATTCGCTTCTGCCCTTGAAGACTTCAGGAGCGGAATTGGAACAACAGATTATGGGGACACCGTGGTTGAGATAGCGGAGGGCATAATTAGAGCGACACGGGAGACCAAGGAGGCTATCGAAGGAGTCCTCGATGCCTGCTCCCAGTTCAGACTCGCTGTCAGAGAAGAGAACGACTCCGAATCAAAGGAATACTACAACCTCCTCGTCGACAGGGAAGAACGTATTCGGAAGCTCATAACAGTGATATCTGAGGGATTGAGCAGAATAGAGGGATCATCGTCTGCTCCAGATGATGATTAGTATCCGATACAGACATTACTTTCACTTAAACGAAAAGCCATTATCTCTGTCCTGAAACGTGAAACTGGCTGACCAGCATTTCGACAGGTTATTGGAGGCGGAGGAGCAATCAAAATCATTGTCTTAGGTGCCGGAGCGCTGGGCTCTCTAATCGGAGGGCGACTCGCTGAATCAGGAGTCGATGTCACTCTAATTGGCAGACCCAAGCATGTTGAAGCGTTGAAAGAAAGGGGGCTTATTATTAGAGGACCCAGAGGGACGCGCACTGTTGAAGTGAAGGCGACCGACGACCCGACCAGCATCAGAGGCGCGGATGTGCTAGTCCTGACAACAAAGACAAAGGACAGCGCTGACGCGCTAAGCGACATTTCCCATCTGACATCGTCGCTGAAGCTTTGCTTCTCGTTGCAGAATGGGTTAACTAAGAACGAAATCTTGCTCGAGAGGTTTGGACCGGCAAAAGTGATAGGGGCTACAACCACGGAAGGCGCAACACTGCTTAGCTATGGCGAGATTGAGCATACCATAACTGGAGTAACCTTCTTCGGCACCTTGGGCAGCGAACCCCACGATGGCGGTATCGAGAGTTCCGAGAAAATGAAGAGCCTCTTCAACAACGCTGGACTCAGGGCGGAAGTCGTCGACGATATCAGGTCAGCCGAATGGGGAAAGCTACTCCGAATGGCATCCGGAGCAGCCCTATCCATACTAACGAGACTCGAGTACCACAAGATACTGAAGAACTTCGACATCTCATGGTGCTACATTCAACTTATGAAAGAACTAGCCGAAATCGCGAAGGCAGATTCAGTTGAACTCAAAGACTATCCTCAAATGCCTGTCAAGTCTCTCACGGAATTGCCACTAGAAGACGCGGTCAAGACGACCGTGCAGAGTGGCAAGCGGATTGAGGAATCAGGCATGACTCACGTTAAGATATCGGCACTTCAAGATGTTGAGAAAGGGAAGAAGACCGAAGTGGAAGAACTCCTCGGGTACCCACTATTACTAGCCAAGAAGTTTAACGTTGATACGCCTCGCCTGGAATTCATATACCGGTTGATTAGGGGATTGGACTCATATCTAGTCTAGGTTGACCTGCTAATAATGCTGAACTGGATTGGGTTGATTCAATATGCGAAACATTGATGTCATAGCCATGGGCGCCTTGCTGGTTGACAGGATAGCGTCGGTGGATTACTTTCCAGAGGTAGATGGAGAAACGTTTGTTGAATCCGTAGACGTTAGACCCGGCGGATCTGCTGCAAACTTCGCCGTTGGGTGCTCAAGGCTGGGCTTGAAATCGGGCTTCATTGGCACCGTGGGGGAGGACTCTGAAGGTGATTTCTTACGTGAAGACCTAAGAAAGGAGGGCGTAGATACCGTTGGTCTGGTCAACACAAAGTTGCATCCTACTGGTCAGGTCTTCATAGCATTGGATAGGGAAGGAAAGCGGATGATGTTCGCGTTCAGCGGTGCTGCCAATGCTTTAAGCGAGAAAGACATCGATATTAAGTACATAGCATCATCCCAGTTCCTCCATATTGCAGACCTGAGGAACATTGAGCCTTTGGCTGCAGCCGCCAAGAAAGCGCAGGATTCGGAAACCAAGGTGTCTCTGAATCCAGGAGAGCTAATAGCCGTCCAAGGATACGACCAGATCAAGGATCTCCTATCGAATGTAGACATCTTTATCTCCTCAAGGAGCGAGATAAACCAAATATACCGCACTGAGAATCTTGAATATGCGATCAGAAAAATCTTGAAGTCTGGGCCCGAGATAGTGGTAATAACCCTCGGAAGTGAAGGATGTATAGTTGGAGATTCATTGGAGAGACTCCACAGGATCCCTGCCTTCAAAACAGAGGTCGCCGACACAACAGGAGCAGGCGACGCATTCTGTGCGGGGCTTATTACAATGCTGGTTGAAGGAAAGGGGCTGATCGAGGCAGCAAGATTCGCAAGTGCTGTGGCTGCACTCAAGATAGCTAAGATCGGAGCTCGAGCTCTTCCAACACGGAGGGAAGTTGAACAATTTCTCTCAAAGCAGCGCGCGCAGACTTGAAAGCAAACCAGCCAAAGGATAATCTCTGGAAGTGAACTAAACTTGGGCAAGTTTGTAGTAGGCTTTGATGTCGAGGGTCCGATAATAAACCCTGGCTTTGACTTCGCATGGCTTGTTCTAGAGAACTTGGTCAAAGTGAAGGATCTGAAGCAGTTATCTGAGAAAGTGAAGATCTTCGATGAGTACGATGACAACAGATGGCTACACGAGAGAGGGATAGAAGGGCACTCCACAGGCTCAACGCCAATAATCACTGCTCTCTTGGCAATAGCTTACGGCGCCAGAAATGAGGATTTTCTGAGGCTCGCAAAACAGCATTTGAAGCTGACCCCTGGAGCAGGCGAGCTGCTGGGATGGCTCAAGGATGAGAAGCGAATCCAACCCTACTTCATCTCAAGCGCTCATCCAGCTGCAATACTGCCAATAGCCTATCAATCGGGAATTCTCTCATCGCACGTCTTTTGCAGCGGCAATCAACTTGCTCACGAAAAAACTGCCACTTACGACAGACAAAGAATCGAGAAAGTTGGAAATGGCGAGGAGACGATGCAAAAGGAAATTGCGGAAAGATTCCCCTATGAGAAATACCTCAATTCCCAGAATCTTCAAGATTTCTTAAGCAGGTACCTGGAACTTTGCGTTGAAATGAACAAGTCATATGCTAGCGGGAGAACCGATGAAGAAGTCGTCAGATCCTCCAGGGAAAAACAGCTAAGACTTCTCGAAGAGATACGCGGAAAAGATAAGGCTCTCGCAGACGACCTCCGACATCTTCTATACTCTGAAGACGGAATCATGGGCGCGCACAGAAAGAAGCGGGTGCTCATGTCAATAGAAAAGCTGGAGAGGACAAAGAAAGAGAACTTGATCTATACTGGCGACAGCATTGTAGATGCTGACCCCATAGCATACGCTGGAAATGGAATCTCAATCAACTGCACAAATAGGCAAGCCCTCACATCCTCGAAAATCAACATAGCGACCCCTACGATGAAATCCCTGGTACCGATAATAGAGCACATAATCTCTAACGGACAATCCTTAGCAGAGCCGACCGTCTCCCTCCAGTGGAAGATCGATGTTGAGACTGCTGCAGGGACGGAGGCAGCCCCGCCGGTCAGAGTATTTATGACAGGGGAAATAGACCGCAATATTGACGCAGTCATACGGACAAATCGAATCTGCAAAGACTACGTCAAGAAACTCTATTCCCAATAACGCTTCTGCACCTCCAATAGTTCCTGAAAGCCTACGGTCTAGAGTTGCTAGGCAATCTGGATTTCGCGGGAAATCCATTCATAGTCTCGCCCGATAATCCTTCAACTTATCGCCGATCTGCCTATCCTTCAGGGCGAGTATTTCCAGAGCCAAAAGCGCAGCATTCTGAGTTCCATCAATGGCAACGCAAGCCACTGGAACACCCCTAGGCATCTGAACTATAGATAGAAGAGCATCCAGCCCCCCCAACTTGCCCGAAACAGGAACTCCGATTACAGGTCTTGTAGTCCTGGCCGCAATAGCGCCCGGTAAATGAGCTGCCAATCCCGCCACCGCTATGAAGACCTCGCAGTCCGATTTCTCGACGTATTCTTTAAGGGCTTCAGGATTTCTGTGAGCTGAAAGGACCTTGAAGTCGTAGGCAAGACCAAATTCCTCAAATATCTTCAGGGCATTCCTCGTGACTTCTTCATCAGATTTCGAACCTATTACAACCGCGACCCTAGGCTGCTGAGGCATTCCAAAACATCTCCAAGACAATACATTCTCGGATAATAGAGCTGATTCTTCTTTGTCCCACTAAATGGTCACTCACTGACAGCATAAAAATGATTAGGGCGCGGGTAGGCAAGATTTAAGAGCAACCTTACCGCTAATTAGTCGGTGGAATCTTTAGAGACTCGGAACTCTGCTGCTCTACCCGTTTTTCTGATGCGCGTATGCAATGGGGGTCTTGCCGACGAGCCCTGACTTCGACGTCGCCATCGTAGGCGCAGGCGCTGCTGGTCTACTTGCAGCTTACGAGATATCAGAGAAAAGTGATTTGAAGATAATCATAATAGAAGAAGGTAATGACGTCGAGAAAAGGGACTGCCCTGCCCGGGAATTCACAATATGCATGAAATGCAGGCCGTGCAACATACTGTGTGGGGTAGGCGGCGCAGGAACTTTCTCGAGCGGATTGCTAAACTTAAGCCCTTTCATTGGCGGCGACCTGACGGAGTTCACAGATAATGAGGTCGAAGCATGGAACCTTGTCAAAAGGGTTGACGACGTGTTCAAGGAGAACGGTGCTCCAAACCAGATCTATGCTCCAGACCGGGAAAGCACAACTGAACTCAGCCGGAAAGCGGCATCCGCAGGACTTCGATTCATTCCGACAACCCAGCGGCTAATCGGAACAGATAATGCGCCCAGAGTCATAACAAACATCAAGAATACGCTAGAAAAGAGAGGCGTGAAATTCAGGCTAAAATCTAAAGTAGCTGAGGTCAACGACTCAACCTTGACGCTAAGGCAAGGGGATGAGATAGTCGCTCACTACATACTTCTCGCCCCTGGAAGATGGGGCATGGAATGGGTCGCGGAGCAGATGGAGAAGCTGAAAGTGAAAACTCGCTTTGAGCCTCTGGACATAGGAGTCCGGGTTGAAGTACCTTCAACGATAATGGATCCGATCTGCAGTATCCAGAGGGACCCAAAGGTCCACATCTATACGCCCACTTACGACGACTTCATTAGAACCTTCTGCGTCAACCATGAAGGTCACGTAGTACAGGAAGTCTATGAAGATCACGTTTGCGTCAACGGGCACTCGTCACTCTCGGACAAATCAGAGGCAACGAACTTCGCCTTCTTGGTTCGAATGATTCTCACGGAGCCGTTTGAGGACACAACCGCTTATGGCAGATCGATAGGCAAACAAACCACGCTTCTGGGCGGAGGGAAGCCACTGCTCCAGAGGCTAGGAGATCTCAGGGCTGGAAGAAGATCAACGTGGGAGAGAATAACGAGAAGCCCTGTCCGCCCAACCCTCAGAGACGTGACGCCTGGAGATATCGCTATGGCAATGCCACATAGAATCGTTACCGACGTAATCGAAGGCCTCGAAAAACTGGACAAACTGATTCCTGGAGTCGCAAGCGATACGACACTTCTATACGCTCCGGAAATAAAATACAGTGCCAAGCGGGTCTTGACAAAAAAGGGACTGGAGACTGAGATACCCAACCTATTCGTGGCCGGAGATGGAGTCGGCGTGTCAAGAGGGATAGTGAGCGCAGCGGCAACCGGACTCGTAGTTGCGAACAGCATTCTAAAGAAAGAGAAGGTCGCTTAGTTCAAGCTCTCCTAACAGGAAAGGTTGATCCCACAAGCATTTATTCAGGTTTATGCTTTTGAGAGTTTTCGGGAAGGATCCCAGGAGGCGCCATATTCGTGGATGCAGAAGGGGATACGGTAGATAAAGATGGCAGGGTTCTTGGCGAGGATGAGGAGGGCATAAGTGAAGAAGAAGAGTGGACGTACTCAAAGGCTGGAGTAAGCTTGGAAGGCGGAGACAAGACTATTTCAGAGATATGGAAGCTCATCAGCACGACCTTCAGATTCCGAAGGTCAAAGAATGGGCAACCTCTAGACCTTCGAGGACACTTCGCGGGGCTAATCGACATAGGGGCTGGAGACAGGCTACTCGCAGTCCACGCTGACAATGTCGGTACAAAAGTGCTTGTAGCCCAACTCCTCGGCAAGTATGACACCGTTGGCATAGACCTCGTTGCAATGAACGTCAACGATCTGGTGTGCGTCGGCGCAGAACCAATTGCACTACTTGACTACTTGGCTGTGGAGAAATATAATCCAGATCTGATAAGAGAGATTGTGAAAGGCATCGTCGAGGGTGCAAAGAGGGCAAGTATTGCCATCGTCGGCGGGGAGACAGCTTCAGTTCCAGACATCATCCATGGTGCGCGCACTGACATGGGATTCGACCTTGCCGGAACAAGCATCGGATTACTTGACAGGAATTCATTGATAACTGGCGAGAAGATGAAACCAGGAGACGCCGTCGTGGGACTCGCAAGCAACGGGATCCACAGCAATGGTCTCACTTTAGCGAGAAAGGTTCTACTGGAGGCGCCTAAGCTAGATGTCAACGACAATCTGCCCGGAACAGATTTGAAGATCGGTGAAGAACTTCTTACTCCCACGAAGATTTACTCCCCGGAAGTATACGAAATAACCAGAGAAGTCGAGGCGCATGGGCTTGCGCACATAACCGGCGGCGCCTTCACGAAACTTAGAAGAATCGGTCGCTATGCTCATGTCGGTTTCAAGCTGAACCAGATGCCCAAAGCCCCGCAGATCTTTGAGTCGATATCAAAGCTTGGTCGCATAACGGAAGAAGAGATGTACAAGACGTACAACATGGGCATAGGATTCTGCATAATCGTACCCAAGAGACAAGTTGAGACGGTTTTGGCAATAGCCGGCAGACACGGAACAAGCGCCTTTCCAGTGGGCGAAGTTGTGAAAGAGGAGTCAATAACAGTTAAGACGCCGCGAGGCACGTCGCTGAAGTACTAGCGATTCCACTTGGCAGTAAATTCTCTTAGAGGTCCGTTTGCTCCTTGGTCGCCGTTGATTCCCAGCATTCTCGGAAGATTTTATATTACAGAATCTAGTAGTCTAACTATCTGTTTAGCTGGATAATCCAAAAAGAAAGGGGTTTGTATTCTACTATGATAGATAGAGAAGAGATTTGGCGCATCGCTGACAAGTACAACAAAAAGAAGATTGCTGTCGGAAGCATCGGCTCGCACAGTGCACTTGACATCTTGGATGGTGCAAAGGATGAAGGCTTCTCAACCTACGCATGGTGCGAGAAGGGAAGAGAAGAACCATATACAAGGTTCTTCAAGAGCCAATACATCCACGGAAAACACGTCAAAGGGTGTGTGGACAACACCATCGTCCTGGACAAGTTCAACCAGATGCTTCAGCAACAAGACTACATGAGCCAGAATAGCATCATCATCGTGCCGAATAGGGCTTTCACAGTCTATGTCGGGGAGACAGAGATCGAGGAACAGTTCAAGATCCCACTCATCGGAAGCAGAAACATGCTGAGAATTGAAGAACGAGGCAAGAGAGGAGAGACAGAAGAGGGAAAGATTTCAGACTATTACTCGCTTTGCGAGGCTGCGGGAGTCGCCACACCCAAGAAACTGGATAACCCAGATCAAATTGACAATATCGGGCTCGTCATGGTCAAGCTCAAACACAAGCACATGCATCTTGAAAGGGGATTCTTCACTGCATCCTCCAGAAAGGAATTCGACGAGAAGGCTAATCGACTACTATCAAGAGACATAATAACAAAAGAGGATCTCGATAAGGCGAGAATCGAGCAGTATATTCTCGGGCCTGTGATGAATTTCGACTTCTTCTATAGCCCGGTCAGCGCGAAACTCGGAGAAGAGCCGCTTGAACTGCTTGGTATAGACTGGAGGTTCGAGAGCAATCTCGACGGCTTGGTCAGATTGCCAGCAGCACAGCAACTCGAAATAAACGAGAAAATGAGAGACCCGCTCTACGTAGTGGTTGGGCACAACTCTTGCACAGTAAGGGAGTCAATCCTCAGATTCGTTTTCGAAATGGGAGAGAAATTCCAGAAAGCAACGCAGCAGTTCATGGCCCCAGGGATGATCGGAGCGTACTGCTTGCAGACCATAATCACGCCAGAAATGAAACCAGTCGTATACGATGTTGCGTTCAGAATCGGCGGGGGAACTAACGTTCACGGATGGGTTGGACACAACTATGGTAACCTGCTCTGGCGTCAGAGAATGTCATCTGGCAGAAGGACAGCCCTGGAACTGCGACGTGCAATTGAGAATAACCTGCTTCATGAGATATTGACTTGAAAGGCTAAGCCGATAGCTCCCTCCCTTCTTTTATTTCATTATGCTTTCTTGATAAGCTGAATTGTGCGTGGCAACTCTCCCTCTCGTATCCTATGAGTCGAGTCGACCTTGAACATCTGTCTGGAAGCTTCTCTCTCCACGATTGCAGGATAAGGTGTCACTATAGCCATCCTCCCTCTGCTTGACAGAATTATGAAAGCCTCTTCAAAGAGAATCCTGCAAAGCTTCTCCAAGTCACTTTTGGCAGGCACAGACATCCCGTACGGAGGATTTACCACTATCATGTCGGCTTCAAGACCCCTTTTTGACAAACCGGCCACGTCGCTGACAAGCAGGTTTATCTTGTCTTCGACGCCCAGCGTCTTGGCGTTTCTTCCCGCACAGGATACGTACTCTTCATCCACATCTGCTCCTGTGATCTTGAGGCGCTTCCACTCTAGTGCAGCCATTAGTGGTATTGTTCCACAGCCGCACATAGGATCAAGCAGACGCTCCCCCTCCTGCGGAGAAGATAGCCTCACCATGAAGTAAGCTATCGGGGGAAGCAAGGGTGTGGGATGGGTTAGAATCCCCTTCGGCATGTTGCCTGGCAGTATCTCGAGATTGACCGCGGCAATCGCTGTCCTTTTTAGAAGAGTTACACGCAGTGCAATATCATACTCCCTGAAGTTGCATTCCGCATTCAGCCTTCCAACGATTCTCTTCGAGAAAGCTCCCTGTATCTGCCTCTGACTCGGTCTCCCTCGGACAGAGTATGCTGAGACAGAAATCCTGCGAGCTTTGCCCGCATATGCGGGAATCGATTCCACAGCTTTGTCAGCAAAGCGATCTATCGAAAAGCTTTCACCATATTCCTCCTCGAGGATAACCACATACGCTTCTGTGATAGATCTTAGTCTCTGGACATCTGTAAGAGATCCTCTTTCTACCTCGCATCTAATCCAGCTGCGTGAACCGTACGGCGAAAGAACTAGCTCTCTTGCTCGGAGTTTCTCATTGATCTCTTGAACGACAGTCTCTTCGAGGCCATCTACAGATTTCACAAGGATCCTCAAAATCTCTGGAACCCCCATCGATATTCAAACGGATCGATCCAGCGTCAGATAAGGAACGCGACACATGAAATCCTTCATCCAAGTACCGTACATCAGTGGTGACGAGACGCTAAAGAGTTTTGTTGTCTATGCACTCGCAAGCCTTCTCCTCTTCTTGGTTTCATGCGCTTATCGCAATTTGATTCCAGATTGAACCCAATCATGCGCAGAGATCTTCCATAAATGCTTATCTTCCGCTCCGATAACTCATTCTATAGAGAATGAGGTTTCCATGCCAGTCAATTCCAGCAGGGAAAGCGAGATCAAGAGAGAAGTGCGGTCGACCTTCGACTTCATATCCGACGACTATGATAAGCTTCGCAGTCGCATCTGGGAGGACTTAACTGAATTCACTGAGGAGCATCTATTCTCACCCGAACTGAACAAAGATGACGTCGTCTTGGATCTTGCTTGCGGAAATGCGAGACATGCAATCTACATCGCGGGCAAACATCAGCTTAGATGCGTAGCCATTGACTTCTCCCTCCAACTTCTGAGGCATGCAAGGTACCGAGTCAATACTTCGAGGCTGGAAAGAATGGTGGCCGTCATCAACGGGGATGCATCAAATATACCACTCCGCACCGAGTCAGTCAACGGGGTGCTATATGTTGCGGCGATCCATCACCTGCCAACAGGCTCCGAACGCCTCAAGTCAATGCGGGAAGTCTCAAGGATCATCAATGATCGGGGACGAGCGGTTGTGACGGTATGGAGAAAATGGCAAAGAAGATTCGGTCTGCACTTCTTAAGGAGACACCTGCGACATCCACTCGGAGACAAAGCTCACGGAGAGCTGGGTGACATTCAGATCCCTTGGAGAAGCGGTCATGGCGCCACGTCGATTTCCCGTTTCTACCATCTCTTCAGCAAGAGGGAACTTGGGAAACTACTTTCGGAATCCGGTTTGAAGGCTGTCAGAATATCCAAGTCTAGTAAGAAGGCTGGCGAGGGGAGTTTCTTCGCCTCAGTTGAAAAGCAGTGAGACCCAGATCACGTGCAGACCCTCTTAATCTACTTTGCCTCTATCCTGATTGCACCTTTGGGGCAGACCTCTGTACACCTGTTGCATGTAACACAGAAGTTCATAAATGACGGGACAATCACATATTGCTCTGCTTTCTTGTAGCGCTCCCTGTTGGTAGCATACATAACGAAGACTGCATTTGGGCAGACCTCCAAGCATTTCCCGCAATCCTGTGGTTTGGGGCACTTGTCTCTGAGCCACTCAACAGTGATTTTAGCCGGCATTTACCACTCCTCCCTCAAGGCGGGTATCTCGTCTCTTGGAACTAGAGTAATCGCGTTCTGTTCACATTTGGCTCTGCATAACCCACATCCAAAGCACTTGAACTGGTTGATATGTGCTCTGCCCAGAGTGGGCTGGATGTTTATTGCTCCGAATTGGCAGTGTGTCGCACAGCTCCCGCATCCTATGCAATTGTCAATATTCACATTTGCCACGTAATGCCCCTTCAGGAAGATGCGTATATCGAAGTCTATTCTAGGTCTCAGAGCTATGCATTCTGGATACTGGCAGTTGCACATTGAGAATGCCATTGGCAGCGGCGTTCCAGCTATCGTGTGAACCAGTCCTTTTTCGTCAAATTCATCTAGGAGTGCTTTTCCCTCATCGATTGAGAGTTTCTCGACTCCATTTGGGGCCCAGTCCACCCACCCCTCGAGAGCCTCTCCATGCAGTCCCAGTGGCATACAAGTATAGACTTTCTCGTTTCTGTTCATGTACCGGCAAGGACACATCGATCTGTAGATGTCTCCGCACACTTCGCAGATCTTCTTTGCTTCCTCCAACGTGATTACCTGTCCCAGGTGTCCCTCAGGGAATTTCCGTGGACCTTTATCCTTCTGTATCATTCCTTCTACCATCTTCTTTGTGGGCTCAAGCATCTTCGGGTCGCTTAGCACGCCCTGTAGCATTTTCGATGCATCGCCGTAGACTTTGTCAAGCGTTTTCCAGTGATCTAGTTCCCAAGGTTCGTATCCTAGCTCCTTTGCTAGTTTCACGGACAGATTCCTCTCATTCAGATACCACTTCTTTCCAGCACCATGCCTCGTGCAAAACTGACACATGAATAACACCTCGTTTCTCAATCGACTTTCATATGAACTGGCAAACCCAGATCAGCAAGCGATAAACGCTCAACGTAGAAGGCACAATTATACTGTCTGCGAGGTAACCAGCAAGGTGCAACAAGGCGACGGAAGAGCGTTCTAGTTGTGACTTGTCCCCAGCTACCATTTCACAGTTATTGCCTTCTTGGGGCATTTCTCGACGCACTTCATGCAATGTGTACAAACGGAAGGCCAGACCGGCGTGATGCGCCAAACTTGGGGATCAAAGGGGTCTTTCTCCTTGGCCTTAAGCACACTGTGCATAAGGAAAACGGAAGGATCGCACGTCTTGAGGCACGTAGTACATTTTCGGGGATCTCTTCCACCCTTATCTCCACACTTCGCGTAATCAATCTTGATCGTAGTCTTGCTCATTTCTAGTACGACCTCCAACTCATGTTAAGCCCCCCTCAAGGAAATCCCTCCCTTCAGGGAGGGCAGGAACTGGGGTGTCTCCTGCCTGTAGAAAGTACTCTGGTTGAAGAGCCTGGTACACTCCACCGTCCTTGTAGCCCGTGGCGCCTCTGCTCTCTTCGAGCCCTCTAGTCAAGACTCGCGTTGTTACCACCATCCAAGCCCCGCCCTTCAGGACGGGGTTCTTGACGCGATCACCTAGTATGCTCCGTCGAATCCCGGATATTCCTCCCTTGGGATGAGCTTAAGTGCCTCATTCTTACAGGCGTGGCGACAAACACCACATCCAAAGCACTTGTCGTAGTCGATTATGACTCTCTTCTGCGATGGAATGAACCTGATCGCGCTAAACTGGCACATGGAAACGCATGACTTGCAACCCTTACACTTTGTCTCGTCCAACTGAATGATGTATTCAGCCTTGTAGAAGGAGTGCAAATCGAAGTTAGTCCTCAGTCTTAGCCCTCCGCATTCGGGGCTTTCACATGAGCATACGGCGTTTATATAGGGAACTGGCTGGAACCAAACAGACGCAATGTATCCCTTCTTGTTGTGCTCCTCCAGCCTTTTTACTGCAGTTTCCCGAGTTATCCTCACCGAATGGTCAGCTGGAATATACCGTGGCAGCTTCTCTATGATTTCAGACAAAGCGCCAAAGTTGATGCAACAGCATTCCTTTATGCCTCTCTGCATCCAACGGCACATACAGTAGTTTTCAATTATGGGCTCTGCCGCCAACTCGGAAACGATTAACTGTGCATCCTCCAGAGGAATTGTCTGACCGAAGTGACCATCTGCCCTGAAAGCAACTCTACCCTTCTTCTCGCTATGGATCATGCCTTCTGCGGAGCGACGAAGTATTCTGCCTATGATAGGCATCTTCAGCTTGCGACCCAGATCAATCGAAGAGAATCCCTTGATTCTTCTAATGAACAGGTTCTCCATGGCCATCCACTGTTCCTGCAGATATTCCTTCATGTTCATTTCTTTGGCAAGCTCGTCGGAGTAGTTTCTGGCGTTCATATACCATTTTCCGCCAGCACCGTGTTTCATACACCATTTGCACATGTTCAGCGCCTCGCTTCTCGATCACCTTGAAGTAGATATCATGCTTGAGCGACACCTTGAGTTGTCCGTATATATTAATCTGAGAGAGTTTAAAGCGTCCCATTACGTCAATTTCCGCATCCTTGCCCTCAAATACGTCGATCCTTCGTCGTCCGAAGATACTCAGCCATTCCCGAACCTATTTCACCAGTGTCAACGTCCTTCATGATGACCATCTGCTCGTAAAGCTCAGTGTAACCTCCGGGGAAGGGCCTGGCAAACCGGAAATAGGTGTTCTTCGAGATGCGCTCGGATTTAATGGCATGCCGTCTGCCTTTTGCATCAGCGAAGTCGAATTTTGATGAGAGCGGGGTTCCAAACCGGTCAGTGTCACTTACCGTTTCAATATCCATCTTTGTAAGGGGACTACTTCCCTCCTTGCTGGTGATGTAACCTGAGAGGTCAATTCTATTGCCTGGATAGTCCTTTCGGAATGCGGCTGACCAGCTCTTGAATTGGAATTGACCGGCGAACCACTTGTCGAACTTGAACCAGTCTCTATGACCCCAGCTTTTGTCACGTTGAGCGTATCCCGAAATGTTCTTGACGGCTCCGTCCTTGTACTTGATCCAGCCTGACATGGTTCCCGGGGCCTCAAAATGGTGTTGCCATGAACCAGATGAATCTGCGGGGAAGTTGAATGTCGAAAACCTTGCCCTGAAAGTCAGATCGAGCCTAAACTTCGGACTCGAATAGTTTATTTTCCACTCCTTGAAGGGTCTGACAAGCTTGTACGCCAGGTTACCGTCTTGCAGCATCGAGTTGATGTCACCTGAATATGCGTCTAGCTTGGGTTCTTGGTAGTGAACGTCAACTTGATTTGCAGTGAAGAGGGCGAGGACAAACTCTCTCTTTCCTTCGTTCGGCACCAGGCCTATCGTCGAGAAGCCAGAAACCCTTCTCTTAAGGTCGACCCAGTTGAAGTAGTACGATTCCCGCCACTTCAACTCCTTTGTCGGGCGATGAAGCAACTCGTCCTCTTCAGCCAGGCTTGGCTCATTCTCACTTGTATTCATTGGGTTCAGTCCTCTGGGAGCAAGTAGAGCGAAGGTCCTTCCTTCTGTTTCTGCGCCTTGCCCCTCATGAGTCTAGGTATGGCTGGGTCAAAATCGCTCTTCATGAAAATCGGCACGTACGTATTCATCGTGTTTTCAGTCAGATCCCATTTTATCTGGTCAGTGATGCCAACGAAGTTGGTGTATCTAGCATAGCCGTAGCAATACGCAAAGGCCCCTGCAATTAGCCTCTGACGTTTGTCCCACTTAGAGAACTTCATGAATAGTTCCTTGTTAGCTTTAGCGGCATAATCAGCGAATCCTTCTAGAACGTCAAGATCAAGGGGTTTAACCGTGTTCCCCTCACGAGTAAACAAGGCAACTCCAGTTATGTTATTTGTGAAATCGACGGGCTTGGTTGTTATCTGGGAGAAATCATCGAACCTGGATTCGACGTCTTTCAAGCGGAACGCAAATGCTATGTTAGAGTGAGGTGCCTTGGCTTGAGTTGCGGACCAGGGAAAGTGGGGTTTTCCTCCATCGTAAAGGTGGAGAATTTCTCGGAGAACTATCGTTTCTCCGTCGTTGATTCTGTAAGGACCGTGTTCGCCGAGTTTCGCCCTGGCTTCACATTCGTCCAGATAGGTGACCAAGTCGAGGCTAGCCATTGTTTTCTTGACTTTGGCAACCTCTTCGCTCTTCACACTCTTGATGTGATCCCTAACCCAGTCTATGTCAGGTTGGTTTAGCGCGATGTTCATCTTGTTTGATTCGTAAACAGTATTCTTCCCTCCAGGGAAGTATGAGGAGCTCAAGCGGTTCCAGAAGCCGAGGATAAACATGGTCTGCTCCCTTTTCTCTTCGCTTTCGCTTCTTGGGTCGCCCTTGTTCCTGAATATGTACCCCATTCGACCAGACATGTAATACAAGGGGATGTAGAATATCGTCAGCGCGTGAAGCTCTGACAGAATCTTCCTACTTTCTTTCCCCATTCGTTCTGGTGTGGTCTTCTCAGATACCTTCTTCAAAACGGGGTAAAGCATGTCATAGCTATTGTAGAAGGATACGCAGATGTAGGCGGTGACGGGAAAAAGCTTGGATTCGAGAAGACCTCTGCTAGTCACCTGGTAATCGACGACTTCCGACAAACGAGTAATAAGTTCGTTAATTGCTCTTGGTTGGGGCTTTGGAGGCAAGCGGCTCCCTTCATAAACCTTTTTTCTAAATTACCTATCCTCTTTAGTGAGCTACCAACCCCTTAAGGGGTTTGGCTTCCTGGTTCATAGACCGAGCTTGCCTCGGCACGTTGGGAGCCGCTGAGGTGCCCAGGTGGCGCCAGGGTAGTGGCTTCGATCTCCGCAGGCGTAGATTCGGCACGCACCGTACCTACTACCCAGACGGATGCGCGTTCCCCTATTTAACCATCCATTCATCCCACTCCTAAAGGGTGTAGGCTTTCTGGTCCGCGTTTGCAATAAGACTTTCCAAATTGCGACTCGAACCTATTTATATCAGAAGGAATTAACGAATCATAAAAGGTACCGACCACGACCGGATTGATGACGCAAATGAAGAAGATCGGTGAAGGGCTCTCCTGCTCAACGAAATCCGAAGCTACCGGAGAACTAGTGTATATCAAGACAGTTGAAGACGTGATGGATCTATTTGACAAAGCCTCAGGAAAAATATGCATCGTTGAAGATGCTGGCACGACGACCCTTGGACCGATTCTTTCAGAACTGGCTGGAACCGTCTGCACAACAGGTGGAGCCGGCTCGCATCTCGCGATCGTTTCCAGAGAGTTCAATATCCCCTGCATCATGGGCATAAAGATCAAGCTGAAAAACTTGACTACGCTAGGCGGAACTAGAGCCAAAATCGTGACAGAAGACGAGGATAGGGGAGTTCTATACGCCATTGAATGACTGATGGCGGCGAAAGCCGAGCTTGAAGGCATGCCAAGAAATGAGATACGTGGTTTTCTTCAATGAGGCGAACCCAGATCCCGCTTCATTAGGAGGCAAAGGTTCGAACATCGTAAGACTAGTCAATATTGGAGCGAATGTTCCACCAGGATTCATAATCACTGTAGCATCCTACGACAGGTTTCTTGAGGAATCGAAGTACAGAACCCAGCTCAGGGAATTGCTCTCAAAAAGCCCTCAACCGCGAGACGTAGTGAACCTTTCAAGAAGCATAAGAAAGCTGGTTCTCGAATCAGAGGTTCCAAGAGGTGTGGCAAGAGAAGTAAGAATCGCGCTCAACAGAATGAGGAAGGAATCAGGAAATGAGGATTCCTTTGCCGTAAGATCTTCCGCAACAATTGAAGACATGAGCACCTTTTCATTCGCAGGGCAATACGAAACGTACCTGAACAATAATTCACTCAGACAGATCCTGCTCGCGGTAAGAAATTGCTGGGCATCATTGTTCTCACTTCAAGCGCTAGCCTATTTCGTTCAAATGGAAAGGGTGGGAAAGAAGTACCCGCTGTCAGATGTGCATATGGCTGTGGTCATTCAGAAGATGATCGATTCACAGGTTTCTGGAGTTATGTTCACCGCAAATGTAATGAACAATAACAGGGACCAAATGATGATAAATTCGACCTGGGGGCTAGGTGAGGCCATCGCCAACAATTCCGTAGTACCTGATATGATTGTGCTTGAGAAGAAACGCTTCAAGATCCTTAGGGCTGTCATTGGCGAAAAAGAGAAAACCTCAGTCAGAAACCCTCGAGACATTGGCACGATTACTATAGACACGGACCCCAAACTTAGAGCCAGATGCTCTTTGAATGACTGCCAAATGCGCGAACTTTTGGAGTTGGGTCTCCGGCTGGAGGGCAAACTCGATTTTCCTCAAGATATAGAATGGGCCATAGAAGACGGAAGAGTATATGTGCTACAATCGCGACCCATAACAACGTTGAAGGCTGGCGGGCAAACTCAGTAGTTGCCAGTCCTGGACCAGGCGAAAGTATAGCCACAGGCAAATGGGCAACCGATAGTTATTGGATCAGAGCGCCATTCTTCCTTATCAGCCGTCGGTCGTATGGGCATTTAATGCGCCGAAGGCTCAGGCTATGGGCATGATTTTTAAGGCAGATACTAAGAATCTCATATTGAGCATGCTAATCTACAGTTAGAAAGGTGTGTGCAGTTCCCATGGTTAAGGGCGACAAATCCGAATACCTGAAGGAGCCAATAAAGCCGATAGAGCCTAGGGCGGACATGACGGTTGGTGATCTTGTTGAGGCCTTCGAGCACACTTCCTATCAAAGCAGGAACCTAGCTCGTTGCTTCAATGCTTACCGCAACATGATTTCCGCCCCGGATCGACCGACAGTCTTCCTAGGTTTCGCCGGCGCGATGGTTCCAGCTGGAATGAAGAAAGTAGTCATCTCAATGATCGAGAACAGGCTGATTGACGTCTTGGTTAGCACTGGCGCAAATCTCTACCACGACTGGCATGAAGCGCGGGGATACAGGCATTATCTAGGCTCACACCAAGTCAACGACACCAAACTCCGAGAACTATTCATTGATAGGATCTATGACACTTTCGCAGATGAGGAGAAGTTCAGGGAAAGTGATGATGCAATAAAGAAGATAGCCGAGAAGATGGAGCCCCGTGCCTATTCGTCGAGGGAGTTCCTGGAGAAGCTCGGACAGGCAGTGAAGGGTACCGACTCAATACTGGGCAAAGCCGCGGAGTACGGTACACCAGTCTTCTGTCCAGCTCTGAATGATAGCTCGATAGGGATAGCACTCACAAAGCACCTGTACGAGTCGCTGAAGGAAAACCGGAAATCCGTGACAATAGACCCAATAGCAGACAACTGGCAGATCGCGCAGATCAAGCTGAAATCAAGCTCAACCGGAGTGGTCTACGTCGGTGGGGGAACCCCCAAGAACTACATTCAGCAGATCGAGGTTGTGCTTGAAGTCCTTGGATTCGATAGTATAGGGCATAAATATGCGATTCAACTAACGACGGACGACGCCAAGTGGGGAGGACTCTCAGGTTGTACATTCGAGGAAGCCCAATCATGGGGGAAGATAACTAAAGACGCAAAGATGGGAACGGCTTACATAGACGCAACCGTCGGACTCCCAATCCTTGTAACAGCGCTTATACAGAAATGCAGCGACTCCATCACAAAGAGACGTAGATTGAAATTCACTTGGGATAAAATGGAACTAAAATCAATCCAACAAGTATAAGGGCAGGGCTCATAAATGGATACGATTAAGTTCCTAACTACGCCGCCAAACTTCTTCTCGGGCTATGTGTCACCCTACGAGGATTCTCAGTTCATAGTCTTCGGCGTTCCGTTTGATGGCACAAGCTCCTACAAGCCTGGATCCAGGTTTGGCCCATCAGCAATAAGAGAAGCCTCGTGCAATATCGAGACATTCTCTCTGCGAACCATGGAAGATATTGAACACCTAAAGATATGCGACATAGGGGACCTATGGGTCATACACGGAAACCTCCAAGAGACAAACAAGAACGTGGAGCGACTCACAAGCGAGATAATCAAGAGCAGAAAAATCCCGATTATGCTTGGTGGTGAGCACTCCGTGACATATGGCGCAGTCAAGGCACTCGGCAAAGACACAACCGTCGTGCAATTCGACGCTCACATGGACCTCCGAAACGACTACTTGGGGGAAAAATGGTCTCACGCCTCGGTGATGAGGAGAATATCAGAAGAAGTTGGAGTACCCCACATCATCGAAGTCGGCACACGGGCACCAAGCAAAGAAGAATACGTGTTCGCCAAGGAGAACAAGCTGAGCTTCCTCACCTCAGAAACTGTCAACAGTAACTGGAGGGAACCCGCAGAGAAGATTAAGAAGCTCCTGCAGGCTTCTCCGAAGATCTACCTGACGATAGACATCGACTGCCTAGATCCATCAGTTGCACCAGGCGTCGGGAACCCTGAACCTGAAGGAATAAGCCTAACCGCACTCATAAACATAATACAAGGCATAGTCAGCCCGCGGGTAAAAGGATTCGACGTGGTCGAAGTATCACCGCCGAATGATCCCAGCGGAATCACCTCTGTCGCCGCGGCTAAGCTGACCTTCGAGCTAATCAGCATGCTCAGCAAGACGCTGCCTGCTGGAGAATCGTAACAACACTAAAATACTATCGACGCGCATAGCATGATCGCCGATGATTTGAGTTACCTCCAAGGACTATTGCTATAGGATGACTCTACTCTGGGGTATAAGAGGCATTTATCTGTCCTTCTGATTCGGGGGAAGACCTTGCCACCCCGAATCTGTTTTTCTCCACTTCATGGGCACTTTCTCCTCGGCAAGAGTATGAGCCTTTCGGGACCGCCCGAAGTCTTCTTGGAGCAATCTGCGCCAATGCGTCCTGCGTGTCCATTCGGAGGCAACAAGACTGCGGCTTCTTATTGAGAGGAGACGGAGCCTTTTCAGCGAGACAAACCAAAGCCCGTCTGGTTTTCAGTTCCAGCGACTACATTCTGGCCGGATGGCGTGCTCCGCAGAACTCGCACTCCTTTTCTTCTATCGGTATCTCACATGCACATTTGGGGCATGTCTTTAGATATGGTGGTTGCCCAGTGATCATGTATACGTCACATTCCGTACAAAGTCGAGCAGGAATGTTTCTCTGGCTCCACTTGACCGGACCGCCATGCATAAACCCCACATGTTTCCTTGTGTCCCAAAAAAGACCTCCGTGCGGAATCATGTAGCCCTCGACAAGATCTCTTCCACAAAACGGACGTTTCCTGATGTCCTCAAGTTTTAAGAACCGCTTCTCTTCAGTCGCCATCCAACGTCCCTCCATAAACCAAACATAATTCCCTACGTGGCAGTCCCGCCCTCAACTGAGTAATCATAGAACATGCAGGCCCTACTTATCTTTTCTTCATGATCTGATATGAGTATCTCACAAAGATACACGTAGTCATAGAATGTCATGTCTCTGTTTTCTTTCCTATGTCCGTAGCCTAATGATCTCTCTTCTAACCATTTCACCCAGAATCCTTGAGGAGTCTTCGATGGTTTCATTCAGAGACATTTTAGTCTTCCCCCTGCCGTGGATCACTCCAGAGATTTCCCCGATGCTTCTGGTTCCATCACATAGTTCAAGTATTTGCAGCTGCTGAAGGCTTGCTTTCATGGATTCCATTGTTGACTTCGACTCGATATAGATCTCTTCTTCACTCATCTTCCCCTCTATCCTGTGGACGATGTACTCATCGGCGACGGGTACGTCGTTGGGGTTGAGTTTTCCGATGGGCGGCATTGGTGGCCACACGGCCCAGTTGCTCGGGTATCCAAGGGACCTAGCTAACGCTTCGAAGATGGTTCTCCGGTAGAGTCTATCTATCGGTGTATTCGTTCCTGATTGGTCAACCCAGACCTTGTAGCCTCGCGAATGCTTCTCTAGAACCATTAACTCTTTTCTCAGGTTGATGGCACTTTTCAGGAACTTGACCTTGAACTCTCCTCTCCTTCGGTACAGCTCTGATCCATATCCAACTTCACACGGAGCAACGCAGGCCTCATCAATGTTCTCGCTGTTCTCCACTAGAAACTTCATCGATTCCATCAGGTCATCTCCCTTCTCGCCTGGGTAGCCGACAATCCAGTAGGTGAAGACCCAGATTCCTGCTTCTCTAGCCCACTTGAAGACTTCAGCCATTCTTTCTGCGGTGACTCCCTTTCCCATGCTGCGCAGGATCTGTGGGCTCGCCGATTCGGCTCCAAACATTAGGTACCTGCAACCGACGTCGTGCATCTTCTGTAGGGCAGCTCGCGTGAGGGGCGATGCTCTGATATCCCCGCCCCAGAGAATCTCGTCTCCGGTTATCCTCTCTGCCTCAGCTATGCCGTCGCACAAGCCGGTTAGCCTTTGGAGAGTAGGATTCAAGGAACTGTCGCAGAAGTAGAGTGTTCTTACCTCGTATCTCTGATGGAGCTGAACGATCTCCTTCACGACGTTGTCAATGCTTCTTTCCCTATAGGTGCCGTTCCACACAGCCAACCTATCGACACAGAAGGTACAATTGTACCTGCAACCTCTTGAAGTCAGTAGGGGAAGCGCATAGAACGCAGTATAGCTTCTAAGTGGCAAGTCTGAGTAATCAGGAAACGGCAGTGCATCCAGGTTAGAGGCCAAATCAGGCTCGCCGTTATCTACCACTCTCCCGTCTATGTTGGTCAGACAGCCCTTCATTCTCTTAGGAGCCGAATGCCCCTTATCCCACGCGTCTAACAGGTCACCCGTGGTTTTCTCCCCCTCACCTGTGACAACAGCGTCGACGTAGCCCAGGTGCGATATCAACTTGCCTCTAAATAGTCTTGAACAGTCTGGGCCTCCAAAAACGATGCGTAGATCCTTGTCCCTATCCTTCAAATTCTTTGCCACTAGTAGGCTGAGCAGAGTCGAATCCCAGGTGACATGAAAACCGATGGCATCAGCTTTGGTCCGCATAATCCTGTTGCTACAATCCTTAACAAGATCCGATATGTGCTGGATCGTACTAGCCGCGTCTTCGATACTATAGTCTGATGGAAGTATGGACACGTGCCTAACTTCAGGCGTCATAAGATCCCTATGTACCTCTTCAGCTGAGACAGGATATCTCTCCCTGAATATGATTTTCAGCAAAACTCTACTTGTTCTTGAACACTCAGCTAATGCTAGCCTCGACCTGAGGTCGAGCCTCATCTCTGCAGCAAGATCCATCTGCTTGACGCTGTGCCCGCGGCTCTTCAGGTAGCTGGTGACGTAGGCCATGCCGATCGGAGGGTATAGCAGCCTAATATCAACGGGCGCCCGGACGACGCTGATAACGGTGATCCTAACCAACTCCTTGAGTCTAAGCGGGAGCGAGGAGGATTTAGACATTACTCCTCGAACTATCCTGCGGGCAATTAACAAGTCGTTCCACCGTATTAAACCGAGACGGCTGTGCGCTTTGGGACTTTCAAGCCTTTCCTGAGCTGATGTCCACGTTTCTTAACCAGAATGCTTGCCCTGCTATTCCCCCCTAATGGCAAGTGACAGTTTTTGCGAAGTCTACAACCGATTCGAACGGTTTATATCACGAAGTCTGGATCACAAGTGTTAGGGAAGGTAGCTAGTTGCGAACATCGCCATTCTTAGGTGTGCAACAGAAAAATGGAGTATGAAATCTACCAAATCAAAGAGGACGGAAGTAAGCTCGAGGTACCTGTGGAAAAGATCAATGAAGCGCTAGTACCTTGCAACGTCGTGATCCTGATAGACCACACGAGAAGGAAGATCTACAACTTCAACGGCAGGGAATCGGGGATCAGAGTGCGTTTCATTGGAGCCAGAATGGCTGCCGGACCAATAAGAGGCGAGCTTGGGCTTACATATACTGTGAACTCCATTGACGAAGGAGAAGAGACTAATGAATTCAGAGATTTTGTCAAGAGCGTGACGAACCCTGGAAGTGTAGCAGTCTCAAGAATATTAGATAGACCACCACCTCCGCCTCTGCCTCTGAGATCTGCTACCCAGAAGACTGGCGAAGCAGCAAGACGCCCAAGTTCGGAACCCAGTAATGCTCTAACGGAAGCTAGCTCATCATCCCCAGAAAAAGAAGCACCTTATTCAAACAGAGTGAGTGCAGAGGCAGACTGTGACGTGACCTCACTGGCAAGAGAATTTGGCGAAACTCCGCAGGGATACGAAGTTGAAGCAATCATCTTGAAGGACGCCGTCTACAAAAACGTCCAAGTTCAGACAAAAGTATTCGGGAAAGAAGTGGAGCAAGTCAGACTCGAAAGGGTGAATGACGTCGACGGGCTTTTCACGATGGACGGGCAAATAAGGGTAATCGCGAAGAATGGGGCGATAACAGGTATTCAGATAATGTCAAAAGGGAAAGCTACGGCTACCAAGAAACCCAAAGCCGCTGATGTGTAGAATTACCCAGCCTGTTGCCTCTGGCTTCTAACCTTCTCAAGAACCGATTTTGCGGCATCAATTGCCGAACTTGCCGACTGACTCTTCTTCCGCCTATATCTCTGTTTGCTGGCAGCTCTGCAGCTCCCCAATTCGAAACAATTTCTCGGCCAGAATTTCAACGCTATCTTCCTAATGGCATCTGGGTGCGCTTCTTTGCTTCTGGCGACTCCAACCTCCGATTTCGCATTGCATGCTCTCTTCTAGTTAAGCAAGTATCAGTGGCTAGGCAAAGATTCAAATAGTAGGTACCCATTCGCGATTACAACCGATGCCGGCGCACGAGACTATATGTGCGGACACATTTGGGCGTGGGCTGCTCTGACATGGTTTTTGCGGATAAAGGAGCAAACGGAATAGAAGAGGGCGAAGGATCGCGTTGATACGTGCCAGAGAACTAGTGGAGATAGACCCTTCATCTCTCAGGAAGCCGATAGCCTTCGTTGGCATGCCTGGGGTGGCAAACGTCGGCAAGACTGCGGCTCTAGCAATAGCCCGGAGCCTTGAGTCCGTGAAGTGTGCTGAGGTATTCTGCACAGACAGTCCACCGAGCATATATGTCAGGAAGGATGGTCGCCCACATCTACCTCGAGGTTCAACCTACTTCTCAAATAGAAGTGATTCCCCTAACGATGCATTCGTCTTCACAGGCGATTTTCAGCCCTCGAGCAATATGGGGCAGTACGAGTATTCTGACTACATAGCTCGAACGTGTAAGCACTATAACGTGCAACTTCTGGTCGCATTGGCGGCTAGCGTCCTTGGATACATACCAACGGAGCGCAAAGTGTGGATTGCGGGAACGAATAGGGAGCTAATAGATGACTTCTCAAAGAACCGAACCACCAAGATCTTTAGAGGCGCAACAATCTCAGGCATGAATGGGTTAGCTCCGGTCATAGCCCAAATAGCGTACAATATAAACGGAATCTGCCTGCTTGCAGACACGTATCCCCTCCTCACACGTGATCCAGCGGCCGCGAAATGTCTTCTTGAAGTCGTAGTCGACGTGCTCAAGATCCCATTGGACCTGTCAATCCTCGACGAGAAAATAGGGAAAATGCAGAAGGAACTCGGAAAGATAGAGCAGGAACTCGCAAAGCGGCCAGCAAAAACAGCCAAACCAGAGAAATCACCTGAATACTTTGGGTAAGTTGAGGACGACTAAAGAGCGTGAAGACAAACCGTATCTGGCAGTACTCTAGTTCAAGGAGACTATTTTTGGCATGCAAATCCACCTCCCCGCACTTGCAATATCATCTTGGGTCTCAAAAAGCTTAGATGACGTGATGAAATTCGCTGTTAGCCTAGGCTTTGAGGCCGTCGAACTAGACTGTGATGAAAAACCAATCCCCGCTACTCGAAGAAGCCGCGTGAAGCTCAAGGAAGCAATGAACCAGTATGAGTTGAAAGTGTTCTATCACTCACCCTTCTTGGATCAGGCAATAGGTTCAGTGAACCCAGAGATCAGGCAGAACACGTTCAACACGCTGAAGATGTACCTGGATTTTCTCGAGGAGTTAGAGGCCAAGTACCTCATTGTGCATGCGGGCGTAGACGACGAGGAATGCCCAAGAAAGAACGTCGCCGATGACTTGACGAGACTCGTCGAAATCTCTGAAACGAAGTCTATTACGATCTGCATAGAGAACCTAAGGTTCGGTCTGTCGTCGGACCCGTACGACCTAAGCGAATTGGCGGAAGTATGTGGCTCCAAGATAGCATTCGATCTGGGCCACGCCAACTCATGCAATTGGGCGCTAAGTGAGAATCGTTCTTCCAAGGACTTTCTAAAAGTTGTAGCTAGCAGAGTTGTCGGGGCTCACATATACCTCAAGGAAGAAGGAGGGAAGCACCACCCCTTTACGAGAATAGACGAGATCAGAGATGCCTTGAACTACCTTAGCAACCTCAACACGGTCAACTGGTGGACAATCGAGTTGCCAAGCATAGAAGACACAATAAGAGAGAAGCTGATGCTAGAACCTTACTTCCGTCGTAATCAAACATGAAACTTGGTCGTGTGCCCTACGTCTGGGCGCTCTGCGCTTCCAGTCGTTCGCCCTCGTCCATCTCCTTAGCCGTATATTTATCAACGCCCTCTGTGACGATCTTCTTAATGTGCGGAGATAGCGCCATAGTCAGGTTCTCGCCTGTCCACGAGATCAGCGTGCCTACATATTTCTCCAAGAAGAACTCAGAGACTTCCCCCAAGACAATGTCGCAGAGATAGTCGGGAAAGACGATGTCAGTAAACATGGAGATTATCACCTGAGGAGTCTCCATAGCTTGCAGTGCGAAAAACTTGACAGGTGGCGACTCTATCTTCCTCAGAACTCCTTTCTTGGTTATCTCCCTGACCAAGGCTGCCATCGCGCTAAGCAGACCCGTAACCAGCAGAGGCTCGGCCATGTGTCCCTCCTCAGACCCACCGAAGTCTTCGTAGTAACACAAAACTCCATCTACTGTGATCTGGACAGAGTGTATCTTTTTAGTCATTGAGTCACTTGCGGTTGATGCCATCAGAATCACTACATGTGCTGATCCAATTCCTTGCAAGGTCCGCCTAGCCTGATATTATAACCTCGTGTTATGTCTGAGCAATTCTCAGACACTCCCAGGAACTTTACCTCCATAATCAGAAGGATGTCACGAGCACATAAAAGACTAGCCATATTCATGCCAAATTGACCGTGACTGTTGAGAGTATCGCAAAGAAGCATATTCAGCAATGAGATCCTCCCCCCGCCCCGCAAGTATTGAGCGGACTTTCAAGGATATCTTCGGTAAATCCAAAATACCAAGTCATCGTGGTCATATCGAGCTCAGAAGAAGATGCGCAAGATTTCAGATGAGGAATTGCCTTCGAGAACGGCGAGGAAGTTGCTGATCGGTACATTATCATGTCTTTATTGAGAACGTGACCTTGCCCCCAATGGTCTTCAAGGTCAGGTGACCCCGTTCCCTGAGTTCATCCAGGAGCTTGAAGGTAATCCCCTTCCTTTTTCTTATTTCCTTGGCCACCTCGTCGACCGAAGCTGTTCCCAGCTTGACCATTGCCTTGGCTACAGGGAGCAGCTCGCTGGGAAGTGAGATTATCGATATTGGATCAAGCGGGACGGGTTTCCTCATCCGCTCCCACAAATCTGTCATAATTCTCTCCCTGTATGAAGAACCCAGCTTTGACTCCAAGGTGCTCAGGATGTTATCATAACGCTCACACCTCAAGAGAGAAAATATCTTGCTTATCTGAAGAGTAGTCACGTCGAATTTGATCAAACCATTGAGTAGACTTTCTGCGAACTGGTCGGAAGACTCCTCAGAGCTTTCGGTGATGAGTGTCCTGAACGCCCCCGCTTTGTCATAGAAGTCTTTCTGCTTCAAACGAGTGAACTCATCGGCCGTAGCTTCATCGCCTTCATCGAGCAAAGACCTTACCTTCGTAATCAATGAGAACTCGTAGTCCAACTCATAGACTGAAGGAAAATTCCTGAAACTCGAAGAAGAGACATCAAACACGGGCAGATCAGCGGGTACCCCTGTTTCAGTCGAAGGATCAGGCGAGACGACCACCCATCCCATCGGAACAATTGAGCGGAGTTTAGATATTCCCCCAGCGGAGAAGTTATAGCCTGTCAGGAAGAATCTGCTCGCAGAAGGATCACTCCTCTCGGCGTCGACGAAGTTCATTAGCAGAGCGAGAGACGGAGAGACGGTACCATCACTCTCGAGTTCCCGCAAAACGCGACTAGGGCAGAAGACGGACAAACCATTCACCGCTTCTCTTGGAGCTTCCCCCAACACGATGAAGGGTTTCCGCTCAATAACAAGATAGGCCGCTCTGTCGGCATTCTCTCCGAACAGCTGAAGAACTGCGCCGATCAAACCATATCACCAGTGTGTCCTCAGAAGAGATCTGTGACTCCATGTCTTATAAGACGAGAGTCAACCCCTGCCGGCTTGAGCCTCGTCAATCCTCTTCCCCTTCTAGTGCGCCAGTCTGTCCGCTATCATGTTGATGTTCCTAGAGAAGCCGTGATCTGGCTTGTCGTTGACGACAAGACCCCTTCCTCTTGCTGCTACAAGGTCGCAGTAGCACGGAATAAGAGCAGTGATTTTCAGGTTCAGTTTCTCGGTGATTTCTTCTCTAAGCTTCTCACCTTCGCCAGGGTTAAGGAGGATCTGTGGTGGCGCGTGGTTCACAATGAGCAAGACCTTCTTCTTCAATACGGCATCATAGACGCTCTTGATGAGCTCCTTGGTCCCACTTAGATCAAGCTCATCGGTCTTGGTGACAAGAAGCAGCCGCTCACAGGACAGGATCGCTGCCAGGCTAGTGTATGAGAAGCCTGGAGAAGTATCAAGCAAGATGTAATCTACACCGGCTTTTGTGAGGCTGTTCAGGTCTTCTACAATATGCTGGTAGAAAGATGCCTGCCCTTCAGGAGTCAGGTGCTCCTGGAGGCTTTTCTTGATAGATTCGCCTCTAGGATCGGCAAACCCCACTTGGAGAAGCTTCTCAGGCAAGTTGAAGTGGCTTGAGAGATCAACGAGCGCCTCATCTATGGAGCAGCCGCCCACAGACCAATTGTTCAGCCAGAATCTGAAGTTTCCATTTGGGTGGAAAACCGTGAAGAGACTGGGCGCCTTAAAGTCAAAATCAAGCAAAGCTACTCGCTGACCGCGACGAGCCAGCACTAGTGCCAGATTGGAGGCTACTACGGTTTTCCCCGAGCCACCTTTGAAACTATGGATAGTTATAATCTCACCCATCACAATCCCCAATCCAGAGACAAATAATCAATAAGCGCTGAGATTTTCCCGCATCGGCCTCCTAGAGTAGTCTTCCGTGCACGGAATTTAAACATTTGTGAAAGTGCAACCGACAATATCTTCTGTTGCTAGCCCACCGATTATTGAATTACTAAGGTTTCTTCTTCGTCTTTTTCAGCGCTTCATCCCAGTAGTCTTTTATCGAGAAAGTCTCTTCGGCATTCTCTTCTCTTTGATCGTCGCTCTGCTTTTTTCGTTCTAGTGTTCTGAATCTCAGTCCCCACCAAGCGGCCATGTCCTCCGCAGTCAATTTCGAAAGTCTCTTAGGTGCCTCAAAGAATGCTTTCCTCTCTTCTCTCGTCTCGGCCATCAATGCAGTTATCTTCTCTGCCTCTTTCCGAGCGTCGAGCATGACGGCCCCCATATTGGCCTCCGATGTTGTCTTTATCCCAAGCAAGCCACCAGTCTCTTCGCTTCTACCGAGCTTTATGACGAACCACTTGCCCCCTTCACAGTTCACATGCACAGAATTGACCTGTCCTGAGCCGAGAAACTTTGAGCCGGCTTCCGCCATCCCGTGAATAAACATCAGTATGGTTCCCAGGCTGAACTGCTCACCTTCAGTCAGAACGAAGACCTCACCCGCGAAAGCCAGTAGTGCGCCAGCCTCATCAACGACAGCGGCGGACAAAACATCAGGATTTGATTTCCGCACCTCCGCGAGTAGACTCTCTAACGCAATCCTCACACGTTCAGCCACGCGCTCCCTGTGCCTGACCGTGTCACCGCCGTTGCGTCCAGCTTTCTTGCTTCTGTTTCCTTGTGTGATTCTGGGTTTGTTTACCACTAATATTCACCATCTGGTAAAGCCTACTAAGGAATTAGTAGTTCTTGATTATTCAATGTTTGCAGCTTGAATTTCAGGTCAAGAGCGTCTTCGTTCTACGAATTCGTGAGAGTGGAGTTTGTGGGCTGATCTTGAGCTCTGATGCGCCACAGACCCCGTTGGCGTCTATAGGCTCGCAATATCGCCCTAGTCATTTTCATCCTCCAACACGTCCCAGATAAGTGTTTATGTGTTCAACAGATAAACATATATAGGTGGGCGCGTAGTGATCCTACAGAAGCCTCAGTTGGCGTGACACAACGGGGGTCTCATCCTAAGAGAGGTAGAGCGCGATTGCTTGAATCAATAAGGCATGGAGAATCAAGCTCAAAACAGACTGAGAGCCTAGATAACTGTGAAGTCTGTGGCGGAAGACTAATCATGGATCTTGAAAGAGGACAATACGTGTGCAAGGAATGTGGAACTGTCCCAAATCACCAAGTCTTCAGCCCAGAGTTCGAGTCAAACTTTGCTGATGGAAGCCACACCGGAAGAAGCTACCTTTCGGCGATGTGCGAATCTGGGCCACCGACAACCATCGCCTTTCACGACCTTGGAATATCAAGTGAGATAGCGGGCGGTTTCAGGGATGCAAAAGGAAATGCCCTCGGCGGAAAGGCTCGCTACCGGGCAATCCTGCTCAGGAAATGGCATTCCCGTACCAGGACAAAAGATTCCAGAGATCTTAGCATAGCGAAAGCCCTCACAGCCCTTAACGACCTCGCAGATCGTCTCAGCCTTCCAACCCACGTGCGCGAAGAAGCCTGTGCAATCTACCGCAAAGTTGCCGAGAAGCGTCTCACAATGGGTCGGTGCATATCTTCATTCGTCGCGGTCTCCCTCTACGCTGCGATAAGGAGATCTAAGCTCCCTCTTATGCTCCGCGACTTGCTCCCAATTCTGCAGGTCAGCGTTTCAGAGTTCAATGCTTGCATGAATATCATGAAGACCGAAGCAGGGATCACAGTCCCTCCTCCGGATCCGGTTGCGTGGATCCCAAAGATAGCAAGCTTGTGCAATTACACTCAACAGTCCCAGGTACTCGCCGCGAAATATGTACGTACAATGACTAAGGCGGGAGAGACCTTCGGAATGTTACCCCATGTCGTAGCCGCCATTGCTTTGTATCGCATGGGTGCTGCAATTGGCGACAAGAAGATCATCAACGAGGTGGCCAAAGCTGCAAAGTGTGCAGCGGCAAGCATACAGAAAGGCCTCGTCAGCGAATCTGAATCACTTAGAGACGCAAAGAACAGGGAGGCAACCCCTTGGTCAGAATCCTCCTCACAGGCCCGATTCGGGCTGCGGTCACGACAACGGGCTGAGATGAGAAGCCTGCCGGATAGTTGCTCCGATCCGATCTACGCCTAGGAACTGGGGAGTGAAGTGAGAGCATGGTGACTTTCGTCGCGATCGACCCCGGCAAAAGAGAAGAAGAGAAACAATGTAGAATCAGGTTGTCTGGAAGCTTGGGTATGACTGATCCTCGCGATATGGTTGCAGAGCTGATTAAGAAGATCAATGCTGAACCGGGACGCTTGATGAGTCCCATTGAACTGACCAAGTCTCGGCTTCGCAGCTGTGTTGTCTCTTATTTGATGTTATCTTGAGCAGTTTGCGTGAATAAGATGAGAAAGGGTGGTTTGTTGAAGGCAGAATATCCGCGATTGGAATCACTCAAGACCGTTCAGTTCGATGGCGAAGAAATGCGCTATGAACTTACTCTTGACCCAACAGTTAAGGACCATCGCATAATCGCGTTGATTATTGACCACACTTCCAAACAGGGTGAATGCAGTTTCTATAAGCCAGATGAGCGCGGGAAGCAATGCTCCATCGCGCCAAGATTCAGGGTCATGTGGGATGACTGTGAAGGAAAATGCTTCACGAGTGGACTAACCTGCCCCATAATTCTGGAGCACATTGAGAACCTCAGTGATTCCAGGATCAGCGGCAATAACATACAAGAGGCAGTAGCCAAACCTCCAAACCCATCCTGAACAATTCATCCAAACCTGTATCTTCCTCAAGATAA